>NZ_CP075889.1:150000-3672500 GCF_018604145.1 Paenibacillus agaridevorans | reverse complement strand
CCTTAAGTCATGATTCATCCGGTAATGAATAGTCAACGCCGAGCAGGTGCGAAAGCACCGTATTTTTTTGCGGAAAATCGATAAAATTACCAGGAACTGATGGTTGATATTGTCGATTGGCTGTGATAAGATGAAATTCCTGTCGAACGAGATGGGACTTGCACCTTGAAAACTGGATAACGAAAGTAAAAAGAAGATGAAAATCTTCTGCTGAAACATCCTTTAGCTGGATTAAAAGCGGCCGTATTTTCCGAAGCAATTCGGAGAAGCGATCGCAGCAAATACTAGGTTAAGCTAGTAAGAGCGCACGGAGGATGCCTAGGCACCAGGAGCCGAAGAAGGACGTGGCGAACAACGATACCGCCTCGGGGAGCCGTAAGCAGGCTTTGATCCGGGGATTTCCGAATGGGGAAACCCAGCTGGAGTAATGTCCAGTTACTCTTGAGTGAATACATAGCTCAAGAAGAGGCATACCGGGGGAACTGAAACATCTAAGTACCCCGAGGAAGAGAAAACAAAAGTGATTCCGTCAGTAGCGGCGAGCGAACGCGGATTAGCCCAAACCAAGGAGCTTGCTCCTTGGGGTTGTAGGACATCTCACATGGAGTTACAAAGGAATGGGTTAGGCGAAGAGGTCTGGAAAGGCCCGCCATAGCAGGTAAAAGCCCTGTACCCAAAAGTCCATTCTCTCCGAGGTGTATCCTGAGTACGGCGGGACACGTGAAACCCCGTCGGAATCCGGCAGGACCATCTGCCAAGGCTAAATACTCCCTGGTGACCGATAGTGAAGCAGTACCGTGAGGGAAAGGTGAAAAGCACCGCGGGAGCGGAGTGAAAAAGAACCTGAAACCGTGCGCTTACAAGAAGTCAGAGCCCGATCAATGGGTGATGGCGTGCCTTTTGTAGAATGAACCGGCGAGTTACGATTACGTGCAAGGTTAAGGTGGAAAGCCGGAGCCGCAGCGAAAGCGAGTCTGAATAGGGCGATTTGAGTACGTGGTCGTAGACCCGAAACCGTGTGATCTACCCCTGTCCAGGGTGAAGGTGCGGTAACACGCACTGGAGGCCCGAACCCACGCACGTTGAAAAGTGCGGGGATGAGGTGGGGGTAGCGGAGAAATTCCAATCGAACTCGGAGATAGCTGGTTCTCCCCGAAATAGCTTTAGGGCTAGCCTCGGTTATGAGTGTCGTGGAGGTAGAGCACTGATTGGGTGCGGGGCCCGCCAAGGGTTACCAAGTCTAGTCAAACTCCGAATGCCATTGACATGCTTACCGGGAGTCAGACAGTGAGTGCTAAGATCCATTGTCAAGAGGGAAACAGCCCAGATCATCAGCTAAGGTCCCCAAGTGTGTGTTAAGTGGGAAAGGATGTGGAGTTGCACAGACAACCAGGATGTTGGCTTAGAAGCAGCCACCATTTAAAGAGTGCGTAATAGCTCACTGGTCGAGTGACTCTGCGCCGAAAATGTAACGGGGCTAAACACACCACCGAAGCTATGACATTGCAGCTTGCTGCATTGGGTAGGGGAGCGTTGAATACGGATTGAAGTTGGACCGTGAGGACTGGTGGACTGTATTCAAGTGAGAATGCCGGTATGAGTAACGAAAAGACAAGTGAGAATCTTGTCCGCCGAAAGCCTAAGGGTTCCTGAGGAAGGCTCGTCCACTCAGGGTAAGTCGGGACCTAACGCGAGGCCGAAAGGCGTAGTGGAAGGACAACAGGTTGAAATTCCTGTACCACCGTAAGCCGTTATGAGCAATGGGGTGACACAGAAGGGCAGTGACGCGGGCTGATGGAATAGCCCGTCCAAGCAGTGAGGCTGACTTGTAGGCAAATCCGCAAGTCGTTAGGCTGGGCTGTGATGGGGAGCGAAAATTGCAGTAGCGAAGGTCATGTACTCCGGCTGTCAAGAAAAGCCTCTAGCCAGGTGATGGTGCCCGTACCGCAAACCGACACAGGTAGGCGAGCAGAGCATGCTAAGGCGCGCGGAAGAACTCTCGTTAAGGAACTCGGCAAAATGACCCCGTAACTTCGGGAGAAGGGGTGCCTCGGTAGGGTGAATAGCCCGAGGGGGCCGCAGTGAAAAGGCCCAATCGACTGTTTAGCAAAAACACAGGTCTGTGCGAAGCCGTAAGGCGAAGTATACGGGCTGACGCCTGCCCGGTGCTGGAAGGTTAAGGGGAGCGGTTAGGGGCAACCCGAAGCTGTGAACCGAAGCCCCAGTAAACGGCGGCCGTAACTATAACGGTCCTAAGGTAGCGAAATTCCTTGTCAGGTAAATTCTGACCCGCACGAATGGCGTAACGAATTGGGCGCTGTCTCAACGAGAGATCCGGTGAAATTTTAATACCTGTGAAGATGCAGGTTACCCGCGACAAGACGGAAAGACCCCATGGAGCTTTACTGCAGCTTGATATTGGACTTTGGTACGATCTGTACAGGATAGGTGGGAGCCTTTGAAGCCGGAGCGCCAGCTTCGGTGGAGGCGCCGTTGGGATACCACCCTGATCGTATCGGAGTTCTAACCTGGTACCGTGAATCCGGTACGGGGACCGTGTCAGGCGGGCAGTTTGACTGGGGCGGTCGCCTCCTAAAATGTAACGGAGGCGCCCAAAGGTTCCCTCAGAATGGTTGGAAATCATTCGAAGAGTGCAAAGGCATAAGGGAGCTTGACTGCGAGACCTACAAGTCGAGCAGGGACGAAAGTCGGGCTTAGTGATCCGGTGGTACCGAATGGAAGGGCCATCGCTCAACGGATAAAAGCTACCCTGGGGATAACAGGCTTATCTCCCCCAAGAGTCCACATCGACGGGGAGGTTTGGCACCTCGATGTCGGCTCATCGCATCCTGGGGCTGAAGTAGGTCCCAAGGGTTGGGCTGTTCGCCCATTAAAGCGGTACGCGAGCTGGGTTCAGAACGTCGTGAGACAGTTCGGTCCCTATCTGTCGCGGGCGTAGGAAATTTGAGAGGAGCTGTCCTTAGTACGAGAGGACCGGGATGGACGTACCGCTGGTGTACCAGTTGTTCCGCCAGGAGCACCGCTGGGTAGCCAAGTACGGACGGGATAAGCGCTGAAAGCATCTAAGCGTGAAGCCCCCCTCAAGATGAGATTTCCCAGTATGTAAGACCCCTTGAAGACGACGAGGTTGATAGGTTCGGGGTGGAAGCACAGCAATGTGTGGAGCTGACGAATACTAATCGGTCGAGGGCTTATCCTAATCGCTTATTTGGTCATACAACCGGTAAGCAAGCTAAAGATTCAGCTAAACTTTCGTATCCAGTTTTCAATGTGCAAACATTGAAACATATTCCCTGATAGCTCAGTTGGTAGAGCACTCGACTGTTAATCGAGTTGTCACAGGTTCGAGTCCTGTTCGGGGAGCCATTTCCTGGAGAAGTACCCAAGTGGCTCAAGGGGACCCTCTGCTAAGGGGTTAGACTGCGTAAGTGGTGCGAGGGTTCGAATCCCTCCTTCTCCGTAGCTTTTGCTACATAATTTGTATGGCCCGTTGGTCAAGGGGTTAAGACACCTCCCTTTCACGGAGGTAACAGGGGTTCGAATCCCCTACGGGTCACCATATTGTGCCGTTGTAGCTCAACTGGTAGAGCAACTGACTTGTAATCAGTAGGTTGGGGGTTCAAGTCCTCTCGACGGCACCAGCTTTTTGCGGAAGTGGCTCAGCGGTAGAGCATCGCCTTGCCAAGGCGAGGGTCGCGGGTTCGATTCCCGTCTTCCGCTCCATTCGTTTCACGGGATGTAGCTCAGCTTGGTAGAGCACCTGGTTTGGGACCAGGGGGTCGCATGTTCAAATCGTGTCATCCCGACCATTTACGAAAAAATTAAATGAACTTATAACGAATACTGACGCTGCATAACGGCGTCAGTATTTTTTTGTTGTAATCAGAATGCCCTGTCCGGGGGAAGCTATTTACAGAGAATGCTGTCAGAAAATCGTTACAGAGAGGAGTGTGCATTCGCATTGACTAAATGGATAGTTCAGACGGTCTTTATCGTATTAGGACTGGGGCTGGCGGTTTGGCCAGTCGGCGGGAATAGGATTGACGCATCGCCGGGCGCGTATCACTTCGGTTTCAAAAAAAGCGTTAACGGCTCGCTGCCGTCGATTGATGAGGAGGGATTTAAGCCGGTTTTATCAAAAAACGGCGCGCTTTTCCTCGGGGACACGACAAAGAAGGAGTTGTTTCTAACCTTCGATAACGGTTACGAGAACGGTTATACGCCTCGAATATTAGACGTGCTCAAGCAAAAAAACGTGCCCGCGTTATTTTTTGTAACGGGGCATTTTGTAAAGGATCAGCCGGAACTGCTTAAACGTATGGCTGCGGATGGGCATCTTATCGGCAATCATTCCTGGAGCCATCCGGATATGACGCAGTTATCGGAGAGTCAGATCGCCTCCGAGCTGGCGAAAGTGAAGGAACAGGTTGAAGGACTCACTGGCCAGCAAAGCATGACCTTTCTTAGACCGCCGAGAGGCATCTTTAACGATCATGTACTCGCCGTCAGCAAACGTCATGGTTACACGAGCGTATTCTGGTCGATCGCCTACAAGGATTGGGATGTCAATGCGCAGCGCGGGGGAGCGTACGCGTTCGAGCAGGTAACCAAACAGCTTCATCCCGGCGCCATCCTATTGTTGCATTCCGTGTCGAAGGATAATGCCGAGGCTCTTGGCAACATAATTGACGAGGCCAGGAGGCAAGGTTACGAATTTAAGGGGCTTGATGGCCAAACAGGGCTTAATCCCGCACCAATTAATGAGTTCTTGCCAACGGAATGAGTTGAATAAAAAGAGCATTCCAAGCTTACTGGCCTGGAATGCTCTTTTTAATAATTACGATAGACGTACGGATCGCTTGGCTGCGGAATAGACTCCCACGATTCGACACGCAGCACGGGGATCGTTTGTTTAAAGGGCTGATAATATTGGGAGGACAGCTTGCCGGTTACCTTTACCCATTCGTCATCGTTGAAGAAAGCGCCTTTGGGGAACTCCACCAGCATGCCGAATACGCCGGAATCTGCCACGCAATGAATGAAACCGAATCGAAAAAGGAAGTAATGTTCTCCATCTGCTTGCTCTCCTTTGTAGGTAAATCCGGTGAAAGAAAGACGGTCGCCCATAAATTCGCAGGGAAGTTGTAGATGACCTCCATCCCTTTCATATAATTGCTATCATCAAGCTGGATTTCCGACTGCCCGACAAATTCGGCAAGCTCCTTGTTCTTAAGCCGATCATACCCTTCTTTGCCATAGAAGACGCTGGAATCCGGCTTCAGGAACTGGTGCTCGCCGGGCGATCCGGCATCGATCTCTTGAGGCGTCGGGAACGAGAACCCCTTGGCCTTGACGAAGCTGGAATCCAGCGTCTGTACGGGCAGGAAGATGCCTGTGCAGATCGGGACGAACAGGATAAGGTAGCCGACAACTCGCTTCCATCTTACAGTTGGTTCATGCGAGTGATCGAGGCCGTAATGGTCGTCATGATCGTGTTGGTGAGCTTGATCATGATGATGGCGATGAAGGCCCTTTTCTTGGTCATGGTGTTCATGATGGTGCGTATGGTTGTTAGCGCTCTCGCAAGCTTGTCTCGTCTCTTTGTCCTTGTCAAGACGATATACGCGGACAAACTCCACGGCTGCCAGTAAAAGCAGGAGCACGATGGCGCTGATGGACAAATAAGCGTATTTGGTATTGATGTACATATTCAGTTGGCCGTTCTGGTGAATGATCGAGAACATTAACGCAAAGCCAAGCAGGATGAAGAAACGAATCATCCAATCAACCTCCCCACGATTATGGATCCAGTCAAGGTGCTGACGCTGACGAGGGCGATAAGCACGATGACGAATTTGGACTTGAAGGTGCCGAGCAGCATAAGCGTATTTTTGATATCGATCATAGGGCCGAACACAAGGAAGGCAGAGATCGAACCTAACGAGAAGCTGCTGCGGAACGAAGAGGCGATAAAGGCATCGGCTTCCGAGCATAACGACATCGTAAAGGCTAGTCCCATCATAACAAGCGATGCCATAACGGGATTGCTGCCGATATGAAGCAGCGACGAAGTCGGGATGAATGTTTGCATGCTAGCCGCGATGAATGCGCCAAGCACCAAATATTTGCCTACGGAGAAAAATTCCTCGACGGAATGGGTCAGAACGGAGCCGAGCTTGCGATGAAGCGGCATAGTCGCTCTAGAAGGCACTTCAGACAGTGGCGTGGACGCGGCCGCCATCTCCTGTATGGCATGACGCAAAGGCAACGCAGGGAAGATCAGAGAGATGGTGACGGAGGTGAACAACGCGACGGCAAATGCCATCCCGGCCCGAATCGCGACGACCCGCCAATCATTGCCGAAGGCTACGTAAGTCGAGAACAATACGATGGGATTAACGACCGGCCCCGTTAACATAAAGGCAATGCCAGCATTGAGAGGTACACCTTTTCCAAGCAGCCGGCGCGTGATCGGCACAATGCCGCATTCGCAGGAAGGGAAGAGGATGCCGACGCTGCAACCGAACAAAGACGAAAGGATACGATTCTTCGGCATGATACGGGCAATCCAGCGTTCGGTAATGAACGATTGGATAAGTCCGGAGATCAGCACGCCGACCAGCACGAATGGAATGGCCTCCATGACCATACTGAGGAAGATTGTATTCAATTGAAGAAAGGATGTCATTTTTACACCGCCAATATTGATGTTTTACTTCGGAAGCTGAAGCATGAGAGGGCTTTCATGGGGATACCTTATTGAAATAACGTTGACCGTGCCTTCGTATATCAGTTTGCATTCGGGTTGCTGGCTCTGTCATGCGACGCTCGGCGAAGCGGAAATAAAGTCCAAATATGTGCAACAACCTGTATGATCATATGAATTAATCGATGTATTGTGCAAAGTATATCATATTGCCCCTGTCGTAAGATAAGGCAGTACAGACTAAATAGATAACGGTTAAGTCGACTTTTTTATTTAGCATCAGCATAATGGCTCCCTGGCCAATAGCGTGGCATGATTCTGGGAGGCTTTTAGCCTCATACAAATCGGACTTTAAGGAGAAAATAAAATGATACGCGGCAGGAGCAAGTACGGGAAGAGGGACGGTATGCAGACGATCAATAATGCATTGAGACGGTGGAACTCCATACATAATCGAATTTTTTTCTTCATAATCTTGTTTCTGATCATCCCTGTGTTGCTCACTTTCTATTTGATGGACAAACCGTTGGAGAGGGTCATCGAACGCAAAATCGGACGTTCGGCTCAGGATGCGCTATTCTTAGTCAATCTTAACATTCGGCTGTTTCTGGAAGATATCCTTAAGTCCTCCGTCGAAATCACGGTCGCCCCCGAGATGATCGAGTTGCTCAAAAATCCGGATGCGTTAACCGATTACGAGAAACTGAGGTTGAACAATGAAGTGCTGCATCGGCCGTTCAGCTCGTATTTCACCAATTCATACGTGACGGTTTTCGATTTAAAAGGAAATTGGCTGAGTACAAGTTATATCTTTCCGCATTTATATGAGGAATACACAGCATCTGAATGGTATCGGCATATGCTCGAGGAGCCGTATCAGCATCGTTGGATGTTTAATGACCAAGACATGCTGTACTCGGACCGCGAACCGATTATTACACTCGCTAGAACGATTACTGATCTGCAAACCTCAAAAAATATCGGGATGATCGCTTTTAGTGTTAAGGAAGAGGATATTTGGACTTATCTGACCGGACTTGAGGGCAGCGTTTACCTCGTGAACGGGGAAGGAGTAGTCGTTTCAAGCCCTTCCAGGGAAATGATTGGGAAACCTCTGCCCAAGGAAATCGATACCCGGCGAGTGATGTCGGCGTATGACGGGCAGACCATACTGGAGATGGAAAGCGGCAAATGGATCGTCAATCACAATACCATTTCGCTTAACGGCTGGAAGATTGTTCAAGTTGTATCCTACGACACCGTGTTTAAAGAGATTTTCGATATTCGACGAGCCAATATCGAAATCATCCTGGTTATATTTATTTTGTTTACAATCATTACCTTGTCGATTTCCTACAATATTACAAAACCTCTCAAGCTGCTCAAAAAGAGGATGCTGGAGCTCGAAGCCATGCAGTTCTATTCGGCTATCGCCGTTGCCGGACCCAATGAAATCGCGTCGCTAATCGAGACCTACAACAAGATGGTCAAAGAAATTCGCGGTCTTCTGACTCGTGTCAAGGACGAATACAAGCAGAAGGAAGAGATGAGATTTCGGGCGCTGCAAGCCCAGATTAACCCTCATTTTATACTAAACACGCTGAACAATATTAAGTGGATGGCATATATACGGGGAAACGGCGATGTCGGAGACATGCTATCCAACTTGGGCGGTATACTGGAGGGAAGCATCGGCAGGGGGGGAAGCCTGATTCCGTTAAGGGAAGAAATCGATTATATCGAAAATTATGTTGGGCTCATGAAGATGAAATATCATGACAAGCTATCATTAAAAATTGAAATTTCTAATGATCTCATGGACCAGGAGGTTATCCGCATTATGCTGCAGCCTGTCATTGAGAACAGCCTCATTTATGGAATTGAGCAGATCGATAAACCGGGGCTGATCGTTATTAAGGGGGTTCGGGAAAAAGATAGGTTCATCTTGACCGTGTCTGACAATGGTCCTGGCATTGTCCCTGAACGAATGAAGGAGCTCGAGAAGCGGTTGTCGTTGGGCTCAGAAGACCCGCCGCCTAAGCGAATCGGCTTGAAAAACGTGCATGATCGGATTCGAATGCAATACGGTAACGATTACGGACTTTCGATATCGAGCAATCCGGAAATGGGGACAACGATTACGATTACATTGCCTGCGAGGAAAGCAGAGAGGGGAACGAGCAATGATATATAAAGTGATGCTTGTGGACGACGAGATGCTGGTTCGTCTCGGAGTGAAGTCGCTCATTCAATGGGAGGAGCACGGCTTTGAATTTATGGGGTACGCGTCGGATGGTTCTAAAGCGCTGGAACTGATGGTGGCGGACGGACCTCCTGACATTTTGCTTACCGATATCGTCATGCCGAATATGAACGGACTTGAATTGATCGAGAAGGTGAAGGAACGTTATCCGAGCACGCTGATCATCGTGCTTAGCAGTCATAACGAATTCGATTATGTGCGCAAGGCTATGAAGCTTGGCGTGGAGGATTATTTACTTAAGACGTCGCTCAAACCTTCGGAGTTGCTGAAATTGCTGGTTGAAGCAAGCGTCAAAGTACAACGGAATCAAGAAAACCATATAGAGAAGGAGAAGTCAGGAGCTGCGGGGGATATAGAGCAAAATTCTGGGAACCGACTTCTCCAATTGGCGATGTCGACCAAGGCGGAAAGTTTCCCCGAAGCGGTGGATCCTCTGCCAGAAAATAGCTATATATTGCTGTTGTATGTCAGAGGAATCCGTGAGGGCGTTCCGAAGCATTCCATTGCTCAGCTCATCAAGCATTTGGTTGAAGCCGAGCTTCAAGGTATTCTGCACGCCGGACCGGTTCAGACGGATAAGGTCGGATTAGCGGCTATTTTGTCATTGCAAGACGGAGATCGGGTCAAGCTGAAGTCCCGTATCGACCATCTTGCGTATGCGTCGCGGAGTCTGCTCGGCATTACATTAAGCGGATACACGAACGGTCCGATTTATCACTGGCAAGAGGTGGTTGAGCAAATAGCCGAGCTTAAAAAGAGCGCAATGGAAAGAGAGGACAGCTCTTTATCGAAGGAAGCTTTACGCGCTGATATTAAGAAGCTGCTGGGTTATATGGAAGAACATTATGCGGAAAGCTTGTCACTTCGAACCGCTGCCGGAATGATTAATATGAGCGAAGCTTATTTGAGTACGCTGTTCAAAAAAGAGACTGGCTCAACCTTTACCGATTGGCTGAACGTTCTTCGAATACAGAAGGCATCGTCGTTTCTGATCGAGACGGATTGGCCGAGCTATATTATCTCCGAGAAGGTAGGCTATGAGAACACGAACTATTTTGGGCGTATATTCAAAAAAATCAAAGGAGTCAGCCCGCAAAAATATAGAGCGTTATATGGGAGCAAATCGAGTCATATCGAAAGAATGTGAACGTTTTCATAAAATAAATCTTAATGTTGTGAACATTTTGATGAAGGGATAAAAATTGTGAAGAAAATGCGAAAAGGAGTTCCTGTCCCCCACATTATCGCGAGTCTATAATAAGGCACAGAAGCCTTCTCATTAATGGAGAAGTCTTTCAAATAATTGGGGGGTGAGCATTCTCATGATTACAGGTTCGCTCAAGCATTGGCCTGACGAACGACATTTCGTCCATCCGCTCTTATTGAAAGCGCTTGATTATTTGGCAGAGACTGATTTTGATAAGCTGGAGGACGGCAAATACCCAATTCAGGGAGACGAGATGTACGCGCAGGTTATGACTATCCAGAAGACTTGCATCGTCCGGGGCTTTCAGAGTCGGCGGCGTCGACGATCCGCAAGGTTGTTATGAAGATTCGCCATGATTTGTTGCAATTGTAAGCGTTGTAATTGCAAGACGGCAAGACACATAATAAAACGTCTAAGGGGGCTTTACTTCACATGCTAAAAAAACATGTATGGCAAGTCAGTTTCGTATTCGTTCTTATCCTTGCTCTTGTAACTGGTTGCTCCGGCAATATCGGCAGCAATAAAAACTCCGGAACCTCAGGTAATGGCGGCGCCGATGGCAGCTCAAAAGAATCTGTAGAAATATCCGTCTGGCTAACTCCGCAATGGAAAGGCGTCCTTGATGCAATGGAGGAGGGAGCGGATTACGATAGCTTCTTCAAAAATGCAGCCGAGAAATTCTCAGCTCAGTATGACAAATACGATGCCAAAGTTAACGTGGAAGTCATTGCCGGCGATCAGCGGGACGAGCTGCTTAACGTCAACTTAAGCGGCGGAACGCCTCCCGACGTATTCTTTGAAAGTGTGTTCGCCATGGGAGATTACGCACATCGCGGCGCGTTGCTTCCGCTCACGGACATTGTCGATGACGAGGCTCGAAGCGATATTGCGCAAGGTTACTGGGATAACGTAACGTTTGGCGACGACGTTTATTTCTATCCTTTTGCCCATAATCCGGGAACATTAGCTTATAATGCCGAAATGTTTAAAGCTGCCGGACTGGAGAGCTTTATTGGCGGCGAAACCGAAATTAAGACATGGTCGCTTGCGGAGTATGAGCAAATATTGGACGCTTTAAAAAATAAATTGCCCAAGGATAAATACTCCAATGCTTATCCAATGGCGCTTTATGCGCTAAACACTCAAGGCGATACATGGAATCTGGCCTACCTGAGAATGTTCGGCAATCGCTTCTTTGACGACAACGGCAACATTATGCTGAATGACGAAAATGGCGTGAAGGCTGCAGAGTGGCTGAAAAAGATGTATGACAACGGCTATACCAATCCTGGCGCTGAATCCGTGTCTTCCAACGACGCGAACGCCATGTTCCAAAACCAACAACTAGCGGTTAGCTTTACGAACGCCGTTCTGTTTAACAACGCGAAAGCGGATATGGAGTCAGGCAAAGCGCCGAAGTTTGACATTCGAATGGCGAACATCCCATCCGAGAGCGGAGACCCGCTTACGTTCACTTACGTAGTCGGCGCAAGCGCATTCAAGACGGGCGACGCCAAACGCGAAGAAGTAGCGAAAGACTTCATCAAGTTTTTCTCCACGGATCCCGAGCTTGTGAAATCATCCAAAAACAGCGTGCCGGTCCGCACTTCCGTTGTAAACGAGTTCAAGGATCAGTACCCGTTCTTTGCTGCTTATGATCAAAACGCGGCCTTTATGTTCTCCTTTACCGGCAACGTTCCGGGCTATAGCCAGCTTAGACAGGTGCTGTTCCCAGAGCTGCAAGCACTGTATATCGGCGAAAGAACGCCTGCCGAGGCTATCGCCAACTATCAAAAAAATGGGAACGAAGTGATTGCGAAAGCGAAGGAAAGCTCTAGCTTGGCGAAATAGATCTGCCTTTCGGCAAAAAGCAAAATACATTTCCGGCGCCGCGGTTCACAGTCCGTGAAGCCACGGTGCCGGAAAGAAAGGTAGCGGATAACCATGAAATTAAGAAACCCGTACTTGAAAGAAAATATAACCGGCTATCTGTTCATTTTGCCGCAATTTTTGCTGTTCCTGCTGTTTATCGTCTATCCGATCGTCGAAGGAATTAGGCTTAGCTTCTATAAGGTGCAGTATCAACAGGAAACTTTTGTAGGGTTTGATAACTACACAACGCTGTTTAACGATCCGGTATTTTTTAAATCCATTGTCAATACCGTTGTATTCGTCGTTTTTATCGTACTTTTGACTGTCATTTTTTCCTTATTCGTTGGATCGGCCGTATTCGACAAAAATGCGAAATACGTGTCTTTCATCCGTGGAAGCTATTATATTCCGGTCATGGTATCCATGGTCGTCATGAGTATGGTATGGAGTTTTCTGCTCAGTCCGGCCAACGGCCTCATTTCTTACGCGGCCCGGGAGATGGACCTGAGCGTCGTCAACTTGCTTGGGAACAAGAACACGGTTCTGCCAGTCATTATATTTGTCACGTTCGCCACTAACGTTGGCCAGGCCATCATATTATATATCGCGTCCATGATCGGCGTGCCGAAGGATCTATTCGAAGCAGCGGAAGTGGACGGCGCGAGTCGCTTGCAGGTTATCTTCCGAATCCTTATTCCGCTAGTAAAACCGACAACGATTTACATTTCGATTGTCAACATCATTGCCGTATTGAAAATATTCGTTGTCATTCAGCTTCTGACTGGCGGAGGTCCGAACAACGCATCCGTAACGATGATGTATTATCTCTACAACAATGCATTTAAGTTCAATCAACTCGGTGTCGCATCTGCGGTTGGAGTGATTATGTTCATCATTACGATGCTTCTCTCGGTGCCGCAGCTCCGGGCGATGTTCAAGGATAAGTGAGGGATATGCCATGCTGCAGCCTAAAATGAAGTCCAAAAAACAAAGAGAAAAGTATGATTTCGTCTCTAATCTCATTGTCACTCTTTTTGCCCTATTGAATCTGTTTCCATTGTACTGGCTATTTACCAGCTCGATGAAAAACAGCTCGGACGTCGTCAAGATGCCCCCGGATTGGTGGCCAAAGACATTTACGTTGTCCAATTATATCGAAGTGTTCGAGAGCCAGCCGGCCCTGCGCTGGACGTTTAACAGTCTCTATGTGGCGGGGCTATCCACTGTGTTGCTTGTCATAACAAGCTCCATGGCGGCTTATGCATTCTCGAAGCTGCGCTTTAAAGGGAGAAACGTGATCTTCATCCTGTTTATTTCCAGCTTAATGGTGCCGAAGGAAGTCATGATCGTACCTTTGTTCCGCATTGTGCAGGATTTGGGTCTTGTTAACGATTTACATGGCATGATTTGGCCCAATGTAGCTACCGCATTCGGAGTTTTCCTGCTAAAAGGATTTTTTGACTCCGCACCAGACGCGCTGCGTGAAGCGGCAAGAATCGACGGAGCAGGAGAAGTGAGAACGTTTACGCAAATCATGCTGCCGATCGTGAAGCCCGGCATCGGCGCCTTGTTCATTCTGAACTTCGTGCAGGTCTGGAACGACTACCTGTGGCAATTGGTTATAGGTCAGGATAAGGATATTAAGACGCTTATGGTCGGCATTGCGACGCTCATGCAGGATTTAAACCCTAACTTCGCCTACAAAATGGCGGGTGCGACAGTTGCGGCGATTCCGATGCTGCTCATTTTCATGCTGTTTCAGCAATATTTTACGCGCGGCATCTCGATCGGCGCGGTAAAGGAATAAGGGGTGTCATATGCCGGGGAAGCAATGGGTTAGCGTCGATGTAGGAGGCACCGAAATCAAATATGGCGTTTTTGCGGACAATGGAGAACTTCTCTATCACGATAAGCGGAAGACGCCGGCGGGTGCGGCCAATATTGTGATCCCGGAAGCGGTTATTGGAATTATCCGGGATATGATCGACCGCTGTGGTCCCACGGAGGGAGTTGGTATCAGCACAGCGGGTGTGGTAGACACGGTGAGCGGGGAAATTTTGTTTGCTGGAAGCACGATTCCTGGGTACAAGGGCACTAATCTGAAGCGAACCGTCGAAGAACGTTTCGGGGTTCATACGACAATTGCGAACGATGTGAACGCTGCGGCTGTCGGCGAATGGTGGCAAGGCGCTGCGGCAGGGGTCGATGATTTCTTTGGCATGACGATTGGCACGGGCATCGGCGGCGCATTGTTCTGCGGCGGGGTGCTGGTGACAGGTGCTCATCATCGGGCAGGGGAAATTGGCCACATCCTGTATGACAAGAATAGCGGTACGACATACGAGCAGAGAGCGTCTACGTCCGCACTGCTTAAAGTTGCTGACAGTGAGTTACCGGATTTCGACGGCAGCGGGTTTACGTTATTCGAGCAGGCGAAAGCGGGTAACCCGCCTTATTTGGCAGTGATCGACAGGTGGACGGAAGAGATCGCCAGAGGCATCGCGGACATCATCGTCGTGTCCGATCCGAAACTTATTGTGATCGGCGGCGGCGTATCGGAGCAAGGAGATTATTTGCTGGACAAAATTAAGCTTCAAGTGTTGAAATGCTTGCCTCGCGGCTTCTCCCAAGCGGAGCTGGCGGTAGCAAAGCTCGGCAACAAAGCCGCGCTGTACGGTGCGATATATTCTTATTTCAGAGAAGAGACGGAGAGATGATTATGAGCAATATCGAGACGTTCCAAGGCATCTATATAGCAATGTATTCGGCCTACAACGAGCAAGGCGAGGTTGACGCAGAGCGAGTCAAGAAGTTAGCGAGATATTATGTCGGCACCGGAGTTAGAGGCTTGTATGTCGGCGGCAGCTCAGGAGAGGGAATTCTTCAGACGGCAGTGGAGCGAAAGCTCGTGTTGGAAGCGGTTATGGAGGAAATTCGCGGCGAGCTGAAGGTCATCGTGCACGTAGGAGCAAGCTCGACGCGTGAAAGCATGGAGTTGTCTAGGCACGCCGAGCTTTGCGGCGCGGACGCGATCTCCGCGGTGCCGGCGATCTATTATCGGTTGTCCGAAGCGGCGGTCGAGATTCACTGGCAGCAGTTGATCGACAGCAGCAATTTGCCGTTTATCATCTATAACATTCCGCAGACTACCGGTTTCCAGCTGTCGCCGAAGCTTCTGGAGAAGCTGGCCGCGCAGCCGAAAGTTATTGGCGTGAAGATGTCCGGCGAAAGCACCTTCGATCTGCAGCAGTACAAGGTTGCGGGCGGCGAAGATTTTCTTGTGTTCAACGGGCCGGACGAGCAATTCCTCGCGGGCAGAATTATGGGCGCGGACGGCGGAATCGGCGGCACTTACGGCGTTATGCCAGAATTATTCTGCATGCTGAACGAGCTGTATCTGGACAATCGCGTGACAGAGGCGCAGGAGCTGCAATATAAGATTAACGCCATCATTAAGAGATTGTTATCCTATCCATCGCTCTACGGCGCCGTCAAACACATTCTGTCGCTCCGCGGCGTCGAGACTGGAGGTCCGCGGTTGCCGCTGCTCCCTGTTCGCGAAGAAAATCATCACTCTCTGTCCGTATTAAATAGCGATATTCTGACGCTTGTCGCCGAATACAACGCCAAATAAGGAGGGGCCGATCATGCTTGACGTTATTCAAGGCGGTTTGGTTGTATCATGTCAAGCCCTGGAGCATGAACCGCTTCACAGCTCGTATATCATGAGCAAGATGGCGCTTGCGGCGAAGGAAGGCGGGGCGCTGGGCATACGAGCCAACTCGAAAGCGGATATTGTGGCGATCAAACAGGAAGTGGAGCTTCCTGTGATCGGCATCGTGAAGCGCGAATACGAAGGCAGCGAAGTGTTTATAACGGCAACGCGTACAGAAATTGACGAGCTAATGGAGAGCGGCTGCGAGATGATCGCAATGGACGCAACGCTTCGCAAGCGCCCCGGCTCCGGAACCATAGCGTCGTTAGTTTCTTATTGCCGCAAGACAAAACCTGACGTGCGGCTTATGGCAGATATATCGACCGTCGAAGAAGCAATCGCGGCGGAGGTGCTCGGCTTCGACTGCGTCTCTACGACGCTGCATGGCTATACGCCTTATACCTCCCATACGAAGCTGTATGAGAATGAGTTCGCTTTCTTGAAGGAGGTGCTTAAGAAGGTGAAATTGCCGGTTATTGCCGAAGGCAATGTGATGACGCCGGAGATGTATCGTCGGTGTCTGGAGCTTGGCGCGGCATCCGTCGTGGTTGGAGGCGCTATTACGCGGCCGAAGGAGATTACGGCGCGTTTCGTGCAAGTATTGGACGGTATTCGAGATTAAGTTATCCGGAAGCGGAACTGGCAAAGAAAACAAATAAGCCGATGTAATCGCACTGCGGTCACGTCGGCTTATTTTCATTTTATACTGTTATATTTCGTTTCGAAAAAAATGTAGTCAACGCTTTATAAACCTCGCCTTTCTCCTTAATGATCGAGTACATAAACTTCTTATCTTGAATGTGCTTATAGGCCGACATCAACGTGCTGCTCCGATTGTATTGATTAACCTCGCCGTACCCGAACATATTGCACCGCCCCATGAGCTGAGAAATCAACTTGACGCATCGTTCGTTGTCCGACGTTAAATTGTCGCCATCCGAGAAATGGAAAGGATAGATGTTCCACGCTGCGGTCGGGAACCTGCTATCGATGACTTCAAGGGCTTTCTGGTAAGCGGAGGAGCAGATCGTGCCGCCGCTTTCGCCGCGAGTAAAAAATTCTTCTTCCGACACTTCCTTGGCTTCCGTATGGTGAGCGATGTAGATGATTTCGACATGTTCGTATTTGCGACGAAGGAAACGGGTCATCCAGAAGAAAAAGCTGCGCGCGCAATACTTTTCGAACGAGCCCATGCTTCCTGACGTGTCCATAAGCGCAAGAATGACGGCGTTGGACTGCGGCTTGATGATTTCCGTCCACGTTTTGTAACGGAGGTCGTCCGGCGAGATGCCGCCGATTCCGGATATGCCCGCATTTGCGTTGCGACGAAGATTCTCCATCAGCGTACGCTTTTTATCGATATTGGACATAATTCCTTTCTTGCGGATGTCGGTAAAAACGATCTCCCTGGTCTGCAGTTGTTCCTTTTGCTTTTGCTCCAGATTCGGCAGCTCGAGTTCCTCGAACAACATATCCTCCAATTGGTCGATGCTGATCTCCGTATCGACGAGATCTTCGCCAGGTTGATCCCCGGCGTCTTTTCCTTTGCCAGGGCCTTTGGCGGCTTGCGGATCTACGCCGAGAACGTCGCCAACCTGCGAATCCCCGTCGCCTTGTCCGACGTGCTGCTTTTTGTTGTAGTTATAGATGAAACGTGACTCGTCGAGACTTTTGATGGGGACTTTGACGGTCTTGCGGCCATCGGACAACACGATGCTTTCGTCGGAGACAAGATCAGGGAGGTTTTTGCGAATCGCTTCCTGCACCTTCTGCTGATGCCTCGCTTGATCCGAGTAGCCTTTGCGATGGAGCGACCAATCCTCCCGCGATACGATAAAAAGCGGTTCCGAAGCCATTTTATCACCTCTGAGTCCTATAGTTAATTATGCCACTCCCACGGAGCCCGATCAATCTTCCCACGTCTCACGGATAACATGCCGCCTTCCGCCTCCGCTGGTCTCATGTCGGAGCACCTTCTTGCTGATTACATGGTTAATATTCAATATATTCAGTCCGCGGGTGGTTATGTGAAGGAAATTAGTCCAAATCTAGCAAAAAGTATTGACTGAGAGCATGATGGCTAGCAGATGCCGCGAGTGATAGAATAATAGGAAGAGCTTGTGCAGGAGCGCGGGGCAAACCGTGCAGGGGGAGGTACTATGAAATTGTTTCATACGGCGGACTGGCACTTAGGCAAGCTGGTTCATGGCGTCTATATGACCGAGGATCAGCGATATGTGCTTCATCAATTTATTGAGGATATTCGAAGGGATAAGCCGGATGCCGTCATTATCGCCGGGGATCTGTACGATCGAGGCGTGCCGCCTACGGAAGCCGTCGAGCTGCTGGATGACGTGCTTGAGACGATCGTGGCGGAGCTAGGCGTGCCCGTGCTAGCCATTGCGGGCAATCACGACAGCCCGGACCGGCTTAGCTTCGGAACGGCTCTTATGGAAGGGCGCGGCTTGCATCTTACGGGGCAGCTTCGTTCTCAGCCCAAACCGGTCGTGTTGCGGGACGAATTCGGCGAGGTCCACTTCCATCTGGTTCCGTATGCCGATCCCGCAATCGTACGGCATGTGCTGGGAGACGAAGACATTCGGAGCCATAACGACGCCATGCGGGCGATCACAACTAGGCTGACCGAAAGTATGAACCCGGATGTCAGACATGTGCTGGTGGGACATGCCTTCGTTACGCCGCTTGGAGAAGCTGCCGACAACACCAGCGATTCCGAGCGTCCTCTGGCGATCGGGGGAGCGGAATATGTCAGCGCAAGCTTGTTCGACCGCTTTCACTATACGGCTTTAGGCCATTTGCATCAGGCACACTTCGTTAGAAGCGAGAAGATCCGTTATGCAGGTTCGCCGCTGAAGTATTCGATCTCCGAGGAGCGTCATAACAAAGGTTATCTGGTCGTAGAGCTCGACGAGGCCGGCAAGGCCGCGATAGAGAAGCGAGAGCTGAAGCCGCTGCGAGATATGCGCAGAGTCGAGGCGTCGATCGAGGAGCTTGAGAAACATCCCGTTAACGATGATTACGTGTACGTGACGCTGCTGAACGACAATCCCGTGCTGTTCCCCATGGAGAAGGTGCGGGCCGTCTATCCAAACGCGATGCATGTAGAGCGAAGAATCGCCATGGCGAATACAGCCGCCGGTTCCTCGGGAATTTCTTCGGAGGCGGATGGTTCCGTCAGTCGCAAGGAGAGAGATCCCGTGCAATTGTTCGCGGACTTTTATATGGAAGTTAAGGGGCAGGAGCTGACGCCGGAGAAACGGTCCATGTTCTCCGCCGAATACGAAGCGCTTGTACGCGAGGAGGAGGGATTGACGTGAGGCCGCTTAAGCTGACGATGACCGCGTTCGGTCCATACCGGGATGCAGAGACAGTCGACTTCGCAGAGCTTGGCGAACGCAGATTGTTTGTCATCTCCGGCAATACCGGAGCGGGCAAGACGACGATATTTGATGCCATCACCTTCGCGATTTACGGCACCGCGAGCGGAGAGGACCGTGCCGATCCGCGGATGCTGCGCAGTCACTTCGCGGATGACGAGACGCATACGTCGGTGGAGCTCGATTTTCAGTCCGGGGGCAGATGTTACCGCGTATTCCGCCAGATGAAGCATCGCAAGGGCGGCAACAGAAGCGAGACCGGCGAGAAGACGGAGCTATACGTAGTCGAGGGGGAGACGGCGGTTCCTGCGGTGGACCGGTTCATCACAACGGAGGTGAACGCGAGACTGCTTGCCGTTATCGGCTTGACGAAGGAGCAGTTCAGCCAGATTGTTATGCTCCCGCAAGGGGAATTCCGCAAGCTGCTTACTTCCGATACGGATAATAAAGAGGATATTCTTCGCCGCATATTCCGGACAGAGCTGTTTGAGAGATTGGAGGGTCGGTTCCAGGCGCGTTACCGAGAGCTGTCGGATGGACTAAAAGATGCCCGGGCGACGACCGCCGCCGTCATGCGTCAGGCGGAGGAAGCATTGCCGCAGCGCGAGGACAGTCCGTTGGCGGCCACCTTTCGGCAGGAAAACTATAATGCCGTACAGGTAAGGGAGGCCTTGCAAGGGGAAGCAGCCCATTATGAGGATACAGCAGCCGCAGCAGGACGTCGCAAATTAGAGACGGCATCCGCGCTGGATGCGTTGCAGGATTCGCTGCGAGCGCGACTGTCGCTAAATGCGAAGCACGAGGAGCTAGCGGCTAAGCGTACGCAACGCCAGACTTTGGCTGCTAGGCAAGGTGAGATCGAGGGGCTGGAACGGGAGCTTGCGCTTGCCGCTAAAGCGGACGGGCTGACTCCCTATGCGGAACAAGCCGCCAATGCGACGAAGCTTCTGAAGCTCCGTTACGAAGGCTTGCGTCTGAGAAGCGAGCAGCTTGCCGCTGCGGAAAGTGAGCAGTTGCTAGCTGCTGCAAGCCATGATGCCGAAGCTAATAAGGAGCCGCAACGCAGAGAGGTTGAGCTGGAGCTTCATCGGCTGTCGGAGCTGACGAGCGTTGTGGAATCTCTAGCCGCGCAACGAGAAGCATTGGCCGAGCTTAAGCGCCGGGAGATGGACTCGCAAAGCAAGCTGGCTGCAGCGGCCCAGTCTATAGCCGCAAGCAAGCAGTCGCGGCAGCGTACGGCTCTGGAGCAGCAGGAATGCGAAGCGGCAGCTGCGGCGCTGCCCGAGAAAGCGGAGGCGCTTGCCGGGCTGGAGCGACAAGGCAAAGGCGTCAAGAGGCTGCTGGAGCTAAGTGCCGAGATCGGACGCTGGATGGAGCTGGAGCGAGAAGGCGAGCGGGCGCTTTCTGCGGCCAAGTCGGGAGTATCCGAGTTGGAGCGGCGCTGGATTGAGGGTCAAGCCGGCTTGCTGGCAAAACATCTGCATGATGGCGACGCTTGTCCGGTTTGCGGCAGCGTAACGCATCCCCAAAAGGCGGGGATGCATGAGGAGATGCCTTCGAAGGAGGAGCTTGAAGGGGCGAAGGAGACTCTTGCGGCCGTACAGCGCGAACTGATGACGTCCAAAGCGCAGGCAGCCGCGGCTACCGGCAACTGGCAAGCGGAATTAGACGAGCTGGCCGAGCTTCTGCCCCCACTTCCGCCTGAGGAGCAGAACGGTCAGCGGATCGAAAAGCTACGACTGGTTCAAGGCGAGCTGAGACAGGCCTGGAAGTCATGCAAGGAAGAGCTGGATGCGCTGAAGGAGAAGTCCGGGCGGCTAGAGTCGCTTCGTTCTGCCATTTCCAAATCCGACAAGGAGCTGGAGACGCTGGAGCGGGAGCTGGACAGGCTTCGTGCCGAAACGCAGAGCCTAGCTCTGGAAAACGCGGGAAAAGAGACGGCATACGCGAAGGAGCTGGAGCGTGTGCCGGAGCAATGGCGGGAGAAGAATGCGCTGCGGACAAGGCAGGCGGAGCGTCAGAGTTTGCTAGCCGAGCTTAATCGCTCCTGGCAGGTTGCCCAGCAGCGCCTGCAGGCAGCCGCAGCGAACCTGGCAGCGGCTAAGGCCCATGCGGAGCAAGCGACGGAGCAAGCGGCGGAAGCGGAGTTGTCCGAGAAGGAGTCGCGACAGCGCTTGTATTCGGAGCTGGCCAAAGCGGGCTTCCTATCGGCGGAGGATTACGCGGGTGCTGTGCGTACTCAAGCGGAGCAGGAACGTCTGAAGCAGGAGACGGAACGTTACCGCACAGCGGTGCTCGCCGCCGCGGAGGCGGTCGCCGCTCTGGAGTCCGAGCTGTCCGGCACCGAGTGGCAGTCCCCTGAAGACCTGCAGGGAGCAATTTTGACAACGCGCGGGAAACACGAAGAGCTGCTCGGCGAGGAGCAGTCTTCCTTGCGGTTCGCCGCCGAGGCCGCCAGACTGGCGGCATCCGTGGATCGTGCCGCTCGTCAAGCAGGGGAGATGGAGGAGAAGCTGGAGCGCGTCCTGGATATTTACGGCATGATGAAAGGCGATAACAGCCTCAAGATGTCGTTTGAGAGATATATTTTGATCGAATATCTGGAACAGATCGTAGCGATGGCCAACGTGCGGCTGCATGAGCTGTCGGGCGGGCAATTCCAGCTGCAACGCAGTGACAGGCTGGAGACGAGAGGAAAGCAGAGCGGACTGGGACTTGATGTATACGATGCGTACACCGGCCAGAACAGGGATGTGAAGTCGCTGTCGGGCGGCGAGAAGTTTAATGCTTCCTTATGCCTCGCCCTGGGGATGACGGATGTCATACAATCCCACCAAGGCGGCGTCTCAATCGACATGATGCTGATAGACGAAGGTTTCGGCTCCCTCGACGAGGAGTCTCTTCACAAAGCGATTGCTGCCCTCGTCGATCTGCAGAAAGCGGGCCGGATGATCGGCGTAATCTCGCATGTCCAGGAGTTAAAGGAAGCTTTCCCGGCGTGTCTGGAAGTAAACAAGACCAAGGAGGGTTACAGCACAACATCGTTTTTGCTCAAATGAGAAAACCCCCGTTCCGTCACTAATATGACGAAGCGGGGGTAGTAAACCGGCGCTGCTAAACGGAACCCATGCCAAGGGCGATTGTAGCAATAAACAAACCGATGGTGCCGACCACGAAAAGGCCATTCAGCACAAGACCGATGATGCCGAACGTCTTCTTGCGCTTTCTGGATGCCGCACTGACGATGCCAAGGATGAGCCCGACGAAAGCAAGCGCGAGCGATCCCAACATGAGCACTCCGGCGAACAGAAAGGTCGCGATGAATTCGCCGAAGATTTCGGAATCCATCAAGGCGTTGCCGAGTTCGGTTTCTTGACCAGGACCGTAAAGGTTTGCGAAGTTTTCTAATTCCGTAAGCAGACTCTGATCCTCGGCCAGGCCTCTAGCTCCGACTACAGCTATGATAATGGCGATCACGACCAGCAGAACCGCTACGAGCGCCAGGACGAAGGAAGCGATGCCGATGCCGGAATGTTTATGAATCTCAGTGTCCGGTTCCAAGGGCTGAAACGGGGACCCGAATGGCTGCGCGTGCGGTTGCGAATGGTCATGTTCCCGATATTGATTATTATCGAACGGCCTGTTCTCAGATTGATTGTTGTCTGTCATTAGTGGATTCTCCTTTGGACAATGATGCCAAAAATTATACAGGAAAATGGAAGGGATGAAAACAAAATGTTTCCAGCTTATTTTGTAATCGGAGCTGTCAATGCGGCTCTGGCCATCGCGTTAGGCGCTTTTGGCGCGCATGGATTGGAAGGAAAAATAACGGAGCACTATATTGACATATTCGAGACCGGAGTCAAATACCATATGTACGGAGCGCTCGGTTTAATGCTTGTTGCTCTAATGGATAAGATTGCGGGCGGAGGCAAGAAGGCAGTCATTGGAGCAAGGCTCTTGCTCGCAGGCATGCTGATCTTCGGCGTCAGTCTTTATGTCCTTGCCTTGACCGGTTATTCCAAGCTCGGCATGATAACGCCAATCGGCGGCGTTGCCATGTTGGCAGGCTGGGGCTTTGTCATTGCAGGCGTCCTTAATCAACATCGAAAGAGCAAATAACGTATTTTGATTCGCCGCTTTTCGAGCGAAAACGCCAAATCTTTTAGTGCTATAGCAAATATTTCTATGCCAACGCCACCAATTCGTTTATAATAAACCTAGCTATCGCTTGACTCGACATTGAGGAAGGAAGTTTGTGTGTGGCGAAAGATATGGAAGATTTGCCTTCAGCACGAAATCAGCGAAGCCCGCTGTCCTTGAACGAGCTAATGAACCTTGGCGTGATCGGATTAACGGCCATGTCCGCGGTTTGGATTGTAGTTTCATTTGTCTTGATCTCGGACATGATGTTAAGATGGATATCCTTGACGGTATCGGCCGCGCTCCTTGTAACGGCCGCCGTCTTATGGCTGCGTCGTCATCCGCTAAGCAGCTTTCGACGCTTTCACTCAGCCATCGTGGATACATTGCTGCGTTCGGAGGCTGTCCCCTTGTCCGTGCTCGATCGCTCCGGCCGCGTTCTGGAGCTAAATGAAGCGGCCGGACGCATGCTCGGCTATCAGCGTTCGGAGATGATCGGAGAGCCGCTCATGCGAATGATTGATCCCGCAAGCAGAGCACTTCTTAAGGAAAGTCTAGAGCGATCGCTGCAAGGCCAGACCGTGCAGAACAACATTAGTATTACCCACCGAACAGGTTTTCCACTCGAGATGCAAGTGATTTGCGCTCCCATGATACAGGATCACGAAGTCATCGGCACGCTGATGATCAGCCATGATCTTAGCGATCGGAAACGCAATGTGGAACGAATTAGATATATGGCCTATTATGACGATATGACAGGACTGCCGAATCGCACCTTGTTCCAGATGAAGCTGACGGAGAGCTTGTCCAGAGCCAAGGAAGACGAGAAGCTGGTTGGCATCTGTTATCTTGATCTGGATGGCTTCAAGCTCGTAAATGCTTCCTTCGGAAGGGAATTTGGCGACATGCTGTTGATGCAGGTAGCGGAACGCATCTCGCGCAATTTGCCTGAACATATGATGGTTGCGCGAATGGAAGGCGATGAATTCGCTCTTCTTCTTCATACGGTCGATTCCGAAGAAAAGTTGCTGGAATTTGCCCGGCACCTCCTTAAGTCGATAGAGGAGCCGTACGAGCTTAAAGGTTTCCCCGTTCATATAACCGCCAGTATCGGTCTTGTTACGAACAGGAACGAGCAGGACGACGGTTATACCCTCTTCAAGAAAGCCGATATGGCTCTATTTAAGGCCAAAGAAAACGGCAAAAACGATTGTATGTTATATTCGGACAGCTGGAGCAACTCCTCCTTCGAACGGCTGAAGCTTCAGCATGAGATGTACCGGGCCATCCAACGCCGTGAGTTCGTGCTTCATTACCAGCCGCAGTATGATCTAAAGAGCGGAATTATGGTAGGCGTCGAGGCCTTGGTCAGGTGGAATCATCCTGTTCGGGGACTGCTGGCTCCCGGAGCTTTCATTCCATTGGCAGAAGAGAGCGGCATGATCGTTCAGATCGGAGACTGGGTGCTGGAGGAGGCATGCAGGCAGAACAAGGAGTGGCAGGATGCAGGTCTCGCTAAGATTCCGGTATCCGTTAATCTCTCCATCAGGCAGTTCCTGCAGCATGACCTGGCAAGCCGCATTGCGGAAGTTCTGGAGACTACCGGTCTGGAGCCGAAGTATCTTGATCTGGAAATTACGGAGTCCATGACGATCGATGTTGGTCATATTACGCGATGCTTGCTGGAGATTACGAATCTTGGCGTCGGTATTAGCGTAGATGATTTCGGAACGGGGTATAGTTCCTTCCACTATCTCAAAAACTTCCCGATCGACAGGCTCAAGATCGATCGTTCTTTCGTAAGAGATATTCAACAGGATCCTAGCGACGCGGAGATCGTGGCGGCTATCATCGCGATGGCACACAATCTTAACATCCAGGTCATTGCCGAAGGCGTCGAGACGGAGGAGCAGATGGAGTTCCTGAAGAAACATAGATGCGACGAAATGCAGGGATTTTTCTGCAGTCCTCCCGTCAGCAGCGACAATATTGAACAAATGCTTAAGGCCGGCTGATGTAGCTGGTCGGCGACAAAACGGCGGCGTCCACCAGGGACGCCGCCGTTTTGCTTTGTGTTTAGGAAATTATGAAATTCCCAGACTTGTGAAACAAAAGGTTGAGAATCTAACAGACACCAGCGACGTTATTTGTCCGATTTTTAACGTCAAACAAATCTAACGGACAGAAAAAACACTATAGGGTCGTAATGGAGCCAATTTGCACGATGATGATGCCAGTAATGTTGTGTATGTCCGTTAGATTTTCGGAAACCTAAAAAATCGAAGAATAACGTCATTTATTTCCGTTAGGCAATAGTGAGTGACTGGACATATTGGATTTTAAATCACATTCAAGGGTATTTGTGTTCTCATTCGATGAAATCCTCGATTTCGTTCAGTCTAAACGTGTAAACCTGCTTCTCGTCCACATGATAGACGGTGATCAAATGCTCCCCTTCATCCATATTAATAATTCGGCAAGGTATGCTGAGCTTGATGCCCAGTCCCCTGTTGACGATTAGCCGGATAAGCTTGTTGCTCTTCATGAAAGCTCGTATAGGGGCGAAGCCTTCGCTCGAATCAGAGTCCGCCTTGGCAGAAGTCTCGGACTTCGGTTGCTGAGGTACGATCGGTACAGGTTCAGGCTCGGCGCCTTCGATGGTCCTCTCGTCAATGAGCTCGCCAAGGCGAATACCTGAAGTAATCCGATAGTCATCGAACTCCGCACCGTTAAGTCCGGCAATCAGCTTCTCCAGCGCTTGAGCGTGATGACGATCCTCGATCATAATATCAACTTGAAATACAAAGGATGAAAGCTTTGTTCCGGGCGGCTTCCGTTTCATCATGTAGTGCCTCCGTATCATAAAGATGGAATAGCTATAATATATCATTAATTCGCTTGGTCAAGTAGACCTATTCCGCATTCGTCCATACTGAGTCCAAACTCCCGCATATACTGTGAATCAATACGATTCTGCGCATAAGATCCGCGCATCCGAAGGAGGTGGATTTCATATGATGAGGATGGTCCCATTCGTACTGGATGGCGGAGAAACCGTTCTCGGTATCGAAGTGAAGTTGCCGAAGACGACGCTCTTATCCATCTCGACGGATAAAGGGTATATCATGTGCGGGGCGCTTGACGTAACGCTTTTGAACGAGAAGCTCGCGGACAGGGAGATCGTTGCAGGGCGAGCAGTCGGCGTCCGCACATTGGAAGAGCTGTTAAACGCTCCGTTGGAATCGGTAACCTATACGGCAGAGGCTATGGGAATCGTAGCCGGCATGAAGGGCAGCGATGCGCTGAGACGGATGATGTAACACATAAAAACCCAAACATCGAGTCCGTGCAAGGAGTTGCGGCACGGTGTTTGGGGTTGTGTTTGGATTTTCGTCCACATGTTCTTCTCATAACGCGGACTTGACTTCGTTTCGAATCCGTTCCAGACGTCAATAATAGTGGACAGCAGGAAAATCGTTTTGAACAACCACTCCTAGTATAATGGATTAGCTTTCGCCATGGAATACCTTGCTTCTTTACAGATTGACATCCGTCGCCGTTTTTTTCACAATAGAAGGATGTCCAATGCGGACGATGGAGACGGAGATGCAAGGAGGTACATATTAAGATGGATGAGCAAAAAAGGCAAATGATCGCTCTGAAGGAATGGGCGGTGTCGGTCAAAGCGCTGCGCGAAGGCAAACAGATCCTTGTGCTTCGCAAAGGGGGGATTATCGAGGAGACGCGAGACTTCCAGCTCCTCAGCCACAGCTTCTATCTCATGCCGGCGTACGAGCATCAGCGCAAGGAGCTGCTTAAGCATCCTTATCAGGACGGGATGGACGAGACGCTCGAGGAATGGTCGCCTGGCATGGAAAGGGTCAAGCTGGACACGTACGCGGAAGTGACGGACGACATCGAAATTACGGATCAGGAAACGCTGGACAAGCTGAGGGACTGCCATATTTGGACGGATACGTTCGCCGAGGATAGACTCAGGTGGAAGCGCAAGAAGCCGCTTCATCTTTTATTAATGAAGATATACAAGCTTGACGAGCCGGTATATGCGCCTATGAGAGAGGTTTATAACGGCTGCAAGTCATGGGTAAGGCTGGAAGACAGCCTGCCGGAGCCAGCAATGAAGCCCGTTCTAACCGCAGACACGTATGCAGAAGAACGCGAACGGATACGAACGCTCATTGATTTATAACTAAAACTATATTAAAATGATTATTGAGAATCATTGAGAATCATTTCTTTTAGAAGTAAACCAACCTTTGGAGGGATAGCATACAATGGCAACACAATTTGTCATCGACGGTCTGAAGGCCGAAATCGAAGGAAAAGAAATTTTAAAAGGCATCAATCTTGAAATCAAAGGCGGAGAAATTCACGCCATCATGGGACCAAACGGCACCGGCAAAAGTACGCTGGCTTCCGCGCTGATGGGTCATCCCAAATACGAAGTAACGGAAGGCAGCGCAACGCTTGACGGCGAAGACCTGCTGGAGATGGAAGTTGACGAGCGCGCGCGCGCCGGTCTATTCCTTGCCATGCAATATCCTAGCGAAATTCCGGGCGTGACGAATTCCGATTTCCTGCGCAGCGCGATTAACGCACGCCGTGAAGAAGGCAGCGAAATTTCCTTGATCAAATTTATCCGCCAGATGGAAGGCAAGATGAAAGAGCTCGAGATGAGCCCGGAGTTCGCGCATCGTTACCTTAACGAAGGTTTCTCCGGCGGCGAGAAGAAACGTAACGAAATTTTGCAGATGATGCTGCTGGATCCGAAGATCGTCGTGCTTGACGAGATCGACTCCGGTCTCGACATCGATGCTCTTCGCATCGTAGCGAACGGCGTAAACGCGATGCGCAACGAAGATCGCGGCTTCCTGATCATTACGCACTATCAACGTTTGCTGAACTATATTACACCTGACTTCGTTCACGTAATGATGCAAGGCCGCATCGTGAAATCCGGCGGTCCCGAACTGGCTCAGCGCTTGGAAAACGAAGGTTACGACTGGGTGAAGGAAGAACTGGGCATCGTAGACGAAACTGTAGGCCAGGCTTAATCGGAGAAGGAGGTTAATGGCAATGAGTACACAACTAACGACTCCGACCGACCGCGGTTCCGCGGAAGCTCTGGCACGGAGCAAGGGCGAGCCGGAATGGCTCGTAGCGCTGCGCGGCGAAGCTGCCGAACTGGCTGGAACGATTGAGTGGCCGAAGCCCGAGAAGGTGCGCATCGAGCGCTGGAACCTGACGGCTGTCGGAAGTTATGCAGCTTCCACGCCTGCCGGTTCGCTGACCGAGCTTCCTTCGGTCGTACAGGAACTTGTCTCGGAAGGTACGGAGAATTTGATTGTACAACGCAATTCCGGCACGGCTTGGAGACAACTATCGGCCGAACTGGCTGCTAAAGGCGTTATTTTTACCGATTTGGAGACGGCATGCAAGGAACATAGCGAACTCGTGCAGCCCCATCTTTTCCAGGCCGTGAAGAAGGACGAGGACAAGTTGACGGCGCTGAACGCGGCGCTGTGGAACGGCGGCGTATTCGTATACGTGCCGAAAAATGTGGAAGTGGAGCTTCCGCTCCAATCGATTTTGTTCAATGACAATGCGGACGCAACGTTTGCTCCTCATATTCTGATCGTGGCCGATTCCAACAGTCGTGTCACTTACGTCGACTGTGTTGTAACCGACAACTCGGCGGTATCGTCGCCATTTGTACATCCTTCCGTCGTGGAAGTGTTCGTGAAGCCGGGCGCGCTCGTTCGCTTTGGATCCGTACATTCCATGGGCGAAAGCGGAGTAGACATGACTTTGCGCCGCGCAGTCGTAGAGAATGATGGACGCGTCGAGTGGATTATCGGCGATCTCAACGATGGCAACACGTTGTCCGACACGAAGTCGATCATGAAGGGCCAAGGTTCTACTTCCGACGTAAAAGTCATCAGCGTTGGCAAAAACGCGCAACAGATGAGCCTTACTACGCAGGCGGTTCACTTCGGCAAGAGCTCGGACAGCAACATGATCACCCGCGCCGTTATGAAGGATTCGGCTTCCGCGATCATCAACGGCATTACGAAGATCGAACATGGAGCGACGAAGGCGAACGGCGTTCAGACGGAGAAGGTGCTTATGCTGAGCTCTAAAGCGCGCGGCGATGCCAATCCGATTCTTTTGATCGACGAGGACGATGTAACGGCGGGCCACGCGGCCAGCGTCGGCCAAGTCAATCCGGAGCAGGTGTACTACCTGATGTCGCGCGGCATCAGCAAATCCGATGCGGAGCGCCTGATTATTCATGGTTTCCTCGCGCCGGTCGTATCGGAGATTTCCGTAGAAGCAGTACGCACTCAACTTCAGCGCCTGCTCGAAAGGAAGCTAGAGGGATGAATATAAATGCGGTGCGGGAGCAGTTCCCGATATTGCATCAAGAGGTAAACGGGCATCCGCTCGTTTACCTGGATAGCGCGGCGTCTTCCCAGAAGCCGCGTTCCGTCATTGATGCGATGAAAAGGTACTATGAGCTGGATAACGCGAATGTTCACCGCGGCGTGCATACGCTGGGCTCCCGCGCGACCGACGCGTATGAAGGAGCACGCGCGAAAGTTGCGGCGTTCCTGAACGCGGAGACTCCCGAGCAAATTATTTTCACCCGGGGGACAACAACGGCGTTGAACTTGGTCGCTACGGGGTATGCGAGGGCGGTATGCAAGGAAGGCGACGAAATCGTCATTACGCCGATGGAGCATCACAGCAACTTGATTCCATGGCAGCAAGCCGCCAAAGCGACGGGAGCTACGTTAAAGTATATTCCGTTGCAGCCGGACGGCACGATCTTGCTGCAGGATGCAGAAGAAGTCATTACGCCGAATACGAAGGTCGTTGCGATGACGTATGTATCCAACGTGCTTGGCGTCGTGAACCCTATCAAGGAAGTGGCGGAGATTGCCCATCGCAACGGCGCCATCATGGTCGTAGACGGAGCGCAGAGCACCCCGCACAAGAAAGTGGATGTGCAGGAGCTTGGCGCAGACTTCTACGCGTTCTCCGGTCACAAGATGTGCGGCCCTACAGGCATCGGAGCTTTGTACGGCAAAAAGTCGATGCTAAATAACATGGAGCCGATCGAATACGGCGGCGAGATGATCGACTTCGTGGATCTATACGAATCGACGTGGAAGGAGATTCCTTATCGGTTCGAAGGAGGCACGCCGATCATTGCCGGCGCGGTAGGCCTTGGAGCCGCGATCGATTTCCTGGAGAGCGTCGGCATGGATGAGATCGACCGTCATGAGCGCAAGCTTGCGGCATATGCTTACGATAAGCTGTCGGAGATCGACGGAATCGAGATTTACGGACCGAAGAGCGGGCGCGTAGGTCTCATTACGTTTAATCTGGACGATGTGCATCCGCATGACGTCGCGACCGTGCTGGATGCCAAGGGCATTGCAATCCGTGCAGGCCATCACTGCTGCCAACCGCTTATGCGTTGGCTAAATGTGTCGGCAACCGCCAGAGCAAGCTTTTATCTCTACAATACCGAAGAGGACATCGATGCTTTGGTTCGTGGTCTCATCGAGACAAAGGAGTTCTTCGGCCATGCAATTGGATGATTTGTACCGCAGAGTCATAATGGATCATTATAAAAATCCTCGAAACCGCGGCACGATGAACGACGACGCCGTTACGATCAACCTGAACAACCCGACTTGCGGAGATCGTATATCGCTGCAGCTCGTCGTTGAAGACGGCAAGGTAACGGACGCGAAGTTCACGGGCGAGGGCTGTTCCATCAGCATGAGCTCCGCTTCCATGATGACGGAGGCCGTCAAAGGCCAGACGTTCGAAGCGGCGCTTGAGATGGCAGAGCGATTCTCTTCCTTGATGAAGGGCGAGTCGGTGGAATTCGAGGAGCTTGAAGATATCGAAGCGTTGTCGGGCGTCAACAAATTCCCGGCCCGCATCAAATGCGCAACGCTGGCATGGAACGCCCTTCGCAAGGGCATCGAATCGCGGAATGGAAATTGATCTTTAAAAATAGAAGCTCAAAATGGCCGGTTTTCAGCACCGAGAAGATTGGACGAAACTAGAGAGTGAAGAGCGGAGCGTAGCAGCGCTATGTGAGCATCTGAAGGAACGGTTGAGTTCAAGGTTCGACGTCGAGTAGGCTGCGAAGGCATACATCGTGATCAAAAGCGGTCATTTTGAGCTACCTTTAAAGGAGTGAGTTGGAATGGCAAAGTCAATGCCGGAAATGGAAGAATATAAATATGGATTCCGTGATGAGCATAAAGCGATTTTCCAATCGGGCAAAGGGCTGACGCCCGAGATCGTCCGCACGATCTCCGAGATGAAAAACGAGCCGGAATGGATGCTGGAATTCCGTCTGAAATCGCTGGAGCAATTCTACAAAATGCCGATGCCTCGCTGGGGCGGCAATCTGGACGATCTGGACTTTAACGACATTCAATATTACGTGAAACCTTCCGAGAAACAAGGCAAGACTTGGGAGGAGGTTCCTCAGGAAATTAAGGAAACCTTCGACAAACTGGGCATTCCCGAAGCGGAGCAAAAGTTTCTGGCGGGCGTGTCCGCTCAGTACGAGTCGGAAGTTGTTTACCACAGCATGCAGGAGGATCTGGAGAAGCAAGGCGTTATCTTTACGGATACCGATACGGCGCTTCGCGAATATCCGGAGCTTATGAAGGAATATTTCGGAACGATCATTCCTCCGAACGACAACAAATTCGCTGCTCTAAACAGTGCGGTTTGGTCCGGCGGATCGTTTATCTACGTGCCGAAGGGCGTGCAATGCGAAATTCCGCTGCAAGCTTACTTCCGCATCAACTCCGAGAACATGGGTCAGTTCGAGCGGACGCTCATCATCGCGGACGAAGGCAGCTCCGTGCACTACGTTGAGGGCTGTACAGCTCCGATATACAGCACGAACTCGCTGCACAGTGCCGTGGTTGAGATTCTCTGCAAAAAGGATTCCCGCGTTCGTTACACGACGATCCAGAACTGGGCGCCGAACATCTACAACCTGGTTACGAAACGCGCCGTTGCTGACGAGAACGCGCAGATGGAATGGATTGACGGCAACATCGGTTCCAAGCTGACGATGAAATATCCGGCTGTCGTGCTTCGCGGCCGCGGCGCGAAAGGCATGGTATTGTCTATCGCCGTAGCGGGCAAAGGCCAGCATCAGGATGCCGGCGCTAAGATGACTCATTTGGCACCGGACACCAGCTCCACGATTGTATCCAAGTCCATCAGCAAACACGGCGGCAAAGTGACATACCGCGGCCTTGCTTCCTTCGGACGCAATTCCGACGGCGCGAAAGCGAACATCAAATGCGATACGCTCATTCTCGATAACGAGTCGACGTCCGACACGATTCCATACAATGAAATTTTGAACGACAACATCACGCTTGAGCATGAGGCAACGGTATCCAAAGTGTCCGAGGATCAGCTCTTCTACCTGATGAGCCGTGGTCTGTCCGAGGACGAAGCAACTCAAATGATCGTTATGGGCTTTATCGAGCCGTTTACGAAAGAGCTCCCGATGGAATACGCGGTCGAGATGAACCGTTTGATCAAGTTCGAGATGGAAGGCAGTATCGGGTAATTAGACTAAAATATAAGAACCCCTCGGGCTCCGGGGGTTTCTTTGCGTACTTTTAACGGATATGTAAAGGACTACAGATACACATGCTCGATCTCGTAATGCCGATCGATCGTCAGGTCGACGAATTCGTCGTCAATTTGTACAAGGGGCCTGAAAAACTCGGTAGGATGCGTCATGACAATGATGCCGAAACGCTCGTTGTTCAACCTTACGCGCTTGCCGATGAAATTCGGGATCATATGCTTAATAAACGTATGAGTCGTGACAGGATCGATCTCGCTGAAGCTGAGACGATACAGCTCCTTGAGCACGAACAGCAGGTCTCGCTCTTTCTGATAGACGCGAGCCGATATCATCGCGCTGTATATGTCGACAACGGTGATGATCTTCGAGATGGGGTGGATCTCATCGCCCTTAAGCCCATGAGGATAGCCGCTGCCGTCAATCCGTTCGTGATGCTGAAGCGCTCCGATGGCAAGATCCTTTTCCTGGAACGAGCCCAGAATGATCTCGTGACCGTACAGGGTGTGCCGTTTTACTTCTTCGAATTCTTCCTCCGTAAGCTTGCCCGGTTTGTTAAGGATGTCGGCGCTGATCTTGCTTTTGCCGATATCATGCAGGAATCCCGCTTTGCCGATCAGTGAGGCGTCCTCCGACGAGTGGTCGAGCCAGGTCGCCAAATAATAAGCCAGCATGCCAACCTGAACGGAGTGCTGGTAGGTATAGTCATCTTCGGTATTAAGCAAAAGCAGCATGGATACGACGTCGCGTTCCAACTGGAGGTTATCCAGCAGAGGCTGCACAATTTCCGTAACCTCCGCCTCCTGTACGATGCCATCCTCTATTGCAGATTCGAACAGCTTCTCGAAGCGTTTGACAGCGTTCTCGTAAATAGGTTGCACAGTTGGCAGCCACTTGGGATTGACCGTGGATTCCAATGTACGATTAACAGGACTGACTGCTTCTCCCGAAGGCAACACCAGATTTCGGTCCAAGATCTCGACTTGATCAATCTGATGCTGCAGAAGCCGTGAGATTTCGTTCTTGTACAGCCTCGTGCCTTTGGAGAGAACATGCAGCCCATAATGATTAAATATATCGTGGCTTAGTTGGTCTCCGTCTTGTATATCCGTTACATGAATCCTCATAGAGACACCTCTAATATGATTAATTATGCTCAACCAGATATATAGATAGTAACAATCAAACCACCTATTGGCAATATGAAAACGCTCTAAATGATACTAATTACCTAATAGTTCGGCATAAATTGACCTTGCTTTCGACAAATTCTGCGTCCCTTGGATGATAGCTCTTCCGTCGGCGAATAAAACAAAAGTCATACCCTCATCAACCATTCGCAGCCGCAAAAGATAAGGATTTAGCACGATTTCACCCGCGGATGCAAGCCGATTGGCCAGCTCTTCCAGATTGACAGCTCCCGAAGTTCCCGGAGTCAGATGAACGGAATCGCGGCCGCACAATGCGGCTGCTACGGGGGCGGAGGCTTCGTTATCGAGATAATCGAACGATCTTTGGGGTCCGCAGCATGGACAGGAGGGACGCCTGGCGTTGCGGATGGACAGCGGCAGCCAGGAGTGGTTCCAGAGATCGGCCTGGAATAAAGTGCCGTGCAACGCTTCGCGATTGCCGGAGAGCAGCTTAAGCGCCTCTGTTGCTTGCAACGAAGCGATCAGATCGACGATCGGCGAAATGACGCCTGCCGTCTCGCATGTATCCGAAGTCCCCGGTGCGGGGACTTCCGGGAAGACGCAACGGTAACAAGGCGTTTCTCCCGGCAATACCGTCATGCTCATGCCGGAGGCGCCGACAGCTCCGCCGTAAATCCACGGCAAACCATGTTTGACGGCATAATCGTTTAGGAGATATCGAACCGTGAAATTGTCGGTTCCGTCGATAATTAAGTCGACATCGTGCAGCAGAGAAGCCGCGTTATCGCCGTGCAAATCGGCACAAACAGGTTCGATCGTTACAGAGGAGTTGATGGCGGTCAATCTGCGGGCAGCCGCCTCTGCTTTCGGGAGCATATCCTTCGCGTCTTGTTCCGTGTATAGAAGCTGTCGCTGAAGATTGCTCCATTCCACGAAATCGCGGTCGATTAATCGAATAACGCCGACTCCGGAGCGGACCAGATGCTGCGCGGAGACGCAGCCCAGCGCGCCGACGCCTACGACGGCCACACGTGCATTGGACAGCTGTCGCTGACCGTCCTCACCGATAGGCCGGAATCGCATTTGACGGGAATAACGGGTTAGCTCCATGGGGACGCCTCCTTCATTCCGCCGTCAGCCCGGCGATCGGATTCCAGGGACCAAGCTGATGGCCCTTCCATTCGGAGCCGTCTTCCCAGATTTCCTTCTTCCAGATGGGAACGATCTGCTTAAGCCGCTCGATGGCGTAACGGCTAGCCTCGTAGCAATGCTCGCGATGCGGAGCCGATACGGCAATAACGACGCTGGTCTCGGCCGGTCCGACGACGCCCACGCGATGAGAGATCGCGCATAAGGCTCCCGCCCAGCGGCTTGCGATCTCATCGCCGATCTGGGACATGGTCGCTACCGCCATCGGCTCATAAGCCTCGTATTCAAGCCGCACCGTTCGTTTGCCATTCGTCCATTCGCGCGTCGTGCCGACGAATGCGATGGCCGCGCCGTGTTCCGGTACGATTACTTTGGCCAGTACTTCTTCTGTAAGAATGATATCGCTCGTCACAACAAAGCGAGGCGAGTCCGACATATTCTTGTCCCCGCCCTCCGCTAGCTCCTCTCCGCCGGAAACGGGAGGAAGAAGCGCAAGCTCGTCCGAGGCTTGGACGGTCTCTCCGTCGGCTACGTAGGCGTGGTTGCGCGCAACGAAGCAGGTCGACAGCAGGGAAGAATGATCGCTGTTCTCTCTTGCGATCATCGATTTCAGCTGGCTGGCAGTCAATTGTCCTTGATCAAGAGCAAGGACGAGCTGAGCCGTGCCGAGACGCTCCGGCAATCCGGCGAACAGCTTGATGGTCCAGGTATAAAACATATATGTGCAGCTCCTCGCAACAGCCTGTAACAGGGCTTTAGATTGCTACTAGAATACCATAAACGCAAAAAAAATGTTATGCTGTAAGGTACATGGAAAGGTGGTGCGCAGTATGCCGGAGCTAAAGGATCGGTATGGAAGAGAACATGATTATTTGAGAATTTCAGTAACCGATCGCTGCAATCTGCGCTGTCTTTACTGCATGCCCGAGGATGGAGTGGAATTTACCGAATCAACCAACCTGCTGAGCTATGACGAAATCGTCGAGGTCGTAAAAGCAGGGGCGGAGCTCGGTATCAAAAAGCTGCGCATTACGGGCGGCGAACCCCTGATCAGACCCGGTCTGGACGAACTGATCTCGAGGTTGTCGCGCATACCAGGCATTAACGACATCGCGCTGACGACAAACGGCATCTTCCTGGCTAAGCAAGCACAAGCGCTTAAAGAAGCAGGTTTGAAGAGAGTGAATATCAGTCTGGATACACTTGATGCGGCAAGGTTTCGGTTCATAGCCAGGCGCGGAGATCTGCGGAGGGTGCTTGAAGGCATAGAAGCGGCAGCTGAAGCCGGGTTTGATCCCATCAAGCTGAATTGCGTCCTGCTCAAAGGCGTCAACGAAGACGAAATCATGCAATTCTTAAAGCTCGCTTACGAGCGGCCGCTTCATGTGCGGTTCATAGAATATATGCCGATCGGCCATGCCGACGAGAATTGGCGGAAACATTATCTTCCTCTTTCCCGCGTGATCGAGATTGCGGAGGAAGAAGGGTATAAGCTGGCGCGGAAGGAAGGCGTGACAGGCAACGGCCCTTCCGACGATTGGCAGATGGCAGGGGCTGTCGGCTCCTTTGGCTTGATCCATCCCATCAGCGACCACTTCTGCAGCAACTGCAATCGTCTGAGATTAACGGCTGATGGCAATCTAAAACCTTGTCTGTACTGGGTGGATGAGCTTAACGTTAAGGAAGCGCTCGGGGATCCGGATGCCATAAAGCAATTGTATTACAAAGCGATGGATATTAAGCCGGAGAATCACGAGATGGCCGCGAAGCTGGCAAATTCGGCGCAATCTCATGTGCCGACGGAACGACGCATGTCGCAAATCGGAGGATAAGGTATGGAGATAAAAGTTGTGCTCATGCACAGCAATGACATTCATAGCCGGCTGGAGAACGCCGCGCGAATTTCGACCATGATCGCCGAGGAGCGAAGAACATGGGGAGCGGGCCGCGTGCTTGCGGTAGACTGCGGCGATCATATGGATCGGATGAGACAAGAGACGGAAGGCAGCGACGGACAGGTTAATATCAGACTTCTGCAGGAGGCCGGTTACGAGGCAGTTACGCTGGGCAACAACGAGGGACTGACCTACACGCCGGAGACGTTGGAACAGCTGTACGCCCCCGTGTCGGAGTTTAGCGTCGTCTGTGCCAATCTGCTCACGCTGGAGACGGGGGAACGCCCAGAGTGGCTGTGCCCCAGCCGGATTATCGTCAAGAACGGTCTCCGGATCGGCCTTATCGGCGCTACGGCCGCTTTCGGCCAGTTCTATGAGCTGCTGGGCTGGAAGGCGACTGAGCCCGTGGAGGCGATTCGTGCCGAAGCGGAGCGGCTACAGGGTAGAGCTGACATTGTCGTCGTATTATCGCATCTCGGCATTCGATTCGATCAAAAGCTGGCGGAAGAAGTTCCGGGCATCCATCTTATTCTGGGCGGACATACGCACCATCTGCTGGAAGTGCCGCTTATCGTTAACGGAGTTATGATCGCGGCAGCGGGGAAGTTCGGCGAATACGTCGGACGCATCGAGATTGGCTGGGATGAAGCCCGGTCCGAGCCCTTGCTGCGCGGGCAAGCCATTCCCACCGGCGCCTACGCCGAGAGACCTGCGGCGGAGGATATTATCCACGAGTTCCGCGAATCCAGCCGCGTCAGTCTGGGACGAGTGGCCGCCTTTCTCAACGAACCTCTACCGTCTCATCCGGGACGCGAAAATCCGCTTGCCAATCTGCTCGCGATCGGCATCAGGCGATGGACGAATGCCGAGATCGGGATTGTTAACGCAGGACAGCTGCTTGGCGGTCTCGCGATTGGGGAAGTAACCGCCGGAGAGCTTCATGCCATCTGTCCTTCGCCGATTAATCCGTGCCTGATGACCATCGCCGGGTCCAAGCTGAGGACGGCGCTGGAGCAATCGCTCCAGGAGGAGTTCGCTTCCAAGGCGATCAAAGGCTTTGGCTTTCGGGGTGAGGTGCTCGGAGGCCTTGCAATTGACGGCATGACGGTGGAATTCGACATGCGCCGGGAGCCGATGGATCGTATCGTCGAAGCGCGAGTAAACGGCTCGCTTCTGGAGGACGGAAGGCTCTACGAGGTAGGCTCGATTGATATGTTCAGCTTTAAGGTGGGCTACGAGTCTTTGGCCGAGGCGGAGAGTTATCGCTATTATTTGCCGGAGTTCATCCGCGATGTGCTGGAGCGGGAATTAAGCTCCGAGCCTTCGCTAAGGAGCTGCAAAGAGAAACGTTGGCTTCGTTTGTAAGCTTTTGTCGTCACATTTTAGAAAATTTCGGAGTTTTTTGTCGAACAATTAGCATATTATGGTTGCGAAAATTCGCATTTTCACGTAAATTAACAATACAAGATCGTATTTCCGATATGTATAGTTAGGGACGTCACAGCGGGGAAGGACCGAGAAAATGCGTTTGCTATCCGTTATGCAATGCAAGCCGGGAATGAGACTGGCCAAGAGAATATTTTCGGAAGACGGCATCGTGCTGCTTGGCGAGAGGATGGAGCTTACCAGCCGACTAATCACGAGGCTTGCCGAATGCGGGGTTCAATACGTATACATCGAAGATGCGCGAACGGAGGATATTAATCCCCCCACCCTGATCCGCGAAGATACGTTCCGAATGGCGGTTAAAGAAATCCGTACGAATTTCCGCACGCTGATGGAGCGGCCTAATAGGAAAAAGGGCTCCGCCTACCCCTATATCGCCCAGCCCTTTAAAGCGATGATGAACTTAATTATAGATGATCTGTCCAATCAGGAAGATGCCATGATCATGCTTATGAACATGGGAACAGTCGATCATTATCTGTTCCAGCATTCGCTGAACGTTTGCGTATACTCGACGCTGCTTGGCATGTCGAGCGGTTACTCGCGCGACGAACTGACGACCCTTGGTCTCGGAGCTCTGCTGCATGATATTGGCAAGACGCAGATTAACGTCAATGTACTAAAGAAACCGGATCAGCTGACCAGAGAAGAATTCGAACTTATGAAGCGTCACCCTCAGCTCGGTTATGAAATGTTAAAGGATCAGCCGAACTTGTCGCTTCTCGTAGCGCATTGCGCCTTCCAGCATCATGAGCGTTTGGACGGCAGCGGATATCCGCGAGGCATCAAGGGCAATGAAATTCATGACTACGCGAAGTGGATCGGCTTGGTCGATTCTTACGACGCCATGACGACAAACCGCGTGTACCGGTCTCCGATGCTGCCGCATGATGCGATGGAGCGGTTGTACGCGGGCACGGGCACTTTGTACGAGCAGCGGATGCTGCAGCTGTTCAGGGACAAGGTGGCGATTTATCCCATCGGCATGTCTGTCCGATTAATGACGGGTGAGCGAGGCATCGTCGTAGATCTAAATTCCTCCTACCCGCACCGCCCTGTGGTACGAGTCCTCAGCAACGAAGCGGGAGAAGAGCTTAAGGCGCCGTACGAGATCGATCTGTCCAAGCAGCTTACAGTCATGATCGTCGGAGTAAACGACGAAGAGACGGACGTGCCGCTTGTGTCAGGCATTTAACTGAACGCCGAGCCATTGATGCTTGCATTTACCGCAATGCAGCGATGGTTGTTTCAAGAGGCCCGCAAGGCCTCTTTTTTCTGTCGGTTTTTGGATGAAGTCCATCCGGGCGACGTTTTTACACCATTTTATTTGCTTCCTCAAACATCTCACATTACAATAATAGAAGATATGATGGCAAGCGGACTTTTTGAACAACCTCTAGAACGGAAGTTAGGTGCTGAAAGCTGATGAAACCGATGAACAAGCTGGATACGACATGGCCGCATTTGGGCATGACAACCCGCGACATACTGCCTCCTTTGACTCCCTCCAATGACCCTTGGGATCCGCTTAACTCGCTTAAGCAATTCGGTCGCCATGTACTGACAAGCGTGGAGATGACGGTTACGAATTTATGCAATATGCGCTGCGAGCACTGTGCCGTAGGCGATACGCTGGTCATGATGGAGCCAGCCAAAATTCCGCTGGACAATATGCTGCGTCGTCTGGACGAGGTCGAGCATCTGCAGACGATCAGCATTACGGGCGGCGAGCCCACCTTCTCGGAACGTACCGTCAAGGAATATATGCTGCCGCTTCTGCAATACGCGAGAAGCCGGGGCGTTCGCTCGCAGATTAACTCCAATGTAACTTTGCCTTATAACAGGTACGAACTTTTGGCTCCTTTCCTCGACGTTATGCATATCTCGTTTAACTACACGTCGGCGCAGGACTTCCATGAGATCGGCTTCGCCAAAGCGGGTCATGCCGTCTCCAAGGAAGCCGCAGCCAAGCTGTACGCACGAATGATCGACAACGCCAAGCGGCTCAGCGATGCAGGCGTGCTCGTATCCGCCGAATCCATGATCAATTATCGGACGCACGAAAAGATCGATCAAATTCATGAGCTGATTCTCGAGATGGGCTGTCAGCGTCATGAGGTTCATCCCATGTATCCAAGCTCATTCGCCCGCGATCTGCCCGTCATTACGAAGGAGCAGATGCGCAAAGCGGTAGAGCTGCTGCTGGATCGCCGCGATCCGTCGGTCTGGATGCTGTTCGGCACGTTGCCTTTCTACCAATGCAGCGACGATGCAGAGGATCGTAGACTGCTCAGAAGATTGGCTGGCGAGCCTAACGTGACGGTCAGGAACGATCCCGACGGACGGAACCGTCTCAACGTCAACTTGTTCACGGGCGAGGTGTTCGTCACCGACTTCTCCGATGTGCCGGCGTTCGGCAATATCTCGACGTCCCGCCTCGACGACGTATTCGGCAAGTGGCTGGATCACAAGCTCGCCCGAAGCGTAAATTGTTATTGTCCCGCAGCCGCTTGCTGCGGTCCCAACCTGCTAGTAAAGGATATGTATTACGGCGACGTCGATTTCCACATGCGCGAAGCCAAGCTTGAATAGAAATAGAGGAAGGAGGGATAACCCGCATGTCTATAAGGACAATCGTGCTTATCGCGGTAGGTTTGCTGCTTATTTATTTGATGTTCACCGTAGGCGCGCCGTTCTTGCTTGCATTGATCGTAGCGATCTTTCTGGAACCGCTGACCGTATTCCTGATGAAGCGATTCCGGCTCAACCGGCTGGTGTCCGCCGTCATATCCAGTACATTGTTCACGGTCATTCTCGTCGGTCTCATCGTGTTGCTGGGAATGAAGATTATCGCAGAGCTGATTGCATTTCTGGAGAAGGTGCCGAATTACTTCGAAAATGCAAGCACTTTTGTCGACAACCTGCTCGTTGACGCCAGAGGGCTGTACCAGAATCTTCCTCCGGATGCCATCGCGACGCTGGAAGAATATCTGATGAGCCTAACGAACACGATTACTTCGATGGTAGGCAAGCTGTCATCGACTGTCTTGGGCTTCGCTTCGACGCTCCCGGGCATGTTTATCTTCTTTATCGTCTTCCTGGTTGCCGTCTACATGTTCAGCTTTAGCCTTAATACGATGAAGGCATCCGTCTTGTCCTTCTTCGACGAATCGTCGCGTTCCCAAGTGGACCAGGTGCTGAACAATCTGCGCAAGTCGATCTTCGGCTTCCTGCGCTCCCAGATTATTCTTAGCGGCATGACCTACATACTTTCACTGATCGGTTTGCTCATACTTGGCATCAAATATCCTATGGCTATCGCGCTGCTCATCATTATTGTGGATATTTTGCCTATTTTGGGCACAGGCTCCGTGCTTGTCCCATGGGCATCGTATTTGCTGCTGACGGGCGATATCTATACCGGCATCGGGCTGATTGTGTTGTTCCTCGTCATTACGGTATTCCGCCGCATCGTGGAGCCGAAAATTCTGGGGGATTCCGTCGGTATCGGCGCGCTTCCGGCACTGATCAGCCTCTATGTAGGCTTTAAGCTGGTCGGCGTTATCGGAGTATTTATCGGTCCGCTCGTCGTCATTATTTATATGGCGGCAAGGCAAGCGGGGCTGTTCCAGCAGAAGATCAAGCTGTAAGTGTTTGGGAAAGTTAGGGTTGACAGCAGCCGCGAGCACGAAGTATAGTCAAACAAGGAAATCCACTAGGGGCGCCGAAAGGCTGAGATAAAGCGATTGCTTTGGTCCCTTTGAACCTGATCTGGGTCATGCCAGCGTAGGAAAGTGGGACATAGGATACCGGCTTGCCGGTCGCCGAAGGCAACTTCGCCGGCTTTGTGCAAGCCTAAGTATCAACGTCATTGTACGTCTGCGTGAGCGGCGTCGACCATTAACTTTCTTATATGTTGAGTATGCCTCCAGGTGGAATTCCACAAATTCCATGAGGAGGTTTTTTGTTATGCCGATTATGACAACGCCATTGCCGGGAAGCCGAAAGGTCTATGTAGAAGGGAGTCATTCTTCCATTCGCGTGCCGATGCGCGAGATAGCGCTGACTCCCAGCCAGTCGAGAAGCGGAGAGGAGACGCCGAACGAGCCGGTGCTCGTCTACGATGCGAGCGGTCCATATACGGATACGGGCTACCGGGCCGACGTCAGAAAGGGGCTGCCGCCGCTACGTGAAACATGGATCGTGGAGCGTGAGGATGTCGAGCGATATGAAGGACGCGAGGTGAAGCCCGAGGACAACGGCTTCGTATCCGAGGAGAGAGCCAGGACGAGAGGCGCCGAAATATTTCCGAACTTGGATCGCAAGCCGCTTCGAGCGAAGGAAGGACGCAATGTGACACAGCTTCATTACGCGAGACAAGGCATCGTTACGCCGGAGATGGAGTACATCGCGATACGCGAAGGGATGGAGCCGGAATTCGTAAGGGACGAAGTGGCAAGGGGGCGGGCTATTATCCCCGCGAACATCAATCATCCCGAATGCGAGCCGATGATTATCGGACGAGGGTTCCATGTAAAGATCAATGCCAACATCGGCAACTCCGCCGTTGCCTCCTCCATCGAGGAAGAGGTAGAGAAGATGACGTGGGCGACCAGATGGGGAGCCGATACGATCATGGATCTGTCGACAGGCAAGAACATCCATACGACCCGGGAATGGATCGTTCGCAATTCGCCGGTTCCGGTAGGGACCGTGCCGATCTATCAGGCGCTAGAGAAGGTGAACGGCAAAGCGGAGGATCTCAGCTGGGAGGTATTTAGAGATACCTTGATCGAGCAGGCGGAGCAAGGCGTCGACTACTTCACGATCCATGCGGGCGTATTGCTTCGGTACATCCCGCTGACGGCCAAGCGCGTAACGGGCATCGTATCTCGCGGAGGCTCTATTATGGCAGCCTGGTGTCTGGCTCATCACAAGGAGAACTTCCTGTATACGCACTTTGAAGAAATCTGCCTCATCATGAAGCGTTACGACGTGTCGTTTTCGCTTGGCGACGGCTTGCGGCCAGGCTCCATCGCGGATGCCAACGACGATGCGCAATTCGCGGAGCTTGATACGCTGGGAGAGCTGACGAAGATTGCCTGGAAACATGACGTGCAAGTGATGATCGAAGGGCCCGGGCATGTACCGATGCATTTGATCAAAGAAAATATGGACCGCCAACTGGAAGTATGCGACGAAGCGCCGTTTTACACGCTGGGTCCGCTGACGACCGACATCGCGCCGGGCTACGACCATATTACGTCCGCGATCGGAGCGGCGATGATCGGCTGGTTCGGCACGGCGATGCTCTGCTACGTAACGCCGAAAGAGCATCTGGGGCTGCCGAACAAGGAAGATGTCAAGGAAGGCGTTATCACTTACAAAATCGCTGCCCACGCGGCGGATTTGGCCAAAGGCCATCCTCGCGCGAAGCTGCGGGACGATGCACTCTCCAAAGCGCGCTTTGAGTTCCGCTGGCGCGATCAGTTCCATCTATCGCTTGATCCGGAGCGGGCAATGTCCTACCACGACGAGACGCTGCCGGCGGAAGCGGCAAAGTCGGCGCATTTCTGCTCCATGTGCGGCCCCAAATTTTGCAGCATGCGCATCACGCAGGACATCCGGGAATATGCGGAGCAGAACGGTCTCGATACGGAGGAAGCGATCGAAGCGGGGCTCAAGGAGAAGTCGGCCGCATTTAAGGCCGGAGGCAACGAAATCTATGCGTGACGGGATGGCCGGCGGAGAAGGAGGCGGAGCTCCCGCTGCCATTGCCGGCGCCGGGGGGCAGCCGGCCGGCTCGAGCGCGACGTCGGAGGACGGTCTTCGCGCGAGCTGGAGGGAACGTTATTCCCGCCAAATCCGTTTCGCGCCGATCGGCGAGGCCGGGCAGCTTCGCCTCCGCCAAGCCAGCGTGTTGATTGCAGGCTGCGGAGCGCTCGGCGCTTCGCTCGTCCAGCATATGGCAAGAGCCGGCGTTGGACGACTCGTGATTGTAGACAGGGACTATGTGGAGCCTAGCAATCTGCATCGTCAAACGCTGTTCGACGAGGAGGATGCCCGCAAGGTTTTGCCCAAAGCGAAGGCTGCGGAGACAAAGCTTCGGCGGATAAACGGAGAGGCGATTATCGAGGCGCATGTGGCAGATATAAGCCAGCATAATGTTGGCAAATTCGCAGCCGGTACCGATCTGATCCTGGACGGAACGGATAACGCGGCTACTCGACTGCTGCTCTGCAACGAGGCGTTCCGGCTTGGCATCCCGTTTATATACGGCGGCGCAACTGCTTCTCAAGGCATGAGCGCGATGTTGGTCCCAGGCCGGACGGCTTGCCTGTCCTGTTTGATCGGCCAAGAGGATGAGGCCGAGGAAGGAGATTCCTGCGATACGCGGGGCGTCTTGTCCGCGACAGTGGAATTCGTGGCCGCGCTACAGACCGCCGAAGCCGTCAAGTGGCTGACAGGCAATAAGGCATCCGTCCGCGGAACATGGTTGAATGCGGATGTATGGAATTTTGCCGTTCGGGAATATAAGCTGCCGTCCGGAGTTGCTTCTTGCGGAAAATGCGGCCGCCAAGCGCGGTCGCACAGCGCAGAGGTACATTCGGTCGAGAGCGGCTTGCGGCAGCGTCTCCAAGACGGCGACGATGTTAACTTCCCGGATAATCGTGAGCGGGAGTCGCGCTTGCACGGGCGGCGATCGACGGCGTTATGCGGCCGGGACACGGTTCAAGTGACTATGGGTTTCGCGCTCGAGCTGGAGCGGGAAGTTAAATATTTGAAGCGGCTTGGGTGCGGCGTAACCGTTAATCCTTACTTGGTAAAAGCTGAGCTGCCATCGCCTTGTACAGAGAAGCTGGTGCTGTTTCCGGACGGCAGAGTGCTGGTGCAAGGCACGTCGGACATGGCGGAGGCGGAACGGATATGCGACGAATATCTTAGTCGCCCTAATCGAAGAGTGGAGGGAACGGCTGGATGAGCAAAAGAGTGGACTGGGAGAAAATCAGGTTATATGTCATTACCGCGCCGGATGCCCACCCGGGCAAATCGGTGACCGACGTGATGGAGCAGACGCTCATCGGCGGAGCGGGCATGCTGCAGCTGCGCAACAAGACGGGATCAAGATCGGAAGTGCTGGAGCAGGCACGGGCACTGAGAGTGCTGACCCGAAGATACGGCGTGCCTTTTATCGTCAACGATTATCCCGATATCGCGCTGGAAGTCGATGCCGACGGCGTGCATCTGGGGCAGGACGACATGTCGATTAAAGAAGCGCGGGCTTTGCTAGGCGACGATAAAATAATCGGCATCTCCACCCACTGCGCGGAGCATGCCATCGAAGCTGAGCGGGAGGGAGCGGATTACATAGGCGTGGGGCCCGTTTTCCCGACGAATACGAAGCCGGGCAAGGCGGCAGTGACAACGGCTTATGTGGCGGAGGCCGCAAGTCTGGTGTCCATTCCATTTGTAGCGATAGGCGGCATTACGACGGACAATGCGGATGCCGTCATCTCTGCGGGGGCCAAGCGGCTATGCGCCGTGTCAGCGATCGTGGGAAGCGAGGATCCTGCGGCCGTCTGCCGTGAGCTTCTGCATAAGCTCACGGCAGCAGACCGGGCAGAGGAATCTTCCAAGGCCAATGCGATTGCAGACGAGCGGGAAACGTCCGGGCATAAAACTGAAGAAAATGTAACTTTATCGCTGAACGGCAGTTCCTATCAAACCCGCTCAGCCACTCTCGATTGTTTGCTTGCGGAGCTCGGACAGCGCGACAAGCGGCTTGTAGCAGAGGTAGACGGCGAGATTGTGCCTCGGTCGCGCTGGCAGGAGACGACGCTTGCGGACGGACTGCGCATCGAGCTCATTCAATTCGTGGGGGGAGGCTAGAAAATGATGAACCAGCAGAATGGACTGACGATCGCGGGAGTAACGTTTGGCTCGCGGTTTCTGTTCGGGACGGGGAGATTCCCCAGTCCCGCCGAGCTTAGGGAGTCGCTAGTCGAATCCGGCGCCGAAATTGTGACCTTCGCCGTTAGACGCGTCAATCTGGAGCATACGGAAGACGATTCCGTGCTGCAGCATCTGGAAGGAAAAAAGCTGACTTACTTGCCTAATACATCGGGCGCGCGAGTGGCGGAGGAAGCCGTTCGGATTGCCAGATTGGCACGGGAGGCCGGACTCGGCAATTGGATCAAGGTGGAGATCAGCGGAAGTCCCGTTACTCTTCTTCCCGACCCCATCGAGACGTTAAAAGCGACGGAGCAGCTCGCCAAAGAAGGTTTCGTCGTATTGCCGTATACATCGGATGATCCGATTCTTTGCAAGCGCCTGGAGGAAGCGGGCGCAGCCGCGGTCATGCCGGGAGGCTCTCCGATCGGGACGGGACTTGGACTTCTTAATCCTTATCATCTGTCGCTTATTATCGAAGAGGCGAATGTTCCCATAATTGTGGATGCGGGAATCGGCTCTCCCAAGGATGCCGCGGAAGCGATGGAGCTTGGAGCAGCTGGCATTCTGGCCAATACGCCTGTAGCGAAGGCGGGGAATCCCGTTAGAATGGCGAAGGCTTTCGCGCTTGCTATCGAAGCGGGACGGATCGCTTACGAGGCAGGACGCATTCCGAGGAAAAGATATGCTTCCGCCAGCAGCGACGAAGCCGGTTCCCTGTTTGCCGCGGGACCGACATGAGCGCGTACTCGCGGAGGCAATCCGTTATCGTGCTCGGAGGCGGTATTATCGGCTTGTCCTGCGCCCTCGAGGCTGCGCTTCGCGGTCATAGGGTAACGCTTGCGGAGCCGGGCAGAATCGGCGGCCAGGCGTCCGGCGCCGCTGCCGGCATGCTGGCTCCGTATTCGGAGAATCCCGAGGGGGCCGATGCATTCTTCCGCCTCTCGCTGGGCAGCCTGCGCCTTTATCCGGAATGGATTCGCAGCGTGGAGGAGATATCGGGCATGTCGGTAGAATGGGAGAGATCCGGCAGCTTAAACATCCTGCAGCATGAAGCCGATCTGCTGCCAGCCGAGGGCAGAATGCGGTGGCAGAACGGCTGGGGAGCCGGGGCGGAGCTGATCGACAAGGATGAGCTTCGGGGATTGGAGCCTGCGCTTGCCGAAGAAGCCGTCGGGGCTGTCTACCTACCAGAGGAGAGCCACGTGTACGCGCCGAAGCTGGTCGAAGCGCTTGCTGCGGCATGCAAGCGTACAGGCGTCCAAATACTGGAGCACGCCGGCACTGTCGAATCGCTTCACCGATCGGACATCGGCGGGAGCCGAATCGCCATGAGCGGACTGCCTGCCGTGCTGGCTGCCGATCGTGTCGTCCTATGTCCAGGTGCATGGTCCTCGGCATACGAACAACATTTGGGTCTGAATCTGCCTGTCCATCCTATAAGGGGCCAAATTTGTTCTTATTCCTCTCCCGCGCAATGGAGAGAACCTTTGCGGCACATCGTATTCACCAGCCAGGCTTACTGGGTAAGCAAGCGGAACGGCACGGTCGTCTGCGGGGCATCGGAGGATGTGGCGGGTTACGAAACCAGCGTAACAGAGCATGGCATTGGGCGATTAACGAGGGCAACCGACCGTTTTCTACCGGACCTGAGGGGGAATAAGCCTGCGTTTGGCTGGGCTGGGTTGCGTCCTGCCACACCGGACGGGATGCCGCTGATCGGAGCTGCGGGAGGCAAGGGAGAGTGGCTGATGGCTGCCGGACATTACCGCAACGGCATCTTGTTAAGCCCGGCAACGGGTCGGCTTATCGCCGATCTGCTGGACGGCGAGCCGGATGAGAAGAAGCTAGCCGGACTAGCCCCTTTTGCTCCGGCAAGGTTTACGGCAAGACAAGGGTCCAAGCAAGCTACGGCAGGGCACATATATTGATGCAAGAAAGCATGTAGAAGCAACGGAGGTGCGAATTGCATTGATATCCCATATTACCAACGATCAATTGCTGGCGAAGGAAATCATCGTGGAGAGGATCCGGGATTCGCTGTCCAATAAAACCCCTTTCTTTCTCGTCCGGATCGGCGACGGCGAAAATTTTGTGCTGTCGCAGGATTCGGTCTACACGATGCAGCAGACACTAAGCCAGTTGTGGGTGAAAATCGCAAACGAGGGCCGCAAAGGCGTTCGTATACCCAATATCGAAATCCGCGACCGTATGGTGGAGGCGATCAAGGAAGCCGATATCGTAGGCGTTCTGGCGCAGAACGACAATACGATCAGAGCGCATCCCAATCATAAACGTCCGCTTACGGACAAAATCTTCAACCACTTCGGATTGCAACCCAAAGCGTTGTGCAATGCAATCGTCAATCGCGAGCTGATCTATTTCAAGCCCTTCTGGGAAATGCTGTCGGAGCAGGGCAGCCGCGTCATTTTGATCTCCAGATGGGCCGGAGGGACAAAGCAGCGGCTTATTCGGCCGCCCTACAATCTGAGCATTCCGTTTACGCTGCCCTTCGAAAGGTATGAAATGATGGACGAGACGCTGGCCAAGATCGAAAGCAGGCAGGACGAATTCGATATCGCCCTTGTTTCTTGCGGCGTCAATGCTGTCGTGCTTGCGCACGAAATTACGAAGCGGACGGGGAAGGTGGCCATGGACTTCGGCATCGGCTCCCAGATTATTTCCAGCGTAAAACTGAAATAAGTTGGAAAAACTAAGAGCCCTCCCGGAGGAAGATGATTTAACCATCAACCCTTCCGGAACGGCTCTTTGCCGCGTATTGGGCATATACAGCGAGACCTGCTCTATGGGCCAAGCGGGGGCACGCCGTGTCACGCCGTGTCCTTAAAACGACCAGCGAAGGATAACGCCAGCTTGCGTCAAGCCTCCGCCGAAGCCGTGAAGCAAAACGTGATTCCCCGCTTGCAGTCTTCCGTCCTTGACGGCGTCATCCATCGCAAGCGGGATAGAGGCGGCCGACGTGTTGCCGTACTTCGCGATAGAAGACAGCGCTTGATCCTCTGAAAAGCCGCATCGCTCGCATAGCGCCTCTATGATTCGCTGATTGGCGTTATGCGGAGCGAACCAATCCACTTGATGCGCAGCCAAACCGGCGCTCTCAAGCAGCTCCGAAACTCCTTCCGAGACGCTGGAAAGCGCCCATCGGTACACCTCGCGTCCATTCTGTACAAGCTTGCCGCTCGGCACAAGATCGTATTCGCCGATTCGCGACGACAAATGGCTGGCGTAGACATGCCGTCCGCCGTTGCCGTCGGTCCGGGCGAAGGAGCCCAGGAAGTCTCCCTCTCCATCAATAGTTCGTTCCACCAACACGGCGCCCGCTCCGTCGCCGAACAGTATGCAGGTCGTACGATCGGAGTAGTCCGTAATTTTGGACAAGGCATCGGCTCCTACGACCAATATTTTATGATGAAGCCCGGTCATGAGAAGCCCGTTTGCGAGCTGCAGACCTGCGGTGAAACCCGCGCAGGCGGCTTGGATGTCGATCGCTCCGCATTGGGCTATGCCAAATTTGGCCTGAATGCCAGCCGCGATGCTGGGGAATATGGTATCTGGCGTGGAGGTGGCTACAATAATGTAATCAACATCGTCCAGTTGCACATCGTACCTGGAAGCCAGGTCGGCAACCGCACGGCAGGCCAAATCGCTGGTATATTGATGCGGCGCCGAAATTCGGCGTTCGCTTATGCCGGTCCGTTGCACGATCCACTCATCGGAGGTTTCGACCAGCTTCTCCAGGTCCGCGTTGGTCATGACATTGTCCGGCACATAAGTTCCTATTGCGGCAATACGGGAGTTGGATCGGTAAGCGGCTTTGCTTGGGATATCGGCTTTTCTGCTCACGGGTCTACACAACCTTTCGTATATTTTTATTATTGGCACCTGGTACTAATATCTGATACTAACATCTTACCTTTTGTAAATACGGCTGTCAATGAAATCCGCTGACGCTGATCAACGCTGATCGTATGAATAACCTCTCTCCTTTCGGCAAACGATAAGACTGGAATCTGTCGCAAAGGTATCATTATCGGATGACGAACAGGAGGAGGATTGATTATGATAATCCGCTCTCGCGGCGCTTGGACGCTGCTAACGGCATGCATCGTGCTTGGAGGCATGCTTGGCGGCTGCTCTATGGAGAAACAAGGCGATCTTGGCAATAAAAATTTGCGCACAAATGAAGTGCGTTACGATGCGAATGGCAATCGGCTGCTGACGGACAAGCGATTCGCGGATGATCAGAAAAACGAAATGAACCGGGTCAATGGCCGCAGGCTGAGCAGCAACAATCTCGTTGGCACCCATCGCAATTATCGGTTGGAAATCAAGCCGGAATTCGGCGAGAAGCTGGTGCAAGAGGTGGCGGGCATTCATCATGCGGTCGTCATGCTCGCGGATTATAACGCCTACGTGGCGGTATCGTTGGACAAGGAGGCAAGCGGCGACGGAATCGGCACGCTAAGCCGTACTTACATGGGGTTGTCCGGAGCCAAGGGAACGGAGGCCGGCAGAAGGATTGGAACCCTGTCGACAGGACAGGAACGATTGAACGACGAGCTGACGGAACAGGTTTCTTCGGCACTCAAAGCCATGCGGCCCAATATCGAGCTGGTGTACGTCTCCGCGAACCCTGATTTCGTAGGCCGGATGAACGCCTATCAGAACGATTCCCTGCAAGGCTTCCCCGTTCAGCATTATATTATGGAGTTTAACGGAATGGTTGAACGAATCTTCCCGCCGCGAACGACTAAAAGCAGCGATGAGCTGATTCGGCCCTATGGCCATCGATTCAGCGGCAGATTGCTGGAATAAGCTGAGTTTGAAGAGGTATTTATAGGACCGTCTCCGGGCCGCCGCCGCCGCGCTCCCAAAGGAGGCGGTTTTTTGTCGTTTCGTCCATTCGTCACAGCTTGCCCGGTCATATAGTATTCTAGCTGTTTCATATCCATGCTGGGAAAGAGGCGAGAAAATTGACATCAATAAAGGAGGAGCACCGCATCGAGTCTGCGGACGAGCGAAGAACCGTGGCGATCATGGGTTTGGGCTACGTGGGGCTGCCACTGGCTCTGCTATTCGCAGAGCAAGGATTTCGAGTGATCGGAATCGATCCGGATGCTTCTAAAATTAGCAAGCTTCAGAATGGCAAAAGCTATCTTCGCGAAATAGAAGACGCAGTGATTAACGAGGCGATTGCGGAGCGATTGATTCCGACAACGCAGCATTCCGCAGCTCGAGCAGCCGAGGCCATCATCATCTGCGTGCCGACGCCGCTGACGGCTTACGGCACGCCCGATCTCGCCTACCTCAAAATGGCGGCGACTCAAGCAGGCGCCGGCTTGCAAAAGGGGCAGCTCGTCGTCTTGGAGAGCTCGACTTACCCCGGCACGACCAGGGAAGTGCTTATGCCGCTGCTGGCCAAGTCGGGTCTGCGAGCGGGAGAGGACTTCCATGTCGCGTATTCCCCGGAGCGGGTTGATCCCGGCAACGCGGACTTCCCCATCCATCGTATCCCCAAGATCGTAAGCGGCATAAGCGATCGCTGCCTGGAGAAAGTATCCGAGCTGTATCGTCATGTCTTCCCGGCCGTCCATCCCGTCTCCAGCACGGATGCAGCCGAGATGACGAAGATCATGGAAAATGCCTACAGGCTCGTCAATATCTCGTTTATTAATGAAATGGCAATCGCCTGCGATAAGTTGGGACTCGACATTTGGGAGGTAGTTCAGGCCGCATCGACGAAGCCGTTCGGTTATCATCCCTTCTATCCAGGTCCCGGCATTGGCGGCCATTGCATTCCCGTCGATCCTTCCTATCTGCAATGGAAGCTGAAGCAATACGGCATGAGCTCGGACTTTATCGGCTTGGCGAACGGCATCAATCACCGAATGCCGCTGTATGTCGTGCAGCAGCTAAAGCAAGGCGTTGCTCCCAAGCCGCTGGCCGACTCCTCCATCCTTGTATACGGGGCGGCTTATAAGTCCGATATTGCGGACAGCCGCGAGTCGGCATCGATCGATATCATGAAGCTTCTTATGCTGGAAGGAACCAAGGTTTATTACGATGACCCCTATATCAGCGAACTTGCGGTCGGGGAGAAGAAGCTTCAGAGAACCGAGCTGACGCCTGAATTTCTGGCGAGCATCGACGGCGTCATTATTGCGACGTATCACAGCGGCATGCCGCTTGATCTAATGATGGAGCATGCGCCGCTGATTTACGATACCCGCAATGTGACGAGAGGCCGCGGAGGGCGCGCCGTTACGATGAGGCTTGGGAGCGGGGGCGTTTCATGACTGTGATGCGTATTGCGATCATCGGATGCGGGGCCATTGCGGAAAAACATGTTGCGGCTATTGCCGAGTTGGGCGGCGGGGCGGAGATCGCGGCGCTTTGCGACATCTCGGAGGAGCGACTCCGCGTTTTCGCCCATCGCGCCGGAATCCCGCGGTTCCCGGGAGCAACGCTGCATACGGATATCGATGAAATGCTGACGCGACCGGAGCTCGATCTTGTTGTCGTGGCGACGAGCAGCGACTCCCATGCCCGGATCGCGCTGCGTTCGCTTGAAGCGGGCAAACATGTGCTGGTCGAAAAGCCGCTTGCGTTGTCCATGGGCGAGGCAAGGGAGCTTATCCGTCTTGCCCGAGCAAAAAAGCTGGAGCTGGCCGTGTCGTTTCAAGCGCGTTATTCCCCGCGGATTGCCGCGATGAAAGCTGCTGTTGAGGAGGGACGGTTCGGCGAGATCGGTCACGGCGCCGTTGCGATGAGATGGAATCGCGATATAGCCTATTACAGAAGCGGGCCGTGGCGCGAGGATTGGAGCAAGGGCGGCGGTTTGTTCATCAACCAGTGCATTCATTATGTCGATCTGCTGATCTGGCTGCTGGGTCCGCTCCAATCCGTATATGCGCTTGCCGGCATCCATGGGCAGTTTATCGGCGTCGAAAATGTCGGAGCGGCGCTGCTGCGGTTCAAAAGCGGGGCTGTCGGCATTATCGAGGCGTCAACGGGCGTCTATCCCCGAACGTTAGGCACTTCCATCAGCCTGTTCGGCTCTCGCGGCACTGCATCCTTTGAGGGCACGGCCTTGCAAGAAGCGGCGGTATGGACCTTCGAACATAACCATGGTTCGGAGGGCGCCGACTCCGTTTCCGAGCAACGGACTTTATCCAAGGTACCTGACACGGATATCAAGCTGTCGCATACGCCGCTTTATCGCGAGCTTTTGACCGCAATCCGTGGCGGAGAGTCGCCCATCGCTTCGGCCGAGTCGACTCTTCCCGCGCTGGAGGCCGTGCTTGGCATCTATCAATCGATAATGAGCGGTCTTGTCGTGGAGCTGCCGATCAACGAGGCGTTTCATATGGGCGGCATGGTCTGGAGGGAGAAGGGATAGGATGGAAAAAATTCCGTTAATCGATTTGCGCGCGCAATATCGGGAGCTGAAGGACGAGATCGACGCTGCTTTCCTGCGCGTTATGGCCAGCGGCGAATATATCGCGGGACCCGAGGTCGAGGGGCTTGAGGCCGAGATCGCGGCATTGACCGGCGCCGCTTATGCCGTATCGGTCGCGAACGGTACGGATGCGCTGGCGCTTGCGCTGGAGGCGGCCGGCATCGGACCTGGAGACGAGGTCGTCACGACGGCGTTCACGTTTTTCGCTACGGCGGAGGCGATCGTGCGCCGGGGAGCCGTTCCCGTGTTCGCTGATATTGATCCCGCAACGTACAACATGTGTCCCTTAGACACGGAGCAGCGCATTACGCCGCGTACCAAAGCGATTTTGCCGGTTCATATTTTCGGCCAGCCGGCAGACATGTCGGCCTTTTCCTCCCTGGCGGAGCGGCATGGCCTCAAACTGATCGAGGATGCCTGTCAAGCCATCGGGGCGACGCTGGAAGGCCGTCCCGTCGGCGCCATGGGAGACGCGGGCTGCATTTCCTTTTTCCCGACAAAAAATCTGGGGGGTTACGGAGACGGAGGCATCATCGTCACGAATAATGAACGGATTGCCAACGAAGCCAGGCTGCTTGCCCGGCATGGCAGCCGTAAAAAATATTTTCACGAAACAATCGGCGTCAACAGCAGGCTGGATCCGCTTCAGGCGGCCATCATCAGAGTGAAGCTTAAGAGACTGGAGGAGTGGAACGATCGTAGAAGGCAGGCGGCTGAATATTATAATAACGGATTGCGACATACCCCGCTGAGACTGCCTGCGGTCATGGATAAGGCAGGGCACGTGTACCATCTTTACGCCGCGCAATACGAGCATCGCGACGAGCTGATGGAGAGGCTCAAGGGAGACGGCATATCGTCCGGTCATTATTACCCGTGTCCGCTGCATTTGCAGCAGGCGCTGACGTTTCTCGGCTACAAGGCGGGCGATCTGCCCGTAACGGAGAAAACCTGCGCCCATTCGTTCGCGCTGCCGCTTTCGCCGCATCTGACAAGGGAGCAGCAGGATTATATCATCTCCAAAGTGATTCAATACACGTAAGGGAGAGTGAGAGGGATGAGCGGAACGACAAGGATCGGAGATGGCGTCACGCTTGGGCGCGGCGTCGTGATCGGGGCCGGGGTTACGATCGGCCACGGCGCCGTCATCCACGACGATACCGTCATTGGAGACGATGTCCGCATTCACGATCATGCCGTGATCGGCAAGCTCCCCATGAAGGCCAAACGATCCGCGACGACAAGCGACGGCGTCGTCCTGCATCCGACGTTTATCGAGAAGGGCTGCACGATCGGAACGGGAGCGATTATCTATCGGGGGGCGAGGCTGCAGCCGGACGTCCTGGTGGCGGATTTGGCGACGGTGCGCGAACGGGTCCGGGTCGGGACGGGGACGATAGTGGGACGCGGCGCCGCCATCGAGAACGACTGCGAGGTCGGCGCTCGCTGCAAGCTGGAGACGAATTGCTATATCTGCGCATATTCCGTGCTGGAGGACGACGTTTTCGTCGCCCCCTGCGTCGTGACGACCAACGACAACTATTTGGCGCGCTCCTCTGCCAGATTTTCCAGGTTCAAGGGAGTGACGGTTAAGCAGGGAGGCAGGATCGGAGCGGGCGCGACGATTTTGCCGGGCAGAGTCATTCATCGGGACGGCGTCGTGGCGGCAGGCAGCGTCGTGACAAAGGATGTGCCGGAGCGGACGATCGTAGCGGGCAATCCCGCTCGCAAACTAAGAGATGTGCCGGAAGATCAGTGGTTGGAGAATCAAGGGCATGGATAGGCGGCTTAAGGTACTGATGCTCGTGAAGCGGTTCGACGTGACATATCCGAAGCATGTGCACAAATTCGATATGTTGAAGGCGATCGAAGATGTCGCCGAAGTGACGTATTGGAGCAAGGACGGGGATATTCGCGCCATATTGGAAAGTTTGCCGGAGAGGCCGGACATTATTTTCCATTACGACATCGAATGGCGAAACGCTTTTGCCCCCCATATCACGGGACTGGAGAACGTCGGTATTTTGAAGGCGTGTTACGTGCTGGACGTCCATTACCTGCCTGCCGCCAGAAAGGAATATTTCGAACGGAATGCGAAGCCGGATCTTATTTTATCCGCCAGCAAATATCCCTTCCTCAAGGCGTTCCCGGAGATGCTGCCGCGATTCCGCTGGTTGCCGTTCGGCGTCAATCCGGAGATGATCCGGGATTACGGCTTGCCCAAGGACACGGCTTATTCGCTCATGGGATTAATGGAGGAAAAATACCCGTTCCGTTCCGCAGTACTAAAGGCTATGTCGCGGGAAGAGGGATTTGTCCATTACCGCCATCCCGGGCACCGGACGCCTTACCGGCCGGGACTGTTCGTGCATGATACGTACGCGCGGGCCATTAACGGTTCCATGATGGCCTTCACTTGCGGCAGCGTGCTGGAAATCCCAGTTGCCAAGTTTTTCGAAATTCCGGGCTGCAGGACGCTGATGCTGGCGGAGAGCAATCCGGACATCGAAGAGCTGGGCTTTAAGGACGGAGACAACTTCGTAGCCTGCGGACGTACCGGCATACTGGAGCTTGCTAGGCGGTATCGCGCGGACGCGGAGGCGAGGAACGCCATTACGGGACGGGGGTATGACTTTATCCATCGCTATCATAGCAACGGCGCCAGAGCGCGGGAGTTCGTCGGGATCGTGAAGGATGCTCTTGCGGGGCGAGGAGGCTGATAGAGAGAGGCCGGAGCTGCTTTGAGGCTCTGTCACAAATGCAAACGGCGCTGCCAGGGGAAGCTTGGTTCCCTTTGGCGGCGCCGTTTATTGTCGTGTTTCAGCTCTCCAGCTTGCTTACGAGCTCGGCGTTTGTGGAGAGCACAAGGTCGTTGCAGGTTTTGTCCGCATTGAAGTGTCTTGCGATGCTTTCGTGCACCGGAGTTTCCATCGGGATGAGTCTTCCACTCGCGTCCGGCGCGTAAAGCAGAAACCGTTCGGAGAGGAAATCGATAAACCCGTTCAGGTCGATGCCTTTTTCGATCATGTAGCTGCGGTTAAATTCGATGCAGCCGATCGCGCCGGCGCAGCTGTCCAGCAGCTTGCTCATGCCCTTTATGGCTTGCCATTCGAACCCTTCCACGTCCATCTTGAATAACAAGGTTCCACCCTGAATGATACGATCCTGGAACAGGCTGTCGATCGTGACGGTACCGATGGAGGTTGATTTGACGGCACGCGAGCCGGAAGGGTGGCCCGAGGAAAGGCCGGAGTGCGACTGGTCGACGTAGAAGGATATCGTGTTATCCGCCACGTCCGATACGAAGGCGAATACCGCCTTCATCTGACGGCTGTTGGGATGATCGCCGATCGACCGAAGCAAGTAGGGACGCAGTCCTTCGTTGGCCTCGATCGCCACGATCTCGGTATAAACGGGATATTGAGCGGACAGCAGGATCTCTCCATAATTGGCACCCGCGTCCACCACGATGGCCGGCTCCAGCAGGCTCACGGCCTTGCGCCAAAATGCCGTCACGGCGGGTTGGGACAAGCCGGCGTACCGCTTCATTCTGCCGCCACGCTTATCGCCCGGATTGACATACATGGCATGACCGGTGCCGTTCATTATGATTTTATGCATGTTGATGACTGCCTCCTTCGGAAGTGAGAGAGCCGTCCCGGTTCGGAACGTTTCTATTAACGTATTCCGCGAACGGGCTGCCCGTACTAGATTCACAACCATTTGAAAGGGGGAGCATGCTTCTGTTTGGAATAATTCAACAGTATTTTGCCCGCGGACATTGACCTCGGCATCTCCATTCGATAAAGTGAATCTGTATGATTGTAATGACTGCCATATTTTATTGAGAATCTAGATGAGATAGATGAAGGAGAATGTGAACCGAGATGAATAAAGCTGGTCTACGCCGCTTGACTATTCCGCTGATGCTGCTGGCACTCTGGCTCTGCAGCGTCCTCCCCGCGCATGCGGCAGGCAACCTGGTCGTAAACGGCGACTTCGAGCAAACCGAGGGCGGGATGCCGGTCAATTGGACGACTGAAGCCTGGATCAAAGACGATGTCTCTACCGAATATTCGGTCGAGCTTGGCTCCGCCCAATCGGGCGAAGGAGCGGCATCCATTCGGAATCATGGCGATAATCATGCCAGATTTATTCAGACGGTCCGGGTCGAATCGGACAAGCTGTACCGAATCTCCGGTTACGTAAAGGCGGAGGGGCTGCGTCTTGACGCTTACGGCGCTTATCTGTCCGTAGAGGGAGTGGCGGTCCAATATCCGCAGGTTCACGACACAGGCGGTCAATGGTCTTACCTGGAGTATTACGGACGAACGGCCAAGGATCAGAAGGAAATCACGATCGGCGTCAGCGTGGGGGGCTACGGCAGCATTAATGCCGGAAGCGCCGCATTCGACGGCGTGTCGGTCGAGGAAGTCGGCGAGACGCCGGCGGGAGCGGTCGAATTCTCGCTTGCGTCTTCGCCGGTCAGCGGCGGCGACGAACAGGAGCAGGCGCCGATTAAGGTGTCGATCCTTTCGACGCTGCTGTTCGCCGCACTGTTTACGGTCTTTTTCGCGGTCGTCCGGAATGCGCTCCTGAGGCAGCAGGACCGGCTGCGGGGCAATAACAAGGTTCGCGATCTATTGTTATACGGAGGCTTTGCCGCCGCGTTAGCGGTTCGAATCGCAATTGGACTTAGCCATGAGGGTTACGCCAACGACATCGCGCTTTTTACGTTCTGGTCGGATCAAGTGGTGAAAGAGGGCATTGCGGGTTTCTACCATACCAATATATTCGTCGACTACCCGCCAGGTTATATTTACGTGTTGTACATAGTAGGGCTGATCAAAGAATGGCTGGGTTTTGCAGCAGGCAGCGCCGGTACTCTGCTGCTCTACAAGCTTCCTGCCATCGCGGCGGATCTCGTAGCCGCAGCCGTTATCTATCGCGCGGCGAGAGGCAAGCTGGGCGAGGCTCCGGCAATCGGCCTTGCGCTGATCTATGCGTTTAATCCCGCAGCCATTCTCGACTCCGCGGCATGGGGGCAAGTCGACGCCGTGTTTGCGCTGGTGCTGACGCTTGCGATCGCAGGCATGGCGGAGCGCAAGTTCGGCAGGGCATCGGTCTGGTATGCGATCGCGGCGCTGATTAAGCCGCAAACCTTTATTTTTATGCCCATCCTGCTTGTCGCCTTGCTGCTTGGACGAAAGTGGAAGGATGTTGCGGTCAGCGCCTATTACGGCTTCGGGACGTTCATTCTGCTTGCGCTTCCGTTTTTCTGGGGCCATGGCGGACTAAAGGGCGTCTACGAGCTGTACAAAGGGACGTTGTCTTCTTACCCTTATGCGACGCTCAACGCCTTTAATCTGTATTCGTTGACGGGCGGGAATTGGGCGCCGCTGACGGACAAATGGCTGTTTATTCCCTATCAGACATGGGGTAGTCTGTTTATAGGGGCCGCTGTGCTGGCGGTTCTTCTTCTTTCGTTCGCCCGTGTAAAGCGGAATAACGAGGACCGGTCATTCTATGTGGCGATGATCCTGATCGCCATCGTATTTATCGGCGTAACCAAGATGCACGAACGTTACATGTTCCCTGTTATGCTGCTCAGCTTATTCGCGTATATTCAGTCTATGGACCGCAGAATGCTGCGGCTGTTCTTCGGCTTCACGATAACGAATTTTATCAATATGAGTTACGTGCTTAAGTTCAGCGAGCAGACGACCAATGTGCCGACGGACGGCGTGGTCATCCTGTGTTCGCTGGCGAATATCGGCTTGCTGCTATACGGATTGTACGTTGGACACGATCTCTACCGGAACGGCAATCGACAGCAGGCGGAGATGTTGCAGCCCGACGATCGGCTGCGAGCCGATGCCGAGCGGCTGGAACCGTTCCGTGTGCGGACCGGCGAACGATCCGCGGGTCTCCGCCGGTTGAACCGCAAGGATTGGTGGTGGATGGGCGGTATTACGGCCGTGTATACCATCGTGGCGCTCGTCAATCTGGGATCGTTCAAAGATCCGGAGACGGTCTGGCATCCCTCCTCGGCCGGCGAAGGTTTCTACGTCGATCTGGGAGAAGTGAAGCAGCTCGAGCGGCTTACCAGCTTCGGCGGCGTTGGCACGGGGACTTACGCCTACGAATTCGCCGAGACGCCGGATGTTTGGAATAACCGGATCGAGGTCGACAATAATCATGTGTACGTCTTCGCATGGAAGAGCCAGCAGCTCGACGTGAAGGCGCGTTACGTCAAGCTGACCGTCACGGGAGCCGGCTTCTCGATGAACGAGCTTGGCATCTACGAAGCCGGCAGCAAGGAGCCGCTGCCCATCAGCTCTATCGTCGCTCTGAGCGATAAGGAGCCGAAGCGCGGCGCGATAACGAATTTGTTCGATGAGCAAAAGCTGATGGTTTATAATCACGAATTTATGAAGGGCAGTTATTTCGACGAAATCTATCATGCCCGAACGGCCTACGAAAATCTGGAAGGTCTCGTTGCGTACGAAAATACGCATCCGCCGCTTGGCAAGCTTATTATCGCGATAGGCATCAAGCTGTTCGGACTCAATCCGTTCGGATGGCGGATCGCCGGCACTTTGTTCGGCGCGGCGATGATTCCGCTTATCTATCTCATGGCGAGACGGCTGTTTGGAGGAACGACGTTCGCCGCGATCGCCGCGTTGCTGCTTGCGGCAGACTTCATGCATTTCACGCAGACGCGGATTGCGACAATCGACGTATACGGCGTGTTCTTCATTATGCTGATGTTTTATTTCATGCATCGATACGTCACGATGAACTTCTACCGATCGTCTCTCTTGGCGACGTTCGTGCCGCTGGGACTGGCCGGACTGGCGTTCGGTCTGGGCGTCGCCTCCAAGTGGATCGTCTTGTACGGCGGAGCGGGTCTTGCCATCATGCTGGCGTTGTCGCTGATCGATCGTTACAAGGAATACGCGGCGGCTAAGAGACGACTAAAGCAAGGCGACGGGCTGGACGGATACAACCGGACGGAGCTGGAACGGGCGTCCCGCTTGTTCCCGCGCAACACGATCATTACGCTAGCGGCCTGCCTTCTGTTCTATATTGGAGTTCCGGCAGGCATTTACGCTCTTTCGTACATTCCGATTCTAAACGTCATGTCTGGCGGCTATACGCTGAAGGCGCTAGTCGATTACACGACGCATATGTACAACTATCACAGCCAGCTCGTCTCGTCCCATCCCTTCTCTTCTTCCTGGTGGGAGTGGCCGTTCATGAAGCGTCCCGTCTGGTATTATTCCGGCAGCGAGCTGCCTGAAGGGATGAAGTCCACGATCGTGGCGATGGGCAATCCGCTTATCTGGTGGATCGGTTTGTTTACGATGATGGCGACGGCTTATATCAGCATCAAGCGAAAGGACAGATCCGCTTACATGATCTGGATTGCCTTCCTGGCCCAATATGTGCCGTGGATGCTGGTGCCGCGGGAGACGTTCCTGTACCACTATTTTGCAATGGTGCCGTTTATTATACTGGCTACGGTCTATTGTCTGAAGCATGTCGAAGAGCTTCGCCCCGGCTTCGCCAAGGCGAGAAATGCGTATGTCGCTGCGGCGATCGGATTGTTCGTCATGTTCTATCCGGCTCTCTCGGGCATGCTGGTGCCGAAGTGGTACGTCGACGTCCTGCTGCGCTGGTTCCCAAGCTGGTTATTTTAGATCGACCCAAGGTTATTGAAGCGAGGAGAAATGGCAAAATGTCCGTTAAAGTCAAATATAGCGTAATCGTGCCGATGTACAACGAAGAAGAGGTCATCGACCATACTTACGGCCGGCTGAAGGAAGTGATGGACGCTTCGGGCGAGCCGTACGAGCTCATCTTCGTAAACGATGGCAGCCGCGACCGGACGGTGGAGAAAACGGCGCTGATCGCCAGCGCCGATCCCAATGTGCGTCTTATCGACTTCTCCCGCAACTTCGGGCATCAGATCGCGATCTCTGCAGGTATGGATTATGCCCAGGGCGCTGCGATCGTCGTTATCGATGCGGATCTGCAAGATCCGCCCGAAATTATTTTGCAGATGATTGCAAAGTGGAAGGAAGGGTATGAGGTCGTCTACGGCCGCAGACTAAAGCGCAAGGGCGAGACGCTCTTTAAAAAGCTGACGGCCTTGGCCTTCTACCGGCTGCTGCGGAGTATGACGAACGTTGAAATCCCTCTCGATACGGGCGACTTCCGCCTGATCGACCGCAAAGTGTGCGATGTGCTACGCGGGCTGAAGGAAAAAAACAGATTCGTGCGCGGCCTGATCAGCTGGATCGGATTCCGGCAGACCAGCGTTGAATACGTTCGCGAGGAAAGATTCGCGGGCGAAACCAAATATCCGCTCAAAAAGATGATCGGCTTCGCGCTGGACGCGATTACCTCGTTCTCCCATAAGCCGCTTAAGATCGCGACCTATCTCGGCTTCTTCTTGTCGCTCGGCAGCTTTATCTATCTGATCGTCATCCTCTATCAGAGGCTGTTCACGTCGACGACGATTGAGGGCTGGACGACGACCGTAGGTCTTAGTTTGCTGTTCAACGGCATTATTCTCCTTCTTCTTGGCGTTATAGGGGAATATATTGGTCGTATCTACGACGAATCCAAGGATCGGCCGTTGTACATCGTGCGCGAAACGTTGGGATACAAGGAGCATGAACATGCGGCTGAGGAAGGCCCAAAGGCTTCGGACGAGCGGAAAGCGGCGAATCGGGATGGCCGGTAAAGGCAATAAGGGATGGCTGCCGCAGCTGGTGATGTTCGGCTTGATCGGCGTTCTTAACACACTTGTCGACTTCGGCATGTTCGCCTTATTAACATGGCTGTCTCTCCATTATGCAGTTGCACAGACGCTGGCCTACTTGGCTGGGATGGCGAACAGTTATCTGCTTAACAACGCCATAACTTTCCGCTCTCAGCAGCGGGAGTCGTCCGGCAGAACGGGAGCGGCCTTGCGCCGGCAGCTTCGATTTCTCGTCTGGAACGGAGCCATGCTTCTTCTGTCGATCGGAATGTTAAGCGGTGCTGTGCAGCTTCTTGGATGGTCGGCTTGGCTGGGCAAGATTGTCGTTACGATTTTTATATTGGGACTGAATTTTTATGGAAGCAAACGCTGGGTTTTCGCGGGTGATCGCAGCAAGAAAGCCGTAGAGCTTGGAGAGAATGGAGGTTGATCATGAGACGTTGGATCGCATATAGTCTTGTCTTGATCGGTATTGTCATTCTTGCATACCCTAAGGCAAGCGAGTGGTACAATGACAAGCAGCAGGAGAAATTAATGGCGCAGTGGGAGATCGGCGAGACCAACGAGGAAGCCGGTCAAACGGCGCTGGAGCAATATGGCGGATTGACGACCCTGTTCGAAGAGCTGGATGCGGAGGAAACCGGCACTCCTGTCCCAACGGATACGGCCGCCGTGAGCGAACCGTCACCGACGGCGATACCTGCCGAAAGCAAGGTAGAGCCAATCGCGACAATCCGGATACCGAGCATCAAGCTTAAGCTGCCGGTGCTGGAAGGCGCGACGCAGAAGAACATGAAGTCGGCAGCCGCCCACTTAAAGGAAACGGCGCCCATCGGGGAGATCGGCAATGCTGCAATCGCCGCGCATCGAATGCGGGCGAAGGGCAAGCTGTTCAACCGGCTGAACGAAGTAAAGGTCGGCGACGAGATTATCATCGAGACCAAAACCGGCAAGTTCACCTACATCGTGTACGATACGTCTATCGTACTGCCAACGGACGTGTCCGTCCTGAATTACAATGATAAGGACAAGCGCTTGACGCTTATTACCTGCGACCCCGTCGTCGACCCTACGCATCGGCTCATCGTACATGCCGCGATCAAGGAGTGACCTCGTTCTATTGCGCCTATTTTGTGCATAGACAGCACCAATGCCCTGCCCCCTTCATATGATAAGTTGACTGTATCCCTTGACCTTGTTATACCATAAAAACCCGAGCAAGGAGGGGTGACACACATTGAAGGGAAGCGACCACAAGAGCAAGTTTTTACTGACGCATCGTGAACGAGAGGTATTCGAGCTGCTGGTACAGGACAAAACGACGCGGGATATAGCGCAACAACTTTTTATCAGCGAGAAGACCGTTCGCAATCATATTTCCAATGTCATGCAGAAGTTGAACGTCAAAGGTCGTTCGCAAGCGGTTGTCGAGCTGATTAAGCTTGGGGAGTTACAAATCTAACATAACCCAGACTTCCATTCCGGTTTGCCGTGGCGAGAGCCCTTCAGGCTTAGAATGGCATGAATGACTAAGGCGGCATAGCGATGTGTCGTCTTTTTCTTTTGCTCGGGAAGGGGGACTGGGTGGGCTAACGGACACCAGCGACGCTACTTGTTCGTTTTTAAGCAATATAATAATCTAACGGACATAGAAGGCCCTATTACGCCAATCCGAAGCGAATTGTAGCTTGATTGGCGGGAATAAGGTCGTCTATGAGGCCGTCGATTCATGGTGTGCAAAACTGGAAATGAAGCTGCAATCCATCCTCGCCAACGTGTTAACGGAAGTGAGGGCCTTTATATGGATCGTTTGGCGTGATTTTAAAATCCAACGGAACTCTGCGACGTTATTCGTGAGAAATCCAGGCAAACCCTGGACTTTTGCCCCTCATAAGGGCTGTCAGTTCCATTAGATTTGCGAAGTGTGGCTTTTTACTGTAATAACGCCTCTCATTTCCGTTACAGTTACTCCCGTTCATTTCTTACCGGACACTTGCCCGCAATTTCACCTTTGCACAATGAATAGACGGCCTCCCTATGTCCCTTAGAAATCAGAAACGTTGAAATTTCATCAAATAACGTCGCTGTTGTCCTTTAGAACTAGCTGTTGCCGGGTGGCTTCCATCGGTTTCGAACTAATAATGGGACCTCGAGTTGCCCATTATCGGAATGAGAGTGCTTCGACTTGCCTATTATCGGAATGTGTGTGCTTGGACCTCATATGCCAGATCAAGAGAGCGTGCTTGTCAACCTCCCCCTCAATTCTTCGAGCTCCTTAACGAAGGGATCCCTGATGGAATCCGGATGGATACCGCGTAGACAAGAGCCGAATTGGTGAATGTACTGCAGCAAATATGGCGTTTCAGCAGGTTCGGTCCAACCGGATACCACGCTTTTGCCGTTAGTTTCGGTTAACGACATGCGAGGATCATGGTTCCTTTCGAAAATGGCTTTGCCTTCGCTCGTCAGCTCGATTCGGTAGTCAATCGCGGACTGGCTTCTGGTCGCCAAGTCAAGGCGGTTATTCAAATCGAAATCCTGCAGCCAGGGGAGAGGTTCTTCTGTAAGAGTCTCGGCCTGCAAGATTCTGTCGCAACGGAAAACCCTGTATTCCCCTTTGTCCAAATCGAAGGATGGGCAATACCAGTTCCCGCGATCCGCGAGCAGGCCGATCGGCTGGATTCGACGCTCCGTTACCGCTTTCGGAGATTGATACCTGATTCGCAGGACGGACGGATACATAATCGCTTGGAACAGTTTCTCGAGCTGCGGACATTCATTTGTTATTTTGGCCGTTCCGAATGACACGCGGGAGCCGACTTGCTCCAGCATGTTTTTTATTTTGGGAGACACGGATTGAAGAAATTTATGCTGAATGGCGTCGTATTCCGCTTTGAACGGCAACGAACCCAGCAGCTCCATGCCTTTCATGGAGAAAAACAAAGCATAGGTTTCCTGCGGCGAAAACGTGACCGGAGGGATGCTGTAAGAGTCCAAAATTCTGTACCCGCCATATCGCCCCGGCTCGGAATATAAAGGGACTCCGATATCTTCAAGCGATTGAATGTATCGGAGAGCAGTGCTTTTGGAGAGAGCAAACTCCGTCATTAACTCTCGAAGGGTGAAGCGGTCCTGATGGTAAACATAGTTCATGATTTTATAAAGAACTTCGTATTTTTTCATATTCGCCCCAATGGTATCAGAATTTGAAACCTATGAGTATTATACTGTTCCTTGTACAGACTGAACAGGATGAACATATAAAAGGAGGACGAATGGATGAATTACGAAGTAGTGACCTTTTTATCGATGAATGGAGCGGGGGGAGAAGCCATTGAATTTTATACCCGTCATCTTGGAGCGAAAGCGGTGTATACAGTGACTTACGAGGATATGAAGAAGCTGGACCCAACGATGGTCGTGGAGGAAGGGAAGGAGCATTGGATCTCGCATTCCGTTCTGGAGGTGGGCGTCCACAAAATCATGCTGGCGGAAGAAACGATGGTTCCTGACGAAAGATACCTGGCAGGCAACCATATGTCGCTGTGCCTTCAGTCAGCGGACAAGTGGCGGATCGAAAGCATGTACGAATCACTCACTCAGGATGCAAGAACGGAAGTCATTACCCCTCTCGGTCCGGTTGTGTTCAGCGAAGCGTATGGCATTGTGCGGGATCCCTTCGGCATTCTGATCCAATTGACTTACGACAAGAGGCTGGCTGAGGGGGACAATCATTGAAGGGAAGCGACCATCGGAGCAACTATTGATTGATGTGTCGTGAACGAGGGACATTCGAGCTGCTGGTACAGGATAATACGAGGTGGGATATAGCGCAACAACCAGACTTCCATTCCGGTTTGCCGTGGCGAGAGCCCTTCAGGCTTCGAATGGCATGCATGACTAAGGCGGCATAGCAATGTGTCGTCTTTTTCTTTTGCTCGGGAAGGGGAGCATGTCCTCGAACTGTGGGGAAGAATGGGCTAACGGACACCGGCGACGCTAATTGTACGTTTTAAATGCGACGTTGGCGGGGGGACGAGGACAAATGTGTATGAAAAACCGAGTACAATGCGACGTTGGCGGGGATACGAGGGCAAATGTGTATGAAAAACCGAGTACAATGCGACGTTGGCGGGGATAAGAGGGCAAATGTGTATGAAATACCGAGTACAATGCAACGTTGGCGGGAGTACGAGGGCAAATGTGTATGAAAAACCGAGTACAATGCGACGTTGGCGGGGATACGAGGGCAAATATGTATGAAAAACCGAGTACAATGCGACGTTGGCGAGGATACGAGGGCAAATGTGTATGAAAAACCGAGTACAACGGTGCGTTGGCAAGGGTACAAGGGCAAATGTGTATGAAACCGATCACAATGCTACGTTTAGAACTAGCTGTTGTCGAGAAACGCGATGAACGACGTGCTCCTTCGCATGTCCGCTGCATGCGAAGGAGCGCCGAGATGTTCTTAGGCGTTCCTTCCCCACGTTTCGATCATGTTAAGGTTCCTACCGTTTCATCTCGCGATGAACATAAGATGGAGGGTAGCTCATGATACGCTTGAACATTCGATTGAAATAAGCCTGATCGCTGTAACCCAGATATTCGGCCACTTCTCCGATTGTCATCCTGGAGTCGAGGATCAAGTCTCGCGCGGCGTAGATACGAACTTGATGCATGTAGGATATGGGCGTCATCCCCGTTACGACTTTAAACGTTTGCGTGATATAGTTTGGCGCCCGGTTGATGTGATTAGATAAATCTTCGATACGAATGGGCTCTCTGTAATGCTTCCGTATATAATCCTGAACTTCCTGCATAAGCCGCAGCTTGACGGAAGCAATTCGTTCCTCCGCTAATTCCCTCGAGTAATAACCAAGCAGTTCGATCGCGATGCCGGTGCTGATCAGTTCGCCATGAGGGAGTCGTCGGAACCAATGATGCTCCAGCGCTGCGAACCTTGTTTTCATCAAATCGAGGTTTCTCGTTTTCACTTTGCGATATGTGCGGGCACTGTCAAACGGGAACTGCCCCGGATTATACGGTTTGTAGTGAAAAGAATACTTCTGATGAGGTCCTTCGGGAGCATTGACGCCTGACCGCAGCACGCCTTGCGGGATAAACAACATATCCCCTTTGTTCAATTCGACTGTCTCCCCGTTCAAACTATATATAGCCCGTCCATGGACAATTAGTATAAGTATGTCTGTCAAGGTTGGATTCTCTTCGATGTGCCAATCGGGGTTCATATCGTCCAGACAAACGGCTAAAAGCTCAATCAACTTCAGTCGCCTCCCTTATTAGGTTGATTTATAAAATAGGATTGCTAATTAAAGTATACATTAGAATCGTACAAATAATAATTGAATTAGCAATCGTAATACGATCACATTCGATCTAAAATTAAGATGCGATCAACGATAAGGAGGGGGATTGGATGGCTGTCTATCCAGTTGCGAGGACAGAAGAGATTCCGATGGGGACTTTCAAAATTGTACAAATCGAGGGACGCTCTATCGGTGTATATAATGTTAAAGGCGAATATTATGCCATAAACAATTATTGTCCTCACCAAGGGGCCGAGTTGTGCAAAGGTCCGGTATGCGGCACGACGCTCGAATCGCAAGTGTATGAGTTTATCTATGGACGGGATCGGGAAATTTTGCGCTGCCCGTGGCACGGCTGGGAATTCGATATTAAGACCGGCAAATCGCTATTTAGCGATAAAGTGAGGGCGCGAAGCTATCCCGTTATCGAGGAGGATGGACAGATCGGCATTGTAATCGGCCAACCGAAGCAGAAGGAGGGGACGGAAGGATGCTAACAGACAAGCAAGAGACGATGCCTGTAATCGATTGCGACGTACACAACCAGTTTCGGGGCGGGGGAGATTTGCTCCCTTATCTGGATGAGCCTTGGCGCAGCCAGGCTGCCCGCTTCGGCGTGCCAAGCGCCGGTGCGCCTTATGCGTCTCCGGTCGGGAACAAAAGGAAGGACGCCGATCCGCCGAGCGGATTGCCGGTCGGCTCGGATCCGGCTTATATGCTGGAGCATTATGTTCATCCATTAAACGTTGAATATGCGCTGCTCTGCTCGGATTCGATTATCGGCATCTCCGGATTCGCCGATCCCGATTACGCCGCCGCTATCTGCCGCGCCTATAACGACTATGTCATTGCCGAATGGTTCCCGGTCAGTTCAAAGTTCAAGGGATACATGTGCGTCGCGATGCAGGACCCTGCCCAGGCCGTTCGCGAGATTGACCGAATCGCGCCCCATCCGGACATCGTTGCCGTCAGTGTTATTGGCGGTTCCCGCATGCCTTACGGCGATCGATATTTCCATCCGATCTACGAAGCCTGTCAGCGCCATAAGCTGCCGCTCCTCATACACCCCGGCGCCGAAGGCGGCGGTATCTTTAATCCGCCGACGGCCGTCGGCTACGTCTCGAACTACTTGCAATGGCATACCTGTTTGCCGCAGACGTACATGGCTCATCTGGTCAGCCTCGTTTGCGAAGGCGTGTTCGAGAAATATCCGGAGTTCAAGGTCGTATTGTGCGAAGGCGGCGTCACCTGGCTGCCTCCGCTATTGTGGAGGCTGGATAAAAATTTCAAGGCGCTGCGCTCGTCCGCGCCATGGTTGAAGCGGATGCCAAGCGAATATGTAAGGGATCATTGCTTTATGACGACCCAGCCGATCGAGGAGCCGAACAATCTGAAGCATCTGGATATGATGTTCGAGATGTTCGACGCAGAGGACATGCTGTTGTTCTCCAGTGATTACCCTCATTGGGATTTCGACGATCCAACACAGATACTGCGCCGTTTGCCGGAGGAGAAGAAACGCAAAATATTCAGCGAGAACGCAAGGAAACTTTTTCGATTATAGAGCAGAAGGACGTTGAAAGCCTTCTGCCTTGCCAAACGCCATTATGATGGGGGAACATCCTAACGTGACTACGATGCAGCAAGAATATGATATTACTGACATATTGATTATTGGGGGCGGGCCGGCAGGCATGTTTGCCGCCTTTTACGGCGGAATGCGTCAAGCTTCCGTTAAGCTAATCGAAAGTATGCCGCAGCTCGGCGGACAGCTTGCTTCGCTTTATCCCGATAAATTTATTTATGACGTTGCAGGTTTTCCTAAGATTACGGCTCAAGAGCTGGTGAACAATCTCTCCAGGCAGATGGATTTGTTTCATACGGATATCCGTCTTAAAGAGAAGGTCCAGTTGGTACATAAGCTTGACGAACGGCACTTCGTTGTCAGAACCGACAAGGGCGAGCATCATGCAAAGACTGTTATTATAACCGCCGGCGTAGGCGCCTTCGAGCCTCGCCGGCTGGATGTAGAGCGCGCCGATACGTTCGAGGATAGCAATTTGCATTATTTTATTGACGACCTTAGCCGTTTCCAGGGGAAAAAGGTGCTTATCTCCGGCGGCGGAGATTCCGCAGTAGACTGGGCGCTTATGCTTGAACCGATTGCCGAGCAAGTTTATTTGGTACATCGACGCGATCATTTTCGCGCACATGAGCACAGTGTTGAGAAGTTGCATGCATCCAATGTAAACATTATTACACCATCCGAAATATCCGGGCTCCACGGCGATGACCGAATCGACAGGGTGACCTTGACCCACGTCAAAACGCATGCCACGCAAGAGATCGAGGTCGATGAGCTTATTGTAAATTTCGGGTTCGTATCGTCGCTTGGACCCATATCCGAATGGGGCTTGCATATTGAAAACAATTCCATCGCGGTCAATTCCCGCATGGAGACCAGCGTGTCGGGCATATTTGCTGCCGGAGACATTACGACATATCCGGGCAAAGTGAAGCTGATAGCCGTTGGATTTGGCGAAGCGCCTACGGCTGTTAACAATGCCAAGGTCTATATGGATCCCAATGCGCGGTTGGCTCCGGGACACAGCAGCAACATGAAGCTTTGAGCAGAAGTTCTGTTAAGCTTGCCCTGCCGAAATGTAAAGCTAAACCTGTTCCTCTTATGTTAAAATAAGCTCGATTCGCATAAAACGACGGAACGGACGGGATTATCCAAATGAAACTGGAGCGACTAATCTCCATCATCTATAAGCTGCTTAATCACGATGTGATATCGGCTGCCGCGCTTGCGGATGAGTTCGGGGTGTCCCAGCGCACGATCTATCGGGATATCGACGCCATTTGCGCAGCCGGCTTTCCTGTCGTATCGTATCAAGGCCAAAACGGCGGGTACGGGATCATGGACGGTTATAAAATGGACAGGAGCCTGCTAGGCTCGTACGATGTTTCTTCCTTGATTACGGTGTTGGCAAGCCTCTCCTCCGTATTTGAAGATGAGCGAGCGCAAGGGACGATCGAGCGGCTGAAAACCATCGACAGGGGCCGCGAGACGGTCAGTCTTGAGGTGGATCTGGAGACGAATCGCACGGAGCCCGAGCTGCTCCCCCTGCTTCGCAAGGCCATCTCCGAACGCAAGGTCGTCGCTTTTGACTACATTAATTGGAATAACGAGCGGACGAACCGAGAGTTGGAGCCGCTTAGTCTCCATTTCAAATACGGCAATTGGTATATTCAGGGGTATTGCCGAAGCAGACAGGGGGAGCGGGAGTTTCGTTTATCCCGCATGTTGAATCCGGTCGTCACGGAGACTGTCTATACGTTGCGTGACGCATTGCGGAAGGAAGAATCGGCGACGCAACGTCCGCTCAAGGATGGGGTGGCTGATGTCGTCCTGAAAGTCGGCCCCGAAACTTTGGCGGAAGCCATGGATCACTTTAACTTTGCCGACAGGGAATTTCTCGATGACGGAAGCATGATGTTGAGAATTCCCGTTTATCGCCCTTTGGAAGCGCGATGGCTGTGGTCGATTCTGCTTGGCTTCGGCGGCGGAGCCGAAGTGCTGGAGCCGCGCGAGCTTCGAGCCATCCTGAAGGACCAGCTTCGCAAGGCCATAAAACTTTATGAAGAAGTATGACAGACTGCTGTCATACTTCTTTTTTTATAATGACGACAGGAACACCGGCAAAGCCAACACAAAAACAAGGGAGACTTAAAAAATGAGCAATCATCCAATCGACATGTTCAACTACCACACATGGGCGACCGCAACGATCCTGGGACGGCTAAAGGAGCTTCCGTCCTCCGTGCTGCATCAGGAAGTAAACAGTTCTTTTCCTACGATAGCCCACGCTCTCAGCCATATGTATGCGATAGATGCCGTTTGGTACAAAGTGTTAACGGGAACAAATATGAGGGAGGCCATGGGCTCTTATGCCGCACTGAATGATGAATTGCTGGATTCCGCTGAAGCGTATATGGACAAATTCGCTAATTTGGGCGATCATTTTAAGGCATGGATGCAAAGCCAGTCCGACTTGGAGCAGTCGATTATGCTGGATAACCCGTTTGCGACGGTCCGAGAGACAAAACTGTCGGAAATTTTGCTGCAAGCCGCCAACCATGGCACCTACCACAGAGGCAATATTACCACGATGATCCGGCAGTTGGGATTTGCTTCGACGATGAATGATTATTCTTTATACTGGTACTTGAAGGAGTCGTCAAAGTAAATATGGATATTGAAAATCTGCTCGAAGCGACAACCAGGGAAGAGCTGAGGAGCTGGCTTCAACAAAATAGCAAGCTTCAGAAGTGCTGCTGGGTCGTCGTCGCCATGAAGCAGGAGCCTGGCAAGCTGTTCTACCTGGACGCGGTCGAAGAAGCGTTGTGCTTCGGATGGATTGACGGCACCAAGAAAAAAATATCCGATACTCAGACGGCTCAAAGACTTTCCCCCCGAAGCAAAAAAAGCTCATGGACCGAATTGAACAAAGAACGTGTCCGCCGACTCGAAAGATTGGGGCTCATGACGGAAGAAGGACGAAAGGCGCTTCCCGCCATGAACCTCGAATCGTTCCGGATCGATGACGACATCGTGCAAAAGCTGAAAGAAGATTCGCAAACGTACGAGCATTTCCTCGCTTTCCCTGCGCTTTACCGAAGGGTGAGGATCGATACGATCCAAAGCACGCGAAGCCAACCGGAGGTGTACGAGAGCCGCTTGTCGAAGTTTCTGGACAACACGAAACTTAATAAAATGTATGGCTTATGGCACGATAATGGCCGACTGTTGGAGAAATAGACGAGACTACAAACGTGAATAGAAGACGGCATCTCAAAGGTGCTATCTTTTTTTGTTTAAACCCAAACCTCGAATAAGTGTCACACATCCACGATTTCTATCAATTTTCCATTTAAAGTCCACGCTGAAGTATAACATTTCGTGAACCCGTTATATCGTTGCAAACAGCCGATCCGTCTACAATTAGATCAAACGACAACAACGGGAGGATGAGCATGCCGCAAGCAGCAACCGAACAGCCCTACAACAGGCCGGATCGGCGTCACGACCGCAAACCCTTTCTGTCCAGGCTGATGAAACAGCTGGATGTGCAACTGATGGTGTGGCCGTCGATCATTATTATTTTCGTCTTTGCCTACATCCCCATGTACGGAGTTCTTACCGCGTTTATGGACTACAACTTGTTTACGGGAGCCCGGATTTTCGATAATCCGTGGGTAGGGTTTAAACATTTTGCGGCGTTCTTCGACGCGCCCGACTTTGGTACGATTTTGCGAAATACGATCGTGATCAGCTTGCTGAAATTCGTGATCGGATTCCCTGCGCCGATCCTTCTCGCGCTAATGTTGAACGAAGTGAGACATATGTTGTTCAAACGTTTCGTGCAAACGATTACGTACTTGCCGCATTTCATGTCCTGGGTCATTGTCGGGGGCGTTGTCATGTCGCTGCTGTCGACCGAAAACGGCAGTATCAATATTTTGCTGCAGAAGACAGGAGCCATCGACGAGTCGATCAACTTTTTATCCATCCAGGATTACTTCTGGACGATTCTCGTTTCGACCAACGTGTGGAAGGAAATCGGATTCAGTTCGATCGTTTACCTGGCAGCCATCGCCGGTGTCGATCAACATATGTACGAAGCGGCCGATATCGACGGGGCCAGCAAGTTCAAACAAATTTACCTGATCACCGTGCCAAGCATTATGCCGGTCATTATCATCTTCATGATTCTGGCGGCTGGCAATCTGCTCAACGCGGGTTTCGAAGACATCCTCATTTTGGCTCAAAATCCGCTGCTCAGGCCGGTGTCGGATGTCATTGACACTTACGTGTACAGGGTCGGCTTGCAAAATCAAAAATACTCTTACGCAGTTGCGGTTGGCTTATTTAAAGCCGTCATCAGTATCGGGCTGCTTACGCTCGCCAATTATTTGGCAAGACGGTCCGGCAATAGCTTGTGGTAGAAAGCGACTGAATTATCATGAGCGCCTTCCTAGCCGAAGGTTTCTCAATATCTTGCAAGCTGGAGGTCGTTAACATTGCGTTTGAAACGATTGGGAGCCGCTGACCGGGCCATGGTCATCTGCATATATGTCTTCTTGGTTCTGTTGTCCTTCTCCGCGCTATATCCGTTCTGGAACACGCTTGTGGTTTCGTTAAACGAAGGGATGGACACGGCGAAGGGGGGAGTGACGTTTTGGCCGCGCGTCTTAACCTGGACGAACTACGATATCGTGTTCGGCGACAAAAACTTGCTTAACGCCTTCTGGATCTCCATCAGCCGAACCGTCGTCGGTACGGTAAGCGCGACGCTGGTAACGGCTCTGCTCGCTTACGGGATGACCAAGTCTTACCTGATGGGCCGCAAGTTTTATACTTTTTTCTTTGTGTTTACCATGTATTTCGGCGGCGGTCTAATACCGACGTTCTTGCTGATCAAATCGCTAGGGCTGATGAACAACTTCCTTGTCTTTATTATTCCTGCGCTGGTCAGCGTATGGAACATGATCGTGTTCCGAACGTTCTTTAAAGGTTTGCCGGCGGGGCTTGAGGAATCCGCGCAGATCGACGGCTGCAGCAATTGGGGCATCTTTGCCAAAATTATTTTGCCTCTCTCCGGTCCGGTCATTGCTACGCTTGGATTATTTACGGCGGTAGCCCATTGGAACGACTGGTTCCTGCCGACGATCTATATCTTCGATCAACAGCTGATGCCGGTGCAATCGCTGCTGCGCCGTTTGCTGAACGCGAATCTGATTTCGGAGCAGATGGGGATCGATTCCAATACGGTCGAGCGAATGTCGAAGAAAAGCATTACTTCGAAGTCGCTCGTCAGCGCGACGATCATGGTCGTGACGCTGCCGATCATCGCGGTGTATCCGTTTGTGCAGAAGTATTTCGTCAAAGGCGTTATGGTCGGTTCCATGAAGGAATAGCAAGTTGGCTTCGGTTTAAGGCGGTTAACGCTTTGGACATATAAATTTCGGGATGAGAGGGGCATAAATACCGCATGAAAAAGTTGAACAAGCCGAAAGTATGGATTCTTGCGACGGTTGTTGCATTGACGGCGGCGCTTGCAGGCTGTTCCGGCAACAGCAACGGGGAGGGCGGCAGCACCAAGCCGGCGCCGACGAACACGGCGAAAGCCGGGGAGAAAGACAACGCCGGCGAAAGCGAGGACGCGCCTTGGGTATTCGGCTCCGAGCCGCTGGAGTTCACTGCCTACACGCATTACGGCTGGCAGGATTTCCCCGAGAAGATGGAAGATGTGCCGCTCTGGAAGTATTTGAAGGAGAACAAGCAGGTTAACATCAAGTCGATTCAAGCAAAAGGCAATCACGCGCAGCTCATGAGCACGATGATGGCTAGCGGCGATCTGCCGGAGCTTATCTACGGCGACCGTTACAATCCGGATATCGAAAGGTTGATCGACAACGGCAAAATCGTGGCGATTGACCCGTATCTCGACAAATATCCGAATCTCAAGAAGTGGCTTGATCCGCAATTGATGGAGCTGCTCCGGTCCAAGGACGGCAAGCTGTATAAGTTCCCGAACTGGTATACGAACAAATCGACGAACACGGCGGGGTATGTCGTGAACAAAAAAATCTATAACGAGCTAGACCAGCCGCCGCTGCAAACGATGGACGATCTGTACGCCTACCTCGGCAAAGTTAAGGAAAAGTATGGCGACGAAGTGGTGCCGTTCGAGCCCGACCGCACGGTCGACGGCCAAGGCATCGGCGTTCTGTACACCGGTTTTGCCGAAGGCAACAACTACAAGTCGCTCAGTAGCGACGTGCAAGGCGTCATCAAGGACAACAAGCTGACATCGCTGTTTATGGATCCGTCGTTCCGCGAGTCGCAGAAGTTCGTCTCCAAGCTTTATCGCGAGAAACTGATCTCGCAGGACATGTTCACGCAAGACCGCGGCAAGGTGTTGGAGAAGCTGATGACGGGGCGCGTGGCTGTTTATGCGGGTTCGGGTCCGACGACTTATGCATCGCAAGCGCATAACGAGTTAATCAAGACCGATCCGGAAGCGGGTTACTTTATGATCAAGCCGATTCATAAGGTTGGTCTGGACCAATCGAACATTTATCCGGGCGGCTACGACCGTCTCGGCTGGAACATAACGACGATTACAACGGAGGCCAAGGATCCCGAAAAAATCTTTGCTTTCCTCGATTGGCTGACGGGTCCGGAAGGCATGACGATCCAATTCTTCGGGCCGGAGGGCGGCAACTGGAAAGGTTTCGACGAGAACGAACAGCCGATCTTTACGGATCAGTACGACCCTGCCCAAGTGACGGAAATCCAAGCGCTTAACGACCGCGTTATGATCGTTGGCAACACGTCTTATATCGATCCGGCAAAAATGAAGTACGAAAACGCCAAGCCGCCGGAAGAGCAGAACTGGTCGGCTCGTTACCAAAGCACCATTACGTGGCCGTCCGCTAACGATATTACGGCGCTCAACAACAAGCTGAATCCGGAGCCGGATTCCGAGCTCGGCGACATCAGGCAAAAGATACTCGATCTCATTACCCAAGTGCTTGCGGAATCCGCTACGGCAAGCAGCGACGAGAAGGTCGATCAAATTCTCGACAAAGCCCAAGCGGACGCGGAGTCGTACGGATACAACAAGCTGCTGGAGTGGCGCACGGAGCAATGGCTTGCGAACAAGAAAACGCTAGGCATGGAATAAGGATTCGTCTATAGCAAGACGAGAGCGTCCCAAAGGAGCAGGAAGAATCCTTTGGGATAACTCCCGTTTTTTGTGTTTAAGAGGTTGTTTAAAAAGTCCGCTTTTGATCACGAAGTAAACCATGAAGTACTTGCAATAAAATCTATTTTGTTTTAGATATTTTTGGTATTATTATGGCATTCTTCGAAGACGTGTTCATATGTGAATGAATTGGAAGGACGGGGGTGCCCTGCATTGAAAGGGATGGGAAGAGCGGTCTGGAAACCGCTGAGTATTGGACTACTGCTGATCTCGTTAATCGCATGCAGCGAGGCGGAGAGGGGGCAGCCCGAGCCGTCGGATGAGGCGCCCGAAGCTGCTGCAACCGAAACTCCGCGAACGGAAGACGGTCTTTACGACCTAGGGAGGGAGCCGCTCTACATGACCTTTTACGCACATTATGGCTATTATACGATGCCCAAGTGGGGGGCCGATCCTTCTTCGGCCTGGATTCGCGACAAGTTGAACGTCCATGTGAAGGGGGTCAGCGCGGAAGGCGACGGCAAGCTGATGCTGCAGAAGATGGTCGCCGGGCAGCAATTGCCGGATGTGGTATGGGGGGAGAGGGACGCCGATCTGGAGAGATTGCGGGAAGCGGGGCTGCTCGTGCCGCTGGACGAGTATATTGCCGAATACCCCAACTTAAGGCAATGGGCGGGAGAGAAGATCATCAATTTGCTTCGATCGCCGGATGGCCATATCTATTATTTCCCAAACTATTATTCCAATAAGCCGTACGGCAATGCCGGTTTTGTCGTCAATAAACGAATGTATCGAGAGCTTGGTTCTCCCAAACTTGAAACAACCGACGACTTGTACCGGTACCTGCTCCGGGTTAAAACGATGTTTCCGGATGCGGTGCCGTTCGAGACGGGGCTTGCGAAGGAAGGGCAAGGCATCGACCAGTTGTTCTCCTCGTTCAAGGAGGACAACTTCAGCTTTACTCGCTACTTCGCGGTGGCAAACGGCGAACGGATGACATCGATCTACGAGGATGCCGGCTTCCGCGAATCGGCATTGTTCGTCGCCAAGCTGATGAGGGAAGGCCTGATGACGCAGGATGCGCTGGTGCAGACGGAATATCAGGTGAGCGAGAAGCTGATGGCGGGGAAGGCGGCCGTGTACGCCAGCGCCGATCCGATGCGTATGATAATGACCGCGGACGCGGAACTGTCGAAGGCCGATCCCCAGGACGGATATTTTTTTATCGAGCCGATCTATAAGGAAGGTCTTGATCCTGCCCGAATCTATCCAGGCACCTATAATGTGCTCGGGTGGAACGCGGCGGCGATCACGACGAGCGCGAACAATCCGGAGGCGATCTTCGCGCTGCTCGACTGGATGACGGGCCCGGAAGGCTCGGCCGTGCAGATGTGGGGGCCGCCAGGCGAGGACGGCTATTGGAACGGCTTCAAGGAGGATGGAATAACGCCTGCTTTCACGAGCAAGTACAGCTCCGATCCCCAGGGACTCGCGGAAATACAGGCATTGTCGGGCGATATGATCTGGGTCGGCAATACGGGTTATCTCGACAAGACGAAAAGCGAATACGAAGCTACGCTTCCGGAAGAAGATCAGAATTGGGCTACGTACTGGCAGCAGAACATTACCTGGCGCTCGCAGGGAGACGCAACGCCGTTTATCAAGCTGATTCCGCCTTCCTCTATCGAAGAGGGGCGAATTTATCTCAAGCTCAAGGAAATTTGGCTTGCCGCCCGCGCGGCCGCCATGTTCGGCCGTACTGACGAAGAAGTGCTGGAGGTGCTCGACGATGCGCACGCGGCTTCCGTGGAAGCGGGTTTCGACTTGTATCTGGATTATATTACGAAGCGTTGGCAGGACAACTTGCGCGTATTAAATAACGACTGACGATCTGCGCGCGTGAGCGAACAACCTCTATACATTTGTTCCGGAACGGGAGGGACTGGCATGTACAACGTTTTGCTGGTAGACGATGAAGAGCTGGATCTGGAAGGCATGAGGCGGTTTATTCCATGGCCGGAGCTGGGCATGGAGGTGAAAGGCAGCGTCAACAACGCCCTGTCGGCTTGCGAGCTGCTGGAGAAGCAGCATATCGACATCCTTGTAAGCGATGTCAATATGCCTTATATGTCGGGGCTCGAGCTGGCCAAAATCGCGATTGAGCGCAAGCCGAACATTCGCATCATCTTTGTCAGCGGTTACCAGGAGTTCAGCTATGTGCAGCAGGCGCTGTCGCTGAAAGCGTACAGCTACGTGCTCAAGCCGATGGAAGACAGCGAGCTCGTCGCATCGCTCATGAAGGTGAAGCGGGATCTCGACGAAGAGAATAAACATCGGGAAGTAGAAGAAGCGTACAAGCAATTGATTCCTATCGCCCGAAACGATCTGTTGCTCAGGCTGTTCGAAGGCGAAGCGGCCAACTTGGCGGAATTCGGAGACAAGCTGCAGGTGTCTCGGGACATGGAGCAGCTAAAGTGGCCGGTCCGAGTGGCGGTTATTGAGCTTGAAAATAGAAGCTCGTCCAATTCCGGGGCCGACTTGCTGGAGACTTCCCGCCTCTTTATTCGCCAACTGCATGACTCGATCGGGATGAGAGGCTGGCGGATACCTTATTGCAGGCTCAATGCCAAGCGGATAGCGCTGCTGCTGGAAGAGGAGCGGTTAGAGGAGACGTTGGAAGGGTTGCTTCAAGAAGCGAAAATCAGATTGGACGTTACGGTGACGACGGGGGTAGGTTCGCCCGCAAGCCGGCTGGAGAGACTGTCTAACTCGTACAAGCAAGCGATTGAAGCGGTAGAAGGCAAAATGTTTTTTGGAAAGGGCATTACGATCAAGTTCGAAGAAGTGCAGGCGAAGCCGGAGATGTTCGACGCCAGGGAGCTCGATGCCCGAATGGCCGCTTTGCTTCAAGCGATGAAGGATTACAACCTGGTGCTGCTTCACGACGAGTTGGAAAATTTGTTTAAATCGATAACCGGCTTTCGTTCCAAGTTCACCGTACATAATCTGAGCAGCTATATCATATGGAAGCTGGATCACTATTTGACCGCCAACCAGGAGGATCTGTTCGAGCTGCTTGGCATCGAAATTAGGAATTTGGACATTCTGATGCAATTCGATACGATCGGGGACATTCGTTCCTGGCTCATTCATCGCTTGTACGAAATTTCGGAGCGGCTGAACGAGAAAGCAAACACGAAGGAAAGCAAATTCATTCGCAGCGTGCTGCATACGATGAGGGAGAGGATGGGCGAAAACATCACGCTTAAGGATATCGCCCAGCAGTTCTCGTTTTCGCCGAGCTACCTCGGATTCCTGATCAAGGAGAAGTCGGGCCAGTCGTTTAACGAGCTGCTCGTCCAGATGAGGATGGAGCGGGCCGTCGAACTGCTCAAGCAGCCGGGGATAAAAATTTATGAAGTATCGGACAGGGTAGGCTACAGATACTTGCCTTACTTCAGCAGGCAGTTCAAGGAAAAATTCGGCATGACGCCGATGGAGTACAGGAAGAGCATCCAGTGAAGACGAATCGCGAGCGCGGACGCCGCTATCTCCCAATCGGTTACAAGCTGATGTTGTCTTATCTGGTTTTTATTATCATTCTCGTATCTCTTAACGGCTACGTCTCGCAATCCATGTACGAGAAGTCGATGAGGAAGCAGACGAGGTCGAACATTCAGGCAACGCTGATCCAGATTCGGGACAACGTGGCGTACAAGACAAGCGATATGATTCGAATATCGGGCACGCTGTACGACGATTATACGTTTGTTCAGCATCTAAAGACCGACGCGACGGGCGCTGAGAACCATTACCGGATGGAGCAGATTATTTTGCCCAAGCTGGACATCGCGACGAAGTCGATCGGCCTCCATTTGCGTCTGTCCGTCTACTTGCGCAACGAAAGCATCAACGAACGTTACGAGAAACGGGACGCGCTTGAGGACTTTAACACGCAGACGTTCGATCTGTACCATTTGCGCCGAATCGAAAACAAATCTTGGTATAAGGACATTCCGCCCGAACAATACGGGCAGACAATTCAGTGGAAGCAGATCGAGGAAGACGAGCACGACGGAAGGATCTCGATGATACGCCGCATCGTCGATATGAGCGATCTGCTGCAAATGAGAGAAGTCGGCGTTATGCGCTTTAGCGTTCGGAAGACGGAGCTGTTCGAAAGCGTCGTCGACTCGAAGCTGGGTCCGGGAAGCGAGATTACGGTCAAGGATGAGCAGGGCCGTCTGATCTACGCTTCCGCGGGCAGTCCGAGCGCTTACGGCGCCGCGGCGCCTTCCGGTCCGAGCAAATACGCGGTGACGAATCCCGGACGGAGCCAGCCGTATTTGACGATTGCCGAGGAGATGCCGAAGCAGCGCTGGACGATCGAAGCCCATGTGCCGCTAACGGTCATCGAGCAGGAGGCGGTCCGGGTTCGCGCTTTTATTTTCGCCGTGTGCGTCGTCTGTTTCGTGTTGTTCACTTTTGCGGGCGTGTTTATATCCCGTTACTTTTCCAAACGAATCATGAAATTTGTTTCGGTGTTAAACGCGTTTCGGGAAGGGGATCTCCACAAGCGGATCGCTTACAGGGGACGCGACGAATTTTCGCAGATCGCGACGGCGCTTAACGGGATGGGCGAAGATGTGGAGGCGCTGATCAACAAGGTGTACCTGACGCAGCTTCAGAAGAAGGAAGCCGAGCTCGAGATGCTTCAGACGCAGATCAATCCGCATTTTCTGTATAATACGTTATCCTCCATTAATCGGCTGGCCAAATTCGGGGAGAACGAGAAGCTGGAGAAGATGGTCGTGCAGCTTGCGAAGTTTTACCGGCTTACGCTTAATTCCGGCAAGTCGTTAATACGCGTCTCGTCTGAGATCGAACAGACAGAAGCCTATCTGGATATCCAGAAGGTAAAATACGGCAGCCGTCTCGAAGTTGCATTCGACGTGGATGTCCGCATATGGCCATACGAGACGATCAAGCTCGTGTTGCAGCCTTTCGTCGAAAATGCGCTCAAACACGCGTGGAGCGGCGACCGCATTTACATCCGAATCTCCGTCGCCCTCGAGCAAAACGATCTTGTATACCGGATCATCGACGACGGAATGGGCGTAAGGGCCGATCGGCTTGCCGTCATCGCCTCGATGGAAGCCGAAGGAGAGACGGGCATCGGCATCCGGAACATCCATCAGCGCGTGCAGCTTCAATACGGAGAGCGTTACGGCGTAACTTTTTATAGCCGGCTTGGCATCGGGACGACGGTGTTGATCCGAATTCCGGCGAGGAGGCCGGGGCGATCCCCAAGCGAAGAAGAGCCGACCGGCTGAAGCTCGAACCGGGCGGCTCTTCTTGCTTATTGCTCGTCGGAATCAATAGCCGTCGGTCGAATGGCCGAGCTCGGCCGCCATTTCCATGCCATCGTTCGCGGCTTTCGTGCCGACATGTCCGTTGCCCGCGCTTCCGGCCGCCGCCAGACCTTCCGCCACGCGCCGTCCGTAGTCGGCGTCCGCAGCCGTAAAGTGGCTGATCATCGTCTCGCGGATGTGATCGGCGCACGTGCCGAGCGCGTCGACGAGATTCGTAATGAGATCGTCGCGCTCCCACTGCTCGAGCTTGCGGTAGGTGTCGCCCGCCTGCGCGAAGTTGTTCTCCCGGTCGATCTTCCGCCGCGTCAGCTTGGCATTGTACAACGGCTCGTGCGGTTCCCCCGGCCGATCGGCCTCGGACAGTCCGCCTAGCGAAGACGGCTCGTAGTTAATATGCGGGTTCTGTCCGGGCGCTACGTCGACGTAAAACGCCATCTGCCCGTCGCGCTGATTGGTCGTCACGCGTTTTTTCGGCGCATTGATAGGGAGCTGCAAATAGTTGCTTCCTACCCGGTAGCGCTGCGTATCGGAATACGAGAAGGTACGGCCCTGCAGCATTTTGTCGTCTGAGAAGTCGAGCCCGTCTACGAGCACGCCCGTGCCGAACGCCGCTTGCTCCACCTCGGCGAAATAGTTGGCCGGATTGCGGTTAAGCACCATCTTGCCGACGGGGAGCATAGGGAATTGCTCCGGCGGCCACAGCTTTGTATCGTCAAGCGGGTCGAAATCAAGCTCGGGATGTTCGTCGTCGCTCATCCATTGCACTTGCAGCTCCCACTCCGGGTAATCGCCTTTTTCGATCGCCTCGTACAGATCCTGCGTGGCATGATTGAAGTTCTTCGCTTGAATCTTCTCCGCTTCATCCTGGGTCAGGTTGCGAATGCCCTGCTTCAGCGGCTCCCAATGATATTTGACAAGCACGCCCTTGCCTTCGGCATTGACCCATTTGTACGTGTTGACGCCGGAGCCCTGCATCTGCCGGTAATTGGCCGGAACCCCCCAAGGCGAGAACAGGAACGTGATCATATGCGTCGCTTCCGGCGACTGGGAGACGAAGTCGAAGAACCGCTCCATGCTTTGCACGTTCGTGACGGGATCGGGTTTAAACGCGTGAACCATATCCGGGAACTTCATGGCGTCTCTGATAAAGAAGATCTTTAGATTGTTGCCGACGAGATCCCAATTGCCGTCCTCCGTATAAAATTTGACCGCGAAGCCGCGCGGATCCCGAAGCGTCTCGGGAGAGTGCCCGCCGTGAATGACGGAAGAGAAGCGGACGAAGACAGGCGTCTGCTTGCCGGCTTCTTGGAACAGCTTGGCCCTCGTATATTTCGAGACGGGCTCATCGCCAAGCTTTCCGTACGCTTCGAAGTAGCCGTGAGCGCCGGCGCCTCTGCCATGAACGACCCGTTCCGGCACGCGCTCTCGGTCGAAATGCGATATTTTTTCGATAAAATGATAGTTCTCCAGCGTTGAAGGTCCTCTGTTGCCGATCGTGCGAATATTCTGGTTGTCTGTAATGGGATGCCCTTGGCGATCCGTCAGCGACTGCTCTGTCTCTCCCGGTGCCAGACCGCGGCTTCGCTCGTCCTCGACGCCTCTTTTGTTGTCCATGAGATTGTCTGCCTCCTTGGGCTGATGTGGTAATGTTTCCCGTGTAGTATGTTGCGGCGGTGGAATGAATATGCGAAAAGCATGTATGAAATACGATGCCAACCCGTTACAAAATCCCTGATTGTGGTATGATGGAACGAGATTATTTGTCATTGATATCGATCGTTATGGGGGAACGAATTCATGTTCAAGCTGACCTTTTTATTCCTGTGGTTGTCCTGGCTGCTTGGCAACCCGTTTTTTGCCATCATTCTGTTGCTGTTTATTTTGTATGTCATAGACCGCAGATTCGTAGGTTTGTCTCCCAGTCTGCTGGCGCCGCTTAAGCGCAACTCGCGAATCCGCAAGTTAAGGAACATAATGACGGCTTCTCCAAATGACGTGTCCGCGAAGCAAGAGCTTGCCCGGCTGCTCATCGACAAAAAGAAATACGGAGAAGCGATTCGTTTGCTGGAGCCGCTCAAAAGAGTTCTGGAGGATTCGGCGGAATATTGGGCCGATCTGGGGCTGGCGCTGGCGGCCGAAGACAATAAGGCGGAGGGAGAAGCTGCCCTGTTGCGCGCGCTCGAGATTAATTCGAGGGTCAAATACGGCACGCCCTATTTGAGGCTTGCGGCGATGAGCGCGGACGGCGGCGATCAAGAGAAGGCTCTTCGCTATTTGCGCGCGTTCCAGGACATCCATTCTTCCTCGTGCGAATCCTACTACCGGCTTGCCGAGGTCTACAAACGGATGGGGAAAGAAGCGGAGGCAAAGAGCTCGGCGGAGGAAGGGCTGCGCGTCTATCGTTCCTTGCCTAAGTACAGGAAACGCGCGGAGCGCGGCTGGGCACTGCGGCTGCTGCTCAAAAAATAAGGTAAAGGGGCAAGATGCAACACATGCAACGCAATCTATGGCTGATCGCAATCGGCGTCATCGTTACGCTCATATTAGTTAATAACACGGTCTACTACTTCTTGACCAAATCAACTTTGGAAGAAAGTCATAGGGAAGAGCTGCTGACGCTTGCGAGTCAGATCGAAATCGCCGTCGAGCAGTCTCGCATGGGCGCCGAGCATTATGAGGATCAGATCGGCCGGGAGCTTCGCGCGGCGTCCATTGCCGCCCAGTACGCCCTTGATCCCGACGTGGAGAAAGTGACTTCGGAGCAGCTTCAGGAGCTGAGCAGGAAGCTGGACATCGCCCATATTACGCTGCTGAAGCAAACAGGCAATGATATTGTGCTGCATCGCTCATCCGATGGTTCGCAGATTGGTAAGAGCACGAAGAGCTGGGATCCCTGGCATCAGGTATTCAAGCAGTTGTTCGCGAAGGAAGTCGTTAAGGAAGAGTGGCTCGGGCAGTCCATGGAGAACTTCTGGAGCGGTCCGTTCGAGGTATCCTCCACGGAGCTGGACAAAGTTTACAAGTGGGGCTACTATTACGACGGAACAACAAATTATATTACCGATCCCTACGTCAGCTTTGCGAGGCTTGACGAGTACAACCGGATTACGGGGGCAGAACGTCTGATCTCCGAGCTGGAGAACAGAAGCGACTCCATTATGGAGATTGCTGCCATCAATCCGGCAACCTTTCCGGACGGGATCTGGACGCCTACGGAGAACGGCGAGGAGCAGGAGCATCATGTGCAGCGTCCCGTCATCTATGGCGATTATACGATTAAGCTGGATCGCGACGTCGAATACGTACGCCGTGCTTACCAGGAGCACGAAGTGCTCACGCTGGAGGAAAAGGCGGGGGGCAAGTCGGTCTATAAGCTGTTTATCCCCGTATTCGTAAAAGACAAAGGGATCAGCATTACGGACGAATACGGCAAGCAGTTGGACAGCTACGTGCTGACGATCGCTTCGGATTACGAGGTTATTAAAAGCAAACTGGACAACCAATTTCTAAATCTGGGTCTTATCATTGTTTTATTGTCGATCGTTAGCCTGGCGATTGCCTACACCGCTCTCCGCTATTACAAATATACCCGCGAAAAAGCGGTACAAGTCGCCCAGGAGACGTACGTGGAAGAGATCAACAGCTTGTTCCACTCCGTCAAAGCCCAGCGGCACGATTTCCTGAACCATGTCCAGACGATCAGGGCGCTTGCGGAGCTTAACAAACATCAGGAACTAGTTGCCTACACCAAAGAATTGACCAGCGATATCCGATCGGTCAACGATTATATCAATATCGGCAATCCGGCGATCGCCGCGCTTATCCGTTCCAAAATCTCGCAGGCGGAGAGCTACCGGATCACATTGGAATGCAGCGTAAGCGGTCTTGATCTGCAGGACATGGGGGCCAAGACGCTGGATATGAATCGGGTGCTGGGCAATCTTATCGACAATGCCTTTGACGAAGTACTGAAATACGACGAAAGCATCCGAGAGGTAGAGCTTGCCGTCGCGCAAAGGGGGCACGCGCTGGAGATCATTATTACCAATACCTGTCTTAATGCCGAGGAGCTCGTTCAGAAGCCGCTGTTTAAAGCAGGCTTCTCCACGAAACAGGATGATCATCAAGGACTCGGTTTGTCGATCGTCAAATCGATTGCGGAACGATACAAGGGCAAAGTCACCGTATTTGCGACAAGCCCGGATAAGCTGACTTTATCCGTGTATATTCCGCTCTCATAGTTAAATGCAAAAGAATGGAGATAAAGAATCATGAGTTTGTTGACGGTTGAGCAATTATCGCATACGTTTGGCGATCGGGTATTGTTTAGAAACGTTTCCTTCCGTTTGTTGGAGGGGGAGCATGTCGGGCTGGTAGGCGCAAACGGCACAGGGAAGTCTACCCTTATGAATATTTTGACGGGGAAGCTGCTCAAGGACGAAGGCAAGGTCGAATGGACGCCACGCGTTCAATACGGATATTTGGACCAACATACGAAGCTCGAAGCGGGCAAGACCATCCGTGACGTGTTGAAGGACGCCTTTGCTCCTTTGCTCGTGCTGGAAAACGAGCTGAATGAAATTACGTTGCAGATGGGCGACGCGGACCCGGATACGCTGGAGCAGCTATTGATTCGGATGGGAGAGATTCAAGAGGAGCTTGAAATCGGCGATTTCTATCTCATTGACGTTAAGGTCGACGAGATGGCCAACGGTTTAGGCCTTACCGCGATCGGACTCGATCGCGATGTGACGGCGTTAAGCGGCGGACAACGGACGAAGGTGCTGCTCGCCAAGCTTTTGCTGGAGAAGCCCGGCGTGTTATTGCTGGACGAGCCTACAAACTATTTGGATGACGAGCATATTAACTGGCTTACGAATTATTTAAGAAATTATCCGCACGCGTTTATTCTGATTTCCCATGAGACGTCCTTCATGAATCAGGTCGTGGGCGTGATCTATCATCTCGAATTCACGAAATTGACGCGTTACTCGGCCAATTACGATAAGTTCCTGGAGATGGCCGAACTGAACAAATCGCAGCATATCGACGCCTACGAGAAACAACAGGAATATATTAAGAAGCAAGAAGAGTTTATTCAGAAAAACAAAGCGCGCGCTTCGACCTCGGGGCGGGCAAAAAGCCGGGAAAAGCAGCTTGACCGAATAGACCGGATCGACAAGCCGGAGGAAGCGGCAAGACCGACTTTTAACTTCAAAGAATCCAGAACGAGCGGCAAAACCGTATTCGAAGCGGAGGGAATGGTCATCGGCTACAATAAGCCGCTGCTTCCCAAAATGGATATGGTCATCGAGCGTGGCGATAAGATCGCAATCGTAGGTTGCAACGGTGTTGGTAAGTCTACGCTCCTTAAAACGATTCTGGGAGTCGTTGCTCCTCTTGCTGGCAAAACGTATTTGGGCGATTATTTATCCCCCGCTTACTTCGAACAGGAAGCCAAGGCTCCCACGATGACTCCGCTGGAAGACGTATGGGACGAGTTCTCTTCGATGAGCCAGCATGAGGTTCGGGCCGCATTAGCTCGTTGCGGTTTAAAAAATGAACATATTACGCGGGCCCTTAATCAGCTTAGCGGCGGCGAACAAGCCAAGGTTCGTCTTTGCAAGCTGATGATGCGGGAAAGCAATTGGATCCTGTTCGACGAGCCGACCAACCACTTGGACGTATATGCCAAAGCCGAATTGAAACGGGCTTTGCAAGCTTACAAGGGTTCGGTCGTTCTTGTGTCCCACGAACCCGAATTCTACGAGGACTGGGTAACCAAGATTTGGGATGTGGAAGCATGGGCGATGCAAAGCGTGGGGGGATAGAGAGAAGCTTTTAAGCGAAATCGATGATTTAACAGGAACGCCATCCTGCGGCTCGCGTCGCCGGGATGGCGTTTTTTTGTGTTATAATGGAAAGAATGCAAAGAACGGATGAGAGGCGGGTGGAAGACTGCAATGCGTGTATTCGACGACAGAATGTTAACGGCGCTCGAAGGACAAATGGGCGAAAACATAGAAGGCATCATGATCAAGCGCGGCTGGCAGTACTTCAAAAACGGCTACGTTCAAAGCGCGAAGGAAACGACGAGCGACATTTTGACGGGCATCGTCCAAGGGACCGAGCTGTATGCGGTCGTCATCGACGCCGAACAGTTCCGCTACAGCAAGTGCACCTGTCCGTACGGCGATTATTGCAAGCACATGGTTGCCGTCTACTTCTATTATGTGGCGTTTCGGGAAGGAGAAGAAGCCGCGGAGGCTTCGTACTTCAGACTGCTCGGATTGGCTCCCGCGAGCAAGCTCGTGAAGCCGGAGAAGAAGGAGGAATCCGGTCAATTGGCCTTGTTCGAAGTCGGCGTCGGCAATCCGGGTCCTTCCGGTTCGCCAGAGGAGTGGTTCTCCTGGATGGAGGCCGAGTACGGCGAATCGTTCAGGAAATGCCGGCATTCGCTTCATGCCCTGCAGCCCGTCTTGTCGGCGCTCAAGGGGACGTCGCGGGAATGGGAAAAGCCTATGCAGCGATTGCACTGGCTGGCGTCCATTGCCTTTACGCTGGAGCAGGCTGAGCGGGCCATCCTGACCGTGGACAGCTTTAGCCGCTATTATCACGAGATGTCGTTCTTGCGTATGGCAGAGCCTTGGCTGGAGCATGGTTTCTCCTTGTTGTCGGAGCTTGAACCCCTTGAGATGGGCGAGGCGGAGCTGCATTGGGCCGAGGCGCTTACGGAACGGGCGAAGCATAGGGCGATGATTGCCGAGCGCCAGCTATTCGATTGGCCGATGTTGTATCTGGCCTATTGCGAAGTGTTGTCGCGGCGCAGGGACTGGTTCGATCGGGAGTTGGCGGCGCTGCTTGCGGCAGCGGAGCGCAAGGAACCCCAGAACGACGATTCGTTTCTGCATGCGGCGGCGGGCATGTTCTACTTTCTGGACGGGGATGACGATGCGGCCATCGCGCAATTTTCGCAAAGCGCCTTCGAACGGACGCAAAAGCTTATCTATCCCTCCGTGGCTCAGCGGATGGAAGCCGGCAAGTGGGAAGCCGCGAAGCAATGGATGGCGTATTTGTTCGAGCGCGTGCATGCCGCCAGAAATGCTCGCAATATCGGCCCATTTATGACTCTGTGCCGCCGCGCGGACGAGGATCGGCCGCAGGAGGAAATCTGGGCGTCTTATATGATCGGGCTGTTGCCATACTCCTTCGGGGATCTCTCCGAGCATTGGCTTAACGTCAAGCGTTATGAGGATTGGGCCGATCTCCAGATGCTCGTCGGAGCAAAGATGGAGGAGCTGGATGCGGCGGCGCTGCGCGAGGTTGCCAAGCAATCGCCGGAATCGCTGCTGCCGATCTATCATCAATCCATCGAAGCGAATATCGCCACGAGAAATCGGCAGGGCTACCGGATAGCCGTCAAGCAGCTTAAAAAGCTGGAGAAGTTGTACAAGGGACTGAAGGATGCAGAGCGTTGGGATTTGTACGTGGCAAGCATTATGGGGAAATACCAACGGCTCAGGGCGCTGCAGGAAGAGCTGTGGAAAGGGAAAATCGGCGTATGAGAACATCATTGAACTTTCGGAGCCTGACGGTGGACGGCAAATGGAGCATGGAAGAAGGAAACCCGGCGCTGCTGCTTGGCGCGGTCGAGCGCAAGGACTTGACGGAAGGACGTCTGCGCTCGTTGTTGTTCGCATGGCATAAGGCTTCTTGGTACGGAGCGGACGTAGAAGAGGAACGAATCGGCGGACAGAGCCTGCTCAAGCTGAGCCCGCTCGCCGCCGTCGATTATTTGTCGCAGCCCCGTCATGTCCGTTTGCTTGACGTGAAGTGGAGCGATCGGCTCAGCGTCCTTATCCGAATCGCCGGCATGATCCGGACGATGCTGCTGCGAGGCTGGTATATGCCGGACTGGCAGCACTGGAGCGAGGAACGGAGGAGCTGGAGGGCCGACTTGCCGGAGGACGCCGCCGAGTTCGCGAACGATTGGGAGCAGGCTCTTCGCGATGCGGCCGAACATGGCGATGCCCGGGCGGAGGCGTGGCTGGGCGCGGCGATCGAAGAACTGCTGGTCAGCGACAACGATGCGGCGGCCGCTTGGGCGGAGATTGGCAACAAGATGGGCGAAGGCGTGCTCAGGCAAAAGGGGAGCGACGAAGACGAATGGCTGATCGCCATTGGTTTCCGCCGGGATATGCTGCCGTTCCGCGTGGCGCTTCAATTGCTGGAGCCCGGCGAAGGATTGGGCTGGAGATTGCGCCCCGCGCTGCAGGATCAGTCGGGCGGAGAGTGGCGGACGATTGCCAAGAATCCCGCCGGAGATTGGCAGGCTGAGCGGAAGGACGAGGCCGGTCCAGAATATGGCGATTATGACGCCAATGGAGTCGTCGATCTTGACGCTGGCAACGGATTGCCTGCCGATTGGCAGGAGCCGCTCGTCGGCAAGATGAACAAGGAAGAGTCCAAGTGGGCGCAGGTATTGCCTCATCTTGCCGAGGCGGGAGAATCGGAAGATGAAGCAGGAGATAGAACGATAAAGGATTCGGCATCGCTTCGCTGGTCCTTGACGGAGCAGGAAGCATGGAGTTTCCTGGAGCACGACAGTCTTCGGCTGCTGGAGGCGGGTACGCCAGTCCTCCTTCCTGCATGGTGGGAGGCGGTTCGCAGCCGAAAGCTGAGAGTGCGGGCAAAGCTCAAGTCGTCGGTCGGTTCCGCTGCGCAGCCGATGTTCGGTCTCGACCAGATCGTCCAGTTCGACTGGAAGCTGGCTCTGGGCAATATCGATCTCTCCGAAGCCGAATTTATGCAAATGGCGGAGGAGAACAGAAGGCTGGTGCAAGTGGGCGATCAGTGGGTCCATCTTGATCCGCAGGACGTCGCGGAAATCCGCGCCTGGATGAAGCGGGTAGGCAAGCGCAAGGGACTCTCCTTCCGCGACGTGCTGGAGATGCATCTGCGGGGCGGCTCGGAGATGGAGCTGGACAGCGAAAGCGAGGATGGTTTGCGGGCCGAGGTCGAGTTGAACGAACATCTCGGCGCCTGGCTGGCGCAGTTGCAGCAAGTGTCCCGCATTCCGGAGGCCGAGCTGCCGTCGTCGTTTTTGGGCGAATTGCGTCCATATCAGCTGCAGGGCGTATCCTGGCTGTTGTTCCTGCGCCAGTTCGGACTGGGCGGCGTGTTGGCTGACGACATGGGTCTCGGCAAAACGATTCAGTTCATCGCGTATTTGTGCTGCGTACAGGCGTCGGGTGATCCTGCCGCAGGTGCGTCGCTGCTGGTCTGTCCGACATCCGTTATCGGGAACTGGGAGAAGGAGCTTCGGCGATTCGCGCCGTCGCTCAGGGTTCATATCCATTACGGCGGCAAACGGTTGAAAGGCGAGGAGCTGAAGGAGCTCGCGGGAGAATACGATCTGGTCATCACCTCGTATTCGCTCGCGCAGCTGGATGAAGAGGATATCGGAGCTGTGGAATGGAACGCGCTTTGTCTCGATGAGGCCCAAAATATTAAAAATGTGTACACAAAGCAATCCAGCGCGATCAGGAGCTTCGGCGCCCGCCACAGGATCGCGTTAACCGGCACGCCGATGGAAAATCGGCTGACGGAGCTATGGTCGATCTACGACTTTATCAATCCGGGTTATCTCGGCAGCATGGCCGATTTCCGCAGAGTGGTCGTCGCGCCGATCGAGAGGACGAGGGACGAAACGATGATACAAGGGCTGCAGCGCTGGGTAAGGCCGTTTATGCTGCGTCGCGTAAAGAAGGACCCTGCCATCCAGCTGTCGCTGCCGGACAAGATCGAGTCCAAAAGTTTTATGACCTTGACCGCCGAGCAGGGAACGTTGTACGAGAACATCGTATCCGAGCTGATGGAGAAGCTGGATACGCTGGATGCCATGCAGCGGCGCGGGCTTATTTTGGCGACGCTCACGAAGCTTAAGCAGCTATGCGACCATCCCGCGCTTTTGCTGCACGAGACGGAGACAGAGAAGTGGGATGCCGAACGATCGGGCAAGATGGCGAGGCTGCTGGAGATGTGCGAGGAGATCGCGGCAGAAGGCGAACGTTGTCTCATCTTCACCCAATTCGTAGAGATGGGAGCACGGATCAAGGAAACGCTCGAGGCGTCGCTTGGCATCAAGGTTCCATACTTGCATGGCGGCGTGCCGAAGGCGAAACGCGACGAAATGATTACGGCATTTCAAGAGGATGAGAAGGGCGGCGCGTTCGTCCTGTCTCTCAAGGCAGGCGGAACGGGGTTGAATCTGACGGCCGCGAATCATGTGTTCCACTTCGACCGCTGGTGGAATCCGGCCGTCGAGAACCAGGCAACGGACCGGGCTTTCCGGATCGGGCAGACGCGCCAGGTGCAGGTGCACAAGTTCATTACGCTCGGCACGCTGGAAGAGAAGATCGACGAGATGATCGAGAGCAAGCAATCGCTGAACGACCAGGTTGTCGGCGTGTCGGAGCAGTGGATCACGGAGATGAGCACGGATGAATTAAAGGATCTGTTCGCGCTCCGGGACGATTGGCTGAAAGGGTGATGACGTTTGGAGAAGGAACAATCGCGGAATCGGCTTGATCGATTGAAGCAACCTGGGTCGCTTCGGTCAATTAACGGCAAGAGCAACGGCTCCGAAGAGCAAGAAGCCGGAGAGCCGGCAGGTCCGCCGCAAGGCAATGAAGAATGGCGAGCCCTGTACGAACGAATCAGGGGAGCAACCGAAAAGCTGCGAGATTAAGGTTGCCGCTGCGGCAAAAATAATAGAAATGTATCCCCTCGTTATCGTTTTTTGGACCTCCTTGCAGGCAGGCGAATGTGGATATAATAAGATACAGGGAGACAAGTAAGGAGGGTTAACAAGCTTGCGCAGAAGTTCGATCCTGATCGTTGTCCTTCTCATTGTCGCCACGGGGACTTCCGCATGCAGCGGCAATAACCCCGCAATCGAAGACAAACTGGAATTTAAGCAAGTTACCTTGTCGCTGCGGCATACGCAGATCAAGGAAACGAGCAAAGCCAGATTGCGAGTGCTCGAGGATGTCGTCGCGCAGACGGAAGCCGAGAACGAAGGCGTTGTCTTCCAGCTGGAGGGCATCGACGAAATCGTTAATCGCGATACGAAGCTCAAGCAGGAGATGGCCGTCGGCAATCCGCCCGATATCTTCGAGGTGTTTGGCGGAGCGGATCTAAAGCTCTACGTAAAGGCGGGCCGGATGCTGGATCTCACTCCGATTCTGGAGGAGCTGGAGCTGACGGACAAGTTCGAGAGTTTGTCCGAATTTACAATCGACGGCCGGGTGTATGGCGTGCCATACGGCGGTTATAGCGAAGGGATTTTCTACAACAAACAAATATTCAAGGAGCTGGGCTTGTCCATTCCCAAAACATGGGATGGACTGCTGGATACGGCGGAGACCATCAAGGCGGCGGGATATGTGCCGTTCGGCCTGGCCGCGAAGGATGCGTGGGCAATCGGCATGATGTGGAATACGATCATGGTCCGATACGTGGGCATCGAGGCGTTCGGCGGCTTGCTGACGGGGGAGACGAAGTGGACCGACCCGGGTTTTATCCAAGGGTTCGAAGCTTACAATGAGCTGATCCGGCGCAAATACTTTCCGAGCGGGGCGCTTGGCTTCGAATATGCTGAGCAAGGAGCGCAATTGCTAAAGAGCAAAGCGGCGATGGTGTTCACGGGAACCTGGGACATGAGCCACTTCACAAGCGTGGAAACGGGGATTCCGCGTGGCGGCATCGGATTTTTTGCGTTTCCGTCGATTCCCGGCGGGCTTGGCGACCAAAGCTCCATCAATGCTTCGTATTCCAACGGCTTCGGCTTCTCTTCCAATCTGTCCGAGGAACAGATCGGGGTCGTCAAAGCTTTTATCGCCAACTTCTTTAACGAAAGCGTGCAGAAGCGGGCGATGGACGAGGATAAGCTGCTGCCTTCCATGAAGTTCACCGATCTCACCGACACGGATCCCATCGTTAATGAAGTGTTGACGGTTATGGGGCAAGCTTCGAGCACTTGGCCGGCTTTCGATGCCATTGTGCAGCCAAGCGTAACTTCGGAGATCGGAGTCGGGCTGCAGAAGCTGATCGGCGGTCTTAGCACGCCCGAGAAGGTGGCGCAGTCTATTCAGGAAGCGCAGGATAAGGCCAATCTGGCCCAGGTTAACGAAGCGGGGCTTGGCCATATCGGCCATGCGGCGGGATCCGGCATTATAACCGGGGACGACAGCAAATAGGAGGCCGGGCAAGATGAATCTGAGACCGAAGCTGATGCTGGCCTTCATTACGCTTATTATTATCCCGATGATCGTGCTCGGCATCTTCTCCTTCCTGAACTCCGAGACGCTGCTGGAGAAGAAGTACAGCGAGCAGTCGGAAATCACGATGAAAGCGATCGGCGGCAATCTTTCTTATTTTTTCCGCGAGCTGAATCAGTTGTCCAACGGCAACGTCATTAGCAGCGTCGTTCAGGATATTTTAAAGCAGAACGATCTGTCCATGGACGATCCAAGCACGATCATTCGCATTAATCAGGACGAAAAACAGATCAGCAGCATTCTGTTCCAGCATCCTGCCGTCAGCTATGTTGTCTTGTATTCCAGCGACGGCACGATGTACCGTTCGAATCGCAATGATCCCACGACGTTCCGTCCGATTACGTTCGAGCAGCTGCGGCAGCATTCTCTCTACGACGATGTCATTCGACTCGGAGGCATCCCGCTTTGGATCGGGCCGCATGAGCAGAAGGAACTGACGGGCGTCGATCCGCCGCTGTTCACCATGCTGCGCGTCGTTAAGGACATTCAATCCTTTAACGATATCGGCATCATGGTCACTCAGTACAAGACCGAGGATGTCAGCAGCATGCTAAAAGGGTTCCAGAATCCGGATCCGGATTCGCAGGGCTCGCGTTATTTTATTATGAACGGCAAAGGTCTCATCATGCTGGACAGCAACAAGGAATACGATGGCGGGAGCATCGATCTGTATACCAACTCCATGCCCCAGTTAACGCAGGAATACAAGAGCGCGAGGATGAAGTTCGACGGAGTGGACAGTCTCGTTTCTTCCTATAAGCTGGGGCTTAACGATTGGGTGCTGCTGTCCGTACAGCCATGGAATACATTAACCGACGAGAACATCCGATTTGTGCAGTGGATTGGCATGATTACGGTGCTGGGCTTGCTGTCGGCCGTGCTCTTCAACGTCTTTTTCGTTAATCGGGTCGCCAAGTCGATCATCAAGGTCGTCCGCAAAATGCGACTCGTCGAGCAGGGGCTGCTCGATATCCGGGTGACTGCGCAGGGAAAGGACGAGACGGTGCTTTTGGCTAACAGCTTCAACAGCATGGTGGAGCGGATCGGTAATCTGCTAAGCGAGGTTCGCAGGGAGCAGGACCGGAAGCAACACGCGGAGATGATGCTGATGCAGGCGCAGATCAAGCCGCATTTCCTGTTCAATACGCTGGAGTCCATCAACGCGCTCGCGGCGCAGAACGAAGGAGCCAAGATCATGCTGATGGTGAGGCGGCTCAGCAATCTGCTCCGCACGAGCATGCATCACTCCGAGGAGATCGGCATCAAGCAGGAGATCGAGCATGTACGCAGCTATCTGGAGATTCAGAAGTATCGCTTCGAGGAGTTGTTCTCCTATGAGCTTCAAGTGCCGGAGGAGGCGCTGCAATATAGTATTTTGAAGCTTACGCTTCAGCCTCTTGTCGAGAACAGCATCCAGCACGGCTTCGACGGGTACGAGGACGGCCAAGGCGTCATCTCGATCGACGTCTCTGTCGAACCTCACTCGCTCGTGATCATGGTCAGCGATAATGGCAAGGGCATGAGCCAGGAGGTCCTGCAGAAGCTGGCGGAGGGTTACAGTCCGTCGAGGAAAAGTCAAGACGAGGCCGAACTTGGCGAACGGAGAGGACTTGGCATACGCAATGTCGCCGACCGGCTCCGCATTCATTATGGACCGGGTTATGGCATGATGATCTGCAGCACAGAAGGGGAAGGCACGACGATCAGATGCATCATTCCAAAAAGCAGAGGTGAGAGCGCATGAGCGACAAGGTGCTCCTGGTAGACGATGAAGCTCACATTACCCGAAACTTGGAAAAGGTTATTCCTTGGGAAATGCTAGGTCTCCAAGTTGCAGGCTCTGCCAAAAACGGCGTAGAAGCGCTCCAGCTTCTGGAGCAGCAATCCGTGCAGCTCCTGCTCTGCGATATACGAATGCCGGTTATGGACGGACTGGAGCTCGTGCGCCTGATCCGGGAGCGGGAGATGACCTGCGACATTATTATGTTGTCCGGCTATCAGGACTTTGCTTATACGAGAGCGGCTATTCAATACGGCGTCAACGATTATGTGCTTAAGCCGATTCCCTATGACGAGCTGACAGGCGTTATTGCAAGAGTGATGTCGAATCAGCGCAGCAAGGCGAAGCAGCAGCACGAGGAACAGCAGAAGCTGGGCCGGATGATCGATCTGGCCAGCGAGAAAATACTCTACGATCTGATTATGGATTATACCGATTTTTCGGGCAGTCACTGGCTGTTCTCCGGCGACGAGCAGCAGCTGCGGACGCAGCGTTTCGTCATGATCGTACTGGATCTTGACGTCAGCTCGGAGAAAACAAAGGATTGGCGGGACTGGGCGGACAAGGAGCGCAAGCTGTGGAATTTCGCGGTATGCAATGTGCTGAGGGAGAAGCTGCAGGGCAACGGTCTGCATCATGCCGTTATCCAGATGAGAGACGGGGAATGGTGCGTGCTGATCGAGACGGCGGGAGCTGCCGAATTCGAAGAGCAACCGGTCAAAGAGTGGGCAGACATGCTGATGACGGCGGTCCGGAACCATGTAAAGCTGTCGCTGAACGCGGGAATCTACAGGCGATTCGCGGGCGTGGAGGAGCTGTCTGCGGCCTATAAGCAGGTGCAGCTCGGCATGCAGTTGACGCCTGCTCATGACACGATCACGTTGTATCCGACGGATGGGGAACGCGGACCTGCCGAAGACAAGGCATTTTGGGTAACGGCGGAAAAGCTGATCAGCGCCGTCAAGCGGGGCGATACCGCGGCTGTAAACGTCGAGGTGGACCAAATCGCGTCCCAATTGCAGCATCTCAACGATCAACATAGCGCCCGGGTGAAGCCGCTGCTCCACTTCTTCGTGCTCCATCTTATGCGGGAGATGAAGGAGATGGCCGTATTTACGAGGGAGCAGGAGGAGCAGCTATGGCGCAGGTTGGACCGGCGTTTCCTGATCAAAGATCTCTTGACCTTTATCCGTCAGGTAACGGCCGCGGTGACGGATCGGTCAATCGACAAGAAGAAGCAGTCGGAGCTGTCCTTGCTGGAGGCGAGAGCATTCCTTAATCGCAATCTATGCCGAGATCTGAGCGTGGAAGAAGCGGCAACCCATGTGGGTTTGAGCACGTCGTACTTCAGCCTGCTGTTCAAGCAGACATTCGGCGAGACGTTTATCGAATACGTGACGCGGGAGCGGATGGAGCGTGCCAAGACGATGCTGGCGGAGACGGGGAAAAGCGTGGCCCAAATCGCCAAAGAGGTCGGGTATGCGGAGAGAAGGTATTTCACGAAGGTGTTCATGAAGTATACCGGCGACAATCCGTCGGACTTTCGTGCCAAATTTCAAGTCGAGGATGATACGGTACACTAACAGCTGAGAGGATGGGTTGAAATGTTGGAAGGACGGGAACGACGGTCGAATGCGAGCGTATCGAGCGAATGGGGCAAGGAGAGCAATTGGAGGAATTGGAGCTTGAAGGAGAAGATCGGACAGCTGTTCGTATTCGGATTCCATGGTTACGAGCCATCGGGTGACCTCAACTCGCTGATCGAAGAGTATGGGATCGGAGGGACGATCTACTTCACCCGCAACGTGCAGAATGCGGAGCAGGTGCATAACCTCTCGGTCAAGCTGCAAGAGAAGGCGGCCGTGTCAGGACGGGCGCCGCTGTTTATCGCCATCGATCAAGAAGGCGGCATGGTGGCCAGACTCGTCGACGGCGTCACGCTGATGCCCGGCAATATGGCGCTTGGCGCCACGGGGCAGGCCGAAGCGGCTCGCGAGACGGCAAAAGTATCCGGCGAAGAGCTCAGGAAGCTTGGAATCACGCTAAACTACGCCCCTTGTATCGACGTCAACAACAATCCGGACAATCCCGTTATCAACGTCCGCTCGTACAGCGACCGCGCGGAGGTCGTGTCAGAGCTGGGAGCCGCTGCCGTGGAAGGATACCAGTCCGCTGGCGTGGCGGCGACGGTAAAGCACTTCCCCGGACATGGCGACACGTCCGTCGACTCCCACCACGCGTTGCCGGTATTGCCGCATAACCGCGATCGGCTGGATGCGATCGAGCTGCGGCCGTTCCGCGCGGCGATTGCCGCAGGCACGGACTGCATCATGACGGCGCATGTCGTGTTGCCGGCGCTTGAGCCGAGCGGCGTACCTTCCACGTTGTCCGAGAAAGTGCTGACGGGCTTGCTTCGCGGGGAGCTGGGCTACGACGGCGTCGTCGTAACCGACTGCCTGGAGATGAGCGCGATCGACGAGCATTACGGGCCTGCGCAAGGCTCAGTGAGAGCGATACAAGCCGGAGCCGACATGGTGCTCGTCAGCCATACGATCGAGAAGCAGCGTGCGGCGCTGGAGGCTGTCACAGCCGCGGTGGAAAGCGGCGAATTGTCCGAGGCGAGAATCGACGAAGCGGTGGGCCGCATTATGCGCCTGAAGTCGAAGCTGCGGCTGGATGAGCCGATTGGCGCATGGGAGCAGGTGGCGGCTGTTATAGGCACGGAAGACAACAAGGAAGTTGCCCGCCGCTGGAGCGAAGCCTCCGTGACGTTAGTGAAGAACGAAGGCGGCTTGCTGCCGCTTCGGCGCGAAGCGAGCATGCTCGTGTTATGGCCGAGCATCGTGCCGGTATCCGTCGCTGACGAGATGTTGTCCGGCGACGGCACGTTAGGCGGCTACCTGAGTCATTACGGCGCCGCGAACGTCGTGGAACGCCGAATGGACGGGGCGGACCCGCTCGCGGGTTTGGATGCATTCGAACAGATCGTCGTCGTCACTTACGACGCTGCAAAGCATCCGCTGGAGCGCGACATCGCCCGTCAGGCGATAGAGCTGGCAGGCGACCGCGTCGTGGCGGTATCCGTACGCAATCCGCTGGATCTGCTGCTATTCCCTGATGTGCTCGCATACCTCGCCGTATACGAGTGCAGACCGCTGGCGCTGTCTTCCGCGGCGAAGGCGCTGCTCGGCGACCTGAAGCCGCAGGGGAAGCTCCCCCTGGAAATTTCGCCGGCGTATCCTTTCGGCTGGAGCGTGGAGTAACGTTTCGCCGAGCCATAAATAGACAAAGTCCTCCAATCGTAATGTACGATGCGGAGGACTTTTTTGGTTTGCTTGCTGACTTGGCTGGCTGGGGCGCTCGCGCAATTCGCCTGGCAGGTGCTAGGTCGCAGACTATAGCGATAAACTCCGCTATAATAAGCCTGGCAAATGCTGAGTCGTTGGATATAGCGGAAAACTCCGCTATAATGCGCCTGGCAGGTGCTGAGTCGCCGGATATAGCGGGAAACTCCGCTATAATGCGCCTGGCAGGTGTTGAGACGCCGGATATAGCGGGAAACTCCGCTATAAAATGCCTGGCAGGTGCTGGGCGACTCATTGTACTCGCTTTTTCATACACATTCGCCCTTCTCGCCTGCTAGCACCCCAATGAACTCGCTTTTTCATACACATTCGCTCGTCCCCGCCTGCTAGCACCCCAATGAACTCGCTTTTTCATACACATTCGCTCGTCCCCGCCTGCTAGCACCCCAATGAACTCGCTTTTTCATACATATTCGCTCGTCCCCGCCCACCATCGCTCCATTGTACTCGCTTTTTCATACACATTCGCACGTCCGCACCTGCCAGCGCCCCATTGTGCTCGCTTTTTCATACACATTCGCCCGTTCCCGCCTGCCAGCGCCCCAATGAACTCGCTTTTTCATACATATTCGCCCGTTCCCACCTGCCAGCACCCCATTGTACTCGCTTTTTCATATACATTTGCTCGTCCTCGCCTGCCAGTGCTTCAATGAACTCGCTTTTTCACATTGCTCGTCCCTTGCAGGATATAACGTATTAATCCGCCGTGTCGTCGATACTTGCGAGCGGCGCATCTAGGCTGCGATCTAAAGAAAAAACAAAAGTATCGTAGCTGGTATGAAAAAACATGGAGGATCATTCTAACGTACAATTGCATATCGCCATCAGATATCCCAATAACGGCACCTTAAGTGTTTTTGCTAAATAACTTTCACGTTACTTCTACCTACGAGGACACTAATTACCTTTCCACACCAAACAAACATCCCCGCACAAACTAGCTTCCCCGAAACAAAACGTCCTCACCGCACGAAATGGTCGTAAGTCAGATCATGCAGAATGTAGGCGAGGAAGAAGATGACGCAAGGATTCTCGTAATGATGCTGGATATGCACGAGCTGTCCGTAATACTTTTCCCCGTAATGGGGGTTGTTGCGCATCTCCAGATTGCTTTTGATGAGCGCGTCGAGCTTGTCGGCGATGTCCACGAGTTCGCCCTCATAGGTGTCGTCCTTCGCATTCACGAGGAAATCCATCATTTCGTCGTGGAAAAACGAAGGGAGCTGCTCCACCATTTTGCGCGCGACTTCCTGCTCGTAACGCTCGAACGCCTCGCGTATAACGGAGGAAGACTTCTTGATCGGCGACGCGACGTCTCCGCTGACGCCTTCGACGATGTCGTGCATGACCGACTTGCCGAGCAGCTTGTAAAGATCGATGCCCGGACGTCCGAATCGTTCCGTCTCGAGCAATCCGTTAAACAGGGACATCGCGGCAACGCGGAAGGAATGCGTGGCGTCGTTGTCGGGGATCAGATTAAAGCTGCCGCCCCAACGTTCGATGAGATCCAGGTTCAGGATGTGATCGAGAAACTGCCGCACGCCGGCATCGGTGTCCAACGCCTGCAGCAGCCAGGCGATTGAGGGGCAGGATGAGGCGGCAAGCTCGGCCCGCAATTGCTCGTACTTCGAAGCAAAATACGGATTGGCGTCCAGCTCGTATTCGCGCATGCAGAATAGCATCGCATCGAAGGAATCGACCGCCTGCACGAGCCGGCCGATATAGGATTCGTCCTCGGCATCGACGATGTAGTCGTAGAAGTGAGGCTGGAGCGATCGGGAGAGGTACGACACGATCTCCTTGCTGACCTCGGTCTCCAGCTTGCGGATATGGTCCGCGACATGAGCGTCTTTTTTGGTCACGTATTTGATGGAGCCCGTAACCGTCTCGTTCAAATCATGCAGCAACGCCCGCGCCGCGAGTTGAAGCTTGTTCAGCGGATTGCCGAATACACGCTCCTCTATAATGCCGGCCATAATAGCAATGGATGCGCATCGGAAGCTGTGGCTGGCGGCGTTGTCCTTGTAACGGGGGGAGAATTCCTTCCACCTGGACACGTATTGCATCTGAATGATGGCATTGGTGAATGAGCTGTTCTTCAAGACTGATTCCCCTCCACATCAATTGAAATCATAACGTGCTCGCGGACTCCTGTCCGGTCTCTTCCGCACGATGAAATACTTTATAGCTGAGCAGTCCGATCACGACAGTTACCGATGTCAGACACGCGGCGAATACGAACAATGGTACAATGCCAAACGTCTCCGCAATCCATGCCATGCCAAGCAGCGACAAGCAAAAGAACAGATTGAGCAGCACGTTCTGCGCGGAAAATAATTGCGGCAGCCTTGCCTTATCCAGGCTGCGCTGAAGAAGCGTCTTGCGGCTCACCATAGCAAGCTCTGCGAACGGTCCGCACAGCACGACGAACAAAAGGGCAAGCCATGGCGATTGGTTGAATGCGAACAGGTAGATGAACAAACTGTACCCGATCATGCCAACCAGCATGTAAGAATAAATACGACGACTTAACTTCTCTACCAAGGATACCACGATGATTCCGCCGAGCAGGGTTCCCGAGAAGTAGGCGGCATTAATGAAACCCCACCATTCATCGCCACGCTCCAGAACCTGTTGCACATAAACAAGCAAGAAGGCTCCTGCCCACACCGAATTCGCGATCATGTCCGATACGTCCATAAACGTGAGGACGCGCAGCCTTGGCACTCTCCATATAAGCTGCCAGCCCTCGATCAGAATGTTCCGATTGCTTCTGGCAAGCGCCTTTTTGCCAACGTTAATTTCCAGAGCCGGCTCATGAATACGCAAGGTCAACGAGGCGGCCAATCCGTATATAACAGCCGCCGCGAGCATGGTATTACGGGTGCCGATCAGGACGACGACGACACCGCTAAGTCCCCATCCGGCGAATTGCACGATTTGGTCGCTGACGGACAACATGCCGTTCGCCTTCATCAGTCCGCTGTCCGACCCGACTAACCGCGGTACCAGCGAGTTGCGTGATGGCGTTGTCCAGCCGTCCAGGAATGACAGAATGGACACGAGGAGCAGAACAGGCAATAGGACGGACGAATCCCCTCTATTCCAAAGATATAATACCAACAACGAGAATACAACGAATTGTCCAAGCTGCGAGACGAATAACAGGCGCGTCAGTTTGATTCTGGCCATTAAAAGAGGAGCAACGGAGCCGCTGATCATCCCCATGGCTCCACGTATGAGCGGTACGAGCGTGGCCGAGATCAAGCTGTCCGTCTGATTCAGGACCATCACGGTGAGCGCCATCGTATACAGGATGTCGGCCATATTGGAGGCGGTTTGCGTACCTAACAAGTAATAAAACGATCGGTTTAATGCTGTTTTTGCCATTCTGATATCCTCGTCTCTAACTCTGATGTTTAAACCGATCTCCGATCTTATTATGCGTAACTATCGGGCGACCCGATAGTCAATCCCTTCTCAACAGGATATAATAGCTTAAAAATGAAAGTGGCGGCATCATGTCGGACATATCCAATCCTTACATACATGGTGATGCATAATTGTTTGGAGGTCAAGGATCCAAACCCATCTATAGTGCGAATGATGGTCGAAATTGCGAATTAGGTTTATCATAGGAAGATCATAAGCGGTTGCCGGACGGGAGATAACAACATGGATATACGCAAACTAGGTTTAACCTTTAATACCCTATTCGAAAAATGGATGTTTCTCATTATTCCCTGCTCACTCATCCTCGGGTTTCTATTGGAACGTCCGCTGCAAGCCTTTGTGCCGGCCGTTCCCTATTTATTTGCTTTCGTCACGCTGACGATGGCGATGGGCTGCGGGCTCAATCATCTGCGCGGCGTCATGAAGCGGCCGGGCATTATGCTGCTAACCTTTCTACTGGCCCACGTCGTTTCGGCTGTCATTGCTTACGCCGCAGGCGTTTCGATCTTCGGGGCCGACTCTCCATATGTCGTGGGGTTGGTGTTGTTTACGATTATCCCGCTTGGCGTGTCGTCCGTTTTGTGGGTGGGCATGTCCGGCGGAAGCGTGCCGCTCATGCTGGCCATGGTCGTATTGGATTCCCTGCTCAGCCCGTTCGTCGTTCCGGCAGGCGTGCATGCCTTTTTCGGGACGGGGGTAGAGGTCAAGGCAGGTCCGCTCATGTTGGACTTAACCATCCTTATCGTGTTACCCACGATCATTGGCGTTGCCTTGTACGAATGGAGCAAAGGGACGGTCGCGGTTAGAACCAAGCCGATCGCCGCCCCGATCTCCAAGCTCTGCTTCGTTTCGGTTGTCGCGCTTAACGCTTCGGCTATTGCGCCGTACGTAGACGAGTTGAAGCGCGACATGGCACTGTTGGTGCCTGTTGTCATCGTTTTAGTCGGCATTTGTTACGCCGTCGGCTTCGTCTTTACGGCTGGCCTGCGAGATCGCGAGACGCAGACGACGGTATCGTATGCGACCGGCATGCGCAATATTTCCCTCGGCATCGTACTGGCGATGGGCTATTTCAGCCCGCTTGCCGCCGTACCGGTCGTGCTGTCGATTCTTATTCAACAGCCGGTGGCGACCGTTCATCATTATGTTTTACATAAACTTAACAGAAACAAGACTGGCAAAGCGGTCCGTACGCATGTACGATAAACGTTGGCATTGATTTGCCGGCCCATCCATGAGGAGTGAACGGACATGAACAGTTTTCGAACCCGGCTAACGATCATTATTATCGCGATGACCGCGCTGTCGGTGACGGCTGCGGGTTTCCTGATGATGAAGACGTTTAAAAACAATCATATCAACGCGCTGGAAGACAATATGGTTCGCGAGCTGCATCTCATCGTCAACAAGATGGATTGGCTGACGGGCGAGCTGGAGGAGCAAACCTTCTATTATACGAATGAAGCGGAAGAGCTCAAGGGATACACCGATGCGCGGGTGACGTTTATGCGGGGAGACGGCACGGTCATCGGCGATTCGGACTACGATCCGCGTACAATGGACAATCATGCTTCTCGTAAAGAAGTAATGGAAGCGATGGATAAGGGCGTCGGACAAGCAGTGCGTCCCAGCGAGACGGCTGGAGAAAGCTTGATCTACGTGGCGATTCCACATGTCGTTCTGGAAGATGGCAATACTTATATCATACGGCTAGCCATGTCGCTGCAAGAGGTAGAGGGCAGCATCGATCAATTGACGGTCGTTTTAATTGGCGGCCTATGGGTGCTGTGCATCGTCGCGGCCGTTATCAGCTATAGAATTGCCCTGAGCCTGACGAAGCCGCTGGAGCAGATTACGAAAGTGGCCAAGCGGATCAAAAACATGGACTATCGCGCGAGAGTGAAGACGACGAAACAAGACGAGATCGGAGAGCTGGGCACGGCAATCAATGCGATGGCCGACAGTCTGCAGGTGCAGATGAGCCGCATCAGGCAGAACGAGAACCAACTGGAGAGCGTACTTGCGAACATGATCAACGGCGTCGTCATGATTGACGTTCATGGCATTATTCTGCTTATGAATCGCAGGGCGGAAGAAGTGCTCGGCTTCTCCGCGCGCGAGCTTGTCGGACGGCACTTCGCCGAAGCGAAGCAGCAATATGAGCTGGCACAGATTATTCAGGAAGCATTGGATTCGAGGGAGCATCTGCGCGAGGAAATAACGTTTTACTTCCCGGAGGAGCGACTGCTGGAGCTTAATCTTGTGCCTGTCCGCGAAAACAACGACGGAGAATTTAGCGGCGTGCTCCTTGTCCTGCAAGACGTATCCGCGATTCGCAGACTGGAGCGGATGCGCAGCGAATTCGTGGCGAATGTATCGCATGAGCTTAAGACTCCGATTGCCGCAGTTAAGGGATTCGCGGAGACGCTGCTTGGCGGTGCCGTTAAGGACGAAGAGACGGCTCGTTCGTTTCTTCAAATTATTTTCGACGAGAGCGAAAGGCTCAATCGTCTGATCGGAGACATCCTGGAGCTGTCTAAGATTGAATCGCGAAGAGTGCCGCTCATGTTTTCTCCTGTAGAGATGGATGGATTCATTGACAAGACGGTAAAGCTGCTGGAGCCGGAAGCGAAACGCAGAGGCATTGCTCTGGAGCGTGACGTCGAATCAGGATTATATCTGGAGGCGGACGAAGACCGGCTGCGCCAAATCATGATGAATTTGTTGTCCAATGGCATTAATTACACGCCGGAGGGCGGACATGTTACGATTCGCATCTATGCGTATGGCGACGAGCAAGTCCGCATCCAGATCAGGGATTCCGGCATAGGCATTCCCAAAAAAGATCTGCCTCGCGTCTTCGAGCGTTTTTATCGCGTGGACAAGGCCAGAAGCCGGAGCTCCGGCGGCACGGGCCTCGGTTTGTCCATCGTCAAGCATCTGGTGGAGCTCCATAAGGGAACGATCTCGGTCAGCAGCACGGTCGGCGTAGGAACGACATTTACGATTGATCTTCCCGTCATTCAATAAGGCGGCAAGGCCTGGTTAGGCATGTTGGACTATCGCATAACGTGGAAGTCGTGGTAAACTGTTTACTAAGCGTTAAACTTTAAGTGTATGCGGCGCTTGATGCGCCGCTATAGAGCCTGGAGGTCCCTATGTCGCACAAAGTGTTAGTCATTGAAGACGAACCGACTTTGGCAAGGTTATTATCGTACAACTTGACTCAGGAGGGCTACGAGACTACCGTCATTGATCATGGCAGCGAAGGGCTGCAGACCGCTCTTCAACGAGGTTTCGATCTCATTATATTGGATATCATGCTGCCGGGCATGAATGGTTTCGAAGTGTTGAGCCGGCTTCGCCAGCACGGCGTTCGCACGCCTGTCATTATTCTGACGGCACGCAATGCGGAAGAAGAGGTCGTGCAGGGACTTAAGCATGGAGCGGATGATTATATAACGAAACCTTTTGGGGTAGCTGAGCTGCTTGCTCGTGTATCGGCCGTCTTGCGCAGGACGCACAACGAAGACCCCGCACCCGTTGTTTCCAACGAGAAGGTAATCTCGGTAGGGGAGTTGGCGATCTACCCGGAGAAATACGAGGTTGTCGTAAACGGCGAACCGATCCCGCTTCGGCCCAAGGAGTTCGAGGTGCTGCTCTATCTGGTGCAGCGTCCGGGAATGGTCATTACCCGCGACGATCTTATGAACGTCGTATGGGGCTTCGACTACATTGGCGGCCAGCGTACCGTCGACGTACACGTCAGCTCGCTTCGGAAGAAGCTGGAGCTTGGCCAGCAATCTGTTCAGATCGAATCCATCCGAGGCGTCGGATACAAGCTCGTTATGCCTAAAAAGCTCGCAAGCCCTAAGCTGTAGGGATGCCGGGCTTTTTTTGTTTGGTAGGGGGAGAGAGCGCGCGCGTTTTGTAAGCGTAGTTAAGCTGCGTAGACTTATAAAAAAGCGTAATGAAATAAATGCGCTTTTCGCGAGTAAGGAAAAGGGGCCGCAGTCAGTCTTGTCGGAAGCAATAGCCCGGAAAAATCGGGTTATTGAAGCGCAGCCAGCCTTGTCGGAAGCAATAGCCCGAAAAAATCGGGCTATTGAAGCGCGGTCGGCCTTGTCGGAAGCAATAGCCCGGAAAAATCGGGTTATTGAAGCGCGGTCGGCCTTGTCGGAAGCAATAGCCCGGAAAAATCGGGTTATTGAAGCGCAGCCAGCCTTGTCGGAAGCAATAGCCCGGAAAAATCGGGTTATTGAAGCGCAGCCAGCCTTGTCGGAAGCAATAGCCCGGAAAAATCGGGTTATTGAAGCGCAGCCAGCCTTGTCGGAAGCAATAGCCCGAAAAAATCGGGCTATTGAAGCGCGGTCGGCCTTGTCGGAAGCAATAGCCCGGAAAAATCGGGTTATTGAAGCGCGGTCGGCCTTGTCGGAAGCAATAGCCCGAAAAAATCGGGTTATTGAAGCGCAGCCAGCCTTGTCGGAAGCAATAGCCCGAAAAAATCGGGTTATTGAAGCGCGGTCGGCCTTGGCGAGAGCAAAAGTCCTAGCGGAGCATCAATTCCGCTGCCAAGTCAGCATCTTGCGCTGGAATTGCTTGGGCGAGCAATCGTTGTACTTTTTGAACATCTTGTAGAAGTGGGCCATATTCGGCATGCCGATTCGCTCGCCAACCTCGGAGATGCTCAGATCCTTCGTAAGCAGAATCCGTTCGGCCCACTTCACCTTGCGGTAATTAACGTATTCCGTGAAGGAGAGACCGATCGTTTTTTTGAAATACTTGACGAAATAGTAGTAGCTCATATTGGCAATCTTGCACACTTCTTCGACCTGAATCCGGTCCGTCAAATGGTTCTCCACGTAGTCGAGCACGGGCTTCAGCCGCACCTTGTCGAAGTTGTCCTGCTCGATCAGCATTTTGCGCGTGTCGTTCCGGAGCAGATGCAGCAATATTTGTTTGATCAAAATGCTCGCCGCAAGCTCGTACCCCGTCGATTTGCCCGTCGCTTCGTCCAGTATGCGCGTGACGCAAGTCGCAATCTCCGCCTTTACCGCAGCATTCTCCTCAAAAATATAATTCGCCTTGGAAAGCGGCGCATGGGTTGCCGAGAAGTAACGAATATAAGGGATGGAGCTATGGTCGAAAAACTGCTCCAAGTCGAACTGCAGCACGATGTAATCGAGAAGCTTCTCGCTTTTGTCACGATGCAGCTCGGATGCCCCGATGATGACCAGGTCGCCTGGACCCAGATGATAGCTGTCCTGCTCCAGATAGACATCCAGATGACCGCTCAAAATAAGCAGCAGCTCAAGCTGCTTATGATAATGCCAATTCGTAAAATCCGAACCCTCGCGCTGCGTTCGGAAAATACGAACCGACAGCAGAGGATTTTCGTAACGGACCTTCTCGTTGAATGCGTCCAATGAGAGCGCCTCCCGTCTAATCAGCGAGCCGTTCGCCGTATAATTTGATTGATGACCTCGGAGAAAATGAGACCGATCGCGATGGCGCCCGATATCATAAACGCTTTTACCCCTAGCTGCACGGCGGTATCGTATTGATCCTCGACGACATGCCGCATGGCATCGTAGGCGAGGCCGCCCGGAACAAGCGGAATAATGCCGGCGACGCTGAATATGATGATCGGCGTCTTGTACAGCTTGGCAAACAGCTGGCTGAGGACGGTGACGAGGAACGCGGCGATCAGCGTTGCCGGGATAACGTCGAGACCCAGCTCAATGCAGATGTAATAAGCCAGCCAGCCGGACATGCCGACGAAGCCGCAGCGAGCCAGTTGACGGATCGGCGAGTTGAATATAAATCCGAACAGGGCGGACGAGATGAAGCTCGTTACGAGCTGATAGACAATTTCCATGCCGACAGGCGCTCCTAAGTTACATGATAAGTGCAACACAACACATTCTGACAGCTCAGAAGTGAAAGTTCAAAAAGTTCGGTATTCAGCACAATAGAGTATGCTTCCGATGCTGCGTTTTTTCAAAAACGCTGTAGAAGATTGGATGAAGGTAGAAACTGAGGAGCGGAGCGTAGTGGAAGCTACGTGAGCACCTTCAATGTTTCCGGAGGAAACATACTTCGAAAGCATCTGCTTAGTTTCGCCTAACTTCGGGCCCCGCGAAAGTAATTGGAATTGACATCGAAGCTTCCCTTCACTTTCGTGGGTATCAGGAAATATTCGATGTCGAGTAGGCTTCTAGGCATACTTCGTGATCAAAAGCGGACTTTTTGAACTCCCTTTTAGAAAATAGACAAAATAGCAGCGATGCCGGAGCCGATCGCGAAAGCGGTCAAAAACGCCTCGGCCCCCTTGGACAAGCCCGAAACGAGATGTCCGGCCATCAGATCCCTGACGGCGTTCGTAATGTGCAGTCCCGGCACCAGAGGCATAACGGAGCCGATGATGATCTTGTCGAGATCATGGCCGAAGCCAAGCTTGACCGCGCCGACCGCCAGACTGCCAATAATCAGAGCGGTCAGAAATTCCGCGAAAAACTTGATCGGCACGATCCGGTGAATAAACAGGAAAAACAGAAACCCGGAACCGCCCGTCACGAATACGGGGAAGAAGTCATGCCATTCTCCCCTGAACATAATAAGAAAGCATCCGCTGGCAACTGCCGCAGCTAGCACCTTAAGTCCGGGGTGATACTCATGTTTAGCCGCATCGATCTCCTTTAGCAGCGTATAAGCCTCATTCGGCCCAAGATCGCCGCCGCTGATTCGTCTCGAGATGTCGTTGACCATGGCTACTTTGCTCAGATTGGTGTTGCGCTCCGAGATCCGGATCAGCCGCGTCACGTGCGAAGCTCCGTCGATCGCGAAGATCAGCCCCGTCGGCGTCACGAAGCTATGGGACTGCTCGATGCCGTAAGCGGCGGCGATTCGCACCATCGTATCCTCCACGCGGTACGTCTCTCCGCCGTTCTGCAAAATAATTTTGCCGGCGAGCAGGCAGGTCTGCGTAATGACATGTGCTTGCTCTGGCGTTATGTCAGCTAATGTATGCGCAGACGTACCTGCTGGCATCGTCAAATCCGTTGTCGTGTCTAACGTCATAACGCTGTCGACGTCCGCTGGCGGAATTCCTCGCGTATGGCCGCCCGAAGCTGGCCGTCCGCCATGACGTCATAAGCCGTTGCCGCAAGCAGCTTGGCTCCGACGAGCATCCTGTCGAGCGCCGTATCGGTCATGGCCGCGTCCCGGAACGCCTCCGTATGCAGCAAGAGCCGGTCCTCGACGATTTTTACATAAGGGTGAATGGCCGGACAGCGCTTCGACACGTTGCCAAGATCAAGCGAGCCGTGATCCTTGCCGTCTTGCACTTCCTCCGGGGCGATGTCAGCCTGGGCGAGATTGTTCATAAACGTTTCCGACAAAATCTCGTTTGTCATCAGCTCGTCGTAGGAATATTCGTAGCTGCTCACCTGGAGCCCGCAGCCGGTCGCAAGCGCGGCAGCTTCCGCGCATCGTTTGACCTTGGCCGTCAGCTCGTTCGTGTAAGCTCGCGAAGCAGAACGCACGTAAAACTTCGCCGACGCATAGTCCGGAATAATGTTAGGCGCCGTGCCGCCGTTGTCGATAATGCCATGAATGCGGGCATCGCTGCGGGTCTGCTGGCGAAGGGCATTGACGCTGCCGAACAGCGCAAGAACCGCGTCCAGCGCGTTTATGCCTTCATGCGGACTCGCCGCAGCATGCGCGGCGAGCCCGCTAAATTCGAAGCGGACGGGATCCAGCGCCAGCGACTGTCCGGAGCGCTCGAAGCTGTGATAGGGATGCGCCATCAGCGCGATATCGCAATCGTCGAACAGACCGGCTTCCGCCATCGGCACCTTAGCGCCTTTTGTCTCTTCGGCCGGCGTGCCGTAGACGCGGATAACGCCGCCGAGCTCGTCGGCGACAGCTTTAAGTCCAATGGCCGCAGCGGCGCTCATCGTACCGATGAGATGGTGGCCGCATGCATGGCCAAGCCCTTCCAGAGCGTCGTACTCGCATAGAAAGGCGACGACCGCGCCGGGCTTGCCGGTATCGTAGACGGCGAGAAAGGCCGTATCCAGTCCCAACACGCCTTTCTCTACCTGGAACCCCGCCCGGGCAAGCATGTCGGTCAACAGTCCCGATGCAAAATATTCTTGATGGCCAAGCTCGGGCTGCCTGCCGATTTTTGTCGCTATGTCGCGGAACGCGTCCGCTTGTTGTTCAATGGCGGCTAATGCCAATTGTTTACTCATCGTTGCAACCATCCTTCACCCGATTATCAACTTCCATTATAACATATTGGACGAGCGCTACATTTAACATTCCGATAACAGTGCCATGAAATCGGGATAATGCAATAGGTCTATAATTTCGATAAAACATTCTTTGTCAATAGGAGGATTGAATCATGACGACAACGATGATAAGTCGGAATACGGCAGGATCCAGTACGGAAGAACCGGTATTGGAGACGAAGCCGATCATGTTGCAGTCTCCATCCATGTCCAAGTCAAAGACGGGGATCATCCGTCTCCGTGATTTCGCAAGATCGGCTCCAGTCGTTCATGAAGACTCATTATGCAAAGATCTGCTTGAGATGTTCCAGGAGCAAGGCGATTGCGAATGCATCGTCATGGTCAGCAACTCCGGCAACATCAGCGGACTCGCGATGCGCAACCGGTTCTCGTACAAGCTTGCCCATCGATACAGCGTCGCCTTGTTCTACAATAAACCGGCTCTCGGACTTTCGGATACGGCCCCGATCATCGTCGATATCGACTCGGATCCCCGAGAGATCATTGATTTGGCCATGTCCCGTCAGGGGGATTCGTTGTATGATTGCATCGTTCTCGTCTCCAATAGGCGGTATGAAGGCGTGCTGGCCGTCAGCGATCTGCTCCGTCTCTCCAAGGAGCTTCAATTGCAGGCGATGGAAGCGCAGAAGGAGACGCTGCTTTCTGCGAAAGAGCGGATCAACGGCATTGATGAAGCCGTAGAGAGCGTACGCGATTCTGTGCAGCTCGGTGACACCTTATCCATGAGAATGGTGGATTTAACCCTTCAGGGCAAGTCCGAGTTAAACAGCATCAAGGAATCATTCCAAAGTATCGAAAACAGCTCCGTTCGGCAAGCCGAACGAATGAAGGAGCTGGAGCGCGAGACGGGTTCTATAAGCGCTGTGTCGAAGCTGATCAAGGAGCTGGCGGAGCAGTGCAACATCCTTGCGATCAACGCTTCGATCGAAGCGGCGAGGGCGGGGCAATATGGCCGCGGTTTCTCTGTTGTAGCGGGAGAAATTATGAATTTGGCAGACCAGACCAAGAAGTCCGCTATTGAAATTACGGCCATCACCAACAACATTGTGCAGTCCATCGTCAAGGCCGTCGAGCTTGTTGAAGCAGGCCGGAGACAGACGGCGTCCAGCGTAAACAGCGTAGAAGCGGCGGACATCGTCTTTCAGGAAATATTTAAATCGGCCGCGGACAACCGAACCAGCTCGCAGACGATTGGAGAGCTGGCGGAGAAGGCCCATGAATTGTCGGCTCAAGTCTCGCAGGAGATGGAGCGGCTGCGTCAAACTTACTCCTGAACAAAAAGCTTAGCGGATGGGGAAAAAGCGCGGTTCGGATTGTTTTTACTTCCGCTTAACAAACGAAAAATGCTCCATTAACAATCTACGAGTAAAATACAGGCTGGGAATCCAGTTCATCGATTCGGGGAGGCATATTAACAATGACGGTCAGAAAAGAATTTGATCACGGTTTGGAAAATCTTCATCAGTGGATTGTCGAGATGGGCAATTTTGTCGAGAAAGCGTTGGCTGAAGCAGTATCCGCATTAAAAAACGTCGACACGGCGCGCGCGAAAGAGGTAATCGAAGCCGATCACCAGCTTAATGCAATGGAAGAAAAAATTATGGAGCTCGGCGCCAAATTGATTGCGACCCAGCAGCCGGTGGCCAAGGATCTTAGACGAATCCTGTCCGCGTTCCGCATCGCGAGCGATCTGGAGCGAATGGGAGATTTGTCCGTCGATATCGCGAAGACGGTGCTTCGACTGGAAGGTCAGCCGCTGATAAAGCCATTGATCGATCTGCCGCGCATGGCAGAGATCGTCGCCACGATGACGTACGAATCGATTCAATCCTTCATCAACGAAAACGTGGATTTGGCGTACAAAATGGCCAAGGACGATGATCAGGTCGATGCGTTGTATGGCCAAATTACGCGCGAATTGATGATGCTTATGATGGAAAATCCGCGCAACATCGCACAGGCTTCGCTGCTCAGCTTCGTCAGCAGACATTTGGAGCGCTTCGGCGACCATGCGACGAATATCGGGGAAAGCGTAGTGTACCTGGTGACAAGCGAGCGTCCCGATCTGAACCAATAGGTCGTAACGCGGCAGCAATATCGGCACTGCGGGGCATCTGACAGCGGTGTGGCGCACCCGAGGATCGAGGGGATAGTCGTGAGTAAGGTCGGAACGGGATTGTTGCACGAAGCAATGGTTAGCGTAGTCATGGATCGCTGGAAGACCGGCGGCGTGGTCGCTCTGTACGTAGAGTTCATGCCGTCGCAGCAAGAACTCGCCTTAGCGATCGAAAAGTGGGCTGCAAGCGAGCCAGGCGTATTCTGGAAGCAATCATTGGAATCCGGTATCTTGTATTGGCTTGAAATATCCTCTGCCGGACTCTCGACCGAGGCGATCGTCGAGCGAGTGACGGAAGAGCTTCAAAGGCTGTCAGGAGGGACGCGTTCAAGCGGCTTCTCCGACGGCAGGGCGAGACGTTTCGGAGTCGGAGCTGCATGGACGCGACCGATGACGACGCCGGAGAAGGCGGAAGCCCACTTGTTAAGCCGCATTCAAGAGGCGGTGGATAGAGGAGAGCGTCACCTGGCTTTGGGCACAAGCGAGCCCGCGCTTGCCGCCAAGGGCAATCGCGGCGAGATCGGAAGCGGCTATCCGATCGGGAAGCTTGCTTCTCCCGTACCCTTGTTCGAATGCAACGCGAAGGTATCCGAAGTCGCCAATTTGTTCGACGCCAATCCGAACGTGCAAGGCGTCATCATCGTAAAGGATAGCCGCCCCGCCGGGGTCATCATGAGAGATCGGCTTTATCAGCAGCTGGCCGGCCAATTCGGTCATGCCTTGTATGCCAGCCGTTCCGTAGAGCTTGTCATGGATCGCGATCCGCTTATCGTCGAAGAATATACGCCGGTTGAGAGGGTGTCTCAGCTGGCGATGTCGAGGGACGAGTCCAGATTGTACGATATTGTCGTAATAGTCAAGGATGGCATCGTCATGGGAGCGGCGACGATCCGAGGCATTCTGGAGTGTATGACGGCACTCCGCACCGAGGAAGCCCGAATAGCGAATCCTTTGACGGGATTGCCGGGCAACTCGGGGATTGAAGCGGAATTATCGCGCAGAATCGCGAATCGGGAGCCGTTTTCGGTCGTGTACGCGGATCTGGATTATTTCAAATGGTTCAACGATTGTTTCGGCTTTGCTCGAGGTGACGAGCTGATTCGATACTTGGCCGAGCTTATGGTAGGAGAGTTCGCAAACAGCGACAGCCGGCAATTTTTTGTAGGTCATATCGGCGGCGACGACTTCATTGGCGTCGTGGATCCTCCATGCGCGGAAGCCGTATGCGAGCGTTTGATCCAAGCGTTCGACGGCGGCGTCCATCGTTATTATAGAGGGGCCGACATATCCGTCGTGGAGAACCGTCAAGGACAGAAGGTGGAGCAGAACGGCGTCACCTTGTCGTTGTCGCTGCTCCAATGCGACGGTACCGGAGAGATGAACCTGGAGGATATATCCATAACTGCAGCCAGATTGAAGAAAAGAGCCAAATCGATCAAAGGCAGCGTATATGTCGCCGGTGAATGGAAAAACAGCCAGCCGAGAGAGAAGTGAGATGATTTATGGAGCAGCACGAAGTATGGGGGAGCGGGCGAAGAGGCCTTTCAGCCCAGCCGCAGCGGCGTAACTACTTGGCCGTGATCGGATTAATGTGGGACGGGACAAGTCCGGATGCGAAGACAAGCAAGACAGAGCGTGGAGAGCTGCAGCAAGCTTGGGCAAGCTTCGCTGAACGTTCGATCGGCGACTTCGTACCTTCTTCTGACGTTCGGGGTCAACATCAATGGTTGGCGAATGACCTGTTCATTTCGTTCCAATTCCATTCGAACGACGAAGAACATCCGGAGTACGAATTGAGCGCGCATGCGGTACGGACGGCGAACAGACTTGAACTAGCCTTCCGCGAAGAGCGGGAGAGACTGTCAGGCTTTCATCCCGGCGGCAAGCTTCGTGTCGGATTAGGCGCTCTGGCATGCGAGTCGGAATCATGCGTAGACGGCCTGTATTACGAAGCCCTGAAGCAGGCGATCGTAAACGCCCAAGTCGAGGGCGGCGCCGAACGGTTGCTTCGGGACAGTTATTTTAAGGAACTGCTAACCGCAAGATCGTTATACCCCGTCTATCAGCCCATCTTCTCGCTTAAGCAAGGCGAAGTGTTCGGCTATGAAGCATTGACCCGTCTGCCCGTCAACAACTACTTCCGGGGTCCCATGGATCTATTCCGGTTCGCGGAGGAAAGCGGCGGCGTCTATCGGCTGGATCGTCTGGCGCGGGAGCTTGCCATCGACGGATGTTTGAGGCTTGGACAAGGACAGAAGCTGTTTATCAATGTCATGGCGCAAATTATGGAGGACCCGCGTTTCTCGCCGGGCCGCACGATCAGTCTGCTGGAGGAGCATCATCTGTCCCCGCATCAGGTCGTTTTCGAAATTACGGAGCGCAGCTCCATCGAAGACTATCCTTCCGTTAAGAAGGCGCTTCAGCATTATCGCAGCCAAGGCTATCGCATCGCGATCGACGATGTGGGAGCGGGCTATTCCTCGCTGCAATCCATCGTGGAGCTGAGACCGGATTACATGAAGGTAGACCGGTCAATCATTCAGAACATACATAAGGACGAAGTGAAGGAGCATATCCTGACGACGCTGCAGGATGTAGCCGGCAAGATCGGCGCGGAATTGATTGCCGAAGGCATCGAACGCAAGGAGGAGCTGGACAAGCTGCTCCACATGGGAATCCCGTTCGCGCAAGGTTATCTGCTGGGACGGCCGGCGCCGTTTCCGTCATGATTGCATGAGCTTTGTTACGATAGAAAATGACCAGTTTCTCCGTTATGGGCGAGGCTGTTTTTTCTTTTCCAAGGTTTTCGGAAGTCTCCCCCTACAGTTGCAATAGGTGTAGAATGGTAAAATACATAGAAACTGTGACGAGGATGGTTTTCATGAGCCGCGAGAAGAACGACAACTATACGGTGCTCTTATCTAAACTGCATATACCACAGCCCCTGTCTTATTCCGTGCCCCGCCCCCATTTGATAGCGAGATTAAATGAAGGGTTATCCTTCAAGGCAACTTTCCTTATCGCTCCGGCAGGCTACGGCAAAACGACTTTAATCGCCGATTGGGCTCGGCAAGTACAAGCGGCAGTCGGATGGTTGTCGCTGGATGACAAGGATAATGACTTGGTTCGATTCTGGAACTACATGACGAAGGCGCTCGAGCAGGCGCTCGGGAGCTTGCCCGATTCTATTGGGGTAGTTGCCTCTACATTGAGCCCCGGCCAGTACGAGCCGTTTCTCGTCGCCCTGCTAAATGAATTGAACAGTGTGCGGGAGCCGCTGGCAATCTTGCTGGATGATTGGCATGTCATCACCGATAAGGACATTATCGCTTCCGTTTCGTATTTCCTGGAGTATCTGCCGCCTTCCGTGCATCTTATATTCGCCAGCCGGAGCTTGGCCGGCTTATCGAAGGCGAGATGGATCAGTCGGGGCTGGACCCAGGAAATTAACGTCGAGCAGCTTCGCTTCGATCTGCGGGAGACGGTGGACTTCTTCCGGATCTTTGCAGCACAGGAGATGCGAAGGGAGCAAGTTGAGCGGCATCTGGCCATAACCGAGGGCTGGGTGACGGGACTGAAGCTGATTTCGTTGTCACTGCGTTACGGAGATTGGACGGCGGAATTCGGACTCAGCCATTCCGGGAACGGCAACCATGTCGAGCAGTTTCTGCTGGAGGAAGTCTTCGAAGCGCTGGATGGTCCCACCCGGCAATTTCTGATGAACATATCTGTACTTCAGAGGATGAATGGACCATTGAGCGAAGCGGTAGGCGGGGAGAACGGCTCGGAGAAGCTCGCGAAGCTGGTTGACGCCGGCCTGTTCCTCATCCCGCTGGATGAGGACAAGACCTGGTTTCGATTACATCATCTATTCTGCGAGTTTCTGAAGAAGGAGCAAAAACGCTGCGATCCCGGCAAGACGGAAGAGCTGAACCGTGCGGCTGCGGTATGGTGCGAGTCGCACGAGCTGTTGGAGGAGGCCGTGGACTATTACCTGGCCGGATACGAATATACGGAAGCCATACGTCTGCTTGAACAGATGCGGAGCATTATGATTCGCAGGGAATTTCAGGCGCTCAGAGTATGGCTGTCTGCCATCCCCGAGCAACTGCTGATGCAGCATCCCTATCTCTACTTTTCGTACATCTTCTCCTTGTTGTGGGCACATGAGCTCGATCTGGCGGAACAACATTTGCAACTGGCCGAGCAGCACTTTGAGACCTCTTCGGCAAGCTGGAGCCTGAAGGATAGGAATCGCTATTTGGGTTATTTGTATTTCGTCCGGAATTTCAAGGCGACCCAGTACGATATGGATATGATTTCGGGACTGGAATACATCCGACTGTCGCTTCGACATAGCCCGGAAGGAACGGATTTGATTTTCGCATCCCCCTACATGCCTCTGGCTCCATCCATCTACCGATCGTACAATGGCAAACGCGGCAAACATTTGCCAAGGGAGCTGTCGGACAATTTTTTCAAGAGCATGATCGATTTCATGAGACTGATGGGCCTGCAGGATTCGATTCTGGTTTGTTATGGAGAATTGTTTTACGAAAGGGGCGAGCTGGAGCAGGCGGAGCATTATTTGAAGCTGGGGCTCGCGGGCAACAGCCAGACTCATTATCAGCCGGAGAAGGTGTATGTTCCCGCAAGCTTGTTCCTGTCGCGAATCAGCAAAGCCAGGCAAGACTTCGCGCAAGCCGAGAAATGGCTGGAGGAGGCTGGCCGAAGGTCGCTGGAGGATGGAGCGGAAGCCGCGTCGATCCTGATCGAAGCGGAGATGTCCGCCCTGCGGATGGATCAGGGGGATCCCTCCGCGGCTGTCCGGTGGATGGAGCGCTACAGGCTCTCGGCGGATGATCCGGTATCCGTCTACCAATTGTTCGTTTATATTTTCCTCGGCAGGGTGTTGATGGAGACCGGTCATCGACAGGAGGCGTGGTCTCTACTGGAGAAGCTGCTCCTGATAGCGGTGAAAGGCCATCGTCCGATGGAAGCGTTGGACATTCAAATTTTTCAGGCGATCATGCTGCGTCAAGCGGACAAGCCGGAGGAGGCGCTGCTGAAGTTGGAGGAGGCGCTGAAATACGGCAAACCCGACGATTATGTCCGCGTGTTCGTAGACAAAGGCGAGCGAGTCGCGGAGCTGCTTTCGGAGTACATCGGGCAGCGGCAGAAAGGAAATATCCGGGACAACAACGCGCCTTCGCTCGCCTATGTGCGCAAAATTTTGTCATGTTACGGTGGAACCAAGCTCTTGTCCATTGAATCACCCCCTGCGTTGGAGTCCTTGCTGACTCCGAAGGAGTATACGGTATTTCGCTATATGGAGGAAGGGATGGACAATCAGGCGATCGTCGGAACGCTTGGTATCAGCATGGGTACTCTGAAGGCGCATATCAATCGCATCTACAGCAAACTCCAGGTAAAGAACCGTATAGAAGCGATTAAACGGGGCAAAGAATTGCAGGGGTAACGGCTCATCTATAACCGGTCCTATAACCGCGGTTAGGTTCGCCGGATAGCGGATTTCGATATAATTCGTTATAGATCGACGCTATCGAGCGACAAAAGGAAGGATAGGATCCAATGAAGCTAAAGCAATTCCTCTCATGTATAACGATCATTTTGTTAGTGACGGGTATTTTCCCGTTACAGGTTTTCGCCGCCCCGGATGCCGCAATGACCGGGGATGGTTCACCAGTCAATCCCTATATAGTTATGACGCTGGAACAGTTGGACGCCGTGCGGAATAATATGACGTCGCATTATAAGCTCGGGGCGGATATCGACGCCTCGGAGACGGCCGACTGGAACAACGGCGAAGGTTTCGAGCCGGTCGGCGGCAACGGCAATGCCGCCAGCCGGTTCACCGGAACTTTCGACGGAGCGGGACATATTATCCGGAATCTCTCCGTCAATCGCCCCGCGACCGATTTCGTCGGCCTGTTCGGGATCGTCGGCTCCGGAGGAGTTGTAAGAGACGTCGGCCTCGTTGAAGGCTCCATTATCGGGAATAGCGCAACAGGCGGAGTCGTAGGGTACGGCGTCGCTGGCAGCTCGATCAGCTCATCCTACTCCAGCGTCTCTGTTAACGGCTCTGTTTATGTAGGGGGCTTGACGGGACGACATGACGGCGCGGTGAGCGATTCTTACGCAACTGGCCCTGTTAGCGGTACTGCCGTCGTTGGCGGGCTTGCAGGCGATCTGGAAGGCGCGGATGTTATCCGTTCTTATGCCTCGGGCGAGGTTAACGCCAGCGGGGGGCATGCGGGAGGTTTGGCGGGGAGTAACTTCGGTTCCACTATCATTCGGTCTTATGCGATCGGCGCCGTCAGCGGTATAGATACGGCCGGCGGGCTGGTAGGGATGACGGATTATGGCTTAATACGGCAGTCTTACGCCAGCGGCGCCGTTAAAGGCAGCGGTTACGCCGGCGGTCTGGTTGGCAGCAATAATGGCGCGTTAATCGAACAAAGTTTCTGGGATCAGGAGGCTGCCGGACAGAGCGGCGCTTGCGGCAACAATACCGATGGTTACGGCGTAACTTGCCCATCGACTGGTCTCGCCACGATGCAGGCTCTTGTACCAAACAGCTATTCCGGCTGGGATTTCACTAATGTCTGGTTTATGATCGAAGGTTCGACTCGGCCGTTTCTGCGTTCCGAGTGGTCGCAGAGGATTACGAATACGCATCAATTGCAATTAATGACGATGAATCCTGGCGTGAATTATACTTTGGCCCGGGACATTGATTTCGGGACCGTGTTCACGGATAACAGCCGCTCCGACATGTGGGCGACCGGTTCCGGAGAAGGCTCCGGCTTTGCGCCGGTCGGCAGCATGAGCAATCCTTATGCCGCAGAGTTCGACGGTTCAAACCATCTGATCGAAAATATGGTGATTGACCGGCCGGATACCGACTTCGTAGGCCTGTTCGGCTATCTCGGCGCCGGCGGCGTCGTAAGAAATGTGGGGCTTGAAGGCGGCTTCGTCAGCGGGAGATATTCCACGGGAGCTCTGGTCGGCGAGAGCTATGGAGGTACAATTGCACAAGCCTATTCATCGGTCGACGTTAGCGGAACCAATAATGTTGGCGGATTGGTTGGACAGAACAATATCGGAAGCATCGTCAGTCAGTCCTTCGCGACCGGCAGCATTGCCGGTCAATATGCCGTTGGCGGTTTGATTGGGCGCAACGAGAGGGGCGCGATCAACGACGCTTATAGTACCGGGTTCGTCAACGGCAGCTCTGAAGTCGGGGGACTGACGGGGCGGAATGTCGGCTCCATTAATCGCGCCTACGCCGCAGGCAAAGTCACGGCTGCCGAGGGCAGCGCGGGCGGATTGGTGGGAAGAAATTTCGAACCCGTCATTTCCGGTCGTTACAATAGCCAGACATCCGGTCACGGCGATGCCGACAAAGGCACTCCCCGAACGACGGCGGAGATGAAACAACGGGCAACTTTTGAGCCGGATTGGGATTTCGTTCATATTTGGACCATCGAGGAAGGAAAGGTTTATCCCGCTTTGCGGGGTATTATCGGCAATATCGGACGGGATGTCGCTCCCCCGACAGTTGTCGGCGCGGTAATGGATGTCGAGCAGCCTGATCGCATACTCCTCCACTTCGATGAAGAAGTTCGCTTGACGGACGCGGATGGGGTCATGATAGAATCCGACGGAGTCGGCACAACTATTATCGATGTAGAAGGCGAAAGTACGAAGACTCTTGCCTTTACCGTATCCGATGCGTTCGAGCAAGGGGCGGAAGTTATTTTTTCCTACGATGCTCTTTTGGGCAATATCGTCGATCTGGCAGGCAACCCGCTGAGCAGCTTGGCGGGCAAGAATGTATATAAGCTGCCGGTGATCGGAATCATGATGAAGAAAGCGGACGCCAGCGACTATGAGGACGGGGGTTGGACAAACCAAAGCGTGACCGTAATCGCCAATGTCGAGGCGGGAGCCGACACCGACGACATGGCCGAGTTTTTTTATACATTGAACGGGGGTTTGGAGCAAGCTTATACGAACGGTTCTCCAATCGTGATAACAGAGGAAGGGACCAACTTGGTTACCTTCCAAGTTACGGACAGAGCGGGCCATATCGTATCCGTTGAGCTGGAAGTGAAGATCGATAAGTCGCCGCCATCGGTTGTCTATGATCCAAGCGGCAGCGAAACGCAAGCTGCATCGGCTTCGCCAACGGTAACGGCAGATGATGCGGCGAGTGGCGTGAACGCGTCTACGCTGCAATATGTTTGGACAACGGATACATCGACCCCGTCTTCGGGCTGGACGCCGTTCGTAAGTGGAACCAGCCTGGCGAAAAGCGGCGTAGACGGCGACTGGTACCTGCATATTCGGGTGTCGGATGCTGCGGGCAACGAGAGCGTTCGGGTATCGGATCGGTTCCGGTTGATGTCCCGGACGGGAAGCGAAGGCGGAAATTCAGGAGCAGGCGGATATCAACTGCCGAAGGGTACTTATTTGGTAGGAATGAACGGAGGAACGGTAACTTTTGACGGGGGTCAAATCTTCTTCCCAGCGGATGCCATCAGCCGTACATTCTATTTGAAGATTACCGAGGTTGCCGATCCGAATACACTGCCGTTGTCCGACGGACAACGACTGGTGAGCAGAGTTATCGAAGTTACGAAGGATCAAGCTGGAGAGTTTGATAAAGACGTTAGCATCCATTTACAATTTGATGTCGAATCGGTACGGGATGATGGTACGGAAGTCGTTCTTCTATGCTGGCTTAATGAAGAAACAGGTCAGTGGATGCCATTGGATAATCGTAAAGTCGATTGGGAGAAAGGTATCGCAGGCGGTACGACCAACCATTTCACCAAATTCGCAGTCATTGCGGTAACCGAAGAAAAGGCTGAGTCAGACGTCCGTTTCACAGATATCCAGGGTCATTGGGCGGAGAAGTCCATTGTGAAATTGGCGGAAAAAGGCGCGTTGCACGGTTATATCGATGGCAGCTTCATGCCCGATCGCGAGATTACCCGGGCAGAATTCGCCGTGATTCTGGTTCGAGCACTGGATTATACCGATAAAGAAGGCAAGACGTTTAACGACATGGCGAACCATTGGGCCAGGCATGCCGTTTCGACGGCTCATGCTTACGGGGTTGTTCACGGCTATAACGACAATACGTTCGTCCCCGACGATCCCATTACGCGCGAGCAAATGACGATGATGATTATGAATGTTCTGCAATTGGAGAATACGCGATCCGTCAGTACTTTTGCGGATCAAAACAAAATCTCGAAATGGGCGAGGGAAGCAGTCGCCGCCGCGGCGGAAAGCGGACTGATTACCGGCTACCCGGACAACACGATAAGACCCCAGGCTCACGCGACCCGTGCGGAAGCGGCATCGATTATTGGGCGATTGTTGTAGAGAAAATAGGAGGACCATTTTTTCGTATAGAACGAATCATATGGTTCTCCATTTACTGGGTTAGTACGTTTTCATCATGACATGCTCGGATATCATTAGTGGCGGCTCTGTCGCCGGTTACGACATAATTAGTTGTCATTTAGCTCATCATTCCAAGTCTGTTTCAAAGCAATCAGGCGCTGTAGATTTTTGTTCATGTCCGCTGCGGCGGCGGCGGGATCGTCATACTGATAATAGCCGCTGCCGCTCTTAACTCCGAGATCTCCGCAAGCGACCATCTTCTCGATTGTTCCGGGAGTATCGGTGCTGATGCTTAATGCTGGGAAAAGTTGTCCGGTCACTTTGGCCCATATATCAAGCCCTCCCAGGTCTGCAATCTCAAATGGACCTTTTATTGCCCATCGAAGTCCAAGTCCTTCGCTTACCACCGTATCGATTTGCGCGGCATTGGCTACGCCGTTGTCCAGCAAGTAGCAGGCTTCTCTCATTAAAGCAGCTTGTAGTCGATTCGCGATAAAGCCAGGGATATCCTTATTTAGCACAACGGGTGTTTTTCCGCATTTCCGCAGCAGAGCCGCGAGCTCTTCCAGGATCGATGGCGGTGTGTCGGGCAAGCCAACCATTTCGACTAACGGAATTAGATGCGCCGGATTAAAAAAATGGACAATGACCATTTGATTAGCAAAGGGCAGTTCTTGCGCCAATGTCTGAAGAGGGAAGGTTGAGGTGTTTGAGGCTACGATCGCCTCAGGCCTAATTGCTGAGGCCAGCTGCCTATAAACCTCGCGTTTGACTGTAAGCTGCTCAGGAACACATTCTATAATGAGATCAGCTTTTGCAACCGCTTTCTCGAAATTATTTGTTAACTGGATATTTAAGGTCCCTTTGTTCAGTCGGTTTTTTACGCTGCGTAACATTTCATCATTGGGCTCGTACAGAGAGACCTCATAACCATGCTCCGCAAATAAGCTGGCAATGGCCAACCCCATCGTTCCCGCTCCTAAAACTCCGATTCGCTCGATCATTCGAATCCTCCTTGGTCTGTCGCATGTTATTATTTTACTCAAAACTATAATATAGTCATAATAGATTTATAGAATACGATTTATTCGAAATATCTATATATACCCTTTTTCGCCCAAACTCGCAGGTGGAAAGAAGATAGTAGAAGTGGAAAAAAGGTAGTGTCGTAAGGAAAATGGAGGCGATATAATTTTGTATGATACCAAAAATATTACAACTCAAAAACGGGCCAGATGGAGTTGAGAAATTTGAGTATTCTAAGAAATCCTAATATTTTTCTGCGTATATTGTTCCTCTTTCTGATTGTTATATTGCCCATCTATATTTTGGTTTTCACGATTAATCATACAAGCGGCTCTATCCTTCGTAATGAAATTGCAAGTTCCATGGAATCGCGAATCAGTTCCTACTCGGAATTGATTGATTCCGAAATTAATCATATCGCCCAGTTGAAAACGGATTATTTGGCCGATGAAGATTTGCAGAAGCTGAGCACGGTTTCGATTGCCTTAACGCAATATGAGCGACTTGCAGCGATTAAACGATTGTCTAATAAGCTTTTTATGTTTAAAGAGTCGAGTCGATTTATAGAAGATGTTCAAATTTACATCCCTAATATTCAAAAAACAATTCGAGCTTCCAGCTACTTAGAACCAATGGAGGAAGACGAAATGTTGATGATACGTGAAACAAATGCCAATAGAAGTCCCCGAATCGTGGTGTGGAAAGAACAATTAATTCTCGCTTTGTATGATCCCCCTTACTCCGGCGCAAGATCGAATTTTTATTTTAAAATCATATTGTCCCCCGAACGGATGAAGCAAACTCTGGTGCAAATAACGGCAAAAGAAGATGGAAAGTACTTTCTAATCGATAATTCCAATACTTGGATGTTATCCAATACTTCAAGCGGCGTGAAGTTAGCTGCTGATTTTCAGGATGTTTTGGAAGGAAATACGTTTCTTCATGGAAGCGGATTTTATAATATGTCATTGGATGAACAATCCTATCTAGGCGCCTATCGAAGCTCTAAATATTTGGATACAACGCTGTTGGTAGCCGTTCCTGAACGACAGATTTTTAAAGTTCTCAATCGATTTACCTATCTTTTCTGGTTTTTATCGATTGCCGCCATATTTGTCGTTTTATTTTTTTCTTATCGCATGTATCTCATTATCCATCGTCCGCTTCAGGTTTTTGTTCGTGCATTGCGCAGAGTAGAAGTTGGCGATCTGAATGTGGCGTTGCGACATGATAAACACGATGAATTTCAGTATTTGTACAGCCAATTCAATTTGATGGTAAATCGGTTGCGAGAGCTGATCCATGAAGTGTATACGCAGCGTATTTTGTCCCAACAAGCAGAATTAAAGCAATTGCAATCTCAGATCAATCCTCATTTTTTGTATAATACTATATTTATGCTGCATCGAATGGCCGCATCGTATGGCTTGCCGGATGTGACGCGTTTTACAGATCTTTTAGGCAAATATTTTTTATTCCTGACACGAACCGGAATCAACGAGATTGGTTTGGATGAAGAATGGAAACATGCAAATGTGTACATAGAAATTCAAAAAATACGTTTTGCAGATCGTATCCGAATAGAATGGCCCACGCTTCCCGAGTCCTATCGGAAGATCAAAGTGCCTAGAATGATCATTCAGCCGCTCATCGAAAATGCTTACAAATACGGGCTGGAGAAAAGAGGAAGCAACGCCGTTCTACAAGTGAATATCGCCACAACGCAACAGGATACTCTTTTGATATCGGTGGAGGATAATGGCAGCGAGTTGAGCGATACAACCTTAAATCATTTGAGAAGCCTGCTGGTAGAAGGAATGAATGAACAAGAAATAACAGGGTTGATCAATGTTCATCGCAGGCTTCAAATCTATTTTGGCGCACCATTTGGCTTGCAGTTTGAGAGGAGCGAGCTGGGGGGACTGAAAGTAACGATCGAAATTCCAAATAGAGGGGAAGATGAAAGTGAATCGACTATTAATCGTGGATGATGAATCCATTATCGTGAACGGGTTGGTGGATTTATTTGTGCAGCAGGATATGCTGCCATTAGAAGTATATGGCGCTCATTCCGCAGCGGAGGCATTAAAGCTGCTTTCGCAAATAAGAATGGACATCGTCATTACTGACATAGGAATGCCTGAAATGGATGGTCTGGAGCTGCAGAAACGAATCAATCAAGCATGGCCGCATTGCAAAGTTATTATTCTTACCGGGTTCAGTGAATTTCAATTTATTCAAGATGCTTTGCGGAATCAAGGGATCGACTATGTGCTCAAAGGCGAAGGCGATGAAGTTATATTCAAGGCTGTGGAAAAGGCGATAGAGCTTAATAAAGAAGAAGTCAAGATGCAAGAATTGATCGCGCAGGCAAGCAAACAGTTGCGTCAGACAATCCCTTTGCTGCAAAAGGAGTTCTTGCAACATCTATTGCAAGGGGATTTATATTCGATATCAAGACTTGCCGAGCATTTCTACGAGCTGCAAATCCCGCTTCATGCAGACCAGCCGGTCATGCTGGTTTTGGTAAGGGTTGACAGATTTCGAGAGGAATACAGTATTTATGATCGCAACTTATTAGTCTACAGTATACAGAATGTAGCTCAAGAGTACTTGCAGTCATCTCTCACCTTCCTTCCGGTTGAACTGAACCATAGCAGAATGATGTGGTTTATTCAACCCAAGATCCCCGCATCAAACCAATTCGTTACTTGGGCAGACAGCAAAAACTTTTTAATGGGGAGTCTGGAGCTCATTCAACAAACCTGCAAGGATTTATTGGGTACGGCGCTTTCTTTCATTTTGCAAGAAAAACCGACTTCGTGGCCGAAGGTTAGCGATGTGTACGGGCAATGTACGAAATGGATGTCGCGGGGACTTGGTCTGGGATCAGAGTTTCTATGGGTATATCAGGATAAAGAAGAAAAAGCTTGCGAGCCCAAGCTAACATCGTTAAATGACAATCATCTTGGTAAACAGTTGGATCAGTTGAAGCTGTATCTTCAGAATGGGCAAAAGGAAAACTTTGAAACGGTATTGTCCGACATTCTGCTTACAGGTACCGGCCATGCAAATGAACCTATGGTAGAACAAGAAATCTATTATTCGTTGGTTCCGATATTTCTTTCTCACATGAATCGCTATTTTACGGAAGAGATTGGATATCGATCGAATATAAGCAAGTTGATAACTTTGGAAGCGCATTCATCATGGCAAGACATTAGCGACTTTTTCAAGGAGTTATCGTCGGCTATATTCGCCGAAAAGAAAGTAGGCATGGAGTATGAGGAAAATATCGTAATAAACAAAGTGCAGAAGTACATCCAGCATCATCTGGACGGAGATCTGTCGCTCGTGCGAATTGGCGATGTCGTAGGGCATAATTCAAAGTATTTATCCCGGTTATACAAAAAAAGTACGGGTGAGGACTTGTCAGGCTATATTAGCCGAACAAAGTTGGCGCACGCGCAAACCATGCTGAAAGAAACATCCTTGAAAATTTATGAGATTTCAAGCGCCGTCGGATTTTTGTCAGAACCGTATTTCTACCGATTTTTCCGCAAGGCTACAGGAATGACGCCTCAGGAATATAGGGAGATCCATTCGGTGGACAGAAGATAGGAAAAGTGGAAATCGGTGAGTAGTCCGAGTTCGAACAGTCTAACTATAATAAATGATGTAAGGCGACTTGAAGCTTAAATATGCAGGGAGGACTGCCCATGTCTGTAATGACAGTAACCGGCAAGGTAGACAAAGATAATCTCGGCTGGGTGCTGCCTCACGAGCATGCGTTTATTGATTTACGCAATCTTGTGCCATCGCCGCAAACGATCTCAGCCAAATCGATGGCACAAGAAAAAGTAAGTTTGACTAATTTGGGTCACTTGTCGCGCAATCCATATGCTGTTCTGGATAATGCCGTGATCGATGACGAGAAGGTTGTCAGGGATGAGCTCCTGGCCTTTAAAAAAGCGGGCGGAGGCACATTTGTTGATCTAACCCTTCGCGATATCGGGAGAGATCCGGTACTGCTTGCAGGTTTGTCGCGGGAGACGGGGATCCAAATTGTTGCCGGCTGCGGTTATTATATCCATGCGTCCCACCCTCCGGATATGGATGCAAAAACAATGGAGGATATCGCAGAAGAAATGCTGGCGGAGATCAAATACGGGATAGACGGGACGAATATTAGAGCAGGAGTGATTGGCGAAATCGGCACGAGCGAAATCATCTATCCCAATGAGGAAAAGTCGTTGATGGCAGCGGGGTTAGTTCAGCGGGAAACGGGATTAGGACTGCATGTGCATACCTATTTGTGGGGCACAACAGGGCATGAGGTCATCCGGATTCTTAAGGAGCAAGGAGCTTCAACTGAAAAAATATGCATTAACCACATCGATGTTGATTTGCGGATGGATTATTTGAGAGCGTTGCTTCAGCAAGGGGTATATATCGAATTTGATAATTTCGGCAAGGAGTTTTATGCAGACAGAAGGCACAGAAGTATACTGCAGGGCTTGTTCGCAAGAGACATTGAGCGTGTAAAAGCGATCAAGCAGTTAATTGACGAAGGTTATCTGTCGCAAATACTGGTATCAAACGATGTCTGTCTGAAAACCTGTTTGCACCAATATGGAGGCTGGGGGTTCGACCATATACTGACGAACATTGCGCCGATGATGGAAGACGAAGGGATAACACAAGAACAAATCAGGATGATGATGTGCGACAATCCAGCCACATTTCTGGACAATCCATTCGAATAAAAGGGGGAAGAAAATGCGGATTATCGATTGCAGCTGCTCCATTGGATACAAAACGATTAATTATGAGGTCGTCAATCATGAACATTTGCTTGTTCGTGAAAAAGTGAAACAAGTGCGGGACGCGGAGGAATTGTTAATTGCGATGGACGATTGCGGCGTTGACCGTGCAATAGTTGCTCACAATACGATGGCGGATGTCGATCCGGATTATGGAAACCGGGCATTGATTGCAGAAACGGCTAAAGCGCCGGAACGTTTACTTCCTACATGGACAATCCTGCCTTCCATTACGGAAGAACAGTACGCACCAGAACATTTATTCCCAGCCATGAAAGCCAGTGGCGTGAAATTGCTAAGGGCATATCCGGAACGCAACCGATATTTGTTGAATGGCGTTGTTATGGGTGATCTTTTGCAAGAACTCGTTGCTGCCCGAATTCCGCTTTACCTGTCGTCTAGCGAGGGATGGGATGGCATATACCAAGTGTTGCAGGAATACCCGGATCTTACGATTATTCTCTATAACTACGGCTTGTGGAGCCATTCTCGGCTGACATTTCCGTTGCTCAAAACTTACAAAAACTTTTATATCGAGACCGGAGATATGCAGACAGCCGGAGAGATAAGGGAAATATGCAATAAATTCGGTTCGGAACGTTTGCTCTTCGGTTCTGAATTTCCGAGCAATGGGATAGGCGGCCCGCTAGCGACGCTGTTCGGATCGGGCATTGCAAAGGAACATCTGGAGAACATCGCTTATCGCAATGCGGAAAGAATGCTAAGTGAGGTGAAATTATGAGTTTGCAAACAATGACCAGTAAATCGCTTCTGGCGAAAGAGTTTTTTGAAACGGGCCGCTTGAGCAGCATTTCGATCATTGATATGCATACCCATATGGGTGCTTTTTACGGCACTTATTTGCCTGAAGCGAAATTGGAAACGATGATCAAGGCGATGGACAGACAGAATATCGAGTGGATTATCTCGGCGCCGCATAGTGCCTTGTTTGATCCTATACGCGGCAACTCGGATATCCGTGCTGCTATGCGCGAATATCCCGGGAAGGTTTATGGCTATTATGCGGTAAATCCGCATTACGATCATGATCTGGATCGTGATCTGGAACAATTCGATAGCTTCGAAGGTTTGGTTGGGTTCAAACTTCTTCCAGACTATCACAAATATCCGCTTAACGGGGAGAAGTATCGCAAAATATATGAATTTGCGAACGAACGTGGTTTATTGCTTCTTTCGCATACTTGGGGACATAGTCCATATAATCCTCCGCAGATGATTGCAGAGCTGTCACGCGAATATGAGAATATTCAATTCCTTCTGGGTCATTCCGCGCCCGGGGAAACGGATTATGCGATTTCGCTTGCCAAGGAACGTCCTAATGTTTACCTGGAATTGTGCGATACCGGACGTCTTAATGGGGTTGTCTTAAAGATGGTGCAGGAAGCATCCTCCGAGAAGGTGTTGTTTGGAACCGATTTCCCTTGGTATGACCCCCATTATATGCTGGGCAGCGTGCTCCTATCCGGCATTAGCGATCAGGATATCGAAAATATTATCCATCATAACGCAACTCGCTTGCTCGAGGGCATCCAGGCCAAAAAACAACTTAGGAAAGGTTTGAATCGTTAATGTCAGATATCATAGAGTCGTTTGAAACGGCTAAAGGGAATACATTCGGAGATTTATTGACGTTAAAAGAGAAGAACAGCTCATTGAAGATCGGTGTGCTCACGGTTGGTTTCTTCGAGTATTGGCGAATGTTCCCCGGAACCATGAGAGCCAATGTAAATGAGGATATGACTTGCGTCTATACCCATTTATGCGAGGTTCTGGATCAAGATGCAGTTATCTGGCCAGGTTTAATTGATACGCTTGACACAGCCGATAAAGCGGGGAAGAAGCTGGCTGAAGAAAGAGTCGATATAATCGTATATGTTGCAGGCACCTATTGCCCGGATTATATGGCTATCCAGGCTTTGGAGCATATTCGCCATGCTCCGGTTATCCTGTTCAATACGCAAACCAGCAATAAAATAAATCTGCAAACCAATTATGAAAATATCCTTAGAAATTCTGCTTTAATCGCCAGTCTTCAATTGGCAGCCACATTTAGAAAGATGGGATGGTACCCCGACTTAAAGGTTGTTGTTGGTTCAATCCACGATACGGCGGCCTACGGAGAAATAAAGAAGTATATACGGGCATACAAGGTTTTTCAACAACTAAAAAATACGAATATCGGTGTTATTGGTCATGTATTCAGAGGCATGTACGATTTCGAATACGACAAGACGATGATAAAGGGAACGCTGGGGCCCAATATTATTGCCATTCAGGTCGACCATTTGCTCGATCAGTTTAGCCAAGCTGACGATGAAGAAATTAAAATGATCGAAGCAGAAACGAAGAGCAGGTTTAATATCGTGGGACTAAGCGATAACGATGTCTATCAATCATCAAGATTTTACGTAGCGCTTCGGAGAACGCTTGAGCGATTCCGATTGGATGCGCTTACGCTGCTCGGTCAGCATTATGTGGAACAGAAAACGGGAACGACCTCGTACTTGGCCAATACCATGATCCATGAGGAAGGCAAGTATATCGTGAATACCGAAGGAGATGTACATGGTCTGATCATCATGACCATCATGAATGAGCTCAGCGGACAAATGCCTACTTATGCCGAGTGGGGCGAATATGATGAGGAGCTGAATGCTCTGCTCATGGTCCATCATGGTTATGCGAACACCAATTACGCAACCGACAGAAATACGGTTAAGGTTAACCGTTCGCCTGAACAATGGGGATTGCAGGGAGCGGGCTTTGGTTTCGAATATACCCTTAAGCCCGGAGCAGTGACGATTAGTCATCTGATCATTGATGCGGAAGGTTATAAAATGCTTATAGTAAAAGGCGAGGCCTTGCATATTCCAACTAACATTCCTTGCGAGGAAATTACAGGCGTTGTAAAGTTTGATACTCCAATCAAGCCATTTTTGACTACGCTTATCAAGGAGGGATTTGCTCATCACTGTATTATTGCATACGGCGACCTTACGGAGGAACTATCGATGATTGCCGATTTTATGGGAATAAGAAAAGTGATCTATTAGGGCGTGTCTGAAAACTCGCTCAGGAGCATCTTTCACCGCCTTTCCGCCCCCTGCTGCGTCACTTTTGCTTGACGTACCCCCGGTACGCCTTCACAAAAGTTCCTTGCATGGAACGGAAATTCGGCAAAATCTGCTACCCTCGGAGCATTCAGACACGCCTAAAGTATGGACTTGAGGAGGGGGATACATTTGATTAAAATTCCCAATAAAGAATTTCTTACTAGAATCGAAAACTTAAGAGAACTCATGAGAGAGCAAGATTTGCAAGCTTGCCTGATTTACGGTGACGAGTACAGGAAGGAAAACCTGCGTTATATGGGCAACTACTGGCCTTTATTCGAACGAGGGGCGGTCATTGTTCCGCTCAGCGGCGATCCCATTATTTTAGCCGCGCCGGAAGGAGAAATGTTTTGTCGTGAAATGAGCGTTTGGCCGGATGTTCGACTGTTGCCCGAATTTAATTGTGTAACTGTACCCGATCATATTGAGTACCCGCTCGCTCATTATACGAGCTTGAACGCAATTTGCAAGCAGCTGCAGGAAAGTAATTCTCTCCAGAAGCTGGGGGTGGCGGGTATAGATGCGATTCCCGTGCCGTTAATGAACATCATCGAGTCCGGTTTTGCGGAGATTGAAATCGTAGATGGGGCTGATATGTTATTTAAGCTGAGGATGAACAAGTCGGCGAACGAGATTGCTTGTCTGCAGGAGGCCGCAAGAATTGCCGATGCAGGCTATAAGTTAATGATCGAACAGGTAAGGCCGGGGATGACGGAACTGGAACTGGCTTCGCTGGCTTATGGCGAATGTACACGTCAAGGAGCGGAACATATGCCGTTCTGTCTGATTACCAGCGGAGATCGGGTCAAGACGATTATCGGGCGGCCTTCGAGCAAAGTGATTGAAGAGGGAGACATGATCCTGGCTGCTATAGCTGTACAAGTCGAGGGGTATATAGCAACCGTGAACTTTCCGTTTGTCGCCGGGACTATGACCGAAGAACAGAAGTCATTTATCGATGTTCTCGTCGAAGCGGAGGAAAGCGGGCTTGCCCGGATTAAAGCCGGCGCCAAGCAGAGCGATGTGGTACGCGCTGTTAAAGACTGTTTCCAGAAGCATGGAATGACGCAGTATGATTTATACCCGCCGCTCCACGGTTGCGGCTTGGCGGAAGCCGAATCTCCGTACCCGGACGAGAATTCTGACGCGATATTTACTGCAGGTATGACCGTGAATACGGATGTCAGTTTATTTGGCCATCCACATGGCTCCAACCGTATTGAAGAAAGTCTTCTGGTTACCGATAACGGTTATGAATCGATGTCGAAGCTGGTCAGACATCTAAGCAAGACATGGAGAGCCACCAGGGAAATATCGGTGAACTGAGGAGGAATGGGGTATGAACAAAGAAGGCGCCCGGAACTGGTATGTAATTGATGGATATTTGCCATATAAGGGAAAAATGGATCAAGATTTGCTTGAAGGCCATGAAGCCATTATGATACTGAATTGTCATGATACGGATGCCACTATATTTATGGATATTTTTTATGAAGATCGAGAGCCCGACCAAGATATCAAGCTAAACGTAAGTGCCAGAAGAGTCAAGTGTATTCGCATGGATCATCCTGAAGAGATTGGCGGGATCGCACTGGATAGACAAGTCCAATATTCCCTTCGTTTCCGCAGCGATATTGAAGTCATTATTCAGTATGGCAGAATGGATATTGCCCAACCCAATTTGGCGTATATAGGAATGATGGGATACTCGGAGTAACCCGTTCAATATGATGCGAAGATTGGAATTTGCCGCTTATTTGGATGATAATCCTGGTTCGAGCGTTCAAATTCCTTTCTTTGCGTTCTCTATTCATATCGGATATTTGCATGGGTTACACGCAATATAAGGTAGTGGACAGAAGGTGGACAGAAGATATTAAATGTGGAAATTAGAAAGTGGTTAGCGGTAATACCCGCTTGTATAATTTTAAACATATCAAGGATATTTCCTTTGATAAATCCAATTCCAAAGGGGCAAAAAGCATGAAGAGAAAAAGGATCGTTATTACATCAATTATATTTGTGTTATGCGTGTTGGCGCTGTCTGCTTGTTCGAACGACAAAAATGGGAACAAAGGCAGCGAAGCGACATCGTCGCCAGCACCGTCGGCAACTTCCGAACAAACGGTTGCGATCGATCCTTTAGGCAAATATGATTCGCCTATTTCGATGACTACGGTAAGACGAATTGATGCAAGCATGAATCTGCCGAGTGGTCAAACCTATGAAAAAAACGTGTGGAGCGATGCGATTCTAGAAGAATTGGGAATTGACATTAAAGTGCAATGGAGCGCGGATATTGGCCAATATGACAGCAAACTGAACGTGACGATGGCTTCCGGGGATTTGCCCGATTTAATGCGTGTCAACGGCCAACAGCTGCAACAACTGGTCGAAACCGACAGTATAGCGGATTTAACAGAAATATTCGATCAATACGCTTCGGAAGAAACAAAAAAGCAGTTTGCTGTCGGAGACGGGATTGCGCTTGAGCAGTCGTCGGTTGGCGGAAAGTTATATGCTCTGCCTAATACGGCATCCGCGATCGGCGGAGCAGGCGGCCCGCTCATCTGGGTTCGGGCGGACTGGATGAAGAAATTAAATCTGCCAGAGCCTAAAACAATAGAAGATTTTATTCATATAGCAAAGGCTTTTACAAATGATGATCCGGATGGCAATAACATAAAGGATACGTATGGTTTCACATTTGACAATACAGTTAAAAACAGCGGATTATCAGCTTCTGGTTTTTTTAATAGCTTTCATGCTTATCCGGGGTTGTGGATTGAAGACAATAATGGCGGACTTGTGTATGGCAGTACACAACCGGAAGCCAAAGAAGCCCTTCTAGCGTTGCAACAGCTGTACTCTGAAGGGGTTATTGATCCCGAATTTACGGTCAAAGACGCAGCCAAAACAATCGAGATGATCGCTTCGGGAAAAGTAGGAATGATCAATAGCGCGCATTTCTTTGGCCAGTTAGGTCCGCATCAATTAAAAGATAATGATCCAAATTCCGAATGGGTGCCATACCCGCTGCCGTCTAGTGACAATGAACCCGCTAAGGTTGGCTTGAATGCGCCTGTTCTTGAGTATTACGTGGTCAGAAAAGGTTACGAGCATCCGGAAGCTATCGTCAAATTATTCAACTATGTCTTTGAAAAAACGGTAGGTAAAGATGCCGGCAAGGAGACATACGATCGTTTCATGTATGACCCGGAGGATGGCAGCATTCAATTATGGAAGCTGGCGCCCGTATTTTCGAATGACGCAACCGATCTTCCGTTTAAGCAGTTTATAGATGCCGTTGACGCCAATGATGAGACTTTGGCTATGGACCCGACAGCAAAATTGCTTTGGGATAATCGTTTGAAAGCGATTAATAACGAAGGCAGCGTATATGGTTGGTCTTTGTATTATCCCGCCTGGAAAATCTTTTTCGATATTATGGATAAAGGCTTATTTGTAAACGACGGTTTCTATGGCGGCAATACGCCGTCCATGACGGATAAATCAGCTACTTTGGCAACGATGGAACTCGAAGTATTTACAAAAATCATAATGGGTGCAGTTTCAATTGACGAGTTTGATAAATTCGTTAAAGATTGGCATGCACTGGGTGGAGATCAGATTACTAAAGAAGTGAATGAGTGGAAGCAAATGCAATAACAATGAGCATTCATTGCTTGCATTATTAAGTATAGCAAGGGCGAAACATCCTTTCGCCCTTGTCTATGACGAAGGGGGTTAAATATGCGATATAGGAACTGGGCGAGAGAATTGCCCCTTCATGTGATGATTATTCCAGCACTTTTTATTCTAATCCTATTTGCCTATGTACCGATGACCGGCGTAGTTATTGCTTTTCAAAAGTTTTATCCTGCTTTGGGGATAACAGGTTCGAAGTGGGTGGGTTGGGATAACTTCGAATTTATGTTCAAATTGCCGAATACGATTCAGGTTCTGTGGAATACGGTTATCATTGCGGTGATGAAAATTATTGTAGGAATTGTGTTGCCCTTGATTGTCTCTATATTGTTGAACGAAGTCAATCACAAGCTTACCCGTTCAGGCATCCAAACCCTCATTTATTTACCGCATTTTTTATCATGGGTTGTGCTGGCAGGCATTCTGATTGACATTCTATCAATGAAGGGGATTGTGAACCAATTTCTTCAATTCGCCTTTGGTGTAGATCCTATCTTTTTCCTGGGAGACAATAACTGGTTTCGTTTCGTCGTGGTTATATCCGATGCATGGAAGGAATTTGGATTCAGCACGATTGTTTACCTTGCTGCCATTGTAGGTATAGATCCCGCTCTGTATGAATCGGCCAAAGCGGATGGAGCAAATCGCTGGAAGCAAACATGGCATGTTACCATTCCGGGGATGATGCCCATTATCGTTCTGCTTACAACATTAAGTATGGGGAATATACTGAATGCCGGTTTCGATCAAATCTTTAATCTTTATAGTCCTGTCGTTTATGAGACGGGAGATATCATAGATACACTGGTCTATCGAACCGGTTTGGTGGAGATGAGCTTTGGCGTTTCAACAGCTGTAGGGCTGCTTAAATCCGTTGTTTCATTAATATTAATATCGATTTCGTACTGGTGTGCCTATCGATTTGCCAATTATCGCATTTTCTAAGTTTGGAGGAAACAACATTGAATGCTCATGCGGGACAATTGGAAAAAGTCGCAACTGTGGTTATATATGTGTTTTTAATTGGGCTCGCTGTAACATGCGTCTTGCCGTTAATTCATGTGTTAGCTATTTCTCTCAGCAGCGCTTCTGCGGCCGATGCGGGAATGGTTACGTTCTGGCCCATTGATTTTACTTTCCAATCCTATCAATATGTCATTGGAAAACAACAATTTCTCGACTCCATGTTAATTTCCGTAAAGAGAATCGTACTGGGAGTATCGCTTAGTATGTTGCTGACCCTATTAGCGGCATATCCATTGTCCAAAGAAAAAAACAGCTTTCGATTTCGAACCATTTATGTGTGGGTATTCGTGTTTACGATTCTTTTTCACGGGGGTCTTATTCCTTGGTATATGACGATCCGGTCTGTAGGCATGCTGGATTCGATATGGGCTTTGGTTATTCCTGGAGCAGTTCCGGTGTTTAATGTCGTTCTTTTGCTTAATTTTTTTCGTAATTTGCCTAGGGAGATTGAAGAAGCAGCATTTGTTGACGGCGCCAATCACTGGGTTATTCTATTCAAACTATTCTTGCCGCTCTCGGCCCCTGCGCTTGCAACGCTTACGCTATTTAGTATTGTAGGGCATTGGAATGCGTGGTTTGACGGGCTCATTTTAATGAATAATCCAACCAATTATCCTTTAACCAGCTATTTGCAGACAGTTGTCATAGGCAGGGAGCTTAGTCAATTGTCGCCTCAGGATGCGATATTGATGTCCAGTATTTCGGATAAGACATCCAAGTCGGCACAAATATTTGCCGCGTGCCTCCCGGTGCTGCTCATCTATCCATTTCTTCAAAGATACTTTATTAAAGGAATCGTATTGGGCAGCGTAAAAGGGTAAATCTATTAACGATATTAGGAGTGAATGTTGTGGAGAAGCTCAAGAACGGAAAGGTTTTTATCTGGATGCAATTGCTGGGTTTCGATAGAGAGGACTCCGATCGCGGGGCTGCGAGATTTTTAGACCAAACCGGCTTTCTTCCCGATGGCGCATGTGCGCTGCTGTTCCACCCCGATTTCGTCAATCAGTACAAAGGCATGGACGAGGAATACGAACTTCCAGCCGATAATTGCGCTTATTACGGCATACCGCGCAATGCGGAACGTGAAAGGCAGCCTTGGACGAATTATAACCTTCGCGACCTTTCAGGAAACTTGTCTGACAGAGGAACCGGCATGTACGCGGGCATCATGGGAGTGTCCATCGGAGATTCCTTTCACCAAGAATGGATTAGCGATCACCCAGAATTACAGTTTCATACAAGGGGCGGCAAACGGCGCGGGTTATTTGCGCTCAAACGCTTTAAAAATGGCGCTTACTACGAGGATTTTTTCGTAGAGCAGCTTTGCCGCACGCTCGTTGATTACGGATTTAAAGGCATACATCTTGCGGACGGTTTTAGCCCAAGCGGAAACATCTATCATGGCGACTACTCGACGGATATGGTTACACAGTTCATCGACCATACAGGGCTGATTTTGCCTGATGGTATTGCTGCGTCGCTTGGAAATGATGAAGCGGAAGCAGAGGACGCCCGCGCAGACTGGATTTGGAAAAATGTCCGTGCAGAGTGGATCGAATTTATGTGCTGGCGTTGGGAAAGCTTCTTTAAAAAAATCTGCGCGCGCGTTCACGCAATCGGACGCGAAGTGATGGTGCTTGGCATGTACTGTACGGATCCATTCGAGACGAAATATTGTCTTGGAACGGATTTGGCTCGGATCATGAATGCCGGCGTTGATTACCTCACCGCCAATATTTTGCCGACCAGTTGTTTTATCGCGTCTCCGTGGGATACGCAAGATTACTATTTCCACCGCTATATGGCTATTGCTCCGATTACTGCGGCACATATTCGACAAGGACATCTGGTTTCGATGGTTGGTCTGCAGGATGCAACTGAGGAATGGGACATGATGAAGCATGTGCCCTGTCTGCACGAACGTGATCTTTATACAATGATGGCCTACCAACTTGCAGAGAATGGCGGTTCGAGACGTGCCCTTGAAGGTTATTTCCTGTGTCTCGGCGACGGAATCAAACGCGCCGATTGGGATTGGGAACGAGAACGCATGGAAATCGCCTTCTCCGCAGATGTCGATCGAACGCTCTCGCCTACGATGCTCTGGTCCGACCATGCTTACGAGAACATGTTGGCCGAATATATCCAAACACGCCGATTTACACCTTTCAAGCTGTTCTACGAGCTTGCGAAGGCCGGAACCCATTGCGGCGCTTGCGTTCGTTCGGAGGATCTCGATTCGTTTACCGGTACATTGCTGGTTCCTGACTTTGATATGTTGTCTCTCGAAGAACAACGCAAAGTAGCGGCATACGATCGTGGAGCGGTTGTATGTACCGCTCATGCAGGCTTCGAGCCTGCTGCTTACGGTATCCAGCCAACCATTCTATTCGCGGACCGCTTTAGCAATCGGCCGTTGACTGTTTTCGCTTTCGGCGCATCGCCGGATGATGATACCCGTGCGGCAATCGAAGCTCTGCTAACTCAAGATGACGGCAAACCGAATCTGGAAGGCGATCCAGCCGATGCGCCGGATTTCCCTTATACGCTTGTCGACACTCTGCCATTCGTCAAGGTAACAACAGGCTTTCGCGACGCGCTTGCCCGTCTCCTTCTCGATATCGGCGACTGTCCGTTAACATGCGATAAACCTTATCTGGCATACCGGCTTAAGGATGGCACAATCCGGCTCTACTTGTTTAATGACAACGACGTCCATTACCGGCGCGCTTTTGTTACGATGAAGGAGCCTGTCGCGGATACGCGGACTGTCTCCAGCTTTCCTATTCTGCCCGTCCGTTACAAGGATGCGGCAACAGGCGGACTCACTCATCAATATGTTGGCGGGTCAACGTATAAGCAAAGTTTTGAGGTCAAGCTTCAACCCGGCGGGGTTACCCTCATAGATGTATATCCACAATGAACGCTGCAGCCGCTCGGAATCCCTATTGGGGAACGAGCGGTTTTTTTAAATTATAAGAATTTATAAAGTTTCACTTTTATAATTAGGCTAATAATTCATCGGTAAACGCGCTCGTCCAAAGGACGACGTTAGCCGTTTATCCTTGTGCCGCGAATCAGTAGCCAAAAGATAGTAAAGTGGAAATCGGAAAGTGGTTAGCCATTTAAGAGTGACAGTATAATAAGCTCGTCAGAAGAGAATATCTTCTACCAATTTAAATGGGAGGGATTGTAATGAGATTGGTCAAAATGGTATGCACGCTGGTTCTCTGCCTGACACTGTTGCCCGTATCCGGTATAGGAAGCGTGAACGTGCATGCAGCAACAGAGTTTGATATGCCTGTCGCAGTCGCGGACACAATGGGTGTAAACCTGCTGAATCGAGTATCCGGAACCCAGGTTGCGGGAAGCGATGTTGAAGCGGGAGGCGTGCAGTGGGCGGCTAGTCCATCACTCGTATATTACGAGGATGAGAATGAAAGCTATGTGACTAGCGGCAGCGCTGAATTGCTTGCCAATGCAAGCGTGCCCTTTCGTTCGGTCGGAGAGATTGCAAGCATAGAAGCGGAGATTAAGCCGTCAGGGGTGACAGATTGGGTAGGGCTTGGATTGCTGAAGGGGACTGGCCCGATCTGGCAGGATGGAGCGGTATGGATCTATGTCAATAAGAATGGAGAGTACCAGGCTTTCGTTAATGGCACCAAATATTTGGTGAAGTCCGGAGCGCTGCTCGCATTTAATGCAAACGGTTACACCAAAGTTAAGGTGCAGTTAAATTCGGCGGATGCTACGATCTCCATCTGGCTCAATGAAGAGCTTGTCGTAAATCAGCATGACATTAGCGGGATTGAAGGGTTCGCTCCGAACATATCGCATGCGGGTTTTGTGCTCAGCGGTGCAACAGCCTATGGACAACGAGTGAAAAACCTGATCGTTCGGGGGGAAACATTGGCTATTTCGGATACGTTGGCGATCAATGGCACGAATCGCACAGTTGGCGCTTCTCTCAAGGAAAAGGAGACGGAGTTCGACGGCCGAAAGTGGGAAGCCGGTCAGAATCTGGTGTTTGCGGGGGATGAAAGCGAAAGCTATATTACCAGTTCAGTCCGAGGCTCGTCTACTGCCAGTGTCCCATTTAAGTCCGTAGGACAAGTATCCAGCGTGGAGGCGGATATTTATCCGGCTGGCGTAGAAGACTGGATCGGATTGGGGTTGAATAAAGGCACGGGCGCCATGTGGCTGGACGGCCAAATATGGATTTACTTGAACAAGAACGGAGAATATCAAGCCTTTTTGGACCGGACGCAAAATGTAGTCAAAAATGGAGTGGCTCCGGGATTTGATGCAAACGGCTATACGAGAGTGAAGGTCGAATATAATGCTGCAGAGCATACAGCAAGCATATGGATGAATGGCCAGGTAATCGTGGATAAGTATAATGTTGGCCAGGTCGCAGGCTTCATTCCCGACATCAATCATGCGTCCTTCATGTTCAGCAATGCGACCGCGAACGGCCAGAGGATCAAAAACTTTATCGTTAAGGGCGTAGCGGCTCCCATGGAGCCTGAATATCCAGTCGATCTGGAGCCGTTTCCGCCAAGCGACTTCCCGATCGGTGTCTTCGAGGATGCGCTCCAGATAAGAGGCAATAAACAAAGATTCAAGGAAATCATTGCAGATCTGCATAGCCATGGCTTGGACTCTATTATGATTACGAATGGCAATGTGGACGAAGACCACTTTATGTTCGAGGCAACTGACAAATACGGAGTGGGCGTGCATTACGGGCCGCATGCGAATACGTATGACTGGATGCACAGCGAGGCCGCCGATTCACAGCTATTTCAACCGATCGCGGATAATATCATTAATAAATTAAAGGATCATCCGAGCATCAAAAGTATTAATCTGTCGGATGAACCGTTTCTGGAGGCATTAAACAATCATGTCGTCGCAACCGAATATTTTCATGAAAATGCTCCGGGGCTAAAAATTTCCACGCCGCTCGTCGGTTTGGACCGGGTGGGTCCCATCTTCTCTGCGGCTGGGCTGGATACCTTGCTTATTGACGTTTACCCCGCCGCGAAGCACAACCCGGTTGGCGACTTTACGTTAAATGCCTTCGGATATTCGGCATGGGACTTTGTCAGCTATGTCCGCAAAGTAGTAGAAGAAAAACCGGAAGATACTCCTTTATGGATGATATTGCAAACGCATAAATTTGATTCAGGACGATTCTCTACACGGACACCTGTTGTGGGCGAGCTGAGAATGCAGAACTGGATGGCTATAGGAGAAGGAGCTACGGGCATATTCTGGTTTATCTATGGCACGCAGCAAAGCTGGCTTGGACTTGAGGACAGCCCTGCGCACTATGAGGAAGTCAGCTCGTTAGCCAATCGCGTTCGACCTTTGAAAGAGACATTATTAAATGCAAAAAAGGCTGAGGATCGTTTTACAGTCGCAGGAACCGGTAACGCGCAGCCATATGTAAGTACATTGGTGAAACGGGACGGGAGCAAGTCCTACGTGGTTGCTGTCAACACGGATGCCGAACAACAGCAGGAACTGACGCTAAGCTCAGCTTACTACACAGGCAGCCTGAAGGACCTGGAGACGGGCGAGATTTATGAAATTGGAACTTCCGCAATCAGCTTCTTGCCTGGTGACGGCAAGTTGTTCGAAGTAATCCCAACGACCTCTAAAACTAGCCCAGTTGTTCAATTGTCGACCCCTGATCAAGGAACGATTCTGTCGGAGAATGGTTCACTTACGCTTCAGGCAAGCGCAACCGATCCGCAAGGAATTGCCAAGGTCGAATTCTGGGCAAATGGAAAGAGGCTAGGAACAACCGCAACTGCTCCTTTCAAGATGGAATGGAAAGAGCTGAAGGCGGGCAGCTACACCATAACGGCAAAAGCAATCAGCAATCAAGGGGTTGCCGCTCAATCGCAACCCGTCCATATTATGGTGCTCGGCAGCGGAAATAAGGTGCAAAATCCTTCCTTTGAGGAAGGTGAGAATAACGAAGGCATCCCTGTGGGATGGACGTTCCCGGCTTCCGTTACTCCCGTTCTGGATGAGAGTGCTTCGCGCTCCGGCGGGACATCCCTGCAAATAGCTGGAGCTGCCTCTGGTACCGTTATGAGACAAAGCGTAAATCTGGAGCCGTACAAGGAGTATGAGCTGAGTACATGGGTCAAAACGGATCAGATTAAGGGGACGGGCTTGTCCTTGCGTATGTCCGTAGAAGGAGCCGCAACCTATCGATATGAATCCGAACCGCTGTTCGGCACCAAGGGATGGACACGTCTGGTTACGCGCTTTATGACACCGACCGTCGTGAACAACGGATGGATAGAAATTCGATTAGACTCGCTATCGGCTCCTGGTACGGTATGGCTGGATGACATTAGTCTTACTGCTACTGGCAGGGACATGCTTATCGACGATCTTGCTCTTCACTGGACCTTCGATGAAGGCAGAGGCACAAACGCCTATGACTCGACTGCTCTTGCCAGGCATGGCAGCATTTTAAGAACAGTTGATGGCGTTCCAACGAATGAGATTCCTTGGGTTCCCGCGTATTACTCCGGTAAAATCGGAAGCAATTCCATGTACCTGGATGGGGGCATTAATTATGTAGCCAATCAGGAAACCGGAGTGCTCGATGAACAAAGCTTCACGATCTCAACATGGTTAAAGCCTTATGAGAACGGGCGGCGGATGGTTATTTACTCTAATAAAAACGTCGTATTGGAGATCAATGAAGCAGGAGCGCTGCAGCTCAAAATGTTGTCAAACTCTGCAGAGGGAGTATGGACTACTGTACCAGGAGGGCCGGTTTCCACAAATAACTGGTCGCATGTTGCGGTTGTATACGATGCAGAAGCAGGAGCGGCATTATATATAAATGGTGAATTGGCGAGTGAACCTAACAATGCGACATACCTCTCAAAGGGTTCCTCAGGCACTGTATTGGGTACATCGCTGCAAGAAGCTGGCGTGAATTTCCACGGTTATCTGGATGATTTTCGTATCTATCAGCGGAAGCTGAATGAGAGTGAATTAACGCGTCTTATTTTGAATGCGGAATATGATGAGAACTCAGAAGAGCCTGGCAATGGAAACGGCAATGGAAACGGCAATGGCAACGGAAATGGTAACGGCAACGGCAATGGCTCAGGAAGTGGCAGTGGTACTGGAGGAGAGGCCGGTTCTGGGTTGGCGACAGTTACAATCGAGGACGGTATTGCTATCGTTCGCATGAAAGATAACCAAAAGTCGGTTTCCATACCGATAAGTCAACTTACTGGATACCCATTGCAGGTTCAAACAGGAGACGCGCTGTTAAAGATTGAATCGGCTGAGTTGAACGCCTTGCTGGGCAGAGCGGGAAATACGGCGGGTGCGACTTTGGAGATTGCGTTTGCGCAAGCAAGCGAGCCAGTATCGAAGGAAGCTCCTGGCAAAAAAACGGATGATGCTATTCGCATCGTGAGTCCAGCATATACCGTATCGGTCTTGCTTGTTACGTCCGATGGCAAGAAGATCAAGCTTGAACAAACGGCTGCTGGCGTAAGTTTGGAGCTCCCTTTACTGGCAACTGACATTGACCGTGAACTGACGGGTATTTACTATTATGATGCTTTGAATAAGAAATGGGTTTATAACGGAGGGACCGTGAATTCTAAGTCGGAACGGATCTCTCTGAAGCTTAAACAAATCAGCCCGTATTCTTATGCGGCTATGGAATACAAAAAGAATTATGCTGATATTCCGAATACGCATTGGGCCAAGCAAGCCATTCAAACTTTGGCGGCAAGGCAAGTCATCGATTGGGAGAACGGAAACCGTTTTAACCCCTCGGATCAGATTACCCGCGCAGAATTTGTGGCTATGCTGGTTCGCAGCATGCAATTGGATATTGCGGAGGATGGGTTAACAGCGTTTACGGATGTTGATGCAAATGCCTGGTATGCGGGCAGCATTAAAGCTGCTGTTGCAGCAGGGCTGGTAACAGGGATTGACCAAGGGCGGTTTGCTCCCGAACGGCACATTAGTCGTGCTGAGATGGCGGTGCTGATGTCCAGAGCGCTTGGCCTGACGATCCATCCTTCTTCAAGTGCCGCATTCAGCGATTCGCAACAAATCCCGGCATGGGCAATCGGACATGTAGCTGCCTTGCATCAAGCCGGATTAATTAAAGGAAAAGGAAACAATAAGTTTGTGCCTGAAGGGAAGGCGACTCGTGCCGAAGTGGCTATGATTTTGTTTAACATGCTGACATTGGAGCCAAGTTTGAAGGAAGTCACGGAGCAATAATTCGCCGATCGTACACCAAACCAGTCCACCAAAATTGGACTGGTTTTTCTACATGCCCAAAAGATTATCCTTCAGGGGCTATTTTGCATAAAAAACCACCTTATTGCCGTGAATTGCCTACTGTTATATGAGTGCGTAAGGGTATAAAATGTTCTATATTTATGTCTCCAATACGCGGCCTAGATCAGCAAGAAATACACGTCGGGCACCGTCTACAAAGCCGTTAAAAACAAGATGGCGATTGTCCGGCGTCCAAGCGGGATGAGCATCTACACGAAGCGAGCCATCTTTGCTGGAAGCGGGATGAACGACATTTATTCTTATAAGCGTCTGCTCCGTTTGCGTTTGGAGATCAATCCATCGGATCGGAATGGTCCCGTCTCCAAATGCAGTTGGCTCCCAGGCATAGGTATCCGTAACCATATGGCGACCGTTGGGGTGTACGGTTGGATGTCCAGAACCAGGTATACGATCGGTTATCATACGCAAATCAGTTCCATCATGCCGCACCTGAACAAGCTTAACCTGGCCTTCTTCGTGAATGTCCAGATTCATCGATAAATGCTCTCCATCCGGAAACCAATTAATATGATGTCCGCCTTTTCTCCATTGCTCAGGACCGACTGCGACATAAATGTCTGATCCATCCGGCTTCATCGTCAGCACCCAATAGTCAAGCTTTTTATTAATATGATCCCATGGCTGAGCTTCATCGGATTGGTACCAACGCATTGTAAAAATCAACCGGGTTCCTTGCGGATTATATTTACAATGGAACCCGTAGCATTCCCCTTTTTCATAGAATGATTTATCTATTTTAGGCTGAGCTTGATCGGAAATTTCACGTATAGAGACGACAAGTCTACGCTTACCTGAATTCGTATCAGTCATATATAAGCCATCATTGTCCGAAAAGCCAAAGTTTCGGGGAACTCGCTCTTCGGGAACGATAACACCGTACCCGGATTGTGTTCGCCGCATTGTAACCGCGTTGGCACAAATGATCTGACTGCCGTCTGGAGAGATGCGATAAATCGATCCTTCAAGCTGGCGTTTTGCACCGCTCAGCGGATCGATACAAACGATATGCGGCTCCCAGGTTGAAGTGTCAACATCATTAAAATACAGCGAATGATCATCGCTGCCCCAGTTAATGTTGGCGCCTAATTGATATTCCCAGCCACAGGTTTGCGCAATGACCCGCTCCTCGGCAGTATGCAAATCAATAAGGACAACATCGGCAGCTTCACCGGCATGATTGCTTCGATCTAGATAAGGCATCCGGATGACAGCCAAATATCTTCCCGACGGGCTGACAGGTGAGGTATCAAAAAAACGGTGTAATCCGCCCCCTTCGCCAGGAGTAACGCACCAAACAGGCACGGCTGGATTGTATTCGGTATATCGGGGGAATTTCTCGCTAATTAGCATAGCTGCTACCTCCATTAATGATATTTGAGTTTGGATATGAATCCTATTATATGAAATTCAACCTCTTTTTTATTTGTCCAGCTCTTAGAATTTTTTATCCAGGGCTATGATATAATCTTGAAAAGCATCAGGAAATGAGGAGATGTCATGGGCAATTTTGGCGTTCGAATATTATGGACTGCGCGTTATGATTACGTGAAGGGTGAACGTCTCCAGCTGCATCGGCATACCTATTATCAAATGATTTGGATCGCGGATGGCTGTGGCGTTTTTCATCATGGTGATAAATTTTACGAGCTGAAGCCTGGCACTCTCTTCTTTATAAAGCCGAATCAGCCCCATGGTTTGTCAGTATCAAATGAACAATCCTTGAAAACGTTAGATATTAAATTTCATATTGATTCAGAGGAGCTTGCCCGTTCAGTTGACCCTATTCCTATTCAAGTTCAGCATCCGAACAGGGAGATTCCCAGACTGCTTGAACTTATTCGGCAGGAGGGTTTGATAAGGACAAGCCATTATTTGGAGCTTGCTGAGCTTCGTGTCGTTGAATTACTCTATCTATCATCACGTTCTTTAGAGACGTTTACGAATCAGCGGGATCGGAGTGTTGTGGAGGTCGGTTTGCCAGAGCAGCAGGTTTCTCGAACTAACCTATCTCCAGCAGAAAAATTGGAGCAATGGATTATGCAGCATGCGGATCAAAATTGGACAATTACGGAAATGTCTAAAAGTGTTGGCTACAGTCCCAGTTATTTAAGCCAGCTTTTCAAACAATATAAAGGCTTGACGATTATAGCTTTTTTAAAGGAAGTTAGAATACATCGATCCAAGGAAATGTTGACGTATTCTGATCTGAGTATTAAACAAATTGCCGAAAAAGCGGGCTTCAAAACCGTACATCATTTTTCTCGCGTTTTCAAAGAAATGGAAGGAATTACGCCGGGACAATGGATGACAAGGGAAAATTTAGGCATTCGCAAAGATATTGTTTTTAATGAAGGGCGATAATGGGCGTGGGGGACTGTCATGAACGTTTCTTTTAAAACGAAGCTGCACTCGCTTTTTATTATGCTGATGGTCATTTTTATTGTGCTGTCAACTGTCATTAGTTATGTCGTATCTAAACAGCTAATTATTAATAATATGAAGGCTTCTAACGAGAGTGAATTGCTATTGAGTATGCAAACGATGCAAAACTTAATGCAAAAAAGCAAGGAGCAGTTCAGATTATTTGTAGAGGATTATAAACCCACCATACATGAATGGGTAACAGATAGACCTTTTCATGAAAATTTAGATAGCTATAATAGAAAAATGATTTCGGATATTTTAGCTTTTTTATATACGAACAAAGAATTTACGGGCATGTATATTGTTAATAATGAGCAATTGATTGGGACATCATTAAATACACAGCTCATTACAAAAACAACTGAAAACCCGCTTTCCGGGAACCTTGCTGCTTCTCGAAAGTACTTCAAAGACTTACTTATTCATAATGGCCAGTTCCCGAAAGACAGCTTGACGGAAGAAAATATGCAACTCATCCCAATAAATGAAGGCGCTTTTATAGTAGCTGTTTTGGATTTGCAAAATCTGGCTTTACTAAACAATGTTAGTCTGACCTATATTAACAATAAGGAGCAAGTTGTATTTAGCAGTGGAGAAAAGCAAGAAAAAATAACGACGATTCTTGAGCCTAAGGAAAATCGTACAGGGACCATTTATACCTATCAAAAAAATCAACAAATTGATTCTTCCTATACAACCGATAAGCAGGAGCGTTATGTACTTATTCATGGTATTAGCCAGCTAAGCGATCGCTTTGGGCAAATCATCTGGATTGTAATAGCGCTATCGCTTCTGCTCATCCTATTGTTTGCAATTGTATCCAATAAAGTAGCGATTCGAATTTTAAGTCCAATTTATGATTTTATTAATAAGCTGAAACAAATAAAAGGGTACGAAGATAGGCAACTAATGAAGGACTATATTTCTTCTTATAAAGGACAAGCTACAGTTGCCGGCCATATATTTAAATATTATTTTCTTATAATCATCCCTGTATCTATTGTAATTGTTGTTTCTTTTCTTTCCTTTGACAAAATTATCGAATCTAATTCCAAGCAGGATTTGCACAATATTATAAATAAGACCAAGGACGGCATTGAAAATAATATTCGGTCCTATACGTTCTATATTCGTTATTTGTCGCTGGATAGAGAATTTCAAAGTTTAATGCTTTTAGCAGGAAATGATGAGACAGAATCCTATCATGCAGCATTCTCTGATCTTTTAGTAAGAAAAGGAATATTGAATAAGGAAATTAGTACGGTAGCGATATATAACGCAAATAATCGGCTAATCTACTCCAACGTGAGTCAGCCCAATGGACAGCAATTTTTAAAAGAAAAGGTTTCAGGTGTTTCTGGTTATGCAAGAGAGCTGGAAATTGTTAAAAATGAACTGGACTCAATGCCGCCTGTCGTAATGATGAAAAAATCAATCTTATCTTTACTTGATCCAACCGAAGAGTTGAAAAAATTCGACTATATGGGATTTATTGAACTGGGTATACAAAATATATTTACATCTACAAACCTTTTACCAGCTAACGAATATGCTATCCATTTGCTTGATAAGAGAGGACAGTCATTCCCGCTTACTACATCCATGGAAAATAGAGCGAAAAAAACAACCTTTATTCAATTGCCATTAGAGGAAGATAAACTGCAGCTTGAGGTTCAAGCGTCGAATGATTGGAATAAACAGAAGTACGTCTTTATTCTTCTTTATTCCATTGAAATTGCTTGTATGCTGCTTATTATGATTTGGATTTCGAGTCACTTAGGCAGACGGATGACCGCACCGATCGTTCGCGCCATTCAAGTTATGGAGATCTACCCGGAACAAATCAATGCTCGACTAGATAGCGAGGAGAATGAATTTGAATTTATTGTATTAGCCAAAAACTTCAATCAGATGCTTGCACGATTAGAGCAGCTGACGGATGAGCTAACTTTAAAAGAGTTGGAAAATGTTTCGCTTGAGCGGCGCATTCATAAGCTAATAAGACAAGCTCTGCAAGCGCAAATTAACCCACACTTTCTTCACAATATTTTCACCTCCATTATGATGCTTGTAAAATCCGGAAAAAATGATAAAGCTGCTAATATGCTGGTCGATACGGCGGAATTTCTAAAGTCGGGCCTGTACGGGACGAGTGAATTAGTACGTTTGCAAAATGAATTGGACCATGTAAACGCCTACATGAAACTGCAAAACATACGTCATGAAAATCAGCTCAAATTAGTAATCGATGTCGATGAGCCGTTTAAACAAATTCATACGCCGAAATTTATTTTACAGCCTATCGTCGAAAATTCGATTCATCATGGACTGGAGAAGGATCGACTGCTTACCATTCGTATTCAATGTTATTTGGAGGGACCTAACACGCTTAACATCGTTATCATTGATGACGGAAAGGGAATGTCGCCGGAACGTTTTAATGAAATAAGCGATCAATTGGAAAAACGTACTCAAACGGCTCATTACGGCTTATCTAATGTTCATGAACGAATTTACCTTGAATTTGGCCCCCCTTATGGTTTATTGATCGAGCAATCTATGGAGCGTGGAACGATCGTTTCGATTAAATTGCCTTACGGATTGGAGGGAAACTAAGTGGCGGATTACGCGGTAATGATTGTTGATGATGAAAAAATAATAAGGGATGGATTGCAGGAAGCGATTAACTGGGAGAAATTCGGATTTTATATTGCCGCAACTGCGAGCGATGGGGTAGAGGCGATTGAAAAATTTCGAGCGGTTCGTCCGGATATTATTATTATGGATATTAAAATGCCGGAAATGGATGGACTGGCCGCACTCGAGCAAATAAAAGAAGAGAATAGCGATACAGAGGTGGTGTTGCTAAGCGGCTATGAGGAATTCTCTTACGCAAAAAGCGGTATTCGGCTCGGCGCATTTGATTATATTTTAAAAATAAAAGTGTTTCAGGAATTGGATGCTGTGTTGGAGAGACTCCGAAAGCATTTGGATGAAAAGAGAAAACAAAGCAGCAGCTTCATGCAGTTTCAGCAGTTGAAAAACAATTACCTCTTTCTGAGATTTATTCGTGGTAAAACGCCAACGGGAATTACGTTTTCCAACCAGGATACACTGTACAGCGTGGTCAGTATATGGATGGATGAGGAGAAGCTTGAAGCTGGTGAACGTATTGCCCAGTCCATTGAAGACTTGCCGCATGTAATGGGGGCAGAAAATCAATATATTCATATTATTTTATTCCAAGAAGGCAATCGCTTTGAGACACATCTACAGCAGATCTCGAAAGGTATTGAAGCTATTGAGCGATGCCTTAAGCACGAATTTCATGGAACACGTTATGCAATGGGTATAGGTGCTGTCAAGCCTACAGTAGCAGATCTGCCGGATAGCTTCCGCGAAGCCATGAAGACGGTTGATTATTTACGTTGTTTGAAAGACGGACAAGCAACAATGATTTACACGGAATGGGTTGATGCTGCGCCATCTACGTTTGACCTAAACGATACACATGAAGGATGGATCAACTGGGTATATAGCGGAGATGCAGAAAGGTTGCTTGCCTGGATATCCGATCTATTTAAACAAGCTTATATGGCTAAGGACATGACATTGAAGGACATGAAGACCATCTGTATCCAGGTGCTTTTACAATTTGTATCCGCGATGCGCTCAGCTAAAAAGAGTTGCAATGACGATTCCAATTTTATTGAAGAATTAAAGGATTATGATTCGCTGCATGAGCTGGAAAGCTATATGATTGACCGTTGCAAGCGGTTATGCGAGCTTATTCATGATAATATCCAAATGCAAAAAAATATAAGCATTACTCTTGTCAAAGAATATATTGATCAGTTTTATACGAGTCCGCTAAGCTTGTCTGGGGTTGCCGAACATTTTCATTTTAGCTCGGGCTATTTATCGCTTCAATTCAAAGAATATACAGGAAAAAACTTTACTCAGTATATCATTAATAAACGGTTGAATAGATCCTGCGAATTGCTAACGGGTACAACGCTGCAAATTTATAAAATTGCCGCGGAAGTTGGCTACACCGATGAAAAGCACTTCACCAAACTGTTTATTCGGCACTTCGACATGAATCCAAGAGAGTATAGAATGAAGCATCAAGCCAAACATAAAAACAGTTAATTTTTTCGAAAAATAGCCTCGCAATAAGGGGCTATTTTTTTATTTCTCACGAATCGTTTGTATAAAAAGCCACTTTATTGATGCGAATCACCTACTGTTTCAACCCCTTGGAAAGGCTTACAATTGGGTTAAATTACTGCGAGGTGAAGCTAACATGAATCTGCATTTCGAGAAATTCAAAAAGATTTATTCCAGGCATGAAATTTTTCTTTTTATTATTCCGGCAATCGTTTTTTACGTCGTGTTTAAGTACAAGCCGCTGTATTTTCTGCAAATTGCTTTCAAAGATTACCGGATTACACGTCCGATTGAAAACAGCCCGTGGATCGGTTTTCAAAAGTTCCAGGAATTGTTTAGCTCCAGCGATTTTCAACAAGTATTTATGAATACGATCATTATAAATTTTTATAAGCTCGCAGTCGGCTTTCCGCTGCCGATCTTGCTGGCGCTGTTATTAAATGAGCTTCGCAGCGAACGCTTTAAACGCTTAAGCCAATCTCTTCTGTATTTACCGCATTTCATATCGTGGTCTGTACTGGGCGGCGTGCTTTACAATATATTGTCCGTTGATCAAGGCTTAGTAAATAGTATTTTAAACTTTTTCGGCATCGAGTCTATTTTCTTTATGGGGGATCCTGCTTATTTCCGTTCTGTATTAGTCGGTTCGGAAGTGTGGAGAAATTTAGGCTGGGGGACAATCTTATATCTTGCAGCTTTGACGCGTGTCGATACAACCTTGTACGAAGCAGCATATGTCGATGGAGCAACTCGAATTCAACGGCTCTTTTATATTACGATTCCCGGCATATCTTCAACGATTGTAGTCCTTTTTATTATTCAAACAGGGCATTTGCTAGATGTTGGTTTCGAACAAATTTTAGTTCTTGGCAACGTAATGGTTCAAGACGTAGCAGATATTATTGACACCTATGTTTTCCGGGTTGGATTGCAGCAAGGCCAGCATAGCTTGGCGACTGCAGCGGGGCTATTTAAAACCGTAATCGCGGGCATTATGGTATTTGGCGCAGATCGGTTGGCCAAAATGTTAGGACATCGTGGAATTTTATAAGCGAGGAGCATGAAGAAAGTGACCATTAAAAAGTTTTCTTTGTGGGAAGCAGTATCTATTATAATTATTAGTTTGTTATGTCTCGTTATGTTGTATCCGTTTTGGCAAACAGTCGTCGCTTCCTTTATGACGGAAGCCGAATATTTAAGCTCTCCTTTAAAGCTGTATGTTGCAGAACCGACATTTGCGGCGTATAAAGCGATTTTCAATAATGGCGAACTATTTATCCATTTAAGAGTGACGGTTTTAATTACGATTGTAGGCACTTTTGCCAGCCTGTTCTTTACGGGGTATTCCGCTTATGGTTTATCAAAGTCGTTCCGTGGATCTTCTGTCGTTATGTTTTTTATCATTATGACGATGTTTTTGCATCCAGGGTTAATTCCGGAATATTTGAACTATAAAAGCTTGGGACTCATTAATAATTTTGCCGTCTATATCCTGCCATTTCTAATTAATACATTTTATTTGATTATTATGAGAACAAGCTTTCTCGAGTTTCCAAAAGAGCTCGAAGAGGCGGCCAAAATAGACGGTTGCAATCATTTCCGTATCTTTTTTACGATTGTTTTACCTTTATCTAAACCATTGTTTGCATCGATTGGCCTGTTTTTAGCAGTAAGCTTCTGGAATACGTATATGCAGTCCGTATTTTTTATCACGGAAAACGATTTGAAATCCGTTCAGGAGTATTTGCAACGGTTAGTTACGGACAGCTCCGATATAGAAGGAATTATATCGGCGGATACAGGAGAGCTTGCATACAACGTAAATACGTTAAGATTAGCGAACATCGTGTTAGTGCTTCTGCCGATTGTAACGGTATATCCGTTTTTGCAAAAATATTTCGTACAAGGTCTAATGATCGGGTCCGTCAAAGGTTGATTAAAATGAGGGGGATAAGGTCAGCTCGATTCGAAATAACACGGAAAGAACTTATGTAATGATTCATAATATTTTATAAAAAGGGCGTGTTAGGCATGTTGAAAAACGTAAAACTATTTTCACTACTCATTTCATTGCTTGTGGTTGCAGCAGGTTGCCAAGCTAATACGGATTCCGGGAAAAACTCCAGCGGTTCAGATGGCTCTAGCTCCAGCAGCCCTAGCCCTTCCGAGCAAGCTGCAGCAAATGAAGTGGATTTAAGTAAAAAGTATACGATCAAAATGTTTACTTGGGGACCTAAGGATTTGGACAAGGATGATGCGATCGTTAAGCATTTGAATGAGAAATTTAATATTGACCTCAAGGTAGAGCGAGTTCTGTCATTAGAATATACGAAAAATCTTGAAGTGAGAATTGCATCCGGCGATATGCCTGATATATTCCGTTACAATATGAATACGCCAGGCACCTACAGGCATTTATACGAAGATGGTTACTTGATGAACTTTGCCGAGTACGCGGATAAATATAAATTAGATGGATTGAAAGCCTATATGAGTATTCCGGAAATGGACGAATTTAAGGAAGGGGATGGGATGTATCAGCTTCCTTCCAGCCCTGGCAAGGAAATTTCACCGATCCTTATTCGCCAGGATTGGTTGGACCAGCTCGGACTTGAGGCGCCTAAATCATGGGACGAGCTGCAAAATCATCTTCAATTGATAAAAGATAAGAAACTTGGCGGGGATAAAACTGTCGGGCTTGTATCGAGCTTTGGATTCTTTTCCGGAATAGGCGTTTCATCGGTTGGTTGGACGGGCTCCTACGAATGGGGCAAGTTAGACGGAGAATGGACTTACGAGAAGGCTATGCCGGATTACAAAGGTTTCTTGACATATTGGAAGGATATGTATGCAAACGGGTTGTTAGACAGAGAAATATTTACGAATAATGAATCACAAGAGCATGCCAAGTTTACAAGCGGGCAAGCCGCAGCCATACTCACTGCCCCAAACCGTGTGGCGGTACTGGAAAAAACAATAACCGATTCGGATAAAAATGCAAAAATCAGCATTATCAATCCATGGCTCGAGGGACAGAAAGGCCCGCTATATGGAACATTGCTTCCTTATACTTCGCCTGTTGTAGCTATTAAGAAGGATAAGGATGAGGATTTCCTTGCAAGAGTTGCCCTGTTAATGGATTATATGCACACAGAGGAAGGCGTTAAAATTCTTAACTTCGGAATGGAAGGCGTCCATTACAACATGAAGGATGGACAGATGGTCCGTACGGAACAATATGATCGTGACATCATACCTGCATTAGGCAATCTCATTGCAGGGTTTACCGATTATAGCCTAGCGAAACAAGATGTAAGCGAAGAGCTGAAGAAGTTATATGCCGATGTAGATACGAATGCTGTTTCTCCGCCGCTAACTCCGCTGTCCTATGGCGACGCGGCAACCCACTTGCTAAACATCGAACAGAAGCAGCGCGACTGGGTCGTAAACTTTATCACCGGAAAAAACGATGTTGAAAAAGATTGGGACGCTTATATAAAAGAAATGAATAACGCAGGACTTGAAAAGCTGACTCAATCGATTAGAGAAAACAACTAACATTAAAAGGATCGATCATTTTGGATAATAGAATGGAAAAGCCCAATATAATCATTATTATGGCAGATCAGCTGCGAAGTGACGCAATCGGCCGTTATACTCCCAATATCAACAAACTTATGGACGAAAGCGTTGCTTTTGAGAGAGCCTATTGCGCATCTCCGCTATGCGTTCCTGCCCGAGGAGCTTTTTTTACCGGAAAGTATCCGAACGAGAATGGATCACTCATTAACCCGTGGGATGTTGTAGACGAACAACATGGTTATGTCAGACCCGGACATCCGAATTTATACCAATGGCTAGAGCAGAATTGGGAGAGCTGGCATACGGGGAAACAGCATTTGTTTACTGCTCCCAAGCTAGAGAAGGACCCGACTAGCAAAACCAATTGGCTGCCGCTCGAAGAACGCTTCGAAGCATACTTGGAATCCAATGGAAGAAGAAAGCCTGGAGGCGCAGCATTTAAAGGTATGGTGCCAGAGATGGCACGGGGTACGACAACTAGAGCGAGGTCATACTCTTTGCCTACGATTGGATGCTACGAAGAAGGATTTGAATTTTTTTATGACGGATTTATTTTAAATGATAGTTTGGAGGCCATTCGCAATCATGACCGGAGCAAGCCTCTACTGTTAAATAGTATGTTTCTTGCTCCGCATCCGCCTCTAGATATTCCTGAACCGTGGTTTTCGAAAGTGAAAGAAGCGGATATACCCGAAAACGTGGGAAGATGGAGTCCGAATCAGTCGCCTCTTCAGCTGTATAATTTGACAGGCGCGATTGGCGTTCGATACAGTCGCGAGGAATGGAAACAAGTATGGCCCAAATATCTTGGTTTGGTTTCGTTGTTAGATGACTGTGTTGGTCGAATTATAGAGGAGTTAAAAGCACAGGATCTGTATGATCATTCATTAATCCTATTTACAAGCGATCATGGCGAAATGTTGGGTTCGCACGGTTTATGGCAAAAAATGTGCATGTATGAGGAATCAGTGCGAACTCCGCTTTTGATGAAACTTCCTGCAAATAAAGGTTATGCTCCCTCATCGATTAAGACATCTGTCAGCAGTATTGATGTTTTTCCTACGATATGCGATGTAATCGGAGTCGAACCGCCTGCAGGTTTAAGCGGAAAGTCGCTCATTCCTTTAATCGAAGGAAACGAATCGATGATTCGCGAGGACATTTTCATACAGTACGATGGGAATGGTGCAAGGGGGAATTTTCAACGCTGCGTCATACGTGACTCGTATAAGTTAATCGTTGATATGTTCAAGGATGAGACCTTTATAGAGCTATACGATCTGGAGAGTGATCCCGAGGAGCATAACAATCTTGTTTTTGCTCAAGACGATGGCAGGATAAATCAAATGATTAACGATTTGCTCTATCGTTTACGAAATCATATGGCTTCGACAGGGGATTTGTTATCTCTTCGCGAGGATTTGTATGCATCATTTTTAACCAGCTATAAACCTTTTCACTGATCGTTCCTATTATAGAAAAAGGTACAGTTCTTCAATCAAGTTGAAAGAACGCGCTCCCCACTGGTTCAAATGCAAATGTTTTCGTTCTCCCTACTATGCTAAAATAAGGATAGAAAGGAGGCGAACGTATGATCGTGACTGTAACTGCTAAACTCAAAATAAAACCGTCAGAAAGTCAAATGAGGGTACTGCAACAAACGATGATCGCTTATCGGCAGGGCTGCAATTTTGTCTCTGCTCTTGTGTTCGAGAAGAGAGAGCTCGGGCAGCCTGCCTTGCACCGAGTGACGTATCAGCCCCTCCGCAGCACGCTTGGCCTGCGCTCTCAAATGGCTCAATCGGTGATGAAAACCGTGATTGCCAAATACAAAGCCCTTCGGAGTAACGGCCATGCCTGGACGCTTGTACGCTTTAAGAAGCCGGAATATGATCTTGTCTGGAACCGGGATTACTCGCTGAACCTGTGCGCTGGGCTGTTCTCCGTCAATACGCTGCTGGGCCGTATCAAGGTTCCTTTCGAAGCGAAAGGAATGGAAGCTTATTTCGACGGTTCGTGGACTTTCGGTACGGCCAAGCTGGTGTATAAAAAGCGGAAGTGGTTTTTGCATATTCCGGTATCGAAAGAAATAGCCGTTCCTGAGCTGACGGAAATCGAAAACGTCGTTGGCGTTGATCTGGGCGTCAACTTTGTAGCCACGGCGTATGGCACCGATGGCAAAACCGTATTCTTTCGAGGAAGAGAGCTCAAACAAAAACGAGCGAACTACAAAAGGTTGCGTTCGGAGCTGCAGCGCAAACAAACGCCTTCGTCCCGTCGCAGGCTGAAGCAAATCGGAGAACGAGAAAACCGCTGGATGACCGATGTTAATCATGGAGTCAGCAGGGCACTCGTGACCCGGTATGGGGCGAATACGCTGTTTGTACTTGAAGATTTGACAGGGATTCGGGGAGTAACGGAAAAGGTCAGGCGTAAGCATCGCTATGTGACGGTATCGTGGGCGTTCCGCCAGCTTCGCGAGATGGTAACGTACAAGTCGCAGCTTGCGAAAGCGATGACCATTGCCGTAGATCCAAAAAACACCTCGCAAGCCTGTCCGATATGCAGTCACACGGCAAAAGGGAACCGGGATAAACGGGGGCATCGATTCCATTGCCTGGCCTGTGGCTATGCAAGTAATGATGACCGGATCGGTGCGATGAATCTCTGTCTGAAGGGAAAAGAGTACCTTCTACAAGGTGCAGGCCTAGCATGACTAGGTTTGCAGGGTAGCTGTCAGTCTGCCCAGTGGTAAGCGAAGGCTTACCTGCGGATGTAACACCACGTTCTTCGGAACGCAAAAGATCGGAGTCGCACAAGACGTTTGTACGATCGGGTCGTTACAAGCTCCCACTTCAAACGATAGTTAAGTGGGGGTCATTGACCAAAATCAAGTTAATCGATTGGTGTCAAATCCACGTAAACGCGGGATAAAAGTGACTGCGTTTCACGATCACTGGCTAAATGAAACCCCTCGTTTAATGTATTTGCACCGTACTCTGTTTAGGGGAAACGGCCCTTTTTCAGAGTCAAGTGAATCAACTGCTGTCAAACCTTCGCAGAAAAGGGATCAAAGTAACAGCCGTTCATAATCATTGGCTGTTTGAGAACCCGCGTCTTATGTATATTCATTGGGAGTCGATCGATAATCCCATTGCATTCGCGAGAAAAGTGAAACGGTCTATTGCATTCTTAGGTTAACTTTGATTCATATTCGGTAACAAGGTTATGACAGAAAAGTCCTTCATCAAGCTGCGGCTCCGTTGCTTGGGATGGACTTTTTTTGTGTTATAATAAGGGGAAGTTATTGACTGTTGGAAACGAGGTGCTAGTCGAACCTATGGAAAAATGGATGTTAATCGACGGCAACAGCATCGCTTATCGGGCGTTTTTCGCGCTGCCGCCGCTCACGAATTCTGCCGGACTGCATACAAATGCGATTTTCGGCTTTACGACGATGTTGCTCAAGATGCTGGAGGAGCAGGAACCTACGCATGTGCTGGTCGCATTCGACGCAGGCAAGGTGACGTTCCGCCACGAAGGCTACAGCGAATACAAAGGCGGAAGGCAGAAGACGCCGCCGGAGCTGTCGGAGCAATTTCCGGTGCTCAAAGAATTGATCTCGGCCTTTAACATTAAGCAATTCGAGTTATCCGGCTATGAGGCCGACGATATTATCGGCACGCTTACGAAACAAGCCGATGAATCCGGCGTGCAAGCCATTGTCGTTACCGGCGACAAGGATATGCTGCAGCTGGCCTCGCCTGGCGTAACGGTTGCGGTTACGCGCAAGGGCGTCAGCGAGGTGGACTGGTATACGCCGGAAGCCATCGACGAGCGATACGGCCTGAAACCGCTTCAGATCATCGATCTCAAAGGGTTGATGGGCGATACGTCGGACAATATTCCCGGCGTGCCGGGCGTGGGGGAGAAGACGGCGCTTAAGCTGCTGCACGAATATGGCAGCGTGGAGAACGTGCTGGACAATTTGGCAGTGCTTAAGGGCAAGCTTAGGGACAATATCGAGACTCACAAGGACGACGCCGTCATGAGCAAGAAGCTGGCGACGATCTACCGCGAAGTTCCGCTGGATCGGGAGACGGAGGATTTGCGCTGGGACGGCTACGACCATGCGAAGCTCGGCGAGTCGCTGCGCAAGCTGGAATTCCGGACGCTTCTGGAGCGGCTGGAGCTGGCTTCGGAGAGCGGCGCAAGCGAATCCGACGCCAAGGCAGCCGCAGCCAGCCTTAATGTGACTGTTCCGACGGGCGGGAAGGATGGCGAAGGAGAGATCCGCAGGCTGCTGAAGTCCTTGGATTCATCGGACAAGCATGGCCTATACATAGAAGCGATCGGCGAAAATCCGCATCACGCAGAGCTGCTTGGTCTTGCCCTCGCCTTGGAGGATGAAGTGTTCGTATTTCCTCTGGAGGAGCTGAAGGCAGGATACGCAGAAGGCTTGCGCGAGTGGCTGGCTTCCGAGGAGCGTCCGAAATACGGCTTCGACCTGCACAAGTCGGAGCTGGCGCTGCGCTGGGCGGGTATCGCTCTGGGAGGAGCCGCGTTGGATGTTCAGCTAGCGGCTTATCTGTTAAATCCGACGGATACCCAGTTGTCGCTTAGCGCTATCAATGAACGGCTAGGCCAGACGGGCGTTCCTTCGGACGAAGCCATATACGGCAAGGGAGCAAAGTTTAAGGTGCCGGAGCCGGATACGCTGCATCGTCACCTCGCGCTTAAGGCGGACGCCGTGCGGCGGCTTGTGCCAGTTATTAACGAAGAGTTGACGAGGACGGGAATGAGCGGGCTTTATTTTGATTTGGAGCAGCCGCTTTCACGAGTGTTGGCAGGCATGGAACACCAAGGGATCAAGGTGGAGCGCGGTGAGCTGCAGTCGCTCGGCGAGAGACTGGAGTCGCAGCTGACTTCCATTATGGCCGATATCTATAGCAAGGCCGGAGCGGAGTTCAACATCAACTCTCCGAAGCAGCTGGGAGAAATTTTGTTCGAGAAGCTGGGTCTTCCAGCCAGGAAAAAAACAAAAACCGGCTATTCCACGGATGCCGAAGTGCTGGAAGAGCTGGCGCCCTATTCGGAGATCATTCCGCCGATCCTTCACTTCCGGCAATTGGCCAAGCTGCAATCGACCTACGTGGAAGGTTTGCTGAAGGAGATTCGCGAGGAGACGGGCAAGGTCCATACGTATTACCGTCAGACGATCGCGGCTACGGGAAGGCTGAGCAGCCAATTCCCGAACCTGCAGAATATCCCGATCCGGCTGGAAGAAGGGCGCCAGATCCGCAAGGCATTCGTGCCGTCGGAGCCGGGCTGGTCCATTCTCGCGGCGGACTATTCGCAGATCGAGCTGCGCGTGCTTGCCCATATTTCCGGCGATGAAAATTTGAAGGAAGCGTTTATTCACGATATGGACATTCATACGAAGACGGCGATGGACGTTTTCGGCGTAACGGCGGAGGAAGTGGACGGCAATATGAGACGTTCCGCCAAGGCAGTCAACTTCGGCATCGTGTACGGGATCAGCGATTTCGGTTTGTCGCAGAACCTGGGCATTACGCGTAAGGAAGCTTCGGCGTTTATCGAACAATACTTTAATGTGTTTAAGGGCGTACGGAAGTATATGGACGATATCGTCGTAAAGGCGCGCGAAAATGGATACGTAACGACGCTGCTCGACCGTAGAAGATATTTGCCCGAGATTAAGGCCTCCAACTTCAATCTGCGATCGTTTGCCGAACGTACCGCGATGAATACGCCGATCCAGGGCACGGCTGCCGATATTATCAAGCTGGCCATGGTGCAGATGGATGAGCAGCTTCGCGAACGCGGTTTAAAGAGCCGTATGTTGCTGCAGGTACATGACGAATTGGTATTCGAGGTTCCGCCTGAAGAGATGGAGCAGATGAAGAAGTTGCTGCCAGACGTGATGTCGAACGCGATTAAGCTGGATGTGCCGCTCAAGGCGGATGTCAGCTACGGCGATAATTGGTATGAGGCAAAGTAGAGGAAGTATACGCACAACCCCCGCGGATGCAGTATAATGGTAGCCAGAGGTGAGGAGACATGCCTGAACTACCAGAGGTAGAAACGGTTAAACGTACTTTAATTCAACTGATCGGCGGCAAGACCATTCAATCGGTCAAGGTAAAGCTGCCTAGAATTATACAGCGGCCGGCAGAGCCCGAAGCATTTGAGCGGGCGCTTGTCGGACGCACCGTGCAGACGGTGGAGCGTAGAGGGAAGTTTTTGCGCATCGTGCTCGACGGTTTGATATTGGTATCGCATTTGCGCATGGAGGGCCGTTATGGTCTGTTCGAAGCGGACGAGCCTGTAGAAAATCATACCCATGTGCTGTTCCGCTTCGAAGACGGCACCGAATTGCGGTACAAAGATGTAAGACAATTCGGCACGATGCATCTGTTCTCGCCGGGTGAGGAGTTCCTGCTGCCGCCGCTAAACAAACTGGGACTGGAGCCGCTGGAGCCCGGGTTTACATTGTCTGCGCTTCGCGTACGCCTTCAAAAGCGCACGACGAGGATCAAACCGCTGCTGCTTAACCAGGAGCTGATCGTCGGACTTGGCAATATCTATGTCGACGAAGCGCTGTTCCAGGCCCGCATTCACCCGGAACGGAAGCCGTCCAGTTTGAGCGGACCGGAATGGAAGCGATTGTATGCCGCCATTATCGAGACATTGTCCCGCGCAGTAGAGGCCGGCGGCTCTTCCGTCAAGTCCTATGTTAACGGTCAAGGAGAGATGGGGATGTTCCAGCATCAGTTGCTTGTCTATGGCCGCAAGGACGAGCCTTGTCCGAACTGTGCTAGACAGATCACCAAATTCGTGGTCGGCGGGCGCGGAACGCATATTTGCGAACGATGCCAGCCGCTGAAGTCCAAGGTGAACTCGCCTTCACCTGCACGTTAAGTTAATATTGGGTAATTATTGAACGAGTACTGCCGGCATGGACGGAAAACGTCATTGTGCACCGCGGCGCACTCCCCGCATATGATGATGGTGTTACGAACGATAGGCGAATGCCCTTCTAACCCATCATGTCGTTAGTCGGCATTCGCTGATTGCGGGGAGGAGCCTGAAGTTGATTGCACATCTGTTATCCTTGGTTCTGCTGGCCTTTGCCGTCAGCTTGGACGGCTTCGGCGTCGGCGTGACGTACGGGCTGAGGAAGATTCGAATTCCGATTCTGTCGGTGTTGATCATCGCTTGCTGCTCGGGGCTGATTATAGGGTTGTCCATGCAGGCGGGGGGCTGGCTGAGCGGCTTTGTCTCGGAGCACGTCGCCAGGGTCATCGGAGCTTCCATCCTTATCGTGATCGGTTGCTTCGCTCTCGTGCAGCTGTGGCGAGGCAAACATCAGCCGGATTCGGCTGATGATCAGGGGCCGGTTGCAGCCGCTGTTGGCATTAGCGACAGCCGTCTTGCTTCGGCGGGCGGGGAAGACGACGCCATGCAGATGTTTAAGCTGGAGCTCAAGAGGCTCGGCCTCGTTATCCAGATTCTGCGCACGCCGCAAGCGGCGGACGTCGACCGCTCCGGCATCATCTCCGCTTCCGAGGCGGTTATGTTGGGAGTCGCCTTGTCGCTTGACGCGTTCGGCGCGGGACTTGGAGCGGCGCTGCTCGGCTTGCCTGCTCTCTTGACTGCCATCGTCATTGCGGTGTCCAGCGCGATCTTTCTCGTGTGCGGCACGCAGCTCGGCTTGCGATTCGCCTCGAAGCGGGGGATGGGCGCTTTATCCGTTGTACCGGGGATCATGTTGATCATAATGGGGCTTTTCAAATTGTTCTAAATCGTTACGAGTGCGAGGTGAGACCATGATTATCGGATTGACCGGCGGCATCGCAAGCGGGAAAAGCACCGTCTCCCGGCTGCTTGTCGAACGCGGCGCCGCCTTGGTTGATGCCGACGCGGTCGCCAGGGAAGTCGTCCAGCCGGGGGAAGCCGCGCTGGACGAAATCGCGGTCCTGTTCGGACAAGCCGTCATTCAGGAGGATGGCTCGCTTAACCGGAAGGCGCTAGGCGACATCGTGTTTGGCGATAAAGATAAGCTTAAGATGCTGGAGAGTATTACGCATCCCGCCATTAGGCGGCGCATGCAGGAGAAGATACATAACCTATCGGCAGAGAATCCTCGTCGGCTGATCGTCGCCGACATACCGCTCCTCTACGAGACGGGGCAGGTTCAGCTGTATGATGGGGTTATGGTCGTCTATGTTCCAGCGGATGTGCAAGTGCATCGTCTAGCGGAACGTAACGGCATGTCCAGGGAGGAAGCGGAGCAAAGAGTTTCGCTGCAGATGGACATTGAAGAAAAGCGGAAACTGGCGGACTGGGTAATCGACAATAGCGGCACGATAGAGAATACGGCACGGCAAATCGACGACTTATGGAAGCAGCAGGACTGGCAGCCATGAAGAAAAAACGAATACGAGTAAAAAAGAGATTTTATCTGATCCTGCTGGTAGCGCTGATCGCCTTCCTGTTTTTGAAGTCGGACTGGATGGCGAGATGGATGTACCCCGTTCATTATAAGGACGATATACGGGCCAGCGCCGAAAATTATGATTTGGAACCGCATTTGATCGCGGCTATTATTCGTTCCGAATCCAATTACGAGACGGGCAGGGAATCCAGAAAAGGCGCGCTGGGTCTCATGCAGCTGATGCCGACAACGGCACATTGGGTCGTGGAGAAAGCTGGTTTCGATGCCGTCAACGACGATGTGCTGCGGCATAGGGCCGATGTGAGCATCGAGGTAGGCTCCTGGTATCTCGGCTGGCTCCACCATCAATTTGAACACAACGCCATTGCAGCCGTGGCGGCATACAATGCCGGTCAAGGCAATGTCAACAAGTGGCTGGACAGCGGCAAATGGGACGGGGAGCTGGATTCCGTAAGCGAGATTCCTTTTGGCGAGACCAGACACTATGTACAACGGGTTTTTTATTATTATAATAAGTACAAGGATTTATATCCGGAATTTTGAGCATCCTGATCATTGAACATAAACAGAGAAGCCTTGAAGGGCTCGCCGCTTCGGGACAAGCACCTTCAAGACCTCTGTTATACATACGAGCTTAATAAATCAACATTAACGTTGGCCTGCTTGGCCAGCCAGGGATTGCTCAGCGATTTGGACCAGGCGTTTCGTGATGTAACCCCCGATGGAGCCTGTGTCTCTCGTCGCCATGTTGCCGTAGTAGCCGTCTTGCGGAATCGCGATGCCCAGCTCTTGAGCGACCTCGAATTTCATTTGGTCCAGAGCGGCTGTCGCTTGTGGTACTAACAGGTTGTTGCTGCTGTTGTTCGAGCTCATTGATGTTCACCTCCTTGCGGTTGGTAACTGTATTATGTGCGTTATTCCAAATATCATTACAGGAAAGGTATGGCAAAAAAAGAATTAATGATAAAAATTTAGAAAGGAGGCGCCAAGCCTATGAAATGCCCGTATTGCGATTATGCCGGAACAAAGGTGCTGGACTCGCGACCTGCCAACGAAAACAAGTCGATTCGCCGCCGCCGCGAGTGCGAGAAGTGCAGCCGCAGGTTCACAACATTCGAGATGATTGAGGAGACGCCGCTTATCGTCATCAAGAAAGACGGAAGCCGCGAAGAATTTAGCCGCGACAAAATATTGCGCGGGTTAATTCGCGCTTGCGAGAAGCGGCCCGTGTCCGTCGAACGGCTCGAGGTCATCGTCTCCGAGGTAGAAAAGGAGCTGCGGACGACGGCAGTCGCCGAAGTCGACAGCAGCGATATCGGCACCATAGTTATGAGCCAGCTGTATCCCGTAGACGAGGTGGCGTACGTACGCTTTGCTTCCGTCTATCGTCAGTTCAAGGATATCGACATGTTCATGAAGGAACTGAACAGTCTATTGTCTAAACATCCTTTGACCGGCGGAGACCGGTCGTAATTACTCGATTCGACATATGCAAAAATGAAAATCCGTTCCCTTCGGGGATCGGATTTTTTTTGTTACAGGACGATTACAAAGTTTTCATGCAAACAGCATACATTTTACATTGAATTTACACTCCGCATATACGCGCTTTAAAAAAGCTCTCTATAATTCAGTTTGTAGCCAACAAATATAAAGGTGGAGGAATGAAACCAATGAAAAAGATCCAACAGAAAAAAATGTTCTCGGGGGCAATTCTTACAGTAGTAACATCGGCCATGATCGTAACGGGTTGCGGCGGCAACAATACGAATAATTCGGGCGGCGCGGCGACAAACGCACCTACCAACGCTCCGACGGAAGCAGCTTCGCCATCCCCGGAAACAAAGGTTAGCGGGTCTGTAACGGTAGCGGGCTCCACGTCCGTACAACCACTTGCGGAAGAGCTTGGAACAGCATATATGGGTACAAACGGCGATGCACGGATCGAAGTATCCGGCGGCGGATCCGGCGCAGGCGTAAAAGCAGCACAAGCCGGAACAGCCGATATCGGCATGGCTTCCAGAGCCATTAAAGACGATGAGACTGGCATCGAGCCAATCGTGATCGCAATCGACGGTATCGCGGTTGTAGCTAACTCCGCTAACGAAGTAGAAAACCTGACAGTTGATCAAGTTAAAGGAATCTTCTCCGGTCAAATCAAGAACTGGAGCGAAGTTGGCGGCAAAGACGGCAACATCGTCGTTATCAACCGGGAAGAAGGATCCGGCACGCGCGACGCTTTCGGCGAGATCGTGCTTGGCGAAGAGCCTTTCGTAGCTGAAGCGATCATCCAGAACTCGACTGGCGCAGTTCGCGAAGCAGTAAGCCAAGACGCTAACGCAATTGGTTACATCTCCACCGGCGGTCTGAACGATTCCGTTAAAGCCGTTAAAGTCGATGAGCACGAGCCGACTGAAGAAAACATCAAATCCGGCCTTTATCCGATCCAACGTCCATTTAACTTCCTGGTTGGCGATTCCAAAGATCCTAGCGCAGTAGCTCAAGCTTTCATCGACTATGTTCTCAGCGACGCAGGACAGGCAATCGTAGCAGAAAACGGTTATGTAACCGTAAAATAAGTATCCATTATGCAAGAATGGCAATCGCGAGGATAGCAGATCATGCGCTATCCTCCGCGCTTGTTATGGAGATTGAGATTGACTGATTTTGACCGCTGGACGTGGGGGGATTGTCGTTGAGTAGGATCCTGGAAGAGAAAATTGTTAAAACCTTGTTGTTCATAACAGCCATTACGGCCGTATTTAGCGTATTGTTAATCGGTGTGTTCATCTTTATCGAAGGTATGCCCATCTTTTTCAAATATGGCATTGTCGATGTATTATTCGGAACGGTGTGGAACCCTACGAATCAGGTGTATGGCATCTGGCCGATGATCGTAGGTACGATTTACGTAACTTTCGTGGCTATTCTTATCGGCGCCCCGATGGGCGTGGGAGTAGCTGTCTATCTTGTGGAAATTGCTCATCAACGAATATCCCGGATTATTATTCCCGCTGTTGAACTGCTGGCTGGAATTCCATCCGTTGTATACGGCTTGTTCGGAATGTTCGCCGTCCGCGGCGTCATTTCGAGTCTTGAGCGGGGGCCCCTTGCAGAATATTTGCCAGCCAACTACCAGACGGGCTACTCGATCTTGACGGCCGCCATCATACTCGCCGTTATGATTTTGCCAACCATTATCAATATCTCGCTGGACGCCCTTAAGGCTGTTCCGCGCGAGTACAAGGAAGGTTCCTTGGCGCTTGGCGTATCCCACTGGCAAACGATCTACAAAGTGCTTGTACCCGCTGCGAAATCCGGTATTATTACTGCAGTCATACTAGGTGTTGGACGCGCGCTCGGCGAGACGATGGCCGTCATTATGGTTATCGGCAATACGCCGCTAGTACCTGCAATGGACTGGACGGGATTGTTCGCGCCTGCGAGATCCATGACCGCAAACATCGCTCTTGAGATGGGTTATGCAGGACCGGAGCATCAACAAGCTCTGTTTGCCACAGGTATCGTATTGTTTATGTTCATCATCGTATTAAACTCCGTCACGACACTGCTGGTACGCCGGAAAGCGAGGAAGTAAAAACTATGAACAATGTAGTCAGAAACCAAAAAATCGCTTTTGCTTGCCTTAGCGGACTCGGCTTATTGACGGTGTTGGTGCTAATCTTCATTATCGGCTACATCCTGAGTCAAGGCGTCTCCATGATCAACTATGAATTTCTGACTTCGAATCCTCGCAAAATGGGTTCGGAGGGCGGTATATTCCCAGCCATTGTAGGTACCTTGTATCTGGTCGGGACCACGATGATCATTGCTACTCCTATCGGTGTAGGGGCGGCGATCTACCTTAACGAGTACACGGCGCGCGGCAAACTTACTTCCATGATCCGCTTCGCAACGGAAGCTCTCGCAGGTATTCCTTCAATCGTCTTCGGCTTGTTCGGCTTTGCGTTCTTTGTTATTTTGCTTGAACCGATCACTGGTGGCTGGTCGATTCTGTCGGCTTCGTTGACTGGTGTGACCATGGTATTGCCTACCATCGTTCGAACGTCCGAGGAAGCGCTGAAGGCTGTTCCGGACACGCTTCGTGAAGGCAGTCTCGCGCTGGGCACGACCAAGTGGCAGACGATCAAAAGTTTGATCCTGCCAACCGCAATGCCAGGTATCATTACAGGGTTGATCCTGTCGATCGGACGCGTTGTCGGCGAGACGGCAGCATTCCTTCTGACGCTGGGCGGGACGCTTCTTATCCCGAATTCCTTGCTGGACGGAAGTCGAACGTTGTCCTTGCATCTCTACATGGTCGCCATGGAGACGGGAGCCATGGATATGGCATTCGGAACGGCAGCCGTGCTGATCGTGCTGATTCTTATCATCAATTTGACGGCAACCTGGTTATTCCGCAGATTGATCAAGCGGTTCTCTTAGAACTCGTAGAACAATACAGACTAGAAGGGAAGGATTTACGTGGCTACCACTCAAATAAAATCCATTAGCGGCGCAGTGCCGGCCGGCAATACAGTCGAGACCGGAAATTCCGCTCCGCAAATCGTAGCTCAAGACCTGGATTTGTTCTACGGCGAGTTCCAGGCGCTGCACAAAATCAATCTCGATATCTCGGAGAAACAAATTACGGCCCTTATCGGTCCTTCGGGCTGCGGTAAATCCACATTCTTACGTACGCTTAACCGTATGAACGACCTTGTAAAGGGCGTATCTATCAAAGGCGAGGTTCGTATCGGCAACGAAAACATCTACGACAAGTCGGTTAACGTCGTCGAGCTGCGCAAAAAAGTCGGTATGGTGTTCCAGAAGCCGAATCCGTTTCCGATGAGCATCTACGACAACATTGCTTACGGTCCAAGAGCTCACGGCATCAAGAAAAAAGCTCAGCTGAACGAAATCGTGGAACGCAGCTTAACGCAAGCCGCACTCTGGAACGAAGTCAAGGATCGTCTGCATTCCTCCGCAATGGGATTGTCCGGCGGTCAGCAACAACGTCTCTGTATCGCTCGCGTGCTCGCTGTTGAGCCAGAGATCGTACTTATGGACGAACCAACATCCGCGCTTGATCCGCTTGCGACGCTAAAAGTGGAAGAGCTAGTCAACGAACTGAAGCAATCCTATACGATTGTTATCGTAACGCATAACATGCAGCAGGCTGCCCGGATCTCCGATATCACATCGTTTTTCCTGAACGGCAAAATCATCGAAACCGACGTAACAAGCAAAGTGTTTACAAACCCCTCCAACAAACAAACCGAGGATTACATCACGGGCAAGTTCGGTTAATTGTCCGTCATCCATCCCCATATAAGGCCGGCCCTTATCCCCATAGGACGAGGGCTAATTGCCTTGAAAGGGGCGGGAAACTGCGATGTGCGGAATAGAATAATATTACGATAAAATGTGTTGAAGGCATATCAGAAATAAGTACAAAAAAAGAATTGACAAAAATTCCTGCTGTATGGTATGATCTTTCTTGTCGCCACAATAACACGGGGCCTTAGCTCAGCTGGGAGAGCGCATCGCTGGCAGCGATGAGGTCAGGGGTTCGATCCCCCTAGGCTCCACCAAACTTAAAATCCTCAAAACCCTTGCGTAGCAAGGGTTTTTTTATATTCATTTATCAATATAAATTCGTGCGTCTGACTGATTTGTCGATCTTGGGGACGAGAATGGGGACGAAATTACTGACAATTATGTTACAGTCAAATGCTTATATTATTAGCAAGATTCCATCTGATGAAATAGGGCTTGCTAAATCTTGATTTTTTCAATCAGAAAATTTAATCTAGAAAGCTAAAATGGCAGACCTACAGTAAGAAGGTTAATATTCAGCTATGACTCAAAAGCTTGTCGTGTATTGATAAGTCACGCTTATTGTGAACTTGTCGTTTTACATGCTCACCTGTATGACAACCTGGACCCTTAAACTGGCCAAAAAAATTAGGGTAAAACTATACGGAGAAATGTATGCCCGTTCTGATACATAAGATTTGTTTAGACATGCGATGATCACCTACACCATGAAAATGGCCGTCCTGCAAATTTCGAGATAGGGGTGTTATAATTTGTAATGGTGAACCTTATGACATCAGGTGTTTTTCTACTTTCTAAATGCAGTTTTGAAGACATACCCATAAGGTGAAATTGTGATGCTCATGGATAACGGCCGGATTCATAGTGCGAACTCTTCTACAGTTGTTTTCCAGACGAAGTACTCTCCAGATCTCAACTTAGTTGAATGAAAATTGAAATGGCTTAAGAAGATTTATTGCGTCTAAAACACTTGAATTCTCCTCATTGTAAACAATTGTGCTTAAGTTGACAGCTTGCTTCGACTGCGGACACGCGCTCGTCGATGCCAAGTGTGAGAGGCTCGAACGGGGCCAATTGTTTGACTTTCCTTTCCCGCACCTCGGATTCGGACCGTAGAAACCCGAGCAGAGAAGGGGGGGATCGCTGTGGGCGGAAGTAGTTCGCTACTTTTCGTCACACCTGCAAGCTCCTACACAATAAGAACAAGGATTTGGCTCTTGGAAGCTTATTTGCATGCGTATCACATGTTGCCGACGTGGCTTACCCATTGCTTCGTTTGTATGCCTAGAAAGCTATCCAAGCCTTCAATGAGATCGGGACTTTGCCCAAATACAAGTGGACTGTCATAAATTCATGATTGCTTGAAATCTCACTTCAGCGAGAAATATTCATACCAAAATGCTCTCTGTATTGCCCATCTGCTGCGGGAATGTATCGGCATTGCTGAGCATAATGGACGCCAGTGGTTCGGTGATGAGCGAGCTGCTCCAGGCATACTGGGTAATGGCACTCGCCTCCCGTATGGAGGAGAAATCATTCGATACACCGTCATTAGATCCCCTCTTTATGCGGCATGATGCCGTGTTAAGAGATGGAGAGCAGGAATGGACACAAGATAAAGTAAGGGAAAAACATGTATAAAATGACACTAAATCAAGAGTAATCAGGTAACTTAGGAGACGCTTAATGATTTACAAGGAGGGAGTTATGTTTTTCTTAAGCAACCCTGCATACTCTTCGGAAATAATCAGACGGATTGAACCTCCGCATGATTAAGGTGAAGCAAAAGGTTTCAGGTGCATTTCGGCACAGAATCTGCTGCGAAGTCTTTGCTGACTGCGCAGCGTGAGATCCACACTTCTTAAACAACGCCTTCCTGACCTCTCCTCAATAACCCACGCTTTTCGCGATACTCACATTATTCCTGGTACTAAAATAGTAACTAATTTTCGTTATAATCTGAATGGAACAGATCCATTTCCTACGCAAGAAACCTATCTAATAAAGCGGTATACGCAATATTCAGCGTTTTTGTGTCAAAGTACTTGAAGACCTTTTTCAATCTCTCTTGTATTATCATGATGTCAACATATCTTTAGACAAGGTGTCGCATACAGACAAGTTGCCGACGACTTCAGAGAGTGTAAATTACGACCAATGCTTTGACGTGCTCTACAATGGCTTGCTAGAAGTTACTTCAGACATATTTCTTACGATTTGCGTTTCGGATAAGGGCAGCAGTGGTATGAAATTATTTGAAAATCGATTGCATCGTTAAAGTCTTCTATCCATAGGTATCAAAATCAGTTATTGGGATTATAAAGGTTGCGAATAGTTCAACCTTTTACTTCCTCAATTACTGTAGGAAATGATATTATTAATATAGAATAATCATAGTGGACATTATATGACAAACGAGGAAGTAAGGTCAGTGAAATTGAAAATTAATATCAACAACTCGATATCTCCGTTACATGATTTATTAAGTAGGATAAAAGAAAATATTTCAAAAAATGCATCGGAAAATAATGAGACTTACAATTTGTATCAAAGTAAGGTGCAAGACTTATCATTGAATAATAATAAGTTAAAAGAAAATGAACTCAGAGTTAATTTTATTAATGAAACTTCTTACTTTGTATTTTTATGTTATCTGTACTCAGGGTTTATTCAATATAAGTTTAATAGGGTAATACCCATTGAGTATCTAGCAAAAAAGTTGGATACTGACATGTTTTATTCATGGTATGAATTAACGGACGAACTTAAAGCTGAAGTTCTCTACTTAATCGATGATAAATTTATCCATTCAATTTCTGAGGATTACATTTCGCAATTTTATGAATCTTTGTTAGATAGAAATGAAAAAAAGAGATTAGGTCAATTTTACACTCCAAAAGAGATTGTTGATTTAATAGTTTATGAAGCAAATATAGATTTTGATGAAGTTGTAATGCATAGGAAGATTATAGATCCTGCTTGTGGGGCTGGAGTGTTTTTAACACGGATAATAAAGAAAATGGAAGAAAAATGTTCAGGTATGGAATTAGTTGAGTATGTATATGAAAATCTGTTTGGTAATGATATCAATCCATTCGCAGTTGTGCTGACCAAGCTTAATTTGACTTTTAGTCTTATAGAACACATTAAGGGAGAAGAAGAGCTACTAATTTTTTTAGAAGAATTTTGTAACTTCCCTAACGTAATTTTACGAAATACATTGATGGATACAGAAAACAGAAATTATGATGTGATTATTGGAAATCCCCCTTACTTTAAAACTACAACTAATAAAGAATTATCATTTTATAGTGAAATAATATACGGGCAACCAAACGTATATGGTTTGTTTTTATATTGGGCGCTTAGACATGTTTCAACAAATGGTATGGTTTCATTCATTATTCCGCAATCTTTTAAATCAGGCTTATATTTTTTGAAGCTTAGAGAGATATTGTCTAAATTAGAGTTAGTATCCCTAATAAGCTTTAAATCAAGAAAAAAAATATTTAAAGATGTTGAACAAGCTGTTGTTATTCTAACAGTAAAAAATTCAATGAGAGCAAAAAAAGATGTGAATGTTATAAGTAAAGTGGACAACCAAGATAAGGAAACAACCTCCTTTCAAACATCTATGGACAATATAATCATGGACAGAAGGTATAATTATTTCATTTTTATACCGAGCACTGATAGTATCTTGGGACTGATTGAAAAAATTTATAATACCTCTACTAATTTAAAAGAAAATGGAGATTATTTATTTGGTACTGGCGCCTTTGTTTGGAATCAACATAAGGATTTATTAATAGAACAAAAAAGTCTAGATACTATTCCGATTGTTTATGCAAGTTATGTTGAAAAATTTAATTTTATTACTAAAGATATTTACAATGAGAAAATAGGTAAGAAGCAATTTGCTTCTAATAGTGATCGTATTGGATCAATGATCTCGACCGGTCAGAAACTTATCGTTCAAAGAACTTCTACTTTTGAAGATTTGCAGCGTATTAAAGCATGCAAATTTAATGATGATTTTATTGTGAATAATTCTCAATATCTATTAGAAAATCATTTAAATTTCTTGTATAAAAAAAACGTCAAATCTCAGGAAGTAGACACAAATGCATTGAACTTCTATCTTGGAATAATTAATTCCAGATTGTTAAATGTACTATTTAGTGTGAAAAATGGAAATACACAAGTGTCTTCGTCTGAACTAAATTTACTTCCAATAGCGAATAGACATCAAGATGCTATAATCGAGGCAGTAAGCCGATTGGAGGGAAATCTTACAAAAACTGCTATCGATATTTTGGACGAGATAGTTTACGAAAACTATGCTCTATCATCTTCTGAGATTGACATAGTGAGAAATTATAGAAGATGATTTGAGTACAAAGGGGGATTGAAAATGAATGCTTTATTTAACTTAACAGTAAGTGCTAGACACGTAGGACAAATGGGCCGTGAACTTATGACTAATTCAGTTACTTCGCTAGTTGAATTAGTAAAAAATTCCTATGATGCTGATGCAGAAGGTGTTAAAATTACTTTTAATAATATTCTAAACGGTGAGCCAAGTATTAGTGTTATCGATACGGGAACGGGTATGACAAGAAAAGATGTGTATAAAAAATGGGCTGTTATTGGAACTAATAATAAATTGAAAAGTTTATATAGCCCAAAGGGAAGGAAACAAGCTGGTAAGAAAGGTATTGGAAGATTTTCAGTTGAGAGTTTGGCGGAAATGGTGGAAATAATTTCATTCCCAGAAAATGAGGATCCATTTAAATTTATCATTAACTGGAACAAGTATGAGGGTTTGGATTTAAATTCATTGAAGCACCGTCTAGAGTTATTAAAAAAAGACAGTAATGATAAAGATAGTGCACATTTTTTAAAGAGACAAATTGAATTTATCTTACTTAATCATAAAGTTCCAAGTGAAATACATAATCTTGTTTTGGAAAAAATGGATTCAAAATCACTAAATTATAAAATGTTTCTAAATAATAAAGAACTTTATGAATTTATCGGGGATAGGTTATTAGATAAACTTAAAGAATATGAAGAAAATAACGAAGATGATGATAAAATTGAGGAGATTGGACATGAAATAGAAGAATTATCTACTGAAGAAGAAATGCTGAATAAAAAACTATTAGCTGATTTTCACCAAAGAGTAAATGTTAGTAAGGATAGACCAACCGGATTAATTATTAAACTTAATTATTTACGACATGAATGGACATTAAAAGATATAAATAAAGTGAAAAAAGAAATGAGACTGCTAGTTTCTCCTCAAATTTATGAGAATAATATTTTTCAACCTGTGATTGATGCAAAAGAGTTCAATCTTGATGATGATTTAATTATTAATAATATCCTTGATTTATATACAGTTAAAATAGATGCAGAAGTATCGGATAATGGGAAACTAATAAAGATTTCTTATCGAAAACGAGATGGGACAATACTTCCGTTTGAGTTTGTACAGGACAGAGCTCTTTTGTGTGGAGATGTTAAATTAACACTATATCAGTTTCTAATAGAAGCACCTTCACTAAAAGATGAGAGTATTAATTTTGCGCAAGCAAGAGATATTTTAAAAGAATATTGTGGAGTGAAAATATATAGAGATGGTTTCAGAGTGAAACCATACGGTGAAGTAGGAAATGATTGGTTGCTATTAGATAATGTTAAAATTAAAGATACCCACGGCTTTAGAATAGGTAATAATCAGGTGATTGGTACAATACTATTAACTGAAAGAGATAATCCGGCATTAATTGATGCAACAAATAGAGAAGGGATTATTGAAAATACAGCTTTTGAAGATTTGAGATATTTTGTTCTGGAGTGTACAAATCTTATATCTACTCAACGTTATAAGGATATTCAAGATGATAAGAATATTGACTCTCTTCCAAAACTTGAAAAGAAAAAGGATTTATACGATGCCGCTCTTACCAAAGAAGAGCTGGAAAGAAACAAACAAAGACAAGAAATAATTAATCAGAACTTAAGGCAAATAGAAAAAGCAATTCCTGATATCCAGACAAGAAAAGAAGTAATAAGTATAGCAAACACATTAATTGAGAAGACCCATGACGATCTTAATTTTTATAGGGAAGCAATTAAAAGTCATAATGAAACTTACACAAAAGCTATTGATCTGATAGAATCGAAACAGACTGAGGTTGACATTTACAAAAATTTGGCAACCCTTGGTATCTTGACGGGCTCTTTTGGTCATGAAACAGCTGATATAATAAATCGTATATATAATGGGATTAGCTTTGTAAATCATAAAATAAGTGACGACATTCAAAAGAACATGTTGAAAACAATAATTAATGATGCAGGACGTTTGAAGGGTTATAGTGAATTGATTATTAATTTCGTAAGAAAAAGCAATAGAAGTACAGCAGAGTATATTTACACGAATGATATTATTCAGAATGTAGTTAATGTGTATAACGGGGTAATAGAATCTCAAAAGATTGAAGTATTGCTCAATCTCTCAGATTATAAAACTAGTTTTAAAATGTACAAAATAGACTTAGAATCAATAATAATAAATCTTTTGACTAATTCGTTCGAGGCGCTTAAACAAACGAAAAATAAAAGAATTAACATAAGAACAGAATTGAAAGAATCGCATTTCGAGTTGTTATTTGAGGACAACGGTAAAGGGATTTCAAAAGGGTACGAAGATATTATCTTTAATCCATTTCATACCTCTAAGGATACGGGCGTAGGATTAGGTTTGACAATAGTCAAAGACATTATAAAAAAGTATAAGGGAACAATTTCAGTTTCAAACTCCCTTGTTCATTATGGAGCATTGTTTAAAATTACTTTCCCTGTGGAGGATTAACATGAAATTAAAAGGGATTTATATTGATGATGATCCTGCAAATATTGATATGTATAGTACTATGCTTGAAGACAGTGAGATTGAATTTATACGAGTTGATCTATTCGATACTCCAAGTGAGTATTACGATTTCATATGTCAAAATGAAGTGGATTTTGTGATAATTGATAGGCATCTTGATAAAGATGGTGCAAAGTATGATGGGTTTAATGTATTAGAAGATATCAGAAAACAAGACCCATATATTCATATCTTATTGCTTACAAACGATACAATTGCACATTCTTCAATTTATTCTGATTTTGATCAAACTGTTAAGAAAGGTGATCTTTTTGAAGAAAGAGAGAATATAATCTCTCGAATAAAAAGATCCCATCTATTGAAACGATCTATAGAAAATACAGAACATGTAAAAGCAGCTTTAAAAGCACAAAAAGAAAACACGGATATTGAAATTAAGAAACTTGAAGAGATTCATGCTACAATAAAAAGCTTACTTCCCAGAGAATAGTTGGAGGTTTCGATGTCACAATTCTTAAGAAAATCAAGAAAAATAAACTATTTCCATAGTAAATGTAAGAAATATTTGCGATTTGATTTTAATTATCGATGTGCGTATTGTGGGCAACACGAATTTGAGAATATTGCATCTTATAATTTTTTTCAAATAGATCATTTCCGACCTAAAAAAAAATTCTCTCATTTGTCGGATATAGATGACTACAATAATTTATACTACTCTTGTAGTATTTGTAATGGAAGATCAGGTAAGAGTGACAATTGGGATGAAAATTTATTAAACCCTTGCATGGTTAATATTTTTGGAGATGAGCACCACATCAAAATTACTCCGGATCTTATAACATTTAAATTAATATCTAATTCTCCTGAAGGCCAAATCTTTATTAATACAATAAAATTGGACAATAGAAAACATAGAGAAATTAGACGAGAAAGACATGCAAGAAATATTTCATTGAATACTGAAAGAGCACTTTTAGAGGAAATGATGAAGGACTTAGAAGCTGTTTTTGAATGTGAAAAAAATGCAAATATGATGTCATATTTGAAACAAAAGCATTCTGAAATTGAATATAGATTAATTGGACCATACTATAAATCTCAGGTTTTTGATGAAGAAGAGATTATCCTGGCTGAAAGACTTAGGGATATTGATACAGGAATTACTTTATCTAAGATTTATGATGAGAATGAATTAGATTATATTTTAGAATATGGACAATACTCAACGAAATGTTATGTCGAATATGTTGAGAAATGTGTATTTAGAAATGGCCGGAAAACGATAAATGTTTTTGGTGATAATGTGACGATTTGGAATCAGGAAATGGGCAAGGTTATTTGTTTACTAGTTAATAAAACAGATGGTACAATATATTACTCTAATCCACCCCAAAGTGGTAATGTTCTTACATTCAATTCGGCAGATGTGATAACAAAAGATACATATAGTATTCTATTTGGTGAATCATTAAATCTTGCTGAACTTCAAGCGGCAGTAGCTTTAAACAGTAGTAAGAAATGTTGAGCTAAAAAGTAGAATTATGTAACAAATTAATATTTGAATATGAAATCTTGCTTGGGATGGTTTTATTGTAAAGATTCAGTTTGGAATGTTATAGCCACGTTCAGCAAGAGAACTAGTAGTTTCATTATGTCATCGTTGTAGACAGACGGGGGCGGCCAATTTCTGGAGACGTCTACGATGGACTGAAGCCAAGCTATCTTCTACTAAAGCCAGTACCTAGTTTCGTATGCAAGAATGAGGACAATCGTATGCAGCTATTTATGGTTGAATTGAGTGATTTTATTTAAATTAGTCCATACGATAGCGAATAATGTGAACCAGGAGCACAGCTTAATCATGGATGGTAGAAAAGGCCAAGGGGAAATAGTGTACTGTCGTGAACTCCTTGGCTATGAGGTAATGGGTAAAATGGTAGCTGATAAATGTTTCTTTTCATCAGCTCGGCGTACTGAGAGAAATACATGAATATAGCCAGAGTTCTTGTCGCCAGGAGAGGAATACACACCGAGTATAAGTTTTACTACGAGAAACAAACTAGTATTTGGACAGTTGTGCGGGATGAAACGGCCATGTTAACAGCCATAGATTGCTGGAAAATATTTATTTTATTTAACATTAAGTTTTGTTAAGCAACCTATTAAAAGTATCCGCGGCAGCTTGATCAGCACTTTGAAGAGCATGACCATAGATATTCATGGTCGTACGAATGTCAGCATGCCCAAGCCGGCTTGCAATAATTTTAGCGTGTACGCCTTGGTTAATTAGTAAAGTTGCTGAAGTATGGCGTAAATCGTGAAATCTAATAGGTTTTAATTCATGTCGTTTTATAAAGCGTGTTAACCACTTGCCTGGTGCAGTATGATAGAATGGTTTACCTGACTCCGAAAAAAAGACAAATAGTTTATCTCCCCCTTTCCACATATCTCCAACCGATTTTTTATATCTCACACATCTTTCATGATAAATCTTTAAATCTTGAATTAACGTAACTGGTATTGTGACTTTACGTCTAGAATTCTTTGTTTTTGGCTCTTTAATTACCGTTTTTCCTTTGCTATGACTAAGTGACTGTGTCACTTGTAAAACAGAGGAATTGAAATCGATATGTCTCCATTCTAAAGCGAGCAGTTCACCCCTACGTAGGCCTGTGGTTAAAGCTAGTGTTACCATGATCCGCCAATGTATTGGCTCATTCTCTAGGGCTTGAAAGAGCTTTGAGGCTTCCTGTTCATCATATACCTCAGATTCACGTTCTTTAATTTTAGGCCTTTTAACAGCGGATACAGGATTGCTAGATATTATTTGCCACTCTACAGCTCTTTCAAATATGTCTTTAAGAACTCTATGAATGAACCGGGTTGTAGTTGTGGATAAACCACCATTCTTACCATCTTTTCGTGCTCCATTACGGGTCAGGGAATCAAGAAAACTAAGGATATACATTGGCTTCACATCCGTCATCTTCATAGATCCAAAAATAGGCAATATGTGATTCTTTAGTAAGTGTTCATAGTTCTCCAAGGTTTTTTGTTCTAGATGCTTTTCTCCATATAGTTCTGTCCATTTCTCAACAAAAATTGAAAATGATATTTTCTGAGGAACAACGTATTGTCCGGATTCGACCTCGGATTGAAATTTGACAAGCTCTTTTTCTGCTTCTCGAATCCCAGATACAGTTACAGTCTTATAGCGCTTAACTCGTTTGCCCAATTCGTCATAGCCAGCTTCTACGATAAGTCTAAAAGAATTCTTACTTCTTTTTTCAATACTAGCCATTTGGATCACCTGTTTAAGTTTTTATTATTATTCTTTCCAAGTTAAATTGGTAGAATACATGCGGTTGAGAGTCAGTTTGGCAAAAAAAGAAAGACAACCCGTTAGAGGTTGTCTTTGCAATCAACAATTTAAGTTTGTCTGGAAGTTATTCAGTCAATAATTGTTTACTTGCAGATATCCTTCAAGACTTTTTATAGTTTTAAGCCTCATCAGTTTCTGTACAATTAATAATGATAATCCACTCTGTATCAACATGTATCCAAAGGCATTTCGCAAACAACGTGCAGTTACAATTTTCTCGATTCCATCTTCCTTAGCAAGTCTTTTAATAAAGGTATTGAGCGTGACTTTATTAAATGGCTTACCATTCATAAAAAACACTTGTTCATTTCCTTTAGATATCCAATCAAGGAAGATAGGGTTGTTTAGATACTGATGTAGAACTTCGACTAAATCATTGGTTATTCGAACTTTCTCCTTATTGGTATCATGCCCCCTATTGAGATAAATTATATTTTGTTCAAGGTCAATCTGGGTGTATGTCAACTGGACGATTTCAGAATTCCTCATCCCAGTTGTCAGCATGGTTAAACAGAGTACATAGCCCATTCTTAATAACTCTTCAGATTGTTTTGCGGTATTCAAAAGGGAGAAGCACTCCTCTTTTGTAAGTACGGATTGATCTATTTTAATATTTGTCATGAAAATCATCCTCTCAAATTGTTTTGAATTATTGTTCAGTTTCTTTTTTTACCGTTGAGGAGAATGGTACTCCATATCCTCAAGTATCTTGGCTAAATCGACAAGTGGAGGTACATATCTTAGTGTTGTACCGACATGTTTATGACGAAGTTGGTGTTGAATATTTACAATATGCATCCCACCCTTTTGCATCAAATAAGCCGCAGTACGCCTAAGATCGTGAGGACGAATAGGCCGTGAAAGTCCAGCAGCAACAGATAACTCGGAAAGTAACCGACGTAATTTTTCTACCGATAGCATCGCCCCCTTTTGGTGAAATAAATATTCATCTCCCCGATTAGCATGCTTCAGGTATTCAGCATGTGTTGTATAACGTTCTAGTTCTGCCGCAAGATCTTGAGGGATAGCGACAGGCCGTTGCTCTGTTTTTTGTCCTTCAAATACCTGTGCAACTCTTGTGTCTAAATGCAGCCGATTACGCCTAAGGTGACGAATCTCAGAAAGACGCAACCCTGTAATGAGTAAGAACCAGATCAGCACAAACTCTTGACGATAGAAGGGATCTCTCCAAAGAGCAGCTTTGAGGACCGCCATACATTCTTCAAGCGATAAAGCGGTGTTTTGAATAGGTGACTCACATTTAGGTCTTGGATAGTTGGTCATAGGGTTTTGCTCGATTAAACCCATGTCCCGGAGAAACTCGAAAAAAAGTTTAAGCATAGTTACGGTAGCAGCTAATCTATTGTCCGTTATTTGCTCATTTTCTTTTAAATGAAGGAAAAAGCGGTCGATGATATGTCGTTGAATAGGAAGGTATCTTCCCGGATGTTCACGGCTGGCATGAAATTGATTGAAATCAAGTTCACCATGAAAGCCTTCCTTCAAGAGGAATGCTTCAAACCTTTTCAATACACCGATGTAACTCTGTTTTGTACTAGCTCTTCGACGGAAGTGTTTACTCCAAACCTGAACGTATACGGAATGCAGCAAAAGTGTCATGTGCGTTCGCCTGCCTTATGAAAAGAGATCACTTGTTTTAAGTTGGGACAAGGGATGTTTGTCAATGGCCTCGACAAGCATGCTATCAAAAAGGTTCAAGTAAATCTCTGTTGAACTGTACCATTTATGACGCATGAGTTTTTTAATGGTATGGATATCTACACCAGACTGAAGCATAAACAAAGCAAACGAATGCCGAAGCGAGTGTATGGTAAGTTGATAGGCTTGTTTTTCTGTTTCAGATATGGTTTTTGCGCTATCCACTAACGAAGCAAACATCTTTTGTACGGTGCTTTCATGCAGGGGAGATATTCCCTTATCATCAGAGAAGATGTATCGCTCCGAATAGTTAGGCTCACTTTTTATACCGGAATAGCGAAAGTTAACATAAGCATTCAGAATGGCCAGAGAAGATTTGGTTATCTTGCTTGGTTGTTTAAATCCTCGCTGTCCCTTTCCACGGACATGAATTTCTTGACGCGAAGAAACAATATCCCTTACTTGCAAATGGATTAACTCGCTTAATCGAATACCTGAGCCAAGGAATGTCCAGAGAATCGTGAAATTTCGGTGAGACTCACGGCCCAGCCTAACCTGACAGATAAGCTCATCCAGTTGCTCTTTTTTAAAAGCACGCGGTTCTCTATTAGGATCGATTCCAAGCGAAAGAATTCTCTTTAGTTTGCCGATGTCACGATTTTGAAAATGAGCACACACTTCACCTAAAAAACTTCTTAAAAAAGCAGCTTTTTTGCTACGCGTATTAAGCTTCTTTGCAGATCCCAAATAATCGTCCAAGAAGATGGCTGAGTCTACATCTTTAAACGTAGTGTTCATCCCTATTACTTGCTCGCAATAGCGTAAAAACAGCCCCATTTCATAGCGATAAGATGTTTGAGAAGTAGCGGCCAAGGTTAGAAACGTATCACTTGACAAGTAATGGGAAGCGGCATCAGAGATTAGAATATCTTCACTGGCAATCGTTGAGGTTTTTCCCGAAGATGGCGCTAGTGATTGGATATGGCGAGCAAAAGCATTCGGTCCAAACTGATCCGCCAATTTCAGTAAAGCATCTTCGAGGGCCAGATCATTTGATACAGTGTCGTCAAACATTGGCATAGCGTTCTTCTCCTTATTCATAACTCAGCAGATTGATTTGATTGATTAAACGTGTATCTTGGTTGGCCATATGGATATACAAACCGACGGTATTTAACATTTGGACACGAGCTAGTTCTTTAATCGTTTGTGGCAGGATCCCCTTCATAGCTAGATTTGTAGTAAAAGTATGTCTAAAGAGATGTACGCCGCCAGGGAACGACCATCCCGCCATCATAGCGTAAAGTTTGTAGTATTCGTAAAATTGATTTTCAATGGTGCGTACGCTCTTGCCAAAAAGGTAAGTCGTTTTAGCGTTGTTATGGCATTCTTGCACGAGTTCATAAAGTTTACCTGCAAGTGGCAAGATGTGAGTTTTCTTACCTTTACTATGAATGACAATGTTATGTGTTGCTAGATTAATGTCTTTCCATTTTATTTTGGCCACTTCGGACAGCCGAAGGCCTAATTCAATCATGAATCGATACCCAAGCTGCTCAAGCTTTGGTTCTTTGGCATATCTATTCACGACTTGCAGGAAAGAATCGATTTGATCTCTAGTTGGAATGTCGCGTGGGTGGTACCGCTCGACTGTTATGGACTCAAATCGATATAGTGGAGGCTCGTATCCAAACCGTTCATTTAAAAAATAGTAGAACGAGCGTATGGCATAGATGCAATGCGTGAATGTAATGGGGCTACAAACCCTATCTTTTACCATTTTTCGTTTGTAGGTTCTGTACATCAACAAGTGTTTATTTTGAATGTGAAACACTGAGATTTCTGCAGGAGACTTGCCCTGAAATTCTTGAACATTCGAACAGAGCCAGTGAAAGCATTGCTGGACATGCGTAATGGAATTTCGAATATGTTTAGGTGAAAAACCCTTACTCTCCATATGCGATTTGTAGTTCAATATTCTCGGATGGAAAGGTTCTTGTTTAGATGTTGAGTGTAATGGAGGTATTTTCTCATTGATGTATCCATTGTGAATGGACAACTTCAATAGAAATTGAAAAAGAGATTTCGAATATCGAATGGCTAAGTGCTCGGTTGCGTAGCGAATGGAACTTGGATCCAGCACATGGTGATTTTGTACCTGGGCTACCGGTATCCGCTGAACTTTAGCGACCAATTGTAACAAGCTTCTTGTCATTTTTAATCGCCTGATAAAGACGTGAGGAGCATTATATATACATGTTTTTAAGTAATCCTGAAGCGTACTTGGTGAAATTTCTCGGAGGACCTTATTCTCCCAAAGCCATTGATTAATGCCCTGGGGACCTAGGCGATCGGTTTCTTCTGTTCCTACATGATCGGAGATGAGCTGATTCGCATACAGTATATTTTCCACCTTCTCCCGAGTGACTTTTCTAATATCATAATCGTCACTGAGACTGGAAAACATACCATCGGGGTCAAGAATCTTTTCGGCAAAAGAAAAATTCTGCGGAAAAGATTCTTGAGGTTTCTTAGGTTGATTTTTTTCATTGCTTCGGTGATTTTCCATCATCAAGCCTCCAATGTATTCTTATACACTGAAGGCTTGACATGATTATCGAAGGTTATTTAAAAGTTAAGTTAACTTTATAAATCGACGCTTATTTGAGGAGAAGATATGAGAAATATTAAGTGGCCTTCCAATGGAGAATGGTCCTGTCTCGATGTTTCAACTCTGCCCAAAGTTTTTTATACCCATTAGGCGTACGATCAAATACTACCCATAAAGATCGTATGTTACGCCTTAGAGGTGTAAACGTCGTTATAACTGCTTTAGTTGAAGGGAAAAACTTGAGGATATTTTTTATTAATGGTTCATCAAAAACAGGGTTGCGAGTTAAATGAAACTCGAAGTATTCATAGTCATGGTATGACTTAACCCAACGGCCTGTTATCTTTTCGGGTTCATCCTCAAATAAGTTAGATGGATTTTGTATCACATACCCAGAGATACTTTTTACTTCTTTACTCTCTGAATTAATGTCTTCAACTTTAATCCATTTTGCTGCTCCATCGATGTAATACTCCATGTAAGTTTTAAAACTTTCCTCGATGGGGCGTTCCTTTAGAATAACTTGCCAGGGGACATTTAACATAATAGCGAGTTTGAAGATACGAAGGTGTTCTTTAGGTTCAAGTACTTCTGTGAGTAGATCCCTTGCTGCAGGTGCGCTCATTCCAAGATGCTCACCGACTTCTTTAAAACCAAGATTAAATGCTTTTGCACAGATATTTCTTTTAAAAGTTATGTCTTTAATTTTCAAGAATGACTCCCATACATCTTTTTTGACTCTGAGTAATTGAATAGTTGATAAATCCTTAATATCTTTTTTTGTTTTTTCAGATTGATTTTTAAAGTAGTTTTCAAAAGTATCTAACCTAGGACTAGTAACTGTAATTTCGGCATTATTTTTTTCTTTGCCATTGTTATTACTTTTACTCATCGATTATCACCCAAAACATCATAATACAATATTGAAGAGATTGCTTACTTATTAAGTTGACTTTAATAATACAACTACTTTTATAGGAATTAGTTTTGAAAATACAAAGTGAACTTAAAATAAGATTTGAGGCCGAATAGTTGGCAATATTATAGAACATCAGCTTCACTCGCTTATTTGTAATGTTGAAAACCTTAATACATATTGTTAATACCATTGCACGAATTTCAAGAGAAAGTTGTTGCCTCAATACGAAAAGGCTACTCTAAGACGAATCGTGGTTGCTTGTAAAAAATAGAACTTTAGTCAATCAGAGAAATAAACTTGTTTTGTTAAAAATCTTTCAACAGTTATTCATAAAGGTATGTGGAGGTGAGACAATGCAAGAATACAATTTGTTAAGGAGGCAATTACTTGAAACTTTATTACAAATGGAAGAAAAGCTTAAAGTTGAAAATGGTAATGATTCCAATCAAAAAATCGGTGATATAGTTAGCAACAATGTAGTGAACTCTTATCCGAACGGATCGACTCTAGATAAGGTGATGTTTTCTGTATTAGAGCTATCAGAGTATCTTGGTGTCTCAACTGACAGCATTTATACAATGGTACGTGAAAATCAGATTCCATTTGTAAGGATTCGGAGAAGAATTCTTTTCTACAGAGAATCAATTAATGCATGGATTTGCTCAAACACCTCCAAAAACTGATATCAAGATTCGGTGTATCAGTAAATTTTAAATAGCCAAAAAGTTCTCTGAAAAGCGAAAACCACAAAACGACTCATTAAATGGATGTATTATCCATTACATTGAGTTGGTTTTGTGGTGGTTGATAGCTATTAGACTACAATAAAACTATCTAGAAGGATACAGGTAAATCCGACCAGCAGGTGCATATCAATACTAAAGTTAAGTTATGAAATAAAGGATATTTCACGGATCATTCCTGAAAAATTCAATCTATTAAAATACTACTCTAAGGCTTTTCATTTTGTTCTTTAAAGCGTTTTATAAAAGCTTGCATTTCTGTGTGGGATCTTGCACGTTCTTCTGGTGGAGTAGGGATAGCTAAAACACCACCATCCTCTTTCTCAATCGGTCCTTGTTTTACTATAGATTTCCGGATCTTTAGTGGTTTTGATTTTTTCAAATGAATCAACTCCTCCGGTAAAGTATATATTCCTCAGCCATAGTAGTTTATCTCTCGAAGTGTTTTTAGTAAATAGCCGAATTGATCATGTGAGATATAGCCATTCCGAGTATATGCTTGAATGATTCGATTGCATTCGATTTCAATTCTTGAAATAAGATCAAGCGGTAATGTTTGTTTATGTCCAGCATTGAGAATTTGTTCAATTATCCCATCAACGACAGAGCTCTTTTGATGGACATGATTAACCGTTTCGTCAATAGCTTGTTTAGGTGGTGGTGAGTTTACTTTCACTATTGCTGCATCAATTTTTGAAGAACAATCTTTGCGAATTTCGTTTATTTGAGATCGAAAAGTAGAAGCAACCGATTCTATATTCTCATGTCTAAACCCTTCATAATACAACCTTAACAAAGTGTTGTCTTTATGGTTTTTCGAACATTGGTATTCGATTAACGAGGAGTTGCTGATATTTTGTCGTCATACTTCCTAAACTTTGAAGTATGCCGCAGTGGTTAAGTTGTTCTAAATAAGAGTAGAAGGTGAAGATATAATTGCCATCATACTGATTGAATTTAGCTGTACGGAGGATCCCTATGGTTCTTAACTTCTTAAAGTTCTCGGTTATATATTCCATCCACAAACGAGGAGGTTTACCCTTCCGAATGAAGTTTTCCCAATTTGAGACTAAAGCGTCATAGATCCATAGCTGCCACAGAGGTCTTGGAGTAACAATTCGATCTGAAAATCGAACATCCATATGAAAAATCCCAGGGAAATTGTTTGGTTCAAGCTTGTGCTTCTTTGTTAGAGCTAAAAATAATTCATTTTCCTTTTGAGTCATGTCATTGCTGAGATTCATTCGTTCAATCATTATGGCTTTGTAATAGTGAACAAGATCACGGTTTCTCTTTTCATTCTCTAACTGTACCCGTTCATTTTCCAACTGACTTTTTAAAAGATTTTCTTTCTCTTTTAATTCTTGAATTTCCCTTAACTTTTTCATTTCCGCTAAAAAATCTTCGTAAGATTTGGACCATAGACGTCCATTATGAATAGTAACGTCTTCCAGAATGGATCTAGATTCGTGCGAACGATATAGATATAATCCATCCAGCCTACCATTTACAATCATATGTATAGATTGTTCATTTATATTCAAATAATTTAATATATTTGTTGATCTGTGTACGGAGGACTCAAGTCCACATAATCTCATTTCATGTACGTTTCTACGAACAATTTCATGGTTTACAATCCAGATATCATGGATTCCTTCACTCTGATATAATTTATGACGCTCCTCCCATATATGGCCTTGTATTTTAGAACATTGAAATTCAATTGCCCACTTGTTCCCATCTGGATGCAGCACGATAATATCCGATCTTTGTCTGGTTTCAGGAATATAGTATTCCATTTCAACTATTAATTCTGGAAACTGCTTTTTAAGCCACAAAAAGAGAAGCAGTTTACCACTGTGATGAGCTTGAGTCTCTGGTTCGGAGTACATATTAGGGTTTGTACATTCTCGGAAGTGCGCAAAATGAGGACGCTTACTACCTGAACGAAAAGTGACTCGGTCGCGACAATCCGGACATATAAGAGATCTATTCTGAGAAAGCGTGCGTATGAAGTCCTCAGCCTCCTCAAATGCATAATATCTCTTGCCATTAATATCCTCAGCTACAAACAAGAAAGATCACCCTATTTCTAGTTTTGTAAATTTGATTTTTCATTCGTCGGGATAATAAATCCATGGCGGTCAAGTTCTTTAGGTATAAAGTGAAGATCAAGGTTATTTATGTGTGCGAAGATATACGAGAAGATTAGCAGATAATTTGCTACAAGTGCGTTTGCTATTACGATGTTTTTACTGCTTGAACCGAAAAGAATGATTTCTGCATTATCTTTGCTGTCAACTTCAAACAAAGATTGCATAGAACCACTCTCTCCATGAGCGTATTCGCTCGTGTGTTTATAAATCGTTATGTATTCTTCTTCAAATGAGAAATGAGGGAAACCGTCAATTTGTTTATTAGGAAATCCGTTTTGAAGTTTTCCAGTTTTATCTAATAGTTGAGCGCGTTTTAATAGTGAACTTTCTTTAGCCCAGAACATTTTATTCCCTGCATGAGGATAATCCAGTTTGAAATTGTCGAAATCCATCACAATGTTTTTGATTGCCTTAGGTTCAAAAAGCTCATCGACCACTTTTCCATTCTTTATCATTCTATTCTTGTAAGCTTCCCAATGTGAATAAACGGAGTATCTCGAAATTTTGTAATAGTCAGCCCATGCATTGCGTTCTACATCAGTGCCGTGAATGTCTTTACAGAGCCATAAGTATGTCATATCAATTAACGACTCCAGAATGGAACGCCCTAAAATTAATGCAGGGCTTCCTAAACCAGATTTAGTAAGCCGATATGACCCTGATCCTAATTGAAAAATGTGTGCCATCATAAATCGACTAATCATTTGTAGTTGGTTAACTTTTGAGATCCTACGGACCTTAATATGGGAAGTCAAAATTTCGCATGTTTGAAGAAGTAAGATTAGATTTTTGTATGAATATGCAGGTGCAAACGATGGATTATTAATTGCATCCAGCTCATTTTTCCAATGATCATAGATTTCTTTTTTTATAATCGAATTTGTCATAGTTCATCTCCCCTATATGAATATCATAGTGTCTCCGCTGTTAAATTTACAAGGGGTTTAAGAGACTAACTGGGAAAAGATCTCTATTTTTTGATCCTTTATTTGGATAGAATTAGCATTCATGATTTGCTCAAAACGGAAAGAGAAAGTGCTTTTTTGGATTGTATCGAGGAGAACAAATTAATTGGTTTCATTGAAAAATACCTTCTCAATTTAATGTAGTCCTTCTCAAATGTAAGAGTTAGTTGAATCAATTAGAGCATGGCGATGGGTATCAGAATCTAGAGAGAAAGTGATCTTTGTTTTGATTTCCATTGTTCTCAGCGTTGGAAATTTCAGGTGACCAACATAACAGAATTTGATAAAATAAGACTATAAATTACTATTCATTTATAAAACAAAACTCGTTGAATTAAGGGAGATGTATGTGTGACGCACATTTTACTAGAAAAAGCAATGGTATTCGTACAAGGAAATAAAACTCTTGACCTGAAAGAATGTAATTATGATATTAAGAAAGGTATTTGGTTTTCAGATGAAGCAGGGGGAAAAGTGATACTTGTACGTTCTCAAAGGCTTAATAAGCCTAACACTGGGAAAAAAGCTGACGTTGAAACTGGTGAAGACCAGAAAGGAATGTAAAATGGTTAAACCTGAAATATTGATAATTTCTAATAGGTATGATTTTGCTTGTGATTATATTTGCGCATGTTTACATGAGGAAAATAGTAACTACTTAAGATTGAATACTGATGATCTTTTACATCTCCATGTATTTATGAACCCGATTAATGGAGAAATTGAAATTAAGATTGATGATCAATTATATAAAATTGATACAGATTCCTTGAAGTCAATTCTATACAGAGGACCTACCTATTTACGAGAAACCTCAGTATTGAATCTCAGTCCCGAAGATAAGCTCTCGAAATCACAATGGACTGCATTTATTCGCACATTAATGGTGTTTGATAAATGCAGATGGATGAATCATCCACATGCAACATATTTTGCTGAGACAAAAGCAGTTCAATTAAAAATTGCTCATCAAGTGGGTTTTCAAGTACCTAATACAATAATTACAAATTCAGATTTGTGGCATGAAAAAATAACTCCAAACTCTGCAAATGAAGTAATCGTTAAAGGTATTGATACTATTTACTTGGGTATTGGGGAGAAATTGGCCTTTGGTTATACGAATGTAGTGGAACGATCCAATTTATCGTATGAAACGATGTCAATTGCACCTGTGTTTTTACAGCAATATTTAGACCCAAAAGTTGATTTGCGAGTAACTGTAGTTGATAAAGAAGTTTTTTCAGTGGAAATTTTAGTTGACCGACAAGGAGTCAGTGGGGATTGGAGACTTAAAAAAGATAGTGTTGAATATGTTCCTATTGATCTGCCAATAGATATTAAAACAAAATGTATTGAGCTCGTCAGTAAACTTGGTTTATCTTATGGAGCTATTGATTTAGCAAGAGTAAACGAAACTTACTACTTTATAGAGATTAATCCCACAGGTGAGTGGGCTTGGCTTGTAGATCAGTCTAACCTTAGAATTGATTTTGCTATTGCTCAATTTCTAAATCGAGGGGTTTGATGGAGTGAAAAAAAAGGTAAGAGAAATCATTCTCAATAATAAAGCGCTAAATATAATAGCTTTTAAAATTTATCCCTTATTGGCAGCTAAGATCATAGATGCCAATTGTATTGAGGCTGCCAATCAATTGAGGTCTCAAAATGATGAATCTTTTTATATAAAAGACATTTCAAAAGAGACAATTGAAAAGTTACTGGCAAAAGAGGCAGAGCGAAAGAAATCTATTGAGGATAAGGCGAAAACGAACGTCACTGCTGTTACGATCGCAATTACCTTAGTTACAACAATTTTGACAATAATAAATGGAGCAAATAGTTACACATTTTTTATTGCTCAGCCGCTATCTATCTTACTGATTTGCGCTGTTATTGTGGGATTCATTTACCTAGTGATCAGTGGTTTTAGCGCTTTTCGTGCTCTTCAACTTGGTGCAATATACGACATTTACTTATATGATGAAAAAGAACTTCTTGGAAAACAGGATGAGATTCGATTGGGGAGAATGATAAAAAATCTAGAATTAAATTACCTCTCTACTCCTCAAAGAGAGGCATACGTCACAGCTAGTTATCAAGCAATGAAAAATGGAATAATTGCTCTTGTAGGTATAGTGTTCTTCGGTGTTATTATCTTTTTTAGTGGAGAAAACAGTGAAGAATTAACCATCCGAAAAAGTAACTCGATTCAAATTCAGGTTTTAGACATAATTGATACTAATACGTTAAAAGTAAGTGCACAGCAGATTGAAGAAACAGTGCAACTTGCTTATATTAGCAGTCCGAGTTTTGTAAATGGAGAGTCATTTGGGCTAGTAGCTTATGAAGCAGTAAAAGAAATTTTAAAAAATCGAATAATAGAGATGGAAATAATTGATTATCGGTCAGGCAAAAAGGAAGTTCTTGTTTATATAGACGGTAATCGCACATTGAATGAATATCTTATAGAAAACGGACTAGCAAAAAGTTTAGTTTTAAATAAAGGAAGTGACATAGCAAAATTATTCCTTGATAAAGAATCATTTGCAAAGGGAAAACGACTTGGAATGTGGTCTTGAGGAGAACTATAGTCACTAAGTTAGTACATCAACACAGGGCGAATACTTCACTTTAACCATACGATTTTCGAAAGATTGGTTCTTTTTTGCATTAATTGAACCATAATATCGGAGAATTATTATCGAGCAAATTCATTCTTATAATGCCGAAATTTATAACTGTTTGTGGTAAATGAATTTCAGATGGTTGCCCTGTACCCTTGAAGAGAAGTATCACTCGATGGTCAAGCTTTTTGTTGGGAAACACTTATTTTTAGTGATTGTGGGTAAGGGTGGAGTTGAGAGATTAGATAACTCAACAAGACTATTAAAAAGAAATCTCTGAAAGGCAAAGACTCGATCATATTAAAAGTTATTTACGAGTTTTCCAGGAGAGCAGATAATAGTAATAGCAAATATTACGTAATAGAGGGATGTGAGGAGTGGGCTAATGTTTATGATTGATAAAGATAAGGAAGTTAAAGCACTAATAAACTATATACAACACTTTTCAACAAGAATTCCATGGAAGGATAACGATTATACTGGGCGAATTGACAATAATCCTAGGTATAATGTAGCTGCTCAAGTAATCCCCAACATTGCATCATCACGGGACTTAGAGTTTGAGGAAACAAATAAAGGTAAAAGTTACGAACAAGTAGGACCAGTAAGAATGCAAAGCTGGATTACAGAGAACGCTGCGTTCATGAGTGATACCAAGCTTTATCTTAAAATGAACCATCCTTATAAGAAAGGAAATGTAAAGTTCGAGCATTTTAAAGAGACAACTTTTGAGATGGACTCTTATTCATTCTTATTGCGCCCTTTTTCATGGACTTTAAAGGATAATGCCAAAGAGAAGCAAAAGTATTACAATTTTTATTTTGACTTAGAAAAAACAGAACAAATGCTAAGCTGGTCTAGTTCGTGGGTATCGCATGGAGAATCTCAAAAAGGGATTTTCGATTACTTCTTTTCCGGGATTAGTCCGCGCAATTCATTGATATTTCCATACTACAAACAAGTTCCATTTATCGAAGATAATCGGCGTGTAATTGCAGGAATAGGAAATATAGTATCAAATGTAGAAATTCATGAGTACGCGTCTGATGGAAGCAGTGCAGAAAAAAACTACATTTGGGAGACAAATGCAGCTCATTCAATAAGAGTTGATGGCAAAGATGGCTTTTTAATGCCATATCATGAAATTTCCGAGTATGTAAAAAAGCATCCTGATTTTGATGTGTCGAGTGTCACATTGTTTGAAGCGGCAGGTTTTAGATCGGAATTTTCATATGCAGCTGAATGGGTCAGCTACGATGCGGCTATTGATGTGCTGAATCAAGCGAAAATTGCATTGAAAAATATAGCGAAACTCAATCTAATAGAAGCCAATCATGAATGGGTTAATTTTCAACTTGAATATATTAATAATCAATTAAAAAGCGTTTGGAATCAACGTGGGATTTTTCCAGGGTTAGGTTCGATTTTATCAGCTTTCGGTGTTCGATATGGTTTCGATGTTGCTCACCATGTCGATACATCTGAATACGACTTGATTTCTGAATTGAAGTTATATTTTTCAGGGGAGAAAGAGACTGGCATCGAGAAACTGGATGACGGCTTGGCTGACAAAGAGGATGAGTTTTCAGGTTTACTCAGAGATGAAAACAAAACTCGGTATTTCGAACTTTTGTCTCGATTGAATCTTTCTGTTGAACAGGCTATTTATGCTTGGGGTCACCTGAAAATTTATGCAGTTGAAATTCTTGAAAACCCATACCGATTATTCGAACTTACACGAAAAGAAAAGGACCAACATCAAGTTACTATTTCTCAGATCGACAATGCAATGTTTGTGAATCCGTTGGTGGAAAATCGGTATCCCCTAAATAAACCAACAAAAATGAGAACTGAAGGTGATAAGCGCCGATTTAGAGCTATGGTGATATATGTTTTAGTTCAAGCCGCAAATCAAGGCCATACTTTACTCAGCTATGATCAAATTGTTGAAGAAATTAATAAATTACCATTAGATCAAAAAACGGATTTTCAAACTGAAAAAATTGAAGGTGTTATAGAGTTCTTGCAGGATGGTGAATTGTATGTCGATGTGGAGAACTTTTACATAAAGCTGAAAGAATATCAAGATTATAAACAATTGGTAGTAAATATAGTAAACAGCCGTTTAGAAACTAGTTTATCGAGTGAACAAGACTGGAAAAAGATTATTAATGACCAATTTGGAAACCTTCAAGAAAATAATGAGGAAAACGATCAACTGGCTCGTGATGAAAAGGTGAAAGCATTAAAGATTCTTGAGTCATCTAAAATATCTGTCTTATTGGGAAGAGCGGGGACGGGTAAAACATCAGCATTGGGGATTTTAGCTTCTTCAAAAGAAATTAAAGATGGTAGAGTTTTAGCATTGACTCCTACCGGGAAAGCAAGAGTTCAACTTGAGAATTCATTTAAGAAGAATAGTGTTGCAGCTGAGTTTATGACTGTGGCACAATTTTTAATTCGTTCAAATGGTTTCAGTTGGAACACAATGGCTTATAAGATGCCATGCCAACCTAGTTCGAGTATTGCCAAAACAGTCATTATCGATGAAAGTTCAATGTTAACTGAAGATATGTTTGCTGGCATACTAAAGCTTGTTGATTCTCATGCTGAGAGAATTATCTTTATTGGAGATCCAAATCAATTACCTCCAATAGGAGCAGGTCGCCCTTTTGTCGATTTAATTAATTATTTAGAGATTGCTCACTCTGATAAGGTCACAACTTTGAAAACTGAGATGAGACAAGGTTCGGGTGGCGATGATTTATCATTTGCACAAATATTCTCTAATTCGGATTCAATCGATAAAGATGTAGTTTACCGTATTGCAAACGATCAAACCGATAATCGTCTTAAATATATTCAATACACCGATTTAGACGAGTTTGAAAAAGTGTTCTTTGAAGAATTGGTCGAACTTGCAAATATGACAACTAAAGATGATATTGATGGTTTCAATAAAAGTTTAGGCGCTACTGTAGGGAAATATATAAATTATCCAACTAGTGAACATATAGAAGACTGGCAGGTTCTATCTCCTACTAAATTTATTGGTGCAGGTAGCTATTATTTGAATAATCAAATTCACCAAAAATATCGTCAAGATACTGTCGAGCAATGGAAAGCATATCCTTGGTCAAAATACAGCCCTTTATCTGTTCAAAATATCGTTTACGGAGATAAAGTCATATCTAATGTAAACGGTGAGAAGGATTACTGGGATGGTACAATGGGGAAAGCATATATTGCAAATGGTGAAATTGGTATTTTGGCGGATTACCCAGGGCACTATGGAAAAAACGATAAGAATTCTAGTTGGTATAAACTCCGTTTTGGTTCATTTGAAGGGAAATTATTTTCATATAATAAATCTGATTTTGGTGGCGAAAACAGTGACTCTAAACTAGAACTTGCATATGCTCTCACTGTTCATAAGTCTCAGGGTTCTGGTTTTGGCAAAACTATAGTAGTCATAAATGGTAAAAGTTCATTTGTTACAAAAGAACTTTTGTATACTGCGTTTTCCCGTCAAAGAGAAAAATTAGTTGTATTGAGTGATTTATCCATTCAAGAATTAGTTCAGTATGCAAATGACTGGTATTCGGATACCAAACAACGATATACAGACTTATTTGAAGTTCCAAACATCATTATGATAGAGTCTAGTAAACAAAAACGATGCTTTGAAGAAAAATTGATTCATAAAACGATTCGTGGTGAAATGGTAAGATCAAAGTCCGAAGTTATTGTGGCTAACATTCTCGATAAGATGAAAATTGAGTATTCCTATGAAGAACCATTAGATGTTCTTGGTAAGACCTATATTCCTGATTTTACACTACGTTACCAAGGCAATACTGCCTATTTAGAGCATCTTGGAATGCTAAGAATTAAATCATATAAAAAGCATTGGGACGAGAAAAAAGGAAATTATGATAGTGTGGGAATTTCAGAAACTCTTGGAAATTTGATAATTACAAGAGATGGATTAGACGGAAGTTTGGATGCAACATTAATAGAGAGTAAAATTCAAACATGGATAAAAAATAGTTGATTTATTCCCGGAAATTAATTCAGGTACCGAGTTCTAAAACAATTCTAAATTGTTTCAGAACTCGGTACCTTTCACACCAAGAAAGTTGGTATCACTATGCTATGTTCCGACTACTGAAAGTGCCAAAATATCGTTGGTATGTTTTCGAGGACGTATAATTATCTCGTCGAGTGTGGCTACACCAAAAATTGTTGCGGCTTGATATTAAATTTCTTATAGCTCAAGGTAATATTAATACATCAATATGTCTGCGATTGCTACTCAAGCCTTGTGGAGGCAGTTGCTTTGTTGGTTGATTGATAACCTTTAGCTCGTAATCCATTGCAATGTGGTGAGGGGATATTGATTTTTACAACTGCAGATTTGTGGATATATGGGTTTGGTGAAAAGTTTATGGATCTATAGAGAGGATTGTATTGAATGTTCAATTTCCAAAATTTAAATGATTATGAGTTTGAAATGTTGTCTAAAGATATAATTTCTAGAATATTAGGGGTGGATTTGAGGACGTATACAAAAGGAAGGGATGGAGGAATAGATATAAGAGGTTTTATTGGGAATGAGTTCGTAGTACAAGCAAAACATTATCCAAAATCCACTTTTCCAAACCTCAGAACCGCCATGAATAAAGAATTGAAGAAACTTACCAAAATAAATCCAAAAAAATATTTATTAATAACATCTTTTGATTTAACTCCGGATAATGAGGATGAAATATTTGGTATGTTTAATAGATATATGGAGAGCAAAGAACAAATATATGATAGCACTCGGATTAATGAATTTCTTGAAAGTGAAAACAATATAGATATTGTTAAAAAGAATTACAAACTATGGCTAACTTCTTCGAATATTTTGAATATTATAAGTAATAATAGTGTTATTATTGATTCGGATAGTTTTACCTTTGAAATTGAGAAAAAGATTAATCTATTTGTACCTACTAAACAATACTGCCAAGCTATTGACTTACTAGAAAAAAACAATTGCATTCTATTGGATGGACTCCCAGGTGTGGGTAAAACTACAATTTCCCAAATGTTGGTTGCTCATTGTGTCAAAGAAGGTTTCAGATTAAAATATGTTAGTAATAATTCGATTCAACAAATAAAAGACTCATTATATAATGATAATGATAAAGAAATAATCATAATTAATGATTTCCTTGGACAACACTACATAAGCTATAAACAAGAATTGCTTAACGAATTGAAAAGCTTAATTATTTATTTTTTAAAAAATAATCTTAGCACAAAGAAACTGATACTCAATTCTAGGGTGACTATACTAAACGAAGTAATGAATAGAAATAATGATTTCAATCAATTTATTAATGATGATATAGTTCGTAAAATTCGAGTCAATATTAGTGAGTTGACTTTAAAGGAAAAAGCAGAAATCCTATATTCTCATGTTTACTATAATAAGATTCCTAATGAAATCTATAAGGATTTAGTAGTCCTGAATAGATATTTAAATATTATTGATCACCCCAACTTTAATCCTCGTATAATTGAATATGTAACAAGAAAAAGTTTTTGGAAAGGAATAAATCCAGAAGCTTTTTATACCTCGGTTATCGCTAAACTAGATAATCCCAAAGATGTGTGGAGAGATGAATTTGATAATTTAAGCAAGTACGATCGAATATTAATGAATACTCTCTACTCATTAACCAATGATAATGTTGATATTAACATACTGAGGGCAGCATTCAATAGAAGGATTCTTAATTCAGGCGATTATGATAGTACTATTAATGTCTTTATAGAATGCTTAGAGCGACTTTCAGATTCCTTGTTAAATAATTATAGATCTAATGATGAAAAAGTATTTATCGGCGTTATTAATCCATCAGTAAATGATTTTATGTACCATCAGTTGAAAGAAAATTCGAATGAGATAATCAAAATAATAAATAATTATGATTACATCGAGCAATTAGTAAAGATGTTGGAAGTTAATGAGAATACTTCAAGAAAAGAAATTGAAAATGAAATTACAGACGGGAAAATTAAGAACTTAAAAGCCTTTAGTGCTCCTGTTAACTATCATCTACTTCATTTGATTTCAAAGTTAAACATAAAGAATAAAGGTATAGAAAGCCATATTTATAATGCACTTTTTAATAGGGATACCTTTAAGAATGATTTGAAAAAAAATTCAGAAATGTTTTTAAGTTTTTTGTGTAATGCTGAACTTGTTGAATATTATGAGCTATACACTTTTTTTAATGACTTAGAAATAATGAACTATGTCTATGAGATGACCGATTATAACTTTATGAAGAAATTTATTCCAATTCACGAATTGTATTTAAAAGAATTAAGAATGAGACATAGTGAACGTCTTGAAACAAAGAGTCATGTTTTTGATAATATTAGATATCATATTAAATGGGCTGTAGAACTAGAGATAATAGATCAAATAAGGAATGATATTATTGAGACTGTACGTAAAAGAATAAAAAGTGATTTAGATGATTATTACGAGGAAGAAGAGAGGATATTAAAAGAATTCTCAAGTAAATTATCAAATGAAATCACTCGACTAAGTATTGGCCTGGTTCGAGATTTAAACTCTGCTATTATATGTGATAGGGAACTCTTAATTAACCGAAACATTATTGTTCAAGAACTAGATTACTCCAATGTCATATATCAAGAAATAAATGCGTTGTCGAATGGAGCAAGTGAGCTGAATTATATATCACCGCAATTAAATGATGATAAGAGATTGATTAACAACTTGCTTTTGAATTATTCGCGGTATGACACAGTGTGAAAAGTGAGCATCTAACTAAATTTAAAGATTATCTTATTAACGCAATAATTGAGAGAAGCAGAAGCACCTGAACGTGCAATATTTTTATGAGCTGCGGCTTGGCTTATAGGATCATTGAGGGAATACTATCATGGCAGACATACCCTTCATTTGTTCGTTAGTATTATTGAATCTACTCTTTTTGGATAGATCAGTCTTTAAGGCTTTAATAAATGAAGGAAAACAGTCTTAAATGTCGAGTTTTGGAATAAAGTGGAGGGGGATTCGGTTTAAGATTCGATATATACGCATTCAGAACTTTAGGGGAATAAGTGAGTTCTCCGCTTGTATGTCTAAGGACCTCATTTCTATTGTAGGACAAAATGACGTAGGGAAGTCCACGGTGCTACGGGCGTTATGCACATTTTTTGAAAAAGAAAAAGTAGGGAAAGAGGATTTTCAGAAGGGGAATGAACATCTTCCAATAGAAATCGAAGTTCATTTTGAGTGCGTGGGCCTAGAACAATTAAAGCACAATGGTCTAATAAAACTTAAGCAAGTGTACAGTAAGGTAATGGAAAAAATAAACAGTCAAAAATTATTTTTCTATGAAGCTGAAAAAGCGAAGGACGAGGAGTTGCAGAAGTACGCTGTTTTAAAGCAGTGGGCAAAAAAATGTGATGTAGAGACACCTGCCATTAAACCCAGTGAGGATGCGATACAAGAGATAAGAAACAAAGTAATCTCGAAACTTCAATTACTACCTAACGAAGACTGGAAACATGCCGATTGGGATGAACTAAGTAAACATCTGCCGGAGATCATATTCATTCCTGCTTCACAAGATTACGAAAATGAGCAAAAAATGTCTAATGATTCTTCGGTTTTCGGAAAATTATTTCGAGTTGGGATACGTAATTGGCTTAGTACAGACCCCGAAAGTAAGATTGCATTGCAGACAATTAAAACTAAAGTTGAGACCATCAATAATCAATTTATAAGAATTGTAGAGCAGAAATTACGAGAACAGTTAACACTTGCCGAAGGCCTCAGTCAAGAGTTAGACCCTCTAGATGTGAGCAGAGGGTTTTCTTTCACTATGCAGGTAGAAGATAGTCATGGTATAAGGACCCCATTGAGCCAACGTGGGAGCGGGTTACAACGAGCCGTGCTTGTAGCGGTAATTCGTGCTCAAAGTGAAATAAATGAAACCGTAGCAAGGATGAAGGATGCTAATGGAGGCGAGCTACAAGGCAAAGACCAAACGAAGTCGGGTGAGAGATCAGTCTTTTATATTTTTGAAGAGCCAGAAGCTTTTCTTCACTTATCAGCTCAAAAGGATCTGTTCTATTCGTTAAGGGATCTATCGAAACAAAATAATCAAGTTATTTTAACGACACATTCAACGCTGTTTATTGATGAGTCAGATATGGATGATGTGGTTTTGCTTGTAAGAGAACAGGGGAAAACAATTTCTCGACAGCATATCCCTCAAGAAGAAATACGAGATCAACTTGGTGAACGGATCAGACTAAGCGAACTGTTGACCGGAAAGGTTTGTTGTTTAGTTGAAGGATTATCCGATAAATACGCATTTGAACGTTGGGCTACAAGACTTGGCTATGATATTAAACGGCAAGGTATCCACTTCATCTCGATGGACGGCTGCAAGAATATGGACTATTTTGCCAATGTCTCGATACTCCATGACTTTAACGTTCCTTTTAAAATAATTCTTGATAGTGATAGCCATGGGGAAACCAATACTTCGGAAAGAATCAAATTCATAAAACAGAGACTACCGAAGCTTAAAAGCGACTGTTTTATTATGTTAGGAAAGGGAGAATTGGAAAACTACTATTGTGTTGATACATTAGCGCAAGAGTTAAACATTCCACGACATCATATTAATGATACGCAGTATGCAATTGACCCAAAAGAACAATTGAAAATTGCAACACAGAGGGCAATAGAAGCAGGTAGTAAAAAAGCTCGAAAGTATAAGGAAACTGAGCACAGTAAGGTAATAGCAGAAAAAATGCCAATTGAATTAATTGACAAAGAAATTGTTGATATTGTAAATGAATTGAAAACTATGTCTCAAACGATAAATAAGGCATTAGAAGAAATTAAGAGGGGATTAGCTGAAGCCGCTGCATCCAGTATGTGAGATAAGAAATACATAACTCATTCGTGCACAGTAAAACCCTCATTAGTGCAAATTTTCATTATCCCTTACAGAGAACCTGAACATTGTGAAATTCGCAATGTCGGATCGTCCGTACTAAGGGCTTCTTTTAATGTATACGAATTTCAAAGGATTGGGTCTTTTTTGAATCTATTGAACCACAATATATGAGAAGCATTATCAAGTAAATGTATTCAGATAATGTCGACTTTTATATTCGTTTGTGTAAAAAAGAATTTCAGACGGTTGTCCTGAACTTGTTACTATCCTAGTTGTATCACTCTATTGTAAAAAATGTAGAGCATGGAAGAGGTGATCGGGGGTTACCAATAAAAAGGCTACTAAACAACTTCTTGAAACCAATGGGTTGGTTGATATAGTGACTATATTTTAACGAATATTGAGTGGAGGCTGAAGGATCTTTGGAATGATGGAATATTATCAATTTCTGCTGAGCTTTATAGCATGAAGTCCAGAATTAGGTACATGATGAAGTTATTAACTCTTTAATGTTATACGAACCAAACCTTGCAATAAATAGAGCTTAGGCTAGTCAGTATCTAATGAGTTTACCCCCAAAATAAGATGCAATTAATACCTTAGAAACTTGCCGGAAAGCCTTTTTTGAAGGTCTTGGCTTAATCGGTATGAATATGCTATCCGACCTCGGATTATAATGTTTTCTTCTCACGAGGTATGCCACCTCACCTAATTCCCATGGTGCATTGTGGAAGTTCTAAGGGGGTTCACCTTTAACCAAGAGATCCAGCTGTATTTAAAAAATAAGGTAAACACTACTTCATTAATATGTCCGCGAATACCACTATATAAATTGCATGTTAGGAAATTGATATTAACAATTGAAAAGTGCACATAAGAAAGGAGAAAGTATTATGGCTAAGTATATGGTTACTGAAAACGAGGTTAAGAAAGCACTGGCTATAGACAGTTTTAGGAATGTGTCTAAGGAAAAAATCATGGAGTTCGTTTCTGCAATTCCCAATATCGATAAAGAGGTTGCAATTAAGATAATTGATCAGTTTCCAGCTTATATTGAATCAGCAAATAGTATGCTTGCACAGTTGAATACCATGTCCAATAACGCAATGAAGGAAAATGGAGAAAGCCAGAAGGAAGTAATTCGAGCTTATAAAAAAATACTAGATGACCTCGGTGAACTCCTAAAAAAAGACACAATTACTGCTGAAGAAAGAGCACATATTACTGAACAAATGCTAACTATTGCTGATCGTATTTCAGCAAAAGACACTGAAAACAAAGAGTTTCTCAATGGAATAATTAAGTATGGAGTTCCTATCATTGGAGGTGCACTTTTATTAGGCGCTGCAATTCTAGGTGTAAATGTTAAAGGTACAAAGACCCCGAGATTAAAGAGTTAAAATGGCGTTATCCCATATTAAGGATTTAGCATGATATGTTCCCGTAAACGAGAGCTAATAATGGCTGTTTCCATCTACGAGCGTCAGGTTTATATCGCAGGTTCGGTTGGACTCGGGAAGCTGTCTTGCCATCATGGTGAATAAGACGGGATCGAGGTTTACCTTGAGTGGCACACAACCAATTGCATTGAAAAATACGAGGGGAATATCCTTGTTTGGCTCGCTGTAGTAGTTCTTTTAGCTATCTCTCCAAGTTGATTTCAAATATGAAAAACAAAGCTCGCAATGATGTTGCCAGTAGAAATTGTCGGTTTCCGGCAATTAAATCTCAGGCGCTGGTTGAGATGCTTGTCCTACATAGGGAGTATCTGTACTCATTACGGAAGGCTTAATAATCGCCTCTTTACGAGTTGATTACATCATTCGGCTCGATTCATTGATCACAGAGAATAAAGGTTACTACTTAGGTACCAGGCAAAATGGGAGCTCCGTGGAAGGCTTGTTGTAGCGAAGAAAGAACGGAAAGACGTTGCTTGATCAAAGTGGAGACCACACCCCGCAAGCGAGCGAATATCTTGGCTCCCTGCTCCGTTCGAAACGATCCGGACACCTTCTGCTTGACTTTGACCATACGCAGATCACGTTCGGCCTGGTTGTTGTCGAACGGAATGCAGGGACGCCAAAGAAACGAGAGAATCGCCTCTTTGTGAAGGGATAGACGTTCTCCCAAATTGCCCGCTTTGCTCTTAATCGCGCGTCCCTTGGTGCATGTCTTCGTTCGTACCTTATCCTGCGTCCATTCGCGTTCGCCGTCTTCGAGGATGACATCGTAGCGCGTTCGCAGGGAGTCAATGACTTCCGGATCAAGTGGTATTTGCCTCTGACGCGAAGCAACCGCGAGCTGCCAACACTCTTTTAGCAGATCTTTCATCTGAGGGGCCCACTTATGGCCATCATGCTCCGAGATTCCAATGCACTCCCGAAGGAGATGCGCATTGCACAGGGCATGCTTAAAGGGATACCTCTCCTTGAAATACCCTCTCATGCAGTCATGGACAACCGTCCCTTTATAACGTGGCAGAATGCCAATCTCATCGATGGCAACGCCTCCGCGTTTAGCATGTACGTGGAGCCGCGTATACGACTCGTCAGAAAGGTCGTGCATCCACTTTGTTTTCCCCCGCTACACGGCAACCCGTCTCGTCCGCATGCACCTTGACCTGTTTCAGCAAACGTTTCTCGATCGTTTGCTCGACAGGGGCCAACACATCGAAAGCGGTTTCTAAAAAGGAAAGCAGGGTTCCCTCACTGGGACGGTACGTCGTCAGATCTTTCACGAGCTGGGCGATCCGATCCAGCGGCAGCATGTGATAGGCATGCAAATAGACAGTCCATGCGGCTAGACCGCTACCGTATTGCACCGGCGCCGTAACGCGTGCAGGGAACGCGGCGCGCTGCATCCGTTGGCAGTGCGCACAGTAGCGTTTCTCTGCACGAAACTCCGTCGTTTCCATGCGTGGACACGGAAGGTCGAACACTTGACGTTGTTCCATTCCTGCACATACGACGTCTGCCAGAGAACCGGAACAGTCGGGGCAGACCGTCAACTCGCAAACAATGACATGATCGGGATTTGCTACGAGATGCAGCGTCGTACCTGGATGCCCTTTTGGCGCTCCCTTTTTCCCACCTGGCGTTCGCAGGTTCGTTGGCTTACGCAGACCATCGCTGGAGGGGGGCTTGCTGCTGTTAAGACTTTGCTGGGCGACTTGACGCTCCAACTCATGAACACGAGCCTCTAACTGTTGAATGCGTTCCGCTTGCTTTTCGTTAATATCTAGGAGCGATTGGACGAATGCCGCAATTTCCGGATCGCCTTTACAAATCGTGAGTACTTGTTCGGGCGATAGTTTCATGTCGTCTCGCTCCTTTTTTCGCGTATGGTTATCTTCTATGATATATGTCGGTAGAAGTTGCATCACTTGTTATGGTACAGCTCATCTTTTTGATGGGACCTAAGTAGTAACGAATAAAGACATTATCGAGCTTGATCGAATTAGGTTCCCAGAAGATTGGGAAGTTATTCTGATTACAAGATGACACTTATAAGGTAAACACCACTACATCAATATGTCTGCGACTGCTACTCAAGCCATGTGAAGTGAGGAAACATAAAAACTAATACATAATAGTATGGGGACGAATTGGGGACGAACTTCGTCCCCAAGCGTCCTACGCCGGCCGAATAGATCGGAAAGCGATCGGCAAGAATCCAGTCATGGCAAGGCTTCCGCCGCTTTAATCGGGCGGCATCGGACAGCCATTCCATCGCTGGCAGCGATGAGGTCAGGGGTTCGATCCCCTAGGCTCCATACAAAAGGAACGTCATCACATTACGTGATGGCGTTTTTTGTATGGATTGCCTAGGGGGGATGAACCCCAAAATAGGGGTTCGCCCGCGCGCAGGGAGTAGAAGGGGAGCTATAAAGAATATGTTTTTAAACGGACAAGACGGTGCCCCGGCATGCCTCTTCTTTCCATTCAATATAAGAACCCACCTCAGGCTCTAGGCCTTGGGGGGGGGGGCTCACAGATATGAATACAACGTCATCCATTTACCAACGAATTGTCGTTGCTATTCAGAGGTACGTGCTTGTTCCCTTACCTTGATTATGGCGAATACGTCATCCATGTCGAGGTAAAACATAACGCTTTCGCTCGTTACCGGCTGGAAGTGGAATTCTAGCTTATCCTTCCCGAACTGCCTCTCTAACTCCGACCACTGCACCGTTGACAATAAAAGAAAGGCTAACGTGTCGTTGCCTAGAGACTCCATAAACCATCGAATCTGATATCGGGGAGCGATCATCTCCTGCATGGCCCGAATGGTGCTGTCCCGATCAGTCCGATCATCGGCGAACGGAATCGTCAGCTTGCGATCGCCTAAACTTATCAGTTTTCAGGCATTTTCCAACCTAATTCTTCATCCCACACGGCATCGATATCATCCAGGTGAACATGCCACTCACCACCGTCTACTTTTCTACGTATCTCGGTCAAACATTTCAACCAATGAAATAAATCGTTCAGCAAATCTTCAATCTGATCCGTCATGGACAGCTTGGTAGCGCCAGCGAAGATCTCCGTCGGTCTGGACGACTCGAATTTGTACACCGTGAAAGACTCCGCCCGGTCTATCCCTTCAAAATCCTGATCATAACGTTGGACAATGGCTGTGATTGCTTGTTGTTCGCTTTCCGTTAGGACGTATTCCCTCGTGCATGTGTAATAAATAGAAACACTGATAAGTCATTCCTCCCAAACATATAGTTAATGGCTGCGATCCAACTGCTGTTTATTACCCTCCAAAAGTCGAAAGCAAACTAGGCCAAACTTGCATTCTGGCTCCGCATGAAGGACAATTCATTTCCCCGGCCAAATACGGCAATTGGTTCAAAAAAGAGGAATCGCCCAGCTGATCGGCTCGCTCCGCCAGTATTTGATGTTCCGCTTCATCGAATGCCTCAACGGGAGTAACTTCATGTGCCGCCTGAAGGGGTTCGAATACCGGATCTTCCGCGAATGCTTGTATACGACCGCCTTCTCCGCTCGGCCACAAATAAGCCTCTTGATCGCATGCTCCGCAAACGGCCACATATTCGTCGCCAGCCGTAAAATTCAGAAACATGTTTGCCACGCTCCGAGATTCCCGATAAGCCGCGTCGGCAATGATAACATATCTTTTTTCGGTATCGCTGCTTATTTCTTGTTTGGCGTAGGCCAACATCTCTGGAACCAGCGAAGCAAGCTCCGCTATCGCTTTTAAGTAAGATTGGTACATCTCCGCGCAAACCTCGTTTCCCGCTTCAGCAGCGAGTTCTTTCAAATCCGAGGGATACGGCTCTGATCTGCTTTTGTCATGACACGACTCGATAATCCCGCAAGTGACGTAGATTTCATGGCGCACTTCCCTATTTTTTGATGCTAGAGCAAGTTTGGCCAGATAAGGTACTGCCGCGTAAGTGACGGTATAGATCGTATTTTGGTGATACAAGTGCTCCTGGAATAGCTCGTCGAAAACTTCTTTATCGAAATCAAGCATCAGACGCTCCAACAGTTCAGGTACCGGTTCGCCCGACTCGTAAGGACCGGTTAGCTTGCCCCACAGTGCGCTGTTTAATTGTAACAAGTGGAATCACTCCCATCCCTTATTCAAGTGGATACATTTTCTATATTATCCTATAAGATCGGCGGGTCATCAACTCGAATAGATTGACTTTTGTAGTCATTGGCTTTATTATGAATATAAAAGTTAGTTATCACTAACTAACAAAATGGCGTCCGCAAACTAAGCAGAGGGAGGTACATACTTGGTGAACACGCTGACCATGGACAATAAAAGTAAATTGATGTTGGCGGCCATCGATTTAATGGCTGGAAAAGGATACAAAGGTGTATCGACTAAAGAAATCGCTGCAGCGGCAGGTGTCAGCGAAATGACCTTGTTCCGCAATTTCGGGAGCAAGCTGAATCTGCTTGAGCAAGCAGTTGATCGTTATCATTACTCGGTTGAAATGGAAAAGCTCTTTAAAGAAAATATGAAGTGGGATTTGAGAGAAGACTTGCTTACGATTTGCCGTATGTACCATGAAATCATGCATCGTAACCGTAAATTGTTTATCATCGTCTTGGGTGACAACGAACTGGCTGGCATCCGAGAGAAGGCTGAGAGGCATCCGCGCAAATTGCTGGAGTTATTAACGGATTATTTTAATGAGATGCAGAGTATGAACAAAATGATAGCTACGGATTCGGAAACCCAGGCGATCACGTTTATGTGGCTGAATTACGGTGCTTTCATGTCGCAGCTGTTCGGTCCGTCGATGACTAAAGTTACGCTGCAAAGTTTTATGAATTCGAGTATCGAGCTATTTGTAAGGGCTTTAACCCCATAATTTTTTTGCTCAATAAGTTAGTTAGTACTAACAATCTTAATTGGCGAGGTGTTTGGAATTGAATAAAACCGAAAACGTCAGATTGGTTGGGCAAACCGCATCTGCTGGTTTTCAAATCGGGGTTCGGAGAACGTTGCCGATTTCGCCGGAACAGGCATGGGCATTTCTTACCTCCTCTGAAGGTTTGAAATTATGGATTGGGACCGTTTCGTTCCGTAAATTGAAGGAGGGGGAGACCTTCATATCCGAAGAGGGAATTACAGGGCAATTCAGAGTGGTTAAACCGCCTAGACAAATTCGCTTAAAGTGGGGAAAGACGGGATGGGACAAACCATCCACGCTGCAAATCCGATTGTTATCCGATAAGCCTGACAGAACAACGATCAGCTTTCATCAAGAGAATCTGGATCATCCGGGTACACGGGAACAAATGAAGCTTCATTGGGAAGACGTGCTAAATGCGGTCAGGGAAAAAACAAGTTATTCACTTAATCATAATGAGGAGATGAATACCTATGAATAAGTTCAGCCATATTGATCTTCGTGTAAATAATATGGAAAACGTTCTGCCTTTTTATGAAAAGCTTCTGCCTGAATTGGGATTTACCCGAACCTATCACAGCGCGAATTGGAAAGTGTTTGCCGCTGATGGAGAACTTCCGAGCGTTCCTTATTTCGCTATTACCGAGGAAGCGGACCATAAACCGAACGGGAATTTGATAGGCTTCTGGGCGAAAGATCGGGCAGAAGTGGATCGTATCGCTAAGTTGGTAAAAGAATTTGGGGGAAACATAAGCGACGGTCCTCGGCTATTCCCGATTAGCCCGACCTATTACGCCGTATACTTTGCAGATTCTTGCGGAAATAAATATGAAATGGTTCATCGCTTAAATTAGATCTAATCCAGGAAAGCCACTTCTACTGAAATGGCTTTTTTCTTTTTCACTACACCGTAGAAGGCCGAATGTCCACATTTGTATATGGATTGTAAACACAAGTATATCGATGAAAAGAATGCCCCTACTTATAATAAAATTGCTGCAGTAGTTGAGCATGGAGGGTCATGCGGAAAGCTGGAGTAAAATTCGAGCTCATAAACAACGGGGGGGATCTTAGTGCGTTTACGGTATAGGAATATTTTTTTAGCGTTATTTGTTATCGCTTTCATCTTGGTTGCCGTTTCATCGGAGAAGTCCGAAGCCGCAACAGGGAACTTGGCTTTAGGAAAGACGGCTTTTTCATCGTCGAACGAAGTAGACTTTTTCGGGCCCGAGAAAGCGGTCGACGGCGGCAAGGAGCATGCAAGCCGCTGGTCATCGGAAAGAACGGATAACCAATGGTTCTACGTTGATCTGGGCGGGCCCGTAGAAATCGGAAGAGTCATCATCAACTGGCAGACACCGGCGGAACAATATCAAGTTCTCGTGTCTGACGACGCGGTAACCTGGAGGAACGTATTTGCGGACAACCGCGTGCTCGTCGCCCGCGGACCAGTCGAGGATACGATTGATTTCGAGCCGACGCTGGCGCGATACGTCAAGTTCCAAGGAGTAACGCGACGTCCAATTGAGGCTATCTATTACGGATACTCCTTTTGGGAATTCGAGGTCTACAAAGGCAAACCGCTGTTGCCGCCTATGATGGACGCGGTCAAAAACAGCATCGTCGTCTCCGAAGGGGACACTCGGCTGAACCTGCCCGCTGTACCGGATGGTTATACGCTGACGCTGGTGAACACGGACAGCTTGCCGGTGATCGACGCGCAGGGCAATATTCATGCGCCGCTTGTGGATACTCAGGTTCAACTGCTGCTGCAAATCCAGAGCGACAGCGATCCGACCTATCTCTTAGCGGATAATGCGCTAGTCACCGTACCCGGTCTCTACGAGCAGACGGGCGATCGGAACCCGGAGCCGCGAGTCATTCCTTCTTTGCGTGAGTGGCTGGGCGCAACCGGCGAGTTCCGCTTGACGGACAAGTCGAAAATCGTCATTCGCGCGGAGGATGAAGCGGCTCTGCGGGGGACGGCTGACATTTTGCAGCAGGACTTGCTTGATTTAGCGAAGCTTCCGCTGACGGTAACGGTTGGTTCACCTCAAGAGGGGGACATCTATTTGGTGCTGGATGCCGCGCAAGCGGGATTGGGGAAAGAGGGCTATGAGCTGAATATCGGCGAATATGCTTCCGTCGCCGGCTCCGATCAGACGGGCGTCATGTTCGGCACGAGAACGATCTTGCAGCTGCTAGGCCACGCTGCCGATCATAAGGCGATGCCCAAAGGGCAATCGCGCGATTATCCTAAATACCAGGATCGAGGCTTCATGCTCGATGTAGCCCGCAAGTTTTACACGATCGAGTTTTTGCGGGACTATGTCAAGCTGATGTCCTACTATAAGATGAATCGGTTCCAGATTCACCTGAACGATGATGTCGGCGATGTCGGCTACTTCCGTCTGGAGAGCGAGAAATTCCCGGGAGTAACGAGCAAGGACGGCTTCTATACGAAGCAGCAATTCAGAGACCTGCAGCTGCTTGGGATGGAATACGGCGTAAACGTCGTGCCGGAAATCGATACGCCGGGCCATTCCGGAGCGTTCATCGCTTACGACCCTAGATTGGGCAGCAACAATCAGCTGGATATCAAACGTCCGGAGACGCTCGACTTCATTAAAGAACTTTTTGACGAGTATCTCGACGGCAGCAATCCGACCTTCGTCGGCCCGGATGTGCATGTCGGCACCGATGAATATTTCGGCGACGACAAGGAGGCGTTCCGCAGGTACGCGGATATGCTCCTTAAACACATTAACAGCAAAGGCAAGCATGCCCGTCTGTGGGGCAGCTTGTCCGCATACGACGGTACGACGCCGGTCAGCAACAATGCGACGATGGACATCTGGTATGAGCCGTACGGAAGCGCGCAGCAGGCGGTAGAGCTAGGCTACGACATTATCAATACCAACACGAATTTGCTCTATATCGTTCCACAGCTGTATCGCAACTATCTAAGTTATGATTTCATCTATAACGAATGGGAGCCTAACGATTGGCTGGAAACTAAGCTTCCTTATGGGCACCCGCAGGTAAAAGGCGGCATGTTCGCGCTCTGGAACGATGTGTCCGTAGAGAAGGGCGTCTCCATGGCGGACTCGCATCAGCGTATCTTGCCTTCCATGCAAGTGTTGTCGGAGAAGCTGTGGAGAGGCAATCGCGTCGACCGGAACTTTGCAAGCTTCCAGGCGGATGCCGCAAAGTACGTGGATCCGCCGGGCGTTCATCTGTCGCACAAGCTTCAAGTCGACAATGAGCGCAATATCGTGCTCGATTATACTTTCGACGAAGGCTTCGCGGATCGTTCGGGCAACGGCTTTGACGGCAACGCGGTGAATGCAGGCACGGAGAAGGGAATCTTCGGGCAAGCGGTGAGGCTTAAGGGCGGAGCAAGCTACGTGGAAACGCCGCTTCGCACGCTCGGTTTCGGCTGGACGATGTCCATGTGGATCAAACCGGATGCCGACAACCCGCAAGGAGCCATGCTGCTGGAATCTCCGGATGGAGGGCTGAAATACAACATAGGAGGCAGCGGCAAACTGGCCATCACGAAAGAAAACTACGTCAGCGAATTCAATTATAAGCTGCCGACCGATCGCTGGACCCATGTCATTATGATCGGCGACGACACGGGAACCTCCATCTTCATTAACGGCAGTGAGTATACGGCTACTCTCAAAGACGGCTCCAAGCTGGAAACGTTCGTATTGCCGGTAGCCAAAATAGGCAGCGAAACGAATGCTTTTAAAGGCTTGATTGACGAATTCATCGTAAGGAACACCTACGTGGACCTGCATGGAAATCTGACCTTGCATAAGCAAGCCGAATCCTCGCAGCCGGAATCCTCGTCCTACACGGCGGACAAAGCGGTGGACGGCAGAGGGGATACCAGATGGTCCAGCGATTGGGTGGACGATACCTGGTTCATGGTGGACCTGGGTGAAGAGAAGAACATTGATGCTGTATCTATTCTATGGCAAACGGCTTACGGTTCGAAGTACCGCATTCTCGTGTCCGAGGACAAAGAGAACTGGACGAATGTTGTGAAAGACAACAACGGCGAGATTAACGGCAGGCCGGGACGCGTCGTGACGACCTTCCAAAGCACGCCGGCCAGATACGTGAAGTTCGAAGGCGTGTCCAGAGCTACCATATTCGGCTATTCCTTTGAGGAATTCGAAGTGTACGGCGAGGAATATAAGCTCGGCAATCTACGGCCGATTATCGACCTGTTGACGGCTATCGAGGCAGACAAGCTTGTGGAGGACAATTACTCTCCTGAGGGCTGGGCACAGCTTCAACAGGCGATGGTACAAGCGACTGCGGCGATTCAAACCGCCCAGCTGACTCGTCCCGAGGCAGAGCAGGCGTATGCCGGGCTGAGCGTTGCGCGCGATCGTCTGACGATCGAAGACGTAATGGGTCTGATCGAGCTTAACGTGAATGAAAGCATTGCCGCGAATCTCTATCTTCCGCAGAAAGGACAGCTCGGCACGCGTATCGTCTGGAGCAGCTCGAAGCCCGACTATCTAAATGCCAACGGACAGTTGTTGCAACGTCCGTCAAGCAGCGACATGGAGGTCGTGCTGACCGCGACGATCAGCAAGGGAGATGCATCCGCGGAGAAAACGTTCAAGATCAAAATCAAAGCGTTGCCTAGCTCCGGCGGCGGAGGATGGATTCCGACTCCAATAACTCCTGATCCGGAAGAAGGCCAAAACGGCGGTTCGAATCCGGGAGGCGGATATCCAGGAAATGGCAATGATAACGGCAACGGCAATGGCGGGGAGTCCGGCGGATCGACAACGGTTCGACTGAACGATATTGCGAGCCATTGGGCAGAAGCGTCCATCAAACGGGCGGTCGAGCTTGGATTCGTGGCGGGCTATACGGACGAGACCTTCAAGCCGAATAAGACGGTCGGCAGGGACGAATTCGTCGTCATGCTGGTCAAAGCGTTGAAGCTTCAAGGTGTGAACAGCACGCTGGACTTCGCGGACGCAGGTTCGATTGGGGCTTGGGCGAAGCCTTATATTGCGCAAGCCTTGGAATCCGGCCTGATCAGCGGCTATGCGGATGGTACATTCCGACCGAAAGCTTCGATTAGCCGAGCAGAGCTGGCAGCGATGATCGTTCGCGGCTTGGGCCTGAAGACTGCCAAAGGGCATGAGCTCTCTTATGCGGACGCGGATCAAATCCCGGCTTGGGCGAAGCCGTACGTGTCAGCAGCCCAGGAGGCGGGAGTCATGAACGGTCGCCGGGACAACCGATTTGCCCCGGCAGCCTCGGCGACGCGTGCTGAAGCTGTGGTCGTCATTCTGAACATGCTCGATGCGCTTGCAGAATTGCAGGCGCAGGAGCAGAACTAATTATGAATAGAAAGAGAGCGTGAGTTTAAGTGAAAACTAGACGAAGTTTGACTGCTTTGCTGCTTGTCCCGGTCATGCTGTTCTCGTTGATATCCTCCGTGTATGCGGAGGAGCCGGGCGGAGAAAGTGCCAGCTTTTATAATTTGGTTCAAGGGAAAACCTACACATGGTTGGATCAGCCGGAGGACGCTTTTCCGGATGACGGGACGAAGCTGACGGACGGCAATGCCGTCGACACATCGCGTGACAGCGGCAACTGGGTGGGCCACCGCTACAAGAAATCCCGTTCGGTTGTGTTTGATCTAGGCGAGCAAAAGACGATCAAGGACGTGAGCGCGCGTTTCTTGCACGATTGGCCGAACAACGAAACGCTCGTACCGCTCACCGTTTCATTCTACGCGTCTGACGATGGGGTGAACTGGGGCGTATTGTCTCATAATGCGACTCAATTGTTATGGGGCGATCAGACCAACACCGAGACGTATAAATGGGACGGCAGCCCGGAGACCGGAGTCGTCAAGCGTGGCGATTATACCGAAGGACTGGTTTACGCTCAATATGTGAAAGTGGTGTTCTCCGTGCATCCGAGGGCATGGAGCATGATCGACGAAGTGACGATTACCGGCGCTGACGGCATGATCGATGGAGCTCAACCGGTGCAGCCCGAGCCCTACGGCCTTCTGCAACCTGGAGATGCTACTGGCGGGATCGAGAACCTGGGCTTGCTGTATAACGGGTATTACCCGGACGGCACAGGAACCTGGACGAAGGAACGGGTTATCCCTAATATCAGCTATGTGAACAAGCAGGGAGAGCCTGTCGATTGGCTATTCGACGGCGTGCTGTATCTGGGTTTGACGTCGGAGAACGGCAGAGGCTTCGGAGCGACGGAAGCGTCTGGCAAAGCCAGAAAAGAGGAATGGGAATGGTATTTGAATAAAACGTTTAACGCCGGCGGCGATATGAGCGCGTTGAACGAGGCGACGGCCGAGGTAGGCGCGAAGCTTGGCGAGCCCGACCGTAAGACGAAGGTTGTTATGATGATTCCCGATCCGGGCGAATATCAGTCCGATTTCGGCAGCATTAACGGCGAAAATCTGAACTTCGATCTAAGCGCGGTCGGTAATGCCGCATCGCTGAACAACCGGGCCAAAGCGATTCAGTGGTGGACCGATGAAGTGCAAGCAAGATGGGCGGCTGCGGGCTACTCGAATCTGGAGCTCGTCGGCATGTATTGGCTGGAGGAACAAATCAGCACGCATTCGACTGGTCCGGAGATGGTCAAGAGAGCGAGCGACATCGTTCATAACGCTGATATGAAGATGTTCTGGATCCCTCATTCTTTGGCTTATAAGAAATTTATGTGGAAGGATGTCGGCATCGATGCCGTATCTCTGCAGCCGAACTATTTCTTCGAGAAAATGGAGTTCTCGCGTCTGGAAGATACAGCGGATATGGCGAAACGGTACGGCATGTCGCTGGAGCTGGAGTTCGATGACCGGATGATCAACGACGCCGTCTTCCGCGAGCGGTTCATCGATTACTTGAACAGCGGCGTGGATACAGGGCTGATGCAGCAAGGGTATAAAGCTTACTATCAAGGCAACAACGCCGTTTACAACGCGGCGAAAAGCGCGGACCCTGCAACTCGCGTCCTCTACGATTGGCTGTATCAATTCACGAAAGGCACTTATCAGAAGCAAGACGCTGCTCCGCCTGATGTTGTAGCGCTCATGAACGGGGAGCCGATCTCGGAGCATACGATCGTGCCTGATACGACACAGGCCGCCTTCACCTGGACCATTCCGGGAGATGACGACAGCGGGATCGTTAAAGTTACGGCCAAGTATGACGGCAAGCCTTATACGCAAGGAACTGTCGTGGATCTGACGGGCAAGCCGGGCAAGCATGTGCTGGAGCTGACGGTCGCGGCTGCCAAATCCAAGACGGTTAAATTCGTAATCGAAGCACGTTTAGGCGCTGAAGGCCTACTGGCTCTTGTTGAAAAGTACGCGGACAACAAGCAGCTTAGCAATGCCAATACGGTACGTGTGATGCGCAACGCCTTGATCATGTTAAAGCGTACGCAAGAGAGCGACCCTGAGCAAGCTAAGAACTATTTGCTGGCATTCAATGCAAAGCTGGAAGAGGCTAAAGGCCTTGAATTTGTAACGGAAGGCGCTTATACGGCGCTGAAGGAAGGCGTGTATTACGAGATCGGCAGCATCGCGCAAGACAAAGAAGCAGAGGCATCCTCGACGGAAGCCGCAGGTCTGGAGCCTTCGAAAGCGCTGGATGGCGCACCGGGCACGCGCTGGGCGAGCGAAGTGCGCGACACGTCTTGGTTCCAGGTCGATCTGGACAGCAAGCAAACCTTCGATACGATCCGCATCGATTGGGAATATGCGCGCGCGGACCAATACCGTCTGAGCGTCTCGGATGATAAGCAGACGTGGGAGCCCCTGAAAGTCGGCAACAATGGCGTGGTTAAAGCGTCCGACGGCAAGAACACGCTGGTATTCGCTGCAACGACGGCAAGATATATCAAGTTTGAGGGACTGACTCGGGCAACGTTCTACGGCTATTCCTTTTATGAATTCGGCGTGTACGATCTTGCCCAGCAGCAAGAGCTGAAGGCATTGGACGGCATACAAGCAGCCGTGGACGCATCCACGAAGAAAGTCACGATCGACGGTCTGGTCATGAACGGCAAAAAAGAACATTTGTATGTCAAAGTGCTTGACCCGAAAGGCAACATTCAATATACCGGTCAAACGGGCACCGAGGATGACGGAAGCTTCCGCATCGCCTTTACGTTGACGGGAGAAGAGCAAGGACTGTATATGGTCGAGCTGGAGACAGATGACATGACGACTCCTGAGCAGGCAACCTTCGAATATCGCAAGCCGCCTTCCACTGGCGGGGGCAATGGGGGCAGCATTGGAGGCGGTCCGGCGCAAGATCCGTATACGTTGCAAGCGGACGGTTCAGTCAAAGCCGTGCTTGTCCCGACATTGAAAGGCAATCAGGCTGCGGCTTCGGTCGGGGCATCGGATCTGAATGCCGCGATTCTCAAGGCAAAAGCCGACAGCAACGGCAACAAGCATATTCGTCTTGAATTGAAGCCGTCGAACGCGGCTGGTAGCTATGCTTTGGAGCTTCCGGCAGCTAATCTGACGAACCAGTCTAAACTGATTCTGCATATCTCCACGCCGTATGCCCAGCTTGCTTTGACTGGCGACATGCTGGCTGGAGTCAAGGAGAATGCCGGAAAGCTGCTCGTTATCGTAAGCGACCATGCAGGCGAGTATCGCGGCAACGAAGCGGCTGGCCGAATCGACAACAGGCCAATCGTGGAAGTTGCGTTGCAGTTGGACGGTGAAGCTCTGTCTTGGAACAATGCGAAGGCACCGATCTCGATTGCGATTCCGTATTCGCTTCAAGCGGGAGAGCAAGCTGCTGATCTGCAAGCTTTCGAGCTGACGGGCAACCGCGCGGCGGCAATTGATGGCGCGTTTTATGACAAAGACAAGGGCGTACTGCGATTCTCCATCGACCAAGTCGGCGTCTATGCCGTCGGAGGCAAGAAACCGGCTGCGTTTACTGACCTTGGCAAGCATGAATGGGCGCGCGAGGCGATCGAGAAGCTGGCCGAAAGAGGCATCGTCAAAGGCACCTCGATCGAAAATGGCACTTTCAGCCCCGCAAATCAAGTAACGCGAGCTGATTTTATCCTGATGCTGGTGAACATGCTTGACCTGCGCGCCGAGATTACCTCGACGTTCGCCGATGTGAAGCCGAATGATTATTACTACGATGCGGTGTCCATCGCCAAGCAATTGGGAATCGTTTCGGGAGTGAACGAAACTAACTTCGCTCCTCGTGATTCAATCAGCCGTCAGGATGCTATGGTTATGCTAACCCGAGCGCTGCAATTGACGGGGACAATCAAGCCGTCCGCATCCGGTTCAACGCTTGAGGGCTTCCGTGATGCGAGCCAGATTGCGTCATATGCTGCGGACAGTGTGGCAACGATGTTCGAGCATGGGCTGGTTACGGGTTCGGGCGGCTATATGAAGCCGAAGAGTACGACCAGCAGAGCGGAAGCGGCGACGTTCTTGTATCGCGTTCTTCAATTCATCGAGGAGCAACAGCAGGAGTAGACGCGGGAACAATTGATTTAAGCACATTCCGATTAGTGCGGCAACGCGCCCGGGATGTGCTTTTTCGACGATACAGAATAAAACTTCCTGTAGAATGGCTTGCAAGTTGGCAGCCAACTGATTGATTGGCTTTTCTACATGGCAGTGCAGCCGATACAAAAATGAAGGTCGCGGATGTTCGATTAGCTGTTTATTCCCTGCACCCAAGTCATGCAACTCACACAAGCGAGATGCTAGCATGCGCGGCGTCACTCATCAAGGCCAGGCCTTATATCTTGAAAGTGTTCGTAGTTGAAATGGAGAGCAAGCAAGACGGGCATGTTCCATGCTTTTGCAGACAACCTGCAGCATCCGAGTTCATACTCAGCCGCGTGCACCGAATCTGCCGCTTCTTGAAAAAGTCGTCCTTTTTCCGTCAAGCGTTTTAGATTCTCGCTTAGGCGTGCAGGTGAAATTTTTCCTCTCATAGGATACCCTCTCAACTAGTGCTTCCTTGTCGGGATGTGTTACTAGCACTTTTACCTCGTTGAACAAGTTCAGTTCGAGTTGGTTGGGATTCGTCTTCCCACTGGAGGAGCCGAAACATTTTTGTTGAGTCAGGCGTTCTCTTCGAACAGTTGACATTGTTAGATAGTTCGACGATCTGCTACATCAGTTTTTTCTGTCGTTAGAAGTGGTCTGTGATGAGAATTTCGACGATCTGTGCACGACGCTTGTCGAAAGGTATAACATTTTGCGCAAGGAATTATTAGTTAAATGACGATTTCAGCCTTGGTCATATTAAGTATTGAAAGGAGTAAACACCTAAATTTACAAAGGCGTAGCAATGTCTACCTACTTGCGCTCAACTAAATACAAACTTACCCAAAAGAGATTATATCGTGGGAAGAGCCATTGCCCACTCTAGTCGCTAATACATACAACTATCCTGCGCTTAGTTGGTCCCAATCTATACGACAAATGCTACTTAATCGAATGAACAAGATCTGAGGAAACGACTCCGACCGTTCCTCTGGAAGAATTGAAGCTGTGAGTTTTGTCGTTCACCAAAATACTAGCAATTCTAATTAAATTCAATAGTGTTTCAAATGTTAGATCTATCACGCAAATAATTTGCGGGGACTATCACTTGACTTTGCGTGGATATATATAGTAAATTTTAATATTTGAATAACCAACAATAGTGTATTAAAATGTATTAAATACAATTGTCATTTGAAATTAATAGTATAAATAAGTATAAAAATGGCTTTACAAAATATGCATAATTTGATAAAGTAATTTTGGGTTGGATTTCGTTGCTAGGTGGCGCCGATAGTAATTGGAATATAACCAAATTATTAAGAGATTGAGGGGATTCTACATGTCATGCTTTTATTCTTGTCCACCTGGCTGGACTACTACCGGTACGTCTTATGGAAGTTGGGTATGTACAGCTGACAAAGATTGTACAACTTCAACATCTATTCACACAACATGGATGAGACACTATTATACTCGCTGTACAAAAGATGGAAGCCAACAAGACTGGTATTGTAATACTGAGTGGAGCGGCTGTTGTCAATAAAGTGATATGAATAGAACGATTCTGTTAATGAATCATTAACAGAATCGTTCTATACTATTTTTTTATAGTTAATATAATATCTATAAAAGAGGGGTTACATATGAGCGGAAACGGGAATGAACATAGAAAGTTTTTAAAGTCAAGGACATATAAATTATTTAAAGAAGGCGATTATTTAAGTGATGAATTAATTATTAACAGAAAACAAGATGTTTTGGATTTATCTATGTATAAACAAAAAGTAGATAATGGAACTGTGATTTTTGTGATGACTACTCATTGTTCTGCATGTAATTTTGATTCAATGACTGATTATATGAATAAATACAATAAATTTAATTATTTATTGTTGATAGAAACTGATCATAAATTCATCAGTGAACTTGTTAGTCGAGTGTCAAATGATAAGTTAAGTGTTATAGGTGCTGAGATTGATATAATATGTAAACAACTCAAGTTTGATGTAGTCCCCTGGGTTTTTGCATTAAACAAGAAAGGCCAATTTGTTGCTGGTAGAGAGTTTAACTCAATTAAAGAAGCTGAATTCATTACTAAACCCTTACTAAGAGTTTATTATAATGAAATATGGAGAAATGAAATTAATGCAAAATAGAAAGGGAATAGTAAAAACTCTACCATATGTTTTTATTAAATTGTGGAAATTTGATAAAAAAACAATTATACTTAGTTTTATATGTATTATATTTCTTTCGCTTCAATCATATATCAATGTCGCATTAACTAAATTGATTGTAGATAATATTGCTTACGGGAATTTCGAAATGTTGTTTATCTTTATTTCAATCGTTTTGGCATTTAAGTTGGTAGAAACACTACTAACTAGTTATAGAAGATATAGAGAATTTATGATGTCTGAAAAATTTGGGGTAGAAGAGAGATATAATTTGATTGACATTATTTCCGATAAAGAGCTGATTGAAAAAGAACATCCAAAGTTCAGAGGAGAGTTTTCAATCTGGTCTTTTGCTTCATCAAGATACTTAGATATTTATATTTCACTATCGCAAATAATACAGGCCTTAATGGTTTCGCTACTTCTTTTATATTACCTCTTAAGTTCATTTTGGATCTGTGGTATCTCAATACTTATTGTACTTATCATAAAATTTAGTATTGAAATAAAGATAATGCCAATGAAAATCAGTATGAATAATGAAGTGCTAAAAAAGAACAGAAATCATGAGTATTTCTATCAGATTCTTACAGAAAGTTCTACCCAAAAAGAGCTTACCTCAAATAGTTTGTTCAATTACTTTAAAGATAAATGGTTTAATAGTAAAAATGAAGTTTTGGGAATAAAATATACCTTAGAGAAGAAAATTATTTATTCAGATGTGAAGAGTCAATTGGTTTCATTATGTAATTATGCTCTGGTAACCGTTGGAGTTCTTTTTTTGATAACTAACCAAAAGCTTTCAATTGGAGACTATGTAGCGATTACAGCGTCAATTGGAGTAGTTGAATATAGTTTATATTCAGTTATAGGTCATTATAGTAGAATGATTGAAAATCTGTCATATTTATACGATTTCAAAGAAAAGATTAAAGAAAAAACAAACGAAAAATATTTCGATAATTCAAAACTAAGTTTCTCTTTCAACAAAAGTATAAGTGTAAAAAATCTATCATTTAGTTATCCAAACAGTAATGAAAACAACCTAAAGAATATTGATCTTGAAATAAATAAAAGTGAAAAGGTAGTGATATTAGGCGATAATGGGGCGGGAAAATCTACTCTCATAAAGCTTTTGTTGGGCTTGTATAAAGCTCCAATGAGTACAATATATTATGATGGAATCCCGCAGGAATTGATTAATAGACATACTATAGCAAGCAAAAGTAGTGTGTTATTTCAAGACTATATAAACTATATGCTAACGCTTCGAGAAAACCTCACCTTGTATAATCAAACAGGAAATACTGATATATATGATTTATTGAAAAAAGTTAGAATGGAAGAAATGAGTTCGAATTTGGATAAGAACTTGGGGAATCTGAGTGATGATGCAATTAATATATCTGGCGGTCAATGGCAGAAAGTCGCACTTGCAAGAGTTATAAATAAAAATATGGATTTTATTATTTGTGACGAACCGACCGCTGCACTTGATCCTTTCAGTGAATTAGAAATATTAGATACGTTAATTAGTGAAGCTAATAAAGCGACAGTTATTATTGTGACTCATAGAATTGGAATTGCTGCCAAAGTGGATAAAATTATATTTATGAAAAATGGAGAAGTTATAGAATATGGCACTCATGATGAGCTTCTTACTATAAAAGGACATTACTATGAAGTCTGGTTAAAACAAAGCGAATGGTATTCAAAATCTGGATTAGCGTATGCGTCCTCTAATTAATAATTAATGAGGTGTTATTAATGGTCAGATCAAATACTTTATCTAAGGATAGTGGACCAGCCTTATCCTCGAAGATCCCTTTAGAATATTTAAAAGAGTTTGAATTAGATTCAGTACTTGAACTTGCTTGTGAAAAATCTACTAATCTTCTTGCAATATTTGTGTCAGTTTTTTGCACCCATTGCGTTGATTTACTACCAAGTTTACAAGAATTATCTAATGAACATCAAATCCTATTGATTACTAATGGCTCTAGTGAAGATAATAGAGACATGATTGAATACTTTGAATGGACTTTTCCAGTTTTATCTTTAACGAATGATGAGGTGAATGAATATTTCAATGTAAGCTATTTCCCATTCGTAGTTGTATACAAGGATGAGCTTGTCATTTTAAAATCTGTAGTATATTCTCTTGCTGATATAAAGACTTTACTGAAAAGGTGAGCACAGATTTATGTTAGATTTTATCAATAAAGTTATTAGCATCTCATTTTCTTTCATGTTTATGTATTCAGCATTAAACAAGATATTGACCTTTAATGCTTTTGTTAGATCTATAGAAGAATTTGCAATCTTAAAATCAAACTTTCGTTTTTTTTCAGTATTGGTTGTGACAGTTGAGTTAGTTATATCAATACTGTTCGCATCGAGTATTATGATCAAGATGGCATTTTTAATAAGTGCAATTATGTTATGTGTATTTACAGGAGCTCTATATAATGCATTTTTAAAGAAAATTGATATTGATTGTAATTGTTTTGGTGAGAGTAACAGGAAATCAAATGTAAAAAAATTGCTTATAAGGAACATCATACTCATAAATATCTCTCTATTTGGATTTTTGTTGTCTAATTTTACTTACGATCTATTTTCTTTTGAGTTATTTTCTGTATTTTATATTTTAATGTTAGTTTTGATCTGTACGACTTTTAAGAAAATTGCGAATATGTGAGGTAATATTCCCTGATGGAAAATATAATAATTTGGGTTTTTCTCATATTGAATAGTTCAATTATTTTATATTTAGTACTGAAATTAATTATTAAAGAAAAGTATAGTACATTAGAGACAATACTTCAGTCTAAATCAAGACGAAAAGTGTTCTTTATTCATCTAAGTAACGAAAATAATGATGAATATTTAAAAAGTGTTGCTACTCAAAATGAAGACATAGAGTTCTGGGTAATATATGTTAGAGCACCACAGTGGAAAGCTTCACTTCTAAAAAAAAAATTTCCTACAATTAAAGGCGTAATATCAGATCATGATAATTCAATAAGTGAGAGGCTGGGAATTAAGTACTTTCCAACAATAATTGAGTTAGACCCGCTAGGAATTCAATATAAAATAATTGGGGGTAGTAAATAGTGGAAATCACCTTATTGGCGTGCGAAAATATTGAATTTGTAAATAATGATATAGATAAATTTTATCTTTTGGGTAAAGTGATAAATAAAATTGGGCTAGATGTGTTGCCATCAGTTGAAAACATATCAGTTTTTATTAAATTGTTTTATATTCCCGATAAAGAAGTAACTGATCTCCAAGTTGCAATTTATGATGATGAAAACGAAATGATTGCACATTCGAATAAGTTTGTTGTACATAATTCTAGGCCAGATAATAATATCCCAGGAATTGATACTCATTTGAATATGTCTTTTGTAGTATGTAAAGAAGGTATTATAACGATCATGCTTTATATCAATGATGAGATAAGAGCAAAGTATCCAATTCGCATTGATCTTCATAATAAAGAAAGAGGAGTTCAGTGACATAATGTTTCTAATAAAGGTGTGTTTGAATTCACTAAAAAGAAATCCGTACATAGTTTTTCTTATATTTTTCAGTATTTCGATTGTTATTTGTTCCATCTTAATCATATTATCTCTTATAAATAGCCAATGGAATTATTATAAAGATTTGGATCAAAGACATATATATTCGTTGAAGACACATGCTAAGCTTCAAACAATGATAGATCTAAAAAGTGAGTGGAAAACAATAGATTCTAAAGCGAAAATATCTTTACTTGCAGTTACCAAACTACCTGTTAGCTACCAAAATGTAGAGGCGAATTACTCAGTATCAGGGAGGGATAAAGAGGCGTTATTGCTTGATGGAATTGATGTTGCTTCTTTTACAGATAATCAGAGTATTCTTTCACTGTCGTTGGCGACAAAAATTTCTGATGGTACAGATCCAAAAGCTTTAATAGGGAAATCAATCAAAATATCTGGAGAATTATTTGAGGTAGTGGAGATATCAAAGGATCTCCATTTAGAAACTATATTTGTACCATACAGTGCACTATCAAAAATGAGCGATATAATGGTCACGACTGTTACAATTGAAACTGAGGAAAAAACATTACCAAGTATTTTAGAAGATCTAAATGTGTTTAGTCCAACTGAAATTGATGCAGGACAAGATATCCTAAAAACAAAACTTCAGCAATCTCTTCTCAAATATTCAGGACTATCTATATTATTACTTGTATTTTCACTATTAACTTTCTCACAACTTTACAGTTTTAAAATCAAAAATGAACAGAGGAAATGGAATATATTTTATATGTTAGGAGCCCAAAAAAAGCATCTCTTAGCTACGCTTATTATTGAAGCAGGTACAATTATAGTTTTTTCATTTATTGTAGGATGTTCTTTGTTTGTTTGGTTTATTAATACGGTTTATATTCAAAATATTAGTTTCCTATTTGATGTAAAAGTATTATTTGTATTAATAATCGTGTTTATTATATTCTTTATTTCTGTTATTATACAACTTGTTAAATTAATCAATAAAAGAGGAGATAATATCGTTGTTCGTATATCTATGTAGTGTTGCATTGAAATTCCTCGGAAGCAAAAGAAAAATCTTTTTCTTAATGTTTCAGTTTATAATCTTATTAACTGTTTTTAACGTAATATCATATGATTACTGGTCGAATATAATGAATAATAAACAAATTAGGAGCGCTATTGGAGATGATACATACATTATAGATGGGGCAATTAAGGAAATAGAAAAGATAAATCCAGAGAAGATACCTAACAATTGGAATGAAAATCAAATCGAATATTTAGAGTCAAAGTATAATAATAATTTGTATTATTTTTATACAAACCACAAACAAACGGCGGAAAATGGGAATTCAATTCGGGTTATATATATGGAAAACGAATTGTTTAAACGTATTACAAGTGTTTACTTTAAATACGATATAATTTATTTTTATGGGAATTCTTTAAATGAGATAAATGAAGTATCGATTAATGGCGAAAAGAAAATTTTGAATAAGAAATATATTCTTAACAAGGCAGAAGTGATGAAATATTTAACTTTAAATGAAAATGATAATTTCATCGTTTTTCCTATTCCACCCGATAACACTCTCTATAAATCAGAAAATGACTTGTCTATATTGATTGATAAAAATATGACGAATGATGAACGCACAGAAATTGGTGGATTACTTTCAACATTAAATGATGGGGTTACTTATTCTTTTAGAAAGTTAACTGAATATCCAAATGAGGAATTTATTCAAGTACGAGGGGAAGCGACAATAAATTTAATGTTCTTCATATCAACTATGGTTGTTTTGTTTGTTGGATATTTGGGTTATCTATTCGTTCAATATTTGGATAGTTACAAAAAAATACAGAGTTTACGATTATTTGGAGCTAAAAAATCTCATATTATCCAGATATTCATGATTTGGAACTTTATATGTATTTTACCCGGGTATTTTATTTCGTTACTTATTAGTTACCTAATTATTAATCAGATTTCAGATGTTGATTATTTTAGTTCGTTCATAAAAATAACAATATTTGTTGTAATTTTGATGTTGATAATGGGGAGCATCCCTATTTCATTAAAGTATATTAAAACGGGATCTCAAAATCTTGTGAATGGGTGATATTTTGATAAATCTAAGGAATGTCGAAAAAAAATATATAGGAAAATATGTGGAAACAACTGTATTTACAAACCTCTCAATAGAAATTAATAAAGGAGATTTTGTTTCTATATCTGGTCGCTCTGGAGGGGGGAAGACAACTCTTCTTAATATAATTGGAATGTTAGATTTTGATTTCAATGGTAGCATGACATTTAACGGAGAAGATGTTCGAACATTTTCAGAAAATCGATATCAACAGTTTCGAAATAGAGAAATAGGTTTTATATTTCAAGATTTTAAATTGATACCTGAAATGACTGTCTTCGAAAATATAGAAGTTCCAATTGCTTTTTCTTCTAAAGTTCATATTAAAAAGAAGAAAAAGAAACATATCGATCAGTTGCTAATTGATTTTGGACTATTTGATAAGAAAAATGCTTTGCCATATGAGTTATCGGGAGGACAAAAGCAGAGGGTTGCAATAGTTAGAGCTTTAGTCAATGAACCTAGTATAATTATTGCTGATGAACCTACTGGGAACTTGGATAAGGAGTCTTCAGAATTAATAATGAAGCTATTGACTGAGTTAAATGAGAAAAAGGGGATAACAATAGTTCTTGTAACCCATGATGAAGAAATTAGAAGTTATGCTCGAAAAATGCACACACTTGAGTCTTTGTGCAGTGTAACTACTAAACCATAATGTCCGCCAGTTGACGGCAGAAGATGTCCTATTGTCACAGACAAGCTGCCCTCGCTTGATATCTTTGAGAACTCTATGTATGAACCGGGTTGTGGTTGTTGATAATCCTCCGTTCTTACCATCTTTTCGTGCTCCATTACGGGTCAGGGAATCAAGAAAGCTAAGGATATGCATAGGTTTCACATCCGTCATCTTCATAGATCCGAAAGTAGGTAAGATGTGATTCTTAAGAAAGTGTTCGTAGCCAATGTCAGGAAAGTTGTATGGGTCTCTACCTTAATTGTTTGTGGACGAATTGGGGATGAGGTTCGTCCCCAACCATCATAATCCGTCAGAATAGATCGGCACGTAAACGAAAAAAACTAGTAATGACAAGGCTTCCGCGGTTTTAATCGGACTACAGCGGAACATCAATCCATCGCTTTCAACGATGAGGTCAGGGATTCGCCCGCGCGCAAAGAGTGTAAGGGATGCAAAGAAGGATACGCTTCAAACGGACGAGTACGGCGTCTAACTCTACCGCTAATAGTCCTTATCGAGTTGGCTTCGTCAGCCGTTAGATCAGAATTCGGATATCCCATGACGGAAAGACGAGCTGCGTGAGTCGTTACATCTAGGCTCCATACAAAAGAAACGTCATCACATTACGTGATGGCGTTTTTTTGAAAAATTGACTGATGATCATAATCGATCGGGATTATGTAGTGGAGTTCATAGTCTGATTAATGATATGGGCGATAGACTTAGCATCTTCGCCTACACCGCCGATAAGAGCTGAAGTTCTGCGCGTCTGCCAGGGCATACCAACAAGATACAGTCCCTTAACGGTTGTTATACCATGATTATGAGTAATAGACCCATTTTGTTGAAAGTGAACATCTGGAATATCAAGCCACTCATAACAGGATTGAAAACCTGTGCACCAAATTATATTTTCAAACTTTTTAATAGACCCATCAGAAAAATGAATGCCCTCAGTACTGGCGGCAGTCGTTTTTGACAATAATCCAATAGCGGTGGATTTAATACGTTGCTTCAATTCCATGCCGAAAATCGGATCAGGTCTCGACTGAATCTTCCGGCCGATAAATGAACGGGATGGAGCATTTAAGACTCCTAACTTGTCGAACCAATAAAATATACTTTTACCGCCGAGCTCCAATGGAAGAAAGAAAGGGCGATGACTAACCGACAAATAAACTTTCCGTCGGCCGGATAATTCAACAGCAATCTGAGCCCCAGAATTTCCTCCTCCTACAATCAAAGTGTCTCCAGGGAGAAGTTGATCGGGGTTTCTATAGTCGGAAGAATGCAATTGGTTGACATTAACCGGTAAGTTAGAGGCAAAAGAGGGGAGCTTTCCCTTTTGAAAAGGCCCCGTGGCTATTATAATGTTTTTGGATGTATACTTACGGTTGTTCGTCCAAGCATGAAAGTAACCATCATGTTTTGCTACTTTAGTTACGCAAGTATTAAGGTGAATAGGTAGATGAAACTTATCTGCGTAATTTTCCAAATAATCAGCAGTTTCATTTTTGCTCGGGAATACTTTCCGATCTCCCGGAAAAGGTAATCCGGGAAGTCCGCTGTACGTTCTTGGCGTAAATAGAACAAGGGAATCGTATCTCTCCCTCCAAGAATCGCCAAGTCGGGAATTGGCGTCAATGATTATAAAAGGAATGCCCAACTTCTGCAAGTGATATCCAGCTGCTAAACCAGCTTGTCCTGCTCCAATGATGAGAACGTCTATAACGGTGTCGTTAATTGCAAACCCTCCTTATTGAGTTACGGCAATGAGCAAAATACTAAATCATTATACCATCAAATGAACATGTATTCATATGAAAAGATTATTGGATTCCAAGTGGGTATGGACGTCTGAATCAACCGCTAAAGAAGCTTAGTGCGCTGACTACGGGCGTATTGCTCATATGGGATTGATTGCATAACTTTATTTGGATAAAATAATGACATGAAATTGCAAGGAGGACGTGTCATGCCGACTATTCGACCAAGCTCAGACTTACGAAATAAATACAGTGAAATATCTGAGTTCTGCCATAAATATGATGAACCTGTCTACATTACAAAGAATGGCCAAGGCGATCTGGCTGTGATGAGTATTGAAACATATGAAAGACTGGTTGGAAAGTTTGAACTGTATAAATTGCTGGATGAAGGACTGGATGCTAAGCAAAATCAAAAAGTGCGGCCATTTCGTGAGGCGCTTGCAGATATCGAGAAGGGAATTCCTGATTGAGCAGGAGTTATCTAGCGGTGATCTCTGAAACGGCAGAAAGGGACTAGAGTGAGATCGTAAACTATATTGCAAACGATTTGCTTGAGCCTGTTACCAAAATTGCGGAGAGCGTGTTTCAATTGGAAATTATGCCTTTCAGATTTGGTCTAGTTGAAGATGAACGATTGGCAGGTCAAGGTATTCGAAAATTGCTTGTGAATTCTTATATTGTGTTTTATGTGGTTTCGGAACCGGAACAAATGTGAAGAATTCTGCATAGTGGAGGCGATGAGAGTTCATATCCCCTCGCCTCCACCAATACCATCAGAGAAGACACCGTGTTAGGTGTCTTTTTTGCGTTGTGTAGAGACGAGACACGGGATCGCTTTTGTCAGGGGTTCAGTCCGTGCCTTATTAACTGAATCTGCTTGACAACATCATAGAATAATATGTTAATCTTTAAAAGAAAGATTTATAGACAGGCAGTCGGTCGGTTTGTTGAGGAGATGTAAAGATGAGAGTTGTAAAAGAAGCTGAGGAACGCAGGAACGAAATCATTGACGCAGCTGATGAGCTTTTCGGCCAGAAGGGTTTTGACGGCACAAGTACAAACGATATTCTCGAAAAGGTCGGCATTGCGCGAGGAACATTATATCATCACTTTAAGTCGAAGGTGGATATTATGGACGCGCTGATTGAGCGGTATAGTGTCCGTCTTTTAGGCACGGCACAGGAAATTGCAACAGACAATAGCATACCTGTAGTCGAGCGCATTATTCGCGTTGTTATGGCACTGAACTTAAGCGGCGGAAGCAGCAAGGAAATTATGGAGCATATTCACAAGCCGCAGAACGCGCTTATGCATCAGAAAATAGAAAAGGTCATTATCAATGGCGTTACGCCGATACTGACGGGAATCATCGACGAGGGCATCCAGCAGGGACTGTTCCACACGCCATACCCGTATGAATGCATGGAAATGGTCGTGATTTATGCGAATACCGTTTTTGATGATGATATGGTTCAAATGACGTACGAGGAGCGTGCTTCTCGCATACAGGCCTTTGTTTTTAATGTAGAAAGGCTGCTTGGTGTCAAAAGCGGAGGCCTTATAGATGTAATGCAGATGTTTGACGGTCGATAGAGGAAGCGACAGATAAATCTGGAAACTCCTTAGGGAAATAATACAGAGGTGACTTATGTTTAGCAGAATAATCCGCAATGACATTTTTAAGAGCAAAGCGATAACGGTGACAACAATGGTATTTGTCGCTGCCTCAGCTATGCTTGTTTCACTCGCGGCGATACTCGTTGTCAATCTCTCTGGAGCGCTGGATACGCTAATGACACAAGCTAAAACTCCACATTTTATGCAGATGCATTCGGGTGAGATTGATACCGCAAGGCTTACGGCTTTTGCGGAACAAAACAGCAGCGTCGATGAATTTCAAGTGGCGGAATTTCTGAACATTGACGGAGCGGAGATTATATTGGGCGATAATTCGCTTGCGAACAGCGTTCAGGACAACGGTTTAAGCGTACAGAGCGGAAAATTCGATTATCTTCTAGATCTGGACGGGAACGTCATCAACGTATCTGACGGTGAGATTTATGTTCCGGTAAGCTATTTGAAGGATAACTCTGCAAAGATCAGTGACAAGGCCGTAATAAGTGGAAAAAAATTTACCGTTAAGGGATTTCTCCGCGATTCGACAATGAATTCTTCGCTTTCCGCATCAAAGCGATTTCTTGTAAGCAGCAATGACTATGCGGAAATAAAAAGCCATGGAAACATAGAGTATCTGATTGAATTCAGATTAAAGGATATGTCGGCGTTAGGCGCATTTGAAACGGCATATGCCTCCGCAGGACTTGAAATGAACGGGCCAACGGTTACATATTCGCTTTTTAAAATGATGAATGCCATTTCCGACGGGATGATGATTGGGGTTATCCTTCTGGTAGGCCTGCTTGTCGTGGTCGTCGCATTCATGTGCATACGCTTTACGCTCCTTGCAAAAATCGAAGACGATTATCGCGAGATTGGTGTTATGAAAGCTATAGGGCTGCGTGTCTCCGACATCAAGAAGATTTATCTAGCGAAATACATGGCAATTGCGGCGGCAGGCTCTATTCTCGGTTTTGTTCTTTCGTTTGTTTTCAAAGGCATGCTTCTTGAAAATATACGGCTTTATATGGGGGAAAGTAAAAATTCTTCTTTTGCCGTGGTTTTAGGAATTATTGGTATATTGTTAGTATTCCTTGCCATTATGGCCTATGTTAACGGAGTGCTGAAACGCTTTCGGAAAATTTCTGCCGCGGAAGCCATACGCTTTGGCACTTCCCAGGATAAAAACAGGGGTGCTAAGCGTTTTACCTTGAGCGGAAGCAGACTGTTTAACACGACGAATATTTTTCTCGGTATCAAAGATGTTCTCTCAAGGAAAAGACTATACGCCACAATGCTAGCTGTGCTGGTGATTTCGGCATTTATCATGATTGTTCCGCAGAACCTGTACAACACGATTTCCTCCAAAAGCTTCATCAGTTATATGGGGATTGGAAACTACGATCTGCGCATACAGACCAACAATATCGATAATATCTCTGGAAAAGTCACTGAAATCGTTGAGACGATGAAAAGCGATCAAGCCATATCAAAGGTTGGCGTTCTTACAACAAAAACATTCAAGGCAAAAACGGAAAACGGATCAGAGGAAAATATTAAAATTGAGCTTGGCGACCATTCGATATTTCCCATCGTATATTCCAAGGGCAAAGCACCCGCAGCAAATGATGAAATTGCATTTTCGACTATATATGCCGATGAGATGAGCAAAAAGGTTGGCGATGTCATTACGCTGGTGATTGAGGGACTGGAGAAAGATCTCACGGTTAGCGGAATCTATTCCGACATTACCAACGGTGGCAAAACCGCCAAGGCTGTATTCGCCGACAATTCAGCGGGCATTATGTGGAGTATTGTCAGTGCTGAACTTTCGGATAAATCCCTTGTTGACGTAAAGGTTGCGGAATATGCGTACAAGTTTGATTTTGCAAAGACGTCAGACATTGATGAATTTGTTACACAGACCCTTGGCTCAACAATAAGCTCCGTCGAAATGGCCTCCTACGCCGCCGTCGCCGTTGCGTTAGTTATAACGGTACTAGTTACATTGTTATTTATGAAAATGCTTGTGGCAAAGGACCGATATTCGATTGCCGTACTGAAAGCATTCGGTTTTACAAACTCGGATATTAAGGCGCAGTATGTTTCGCGTACGGTATTCGTTCTGATTGTCGGAATTGTTCTCGGCACGCTTCTGGCAAACACTCTCGGAGAGATGCTTGCGGGCTTGATTATTTCGTCGTTTGGAGCGTCCAGGTTTAATTTTGCAGTAAATCCTCTTTCGGCGTATCTGTTTAGTCCGCTAATGATGATTTGCGCGGTACTTATCGCAACAATGATCGGCACATCGGGCGCGGGACAAATAAAAATATCCGAAAATATAAAGGAGTAGACATATGACTAAGATTATTATCGGTGATCATATAGTAAAGTCTTTCGGCGAGGGCGATGAACAGCGTAATGTTCTTGATGAAGTGTCCGTTGAAATAAACGAGGGCGAGTTCGTTGCGGTTATGGGACCTTCTGGCTCGGGAAAATCGACGCTATTGTTTGCATTGAGCGGAATGGACAAAGTTGACAGTGGAAAGGTCGTTTTTGACAGCAGGGAATTATCGGCGGCCTCTGAGAATGAGCTTTCAGATATACGTAGAACAAAAATGGGATTTGTTTTTCAACAGCCGACTATGCTAAAAAATCTGAATATCCTCGACAACATCATTCTTCCATCAATGCGCGACAACAGAAAAAACGCCGAAAAAATATCAGAGAAGGCAAGAGTGCTTATGAAAAGGGTGGGCATTGCGGAGCTTGAAAAGCGAGATGTTACACAGGTTTCGGGCGGTCAGCTTCAACGTGCGGGAATATGCCGCTCACTTATGAACAGCCCAAAAATCATTTTCGGAGATGAGCCGACGGGTGCGCTCAACTCAAAATCTGCGGAGCAGATAATGGATATATTTTCTGAAATTAACGCAGACGGCACTGCGGTTATGCTTGTAACTCACGATGCAAAGGTTGCGGCGAGGACAGAGCGCATTATGTTTATGCGAGACGGAAAAATCGTAAGCGAACTAAACCTTCCAAAGTTTGACGGGACAGATATGGATGGCAGGGTCGATAAAGTATTGGTGAAAATGTGGGAAATAGGAATATGATTTGTTTAAAAATAAATGATCTAACCGGACTCAAATATACAAACGACACAAGGAGGTCCGTTTTGTTAGCGGAATTTATCCTAAAAAAAATGATGCGTGACCATAATATACCCAAAAACTCAAGAAGTACAGGAGGCAGATATGGTAGATGAAAGGCATCTTGTTTATTTCAAAGAACTCTTAGAAGGAAATTCTGAAATCTCTTTTAGGGCATATCTTTCAAATAATGAAGATTCTTTACGCAAGCAATTTTCTCCAGCAAGATTTGCAAGACTAAAGTTTAAGTCAATTGATGAAATAATAAAGATTCTTGACGAAGAAAAAATATCCTACATCATCAATGATCAGGCTATAAGAAACGAAAATTATTTGGCTCAGTTTTCCGGTGTGGATGATATTGTCCTTAGAGCAAAAGAAGCTGTCATTAAGCAACAATCATCGAAAGGAAAAGTAGGCAGAGACATATTCTTATGAGGTGAAAAATGCTAGAAAATATCGATCTTGTGAAATTAATTAGAGACGCAGCTCAAAACTCCTTTTCCGAATTACGAAAATCTAAACCAACCGATGAGTTTTGTGCTTTCGGACTCTATTCAGATGAAGGGGCGATGACTGTTTGCCCTTCTGCAAACACAAAAGAATATCTGAAGGAGAAGTGCGAAAAAGACCCAGAAGAACCGTTATATTACAAATGGAGTCCCGCCGAGTGGAAGTATGAATTCTCTGGCTATGAGTGGTTTAATGACGTCCAGCAAGTCATCGAGCAGTTTCATAAATCACCCCATACGGATGAACAGTTTACCAATTTTCAGGGATACTTATATGATTCATGCATACTCGCTCTGGAACAGTTGAGATCAGATGGATTTTTTCAAAAATGTATAGTTGTTTTTTCCGTAACAGATTATTTAGATGATGAAAAAGAGATTTCTTGGATCTTTCGTCTAAATGATCCCAAAGAAGCATCTGAATTCGAAAATTGGGTTAAAGATCAAGAAGATTGATTATATCACCATATCTTTAGAAAAGGTGGTTTAGGCAACACTGCAAAGTTTCATTGATATCCGCCGGCATTACAGATCCACGCTGATGGCCAGTGCAAGCAGGGCACCCAGTGGGAGGGAAGGGGAGTTAGCCTGAGCGGCACTTAAATAACTAGGGTTTGATGAATCCCCGCTTGTCTGTGACTAAGCGGGGATAGAAATCACTTCTCATAGGCCTAGATAAAAGCCTGTAAGTCCAAAAGCATCAATGACCCCCACTTAACTATCGTTTGAAGTGGGAGCTTGTAACGACCCGATCGTACAAACGTCTTGTGCGACTCCGATCTTTTGCGTTCCGAAGAACGTGGTGTTACATCCGCAGGTAAGCCTTCGCTTACCGCTGGGCAGACTGACAGCTACCCTGCAAGCCTAGTCATGCTAGGCCTGCACCTTGTAGAAGGTACTCTTTTCCCTTCAGACAGAGATTCATCGCACCGATCCGGTCATCATTGCTTGCATAGCCACAGGCCAGGCAATGGAATCGATGCCTCCGTTTATCCCGGTTCCCTTTCGTCGTGTGACTGCATATCGGACAGGCTTGCGAGGTGTGTTTTGGATCTACGGCAATGGTCATCGCTCTCACAAGCTGCGACTTGTACGTTACCATTTCGCGAAGCTGGCGGAACGCCCATGATACCGTCACATAGCGATGTTTACGCCTGACCTTTTCCGTTGCTCCCCGAATCCCTGTCAAATCTTCAAGTAAAGCTTGGCCGTACCGAAAGTCCACGAACCGTCGAAATAAGCTTCCATTCCTTTCGCTTCGAAAGGAACCTTGATACGGCCCTGCAGCGTATTGACGGAGAACAGCCCAGCGCCCAGGTTCAGCGAGTAATCCCGGTTCCAGACAAGATCATATTCCGGCTTCTTAAAGCGTACAAGCGTCCAGGCATGGCCGTTACTCCGAAGGGCTTCGTATTTGGCAATCACGGTTTTCATCACCGACTGAGCCATTTGAGAGCGCAGGCCCAGCGTACTCCGAAGGGTTTGATACGTCATTCGGTGCAAGGCAGGCTGCCCGGGCTCTCTCTTCTCGAACACAAGAGCAGAGACAAAATTGCAGCCCTGCCGATAAGCGATCATCGTTTGTTGCAGTGCTCTTATTTGACTTTCTGACGGTTTTATTTTGAGTTTAGCCGTTATGATTACGATCATACGTTCGCCTCCTTTCTATCTTTATTTTAGCATAGTAGGGAAAACAAGAACATACGAAATATTCTTCAGGCTAACGCCTGACGCCCATTCCTCCCCCACTTATAGAAGGCGGGAGTATCCTGGGCGATTTTGATGAAAATTGAGGAAGAAAAGGAGAGGCGAACATGTCGAAATCTACGGAATATTCGGAGTCGGGGAACCCAATCTATCGCTATAGCGATAGACAGCATGAATGGCGGGCTCCGGTATACGGGGAAGAAGAATGGATCGAGAAAATCGAAGATCACGTGCGCAAGCATATCGGGGAAGTCGATTCCGTTTTCCACGAAATCCTATCGGATGTCGTTCATATTGACGTCCACTTCATAAAACCAACTCCTGAACGCAATTATTATACTTTATTCACAACGGGCATGAGCTTTATGCCCATGAATACGCCAGAAGGAGCGGAAGGCTACGAATACGCGGAATTGATGATCTGCTTGCCGCCGGATTGGCGGATCTCGCAAGAAGATTTACAAAATCCTGATCACTATTGGCCTATTCAATGGCTGAAAATGTTGGCCGGTTTTCCCCATGACTACGACACTTGGCTAGGCTGGGAGCATACGGTGCCTAATGGAGATCCGGCCGAACCGCTATCGCAGCAAACGGAAATGAGCGGAATCATTTTGCTGCCTCCCCTTGATGTGAACGAAGATTTTCTTTCACTAGACATGGAGAATGGGCGGACTGTACACTTCTACGCCATCGTCCCGCTCTATCCGGAAGAAATGGACTTCAAGTTGAAGCACGGCAGCGACCCGCTGCTGGATAAATTCGAAGAATACGGCATTAACGAGATTATCGATTTGAATCGGCGCAATACGTGCAAAGCTGGCTAGAAGTTTGGAAGCAAAGCGAATAGGAATAAGGTTGTTCCATTGTCCGTCTCTAAATATCCATTAAATTATGAATTGAGATTGAGGGAATCGGCACAGATTCTTGTCACCTGACACCGGATAGGCCCACATGGGGCGCCTTGTCCCATAAGGTCGCCAGTGTCAGGCATATCGGACATGTGATCAGCGACGTCTCGCATAACGCACTGCACCAGTAGATAGAACGCATGCGATGCTCTCTTGCAAGCAAGTACGGCCGGGTGTCCAAAGGAAATTAAGTATTAGACTACATGGCGTTTTTATCTTTTTGAAACTGGACTCCATATCTCCACTCATAGCTTCAGGAGTATCACCAGTTTCTCTGAAATCATGTGTATAAAATTGTTCTGATAGAACATTCCGAATTCGCCAATCAAGAAAATAATCATCTATCATAGGAACGTTGAATTGACGTAGGAAATGAGGAAGGGCTAAGTTACTATAAATAGTTGTAAATATGTCATAAAAGGTTTGCCGGAGCAAACTATCCGCTTGACACAAGAGGTTTGTCGGAGTAAACTCATTACAAAGGGTTTATCGCAACAAACCTATACGGGAGGTGGAGCGGATGGAGTCATATAAGCTGTTTGACGCTGAGTTTAAGTTTGTAAGTTTAATTTGGGAGCATGAGCCGCTTAATTCTACAGAGCTTTCCAAGCTTTGTTTGCAAGAACTGGGTTGGAAGAAATCAACGACCTATAATATGATACGTAAACTTGCGGAACGCGGAATTTTAAGAAATGAGCAGGCTGTTGTAACCGCTCTGATTAATCGGGAACAAGTGCAGAAGTACGAGAGCGAAGTGCTGCTGGAAAAAGCTTTTGACAACTCTTTACCTTCCTTTATAGCAGCCTTTCTCAAGGACAAAAAATTGTCTAAGGAAGAAGCCGATAAGATCAAACGAATGATCGAAGGTGCAACGAAATGAAGGATCTATTTATCTCTATTCTTAATATGAGTCTCACGGCGAGCTATGTGGCAGGGCTTGTTTTTATTGCCAGGTGGGGGCTAAAGAGGCTGAAGCTGCCAATCATATTTGCGTATATGCTGTGGGCGGTTGTATTCATTCGTTTGGTACTGCCCATATCGTTCGAAAGCCCGTTAAGTTTAGTTCCGGGAAAAGCGAATATGATTCCCGGGCAAATCACTTCGGAACTAACGCCTAAAATAGATTCAGGAATTAATGCGGCAGATGATTCTGTTAACAATGCGATTGCGGCAGTGCCTGCTCCTAATCCAGCGAACTCCGTTAACCCGATGGGTATAATTATGGATGCTTTGGCAGCAGTATGGATCGTTTGCATGTTAGCTCTAGTCGGCTACGCGATCATTTCCTATGCTAGATTGCATCGTAAGCTGTCTATAGCCACCAGAGTCCGCGACAATATTTATGAATCGGATCAAATTAAAGCCCCCTTTGTAATGGGAATGCTGCGGCCGCGTATTTTTTTGCCGTTAGGATTAGCGAATGAGGATTTTAATTATATTGTAAAGCATGAACAGACTCATATTAGACGCTATGATTATTTGATTAAGCCCGCGGCCTTTTTAGTGCTGGCTGTACATTGGTTTAATCCGATTATTTGGTTGTCTTACTATTTAATGATTAAGGATATGGAAATGTCTTGCGATGAAAGTGTTATGAAACGGTCCGAAGGCGATACGCGAGCGGCTTATTCTTATACGCTGTTATCGCTGGCATCCAAGCAAGGAGGTTTCCTTGGGCCATTATCGTTCGGGGAGAGCAATGTGAAGGAGAGAGTGCGCAATATTATGAATTACAAAAAACCTGTTTTTTGGACGGGTTGTGTAATGATTGCGATCGTTATTATGTTTTCAGTGGGTCTTTTGTCTAATCCTCTCAAAGCCTTAGAGCCGGAAGGACAATATGAGCAGTTGTGGAAGTATCGGACGGAATACGTCGGCAATTCGGGGAAAGTAAGCAGCATTAGCGGCCATTTGGATTATCCGGCACCATTCAAATATGATCATATTGAGCTGCAAACAAAAAATATACCTTATGGTTTGACTGTGTATATAGCGATGGATGAAGCTGTAACAGAGCAACAACTGCCCACTGCTGAACAGCTTGCAGCTGCCAAGCCTTATTTTCACAAAAATGCTTTATTGTTGTATGGCTTAATTGGAAATGTGGATGAAATTGCGTTCCAAATAATAGGTGAGTCTGAGGAAAATAGCTTGTTCTATACTAGAGAATGGGCACAAGCGAGAGTGGAAAAGCCGGTCTTCTCATTAACGGAGAAGAAGGAGGGTTTTCTTGCTTTCTTGAAAACAGTTGATGAATTAGCTCTGAAGGATCAAGTGATTCAGACAGTAGAAGGCTTCGGGCAAAATCTAAAGCATGTAAGAATCGTTACAGTGCCGGAAGAAAAAACGAAAGAGCTGATTGATCAATTTTATACGCCGTATGTTGCAAAAGAATTAATTACGGCATGGAAGGAACACATCGAATCGACGCCTGGAAGAGAGTTATCCAGTCCATGGCCAGAGCGGATAGAAGTCCAATCCGTGATTTTTACTAATGATGCGGCCAGTGAAGTGCAAGGGCATATCATTGGAATGGCTGGCGGCGAGATTGTCGGCAAAGATGCCGTTGCGATTCACCTGAAGCTGGAAGATGGAAAGTGGAAAATAGATCAAATTGAAGAGAAGTGAAGAAAACGGTTGTCCGCGCGGTGTGCGGGCAACCGTTTTTGCAGATCCCATAGCCTTGTTGCTTGTCTCCCCATTTATTTTTTGATCTCCCTATTTTTCAAAATATACGGTGCGCCACTTAATCCTGTTTCTTGAATCTGCAGATTCAGTGAAACGGAAACTTCCGCCTCTGCAAATTTCTCTGGCCATTCCCTCTTTAACATTTTCCACTTATATGGATGTTGTCGGTGAAAAGCTTCGCCAAAACCGAAAATGTCCGTGCCGAGAGGTTGCACTTTCTGTATGATCTGATGGACATATGTACCGACTTGTGTATGTATTTCGTTCTGGACCAGAGCTATGTTTTTAGAAACAGCCAAGTCTAAGCGAGTGTTGTTTTCCCGAATTTTCCCCTTCCCGCTAAGCGTAACGAGAAAATGTACTTTCGTGCCGCGCAGGGATGCCACGATTTTGCTTTTCAAATGGTTTGCCTCCACAACGACGTTTCCCTTCTCCCCAGGAATATCCACCGTGACGATTATTGATTTCAATAGCCCTTTGACCCATTGCTGGTAGTAGCCCTTATTCATCGGCAAATATCCGGCGAGCCGGGAGTCTTTGTTAAAAATAGCGAAACCCCATAGCTTCATCGTTGGATCTGTTAGTTTAGAGCTTTCCTCGGAAGGACGGTCAGTCATCTCGATCACAGGCAAGAAAGGGCTGCTCTCCTCGCCCTCAGCAGCCATATAAAAGTTTCGTAACGTATGATTGGCCTTTAACCCAGCTGTATCGTGCATATTGACAATAGCATGCGCGGATAGACTCTCAAGCGGATACGTCAATTCGAGAAAATCCTGTACCGAGCCTCCCCGTAAGACTAATATGTCTCTTCGCAGCCGAACAGTGGGATCCCGACCTAATTCATCCAAAATGTTGGCAAGGCCATGTTTCGCTAATCTTTCCCCAATTATGACGACCCCGCTATGCCCTTCAAACCACGGCCTTGATAGTTTTAACCGCATATTCTTGGAGGCATCGTACATATTTTTCCCATTTCCCGATATGGTAAAAAAAGCCTTGTCCTGGCTTTTTCCTTCACCGACCCCTAGTTTCGAAGGAATTGCAAACTGCGCAGTCCCCGTATACATGTCATCTTCGATCAAGTCAAATCCCCAGGCGGTGATAATGGCTTGGTCGTCGAGTTCTTTGCGATCCCAGCAACCTGTCGTCAACAGCAGGAGCAAGAGTAATAGGATAGGAATACTAAAGCGTATGGGTTTCATTGCGACCTCACCTTCTTGTTGGATCACTTTGGCGGATCAACCCAACAATCCATAATAATAGGAGAAAAACACATGCGTAGACGAGCAGGGCACGAGGGATCAAAGATTGTTGGAAATTGACCGCGACCTCCGCAATGTTCCTTGGCAACAGCGAGTAAAGAAATACAATTGGAACAACAATCCAAATTAACTTTTTCCAATCTTTCATATTGAGCCATTGTGCGGTTCCGTAAATGGTGACAAACAAGTATAAAGACAATTTGATAAAAACAGAAAACATCCAGATGATCACGACAAAGATGTCGACATTTTCGATAAATCCCAAGACGGAAATAAATCGCGTCATACTTAAAAAAGGAAACCACATTCGCGAGGGGATCGTCGGCCCAAATGTCATAATGATCATCGCCGTTGCTATAATAGTCAAAATAGAGGAAACAGCCATTCCCCACATGGACCGTGTGAATATTTGACGGAAATCTGTTAGAAAATAGAACACCATGACAAACAAGATGATATCGCCATAAAAAGCAACGAGGGGGGTCGCCCCTTTCAAAATGGATTTCCAACCGGAATCAGCATAGACGGGTGTTAATTGCTGCCAATCCAGCTGATTCAAGCTAAGAATGAAAGTGCCCAAAAGCATAAGTATAATAATTGGGCCTATCAATTCACTGCAACGCGCGATTCCTTCAAGGCCTCCCGTATAAACAACATAAATCGCCAAAATTAACATGACGATCGATAACACGATTAAGGGAGTTTCGTTAAACAGCGCAACATATATAAATTCGGTGGAATTGCGTAAAATAATCCCGCTTACCGAATACCACATCATAAAGAAAGGAACGACGAGTATTTTACCTAACCATTTCCCTAATATCGTCTGGCTATATTGTATAAATGTTTGCTTGGGGTAAAGAAGGCTTACCTTTACAGCGAGGATCATCATGCAGAGCCCGATTATTCCAGCCAATGTGATGGAAATCCAGGCATCTTGCTTAGCCTCGGCAATGGCTGGAGACAGAGTAAACAAAATACCAAGGCCGGTTATCGTATTTACGATCAGCCAAAAAAGCTGCAGTCCGGATATTTTCATTCGTAAGCGCTCCTATCTATGGCTAATCGGAAACGATTTTCAATGCCTATTCGCTTCTCCCTCGTTTTTCATCGGGCTTTTGCCCTTCTGGAATGCGCTTTTTATTCCTTCCTGCAAGGTATGTCGGACGAGCATTCATAACCCATCGCGGTGAACGGATCAGAACATCCTTTAAATTCCCGGGAATCTGAGGAGAAACCGGGGCTAGAAAAGGCACTCCAAACGAACGAAGATCGACCAGATGAATAAGGAGCGCGATTATTCCGAAGCCAATCCCGTAAATACCTAACGTGCCCGCCAAGATTAATAGCGGGAAGCGCAGAATTCGAAAAGCTAGCCCCAAATTGTATCGGGGAATAGTAAACGAAGCTATACCTGTAAACGCAACGACAATGACCATGGGCGCCGAAACGATGCCGGCACGCACCGCGGATTCCCCTATCACCAATGCCCCGACCATGCTTACCGTCGAACCGACCGGTTTGGGCAAACGGATGCCGGCTTCCCTAAGCGCCTCGAACATGACTTCCATCACTAACGCTTCCACAACGGCCGGGAAAGGAACGCCTTCTCGAGCGGCAGCTATACTAAGTAGTAAATCAGCTGGAATTAACTGCGGATGGAATGTGGTGGCTGCAACATATAGCGACGGGAGCAGGAACGAAATACCCAGCAACATGAACCGGAGCCATCGAATCGCCGTTGTATAGATGAAATGCTCATAGTAATCTTCCGCAGCTTGGATGACCGACCAAAACGTTAGAGGGACAATAAGCACAAACGGTGTGCCGTTCACTATAATAGCGATTTTGCCTTCCAACAGACTAGAGAGCACTACGTCCGGCCGTTCCGAATTTTGTACCAGCGGGAACGGAGAAAAGGGGTTGTCTTCGATAAATTCTTCAATATATCCCGAATCCAATACAGCATCTATCTGAATACGGCCAACTCTCTTTCGAACTTCCTCCAAGATCGAATCTTGAGCGATACCTTCAATATATACAATGGCCACATCCGTCTGAGACAATGTACCAATCGTTAAAGATTCGATTTTCAATCTGGCACTCCGCAATCTTCGCCTTAATAAGCTCGTATTCGTTTGTAACGATTCGGTAAACCCTTCTCGGGGACCGCGTATGACGGATTCGACTACCGGTTCTGTAATTTGCCGCGTTTCATAATCATGGAGGTCGGCGAGTAAAGCTTGATTCTCTCCCTCCGCAAAAATCGCGACTTGACCCTTTAAAACATCCTGCACCGTTTCAATTACACTGCTTGCCAGCTTTGTTTGCCGGGTAGCGATAGCTTGATCACGGATAAGTTTATCAAAAGTCTCCAGGTTACTCGATCTTTCCGGCATTCCTTTGAGGATTAAGGGCATAAGTAAGGTTTGTTCTAAGCTTTTCGTATCCACGATTCCATCTATATAGATCAGTAACGCTATCTTTTTTTCATGAATTTGAATAGGGCGGTATACAACATCGGAACAGTTTCGAAATAGTTCTTTCATAACTTGTTCATTTTGATTTAAATCCGCAACAAATTGTTGGCTTGGATGGCCATGATTCTCTTGCAGCAAAACTTCCCGCCGAGCCTGTTTTTGTAGAGACGATTTCGAGAATCGTTTACGGAATTGAGTCACGGATAAGCCTCCGAAGTACGGATTTTCTACAAGTATTCATTCCCTATCGATAGGTATTTATGCAAGTGACCAAAAGGAGAAGCTTTCAAAAGAAAAGAAGCTGCACATGACCGTTATGGTTCATGGACAGCTTCTTTTGCGCTTGGCAGCGCAACCGACTAAGGAGTGATAGGGTCAATCGTCAGCACTATCGTGATCTTTTTTATTTTGTTCCCTGTTTTTCTTTTCTGCTTTTCTGCGTTCCTTTTCCTTCTTCTTATCGTCGCGATCCTTATCTTTTTTCTTATCCTTGCCTTTTCCTTTATCTTTATTTTTATCGCCCTGTTTTTCATTGTCGTCGTTTCGAATTTTCACATCTTTTTGCTTAAGGCCCTTCACAGTATGAAATGCGATGACCGGCTCACCTTCGAGCGCTTTGGCCATCAACGTCTGGAAGACGGATGCAGCCGCTTTGGAAGTGGTCGTCAAGTAATGGTCGCTGTCCGTTTTGTCATAACCGAGCCAGACGGCTCCGACAAGCTGCGGCGTAAAGCCGACGAACCAATTATCCTTGATTCCGCCATTTGTTCCGGGCATCCCGGTCGTTCCTGTCTTGCCAGCGACAGGCCTTCCGGGAAGCGATGCTGCCTGGCCAGAGCCTTCACGCACGACGCCCTCCATCATCGCGGTTATGGTACGGGCGACTTCCGGTTCAATCACCTTCACAGGTGTTTGTTGGCTGGCGTCTGCAAGAACAATACCGTCAGCGGACTCGATGCGCACGATTGTATGGGCCGGCATGCGGGAGCCGTCGCTTGCAAACGCTCCGAACGCTTCTGCCATTTCAAGCGGCGAAACGCCCTCCTGCAGGCCGCCGAGCGCAAGACCTAGCGTACGGTCTCCATCCGTCAGTTCCAATCCGAATCGTGCGGAGGCGTCCATACCTGCGTCGATTCCGATCTCATGGAGCAGCTTGACCGCCGGAATATTGTACGAATGTACCAGCGATTCGTATAAGGATACTTCGCCGTAGTAACGTCCGGTGACATTTTTGGGACGGTAGCCGCCGAAGTCTACCGGTTCATCGACAACCGTATCGCTTGGCTTGTAGCCTCGCTCTAGTGCCGGCGCATAAACGGCGATCGGTTTCATTGCGGAGCCCGGCTGCCTTTTCAACTGCGATGCGCGGTTGAAGCCACGGAACGGTTGATTGCCGCGCCCGCCGATTAACGCCCGAATCCCCCCGTCCCTTGGATCGACCAACACTGCGCCGCTCTGAATGAGCTGATCCGATTTGCTTTCCGGGAACAACGACTCGTCGGCATACACACTTTCCGCCGCTTGCTGCATGCCCGTATCCAGCGCGGTATAAATATGCAGCCCGCCGTGTAAAACCTCGTTTTCCGTCAATCCGTATTTGACGACCGCTTCGCGAATCATTTGATCGACGTAATACGGATATTTCATCGCTGACGCTTTGTCTGATTTGGCTACGGACAGCGTTATCGGCTCGCTAATAGCGATTTTGTAATCGGCGGTTGTGATTTTTTCTTGTTCCTCCATTAGACGAAGCACCAGATTTCGCCGCTCCTTCGCTTTCTCCGGATGCTTGTAAGGCGTAAGAGCGGATGGAGCTCGAATAAGACCTGCCAGTACAGCCGATTCCGAGAGCGTCAGCTTATCAACCGTCTTGCCGAAATAGGTCTCGGCAGCCCGTTTTATTCCCCAGGCTCCTTCGCCAAAATAGATTTGATTGAGGTACATTTCCAAAATTTTCTGCTTGTCGTAGTTTTCTTCGATTTTTTTTGCTAACAGTACCTCGTTCCATTTGCGCATCCAAGTGCGCTCGTGGGACAAAAAGACGTTTTTGGCAAGCTGCTGTGTGATTGTACTCCCGCCTTGCGTGGTGCCGCCTGCCCTTATATTCGCATAAAACGCCCGGCCGATTGCCCGCATATCCATCCCTTTATGATCGAAATAACGCTTATCCTCAACGGCCGTCACTGCATCGATTAGCGGCTTCGGCAGCATGCTGTATTCGATGGGGACGATTTCACTGCGTGACAGCCGCTCCACTTCCTTGCCGTTGCGGTCGTACAGTATGGTTGCCGCCGGAAACGGCTTATCTAGTTCGCTGATATCTTGGGCGGCCACCAGCAGGCGGAATCCGCTCCAGCAGACGATTGTTGCCACGGTGACTACGAGGATTGATAGGAACAGTACCGTACGCCAGGATGGCTTTTTCCATATGCTAAACTTTTTCTTGGCCTTTCTCGATTTTTTGATTTTGGGTTCCATTGCTATCCTCCTGTTGTTGCCTAAACGGTTACTACATATAAATAATAATATTCGTAGCGACTTGACGATTTGGGTACGTCATACCTTAACCAGCCACGATGAATTCCAAACATCCTGCGGCTTTTTTGTTTAGGGACTTGCTTCCAAATTTTTATAACCGCCGCTATTGACAAAACCGGCTACTACGTAATACTATGTAGAAGTAGTAAGTGATACTTGATACCAGTCATACAGAATAGCAAAGGAATGATGAGGTTGGAAAACTTAACAGAACTGCTAAAAGGCGTGCTAGAGGGCTGCGTCCTTGAAATTATTAGCCGCAACGAAACGTACGGCTACGAAATCACGCGGCAGCTGAACGCTCTCGGCTTCCAGGATGTTGTGGAGGGAACGGTGTATACGATCCTGATCCGGCTTGAAAAAAACAAACTTGTAGAGATCGCCAAGAAGCCCTCCGATATGGGGCCGCCGAGAAAGTTCTTCACGCTCAACGACGCGGGACGCAAGGAACTACAGAAGTTCTGGGAAAGATGGGAGTTCGTATCATCAAAAATGAATGAGTTAAAGGAGAAAAAACAATGAACTTTTGGGAAAAAATCACGGGAAGCGACATGACTAAAGAATTTAAAGCTTTTGAATCGCGAGCCAAAATGCTACCGGCTGATTATCAAGCGGCATGGGAAAACATTAAAACCCATCTTTGGCCGCACTCCGATTTCACGGGGCGCAACCTCATGCCCATTCTTGACGGTGTGCTTGGCCTGCTCGAAGAAACGGCGGCGGACGGCCAGAGTGTCCAAGAGGTATTGGGTGACGATATCAAAGGCTTCTGTGCAGCGCTGGCCGGCGAAGAAGGGGCAAAGACTTACCGCGACAAGTGGCGTGCTCAGCTGAATCATAATATCGCCAAAAAATTAGGCAAATAGGAGGGAAATATAATGAGCATACAAGATATCATCCAAGGTAAAAAAGAGTGGCGCGCGCATGTGACGCGTGTCAAAGCGCTGCCGCAAGATTATCGGATTGTGTACAAAGAGATTCAAAAATATCTCTTTAAGGTCGGCCCAGTTGAGTTAACCGACGGGACGGGATTGCTCTCGGGAATTGTTGATCTTTTTGAAGAAGGCGCAGCCTCGAGGAAAGGCGTGCTCGAAGTGACGGGCAGTGACGTAGCGGCTTTCTGCGACGAACTCATCAAAGATTCCAAAACATACGCCGACCTCTACCAAGAAACGGTTGACCAAAAAGTAAATAAGGCTATGAAAAAGGTGACGGATCAATCAAAGTAAAGGGGGGATCGGGATGGGAAAAGCAATTGAAGCGAGAGGTCTGCGAAAGTCGTTCAAGGACAAAGAAGTCCTAACGGGCGTCGATCTTGAAGTGAAACAAGGTGAGATATTCGCCTTGCTCGGCTCCAACGGCGCTGGAAAGACGACGATTGTTAAAATCCTTACCACGCTGCTTGCGCAGGACGGAGGCGCCGCTGTCATTAACGGATTTGACGTCGCGACAAAGCCCGATCATGTAAGGCAGTCGATCAGCCTGACGGGCCAGTTTGCTGCCGTGGACGAGATTTTGACCGGGAGGGAGAATCTCATCATGATTGCGAAGCTGCGTCACCTCAATAATCCGCGTCAGGTGGCGGATGGCATGCTGCAACGCTTTGGGCTGACAGACGCTGCCGACCGCAAGCCGTCAACTTATTCGGGTGGTATGCGCCGCAGGCTCGACATCGCTTTAAGCCTTGTAGGAAATCCGCCGATCATATTTCTCGACGAGCCGACGACCGGGCTTGACCCCGAGGCGCGCATCGAGGTGTGGAAGACGGTCAAAGAGCTTGCTAATAATGGGACGACGATATTCTTAACCACTCAGTATCTGGAGGAAGCTGAACAGCTTGCCGATCGAATTGCCATTTTGCATGAGGGCAGGATTATTGCAGGCGGCACGCTTGAAGAACTGAAAAAGCTGTTCCCGCCCGCAAAGACGGAGTATGTGGAAAAACAGCCGACATTAGAGGAGATATTCCTCGCCATTGTCGGCAAAAAGGAGGGGAAATAAATGGAGACCTCAAAAAACTACTTTTTTAGCGATATGCGCGTTATGCTGGGGCGTTCCATGCGCCATGTATTCCGTAGCATGGACACCATCATCACGGTCTGTATCACTCCGATTGCGATGATGCTGCTGTTCGTCTATGTGTTAGGAGGCGCAATCCAGACCGGTACGGATAACTACGTGAACTACCTGTTGCCCGGCATTCTGCTGATTGCGATTGCGAGCGGAATATCCTATACGGCTTACCGCCTGTTCCTGGATAAGCAACGGGGCATCATCGAGCGCTTTCACTCCATGCCGATCGCGCGTTCCACTGTGTTGTGGGGGCATGTACTGACCTCGGTGGTATCCAACGCCATTTCCGTAGTCGTCATTATTCTCGTAGCGATCATGATGGGCTTCCGTTCATCGGCGGGTATACTGTCATGGCTTGCCGTAGCTGGAATACTCGCACTGTTTACGTTGGCTTTAACCTGGATCGCGGCGCTTGCCGGACTGTCCGCAAAAACGGTGGAAGGTGCAAGCGCGTTTTCTTACCCCCTAATCTTCCTGCCATTTATCAGCTCGGCTTTTGTGCCGACGGAGTCGATGCCGATGGCCGTCCGAGTCTTTGCCGAAAACCAGCCGGTAACCTCAATCGTGTCAGCCATCCGCGCATTGCTTGCCGAACAGCCTGTCGGGCATGATATTTGGATTGCGTTAGCATGGTGCTTAGGGATACTGATCGTCGCCTATCTCTTTGCGATGCGAGCGTATAAACGCAAAGCCGTTTAATGGATGCCGGCAAGTTCAAGTACTTCAGAGGTTTTGAAGATATGGGGCATTGGAAGCCGCGTATATACTGAACGCAACCTGATAAAGGTTGCGTTTTTTATTTGATCCCATTTTGAACCGTCTTTCGTATAGCTGGGTATTTCTTCGGCTTTCATTACTTGCCTTGCTCGCAGAGATGTCGTTTTTCTTTTCTTTTGGTGGTAACATATGGTATGTGACTATCCGATATTTTATCGTTAACAAAGGAGAAATAATGAATAATCCGATACATATTCTTGTTGCCGAAGATGATAATGACATCAGTCGGCTGCTGTGCAGCATTATTAAGAAAAGCGGTTATATTCCCCAGCCTGCTTATTCCGGAACAGAGGCACTCCTCTATCTGGAGCAGCGCAAATGGAACATGCTGCTTCTCGATCTGATGCTGCCGGGAATGACAGGTGAAGAGCTTCTTAACCGGATCGACAATCGTGACGATATGCCGGTTATTATTATTTCGGCCAAAGGCGAGCCGAAGACCAAGGTATCTGTCCTTCGCGGGGGAGCGGATGATTTCATTACGAAGCCATTTGATGTGGAGGAAGTATCTGCACGAATCGATGCCAGGCTCCGCACATATGCGCGAATCGGTCAACCGAATTTGCCTAATGTGCTGCAGCATAAGGGGCTTGTGCTAGATCGAGATACGAAGTCGGTTACTGCTGACGGAGCTGAACTGACTCTGACCGCACGAGAGTTTGAGATTCTTTCCTTGCTGCTGTCGGCACCAAAGAAAGTATTCACCAAATCCAATCTTTACGAAAGAGTTTGGCAGGAAGCCTTCTACGGAGACGACAACATTATAAATGTCCATATGAGCAATTTGCGAAGCAAGCTGGCAAAGGCTGCTCCGGGAATCGACTTTATTGAGACAGTATGGGGCATGGGCTATCGGCTAAAGCCTTAAGATATTCTTAAGATTTGACTTTAGTTCTACTTATGTTTTGGCTTCTATATTTGGTCTATCACATAAAGGAGGCCAAGAATATGCATGAATATGTGTTGAAGACAAATCAGCTATCCAAACAATTCAAAGGACATAGAGCGCTGGACAAAGTTAATTTGTCCATCCGAAGAGGAGCGATTTATGGGTTCATTGGACAAAATGGAGCGGGGAAATCAACGTTGATCCGTCTTGTGACGGGGCTTGCTTTTCCGACCGAAGGTTCCATTGAACTATTCGGTGTCAGTGAAGAGAAGGCGTTGATTCAGAATCGCAAACGAATCGGGTCTAGTATCGAAAGTCCTGCCTTGTTCCCTCATATGACCGCCAGCGAGAATTTGGAGGTAAACCGGATTCTACGTGGAATTCCAGGCAAAGATTGTGTGCCAAGAATGCTGAAGCAAGTTGGGCTGCATGAAACCGGCAAGAAAAAAGCAAAAAACTTCTCACTTGGTATGAAGCAGCGGCTAGGTCTTGCAATTGCATTGCTGGGCGATCCGGAATTCCTGATTCTGGACGAGCCGACCAATGGGTTAGATCCGATGGGTGTTATTGAAATGCGGGAACTGCTCAAGACATTAAATCGGGAACTAGGCATTACGATTCTAATCTCAAGCCATATCCTTAGCGAGCTGCATTTGATGGCAAGCCATTATGGCATTATCCATCGCGGCCAACTGCTGGAGCAGCTTACTGCTGAAGAGCTGGGAAGCAAATGCAGGCAGTATGTGTATATAAAAGTGAATGATCCGGGCATGGGCACAGCCACTATCGAGAACGTACTGGGAACATCGGATTTCGAAGTGATGCAGAATGGAGCTATCAAATTATATAGCTTTATTGAGCAGCCAAGTAAAGTTTCCTCTGCACTATTTTCTGCAGGCTTGGAGATTGAGTCGTTTACAGCGATGGGCGAAGATTTGGAGAGTTATTTCACGAAGCGGATTGGAGGCAATCCGTATGTATAATTTGATTAGAGCCGAGTTGTTCAAACTTCGCAAGAATAGGTCGTTCTGGACGATGCTGATTGCGTTCGCCGTACTCTCGCTAGCTTACCCTTTGCTGTATTATTTTGATCATAGATCCAGTGGGCAGCCCCAATTCACGGGAGCCGAATTTCTGGTCAGCTTTATTTCAAGCAATGCTTACATTATCAAATTGGGCGTAGCCATGCTGGCAGGGTTCTTCATTTCTAACGAGTATGCGTCCGGGATCATGAAGACGATCGCATCAACAGGTCACACAAGAGATAGACTATACGCGGCGAAGCTTATCGGATTTACAGGCGGAGCCATGCTGCTCTCTCTCGTTTTTCCAATCGTCAGTACGGTGGAAGTTTCGCTGCTGTCCGGATTTGGTCAATTGCCAGATGAAAGTACCCCGTTTTTCTTGCCTAGATTGCTTGGGTTGACTCTGCTTTATACGGCGGCATATGCGGCCATTGGGGCGCTGATTGCCGTGATTATGACGGACAGCGGCAAAACGATCGGAGGGTCATTGATTTTTTTTCTGATGATCGATATCGTTTTGGCTGGCATCGGTTCGAAGATAGAAATTATTGGTCAGCTGTACGATTATTCGATCTTCAAGCTGATGGGGGATATCGGCAAACCTAGCATAGATAGCGGAGATATGCTCCCGCTCTTGCTTGTGCCTTTGCTGACAATCGTCTTATGTGCTTTAGTGGGTATTTCGGTGTTCCGCCGCAAGGATATTAAATAATGCAGGGGAGTGGGGAGCATGTGGCTTGTACTCGGAATCATATCGATGGCGGCAGCGTCTCTCCTGCTAGCCCGTCTATTCTTGCTAAGGCGGGAGCTAGATCGGATGACAGAGCAATTGCGAAGCTACAATGCAGGAATAACGGGCAAAAAAATCGACATCGCTTTATTTGATCGGAAGCTTGAAGCGCTTGCCAGTCAGATCAACCGCCAATCCTGTTTAATCGTTGAGGCGGACGCGCGTAGAAAACGGGTCGAACATGAGTTTCGGCAGGCGGTTGTGAGCATTTCTCATGATATCCGCACTCCGCTAACTTCTATTATCGGTTATGTACAACTGCTGGAGGCCGAGAACATCACGCCCGAAGAGAAAAATGAATACGTTACTATCGTTAAAAATCGAACAAAACGCCTACAGGCGTTGTTGAACGATTTTTTTGAGCTGTCCATAATAGAATCGCCGGATTTTCCGATGAAAACCGAAAAGCTTAGATTGAAGGACTTGATCTCCGATATTTTGGTGCAATTCTATGATCCGTTCAACGAACACGGTATCATACCCGACATAGAGCTTCCCGAGCAACTTGTATCTGTATACGCCGACCAATCGGCTGTGCGGAGAGTGGTTGAAAACTTGCTTGGCAATACATTAAAATATGCAACTGGCCAAGTGGAAATCCGGCTACAAGAACAACAAGAAACAGTAGAATTAATGATTATGAATGAAGCGAAGGAACTTGAAGGGAGCGACGTTAATCTCTTATTTGATCGGTTCTATACGGCTGACCGCGCACGATCTGCCCAAACCTCCGGCCTCGGTCTTCCTATCGCCAAAAGTCTGATGAACAACATGGGCGGGACACTAACAGCCGAGCTGTGCGGTGAAAAGTTAATCCTTCGCTGCCGCTGGGAAAAAGCAATATAGTTTATTCATAAAGGAGCATGAATCGGAATTCAGGTATCGCATTTATGACTCAACATTTTATCACAATCACCGAGAATCCCCCTGCCTCTATATCACCTTACTCACGAAGTGAGAGCGAAGGCGGGGATGAATCGGGAATTTTGTTGGTGGATTTAAGCGAACGTATGTGCTATTATTGGGGGGGTGTTAACATATGTCTTTCTTGTAGATAGGTGGTGAAACAGGCGATGCTTCATCATAAGGCATTCAAATTTCGTATCTATCCGACTCAAGAGCAGAGTGTGCTCATGCGCAAAACATTGGGCTGCAGCCGCTTCGTGTTTAACCATTTCCTAGAGAAATGGAATCAAACCTATCATACTACAGGTAAAGGATTATCTTACAACACCTGCGCCGTAGGGCTTCCTGCTTTGAAGCGTGAATGGCCTTGGCTGAAAGAAGTGGATAGCATTGCCTTGCAATCAGCCGTTCGCCACTTAGCTGACGGGTTTCAGCGTTTTTTCAAGAAGCAGAATGATCTTCCATACGCTGGGCATTGATGTCGGTATTAAACAACTTGCCGTGCCCTCAGAAGGTATGGCCATGGATAATCCGAGATATACGCTGCAGTATGAACGCTTACTAGCGAAATGGCAACGGATCATGGCGAGAAGAACGTATGGCGGGAGCAACTGGCATAGAGCGAAACGAAAAGTGGCCCAAATTCACGAAAAAATTCGAAATAGTCGAATCGATGTGATGCACAAGCAGACCACGAAATGGATACGTGAAAACCAAACGATCTGTATCGAAGACTTGCGCATCACCAATATGATGAAGAATAGACATCTCGCGAAACATATTGCAGATGCCTCATGGGGTGAAATGAGTCGTCAACTGCATTACAAAGCGAAGTGGTATGGCCGAACAATCAAGGAGGCGCCCACATTTGCCCCATCGAGCCAAACTTGTCATGTATGCGGAAACAAGCATGCAGAGGTGAAAAATTTGAGCATTCGCATGTGGACTTGCCCGGTCTGTTCACGGTACATGACCGAGACAGGAATGCGGCGCAGAATATAAAGGCAATGGCGTTGTAACGAAAGAAACAGGAACTGCGGGAACCGCAGGGATCGCTTGGCGTACGATTTTTTCGCAAGAAAATATCGATGCGATTTTGCTCCATAAGGAGCAATAACCCAAGAATCCCCCACCTCTTCAAGGTGGCGGGAGTGTTCAACAAGCAATTTACAGCCAAAAAAGGCATTTCACCCACAACATACCCGACAATCTCGCGAAAGCTCGCCACTAACGTGTAATTAGAAGCTGTCAGAACGAATGATAGAAGTTTAACTTGAAGGCCAGACTTGGAAACCGGGGAGCCCCCCCATCTATCCTTCTAGGATAAGGGCTCCCTGATCGCTGCGCTCCCGGAGCGCTCCTACCCAGCCGTTCCTGCCGGCGCATGCAGGATGGTGTATCCGTATGGAGGGAGAGTCACCTGTATCGCGCTCTCCTCAACCACTGCGTACGGTTCATCGTTCACGGTGCGCCATGACGCACCCGACTGTACTGCCGGTATTGCAGCGACCACAGGAGCATCCTCATTATTCAGCACAAAGAGGAACCGCTCATTCCCGTCCCAGCGCTCATAGACCAGCAACTGCGGATGTTCCGGTACTGGCAGGAAGCGCAGGCCGCTGCCGCACAGCGCAGGGTGAGCCTTGCGAAGGCTGATCATGCTGCGGAAGAACGAAAGCAGCTCCGTATTCTGCTTGCTCTTGTCCCATTCCATACACTTGCGGTTGAGGGGGTCATGCTCTCCGTCCATGCCAATCTCGTCGCCGTAATAGATGCATGGCGCCCCCTGATAGGTCAGCTGGAATAATGTCGCCAGCTTCATGCGCTCCACATTGCCGCCGCAGAGCGTCAACAGCCTCGTCGTGTCATGGCTGCCGAGCAGATTAAATGATACTTCCGTAACTTGCTGCGGATAACCGGCGAGCTGCGTGCCAATCGCCTGGGCGAACTCGGCCGCATTCGTTAGCCTACGGGCGAAGAAATTGAGCAGGATGTTCGTGAAGGGATAGTTCATGACCGCGTCGAATTGGTCGCCTTGCAGCCACGGCATGGAATCATGCATAATCTCGCCCAGGATATAAGCCGAAGGATTGATCCGTTTGATCTCGCTCCGGAATTCCCGCCAGAATTGATGATCCACCTCATTGGCGACATCGAGACGCCAGCCGTCCAGCCCCATCTCCTCCAGCCAGAAGCGACCAACATTGAGCAGATAAGCCTTTACTTCTTCATTAGCGGTATTGAGCTTGGGCATGATAGGCTCGAATGCAAACGTCTCGTAGGTCGGAATCCCGTCAACGACTCGCAGCGGCCATTCTCGAATATGGAACCAATCCGCATAACGCGAATCCGGACCGTTGTTCAACACATCCACGAACGGCGGAAACGTATGGCCGCAATGATTGAACACGGCGTCCAACAGCACGCGTATGCCCCGGGCATGACAGGCATCGACCAGCTCTTTGAGCTTTTCGTTTGTGCCGAAATGGGGATCGATCCGCATATAGTCCGCAGTGTCGTACTTATGGTTGGTGGTTGCGGCGAACAGCGGGTTGAAATACAAAGCATTAATCCCCAATTCGCTCAGGTGATCCAGGTGGTCGATCGCTCCCTGCAGATCCCCGCCGAAGAAATTGCCGGCGCTGGGCGTACCGCCCCATTCCTGCACGCCCTCAGGGTCATTGGATGGATCGCCGTTAGCGAAACGCTCCGGAAAGATCTGATAGAATACCGCATCTTTGACCCATGCCGGGGGCATGTGAACATCCTGCGGATTAAGATACGGGAAGTCAAATAATCCCTCATACATGACCTTGGGCGGCTGGTCAAAAAATCCCTTCTCCAAAAAATAAAGGATCTCGCCATTGTCCGAGTGCAGCGCGAAGTAATAAACAAGTCTGCGGTATCTGGGCTGCACGGCGGCTTGCCAATAGTCGAACAGCCCGTCGGATGCCAGACGCTCCATCGATATCGTTTCCTTGTACTTCTCCGAATTGTATTTGTCGCCGCAGTGCAGGTCGATGCGCGGGACATTGTTCCGTTTGGTGCGGATGCGGATGTGCAGGGTCGAATCATTGTAGGCATAGGACCAGTTTTGTCCCATCCTGTGGTAAACGGCTTCCAGCATAATCATCATTACCAGGCCTCCTTAGGCATGAAAACACAAAAAAGGGCCAACCTCTGTTAAAAACGAGGTTGAACCCGAAAGTTTCATTGCCTTTAAATTTTCTAAATCATACCATAACGTCTTTGCCAACACAATAACATTTTCATTTGCGAAGCGAAGATTCCCGAACCACCAGGCGGTGGGGGATGATGAAGCGCGATTTGGCCTTTTCCTCTCCCGCGAGCAGCAGCAACAGCTGATGTGCGGCCGTATAGCCGAGCTGATAGGTGCCGATATCAATGCTGGTCAGGGAAGGGGTGGAGAGCTCGGATAAAGCGATGTTGTTGAAGGCAGCCAGGCTGATATCCCGCGGAACATGGTAACCCAGCTCGCCCAGCCCGCGCAGCACGCCGAAGCAGACCCCATCGTCGATCACGACAAGCGCCGTCGGCCGGTCCTCCAGCTCCATCAGCATGGAAATCGCGCGGAATCCGCTCTGCTGAAGCAGCTCGCCGTCGATGATCCACTCGTCCTGCACAGGATAACGGGCCTCCTCCATCGCCTTGCGGTAACCTTCCAGCCTGTCCCGGTTGACGATCATATTGGCTGGTCCGGCAACGAATCCGATGCGCTGGTTGCCTTGGGCGATCAGATGCTGTGTCAGTTCATAGGCGGCCCGGATATTATCCGTATCCACGGAGAGCGTGCTTGCGGAATAGTCATTTCGTCCAATAAGAACATAGGGGAATTGCTCCTCTTCCAGCAGCCTGATCAGGGGATCCTCCAGTCGCGAGCTGAGCAGCACGACGCCATCCACCCGGCCTCCTCGAACCATTCGGGTAAGGCTCTCCCGTTCTTCCTGCGCCAGGGAACCGGTGGCCATCAGAATATCGAAGCCGGAGCGGGAGGCGCGCGTGGAGATGCCGCGGATCAGCTCGGGAAAAAAGAAATTGCTGAATACATCATCCGGTGTCCGCGGCAGAATGATGCCAAGCGTGCAGGTTGTGCGCTTGGCCAGCCCTTGGGCGGCATGGTGGGGATGATAGCCGAGCTCGTCGAGTACCTGCCTGACCCGTTGAATGGTATCTTTTCCGATCCTTCCATTGCCCGCAATGACGCGCGAAACAGTCGAAGGGGATACCTGCGCTTTATTGGCAACATCTTTGATTGTAACCCTCATGAGAGCCTCCCGTCCCTTTGTGCAAGCGCTTGCTCACCTGTTGATTCCTAATCATAGCTTAGGAGAAGAAAAACAGCAACGGAAAGATGAAAACGGCCGATAGAGCAAGTATAGAAGAGGAATAAAAAGGATTTGGAAGGTTTCTTCCATTTTATGAGCGAATTTAAGGGAATAAGCGAATTGCAAACGCTTTTACGATTGCTGTATGATGAATGCGAGCCAACGATTTACCAACTGATTCACCATAATTTAAAGGCAATGTTACCTGGAAGGGTACAACCTCGGCACCTTGTGCAGCGGGTTTGTACTCTTTTTTTGCATGCATGGCCTTATATGGACAGGTGGTATAGCGTTTGCGCAAATGATCGAATGACAACGGTGGGCAAGCAGGATGAAGCAATGAACCATGCTATTTATTCTGACGGAAGAAGGGGCGATTGCAATGAACGGAGCGAAGAGAGCAAGGAAAACATCATGGGGAATGCTTCTGATGGGCCTGGCATTGGCGGTGATGATGGCGGCCTGCAGCAACAACGGAGGCGGCAATGGGGCTGGAACGGCTTCGCCGGGCAATACCGGCGTAAATAGCGGGACGCCGGAGGAAACAGGCGGCAACGAAGAAGAGGAGATTGCGCCGGAGGAGGGAGCGAAGCTGGTCGTATGGGAAGCCAAGGAACAGCTGGCGTACATGCAGCAAGTCGGTGCCGCCTTCGAAGAGCAATTCGGTGTTCCGGTTACGGTAGAAGAGGTTGCAGGCGGCGATCAGGGCGGACGTCTGGCGACAGACGGGCCATCCAAGCTGGCAGCCGATGTACTGACGCTCCCTCATGACCAGATCGGTTTGGCGGTTACGGCGGGGCTGCTGCTGCCCAATGATCTGTTCGAAGAAGAGACGCGCGCCAACATGGTAGAGGCTGCCGTTACCGCATCCACCTATGATGGCATCTTATACGGCTATCCCAAGTCGGTGGAGACTTACGGCATGTTCTATAATAAGGATCTGCTGCCCGAGGCTCCGCAGTCCTGGGATGACGTGATCGCTTTCGCCAATACCCATAATGATCCGAAGCAGAACAAGTACGCGATTATGTGGGAGTTCGTAGGTTACTACTCTTACCCGTTCATCGGCAGCTTCGGCGGCTATATTTTCGGGGATGACAATATGAACCCCAATGATATCGGGCTGAACAACGAAGGAGCAGTCAAGGGCTTCACTTACCTGCAGAGCCTTCGCGACATTTTGCCGATGAATGCCGGCGACGTAACGTATGACGTAAAGACCCAGCTGTTCCAGGAAGGCAAGCTGGCCCTGAATATTGATGGTCCGTGGTCTGTGGCGGCCTTCAAGGACAAGGTGAACTTCGGCGTGGCCCCGCTGCCTCAAACTCCTGACGGTCAGCCATCCCTGTCATTCTCGGGCGTGAAATCCTATTACGTCAATTCGTATTCGAATTATCCAATCGCTGCCCGGCTGTTCGCGAACTTCGCCAGCAGCAAGGAAAACCAGCTCAAAAATTTCGAGATGACAGGCGCCATTCCGGCGAATATCGAAGCGGGCGAAGACCCGGCAATCAAAAATGATCCCATTACAAGCGGCTTCTTCCAACAGTTCCAGAATTCCGTTCCCATGCCGTCAATCTCCCAAATCAACTCGGTGTGGGATCCGCTGAAGGCGGCGTTTATCTCCCTATGGGACGATGCCGGGCTGGATGCAAAGCAGACTTTGGATCAGATGGTAACGACGATTAAGGCGGATATCGCCTCGAAATAAATGACAGGTGGGTTGTGGCATGCAGAAAAAAACAATCGCAGTCCTTCTATCCATCCTGTTTATGGGTGCGGGGCAGCTGTATAACCGCCAATATTTAAAAGGGCTGCTGTTTCTGTTCATCCATGCAGCGGGCATATACAGCATGCTTCAATACCTGCAAGATTATCTGCGCGGCCTCATCACGCTCGGCGTTCAGCCGAGCGCGATGGTCAAGGTAGGCAAGCTGACCAAAATGGTGGAGGGGGATCACTCCATCTTCATGATGATCGACGGATTGGTCGCCTTGCTTGCGCTGATCTTGTATCTGTTCCTGTATGGACTGAATATCAGGGACGCCTGGCTGGTCGGGCGGTCGCGCGACCAAGGCGAGCGGCCCCATCACTTCATAGAATCCCTTAGAGAGATTAATCGCAAGCACTTTGCCTATATGGTGCTTGCCTTGCCGGCCGTTGCCATCTTGTTCCTGACGATCCTGCCGATTATTTTTTCCGTTCTGCTTGCCTTTACCAACTATGCGGATCCTATTCTCCCGCCTGCCAATCTTGTTGATTGGGTGGGCTTTGACAATTTCGTGAAAATGGTGAATCTCAAGGTATGGAGCTCGACCTTCGGCGGCGTGCTCACCTGGACATTGACATGGGCCGTAATCGCTACGTTCACGACCTATGTCGGCGGCGTGCTGGTTGCCGTCCTTATTCAACAGCCGGGCATCCGCTTCAAGAAGCTGTGGCGTACCGTTCTTATTGTGCCGTTCGCGATTCCGAGCATGATCTCGCTGCTGGTCATGCGCAATATGTTCAACAATCAGTTCGGTCCCATTAACGGTTATCTGCGGGCGATCGGTTTGGAGGGGATCCCGTGGCTGACGGACCCGTTTTGGGCCAAGGTTACGGTGATACTCGCCAATATGTGGCTGGGCATTCCGGTCACGATGATCCTGGCGATTGGCGTGCTGACTACGATTCCCAAGGATATGTACGAAGCAGCCGAGGTGGATGGCGCGGGTTCCGTGCAGAAATTCCGTATGATTACGTTGCCGATGGTGCTGTTTGCGACGGCGCCGATCGTAATTATGCAGTTCGCGGGCAATATCAACAGCTTCAACGTCATTTACCTGCTGACTAGCGGCGATCCGGTCAATTCCAATTATCAGTATGCCGGCCATACCGATCTGCTCGTCACTTGGCTTTATAAGCTGGCGCTCAACCAGTCGCAATACAGCTTCGCCTCGGTAATCGGCATTGTTATTTTCCTGCTGGTGGCTTCCTTCTCCATCTGGAGCTATAGGCGGACGCGATCCTACAAAGAGGAGGACATGATCGCATGAACAGAGGACCGGCCGCTGTCGCCAAATTATCGTTAAGCTATGTGATTCTGATTATTCTCAGCTGCATCAGCCTGTTCCCGGCGCTCTGGATTGTCATGTCCTCGCTTAAGGTCGGCAACAGCTTGTTCAGCGACACCTTCATACCTAAAAGTTTTACCTTCGAACATTATATAAATTTATTCCAAAATACCAGTTATCCGCTGTGGTTTCTGAATACCCTTAAAGTAGCGGCGCTATCGACGGTGCTCGGCACATTTCTGCTGTTGCTATCCTCTTACGCGATCTCGCGTTATCGGTTCGCGGGCAGGAAGACAACGCTCACCACGCTGCTCGTTCTGCAGATGTTCCCGGGATTTATGGCGATGATTGCCATCTATGTGCTGCTTAATACCGTGGGCTTGTTGAACTCCCATTGGGCTTTGGTGCTTGTCTACAGCAGCGGGGCGATCATCACGAACGTGTTCGTGGCCAAGGGCTTCTTCGACACGATTCCCAGAAGCCTGGAGGATGCGGCGCGGATAGACGGCGCCAGCCATATGCGATTGTTTTTCTCCATTATGATTCCGCTGTCCAGGCCGATGCTGACGTATGCGAGCCTCATGATCTTTAACGGCAGCTTCGTGGATTTCATATTCGCGGATCTCGTGCTCCGCACGGAGGAGCAGCGGACGCTGGCCGTCGGTCTCTATCGGATGGTAAGCCAACGCAATTCAACGGAATTCACATTGTTTGCAGCCGGAGCCGTGCTGGTGGCCATTCCGGTCACCATGTTGTTCATGTTCTTGCAGCGCTTCCTGGTGGAAGGGCTGACGGCCGGGGCGTCCAAGGGATAAAAAACGTCTTAAAGAGATAAACACGCCGAATCCGGCGTGTTTATTGGTGTTTGGCGGATTCTTCTTGTGCGAGAAGATTCCTCCTGGCGATTCTCTAAAAAACTTCGATTTCAGACAAGCCGTTGTTAAGCCAGCCGGGGTTGGACGAATCGACTTGGAACTTCATCCATGTAATGCCGCTTTTTGCGGGAAAGGACACTGTAATCGGAGCCCCGGCGTTATCGAGCGCTCCGACAGCGATGCTCGATCCATCACTGAAGGTCAGCGTACCGGACTGGATGTTATCATACGGATTAGAACGATCATATAATTTGACGGATCCAATTGTAATGCCAGAGTTCCAAGTCAATTTAATCCATGGACGCTCCTCGCCATTAGATGCCCATTCTCCGGCTCCCCAAATATGTTTGACGCCGTCGATTGCAAGGGCGCCATTTAACGTCGGATCGGCCGAAGAGGTTTCCAATTTGTTGGCTGCAGGCGCTTTGTTGCCGCTTACGACTAAACCTAACTCATATTTCAGCAATTGATCCAGCAGATATTTTCCTGCCACGTTTTCCCTAGCGTCATGATCCGTAATGAGATCGCCGGTCAGGTCGCCGCCTGCCGCAAGGCTGTCGAGGCGCAGTGTCGTCTGAAGCAGCGTGCCGCTGCCAACATTGAATTTTGATAAGTAGGAGCTTACGGAATAGCCGCGTAAATCCATTCTCGCAATGATAGGTTGATGAGCTGCAAGATTCGTCCCGCCATAAAAACCTTTGTAATCTAACGAATAGTCGGTTGCCAAATCGAGAAACTGCTGGTTGCCGAAGCCTTCATGAGGGAATTGTCCCAGTATTGGATGCTCATTCGGAACAAAGGCATACGCACCGATGTTAAATGTGCCTGATTGTGATGCGACTGGTCCGGCGCCGTGACCGACATAAAGCACTTTCCCGCCGTTGTTCAAATAGCTGTCGATAGTCGCGCTCCAATCTGTCGTAATGAGTAGATCCGGATTGTCGTTAGCCCAAGCCGTCATCCAGGGATAACGAGTGATCAGATCTAACTTATTGGCAGGGTCGTAAACCTGAACCGATTTATTCGGGTTAGATAAAGGTGTATTCGAATATACCCAGACCGGCCAGTCGTTCGTAACGATATAATCTCCGCCATTGGCGGTTAGCGTCACTTGAAGCGAATATTTATACGAGCTTGCGTCGTCCGGTGTGGTAAATGTAATAGCATTCAAGTCGTATACATCGCCGTTTGCAAGCGTTACACCGTTCTGGCTCGTTCCGGACGAAATGATCGTCCCGTCTGCTTTCAGCTTCCAAGTGACTGAGCCATTCGTAATTGCGGTTCCGTCGTAATGCGACAGCTTCGGGGCAACGGTAAATGAAGAACCTCCCCACACGTTGAGTGTCTGCCGATCAAGCAGCAACGCCGTCGGGTTTGTCGATTTTGTTAATTCAGCCGAGTCGAACTTGAGATCACCGTTATCGTCATAAAAACCGGCTTGGGTTTGCGCGATATCGCGAATGTGTGTAACGAACAATCCGGCTACTCTGCTATTCATTTTTGATGCTTCGATATAATGCTTCTTGGACATTTGCGCATTTGCGATGGAAGACGATCTAAACGCATTGATTTGCGCGAGACTGAAGCCTTGGTTTTGCAAAATCGTCTCGGGATCATTCGTTCCGAACATCGTCCACCACCAAGGCAATGTCCCGCCGTTGGCGTTCTTGATCGCGGTCGTATTACGAATGGTATCGGTATCGGCATATTCGCCCAGAATAAGGGGTTTATCAACGCCGCCGCTAGCCCTGGCATTTGCCCAAACATCGATAATTTCTTTGAATTTGTTTAGTTGATAGTAGGGGTGGGTCGCGTAGAAATCGCCGTATTTCGTCATCCCTCCCGAACTGTTGTCCAGAAATAGCCGGTTAGGAGCCAGCGACTTGCCCATGTTGTATAAATCGAACATTAACGAGTCCATCTCTGGCGAGAAGGTTATCATTTCGCAATTGAAGTCGCTCATGATGACGCTCGGATGGTTACGATCTTTTATCACCATTTCGGTTATATTGCTGCGTGATCGGGAGAAGAAGTCATCCGACTCGACTGGATGCCAGATTGGATATTCAATGTAGACAAGCATGCCTTGCCGGTCCATTTCATCAAGAACATACTTTGGCGGCACCGTCAGGGTGTATTTGATGGTATTGAATCCTGCGTTCTTTAGATCGGTGATTTCTTTTTGTACTTGCGAGACAGAAGGCGCCTCTGCAAGCGTGTCCCAATAAAGTCCCCAGTGAAGCATGCCGGTAAGGAAGATGTTTTCATTATTCAGTTGAATTTTTTTGCCTGATACGCTTATTTTTCGCATCCCAAAGTCTACGGTTTCGGCATCGAGCACGGACGTCCCTTCTTTCACCGATACGGTGGAAGTATAGAGATGGGGGGTGGATGTTGACCAAAGCTCGAAGGACGGCATATTTACATAAAAGCTGATGTCGGCCATCCCGTGCGCGTCCAGCGTTACGGAGCTCGAACCTGAATAGGAAGTGCCACCCCCAACGCGGGGCGCAATATCAGAATGAAACGTTAATGATCTTGAGATGTTGCTCTTGTTGTGCACGCTCAGTCGCACTTCTGCACGATTATTATCGATATCGGGATTCATAAATACATTTTCTATATAGATGTTTTTGGAGGTGCTTAAGTTGACGTCTTGCCAAATTCCGCCGTAATTAATAGCAATTGTATCCTGAAGAAAGCCGGCATTCGTCTCTTTAACGGGAATTGTCCCGGTACCGGAGTTTAATCGCGAATCAAATTGATCGGTTACTCGAACGATCAGCGTGTTTGTTCCGCCTGCATTAACGATGTTGTTCATCGAGCTGATGTCGAATTTAAACGGCACATAACCGCCTTCGTGAGAACCGATGAACTTGCCGTTCAACCATGCCTCCAGCTTATAGTCGGCAGCATCGAACTGCAGCCACTTGATTTCATCGGATGCAAGCGAAGGGATCGAAATATTCGTCTTGTACCAGCCTACTCCGTCGAATCGTTTGGGGTCTTGGTAAACGGAATCGATTGTACTGCCTACGTGAGCGTAAATTCGGACTTTCGCGGCGGACAGGTTGGACAGGCTTCCGATATGATGATCCGTACGTTCGTAATAGTTTAATCCGTTTGGATTATAATGGCCGATAACGACCGTATGGTCCGTTCCTCCATTATCGTATTTGGACTCTTCCCAAGCTCCCAGCGAGGTATTGTAGGTCATGAGCCGAATATTAAAGTTGCGATCCGTTGCGGCTGTCCAATTCGTTAAATCATTCGACCAGTAGCTGTTTCCCGATGGAGCGTTGCCGCTGGCGAATAAATCTAGCGTATTCGTTTGCATGTTTCCGGGGTTGTCGATTGTCGAATCAAGAATGATCGAGTTATTGCCCGCCTTTAGATAACTGATCGGAACGGGGATTTCGATCCAATGGTTGCCGTTATCCTGCAGATTGGATATATCGGCGGATACCCACTCGTTGTCATTTAGTTTTACTTTTACAAAATTTTTTTTGACACCGGAAAAGGACAGACTTGTTTCCCATGCCGAAGGAACGGCAATATTTTGCCAGACTGCATGATCAAGCTTCGAATATTGCAGGCGGACATTCCAATGTCGATCGCTGTTTTGCATAAAGTTGACGCCGTCATGGCTGTACCATGCAAAATGGGTTGTGCCGCCAGGGATTGTTGCCAATAAGTCCAGCGAATCATCTCCCATATTACTGCCGCTAACAATGCTAGAATCGAAAGTGACGGCGTTATCGCCATCGAGCAGATCGGTATGATTTACGGGAATTTCGATCCAATGTGTCTTGTTGTCCATATACTTGCGAAGATCTACATGCTGCCATTGGCCATCATTAACATTCACCTTTAAGCAGTAACAGGTTTCGCCTGTTTTACGGGTAAGATTGCTGCCCACATGAATTTGAGCCATGATTTTAGCGTATTGGACATCGTTTTTGTCGGGAATATTCAATACCATGCGTTCGATATAAGTTTTTCCATTCGGCGAATATTGTCCAATTACCGTTGATGTGTCGCGAACGCCAGAATCGTACTTGATGATGCGAATATCATTTTCTATATCCGGGTAGATCTGCCAGGTCCCGTTTAGACTGACCTTGTCGGTAAAAGCTTCAGCTTTTTTCATTGCAAGCGCTCCCATTACTATGATCGTAAAACAAAGGATTGGCAGGACAAGCCGTAAACTCCTCACACTGTGTTCCTCCTTTAGGATAGATAGATCATGTCAGGCCCATTATGACTGAATGCGAGAACGGTGCTCCCTCACCTCCCGTTTTTAAAAAATACAACTGGTTACGTGTGGAATATATCATGTTAAATTAGGAGGAGTCAATCATAAATATCATGACAAATTATTGTTGACATTACAAATAGACCGTGCTAATTTTAATCATATCGGACAGTGAAGTTATTGATTTCTGGCCAAAACTTTAAACTTACTGGCTGAAATATACAGGCAAGAGGGGGGTTATATGCCATTTGTAAAGACAAATAGAGCGAAGCTCATTTTTTTGCCCTTGTTGTTGTTGTCAGCTGCAGCAATCGCTTTTTTTGTTCTGTGGAGTCAGTGGGGCGGACAGAACGTTTCTTCGGGCTTCATGGAGAAGGAGGGGGTCTACAACGTTCAGATGCATGGCGCCAAGGGCGACGGAACGACGGACGACACAGAGGCGATTCGCAGCGTCATCGACTATGTGCAGAGCGCGGGAGGGGGAATCGTCTTTTTCCCTGCCGGCAAATACAAAGTCTCGTCAACGCTGCTTCTATCAGGCAATAATGTAGAGCTGCGGGGGGCTGGCAAGGCTTCGGTCATTTTTATGGATAAGAGCGAGGGTACGGTCATTAAAATCGGCAACGATAATGAAATGATGCATACGACGCATAACAAAGTAACGAATCTGACGATTGACCGAGCCGTGCCGCCTGATCCGGATATCGAGGGACGGATCTCGTACGGTATTCATGTTGAGCGTGCGCGTTTCACTACTTTGGATGGCGTCATCGTCTATAATGCAGCCTACGGCATCGGAGTGGGCGAGAAGGGCGGGGACGGGTTTCCGAACCAATTTACGAATATTGTGAATTCGTATGTCATGTATTCCGGAAGCATGCAGCCGGTATCGACGTTTCCCGGGGCAAATATCGTTTTTTGGTCAGGCGCGGACTATAAAGTCAATACGACATTCGTAGAGCCGACCCATGTCGGTATCTTGATGACGGGCAATGCGAACGGTATCAACATCAACGAAACGACCGTCATTAACGGCGCGCCTTACAAGAAGGGCATTGTCAGCATTGGCAAAGGCTTCGCCCGTTACATCAGCAATTCGATCATTGAAAATGCGCTCGAAGAACAAATCTATATCGGTGAAGGCTCGCAGCGGGTCACCGTATCCGATTCGTGGATCGGAGCGGGCAATCGCAACGACAAGAACGACCGCGCCGGGATTGTCATCGAGGACACAACGCAAAAAGTGACGATCGCCAACAACAGAATTGGCGATCAGCGCAAGCAGGCCATACTCTCTGCTGGATTCAACGTCATTATTCAAGGCAATACAATCGAAGAAAACGTCAATTCCGGCTGTGCTTGCGATAGCGTGGAGATTACAGGAGGAGATTATGTCATCGTCTCGGACAATCGGGTGTTTGGCAGTCTCGATCGATATGGCATTCATGTCAGCGGCAATACCGATTATTACACCATTACCGGCAACGTGTCGCCGGAAGCTGGCGTGCATGCGGCCGCCGCTGGTAAAAATGCGATCGTTAAAGATAATTTGTAAACGCATAATGTAAGCGCTTAATACTTAGTGGTATATTTGTTTAAGGGGGAAGAGTAAATGAAATTTATCGCTTCGAAAACGAAAAGCACGATTATGATCAGCCTTTTGGCGGCTATGGTCGGTTTATCTGCTTGCAGCAACGAAGGCAACAGTCCGACAATCAACACGCCTACGGACAATCCCGATGCTTCGGGCAAGCTTAAGGGCAGGATCGTCCTTTCTAACAAAATGGCTGAGCAAACGGCGCTGCTGGAAAAGGCAATCGAAGAATACAAGAAGGTACAGCCCGATGTGACGGTCGATTATCAGATCAAGCCTTGGGAAGGTTACGAAACGTTTCTGAAAACGACTCTGGTTGGAGGCAGCGCACCGGACGTCATGTTTACGGAGGAGGCGAATACGTTCCGGGCGCAGGACTCGATCATTTCGCTCGACGACTATCTAAATACTCCGAATCCGTACTCGGATACGGAGAAACCGTGGAAGGACGATTTTGTCGCCCCCTACATCGATATGACGCGAGATGGGGCGGGACGATCGAACATGGTGCCATGGTCCATATTTAGCCTGGGGCTGTTCTATAACCAGGAAATGTATGAAAAGGCCGGAGTTGCGCAGCCTCCAGCGACATGGAACGAATGGAAGCAGGTGAACCAGCAGTTGGCGGACGCGGATTTCTTGCCTTGGGGCTTGGCGATTAAACCGGACGACGCTCAAAGCTTGTGGGCCATCGGCAACTGGATGAACGCCGCTTTCCGCTCGGATTACGAGGTGCTTAATCTCAAGCATAAGGAAGGGTGGAGCTACGATCCGAACGACCCGGCTTCGACGGTCGGCGAAGCGATTACAATCGACGAGCTGTGGATCGGCTACAAGAAGGGCATTCTCGACCCGGCCAAATCGGAGAAGCTGCGTTCCCTCTTCCAGCTGTTCAAAGAGATGACCCCCTATATGAACAAAGACTTTATGGCCATCGGGGGCTCGGAAGTGCCGCAGCGGTTCCTGACCGCCAAAAATGCCCAGTTCTATAACGGAACCTGGTTCGTCGGCAATATCAACATGCATATGGAATCGCTCAAGGCCGATGGCAAGGAGGATCAAACTTTCCGCTGGGGCGTCATTCCGTTCCCTAAGGTTGGAGCTGAGAACGGTGCTTTTTTTGACAAAGGCGAGTCAAATGAACTGTCGGGACTACGTAACGGATTCATGGTCAAGAAGTCGGACGATGCAAACACGACCAACATTGCGATTGATTTCCTACGTTTTCTGACGAGCCCGAAAATGGCGTCCGAGCTGTTCCAATTAAAAAATCCGGACAGCGGCAAACGCTTCGTAGCAGATATAGCCGCGATTGCAGGCGTCCCTCCAATGGAAGGTGCGGAGATGCTTTCGCCTGAACGCAAATATGCCGATCTCAACCTGACGTTTTTCGCCGATCAGAAGGATCAGGATGAGTTCTGGGGGCAATGGCAAAAATATTTGACTGACAAAATAACGCTGGACGAATTTGCGGCCCAGCGCAGCAAATCGTTTGGAGCGGGTATTGAGCGTCAATTAAAGCTGCTCCAAAGCGAGGTGGACCAGGCTCTGATCGATAGCGAGTTGAAATAAGGAACAAGGGGAGAGCGGGCTAGCCCTTGCATGTCTGCGGGGCTGGTCCTGCTGTTCACTCCAAATGCCGGAGGAGATGGGTGGAATTTTGGCTTCGAAAATCAATTTTCGCGCGTTGTTCAAGAACAAATGGCTTTATGCCGGCTTGCTTCCATCATTCGGCCTGCTCGCCATATTCTCGTATTATCCGTTTTTTAATTCGTTTTACACTTCGCTGCTCGATTCGAACGGCGTCAATCACAGCAAGTTCGTCTGGCTCGCCAATTTCGTTGAACTGCTGACAAACGATGCCGAGTTTTACCCCGCGCTAAAGGTGATGGCGGTTTTTGCAGTGGCTGACGTAGTCAAGGCGGTCAGCGTCCCTTTGTTTGTGGCGCTCATGATCCACCACCTGCGCAGCGAGCGGGCGAAGTACATTTTTCGCGTCCTGCTCGTCGTTCCGGCGGTTGTCCCGAGCATGGTCGGGCTGCTTTTGTGGAAAAGCTTTTTGAGCGAAACGGGGATGATCAACGAGCTGTTAAAAGTAATCGGAATGGGACAATTTGCGACAAGCTGGCTGGGAAATGAGGATACGGTCATTGGAGCTCTCATTTTTATCGGATTTCCGTGGGTAAACGGCGTCGGTACATTAATCTTGTTAGCAGGCCTGATCAATATCTCCAAGGAATTATATGACGCGGGGCGCGTCGATGGCGTATCAGCCTGGCGGCGAATGTGGAATATCGAAATTCCCTTAATTCTGCCACAGCTTAGGCTGCTGATCATTTTGACCATCATCGGCAGCATCCAATCGTATGAGAGCATCCTGATCATTACGCAAGGCGGTCCGTACGGCATTACGAATGTGCCGGGGCTTATGCTGTACAACAATGCCTTTAGCTATGGGCGCGTCGGCTACGCTTCTGCAATCGGCATCGTGCTGTTCTTGCTCATTATTGGCTTTACCTACATTAATAATCGCTATAATCGTGTAGACGCATAAATGCCGAACGACAACAACCGAACATGCAGGGGAGGGAATGCGGTGCAGAACCGCAGATGGCTCGTGTTTGAAGCGCTCCGCTATATTGCGTTGAGCGCGATGATGGCTTTCTCGCTTTACGGTCTCTTTTTCATGGTCATGAATTCGTTCAAGACAGAAGCGCAGATGACGATCAATTACTGGCTGCCGGAGTGGAAAAATCTTGCCTGGGAAAATTACGAATTCGGGTGGAAGGCTGTCTCGCCCTACATTTGGAACAGTATCTATATTGGCCTGTTTACCGTGGCGGGTACGCTGCTTGTCGGCGTCATTTCTGCCTATATTTTCGCCCGGTTCCGCTTTCCAGGGAAAGAAATGCTGTATATCGGCGTCATCTCTCTTATGATGATTCCGGGCATTCTGACCTTCATTCCTTCATTCATTATCGTGCAGAAGCTCGGTCTGCTGAATTCTCCGCTAGCGCTGATTATCCCCGGAATCGCCGGCGGACAGGTCATGGCCATCTTTCTTCTGCGCGCCTTCTTCGAGCAAATATCGAAGGAGCTGCTAGAGGCGGCAAGAATTGACGGAGCGACCGAAGGAAGCATTTTGCTGCGAATCGTGCTGCCGTTGGCGATTCCGATGGTCATGACCATCTCTATTCTGACGCTGCTCGGCTCATGGAATTCCTATATTTGGCCGCTTGTAACCATTAGCGACCAAACCTACTGGACGCTGCCGCTGGGCATTGCCAATATCAGCAGCGGATACGACGTCAAACGAACGCAGATGTATGCCGCATACACGGTCGCTTCGCTGCCGCTCATGGCAGTCTTCTTGTTTACGATGAAATACTTTATCGAAGGGCTTAGCTCCGGTTCCGTCAAAGGCTGATTCCATTGACAAACGTATTCGTTCTGGTTAAACTGAACTCACGATTTGTAATGTCAAATACGAAATGTGTTTTCAAAGGAGTAAACATGGAATCGGAATCACCTAAGTATTCACAAATTAAGCAGTACATCGTTCAGAAAATTAATCAGGGCGAATTTAGGCCGCATGATCAGATACCGACAGAGTTTATGTTGTCGGAAAAGTTCGGTGTCAGCCGGATTACGTCCAACCGCGCCATCCGCGAGCTGGAGATGGAAGGGTATATTTATCGGACGCGGGGCAAAGGCAGCTTCGTGGCGTCTCCTAACGATCGTCTGGCTGGCGCGGGCGCCGAGCACACCGTACCCGATGCGGCACGCAGGGTTGCCGTGATTTTTGCAGATGTCCAGCACCATCAGTACGGGTATACCACCTGTATGGAAATATTGCTGGGAGCACAGCGGGTGCTTGCCGAGCACGGATACGACGTGTCTATCTTTTTCAGCGATGAGAGCGAGGAGCAGGAGCAAAGTCTGATCGCTGCGGCTTCGAGCGGCCAATTCGCCGGTTTTCTCCTTTTGCCATTATCCAGCAATCATGAGCAAGAGGAGTTGAAGCGGCTGAACGAACGGCGTTTTCCGTTCGTCGTTATCGACCGCACGATCCGGACGCTGCGAACGAATCTGGTCACTTCCGACAACTTTGACGGGGCTTACCAAGCGGTTTCCTATCTGATCGAGCAAGGGCATCGCAATATCGCGTTTTTGTCGCTCAAAATCGACTACGCCTCATCGGTGCACGAACGGTATAGAGGTTACTGCGAAGCGTTGAGCGATCACCGGATTCCGCTGCGCCGGGAGCTGGTTATGGAAGACTACATTCCGGCAAATATGGCGTCGATCACTAAACGGCTCATGGAGCAGATCCAATCTCCTGCGGACCATGTAACGGCCGTGTTTGCCATCAATGACGAAATTGCGATTGACGTAATGAAGGAACTGCCTAAGCGCGGTGTGGCAATACCGGAAGATGTCAGTCTGATCGGCTTCGATGATTCTCCCATGCTGGATCATGTGTCGATTCCGCTCAGCTCGGTCAAGCAGTTCCGCAAGCGGTTAGGCGAACAGGCCGGCGAAATGCTCATTCGGCATATCGAGGATAACGAGCTGCCGCTGGAGCATGTGATGCTTAACACAAAGCTGGTCGTCCGCAAGTCGACGGGCAAGGCGAAATAAAGAGGCGGTGCCGCATTGCATGAATTGCAATGCGGTGCAGCCGGCGATTCGGCTAGCGGCATTATAATGTAAGCGCTATATTGTAATTTCAAAAGTCATGTCAACATGTCAAATGGAAGGTTGTGTACAGCTAATGAAACGTATTTATATTGTGCCTCATACCCATTGGGATCGGGAATGGTATTTGTCCTATCAACATTTTCGCATCCGTCTAACCCGGCTGATCAAGGGGCTCCTGGATATCCTCGACAATGATCCTGACTACGTCAGCTATCATCTCGACGGGCAGGCCAGCGTACTGGACGATTACTTGGAAATTCATCCGGAAGATCGGGAGCGGCTGAGCACCTTCATTGCCGAGGGGCGGATCAAGGTTGGACCTTGGTATGTGCAGCCGGACGAATCGCTTGTGAGCGGAGAATCGTTAATTCGCAACTTCTCCCTGGGAATCCGCAAGACGGAGGAGATGGGCGGCAGTCTCAAGTTTGGCTACTTGCCGGATATGTTCGGACACATCTCGCAATTGCCCCAACTACTGCGGGGATTCGGCATGTCGCAAGCGGTCGTCTGGAGAGGTCTTGGCGACGTTGCTGCCCGCAGCCAATCCGAACTGCTGTGGGAAGGGGCCGATGGCAGCGAGCTGTTTACTTACAGGTTATCCAATCAGATGGGCTACTCGGAATTGTTCCGCCTTTATTCCGACCCGGATAAAGCAGCTGAACAATTACGTGGCGCAGTAGAGCGCCATCTTATTCCTGCATCGGGCATTGACACGCTGCTATTAATGGTCGGCGTCGACCATATGGAGCCGCAGCGCGATCTATCCCGCATCATCCGCGAAGCAGCTCCGCTGCTGCCGGAATATGAGCTGGTGTTCGGCACGATCGATGGTTTTCTAAACGAAGCAGAGGAGAAAACGTACGGGAAGGATCTGTTCAAAGCGCATGGAGAGCTTCGCGATACGAACCGTGTCACTAGCGGCGGGTTTAACTTTCTTTTGGCAAACGTGCTTTCCTCGCGAATGTACCTGAAGCAGGCCAATGCACAGGCCCAATATTTGCTGGAACGATGGGCGGAGCCGTTCTCAACCATAGCTTGCGGTTTGGCGGGTAATCGCTACCCGGATCGCTTGCTTGAGCAGAGCTGGATCTATCTGTTGCAAAACCACCCGCATGACTCCATTTGCGGCTGCAGTCGGGACGAGGTTCACCGGCAGATGATGACGCGTTTCGAATGGTCGACGGAGATTGCCGGGCAACTGAAGGACGAGGCCCTCTATTCATTACTGGCGCAAGTCGACACTTCGGTGCTTCCGAATGACCGCATCATCTTTCATGCCATTAATCCGTTGGAGCATACGCGCCGCAATACTGTCATGGCGGAGTTGTACCTGCCTGCCGATGCCCCTGCCTTCCGGACGATCGATATTTACGACTCCGAAGGGAGCCGGCTTCCGAGCCAGGTGATGGATGTGCGGCCTGAATTCCGCTGCGTTCACCATCACGAGACTGCCGTGCGCGATATGGCGATGCTGCATAACGCTGCTCCTCCCGAGGAGCGAGGCATATTGCCAGGGCTGGAATATTCGCTGAAGGCGACAGTTGCATTCGTTCCGCAGACGCTGCCCGCACTAGGTTATGCCACCTTTACAGCAGTTCCGAACCGGAAGCGGGTACCGGAACGAGGGGTTATCGCAAAAGGGAATTCGCTTGAAAACGAGCGGTTGAAAGCAGACGTGCATTTCAACGGCAGTGTGACGCTTTATGACAAGAAGAACGGCCATTGTTATCAAGGGCTGCTCGTATTCGAAGACGGCGGCGATGGAGGGGACGGTTATACGTACTCCGCCCCGCTAATCGATGAGGTATTCACTACGAGAGGGATTCAGGCTTCCGTTACGGTCGCGGCCGATGGCGAGGCACTCGGCGTACTGCGCATCGAGCGCAGCTGGGAGCTGCCTGCGGGTCTGGCGTCCGATCGCAAACGCAGGGCTTTGGAGAGACGGATCTGCCGACTCGTCACTGAGGTCAGCCTGGGAGCGGAGGACGAATGGCTGGGCGTAAAGGTCATTTTCGACAATCAGGCTGCCGATCATCGGCTGCGGGTGGCGCTTCCTACGGGACTGAAAGCCGATACGTCTTGGTCTTCTGCCGCCTTCGATCTTGTAGAAAGGTCTGTACAGGTCGTTCAGCCAGATGAGGCCGCGTGGATTGAGGATGCTGTGGGCGTCTTCCACAATCATGGTTTTGCCGGTATGACCGATGCCGGCGGCGAGCGGGGGTTTGCCGTTGCGCCTTTTGGCTTACCGGAATGCGAAGCGACCGCAGACGGAACGTTGTATTTGACGCTGCTGCGTGCGGTCGGGTATCTTGGTTCGCCGGATCCGCTGACAATCGTGAGCGGCGCAGGGCCGAATTTCCCGACGCCGGACGGACAATGCCAGGGAACGCATACGTTCCGCTTCGCGCTAGTGCCGCATCAAGGCCGTCCGCTGGAAGGAGAAGTAGGGCGGAGAGCGCATGAGCATCATTTGGCGGTCCAAACGGTTCAAATGCGGCATTCGGCGAAGGTTGCCGATCAGAACGGGGGGGATGGAACGGGAGCGCTGCCCCTGACGCAATCGTTTCTCCAGCTGGGCGGGGAGCGGCATTCGTTCGTCCTGTCCGCGCTGAAAAAAGCGGATTCGCGCGACAGCATCCTGATCCGCCTTTTTAATGCATCCGACGTTACAGGACGGACGATGCTCCGCTGGTGGCAGCGTATCGGCGAAGCGTATGCCGTAGATTTGGCGGAAAACCGACTCGCTCCGTTAGTTGTAACGGATGAGCAGGAAATCGCTATTGAAGCGGGCGGCAAAAAAATCGTCACGATCGAGATCGTGCCTGTATGAACGGCCGCTTGAACCTGAGCGGTGACGATTGGCAGCTGACCGGCTGGTACCGTAATCAGTGGCGGTTTACGGTATCGATGGAGCTAGGGGAGACGTTTCCTCCTCCGGTCGGGTCGATTGCCGCGACAGTGCCCGGGGCCGTGCAATCCGATTTGCTCCAAGCCGGATTGTTGGACGATCCCAACAGCGGATTGCGCAGCTTGAGCGGCGAGTGGGTGAATAACCGGGAATGGTGCTACGAAAAGAAGTTCGATATTCCGGACGGCTGGCCTTTGGACCGGTGCGAGATTGTGTTCGAAGGGCTTGATTACGCCGGGGAGATCTCTCTCAATGGCGTGAAGCTTGGCGAATTCGAGGGTTTCTTTTGGCCTCATGCCTTTGATGTTTCACCTTATATTCGTACAGTATCCGAGGGCTCGAACCACCTGCGCGTCATGTTCAGGCAATCGCCGGAGATCGACGGCCAGTACGGATACACCCACCTTGTCACCACCCTGAAGCCGCGATTCAATTATGTCTGGGACTGGTGCCCGCGCATCGTGCCGGTTGGCATCTGGCAAGACGTCTGCCTGTATACGTACCGGGCTGCGAAGCTGACTGATTTTTGGCCCCATGCGACTCTAAACGATGATCTGCATACGGGGCAGGTTCGTTTTGCCGCCTCCGTGGAGACGCTCGCAGCCGGGCCATACAGGGCCGAATATCGGCTTAAGGACGAGGATGACACCGTCCAGTACGAATGGTCAGAGACACTTCTGCTTAAGGGCGGGGTTAACTCCTTCGAGCATATGGCGGAAGTGGGCGAAGTACAGTCATGGTGGCCGAACGGTTATGGCAAACCTTCCCTCTACACGGCTGAAATCAAGCTGCTTGGCGAACAGGGGGAGGAGCTCCAGGCCGTGGTTAAAACGATTGGCTTTCGCAAGCTGGAATGGGTTGCGAATGAGAACGCGCCTGTCGGCGCTTTGCCCTATACGCTCGTAGTCAATGGCAAGCGCATATTCATTAAGGGCGTCAATTGGGTGCCGATTAAGCCTCTCTACGGTTCCGTGACGGAGCAGGACTACCAGCAATATGTCGGCCGATTTTGCGATATGAACGTTAACCTGCTGCGTGTATGGGGCGGCGCTATCATTGAGCAAGAAGCCTTTTATCAGGAATGCGACCGCCTGGGTTTGCTTGTGTGGCAGGAATTTCCCCAATCGTCGAGCGGCATCAGCAACCTGCCGCCTGATGATCCGGCTGTGCTAGCGGCATTGGAGCGGGCAGCCGCCCAAGCAATCCGGGAGAGGCGCTCGCATCCCTCGCTGGCGGTGTGGTGCGGAGGCAATGAGCTCATGTGGGAAGGGGGTGTGCCTGTTGATGAGCGACATCTCAATATCGCCATGTTGAAGCGATTGGTTGCGGAGCTCGATCCAGGACGGCGGTTTTTGCCTGCAAGTGCATCGGGTCCGACTTTCGTGGCCGATGCCAGCCGATTTGGACAGGGACTCCATCATGATGTCCATGGTCCGTGGCAGTATTTGGGCGACCGCGAGCATTATGCTTTCTTTAATAGCGACGATGCCTTGTTTCGCTCGGAAACAGGGACGCCGGGCACGTCTCGGGCGGCAACGATACGCAAGTGGGCGGATGGGCTGCCTGTCTGGCCGCCTACCCGGGACAATCCGTACTGGGTTCATCGCGGAGCCTGGTGGATCCAGTGGGAGCAATTGGGCGCGTTGTTCGGATTGTGGGCTGCGGATGCGGATGAGCTGGAATTGTATTGCCGGGTCAGCAGGTATATGCAGGCAGAGTCGCTGCGGTACGCCGTGGAAGCAACTCGCCGGAGGGAACCGGAAGCTTCCGGGTTTATCGTCTGGATGGGCAACGAACCATTTCCGAACAATGCGAATACATCCGTCATCGAATATGACGGCATGCCGAAACCGGCTTACTACGTGTTGAAGAAAGCCTACGCGGGCCTGCATCTCTCCGCGCGCTACAGCCAATTGGCGTACAAAGAGGGCGATACTTTCGCATGCGGCATCTTTATCCACAATGAACATTCCGAGATTGAGGGGCTAGAAGCCACAGTGAATGTATCGCTGTATGGAGCGGACGGGAATCTGCTAAAGCGGTGCGTTTACGACTGTTCTTTGGGCGTTGGAGCGCAGCTGGCGGGGGATTTTTCCTGGATAGTGGAACGCCCGGCGCATGGTGTATTTGTACTGCGGCTGGAGGCTGTCGCCGGGGAATGGACTGTAGAGCGTAACGAGTACGCTTTCGCCGTGGAGAGTTCCGCCCCCCTGGAGCCGCTGCTGCAGCTTCCGCGGGCGCAAATTGTCATAGAAAGGGAGCCGGAAGTACTTCATACAGCTTTTATTCTGGTTAATGTTTCACCTGTATGCGCCATCGGACTGATGGTGATGGAACGTGATCCCGGGCAGTTTGTATGTTTCGACCGCAATATGGTTGTGCTGTTGCCAGGAGAGCGTTTGCAGATGAACTTTGCTCAACGGAACCTTAAGGAAGGCAGCGAATTCATTCCTATTATAGAAGGGCTGAATGTCGAGGCCGATTGTAACGAGTGGCAGCATAATTTAAAGGAGGAATCGTAGATGATGAATCAATTTAAATTTCGTATGCGAATACTGGTTGCTATTTTGGCGACGGTTGTACTAGGGGGAAGTACCATAACTGCACCTGACCTATCCGTAGCGGCGAGCGTGACGGATTACAATGTAAAAGCCGCCCCTTATAACGCGGTCGGTGACGGCATAGCGGATGATACAGCCGCGATTCAGAGCGCGATCAATGATGCGCAAAGCGCAGGCGGAGGCGTCGTGTTTATTCCAAAAGGGAGTTATAAATTAAGCTCGACACTCCACATAACCGAACATAACGTACAACTGGAAGGAACGGGAAAGGGGTCGTCCCTCTTCCTCAACAAGGGAACGGATGCTGTCATTCATATCGGAACAGGGAGCGGTCAGACGACACACAACAAGGTAAAAAATTTGGCGATTGATCGTTCTGTAGCCCCGAATGCCGATATCGTCCATTCACCTTCATACGGCATTCGCGTGGAGGGAGCAAGATTCACGACGTTGGATGGGGTTACGGTCTACAATGCCGCATATGGCATTTCCGTCGGTGTAAAAGGCAACGCACAATTGAATACGCAGTTCGTAACCATCCTTAACAGCAATGTAATGACGACTGGAAGCATGCAGCCGACCTCGGTTTTTCCAGGCGCCAATATCGTGTTCTGGTCCGGTGCCGATTATAAATTGTCGAAAACATTTTTGGAGCCGACGAATATAGGCGTGCTGATGGAAGGCAACTCAAATGGCATTAATATCGATACGACTACCGTTATTAACGGCGCTCCTTTTAATTATGGCATCATGAGCGTCGGCAACGGATTTGCCCGTTATATCGTCAACAGTATTCTTGAGAACGCCCATCATCAGCAAATCTACATTGGCGGAGAATCGGAGCGCGTCACCGTGGCGAATTCCTGGATCGGTGCCGGAGACGAGGAAGGCACGACTACGCGACTGGGCATCCTGATCGAGTCGGGCGCCAAAAAGGTCACGATTGCAGACAACCGTATTGGCGACCAGCAGCTGCAAGGCATTTTCTCCAAAGGGGATAATGTGACGATTACAGGAAACCTGCTGGAACGCAATGTAGTACGTAACCGGCTCAATCCCAACAATTGTTTATCCTGCGACAGCATGCAGATCGAAGGCGGGAAACATGTGATTGTAAACGGCAATCGCGTGTTCAGCGACTTTGACCGGAACGGCATCGGGCTATTTGACGATGGAGCTCGCAAATTAAACTATTACATCGTAACAGGCAACGACACTTCCGAATCGGGAAGCGGCATTCATGACGCAGCGACAGGGGCAAGCAAAGTGGTTGCCAATAATTTATAACCGTTTTAGAAGCATCAGGAAGCCTTGTCCCATAAGGCTTCCTTTCGCTTTCACCCGAACATAAAACCCTATCTCTCCACTGGCGGCGATAAGGCCGCATGAACAGTTGGAGATTCTAACGGACAGGAGGAAGCCGTCGATTCATTGTGCCTGCAAACACCGATCCTCCCTGTTTAACCGTATTCCGTATTTGTTGAATGAGGCTGCTTCTATCCATTTGGACATCGTCCAACCATGCTGCGGCTTCTGCGGTTTCAGGCTCATGTTTCGCTCCCCAAGCCGATAACTCCAACAACACCGGTATTAAATCCAATCCGGCCTCTGTGAGTTCGTATAAATCTTTTCTTTTGTCGCCGAGATGGGGGTTTTTAGTGATCAAACCCATTGCCTCAAGTCGAGACAGGCGATTCGTCAAAATGTTTCTGGCAATCCCCTCATCGGAAGCGATAAACTCTCCGAATGTTTTTTTTCCTGCAAATATGATGTCTCTGATAATTAAAAGCGACCATGAGTCACCTAGGATATCAAGCGAAAAAGAGATGGGACAGTTTGATCTTCTGCGAGGATTATTTTGCATATTGCCTCCTTGACTTTATCATTACGATTTATTATATTAATTTTAGTTTCAAATTGCAACTGAAAAAGGAGGATTATGAAATGAAGTTCTTGTATGTATATCGAAGCGGTGAAGTTCCGGACGAGATGGCATCTCAGAATATTCATGAGTTGTGGAGTTGGCTGGAGAATTTAAAGGAAACGGGTTATGAAAAGGTTCGTTTTGCCGGCACTGGCCGTAAAGTTGTTTCTCAGCACATGGTCGAAGAATACACCGGCGATATATTCGGTGTGTCTGTGATTGAAGCAGAATCATTGGAGGAGGCTGCCAGGTTAACCTCCGATTGGCCTGAATTGCAATATGGCGGCAGGATCGAAATCATTGGAGCACTGGAAAATTAAGGTGGCGGATAGCGCAATGACCGTATCCAACATCAGAGCATCCTAATTTCAAGAAAAAAATGGTAGTCTGCGGAAGGGGAATCCCTTCTCGCAGACTATCTTTCATTTATGACAAGCGGCGTAGATGGAGGTTGGCCGCCGAGCGAGGACAACATGAGATCCTATCTGAACCGGCTATTTGTCAGAGGAGCCAATAGGATTAGCCGTTCGCGAACAGCGCGAATAGGAAATATGTCCGCACCTTAATTATGTTTGTCAATAGACAAAGGATTGAAATGATGGCCTTTGAAATATGTTAGGGCATTGATTAATGTCAATATACGCTTTCCTATCGATTTGCTACGCTAATAGCGAATTGAATCCATGGCAGGGGAGCGGTTGATTTGTTTAAAGGAAGCTAAGTCGAATAATATGTTTATGTCTCGGTCTGACGACGAGAAGGGCATTGGCCTGGAAATTGTTCGTGTAATTATCGGTGACGGCGGGATCGTCAACCCGGTGACTAAAAATGAAGGAGCGGATCGACATGATCAATAGAGCTATAGCCGGTATTTTAACCTTCGTACTGCTTCTATCCTATTTCGCGCCAGCCGCTTCAGCGGAAAGCGGCCCCGTTTTTACTTTAACCGCATCGGAAGACCGAGCTGTAGCAGGTCGGGACATCAGGGTGATCGTGACGGGCGAGCATCTGCAGGATATGTATGGTTTTGAAATTCAGCTAACCTATGATAAGAGCAGGTTGGAATATAAGGGAGCCAAAAGTGCCGTTTCCGGCTTCTCCGTCCCTGTTCATGAAGAAGAGGGCCGACTTCTATTTGCCCACACCAAGGTCGGGCGTACGAATGGCGAAAGCGGCAAGGTTGAAATGGCCGAAATCACCTTCAGAATGATTGCTGCAGGCAAGACGTCCGTCGAGCTCAAAAAAGTTAAGCTTGTAAGCAGCGATATTATGGCTCAAGAGCCAAAGGCCGATGTGCGGATCGACTTTGACATTACAAGGCAACTACAGGCATTTACGGATATTTCGGGGCATTGGGCTGAGGTGAACATTGACAAAGCAGCTTCGATAGGCATTGTGGACGGCTACCCCGATGGAACGTTTCGACCTCAGCAATTCGTTACTCGCGCAGAGTTTACGGCCATGTTAATTCGCGCCTTATCGCTGCCTCAAGCTACAGATATTGCCCTTGAATTTACCGATTCCCCTCACATTCCTTCATGGGCCGTTCCAGCTGTTAGTCAAGCCATCTCGGCGGGAATCGTAACAGGTTACGAGGACCATACTTTCCGCGCTTCTAAACACATTAACCGCGCGGAGATGGCCGTAATGGCTACGAGGACCTTAGGCGTCCCTATTGATTCCGGTAAGACGACAAGCTTCGCGGATGATAGTGAAATTCCGTCATGGGCGAGTCCGTTCATCGCGCATGCGGTAGAAGCAGGCATTGTGCAAGGGAGGGGCAATAATCGGTTTGTTCCGAAAGCTAACGCTACCCGGGCCGAGGCGGTGACTCTGATTTTGACGTTGCAGAGCAGCGTGAACGCGTTATTTTAACCGACGAATATTATTCCATTCGCTACAATGATGGCGTTACGTCCGGAAATGAGGCAGCTATGTTTCGAATGAAGGAGGTGAATCTATTCGGCAAATTATTAGGGGTTATGGTAAGCGCTTACGTGTCCGTGATTGCGATAAAGCGCGACTCTTCTTGTATGTGGGATTCCGAAATCCCAAAATTCCAAAACGGGCGGCACTAAAACGAGATTTTAGTGGTTGCCTTACGAAAAGGAGCAAAACTTATGATGAAAGTTGAAAAACTCTTAATTAACGTCTCCCGCATCCTCGCAGTCCTCATGCTGATTTCCACATTCGCGTTTGTCTCCGCCCCGGCCGCCGCGTCCGAAGGCGAGTTGTCGCTTGAACTGAACGACCTCATTGCGCAAGCCGAAGCCTTAAAAGCAGGCAACGAGGAATTCCCGCTCCAGGTTAGCCGTACTGACGAAGGCTCCGATGTAAACCAAGCTTTCCCTTGGGTGTACGCCAACGAGCTCGAGGATCTTGATAAAGCGCTCGAGTTCGCTCGCCATGAGCCCACTCCCGCCGACGAAGCCATTGCCAGCCTTGAAGAGGCAATAGCGATTTTCACCGGAAGGATCAAAGCGGACGGTTCGGATCCCTACTTCCGTCTTGATCCGGGTCCTGGTAAAATGCCTGTATTAATTACCGAGCCCACCGGTGCCTGGGCCACGAGAACTCCGCTGGACAACCGCGTCCCTGCCGACTTTGCCGGCAGCACATTCAAAATGATTCCTTATCCTTTTGCGGATTCCGCAGGCAAAGCCGATGTGCTCCAGATCAATTACGTCCATAACGGAACAAGCACGTTCGGCGGAATAACTCTCGCATCTCCGTTGTCTCCGGCTGTCAATGTCCCTGCAGGAGTGACGATTGAGTTTGATGTGTACTATCCCAAGAGCGCGCAGGGCAAATTCATGCGGTGGAGAACCAGAAATGCCAACTCCGATCTTGACAGCTACCTCAGGGAATACCAGTACAATAACCTTAACCCCGACTGGGTTGGCAGCTACAACGGCGAATCCTGGTTAATGGCCCATCACAGCATTAACGCCTCGACAGGCAATTCGTCGAATTTCATTCTTGAGCTCCATGGCGAGAACGGCCGTCCCGCAGAAACCGGCATGCTGCTTGTCGCCAATATCCAAATAACTGCGCCCGATCCAGACGGCATTGCGCTTCCCAATGTAGTCAACAAGGAAAACCAGAGTGCCGTAGCTCCTCTTAAGAGTGTATACAACAAGGAGAACGACCTGTTCATGGTCGGCTCGATCGGAACCGGATCCGTAACCGGAACCAGAGCCCGGCACTATGAAATCTTTGTCGACGGCAACAATCTTAAGGCCGAACCAACGCATCCCCGCGGTCCCAATTGGCTAAAAAGCGTGACTGGCGCGCCACTGAACGGCGCAACCACCACTCCCGGCACAGCTGAGTACAACTTCCCGACCGGCTCTTATCAAGCGATCAGGGATTCGGGAACTCCCGGGCAGTACAAGTCTCACGGCCATGTGTTGGCATGGTACAACCAGGCACCCGCATGGATGAGACAGATCATTCCCGCGAATCTTGAATCCGGGTATAAAGGCACAGCCAATTTCTACGGATTGGGCAACGGCGTTACGTCCACGGTTCCGGTAGACAAAGAAAGTGCCAGAAGAGTGCAGTTTAATCACACCATGTATGTGATGCGCCACTTCCTGACCACGGATACGAAGTATGGCTCAAGCGAATCCCGCGGAGTCATCCCCTTCAATTCATGGGATGTACTCAACGAAGAGGTTCACGAAAGCCGTCATAGCGAGAACATCCCGACGGATCCGAACAGTTGGAGAACAAGCCTCAAACACACCAACTGGCTGGTTGCCTTGTCGGATGACCAAATTGAAGGCGACATCAGAGAGCATTACATTTACCTGCTCTTCAAGTACGCGCACATCGCGGCACCGAACGCTCAGATGGCGGCGGCTTACAAAGCCAACTACGCCAACCTTCCCGAATACATGAAGCTCGATGGACACGACGCCGAAGGCAGCATTGACGCCTATATCACGGACAGTCCTCCGAAGCTGACCTACAATGATTACGACATTTCCGTCCGCACCAAAGCGAGGACCGCGTACAACATGATCCGCGAATTGAACACTGCATGGCTTACCGATCCGCTGTATGACGGAAGACCCCTTATTGAGGACATGGGGATCCAGGGACACGATTCGGTTAAAAAGACCCTTGCAAGCGATAACCAATATGCCATGGCCCTCTACGCATCTCTCGTGGACCAGGGCCTGCTTGCCGGTATTACTTTCTCGGAATTCGACCTTAAGTTGCCGACAAACGCTCCCGGCGGCGGCGCGATCGCTCCAGCGGCGCTCAATGTCAGACAATCTGACGCCCTTGGTTATCAGTATGCGCTGATGTATAAACTGTTCACCAAGTTCGCCCCGTACATCGATCACATCATTAGTTGGGGCGTAACCGGTTCCGGATGGCAGGGAAGTTATGTGCTGTTCGACGGTCAGAGCAATGCCAATGCCGGATACTATGGCGCCATGAATCCGAACCGCTTCATGCTGGGGCATTCCTACCTGGATGATTTCTTTGCAGGCGAATACGAGAAAATCCAGGACGACTATGCCATTGACCTTGGCGATCTCGGCATCTATTCCGTCGGCGGCTCTAAAGCGCCTGCAACATTAACCGGCGCCGATCGTGTACCGGCCGGCGGTTCCTTCGACCTTGTCTACGGTTTGAGCCATGTGCAGGGCAACGTACTGGCTCAAGACGTCACGATTACTTACGATGCCGAAAAGCTGGAACTGACCGCACCGCCAGTCTCGGCAGACGAAGCGAAATTCGTCGTCGCCGATTACAAGACAGAACCTGCCGGAACACTCCGCATTCTGGGCGTTCATCTTGGCGCCGGTCAAACCAATCCGAATGCGGATCTGATCCAATTGTCGTTCCGGGCCAAAGAACATGCGCCAGCCGGCTTGACGAACGTCGAGGTCGCCCGATTGGTGACGGCAGACGGCGCAGGCGCGGAAACGGATCGTGACGGCACGGTACACACCGTTCGAATCGACGTCATCGACAAAGCGGCGCTGAACGCGCTGATTGCCGAGGCGCAAAGCGCGCATGATCAAGCAGTGGAAGGCAAGCTGATCGGACAATATCCGGCAGGCTCCAAGGCAACGCTGCAGGCTGCCATCGATGCAGCGGAGACCGTAGCGGATAACTCGAACGCCACTCAAGATCGGATCGATGAAGCTGCCGCTCTGTTGAACGCCGCATTACTGCACTTCCAGTCTTCCGTGATCGTGAAGATCCCGAGCGACCACAATGAAGACGGCAAGATCAGCGTTGGCGACTTGGCGATTATGGCTAAGGCTTATGGCATGACCTATGAAGATGCAGGATGGGATCAAGTGCAAGCCCTGGACTTGAACGACGATAAACGAATCGACATTCTCGATCTGACTATCTTGGCTCGCATGATTCTAGAATGGTAAAGCGCTAACCGTTAAACAAGTACTGATTTAGGGAATAGGAGAGAGGCAGATTGCTGCCTCTCTCCTTTTTTTTCTGATTATATTGAAAGGAATCGTGAGATTCCCTTATAGGTTTGGACTGTCCTTGCTCTTATACTTGGAAGATAGAGACATCCAAGTTAGGAGGATAATATGAGCCGCAACGAGAACATATCCATAGGCCCCAGCCATCATGCCATGAACAAGCTTCGCAAGAAAACATCCTTCAGAAGGTGGGAGTCTCCGCTGGCGGGATATTTATTTATTTCGCCATGGTTGCTCGGATTTTTGGGGCTGACGTTATACCCCATGATGCTTTCGCTCTATTATTCGTTTACGGATTATACATTAATGCAAGGCATGAACTGGGTTGGACTCGGCAATTACAAACGGATATTGCTGGAGGACGATAAATTTGTTCAGTCTTTGGCCGTAACGTTCAAATTCGTCATCGTTTCTGTCCCTGTTCGTTTGTTGGCGGCATTGCTTGTCGCTCTGGCGTTAAACCAAGCGGTTAAAGGGTTATCCGCTTACCGCGTTGCTATTTACTTTCCTTCCTTGATCGGGGGGAGTATCGCCGTATCGATGTTATGGGGGAATATATTCGGAATAGACGGATTCGTCAATCGAGTTCTCGAGCTATTTGGATTTAAAGGGAGGGGATGGATTAGCGATCCCGATACGGCGTTATGGACGCTAGTGTTGCTGACGGCATGGCAGCTTGGCTCGGCCATGGTCATCTTTTTGGCTGGCCTGAAGCAAATTCCGAGGGATCTATACGAAGCTTCATCGGCGGACGGCGCCAGCCGGCTGAAGCAGACTTGGTGCATTACATTGCCCATGCTAACGCCGACCCTGTACTTTAACCTGATCATGGCGATAATCGGAGCCTTCCAGATGTTTACGGCTGCCTATGTCATTACAAGAGGAGGGCCTATGAATGCTACAATGGTATACGCCGTTTATCTCTATGAACGCGCTTTCAACCGTTATCAAATGGGATATGCCTCATCGCTTGCCTGGATGATGTTGATGATGATTGCCGTTGTAGCGGGCATCATCGCCCTGACCTCCAAGTATTGGGTGTTCTACGAAACGGAATCCGGAGGAGGGAGGCCATGAGGCGGCAAACATCCGACGCGATTCGCCATATTATGCTTGTTTTGTTTAGTTTCGTCATGCTATACCCCATTGCGTGGTGGATCGGCGCATCGTTAGAATCGACAGCGGAAATAAGCTTTCTTAACGCATTTCCGTCGGTTCCCGTTTGGAGCAATTTCCGCGAGGGCTGGACGGCGATCCCCGGATATTCTTTCACCCGCTTTTACCTGAATACGTTTTTGCTTGAGATCGCCGTTCTTGCAGCTGCTATATTTTCCTGCACCTTGGTCGCGTTCGGCTTCGCAAGACTTGATTTTCCTTTGAGAAAATTTTGGTTCGCGATACTTATGCTGACCTTCATGTTGCCGGCGCAAGTGCTGATCGTCCCGCAATACGCGATGTTTTATCAGTTTGGCTGGATTAATACGTATTGGCCGTTTATCGTTCCGCAAATGTTGGCTGGAGGGACAGGCGGTACCTTTTTTGTTTTTCTGCTCGTGCAATTTATAAGGGGAATCCCCAAGGAGCTTGACGAATCGGCGAAGATCGATGGTTGTACCTGGTTCGGTTTATATTGGCGCATGGTGATACCGCTGACGAAATCCGCGATCGCAACGGTGCTGATTTTTTGTTTTCTTTGGAATTGGGACGATTTTTTGGGTCATCTCTTGTATATTAATTCCGTTGACAAGTATACGGTAGCGCTCGCCCTAAAGATGCTCAATGATTCGGAGGGCCATCATCGATGGGGACAATTGCTTGCGATGTCGCTTGTTTCGGTCGTTCCGGCAACTTTGGTGTTCGCCGTTGCGCAGAAGCAATTAGTTGAAGGGGTCGCCACAACAGGCATTAAGTAATAGGACCCCGGCCACGACGAGAACCGCTGCTTATTCGATATAATCAACAGGGTAGAGGAGTGCCTGCATGATAGGAAATCCATTTAAGAGGTACAGAATCGACCGATTATTTTTTGGCAGCTTTGCTTTGCTCGTAACCCTAGTCATTATAACGATTATATGGATAAGTTATAGTCTGACTTCAAGGGAGCTGGCGACTACCGCATCTACCAATCAACAAAAACTTCTTAATGAACTGAACAATGAAATTACATCGCGAATGGTCACCATCGAACAAATTTCATTGTCCAAATCCCGGGACGATTCGTTGCTTTCTTTATTGGCGGGCGACAATGACGAGGATGAATTCATCAGGTACCAACAGTTTAAGGAAGTTAAACAATCTCTGGCGAGCTTGACGAATTCGATGCCGCTAATCGAAGGAATCGATGTGTTTATGAATGACCCCGGTTACGGGGACTCGGTAAGCTATATTCAGTTTTTGGATTTAAAGGAGGCTTCGCGACAATATTGGGCGGAAAGCATTAAACGCAACGATTTTGCATGGAGCGACGAATATAAACGCGCTTCTTTTAAAGGAGAAATCTCCGTCATCAGTTTTGTACGCACCATCCTCTATAATAATAAAAGGATCGGGTATCTGGTTATCCATCTAAAGTCGGAACTGCTTGGTCATGTATTAATAGGCCACTCCACAAGAGAAGTGAGCAGGATCATGCTGGATATGTCGGGGCAACCGATACTCCAAATCGGCAATGTCCCGGATGCGGAAACATGGGCTGACCTTAAGGCCAAAATGGACGGTCCCTCGGGGGTATTCCGGATCGAGGCAGGCAACGGGACCTCGGCATCGCTGTTCGTATACGCTCGGAACATTAACTCCAATTGGACTTTGGTGGAAATAACCCCTTGGTCCGAAATTACCAAAGGAAGCGTGAAGCTGGCGAAGGTCATTGCCGCCATTGGGGCCTTATCCGTTCTATTAACGTTAATCATAACGATGCTGCTCAGCATGCAGTTCACGAAGCCGATCAAGAAGCTGGTCGGCGCGATGAATCGTTATTCCGTCGACGGCGAAAATTTGAAGCTGCCGGATGACTACAGGAATGAGTTCGGGTATCTTTTCTCGGGATATCGCAAGCAGAATGAACGTATCGAGCAGCTGGTACAGTCGCTTCGCGAGAGGCACGAGCTTCAAAAAAAGGCCGAAATGGAAGCTTTGCAGGCCAATATTAATCCGCATTTTTTATATAACACATTAGATCAGCTGAATTGGATAGCCATAACCAATCATCAGGAAGAGATTAGCCGCATTCTGGAGCTTATGGGACGAATGTTTCGGATCGGGTTGTCCAATGGCAATACGTTTATTACCGTTAAAGAGGAGATTGAGCATTTAAGCTGTTACCTGGAGATTCAGCAGATTCGCTACAAAGGCGCTTTGCAATTTTATATAGATAGTCCGGAATCCATCCAGTTGCTGTACATTCCAAAAATGATATTGCAGCCCTTCGTAGAAAATGCGGTCGTTCATGGCTTCCACAATCGCAGCAACGGAACGGTCCGGATTCGCATCAAGCAAACAGAAGGCAAGCTCGTTATCGAGATCGAGGATGACGGACAAGGTTATCAGCCCGCCAGGACCCCGAAACGTAAAACAGGCGGTTATGGCATTCGCAATGTGAGGGAACGTATTTTCGCTCATTTTGGCGGCGATTATGTTGTCGAGCTGAAGTCGCGCGAAGAAGGGGGAACCCATGTCGGCGTGATGCTCCCCGTTCTGTATACGATCCCGTAATCTTGAGCGGTAATCGGAAAATATCAAATCAAATTGTGCATCTTTCTTGTATAAATAGAAAATTGTGCTTGTTAAGATGGGGATAGATCAGGACCGCAGAAACAAAGGGGGGGCAAAATGGCAGCTCGGAAAAAAATAGCCGGGATTGCTGCGGCAATTGTATTGGCCATGACGTTAACGGCTTGCGTATCCGGCAACGATGGCGCGAATCCGGCAAAACCCCAAATCGGAGAGAAAGTAAAGCTGCGCATGATGTGGTGGGGAGCTCAATCCAGGCATGAAGTGACGCTTAAGGCATTGGAGGCTTATTCGAAAGCCAATCCGCATGTGACATTCGAGCCGGAGTATTCGGGCATGGATGGATATTTGGACAAGCTGTCTACCCAAGCCGCCGCCCATAATGCTCCGGATATATTCCAGATTGACCCCAGCTGGGTAGCGGATTGGGCTTCCCGGAATCAGCTTGCCGACCTGACGGAAGCTATCGATCTTACAGATATTGATTCCAAGTTGACAAGCATCAGCTTGATCGATAACAAGTTGTACGGCGTTCCGTTAGGGTCGGTAGCCCATGGGATGATTTATAACAAGGCTGCCATGGAGAAGCTCGGCATCGCTCTTCCCTCCATGGGATGGACCTGGGACGATTTTTTTCAATTCGCGATAGAGGCGAAGGCTAAGCTGGCCGGCAACCAATACGTATCAAAGGATTACGCGGGAGATTATTTTGCCTACAGCGCCTATCAGTACGCGAACGGCAAAGGTCAGCTGATAACGGACGATGGTAAATTTAATATAGATAAGGACCTGTTTTTGGAGTGGGCCAATCGATGGCAGCTGCTGCGCGAATCAGGGGCCGTACCGCCGGCTGACGTCAATGCGTCGGATAAGGAATTTGATCCTTCCGCGGATCTTCTGGTCAAGGGGGCCATTTTGCTCCGGCTTGCATTCAACGCCAGCTACGGTGGCTGGGACAGCATGAATCCAGGCGCCTATGCTTTGGTGACGATGCCCAAATCCGCAGAAGCGGGCGGCTGGTTGAAACCTTCCTTGTTCTTTGGCATATCGCCTTTCTCCGATAACGTCGAAGAGGCCAAGAAGTTTGTCAACTGGTTCATTAACAGCGAAGAGGCTGGCGAAATTCTCGGAACCACCCGGGGGGTTCCGGTCAACACCAAGGTGGCTACCGCGATAGAAGCCTCGTTCAGCGATGCGGATAGGGCGGGGATGGAATTGTATCACGCCACGCAACAGAACGGTCAACAATGGTCGCCTGGCCCCAGCGGCTGGACGAATTGGGTGGATAAGGACTGGGCGCTTGTCCGAGACGAACTCAGCTTCGGCAAAAAGACGCCGGAGCAAGCTTACGAGGCCTTGCGGAAGACGGCCAAGGAGTACGAATAATCAAGAGATGAACGAAGGGGACGGAGCCATGTGGAAAATCGTGATCATCGACGATGACCGTAATGTTCTGCAAGGAATGAAGCAGGTCATTCCGTGGAACGATCTGGGAGCCGAATGGGCGGGCGAAGCAACCGATGGAGAAGAAGGGCTGCAACTGATCCGCAAGGTGAACCCCGATCTTGTCATTACGGATATTTATATGCCGGTCATGGGCGGCTTGGACATGATCGAATTATTGCGCAACGACGATTTCAACGGAAAAATCGTCATTTTAAGCGGATATTCGGACTTTGAGTATGCTCGTCAAGCGATGAGGCTGAGTGTCGCCGACTATTTGAGCAAGCCGGTTAGCGTATCTACTTTAAAATCCATCCTGCACAAAATCGTAACGCAGCTGCAGGAAGAACGAATGAAGGACAAGGAGCATGCGGAACAGTCCGAATGGCTGAACAAATTCCAGCCCTTTATTGAGAAAGAATGGGTCAAATCGGTTATTTCGGGCACATTGGAGCCTTCGTATCGCAAAGACGAGAAATTACCGGAATCGTACAGCTTTTGGAGAAAAATCAGTCATCTCGTCATCGGCATCGAAATTGTTCGGGATGCGCGCTTGAACGCCGTACCTATCGCGGATTTAAACCTGTTTCGGTTTGCTGTCGGCAATATTATCAATGAAATCGCGAATCCCATATTCGACTCGTATTCGCATACCGAGCTGCACGGCACACGATCGGGTATTGTCATTCATCTCCCCCGCTCTCCTTCGCAAGAAGACCTCCACATGAAGCTAAGACAACTCGGTACCGAAGCCATCGAAAGCGTAAGTCGATACTTGAATATTAATCTTAGAATCGGATTGGGCAGCCTTAAGGGCAGTTGGCTGCAAATTTCGGATTCGACGGAAGAAGCCTTCCGGTCCATCGAGCTGAGAGAATCCCCGTCCATGAAAGGATACGAGCTCTATCAATCGGGTAGAACCGAATGGTCTGGGGACATTGGGCCCTTGACTCGTCCAGTGAAATTTTATCAGGAGCTTACAAGCGCGATAAAAGCAAATCAGGAGGGACTCGCTCTCCGCATTATAGCCGATCAATTCCTGCTCCTATCGTCCAGGGGCCGATATACGCCATCTGAAGTGCAGCTTCTCGCCGGCGAAATGTGGGGCATTCTTAATTATAGCTTATACGAGGCGGGAATCGTGTTGGACGAGAGATCTCCGCTGAAGCTTCCTCAACAAGAGATCGTGATGCTGACAAGAATCGATATGCTGGAGCAGTGGATCACGAAAACGGTAAGCGCGATATGCTCCAGCAGAGAATGGAAGGGCAATGGTAAACATCGGCAGGCGGTGGACTTCATGCTGCAGTATATTCACGACAGCTATGCGGAAGACGTAACTCTTGCAGATCTAGCGGACAAAGTCAATATGTCCCGAAATTACTTATCCGATATCTTTAAAAACAGTGTAGGCGACACGTTTAATAATTATTTGACCCGCGTAAGAATGGAGAAGGCAAAGGAGCTGCTGCTGGAGAGAAAAATGCTGGTCTATGAAGTGGCGAGCCAGGTCGGGTATAAGAACGTGCCGTATTTCAGCACGCTATTCAAAAAATATATCGGCAATAATCCAACGGAATTAACGAAATAACGCAACGTTATAACGATTTATACCTTACGCGAGAATCGCTAAACTCCCGTGCTGAATAAGCGGCGGGAGACAGTCATCAATTGTAAGCGCTATCAATTCCATTTATCGAGAGCGGAGGCGGATTGCAATGAACTTAAACTGGTATTATCGTTTGATGTTGTCCTACACGCCTATTTTTTTTGTGGTGATTTCTTCGGTAATCATCATCTTTTTTACGACCTTAAACCATCAGTCCGAGAGCAGATATATGGAGACCAATCGATCGATCGTCACGCAGATGATGAAGAATACCGAGGTCAATCTGAAGCTGATTGAACGAAATTCGGTTAGCGCGTTGATAACCGACCAGCATATTATGGATTATTTTTCTCAGCGAACGAAAAATATTTATGATTATTACGTCATTCAAAAGAGATTAATCGAGCTCAAATCCTCATTTCCTTTCGAAAGCTCCATCTATATGTACCGGGAATCGAATCAAATGATTTTGTCCGATTCCAATACGTACTCGCTCGATTCTTTCGCCGATAGCAAATTTCTCCGCGATAACATAAGTCAAGCCGAACCAAACAAATGGACGGAGCCCCGCGAGTATACGCTGTTTACCAACAACAATGGGCAAAAAGTAGTTTCTCTCATGAAAAAATATAAGTACCCATCGCAGCAAACGGGAATTATTGTCATTAATATCTACGTCAATCCCATGATGGAATACCTTAATCAATTCGGCGAACTAGAGCAGTCGAAAATCCATATTCTCGACTCCGAAAATAAAGAGTTCCACAACGTATCCGACGGTCAAACTCCGGTGTCCAGCTTTCAAACCAAATCGGATTATACCGGGTGGGCCTATTCGGTCGAGAGCGTCAATGCCGCAAGCTTCTCCGCAATCTCTCAGCTGTCAAACATCTGGTTCATCCTTGTCCTCGTTATCATCGTGTTAGCCCTTATCTGGTTTACAATCATCACGCATATCCACTACAAGCCGATCCATAATCTCGTCGAGAAGATCAATTCGTCGATCGGGATTAAAAAGGGCGCAGGCAACGGCATGAAAAGAAGGTCAAACGAATTTAACATCATTGAATCGGCATTCGAAAATTTGCTGCAAAAATCGATGGATTATAACTCCTTGCAGCAGGCGGAGGCCATTCATCGCAAAAGAATTTTTATCCAGGAGCTTATTGCCGGTCAACGCGTTATTAGCGCCTCGGAGTGGGACAACGAGGCTTCCGTGCTGGGACTTCCAATCGACTACGACCGAATATGCGCCCTTTCTGTAGAGATAGACCGATACCATATGTTTTCCGAAAACTACAAACCCGGCGATCAACACTTGCTCAAGTATATTCTGGAAAGCGCCCTCAAGGAATCGGCAAGCGAAAGGAACATAATGCTGCACTTCGCTTGGACGGATCAGCATCAGGCGGCGGTGGTATTGTTTCTTAAAGAATGCGATCTTCCCTATGAAGACAAGATCTATGAAATATGCAACGTATACAAGAATTGGATACAAGACAATCTGGAATTTACCATATCCGTCGGAATAGGCGCATGCGTGGAAAGCGTAACTCAAGTCGCGACATCCTATCGCATTGCCGTTTCCCATGTTTGCCTGAAAGCTGTATTTGGAACCAATAGCGTGATTGATCGACTAATGGCCCAGCAGAAGTCGGACATGGATTCTTACGTTGTAATGGGCATGATGCCGGAAATGATTCACCTGCTTAGAAAGGGGGATGACGGCTGGCGTGACAAGTTCGAGCAGATGGTCGGCGATCTGCGGGGCAAGAGACTCGGAAGGTCGGAGCTAGTCGCCTTTATAACGAGTCTGATGCTGCATCTGGACAAAGAAATATTATCCATGCCGCGGGACATGGTGAATGTATGGGAGAGCAATTATCGTAACCGCTTCGAGAAGCTTGCCAATTTAGCGGAGACGTTGTCGGATTTCTGCCAAGGAGCTGAAGACGTTTTAGGAGAACTGGCCGTGCAATTAAAGCAGCAGCGCGAAAGCAACAGCAACAAATCGATCGCGATGCGAATGAAGGCGTATATCGATCATCATTTTGCGGATTCGGATTTGTCTCTCGTTGCCGTGAGCGATACCTTCGATTTGCCTTCAACCAATGCAAGCATTTTGTTTAAAAAGGAGACCGGAGAGAAGTTTATCGATTACGTCTTAAAGGTTCGGCTCGAGCATGCGCGGAAGCTGCTCGTGGATTCGGATGATGCCATACAAATCATTGCCGAGCGGGTAGGTTACGCGCATGTGCTCTCCTTCCACCGGGCGTTCAAGAAAATATTCGGGTTTCCGCCAGGCGAGTACAGAGCTATCTATCGTACGCAACGAAAAGGTTAGGAGAGGGCTGATGCATAGCGGGTTTTGCGTTCGAAACAGGGGCCTGTTAGCTTTGCAATAAAGGTAAAGACGATTCAAATCAGCTCAAAATCAAGTCGATTTTTTCATGAAAGCAGCTGGTTAGGAGCTTAATTATTGTCAATGTTCAAACAAGCGGGCTCGATGATACATTAGTGCCTGTAAGCAGCGCCTAACCATGCATGGGCCGTTGGCAACGACTAACTTAAGAAGGAGGTAGATGGCCATAACAACCAAGCCGGTGCGCAGGACGGCACCACGACTGCCGTTACGCTCCTTGCTCCGAGACTGGCAGCTATACATCTTGATTCTGGTACCCTTGGTGTTTTTCGTAACATTCAAGTACGTACCGATGTTAGGCGCCGTCATCGCGTTTAAGGATTACAACATTTTTAAAGGCATTTGGGATAGTCCATGGATCGGCTTCGAGACGTTTAGGGAAATTTTCCAGATGCAAGGATTTTACCTGGCGTTGCGAAATACGTTCATGCTGAATTTGCTCGATCTGCTGGTTAGCTTTCCTCTTCCCATCCTGCTGGCCATCATCCTTAACGAGCTTCGGGTCCATTGGTTTAAGAGGGGTGCGCAGATGGTGCTGTATCTGCCGCATTTCATCTCATGGGTCATTATTGGAGGCATCGCGATCCAATTGCTCGCGACCAATACCGGTATCGTCAACAATGTATTAAAGTCCTTTAACCTGAGCACCATCCCGTTTTTGACAGATCCGGTGTATTGGGTATTTACGTATCTAGGTATCGGAATTTGGCAAAATGCAGGATGGGGGACCATTATCTACCTTGCGGCTTTAACGGGAATCAACAAGGATCTTTATGAAGCGGCCGATGTAGACGGCGCCAGCCGATTGAGGAAGATATGGCATATCACGTTGCCGGGCATAAAGCCGACCATTATTATTTTGCTCATCATCAATATCGGGCATATGGCCAGCATCGGCTTCGACCGGCCGTTCGTATTAAGCAATCCGCTCGTCACCGATGTTTCGGAGGTCATCAGTACGTACGTGTACAAGACCGGAATCCAATCGGCCCGTTATACAATAGCTACGGCTATTGGACTATTTCAGGCGGTCATCGGTTTGATCTTCCTCCTGTCTGCCGATTTGATTTCCCGCAAGGTCAACGATCAGGGCATATGGTAGGAGGAGATAATCGTGACAAGCTCTAATTATTCCGGCGTTCGAGTGAACCGGAGCGACAAATGGCTGGATATCGTGCTTATTTTCGTCGTCTCCATTGCAAGCTTGCTTTGTTTGGCGCCCATGGTTCATATTCTGGCCTTGTCGCTGAGCGGTAACAGCGCCATTATGGCAGGCAAAGTGACGCTTATCCCGCTCGATATCGATTTGACGGCTTATAAAGCCGTATTCGGCAATGCTCAGATGATTCGATCGCTTGGATTTACGATAGGCATGGTGTCGTTATTCACTGTAATTGCCATGACCATGACCGTTATGGCTGCCTATCCGTTAACCAAAAAGAATCTCAGAGGGCGGGACTTCTTTCTCTTTGTAATCGTAGTTACGATGTTTTTCAGCGGCGGCATGATTCCGGAGTATCTGAACGTAAAAAATTTAGACCTGCTCGATTCCGTATGGGCTCTGGTTCTTCCGGGCGCCATCAACGCTTTTTATTTGCTCATCGTCAAGACCTTCTTCAGCTCCATCCCGTCGGAGCTGGAGGAATCCGCCAGAATGGATGGCGCCAGCCAGTTCCGAGTGTTGCTAAGCATTATTTTGCCATTATCACTTCCCGTATTGGCGACCATCAGCTTGTTTTATGCAGTCGGACGGTGGAACGGCTTTATGGATGCCTTGCTTTACATTACAAACTCTAATTTGTACCCCTTGCAGCTCCGACTTTACGAAATGGTCATGAATAGCCAGGTAAACAGCATGCTCGAGGGCATTGGCACGATCGCGCCAGTCCCCGAAAGTCTTAAGGCGGCATCCATTATGTTTGCCACGATTCCGATTTTGTTAGTATATCCATGGCTGCAGCGATACTTTGTATCCGGGATGATGATCGGCGCAGTCAAAGGATAGTGTTGAAGCAGGATTACAATCATTCAAAGGAGCGGGTCAAATGAATGCAAAGTCCAAAAAGTGGTCAGCCGGGCTAATGGCGGTGGCTGTATCGACATCCATACTTGCCGGATGCTCCGGCAACAATACGGGAGGGAATGAGCCTTCCGGCAAGCCGACAACCAATCCAACCTCCAATCCTGCAACGGAAGCGCCTAAGAGCGATCCCATCACGCTGCGCATCGAGTTGTTCGACCGCAATAATACGCCGGCCGGCGCCCCGCCGATCACGGACAATTTCATGACGAATTACATTCAGGAGAATTTCGGGGATCCGAACAATATTAAAGTCGAATTTGTAACCGTACCGCGGACTCAAGAGGTAGAGAAATTGAATGTGCTGATGGCGGCCAATCAGGCTCCGGATCTGGTATATACGTATGATACGCCAACGGTGCAGAAATACGTCAAAGACGGCGGTTTGACCGATCTTGGACCTTATCTCGAGCAATTCGGGCAAAACCTGAAAACGGTTTTGGGCGAAACCGTTCTGAATTATGGTAAATTCGAAGGCGTTCAGTACGCGATTCCGGCCCGCCGGGTTCTCTTGCCGGAAAGCACGACAATCATGCGCCAGGATTGGCTGGATGAGGTGGGCTTGCCGATTCCGACAACGACGGATGAATTCTACAATACGCTGAAGGCGTTTAAAGAGAAGAAGCCCGGCAAGTCCGGCGACAAGGTCATTCCTTATAGCAACATCGATCCATTCCATAGCAAGCCGCTTCAATATTCGTTCTGGGAATGGGATAAAATTTCGGATGCCGATCTATACGCGACGCCGGACTGGCTGCTGCCGGGCAACAAGGAAGCGTTCCGCTTCATGAACAAGCTGTATAACGAAGGTTTGATCGATCCGGATTTCCCGTTGACGATGAACAAGGATTTCCAGAAGTTCCAGAAGGACTTGATCAACGGCGTCGTTGGATCGGGCACGGCCAATACGAATGAGCCGGTCTACCAAGGCTACTTGGCCGAGGTGAGCAAAGCAGATGCCAACGCGAAGGTCGTTCCGATCAATCCGTTTACTACTCCTGACGGCAAAACGCCCAAAGCGCTTTATTCGCCAAACGGAATGTACATCTTCGTTCCAAAAACCAGTAAAAACGCCGAAGCCGTAGTCAAGTATCTGGATTGGATGGCCATGCCCGAAAACTTCATTCCGTTGCAAAACGGAACGGAAGGCAAAACCTACGAAATGGTAGATGGCGTGCCGCAAGTGCTTGATAACGAGGAAGCGAAACAAACGCTCTACAACTATACGGATTACGCCATCATTTTGAACGGCAAGCTCGCAAGCTCGACAGACGAGAAACTAAACCTTGCGGTAAACGCATCCGACCCTAATTATAAGGATTTCACCGTCGCCAGCTTCGAGATGGGTACCAAGGACGGCGTGATCAAGCCTAGCGTTACGACGCCGATTCAAGCGGAAATTAAATACGCCACGACTCTTAAAGAGAAGACGGATGAAATTTTCGTTAAAGTCATAACGGCAAAACCGGCAGACTTCGATAAGGTCTACGATAACGAAGTCAACGATTATATGAAAATCGGCGGACAAGAAGTCATGGACGAGAAACGCCAGGCATTCGAAGCCACGAAATAAGAATCGCAGGCATGAACTCGATTCTCCGCCTCGTCGGCGGGGAATCGATCATGCGTACGCGGGAATAGAAAGCGATCGGCATTGGAAAAGGCGGATGCCAAGTAACGGTACATAAATACTTCAGCGAAATGTAAGCGTGTTCATTAATGAAGATTTCATAAAAAGGAGGCAGACTTATCATGTTAACACGATTTAGGAGAAGGACTCTTGCGCAGTTGACGGCTGCCGCATTGGCGGCATCCATCGTTGCTCCGGCATCCTTGTCCATGAGCAGTACGGTTCAAGCCGCTGCAGATGCCGCCCCGGTAACAGCGAACTGGTATACAACATACCAGGAAATGGATGGCGTAGGCGCGGCCTATGCCTATACGCCTTCCACACAAATGATGCAGCTCGCATCCGCGGGTCATCAGGAAACGGTCAGAAGATTGCTGAATATGACCTTCGACGAGAAGAACGGCACGGGGCATGATATCGTTCGCGTCATGATCGGAGACAACGGAGGCGTCGCCGCAAGCGGTACGGCTGCAAGCCCCGGATTCAACCCCGTCACCTCGTTGCCCGCGGATGTCGCGAATCCGGGATTCGATATAGAGGGCAATCCCATCCCCATGAGGGGGACGGCCGGTCAATACGGCTATAAAATCGATGCCGAGAATCGCTATTACGATGGCAACACCGACAGCATCTGGCCGAACGAGCCGGCGCATGAACCAGGCACGCTGGTGCCGCTCGAGAATTTCGTGTGGAATTATCCATCCTGGAACGAGCCGATTCCGAACGATGCCGGCGGCCCGACCAATCTGCTTAGCGACAAAGGCGCGGATCCCGTTGTCATCAAGAACGCGCCGCGCACAAGGAAGGAGTTATTCGACTTCGACCAAGTATGGACGATGCGTCAAGCCATGCAATACGGCGTCGAGACATTCTATGCATGCGTGTGGACGGTGCCCTATTGGATGAGCAATTCCTCATCCAATTCGCCGAGCAAGATTATTCGCAACGATGTAGCCATTATCGATGGCAAGCAGGTGAAAATCTATTATCAGGCGTTTGCCGATTATTTGGTTTATTACGTAAAAGGCATGTGGGAGCAATGGGGGATTCCGATTACCCATGTAGGGCCTTTTAACGAGGTGGACTTGGCGGGCGGAAGCGCGGCTTATGTAACCGAGCTGGTCAACGAATATGTCGGCCCTGCATTGAAAGCAGCCGTAGAACCGGGCGGGGCTCTGTACGATATCCAGAATCCCGACGGCGAAGCCATCGACTTTATCCCTCAGCTCGTTGCGGTGGATGGGACGAACCTTAACGCTTCATTGAGCAGAGGCGGTCAGATGTTCTCCCAAGTCGATGAAGCGACTGCCACGATGAAGAATCCGTTTCTTGACGTGTTTTCGACTCACTTGTACGGTACGACAGGGATCGGCACGGACGAGAACAAGCTGTATCATACGGGCGGCTTCTCGCAGACGCCAATGGATTATACGACAGCGGGCAACTCGTATCCGCAGTATCTGACCAAATACAAGCTTTGGCAGACGGAGTTCATGAACCAGGATACCGGCGACGGTTCCGCCGGCGCCTATACCAATCGGTACGGCAATCAGAACATCAACGATGCGGTGCGTTGGTCCAACCTGATGACCAATATGTTTACAAGCAATCCCGGCTTCAATGGCTTCATCTGGTGGAGCATGTGGGACAACAACGGCGTCGACGGTTCCGACTTGATCCGCTTCGTCACAACGAACTCCCAGCAGGAGCCGGGGCGCATTAGCACATTGACCGGGGAATACCGGATTTTCAAACGGTTTTACAGCTTCGGGCATTTCTCCCGCTTTATGAATCCGGGAGACAAGCGCTTCGATGTAACGCGCGCTCCGGCGCAAGACATTAACATCGTTGGTTTCCGCAGCAATACGGATTTCTCCATTACGATATCCAACGCCAAAAACGACGATAGCATTCAACCGCTGGAGTTCACGCTTAATCAATTCCCGGCAGGCACGTCGAGCGTGACCGTATTCCGGACTTCCGCCAGCGAGAATCAGGAGAAGCTCGGCACGATTCCCGTCGTAAACGGCAAGTTTGTCATCGACATTCCTTCGGCTAGCGTCGTTACGATTGTTCCATCCCAAGGCACATACGCGACTTTTGACAGTCTGGACGGCGAACGCGATATTTTCTCTTCGCTCGAGGCAGAAAGAAACGACAATGACGTGCAAGGAAACGAGGCCGGCCATGCAGGCCGCGCCAATGAAGCCGTCGCTATGGGCAACGACAGCTACCTTGCTTACAGCAATATCAACTTTGCGGATGGTTCCGCGAACGGCGGCGTAGTCCGGAGGCATCTGCTTTATCTAACGGCGCAAGCCAAGGCTGCCAATGGCGGCGATCTGGCGGCTTATGTTGTGCCGGTAGGCACGCATGTAGGCGATGCGAACGACATCCGTTCGTTAGGCAGAGAGGTGGCGCGTATTTCGGTGCCGGCCAATAACGGGTACGGCAAATACCAGGATAGGGTATCCACGGGCGACCTCAGCGCTTACGGCCATAAAGATTTGTATATCGTATCGGAAACAAGCGGCGGCCCGATCGTAGTCGACCGATTCTTGTTCGGGGCCAACGATTCCGACTGGAGCCCCGCCGCCAACAATTCGACGGTTTCTATACCGGGCAATTTGTTGATTAACGGCGACTTTGATACGGTGAATTCTTCCAATACGAGCAACTGGGCGGCAGGTCGATACGATAACGGCACGTTCCTGCAATCCGTAGCGGGTCCGGAGCTTACCGCGGACACGATTCAAAGCTACACGGGTCTGTCTCGTTATTTAAAGAACAACGCGACTTCGAGAATAGCGGGATCCGCGAAGCTGGCTAACCGGATCGATGCCGATAATCAGTACGACGGCATCTGGCAGGACGTGACCGGTACGCTGACTGCCGGAGAAACCTACAACTTCAAGGGACACTTTATGTCCATGAAACATCGTCCGGAGAGCTACGACGTTGCCGCGGACCATCCAGGCGATGTAGAGGTTGCATTGGTTTATTACGATAGCGAGGGCGAACAGCTGGCGCTGACGCCGATCAGCGGCCGCGATATGCCGGAGCCTTATCGGGAGCGCGAAGCCGGAGATGCCGGTTATTGGCAGAACGGTCAATTTATCGGACGCATTTTGCAAGGCGGGCCATTAAACCTGGCGTCGTTCCAGCCTCTTTATGTAAGAGTCGCGGACTGGCATGAAAGCGACAACGAATCTTTTGTCTATCAAGAGCCGGTCGGCACGGCTAAAGTCGTTTTGGCCGCCTATGCCAAGGATTCGAATATCATGTATGCCGATTTGCTTTCTTTGACGCCTCCCGTACTAACGACTTACACGATTTTTGTCGATGGAAGTCTGCCAGTAAGCTTCTCGCAGGATAAGCTTGACTATACGTACACGGTTACGGGTACGGAAGTGCCGGTCGTGACCGCGTCCTCCAATGATCCAAGCGTGAAGGTAAGCATCGCGCAGGCCGGCAGCGTCAGCGACACGGCAATCATACGCTTTATCAAGGGACAATCGATCAAGACGTTTACGGTAGCGTTCTCGACGACGCAACAATTCAACTTCGCAGAGGGTCTTCCCGATGGCTGGAGCATCGGAAACCCCAGCGGAGAAGCGTTCAGCTTCCATCCGGAGGGGAACGTGACATTGCATACGGTCAAACAGGATCCGCCGTATCCCAATAGCACGAATCTCCTGCAATTGCCGGGATCGGCGGAAGGGAACTGGACGCTGACGGCAAAGCTGACGGTGGACAAACCGCTTAGCGACGCCGCATTAACGAACGCGACGCAGGTCGGCATCGGCATCCGCAAAGCGGAAACCGGCGAATTTTTTAGACTTGCCGCTACTAAATTGGACAACAGCATAAAGGTCGTGAGTTCCGGGTTGTCGGGCTCGACGAATTCCAACAATCAGACCGTCGGAACGAGCTTGAGCGGTACCAATTACTTCCTGCGGGTCGTAAAGACGGGCAACGATGTACAAGGGTATTTCTCTACAAATAACGGGGCCAGCTATACCATTATGAGCGGCAGCCCCGGCGCAACCGTGCCGACCACGTTTACGCCGGATTTCTTTAGAGACGCAAAACTGCTATTATACGGCAATAACTTAAGCGCTTCCGATCTGCAAGTCACATACAACGATATAATCTTTGTGAAGTCGACGGGTTCTTCGGCGATCGGCGCGGATCAGTTGGCGGTTGAGCAGGCAGCCGGACTGATCGGTTCGACCGTCATAGTGCCGAATACAAGCGTTACGCAGCCGGAATCACTTGCGGCGCTAGCGCAAGACTACCTTAACCATGACGTGGAGCTGGGGGAGTTAGGCGTTTCCGTCACCGTAGCTGTCAATAACGGTAAATTTGCGTTGGCGATTGCAAAAGGCGCAGCTTCGATCCTTGTGCATGGAGTCTCGATTACGGGAGGCGGCGAAAGCCCGGACACCGCTTCGCCGACATGGGAGCAAGGCAGCGCCCTTGCGGGCTCTAACGTAGCGACGACCACGCTTACGCTGACCTGGACCGCCGCGCAGGATAACATAGGAGTTACGGGCTACAAAATTTATAAAGGCTTCGAGGAACTGGCAGCTGTGGCAGGAGCGGCAAGCTCCTACGACGTCGTCGGATTGGCTCCGGACACCGATTATGTTTTCAAGATCGAAGCTGGAGACGAGGCAGGCAATTGGAGCACGGACGGCCCGACCGCAACGGTCAGGACATTGCCGTCGGCCGACACGACGGCGCCGGTGTGGCCGGAAGAAAGCGAGCTTGCGGAATCCGGCGTCGGAGCGAGGGAGATTACGCTGACTTGGACGGCGGCCGAGGATGAGTCCGGGATTACGGGGTACAGGATTTTCAATGATTCGGAAGAAATCGCGACCGTGGGCGGAACGATATTGACTTACAGGGTCGAAGGTTTATCTCCGAATACCGAATACGTCTTTAAAGTAGAAGCCGGAGACGGCGGAGGCAACTGGAGCGCGAACGGTCCTTCGGTTACCGTAACCACGTTGACGGAAACGGATACTGCGGCTCCGACTTGGGCGGAAGAAAGCGCGTTGACGGCTTCCTCCGTATCTACCTACAGTCTCACATTGGCCTGGACGGCAGCTTCCGACGACATGGGAGTAGCGGGGTATAAAATTTATAATGGCGCTACGGAAGTGGCGGCAGTCGGTGGAGAGGTACGCTCCCATCAAGTGACGGGACTTTCATCGAGCACGGCATACACATTCTCGGTGCAGGCGGGAGACGCAGCCGGCAACTGGAGCACGGATGGCCCGACGGTAAACGCGACTACACAATCCGCGTGGTCTCCGCCGGAAACGACACCGACACCAACACCGACACCAACACCGACACCAACAGCAACACCAACACCAACACCAACACCAACACCGACACCGACACCAACGCCGAAGCCTACGCTTGAGCCCCATAACTTTAAGGATGTTGGCAATGGCAAGTACGACTGGGCGTCCGAAGCGATCGACGAGCTGTATGCGAATGGCGTCATCAAAGGCACGTCCGATACTAGCTTTAGTCCGGACAAAAATATAACGAGAGCGGACTTTGTCGTCTTGCTGGTCAGGGCGCTCGGCTTCGAGGCCGAAACGGACGATGAGGCAAGCTTCCTGGATATCCACACCGACGATTACTATTATGAGGCGTTGCTAATCGCGAAGCGGCTCGGCATCGTAACCGGCGTAGACGGAAGCAACTTTAATCCAAAGAGCGAGATTTCCAGGCAGGATATGATGGTAATCGTCGCAAGAGCGCTCAAGCTCGCCGGTAAATTGCCGTCCAAAGGAACCGCGGAGGATCTAAGCGGATTCCTGGATGCTTCAAGTGTTGCGGAATACGCGCGGGACAGCGCGGCGGCATTGATAAACGAGGGGATTATTAGGGGAGACGGCTCTTCCCTCAACCCGACGGGTTCAACTACTAGGGCGCAGGCGGCTGTAGTTATCTTTAGAATCTATGAAAGATAGATTTATTAACCGCAAGCAAGGTCAATGCTTCGCGCGGCGATAAATAACAAACAAGCACCTATAAGCCGGACAATTTGTAAGGAGTGTCCGGACTATAGGTGCTTTCGGTACCGTTTATTGTCCAAGATAGGCTCGTTCCAATTCGGCGATGTCAAACTTCTTCATCTTCCACGGCGAATCCCTTATGATTCAGTTCGCTCATTCGTCCAGGTTAGTATCTTAAAAGCAAGCGGGCATGTCGCCTCAAAAGTTTCGAATCAAGCAGGAATGCAAAGGCAGATGTCGAATACGGTTACAGAAGCTAATCGAACATGAAGGTGGTTGCAGGCGGTTATGCCGATTATACAAGCCGTTGAGCGGGCACTGCTCATTCTGGATTTATTCGACGAACGGACCCCGGAGCTGAAGATTACGGAGATCGGCACCCGGATGGGCTTGCACAAGAGTACGGTCCATTCGTTGGTGAGGACGCTGCAAGCTCACGGCTATATGGAGCAAGACGTTGATTCGGGGAAATATCGACTTGGCTTGCGGCTAATCGAGAAGGGGCAACAGGTGCTGCAATCGATGGATATTAGGCAAGTCGCCAAGCCTAGCCTGGAGCAATTCACGCAGAGCACGGGGCAGACGACGCATCTGGTCATATTGGATGGCGACGAAGGCGTATATATTGACAAGGTGGAGGGCGAACTTGCTCCAATTCGATACTCCCGTGTAGGCAGGCGCGTCATGCTGCATACCAGCTCCGTAGGCAAGCTATTAAGCGCTTATCAGCCGGATGCATGGCTTGACGGACTTCTTGAACGATACGAATTCGTTCGTCTTACGGCGAAGAGCATTACCGATGCGGCCGCGTTCCGCCGAGAGCTGGAACTCGTAAGAGAGTGCGGGTACGCTGTCGATAATGAGGAGAATGAGATCGGCGTCAGATGTGCGGCCGTTCCCGTCTTCGATCATCGCGGGCATACGTCGGCGGCCATCAGCGTATCTACGTTACGGTCGCGTGTTGACGATCGAGGGCTGGAGAATCTGATAACAGAATTGCAACAAACAGCAGCGGAAGTTTCCCGAAGGCTGGGATATAAGTTATAGTTGTTCTCCTTCCATTTGTTTAATTCGGCGATAAAACCCACCTCTAAGCGAGGTCGCTCTTTATTGAGAGACCTCCGTGGAGGTTTTAATATAGCAATATTATAAAACCGTGTACTATAATATAAAACAGGGAGTGGTGTTAATGAGATTAATTCAGTATTTGGACGGGGATCGGAATACGCTCGCGGCGGTCGGCGACAATGAAGTGGCTTATAGGCTGCAAGATAAGGATGTCTGGGAGTTGTTCCGCAGGGCGCAGCGGCTCGGCATGACGACGCTCGAGGCAATTGCTGCCGACATAACGGAGAAAACGCCGTTGCAAGGAGATTGGCGTTCTCTCGAACTGCTTCCTCCGGTGGATGCTCCCGAAGTGTGGGCGGCAGGCGTCACCTACCAGCGCAGCCGCGAGGCCCGCAACTATGAAGCGACCGGCGGAAAGGCGAATGCAGGCGCCACGTTCTACGATCTTGTATACGATGCCGAACGACCGGAACTGTTCTTTAAATCTACGTCCGCCCGAACGGTGGGGCCGGGAGGCACCGTCAAGCTTCGCAGCGATTCGACATGGCAAGTGCCGGAGCCCGAGCTGGGACTCGTGCTAAACGCCGCAGGGGATATCGTGGCGTACACGATCGGCAATGACATGAGTTGCCGGGATATCGAAGGTGAGAACCCGCTGTATCTCCCGCAAGCCAAGATTTGGAGGCAGTCCTGCTCCGTCGGGCCCGCCATTAGGCTTGCAGAAACGACTGCGAATCCCTATGACTTGGAGATGAAGCTGCGAATCTATCGCAATGAGGAGATCGTCGTCGACATTGCGGCGAATACCGGGATGCTGAAGCGGAAATTGGAGGAGCTTGTATCCTATCTTAAGAGGGACAATCTGCTGTTCGACGGGACGGTGCTTCTGACGGGCACTTGCCTGGTTCCGCCGGACGACTTCACCTTGCAGCCGAACGATCGTATCGAAATCGAAATTAAATCTATTGGAACGTTAGTCAATACTGTAGTCGCCTGATTGCGAAATAGAAGAGGAGGAGTATAGAATATGGAGGTTGTAAAGAGCTGCTCGAATTACATTGGCGGAGAGTGGATGCCGCCGCAATACGGAGGAACGACGTCAAGCGTCAATCCTGCCAATCGGGAGGAAATCGTGGGCCAAATTCCGTTGTCGACGAAAGAAGATCTCGATAGAGCCGTGGCGGCGGCGAAAGGAGCGCAGGGAGCCTGGCGCAAGCTCGCCGGCTCGCAGCGCGGCGCGTTCTTATTCAAAGCGGCGGATGTGCTGGAAAGGCGACTGGACGAGATCGGCCGCATAATGACGCTGGAGATGGGCAAAACGCTGACGGAAGCAAAGGGGGAAACAGCGCGGGGAGTAGCAATACTGCGATATTACGCCGGAGAAGGCATGAGAAAGATCGGCGATGTCATCCCCGCGACGGACTCCGATGCCTTTATGTTCACGACTCGCGTTCCGCTTGGCGTAGTCGGCGCGATTACGCCTTGGAACTTCCCCGTGGCCATACCGATCTGGAAGCTAGCTCCAGCTCTGATCTACGGCAACGCGGTCGTGTGGAAGCCGGCCTCCGAGACGGCTGTCACCGCGGCGCTGGTTATGGAATGTTTCCACGAAGCCGGGCTGCCAAGCGGCGTCCTGAATCTGGTCATCGGGAGCGGCAGAGAGATCGGGCAGGGCTTGGCAGAGCATCCCGACGTGCAAGGCATCACGTTTACAGGTTCCAACGGGACCGGGAAGGCCGTGGGGCAGGCTGCGTTCGCGCGAGGGGCGAAATATCAGCTGGAGATGGGCGGCAAAAATCCCATCATCGTAGCTGCCGATGCGGATCTGGACCTGGCGATAGATGCGACCATCAGCGGCGGCTTCAAGTCCTCGGGACAAAAGTGCACGGCGACGAGTCGCGTGATCGTCGTAAAGGATATCTATGACAGCTTCCGCGACAAACTGGTCGAGAAAGCGGCAACGCTCCGCGTGGGGAACGGCTTGTCGGAGTCGACGTGGCTGGGACCGTGCGCGAACGAGAAGCAATACGAGACGGTTCTCGACTACATTCGGACCGGGGTCGAGGAGGGAGCGACGTTGGCGCTCGGCGGGACCAAGCCCGAGGATGAGGAGCTTCGCAACGGCTACTATGTTACGCCTGCGATATTCGAGAACGTCACTTCGCGTATGGCAATAGCGCAAGAGGAGATATTCGGACCCGTGCTGGCCTTGATTAAAGCGAATGATTTGGCCGATGCGATTGAACTGGCGAACGATGTTCCATACGGTCTTAGCGCTTCGCTGTACACGAAGGATATCGCCAGCGCGCTGGCTTTTATTCAGGATATGGATGCCGGGCTGGTCCGCATTAATGCAGAGACGGCTGGCGTAGAGCTCCAGGCGCCGTTTGGCGGCATGAAAGCGTCCAGCTCCCACACCAGGGAGCAAGGACAGGCGGCAATTGAATTCTATACCTCGATAAAGACGGTATTTATGAAACCGTAATCGACTTCCAGCCATGAGGAGGAGCAAGTCATGCTGCATAATGATTGGTGTAAAATCGCGGAGCCCGGAGGAGAGGAAGTCTACAGGATTGCCACCCATGCTTCGGGTCCGGTCGGTTCGTTGCCGCTTACGCCGGAGTTGCTTCGAGAGTCCCCAAGCGGGGACTTGTTCGGCTGGTCGCAAAATGTCGGGATGGGGCTTTCGCCATCGCGCCTGGGGGGTCAGGAAGTGCTGCTCTTAAGTACGCTTGGCGGCATACGTCGGGATGATGGCAGACCGGTAGCGTTAGGTTACCACACGGGGCATTGGGAAGTCGGGCTGCTGATGCAGGCGGCAGCCGAGGAGATCAGCTCCGCAGGCGGAGTCCCGTTCGCCGGATATGTCAGCGACCCGTGCGACGGCCGGTCTCAAGGAACTGCAGGCATGTTCGATTCGCTGCCTTACCGAAATGATGCCGCGATCGTACTTCGGCGGCTTATCCGTTCGCTGCCGACCCGCAAAGCCGTCATCGGCGTTGCCACTTGCGACAAGGGACTGCCCGCCATGCTGCTAGCTCTTGCAGGTAGCCCTTCGCTACCCGGCATCATCGTGCCCGGAGGCGTTACTCTGCCGCCGACGTTCGGAGAAGACGCGGGCAAGGTACAGACGATCGGCGCGCGATACGCAAACGGAGAAATGACGCTCGAAGAAGCGGCGGATATGGGGTGCCGGGCATGCGCTTCGCCGGGCGGCGGCTGTCAGTTCCTCGGGACGGCGGGAACATCCCAGGTCGTGGCGGAGGCGCTGGGATTGACGGTCCCTCATGCTGCATTGGCGCCATCGGGACAGGAGGTATGGACAGAGTTGGCCCGTCAATCGGCAAGGGCTGCGATGTCCGCCGCAAAGCAAGGACTTACCGTTGGAAAGGTGTTGACCGATGCTTCTATCCGCAACGCCATGATCGTTCATGCCGCCTTCGGGGGTTCGACGAATCTGCTGCTGCATATCCCGGCGATTGCGCAGGCCGCGGGTCTTCGCGTGCCCAATGTAGCCGACTGGGCGGACATCAATCGCAGCGTGCCTCGTCTTGTCAGCGTATTGCCTAACGGCCCCGTTCCACATACGACGGTTCGCGCATTCCTGGCGGGCGGCGTGCCGGAAGTCATGCTCCGTCTAAGGGGACTCGGGCTGCTGGAGGAGTCGGCGCTCACCGTATCGGGCAAGACGTGGGGCGAAGTGCTGGATTGGTGGGAGTCGTCCGAGCGAAGAAAACGAATGCGGGAGGTGCTGCTCCGCTCCGACGGCATCGACCCCGAAACGGTCATCTATACGAAGGAAAGCGCCAGAGCGGCTGGAATGGCTTCAACCGTAACGTTCCCGATCGGCAATATCGCTCCGGAAGGTTCGGTCATTAAGTCGGCGGCAATCGACCCTTCGGTCGTAAGCGACAACGGTATATACAGGCACCTGGGTCAAGCCAAAGTGTTCACGACCGAGCGCGCCGCGATAAAAGCGATAAAAACAGGGGGGATATCGGCCGGCGACGTGTTGGCTTTGATCGGCAGGGGGCCTAGCGGGACGGGGATGGAAGAGACGTACCAGCTTACTTCCGCTCTGAAACATTTGCCATTTGGCAAAAAGGTATCCTTGCTCACGGATGCACGATTCTCCGGCGTGTCGACCGGTGCATGCATCGGCCATATCGGCCCTGAGGCGCTGGCTGGCGGTCCTGTGGCGAAGCTGCGCGATGGGGACTGGATCGAGATTGTTGTAGACCTGAACCAACTCGAAGGCAGCATCAACTTCGTAGGCGAGGGGGAAGAGCGCTTCGACGCAGTCGAAGGGGCTAGGCGGTTGTATGAACGCCCGGCTCATCCCTTGCTTTCACCCGATCCGGATCTGCCTGACGATACGCGTCTGTGGGCCGCGCTCCAGGCAGCCAGCGGCGGAATTTGGCGAGGCGGCGTCTACGACGTAGATCGGATAGTCGAGTTGTTGGAAGCGGGAAGAAAAGCGTTGAACCGATAGTCTCTACCACAAGGAACAATTTAGAAGCGGTTGTCCCGTCCGGGAACAACCGCTTTGTATTTTGCGCAATAATATTTGACCACGCCATAGGTTTTCTCAACTACAAATAAAACGCTTACAAATAGGTAAACAACGGGTAAGCATGTAAAGAGTTGCACATTGTGGCTCGTTGATCTAGCACATATACTGAAAACGTATACAAGAGGGAGCTCCTGCAAGACTATATGAACTTGGGGGGAAGAACGCATGGATAAGCATTGGAGAAGCAGAGGATTGAAAGGGCTTACGATTCTGCTGCTGGCATCGCTTGCGATTACAGCCTGTTCAAGCGGGAACGAAACGCCTGCAAGCACGGCAAAGCCTACGGCGACGGCAGGGAGCGGAAACGGCGGCAATGAAGGTCAAACCAATACGGACGGCGGAACGAATGACGGACCGTTCGGCAAATACGATCCGCCGATCGAGGTTTCCTTCGTACGGCATCTAAGCGATGTGGTCGAGAACAACGTATTGGGCGTCCTGAAAGACGAGACGCTGGAGGATAACCGCTGGACTCGCGCGTACGAAGAAGAGCTTGGCATTAAAATCGTCAACGATTGGGTTGTGAAAGGCGATGTCAGCTCGGATCAGTACCTGCAAAAGATCAATGTGACGCTCGCCTCGGGAGATCTTCCAGATTTTATCCCTGTCAACGCGACTCAGCTCAAGCAGCTTGCGGATTCCGATCAGATCGAAGACATGACGGGAATTTTCGAGAAGTATGCTTCTCCTATGTTAAAGGACGCGCTCACTCAAGAGGGCACCAGCCCCTTCGACGCCGTAACCCTGGATGGCAAGCTGATGGCGGTTCCGCTTGTCGAGGCATCTATCGAGCGCTCCATGTTCGTCTGGATCCGCACGGATTGGATGGAGAAGCTCGGTTTGCAGCAACCAAAGACAATGGCCGACGTTCTGGCGATTTCCAAAGCGTTTACGGAAAAGGATCCCGACGGCAACAACAAGGCGGACACGTACGGCATCGGCTTCACCAAAAATGTATGGGGCGGAGCGATGGGGCTGGAAGGCTTCTTTGCCGGATTTAACGCTTTCCCGAACATTTGGCTGGAAGATGAATCCGGCAAACTCAAGTTTGGCAGCATTCAGCCTGAAGTTAAAAATGCGCTTCAAGCGCTTCAGGATATGGCCAAGAATGGTCAGATTGATCCCGAGTTCGGCATTAAAGACGGCGGCAAAGTATCCGAGCTGATCGCGGCCGGCAAGATTGGCATGCAATACGGCGAACAATGGAATTCGATTTATCCGCTTCAACTCAACAAAAACAACGACCCCGATGCAGAATGGCAGGCTTTCCCAATCGTTACTGAATCCGGAGAGATGGCGAAGGTGCCGCTTAAATTCAGCACGACGCGATTCTTTGCGGTTAAGAAAGGAACGAAACATCCGGAAGCGCTTATCAAGCTCTTTAATATGCACATGGAGAAAAACTGGGGAGAGACGGGAGATTTCGATTACTATTTCGCGCCGCCAGAGGCAGAAAGCGTATGGCAGTTATCGCCTGTCACCCCTTACCCGCTGAAAAAGAATGTCGAGGCGTTCCGCGACATCGATGAGGCCCGCAAAAGCGGCGATATGTCTAAGCTGATTGGGGAAGCAAAGACGATTCAAGAGAAAATGGAGTCTTACTATTCCGGCTCCACAGAGGGCTTTGCGCTTTGGGGCTGGGAGCGAATCTACAGCGAGCAAGGCTCCATGGGAATAACGGATCAATACGACAAAAACAATCAGTTCCTGCTTGAGAAGTTTGTCGGAGCTCCGACGCCGACGATGGTGGAGCGCAAAGCTACGCTGGAGAAGCTGCAGAACGAAGTGTTTGTCAAGATTATATTGGGCGATCCCATTTCAAACTTTGATAAATTCGTTGATGACTGGAATAAACTCGGCGGAGAACAGATTACGAAGGAAGTCAACGAATGGTACGCGGCAACAAAATAAAGAGAAAAGAATGGCGAAGCAAGGAAGAGGACAGAGGTCGAATAGGTTGCAGCCTCTGTCCTACTTGCTTCCTGACCGAATAGGAGGGACAACATCCAATGGGAGCCAAGACAAGGAGAGAGCTGCCGCTTCATTTGATGATCGTGCCGGGGCTTGTCTTCATCATACTATTCTCTTACGTCCCCATGGCCGGCATCGTAATCGCATTCCAAAAGTTCATCCCCGCCAAAGGTCTATTCGGCGACCAACAGTGGGTCGGGTGGTCCAACTTCGAATATGTCATGCATTTGCCCAGCTTCTCGCAAGTGCTGTTAAATACGCTATTGATTGCGGGCTCCAAGCTTATTCTTGGTTTGCTTGTGCCGATTGTGTTCGCGATTCTGCTTAACGAAGTCAAGAACGCCGTGCTTAAGCGCACGGTGCAGACGACCATCTATTTGCCTTATTTCCTTTCCTGGGTCGTGCTCGGAGGCATCCTGGTTGATATCTTGTCCCCATCGGGCGGAATCGTGAACGGTCTGCTAACGTCGCTGGGATTGCCCAAAATCTTTTTCCTCGGCGATAACGACTGGTTCCCTACGACTTTGATTGGGTCAGACGTCTGGAAGAACTTCGGCTATGGAACGATCGTTTACCTCGCGGCCATTACCGGGATCGATCCTGGCTTGTACGAAGCGGCAACGATCGACGGCGCCAATCGATGGCGCAAGATCTGGCATATTACGTTGCCTGGCATGAGGATGGTTATCGTCCTCCTGTCCGTACTGAGCTTGGGGCAGCTCCTAAATGCCGGGTTCGATCAAGTGTTTAACCTGTACAGTCCTCAAGTATACGAAAGCGGAGACATTCTGGACACCTTTGTCTACCGAATTGGCTTGCTGGACGCGCAATATGGCGTTGCAACTGCTGTTGGGTTCTTTAAGTCGATCGTGTCGCTGATTCTCATTTCCGCTTCTTATTTCTTCGCATACTACTTTGCTAGATACCGAATTTTCTAGGAGGAGAGAAGCCATGAATCAGCAGTCATCCGTAAGCACTTCCCGAGGAAGCGGCAGGAAGCGCCAGTGGTTTCCGATTGTCAATACAGTCATTCTGGTGCTGGTAGCGGCGCTCTGCATATTCCCGCTCATTCATATTATCGCCGTTTCCTTCAGTTCCAGTACGGCAGCGGCTGCTGGGCACGTCAGGCTGTGGCCCGTCGACTTCACGCTGGCATCGTACGAATACACGGCAAGCCGGGGAGAATTCTGGCAGTCTATGTGGGTGTCGTTAAAACGCCTTGCGTTCGGAACTCCGTTGAATCTGCTTCTGACGATTCTAGTCGCTTATCCGCTCTCGAAGGAGTCACATGCTCTGCGTCTGCGGCTTGTGTATGCCTGGTTATTCTTCCTGACCATGCTCTTTAACGGCGGACTGATTCCTTGGTATGTTACCCTCAAGGAATACGGTTTGCTGAATTCGATATGGGCGCTCGTGCTTCCCGGAGCCGTTCCGGTTTTCAGCATCATTCTGCTGCTTAATTTCTTTCGAGAGGTGCCAAAGGAGCTGGAGGAAGCGGCGCTGATCGACGGCGCGGGCCACTGGACGACGTTATGGCGCATTTACGTGCCTATCTCGAAGCCGGCGCTTGCAACACTCGCTCTGTTCTCCATGGTGGAGCATTGGAACAGTTGGTTCGACGGATTGATCCTGATGAGCAATCCATCCAATTATCCGCTTCAGAGTTACATTCAGACGATCGTCATTCAACAGAACCTGTCCAACGTGTCCAGGGACGATCTGCTGAACCTCGCGAAAATTTCCGATCGAACGCTGAAGGCTTCGCAGATATTCCTGGGTTCGCTGCCTATCATTATGGCGTATCCGTTCCTGCAGAAATATTTTGTCAAAGGAATCGTCCTGGGGAGCGTTAAGGGATGACTGGAGAAATCTAGGGACAGAATGTTGAACATTCGTTACAATGAGGGAAAACGGTGGAGGCGACGCTGTTGTTCAATCGCCAGGATATCTCGCTTAGAAATTCCATTTTTTCGCGACTGCTGATTACCTTTCTGCTTATCATGCTCCCTATGTGGTCGTTCGGGGCGTACATTTATAACTGGATCGTGCAGACCGCCCGCGAGGACATATCCAAGACGGCGGTCTCGCAGATCGTTTATTACCTCTCGGACATGGAGAACGAAATTGAACGGATAAAGCTGCTCCAGTACAGCCTGCTCGAAGATGAACACTTGAACGAACTGGCGCTGACCTGGGAAACGATGGACACGATCGAGCGGATGGAAAATATCAATTTATTGCTGAAACGAGTCTATACGATCCAGAACAGCAGCCATTACATTGAAGACGTCAGCGTGCACATTGCTCCTATCGGCAAGACGCTGTCCGTCGATGGGGCGCGCGAGTTCGACGCGGAGCGGTTTTACGGGATTCGCTCCGTGTATGGGCACGGATCCCAGATTATCGAATGGAAGGGCAGCCTGCACCTGAGCGCGTACAAGCCCGGGGGGAGAAAAGATGCAGAGCCGCTGTTTACCGTAGAGATCGCGCTTGACAGCGGGGTCATGCGAGAGGAATTGAACCAGTTCAACCTCTACGCTGACAGCGGGGTCATGCTCGTGCATGGACGGGATGGCGTAGTTATTACCAATGGGGCAGGAGCCTTTCCAGAGCAAGATATGCCCGTTTTCCTGCAGCAATCCCGAGACAGCGAGGAACTGAAAACGGACGCAGTAAAGTTGTCCAATATGCGCTTCTATTATATGCACGCGAATTCGGAGAAGCTGAACTTCTCCTTGTACCGGTTCATTCCGGAACGAGTATTCCAGGAACCGCTCGACCGGTTCTACTCTTGGGCATGGTTGTTTCTCATTCTATCGCTTGGAATCATAGCCGTTTACGCTCTATCGACGTACAAATTCATCCACAAGCCCTTATTAACGTTCGTCAAGAGCTTCAGAAGAATGGAGAATGGGGACCTTGACATCTTTATTGATCATGCCTCGAAGGACGAATTCCGCTATCTGTACGGCCGCTTTAACCAGATGGTCGCCAATCTGCGTTCATTGATCGATCAGGCTTACAAGCAAAAGATATTGGCGCAGCGCTCGGAACTCAAACAGCTTCAATCGCAGATCAATCCCCATTTCCTGTACAACAGCTTTTTCATTTTAAACACGATGGCGAAGACGGGAGACGTCGAGCGCATCGAGCAATTCACGACGTTATTGGGCAAATACTTTCAATTCGTAACGCGCAACGCTTCCGACAATTTGTCGCTGGAGCATGAGATCTCGCATGCGAGAATGTACACGGAGATTCAGGAGCTGCGTTTCTCGAGGCGTATTAAGGTGGATTTCCAGGAGCTTCCTTCCGAACTTGCGCCTATGCAGGTGCCCCGTCTGATCGTACAGCCCATCATCGAGAACGCGTTCGAGCACAGCCTGGAGAAAAAGGCGTACGACGGACTGATAGTGGTTCGCTTCGAATGGGATGACGAAGAGGTTAGAGTGATTGTGGAGGATAATGGAGATCGCTTGTCTGACGAGGAATTGGCTAGAATCATACATTCGTTGAAGCATGACGAAGACCAAAGCGAGATTACAGGGATGGTCAACATACATCGACGTGTCCGTTTGACGCTAGGCGATGGAGGATTACAGGTGTCAAGAAGCGGGCTCGGAGGATTAATGGCGACGCTGAGGCTGCCTAGGGAGGGGGGAGAACAAGATAATCCGATTACTAATCGTAGATGACGAGGAAATTATTACGGACGGTCTATACGAGGTGCTTAGCAAGCTGGATCTGGAGCTCGATCTGTATAAGGCATATTCCGGACAGGAGGCATTGCTATGGCTGCGGAGGACCCGATTCGATATCGTGCTCTCGGACATCGCCATGCCGGAGATGGACGGTCTAGCCTTAATGAACGTCATCCGCTCCGACTGGCCGCAATGCAAGATGATTTTTTTGACCGGCTACAGCCATTTCGAGACGGTATACCAGGCGGTTCAGTGGCCGGGTATCCGTTATTTGCTTAAGAGCGAAGGTTACAACAAACTGATCGAGACCGTTGGACTAGTCGTTGGCGAGATTCAGGAAGAGCTGCGAACGGCTGCGCTTCTGCAGAGTTCCAAGGCAAGCCGTAATGCCTTCGACACGCTCGCTGCAGGCAATTACGTGCGCCATCTCCTGTTCGAAGGCGGAGGGGACGAGACGATGGAGGACAACTTCGTTAGACTGCGCATCGAATTCGAACCCTGCGCTCCCGTCCTCATCGCTCTCGGCAGCTTGTCCGCCACAGAGGCGCACCGCTACTATGCCGATCGTCAGGAGACGGCGCTGAGCGTTAAAATTTTATCCGATTCTTATCTGGAGGAGAAAAGCAGATGCCTTGGCGTCATCGATCGTTACGGCGATCTGATCTGGCTCTTTCAGCCGACCGATCTAAGTCTGCCGTTCTCGCTCTCAACGGAATCAGAGCAGGAGGATAACAACTTCGAGCGTCTGTCCACCTTCCTGGAGGGAACGTTCGAATTGATTCAGGAAGCCTGCCGGCAGTCGCTAGGCATTCAGTTGTCCGTTACGCTGGCGAAGGAGCCAACGAACTGGAAGCAGCTCCCCACTGCTTACGATAAGCTCCGAGAAAGGCAGCACTTGCGTGCGGGAGACGGGACAACGATGGTGCAATCCGTGCGTTTGAGCGAGGAGGGAACGGCCGATCAGTTACGCCTTCGCTTCCCGAAGGAGAAGACGGAGACGCTGGCGGCACATTTGGAGGGTGGCAGAAGAGAGGACTTTCTTGGGTTGTTTAACGAGCTTACGCTGTCTGCTACGGAGGGAGGATGGACATCGGCTTACGCCACGGAGCTGTATTATTCCATCGCCCTTATCCTGCTCTCCTACTCCAATCGTTGGGGAGAACGAGAGAAGCTGCCGATGTCTGCAGGGGGCTTGATGCAATTGGAGGCGTATCCCTCCTGGAAGGAGCGGTTCGGCTTCCTGAGAAGCGCGGCGGAGGAACTGTTCGACAGCCGCCGGGACGGGGAGCATAACCGGGCCGTCACGGCTATTGACAAGATTAGCGCTTATATTGACGAACATATAGCGGAGGACTTGTCGCTCGTCCGTCTGGCTGACGAGATCCACTTTAATCCTTCGTACCTCTCGCGCTTGTTCAAGCAAGAACGGGGAATGAAACTGTCGGAATATATCGAGGATGCCCGGTTTGCCAAAGCGAAGGAGCTGCTTATGCGTACGGAAATGAAGATCGCGGAGATCGGTGCCAGCGTCGGCTACGAGGCGCCTCATTCCTTTACTCGAGTATTCAAGAAGTGGACGGGGATTTCCCCGCATGAATTTCGCGAACAAGCCGGCAAGCGGAGAGAGGCATAGACATTAATGAACAGCTGGGATATGAAACGACAATATAAACAATGCAGCCCAGGAGTACGCCTCCTGGGCTGTTCTGTGCCTCTAGCCCTTCACACCGCCAACGGTGTTACGACCCGGTTAGTTAATTCCCCAAATAAGCTCGTTCCAATTCCGCAATGTTGAACTTCTTCATCTTTAGGAATGCTTTCGTGACGCGGTCACGCTGCTCCGGTGTGCCTTCGTTCATCATCTTGTCTAGAGCGGCGGGCGAGATTTGCCACGAAACGCCGTATTTGTCTTTCAGCCAGCCGCATTGCTCGGCTTCGGGAACGGCGGACAGCTTGTCCCAATAGTAGTCGATTTCCTCCTGCGTCGTACAGTCGACCAGCAAGGAAATCGCCTCATTGAACTGGAACGAATGTTCATGCGCGCTGTCCATGGCCGTAAACCAGGTGTTCTCCAGCATAAAGTCGGAGAACATGACGTCCCCCTCGCGGTCTGGCTCCATACCGGAGGCATAATGAACAAGCGTACCGGGCATCGCGTTGCGGAAGACTGAGAGATAAAACTCGCGGGCTTCCTCCGCCTTGCCGCAGTTGTCGCCGACAAACATCAGGGAAGGGATAATCGGTGGGCGCGGCTCCCCGTGCGGATTTGTTAATATGAGCTGCCAGTTGACTCCGAATTTGTCCTGTATCCAGCCATACCGCTCGCTAAACGGGTATTTGTCCAGAGGCATGAGAGGAGCTCCTCCATCGGATAACTTGTTCCACGCCTCTTCGAGCATTTCTCTGGCATTTGGTTCCCGCGACGGATCGAAATTAACGAAAAACGAAATCGACGGGTTTAACTTGAAGAGCGGCCCTGCAGAGATAGCCATAAACGGATGCCCCCAAACCGTAAACGAAACGATAGGTGCATCTCCGGAAGGCGTATCGTTTAAGATCGTCGAGCTGGTTATTTCGGAATGCGGGAAAACGGAGCAATAGAACTCAGCCGCTTCCTTTGCTTCTTTGTCGAACCACAAATGCGGAATGATCGGTTGCGCAAGACCATTATTAGCATCGCTCATCAGTATTGCCTCCCAATTCGTTAATGAAGTGCCTAATACGCCTTGATTATAGCACATACGTTCGTATGAATCCACCGGCAATAACGCTAGAGTTTTGAAACGATATATGGCAGAATTGAAAGTAGTTCAGCCTATACCAGAGCAACGATTCATCTATCTGGAAGCAAACAAAGCTTTAGACTGTGATTATGACTTGAAAAAAAGGAGCGATCTTTTAATGAGTAAAGTTGTCCATCGAGTAGCTTTCATCGGATGCGGGAAACGGGCACATGAACATGCAATTGGCATCAAGGCTGATAACAGATGCGAAGTGGTGGCATTTTCAGATTTATCGGCGGAGTCAGCCGAGAGGTTAAAAGCAGATTTTGAATTCCAAGGCAATATTTATACTGAATATAAAGTTATGCTTGAAAAAGAAAAACCGGATGTCGTTTTAATTTGTTTGTGGACGCCGTTGCATCTTCCCGTTTTTCGTGATTGCGCCGAAGCTGGAGTTAAAGCTGTGTTATGCGAAAAACCGATGTCTCCTACTTGGGGAGAATGTCAGGAGATGTCGCGGATTGCAGAAGAGACGGGCTGCCAGCTAACCTTTTCCTTGCAACGTCGTTTTGCGGAAGGGAACAAATTAGTACGACAGTTACTTAACGATGGAAAAATTGGTCAACTTGTCAGATTGGACCTGTACTCTCCGCAAAACCTGCTGGATTGCGGGATCCATACGTTTGATCAAGCGCTTAGCTTTTTAAACGAAACTCCGGCAGAATCTGTTTTAGGCGCAGTCGATACAACAAGTATACTAAATTGGTTTAATGTTCCCTCCGAATATGGGGCGTCCGGACATATCGTTTTTGCCAATGGCGTTCAAGCCAACTTATACTGCGGACCTGTAGATACATGGGAACCGACGGATGATATGACAAAAGTTTGGGCTGGAGTTCGTCTCTATGGTACGGAAGGATTTATTGAAGTGATGTGGGATGGCCAAATCATCAGAGGGGTTAACTACAAGGATCCTTCCTGGCGTCCGGAAATGATTTTATCGTCCATGTCCGAACAGATGAAGGCATACGTCCAGCATGCATTAGATTGTTTGGAAACGGGGATTGAATCAGAGGTTTCCCACCAAAAGGCACTCCGTGCTTCTGAGATCACGTTTGCTGTTTTTGAATCGGTGCGTCAACATGCAAGAGTAGAATTGCCCCTAACCGGTGTAACGGATAGTCCGTTTATTACAATGTTAGAGAACGGCCAATTTGGTCAAGGAAGAGGTGCGGAATAATGTTTAAGAAACCTAAACTTGCTTTAATTGGTATCGTGAACGAAGAAGCAAAACAAGATTTCTGGGGAACCATGCAGCAAATCGCAAACATTGGTTATGAGGGCATTGAGGGCGGTCAGTCCTTGCTTACAGGCCATGTACAAGAAAACGTGGATAGATTTCATCAATTGGGGCTCCAAGTCGCAACTCACAGTATCAACAAGGAACAAATGCGCGATCAAAATGAGTTGGACACAATAATCAAAGAGGCGCACTTGTTGCAAACAAAGGATGTCACATTCTGGTGGGATGTGGTGGACACGAGGGAGCAATTGCTTCAAGATGCCGAACTATATAATGCTGTTGGCGCCAGATTAAAGTCGGAAGGATTGCGTTTTTGTTACCATAACCACGCACATGAATTTCAAAACGTTTTTAATGGCATCTATTCTTTAGATATTTTAGCCGAGTATACAGATCCAAGTCATCTCTATTTTCGATTAGACGTTGCATGGATTACGCTCGGCGGAGCCGATCCGGCACATATTCTACGCAAAATGGCTGGTCGTGTACCCGCTATTCATTTAAAAGACGTTTACGGAGTTGACGAAGTCGGCAAGTGGACGGCAGTAGGTACAGGCATGGTAAAGATTGAGGAATCTATTGCTGCAGCCAAAGAGATCGGGGTTGAATGGATGACAGTCGAGCAAGATCAACTTCGTAACCTTACTGGAATGGAAACGGCGACGGTCAGCTATTTAAACTTGAAGGAGAGAGGTTTGCTGTAAGGAAGGGTTACATGGCAATACAAATAATGACAATGGGAGTAGATTCCTTTGAAAAATCAAATTCGAGTAGGGCTTATTGGATATGGTTTTGCCGGGAAAACATTTCATGCACCTGTAATTACATCAGTGCCAGGTTTAGAACTGTCCAAAGTAGTGGAACGCAGAAGTCGGTTGTCCAAGTCGCGATATCCATGGATTGAGGTTGTGAGCAGCGTTGAGGAATTGTACAGTGATCCGACCATTGATCTTATTGTCGTGACCACTCCTAGTACAAATCATGTGGAATTTACGCGAGATGCCTTAATGGCTGATAAACATGTTGTTGTTGAAAAGCCATTTACGGCTACAAGTCAAGAAGCCATACAGTTAATAGAGTTAGCTAAGGAAAGAAACAAAGTACTAAGCATATTCCATAATAGGCGTTGGGATGGAGACTTTTTGACCGTCAAAAGTATCGTTGAACAAGGTTTATTAGGCAAACTATCTGACTGTGAATTCCATTGGGATGGTTTTAATCCCGTTATGAAATCAGACAATTGGCGTGATAAAAGGGGTCCCGCTACAGGCGTTTTTTATGATTTAGGCAGCCATTTCATCGATCAAGCTGTACAGCTTTTTGGTACACCGGATACAATAACCGGCGATATTCGCATTACTAGGGATGGAGGGATAACAGATGACTACTTCGATGTTTCCCTTGGCTATCGCCATAATTTAAAGGTTGTACTAAAATCATCCCGGATCGTACGGGAGCCAAGTCCAAGATACACCCTTCATGGCAGTAAAGGATCTTTTGTCAAGTACGGGATAGATCCGCAAGAGGCTGCATTAATTGCGGGGGAGAGTCCAAGCGATTCTAAAAACTGGGGCAAGGAAGACCCCGAAAATTGGGGAACCATTCATACATCCATAGGGGATTTGCATGTCAGGGGATTGGTCGAAACCCAACCAGGCGCTTATACTTCTTATTATAATAATGTCTACAAACACATACTCGGAGAGGAAGAATTGGCAGTCAAACCCGAGGAAGCATTAAGAACGATTCAATTGATCGAATTAGCTTACAAGAGCCATAGAGAGCAACGTACAATCCGGATCGGGGACGAAATCAATGACTGAAAAAAATACAATATTCCCTTTTCGAACCGCCCTTAATACATCCACTTTATTCCCGTACAATCTTGATATTCTTCAGCAAATAGAACTGGTTGCCGAGGCCGGTTATGATGGGATTGAACTTTGGATAAAAGATGTTAAGGCATATGTAGACAGCGGAGAGAAACTGTCTTCGCTAAGGCGAGAGCTTGATCGATTAAAACTTGCACCTGTTAATGCAATAGCTTTTTTTAAATGGTGTGATCAGGATCTGCAAACGAGAAAAGAAGGGCTGCGTCAAGCCGAAGAAGAAATGGAGATGCTAGCTGCTATTGGATGCCCTGCAATTGCCGCACCGCCTTTTGGCGATGTCAGTCATTTAGATGCCGCAGCAATCGCAGAATACTTCTCAGACTTAAAGGCAATCGGACGTAAGGCAGGCGTCGAGCCTTACCTTGAGTTCTGGGGGAGAGCTGAATATTTATCTACTCTGGAGCAAGCCAAACAGATTGTTGATCTTCAAGCAATGAGTAAAATGCTCATTGACCCGTTTCATATGTATACGGGAGGGAGTAATCATGAACTGTTAGGCTCCCTTACAGCTGACCAAATCGGGATCGTTCATGTCAATGACTACCCCGGCGAGCCATCCCGTTTGATCATAAACGATGAAGAGCGTCTGTTCCCGGGAGAAGGCATTGCGCCTACTAAACATATCGCGGCGACACTGCATAGTATCGGATATAGCGGGTATCTATCTTTAGAACTTTTTAAAAAGAGCTACGCGGGACGAAGCGCATTAGAGACGGCGAAGTATGGATTGAACTCGATTAAGACCGCTTATAGCGTAAACGCAATTCATTCTTAATAAAACATTGAATATACAATTTTGAGTCTGTGTGATGAGAGAAAGCTCAAAGTCGGTGTCCGTCCTATTTAGGTCGGTGCTTGCTTGCACTTTCTCTTTTTATTTTCACAAAAAAAATGGGGGCGATTGGGAGACGGAAATGTAAGCAATGATAGAAAGCAAGCTGGGTTTTTCAAGACTTTAATGCTTAATAAGTTAGCAATTTAATAAACTTTTTTTAACAGCTCAAAAACTTCTTCTATCGTGAGGCCAAATGATTTGTAATAGGAAGTGTCGATCATCATCTGCTCCAGGATCGTTTTATTGCGTTTTTGAAGCATCTCATCGGGTGAGAGCTCGGTGACAAAACATCCTTTGCCGGTAACGGTATAAATTAAACCGCATCGTTCGAGCTCTTCCCAAGCCTTTTTCACGGTAATGATGCTGACCCGAAGCTCCGTGGCCGCTTGTCGGATAGGCGGCAAGCTATATCCGCCTCCAAGTTCGCCTTTAAGAATTTGAGCGCTGATTTGTTCGAATAGCTGTTGATAGATGGGTTTCTCGGATGTGTTCGAAATCGCAATGTTCATTATATATCCACTTTCTCAAACCTTTTGTTGGCTATAGAATAAGCTATTATCGTAAATATTGCAAAAATCGCAATGCCAATAAGCAAGATGGAGAGTTGAACAGCTAAATTGTCAGCGCCGGCTCCCTTAAAAAGATCAGACACAAACGAATTCTGTATGCCAAGCCATTCTGCGCCTGCGGCAAACAGGATAGCGGCTGTAATCGATGCAACCGATGCCGCGCCGTATTTATACGCCGTCTTGAAATACATAGGGATTAAAATGATATTAAAGATTGCCAGCATGACGAAACATAACCCCCAGAAACCAACGGATGGCTCATAGAAATAGTAGATCAGATTCGGATATAAGCGAACGCTAATCAGGCCATATATAGCGGCGACAACCACATGCAATAGTTCCAGAATGACAATAAAAGAGACCTTTGCTTTTACCATGTCCGATTTCGTTACTGGCAGCATGCTTGTAAACATTAAATCGTTTTGACTTTTGAATCCTCCTAACATATTCGGTACCGTAATAAAACAAAAGTACAGGAGAACAAGGAAATAAAGCCATGCCGGAACTAACATTAAGGCGCCTGTCAAAAAGGGCAGCACATAAAAAAACGGATTTACGCCTAACTTTAATTCTTTCTTCAATAAGTTATACATGCATATTCTCCTTTCTCGAGAAATAAATCATAATCTCCTCCAAATTGGGCACGGCGAATTTAACATCTACAGACGGATCAAAGTCTTTGGTATGAATCAAGCCTGTGAATCCGAAAGAATTTATTTTGTAGGCAATGAGCCGGTCTTTGAACAAATCCAACTGCTCTTTTTTGCCATTTAGCAAACGATACGCATCGACAAACTCTTCTTTCTCGGCGCTGTTGATAATTTGGCCGTTGTGGATATAGGTAATATAATCGGCGCATTTCTCCAAATCGGATGTGATATGGGTTGAAAAAAGGATGCTGATTTCGCCGTCTTGCACTAGCTCCTGAAAAATATCCAGCAGATTGTCCCGGGCAGCCGGATCAAGTCCGCTTGTCGGTTCATCCAGAATAAGAAGTTTTGCGCCGTGCGACAAAGCGAGGGTTAGGCTGTATTTAACTTTCATTCCGGTTGAAAGTTCGGCTATTTTTTTGTCTTCGATCAAATTGAATTTTTTCAGATATTTGTAGTAGGTGTCATCATCCCAATTGCGATAAAACGGTTTGATCACATTCGTTAACGTTTTGATTTTACTGCGGGTATAGAAATTAATGTCGCCGAATGCGGAGCCGATTTCTTGTTTCAATTCGACTTCGTGTTCGGTCATGTTTTTGCCCAAAATATTGATCTCGCCGCCATCCATGCGACTCAGATTCAAAATGGATTTGATGGTGGTTGTTTTACCCGCGCCATTGGCTCCGATAAAGCCCATAATATATCCTTTTTCCAGTTGGAAAGATACGTCTTTTAATTGAAAGTGTTCATATTTTTTATTCAAATTTTTGATATCCAATGCAAGCATACCGTTACCCTCCGCTCTAAATTGTGTATGTTGTGCATACACAATATATCACCGGGGGAGTTCAAGTGTCAATTCCTATTTCGTGAAGAAAATAAACCTAGGTTAAGGAAAACCCTCTCTTTAAGTTCTACACTTTAAGAGGAAGTTCAAAAAGTCCAATTTTGATTACGAAGTAAATATTTGAACTCGCAATTTAGGTAAGAAGGGGGAAATTATTATGAATCCATCAGGACATACCGTATTGATTACCGGCGGCGCTTCGGGAATCGGATTGGCTTTGACCGAGCAGTTCTTGAGGCATGGCAATAAGGTGATCGTCGCAGGCCGCAGCGAAAGCAAGTTGTCCGAGATGAAGTCGCGATATCCGGAAGTACATGTCATTCGGTGCGACATCAGTCAGGAAGGGGATATGAACAGGCTTGTGAAGTGGCTGAGCGAAGAGCATCCCGATCTAAGCGTGCTGATTAACAATGCGGGAATTCAATACAACTACGCTTTCAACGATTGGAAGGCACTTGATACTGACGGAAAAATCAAGGAGGAAACGGAGATTAACTTGATCGCGCCGATCAGACTTATCGCCCGACTGCTGACGCTGCTTTCCCGTCATCAGGAGGCTGCTATCGTCAATATTTCATCAGGGTTGGGCATCGCTCCCAAGAAGTCCGCCCCGGTGTATTGCGCGACGAAAGCCGGTCTGCATGTATTTACGAAAGCGCTCCGGTATCAATTGGAGTCGACTCCCGTAAAAGTGTTTGAGATTATTCCGCCGATCGTTGACACGGCCATGACGAGCGGCAGGGGGAGAGGTAAAATATCCGCCGATCAACTGGCCGCGGAGTTTTGGCGATCGTACCGCCGCGACCGGTTGGAGGTAGCTATCGGCAAAGTCAAACTGCTGACTTGGCTTAACCGATTGGCTCCGGGGGTAGCCGAAGCTATTTTGAAAAACAGCTAGCCTGCTAGATTTATACGGTCATTTCTTCTTAATCTCCGCTATGCGAAGCAGCATGACAGCTGCTTCTGCACGGGTGGCTGCTCCGCCCGGCACGAAGCGATTGTCGCTGCGACCGATGATGATCCCCAGTTGATGAATCGAAGCTACGGCGCCCCTTGCCCAAGCTGAGATGTCCGCATGATCGGCGAAAGCCGTGGGGAGGTCGGTATCCGTTGGCAATTTTAGTGCCTTGGCGATCATGACGGCCATCTCTGCCCTGGTAATTGTCGCTTCCGGACGGAAGTTGCCATCCGGATACCCAGATACGATGCCAAAAGCTGCTGCTTGCGCAATGGCCTGCTTCGCCCAATGGTTTTTGCCTGCCATATCGCCGAACAGGAGGGCGGTCTCCGCGCCTTCCCATTGGAAGAGTCCAGCCAGCATGACGGTAAATTCCGCGCGGGAAACGCGTCGATCCGGCCCGAAGCTGCTATCCGAGTAGCCTTGAACGATTCCGCGACAGCTCGCTTTGATGATAGACGTTTCTCCCCAATGACCAGCGATATCGGTGAAAGCGGATGGCTTGGAGCATTCTGATTCTGAGGGAGGAAGCGCGGCTTCGTCTCTTTCCAGCAAAATCTTGTATGTTCGTTTGGTCCCATTTTCCGCGGTGACCACGATCTCGAACAGGTCGGCTTCCTCTTCCAGCGAGATATCAGCCTTTACTCTGCCTGATCCGAGAACTTGTCCACCGAGCGATGTCGATGCTAACGTATGTTCCGGCAACATGTCTACGGTAATGCTCTGCACATCGGAACCGATATGCAAAGTATATTGGCAGCGAATGTTGCGGAGTACGTGTTGCCTGGATAGGCTGCTGCCGAGCTCTGCGAGTTATATTCCGTCTCAACCACGATTTCACGGATTTCGCCAAACGAGTCGGACGCGGTTGCATTTAAGGTAACAGGTTCTGCGCTCCATGTATCTTGCGTATAAGGAACTGCTGATGGACCAGTCGTCATCTCTACGTTCAGCGTCGGTGATGTTTTGTCGACCCGGAAGCGCCCGGAATGCCAGGTGGCTGCTCGATCCAACAGGGATCCTTGAACATGCAAAAACCATTCCCCTTCGGACGACAATTGTTCAATCTCGTCGCCACTTTCGAATGAGCGCCATTCTGCTTCTGGAGCGGGTTCAAGGTCCGTGTTCGTCCAGATATATTTGAGATTGAAGATGCCGTAAGCATCACCTGACACAGTCGTTGAGGCCGACTGCGCCCAGTCTTGGCCATCCGGGGAAAACTCTATAGTGGGCAGACTGATCGTTGATGCATCTATAAAAGGAATTTCGAATTCGATTGCATAATCATGAGCTGGCGAACCGGGTGATCCGATGATGGTAAAGTTGGATCTATTTTTACCGAATGCATTGCTCTCAATTGTGTCCACGCTTGGGGGGATTACGGCAAATGCAAGATCATTATTATAAAAGGCATCGCCTTTAATAATATTTACAGTAGACGGAATCACGATTGCGGTTAGCGCATTGCCCTCAAATGCAGAATACCAAATCGTCTCCAAACCTTCATTTAATACCACTTTATTAAGCTTATTATCTCGAAATGCAGCAAAACTGATCGATTTCACAGTTGCCGGAATTTCAACTTCGGTTATCGCATTGTGAGAAAAAGAAGCATATCCGATTTCCTCCAGCTGCCCTTCATTCAACTTCAACTTTGTGAGTCCGCTTTCTTTAAATGTATTCATTCCCATACTGCTTACACTAGCGGGTATTTCAATTTCAGATATTTTATTTCTAGCGAATGCTGCGGCGCCAATGGTCTGCAAACCCTCGTGCAAGGTAACTTTCGTCAGCGTATTCTGAATAAATGCAAGGTTTCCGATGTATGTCACGCTAGCCGGTATCTCGATTTCCGTTAGCTGATTTGTACTAAAAGCCCCGTCTCCGATCGATTTAAGGCGCTCATGAAAAGTCACTTTTGTTAGATTCATCCGCGTAAACGTTCCTCTATCGCCAATAGCCGTCACCGGAAGTTCACGCGCTGTTTCCGGAATAACAATCTCCGTATCCGTTCCATAATAATAAAGAATCTCGGCATAATCCGAATAATAGCCGAAGCTATAATCCGAAAGCGCCGCATCGGCTCTAGTGGCACCCCACGATACGAACCATACGGAACATACAACACCTACCGCCAGCAGCAGTCTCCTCCAGTCAAATCCTCGCAACATACCTTTCATCCTTCCACCTCGAGTTTGCTTATAGTGTAACAGGTGGCAATGAAAGAATTATGAAAGAAACGAGCCTCATACTGTTACGAAGACATAGCAGCAGCCGACCATATGATCGGCTGAGGGGTTTAGTATTAAGCAGAATTACCCGTTAAACTATTTTCAAACATATCGATGATAACAAGGAAGTGTTCGGCTTCGCGAAATACATGGTCCGCCAATAACGGATGAATGATACTTTTTATACGGCAGGCTTCAATCATGTCTCGGGCTGTTTTTTTGAAGTCGCGAAGCGATTTAACCGACACCTTGTTTTGATCTAAAAATTGGTCAAGCAGAGGAAGCGTTTGCGATTCTGGACGCATGGATTCCAAGTCCCTTGCTTGATACAGCAAGGTGTCGAATTCCTGGCTAAAATGATTTGCTTGTTCCACGAGTTGGCGCTCGGAAGGATCAAGCAAGTGGCTAATAAATTTAGCGTGATCGGCCATAATTCTTAAAAAGAATACGTTCTCGTCAATAATAGCATCAGGGAGAGGCTCCAACCTGCCGGCATTTAATTCCGATAACCGATTTCTAAAATAATTGGCTTCTCTGCTAACATGATCAACCAACAAGGGGAAGTTGTTTGCGCCAGGAAGTTGGCATCTTAGTATTAAACCGAGCACTTTTCGTTTAAAAGCCCAAATATAAGAAACAGCTATGTGTACTTCTTCGTTGAATCTTTTAATCACGGAGGGATCTGTTCCGATGTTAAATGAATTGGATTTATTTTCGATGGCTTCAAAAATGGCATAGAAATGATTGGCCTCATTAATTAATTGGGTATCATCGCAACGAAATCCTAGTTTAAGAAAAAGAGAATGCTCTTTCATAATTCGGGACCAAAACCGAACTTCTTCTAATGAACGAGCAACAAATGACTGATCTAACAACGGCAGCCTCTCCCTCTTTAAACATGATCTTTAAGAGTACTTTATGAGTGGAGAATTTGTACTATTCCCTATCTGGCGGTATTAATTTGGTTGACTTGTGAGAGTACATAATGATGGTGTACAGTTTGGAGTAGTAGAGGTTTCAACTAAAGAGAAGGAAGGGACTACGATGAAAGCAAGCGACGTGATGAATGCACAAGTATTCAAGGTGAAGGAGACGGACACGGTCCGAATGGTCATCGAGAAGTTCATCGACCACGGCATCAGCGGCATGCCGGTTGTCAATGAAGCCAATGCGATCGTCGGGTATATCAGCGACGGCGATATTATGCGATTTATCGGAAAGTCGGAGCAGGGGATGTTTGATGCGATCGCATACGCTTTCGTTATTCAGCTGGAAGATTATCAGGAGCCTTTCGAGGAAAGAACGAAGCGGCTGCTTAACCTCAATGTCATGGAGCTTGCCCGGAAGCGGGTCGTCACGATCGATTGGGATCGAGATATCGAGGATGTAGCGGCCATTCTGGGGAAGAAGCGCATCAAGAAGCTGCCGGTTGTGCGCAATGGCGTTCTGGTTGGCATTATCAGTCGTGGCAACGTCGTTCGTCACGCCTTCAAAAATTTGCTTTAAGAGGTATCGACTCGCATTTAAAAGTAATTCAACTCGCATTCTAAAGGTTGTTCATTATAAATGCCAAAAGGTACAGTCTTCTCAATGATGATGAGAGCTGTACCTTTTTGATTGACCGATAGTCAATGACCAGTAGCCATTGGCCGCTAGCCTGCCGCTAAATAACTCCGCCATTGTTTTTGAGATTTTCCAGCAAACGTACTTTCGAATCGTTAAGATGCGTATATATGGCTTCTCGCATAAGCGCAATGTCGCCGGTTCGAATGGACGCGATAATCGCGTAATGCTGCTCGAGCGCAGTCTCCACCATCGTTTGGGTGATGAGGGAGGACTTGGCTGCCGAGAAGCGGTAATTCATCAACTGTTGATAGATGTCGGTGTTCCGTTGGTTCCCGCCCATTCGAATAAAAGCAAGGTGAAAAGCCAGGTTGTACTCGGCGAGTTGATTGGAGTCAAATGGAGAGGAGCGAATGGTACTTTCGGTGAGCGACAGAATCTCTTCCATACTTGCCAGAGTTCCATTAATCTCATCTGCCGATAACTTTGGAAGGTTCTCGAGCACCCAGTATTCGAGCATAAGACGGGTGTCGATAATATCCAGCAGCGTCTTCTCATCGATAGCTACGACGAAGGTTCCGACCTTGGAGACGGTTTTGATCAAACCTTCGGTCTCCAGACGATTAAGCGCTTCTCTAATAGGCGTGCGGCTGACGCCTAGCTGGTTCGCTAATTCTGGTATGGATAATTTTTGATTGGGCTTAAACGTTCTGCGTATAATTTGCTCTTTCAACACCGAGTACGTTTTGTCCCATAAGTTGGAGTTGTCGAGTTTAGGCAGATCCATGAGCAATAACTTCCTTTGCGTAAAATGATTGTAGCCGTAGCCGTTTCACCTTGTATAGTAACATGGGCAATCGGTTGAAGTAAATGATGCATACAACATACCAGTTGGATGAACGCAGCGATATTGTTTGTTGACAGACCGGAAGGATGCCGATAAACTACTCATAAATGATGTATACAACATTTAACGGTTCGACGATTCCTATTAATTTGATTGATCCAACACTAATTCAACTGAAGGAGCAGCGCAAAATGATCAGACCTGCAGGAATCATACCGGCAATGGTTACGCCGTTTACAGAAAATCAAACTTTGGATGAGGCGGGCCTGCGTGTTCTTGTACAACGATTTATCGAGCAGGGTGTGCATGGATTATTCTGTCTTGGAACGAACGGCGAGTTTCTTATGCTTAACAAGCAAGAGAAGGTCAGAATTGCCGAGATTGTCGTCGAAGAGGCTGCCGGGCGAATTCCCGTATATGCCGGAACAGGCGGAATAAGCACGGATGAAACGATTACTCTGACGAAAGAGATGGAGCGGGTGGGCGTAGATGCGGTTTCGGTGATCACGCCCTACTTTCTAACGTTCTCGCAGGATGAGCTGACTCTTCATTATCAACGGATTGCGGCTTCCACTCATCTGCCGATTATTCTCTACAACATACCGAATCAGACAGGCAACTCGATTCAACCGCAAACAGCAGCCAAACTCGCTCGGGAATCGAATATTGTCGGGATCAAAGACAGCAGCGGCAGAATGGATGTCATTCTGCAACTTTTGGACGCGGCGGATGAATCGTTTGCGGTATTGGCGGGGACGGATTCTCTTATCCTGCCTACGTTGATGGCTGGCGGAACCGGCGCGATCGCGGCAACCTCGAATGTGCTTCCGCGGCTTGTCGCGTCGATCTACAACAACTGGGCAAACGGTGACCTGAAAGCGGCTCAACATGCCCAAGACGCCCTTCGCCCCCTTCGCAACTCCTTTCAATTAGGAACGATCCCTTCGGCATTAAAAGAAGCGATGAGCCAGCTGGGATTGCCGGGGGGACCCGCCCGCTTCCCGGTAAAGGGATTAGGCGAAAGCCAAAAGCGCGAGGTTGCAGGGATGATCCAAGCCTATATAGAATCAGGCGCCATCGCAAAGGAGGAGATAAACGTTGCCAGCTTTGAACGCACGGATCGATGATCAGTTGGCGAGCGGCAGAAGAAGTTTAAGGACACTGCCGACAACCAGTCTTCTCGGCCCGACAGGTGCCAGGCTCTGGGCGGATTATCTGGATCCCAAGCCTGGCTTTAGCGGAGCGATAGACTTTATACACAAATTGAATATTCCGCTGTTGTTCACCGTCCAATCGGATCAAGAGACTGTATTCGAGCCTTGCAAGCTGAACTGGCATCCCAGCTACTTGGCTTTCGAATATGAGAGCGCTTCGTTGTCATTGCGCGAGCATAAGTTTGTTACCTGGAACGATTGCGCGGTAGCCGTGCAAACATGGGAGAATCGCGGCCCGGATGCTATCGTCATCCGATTAAAGACCGACCCCCGTATTCTGCAAAATAAGGATCAGGGTACGATGTCGGGCGTCTACTCGGCAGATCGTTATGAGTTCGCCATACGGACTGTGCTAAAACTTAGCGATAACAGGCTGCACGAAGGGTTGGAGCTGGCGCCGGGCCAGCAGGCTCGGCTTGTCATTGCCGCGGCTATGGGCATCGCGGAGCAGGATGATGCCGCCGCTCTGGAACGGCGGGCAACCGCCTTCCTTGAACAACCGGCCGAGGATATCCTCCCGGCTCAACAAGCCGAATATCAGAGCTGGTTTGATCAAGCGCCCCAGTTCGCATGCAACGAACCTTTGATCACCAAAACCTGGCATTACCGCTGGTTTCTTATGCGGCATAATTTAGCCGATCCAAGGGTAGGGCAGCTGCAATACCCGCTTTTTTACGAAGGGCGCTCGCATAAGATGTCCAAGACGCCATTTGCCCCGCATGGTTGGGAGTTCTCGAAGCTTATTCCGCTTACCGCTCCGATGCATTTGCTCGAAGCCAGATGGTATCCGGATCGCTCTTACGGGGATGGCATATGGAAAAATATGATGGCAAGCCAGGATGACGACGGCCTGTATCGTTGTTTGTTAGTCAATGAAACGCTGCATTCATACGCGAATTTTATGGGATGGAGCGCCTATCAATATTATTTGATCCATCGGGACAAGGAGATGGCCCGGCAATTGCTGCCTTCTCTTAAGCGCCAGATAGATGGCGAAAGCCGGTTGATGGGCAATGCGGAGGATCGTTTAATCATCGAGTACAAACATAATCGGACGGGGAAGGAATACCAGCCGAGCTATTGGTACTTTAACGACTTCCCGAAAAACTGCAAGGACCCGGAGCTTGTCACGCCGCTCAAACGCGTAGATCGCTCGATTTATCATTATTTAAATTGCATCGGCGTCATGAACTTATGCCTGGCTTTAGGTGATCCCGAGGCCGAGAGGTTCGGGGAACAGGCAGAGCAAATCAAATCCGATGTTTTAGCCGGCATGTGGGATGAGGAAAGTCATTTTTTCTACGATTTGCATTATAAGGACAACCGGAAGGCTTACGTCAAAAATATTGTCGGATTTTACCCGTATTGGGCCGGAATGACGGATGACCGCCACAAAAACGGATTGGACTATCTCTTCGACGAACGTTACTTCGGGACACGCAATCCTTTCCCGTCCGTTGCCAAGGATTGTCCCGTATTCTCGGCCGAAGGGGGCTGGCAGGGCCATTTCTTTAAAGGAAGAAACGGCTGTGTCTGGAATGGTCCCACATGGCCTTACACGAACAGCGTCATCCTGGATGCGCTGGCGGAGGAGAGCAAACGAAGGGAGCATGTCTACGACAAAGAGTTCGGACATGCCTTCAGAGAGTACTCCATGCTGCATTACGCGCAGCGGGACCTCGACAAACCTTATTTGGTGGAGCATTATGACAGTATGACGGGAGAGCCGATCAGCGATGACGTGGATTATAATCATTCGTACTACATTGATCTCGTAATCCGGCATATTGCGGGATTAAACGTGCAGGAGGACGGAATCGTACTCGATCCTGTACATGTCGGTTTAACCCATTTCGAGCTGAATAATGTGAAAATTAACGATGACGCCATTCGTGTGACTTATAACAAGTCAGCCTCGCAGGATGGGAACTTGGAGCAAGGTTATCGCTTATACGTGAACAATGAATTGGTGCTTCATAGCGAGCACCTGCAGATGATGAAGTATACGTTTCCACGATCATCGACAAAGGAATGAGCTTATGCGACCTTATCAATTTCAATCGGCCGACAAAATTATAGCAGGATGCCATACGCTGGAGAGACTGAACGAATATTTGAATGTGCTTCCGCCGGTTCGAACCGCGCTGGTTCTATCTCAGCCGTCTATCGTTAAGGCTGGATACGCGGAGTCAGTCGTTCGACAGCTGGAGCAATCGGGCATCGCATGTCAATTAAATGCGGATGTGAGGCCGGAGCCGACGGATCAAGCTATTATCGAGATATTCGAAAAATATAAAGACGAAGGATACGATATGGTAGTGGGGATCGGAGGAGGGAGCGTGCTCGATGCCGCCAAAATTTTGTCTGTCTTGGCGACTAATGCAATGTCTATCGAAGAGATGCTGGGCATCGATAAAATTGCGGCAGCGGGCGTTCCCTTGATTCTGATTCCGACTACGTCCGGAACGGGATCCGAAGTAACGCCCAATGCGATTGTAACGCTGCCGGAGCAAGAGCTCAAGATCGGAATCGTCAGCCGTTACCTGCTGCCGCAACTCGTCATCATCGATCCGCTGCTTACGCTTGGGCTGCCTAAACCGATTACGGCAGCAACGGGCATGGATGCTTTTACGCATGCCTTCGAATCGTTTATCTCGAACAAAGCCAATCCATTTAGCGATATGTTTGCTCTGGAATCCATGCGTCTCATCAGCCAAAGCATCGAAACGGCGTATCATCATGGCGATCAAGCGGATGCGCGCGAAGCGATGATGCTCGGGTCGATGTATGGCGGCATGGCGCTTACCTGCGCGGGCACCGCGGCCGTGCACGCGATGGCTTATCCGATCGGCGGGAAGTTCAATATCCCGCATGGCGTCGCGAATTCGATGCTGCTGCCGCATGTGCTGGCGTTTAACCTGGATGCGATCGCGCATCGAATGAATCTTGCAGCTTCCGCTATGGGGATAACGGATTCGCATCGCTGCTCCTCCGGGGAAGCGGCGGATCGCGTACTCGAGCGAATTACGAAGTGGACGTCCGCGCTCGACATTCCACAGGATCTGCGAAGCTTCGGCGTCACCGATCTGGATGTGCCCGACTTGGCCATCGCGGCTTCGAAGGTTACCCGATTGATGGACAATAATCCGAAGCAACTGACAGTGGACGACATCGAGAGCATCTATCGACAACTAATCAGATAAACTGGGGGAGATGTAAATGAACCGATTTGATGGAATCATCCGCAAGAAGCCGGATCAGCCGGGCGTGGAAGAAGCTTATCTGCCTGTTCGGTATTTAACGAGCCACTGCGCGAACTTGATCGAATTGGATCAAGGGGACTTGCTATGCGTGTGGTTCTCGGGGAGCGCCGAAGGCAATCCCGATACCAATATCGTCATGTCGCGGCTGCCGCTGGGCGCTGCCGGGTGGACCGAGCCTATTGAATTATCCAGCGACCCGGATCGGTCCGAGCAGAATCCCGTCCTCTTTCAACAACCAAATGGAGAGTTATGGCTGATGCACACCTCCAATGAGCCGCATAATCAGACTACATCCAGAGTTGTGCGGCGAATTTCTGCCGATCGCGGCCATACGTGGTCAGATCCGGAGATCATGTTCGACGGTCCGGGCTTCTTTTTGAGACATCCTGTCGTCATTATGGACAATGGCAACTGGCTGCTGCCTGCTTATTATTGCAAAGAAGAGGATGAATACGCCGTCGTATTTATTAGCGGGGATCAGGGAAACACTTGGACGGAACATCCGATACCGGAGGTGTCCCGACGCGTCCAAATGAGCGTCGTATCTTTGCGGGATGGCAGTCTGTACGCGATGTTCCGCAGCCGCGATTCCGACCGAATCTATACAAGCCGTTCGCATGATTATGGCGTGACCTGGACAGCGCCGGAACGGAGCGAGCTTCCGAACAATAATTCATCCATGCAGGTCGTGCGATTAATAAATAATCATCTTGCGCTTATCTATAACCCGGCTAGCCTGGAAAATAATAATTTCCGCTGGTACGAAAAAAACGGTCAGACGCTTAAGAAGGCGCTGCGAACTCCCTTAACGATCGCCATATCCCAGGACGAAGGGGAGACCTGGCCGCGCAAGCTCGATCTGCAAGTCGCAGATCAAGAATATTGGGAGAACGAGATCGGTTATTCTTATCCATCGATTCTGCAGAGCAGGGATGGAGCGATCCATGTGGCGTTTACGTATTTGCGTAAAGGGATCAAATACTATAAGCTGGATGAGGGAATTATTCGATAAGACGAGCTGTGCTTCTATGATAATCAACTGGAGGGTCTCATGAGATATCCCAATTATATGTATCGAATACTTGTGATTGCTTTATTGATTGGCATCATTCCGGTTATTATCGTGGGCTTCGTCTCGTTTTGGATCGCTTCGAAGGATATTGAGGATAGAGTGAAACAATCCAATATTCAAATCCTGAAGCAAGACCAGCTGAGAGTGGAACAAATGATTATGAATCTGGAGGCTTCCGCATTGCAATATGCGGGGTCTTCTTTGGTTCTTGAAGCGATAAGAGGAGAAATTTCGCACAAGGATTACAGACAGATCTGGGATCTGTCCAAAGGGCTGTATACTCTTCAGGCAAACGATGGGATTAAGGAAGTTTATCTGATCCACTTTAAGGACAATTGGATTATTCGCAACAACGGTTTTTACGAGCTTAACCAATTCGAACATGCCGAGCAATTAAAAAATGCGGCCGCGCAAAATCCGAAGAAGATGTTCTGGGTGTTCGCCGATAATCCGCTATCGTCAGATACGGTGAATTTAATCGTCAAGCTTCCTTTATACCTGAATTCCAATAATGCCGATGGCATACTTGTCATTGAGATGTTCAGGAATGATTTATTCCGCTCTCTCTTCGAAGATCAACCCGGACACGCGATCGTGCTTGATGCCGAATATGAGCCTATTGTTGCCGGGCCCGGGCAATTGGCGGCGGATACCGATGAGCTTCGGCCTTTATTAGACTCGGCAAATGGATTTGTCGGAGCCAGGGTGAACGGTCAGGACTGGGGCATTGCTTATATCCGGTCGTCGTACAACGACTTGATCTATATGTCGTTCGAATCCATGACGGAGATCAAACAGCAAACAAGCAAGATTACGGATATTACGATCATCACTTGTCTTTCCTTGTTCCTGCTCGTGGCGGTGTTTTCTTATTATGGAAGCCGAAGATTGTATTCTCCCATCAAACGATTATTCGAATACTTGGGCGGCGAACAATATCGCGATGCCAAAGACAAAAGTCATAACGAGTTTAGCGTCATAGAAGAACGATTTAAAACGATGTTTCACTCGGAGAAGAAGCTGCAGCTGCAGGTCAAAGAGCAATTTCCGCGAATGAGAGAGCTGCTGGTGCTGCAATTGTTTATGGATCATTATTCGCCGGAAGACTGGCTGTACAAATGCAGGATGCTGGGCTTCTCCGTTCATTGGAAGTATTATGCGGTTATCGTGCTGCAAATTGACACGTTAACGGATTCCAAATATAAAGCAACCGACCGCGACTTGCTGTTATACGCGATTAATAATATAGCGGAAGATATTATACAGGACACGAACTGGTTTAAACCGATATTGCTGGATCAATCCCAAGTCAGCATTGTCTATTGCGACAAGCCGACGCTAGAGGAAGCCAATGCTTATTTTTATGACATTGCCAAACAATTAAAAGCCAATGTCGCCCAATATTTGAGCGTGCAGGTCAGCATAGGCATAAGCAATACTTTCGATCAAATAACGGATGCCAAACGCGCCTATAAGGAAGGACTGCAAGCGATTCAGAGCCGATTCGTGCTGGGCAACGATATTATTTTGCACTATGACGATCTGCGCTACAACCTGGAATTCGACAATAAGGCTTATATCGAACTGAAGGCTTTGGAAAATCAAGTGCTGCAAGCCTTTAAACCTGCCGATCAGCCGCGAGTGGAGGAAGCCTTCCAGAAATATCTGGACGCGATCACGCACAAACAAATCGGCTTCAAGGAATATCAAATTCTGATGAGACAATTATTATCGAAAATATTCGAACTCATTCAAGAGCACGGCGTTCCGATTACCGAGGTATTTGATCCTTCCGTTATTCAGGACGAGTGGAAGCAGCTTAATCAGACGGAGGAGATCCGCAAGTGGTTCGGAGACTTCGTGTTCGCGCCGGTTATTACGTTTCTGCATAATCGCGAGCAATCCAAATTTGCCAATGTAGCGGGCGAGATGCTAAAGATCGTACGCGATCACTATGACCGGGATCTGTCGCTGGAAATGTGCGGAGACCTGCTGAATTACCATCCCGTCTACTTAAGCCGCGTGTTCAAAAAGCAAATAGGCATGAACTTTACCGAATATGTCGCCCAGTCCCGCATGGATCAAGCGAAAATTTGGCTGGAGCAAACGGATATGATGGTATCGGAAATCGCCGAGAAATTATCCTACAACAATACGACGGCGTTTATCCGAACCTTCCGAAAAGTCGTTGGCGAAACACCGGGCAAATATCGAACCGAGCACAAGAAAAACGAATGAATAAAAGTCGGGACCAATTGGATAAGAATCTCTTGCGCCAGCTGCTTTTAGCGGATGCAAGAGATTCTTTTTTTTTTGCAGTAAAGTTGAATGGAGCATATTCCATATTGAATGCAGTGCGATGGTGGAAAAGAAAGCGAGTAGTTGAAAACGGGAGATTGATTGTTACCCGGATTCTGAAATAATTAGCCTTATCAAACAGCCGCTATCGATCGGCTCAACCATCAACCACTGGAGGACCGCTATGAATGTGAACCCATTAAGAAAACCGAATGATATCCTTCGAGAGTTGTATAAGAATAGCTGGTTGTATCTCATGCTGATTCCCGGTCTCGTATACTTCCTTATTTTTAAGTACTGGCCGATGTGGGGATTAGTGATGTCCTTTCAGAACTTCAAGCCGCATCTGGGCATCAGCGGCAGCGAATGGGTGGGACTGGAGCATTTTATCCGCTTGTTCTCCGAGCCGCAGTTTTTTAAATTATTCCGCAATACAGCCGTTCTAGCTCTCTATAATATCTGTTTCTTTTTCCCGATCCCGATCATTCTGGCGTTAATGCTGAATGAGGTCCGCGTGGAGTTGTTCAAACGCTCGATCCAAACGGTCATTTACATTCCCCATTTTGTTTCCTGGGTGGTCATCGTGGGGATCAGTTATATGTTTCTTACGACGGAAGGCGGCATTATCAACGATTTGATTGCTCACTTCGGCTTCGAGAAAATCCCGTTCCTGCTAAGCGAAGAATGGTTTAGAACGCTGATCACGGGGCAGACCATCTGGAAGGAAGCGGGCTGGGGAACGATTATTTATTTGGCGGCGTTGTCCGGCATCGATATGCAGCTCTACGAAGCAGCCAGGATGGATGGCGCGAATCGCTGGAGGCAAATGTGGCATATTACGCTCCCCGGGATCCGCGGTACGATCATCATCTTGTTTATATTGAAGATGGGCGATTTTTTGGATGTCAGCTTCGAACAGGTCTTTCTGGTGCTCAACACGATGAACAGGGAAGTTGGAGAAGTGTTCGACACTTATGTATACACCAAGGGTCTGACGCAAGCGCAATATAGCTACAGCGCGGCTGTAGGGGTGTTCAAATCCGTATTTGCGTTAGTGCTGGTGCTGGGTACGAACTGGCTGGCTAAGAAAGCCGGAGAAGAAGGTATTTATTAAATGATAGGAAAGGCGTGATCACCATGAAAGATCGTTCCTGGGGCAATCGATTATTCGATAGCGCGAACTACTTGCTGTTGACAATAGTCGCATTAGTCATGATTTTACCCTTTATTTACGTCATAGCCGTTTCCTTTGCGACTCCCGAAGAGATTGCGCAACGCGGCTTTATCCTGTTCCCTACGCAATTCTCGCTTTCGGCGTATGCCTATATTTTTTCGACGGACACCTTGCTTCGCAGCTTGGGGACATCGATCTATATTACGCTCATGGGCACCTTTATTAATTTGTTTTTTACCTCAATGATGGCCTATCCGCTGGCCAAGCGGCATCTGCGCGGCAGAGAAAAGATATTGCTTCTCGTTCTATTTACGATGCTGTTTAACGGCGGCATGATTCCTACCTACTTTGTGGTGAAGGATGTAGGTTTAATTGACTCCTTATGGGCATTAATGATTCCGGGGGCCATAAGCGCCTTCAACTTGATTATTATGAAAAACTTTTTCCAGCAGGTCCCTTACGAGCTTGAGGAATCCGCCAAGATCGATGGATGCAATGATCTCGGCATCTTGTTCCGTATCGTTATTCCCTTGTCGCTCCCGGCGATGGCAACCATAGGTTTGTTTTATGCGGTAACCCATTGGAACACGTTCTTTAATGCGATCTTGTACATTAACGACTCCAGCAAGTGGCCGCTTCAAGTTCTGCTGAGAGATATTGTCATGTTGGCCAATGACCGGTTCGGCGATCAGTCGGCGGTGGAACGTTCCGATTTCCACCCGATCACGATCAGGATGGCGGTTATCGTATTCGCTACCGTTCCCATCCTGCTTGTCTACCCTTTCTTGATGAAACACTTTGCCAAAGGCGCAATGATGGGTTCGGTTAAGGGATAATCCGTTTTGACAATTCAAAGCCGGATATCTTTTAATAAATACAAAGGAAAAAATGGAGGTCTTATCTTGAAAAAGTTAACGGTGTTGCTCTGTACGGTGCTGACTGCTTCCAGCGTATTGGCTGCCTGCGGCTCGAACGACAATTCGACAGTCAACAATGCGCCTGATTCGGGAGGGAACAAGGCGAAATCGGACAAACCATTCCACATTACAATGGTTGCCGAGCAATCGACGCAAATCCCGAAGGAAGACAATGAGATTGAAACGAAGCTTCAAGAATACACCGGCGTCGATTTTTCGATGCAGTGGATTCCCGGCTCCGCTTATGACGACAAGATCAACGTCATGATCGCCTCACAAGATCTGCCTGAAATAATGACGATCAAATACTCTCCCAATTACATCAGTTATATGAAAGAGGGATTGTTTTGGGAGGTAGGCCCGCTCATCAAGGATTATCCGAATCTGGCGGAGGTCAGCCCGCTTCATTACGAGAATGTGTCTGTAGATGGCAAAGTATACGGCGTGCCGCTATTCCGTTCGCTCGCCAGATCGGGCGTCACGTTCCGCAAAGACTGGCTGGAGAAATTAAATCTGGAATTGCCGGTTACATTAGATGATTGGTATAACGTGGTGAAAGCAATGGGCGAAGGGGATCCGGACGGCAATGGCAAGAAGGACTCTTACGGCATTATGCTGGACAAAATTTTCGCCGATGGACCATCCTCTGTCGTAAATCTGCTCGCGGTTAGCCAAGGAGCGCCTAATCAATGGGGAGTGGAAGACGGCAAAGTTGTTCCGAGCTTCTATTCCCAGACCTACTTCGACGTATTGACCTTATTCCGCAAATTGTACAGCGAGAACTTGATCAATCAGGATTTTGCGGTTATCGACGACTCCAGCGCGGGCACCACTTGGGATGCCGGCAAGCTCGGCATTAAGGTGGGGACGGCTGGTATTGCGGTTGCGCTGCAAGGCACGGTAGCCAAGACCGTTCCAACCGCTGTCGTTGACGTAGAACCTCTCCAGGGCGCGGATGGCAAGCGGGCGCCTGCCGAATTGGGCAATAACGGATTGCTGGTATTCCCGAAATCCAGCGTGAAGACGGAAGAAGATTTGAAGAAAATTCTGGGGTTCTTAAATAAACTGTTGGACGAGCCAATGGCGACCCTCCTCCAATACGGCATTGAAGGCAAGCACTGGAAAAATACAGACGGCAACGCGACCGTGATCGATGAAGATCTGTTCCGCTTGGAAGGCAAGCCGTATCGTGACAGACTGCTGGCGATTAACCCGGGAGGGAAGTCGATTCCGAAGGATATGTCCGATTTGGAGAGAAAAACATTAGACATCACCGTAGACAACTTAAACTATGCGGTCGGAAACCCGGCGGTATCGCTCTCCTCGGAAACCTATTCCCAAAAAGGGGCGGAGCTCAACATTATTATGCTTGACGCCCAAGTCAAATATATTATGGGCAATATTGACGAAGAAGGCTGGAAGAAAGAGATCGCGAATTGGGAAAAAGCCGGCGGTTTAAAAATCATTGAGGAATATACCGAACAATATAATCTGATTAAAGAATAGGTTTGCGATGGACCGGGAGCAGGTGTTCACACCTCCCCGGTTCATTTTCAAACAAGGACCCGGAGGTGCTGACGATGTACGTGATCAGCTATTTTAAAAATGCGGATGAGAGTCTGTATCTCGCCGAAAGCAAGGACGGATACTCATGGAAGGAACGAAATGACGGCAAACCTGTGTTTGCATCCAGCGTAGGAACAAAAAACATGCGCGACCCTTTCCTCTATCAGGATAAGGGCGGGCTCTTCCATCTCGTCTGGACGGACGGTTGGGGCAGCAGGAGCATCGGCTACGCTTGTTCGAGCAATCTGACGGATTGGAGCGACGAGAAGCTGATTCCCGTTATGGAGCATATGCCGGTTACGCAGAACACGTGGGCGCCCGAAATTTATTATGACACCGCCCAGGTGGCGTATCGCATTGTATGGTCGTCCACCGTGGAAGAAGGTCCGCGGAATCATCGCATCTGGTCTGTAACGACGACGGATTTTAATACCTTCTCGGAGGCGAAGCTGTTTTTTGATCCCGGTTATAACGTAATTGACGCTAACGTTACGGATTTGGGCGATTGTTACTTCATGTTGTATAAGGACGAACGGCTAAATGATGATGAAGGGGCGGCATGCAAGGCGATTCGATCCTGTTATCTGGATAAGGGAGAGTCTGATCGACCTAATGTACGGGACATCTCGGAGCTGCTAACCTTCCATATGACGGAAGGCCCCACTCTCTATAACGTAGATCGCGATGGCAAAAGGGAATGGATCATGCTTGTCGACCGATTTAGAGCGGATATCTATGACGCTTATCGTTCTTTCGACCTGCGGGATTGGGAGCTGATCAACGACCGCATGGAGCTGCCCTCTGCGGTTAAGCACGCTACCGTGATTAAGATCGATGAGGAAACGGAGCTGGGGGTGCAGGGGTGAAAATCGCGATCATTGCAGATGATTTAACGGGGGCTAATGACAGCGGCGCGCAGTTAGTTCGTGCCGGCTTGAGAACGTCGGTGATGATTGGCGATCAGCGAAGGCCAAGCGGAGAGCATGACGCTATCGTATTCGATACCGACAGCAGGGCGGTTAGCGGGGCGGAAGCCTACCGCCGCGTACAGGCGGTTGCACGAACTGTCGTGCAAGACGGTGCCCGGGACATCTACAAGAAGATGGATTCGACGATGAGGGGCAATATTGGCGCAGAGCTTGACGCGATGTATGATGTATGTTCGCCGGATTTTGTCATTATTGCGCCCGGCTTTCCCAGAAACGGACGTCAAGTCATAGACGGGTACCATTATCTTAACGGCGTGCCGCTGCATAAATCCGAGGCGGCCAACGATCCCAAGACACCCGTGATGGAATCCTTCCTCCCCCGTTTGCTGGCGCAACAAACCGATAGGCCGATCGCTTTTGTCACTTATGCCGAAATCCGGCGTGGCTTCGACGAAGTGAAACGTAAGCTGGATCGATTTAAAGCCGATGGAATCCCTTATCTGATCTTTGATTCGGAGGACGAATCCGATTTGGAGGCTATTATCCGGATCGTACAGGCAACCGAATACCGCGTCGTATGGTCCGGATCGGCAGGGCTGGTGTCGTACATGCCGCTGCACGGCGATACAAATACAATTGCTCCGATTATGGCAACGGAGCGGGATAAGGACTCCGATCGGACGGCGCCCGTTCTTCTTGCGATCGGCAGCGCGAGCTCCGAATCGCGCAAGCAAGTGGCATTTGTGCTTCAACAGCCCGATGTCATCGGCGTTATGGTCCGATGCGATCGTCTCGTTTCAACGCCGGACAACTGCAGGGACGAGATTGAACGTGCTTGCGCATTGGCCTCCACAGGTCTCGCCGGCGGAGCTCACGTCGCGTTGTACTGCGCATCCGATCTCGATGATGTGGCTAGAGCGCAAGAGATGGGCCGCTCCCACGGGTGGAGCCCCACAGAGGTCAGTCACCGGATTGCGGTTATTATGGGACAAATGGCAAGCAGATTGTTAGACAAGCAAGCAGTAGCGGGGATCGCGCTTACAGGCGGCGATATCGCGAAACAGGTCATCACGCAGCTGGGCGCCAGCGAACTGACCTTGATCGGAGAGGTCGAGACCGGCGTGCCGATCGGCAGATTAACAGGCGGCAAAAACATATGCGCCGTCACCAAGGCGGGAAGCTTCGGTTCCGAGAGGGTGCTATGGGCATCCATAAATTCACTTCAGATGAGGGTTGGCCAATGAAACCTTGTATTGGGATTACGATGGGCGATTGTGCGGGAGTAGGACCGGAAATCATTGTAAAGGCGCTGCAAGCTCCCGAGCTCTATAAAAGTTGTCGACCGGTTGTTATAGGCGATGCCAAAATGTTAAAACGTGCTGCGGAACTGGCGAATTCAGAGGTCGTTGTACATGCCGTGACGAGCATGGAACATTGTCGTTTCCTGCCCGGCGAGATCGACTGTATCGATCTGGATTTATTGCCGGCGGATCTCCCTTTCGGTCAAGTGTCGGCGCAAGCGGGGGACGCGGCTTATCAATATATTGCAAGGGCGATTACGATGGCGCAAAATCATGAAATTGACGCGATCTGCACAGCGCCGCTTAATAAAGAAGCACTTCACAAAGGCGGTCATCTCTATCCCGGGCATACGGAGATATTGGCGCATTTGACCGATACGGAGGATTTCTCCATGATGCTTACCACGCCGAAGCTGAGGGTGATTCATCTCACGACGCATGTGGGATTAATAAAAGCGATTGAGATGATTAATCCGGAGCGCACTTATACCGTCATCAAGTTGGCTCACGATACATTGGTAAGGGCCGGATATCCCCGTCCGACGATCGCCGTATGCGGGATCAATCCTCATGCGGGCGAAAATGGCTTATTCGGCAATGGAGAAGAAGAGGAGAAGCTGCTGCCGGGCATACAGAGAGCGCAGGCCGAAGGGATCGCGGCAACGGGACCCCATCCGGCGGATACGTTATTCTACCTGGCGGCGCGAGGCGATTACGACATGGTGGTCGCCTGCTATCACGACCAAGGACATGCCCCGATCAAAGTGTTGGGGATCGAAGAGGGAGTTAATATTACGATCGGACTAAAGGGCGGCATTATTCGCACCTCCGTCGATCATGGCACGGCATTTGATATAGCGGGATCCAATAGGGCCGACGAAAGAAGCATGATTGCGGCGATTCGCGCAGCCGTCGAGCTGGCGCCAAAAGAAAATCAGGGGAAGTGAGTGTAAGGTGAACAGTCAAGCAAAAGATACGCGCGTTCAAAGATGGGATCTATTCGAATTGGAGCTGACCGGATTGGAGGTTGGCAACCCTTATCTGGATGTCCAGGTTCAAGCGGTGTTCCGTTTTAATCAGCGGAGTGTCAAGGTAGACGGTTTTTATGATGGCGGAAGTTCGTATCGCGTGCGGTTTATGCCGGATGCGACGGGAGAATGGACGTATGAGACGCAGAGCGACCAGGCGGAGCTGGATGGCGTCGCCGGGACATTTACATGCGTAGAGCCCGAAGCGAATAACCATGGTCCTGTTCGTATTCGCAACGATATCCAATTTGCTTATGAAGACGGAACACCGTATTACCCGTTTGGCACGACTTGTTACGCTTGGATTCATCAGGATGAAGCTTTGCAGGAGCAGACGTTGAGAACGCTGGAAGAGTCGCCTTTTAATAAAATTCGGATGTGCGTGTTCCCGAAAAACTACAGCTTCAACTTTGATGAGCCCGAACATTTTCCGTTCGAAGGTTCGGCAGCCTCCGGTTTTGATTTCACGCGGTTTAACCCTGCTTTTTTTGCGAATCTGGAAGCGCGATTAATGGGATTGCGGAAGCTCGGGATCGAGGCCGATCTGATCTTGTTCCATCCGTATGACAAAGGGCGATGGGGCTTCGACCGGCTGGATGCCCGAACGGAAGAGTTTTATCTGCGCTACGTCATCGCCAGGCTGGGCGCGTTCCGCCATGTATGGTGGTCGCTGGCCAACGAATACGACTTCATGGCAGAAAAGGCCATGCCGGACTGGGATCGCTTGCTCCGTTATGTACAGGACCATGATCCGTATGTCCATCTCCGTTCTATTCATAATGGGACAAAGATGTATGATCATGCCAGCGTCAAGATGTACGATCATGCCAAGCCATGGGTGACGCACTGCAGCATCCAGCATTGGGACGTGACGATGACGTCGATATGGCGAGACCAATACAAGAAGCCGATTGTCATCGATGAGATTTGCTACGAGGGCAATATTCCGCAACGCTGGGGCAATATCTCCGGAGAAGAGATGACGCGGAGATTCTGGGACGGGGTAACCCGCGGCGCTTACGTAACGCATGGGGAAACCTTCGTGCATCCGCAGGATGAGATATGGTGGGCAAAGGGAGGGCGCTTGTACGGAGAGAGCGCAGAGCGCATCGCATTCTTGCGTGAGCTGATTGAGGCGGCGCCAGCAGCGTGCAGGCCGATTCCCGAGGTTCGGGATGTGCCTGCGTTGGGCGTGCCCGGGCAGTATTACCTGCATTATTACGGCATTCACCAGCCGCTATATCGAATCGTCGACTTGCCGGAGGGCGAAACATTCCGGGCAGAAATTATCGATACATGGAATTTGGAGATCACGCCGATCGAACAGCCGTTGTCCGGAACTTGCCGGGTGGATATGCCCGGGAAGCCGTATATCGCGATTCGCATCGTTCGAATCGAACAAGTATAGTCAATAACGCGGCCAAAGGCGCAGTTCCTCTTGTTATGGAGGAGGCTGCGCCTTTTTGGTCTTATTGGAAAGCTGTAAGTATAGGAAAGCCATGCGATTGCCCTGGGCGATCAACGTATCGAAGGCCGCATTGTCCCGTCGTCAACCGGCGAACAGCTGTTGGCCGAGCATGAGCTCAGCATGACATCCGGCGAGAATGACTTGATGATTTTGCCTGTCCGGATTGATGGGGATGAGCTGATGAGACTTTATTCGGTGACCTTGATACCGCTGGCTGGCTGGGAGGTTGACGGGAACAAATTCATCGAGATCGATGCGACGGATGTGGGGAATTAGAAGGTGAAAAAAATTTAAAATGGCAAAGCAATAGCCCCCATCCTGGACTCCATGGTGGGGGCTGTTTGACGTTAGAGTACAAGATATGCATGAGAAACCTTCTGCTTGGATTTCGTTTAAGCCAATATCGGGATCCATTTCGATAAAATAAATTTGTTTATAATATGAATTGACTGAGCTACATTTTTTAAATATGCTAATAGAGAGAATGTTATTTGAAGGGAAATATGATGATGACTGTAAGAAAAAAAGATATTGCCGATTATTTAGGGGTGTCGAGAGCTACCGTTTCAATGGCATTTAACAATTCGCCATCCAGCACGATTTCGGAGGAAACCAGAGCGCGAATATTACAGGCGGCCAAGGAACTGGGATACAAGGATACGAATCTCAATTCTAATATTGCTTTTATTATTTACAACCGCCCGTCTAATGACCCGCGTTATTTGCATGACTTAAAAGTGATTGAGCGCTCGGTACGCGAATATCATTATCATTTGCTGTTTATGAATATCAGTTCTCATCCCTCCGAGAAGCTGAGCTTGCTTCAATTTATTAAAACGAGCGAGCCGAAAGGACTGATTATTACAGGTGATTTGGATCATGAAATTATCAGTATGATCAAAAGCGCCGGTGTTCCTTATGTCATCTACGGGGGACCCATCATGGAAGAAGAGTTCAACATTCTTCCTGATCACAAAAAGGGTGCGTATGAGGCGGTCAAATACTTAATCAAACTTGGCCATAAGCGGATAGCGTTATTTAACGGCAGCTTGGATTTTGAAGTGCACAGATTAGCAGTCGATGGTTATATACAAGCGCTTGAGGAGCATGGCCTGCAGATAGATAAAACTCTCATTCAAATATCCAAAGAAGAAGACGGATATGAAATATGCGGGAGAATGACTGCGCTTAATATAGAGTATTCTGCGGCCTACTGTGCGAATACAGTTATTCAATTCGGCGTGCTTCAGCGATTGAAGGAGGACAAAATACAGGTGCCATTGGAAAAAAGCCTGATTGGTTACGGATATACAGATTTAAATCATATAAGCGTACCTGCGTTGACATCCATTTATGTAGATTGGCTGGAAAAAGACAAAGTTGTCAGTCAGCTGATTAAAGTGATCAACAACCCGAATCGGGCAAAAGAGATTCTATACTTGTCAGAAATGAAACTGTTTGAGGGCGAGACGGTTTCCCTGCTTATCAAACCCAGTCTATCATGAGGCAGAACCGATCTCTCTTAAGATAAACAATGTGGTTTACAGCAATTACAGCTGCCCAGCGGCTGTAATTTTTTTTGATTGCAGGCTAGTTGACACTTTATATAAAATAGTTTATTCTAATGACGCAAATATAAAATAATTTATATTCGCAATAAATGATTACAGGGGGAATGAACGTGTCTCGTAAAGGATTGAAGCTTGTAACCGTTGCAACGATCGTAAGTTTATTGGCAGCATGCAGTGCCAACAATTCAAGTCCTAGCCCTACTGCAAATCCGTCGAACCCATCTGCAAACACGGGGACCGGGGAGCAAAATGAAAGTGCTGCTAAAGGGCTGACGGGTGAACTGGAAATCGCGGCGTTCGTAGCTGGCGATACGAGAGAGCAGTGGTGGAATACGGTAATTGATGATTTTAAGCAAGACAATCCGGATTTAAAGGTTACAGCCATACTAAGCGGTGTAATTGGCGATGAAATCCGCCCTAGATGGATCAAAAATGATCCGCCGGATGTCACGTATTTAGGCGGAGAATCCTCGACAAAGGACATTCAGCAACTGACCAGCGATCGTAAATTCGAAAAGTTGGACGAATGGCTAAAGGAAGCGAAATCCTACGAGGATCCCGATAAGCTGCTAGTCGACGTGTTGAGCGTAGCCAATCGCGCTTATGACCCGGACGGTGATGTAATCGGACTGCCATTCTCAACCGGAGCGTACGGCATTTTCTATGACGCAAAACTGGCAAGAGACAAGGGCTGGACGGATCTGCCGACGAACTGGGATGATTTTATTGCTTTCCTTGACATGATCGAAGCTTCGGGAGAGAAGATTGCACCCATTAATTACCCGGGTCAAAACGCGCTAGGCTACTTGACCAATTATATGTTCTACGATGTTGCGAGACAGGATCCGAACGCTTACCTGGATGGTGTCAATATCGTAGATGGCGCATGGCTGAATCCGTTGTATTTGGAGAGCTTCAATAAACTTCAAAGCTTACGCAAATATGAGTTGGCAGGCAGCCTGGGCGCTACGCATACAGAAGCGCAAATTGCTTTCCTTCAGCGGAAATCGTTTTTCTATCCAACGGGCACTTGGTTAGAGGGTGAAATGGCCAATGATGTACCGGAGGATTTCGAAATGCAGGTCATTCCTTTCCCGATTAACGGAAAAGGCGAAAAGTCGATAACCCAAACTTATGCAAGCACAGATTTGTACATCCCGGTTGAAGCCAAAAACAAGGATAACGCAAAGGAATTTATCCGATACATGTACCAAGAGAAGTACGCGAAGCTTTATGCGGAGCTTGTCATGGAGAACTTTGCCATGAACGTGGATCTTACCGGCGTTCAAACGGCGCCATCCGTTATCAGCTACAGCAAAATGCTGCTTGATCCCAATTTGACAGTATTTCAAACGAATATTGGCCGTAACCCGACGGTATATGTTGATCTCAACAATATTTTCTTCGATGAGTTAAATAAAGCGTGGGCAGGCAAGCAAACGGGCGAGCAGCTGTTCGCTAATATGGATAAAGAAGCTTCCAAATACAAAAGCAAGGAAGGTTTTGAGCCGATAGAGGATCGTTTCCTTGTCGAACCTAGCAAGTAATAAACGAAACGATTTAAGACAGTAGAACGGGTATTGGGCGGTCATGAGCGACTCATGGCCGCATTCAGTAACATAAGGAGATACCTCATGATAAGAAGAAGGAACTTTATCGTATTTTGTACGTTGGCAATTGCTCCCGCTTTTTTAATTTATACGGTTTTGATTTTGTATCCGTTAGTGCAAGGCCTTTTGCTCAGTCTATATGACACCAGCAGCTTGTCTGCTGACAAAGTATTCGTAGGGCTGAAGCATTACAAAGCGCTGCTTGAGGAAGACAGTTTAGTTCAAGCCTTTTTAAATGATATGTTTCTCGGCGTATGGAGAATGGTTGCGGTGATGATTCTCTCTTTTTTCTTTGCTGAAGTGCTCAGCCGAATGAAAATCAGAGAGAAAGAGTTTTATAAGGTTATTTTCTTCTTTCCAAATGTGTTGTCCATTGTCGTTATATCCATCCTATGGGTGTTTATCTACAATCCCAACTTCGGCATATTAAATGAAATCTTAAAAATGATTGGATTGGATACTCTGGCGAAGCCGTGGTTGTCCGACTTTGATACCGTTCTTTGGGCATTGATACCTCCTTCTGTATGGGCAACAGTGGGGTTTTATCTTATTATTTTCATCGCTGCCATTCAAGGAATCGATCCTTCCTATTACGAAGCGGCCAAGGTGGATGGCGCATCTTATTTCAAACAGCTCACGTCCATTACGATTCCATTAGTATGGAATCATGTAAAGATCGCTGTCATTTTGCTGGTCATTGGCAACTTTGGCTCAAACTTCTCTATCGTTAATATTATGACGGGCGGAGGACCGGCAGGCACTACGGAGGTTATGCAGCACATTTTGTATAAAGAAGCCTTCGAAAGCCATAACTTCGGTTACGCAGCCATGATTGGCGTCTTGATGACTCTTATTGCGGCAGTTTATACACTAATCATGAACAAATTGTTCAAAAGAGAATCCATCGAATATTAAGAGAAAGTTGGCATGTTTATGCTCCAGTCACAGCGCAACAAAATAAAGGAGAACAAAGTTTCGGTTTGGATGGTTAGAGTCGCCCTTCTTCTATGGACAGCTGTAGTGCTTTACCCCATGATATGGACATTGCAAACCTCATTTAAAGATAATCGAGATCTCTATCAAAATATTTGGGGACTTCCTAAGGTTTTTCATTTTGAAAACTACTATAATGCTTGGGTTAAAGCGAGAATTGGCGATTATTTCTACAACAGTCTGTATGTAACGATAATCTCATTAATCGTTACAATAGCGATATCGGCGTTCGCGGCTTATGCGATCGCTCGAAATTCGCATAAAATATTCGGCTTTTTAACCTTTTATTTTATTTTTTCTATGATGATTCCAGGGAGCATTGCCATTATTCCGCAATATCTCGTATTGGACAAGTTTCATGTATTAAATAAGCTTGAAGGGCTTGCGCTCAAATATACCGCGGATTCCATCGCGTTTTCCATCTTTGTCCTTATCGGCTTTTTCAAGACATTGCCTAAGGAGCTAGAGGAAGCGGCGTATATCGATGGGAGCGGATATTTTAAAACCTTTACGCATATTATGCTGCCGCTTGCTAAGCCTGGGTTGTTCACGGTAGGTATTTTTCATTTCTTAGCTGCATGGAATGAATATTTTTTTGCGCTCATCATGATGACTGATCGAAGCAAATTTACGATTCCGGTAGGCTTGGCTAATCTCATGGCAACCTCTAATGTTCGGGCCGAATGGGGCGTGCTGTTTGCCGCATGCATCATTGTACTTGTACCGTCGATCGTGGTTTATACGCTTTTCCAAAGAAATATTACTTCTGGTCTGACAATAGGGGCATTAAAGGGTTAAGAGCGGAAGACTCTATTTAACCACGCATGATCCATTGAGCCGTTGAGAGGGGATATTGATATGAAAAGTAAGCTGCTCACGAAGCGAATCTTTATGTTGACGCTGGTTATGCTTATCATGGTAGGCGCCATTCCATTATACGCAAGCGCAAGCGAGGACACTCCGGCCAAACCTCACGATCATAGAGGGCATTGGTCGGAGAAAACGATAGAGCGTTGGATGAATCAAAACATGCTGCTTGGCTATGACGACGGTACGGTTAAACCTAATCGACCTTTAACGCGCGGCGAGTTTATCGTATTTTTGAACCGTGCATTCGGTCTCGAGGAAGAAGTGGAAATAACCTTTACGGATTTGCCGGCATCAAGCTGGCTATATAAGGAGACGGCTAAGGCGGTCAAGGCGGGTTACATTCGCGGACGAGGGGATGGCACCATCGGCGTTAACGATATCGTTACGAGACAGGAAGCTGCGGTAATGATTGCGCGAGTGATGGGCTTGCCTGAGGAACTGGAGGATAACAAGCTTGACTACAGCGATGCAGAGAAGATTGCAGGCTGGAGCAGTGCCGCCATAGCGGGTTTGACAAAGCTTGGCATTATGAAGGGATTTTCGAATGGAAGCTTTCATCCGAAAAAATTCATGACCCGCGCAGAGGCGGTCATATCGATGGACCGTATGCTTGCGCAGCTCGAACAAGACTATATCATTAACACGCCGGGGGTATATGATTTCTCGGATCTTACACATGCCCTCAAATGGAATGTGATTATTGCAGTCCCGGGCGTTACGCTGCGAAATCTGAAGCTTGAAGGCAATATTGTACTGGGCAGCGGGCTGACGGAGAAGGACTATACATTAGATGACGTTGAGCTTGGCGGCCGAGTCATCGGCAATGAAAATCCCGAATCAGCGCAGCCGACAGCGACTCCCACGCCGCCAGCTCCCGGAAGCGGAGGCAATAACGGCGGCGGAGACAATGGTCAGTCCGAAGGATTTATGCCGGTTATTAATGGCGTGGCAAGGGCGATTGTCGTTACGGAACCGTCTGCTTCCAAGCAAGTTAAGGATGCAGCCAACGAGCTAATCGAATATGTACGTAAGTCGACTGGAGCAACTCTTCCGCTTATGAACGCTGCGGAGGCTGAGGCGCTAAGAGACAATGCGACGTTGATTTATGTTGGTTTTATCGGAGCTTCCGCCAATACGGCTTACATCAATGCCCAAATGGTCGATCTGGACAATGACGGCTTCGTCATTCATCCGGAGAAGACGTCAAATGTGATTACGATTATAGGCCCGACTGACTGGGGGACGGAATTTGGCGTTTATGAGTTTCTTGAGCGTTATGTCGGAGTATGGTGGCTGCTGCCTGGACCGGACGGCGAGGACGTGCCGCAGCAATCCGGTTTTTCGGTAAAAGTGGAGACGGTACGGCAAGAGCCTTCCTTCTTCTCGCGAGCTTTTGATTCGAATATTGAGAATACAACCGCAAGAAAGGCTTGGACAAGGCATAACCGTATTCATAACCGAATGGATCACGATCACAGCTTTTGGAAGATACTCCCGCCAGCGCAGTATCAAACCGTTTATCCCGATTTTTATCCGTCCAGCGGTTTGATTAACACGCACGGAGGCTGGCAAATTTGTTTTTCTGTCCCGCAAACGATTGATGTCGTCAGCGACATCATTTTAGATTATTTCGAGCAAAATCCGGAAGCGGATTCGTTCTCCTTATCTGTCAATGATAATGGGGGCTTCTGCGAGCAAAATCCGAGTCATCCTTTATATCCCGACAAAATCAACTCGATTGGCTATCAGGACATGTCCAATATTTATTTCGGTTGGGTAAACGAGGTCGCGGATATTGTATTTGATCAATATCCGGATAAATATATTGGCACGATCGCTTATCATGAGGTGTATGATCCGCCAACAGACGTTATATTGCACCCTAATGTTATCGTTTATATAACGGATGAGCGTCTGTCATGGGCGGATGAAGATATGGGAAGCGCCGGCAAGGCATTTACGGAGAGCTGGCTCGAAGCGGCTCCAGGCGTGGCGTTCTACGAATATTTATATGGAACGCCATATTCGTTGCCGCGGCCCTATTTGCATCAAATGTCGGACATTTATAAGTATGCGGAACAAGCGGGGGTTAAAGCTCATTATACAGAGCTGTATCCAAACTTTGGCGAGGGACCTAAGCCTTGGCTTGCATCAAGACTTCAGTGGGATGCAGGCGCTGATGTCGACGAGTTGCTGAATGAATGGTATATACGGGCAGTAGGCGAAGAAGCGGCGCCTTACTTAGAAGCTTACTTTGCATTATGGGAAAATTTCTGGGAAGTCACAATGATCGAATCGACATGGTTTGATAAATGGGTCAATTCCAATCCGCGCCGAAATTTCATGAACTTCTATGATTCTACTTATTTAAAAGAAGTGACGGAATGGGACTTGACGCAAAGCAGAGCCTTAATGGAGGACGTTGTAGAGAAAGCGGCGACGCCGCTGCAACAGGCTAGAGCGGATATTTTGATGCAAGCCTTCGAATATTACGAGGCATCCGCGCTCAGTTATCCGTCGGATGACCCGCTGCAAGCTTTGACGACAACGGAAGAAGCAACGGAGCTGTTGGATCAAATGATTGTCAAGCTTGCCAAAGCAGAATATAGATTACAGCTATTTGATAGCTTTAAAACGCATGAAATCTTACAGCAGCCTTTGGATCCGCGCAATTACGGCAAAGCTTGGTCAGGCATTCGCAGCGAAGAAGTCGATATGCTTATTCAATGGGTCAAGGCTAATCCTGATGATGGGGCGGCAAGAACATACATTGACGATTCCATCAACGGCATCGATTCGCAGCTGGTTAAGCATTACTTGAAATTTATATTGGCAGAAGCTGACGGGCAAGCGGCGCTAAACGACAATACTTCGTTCGAAACGGGTATTTCAGGCGATATTGATGATGCGCCTCCATGGTGGTATTGGGTAGACTACGGCCAGAATGAGGACAATGTTCACCGGTCGGCTTTGGAGTCACGCACCGGCGAGTACAGTATCGAGACAATTGGTTTGAAAATAGGTGGTCCCGTTCGTGATGGAATCGATGTGGATCCCGGCTTCCATTCGTTAAGCGCCTATTATTACGTGCCAGAGGAATCCCTCAGCAATGGCAATATTTCATTGTTTATTAATTTCTGGGATGCTAATGGGACACATCTGGGCAATGCGATAACGACGAACAAATTGGCTAGAGAAACCGCCGGAAAATGGGCTTTGCTCGAATGGGTAGGAGAAATACCGGAGCGGATAGGCGGCGTACCAGTCAAAAAGGTGCAATTCGGAACCAATATCTTCGATTTTGAAGAAAATGAAAGGCTGTATCTTGACGATTTTAGATTTATGCGGCTAAGCGATCCTTATGTCCCCAATCCGGGCGACGATGACGAAGAAACGACGATAATCAATCATAACAGCTCTTTTGAGTTTGGAAGCGACGGGGCGGAGGACGCCCTGCCATGGTCCTATTGGATCGACAATTCTGTCGGATCCATGAGTCGCAGTAATGAGCATGCAAAAACGGATAGCTACAGCTTGAAGATTGACGGCGTTCAATTAGGGGCGCTCAGTCAAATCGTCGCCGCTCCTCCGACTGGCATGTATAAGCTAAGCGCCCAATATTATGTGCCTGCAGATCAACAATCGAATGGAACGGTCAAGTTGTTCATGAACTTTAGAGACGCCGTCCATAATCATTTAGGAGCGATTCCAACTGCCCCTCTTCATGTAAATGAGCAAACAGACCAATGGAATAAATTGGAATGGATTGGCGAAATCCCATTAGAGATGAACGGCTCTGAGGTTAAGCATCTGCTTCTTGGAATCGAAGCGGTAGGGTTCAGCACCGGAGAAACGATTTATTTTGATGATATTGAATTGGCACCATATACGCCGGTGCTGCCGCTTCCGGTTAATCACAACAGCTCTTTCGAGTTTGGAAGCGACGGAGCGGAGGACGCGCTGCCATGGTCCTATTGGATCGATTCCGGCATAGGCTCTGTCGGCCGGAGCACGGATCAAGCCAGGACCGATCAGTACAGCTTGAAGGCGAGCGGCGTTCAAGTAGCGGCAATCAGCCAGATTGTTGCGGCGCCTGAGGCAGGGTCATACAGGCTTAGCGCTTACTATTATGTGCCGGAGGGGCAGTCTTTGGGCGGAACTGTCAAATTGTTTATGCATTTCCGCGATGCGGCCCATAACCATCTAGGGACGATTCCAACCACGCATCAAGAAGTAGATTTGCTGGCGGGTCAATGGAATCTGCTGGAGTGGAGCGGTGAAATACCTGCTTCATTAAACGATGCGGATGTAAGCTTCATAATGTTGGGGTTAGAACTGATCGGTTTTACGAATAAAAAATCGATTTATTTCGACGATATTGAACTTATTCCATCTTCATAACTATACGTATGTCCTAAGCCAGCCCTTTGCTTTGCAGGGAAGTTAGGGGCTGGCTCTTTTCCACAAAGAAGATATCCATATCTGGAAAAAACGGATATTGGATGGGAGGCAGCAAGATGAGGAATCAATTGGAACATAAAGTGATTTGGATAACCGGGGCGCTGGGGTTAATCGGCAGATCGTCAGTCATTAAGTTTCTGGAGAAAGGCGCGACTGTCGTCGGAACCGATATCGAGGAGATCGAGCAGTTTTACGAGGCAGCCGAATTGCAAAAGCAGTATGGAGACAGACTGATGTTGTTTGTCTCGGATGCAACTCAAGAGGATCAGGTTATCGACAGTGTAACCCGTATTAAAAGTCGATATGGCAGGATTGATGGATTATTTCATAATGTATATACGCAAATATGGAAAACAACTACGGAAATTTCACTTTCAGAATGGAACAAAGTCATTGAAGGCACGCTTACGAGCACATTTCTCGTTAATAAATATGCCATCTCCTGCATGGTTGAGGCGGGTGCGGGAGCTATCGTCAATACTTCATCCATTTTGGGGAAAATTCCAATCAGAAATACAGCCGTTGCATATAGCGCAGCGAAAGCGGCTATTAATCATATGACTCGCATTCATGCTGTGGAGTACGCAAAATTCGGATTGCGGGCGAACGTCATTGTGCCAGGGGATATCAAAACAGAAGATTATGAAATTCAAGACGTGAATAACTTATTCGGCAGAAGCGGAAGGCCCGAAGAGGTGGCGGAGCTCGCCGCATTTCTATTATCCGATGCAGCCTCCTATATTACAGGCTCTCTTTATCCGATTGACGGGGGGTTCATGCGGTGAGCCTGAGCCTGTTTCACAGCAAGACTAGAACCGAGCTTTCGAAGTTGGCTGCAGCAGGGAGCGCCGTGCTGGTGCCATTGGCTGCCACGGAGCAGCATGGACCGCATTTGCCGGTTTATACGGACAGCCTGATTTGCGAGCATATTTGCGAAGAGGCGATAGGGAAGCTGAAGGTAGGCGACAAGATTTTATTGGCGCCCGCTATTACGATAGGGTGTTCGCAGCATCACCTCGCTTATGGAGGGACGCTGTCCTATCGATCATCTACTTTTCTCGCTATGCTGCAAGATATTGGCGAAAGTCTGGTAGCCTGCGGATTCAGACGAATTATATTTTTGAATGGGCATGGGGGCAATGAATCTATTATGCTCCAGGCGGTCAATGATCTGATTGTGAAGCATCCGATAGGGGCGGCGGCAGCCTCCTATTGGAGTCTGGTTCCGGTCGGAGCCCGCAATGAGCTTGCCAAGGAAACAGGCGGCCCGATGCCGGGACATGCCGGCGCGTTTGAAACCGCATTGGTAAAGGCGATGCGCCCTGACTGGGTTCATGAAGAGGCTATAAGCTTGAGTCACGCTTCATTGCCTTGGCAAGGTCAAAGCATTCCGGGCACTTTGCTGGGTACGCATGGATTGCTGACCGGACAGGACGGATATACGGATGCGCCGTTTGCCGCACAGGCTGCAGCTGGTCAACTGTCCTTGAAGGTAATTGCAGAGCATGTCGCAAGATGGCTGGAGCAGACGCTAAATACGATGAAGATAATGGAGTGCCCACGATGAAACGAAAACTTGACGGCTTGCCGAAGGTATGCGCCATCGTTACGGAATATCGATACAATTCGCATGCGGAGATGATTATTGGAAGGCTTATGGGCGAATTCGAATATAAGCCTTCCGTGCAAGTCGTCTCTCTATATACCGATCAGATACCGGAAGGGGATATGAGCCGTAGCGTGGCGAAAAGTTGCGGCATTCCGATTTATAACAGCATATCTGAAGCGATCCATGCGGCAGATAGCGAGCTGGCCGGCGTTCTTATTATTGGCGAGCATGGGAATTACCCGATCAATGAGCTCGGTCAGAAGATGTACCCGAGACGCAGTTTTATAGAAGAGACGCTGCATGCGATGGATGAATTGGGAAGCAGGGCTCCCATTTTTTCGGATAAACATCTTGCTTGGCGCATGGACGATACGATATGGATCTATCAAGCAATAAAAAGCAGAGCGATTCCTTTTCTTGGAGGCTCTTCGATCCCTCTGGTTGCTCATAAGCCTCCGCTGCAAGACAAAGTTCTGGAGCATATGAATGAGCTGTTTGTCGTCAGCTTTGGTCCAATCGAGGACTATGGCTATCATGCTTTCGAGGTGATGCAAAGTTTAGCTGAGCAAAGGCGTGGGGGCGAGACCGGAGTCTCCTCCATTTATGCTCTGCAAGGGGACTTGGTATGGCAGGCGATGGATCGGCTCAAATGGCCGGAGGAGCTGTTGCTTCGCGCGTTAGCCGCGTACCCGGCAAGAAAGCAAGGACATCCTCGGAAAAGAGTGGCAGACCCCGTATTGTTCATAGTGGAATATATGGACGGTCTTAGGGGCTATGTTATACAGCTGCCGGAAGAAGTGGAGCAGTGGTCCTATGCCGTTCGTGCCAACGATGGCGCGATCCATGAGGGATTATGTATGTCGGACTTGGAACGGCCGTTTCATCATTTCGGGACGCTCTTATCCAAGATCGAATCCATGATCGTGACAGGCCATTCGGAGGTGCCGTTGGAGAGAACCATGCTTACCACCATCCTGATTAATCGGGGAATGGAGGCTCTTTATCGCAAAGAGAGAATCGACTTGTCCACGATAAAGATACAATATACGCCTCTCCAGATTAAGCAATGGCGATCTCGTCGCGCTAACATCATTATTCCGGTTGATCAGGAGGGAACGTGTTGAGCGAAAGTGAAATCAAGCTGCAATTTGCGCATGCTCCTGCCCTATGGCAAAGCGGTCTTGCCGAAGTTTGCGATATGCTTGGCATCCGGCAATCCAGCGCAGGGATTCCCATATTTATAGAGCTTTCACTACAGAATGAGCTGTTTGTTCATTATGATGGAGAGCGCTGCATCATTCGTTATCATCAGGCTAATCAATTATTTCGGGCTGTAGGCTTGCTCGTCGAGGCGTTGAGAAGCGGTGCGGCTTTTCCTATTCGGGAGACGCCGTGTTTCGATACCATTGGCGCCATGATCGACTGCTCGCGCAATGCAGTGCTCACTGTGGAAAGCGTGAAAGAGCTGCTTCGTCGAATGGCGTTAATGGGCATGAACACGCTTATGCTGTATACGGAGGATACGTATACAATTGCTGACGAGCCTTACTTCGGCTATATGAGAGGGAAGTATTCGCCGGAGGAGATTTCGGCATGCGATCGTTATGCGGCTAGTCTCGGCATCGAGCTTATTCCTTGCATACAAACGCTTGCTCATTTAGAAGCCTTTCTGAAGTGGGAAGCGGCAGCCAAATATAAGGATATGCACGATGTGCTGCTTGTTGGAGACGAGGATGTGTACAGGTTCATAGAGCGGCAGATTAAAGCTGCCGCCGAGCAATTTATGAGCAAAAGAATTCATATTGGCATGGATGAGGCGCATCACTTGGGGAGAGGACGTTCCCTGGATCTTTACGGCCCTCAGGACCGATTTCAGCAAATGAGCGGGCACCTGTCGAAAGTGACGGAAATTGTCCGCTCGCATGGCCTTACGCCTATGCTGTGGAGCGATATGTTTTTCCGGATCGGCTCGGAAACCCATGATTACTACGATTTGAATTCGGAAGTAGCGCCAGCGACAATCCGGCAAATCCCATCCGAGGCGAAGCTGGTCTACTGGGATTATTACCATGATGATCCGGCTTTTTACCAAACCTTTGTCGATAAGCATAAGGCTCTAGGCTCTATGCCTGTATTTGCCGGTGGCATATGGACCTGGCTTGGCATGTGCACTCATTACACACGGACATTCCGTTGTTCTAAAGCAGCGCTTTCGGTATGCAAGGAGGCGGGCGTCAAAGAGGTATTTATTACGGCTTGGGGAGACAATGGAGCGGAGAATCAGATGTGGAGCGTATTGCCCGGTCTGCAATATTATGCGGAGCATGCTTACGCGCGAGAATGGAGTCAAAAAAAATTCCAACGCCGTTTGGCATTTTGTACAGACGTTCCGCTTGAGGCGTATATGCTGATCGAGCAACTGGATGATATCCAAGGTGTTTCGATTGATCCGCAGGATTTTTCCAATCCGTCAAAATACTTGCTATGGCAGGATCCGCTTCTAGGGTTGTTTGACAAACATGTAGAAGGTTTGGATACGTTCGTTCATTATGATCTGCTGGAGAAGGAACTCATGCGTCGTATGCAAGAAAGCGAAGCCGCGAGACGAATGCTGGAGGTGCCCGCAAAGCTGTGCGGCGTCTTGAAAATAAAAGCAAATCTGGGCATTCGTTTAAAAGAGGCTTACGATTCGGGCAACCGCGAAGAGTTGGCCTTGATTGTCAATACAGATATATCCGAGCTGCTTGTCCGGTTGGAGCAATTAAGAGAATTGCACGGCGAGCAGTGGATGAGCCATTATAAGCCGCAGGGCTGGGAAGTGATTGATTTGCGTTATGGCGGTCTGTTGGCGAGATTGCGTTCGACGCAAAATCGAATTACCCGGTATCTTTTAAATCATATCCCAGCAATCGATGAGCTAAAGGAGGATCGTCTGTATTTTGACGATCGCGTGCAAAGAGGTAGCGTTACCGATTATTTTACAACCTATCATCGCATAGCAAGCCCTAATAATGTGACATAATCGCGAGATGAATCGAGAATAAGAACGGAGTGAACAGACATGGCGGAAAAACTGAGAATATTGCCGATTTCATCGGCTACACGCACAGGCAACCTCGTATTTGTATCTGGTCAAGGAGGACTAGACCCGCTTACCAGCGCGGTGGTCGGCCCCTCACTGGAAGAGCAGACGGTGCAAACAATGGAAAATATACTGACCATCCTTGCCGATAACGGCTTAACCTTCGATCATGTAAAGAAGGCGAATATCTATTTGGCGAAAAGAGAGCATTATGCAGAGTTCAACGCTATTTATGCTCGATATTTTACAAATATATTCCCTGCCCGCACGACTGTTTATTGCGAGCTGAACTATGATCTGTTGGTCGAGATTGATGTCATAGCACAGCTTGAGAGCGGAGAGTCACAAGAATAAATAGCAGGAGGCTGAACACATGTTATGTGTCAGTGAGAGAATAACGCCGGATCATCAGGCTCTAGCCAATCCGCTTCGACGAATTGCCTTCATAGCTTAACCGTTTTTGCTGTGCGAGAGAGAAGATCGCCTACGATGAGTCGGTGCTGTTCTTTCTCGCACAGTTTTATTTAAATAAAAATTATTCGATATCATAGAATTGTTCAAATGAGTCATGTTTTGTATATAGTGTTTGACAGGGGATGCTTGCTATACTCGGTGTAGATCATATCTCGTACAACTCTTCGAATAATTGGAAGGAGTTTTGAAATGAACGATGTATACCGTATCATTGTGAACCATCCGCAATTAATTTCGTTTTGGGATTTTGCCGAACAGCCCGGACAAGAGGCGATAGCAAAGGGACCATTTCCTTATCCGTTAACCGAAATGGCTGGACCGATTGAGCGAGTGGAGGACGGACCATTCGGCGCGGCTGCTCAAGTTAAACTTGGACAATGGTGGAACCTGCCAAGACATGCCTGTCCTGAACTGAACTTTCATGGCAAAGATGCCAAACTTACCGTATTGGCTTGGCTAAAGCGCGAGAATATTCCCAATCGGGGTTGCGAGGCCATAGCGGGGATGTGGAATGAGACGGAAAAGAAACGCCAATACTGCATGTTTGTTAATTTAAATATTTGGGACAGCGCCGACCAGGTTTGCGGCCATGTTTCGGCGGTGGGAGGTCCTACGCCGGGTTATAAGTATTGCATGACCACGGCGATCGGCTCTACACCTATCGAAAAAGAAGAATGGCATTGCGTGGCTTTTACGTATGACGGACAATATGCCAAGGTATATTTGGACGGGGTTCTGGATGAACGTGAAGATTTTAACCCCTATTTGTATGATTCGGGATTATTCGATGGCGGAGACGATGGCGCTGACTTTACAGTAGCTGCGGTGCATCGTTCCAACGAAATGGGCAACTTTTATACCGGAGCTATTGGAGGCTTGGCGGTATTTAAGGAAGCTCTGGGCGAAGATGAGTTAGCGGAACTTTGCAAGATTATCGTTTAACGCTGGATGGAGGCCCTCCCATTAGCTTTTTGAACATACGATTGAAGTGGGATTGATCGCTGTAGCCAAGATAGTCCGAAATCTCGCCGATGGTCATATGGTTGTTGATCAATAAGTCCATCGCCGTTTGTATGCGAAGATGATGAATATACGCTATTGGCGTCAACCCTGTTAATTCTTTATAGGCTTGGCTGATGTAATTGGGCGAACGGCCCGAAAGCTCGGCAATTCGCGGAATGCTGACCGTTTCCCGATAATGCTGGATGAGATAAGTTTGTATGGTCTTGACAAGCTTTAATTTAGCGGGGGAGTAAACCGTCATCTCGGCTTCTCTCCCCATATGTCCCAGCAATTCGGACAAAATGCCTTGGCTGATGATCTGATATTGGGGAAGATGACCTAGCCACTGCTGCAGCAGGACGACAAATCGCTGCGTCATGTAGTCTAACTGTCGAGTGCGAATTTTACAAAAGTGCTCAACCTGAAGAAAAGGAAACGCATCCGGTTGCAGGATATGAAAATGCGCCGAATATTTCTGATGCGGTCCATCGGGGTGATTGCGGCCTCCTCGTAATTTGTTGCGCGGAATGTATAAAATATCGCCCTTTTCGAGCTGGACGTCTACGCCCTCAATCGTATAGGTTAATTTTTCTTTTGTGACGAGAATGAAAATATTATAGGGGGTACGAGCTTCTTCGATTTGCCAGTTGCTCCTCATATCGTCCACGCAAACGAGAAAAAGTTGAAGCAAAAGCGATCACCTCATCTAGATTCATGTGATGTGATTATATCACATCTGATTTCGGATTATTTAGAAAGCGTTTTCTTAATTGATTGGTTCGGGGGGATTTTAAATGGCTCTTTATCCTGTCGCATTAGAGGGAGAAATCCCGGTCGGAACGAATATCGTGGTCGAAATTGAAGGGCGTTCTATCGGTGTTTACAATGTGAACGGCGAATATTTTGCCATTCATAACTATTGTCCTCATCAGGGAGCCGAAATTTGTAAAGGACCGGTGTGCGGGACGAATATGGAGTCAGAGGTTTATCAATTTATTTATGGTCGCGATCAGGAGATTGTTCGTTGTCCTTGGCATGGCTGGGAATTTGATCTAAAAACAGGGAAGTCCTTATTCAGCGATAAGGTTCGCGTACGCAGCTACCCGATGCAAATACAGGATGGCCAGTTGTTTATCACTGTCGGCAAATAGAGGAGGAGACATAATGAATCAAGAAGAAAAGTTGCCGGTTATCGATTGTGATGTGCATAATGGCTTTAGGTCGAATCATGACTTGTTTCCTTATCTGGATGATACATGGAAAAGCCAGGCGCTTCTCCGTGGAGGCGGCTTGCCGTTAGGCGGCGGCTTGCCCTATGCATCGCCGATCGGAAATAAGAGGAAGGACGCAAATCCTCCAAGCGGATTGCCTGTCGGGGCAGATCCTGATTATATGATTAAGCAGTTGATTGAGCCGTTTAACATTGAGTATGCTATTTTATGCTCTGATTCCATGATCGCCGTTTCTTCTTTTGCGGATGCCGATTATGCAGCGGCGATGTGCAGAGCGTACAATGATTACTTAATTGCGGAATGGCTGCCGAAAAGCCCAACATTTAAAGGTTTGTTATGTATAGCTACACAAGATCCGATTCAAGCGGCGAGGGAGATTGATCGAGTAGCCCCGCATCCTGATATCGTCGGCGTATCGATTATTGGGGGATCTAGGATGCCATACGGGCAACGCTTTTTTCATCCCATCTATGAAGCCTGTCAGCGAAATGGCATGCCGTTGGTTATTCACCCTGGCGCAGAAGGTTCAGGAATTTTTAATCCTCCTACAGCAGTCGGCTACGTATCCAATTATTTGGAGTGGCATAGTTGTTTGCCGCAGACGTACATGGCCCATTTGGTCAGCTTCGTATGTGAAGGCGTGTTTGAGAAGTATCCCGACTTCAAGGTCGTGCTCAGTGAAGGAGGCGTCACTTGGCTGCCGCCGCTGTTATGGAAGCTGGACAAAAATTTCAAAGCGCTTCGCGCGTCAACGCCATGGCTAAAAAGGTTGCCCAGCGAATATGTTCGCGACCATTGCTTTATGACGACTCAACCGATTGAGGAGCCTGATAATCCAAAACATTTAAAAATGATGTTTGAAATGTTCGATGCAGAAAACATGTTATTGTTCTCCAGCGATTATCCGCATTGGGATTTTGATGATCCGACTAAGATTCTAAAGCAATTCCCTTTAGAGACTAAACGTAAAATTTTGAGTGAAAATGCAAGGGCTTTATTTAAATTGCCATAATGAAATAAAGGTATAGGAAAGATGGAGGAGCGCGAATATGTGCTTCTCCGTCTTTTTCGGCCTTATAGAGATTTTGAACACGCACTTACAGGGGGGAGCGGCATGAAGCTATCGAATGTATGGCATTCTATTCAATTTAAGTTAACGGTCAGTTTTCTGGTCATTTTGCTGCCTCTCGTGGTCGTTAGCGTCATTGCAAATGTTTACTCGCAACGTATGATGTATGACCAAATTACAGAGCGTACGAGAGGGGCTCTGCTTACAGCTTTAGAATATGTGGATCAGCTTACGAAAAATATCGAGCAGCAATCGCTTTTAATTAGCTCGAATCCGGAAATCGTAAATGTTTGGATGGAAGCGGATGATCCGTTAAATCTGCAGTATCTCTATGATATGCGCATGATCCAACAGCAGCTTTCCGCATTAATTAGCGTAAATCCAGCCGTAAGAGAGGCGTTTATTGTTCATGGACAAAGCGGAAGCGGGATTTCGACATTGCAAGGCGGAGTAAAGTGGAAGGAGATTGGCGAGGAACAATGGTTTCAAGACGCACTAGAAGCTAATGGAGGGTTATCGGTTTATATGCCGGATGCCGCTCAACGAAATGAATCCCGTTATTTGGAGGAAGGTTATATTTATTATGCAAGGCTTTTAGACGTGTTTAACAGTAATTCTCAAGATAATGTGCTAGTGATTGTGATCGATAAACATGCTTTGAATACGGTTGTTCAGCATTTGCAAACCTCCGAGCATATTAAAACCAGTCTTCTGTATCTGGATCAGCTTGTGTTGACGAGCAATTCCACGGTTCAGTCCGGCAATAACATGTTCAGTATTGAAGAAAGCAATGGGATCTGGTCCATCCAGATGGAACAGCCGGAATCCGAGCTTTTTAAGCAGCCTTATTATTTAGAGCTGATGACCTATTTGATCATTATGATCAGCATATTGCTGGCGTTATGTTTGGCATGGCTCGTGTATAGTGAAATTTCCAAGCCGATGCGAAAACTATTCGGCGCAATTAAACTATTTAGCGGTGGGCATCTGCTTGCCAATATCAAGCATGGACGCAAGGATGAGTTCGGCCTGTTAATGGATGCTTTTAATCGGATGGCCGAGTCTCAGCGCAAGCTGATCGAGGATGACTACGAGAAAGAGCTTAAGCTGGCGCGCTCCGAATTCAGCTTGCTGCAATCTCAAATTAATCCGCATTTTCTGTATAACACGTTGGATTCTATTTATTCTGTCGCGGATAAGCACCAGATCAAGGAAATCGGCGAAATGGTTTTAAATCTGGCCCAATTTTTTAGATTCAGCCTGGGCAAGGGAAAGGAAACCTTTACGCTAGAGGAGACGATACAGCATCTTATGTATTACATCAGAGTTCAACAAATTCGAACGGATCAGTTTACGGTAGAAATGGATATCGCCGAGGACACGAAGCCTATTCCGGTTCTCAAGCTTTTATTGCAGCCTATCGTGGAAAACGCGATTGTACATGGCATTTGCAAAAGCTCCTATGGCGGTGATCTCTATATACGTACCAGATTGATAGATGGATTTTTGCGAATAACGATCGAAGATACGGGCTGTGGAATTGCAGAGAACGAGTTGACGGAAATCAAGCAGGAGCTCCAGAAAATAAATGCCCATTCTTATCGGTATATACAAGAAAAGGAATTCAGCAAATACTTTGGGTTAAAAAACGTTGTATCACGAATGAAGATGTATTATGGAAATCAGGCGGAAATGACAATCGATCATAATGCGATGGGCGGAACCCGAGTCACTGTAACTTTGCCGATAGAAAGGGATGAAGCAGCATGAGAATGTTGATTGCGGAGGATGAGCATTTTGTACGCGAACGTATGGAGAAGGGGATCGCTTGGGATGAGCACGGGATTGAAGTCGTTGACGCAGTCGGCAACGGACGGGCAGCCATGGAAATCTTGCAAAAAGAGCATTTGGATCTTGTGTTAACCGATATCCGGATGCCTGATATGAATGGGTTGGAGCTTGCTCGGGAGCTCCATCAACGGTATCCGCATATCAAGATCATTATTTTAACCGGCTACGATGATTTCGAATATGCAAGAGAAAGTATTGATTATAAGGTTTATAAATATTTGGTGAAACCTGTAGCGAACGAACTGCTGCTGGAGGCGGTTTTGGAGTTAAAGAAGCTTCATGAAACAGAGCTTTGGGAAAGGCATCAACTCACTTTGCTTGAGCAGAGATGGCAGGAGCAGCTGCCGCAATTGCGAGAATCGATGTATAAGAATTGGTTGAATGGACAATATGCTCTGTGGGAGCTGGAGAAGAGATGTCGTGATCTCAATATTTCGATCAAGCAAGGGCCGCTGTGGCCGCTTGTATTTGACATGGATCCGATTCAGGCCGGCAATACACGTTTTCACGAGCAAGATCGCCCATTAGTCCAATTTTCTTTGCTAACCATCGCCAGAGAGGTTTTTATGGAGCTGGATCCAATCATTTTGCAGGATGATGACGGGATGACGGTAGTTATATTGTTCGGGTCGCATACGCAGGAGGAGTCAGGGTCTTGGCAATCGCAAGCGCATCAGCATATTCAAACGTTATTAGCGACAGTGAAGGATTGTTTAAAGCTGACAGCCAGCGTAGGGCTGGGTCCGGTTACGGACGACACGCTTATGCTCCCGCATGCTTATAAGCAGAGCAAGCAAGCACTGCAGGAACGGATCGTACTAGGTAATGAAACGATTGTCCAATTCCGTGATCCGTCCAGCTTCAATGCGAGCTTGATGTTTGTACAGGATATCGAGAAAGAGCTGGAGATGGCGATTGAGACGGGCAACGAAGCGGCGATTATGGCATTATCGGAAAAGATAATCGAAAGCAGATTTGCCAATGGCGCTTCCGCAATGGAAGCGAAAGAAGCGATTTTTCGAATGGTCTGCTTTTTGGGGAAAATCGTCCACTCGCATGGCTGGTTCATGTCGGACGCGCTTGGAAAGGATTACGCCCGGTTTGAGCAATATCCGTCGCTTTTGACCAGGGAACAGGTGTTGGAATGGTTTCGGCAGCTGTCTTTCTCTATCAGCTCGACCATTGCGCAGCGCAAGCAGACGGGAACACAATTAATGTTGAAGGAAATTGTTCAATTTATTCATGAGCATATTCACGAGGAGGAGCTCAGTCTCTATTTGGTTGCGGATAGACTGTATGTCAATTATTCGTACTTGAGCCGAATATTTAAAAAGCTTATAGGAGAATCCTTCTCGGAATATGTGCTGAAGCTTCGTATGGAGAAAGCAAAGGAGCTATTGGCAACCGGACAGCTTGTTTACGATACGGCCGCGCAGGTTGGATTTCGACATGTGAACTACTTTTCAAAGGTCTTTATGAAATATTGGGGAGTCAAGCCCAGCGAGATCAAGCATTGATTTGCAAGGGCCCAAATGACGTCGTAGCCGTTTCGCCTTGCGAAAAAGTAAAAATTGTTTCATTAGAAGGCAAATATGCTGGATACGAATGTTTTGAAAAAAAGGATATAGTTAAAGCATTCCAAATGAATAGGGGAGGGGTATATGAACGCTTTTAAACAAAGATCACCTTGGCTTCGGTATTGGGATTTATATCTTATGCTCTTGCCGGCCATGCTTTTTATTATTGTGTACAAATATGTCCCGATGTACGGCGTCATTATCGCTTTCAAGGATTTTAATATTATGAAAGGGATCATGGGCAGTTCGTGGATTGGCTTCGAACATTTTCGTCAGCTCTTTATGTTCGATGAATTCCCAAGGGTTGTGCGCAATACCATCATCATCAGCTTTATGAAGCTTATATTCGGTTTTCCGGCTCCTATTATTATCGCACTCCTATTAAACGAACTTATGTTGAAACGCTTTAAACGAGTTGTGCAAACGTTTACTTACATCCCTCACTTTATATCATGGGTGGTAGTCGGCGGGATTGTTATTGATTTGCTGTCGCCCAGCAGCGGGATCATTAATAAAGTCATCCAAAGTTTAGGTTTGGAACCCATTTTCTTTATGTCGGACGGACAGTGGTTCCGCTGGATTCTTGTGTTTTCGGATAACTGGAAGGAAGCCGGCTGGGGAGCGATCATCTATTTGGCTGCTATATTGGGCATCAATGATGAGCTGTACCAGGCTGCCAGGGTTGACGGCGCAAGTCGACTGCGGCAAATCTGGCATGTGACCTTGCCTTGTATTCGATCGACAATCGTTATTTTGTTATTGCTTCGGATTGGCAATGTATTCGACGCCGGCTTCGAACAAATTCTTGTCATGTATAACGCTATGGTATACGAGGTAGCTGACATTATAGATACTTACGTATATCGAGTAGGCTTAGGCCAAATGCAATTTGGGCTAACGACTGCAGCAGGCTTATTTAAATCCGTTATTGGATGCGGATTGCTGATTATGGCGAATTGGATGGCGCGAAGGATGGGAGAGGAAGGCATTTTTTAAAGAAGGAAGTTCAAATCAAGTGAGAGGGGGAGACAGATTGATACGATCTAGAGGGGAAATTTGGTTTCAATATTTCAATGTGGCCTTTCTCTCGCTGCTTTCTTTGTCCATGATACTTCCGTTTATCCATATTGCAGCGAAATCGTTAAGCAGCGAGGCTTTTGTACTGGCGAAGGAAGTATATTTTTGGCCCAAAGGATTCACGCTATCCTCCTTCCAATACGTGCTGGAAAATCGTCAGTTTTTTTATTCCTTTTCGAACTCGGTTTTTCTAGCCGTAGTCGGAACCGCGCTGAGCATGGCGATTACGATCTTGGCCGCCTATCCATTATCGCGAAAGAATGTACCCTTTACCCGTTTTTTTATGGTCGTCATTGTCATTACGATGTTTTTTAGCGGGGGGATTATACCAACTTACCTGGTGGTAAGGGATACGGGGTTGCTAAACTCCATTTGGTCATTAATTATTCCCGTGCTTATGTCGCCCTTTAATCTGATATTAATTCGGAATTTCTTTATGAGCGTGCCGGATGCGCTTGAGGAATCGGCTAGAATCGATGGCGCGAGCAATTTCCGAATATTACGCTCCATCTTTGTCCCATTGTCGGTACCGGCGCTTGCGACAATTGCGATGTTTTACGCGGTTGGTTATTGGAACAGCTTCTTTAATGCCATGATGTACATTACCGAAAGGCGATGGATGCCGCTCCAGATGTTGCTCCTGCAGCTCATTTCGGAGGAAGGCGTCAACGATTTGGCGATGATCGACGCTTTCCAAGAGGTTACGGCGGAGACCATTCGGGCTGCTTCTATCTTGTGTGCAGTTGTTCCTATTCTGTGCGTCTATCCATTTATTCAAAAATATTTTGTTCAGGGCATCATGTTGGGAGCAGTCAAGGGGTGAAAAAATTGCCAGGGGGGACGAAAATGAAAAAACGTAGTTTATCGTTAGTCGGCATGTTGATGGTTGTTGCACTGATTGTTGCGGCTTGCGGTTCGGGAAATAACGAATCGAGTGGCGGCAATCTTTCGGAATCGGGAGAAATTACAAACAAAAAAGTGAAATTGATGAGGACTTATCACGCCGGTCTGGAGCAATTTAAGGGCTCGGACAATATTAACAGCAATAAGCTGTACAATCTTCTTAAAGAATGGTCCGGTTATAATATTAACTATGAAACGCTGCCGAAAGATAATGCTTCCCAAAAAATTTCCGTCATCCTTGCATCGGGCGACGTACCGGATTTAATGCATATTCCAGGCAAGTCCGATTATTTCAAGCTGGCTCAGCAAGGCTCCTTCGAGCCGTTAGACGATTTGGTGGAAAAGTATATTCCCAATCTTTCTTCGGTATTCAGCAAAGAACAGCTTGATGCCGCAAGACTTGATGGCGTTTTATACGGGCTTCCGGTTCGCGTGGCTCAAAAAGTAGGCAACGGGGTTCTTATTCATGATGGCGTGTTTAAAGAGCTGGGATTAAAGGATCCAACAACGTTAGATGAAATGTATAATGTTCTGAAAACGATAAAGGAACAAAAAAATATCATTCCATTAACGGCCGCGGCTTCTAATCCAGGATCATTCATGGGTGCGTTCTCTCCAATTTCCAGCATGTATGGCGTAGGCAATACAACGGTCGAAAAGGATGGAATGCTTGCATTCAGCTGGATCCAGCCGGAATATAAAACATTCCTGGAGACGATGAACAAGTGGTTTAAAGAAGGGCTGATCGATCAAGAATTTGCCATCAACAAAGATGTAAAAGATAAAATGATCACGGCTACAGCCGCGATGAGCGTATTGTATTGGGCGGATGCCAAAATTATTGACGATGCAATAGCGGGTAAAGGCGGCACCCTGAATTCCGTGCGCTACATTGATCCGCCGGTAGGACCCAATGGTCAAAGCGGAGTTCCAGAGCAGTCGCTTGCCAATTCGTTTGTTGTTATTCCCAAGCAAGCCAAAAATAAAGAAGGCGCAGCGGATTATTACAATTTCCTTTTGGAAGAAAAAACGGATACGCTGATCACTTTTGGCATTGAAAACGAGGATTACACGGTTGAAGATGGCAAAGTGGTGCAAACGCCGGAACAAAGCAACGAGATTCCGTGGCGCACCCTTTATTTTAACCTGGACACCGATACAAGCTTTAACGCCCGTCTGGGAGCCAAAGGTTTCCTTCCCTACTACAACCAGTTGCTTGAGCATAAGCAAAACAGAGAAGAAACGGCCTATGCCCCCTTTATCGAAGCGTACGATACAAAGCTGACGGAGCTTAGCAACTATGTGGCCGAAAACTCCATTAAATTTATTATGGGCAATCGTGATTTAAGCGAGTTTGATGCGTTTGTATCCGAGTTTAATGCCAAAGGCGGTCAGAAGGCTATCGACGAAATGAATGAATGGTTTACAAGTAAATAATATCGGGAGTAGTGGAGAAGGCTTTAAACTCCACTACTTTTTTTTGTTGAAAATATTGAGTTATTTAATGGTTTGGTATATAGTTGTCATAGCAACTAATTGATGGAGCGAGGCTAGGGGGCATGGACGAAGATGGAAGAAACAAGAGGCCAACTTGAGGCATCCGTCGGATTCTGGATGGGCATTACTTACCGCAAACTATCCACAATGCTGCAACAGCGATTAAGACCGTACGGGCTGACGCCCGAGCAATGGTCGGTGCTGTATACCATACAACGATCGGATAGATTGATCCAGAAGGAAATCGCGGAGCTGACGCACAAAGACAAACCGACAACGACGCGCATTTTGGATCAGCTGGAGGAGAAAGGTTTTATTACGAAAAAAGTCGGGGAGCTTGATCGTCGAGCATTCGTGGTGCATGCGACGGATAAGGGGCGGGAAGTCATTAAAGAGACGGCCTCTATTGAGCAAAGCCTGTCGGAGGAAGTCCGATCGATCATGACGGACGAAGAATACCGCTTATTGATCAATATCCTTCTACGGATACATGATCACGTCGATGCGAAGCTGCAGTCATAGCCGGATTCGTTAATCGTCATCCTACAGCAGAACGGAGTTTAAATATGCAGCCAGAATTACATCGAGAACCATTATGGACCCGGTCGTTCCTTGCGATTACGGGTTGTTCTTTTTTATTGTTTTTGAATTTGCAAATGTTGTTGTCCTCTTTCCCCGCATTCGTGAAAGGGGAGCTTCAAGGCGGAGACGTGGCGGTCAGTCTCGTAACCAGCGTGTTCGCGCTGTCCGCTATCGCATCGAGGTTTATGACGGCGGCTCTTATGCGCAAAATTTCGCGGGACAAGCTGCTTCTGGCGGGGCTGCTGCTCTCCGTGCTGACCACTGCCTTCTATTCGATCGCGGAATCGGTGCCTTCGCTTCTTGTTCTCCGCATCTTGTACGGCATCGGCTTCGGCATGGCTAGTACGATTCTGCCAACGCTCGTCTCGCAGATCATTCCGGCACGAAGAATGGGGGAAGGCATCGGCTATTTCGGACTGTCCACTAGCCTTGCGATGTCGATAGGACCCATGATCGGCATAAATATTATGAACAGCTACGGCTTCGGCGCTCTAACGGCTGCCGGCACCGCGGTCGTCTGTTTCATGGTGCCGATACTGCTTGCATTCAAGCTTATCAAGTGGACCGCGAAACCGGACCTCGGCGGAGGGTCAGGTGTCGTCGCCCGATCTGGCGGGGTCAATCGCTCCTTATGGTTTCCCGCCTTCCTCAATGTGCTGCTGTCGATTACGTACAGCGGTCTGCTCAGCTTTATCGTCTTGTACGGAGAATTTGCGGGACTTGCGCAAGTCGGATTGTTTTTCCTCTTCAACGCGGCAACAATCGTACTGGTCCGCCCCTTATCGGGCAAGCTGTTCGACCGGAGGGGGCCGGTGCTTGTGTTGATTCCCGCAGGTTCGTTCGTGACGGCGAGCATGCTGTTGCTATCTTATTCGCATGGGCTGCCGATGCTCATTGCCTCGGCTCTGCTGTACGGTCTCGGCTTTGGCGCCATTCAGCCCACGCTGCAAGCCTGGATGCTCCGTTGTTCGACTAAGGAGCGATACGGCGAGGCGAACAGCATGTTCTATAATTCCACCGATTTCGGCGTGGCGATCGGGGCGCTGCTGCTCGGCGCCGTGGCAACCGCGACGGATTATGCGGTCATGTACCGTTTCTCGGCAGGGATCATGGTATTATTCGTATTGCTGTTCTCCCTATCGGCGGCGTTGCGCGTCATGAAGGAGAGGAGGCAGCGTGCCACCTCCTAATGACGAGAATGAAGTCCTTTGACCATCAGCCAGACGGGGAGAACGATCTCGAATATCGCCCCCGGAATGTACAGAACGGCTCCGATGTCATGGCCGGCAATCGCCAGACAACTGCTCGTTAACAATCCCGCATACCCGATAAAGCCGATAACGGACAACCACCGGGGAACCAGCTTGGAGCGGTATAGAATCGTGCAAAACAACAAGCTGCCCAAGCCAAGCACGACCATGGCCAGTTCGAATAACATGAAATGGGCGTCTACCGCCGTATTCGCTATCGTCGTGAGGGAAAAACGTCCGGAAGCTTCCGCAGCAGTTATATACTCTGTGCTCAAAGGCAGCAGCAGCATCGGCGCGATTAAACTCACGATCAGAATGGCCGACTCCAATAGGCGGGAGCCGAAGTAACCGATCGCGAATGCCTCGTTATGTCTCTTCAGGGCCGGGTACAGCAGGAAGGCAATACCCGAGACCGCTAACGCGTTGACCAGCTCCAAGAACATGCCCGCTAATGCAAGCGCGCGGTCGTCATGCCATTGCTCCAGAACTCCGGGTTTCTGCAGAAGCGGATTCAGAATGCCGCTCCCTATTAAGTATGCCGCCGTCGAAATCAAAAACAGCGCGCCTGCAACCTTGACTTTCCTATCCATGTCGATCTCCCCTTCGCTTGTATTAGCTGAATTATAGCGAAGGGGAGGCGATGGGCTGTAGACACTTTAGTGTGGTTTATCTGGCGAAGGGAGCAAATGCAATTCGTGGGCGCGAGCAATGGCTTCCGTTCGCCGCCGCACTTGCAGTTTCTCGAAGATTCTGCGGTTATGCCCCTTAACCGTATCGAGAGCGAGGAAAAGCCGCGACGCGATGTCCCGGTTGGAAAATCCCTTGGCGATGAGCGCGAGCACCTCGAGTTCCCGCTGGCTGAGCGGCTCGATGATGCCGTCCGCCGTTGCGGCCAGCCGTACGCGATTCAGGCCTGTCCGCGCTTCGCGAAGAGCCGGAAGCGGCAGATCGCCTGCCAGTTTGAGCGCCTCGGCGTAACAGGCCTCCGCCATGCCGGGTTCGCCCTCCGCCTCCCCTATTTGGCCCAGCCCGATAAGAGACAGGACGGCCATCGGTTTATGGCCGATCAGATGGCAGTACGAGATCCCCTCGTTATAGGCTTTGCGTGCTTCGGCAAGATCCCCTCGCCGTTGGAGCGCGACGCCAAGCATCCAAGCGGCCGATGTCCGAACGGGGAAATTGTCCTGCCGCAGATATTCAAGCGCTCGGGCGGACTGGGCGATGACCCGGTCGATCTCCGCGGTTTCGTCCGTCCGGGCCAAGCTTGCGGGGGCGATGAGCCCGATCAGATCGTCGGTTTTGTCGGCTTGATCCGACAGCTGCATGGACGCCTCGGCTTCCTGCAATTTCGGACGGAAGCCATGCGGCTTTGCAGCCATGGTTAACGAAGCAACGGTCGCGCGGGTCGCCGCGATCAGTCCGATCAGGTCTCTAACGCGGACGTCCTGCCGGATCCCCTCCAGCACCTTCTCCGCGGCAAGCAGCTTATATTCGATAGCGGTCGGCCTGCCCTTGATCAGCAGCGCCGAAGCGTACATCACCCACAACGCGGGTCTGGCGTCCAGTTCCGCGGCATGCAGCGATTCCAGCCATTGCAGCGCGATATCCGCTCCCCCGCGAAGATGCAGAGGCATCCCGTTGCCTTCCAGCAGTCGCGCGGCCCGTTCGATATCGCCGGCTTCCGCGGCATGACGGAACGCGTCGAGCTCCTGTCCCTGCTGCTCGTACCACTCGCTAGCCCTTACATGCAATTCCGCGATGGCGCTCCCGTCGAGGTTATCCTGCAGCCGTCTTCGCAAGGACTCGGCGAATAAGCCATGATAACGATACCATCGCCGTTCATGATCCAAGGGGATAAGGAACAGATTGCGACGTTCAAGATCCTGCAGCCGTTGCATGCCCGACATCTCGGGATCGGGCATAATAGCGTCGCAGAGAGGGGCGCACAACCGGTCAAGGATGGAAACGCGGATCAAAAAATCCTGAACGGATCGAGATTGCCGCTGCAGAACCTCTTCCACCAAATAATCCAACACAAACGGATGGCTGCCGGCAATTGGCGGAACGATCCGATCCTCCTCGGTCGTTCCCTGCATGGACAGCGCGGCCAACTGCAGGCCGGCAATCCAGCCTTCGGTTCGCGATGCCATCGCCTCGATGCTGTCCGGCGACAGGGCGAGTCCCATATAGTCGGTTAAAAACCGACGGGCTTCGGCGGCATTAAATCGCAGTTCTGCCGCCCGCAGCTCCGTCAACTGGCCTTGGGCCCGCAACCGGGCCAAGGGAAGAGAAGAATCCTCCCGGGTGATCATAACGAGATGGATGCCTGCGGGAAGATGGCGGAGCAGGAAGGAGACGGCGCCGTCGACGGCATTGGACTTCGCCGCGTGATAATCGTCAAGGACGAGCGCGAACGGAGCAAGCGCGGCGGCTTCTCTAAGAAACTCCGTTAGCATCGACTCCGCAGGCGGAGGCTCGGGCGATTGAAGCACGGCGAGCAAGCCATCCCCGAAATGCTCTGCAACCGTCCGCAAGGCGGAGATCGAGCAGGTCAGAAAACGCGTCAGATCGCCGTCGCTATCCTCAAGCGACAGCCATGCGACCGGCCGACCGCATCGGGACGTCCAGTCGCTAACCAACGTTGATTTGCCGTAACCGGCCGGCGCGGAGATGAAGGTTAATTTGCGGCACAACCCGCGTTGAAGCTTATCGATTAACGGCTCGCGAAGAACCGTATTGGGCCGAAGCGGCGGAATATGAAGTTTGGTGGATGGAATTGGCGTAGACATAATTCCATCTTATCATGCAAGCGCGCCGAATAGAATCCGCCAATTAGGGAAGGAATGAATGAAACAGACCATCTCTAAGGAGCGTTCCTATGAAGCATAATCCGCTATTGCCGACGTACCCGGAGTCTCTTTGGATTCAAGCGACCGAAGAGCTGCCGTCCTTCTCCAAGCTGCAGCATGACATCGAAGTCGACGTCGCCGTTGTAGGCGGCGGCATCGCCGGCATTACGACCGCCTATCTGCTGACGCAGGCGGGAATGAAGGTCGCGCTGCTGGAAGCCGGCAAGCTCCTGCACGGCACGACGGGCCACACGACGGCCAAATTAACGGCCCAGCACCATCTCATCTACGACGAGCTGATCAAGCAGGAAGGCCAAGAAAAAGCGGCGCTCTATTACAAGGCGAACGAAGGCGCTCGCAAGTTCGCGGAATCGCTGATCAGTCAGCATGCCATTGACTGCGGCTTGCAAACGAAAGACGCCTATGTGTTTACCAACTCGGATGATTATATTCGGAAGCTTGAGGACGAAGCTGCGGCTTACGATTCATTAGGTATTCCGGGTTCTTATGTCGGAGGCATTCCGCTTCTCGACATTCCCGCGAAAGCCGCGGTTCGAATGGACGGGCAAGCCCAGTTCCATCCCGTGCGGTATTTGGCGGCTCTCGTCAAGCTGGCCGCGGAATCCGGCTGCGAGATCTACGAAGGGACGACCGCCTTGGATATTGAGAAGGGGCCGCAACCGAAAGTCGCAACGGCCGACGGCCATTCCGTGACCTGCAAGCATGTCGCCGTCTGCACGCATTATCCCTTTTACGACGGACTTGGCTTCTACTTCGCGAGGATGCATGCGGAGCGTTCTTACGCGCTTGGCATCAGGACTGACAAGCCGTATCCCGGCGGCATGTACATCAGCGCGGAAGAGCCTAGCCGATCCATTAGGAGCGCGGCTTCCCAGGATGGAACGCCTCTGCTGATCATCGGCGGGCAGAATCACAAAACCGGGCAAGGCATTTGCACCATCAATCATTACGAAGCGCTTCAGGGTTATGCCTCGCAGCACTTCGACGCGAAGGAAATCGTCTATCGCTGGTCGGCGCAAGACTTGGTCACCGGAGACAAGCTGCCGTATATCGGCCGGATAACCGACTCTACTCCCAATATCTATGTCGCTACGGGCTTCAAGAAGTGGGGAATGACAAGCGGTACGGCAGCCGCGATGCTCATCAGCAATCTCATTCAAGAGAAAAGCAGTGAATTCGAGGAATTGTTCTCGCCTTCGCGCTCCGTGTCGTTAAAGACGGTTAAAAACTTGGTCGTCGACAACTTCGATGTCGCAAAACATCTGATCGGCGGCAAGCTCGAGATGGTGAGGCGGAAACCCGAGGATTTGGCTCCGGATGAAGGATCGGCGGTTACGGTCAAGGGGCGCAGGGCAGGCGCGTACAGGGACAAGGAGGGCAAGCTGTACATCGTCGATACGACTTGTACCCATATGGGCTGCGAGGTGGAATGGAACGACGGCGAACGGACATGGGATTGCCCCTGCCACGGCTCCCGCTTCTCGATAACGGGCGAAGTGATGGAAGGCCCCGCGGAGAGACCTTTGAAGTCCGTGTCAACCGAATAGTTGCTGATTGTTGCAATAAGGAACCCTTGCTGATCCACGGATCGGCAAGGGTTAATTTGTTGTTTAGGCGTTTTAAACGCCGATGGACCGAAAAGTAACTCTGTTTAGCAGACATAGGCGTTAGAAACGCTTATGGCTCCAAAAAGCAGGCGAACGAGCAGCTGTAGGCGTTAAAAACGCCGATGAATAGCCATTTTGCCAGGTACCGACCTGTTTGGTGAATTGTTGAGGCTATTTTTCTTTAATGCAAAGCTGTACTTGTAGCGAAACCCCTTTTTATGGTATATTTTGAACGAACGTTCATTCAAAATCATTCAAATGTATTCAATTCCACCTACAAAGCAAGGGGGCTCCGATGGTCCATAAAGGCGAAAGAACGAAGTCCGTACAAAGCGAACGGTTGCAGCAACTGTTTTTGGAAGCATTTGAATGGGGAGCAGGGGACCCGGTCAGACGGAAGATATTATGGCATGCGGTCGAAGTATTTTCCCGCAAAGGGTTTGCAGGCACAAAAATTAAGGACATTGCCGCAAGCGCAGGCTTTAGTCAAGGTTATGTATACAGCTACTATAAATCCAAAGAGGAGCTGTTCGCCAAAATCGTAGAGCTCGCGCTGAACGGCGCGGGGCAATCCGTCTACCAAGCTTGCCAGCTTCCGGGCTCGCCGCTGGAGCGCCTCTACTGGCTGACGGAGGCGTATTTGGCGCCGACAAGCGCCGCATCGGGACATTGGCGGCTTAATCTGCTGCTGGCGACTTCGCCGGACGCCATTCCGGAACCGGTCAAAGCGATGGTTGCGGAACGAAGGGGCGAACCGTTTAAACATCTTGTACCGCTCATTATGGAAGGCCAAAGACTCGGGGAACTGATGCAGGATGATCCATTGATGCTTGCAATCGCCTATTATTCGATTGTGCAGGGGATCGCGCTCTCCCGCATACAGACGGAGGAGGGGCACGGCTTGCCTTTCCCGGATGCCGAAATCGCGCTTCGTTTCTTGGTTGCACGCAGAGACTAAATGCGGTATGCGAACAACAGGAGGATGAGAGATCATGGTTCAAATATTCAAAAACGAAAAGCTGCGCCAAGAAGTGATGTCCTCCTATGATGAAGTGCTGCAAATGTGGGGGACGGATATAGAAGTTCGAAACGTAGAGACCCGATTCGGAACGACGCATTGCCTTATCGCGGGCCGGGCGGATAACCCGCCGTTGCTGCTGTTTCATGGAGTGGGGGATAATTCGGCGCTCATGTGGGCTCTTAATATGAAGGAGCTTTCGCGGCGATTTTATTGTATTGCGGTTGACACTTTGGGCGGCCCTGGCAAAAGCGTGCCGAATGATCGGTTCGTCAAGGGAGCTTTCAGCCAAGAGGAGTGGCTGGACGATGTGGCAGATCATTTCGGCCTTCGAACGACGAATGTGGCAGGTGTCTCCAATGGCGCGTATATGGCGTATCAGTATACCGTTGCCCGGCCGGAACGGGTGCGAAAAGCCGTATGTCTGGAGGGCGGGATGGTTGTGAGCCCTATCCAATCCATGTTTCGTACGATCATGCTTATGTTTCCGGAAATGCTGATGCCAACCGACCGGAATTTGCGCAAAATCATACCAAAGCTGTGTTCTCCAGCTTCGCGAGTATTCGACGAGCATCCGCTGCTGGCTTCTCATCTTGTCCAGTTGATGAAAGGCCATAACCAGAAGGCGATGTTTCCCCATCAACCTCGGAAATATATAAGCGAGCAAGGCATGGCTTTAAAAGACAAGCTTTATTTTCTCGTTGGCGATCATCACGCGGTTGTTGGCAAATCGTTTATAGAATTGCTAAAGAGGGACGGGTATCGATACAAGATGATTTCGAAAGCAGGGCACGCCATTAATCAAGAACAGCCGGAGTCGGTGCATAAAGAGATGTTTGGTTTTTTGCTGGGCGACAACTTCGAAAAGCGGGAGTCATCCGATTCGCCAGCAGCAGAAGGGAGAAGGGAGTACTTATGAGAAAATTAATAATCGAAGCCGTATCCAGTCCTGTCACTCTCTCAAAAATCATTCTTGGCAGCACCATGTTCGGAACAAAAATCGACGAGAAAACATCCTTTGAACTTATGGATCTTTATGCCGAGCTTGGCGGCGACAGCATCGACACGGCCAGCGTATACGGAGATTGGCAGGACACCGGCGATCCCGTAAGCGAAAGGACCATTGGCAAGTGGCTGAAACAATCCGGTAACAAAAATAAAATGAAAGTGATAACCAAAGGCGCGCATTTCAAATTACAATCTCCTCAAGAAAGCAGAGTTTCCGCGGCTTGCATCCAGGAGGACATTCAAAAAAGCCTCAAGAGCCTTATGGTGGATGCCATCGACGTTTACTTCCTGCATAGAGATAACGAGGATGTTCCCGTTAGCGAAATCATGCCTGTCCTGCACAAATATGTCGCTGAGGGCTACATCAAAAGTATTGGGGCATCAAACTGGACGGTAAAAAGAATGCTGGAAGCAAATGCATTTGCTAAAGCCAATCATTTGACCCCGTTTACCGTTTCCCAACTGAAATGGAGTCTCGCGGTAACAAGCGCTGGCCAACCTGCAAATGAAGTGCTTCCAGAAATGACGGAAACGGAGTATGAAGCCTATATCGCCGCTGAGATTCCGGTGCTGGCATGGTCCTCCCAGGCTTCCGGCATCGTTCCGAAGGTAGTCGGCAACGGCTGGAACGGGATTAGCGAGCAGCTTAAAGAGAAATATTACAATGACATCAACGTGGCCAGAATCGAAAGCGTCCAGACATTAATGAAGAAAAAAGGAATCCATGCGACTCAAGCATCGCTAGGTTATATTACCTGTAATCGATTGCCCGCCGCGGCGATCATAGGACCCTCCAGAACGAATCAACTTCGGGATTCTATGTCCGCCGCCGATGTTGAACTCGATGCGGAAGCTGTTCAAGCTCTTATAAGGCTGCGCTGAGATCAGGAGTCGCCACCTTGGCAGAAGCTTGAAGCTTGAGAGTAATGGAGACCTTAAACAGATCCCCGTCGGTTTCCAACGTAAGGCGGCCCTCGTGAAGGTCGATGATCGATTTTGCGATCGCGAGTCCGAGGCCCGCCCCCTCGGTATGACGAGACGTATCTCCGCGTTTAAAGCGCTCGAACAGCTCCTCGGCGTTATCGCTGATTTCATATTTCGAAATGTTCTTAAACGTTATCGCAACCTCTTGCGATTCCGATATCTGCATGGAAATATAGGCACGCGTGTGACTCAGCGAATACTTTAACATGTTTCCAATCAGGTTGTCGAAAGCGCGCCACAGCTTTTGTCCATCGGCTAGTACGTAGATCGGTTCCTCCGGCAACGAAACCCGGAATTGAACATCTGATCCGTCCATATCCTCTTTATACTCTGCCAGCGCCTGTTGCATGAGCTGGACGAGATCCGATTTCTCAAGGATCAGCTTTGCATTGCCGCTTGCCATTCTCGATACTTCGAACAAATCGTCGATCATCGTCTTTAAGCGCTTCGACTTTTGGCAGATGATGTCAACATAGGCGGCTCGTTCCTCCGTGGTCGCATCTTCCGTCTTTAACAGACCGGCGTAGGTAATGATGGAAGTCAGGGGAGTCCGTAGATCATGACTGACGTTCGTAATGAGCTCCGTCTTCAGTCTTTCGCTTTTCGCTTGTTCATTTTGAAGCAGCGTGACTCCTCGTCTTAAAGCATTGATATTAGAAGCCAAAGAAGCAAGCACGTCGCTTCCCGATTGGGGAAGCTCATCCGGCATTCGACCGGCCGCAAGTTCATCCGCTGCCTTGGCAACCTTATTCAAATATCCGAGCCTGCGTGTCGTAAGGAGAAATACGACAATCCCCGCTATCGCCAATATTGGCGTAACAATTACGAATGAAGAATCGTTGTATTGAAAAAAAGATAACGTCATCCATCCTCCAATAAAACCTAGACAAATCCAGATACATGAGAGAAGCAGCAACCGGATTCCCGTGTTTTTATAAATAAAGGAATCTCGCACTTGATTCAAAACGCTTATGAAACCTGTTTTTATGCGCAAGCCGCCCCGCTGCAGCAAAGAACGTTTCCATTCTTCTCCGAACTTGCTCCAGCTATGTAGATCCTGCACAAGGAATTTTCCTTGAATAAGGGTCAAAGCCATGCTGATCGCTGCAATTGCAAGTGTAACAATCAGCTTCTCGCCATAGAACAAAGGCTCCACGGCAATGGAGGAATAATGTCCTGCCAGGTCCGCCAATAAACCGAGTGTAAGAGCTGCCATGCCGATTGAAAACAACAGTTTGGCATCCAACGGCAGTTTGCGATAATAAGTGGTCCATTGACTTCTCTCTGCTTGAACAGACATGACGGGTTTGAAGCGAATGATACATGCGACAAGCAGAACGGCAGCTGCCGCGCCATAGGCAAGCAATACGATTTGCTCCCACCGATATTTTCTGGCCTGTTCATGCAGGGGACTGTCCTTCGGCACGGCGATCCAGCCCTTATAAGGGGTGATGGAAGCGTCTAGCAGTTCGCGTGCTCCGAACATGTAGTGAGTAGAATTAACGATGTCTATCGAGTAGTTCGTAGCATAGACATGGCTGTCGCCAAACAATTCGTTTTGCGCCACAACTTGGTCTTCCGCATTGCTCAAGCTCGAATGGACCATACCTGTGGAAGTGTTGCGGAAATAATAATTGAACAGATCCTGATAGTAACTATATTCGGAGCGGTACATCTCTCGTTCATTGTAGTAGTCGTCTATTTGTCGTTCCTTCTCCTTGCGGATAAGCGATAGGGCATAGTCGTTATCCTCGAATACCTTTTTCTGCTCTTCCAGCTTATTATCTCTCTGAGCTTTGTAAGAATCGGCCGCGCTGTTGTTGTCGGTCGCGACCGCTTCCAGAATGAGAGAATCATATTCGTTGTGGATATTTTGAATCTGATATTCAAGAGGCTCCAACTGTTGGCGGTAGTCGATAATGTCATCCTCGTTCACTGTAATGGCAGCTTTTAATTCCTTCGCCGAGAGGGAATTGAGCTCGAACAGGTTTAAGTAGGTCGCAAATTGTTCAAGTTGCTGCCGGAATTCCGGCGTCCGGTAATAATCGCGATACAGGTAACGGCTGCCTTGATCCATTATCGTTAGAGGACCGCTCAGACCAATGACCAACAAAAGTGCATAGAGTAAAAAGAGCGTCCTATTTTTCCATTTTGTATCCAATGCCCCATACCACCTTCAAATATCTTGGATTTTTTGGATCAATCTCAATCTTTTCGCGGATTTTGCGTACGTGGACGGCAACCGTATTTTCGGCATTATAGCCGGGTTCCTTCCAAACGCGTTCGTATATTTCCTGGATCGAGAAGACTCGTCCCGCATTCGTCATCAGCAACTCCACAATCTTATATTCGATAGGCGTTAGCCTGACCGGTTCGCCGCTCACGGTTACTTCCTTTCCCTCCCGATTTAAAGCGAGACCTCGCAGATCGATCGTTTTCTTTGCACCTTCGTAGGAGCCGAAAGTGACATACCTTCTTAGCTGGGATTTCACTCGGGCAACAAGCTCCATTGGATTAAAAGGCTTGGTCAAATAGTCGTCCGCCCCTACATGGAGTCCGAGTATTTTGTCGCTATCCTCGCTTTTGGCGCTTAAGATGAGGATAGGAAGATTGCGATGCTCACGGATTTTAAAGGTTGCGGTTATTCCGTCAAGCTTGGGCATCATGATATCGAGTATGATGAGATGCACTTGATTGGACTCTAAAGTCTCAAGCGCCTCCATGCCGTCCTTTGCCTTTAAGACGGATATGCCTTCTTGTTTCAAATAGATTTCAATGGCGTCGCGTATTTCCTTATCGTCGTCGACAACCAGCACCACGCGCTGCTCCATCCCATTTCCTCCCCCTTGCATGTTTCCTGTTCTTCCTCTCATTATAATTGGAAATTCTTAATATCCCATTCCCGAATTTATGAAGAACTTCTTAATATATTTTTCCCGCTTAGAACAATAATGGTGAGTCGCAGGTAGAAACTTTATAGTCGATAAAGAAAATAGAGTTGATTTATATTGAAATCAGACACAATCTTCTTTTTGGGTGTCATTCCAATGTGAGATCGGGAGGGAAATCATGAAAAGCAACAGACTGCCATTCATGCTGGTTGCAAGTGTTGCGTTGCTGCTAGCAAGCTTTATCGTTTTTGAAAGCGTAGACAAGGTATTGGCTAACTCCACGGTAAACATCACGTTAAAAAACAACACAAAAGCTTTTGAAGGCACGACGCTCGGCATGGGAGGAACGGTTATGCCCTTTGGCTATCATTCTTCCTGGAAGGTTAAAGATTTTAACGATGACGACTTGGCGGTTTTGATGACGCAATTTAAAAAAACAGGCTCCACGGTTGCTAGGTTATGGTTAGACGGAGCTTGGTGGGAGCCGACAAATGACAACGCGGATCCCGATGTCATGCTGGATTCCGGATTTACATGGAACAGCATCGAAATGAACTCGCTGTATAAATATCTTCAAGCCTTTAAAGATATGAACGTGGATGTGTTTGTAGATGTAATGGTCGACGATCCCAGAGTCATGTATCCATGGCTTACTGCCGAATACGCGTCGAACACCGGACCTAATACAGGCATGATCCCCGAATATGCGGAGCATATCGCCGCTATGGTCAAACATCTCGTTGTGACCAAAGGGTTTACGAACGTCAAATACGTTTCCTTCTCAGGGGAGCCGAACAACTTCTTTCTGACTCCGCCAGGCGTCAGCAAGCTGACGAGCTATAAAGATTCCATGACCGCGGTGCGGAGCAGGCTGCAAAGTGAAAATCTGCTGCAATACGTCAAGCTGATTGGTCCCGAGATCGGTTATAGCGACCATGATACAGCCTCCTGGCTGGACGATCTGTCAACGAATATCTCCGCCAGTCTCGACGCTTATACCATACACTCCGGACAAACAAAAGCGGAGGCTACGGATGGCTCCTATGTCAGCTTGATCAAAAGCTTTATCGATATTATCAAAACCAATGACCCCAACGGGGCTGATAAACCGATTATGATTACCGATTATACCCCAACCGGCACCATTCGCAGAGCGGAGGATGGACTAAATTCCGTTGCGTTGATCGCTAATGGATTAAGAGCAGGTGTCAGCGAATTCGGCCGATGGTCGTTTGCGGATGATATTTGGACATGGCCTGCCGGCTCCAACCAAACGTCTACCAGCTTTGGAGATTACGGCTTCGGCATCATAGGCAGCAAGCAGGAGAACTTTACGCCAAGACCCAATTACAAGGCGACGGCACTGGCGTACAAGCTCATTCCCAAAGGTTCGACTGCGTATCAGGCGACTACTTCAAATGAAGCGGTTATCCCCGCCATCATTAAAACAGCGGAGGGCAAACACACCATTATCGTGGTGAACTGGTCGAATAACGACGCGGATGTAAGCTTTACGTTGGAGAACTCCATTCATACAACGTTTAGAAAATACAAGTTCGAGTCGGCTTCTATTAATCTAGTCGATAAGTTTGGCGAAATCCCGGCAAGCTTCGGGACCAAGTCGATAAGCGGAACCGCATTTACGGATACGATTCCGGCAAATACGATTTATTATTATTCGGACATTCCGGATCAAACGGCTCCTGCGCAGGTAACGGGTTTACATGTAACAGCGCCGGACTTTCACAAGGCGAACTTAACGTGGACAGCGGGGGCGGAGGCGGACTTGTCCTACTATAGAGTCTATCGGAGCGAAACGAGCGCGTTTACACCTGCCCAAGCAAACAAGGTAGGAGAGATTTGGATAAAGCCGGGCGGAGTTCCTTCCTTCCATGATCGCGCAGTGGAACAAGGCAAAACGTATTATTATAAAGTTTCGGCTGTAGATAGTTCGGAAAATGAAGGAACCGCTTCGGCGTATGCCTCCGTCCAAGTCGGGGCCGAAGCGTATTCGGATACGCTAAGCGTCATCGACTCGACGGATTATGACTATTACGAGATTGACTCCGACTTTGCGAATGGGTACAAGGCCAGAGTATACAAGAAAGCGGGTGTTATTGGATTTCTGCAGGATAAACAAGGCTACAACAGGCAAAATTTAGGCTTGGATTTCTATTCGACGCCAATGGTGCTCGAATATAATGGCAGCGCCTTTACCGATAAGGTGCAAAATGGCGGAGCGGAAAGCGGAACGACCGCGCCGGATAATTGGAATACTTGGAATAACGCGAATGGCTCGTTTACATGGGATGCCAGCGTCAAACACAGCGGAAACCGCTCCCTCAAAATAACGAACGCCAATCAATCCGCAAATTCAACCTGGTATCAGCAGACTACCGACTTTATTCCGGGCAAACATTACGAGGTTTCGTACTGGATCAAAACGGATCAAGTAGACGGGCCCAACGGCGCCGGTCGGGGTGCTTATCTCAACATTCAGTTTTTGGACGCCAACGGTGTTTCTCTCGGAGCAAGGGGCGGCGCGGACGCCTATTCTAATGTAGGCACGCAGGATTGGACGTATTTTGTATCCGATGTAACGGTTCCTATCGGAACGGCCACGGTTCAAATTGGCGCCAACTTCTATGAAAATAGCGGCACTGTATGGTTTGACGACATTCGATTCGAGGAGCAGCCGGATGTGTCCATCGTGGGGCAGCACGGGATGTTCTATGAGGCGGATTCCGTAACCTACTCGGATATTAGCTCCACGCACAAGCGGATCGTGACGGTCGTAGGCGATGAAACCTTGTATTATGACTTCTATGCAGACAGAATCGAGATAAAGGTTCAAGGCCCGAACGCCGGAGGTTATTTAATAGAGGACGGGGGAATCGTTCCGCGCAATGTCACTTCGGCGTATTGGTCGGACGGCAGCGAAGATGCGATGAGCAATACGTTTCCAGGCGCCTTCGTAACGAAAAATGCAACCAGCCTAAGCTTATATCAGCCTCCGTCTTCCCAAATGATCAGGTATGAGTTTGGTTCCGCCAAATCGGTAACGCTCAAAAACGGGGGCAGGTTCAGAGGTTATTATCCAAGGTTCCAGATCAACAGCAATGAAGTATTTACGATGAAATTCCCTAGAAAGACGGATAATCCAAATGGCGGCGCCGAGAGCGGCACGACTTCGCCAGACCATTGGACGACATGGAATCAGTCATCGAGCGGTACGTTTGCATGGGATTCCGGCACGCGTCATTGGGGAAACAAATCGTTAAAGATTACAAACGCAACAACGGATCATTCCGCATGGATTGCTCAGATGAACGTTCCAGGGAGCCTGACAAAGACGCTGCAATTGTCGGCGTGGATCAAGACGTTGTCCGTTGCCGGAACGCAGGGCGCCTTTCTATCGGTAGAGGCCAAGGATTCGGCGCATAATGTGCTTGCAACCTATCGCATTCCATTCGTAACGGGCACGAATGACTGGAACAAATATCAGCTCAGCTTTAACCCGCCCGAAGGAACGGCGTATCTCTTTATTGTCGGCAATTTGTATTCGGCTTCCGGCACCGCATGGTTTGACGACTTCGAATTGTCCGTGGCGGATACGGGCATTTCCAATGCGGGGATGGAAATCGGTACCGGAGGTCCAACGGGTTGGTCCAGCTGGACTTCCTCCGGCACGCCGTTTGTATGGGACAATTCGACCTCTTATAAAGGGAAGAAGTCTCTAAAAATCACGAATAACGCCAATCAATACTCGGCATGGCTTACATCCAGAAGCAACCTGCAGGTCAGCAAGGAATACGAGTTTGGGGGCTGGATCAAAACTTCGAACGTTTCCGCGGGCGCTATGGGAGCGCAGCTGCAAGCGATTGCTATGGATTCCAATGGCAAATGGCTGCAAGCCGATGTTAGCGCGACTGTGCTGCATGGAACAAACGATTGGACCTATGTAAGGGGCAAGATCACTTTGCCTCCGCTAACAGCCAGCGTTCAATTGCAAGCGCAGTTGTGGGGGGTTAACGGCACGGCATGGTTTGATGATCTATTTATCAGACTAGTCGACAAATCCTAATATTCGTTATAATCAAAGGCAGAGATATCCGATCTTTGCCTTTGTTATAATGACTTTGCATTCATGACATGCGATGTAGGGGGAGTGGTCTTATCCAGTGGTTTCAGCGCGCTAAACAACTTACTATTTTCCCTAAAATCGTCCTTACTTTTATCATCGTTGTCTGTCCTCTATATGTGATGAGCCTGATGATCAATCAATCGGCGGCACGGAATATGCGCAGTGAGATTATGAGCTCCATGGAGTCCAATATCGACTTCTATCTCCGCTCGTTTGAATCCGAAATGAATCGAATCGAAACGCTTAAACGCGAATATTTGTTTGACGATGATTTTCAGAAAATAAGCAGCATGTCCCACCTAATGCCGGTTCATGATCGAACCACGGCTTTTCTTCGCATTGAAAAAAAACTGGAGCTGCTAAAAAATTCTAATCTGTATGTCAAAGAAGCTAGCGTGAACGTTCCGCTTATCGGAAAAGTGATATATTCGAATCGATACGATGAGCATGCCATGCCGCCAGAGACGGTTCGAGCGCTGTCGCATAACAAGGAGTCTCCCTTTATTTATTGGGACGAACGTCTTTTTATTAGCGGCGCTTATCCGGAAAGCAATTACGGAGATCGTCTTCCCGTGTTTCTTATCGCGGTAGAGCTGTCGAAGGAACAAATCAAGGATTCGCTGAGCCGAATAACGGGAGTCGCGGGGGGCGGAGCCATTCTACTCGGGCACGAAAACGCATGGATGCTGAACGGGGAATCGCAGCCGGAATTATTGAAAGCGATTTCGGAGGAATCGCATTCCTTTGTATTCGACGTTCAAGGTCGCGGACAAGGCCGCGTAAAGGTCGAAGGCACTTCTTATTTGCTTACGTATGAAAAATCATCGGAGCTCGATATGTCGCTGCTGCTCTACTATCCCGAGAGTCAGCTTCTGCAGCCCCTGACCCAATATACCGTCTGGATGTGGCTGTTATCCCTATTTTCGATTACGGTCATTATCGGATTTTCGTATTGGATCTTTCGCAATATCCATCGTCCTCTTCGCCATTTAGTGCGGGCGCTGCGCAGAGTCGAGAAGGGGGATCTTGGCGTTCAAGTGCGCCACCCCAACAAGGATGAATTTAATTATGTCTACCAGCAATTCAATGCGATGGTTGATCGGCTCGGCATTCTCATTCATGAAGTGTACGAAGGTCAAATACGAAACCAACGCGCCGAATTAAAGCAGCTGCAGTCTCAAATCAATCCCCATTTTCTATACAACAGCTTTTATGCTTTATATCGATTGGCCAAGGCGGAGGATCTGGACAAGGTTGTAAAAATTACGCAGCACTTAAGCAAGTACTATCATTTTCTGACTCGGACCGGAATGGATGAAGTGCCTCTGGAAGTAGAAATGATGCATGCCAAATCCTATGTCGAAATTCAAATGGTTCGCTTTGGAGATTTGGTCAAAGTCAGTTGGAGCGAAATTCCTAGTATGTGCCGGGATATCCTCGTTCCCCGAATGACTCTTCAGCCGCTTATCGAAAACGCGTTTCAATACGGATTGGAGGAGCTGAGAAGCGACGCTCAACTGAAAATCGATTTTGCCCGGCATGCCGATCGGTTATCCATTACGATCGAAGACAATGGCGACAGATTATCGGATCAGAAGCTTCAGGAACTGAACGGTTTAATGATGGCGAAGCAGGTGACGGAGACAACGGGAGTGATCAATGTGCATAGCCGGCTGCGACTCAAGTTCGGGTTACCAGCGGGTCTTCGCGTATCGAGAAGCGGTATGGGCGGCATGAAGGTTGAGCTTATTATTCCGTTGCAGAGAGAAGGTTGAGATATGTATCGGCTTCTAGTCGTAGATAACGAACGCCATGTGGTGGACGGATTATTTGAGCTTTTTACGAATGAAACCCGTTTGAATGTAGAGGTATACCGGGCTTATCACCCCGAAGAGGCATTGAATTGGCTGGGACGTACCAAAATGGATATTGTGCTGTCCGATATACGAATGCCGGGAATGGACGGCTTGCAGTTGCAGAAGCTAATCGTCAAGCAATGGCCGTTATGCAAAGTTATATTTTTGACCGGCTATAGCGATTTTGACTATATCCAGGACGCGATGAGGCATGGCGCATGTCAATATTTGCTTAAGACGGAAGGCGACGAGGTATTGCTGGAGGTCGTTGAACAAACCATCGCCGCCATCGAGAAGGAACTGCAAATGGACAGTATGGTCAACAAAGCGAAGCAACAATTAAAGCAGGCTTTGCCCATGCTGCAGAGGGACTATTTATTGGATATCCTCGAAGGGAACATGGCGGTGTCATCGGCGCTGCCGGAGCAATTTAACAATCTGGAGATGCCGCTAGACAGCCACAATCGTGTTCTTGCGATGATCGGACGAGTGGATGAATGGAATCATCACTACAGCAGCTACGACCGGGCTCCTTTGTTGTTCGCGATTCAAAATATTGTGGAGGAATGTCTGTCTCCTTCTTGTCGCGTTGTTACTTTGGTGTATGAGAGAGCCAAGTTTATTTGGTTAATCCAGCCTTCTTCCGCGCTGCAAAATACGGCGAAGCCCGTATCGGAGGAGGAATGGAAACTTACCGTGCGCTTTATACATGGAACGTTGGAGTTTGTGCAGAGAACCTGCAAAAGCTTGTTGAAATTATCCATTTCCATCACTGTCGCGGGTAAAGCGGTAGAGTGGCCACAAGCCGGCCAAAAGTTCGAGCAATTAAAGCTTCTCTCCAGCCATGGACTCGGGATGGGAACGGAATTGTTATTATTTGAGCCCGAGCAGGAAAACCAGGCGGCGCTCCAGAGTGATCAATGGGAGTACCAAAGCAGGATGGGAGCCAAACGAATAGAGCTGCTTGCCGAATATTTGGAAAATGGGCAGAGGTATCAGTTTTTCATCGAATATCCCAAAATGGTGAATGCCGCGCAAATCCACTCGAAGGCGCCGGAATCATTTAAACAGGAAATCAAATATTCCTTTTCGTTAATGTTTATTCGTTACTTGAACAAATGGAATCTGTGGAATGAGCTGGGGCAAAAGATTGACCTCAATCGTTTGACGCACATGGGTCATCATGAAACCTGGAATGAAACATCCGATTATTATGTAGAGCTTGCGGAACACATTTTTAACCAGAAGCGGGCGGGGCATGAACAGCAGGAAAAAGACGTCGTAAAGCAAATCCAGCGGTATGTTCAGGCTAATATTGCGGGAGATCTATCCTTGACCAGAATCGGCGAAGTGGTGGGACACAGCTCCGCGTATGTTTCGCGATTATACAAAAATAATACCGGCATGAATATCTCCGATTACATTAATGAGCTTAAAATCAATAAAGCTAAAGAGATGCTGGTAGAGTCGCCATTTAAGATTCAGGACATCTCGAAGTTGCTTGGATTCGATAATGACCGGTATTTTTACCGTTATTTCAAGAAAGCGACGACAATGACGCCCCAAGAATACAGAGACCGGGTGTCGGCGTCCCCACGACAATGAAAGTGAGTGGAAAGTAGAATCTTTAGAGTCGATGGAAGACTCTATTTTTTTTTATGATAAGTACAGGAAGGAAACTTCTGAAATTAAACCATTGGGGGAGAACACATGAAGGCTCGTAAAATCACTGTAGTCGTTATGATGGCCGTACTAACGTTTTCGATGTTGTTGTCTGCTTGCAGCACCAACAACGCGACCAATCCGGGCGCAAGTCAAAGTCCTGAATCTTCTGCTGCAACAGAACCAACTCCGGCCGATGATTCCGGGAAACCGGCGGATCCGCTTGGCAAATATGAAACGCCTATCGAGCTTACAGCGGTTCGCAATTACAATCAAGGCACCAAGTTTATAGCCGGAGACAACGAAAACGACAATACATGGACAAGAGCTTACGAGGAAGAGCTTGGCATCAAGCTCAAGTATGACTGGGTTACGACAGGCACTTCGGATCAGTATAATCAGAAGCTGAATCTATCCATCTCTTCCGGCGATTTGCCGGATACGTTTTCTGTAGACGCCAAAACGTTGAAGCAGCTAGTGGAAGCGGATCAGCTTGAAGACTTGACTGACGCGTTCAACCAATACGCTTCTCCTCTTCTAAAAGAAGCGATTGCGGAATATGGCGACAGCGGCCTCGGGTCTTCTACGGTTAACGGCAAGCTAATGGCGCTGCCTGTAACGGGAAGCGGGGATTATTCGGGCAGCGAGGTGTTATGGGTTCGCAAGGACTGGCTGGACAAACTTGGCCTGCCTGAACCGAAAACGTGGGATGATGTTTTGGCTGTAGCGAAAGCCTTTACCGAACAAGATCCTGACGGCAATCAAAAGAAAGACACATACGGAATTCCGATAAGCAAGGATATTAACGGTTATCCCGATCTGCAAGGCTTCTTTAACGCTTATCAAGGCAATCCTTCCAATGTAGCCTGGAAGCAGTACATGTGGATCAAAGACCCGGCCGGCGACGGCTTGGCTTACGGCAGTATTCAACCGGAAGTAAAGACGGCTTTGACTAAGCTGCAGGAGCTGTACAAAGCGGGCATCGTCGATCCGGAATTCGGCGTTAAGGATACGGCGAAAGCGCTGGAAGGCATAACGGGCGGCAAAGCGGGGCTATACTTCGGCTACGGTTGGGCGATGAACTGGCCGCTCGGAGAAGCCGTGCAGAAGGATCCGACCGCGAATTGGGTAGCCTATCCGATCCCAACGGCAAACGGAGAGCCGCTGAAGCTGTCGTATTACTTCCCGCTTAGCCAATGGTTTGTCGTCAAGAAAGGTTACGCCAATCCGGAAGCGGTTATTAAGATGGCTAATCTGTACTTGGAGAAGCTGGCTCCTCAGAAGGTGACAGTCGAAAGCAATTATAAATACGGCAAATCGCAGGACGGCATTGAAATCATCAATACCGCCTTGATCACCTCCGCATTTGTTACGGCAAATATGAACGCAGCCGCCGAGGTTCGATCGGCTGTGCTGGCAAAGGATCCGTCCCAATTAAAAGCGGAGCAGAAAGTGACCTACGATGAAATCTTGAACTACATGGAGACGCAGGATCCGAAGTATTGGGTTCAGTACTCCTTTATGAAAACAATGGAAGTGGTTGATGGCTATATTGCCGGCGATAATTATCGCGATTCCCTGTATGGAGGTCCTCCGACCCAAACGATGGTAGAGAAGCAGGCTATTTTAGATAAGTTGGAGCTGGAAACATTCACCAAAATTATTATGGGAGCCGTATCTCCCGACGAGTTCGACAAGTTTGTTTCCCAGTGGAAACAGCTTGGCGGCGACCAGATTACAGCTGAAGTTAACGAGTGGTACGCGTCGACGAAATAACCTGTACAGGAGAAAGGAAGGAATAGAGCAGTTGTTTATTCTGCTCTATTCCCTCTCGACAATAGAAGAGTTTCGACAGGAGAGATGTCATGTTTTCCGGAAAGCTTTATAGGGAACTGCCATTATATCTCATGCTCATTCCAGGCTTGATTATCATTTTAATTTATAGCTATCTGCCCATGATCGGGATCGGGATCGCCTTTCAACGTTTTATCCCCGCCAAAGGATTTTTTGATTCCGAATGGATTGGCATGAGTAACTTTGCGTATATCGTTCAATTGCCGGACACGTTCCCGGTATTATGGAATACCGTCATTATCGCCGTTCTGAAAATGATAGCAGGGTTAATCGTCCCGCTTGTCGTATCGTTGCTATTGAACGAGGTGAGTAAAAGCGCGTTTAAGCGAGGCGTGCAAACGCTCATCTATTTGCCTCACTTTCTCTCATGGGTCATTCTGGGAGGCATTCTCGTTGATCTGTTATCCCCATCGGAGGGATTGGTAAATCAAGTCGTTAAGGCGTTAGGCGGAGAAGCGGTTTTTTTCCTTGCCGACAATCGCTGGTTTCGTTTCATCATCATCCTATCCGATGTTTGGAAGGAATTCGGATTTAGTACGATCGTTTATTTCGCCGCGTTGACAAGCATTAATCCAACCTTGTACGAAGCGGCGGCGATTGACGGCGCCTCACGCTGGAGGCAGACGTGGAATGTGACGCTTCCGGGCATTTCGCCGATCATTATTTTATTGGCGACGTTAAGTCTGGGCAATGTTCTGAATGCGGGTTTTGATCAAATCTTTAATTTATACAGTCCCATTGTGTATGAAACCGGAGATGTGCTGGATACGATGATTTACCGGATGGGATTAGTAGATGCCCAATACGGTTTAGCTACGGCTATGGGTTTGTTCAAGTCAGTGGTTTCCTTCATTTTGATCACAATCTCCTATTGGCTCGCCTATCGGTTCGCCAATTACCGGATCTTTTGACGAGAGGGGGATAGATGATGAAGGATCAGCGCACGTTAGGTCGCACGCTATTTGTTATATCGAATTATATCTTCTTGGCATTGCTGTCGTTGTTATGCGTTCTTCCTTTGGTTCATGTATTGGCCGTTTCATTTAGCTCCAGCGCTGCCGCGACCGCCGGACAGGTCAATCTTTGGCCTGTGGATTTTACCTTTAAGTCGTATCAGTTCGTCGCTCAAAATCCCGCGTTTCTGGAGGCTTTTGTTGTTACGCTGAAGCGGGTTGGATTAGGGGCTTCCTTACAACTGCTAATGGTTCTGCTGACAGCTTATCCGTTATCCAAGGAAACCAAATCGTTTCGGGGAAGGACATGGATGGTCTGGATATTTGTATTCACCATGCTGTTCAACGGCGGGCTTATTCCGACTTATATGATCATCAACTATACGAATTTGCTGAACACGATCTGGTCTCTTGTTATTCCAGGAGCTGTGCCCGTCTTTAGCGTCATTCTTATGATTAATTTTTTCCGGGGGTTGCCCAAAGAGCTGGAGGAAGCTTCATTTATAGACGGGGCGAGTCATTGGACGGCATTATGGCGCATTTATGCACCGTTGTCGCTGCCTGGACTCGCGACGATCACGCTGCTTTCGGTTGTCGGCCATTGGAATTCCTGGTTTGACGGCTTGATCTATATGAACAGCCGAGATCAATATCCGCTTTCCAGTTATTTGCAAACCATTATAATTCAACGGGATTTAAGCAGCGTGACGCTGCAAGAGATGCAAGAGCTTAGCGAGGTATCCGACAGAACGATGAAAGCGGCGCAAATTTTTCTGGGCGCACTCCCTATCTTGATTTTGTACCCGTTTCTGCAGAAATATTTTGTTAAGGGCATTGTGCTTGGAAGCGTAAAGGAATAAGGAAACCCGATAGGGGCGAAACGGGATAAGGATATGACCATGGGAAAAAACGGGGTTTTCCAATTGGAATACCCGCATTCGTATAGTGTGCGTCAAAGGGATGATAACGGGTATGCGGACATTCCCGTCAAGCTGATGGTTTCGCAAGAGGAGATGCGGCAGTTGTCGATTCAATGCCGCTTGCGTCCTCTAGAGTATAAAGAGTCGGATAACGGGTATAGCATTCTTTTACAAGTTGATGGAAATAGTTGCGAGGGCGTCTTTCAAGGAGTATTAGCGGGAGATTACAGTTTGGAAGTGATTGCATATAGCGCCGGCGGGGAAGCTGTATATCGGAATCGGATAAACGGTATCGGCGTCGGAGATGTGTATCTTCTCGCGGGACAATCCAATATGGAAGGCGTAGGCAAGCTCATAGGGACGGAACGCCCTTCGCAATGGGTAAGATGCTTCTATTTGGATGATCAATGGGGAATAGCGAAGGATCCATTGTGCTGGTTTAACGAAGCGTCGGATCCCGTTCATTGGAGAGTCCCGGAGAATCGGAAGGAAGAGGCGGCGAGGAACGAGAGATTGTTTAGAGAGTTTGGCGCGGGTCTTGGAATAAGCTTCGGCAAGGTGATGAAGGAATATTCAAAGGTTCCTATAGGACTGCTGATGTGCGCTCATGGGGGAACGGATATGGAGCAGTGGGATTCGGTCGGGCTGGCTGATGGAGGTCGGTCGTTGTACGGCTCCATGCTTGGAAGAATAAATGCGGTTGGAGGAAAGGTCAAAGCTTGTTTATGGTACCAAGGCGAATCCGACGCCGCGGATCGGGATAAGGCGGCGGTGTATAAACAACGATTTATTGCATTTATAGAAGCGTTAAGGCGTGATTCGGGACAACCGGAGTTGCCCATCCTTTATGCTCAATTAAACACTTGGTTGGGGGAAGGTGATGTTTTCCCGGCATGGAACGGCATTCAACTGGATCAACTCCATCTTGAAGGCGACCTGCCGCATGTCGCGCTCGTATCGACGATCGATCTATCCTTGTCCGACGCCATTCATCTGAGCACGCCTGCGTTAAAGGAGCTTGGCAAACGTTTTGCGCTGCTGGCCAGAAGGTTTTGCTTCCAGGATGCCGCTTGTGAAAAAGGCCCTCGAGTGCGGCGCTGCTCTTTTGCGGATAGGGCAAGAACGGAGCTTCGGATCGAGTTTGAGCATGTCAACGGAGGTTTGCGGCCGAGCAAGGAAATACGCGGGTTCCGAGTCGAGCATGGAGGGGCGGCTCTTCCCGTAATGGAGTGCCGATTGGATCAATCAAATGCTAATACCGTTATCGTAAAACTGAAGGAGAGCGCGCCTGCCGGAGTGGAGTTATGGTACGGCAAAGGTTTTAATCCTGTATGCAATCTTCGGGACGGAGCTGATTTAGCGGTTCCCGTATTCCGTCATTCCATTTAAATATGAATCGCGCGCGCAAGAAGGAGATGGTTATGTTGAAAAAATTAAAGCTGGGTGTCGTGGGAGTAGGAAATATATTTAAATACGCTCACCTGCCGGCGTGGTCCGCCCATCCGGAGGTTGAAATCGTTGCTTTCTGTGACGTAAACGAGAGCGCTGCGGCGGCGATGGCTCGTGAACATGCGGTCGCCGGCGTATACACCGACTATCGTGAAATGCTTGCCGATAAAGAGATCGATATGGTGGATATAACGACTCCAAATCTGTTTCATTCCGAAGTTTCCATCGCAGCGCTTCATGCGGGCAAACATGTTTATTGCGAGAAGCCGGACGCCATCAATCCGGAGGAAGCGCAGAGAATGGCCGATGAAGCCAAGAAGAGCGGGAATGTTTTGATGGTTACCCGCAATAACCGGTTCCGCGCGGAATCGCGGTTTCTGAAAACCTATATCGAAAAAGGCCATATGGGAGACATCTACACGGGCCGCTGCGGCTGGCAAAGGCGCTGGGGCATTCCCGGCAGCGGCTGGTTTACCAATAAAACGTTATCCGGCGGCGGTCCTTTAATTGATTTGGGCATTCATTTTATCGATTTAAGCGTTTGGCTGATGGGCAGTCCAAAACCCGTTTCCGTTGTTGGAGCGGCTTACAGCAAGTTTGGCGACAAGCATCTTGAGCTGTCGCAACCGATGCAGCCGCCTTACAATCAAGCCGCATATAAAAACGACGTTGAGGATTTGGCTACGGGGTTTATTCGCTTTGATAACGGCGCTACGTTGCAAATCGAGTTTAGCTGGGCCTCCCATGTAGAGGAAGAGATGGCTTATCTGGAGCTGCGCGGCACGCAAGCGGGAGCGAAGCTTACCGATCGCGAATGCAAGCTGTTTACCGACATTGAGGGAATTCCTTGTGACATTACGCCCAGATTCCCTGCCGGCATTCATCCTCACGCGGAAAATATCAATCATTTTGTAGATTGCGTGCAGAGGCGAACCGAACCGATTATATTGCCCCAATTCGGAGTGGATATGGTCAAAATTTTAAGCGCGATTTATAAGTCTGCGGAAACGGGTTCGGAAGTTAAACTATAAACGGGAAGCGGGAGGCAAAGCCAATGATCAGAGTAACGGTATGGAACGAATATTATCATGAAAAGGTGGATCCCCGCGTTAGCCGCATCTATCCGGAGGGCATGCACCATGCCATCGCAAACGGGATAACGAGCGATAACATTGTTGTCAGAACGGCGACACAGGATCAGGAAGAGCATGGATTAACCCATGACGTATTGAGTCAAACGGATGTGTTGATCTGGTGGGGCCATATGCTGCAGGAAACCGTGGAGGACTCCATCGTCGATCGCGTGCATAAGAGGGTGCTGGAGGGGATGGGGCTGATCGTCCTGCATTCCGGTCATGTCTCCAAGCTGTTCCGCAAGCTGATGGGAACGGGCTGCGGCCTGTCATGGCGTATCGCGGACGAAAAGGAGCGGCTTTGGGTAGTCGATCCCGCGCATCCAATCACGGAAGGATTAGGAAAATATATTGAGCTGGAGCAGGAGGAAATGTATGGCGAACACTTCGATATTCCGGCGCCCGACGAATTAATATTTGTTAGCTGGTTCGAGGGAGGAGAAGTGTTCCGCAGCGGCTGCGCCTATCGCAGAAACAAAGGGAAAATCTTTTATTTCAGGCCGGGTCACGAAACCTACCCAACCTATCATAACAAGGACGTCTTGAAGGTGATTTCCAACGCGGTCAAGTGGGCAGCCCCGACGGCAGGAGCAGACACCGAGTACGGAGAACGGCTGATAGCATTGGAATCTATCAAAGGCAGGGGGGGCTAGCTGGATGCTGCCTATTAGCGGGTCATTGTATTATGTGGATGCATCGTTTGATCGGGATCGAATTGTTCGTGAATTGGATGCGCAGCAGGCTGCGGGATTTGATCTGATTTGGATAAACGGACCGGCGCTCTCGTTAGGATGGCTTTCGAAAGAGGGCTCTTACGATCCCGTTGCCAGCATCTTGGAGGAAGCGGCTTCTCGAAATATGAGAGTCATTCTTGAGGTGATGGCGAGAGAGGATTGGCATTTCCATTGGGATCTTGAATCCGATTTGAATACAAGCTTCCATATCATCGAGCATATAAACCGCAAGTATGGCGGACATCGTTCCTTTTACGGGTATTACTTGGGGAATGAAATTTATGTGGTGCAGGGCAAGGAACTGGATTACTGTCTAGGTCTGTGGAAGCAGGTGTGTCGATGGTGCCGGGAGCTTACCCCCGGTTGTAAAGTTGTGCTGTCCCCCTTTTTCGTAACCGATAGAGAAGAGGTGCTTGGCTATCCTTACGCGGAAACGGACGAATACGAAACGTTCTGGAACGGGATATTCGGCGAGGTCGATATCGACGCGCTGTTGCTTCAGGATTCCGGGGCGGAGCATTCCGCGTTCTTAAGCCTCGCGGAGCGGGAACCGTATTTTGCCGCCGTAGGGCGAGCATGCGCCGCGCATGGGGTAGAGTTATGGGGGAATGTGGAGCTGGCGGAAATCGACGTCGCGGACTTTGACGAGATGAAGCAGTTTCGAGGAGAGGATGGCGTTAACGGGCCCGGATTTCAGGATGCAAGATGGATTCAGGTGCCTGTTGCCAAGCTGCAAGCGAAGATGGAGCTGGCCAGCCGCTACGCGAATGTGCTTGTAAGCTGGGGGTATCAGCAGTTTGTAAGTCCTTGTTCAGGGAAAGCGGGTGCGAAGTCGTATGAGGAAGCTTTCCGCAAGCTGAATAAGACGGCTTCGGGTAGCTTACCGGGCTTATAGAGAGGGTGTAATCCGAATGACACTTGCGTTAACGGATTTTGGAGAAGCGCAATGGATCGGCTTTGACCGTTCCATGGTATCCAATCAGGAGGCGGCGTCCTATGTTTGCTTTCGCCATGAATTTCAATGGAAGCCGATGAATGAAGCGTTGCTGCATATTACGGCGGATTACCGCTACACGGTTTGGCTGAATGGACATTTTATCGGTCAGGGTCCTGTTCGCGGCTGGACGCAGGAATGGTTCTATGACACGTATGAGGTGGAAGCGTGGTTGCAGCCGGGGATCAATGCGATTGCCGTTCTGGTTCACGTTCTTCATACGTCCACCTTTCAATATATAGCCGGGATTCCAGGATTGCTGGCGCGAATATCCGGACGGTCCTTGTCCGGTGAGCCGCTCGAAGTTGTAAGCGGCCAAGATTGGAAGTGGCGGCGTCATTTCTCCTTTGGCAGTCCTACGCCTCGTATTTCTTCGCAGCAAGCCTACGCGGAGCATTATGACGCGGGGCTAGAGCTTCCTGGATGGAAGCTAGCGGGTTTTGTTGTCAATGAGGAATGGAGAGAGGCGCTGCCCCTTGGAATGGCGGGGTGTGAGCCTTGGATAAAGCTGCGTCCAAGAGATATCCCGCTGTTAACGGAGGACGAGGTGCATCCTGCGGGCATCAAGTCCTTCGGGACGGTTACGCTCCCTGAGCCCGCATGGAGTATGGATCTAAGGCAATGGCTGCTGCCCGGAGTCGTGAATGCCAGTCCGAATGCGGTATGCGGCTTGGTTGCGACAACGGTTAAGCTGGACCGTCCTATTTATGCGAGATTTTGTTTCCAGGACCGAACCTCGGGGATGAATGTGAAGCTTTATGTGGATGGCCAGCCCGTTACTTCGAGGGATGTATCCGGCAGTCATTGGAGCGGATTATACGACTATGAGGTTCATATGGATGAGGGAGAACATCTGCTGTCTTTTTTAATAGAAGGGACGGCTCACGACTATCATTTTCAAGTATCCTTTCACGAGATTGAGAGCGGCCGTTCCATTGCGCTGGAGCCGCGACTTCCCGGTATATCGGATGGTCGGTTTGTTTTCTTTGGAGCTTCCCTTTTGGAGGACTCGGCGAAGCCACGATCACTTGCCGCAGTGGGCTCATGGCAGCTGCTATTCGCTTTTGAAGGGATGCGGATTATTCCTCATGGGCAGGAACATATGTCCAATGTATTCCATCAAATGACGGATGCCGTAGTTCTCTCGAGGAGCTTGGGCGCGGATCAAGTTCAAGGGCTGTACAGCAGTTGCGGCGGAAACGCGGATTATACGCTTCTTCACGATCCCGGTGACGGGAAAGCGGTCAGGATCATCTATGAATTCGAACAGATGACGGCGGGGTGGATCGAGTTCGAGATCTGTGCGGAGGAAGGCGCTATTGTCGACGGTTATGGATTCGAAGCATACCAGGGCGGGAATATCGTTCATATGCACTCCATGCACAATACGCTGCGTTATGTAGCGCGCAAAGGCTGGCAGCGTTATCGTTCCTTTATCCAGAGAGGGTTCAGATATTGGGTGATTCAAGCTTCCAACTTAAGCGGAGATTTAAAGATCCGCTCTGTGCGCTGTATCCAGCGAACTTATCCCTCTCCCAGAATCGGCGGGTTCCGGTGCGAGGATGAAAGACTTAATCGAATTTTCGAGATGAGCCGGCGAACGGCGCAATTATGCAGCGATGACGCGTTTGTCGATTGTCCCACCTATGAGCAGGCGTTCTGGGTAGGAGACGCCTACGTGATGTCCGGGGTTCAGGCAACGTTAGCCGGGGCCGATCCGCTGGTGCGCAGAAGCTTGCGACTTGCGGCAGCTTCGATCAATCGATCCCCTGTTGTGGAATCGCAAGTACCAAGCGGATGGGAAAATGTACTCTCTACCTGGAGCTTTCTCTGGTCGATTGCTTGCGAGGAGTATTACGGCTACTGGGGCGACGCCGCATTCGCGGAGGAAATGTATCCGTCTCTTCTAAAGCAAATCAGATATTTCCGTGACGAATGCGTCGATGAAGGTACGGGCTTGATCCGTTCACCTTTCTGGAATTTACTCGATTGGGCGGCTATGGACTGTCCGGACGGCGCGATTGTCACCCATGTAAACGGCTGGTTTGCCGAGAGCTGTCGCAGGATCGCGCAATTAGCGGATCTTTTTGGCCATAAACAGGACGCGATGGAGCTTCGAGCGCTTCGGGCAACCATTATTGCAGGAATAAACGTTCATTTATGGAGCGGGGAGCGGCAAGCTTATGCGGATTGTATCCATAAGGATGGACGTTTGAGTTCGGTGTTTAGCGAGCAGACGAATTTGCTTTGTTATCTTCATGATATCGCTCTGCCGGAGCGGCAGTCGGCGCTTTTGTCTTACTTCGTACAGCCTCCTGACGACTTTATTCGTTGCGCAACCCCGTTTATGCGGTATTTTAAATTGCAGGCGCTCGAAAAAGCAGGCATGCTGAAACCGCTTGTTCAGGAAATTCAGGATACTTGGGGATATATGCTGGAGCAGGGAAGCACAACCTGCTGGGAGGATATGCCCGGTCGATGGTCCTCCGCTTATCCGACAAGGAGCTATTGTCACGGCTGGAGTGTAGCGCCTGCTCATTTCCTGCCGCGGATTATTCTCGGCATAACGCCAATCGAGGCCGGATTCAAAAAAGTGAGAATTGCGCCCCAGCCGATCGGGCTGCATTGGGCGGAGGGGAAGCTAAATACACCCGAAGGTTTAGTGGAAGTTCGCTGGATAAAAGGAGAACGCGAGTTTAAAGTGTATGTTCGTCTTCCACGGGGCGTTATCGGCGAAATCATTCTGCCGCCGGCACCATTGACGGCTGATGGAATCATCGTATCAGGATCCGGGACGCCCCCTTATTTAACGGCTGGCAAATGGACCATTTCCGTTCAGGATGAGGCATCTATTACGATTGATTCCTAGTAAACAAGCTGTATTAATTTACCATAGGGGCTGTCCAATAAGTCTCAAAAATAAAAAGTTGGGCGGAAGACATTTTGATTTCCATCCAGCTTTTTTGTGTACCTGTTTTTTTCAGGAAAGTGGAGAGGCGGATGCCTGTCACTTAAGATTCAACTCAAACGAGGTGTCCAGCATGCAGTTTACACTGGCTTTTTGAACATCCACGTTCGCCCAGGCTCGGGCCTGTTTGATGGAATGTGTTTGAATTTTATACACATTCGCCCAGGATAGGGCCTTATCGGTGGATTGTGTATGAATTTTCATACACGTTCGGCCAGGTGCGGGTCTGTTTGATGGATTGTGTATGAATTTTCATACACGTTCGGCCAGGTGCGGGGCTGTTTGGTGGATTGTGTATGAATTTTCATACACGTTCGGCCAGGCGCTGGCCTGTTTGATGGATTGTATATGAATTTTCGTACACGTTCGGCTAGGCGCTGGCCTGTTTGGTGGATTGTGTATTTTCGTACACCATTTCTTCGGGCAGCCAATTTTGTTGCATTTTTTATACATGTCTACCCATATCGAGCCATAAGGGCGACGGGGCGGCCCTAGAAGTGGATACTTCTCGGACAGCCTCTTTCTTATTTGATTGCCGAGCACGTTCGAGAAATACCTAAAAAAATGTACATTTAATTCGAAAGAAACGTCAACACGCGCGCCGAAGATGTTGATATAGTAAATTGGAGACAGGAAAGACAAAGAAACGGAGGGAAAACTCGTTGGTACTAAACCGGTTAGGGATTCTGACGGATGAAGTGTCGGATCGATTCGAGGAGGCGCTGGACTGGATTGCCGAGCAGGGCTTGAAGCATGTGGAGGTCCGGGTGGTTAACGGGCAAAATGCCGCAGACTTGAACGACGATCAACTGCGAGAGGTTCGCAAGCAGGTTGAGGGACGAGGGCTTTTTATTTCCGCTATCGCCTCGCCTTTATTTAAATGCAAGCTGGATCCTTCCAGGGAGGTTGCGGCGGGAGACACCTTCGGTCAAATAGAAGAAAGCGTGGATGCGCATTTCGCCAAGCTGGACCGCGTCATTGCGATTGCAAAGCTGCTGAACACGAATCGGATTCGTATTTTTTCTTTTTGGCGTGAAGCCGACCCGTCCTTGTATACGGGCGAAATCGTCCCTCATCTGCAGCGGGCGGCCAAGACAGCCGCAGAGCAAGGAGTTACGCTACTATTGGAAAATGAGCCTTCCTGCAATGGAGGTTATGCGGAGGAGGTCGCGCTTCTCGTTCGCGAAATCGCATCCCCTGCGCTTAGAGGTTTGTGGGATCCGGGCAACGAAGCGTATGCCGGTGGCGAGGCGTATCCTGCAGGTTATGCGGCCATGAAGGAGTATCTCGCTCACGTCCATCTAAAGGATGCCTATATCCGCGAAGATGGCACTGGACGTTGTGTTCCGCTCGGCTCCGGCAACGTAGCCGTTATCGAGCAGCTGAAAGCGCTTCAGGCTGATGGTTACGATGGCCTTTTTACGATAGAAACGCATTTTATTCCTGCAGGCGGGAGCAAGATGACGGGCACCTGCATGACGCTGGATGCGCTGCGCACCCTGCTTAAGGAGGCAGGGACAGAATGAAGACGTGGAATTTCGGGATCATCGGCTGCGGCTCGGTTGCCGACTTTCATATGGAGGCGATCCGCCAAATTGAAGGCGCAAGCTTGACGGTTGTTTCCAGCCGCAACGAGGATATAGCGAAGGCGACTGCCGAGCGGGAGGGCTGCGCTTGGACGACCGACTACCGGCAATTAATCCGCCGCGAGGACGTAGATATTGTTTGCGTGACAACGTCAAGCGGAAGCCACGCCCGCATCGGCCTGGATGTTCTTAACGCCGGCAAGCATGTAGTCATTGAGAAACCGATTGCGATGAGCGCGAATGATGCAGCCGAACTGGTCCGAACGGCCAAGGAGCGCGGCGTTACCCTATCCGTCATATCCCAGAGGCGTTTTGAAGTCCAGCATCAGGCAGTCAAGCGGGTGCTGGAGGAGGGCGCTCTCGGCAAGCTGTTGCTGGTCGAGATGTCGCTTCCCTTTTATCGCACGCAGGCGTATTACGACAGCGCGGACTGGCGAGGCACGATCTCGGAGGACGGCGGCGCCTTGATGAATCAAGGCATTCATAGCCTGGATCTTCTGCTTTGGTTCGCCGGGGGAGTTCGCTCCGTCTTCGGACAAGTCGCTACGCAGACGCATAAGATGGAGGCGGAAGATTTGGGGCTGGCGATTTTGCAGTTTGATAACGGAGCCTTCGGGACGATTATGGCTTCAACCAGCATTCAGCCCGGCTTTGCCGCAGCTATTAACCTGTACGGCGAGCTGGGCACGATTAAGCTGGAGGGCAATTCTATCGTTCATTGGACGGTCCCGGACAGGAACAAGCCGACCTGGATTCATTCGGACGCTTACGGCGGAGTAACTGATCCCAAAAGCATCCCATCCGACTTTCATCAAAGCCAGCTGATTGATATCATCTCCTCGATCGAAACGGGCGGAAGTCCGCTCGTTACCGGCGAGGATGGACTGCGGGCGGTACAACTGGTTGAGGCCATATACGAAAGCGCAGCAAAAGGCGTGCAACTGCTTTTGCCCAAGAGCTGACCTACGAATCGAATCGAGAGGAGCAAGAATATGAGTGAACAGCTTGCAGTACGGACAGAAACGGTAGACGCGTTGAAGGTTTCCGTATTTAAGGATCGAGGTGCGCTTGGCACGGCAGCCGGGATGGACGTTGCCGCCAAGATCAAGGAGCTGCTGTCCCGGAAAGCGGGCATCCGGATGATATTCGCGGCAGCCCCGTCGCAGAACGAGCTGCTGGAGCAGCTGGCGCGGGATAAGGAAATCGACTGGTCGCGCATTACGGCTTTTCATATGGATGAATATATCGGACTTCCGAATGATGCGCCTCAGAAATTCAGCCGTTTTCTGTGCGAACGGCTGTTTGACAAGGTAAAGCCGGGCGCGGTTCACCTGATCGACAGCTCAAATACGATTGACGGCGAATGCAGCCGATACGGCGGATTGCTGCAGGAAGCGCCGATCGATATTGTTTGCCTCGGCATCGGGGAGAACGGACATATTGCCTTTAACGATCCGCCTGTCGCCGATTTTAACGACCCGCTTGCAATTAAAGCGGTGGAGTTGGACGACGCCTGCCGCCAGCAGCAGGTAAATGACGGTTGTTTCCCGACATTCGAAGCGGTTCCGACTCATGCGCTGACGCTTACGATTCCCGCGCTGTTGTCGGGGGCTCACCTGTACTGCAGCGTCCCGGGACCGACGAAACGAAATGCGGTGGGCCGTACACTAAACGGGCCGGTCTCGACGGAATGCCCATCCACTAGTTTGCGGAACCATCCCGATTGCACTTTGTACGTGGACTATGACTCCTATGGAATCTCTTAATCGGCAGCAGGCGGTGAAGGCCGTCCACTACTCGACAGGAGAACCGGTATCGATCCGGATAGAGCGCGGATGTTTTGCTGCGATCGAATCGATAGCCGTGGAGAACAAGGAAGAGCTGCCGATTATCGCCCCGGGTCTCGTGGATCTGCAGATTAACGGGTACAGCGGATATGACTTTAACCAGTTGCCTATTCCGGAGGAAGCCATAAGCGAAGCGGTCCGCAAGCTATGGGAGCAAGGCGTCACTTCTTTTTATCCGACCGTCATTACGAACAGCGGCGAAGCGATCCAGGCGGCAATGGAAACAATCGCCCGCGCATGCGGACAGGATGCGGCAGCGGCCCGCGGCATTGCCGGCATTCATCTGGAGGGACCGTTTATCTCGCCGCATGACGGCGTCCGAGGCGCGCACGACCGCGATTATGTAAGGCCGCCGGATTGGGAACTTTTTAGCCGCTGGCAGGAGGCCTCCGGCGGACGGATACGGATTGTGACCCTCTCGCCCGAATGGCCGGAGAGCGTACCGTTTATCGAGCGCTGCGTGAAGCATGGAATAACGGTGTCGATCGGGCACACCTCCGCAACGGCTGAGCAAATTCAGGCTGCGGTCGAAGCCGGCGCGCGAATGTCGACGCATCTCGGCAACGGAGCCCATCTCATGTTGCCCCGCCATCCCAATTACATTTGGGAGCAGCTGGCGCAGGACCGCCTGTGGAGCTGCGTAATCGCTGACGGCTTTCACTTGCCGGATCAGGTGTTAAAAGTCGTGCTCAAGGTGAAGGGAGAGCAAGCGATGCTGGTCAGCGACGCGGTCTCTCTAAGCGGTTTGCCGGGCGGTGCTTACACGACCCCTGTAGGAGGGGAAGTGGTGCTGACGCCGGAGGGCAAGCTTCATCTCGCCCGCAATGAGCAAATTTTGGCCGGTTCGGCGCAAATGCTGCTGTGGGGCATCGAGCATCTAACGAATCGGGGGCTCGCCGAATTGGCGGAAGCCTGGGACATGGCGTCTGTAAGGCCGGCGGGCTTCATGAAGCTGTCCGCGGCTGTAGGTTTGGCCGCAGGCGCCCCGGCCGACTTCGTTCTCTACCGAAGGGACGGCGAACGGATCCGACTAGAGCAAACCTTTAAATCCGGCGAATTGGTGTTTCATGGATCGTAAAAGTTGCAGGAGGGAAATCGATGAAATTTGCAGCGTTTAGCGGAGTTTTTATAGACCATAGCATTCAGGAGGCAATGCAGTTGACGAAGCGGCTTGGCATGGACGGTATCGAAATCGCCGTGCGCGAGCCGCACCTGTCTCCTGAGACGAGCCTGCCGCGCGTAAAGGAAATGAAAACGCTGGCGGACAGCCTGGGCTTGGAGATTCCGGCTCTGGCCGGATATATGGGCGGTTTCTCTACGGCAAGCGATATAGAAGCCGAGAAGGCATTTGACGATTTCAAGCGGATGCTTCCCATTGCAGACGAGCTTGGCGCCTCTATGATCCGCGTGATGCCGGGCGGACCGAACGCCTTTCTCGCCCATGATTATCACTTTGCCAAAGCGGCTCACTGGCTGGATAAGTGCGCAGCGGAAGCCGAAGCGTTGGACATCAGGATTGTATTGGAAATCCATAACCTGTCGCTGGTAGAGACCGTAGATAGCAGCCTGCGCCTACTCGGCCTGCTGAAACACGATAATGTCGGCATGATTCACGATGCCGGTAATATGTACATTACCGATACGGATTACGGTCGCAATTCGGTCGACAAGCTGGGCAAACATTTATTTCACGTGCATGTCAAGGACGAACGGCGGATCGAAAAAGCCGGCGAGCCTGGCACCTTCGTAAACTTGACCCATCGGGGCGAGGAAAGCTTTCTGCAAAGCCGCCTGGGAGAAGGAGAAGCCGATCATCAGCCTCTGTTCGACGCGCTTCTCGACAAGGGCTACAAGGATTGGGTTACGCTGGAATGTCATGCGCCGTTTCCAGCCTACGAACGGCTGGAGCACGATTTACGTTTTATAAAAAAAATGCTGGGCCGCATGTCCCGCTGAAAACAGATTGTTATCCTCAGCCGTTTGAAATATGCTAGCTATAAGAGGCACTATAATTGAGTGTTCAAAAAGTTCGTTTTCGACTGGTGGTATGGATATGGAGATGCCTTATTTTCAAAGCAAGGATATGCTCAGCAAGGACTTTCCCTTTAAAATCATACGCCACACGAACATGGAGCTTAAGCAGCCCCTGCATGTCCACGAATATGTGCAGATTGCTTATGTGCTTGGAGGGGTATGCAATCATCAGCTGCGCGGCAAGTCGCTCATGGTCAACCGAGGCGATATATTTATCATTCTGCCCGGCATTGAGCACAGCTTAAGCGCGATTGAGGACAAACCATTTGAAATCGTGCTTCTCGATTTCATGCCTTTTTTGGTGCGGGAGGAGCTGAAGCCGTTCGCCGAGACGCTGCAGCCTTTTTTTCAGCAATCCCGGCATGAGGACACGGCTGCCTTGCATCAGCCCTGGCTGCACATCGACAATAGCAAACAGCCGCTCGTCGAGCAGCTTCTGCAGGATATTCAGGACGAGCTTGAGCATCGCGAGGCCGGATACGAATACTCTGTCCGCACCAGCCTCATTAAGCTGCTGATTTTAATTGACCGAGAATACCGCAGATTGTGGAGAAAGCCGGCCAGCAGGCCTGCGCTCGCCGACCAGCATCCAATCGATGAGGTCAAGCGGTACGTCTATAACAATTACAGCCAGGATATCCCGCTGGAGCACGGCGCTCTTATTGCCAATATGGCGCCTGCCTACTTCAGTCATATGTTCAAGAAGGAGACGGGGCAGACGTTTATCGATTTTATGAATGAGGTTCGAATCGAACGGGCGATGGAGCTTATTCGGAGGGATTCGCATACGATTACTCAAATCGGCTTCCAGGTAGGTTTTCATCATTTGAGCCATTTTATTCGGACCTTTAAGAAACGTACGGGAATTACGCCCACGGAATACAAAAAAACCTTTGGACATAACCCATAAATTGATCTCATGACGAGAAGAGGAGCTTACCTATGACGAATAAAGCATTAAAGGTAGGAATTATCGGGCAAGGGCGCAGCGGACGCAACATTCATGGCAATCTTCTTGTCCAGATTTCCGAGTATTACACAATCGCGGCGGTAGCCGATTCCATGCCCGAGCGCCAGGAGCTTGCAAGGCAAGAGTATGGCTGTAACGCCTACGCGAGTTGGGAGGAAATGGTTCAAAACGAGGAGCTTGATCTCGTTGTTAACGCATCGCCAAGCCATCAGCATTTCTCGATTTCGTTGGAATTGCTAAATCGCGGGTTTAATGTTCTATGCGAGAAGCCGCTTGCCAAGACGGCGGAAGAAGTCGACAAATTAATCGAAGCCTCCGAGCGTTCCGGCAAATTAATAGCGATCTTCCAGCAATCCCGTTATCAGCATGCGTTTACGAAGATCCGTGAAGTCATCGAGTCCGGCGTGCTTGGACGCATTGTACAAGTAAATTTTACGCTTAACGGCTTCGCCCGCCGCTGGGATTGGCAGACGCTGCAGAGCAACAACGGCGGAAATTTGCTCAATACGGGTCCGCATCCCGTTGATCAAGCGCTGCAACTGTTCGGAACGGATATCATGCCGCAAGTGACATGTATAATGGATCGCGCGAACACATTCGGCGACGCGGAGGACTATGTCAAGCTCATAATGAGAGGCCAAGGACGTCCGACGATCGACCTTGAAATTTCCTCATGCTGTACTTACGGTCGCGAGCCATTCAACATTCAAGGCACGAACGGCGGCCTTCGCGGCACGGCGCAGCAATTGGAATGGAAATATTTCAAGCCGGAAGAGGCTCCCGAGCAGCAACTGATCAAGGAACCTCTGTTCGACAAGAACGGTTTTCCCGCCTATTGCAACGAAACGTTAATCTGGCATGAGGACAGCTGGAGCTTAGCGCTGGAAGAGGGCAAAACACCGTTTGAGGATATGACGGAAAAGGTCTACATGATGCTGTATCGATCGATTACCGAGGGGGCGGAGCTGGAAATTACGCCTCAGCAGGTCCGCCAGCAAATGATGGTCATGGAAGAGTGCCGCCGTCAAAATCCGCAAATTTACGGATAATTAGCCATTTATAATCCCTTTATTCACGAAAGCGACAAACATTTTTGACAGAATGATGAGGGTTGGTTTGAGGAACCGCAAATCATGGGCACAATATGGTAACCTATAGAAGTGAATTTACTTTAGGGGGAGTGTTACCGTCATGCGCGTCCAAGGCAATACGGTTAGTGTCGAACCAATTCCAACCTCAGTCACGAAGGTACTCTTCGAAACGATAAAAATTGGCATCATCAAGTCGAACCTCATCGCGATGGTCGCAGGCCTTACCATGGCGCTGTTCGTTCATGGCATCCCGTTTATGGATCGGATCGGCAATATCGCGTTGGCATTGATCGGATCAGCACTCGTGATCGGCGCAGCCGGCATCTTCAATAACCTGTACGACCGCGATATCGACAGTATTATGGATCGGACAAAAAACAGGCCGACCGTTTCCGGCATCATCGACACTTGGAGCGGACTGATTATGGGAGGCTGGATCGCGCTCGGCGGGCTTGTCGCGCTGTATATTGCTTCTCCGCTATCCGCTTTAATGGGTTTCTTGGGACTGTTCCTCTACGTCGTGCCTTACACCATGTGGACGAAACGCAGAACGATCTATAACACGGAGGTTGGAAGCTTGTCCGGCGCAATGCCTCCGCTGATCGGCTGGGCCGCGATTTCTCCGGATATTTTTCATCCCGGCGCCATTGCGTTGTTCGTGTTGATGGTCATCTGGCAGATGCCGCATTTCTACGCCATAGGGATTCGACGCATGGAGGAGTACCGGGCGGCTAACATTCCGATGCTGCCCGTCGTCAAAGGAATTAAAAGAACATACGTGCAGATGAACGTGTATTTGGTCGCATTGTTTATGAGCAGCTTCTTGTTCTGGTCCTTTAATCCATACATTGCCATTGCGAATGCGCTCCTGAGCTTGGGCTGGCTGATACTCAGCATTAACGGTTATCGGCGGAAGCAGGAGGACAAATGGGCACGTTCGATGTTCATATTTTCGCTTAACCACATAACCGTGCTGCTGCTATTGATCGTCGGCTACTCCGTGGGCGCTCCATTATTGTAAAAAGCCAGCAAAGAGCCAACCAACCTTGTAAGGTTAGTTGGCTCTTTGTTTTGTTGCAGAAACAAACGGGTACCATAGTGATAGTGACATTTGTCACAGCATGAATGAGCATCTATCCATATAATGGACCTATACACTACATAATATGAATTTGGAGGTGCAAAGATCATGTCGAAAGAGATCAATATTCCCGAGAACCCGGTCTCCAGATTTTTATTCAGCAGCACGAAGGCTGGTTGGATATGGCTTTTCGTTAGATTGTATCTTGGTTATTCGTGGATCACTGCAGGTTGGAAGAAAGTGAACTCGGATGCATGGGTTGGCGAAAACGGGGGAGCCGCGATCAAAGGTTTCGTAAGCGGAGCGTTGGCCAAGGCTGAGGAAGGCAAGGATGTAACGGGCTGGTACGCATCGTTTCTCGAAAATATGGTATTGCCAAATGCGAAAGTATTCGCGGTTATGGTCGCATTCGGCGAGCTGCTTGTCGGGATTGGCTTAATCGTAGGATTACTTACAGGTATTGCCGCATTCTTCGGGGCTATCATGAATGTAAGCTTCTTGTTCGCGGGTACACTAAGCACGAATCCTCTGCTGTTTATCCTTGCCACATGGCTCGTCCTGGCTTGGAAAAATGCCGGCTGGTACGGACTGGACCGCTTCGCATTGCCGCTGCTTGGAACGCCGTGGGCCCGTAAGGGGAATGAATTTGTCGGGCACGACAGGAATAACACATCTGTATAACGAGCCAACCAAACCTATGCCTTTAATGGCATAGGTTTTTTTCTTTTTGTTATTGATTATATTCGGATGTCATCGAGAGAAATGCGTTAAGCTCTCGGAAAGATTACATTATGCAAATACGTTTTGTCTCGGAAATCGATGTCGAAGCTGAAGCAGTGCAAGTAGTCCCTAAGGAGAGATGGTCGATTCGTTGTGTGATAAAGCTGGAAATAAAGCTGCAATCAATCATAGCCAACCTGTTAACGGAAGTGAGGGCCCTTATATGGATCGTTTGGCGTGATATTAAAATCTAGCGGAACTCTGCGACGTTATTCGTGAGAAATCCAGGCTAATCGCGAACTTTTGCCCCTCATAAGGGCTGTCAGTTCCATTAGATTTGCGAAATGCTGCTTTTTGCTGAAATAACGCCTTTCAGTTCCGTTACAGTTGCTCCCGCGCCTCCGCCCCCGTTCAGTTCTTACCGGACACTTGCCCGTAATTTCACCTCCGCACAATGAATCGACAGTCTAAGGGACAAGAGTATCCTTGTCCCTCTCTTAGCGTTATTTTATTGCGCCGCCAAGTTCATCTCGGCGCACATCAGGATAAAGGCCCCCGCGCCGTGCAGATCGTTTTCGCTGGTCGGGCGCGCGATGTAGTGGGCATAGTCGCCGATTCCCGTGCCGATGCAAATGTTGCCGATGACGACGTTGCCGTTCTCGTCGAATTTCAGCGTATCAATGACGCCCTGATAACCCTTCCAAGCCTGCGCCATATACTTGGCATCCAAATAACCGGACCGGACGGCTTTGGCAATGGCATGTACGAACAACGACGTACAGGAGTTCTCCAGCCAGTTATCCGGGCGTTCTCCTTTGTCGATGACTTGATACCACAGGCCGGTAGCGGGATCCTGGAAGTTCGTCAGGGCGATCAGCAGATCTTGAAGGATCGCGACGAGCTTGGCTTTGTCCGGATGGTCGGCCGGGAAATGCTCGAACATCTCCAGCAAGGCGACGGGATACCAGCCGATGGCGCGGCCCCAAAATTCCGGAGCAAGGCCCGTGTCGGGATCGGCCCAGTCGGCTTCTTTGGTTTCGTCCCAGCCATGGTACAGAAGGCCGGTAACGGGATCCTTCGTATGTTTTTCCATGAGCAGCGCCTGGAAGGCCATCATGTCGAAATAGTCGCTATCGCCGAACGTATTGGCGAATTGCGCGGCGATCGGCCCAGCCATGTATAATCCGTCCAGCCACATTTGGTTGGGATAATGGCCCTTGTGCCAGAAGCCGCCGGAGGCGTTCGTCGGCCACGACTTGAGCAGCGGCACCAAAGTATGCAGCGCCTTCTTGTAACGTTCGTCGCCCGTCTGCTCGTAGAGGGTAAAGAGAAGCACGCCGGGCTGGATATCGTCCAATTCGTCGGATTTGAACTTTTTAATGCTGCCGTCCTCGAGAATTTGGCTGTCGACCCAGCCTTTCATGTAGTCGTAGAGCTTCTGCTCGCCGGTCTGCCGCCAAGTTTTCTCCATGCCGGACAGAAAAACGCCTTGATGATAGTGGAATCGGTCGGGCGGAAGATGCTCCGGTTCGAATTTGGCCATGATCGCCTCGCAGGCTTTGTGCGCCCAGCCGATCGGCGTCGTAAGGGATGATGCGGTTGTCATGCGTATCCTTCCTCCCTGTGGTTTGTACTCTCATTCTAGCATCAGGAAATGTACATGTTTTGCGAATAGTTGTGCTTTCTTCTTATTTCTTGCGCTATAATGGGTAACAGATGCCGAAGGAGGGATAGCAGCATGCACGATCTATATTTTGAAAACGGAGAGGCAACCTTTCTGGTCTCCCACCGGAAAGCGCTTCGCCACCATATGCCGGCGAGCCACTTTCACAGCACCTACGAGATCTACTATCTGATGGCGGGCAAGCGGGAGTTTTTTATACAAGACCGGACGATAACGATCCACGAAGGCGATGTCGTCATTATTGCTCCTAATATTTTGCATCGCACGACCAATGCGGAGCAGCCGATGCACGAAAGATTTATCATCAATATGCATGAGCGCCTATTCTCGTCCGACGGCGCCCATAAGGAGGCGCTTCGTCCTCTGTTGGAGAAGGATTATTTGGTCTTAAGCGGTTCCCTGCGCAATAGGCTATCCTTGGATATGCTTGCCGGAACGATTATTCAAGAGATGAAGGAGCGGGGCAGCGGATTTGAATTGTTGGCCCGATCGCTCGCCGTGCAGCTGCTGATTGCCTGCTGCCGTCACTATCGGCAGCATGAGGAGGAGCTTCCTTTATCGCCAAGTCCGATGCATGATCGCATATCGGAGATCGTCCGCCATATTAACGATCGTTACCAGGAGGAGCTGTCGCTGTCGCTTATGGCGGACCAGTTTTATATCAGCCCCTATTATTTGAGCCGCTCCTTTAAGGAGGCGACGGGTTTCGCGTTCGTAGAATACGTCAATAGCGTGCGGATCAAGGAAGCGAAGAAGCTGCTTGAGCTTTCCTCGCTCAAGGTCAATGCCATTGCGAGGAAGGTGGGCTTCGGCAGCGTGACGCATTTCGGCCGGGTATTTAAGGAAGTCACGGGCCATGCCCCGTTATATTATAGAAGAAATAGGGTGTTCTAGCGAGACCCGAACGTCACCCGATAAGCGGTCGGAGAGAAGCCGGTCGACGCCTTGAAGAGGCGGGATAAGTAGGAGATGTCGGATATTCCGACCCGGTCTCCAATCTCGGATAACAAGAGGTTTGAAGTGACAAGCAGCAGCTTGGTTTCTTCGAGCCTCTTCTTATTGACGTACTGAATCGGCGATGTGCCGAATTGACGCTTGAATACGCGAATGAAATAGTTGGGATGCAGATGGGCCTGCTCCGCCAGCTCTTCTATGGTCAAATTCCGATGATAGTTGCTCTGAATGTGCGCGATCACTTGCTGGAGAGGCTCCGCCAATGCGGCAGGCCTCAGAGTTGGCTGGGCTGCAACGGCATGCTCCAGGTAGTAGGCGATCAGTTGGAGCATGGCGGATTTCACGAGCAGCGGAGCGCTGATGGAGGACAACGAACGGTATTCGAACAAAGCCCGGAAGAGACGCGCGGCTTCCCCGTCGTTTTTTGCTTCGATGAAATCCGGCACTTGCAGCAAGTCGAACAGATTGCGTTCTCCTACCCGGGCCGTGAAGTGGCACCAATACTTGGTGAATCTTGTTCCCGACGTGTACGAGAAGGATTGTTTGACGCCCTGCGGCATCAAGAACCATTGTCCTGGCGCGGGATGGTATTCCGAGTCGCCGATCTTTAACCAGCCCTCCCCGTCGCATATCAAATAAAACTTGTTATAGTCCGGCGTATAGTCGAGTTCCCGCCAATCGGTCCATACCTGATTGTAGCCTACCGCGGTTACGCGCACGTCCAGGTTCTCCATGTATAATCGGGTTAGCGGCAGGCTGCTCACATCCACACTCTCCGTTCCGTAATCGATAGATAGTTTTATACAACAGGAAGTTAACATTAGACATTCATTGCGGCAGTCCAAGTCTGCTAGGATGGAATCGAATCCGAAAATAAGAATGGAGGCCCGATAAAGTCGGGCTTCACTACGATTCTACCATTCATAGATGGAATTCGGTAGACAAGAGCAGAAGAATGAAAGAGGTGCTTGCATGCATAATAACGAGCCGCGCATGATGTTCGACAGACCGGCTACCTACTGGACGGAAGCGCTGCCGGTCGGCAACGGACGCCTAGGAGCGATGGTCTTTGGCGGAGTAGAGTCGGAACGCATCCAACTGAACGAAGATACATTGTGGTCCGGCGAGGCGAGAGATTGGAACAATCCGAGGGCGAAGGAGGTGCTTCCCGCGATTCGGGACAGCATCGCGCGGGAGGATTATATCGAAGCGGATCGTCTCGGCAAGGAGATGATGGGGCCCTACACGCAGTCCTATCTGCCGCTTGCGGATCTGTTGCTGACGATGGATCACGGCAATAACTGTCGCGGTTATTCGCGAACGCTGGATTTGACCTCGGGCATTGCGTCCGTCACGTATACGATCGGGGGAATTCAATACAACCGCGACACGTTCGTCTCTCATCCCGCCCAGGCTGTCATTGTGAGACTGGAGTCAAGCGAGCACGGCATGTTGAGCTTTCGTGTCAGATTAACAAGCTTGCTGCGTGCGCGAACCAGCGGCGAAGAGGGAGATTATACGATAGAAGGCGTTGCGCCCGAGCAGGTATGGCCGAACTATTACAACTCGGCTAATCCTATCCAGTATGGCAATCCCGAGACGTCGAACGCGCTGCGTTTCCACGGCCGTTTAAGGGTCGTACTCGAAGGGGGGCGACTGAGCGTCGGTCATGACGGCGTACAAGTAGAAGAGGCGACGGCGGCAACCTTGTATTTCTCCGCGGCGACTTCCTTCGATGCCATGCTTGGCGAGGCAAGCAAGGACCGCGTGCCTTCTCGCGTGACGCTTGCCGCTATTGAGGAAATCGCAGATCAATCCTATGCCGTTATTCGGGAGGCGCATATCGCCGATCATAGGGAGCTGTTCGGTAGGGTTGCGCTTCGTCTCGGCGAGGCCAAGGCGCCGGCGAACATGAGCATGGATCGCCGTATTATGGAATACGGCAGCGACGATCCGGGGCTGGTGGAGCTGCTGTTCCATTACGGCCGTTACCTGATGATGGGAAGCTCCAGGCAGGGAACCCAGCCTGCCAACCTGCAAGGCATCTGGAACGAAGAGACGCGCGCGCCCTGGAGCAGCAATTACACGCTTAATATTAACGCGCAGATGAATTATTGGGCAGCCGAAAGCTGCAATATGGCCGATCTCCACGAGCCGTTGCTGGCTTATATCGAACGGCTCGCGAAGAACGGGAAGGAGACGGCCACCGTCAATTACGGAGCAAGGGGCTGGGTGGCTCATCATAACTCCGATCTGTGGGCGCAGACTGCGCCGGTCGGCAATTACGGCGAAGGGGATCCCGTTTGGGCGCTCTGGACCATGGGCGGGGTCTGGCTGACCCAGCATCTATGGGAGCACTATGCGTTCAGCGGGGACGTCGAGTTCCTGCGACAGCGCGCATACCCCGTCATGAAGGAAGCGGCGTTGTTCTGCCTGGACTGGTTGTACGAGGATGCGAACGGTTTCCTTGTGACGGGACCGTCGACATCGCCGGAGCATCATTTCGTGGCCGGCGAAGGATTGCATGCGGTCAGTGCGGCCGCGACGATGGATCTGTCGTTAATCGCCGAGTTGTTCGACAACTGCATGGAAGCGGGGAAGGTTTTGGGCGGGGAGGAAACGTTCGCGAAAGAGCTGGCTGCGGCGAAGGCCAAAATGCTGCCGCTGCAGATCGGGAAGCATGGGCAATTGCAGGAGTGGTCCAGCGACTTCGACGATGAGGACGTTTATCATCGTCATGTCTCGCATCTTGTCGGCATCTATCCCGGCAAGCTCATCACGGAGCGGACGTCGCCTGAGCTGTTCGGCGCGGCGCGGACCTCGCTGAAGCGGCGGGGAGACGGCGGGACCGGCTGGAGCCTGGGCTGGAAAATCGGTCTCTGGGCTCGATTTAAGGACGGCAACCGGGCGGAGCGGCTGATCTCCAATCTGCTGACGCTCGTGAGGAACGATGAGCCTGGCGACTACAAAGGGGGCGGCGTCTACGCTAATCTGTTCGACGCGCATCCGCCGTTCCAGATCGACGGCAACTTTGCCGCGACGGCCGGAATCGCGGAGATGCTGCTGCAATCGCATGAAGGCATCCTCGAGCTTCTGCCCGCGCTGCCTGATAAGTGGCCTTCGGGAGAGGTCGGCGGACTTCGCGCCAGGGGCGGATACGAGGTCGGTCTTAAGTGGGAAGGCGGCGTCCTGAGAGAAGCAACTTTGCTCTCCGGCCGGGATCAGCTATGCGAGATAAGCGCACAGCAAGCGCCTTCCCGAATGATTGGAGGAGACAAGGAAGTTTTGTGGACGTCCTCCATCGAAGGGCGATTTGCTTTTGCGGTTACGGCGGGAGTCGTGTACCGATTGTTGTTCTAGAATAAGGGTTAAGCCAAACAACCGTTCCTTCGTTGGCGGCGGCGTCAGCCGCCATGCAACGAGGAAGGGTTTGTTTGCAATCAGGATATCTTTAAGAGTCGGCTATGACTCACGGCTTCGTCCCATCAGGCTTCGACTAATTCTGGCCGTTTTACCTGAAGCGGGGGAGGGATGAGCCAGCCTTTTTCCTTATTCATCTCCAGGATGCGAACGGCGAGGGCTGTTTTGGCCAAATGATACTTGGCGTACAGGGCTGCAATGTCTTCCCTGATGCATTGGATCATAGCTTGGCTGCATCCCACAATCCCTGCCGCCGTATCGGCAGCGATCGCAGCCGCGATTTCCATATCCGTAAATCTTGCGCCGACCGGAATATCCTCCAGCTTGACTGGCGGTCTTTCGGCAGGAGCAGGAATAGGCGCGATTCCGTTGTTTGTAAGCAGTTGGTCAAGCTCTTTCGCTTCCAACTTGGATTGGTCGAGGAGTGCTTCCAAAATTTTCTTCAGTTCTTTGTCCCCGGCATGGTTCTGATAAGCCTGATAACAGGAAATCATCCCCTTCGCCACCATAGAACCCTGCCAAGCGGTGTAAATCTCGCCATAATGCATGGGTTCATCCTTCGGATTACCGCTCAAAATACCCATTTATAACACTCCTTTAGATTAGTAAACGCCTTGTTTAGCTTTGCCTTCTTTTAAAAAAATATGATGTATAGGGTATTTAAGGCATGTCGTTGGATAAGCATACATATTTTAGTCCTTGCGCGGGAACAATTGTTCGTATTAAGATGATAATAAGAACAAATGTTCGAAAGGTCGGATGCAAGATGAACAATGGCGTGGGACTTCGTATCGCATTACCCCGATTGCTTCGTGCCGATGATACTCTGTCTGCGAGGGTGGTGAGATGTCATGCCCTCTGAACGTTCCATATTGCTTGTGGATGGTCAGTCCTTCTATGCAAGCGTCGAGAAGGCCGCGCATCCGGAATACCGGGATAAGCCTGTAGCCGTGGCCGATCCGGAGCGGCGAAGCGGGATTATATTGGCGGCCTGCCCGCTCGCCAAGGCGCAGGGAGTTACAACGGCGAGCAGAGTGTTTGAGGCGAAGGCTCTCTGCAAGGATCTCGTCATCATTAAACCTCGCATGCAAAGGTACATTACGTACTCGTTGTTAATTACGGAGATTTTCGAAACCTTTACCCCATTGGTGGAGCCGTATTCCATCGACGAGCAGTTTCTGGATGTGACGGGATCGCTTGGCTTATTCGGATCGGCGGAGGAGATCGCGGTCCAAATACAACATAAGGTCAAGCTGGCTACCGGCGTATGGTCCCGGGTAGGCATAGGACCGACAAAGGTGTTGGCCAAGACGGCTACGGATAATTTCGCGAAGAAACAGCCGTCCGGGATCTATCGGCTTGACCATTCCGATATCGAGAAAGACCTGTGGCCGCTGCCAGTCCACAAAATGTTTATGGTGGCTTCGCGCATGACCCGGCGGTTCACGATGTGGGGGCTGGATACCATCGGACATATCGCCCGGATGGAGCTCCCGATGTTCAAAAAGCAGATGCGCCGGATGATGGGCAAGCAATCGGACATTCAGGCCGAATATTATTGGCAGACGGCTCGCGGCATTGATCCCAGTCCGGTCGTTGCTTCTATAAGCGCCCCGCTAAAGTCCGTCAGTCATGGCAAGACGCTTAGAGCTTCGTTGTATACGCGAAGGGAGGATATCGAGGTTGTCCTGCTGGAGCTTTGCATCGAGGTCTGCCGTCGTGCGCGCAGGCTCGGGGTGCAGGGCAGGGTGATCTCCCTTGGCATGGGGGAGACCGATGGGAAGAGGGGCAACAGGTTCAACCGGCAGCTTACTCTGCTGCATCCGACATCGCTTACCCATGAGTTGTCGGCTGCCGTTCTTCGCTTATTCGAAGAATATTGGCAGGGCATGCCCGCTACCCATATTATGATCGCTCTTAATCAGCTCTCCAGCGACCAGGTGCAGCAGCTTGACCTCTTTGAGGACCGCTATAAAACATTCGAGCTGGAGAAAACAACGGACGCGATCAAGGATCGGTTCGGCGACATGGCAATCATGAGGGCATCCTCGCTTCTCGAGGCCGGAGTAGCTCGCGAGAGGGCGGGACAGATCGGGGGTCACTTTAAATGAGCAAGCTGGATGGCAATGAACGGTGGAAATCCAAGATGCTGCTTACGGAGCACAAGGAGCAGTACGAGAAGCGACACGAATCGAAGCAAGTGGGCAGACCAACAGCCGACGAGTTAGACCAAATACGGGATTATCTTATGTATCCGCACATGCTCACCATGATTCAGAAGAGCATTCAGGATCTGTCCTTCATGCAGGTTTCTCTCAAGGGAGTCCTCGCTCGCTGCATGGAATACCTGATGCAGAGAGTTACCGCCGACTACTATGCCCTCAAGAAGGAGCTCAGGCTGAAAAATATCAAAGTGATCGAGGAGGAGATGAATGACGGGATCCTCTACTTCCGTTATTTCTGCAGGGGCTATGAGGAGAAATTCGGCGTGGTCAGGGAATCCTTGCGGTCCGAGATCATTATGAGAATGACCGAATACACCAAGGAGATCGGCCAACAGCTGAAGCTGAAATGAGCCGTAAATTCCCATATTGGCATCAAGCAGACACGCGATCGTTTCGCGTGTTTGTCCTGTCATATAAAAGTTTGTCTTTTACCGAGCTTTCCGAACAATTTTTACATACTCGCGAGGCTTATAGTTGACCAGGCTAATATCGTTTTCCGGCGTGGTTAGTTCCCTATAGGTACCTTCGGTTTTGGGGGATTGGTTCACCGTGTTTGGACGGTCCGTCTGTATCAAATAATTGGACCAGGCTGCTACCCCTGCTATAAAAATAAAAATGAGCAAACAAATCATCCATTTCGCATGCAGTGACAACGGGATCGCTCCTTTCTCACCACAATAGAATTTATAAGTTTTCGAGCATTCGAAACCGAAATTCTATTTGGCGATAAATCCTACCTCTAAACGCGGTCGCTCATCTCTGAAATACCTCGATAGAGGGTTTCTCATAACAGTAATCCCCTGCCTACATGAATCTCATTCCGCTTTTGACAAAAAGGATGGGGCTGGGATATAATAACGGCAGATTTATGGTCAAATTTCATATGATGCAACACCCGGAGGAGCCTGCCAAACGCGGGCTCTTTTTGCGCTTTTTCAGGCATACGCGGGCAACCATGATACTCGCAACCATAATAGAGGATATGATGCTGGGTGGAAATGGTCATACTTTAGAGATAGAAGGATTAAGGGGGATAGATTGTGTCAGTCATTCATTTCGTCATTATTTTGCCTTTTTTGTTCGCTCTGATTGTGCCAATCGCGAACAAGATACTACCGAAAGTTCATACGGGCTGGTTCGTGCTGCCCCTGCCGATTGCGATATTCGTTCTCCTGTTGTCTATGATCCCAAGCATAGAAAACGGCAGCGAGATAAGCGGCTCCCTTCCATGGATTCCTTCGCTCGGCATTGGATTCGACGTTTATGTGGATGGACTTAGCTTGCTGTTCGGCTTATTAATAGCAGGAATCGGTTCATTGGTTCTGTTGTATTCCATTTATTATCTGGATAAGAGCAAGGAGAAATTATCGTACTTTTATGTTTATCTGATGTTGTTTATGGGAGCGATGTTCGGACTTGTGTTGTCCGATAACCTGATGGTGCTCTACGCCTTCTGGGAGTTGACGAGCATCTCTTCATTTCTCCTGATCGCCTTCTGGGATCGACGGGAGCGTTCGCGGTACGGCGCGCTTAAGTCCATGGTCGTTACCGTTTGCGGCGGTCTTGCGATGTTTGCAGGTTTCGCGCTTCTGTATGTGATGTCGGGTACGTTCAGTATTCGGGAATTGCTGGAGACCATACCGCAATTGGCGGAACACAAGTTGTTCGTAACGGCCATGCTGCTCGTTCTGGCAGGCGCATTTACGAAGTCGGCCCAGTTCCCGTTCCATATTTGGCTGCCGGATGCCATGGAAGCGCCGACGCCTGTCAGCGCCTACTTGCATTCCGCGACCATGGTCAAGGCCGGCATCTATTTGGTTGCCCGCCTTAGCCCGGTTTTCTCCGGACATGCCGTCTGGCTATGGATGGTATCCGGCGTAGGGCTTCTTACGTTGATATATGGTTCCTATCGGGCGATCAAGCAAACGGATCTGAAGGCATTGCTTGCCTTCTCGACGATTAGCCAGCTTGGTCTCATTATGAGTTTGCTCGGGATGGGCTCGGCCGCGGCATTTTATCCGGGCACCAGCCAATACCTGTTCTTCGCCAAAGCGACGACGGCCGCGATTTTCCACCTTATCAACCACGCGGTCTTCAAAGGCGCGCTGTTTATGGCGGTAGGCATCGTCGATCACGAGACGGGTACGCGCGACATCCGGAAGCTTGGCGGACTGATGGCGGTTATGCCGATTACCTTCACGATCACGCTGCTTGGCGCCTTCTCGATGGCAGGCATACCGCCATTCGGCGGCTTCCTCAGCAAGGAGATGTTCTTTACGGCGCTGCTGCAAATCCGCGAGCTGTCGTTCGCCAGCATGCAATTGTGGGGTTCCCTGTTTCCGATCGTGGCATGGGTCGCCAGCGTATTCACGTTTGCCTACAGCCTGCTGCTTGTGTTCCGAACGTTTAGCGGGAAAGCGCAGTTCGAGAAGCTCGAGAAGAAGCCCCATGAAGCTCCGCTCGGCATGCTGATACCGCCGCTCGTCCTGGCATCGCTTGTCGTTGTGTTCGGCCTGTTCCCGAATCTGTTATCCCATACGCTGATTGAACCCGCAATGGCGGCGATTCATTTCACCGGTCTTCAGCCGCAGGAACAGTTTATGGTTTCCATTGATATGTGGCATGGCTGGAATACGGAGTTGTATATGACCATTGGCGTCGCTATCGTCGGTACTGCAATATTTATTCTGCAGCGACGAGCCGCATGGGTAAGCAAGCCACTCACCAATCGGGTCTCGCTGAGCGGCGCTTACGATGACGGGCAACGCCTGCTGGACAATGTTGCCGGGCGATTGACCCGTCTGTATATGACGGGCTCCGTTCGTCATTATTTAATCTATATCTTCTTGTTCCTTGTGCTGTCTTTGGGATTGACCATGTGGCTCGAGGGAGCATTTGCGCTGAACACGGAAGGAATGGCGACAACCTCCTTCTATGAAGCGGTCGTCATTGGAGCGCTTGTTCTGTCCGCTATAGCCGTTCCGTTCGCGAACTCAAGGCTGATGGCTATCATTCTGACGGGGATGGCAGGGTATATGGTAACGTTATTTTTCGTCATCTTTCGGGCGCCGGATCTGGCGTTGACCCAGTTAATCGTGGAGACGGTATCCGTGGCTCTCTTCCTGTTATGTTTCTATCACCTGCCGAAGCTCAAGAAGGAGCTTGTCAGACTGCCGTTTAAATTATGGAATCTGTTGATCGCCGTCAGCGTTGGCGCGGTCATGACGCTAATTGCGCTAAGCGCAAGCGGCAGCCGAAAGTTCGAATCGATCTCCGATTATTTTATCGAGAACAGCTATAAGCTTGCCGGCGGGAAAAATATCGTCAATGTGATACTCGTCGACTTTCGGGGCTTTGACACGATGCTGGAAATTGTCGTGCTTGGCATTGCGTCCTACGGCATCTATGCGCTGATCAGGCTAAAGGTGAAGGAAGACGAGAACGATAGACCGCTTGGGCATGACGGTATGAAATACGATGTGTATGCCGGTATTCGAAGCAATGACGTTATCCTGCGCACGGTTGCCAAGCTGGTGGTAGTCCTCGTCCTGATCTACTCCATGTATCTGTTTTATATGGGGCATCATCATTCGGGAGGCGGATTTATCGGAGGTTTGATGGCTTCGGCAGCGCTTCTGCTGTTGGCTATTACCAATGGCGTGGATAAGATCGCGCGCATCGTTCGCGTGGACTTCAAACGACTTACGGCAATCGGCATTCTGATTGCATTATTAACCGGAACCGGCAGCTTCCTGGCAAATGTGCCGTTTCTAAGCCATACATTCGGCTATTTCGACATCCCGCTCCTTGGAGAGCTGGAGCTGGCGACGGCAACGCTGTTCGATCTGGGCGTCTATCTGACCGTTATTGGCGTAGCGTCGACCATCTTGTTTACGATCGGGAGGGATAAGTAGCGATGGAATTGTATATGTCACTCGCGATCGGCGTGTTATTTACGGTCGGCATTTATCTTATCCTGTCCAAGAGTCTGCTCCGTATCGTGCTGGGGTCTTCCTTCCTGTCGCATGGCGTACATCTGCTGCTGCTGACGATGTCGCGTCTTAAGACCGGGGCGCCGCCGCTGCTTGACGAGAAAGCGGAAGCTTACGTAGATCCCTTGCCGCAGGCGTTGATCCTAACGTCAATCGTCATCAGCTTCGGAGTCACTTCGTTCCTGCTAGTCCTTGCGTATAAGGCATACAAAAAGCTGGGTACGGATGACATGGAAGAGCTAAGGGGGAACGAGAATGAATAACTTGCTTGTACTGCCGCTGCTCGTCCCGCTGTTTACTTCGGTTCTGCTTGTCTTTATGCGGCGAAGTATTTTGTTGCAGCGTTGGTTAAGCGGGGCAAGCAGCCTCGCGGGCGTCGCTATCGCCGTATCAATCGTCATTCATGTCAAAAAGGACGGCGTTCAAATCCTGTATATGAGCGGCTGGGCACCGCCTTATGGCATTGCTTTTGTCGGAGATATGCTGGCCGCGCTGCTTGTGCTGGCAACGACGGTCGTCGGCTCGTTTATCGTATTTTTCTCAATGGGCAGCATAGGAGAAGAGAGAGAGAGCTATTTTTATTATCCGCTTTTGCAATTTCTGCTCGTTGGCGTCAACGGATCATTCCTGACGGGCGACATCTTTAACCTTTTTGTTTGCTTCGAAGTGATGTTAATCTCCTCTTATGCGCTTATCGTGTTAGGAGGGACGAGGCTACAACTCCGGGAGACGCTCAAGTATGTCATCATTAATGTCGTATCCTCGGCCCTGTTCGTGGCAGCCGTAGCTTATTTGTACGGCGTGACAGGGGCGCTTAATATGGCCGACCTGTTCCTTAAGGTGGCGGAAGCCGGACAAGGAGGCATCCTCAACGTCATAGCGCTGTTGTTCCTGATCGTGTTCTCGCTGAAGGCGGGCCTTCTCCTTTATTTTTGGCTGCCGGGCGCCTACAGCGCGCCGCCGACTGCGGTTACGGCTCTGTTCGGCGCGTTGTTGACCAAGGTGGGGTTGTATGCGCTCGTGCGCACCTTTACTTTGGTCTTCGGCGGCATGCCGGAGGTGACGCATGTCTGGATCGGCTGGATGGCGGGCGCAACGATGGTTCTAGGGGCGTTCGGGGCGCTGGCTTACAAGGATATCCCGCGCATCTTGAATTACAATATTGTTATAAGCGTGGGCTTTATCGCTTTCGGGCTTGCCGCGGCGAACCGCGACTCATTGGAAGGCGTTGTTGTCTATCTGCTGCACGATATGATAGCCAAAGCGCTGCTGTTGTTGCTCGGCGGGTTAATTATTCGTGCGGCGGGGACGGGCAAGCTCTCCGAGATGGGCGGACTGATGCGGCGCAACGCGCTGCTCGGATGGATGTTCTTCGCGACTATATTAGCTGTTGCGGGCATTCCGCCTCTTAGCGGCTTCGCAGGGAAGCTGCTCATTGTGCGCGGCGGTCTGGAAGGCGAGCATTATCTGCTGACCGCGGTTTCGCTGGCGACAAGCTTTGTTGTTCTGTATTCCTTGATGCGAATATTCATGATGGCTTTCTGGGGCGATGAGCGTGCGACGGCTTCTGCGACCGACACAAGAAAGGCCGGTCTGTTGCTGCCGACCGCGGGATTAATGCTTATTGTTGTTGCGATGGGCTTCGGGTCGGAATGGATATATGAATTCGCTAGCGAGGCAGGGCGGACCCTTCTGGACCCGTCCGGCTATGTACAAGCGGTGTTGAAGGAGTAGAGCATGATGAGAATGATAAGGAAAACAGGGGCTGTCTTAAGGTTGATAGCCATGTTTAACAAGGAACTGTTGTTGTCTAGCGCGACGGTTCTTCGAGAAGTGCTGCGCCCCAGGCTCAACATTCGTCCAGGTATCATCAAGCTGGATACGGAGCTAAGGACCGATTTTGAAATTACCTTATTGTCTATCCTGATCTGTTTGACGCCGGGGACGCTTACGCTTGATGTATCCGGCGACGGGAAAACATTGTACATTCATGCCATGGACATTAACGACCCCGACGAGCTTGCGGCGCAGATCAAAGGTTCTTTCGAACGCGCCATCATGGAGGTAACGAGATGACGACAACACTGCTGTGGGTTTCCCTTATTTTGTTATCGCTTGCCATGTTGGGAGCCTTGTACCGATTGCTAAAGGGGCCGTCTATTGCCGATCGGATTGCGGCGCTGGATACGATAGGCATTTTATTGCTGTCCATGATTGCCGTCCTCGGCATAACGACGGGGACTCGCGCGTATTTCGACATCATATTGGTTATCGGCATATTAACCTTTATCGGGACGACCGCAATGGCGAGATATATCGAGAGGGGGGTTGTCCTTGAGTCTGGAGATGATGGAACAAATAATTGAAGTTGTGTTTGGAATCCTGATCCTTTTGGGGGCGGTCATCGCGGTCATTAGCGTGTTCGGACTCATACGATTGCCGGATGTGTATTTGCGCTCCCACGCCGCTACCAAGAGCGCCACGCTTGGCGTGCTTCTTATTCTGCTCGGCACCTTTTTTTACACTTGGTTCATTCATGATTTTTTCAGCATCAAGCTTCTCCTGGGTATTTTGTTTGTTTTTATCACTTCGCCTGTTGCGGGCCATCTTAACGCGCGGGCTGCTTACCGATCAGGCGTAGCTTTGTGGAAGGGAAGCGTACGCGATGATTTCAGAGAAGCGATCAAACAAGAGAGGCAGCAGGAGATAGAGGAGATAAAAAAGCAATTAAAAAATTAGATTAACCGCCAGAACCACGTCCATTGGATGTGGTTCTATTACGGTTGAAAAATAAAAAAATTGACTTTAGCTCCGTACATGTCTAAAATTTTAACAGTAAAAATATTCACATTTAATGGTGCCAGGATATGAAAATAGGAAATGAGGTCAAAAATGAAGACGGAGAACAAGACAACTGCAGTAGGGAACATTATATTACGAGGCGTTATTGTTGTAATTGGTGCCTTAATTACAGCCTACGGCCTTGAAGCCGTATTAATTCCGAACAACGTATCCGATGGAGGCGTGACTGGTCTCAGTATCGTAGGGTCAAGGCTCTTCGATCTGCCTTTAGGTCTTCTCATTGCGATTCTAAATATACCTTTTGTCTATTTGGGCTATAAGCAGATTGGCAGAAGCTTCGCGATTTATTCCGTGCTCGGCATCGCTTCGCTGGCAGCCGGCACCTTCTTTATGCATCATATTACGCCGATCGTTGAAGGCGATACGCTGCTTGTTACCGTTGTCGGCGGTATTATCATCGGTCTGGGAATGGGTCTTGCGCTAAGGAACGGCGGCGCGCTGGACGGCATTGATATGCTGGCGGTACTGCTCTCGCGTAAGCTGCCTTTCGGAACAAGCGATATGATCCTGTTCCTTAACGTATTCGTATTTATCGTTGTATCGACAGTATTTGGTTTAAAAGGGGCTATCCTATCGGGAATTGCCTATTTTATCGCTTCGAAAGTCATACATATCGTCGAGGAAGGCTTGAGCGGCGCCAAAACGTTTACCATCATTACTAAACAGCCAGAGATGATGGTCGAGGCGATTCGCGATCGACTGGGCCGGGGGGCTACGTACAAGATGGTGCAAGGCGGCTATACAAATGAACATTTCAAAGAAATTACTTGCGTAATCAACCGCTTGGAAGAACGGAAGATGAAAGAAATTATTCGCGAAATCGACGAGAATGCTTTTATCATGGTGTATGAAGTGGCTGAAGTTAAAGGCGGCAGCTTTAAGAAAAAGGACATTCACTAGGCACAACCATGAAAACACTGACCTTCGTTGTCAGTGTTTTTTGTATTCCGTCCCTTTTACAACGCGGCCGCTCTTTCTTTAAAAAGGAGCGGGCGGGGAGATGCGGGAGAGACGGATAATGGGTGGAGGGCGTGTGGGAAACGTGTAACAGCGCCGCCTCTTGTGCAGCGTGTGGGAGTGACATTCTTTGTGAGATGAGCGTGGGTGCTGCGCCGCTGCTGCTGCCCGCGCCGTGCCGCACCGCGCTAGTCAGCCATGAATAAAATAGAGGGAAAATCGCCATTTAATCTCGCTTCTATACCGGATTTTGCGGATTTAGAGGGAAATCCTACCACTAATTTAGGCCGAATCGCTGTCCGTCCTCCTTTCTACTTGGATTAGAGGGAGAATTTCCCTCTGGCGTGTCGAAGAAACGGAAAGTCACTCAAATAAAGGGAGTTTTTCCTTTTATTTAACCACATAAGCATGTATAGGAGGTTGAATTCGGCAAAGTTATATGTCAGTATACGATTGAAGACTCGAAGCGCAGGAGCGTATCTTATCTTTTTTGAAGGAGCGGATCATCAAATGGAAGCATTTGCGGAATATTTGGATGGCATCGGAAACCCGGAGCACCGGGCACGGGTGGAAGAGGTATTTGCCTGGGTGAAGGAGAAGTTCCCGGAGCTGGTGCCTAAGCTGGCTTGGAATCAGCCGATGTTCACCGACCACGACACTTTTATTATAGGCTTCAGCGTATCCAAACAGCATATGGCTGTTGCGCCTGAGCGGGCAGGCATGAACTATTTTGCAGATGAAATTGTACAAGCTGGACACGATCATACCAAAGAGCTGGTTCGCTTTAAGTGGAACCGTCCGTTTGACTACGACTTATTAGAGAAAATGATCGAGTTTAATATCCATGATAAGGCGGACTGCACGACATTTTGGCGCAAATAGTAGGGGAGGAAGAGCATGGAAACCGAACTGACACGCCGACTCGCCATTCAATACCCTATATTGCAAGCGCCAATGGCCGGTGGTCCCTCGACCCCGGATTTGGTTGCTGCAGTATCAAACGCCGGAGGACTTGGGAGCATCGGGGCAGGTTATCTTTCGCCAGAACAAATCAGGCAAACGATTCGGGAAGTCAAACAAAGGACGGATCGGCCCTTCGGCGTCAACTTGTTTGTCCCCACGCAGCCGACTACTGCTGCAGACGCCATTGCTCGAATGAACCATCATCTTGATAAATATCGCATAGAGGCAGGTATTGCGACCAATCCGTCAATCCCCAAGTACTCGGAGTCGTTCGAGGAGCAAGCGCAAGCCGTGATCGGAGAAAATGTACCCGTGTTTAGTTTCACGTTTGGCATACCGTCCCAGGACATCATGGAAGCCATGAAGCAGCATGGGATTCATGTCATCGGCACGGCAACGACAGTCGAAGAAGCTATTAAGCTGGAATCCGCCGGAGTAGACGCGATTGTGGCGCAAGGAAGCGAAGCGGGAGGACATCGAGGGACGTTTCTGCCGAGTAAGACCGACGCTCTGGTAGGTACTATGGCTTTGGTGCCTCAGATCGCGGATCATGTTTCGGTTCCGATTATCGCATCGGGAGGCATTATGGATGGTCGCGGGCTTGCAGCAAGCCTCGTTTTAGGAGCTTCCGCCGTGCAGATGGGAACCGCTTTTTTGGCAAGCCATGAGAGCGGCGCACATACCGCCTACAAAGGTAGGATTCTTACATCCAGCGAAGATGCCACCGAGGTCACATCCGCTTATTCGGGTAAAGCGGCGCGCGGCATTTTGACGGATTACATAAAGGATATGCGTACCTATCAAGGGGAAATCCCCGACTATCCGATTCAGCATGCAATGACGAGAGAAATTCGCCAGGCGGCTTCCAAAGCCAATAATCCAGAGCTTATGTCTCTCTGGGCCGGGCAGGGACTCCGGTTAGCCAAAGAATTCGGGGCAGCAGAAATCGTGGAACAGACGATGGAGCAAGCGCGCCTTCTTATGCGAAACCTGGGGAGACAATAGATGAATCAGCAGCCGGTCCTGGCGGCCGGCAATAAAGGAAACAAAAGGCTTGAAGTTGTTTGAAAGTTCGGACTATAATGGAGCTAGATGAAGGGTATGTGTGACTGGCGTAACGTGGGGTACCACGAGGGAGCACATATTTTATACGGCCGAACGCCTGGGCAGAGGTAAGGGGACTATCCCCTTGCCTCTTTATGTTTGAACAGGAGCAGAAAGGGCTGATGAAATGAAAGAAGAAAAGTTGATCTTGGACGGTAATCGCGTTGCGACCGCTATGAAGGAGGGAGTAGTCGAACAAATCAAACGTCTCTCCGAGAAAGAAATCGTCCCGTGTCTGGCAACCATTCTGGTTGGCGACGATCCGTCGTCAGCCACTTATGTCCGAATGAAAGGAAATGCATGCGCCAGACTTGGTATACGCTCCATCCGTGTTGAACTTCCTTCGACTACCACGACAGAAGAGCTGATTGCGGAAATAAACAAGCTTAACGATGATCCCCATGTTCATGGCATCTTGTTGCAGCATCCCGTTCCTCCTCATATTGACGAAAGGGCTGCATTCGAGGCAATCCGAATAGAGAAAGATGTAGACGGGGTAACCACGCAAGGATTCGCTCAGAACGCCTTTGGTTTCGCCGATTTTCCTTCGTGTACGCCAGCCGCGATCATCGCCATTTTGGAATACTACAATATTCCGATTGAAGGAAAACATGCCGTTGTAATCGGAAGAAGTCCGATCCTTGGGAAACCGGTATCCGTTATGCTCCTAAACAGAAATGCGACAGTGACAATATGTCATTCCAAAACGGCCAATCTGGCAGGGCTGGTTCGTTTAGGCGATATCGTAGTTGCTGCTGTCGGCAAGCCGAATTTTGTTCAGGGAGACTGGATCAAGCCGGGAGCCGTAGTCGTCGATGCCGGCTACAACAAAGGCAATATCGGAGATGTCGATTACGAAGCTTGTCTGGAGAACGCCTCCGCGATAACTCCCGTTCCGGCTGGCGTTGGACCCGTCACTATTGCTGCATTGCTCAAACATACGGTCGAAGCGGCTGAACGGTTTTTAACGAAGTAGATGCTCTAGTGTCTGTCTCTGAGCAGAATCCCGGGAACAACGCGGATGTAAATAAGTTCCCCTACAAGCTCTACAATGGTTTGAGTGACGATTACGGCCGACGCCAACCCGTTTAATGGTTCGGGCAATGCAAGCGCAAAAGGCAGGACGACCAGGGAGTTGCGTGTCCCGCTACTAAAGATCAGCGCTCTCCCTGCTCCGACATCCAGCCGGAAGATGCGCGCAACGAAGCGGGCGACTAGCGGGACAATGATCATATAAGCAACGTAGACGGGAATGGCTTGACTGATATAATCGATGGATTCGTATAGTTTGCTGATTTGCGAAGCTACGACGACGAACAGCGTCAGCGCCATAAAAGGAACCGGCAGCCATGCTGCGGCGTCAAGAAATACGATGCCGCGCGGCTGCCTTTTCGCCCATAGCTGCGTTAGAAGAGCAAGGAGCAGAGGGACCGCGATGAGGCCCAAAAAAGCCTCCAGAAAGGGCTGCACGCTCACAACTTCAGCTGTTTGATTTCCCATGAATACCCAGAGGTAAAAGGGCAGCAATATCATTTGAGAAACAAAAAGCAATGGCGTTGCAACCAGAATAAGTTTTTCGTCCCCGCGGCCAAGATGCGTAAAAACGATGACGTAATCTATGCAGGGTGTAAGCAAAACTAGAAATACGCCTAATAAAAGGGCCGGGTCGGCCGGAAGAAACCGGGTTAACCCCCAAACAATGAGGGGAACGGCTATGTAATTCATGATTAAAAGAGCGTAAATAAACTGTCGATTCGTTAAGGATTCTTTTAGACGAAGGAACGGTATTTGCGCAAACATGCCGAACATTAAGATGGCAAGCACAAGCGAAATGGAACGGTCTAAATAACCGCTTGCTTGCGGCCATATCAAACCTGCTCCAGCTGCAATCAAGAGAATAATCGCATAGAGCCATACTTGATTTTTCTCCAGTTGTTCCCGTGCACTCATTGTCTCTGTTCCTTCCCCTCTATACATCGTTTTGTAAGTATAGCTTTGAAAGGGTTGCGGTGTAAATAACGGTGATCAAGCGGATCGTAATACTTTTGCCCTGTTCGGGTCCATGGAAAAATGAGATGATGCATTCATCAGGGCTCAGACGTTTCGGCCAAGGGCTCTGATCTTCAGGCTATTGCGATCCTTCCTTCTAACTCAAATTGGCGAATTAGGGCGCAGCTTTCCTGAAGATTTTTTAATTGGGGTGAGCTAACGATGATCCATGGTATGTATTTGCGCCGGAAAAACAAGGTAGTGGTGGAAAGGCTAAGCGGAGATCCCGTCTCCAAGGCGTGGTTGGCTACCGCTTCGAAAAATATCGAAAGCCTAGGATATCGCTTCTCGCCCCGCTTAATCAGTGAAGTGAGCAAAATGCCGTCGGAAGCATTTGGCGTATTTTATAACGAGTTAATTGTTCAACTGAAGGTGATGGTTGGAGCCCAAGTCGAATATCGGCCGATGTACCCGGGGTTTCCCACGCAAATGATGGAGGAGTCCGAGGCGGACCTGTATTTAAACGCCCTGTATCATTACTTTACGCTAGATCTTCCCCTGTACGATAGTAAGAGCAGGCAACCGCTAGCGGAGGAGAGCCCCCTTAAAGTCATTGATCTGGGAACGAAGGCAGAATTCTATGTTTTGATTCATCAGCTTATGCAAGCCAAGGGCTCGATTTCCGAGACTGACAAAACGGATATCGACAAAACGATCCAACAGGCCGGAGCAGAGGAGTTAAGCGAGTTTCTACCTGCCGAAATTCCATTTAAGGAAAATGCCGCATTTGTAGCAGGATCGCTTCTCAAGCATCGCAAAGCGGATCCGAAGGTGATCGGCCGATACATAAATACGGCGACCGATGTTTTACGGCTGGCCGTCGCTTGGTCGGACGGGGATTTAAGCTTGGCCGAAGCAACCCGATTCCGTAAATTCACGCGCCCGGAAAGAAAGCTGCTGCTCGCCCTGCTGGAACAATGTTACCCCATTACGGAAGATATGCTGAGATTTAAGCAACGCTGGATTCGCCTTGGGGAAATTCTTCATCCTTCCGAATATAAGAACCGTTACTCTCGGTGCCATGAAGCTTTTGATATACTGCGTAATCATAAGCCGTTCCCTACTTATGGCGGCAGCGTCGAGCTCGCATTCCAATGGAAGCAAGTTTGGTCGTTGATCGATCTGTTGATGCAACGTCCGGGCGAATTCGCCAGAAGGCTGGATCAACTCACGCGTATGACGGAACACGCGGATTACGTGATACTCGCCTTTGAGGAAGTCGTCCATGAGATTTCGACGCCGGTATTGCTGCAGGTGAAGTGCCATTTCGTACATCGCACGGAATTCCGCGGACTGCGAACTTTTTTTCCGAAAGGTAATGTAGCCAAAGCGTTCGTCATCCCTAACGCGCTCCCCGAGATCCCTGGCGAGGTATGCAAGTCGATCGTAGACGTATGCGAGCATGAACTGATCAGCCGCTTCTCTGCACTGCCCCCGCTGGGTAAGACGTTCATTGATCAGCGATTAAGCACGTATCTCGTTCCGTTTTCCCAACGTTCGGCTAGCAAGGCTTTGCGTACGATCGTTCGCGGGAGCCGTGTCCCGATGCCCAAGGGGGATACCGTTCGCTTCTTTAACTGGTGGAAAGAAGGGGTAGTGGATGGACAGCCGACGGGACGAGTCGATATTGATTTGTCTGCCGTCCTATATGATCGCAATTGGAACTATATCGAGCATATCTCCTACACGAACCTGCGTTCCTCGAAGTATCTGGCCGTTCACAGCGGAGATATCGTGTCTGCTCCTAGTGGCGCATGCGAATTTATCGATCTCCATATCCCATCGATCGTCGAATACGGCGGACGGTACGTGGTCGCTGCTTTGCAAGCCTTCACCGCGCAGCCGTTTTGCGATTTGCCGGAATGTTTTGCGGGGTGGATGATACGCAGGAAGCCGGGTTCCGGAGAAATCTTCGAACCGTCTACGGTGGTCGACAAGATCGATTTGACTGCGAATACAACGATTGCGATTCCCGTCATTCTGGATTTGGCGGAGCGGGTAATTATCTGGAGCGACCTTGCTCTTACGAGACACCCAGACTACAACAATAACGTAGAGGGAAACAAACGGGGGATGTCGCTAATGGGTCAAGCAATGAGCAGGCTTAGAAAGCCGGACTTGCACGATCTGTTCCGGCTCCATGCGGTGGCTAGAGGCGAAATCGTGGATGACAGGGAGCAGGCGGAGTCGATCTTCGCGGTCGATGGAGGAGTCACCCCATTCGATATCGAAGAGATCATGAGCGAATATCTGGCGTAGACTGAGATGAAAGGCAAATAAAATGCTATCGGCGACGGCACGACGATTCGGATTCTCGAACTAGACCTAAGTCCGGCAAACATTCCGTTCGTCAGGAGGAGGATTCTATTAAGAGAAAAGGGCTACAATGAGAGCAACAAAACGAGAAAGCGTGGTTGCCATTATGAGAAAACCTAGCGCCTTAATAGCGTGGAAAATGCTTGTCCTGTCGCTCCCCAAAGGAATCGCGGCATTTGTCATCATCGTAGCGGGATTATCCGCAAGCCTGCCGTTGTCGGTATTTTTGATCGGATTGCCTTTGCTGGCGGCAACGCTGGTCTTCTGCCGGTCAATCATGCTTGGCGAGATGAGATACGCGACTGCCTGGCTGCAAGGAAAGGAATATCCCGAAGCCTCGGCTCCTTCGGAAGCGACAGCCGGCGAACAGCAGGGATGGCGGGCATGGCTGTTGTCCGTCCTGAAGGATGGCAGATCGTATCGCGGTATTCTGTTCGGGATCCTGCAGCTGCCAATCGGCATAACGGCATTCACCTTCGCCATCGTGTTGCCCGTTACGGCTCTGGCGGTCATGCTCTCGCCGGCAGCTTACGAAATAAGCATGCGATTGTTTGATTTTAACTTGTTCGCAAGCGATTGGAGATTCGACGAATTGTTTGGGTGGGAGATGAACTCCGCCCAGCGCTCGTGGGTTGCCGGCGGAGTCGGCTTGGTATTTATGCTGCTATTGCCGCCCCTGATGCGAGGGCTTGGCCGGTTGTATGCAGCCTGGATTCTTAGCGTCTCGGGCCCTGAGCCCGTCAGCCGTCCTAACCCCGAATCCGCGTACGAAGGAGGAAAGTTCCCTTTCTCCTTGGAAAACCATGAAATCGGAGCCTTTCATCCCGAACGCAGTATTCCGCCGGTGAGCTAAGCACGACTAGACGCAATAGAGAAAGCTGAGGCGGTCCCAAAAGTGTTCGCAGGATATGGGAACGTCCCAATTTATACGTGAAAGGACCTCAAATTCCACTGTAAAGTGGGAGATGAGGTCCTTTTTCTTGAAAAAAGCGCGATTGCTCCTCCTCGAGAGACTTCAAGATCGTGGTATCCTCCCTGTAGCAGCAAGTGCGCGGAGAGACCAAGCGTATACCGCATCAGAAAATAGAGGGAAAAGCTCCCTTTAATCTGGATAAAACGGGATATCCGCTCGATTTAGAGGGAAAAACGCCATTTAATGGGGGAGATTCCGACCGAATCCAGCGATTCGACCTGGATTAGAGGTAGGATTTCCCACTAAAGGGCATGCAAGTGCGCAGACGGGGCCAATAGAGGGCGTTTTTCCTCTTATTCGAAAGAAGGGTGATCGAACAGACAAGAATAATGTTTTTAGCCTTTTTTGGCGCCAATCTATAACGCACTCGTGCGATTCTGTAAGTCGTTCTGATCCTGAAAGGAGCGTCACCGCATGTTGCGTTGATGCTCCTTTTCGTCAAAGCTGGCTGCCGATAACGGATTCCACGGCCTTCTTCCAGCCGGAATAATGCCGTTGCCGATCGGCGGGATCCATGGCGGGAAGGAAGGACGTCCCTTGCTCGGCTATACGGCGCAAGTCATCCAGCGAGGACCAAATGCCCACCGCGAGCCCGCCCATATAGGCCGAGCCCAGGGCGGACAATTCGGCTGCGCCTGCTCGTTTGACTTCAATATGCAAGAGATCCGACTGGAATTGCATAAGGATACCGTTGCTTGATGCCCCGCCATCCACCCGAAGCTCGCGTAGTTGGATAGCTGTAGCATGCTGCAACAAGTCAATGGCATCTTTGACTTGATAGGCGATGCTTTCCAGCGCGGCTCTTGCGATATGGGCTTTGCCCGTTCCCCGGCTCATCCCTACAATCGCCGCGCGCGCATCCGGCTGCCAATAAGGAGCGCCAAGACCGACGAAGGCCGGAACGAGGTAGACGCCTTCATTATCGGGAGCCTGCATTAGCAGTGCATCAAGCTCGGAAATCGATTGAAACAAGCCGAGGTTATCCCGCAGCCAGTTCATGCTGTCGCCCGATGTTCGGATAATCGCCTCCGCCGCGTAAGTGACCTTACCGCCTTGCCCCCAGGCGATGGCTTGGACCAACCCCTGCTTCGAAGCCGACGGCTTGAAGCCGGTATTCATCAGGACGGACGTGCCCGTACCGTAGGTTGCTTTGGCCGATCCTTCTTCGAGGCATAAATGCCCGAACAAAGCGGCCTGCGAGTCGCCGATGACGCCGGCGATCGGAATGCCGTCGACGAGCGGCGTTGCCCCGCGGGTATACCCGTATATCATGTCGGAGGGCTTTGTCTCGGGAAGGAGCTCGCGAGGAATGCCGAATAAGCGGCAGAGCTCTTGATCCCATTGAAAGGTATGGATATTAAACAGGGAGGTTCGGCTGGCGTTGGTATAATCGGTCGCGTGAACCTTTCCGCCCGAGAGCTTCCAGAGCAGCCAGCTGTCCATCGTGCCGGCAAGCCAATCGCCTTTCGCCAGCTTACCGTCCGCGCAGGGGGTATGATCCAATAGCCACCGCCATTTGGCTGCCGAGAAATAAGGATCGAGCAACAAGCCGGATTTGGCTTGAACGGTTGGCTCGAAGCCAGAGTCTTTTAGCTTCTCGCACATCTCATAGGTTCGCTGGCATTGCCATACGATCGCCGGTCCGACGGGTTCCCCCGTCGTTTTATCCCAGATCAGGGCGGTCTCCCGCTGATTCGTTATGGTTAATGCGGAGAGCTGCTCCGAGCCGATCCCCGCTTTGTCGATGGCAGCTCCAGCGCACAAGAGCACATTTCCGTAAATTTCGGCCGCATCATGCTCTACCCATCCGGGCGAGGGATAAAATTGCTGATGCGGCATCGAACTGGAGGACAGAATTTGTCCGCTGCCCGATACGACGAGCGCTTTCGTTCCCGAAGTGCTCTGGTCGATTGTTAAAAGATAAGCCTCGCTCATGACTCCTGCCGCCCCAGCAATTGTAAAGCCGATCGTCGCAGTCCCTTGACGCTGATGCCGTAATGCGAGAATACTTCGGCCGTTTTGCCCGCGATCGCAGGTTCGTCGGGAATGCCGATAATTTTGAGCGGAACTGGACAATGCTGCCCGACAAGCTCCGCGACCGCTGCTCCGAGACCTCCGTGGACGCTATGCTCTTCGGCGGTAATTATACGTCCGGTCTCGCGAGCGGCCCGCAGAACAGCCTCGTTGTCCAGCGGTTTGATCGTATGCATGTTGAGTACCCGACAGGAAATTCCCTCCTCCCGCAAGACATTGGCGGAATCCAGCGCTATCCTTACCGTTTCGCCGGAGGCGATCATCGTCAAGTCGGAGCCCTCCAGCAGAGTAACGGCTTTGCCGATTTCGAACTCGTAATCCCCGGATGCATAGACATCCTCGACGGGATTGCGTCCGATTCGGATATAAGCGCCGCCCTCATGGGCGACGAGCGCTTCCGTCATCCGTTTGGTCTCATGTCGATCCGCAGGCATAAGAACGGTTATGCCCGGAATGGCGCGCATGACGGCCAGATCCTGAACCGAATGATGCGACATGCCAAGCGCGCCGTAGCTAATGCCGCCGCTAATGCCGACAAGCTTGACGTTGGTGCCTGAATAGGCGACGTCGACTTTGATCTGCTCGATGCTTCTCATGCTGAGAAAACAGGCGGGCGAGGCGACAAAAGGTTTCTTGCCGCTATGGGCAAGTCCGGCGGCAATGCCGACGATGTTCTGCTCCGCGATGCCGACCTCGACGAATTGCTCCGGATAGGCATCCGCGAACGGCCCCATAGCCGCGGAGCCCCGGGAGTCGCTTGCGAGCACCATTACGGTTTTGTCTTCTTGGGCGATGTCGAGCAAGGTTTCGCAGATGATCTGCCGATTGGCGATCGTGTTAGCCATGTTGCTCAGCTCCTCTCTTCGTCAACCTGGCCTGTTCGGCCGACAATTCGGCCAGAGCCCGGTCCAGTTCTTCGGTGCTCGGTACATGGTGATGCCAATGCGGGACGTTTTCGGCGAAGGAGATTCCTTTGCCTTTAACGGTATCGGCAAGTATGAGCGTCGGTTTGCCGGGAGCGGCAGGCGCGGCTTCCAACGCCTCTACGAGAGCGCCCATATCGTTGCCGTCCAAGGCAACGACGTTCCAGCCGAAGGCGGCCCACTTCTCGTCCAGCGGGTCAAGTCCCATGACGTTTTCCGTTGTGCCGCTTATTTGCAAGCGATTGCGGTCGACGATGCCGATCAAATTGTCGAGCTTATAGTGCGCGCCGGCCATCGCTGCTTCCCATACGGAGCCCTCGGCTTGCTCTCCGTCGCCCATCAGGCAGTAGACGCGATAACGTTTGTTGTCCCTCTTGGCCGCAAGCGCCATGCCAACCGAGATCGCGAGACCATGCCCCAGCGCTCCCGTGTTCATCTCGATGCCGGGCACCTTATTGTTGGGGTGACCGATTAACCTTGTTCCGAATTGTCCGAACGTATCCAGTTCTTCTTTGGGGAAGAAGCCGAGGTCGGCGAGAATGCACCATAACGATTCGACGGCATGGCCCTTGCTGGCGATAAAACGGTCGCGGTCGGGATCCTTCGGCCGCCTTGGTGCGATGTTCATGACGCGATAATAAAGCGCGGTAACAATATCGGTATTGCTGAGCGAGCCGCCGGTATGTCCGCTCTTTGCCTTATGGATCATGCGAAGCAGGTCCATTCGGATTTGAACGGCTTTTAATTGCAGGTGATGAATATCCATGCGTAATCCTCCTTCTACAGGCCCGATCCTCGGAGCCAAGCCTTAATCTCCGCTTCCGTCGGATCGACGGGATCGGGCGCAAGTCCGGGAATGTACTGGCATGCTTCGTATAAAGCGGGAATCGCATTGGCATGAATGCCGACGGCATGATGGACGTAGGGTCCTTTGACGAGCTTCTCTTCCCATAAAGGCCAATCGTTGACTTCCACCCACACATAAGAACCGCGCGTGTAAGGTCCCTGTATCCCTTTGGCTTTGCCAAGGAACAGGCTGTATTCTCCGTGATCGCCATCGAAACGGGCAAGCGTCATGCCGCCGCCTTTAATTTCGCCTTCATGAGTGCCGGGGGAATGATCGTCGAACAGAAAATGTTTTCGCAGCTTGGGTTTGTCCTCGACTGACAGGGATACCGGGAAATTGCCGCAATGAAACAGCAGCTCGCCGTTAGGATTGTCCGGGTGACGGACCGTAAGATCGGCGAAAAAGGTCGGGTGCTGATTCAACGTGGCCGCTTGCGTCATGACCGAGGTGATGGCGCCATGAATGTCCGTCTCGCAAGTGACGGGGATTTGCTCATCGGTGAGAATCGCGTTGGCCAGACAAGGCATAATGCCCATGGCATCCTGCAGCGACGACCAGCATTGAATCGCGATCGCGGTGCTTCCCGTCTGAACGGCGTATTGTTTCATTGCAACTTTTAACGACGCAATCCGTTTGACATCCGTCTCCGTCACCTCCGACCAGTCCAGCTTGGCTTTGATGTAATCCACGGCTTCGGCGAGCTCGGAGCCGAAGCCGCTTTCGATCCGTTTCGCCGCGCGCTGGATATCCACGATCGTAATAGGATGGAGCTCAATGCCGAACCTCTCCAGCAGTTCCCCTTCGTTGCACATCATCGTCCAGAAGGAGGAGGGACGCGGACCGATCTGCAAAATTCGCAGGCTGCGGAATTGCCTCACGACGTTGGCTGCCGCGATAAAATTCGTAAATCCGCGTTCGAATACGGGATCGTCCAGTCTGCTGTTAGTCACATAGGTAAACGGAACGTTGAACCGCCGCAATACTTTACCCGTTGCAAACAACCCGCATTGCGTATCCCGCAGCCTCATCCCGTCCTCGAGCGGAGCTTCGTCGCGGGGCCCCCACAACAGAACGGGCTTTCCGAGCGCTTTGCCCACCCGCGCGACCGTGTCTTCGGTGCCGAAATTGCAATGAGGAAAAAACACGGCATCCACTTTTTCCTGACGGAACCGATCGGCTATGAGATCCGCGCCAATGTGGTCGTCGTACAACAATCCCTCCTGGTTGATGCCCTCCAGATCGACGATGTCGATATCGAGTCCGAAGCTCTCCATCTTTTCCTTAATCATCACTTTGTACCGGAAAGCATCTTCCGCGCTGAACACGAATCGGCGTGTAGGGGCGTAGCCGAGCTTAAGCTTTTTCAAGTGAGAGTCCTCCTAAATTGACGATTTTGTTTAGCTAAACATATGTCACTTTTTTTCTGAACAATTTAATATGACAACAAGGTCACACCTAAATTAGCATGAAATATGATGAGGGTCAACTGAAATTTATATAAACAAAACTAAATTTATATTTAACTAAACTAATTGTTAAGTTGAGTTGTGTAGTTGATTGCATAATGTTTAGTTCGACTGTACACTAGAGTTTAGGATTTGAAAGAGTAGGAGGCATCTCGATGAAAATGGAAGACATCGCCCGAATGGCGGGCGTGTCCAAAGCAGCGGTGTCGCTTGCGTTTAGCGGAAAGCCGGGCGTGGCGCCAGAGACGCGCGAACGCATTCTCCAAATCGCCCAGGCGCATAATTACGAATTCAAACCCCGGAAATCGGGGGCCGATGCGGCCTCCAAAGCAATTACGTTCCTGGTGTTCGCCAATTCCGGACTCGTGGTCGACTCGTATTACCAGCAGCCTTTCTTTCGGGAATTGATCCACTTTACGGAGGAGCGCTGCAGGGCGCTTGGGTATTCGCTGATGTTCAGCACGATCTCGCTGGACAAGCTCGACGAAGGAATAACGTCGATTGCCGAAAGCGGGAATAGCCAAGGCGTTATCTTACTGGGGACGAATTTGGACCGAATACAGATATCGGATATCTCGGGCAAACTAGCCTTGCCGATGGTCGTTGTCGATAACTGCTACGAAACGCTGCCCATTCACTTCGTCGAGATTAATAATATGATGGGGGCATACGAAGCCGCTTCGCATCTGATCGGACTGGGGCATCGCCATATCGGCTATATCTCGTCCAGCGACCGCATCCATAATTTCGAGGAGCGCAGGCGCGGTTTTGCGTATGCGATGCGGGAACGGGGAGTCGAGCTGAACCCGGATTGCCTGTTCACCGTGGAGCCGACCATTCTTGTTGCCCAGGAAACGCTTAAGAACAAGCTGGCCGACTATTTGGGCGCAGGGAAGCCGATGCCCAGCGCATTTTTTTGCGAATGCGACTATATCGCCATCAGTACGGTCAAGACGCTTGCGGAAATGGGGTTGCGCGTTCCGGATGATGTGTCCGTGATCGGCTTCGACAACATCAAGGAAGCTCGGATCGTAACGCCGGAGCTGACTACGGTGCATGTCGAGAAGGAAAGCATGGCCAAATGGGCGGTCAACGCGCTCGTGCAGGAAATCGAGACCGGCAGCACCATTCGCAACAAAATATCGGTGGATACGCAGCTTGTCGTAAGGCAATCCACGCGGGCCGTATAAGGACGAGCTGTCTCAAAAGTATGACGCTCGCTTGATGAAATAGCTCACTTGTAGAATGAAACGTCAAAAAGAAATGGCGGTGCTAGGGCGTTACCCCTGCACCGCCATTTCTGGCTTTTGGTCTATTGCCGCCTTATTGAGCAAATTGTGGCGAGCGAAAGCCACCCGACCTCAAGGCTTACCTTCGGCAGGCCTCGAAGCAGGAGCGTCGTTAATAACGCCTATGGGATGGATTTGTTGCTGTTACGAGCTCCATAGTCGTTAATAACGCCTATGGGATGGATTCGTTGCTGTTACGAGCTCCATAGTCGTTAATAACGCCTATGGGATGTATTTGTTGCTGTTAAGCGCTTCATAGTCGTTAATAACGCCTATGGGAAGTATTTGTTGCTGTTAAGCGCTTCATAGTCGTTAATAACGCCTATGGGATGTTGTTGTTGCGGTTACGAGCTCCATAGTCGTTAATAACGCCTATGGGATGGATTCGTTGCTGTTACGAGCTCCATAGTCGTTAATAACGCCTATGGGATGTATTTGTTGCGGTTAAGAGCCCCATAGTCGTTAATAACGCCTATGGGAAGTATTTGTTGCTGTTACGAGCTCCATAGTCGTTAATAACGCCTATGGGAAGTATTTGTTGCTGTTAAGCGCTCCATAGTCGTTAATAACGCCTATGGGATGTTGTTGTTGCAGTGGTCGGTCAAGGGTAGGTATCCTGACCGACCATTTTTGTGTCTAACTGTGTGCATTAGCTGTCTCGCTATCATTTTTATATCTTTTGGGACAGCACGTTTTTTTTGTCGGTGCGTGCGCTTACATAGTTCTTAAAAATGTTCGCTCGTTTCTAAGTTTTCATCACTATTCATGCCAAGCGCTCGTCTATACAATGAAGTTAAGTCCCCCAAAGCAGCCGCTATCAGCTAAGGAGAAGGAGGATGGAGGCGGAATTGGAGCATGCGGCCGGAACCAAATGAACTCGCGCGCGGCGGGCGGGCTGCAAAAGGGAAGTTGTCTACCGCCAAAGTTCCTTCGTATAATAATTGCAACTAGAATGGAAGCGCTTCAAGCGAAGCCTCCGAATGCGAAAGAAGGCTGTTGCAGTGAAAAATATGAGGATCGTTCAGAAAATGGCGCTAGGTTACCTGCTTCTCGTGTTGTTGCCGATTATCGTTTTCGGCGGTTACTTGTACAATCAGTTCTACATGGACGTCATGTCCGAATATTCCGAAGGCAAGCAGAAGCTGGTGGTGCAAGCCGGCGACGGCTTCCGGTCCAGCTTGAAGCAGGTGGAATCCATTCATGCCTTGTTCATGAACAACCAGCAACTGATCGATTATTTAAACGGAAACTACAGTTCGGAGCTGCAGCATGTATACAACTATCTCAAAGACATACGTCCGCTATTTATATACGCGCAATCGCGCGATAACGGGATCTCTTCTCTTAAGTTGTACAAGACGCTGCCCAAGGTCCACTCCGTGGACGGAGAGCTCGAAGATCTGGATCGGATAAATGAAGAGCCTCTGGCGTTGCTGGAAGGGGTCAAAGTGGACGAAGGCGTGTGGTTGCGGAGCGCAAGCTCCGATATTGCCGAGCTTCCGAGCCTAACCTACTACCAGCGCATCTATAACAACAGCTATACGAAGCCGCTGGCCGTGCTGGAGATCAAAACGAATGAATCGTTGATTAGCAATTTCTTTAAGGCGGTAGATGTCAATCACAACATGCAAGTGCGGATCATGCAGGGCGGAGCAACGGCATACAGCAGCGAGGGTGCCGGACAGGACGACGAATTGACGGCAAGCTTGATTGCCATGGCGGATGAGAGCGATCAAGGTTATGCCTACTCCAGCAAGCAGAGGGCGCTTGTGAATTCGCTGACGATTCCGGAGCTGTCCACGACGTTCTACTTCTTTAGCCAGATGGACGAGGTGTTCGTCGATATTCGGACCAAGACGCTTGTCCTTGCTCTGATCCTGTTAGTATCGCTTGCGGTGCTGACGGGCATCTATTACGCGACGGCTTCCTCGATCGTTCGCCGCATTCTCGGACTGGCCAAGCACATGAGACGGGGAGACGAAAGCAATCTGACCTTCTACAAAGAAGGCAAATCCAACGATGAAATCGATTTGTTGACCCGATCCTACAACTCGCTGGTCCAGCGAATTGACGAGTTGCTAAATACCGTGCACAAAGCCGAGCTCATGAAGAAGGAAGCGGATTATCTGGTGCTGCAAGCGCAGATCAAGCCCCATTTTCTGTACAATACGCTGGAATCCATAAGGATGCTCGCCGAAATCAACAACGATCAGGAAGTCGTGGACGCGACCTACACGTTCGGGCGGCTGCTCAGGTACACGCTGAATTCCGGCGACAACGAGACGAGGCTGCAGCATGAGATCGATAACGTGAAGCATTATTTGGACATGCATAAGCTGCGCATGCTGGATCGGTTAAGCTTCTCCATCCAGGTGCTGACGGAGATTGAAGATATCCGCTGTCCACGCTTTATTCTGCAGCCGCTTGTGGAGAACTGCATCCAGCATGGCATCGGACAGAGCCGCAAGCGCGGAGAGATCGATATCGTCGTGCGAAGAGAAGGCGAAGAGCTCCAGATCGTGATTGCCGATAACGGTCCCGGCATCCCCGCGGAACGGCTGGAGCTGATCCGGGGCGTGCTGAGCAACGAACGGGACCGCGAGGAGCTGCAGAACGAAAATTCCGGTCACGGGCTTTACAATGTCAGCGAACGCATTCGCGCGTTCTACGGCGGACATACGCGGCTTCTGATCGAGAGCCGCGAAGGGGAGGGCACGAAGTATATTCTGAGGCTGACGGTTTCCCCCTTAGGCGGATCCGCCGCGCGTGGAGGATAACGATAAAAGGAGTGAAGATCGAATGGAGCAACAACGAATGAGCGAGATTCCGGATACGCTTATGCTGGAGGAGAGGGCGGCCCACGCCATCAACGCGATGATCGGGCTGGCCGACCGCGATCATGGCTACATCCCGTTCTTCAGCGCGGACTTGATGCACAAGCCCGCCTACATGCAGCATGGCGATTGGGATTACGGATCCTCCCACGGGAGGATGATCGACGGCTTGATTCTGGCCAGACATATGTCCGGCGAGACGTTCGGCAAGGAAGTCGAGGAGCGGTACCGCGAGAATCTGCTGTCGTTCTTCAAGGAGGACGGGATGAGCTATCGCCAAATCAACCCGACCCGCGACTGGGAGCCGAACGCCAACCTGATCGACCAGCGCGCCGTCATCCTGTCCTTGACGACCTGGTACATGGAGTCCGGGGATCCCAAGGTGAAGGAAGCGGCGGATCGGCATGTGGCCGCCCTAAAGCGAATCGCCGTCAAGGAACGGGACGTTTGGTATTATCCGGCGTCTGAATACAAGGAGACGGGCTGGCCATCGGCGAACGGCGTGCAGCTGAGACTGGCGCCGGACCCCGCGGCATTTTGCGGCAGGCTGGTCATGCCGCTGCTGAAGTACCACGAGCTGACCGGCAATGAAGACGCTTACGAGCTATGCCAGTTTTTCACCGCGCTAATCATGGAGCGGAGCGGCGTCTTCAACAAAGACGGCAGCTTCAACGATTCGCTGGCTTACCGCAGCGGCCACTTCCATACCCGTCTGGGGACGCTCGACGCCATCGCCCGCTTCGGCATGCACTCCGGCAACGCGGCGATGATCGCCTGGGTCAAGAAAAGCTACGATTGGGCGCTGACCAAATGCACGGCGTTCGGTTGGACGCCGGGCGATCTGCACGAGCAGGCCTATGAGCACGAGACGTGCTCGCTCGTGGACCTGATCGCCTGCGGCATTACGCTGGCCAAGAGCGGTTACGTGGAATATTGGGGCGTCGTCGAGCGGTTTCTGCGCAACCATCTGGCGGAATCGCAGCTGCTGGATCTCGACTGGGTGGAGCAGACGGACGACAAGTCGAACGATATACAGGCCCACACAACCTTCTACAAGGTGGCGGAGCGCACCCGGGGTTCCTTCGCGGGTTATTCGGCGCCGAACGATTTCGTGTGCGACGTCAACGAAGGGCGAGGCCATACGAGCGATTTGCAAATTTGCTGCCTGGGATCGGGCACGCGCGGCTTGTTCATGGGCTGGAGCAACACGATCACGGAGAAAAACGGGACCGTCAGCGTCAATTTTTTGCTGAACCGGGGTTCGAAGTGGCTTGACGTCAGCAGCCATCTGCCTCACGAAGGCAAGATCGTGCTGGACGTGCGCTCGGACATCGCAAGGCTTCTGATCCGCATACCGGAGTGGGCCGGTTTTACGAAGATCAAGTACACCCGCGAGCGGGAGGGTATCTTGACCGAAAGCAAAGGCAGCGAGGAGAGCAGCTGGGTCAACCGCCACTTCCTCTCGCTCGGCAAGGCGACCGCCGGGGAACGAATTACGGTGACCTTCCCGTTAAGCTTCCGCAAGACGCTGGAGAACGCCGTCGGCCAAACGTTCGAGGCGGAATGGCGCGGAGACGACGTGGTGGGGATTACCCCGAAAGGCACGAAAAAGCCGCTGTACAGCGGGCGGCAAGTTTTCGATCGGGCCCCGATGCGCGGGGGCGATTATCGCCGGCTGGATCGCGAATTCGTATGGTAAAACGGCTGCTTTGTTATTACGGCGACGACTTTACGGGGTCGACGGACGTGTTGGAGGCGCTGTATCGTACGGGCCTGCGCACGATCTTGTTCCTGGAACCGCCGGAACCGGAGCTGCTCCAGGGGAAATTCCGGGACGCGGATTGCTTCGGCGTGGCTGGAGTTAGCCGTTCCTTGCCGCCGGAAGAGATGGAGCGGGAGCTTCGTCCCGTTTTGGCTACGCTGAGGTCGGCGAACGCGGCGATCGTCCATTACAAGATTTGCTCCACGTTCGATTCATCTCCGGACACGGGCAGCATCGGACGGGCGATCGAGATCGGCAGCGACGTGTTCGATAGCCGCAAGCGAGGCAAGTTCGTGCCGCTGTTGGTAGGCGTCCCCTATTTGCGCCGGTATACGGTGTTCGGGCATCACTTTGCGGGAGCGGGGGGCGAGGTGCATCGGCTGGACCGCCACCCGACGATGAAGAGGCATCCCGTTACTCCCATGGCGGAATCGGATCTGCGTCTGCACTTGGGAAAGCAGACCGACTTGACCATCTCCCTGCTGGACATCGCGGCGCTGGACGGCGAGCATGAGGCCGTGCGCATGCGTCTCAATGGTCTTGTGTCGGAGGAGGAGCCGGATATCGTGCTCTTCGACGTGATCGACGAGAAGCGGCTGGCCACGGCGGGCAGGCTCATCTGGGAGGAGGCGGCGGAGGGCGAAGGCCTCTTCGTGGCGGGTTCCTCCGGCGTGGAATACGCGCTGGGATCCGCTTGGCGCGCGGAAGGGCTGGCGCCGGCGGAGGGCCCGGCGGTAGAACCGGTGAGCGCGGTCGACAGGCTGTTAGTCGTGTCGGGCAGCTGCTCGCCGGTTACCGAGCGGCAGATTCGTTATGCGCTCGATGCCGGTTATGCCGGCATCCGGGTCGCCGGAGAAGAGCTGCTGAGTCCCGAACGCCGGGAGGACGCGATCGCGAACCTGAAGCAGCAGACGCTGGAGCAGCTTGCCGAGGGGCGCAGCGTCATTCTGTATTCGGCGCTGGGTCCCCACGACGAGGGCATCGGCCCGCTGCGGCACGCGCTGGCGGCGCAAGGGCAACGCGCGGAGGCAAGCAGCCGCCTGCTCGGCGAGGCGCTTGGCGCTATTTGCCGGCAGGTCGTTGCAGAAGCCGGCATTTCCCGCATCGTCATCGCCGGCGGGGATACGTCGGGGTACGTCTCGCGGACGATCGGCATTTACGCTCTGGAATGCAAAGCCGCGATCGAGCCGGGAGGACCGTTATGCCGAGCCCATTGTCATGATCCGTCCATCGACGGGCTGGAGCTGGTGCTCAAAGGGGGACAGGTGGGAAGCGACGACTTCCTGGAGCGAGTGCGACTGGGAACGGCATCGGGGGCGAGAGGTTAATGGTCAGGAGGCGGGAGACGATGAAACGAACAAGACGGGAGGCCGCAAGCTTGCCCGATTATGAGAATTTAAACGTGCTTCAGCGGGGGACCGAACGGCCCAGAGCCGCTGCCGTTCCGTTCGCGGATGAACGGTCGGCGCTCGAAACCGATGGTTCGGCTTCCCCCTATTATCGCTGCCTGAGCGGCGATTGGAAATTTCATTTCGCGGAAAGTCCCGTTGAAGCTCCGGCTGGATTTCACGAGCTTTCATATGGCTGCGAAGACTGGGCGACGCTGCCGGTTCCGAGCAATTGGCAGCTGCACGGCTACGGCGTGCCCCTGTACAGCAGCAGCAAATATCCGTTCCCGGTGGATCCCCCGCATATTCCGAAGCGGAATCCCACAGGCTGTTATGTCACCACATTCTCCTTGGGAGAAGAATGGCTGGAGCGATGTCTCGTTCTGGCTTTCGACGGCGTCGACGCGGCGTTCCATCTGTGGGTGAACGGAGAGGAGGCCGGCTTCGGCCAAGGCAGCCACAATCGCATGGAATTCGATATTACGTCGCTTGTCCGCAAGGGCGAGAATAAGCTAGCGGTCCGCGTCTATCAATGGTCGACGGGCAGTTATCTCGAGGATCAGGACAAGTGGCGCCTCAGCGGCATATTCAGGGATGTGCATCTATTGTCCGTGTCGGGTACTCATCTATTCGACGCCAAGTTGGTCACCAAGCTCCGCGACTCGTACCGAGAAGGCGCCCTGGAGGTTGCCGTCACGATACGCAACCGGTCGCAAGGCGGCGCAGCAGGAAGCGAGGAGACCTGCTCTATTGAGGCGAAGCTCCTGAGTCCGGCTATGGCTGCCATTGCAAGCGCGGCAATTGCCGCAGCCGGTCCGGACCCAGGCGAAGAAACCGTCATCTGCGCCGAGCTACCCGTTGCCGCTCCCGAGCTTTGGTCGGCGGAGCGGCCGGCTCTCTATACGCTCCTGCTGACTTTGAAGAATGGACAGGGCGAAGCAACCGAGGTACAGCGCTTCTCCGTCGGCTTCCGCGACGTTCAGGTGAAGGACGGAAAGATGCTCGTCAACGGAAACCCCATCATTATTCGCGGGGTGAACCGCAATGAATTTCACCCCGATCTCGGCCACGTGACGACGATGGAGGACATGGTCCGGGACATTGCGTTAATGAAGCAGCATAATATCAATACCGTGCGCTGCTCGCATTATCCCAACGACGAACGTTGGCTCGACCTATGCGATCGTTATGGGCTGTACGTCATCGACGAAGCGGATCTGGAGACGCACGGCTGCGTGTTTCTGGGAGAGATCAGCCGTTGGATAAACAATCCCGACGAGAAAACCGCTTACGAAAGCGCGCTGGCCGAGGATCCCGCTTGGCGGGAAGCGTTCCTGGACCGGATGGCGCGATTGGTGGAAAGAGACAAAAACCATCCTTCCGTCATCGTCTGGTCGCTTGGCAACGAATCGGGTTACGGCGCCAATCACGATGCCATGGCTGCTTGGACCAGGGCGGCGGATCCCACGCGCCTTATTCATTACGAGCGGGCGGGAGAGTCTCCCGTTGTCGATATCGTCAGCTCCATGTATCCTTCCGTGGACATGTTGATCGCCGAAGGGGAGAAGGAGGATCCGCGCCCGTATCTGATGGTGGAATTCGGTCATGCGATGGGCAACGCGCTGGGCAATCAGCAGGAGTATTGGGACGCGGTCTACCGGTATCCCCGGCTCTGCGGAGGACTGATCTGGGAATGGTCCGATCTTGCGATTCGCCGCAAGATGGACGAAGGCAGTCTCAGATACGCGTACGGAGGCGACTTCGGCGACGAACCGCATAGCGGCCACTTCTGCATCGACGGGCTGTTGTTCCCCGACCGGTCGCCCAAGCCGGCTTTAACCGAATTCAAAAAGGCGATCGAACCCGTCGTCGTGCGGCCGGTCGAACCGGAAACAGGGATATTGCAGATAAGCAATCGCTATGATTCGGTCACGTTGGAGCATCTCCTGCCTCGTTGGCGGGTTTATCGCAACGGCGACGTCATAGAGGAGGGCGAGCTTCCGCCTTTGCCGATTTCACCGGGGGACGGAGAGCTTGTCGCGATTCCTTATCGCTCCGTGCCGACAGGCGGGGGAGAATATTGGCTCCATGTCAGCTTCGTTCTTCGCGAGCGCGCGGCATGGGCGGAAGCGGGACACGAGGTCGCATGGGCCGACGTGCCGCTGACCCGTTCCGGAAGCACGGAAGCCGCGGCAGCCAGGAAAGAGGCGGCGAATGCCATTGTCGCGAAGCAGGAGAGCGAATGGTCGCGTACGGAGAACGAATTGTCGCTGACGGAGAACGATGCCGTTCTATCAGTTTCCGGAGACGGCTTCGCCTTGGTTTTCGACAAGCTGGCCGGGGAGATCGTCACCTGGGAATGCAGGGGCACGTCCTTGCTGGCGAAGGGTCCCGCGATCCATCTATGGCGCGCGCCGGTGGACAACGACGTCCATCTGGCGAAGCGGTGGCGAGAGGCGGGTTATCACGAATTAACCGCCTATGCTCGCCGCGTCGATTCGGAGATCGCCGAAGGCGGTTCGGCCGTTCGGATCGAAGTGAAATCCATGCTGGGCGTCAAAGGGGCCCGCATGTTGTTCCGGACGGAGCAGCTGTATACGATTGGCGGCAACGGCGACGTAAGACTGGAGAACCGGATCATCCCCCTGAAGGAGGATCTGCCGCCGCTGCCCAGAGCGGGCATGCGGTTCGCGATGGCGAAGTCGTTCGACCGTTTCGCCTGGTTCGGCAGAGGCCCGCACGAATGTTACCCCGACCGCAAGGCGAGCGGCAAGCTCGGCGTCTACGAAGGCAAGGTTTCGGAACAATTCGTGCCGTATATCAAGCCTCAAGAGAGCGGAAGCAAGGCGGACGTGCGCTGGGCGACGATCGCCGAAGCCGGTGGCGCAGGTTTGCTCGTGGCGGGGGCCGCGGAGGGAATGCTGGGACAATTGGGCGTCAACCGATACGGGACGAAGGCGCTCGGCGAAACAAGCCATCATGCCGACCTTGTCCCGTCGGACGAAATCGAAGTTCTGGCGGATTGGAGACAATCGGGACTCGGCAACCATAGCTGCGGCTACGCGCCGACCATGCCGTCCTATTTGATATCCGCCGAAAGCATGACATATACCGTTCGGCTCAAACCGTTCTGGAACGACGAATCGCGGGCGGCCGCGATCCGGCGCGCCCATTCATCACACAAGGAGGGCTAACAGGCCTATGCGAATCTTAACTTGCAAGACGGAATACGAAGTCAATCCCGTCGGAATCGACGTCCGGGCTCCCCGCCTTTTTTGGAAGCTGGAGTCCCATGAACGAGGCGCGAGGCAAGCGGCCTATCAAGTGCTGGTGTCTTCTTCGCGCGACAAGCTCGCCCGCGGCGAAGGTGATTGCTGGGACAGCGGCAAGGTAGAATCCCGCAGCTCCGTTCATGTCGTCTACGCGGGACAGGAGCTTCAATCGGAGCGGCAATATTGGTGGAAGGTCCGGGTCTGGGATGAACGGGGCCAAGTTTCCGAATGGAGCGAGCCATCCAACTGGTCGATGGGGCTGCTGTCCCGCGGGGAGTGGAAGGCGAAGTGGATCGGGCGCAAGCCGCGGCTTGGCCCGGGAACGACTCACGACCTGCAGCCCGCCCCATATATGCGCCAAACCTTCGCCGTCCCTTCCGCCGTCCGGCGCGCCGTCGTGTACGTCACGGCGCTGGGGCTGTTCCGGCTAAAGGTTAACGGCAAAGAGGCGGGACATCTCTTCGCGCCGGGATGGACGGATTACGACAAGCGCGTGCAGGTGCACGCCTACGAGATTACGGAACTCCTGAAGCAGGGGGAGAACGTGTTCGGCGTTATGCTAGGCGACGGCTGGTATGCCGGAACCGTCGGCTTCCTGGGCAGCCGGGTGTACGGCGAGCGTCCATTCCTGATGTTGCAGGCGGCGATCGAATACGAGGACGGCAGCAGACAGCTTGTCGTATCGGACGGCTCCTGGCGGGTCGCGGAGGGACCGATCCGCTACTCCGACATGATCATGGGCGAAAGCTACGATGCCCGGCTGGAGCTGGAGGGATGGGAGCTGCCCGGCTTCGATTCGTCCTCTTGGGAGGCGCCCGATATCCGTTCGGGCTATAACGGGGATCTGACGGCGACGATGGAGCCGCCCATCCGGATAACGGAGAGCATCACGCCGGTTGCGGTGACCCGCACGGCGTCGGGCTCCTATATTTACGATATGGGCCAGAACATGGTCGGTTGGACGGAGCTCCGGGCAACCGGGGCGAGAGGCGCGAAAATTACGCTGAGCCACGCGGAGATGCTTAATCCGGACGGCACCTTGTACCTGGATAATCTCAGGGTGGCCGTGCAACAGGATCATTACGTGTTGAAAGGCGGCGGGGAGGAGCGGTACGAGCCGCACTTTACGTTTCACGGCTTCCGGTACGTGGAGCTGATCGGCTACCCCGGAGAGCCGGATCTGACGACCCTAACGGGGAAGGTCATTCATTCCGACACGCCTGTGACAGGAAGTTTGGAGACCTCGGACGACATGGTCAACCGGCTGTACGCCAATATTACCTGGGGGCAGCGAGGCAACTTCCTGTCCGTGCCGACGGATTGCCCGCAGCGCGACGAGCGGCTCGGCTGGACGGGGGACGCCCAGATCTTTGCGCGGACGGCTTCCTACAACATGGACGTGTCGCGTTTCTTCGCGAAATATATGGGGGACATGATCGACTGCCAGCAGCCGTCGGGCGCATTCACGGACGTGGCTCCCGATGCCGGCTGGATGCGCTACAAAATGTGGAGCACCAGGCTGAACTGGTTCGCGCCGGACAACGCGGGCTGGGGCGACGCCGGGGTCGTCATCCCCTGGACGCTGTACCTGATGTACGGGGATACCCGCATTCTGGAGACGCATTACGGCGCGATGGCGCGCTGGGTGGATTACTTAAAGGATAATAGCGTGGAGCTGATCCGGCCGAATTACGCCAACTACGGAGATTGGTTGTCGATCGAGGCCGACACGCCAAACGAAGTGCTGGCGACCGCTTATTTCGCGTACAGTACGAAGCTGATGGGATACATTGCCGGTGCGCTTGGCAAGACAGAGGATCGGCGCCGGTACGAAACGTTGTTCCGCGATATCTCGGAGGCGTTCTGCCGGGCCTTTGTATCGCAGGACGGCGCCATCCATGGCGAGACGCAGACGGTATACGTGCTTGCGCTTCAATTCGGATTATTGCCGAAAGAGCTGAAGGATAAAGCGATCCGCCGCCTGACCGACAATATCCGGGAGCGGGGCGACCGCTTGTCCACGGGTTTCCTCGGCGTAGGTTACCTGTTGCCGGCGCTAAGCGACTCCGGGGAGCTCGACGTTGCCTACAAGCTGCTGACCCAGGAGGCGTTCCCTTCCTGGATGTACTCCATCAAACACGGCGCGACGACGATCTGGGAGCGCTGGGACGGCTGGACGGAGGAAAACGGGTTCCAGACGCCTTCCATGAATTCGTTCAACCATTATTCGCTAGGCTCCGTAGGGGAGTGGATGTTCCGTTACATGGCGGGCATCGAGGCCGATCCGGCCGAACCGGGGTTCAGCCATGTCGTGATTCGGCCAAGGCCGGGCGGCAGGCTGACGCGCGTCAAGGCTTCGTACGAGTCGTTATACGGAGCCATCTCCGTCGATTGGGAACTGGCGGCAGGCGGAGAACTTCGGCTTGACGTACAAGTGCCTCCAAATACGACGGCGACCGTTCATGTTCCAGGCAGCGGAGTGCGGTTGGACGGCAAGGAAATTACCGAATCGCCGGAAGTTATTGCCAAGCTGGATGTGCAGGAGGAAGGCTCGGCGTTCCGCGTCGGATCCGGCCGCTACGCGTTCACGAGCGAGCATGTTCCCGTTACAGCAAGCGTATAGCAAGGCGCTTATCGATTGACCATAACTGCCGATCGCAGAAACAGCGGCGGATCGGCATTGAGCACGAAGGGAGTGTAGCCGTATGGATTCACAACGCGTTGCCGCTACTTATTGGGTTGAAACGCCGTACCCGCTGGAGCAGGCCGCCGAGATTATTGCGGGCGAACAGTCGACGGGCACCTTCACCAAGGTGCCGGGAGAGAGCGATGCTTTGAAGAGGGAGCACGGGGCCGTCGTCGAGGGGATCGAACGGCTGGAGGACCATGACGCTCCCAGCTTGCCGGGGACGGTTGCGCCCCCTGGTCACGAGGGTCGTTATCATCGCGGCCGCGTCGTCATCTCCTTCCCGCTTCATAATTTCGGCCCGTCGATCCCGAACCTCATGTCGGCGATCGCCGGCAACTTATACGAACTGCAGCAAATATCGGGATTGCGGCTGCTCGATCTTCAATTGCCGGAGGCGTTCGCCCAGCGTTACGCAGGGCCTAAATTCGGCATTGAAGGGACGCGTCGGCTGCTTCAAGTGTACGATCGTCCCCTTCTGGGCACGATCGTGAAGCCCAGCATCGGTTTGTCTGTCGAGGAGCTGGCGGTCATGGTCGAGAAACTTGCCAGGGCGGGGCTGGATTTCATCAAAGACGACGAACTGAACGCCAATCCGCCTTATGCCCCGCTGGACCGGAAGGTTGCGGCCGTAACCGCCGCGATCGAACGCGCGGCGGACGCGACGGGCAAAAAGCTGATGTATGCCTTCAATATTACCGGCGATTGGGATGAGCTTCGCCGCAATCACGACCTTGTCGTCGGCGCGGGGGGCAATTGCGTGATGGTCAGCATATTGAGCGTGGGGCTCCCCGGGCTTGCGCATCTAAACGGCTACAGCGAGGTGCCCATCCATGGCCATCGCAACCAATGGGGAATGATGACTCGCTCGCCCCATCTTGGTATGTCATTTACGGCTTACCAGAAGCTTTGCCGTCTCGCGGGCGCGGATCATCTGCACGTTAACGGCCTGGACGGGAAGTTCTACGAAAGCAACGAATCCGTCACGGCGTCCATCAAAGCTTGCATGGAGCCGCTGTTTGGCGGCTATAAGGCGATGCCGGTCGTTTCCTCGGGTCAATGGGCAGGCACGGCGCACGCAACCTATAACGCCGCAAAAACGGCAGACGTCATGCATTTGGCCGGAGGCGGCATGCTGGCTCATCCGGACGGCGCGGCCGCCGGCTTCGAGAGCATGAAGCTGGCATGGGAAGCGGCCGTGAACGGCGTTACGCTGGAGCAATGCGCGAATCGGCATCCCGTCGTGCGGAGGGCTATGGACAAATTCGGAAAGGCAGGTCGTTCATGATGAACATAGCAGCTTGTTTGACCCCGCACAAATGGAAGAAGCCCGTGCTCGTCGGCTCCGGAACGGACGGAGCCTTCGACAGCCGGGCGGTAGACTGCCCCTTCGTATTCCGGCATCGGGACCGATTCTACATGATGTACGTCGGCTTCGACGGAACGGGCTATCAAACGGCGCTGGCCGCAAGCGACGATCTGCTTCATTGGGAGCATCTGTCGACCATACTGACCCGGGAGGAGGAAGGGGATGCCTGGGATTCGCGCAATATAGCGGGCACCTGGATTCTTAGGGACAACGATATGCACGGTCCGGGCCATCTGAAAAAGTGGGACGGAAAGTACTGGCTGGCCTATCACTCCTATCCCGGCGACGGCTACGAGGCGGGTTCGGCCAAGATCGGGCTTGCCTGGACTGAAGACGAAAGCCTGATGAACTGGCACCGTCTGAAGGAACCCATTCTTGTGCCGGAGGACGGAGGAGAATGGGAGAGAGGCGGATTATACAAGGAATGTCTGGTGGAGCACGAAGGCACGTTTTATTTGTTCTACAACGCCAAGGACAAAGATGAGGGCCGCTGGACCGAGCAGATCGGCCTCGCGACCTCCAAAGATCTCGCGCAGTGGACGCGCCATGACGGCAATCCCGTCGTCCAGGTCACGGCGGATGCTTGGGACAGCGGCTTCGCCAGCGATCCCTGCGTGCTGCGGGACGGATCGCGCTGGGCGATGTTTTATTTTGGCTTTGATTTTAAGGCCGCCCAGGAAGGGCTGGCATTGTCGGATAATCTGCTGGACTGGCGCAAGCACGCAGAACCCATAATCACGGTCGGAGAAGGGAACGAGATCGATTCCGTATTCGCCCATAAACCGTCGATTATTACGCATAACGGAGTATTGTACCATTTTTACACCGCTAGCAGGCGGCCTATGGACGGCGATGCGACATGCAACGTTTTCCCGGAATTCCGAACGATCGCGGTGGCGACATCCGCGCCAATCGCGGTCGGCGCTTTGCGTACGGAGGGGATGCCCAATCCGTTAGGCCTGGACGAGCGGCATCCCCGGCTGGGCTGGTCCTTTCTGGAGCAATTGCCGGCGGGCTTCCGGCAGAGCGCTTACCGAATCGAGGTGGCTTCAAGCTTCGATAGACTGCAGAGCGGAACTGCCAATGTCTGGGACAGCGGCTTCGTCAGCGGAGGCGCTCATACGGCGATTAGCTTTGACGGCAGTCCTCTGCAGCCCAGGCAGCGTTATTACTGGAGAGTGACGATAGAAGACGAGCGAGGGTCGCGTTATACAAGCCCGACAGCCTGGTGGGAGACGGGACAACTGGGCAGCTGGCAGGGCAAGTGGATTACGCATCCGGATGCGACAGCCGCATCGAAGGGAGCGTTCCGCTTTCGTCGTGACTTCGATGTCGCCCGGAAGGTTGCGCGCGCGAGGATATACATTAGCGGGCTCGGCCACTACGAGCTTCGGTTAAACGGCCGCAAGGCAGGAGATCGCGAGCTGGATCCCGGTTGGACGGACTACGACCAAACCGTTTTGTATGCGACTTATGACATCACGTCCATGCTGGAAACGGGAGGAAATACGATAACCATCGAGCTGGGGAACGGCTTCTACCATGTGCCTGGCGGCAAGTATGCGAAGTTTAAGGACTCTTATGGCACTCCGACTTGTCTGGCGGATATCGTCATCGAGTATGACGACGGTACAAGCGAGACGATTCGGACGGACGGCGGCTGGCAAGCCGGGGAAAGTCCGCTAATCTTTACATGTATATATGGCGGCGAGGAGTACGATGCGAGCAGAGAAGACGAGAGTGCCGCTTCGTGGAGGCCTGCTCTGGAGATTACGGGACCTGCCGGCAAGCTTGCGGCGGGAGCGGCTCCGCCTGTCAAGGTGATGCGCATCCTCGAGCCCAAGCGTATAAGCAATCCCAAGCCCGGCATTTACGTGGCGGATCTGGGCGGGAATTTCTCGGGTTGGCCAAAAATAAAGGTGAGCGGCGCAGCGGGATCGAAAGTCGTAATGACTTGCGCGGAGCTGCTGACGGAGGAGGGCTTGGTCAACCAGAAGTGGACGGGAGCCCCGAGCGAGTTTTGTTATACGCTAAGCGGCAATGGCGTGGAGGAATGGCGTCCCAAGTTTTCTTATACCGGCTTCCGTTACGTGATGATTGAAGGAGCGGTGCCCGAAGCTTTCGCCGATTCATCCCCGTCATCCCTGCCGGTGTTGCATGCCATCACGGGAGAAATGCTGTATCCCGAGCTGGAATCCGCAGGAGGATTTCAATGCTCCGATCCGCTGCTTAACGAGATTCATGACATCATTAATTGGGCGATTCTCAGCAACACCAAAAGCGTATTTACCGACTGCCCGCATCGGGAGAAGCTCGGATGGCTGGAGCAGGTTCATTTAATGGGGCCGTCGATTATGTTCAACTACGACGTGGAAGCGATGCTGAAGAAGGTGCTGCAGGATATCGCCGATGCCCAATTGCCTAATGGCCTGGTGCCGACGACCGCTCCAGAGTATGTCGTGTTCGACGATTCGCTAAGCCTGTTCCGCGATGCGACCGCTTGGGGCGGAACTTATATTCTGACTGCCTGGGAAGTGCTGCAGCGGTATGGCAATATCGGTCTGATCGAGAAGCACTATGCCGGCATGAAACGTTATATCGCTTATCTGACCGGGAAGTCGGAAGGGTACATCATAACCGTGGGACTTGGCGATTGGTATGACATCGGTCCGGCAGGGCCTGGATTTTCGCAAAATACGCCTGTTCCATTGGCGGAGACGGTGATCTACTATGGTCTGTCCGTCGTTATGCAGAAAATGGCCGCCATGCTGAATGAGCAAGGGGATGTTCAGGAGTACGGGCAATTGGCCGCCTCCATCCAATCTGCGTTTCAACGGGAATATTGGGACGAGGAGACGGCCAGCTACGCAACGGGCAGCGATACCGCGCTTGCCATGCCGATAGCGATCGGGATTGCCCCGGAGCAGCATCGTGTTTTGTTGACCGAGAAGCTTGCGCGGCAAATTGCCGAACGCGGCTACCAGACGACGGCCGGCGACGTGGGCTACCGTTATGTGCTGCTTGCGCTTGGCAGGGCCGGCAGATCGGATGTCATCTACCGGATGTCCCAAGTAACGGATAAGCCGGGTTACGGTTTTCAAATCAAACATGGCGCGACGACGCTTACCGAGGCGTGGGACGGACCTGTGGTCGGCAAGTCGCAGAACCATTTTATGCTGGGTCATCTGGAGGAGTGGCTGTATCAAGGTCTGGCCGGCATGGATTACCGTTATGATACGGCAACCGAACGTTACACCATCTTGATCAAACCTTATATGCCGGAGGATATGAAGTGGGCGGAAGCCTGGCAACGGCTGCGCCCGGGATATGCCAGCGTGCGCTGGGAGAGGGACGAGAACAATCAACCGTCTCTCCGCGTCACGATTCCGCCCAATTCGAAGGGAATCGTCTATGCCCCTAAGAACATCTGCGGTCATGGGGAAGAAACGGTATTGCCGGAAGGCGTCAAGAAGCTGAGGGATGAGGCGGAGCAAACGATATACGAGACGGTGTCCGGAAGCTATACGTTTTCCGCGCAAGAAGTAACGGCGGGCAATTAACGCTGTCAGGCTCATTATTGTTAAGATACGGGGCTGTCCAATAAGTCTCAAAAATAAAAAGTTGGGCGGAAATGTCTTCCGTCCAACTTTTATGTGTACCTGCTTTTTCAGGAAGTGGCGAGGTGGATGCCTGCCACTTAACATTCAACCTAAACGGGGCGTCCAGCTGTATGAATTTTCATACACGTTTGGCCAGGTTCCGGCCTGTTTGGTGAATTGTGTATGAATTATCATACACGTTTGGCCAGATGTCGGCCTGTTTGGTGGATTGTGTATGAATTTTCATACACGATTGGCCAGGTGCCGAGTAAGCGTCAAACTGTCCCCACCTTCGAATCGAGCGATCGTTATGAGATAATCCTCCTCAATAGCCATTCTGAGGAGGATTTTTCTATGAGCAGAGAAGAGATTCGAATGAAATGGGAAGCTCGTGTCGAGGCATTTCGTGCAAGTGGCGAAAAGACAACACATTGGTGCAAAGCCAATCAAATCGACCGCCGTCAACTTTACACATGGATGAAGAAGCTGGATGAGTCACCCCCATCTTCTTCCGTTAAACAGACGACCTTCATTCCTGTTCAGGTGACTCCTGAAGTGAAACCGGCGCCGTGCCGTTCACTTCGCATTCAGATCGGTGCAGTCGTCATCGAAGTCGATGCGGGATTTGAGCCCGCCTTGCTCCGCGAAGTTGTTCGAGCACTGGGGGCCGATCCAGTATGTTAAACGAAATCACGTCAAAGCCCGTCTATCTAGCTTGTGGCAGCACGGATCTACGTAAATCCATCGACGGCCTTGCCGCACTCGTCCAAGAAGGACTCGGGATGAGTCCCTTTTCTCCGGCGCTGTTCGTTTTCTGCAACCGTGAACGTAACAAACTTAAAATATTGTACTGGGAGCATAACGGATTCTGGTTGTACTACCGCAGGCTCGAACGCGGTACGTTCCAGTGGCCGCAGGCAAATGGGGAGCCTGTTGCGATCACAAACCGCGAGCTTCGCTGGCTGCTTGACGGGCTATCGCTAAGTCAACGGCAGGCGCATCCGAAAGTACGGGCCGAAGTAGTCATTTAACAAATCATTTCTTACGCAAATTGTCATACCTGGCAGCAGGTACTTGCCTGCGCGTTATCGAAATCATACGGTATGGAAAAGCGAACGGAAACCCCTAACCCCGAAATACTCCAGCAGCAAATTTCAAAGCAGGAACAGCAAATTGCCGAGCTCTCTGCGAAGCTCAAATGGTATGAAGAGCAGTTTCGCTTGGCTCAGCAGAAGCGCTTCGGCGCTTCCAGCGAGAAGACGCATCCCGACCAACTGGAGATGAATCTGTTTAACGAAGCTGAAGTGCTTGCTGCGTCCGCTCCTCAAGAGCCAGACGTCGAGACGGTCACGTACAGCCGGAAGAAGACCTCTGGCAACCGGGAAGCCAAGCTGGATCAGTTCCCTGTCGAGACGATCCACTATGCCTTGCCGGAGTCTGAGCAATTCTGCTCGTGCTGTGGCGGTGGACTCCATGAGATGAGCACCGAAACGCGTAATGAGATTGCTGTTATCCCGGCGGAGGTGAAGGTCATCCGTCATGTGCGGCAGGTCTATGCGTGCCGCCACTGTGAGCGGAAAGAGATTCGCACGCCCGTCGTTACGGCGCCCATGCCTAAACCGATTCAGCCGGGCAGTCTGGCGTCCCCGTCCATTGTGGCGCATGTCATGAGCCAGAAGTATGTGGACAGCCAGCCGCTCTATCGTCAAGAGCAGCAATTCGCAAGGCTCGGACTTACGCTATCGCGCCAAACACTGGCAAACTGGATGATCTACGGATCGGAGCAGTGGCTGTCGCTTCTCACGGACCGCATGCGTGCGCACTTGCTGAGCAAGGACATTCTGCATGCCGACGAGACGACACTGCAAGTTCTGCAGGAGCCCGGCAAGTCCGCGTCATCCAGTTCGTACATGTGGCTGTATCGTACGGGCCGTACCGATGCGCCAATCGTCCTCTACGACTACCGGTCGACGCGCGGCGGCGAGCACCCGAGGAACTTCCTCGAAGGTTTCAGCGGCTACCTGCATGTGGACGGCTATTCCGGCTATCACAAGGTCAAGGACGTGACACTTGTTGGATGCTGGGCCCATGCACGCCGGAAGTTCGACGAGGCATTAAAAGCGTTGCCGCCTACGCAAGATAAGACAACGACCGCAGCCCAGCAAGGACTTGCCTTCTGTAACCAGCTATTTGCGATCGAGCGCGAGCTGGTCAAGGCGGCAGCCGAAGAACGCTACACCATCCGTCAGGAGTGGAGTCTCCCCCTTTTGGATGCTTATTTGGTGTGGCTGAAGCAGCAGCGCTCGCGGGCATTGCCAAAGAGCAAGCTCGGAGAGGCGATCACCTACAGTATCAATCAGTGGGAGAAGCTGACGGTGTTCTTGAAAGACGGACGGCTGGAGATCGACAACAATCGGAGTGAACGCGCGATTAAACCATTCGTCATTGGACGGAAGAATTGGTTGTTTGCCAATACACCGCGAGGTGCAAAGGCAAGTGCGACGATCTACAGCGTTATCGAAACAGCGAAGGAGAATGGATTAAATCCGTTCAAGTACCTTCAGTATCTTTTTGAACAGCTACCTCAGTTAGCCGATCCTAAAGATCCGTATGCACTGGACAGGCTTCTTCCGTGGTCATCATCGCTACCGCTAACTTGCCGCATATTTAAACAAGAGTAAACTTGCCAAAACAATAGCCCTCATCTTGATTTCAAGGTGGGGGCTATTTGACGCTTACGGTGCCGACCTGTTTGGTGAATTGTGTATGAATTTTCATACACGTTTGGGCAGGAGCCGGCCTGTCTGGTGGATTGTGTATGAATTTTCATACACGTTTGGCCAGGTACAAGCCTACCCATACAATCGAGCCATAAAGACAACGGGGCTACCTTAAAAGTTCACTTCTCGGACAGCCCCTTCGGTTGTGGCCGTAATAGAGTTCCGCAATATATGAAAACGTTTTAATCCTCATTCTTAAGCAATCCTCTTAAAAATAATCACTTCTCAATTACAAGAATGATTACGCTTACAAATATCTTAAAAATGATCGCTGTATTTTAAGTTTTGAACACTATTCATCGTATTCATTCGACTATACAATTTAGTCATATTCTCCAATCAGCAGCTTGAATCGGGGGAAAAGGGAGGAGTGAGGATAGGTTGGAGCAGCTAACGAAAATGGAGACAGCTCAGCGGACGCGGCAGCTCCCGGCAGTAAAACGATCCATCTGGCGTGAAATCGCGAAACAGAAATATGCTCATGTATTCGTGTTAACGGGAATGCTGATCGTCTTCGTCTTCAATTACTTGCCGATGTTCGGCGTATTGATGGCATTCAAGGACTATTCCATCTCAAGCGGCATTAAAGGGATTTTTACGAGCGATTGGGTAGGGCTCAAATATTTCAAAGAATTTGTCGGCGCTTACAATTTTAAGCTCATTGTAACCAATACGCTGGCAATCAGTCTTTTGAAATTGTTTTTTACCTTTCCGATGCCAATCTTGTTGGCCATCATGTTCAACGAAGTAAGGGTTCATTTTTTCAAACGGTTCGCGCAGACGGTCAGCTACTTTCCGCACTTTATCTCATGGATTGTTGTTTCCGGGCTGCTCGTTATCTTCTTGTCGTCGAACTCCGGGATTGTCAACGATTTCTTGAAGGGATTAGGTTTGATCGACAAGCCGCTCCCGTTTCTGTCCAGTCCGAATTACTTCTGGGGACTGGCCGTCACGACGGCCATGTGGAAGGAAGCGGGCTGGTGGGCGATCATCTTTCTCGCTGCGATCAGCGGCCTCAATCCGTCGCTGTATGATGCGGCCGAGATGGATGGGGCAGGCAGGCTTCGCCGCATCTGGCATATTACGCTGCCGGGCATACGCGGGACGATCGTGGTCGTGCTTATACTGGCAGTGGGAAGCCTCCTCGGCGGCGGTCTTGTCGGCTCCAACTTCGAACAATCGTATTTGCTCGGCAATGCGATGAATAACGAACGCTCCGAGATTTTGCAGACGTACGCGTTTAAGATGGGCCTGGCTCAAGGACGATACGCTTACGCGACCGCAATAGATTTGATGCAGTCGATTATTGCCATCATTCTCGTATTCGGCAGCAACTTTTTGTCCAAAAAAATAACCAAAAACAGCTTGTTCTGAAGGCGGAGAGGAGTTTATTATGCATCGCAGAACCGTCGAAGACCGCGTCGTGGATACGGTGAATATCAGTTTGCTGGTTATCATCTCGCTGGTTACGATGTATCCCTTCTACTATTTGATCATTATTTCGTTTAATAACGGGCTCGACACTTCGCTGGGCGGCATTTATTTTTGGCCGAGGGACTTTACGTTTAACAATTACACGAAGTTTTTAAGCGACCCGAAGTGGATTATGTCCTTTGGCGTCTCGGCGCTAAGGACGGTTATCGGAGCGGCAGTCACGATATTGTTTACCTGTCTGACGGCGTATGGTTTGGCTTATCGCAATCTGGTGTTTCAGAAATTTTATTTTTCGTTTTTTATCGTGGCCATGTACACATCGGGCGGACTTATCCCCTATTACGTAGTACTGCGCAGCCTGGGTTTGCTGAATACGTTCTGGGTCTACATCGTTCCAGGCGCCGTGACGATCTTCTTCCTCATTATCGCGGTTTCGTTTTTCCGGGAAATACCTGCGGAGATGGAGGAGTCGGCACGCATAGACGGAGCATCGGATCTGACCATCTTCTTTAGAATGATATTGCCGGTCTCCAAGCCGCTGATTGCGGCAATGGGATTGTTTATAGGCGTAGGTCAGTGGAACTCCTGGATGGACTCGGCCTACTTCGTCAACAAGGATTCGTTAAGAACGTTAACTTATCGTATGATGGAAGTCATCAACCAAGGCATGATTCCGTCCGACCTGGCTTCCGCGGAGCGGGCTGCGGCGATAACCGGCGTGACAACCTTCTCGATTCAGGTAACGGCAATGGTTATCGCGGTTATACCGATTCTAATCGTCTATCCTTTCCTGCAAAAGTATTTCGTGCAAGGCATTATGATCGGTTCGGTTAAAGGGTAGGGCAGGCAATTGGGCCGAGCTCGCATGACAAGGGTTGAGAACGGAATCAACCGCATATAAAAGGTTTATTCCGATTTCACATAAATTCGATGCAGAGAAAAAAAAGGAGGCAATATCAATGAGCAAGTTTTTTAAATCGACGAGCTTGATAGCGCTTGCAATGACGTTAATGCTGACTGCCTGCTCCGGCGGCAATAGCGGCGGCAATGGAAACAAGCCGGTCAACACGGGTAACGAAAAGGCGGACAACGGAAGCGGCGGCGAAGGCGCTGAACAAGAAATCGTGGAGCTGGACCTGTTCGTCAATATGTCGTGGTGGCCGCTGAAGGATTGGAGCGGCAAGGTGCCGGAAGAGATTACAAAGAAAACCGGCGTCAAGCTCAACATCCAGGTTGCTGCCGACGATAAGCAGCTTCCGCTGTTGATCGCATCGGGAGACTTGCCCGATTTGGTCTATACGGCTACCGATCTGACGCGTATGGCGGATCCCGAAGTTTCTTATCCGTTCGGCGAGCTGATTAATAAATATGCGCCAGATTTCGAAATCAGTCAAGAACGTATCGGCGTCAATACGATGCCGGACGGCAATTTCTATACCGTGCGCAACGCATTCTCCACCGAGCAAGAATGGAAGGATAATCCGAAGGCTATACCAGGCGCAAACGGCATGACGCTGCGCGAAGATATTATGACCGAGCTGGGCAATCCCAAGCTGGACAACCTGGACGATCTCCTGGCCATTCTTGCTTCGGTCAAAGAGAAGTACCCGGATATGGTCCCGCTCGTATGGGATAAAGATCAAATCGGCCAGCATTTGCGCATCAACTTCGGTCTCAAAAAAAGCAAAGGGTTTGTCGACATCGACGGCGCAGCTCGTTACTACCTGAAAGACGAGAACTATCTGGACTACTACTTGTACATGAACCGTCTGTATCGCGAAGGCTACATGATCGCCGAGAACTTTACATTCAAGGATGCGCAGCAAGACGATCAATACGTATTAAACGGCCAAGCCTTCGCCCATGGCAGCGGCGTAGCCGAAACAAGCAACCCTCAACTAGAGGAGCTTGGTAAACCGTTTAAAATGAAGCAAATCACGAAGCTGCTTAGCGACAAAGCGGGGATTCCGATGGGCGGATCCGGCTGGGCGGGCATGTACATTACGAAAAACAACAAAAATCCGGAAGCCGCAATTAAGTTCCTGCAGTACATGTACAGCGAAGAAGGTCAAAAGCTCGGACTTTACGGTATTGAAGGCGAAGATTGGGAATGGAACGAAGCCGAAAAATATCCCGTCATGAATTATGACTACAATAACACGGATATTCAAAAACAAAATGGCGTCGTTTGGTGGGGGCTGATCGGAAGCAGCGGCGTTAACGAAGCGCTGCAGCGCTACAGCCCGGATACGCAAGCGACGCAATGGGGGCTGGCCGCAAGGGAAGCGCTTGAGTTCAACCCGGCGCTGGGGCTGGTCTCTACGGAGCCGGATACGGAAGAGCAGACGATCGAAGCTCAAATCATGAATATGGTTACGACCGAAGAAGTAAAAATTTATATGGCTAATTCCGAGGAAGAGGCCAAGGCGGCATACGAAGCGTTGCTCGAGAAGGCCGAAAGCCTTGGACTGGCGAAGCTGGAAGAATGGGCTACGGCAAAGTATAAAGAATATCAGCAAAACTTCTAACAAAAGCGAATGAACGACATAGTGGCCGGAATGCTCCAGCATTTCGGCCACTTCAGTCATCATGCTGGAATTTCGGGAGGAACCTCACATGAATGTCAAAAAACTGCAAGAGGGTTTTGCTTCTCCGGATCCGGACTTCGGTCCCTTGCCGTTCTGGTGGTGGAGCGGGGAAGAAATAACGGCGGAACGCGTGCGCTGGCAATTGCAAAAATTTCGCGCCGGCGGCTTGCGCAATATCGGGATCCTCAATATTGCGCCGACGGGACCTCAATACGGTAGCGTAGCCGACGATCCGCCCTATTTCAGCGAACGCTGGTGGTCCATGTTCGAGGTGGCTTTGCGCGAAGCCGAGAAGCTGGGGATGCGCCTTTTCTTCTACGACCAGATCGGCTTCTCGGGAACAAACCTGCCGGCGCATCTTGTGGCGGAACAACCGGAATTGGCCGGTTACCAGCTTCGCAGAATAGCCTGCGGCGAGGAGCTGCCGGAGGGAGCCGAGCTTCTGACGGAAATCGGGGGATACCGCTACTTAACGGTTCGCCAGGGATTTAACTGGCTTGACAAGCGAGCGACAGCGCTGTTGTATGACCGGATTTACGGCGAGTTCGAACGGCGTTTCCCTCATGATTTGGGCCGGACGATCGGCGGCAGCTTCCAGGATGAGCTGCCTTCGATGCCGCTATGGACGAAAGGGCTTCCCGAGCTGTATGCCGACCGTTATGACGGGGATCTGATTGCCGCTTTGCCTGCCTTGTTCGAGGATGTCGAAGAAGCGGAGCTTGTTCGCAGGCGCGTGTACGAGCTGGCTGCGGAACTGGCGGAGGAGTCGGTGTTCAAGCTGCAATACGAGTGGCATAAGCGCCATCATATGCTGCAATGCTGCGATCAGGCCGGGCCTGCGCGCCGAGTCGACTTGCATGGGGCGCAACGGCTTTACCTGGACTATATGCGGACGCATCGCTGGTATAATGCAGCCGGCTGCGACATGGACGGAGAGATTAAGCCGCATGCTTCGATGGTTCATTTGCACGGGGGCAAACGCGTGTTTCTGGAGTCGTTCCATACGAGCGGCTGGGGCGGGACGCTGGAAGAGACGATGCACTGGCTGGTGCCTTGGCTGCAAGCCGGCGTAACGCTGTACAGTCCCCACTCCGTCTACTACAGTACGCGCGGGGGCTGGTGGGAGTGGGCGCCGCCCGACACGGGATGGCGGCAGCCGTATTATGAGCATTACGGCGTGTTTGCCGATACGGTGAGCCGCGCGTGCTGGCTGTTGACGCAAGGCACGCATATCGCCGACGTCGCGGTCCATTATCCTTCGCATGCGGCATGCGGCTGGATGTCGCTGTCCGACGGAGGCCCGCTTGAGCATCCCATGGTCGTTGCCAACAAAATGCCTCATGAGCGGCTCGGTCATATCGAAAACGTGTATCGGACGTTGACGGGGCGCTGGAATCGCAAGGAACGCAACAAACCGGGAGCGCTTCGTACCGCATGCATAGACTTTGACGTAACCGACGATTCCGCGTTGGAGAGGGCGGAGTTGTCCGGCGGCAAGATGCGAATCGGAGAAGAGACGTTTTCGGCGCTGCTCTTGTGCGGCACCGCCATTATGGATGATGCTGCCCGCGCCAAGGTAGAGAAATGGACGGCAGCCGGCGGTTTGGTGATCGCCGTGCAATGCGAGGATGACGATCCGGTATTGGAAGGCGCCGTGTACGTCGACTCTGCCGGCGAAGCGATAGAGCTTCTCGAAGCCAGGTTGCCGGGGCGTGCCAAAGGACCGGATATGCCGTTGATGCGAAGGGTAGAGGATGCTGACCTGTTCTTGCTGCTGCCGGAAGCGGGAGAGCTGCTGCCGATGCACGAGCCGTCGGGTGAACGTGCGACGCCTCCGAAGAGCGCCCGTTATCGTCTTCGCACGGCAGGATATCCTCAGCTATGGAATCCGGTGACCGGGCGAGTTTCCGAGCTTTTATACGACAGGGACGGCGATTGGATCGAGCTCGAAGTTTCGTTCGACAGTTGGCCGGCGGCATTTGTCGTATGCCGATGGGATCAAACGGAGGCGGGAGAAGTACCCGCCAATTCCTCGCGCGAGTTGGATAATCCGTCTCAGCCAGCCGAAGTTCCCGCGCTAGGCGCGAGTCAGAAGCCGGCGGCAGAGCTCGAAGACTGGCAGGTAGCGGTCGTGCCTACGCTGGATAACCGTTACGGCGATTTTGATTTGCATGGCGGCAGGTCGGCTTTGGCGCCGATCGAGCGCCGCGAATTGCTCGTCGCGCGCGAAGAAAGCGACGCGGACGGCGAAGCCGCGGGCTGGCACAGGAGCGAGCTGGATGATTCGGGTTGGATGAAACGTTTGTGGAGCGAGGCCGCTTATTGGGAAGCATCAAGCGACGAGCGCTTTCGGGAAGGCGCCGTATGGCCGGTCGTCTACAGCAATACGACGGGAGACTTATCGTTCCGGACATGGGCGGGCAGAATGGGGCGGATTCCGCGCAAATTTTTGAATTTGGGAATGGCGAAAGCCGGAGATAAGATATGGGCGCGGACCCATGTGGTTGCTCCGGAAGACGGTATGTATTGGGTTCGTACGGAGAGCAACGCGGCAATCGCCCTTTGGGCGAACGGCGGAGAGATGCAATGGAAAGGCGGGCCTGAAGAGCAAACGTCGACCGTGAAGCTGAAAGCCGGAGCCAATTCGTTGTCGCTGTGCGCGGAGGCGTTGGCCGAAGGATACGTCAGGGCAGGAGTTACCCTATGCTTGGAAGAGCAAGACCCGCTGCCCAAATGGATTTATTCGCCCAGTCCGCATTCGAAAACCCGGTTATCGTATACGATAACCGAGTCGGATAACGCTGGCATCAGCCGAGTGCGCGTCATCTTTTGCGCCAAGGAACGAGTGGCGCTTTATGTCAACGGCCAACCTGTAAGCGAGCACGGCGACTTTAATCCGTATATCCGGCAAGGGCAAGAAGAGCTCGATCTAACGCCCTATTGGCGTGACGGCGACAATGTGATTGAGCTTGTGATGCCGGAAGGCAAAGGCGTGGCCATGGTGGACGGCGTCATCGAGCGGGCGGATGGAACCAGGCACATGTTCTGCACAGGCCCTTCGTGGTTAAATGAACAAGGTCAGCACTCCGAAATTCTCCATGAAGCGGTTCTGCAGTTTGCCGAGACGGAGACGATGTGGCTTCCCGGCCGCGCTCATCCGCTGCCGAATGTCGGCTGGCTGATGCCGGATGCGGAGCCGGCGTCTCATCCGCTGCCTTTTGTTCGCGACGCGGCTCAGCCCGGGAGGCCGATCTGGTTTCGTTTTCCGCTCCCGGCCGGAGCCAGGGAGCTCCGCATTGCTTGCGCGGGCGAATGCCAATGCTGGATAGCGGGAAGGCGGGTGCCGCTGCAAGGCGACATCGCCCTGTTCGAGCCGCAGCTTGCCGGAACGATGGCCGCGCTTCGCATTGTTCCTACCGATACAAGCACGGAGGCCGATGTGCTGCTTGCTCCGATCAGATTCGATGTTGCGCCGATTCGGGGAGAACTGGGCGATTGGCGGACGGCGCTGGGCTTGCCCCATCACAGCGGCGTCGTCGAGTACGAGACTACGGTTGATTGGCAGCAAGAGAATGGCGCGATCCTTGAGCTGGGGCATGTGCGGGGCACGGCCGAAGTATGGCTTAACGGCAACCCGCTTGGCGTGCGCGCATGGGGACCGTACCGATTCAAGCTGGATGCCGGACGCGGAGAATATCATATACGTATTCGGGTAACGAACACGTTGGGCACCCATTACGAAATCGGCCGTCCTTCGAGCAACGTTGGAGGCTCCGTTAATCCGAAGGTGTCCTACTGGCAGCCTGATTCCATGCCGGAGCATTGGGAGAAGGCGTTTGCGGCTGGAGGTCTATACGGTCCCGTCCGCTTATATGCCGCCACTTAATAGAAGCGATTGATAGAATTTTCAGTGAAATGATATGATGGGATGGATAGGAGATCCGGGAGGGATAGAACATGCTTAATCTGATGATCGTAGATGACGAGCCCTTTATGCTGAAAGGGTTGATTAATATCATTGAGAAAGGGCAAACGCCATGCTCCGAGATCGTTAGCGCGAATGATGGGTTCGATGCCCTTGAGAAGCTGGAGAACTACCGTCCTGATTTGCTGATTACGGATATTCAGATGCCGGAGATGAATGGTCTGGAGCTGATTCGAAAAGCTCGCGAGCGAGGGTTATGCAACCGCTTCATCATTCTGACGGGATACGATGACCCGGCCTATCTGCACCAGGCGATACGCTGCAAGGTGATCGATTATTTGCTGAAGCCCATTAACAAAGCGGAGCTTTATGACGTCATGAGCAATTTATCGCTTGAACTGCTGGCTGCCGAAGACGAGGCAGGTTCGCCAAGCCAAGCCGATCAGGATCACAACGTTCCCGGCGTCGATTACGATCAGATGTCGAGAAACGTCAAAAAAATCATCCGGCATATCGAGTCGCATTATAAGGAAAACATTTCGCTCGATCATATTGCCGAGCATGTATATTTGCATCCCAATTACATCAGCTCGCTCTTCCGCAAGGAGACGGGATTGACGCTGATTCATTATTTGCATCTATTTCGGATTAAGAAGGCCAAGACGCTGATGCTGGGCGATTCGGAGGATTCCTTGCATCGCATATCGGAGCAAGTGGGGTACGAGAGCGTCCGGCACTTTTTCAGCGTTTTCAAAAAGTATTGCGGCGTTACGCCGAGCGAATACCGGCAGCACTATAAAATGAACGAATCTCTATCATCTCGCAAATAACTCGCAAACCGAATACGGGAGGACTAACCTTGCTCAACACAATGCCTTGGAATCATGGGAAACTGACGGTCACGGACAATGGACGATATTTGCGGCATGCCGACGGCACCCCGTTTTTTTGGCTGGGGGATACGGCATGGCTGCTGTTAAAGCGAACGACGAGAGAACAGGCGCTAGCCTATTTTCGCGATCGGAGAACGAAGGGGTTTAACGTCATCCAGATTATGCTTGCGCATGATCTGGTTACCGAAAATGCTTACGGGAGAGTGCCGTTTCGGGAGCTGGACCTGGATCAGCCCGATGCGGAGGAGTCGGATACGTGTGTCAGCTATTGGTCCTTTGCAGACGAAGTGATCGGCATGGCGGAGCGCGAAGGGCTGTATGTTGCGCTTGTCCCCGTGTGGGGCAGCGTAGTGGAGCATTATTCCACCGATGCCGAGACGGCTGGGCGTTACGGGACATGGCTTGGCAACCGCTATAAGAACCGTCCGAATGTAATTTGGCTAAACGGGGGAGATATTCGAGGCAGCGACAATACGCAAGTATGGCTTCGGATGGGGAGCGCGATTAGGGAAGCTGCTCCGGATCACCTGATGACGTTCCATCCCTACGGCAGAACGGACTCTTCGAGGTGGTTCCACGACGAGAAGTGGCTCGACTTTAATATGTTTCAATCGGGGCACCGCAGCTATGCGCAGATGGAGGAGAGCAACCCCGACACGTTGATCGGCGAAGACAATTGGCGTTTCGTGCAGGCGGATTGGGCCATCATGCCGGCGAAACCCACGATTGACGGCGAACCGTCCTACGAGGATATTCCGCACGGCTTGCATTTCCCGGACGCTCCGAGATGGACGGCGGACGATGTGAGACGTTATGCGTATTGGGCCGTTTTTGCCGGCGCATTTGGTCATACCTATGGACACAATGCGGTCATGCAGTTCCATACGGAGGAGCGGGGCGTCGGAGCATACGACTGCACGCGAAGCTGGAACGATGCGCTTGATGATGACGGCGCGGCGCAGATGGTACATCTCAAGAAACTCATTCTCTCCAGGCCGTTCGAAGAGCGGATGCCTAATGAGACGGCCATCTGCGGCGATCCGGGCTACCGGTATGACCGGTTATTCGTTAATCTGGGCAGCAGCCATATGATGGCCTATATCTACTCGGGACGGCCCTTTACTTTGCAGCTGGGACAGTTCTCAGGTTTGCGGGCGGCTGCCTGGTGGTACAATCCGCGATCAGGCGAAAACGAATTTCTGGGCGAGATGGCCAACGAGGGAATCCATGAGTTCGTTCCTCCGGGCGGAAGAGCTCCGGGCAACGACTGGGTATTGGTGCTTGATGATGCCGAAAAAGGTTTCGCCGCACCGGGACTGACGGAGAGTCGTTAATTTCGCGGTAGTCCGCGATTCAAAGCAAAGTCCTTAAGATTGAACGCTGTAATGCGGCTGCTCCGGGACTACAATGGAAAGAAAGACAGCGCTTTCTATAAGGAGGAACCGGAAATGGATACGGTAGTTGCGGTATATACGGGCCAGGGGCTGGCGGAGCCGCTCAAAAAACAATTCGATGAGCTGCTGCCCGGCGTGCGTCTTGTCAACATTATCGATGACAGCTTGATTGCCGAGGTTGTGCGAGAGGGAGGAGTCACGCCGGGCGTGAAACGGCGTCTTATGCAATATTATCAGCATGGAGCCGATCTGGGCGCTTCCATTATTCTCAATACATGCTCTTCTGTGGGCGAAGTGGCCAGCGACGCGCGTCCGTTCTTCGACATACCGCTTGTCAAAATCGATGAAAGCATGGCCGTAGAAGCGGTTGAGTCTTATCGTACGATCGGCGTTGTGGCGACGCTTCCCACTACGCTTCGGCCGACCATGCGGCTGTTGCGGCAGCAAGCCGAGCAGCGCGGCAAGCCGGTGCAATTGATCGACGGTCTTGCAGCCGGCGCCTATGACGCTCTTGTCGGCGGACGGCCCGATGAGCATGACCGCATTCTGATGGAGACAGCCGTCAAGGTCGCGGAACAAGCCGATGCGCTGGTGCTTGCGCAAGGCTCCATGGCGCGTATGGAGGCGCAGCTGGCGGAACGCGTCGGCAAACCCGTGTTATCCAGTCCGCGCCGCAGCGTGTTGGCGATCAAGAGGCTACTGGAAGCGGAAAGGACGGTACGCTAATGTTTACGGAGAGGCTGTCCAAAATATTGTATGGCGGAGACTACAATCCCGAGCAGTGGCCAAATGAAATCCGGGACGAGGACATGCGGCTGTTCCGGCTCGCGGGCGTTGATATCGCGACGCTCAACGTGTTCTCTTGGGCGCTTAATCAGCCGGACGAGAACACCTACCGCTTCGATTGGCTGGACGAGATGATGGATAAGCTCCATGCGCATGGGATCAAGGTGTGCCTGGGCACATCGACGGCGGCTCATCCCGCATGGATGGCGACGCGTTACCCCGATGTGCTGCTCGTCGAGCATGACGGCCGCCGTCGCAAGTTCGGCCGCCGGCATAATTCCTGTCCGAACAGTCCGACCTATCGGCTTTATTCGGAGCGGATGGCGCGTAAGCTGGCTGAGCGTTACAAGGATCATCCCGCCTTGCTGCTGTGGCATGTTAATAACGAATATGGATTACGCTGTTACTGCGACAATTGCGAGAAGGCCTTTCGCGTATGGCTGCGGGACCGCTATGGCACGCTCGAGGAGTTGAACCGGGCCTGGTATACGAGATTCTGGGGTCATACCTTCTACGACTGGAACGAGATTGTGCTGCCGAGCGGACTCAGCGAGCATCTGAGTCCAACCCATTCGGACGAGACGGCGTTCCAAGGCATCTCGCTCGATTATGACCGATTTAATTCGGATGCCATTCTGGCTTGCTACAAGCTGGAGCGGGATGCTATTAAACGCGTTATTCCGGATGCGGTCGTGACGACGAATTTCCAAGGCAACGGCACGTACAAGCCTCTTGATTATTTCAAGTGGGCGAAGGAACTGGATATCATAGCGCTTGACATGTATCCCGCCGATGACATGACCCCCGGCCAGATGGCGATGCGCTATGATTTGATGCGCGGCTTAAAGGGGGGAGATCCGTTCCTGCTGATGGAATCGTGCCCGTCGCAACTGAACTGGCGCCCCCGCAATTCGCTTAAGCAGCCCGGCGTCAACCGTTTATGGAGTTATCATGCCGTCGCCCGCGGCGCGGACGCCATTATGTATTTCCAGCTGAGGCGTTCGCGCGGGGCATTCGAGAAATTCCATGGAGCCTTGATCGATCATGCCGGACACGAGAATACCCGCGTATTTCGGGAATGCGCCGACATCGGGAGCGAACTGGGACAGCTGGACGATACGCTGCTTGGGGCGCGTTCAGAAGCCCGCGCGGCCATTGTGTTCGATTGGGACAACTGGTGGGCGCTGGAGCACTCCAGCGGGCTTACCGTGGATCTGCGTTATGTCCAAGAAATCGAGAAGTATTACGCTGCCTTCTACGGCCGCAATATACCGGTAGCCATGGTAGGCGTGGAGGCGGATTTGACCTCTTACGATATCGTCGTGGCGCCGGTGCTCTATTTAATTCATCCCGGTTATGCCGAACGTTTGGAGCAATTCGTGGCGCAGGGCGGCACGCTGGTCATGACAACCTTTAGCGGCATTGTCAACGAAACCGACCTGGTTACGACGGGAGGTTATCCCGGAGAGCTTCGGAAGCTTCTGGGCGTATGGGTGGAGGAGATCGATGCGCCGATGGCTCATCAGCAGAACCGCGTCGTTATGACCGCAAGGCTTGGCGAACTGGAAGGCTCCTATGATTGCGGCGTGCTTTGCGATGTCGTGCATGCCGAAGGAGCCGAGACGATGGCCGTATTCGAACGAAACTTTTATCGGGGATTCCCTGCGCTTACGCGCAACAGCTTCGGGTCGGGCGAAGCCTGGTATGTCGCGACTTCGCCTGAGCTGTCCATGCTGGACGGATTAATCTCGCATGTATGCGAAACTCGGGGCATTAAGCCTTTGATGGATACGCCGCCCGGCGTAGAAGCTTCCGTCCGGGTTAAAGACGGAAGAACCTTCTTGTTTTTGCTTAATCACAACGATGCGGCAACGGAAGTCGAATTGGGAACGGACCTCTATGTCGATTTGTTAACAGGTACGCGGCACAAAGGAAAGCTCCCGCTGGCCGCTCTGGATGTCCGGATTTTTTCGTTTGCGGAAGCATAAGGCGGGATTGGTTCATCAAACACATAATGGCAAGGGGCTGAACCCGTGAGAGACAATACAGGCGGCAATTCCATGAAGCTGTGGTACCGGCAGCCGGCCGACGAATGGGTCGAGGCGCTGCCGGTCGGAAACGGGCGTTTGGGCGGCATGGTCCATGGCGGCGTCAAGCGCGAGACGATCGCGCTCAACGAGGAGACGCTGTGGTCCGGCACCAAACGCGGGGCGGAGCGGGAGGAGCCTCTGCGTTATTTGGAGGAGAGCCGCAGGCTCATATTCGAGGAGCGGTATAACGAAGCTCAGGCGGTTATCGAGGAGCATATGCTGGGACCTGCAGGGAATGCTTTCCAGGCTATGGGCGATCTCGAGCTGATCATGAGCCATCCCTCCTTGGCAAAAGAGTATCGGCGCGAGCTTGATCTTCGTACCGGGTTATGCCGGACGGAATATATGTCGGGCGACGCGCGGATAACGAGGGAGGTTTTCGTATCGGCGGTGGATCAGGTCATGGTCGTGCGGCTGGAAGCCGACCGTCCGGGAGCCATCGGATTGGAGGCGGCGCTCACGAGCAGACTCCAATATCGCGTCGAGAAATCGGGAGTGGACCGCCTTATCCTGTCGGGAGCGGCACCGAGCCTTCTGGATCACGAGCAAGAACGTTCGGAGGATACGGTCGTTTACGAAGAGGATAAAGGCATCCGGTTCCAGATTCATCTTAAGGCCATACCCGAGGGGGGAGTTGTCGAGGCGCATGGCGGAAGGTTGGAAGTAAAGCGGGCGGATGCGGTAACGTTGCTGCTGACCGCGGCCACCGGCTTTAACGGCTTCGACCGCGACCCTGTTCTGGACGGTCTGGATCCGCGACCTCGCTGCGATCAATGGCTGCAAAAAGCTGAAAGCGCGGGTTATGCCGAACTGCGGAATCGTCATATCGCGGATTTCTCGTCCTATTTCGATCGCGTGACGCTGGAGCTTGACGCGCCGGATCGGGACGGCGTCCCGACGGACGAGCGTATTGCGGCGGTGAGCGGCGGCCAAACCGACGAACGGCTTGCCGAGCTGTTTTTCCAGTTCGGCCGCTATCTGATGATCAGCTCGTCGCGTCCCGGCACGCAGGCGACGACGCTGCAGGGCATCTGGAACAACATGACGAAGCCGCCCTGGTCTTGCAACTATACCGTCAACATTAATACGCAGATGAACTATTGGCCGGCCGAGGTATGCAATCTCGCGGAATTTCACGTGCCGCTGTTCGATCTGCTCGGCGATCTGCGAGTCGCGGGAGCGCGGATGGCCGAGGCCTACTACGGATGCAGGGGCTGGGCCTCTCATCATAACGTCGACTTGTGGCGGAATACGAGCCCGTCGCAAGGCTCCGCGAGCTGGGCGTTCTGGCCGATGGGCGGCGTGTGGCTGTGCCAGCATTTGTGGGAGCATTATGCCTACGGTTGCGATGAGGAGTTTCTTCGCGACACGGCTTATCCCATCATGAAGGAAGCGGCGTTGTTCTGCCTCGACTATCTCGTCGAAGACGGTCAAGGCAATCTCGTATCCGTGCCGTCGACGTCGCCGGAGAACACCTTTATCGCGCCGGACGGGCAACGTTCGGCGGTCAGCATGAGCTCCACGATGGATATCGCGCTGATGAGGGAGCTGTTCGGGAACTGCGCGGAGGCCGCCCGCATTCTAAATGCCGATGCGGACTTCCGCGTAACGCTGCAGGACGCGCTGGAGCGCCTTCTGCCGTTCCAAATCGGGCGGCATGGGCAATTGCAGGAATGGTACCGCGACTTCGAGGAAGCCGAGCCCGGGCATCGCCATACGGCCCATTTGTACCCGCTGCATCCCGGGAACTTGATCACGGTGCGCGGCACGCCGGAATTAGCCAAGGCTGCCCGCGCCAGCCTCGATCGGCGCCGGGTCTACGAAGGCGAGGATACGATCGGATGGTGTTATTCTTGGAATATTAGCCTGTACGCGCGTCTGGAGGATGCGGAGACGGCGCATCGTTATTTGACGAAGCTGCTCGGCAACCCGTTCCCTAACCTCTTTAATGCGCACCGGCATCCGAAAATCACGTTTTATCCGCTGACCATCGAGGCGAATTTTGCGGCTTCCGCGGGTATTGCCGAGCTCCTCCTGCAGAGCCATGCAGGCGAGCTGCATCTGCTGCCGGCGCTGCCGAAGGCATGGCCATCCGGACGGATCGGCGGCATCCGCGCCCGCGGCGGCTACGAGCTCGACCTCGAATGGAGCGACGGTAAGCTTACGCACGCGGTTATCCGTGCCGCCCGAACAGGCCGTTGCCAGGTGCGGACCTCCGTGCCTGTTAAGGCAGAAGGTCGGGATTGGGAACAGATAGAAGAAGGCGTCATTGCTTTTGAGGCCGAAGAGGGCAAGAGTTATTCGATTTGTAGGGTAGAGAAGTAGAGTAGCCGGTAGAGGCAGAGCTGTTTCGATAGGGTAGAGCCGTTATGATCATGACGGCTCTTTTCCTGTTTATTCGAAGTTCATCCGCGTAATAAATAAATATAATTTGAAGGTTATATAGCTGTGTGGTAATATAAAGACATCGCAAACGAAATACAAAGCAAAAAATACAAATTACCGGGATGGAGGCATAAGGCATGATAATGGAAGGACGGGTCGCGGATGTACCCGGAGGGAAAGCCATTGTGTTCGAGCGTTATTTGAAGCATTCGACGGAAGACGTTTGGAAGGCGGTAACGGAACCTGCCATGATTAAGCAATGGTTAACGGCCGAAGCAACGATGGAGCTCGCCGAAGGCGGGAAGGTGAAGCTCCAATGGGAAAATGGCGACATCGTGACGGGGCGGGTGACGACATATCAACCTCCTTTTTTGCTGGCCTATACGTGGGAGGAAAATTCGTCCGGCAATTCAGAGCTGAGCTTCGCGCTGCAAAGCAGCGGACAGGGCACGTTGTTGACGCTAAAACATGTGTTCTACAAGACGGACGATCTATCGAATTTCTTGTCGGGCTGGCATGTACATCTAGACGTAGTCGAACTCGTGCTGCAAGGCAAAAGCGGGGAGTTCCCTTGGGACAGACAGAAAGAGCTGCGGGAAATCTATAAGGACAAGCTGATTCATGGGAGCCGCTAAGCTGAGCATTTTCGAGGTCATCGCCGAACCGAATCGACGAACGATGATCGAATTGCTGCGCGTACGAGAGCGATCGGTCAACGAGTTGGTCGGCCATTTGGCCATCAGTCAACCGGCTGTATCCAAACATCTGGGCATCCTGAAAAATGCCGCTTTGGTGGGGATCAGGCAGGAAGCGCAGAAGCGAATCTATTACTTGCGTCCCGAGCCGCTTCGAGAGGTCGATTCCTGGATCGAGAACTATAGGGAATTCTGGTCCGATCGGCTTGACGCGTTGGAAGAGCTGTTGGATAAAAAAGGGGAATAAAGCAGTCGCCAAGCGGACAGGGGGGAGACGGAGACTGGCCACGAGCACGAGTACGAGCGGCTAACGGACATCAGCAACACTAAAATGCGGAATGAGCACACTTTAAAAATTTAACGGACACCAGAAACCTTATTTAGCCAAAATGAAGCGAGAAATCGCCGATAGTGGGCAAATAGTGGCTGTGTTGTCCGTTAGATTCCTAAAACCCGATAAATCGACGAAATAGCGGCTTTTGTGTCCGTTAGCCAGTGCGCCTCCTTTTAGCTACCCTTACTTACCTATTACCTCTACCCACTGCGCTCTTCAACACGTCGCAGCCTTTTTACGATTATCTTTTCGCAGCAATCCTTCACGTTTCCCACTTACCGTTGCACCGTGCCGACGCGCCGTCCGTTGCGGCATTGTTTCCCTGTTCCTGTTACGCAAAATTACGAAACCGCTCATCGCCAAGAGAGAATGTGTTCAAGCTCCATCACCGCTCTAGCCCCGCGCGTAAGGTGATGAAAGTCTCCAGCACCAATCGAACGCAGTCATCTACGTCGTTCTCTGCCGTGCGCAGGACAAGGTCGGGCTGCGCCGGCGCCTCGTACGGGTCGGAGATGCCGGTGAACGCTTGAATTTCGCCGCGCCGGGCCTTCCCGTATAGTCCCTTCACATCTCTGGCTTCGCAGACGGCAAGCGGGCAATCCACATAGATCTCCGCAAAACGGGGAAGCTCCGAACGTGCATAATCTCGCATCTCCGCATAGGGAGTGATCATGGAAACGACGACGTTGACGCCGTGCCGGTTAAGCAAACCGGCGATGTAGACCGCACGGCTGATGTTCTGGAACCTGTCCTCGCGGCTGAAGCCCAGCGACTGGCCGAATACGCGCCGAAGCTCGTCGCCGTCCAGCCACTCCGCGCGAAGCCCCCGTTCTCGAAGCTGCCCCACGACGCCGGCCGCGATCGTGCTTTTCCCGGCGCCGGACAAACCGGTGAGCCAAAGGGTGGTGCCGGTGCTTTCGCTCCCGGCGCTTCGGGGGCTGAGATCTTGGCGCGAAAGGTCAGCGACGGCCCTTGCCGCAACCAAGTCCTGGCTGCGAACGGCGCGGTCAATACGGTTACCGTCAGAGCAAGAGCCATGATTCGGGCTAACAATAGCCGCTGCCGTTTTCTCGTTCACGACGTATTTCCTGGACATCTCGAACGTACTTCGATAGGTCATTCTTATATCCCCCCTCCGGAAACGGACACCCTCGCACCGGCGGGCAGGCCGCCCAGCCTGCCGCCAACACGTCGGGGATTTCGCTCCAGCAGTCCATCCCCATAGATGCCGGCCAGCTCCAGATGCGGCATATGAATATAGCCGATGTAGCAATCGCACACCTTCATCCGGCATGCCCGCTTGGCGGAGAGTCCTTCCAGGCCGTCTCTGTAGAGATTGCCGATCAATCCGCGGTCCTTGTAGCAGCGTTTGACGAGACCCGCGCCTTGCACGTAGAACACGCTGCTCCCCGCATGGCACTCTTTGCCCAGGCTTTCGTAATCCATTGCGTTAATGCCGAAGTAGGGATCGATCGCCTGCAAGGCGGCAATGTCCTCGTCCCCGTAATAATCGGGCTGATCCTTGTAGGCGTTGACCCAGAGATAGACGTCCTCCGGCAGCATGGCGCGGAGCGAGGCGATCGCGGGGATCGCGCTGCGAAGCCCGACGCTGCCTACGCTAAAAGGAACGCCATGCTCCCGGGCCTGCATGCATTGGGACAAAAAACGTTCCTCCGTTACTTGGCCGGGATGATAGGTCGCCCAAAACGCGGCTTTGCCGGGGTTTAGCTCGCGAGCGAAGTCGAGCCGCGCGGACAAATTGGTCTGAATGGCGATTTTGGCCACATACGGCATATGGGACAGCTCCACCATGGCTTCGCGATACCAGCGGTGGATCAGCGCCTCCCCGTAAGGGTTGAAGAAGATGGACAGCCGATGGCCGGCTTGTCCTTGCTCCCGTACCCAATCTACGAAGACGCGCAGCTGCTTGCGATCCTTCGCCAGCGTCTCGGCGTTGTCCTTCGTTTTGCCGAAGGGGCAATACGGACAGTCGTAGTTGCAAGAGGAGAGGCTGCCGCGGTAATAAAGCACGGCGTTCATAATACCACGAACCTTTCCATTCGTTCGCGGATCTCTCCGGAGATGAGCCAGTCGCCGATGGAGTCGGAATAGGAGAAGCCTTCCGGAGTCATACGAAGCAAGCCGTCCTCCAGGGAGGCGAGTCCGGACCTAGGCAGCAGCGACAGCTCCGGCAGGTCGCTCCACAGATCCGTGCCGAAGCGGGAAGCGTAGTCGGCAGGACGCAAGCCTTCGCTATGCAGGATCGCCTTAAGCACGAAACGGCGCCGCTGCTCCTCCTTGCTCAGGACAATGCCGTAATCCGCCGTATCGTACCGTTCGGCGGCTACATAGTCGGCAATGATGCTCTCCGTCGCTTTGCGGCTTACCCCGTAACGGGAAGCGTAGTGGACATCCCGCGTGTAGGATCTTGCCCCGCAGCCGAGTCCGACCATGCCTTCCTCCTGGCAGCTATAGTCCAATAGCTTCTTGTCGCCGCCGACCGTGGAAGCTGCGGAAGTTTTGGCGAATCTCCTCATGGAGGATTGCTCATAACCTCGTTTCGAGAGCAAGTCCCTGGCAGCCGTATAACAAGCCAAACGGAGATCGGGCTCCCGTTCGATCCGCTCCGGCTTTACGATCGTATGATCGCGAGTGTACAAGGGATACAGGAAAATTTCCTCCGGATCGTATTGCAGAGCTTCCTCCAGCGAATACAGCCAGCTTTCGACCGTCTGACCGGGCAGCCCATAGATCAAGTCCAGATTGAGAATGGGAAAATCGTACGAAGTCAGCAGCGCAAGCGCTTGATGCACGACCTTCGGCGGCTGAGGCCGGTAGATGGCCGACGCCTCCGCGTCGACAAAGCTCTGGATGCCCATGCTGACACGGTCGACGCCCGCAGCTTTCAGGACATTCAGCTTCTCCGGTGTAATCGTCTCCGGCGACGCTTCTACCGAAACGGAGACGGAGTTTTTATCCACGCCCATCACGTCATAGGCAATGTAGAATAATCGGCTAAGCAGCTCTGCGGACAACAACGTCGGGGTGCCTCCGCCGATGGCGAAGCGGGCATAGGGCTTGCCGGTGATGATGCTTGACCACTGGCGCGCTTGCCGCTCCAGCGCGTCCACGTACCGGATATGGACGTCATCGCGTTTGTCCGGCAGCGTGAACAGGTTGCAGAACCCGCAGCGGGCGCCGCAGAACGGGATGTGCATATAAAGGAAATACGATTCCGCCGGCTCCAGCCGCCACAGATCTTTCAGAGGCAATGCGGGGGAGAGCTCGCGGTACGCCATCTTGTGCGGATAGGAATAGAGGTAGGAGCGGTAAGGATTGGCTTTGATCCGCTCTGCCCACTGATCAACTTCGGAATCGGAGCAAGGACGGCCCAATGTTTGCCGGTCCGCCGAAGCACGCTGGATCGACCCAGACATACCGCATTCCTCCTTTCGTTAAAGGTTGTTCAAAAAGTCCGCACTGAAAACCGAATTTTTTGAACTTGAATTTATAGCAAAAATTCCCGGTAAGGCACGTCCCATACGGTTTCATGCGCAAGGCGGTGCCCATGGTAACCGTCTTCGCCGAACGCTTCGCCGTGATCGGAGAAGACGAGGCAGAAGACGGGCTTGCCGCGCTCCCGGAGCCTTTGGAAAAGCCGGCCTAATTCGCCGTCCGCGTAACGAAGGGCGGCGCGCTGGGTGTCGACGGAATCCCGGCGCGCTCCCTCGACATAATGATGGGACGGTCCATGAATCGCGGACACGTTCATAAACAGAAACAGCCGCTGGTCTAGCGGCGTTCCGTCAAGCAGCCCCAGAGCATGGTTCACTTGATGCTCCGTGGACCTGGGATTGGTTACGCCGAAGTTCATGCGCCAATAGCTGTGCTGGAAGTAACCGGGCAGCACGCGGGCCAACGGCACTTTTTTGCTAAAAAAAATAACCCCGCCGATGCAAACCGTCTTATACCCTTCGGCCGCTAGTCCCGATACGATATCCGGGGTATCGAACAGCCACGTTCGGGGATCCGTCTTCATCCCGGTGCGGCTGGAATGGAAGAGTCGGACGTGCGACGACTTGTCCGTCGTAGAGGGAGTCGGCAGGAACCCGCCGAAAAAAGCGTGATGCGCGGCATACGTAAAGCTGCCGGGCGTATGGCGTTTCTCCCAGGAGCCGCTGCCGCACAGATTCGGGCAGTTTTTCTCCTCCAGCACGGCCGCATCGTAACGAAGCGTATCCAGCGTAATCATCAAAATATCGTGCGTGCCGACAATGGTATTCATATCTGTGATCATGTTTCATTCATCCTTTGCGCCAGCTTATCCTGATGTCCGAACAGTCCGCGCATCTCCCATTCGTAGGGATCCAAACCCTCGTGCAGGGCTCCATAAAGGAGGTCGCCGAACGGATTGACGTCGGCCACGTAGCAGCGGTCCGAGCCTTCCGCCACGAGGACGTCGATACCCGCGACCGCGCTGCGGGGAAAGACGGTCGCCGCGGCCGCCGCAGTGCTTCCGACACGTCGAATCGCTTCCTCCGCCAAGCCCGCCTTCTCCAGCGACATTCGTTCGCTGCGCAGGTGAAGGTTCGTGATCGGCGTCCGGCTGACGCGAGCGATGGCGTGGCAAGGCTTGCCGCCTACGACGAGCTGCCGGATGTCGAACGCGCGGCCGTCATGTCCTCGCTTGGCAATCCACTGCTCAGCGTAAGCGCCATGTCGGTAGAGCCAGTTCATAATAGCGGCTATGTCGGCGGAGTCCGTATATCGTTTCAACTTGCCAGAGTTGTAAAAGATAGGCGGACGGGCGTTGTAACGTTCCATGCCGATCGTCGTCATGGCGATCTCGGCTCCCGTTACGGGGTGGAGCTGGTAAGCGATAACGCCGGAAGCGGCGGAGCCGCTTGCCAGCTTCACGAAGACGCGGTGCATGCGCGCCTTCAGCATCGCGTTGCGCAACGACTCATAGCCTGTGATGGGCTCGTCGCCGACGACCGGTCTCGGTATCGCGATGCCGGCAGCCGCCAGCAGCTCCTGGGTTCGTCGTTTATCCGTCATCGCCGCAATATCCGCGGGATCGTTCTGCCATTCCGCTCCATACAGCTTCGCCCCTTGCCGCCGAAGCCTCGCCAGCAAGCGGCAGTAGCCGCGATACCATTGAGCCGGGTGGTATAGCCGGCCGGGCGATTCCTTCAGCCGCAGCGCGGCATCGGCGCTCATGGGCTGCGGGTCCGGGCGCCCGCTGTACGGGTGCAGCGAGTCATCCTCCTCGCCGGCGCTCCCATCGGGAGCGCCGAGCGCGATAATCGCACGCTCTATCTCGAAGCTGCCGCCGGGCGATTCCAGACGCAGCAGCGGAGCGTCCTCGTTCCGCTGTGCTTTTAGCCATGGCTCCGCCATCTCAACCAAAGTGAGGGAGCGATCGCCAAGCAGCCCCGCTAACGGGATAATCAGCGCCGGGGGCAGTCCAAGCCTCTCCCGCGCGAGCGCGATGCCGCCGGTTCGTTTGTCGCCCGGCATGCCTATGACGATGAGCGGCCTCTCCGCCGATTTACTCTGTAATGGAAGGATAACGCCAATCCTCGTCGTCGTCGGACTGCTGCCTGTCGCTGACATCTGCGGGCAGTCCGCTCTGCTGCCAGCGTTTCACCATCTCTTCGGACATGTAATGATAGTGCAGATCGATTCCCTTCAAGCCTTTGATCCGCTCGCTGGCGAGCAGAACTTCCGCGCCTTCGTCCGTCAAGGTGCCGAGCGACAGGTCGAGCGTTTCGAGCCGGTCCAGAATTGGCGCATTGGCGACAGCCAGCGCGATTTCGTCTTGGATTTCGCTATTTTTGAGACCCAAATAGGTCAATTTGGGGAATTTATCCGGCTCGATCAACGGAAGCACGTCTTCCAAGCCGCCGTCGAAGCCGTAATCGTCGACGCCGAGATAGAGCTCCAGCTTGCGCAGGTTCGGGAGCTGGGCGCTTGCGATGGAGGCGAGCACGTCTTTGCCCAGCCCTCCGCTTATAATAATCAGCTCTTCCAGCTTGTCGTGCTTCAGGCTGCTCAGGACGAGCTCGTTGCCGCCTTGAATTTTGAGCGATTGCAGTTCAGGGAACGCGCCGAGCAAAGGGGAGAGATCGCTCTGCACGATCCACGAAATCTCGCATTCCTCGAAGCTCATATCGCCGATGAACAGCTTGCGCAAGGCAGGAAAACGAACCTTGTGCTCTACCAGAGCCTTTACAATGTCTTCGGAGCTGTTCTCGTAAGCCTGTCCCCAGTCTCCGATGATCAAACTTTCGAGGGCCGCGCCCTCGGGACTTGCCGCGAGCTTTTCCAGTTCCGTCTCGATTCGTTTGCCGTCCTCGTATTCGTCGTATTCAACTTTAAGCTTGATTTCCGACATGTTCATTCCCTCCTGCAATATCGAATGAATAACTGCATGATTAACGCTATCATCTGGCAATCATATGGTCAATTTTAATCGTTAATCGTTTGAAAATTCGTGACATATGTCACACCGCACTGGCAGAAAACTATCTTATAATAATAGGAATATAGTACTATATTGGCGATCATACAAAAAAAGTCGGGTTGATCGACATCATTTATCTCTGGGGGAGCTGGAACAAATGGGCAAGACAGGCGGTGCTTACGTTACAAAATTTAATTGGACGATCCGCAAAAAGATGTTGTTATTCTGCATATTGCTGCTGATCATTCCAAGTTCAATCATTGCATTCGATACCTATAGGGATGCGAAGTCCGAAACGGATTTATTAATTCGAAACAATCTGGCGAATAGCGTGAAACTGATGGTGCAGAACGTTGCCGCCTTCAATGATATGGTGGAGAACGGACAATTGTCGCTGGAAGAGGCGCAAGAAGAAGTGAAAAGCATCATGCTCGGGAGCAGAAACGAGGACGGCACCAGGCCTATCAACGAGAATATCGACCTCGGCGAAAACGGATATTATTACGTCGTCAACTCCAAGGGCGATCTTATCGCGCATCCCAAGCAAGAGGGCGAAAATCTATGGGACAAAAAAACCTCGAACGGCTTCTATTATATACAGGATGTGATTCGGCAAGGTCAAAGCGGCGGCGGATTTACGTATTACGATTGGCCGCTTGGGGGCGACGGTCATGAAGCGCTTAAGATTACATACGCCATAAACATGCCGGAGTGGGACTGGAATATCGTCGCGGGGTCCTACTACCATGATTACAATGAAGGCCAGACACGAATCTTGTATTCTACGTTGACGACTCTCGTATTATGCATCATTGTCGGCACGATCCTGGTCATCTTATTTTCCAACCATATTGCGGGACCTGTCAAAAAAGTAGCGGCGGAGGCGCGCAAGGTTGCAGGGGGCGATTTAACCTCGGAGCCGCTTGCCATTCGGAACAAGGATGAGATCGGGCAATTGGCGGATGACTTCAATACGATGAAACAATCCATAAGCAAGCTGGTCAAACAAGTGATCCAAAGCTCGGACAACGTCTCTGCGTCGTCACACGGGCTGCAGACCTCTATCGCGGAGACGACTCAAGCATCCAGGCAAATCGCGGAATCTACGCAAGGGATTGTCACGGGGATCGAATCGCAAGCCATCAGCACGGAACAAAGCTCGAAGGCCATGGAAGAGATGGCGCTTGGCATCGCGCGAATCGCGGATACTTCAACCTTGGCTTACGAAACGTCGGTTCGTTCCAAGGAAGCGGCGGAGCAAGGATTCCGGCACATCCATCTCTCCATCGACAAGATGGCGACGGCTGGACGGGCGATAGACGATATCTCCGGCATTATGGCCGTGTTAAGCGAACGTTCAAGGGAGATTAGCGGCATTGTGACGACGATGTCCGAGATTGCTTCGCAGACAAGCCTGTTATCGTTAAATGCTTCTATCGAAGCGGCGAGAGCGGGAGAGCAGGGGAGAGGTTTCGCGGTCGTGGCGGCGGAGGTGAAAAAGCTGGCGGAGATGTCAAGTCTCTCGGCGGAGCAAATCAATACGCTCGTAAACGATGTCCAGGCCGACATATCGGCAGCGTTTAGCTCGACGGAGACGGGAAGCAATCAGTTCCGGCAGGGCATGGTTGAGATCGAGGAGACGGGCGACTCCTTCTCCCGGATCGTGGAGGCGACCCAGGAAGTGGTTGCGCAAATTCAGGAAGCCTCGGCTTCCGCCGAAGAGATGTCCGCCAGCACGGAGCAAATCTACGCATCGTTGCAGGAGCTGGAGCGCGTGGCAGGCCAGTCGGCCGAAAGCTCGGAGATGATCTCCGCCTCGACGGAGGAGCAGATCGCATCGATGGAAAGCATATCGCAATCTTCGCAGGCGCTTCATGTCATGGCAACAGAATTGAAGGAAGCCGCTCACCGCTTTAAGGTAGCGAAAACGGGAGAGACGGGGAACAAATAAGCGTACGCGTGGACAGGGGGCTATCTCAAACTGCTGTTATGTCCTTTCGGCGACCCCCATGAATGAAAATGAACTTGGCCTGTGACGCTATTTATTCCATGCTGGAACAAATAGCGTCACAGGCCTTTACTTTATTGGCTGGTCGCACTCTGAGTCTTAAAAGTGGCAGCCCGCTGGAGACTCTTGAAAATTTTATAGTCGTTATAAACGCCTATGGAATAGTTTTGCAGCCTTTTCAGGCTCCATAGCCGTTATAAACGCCAATGGGATGTTTTTGCAGCCACTTCAGGCTCCATAGTCGTTATTAACGCCTATGGAATAGTTTTGCAGCCTTTTCATGCTCCATAGTCGTTATAAACGCTTATGGGATGTTTTTGCAGCCTTTTCATGCTCCATAGTCGTTATAAACGCCAATGGAAAAGTTTTGCGGCCTTTTCTAACGGTGCTGCCCACCTAAAAGCCAATTTGCGTTTTTATCCGCCTCATTGGAAACGCCTTTCTTCAAGAAAAAGGACCTCGGTCTCCACTTTGAAGTGTGGAACCGAGGTCCTTTCGCTTGTATCTGTGGATATTCTAGCGTCATACGTACACTTTGGAGTCAGCCGTTTAGCCTTGTATATTACTGCGCCAGATCGAATCGATCCGCGTTCATCACTTTTACCCAAGCGGCAATAAAGTCCCGCACGAATTTCTCGCGATTGTCGTTTTGCGCGTACAATTCGGCTATGGCGCGCAGAACGGAATTGGAGCCGAATACAAGATCGGCCCGTGTCGCCGTACGGATGACCTCGCCCGACTTACGGTCTCTGCCTTCGTACGTGTTGCTTCCGACGGGCTTCCAAGCGACGTTCATATCCAGCAGGTTTACGAAGAAGTCGTTCGTCAACGTTCCTACGGTATCCGTGAACACGCCATGCCTCGTACCTCCGTAGTTGGTGCCAAGCACGCGCATGCCGCCAACGAGAACGGTCAATTCCGGCGCCGTCAGGCCCAGCAGCTGCGCTTTATCAAGCAGCAATTCTTCCGCCGTAACGGCATAGTGTTTCTGCTGGTAGTTGCGGAATCCGTCGGATACGGGCTCCAGCACGGCGAAGCCTTCAACGTCGGTCTCCTCCTGCGAAGCATCGCCCCTGCCGGGAGTAAATGGCACCGATACATCGTAACCTGCATCTCGCGCTGCCTTCTCGACGGCTGCGCTGCCTCCCAGTACGATAAGATCGGCCAGACTGACCTCCTTCTCCCAGTCGTCCTTAATGCCTTGCAGAATCGTGAGCACCTTGTCAAGCTGGAGCGGCTGGTTGACCTCCCAATCCTTCTGAGGGGATAACCGGATGCGAGCGCCATTGGCGCCGCCGCGCATATCCGAACCGCGGTAGGTGCTGGCGGAAGCCCAGGCGGTCGTGACCAGTTCGCCTACGGTCAAGCCGGAATCCAGTATCAGGGTTTTTAATTCCGCGGCATCCGCATCCGTTAATACATAATCGACAGTCGGCACGGGATCTTGCCAAATCAGCACCTCGTCCGGCACTTCGGGACCCAGATATCTGGAGCGTGGCCCCATGTCGCGATGCATGAGCTTGAACCATGCGCGAGCGAAGGTGTCCGCGAATTCCTCGGGATTCTCGTAGAAACGGCGCGAGATCGCCTCGTAAGCGGGATCCATGCGGAGTGCCATATCCGCCGTCGTCATCATCGTTTTCACGCGGATGGAGGCGTCCTCGGCATCCGGTGCCAGATGCTCATCGGCGGGATCTACCGGTGCCCATTGGTGGGCGCCTGCCGGGCTCTTGGTCAACTCCCATTCGTAGCCGAACAACAACTCGAAGAAGCCGTTGTCCCATTGCGTCGGATTAGCGGTCCAGGCGCCTTCCACGCCGCTAGTAATGGTGTCGCGGCCTTTGCCGCTGCCATGTGCGCTGATCCATCCCAGTCCTTGATCTTCGAGCGGCGCCGCTTCGGGAGCCGGTCCCACCAGCGCCGCATCGCCGGCGCCATGCGCTTTGCCAAAAGTATGGCCGCCCGCAACCAACGCGACGGTTTCTTCGTCGTTCATTCCCATCCGAGCAAACGTTTCGCGAATGTCGCGAGCGCTCGCTAGAGGATCAGGGTTGCCGTTTGGGCCTTCCGGATTAACGTAGATGAGGCCCATCTGTACCGCGGCGAGCGGGTTCTCGAGTTCACGGTCGCCCGTGTAGCGGTTATCGCCAAGCCACTCCTTTTCGGCTCCCCAATAGATGTCTTCTTCCGGATGCCAGACGTCGGGACGTCCGCCGCCGAAGCCGAACGTTTTTCCGCCCATGGATTCAATGGCGACATTGCCGGTCAGCGCGAACAAGTCCGCCCAAGAAATTTTATTGCCATACTTCTGTTTGATTGGCCATAACAGCCTTCGTGCTTTATCAAGGTTGCCGTTGTCGGGCCAACTGTTAAGCGGAGCGAAACGCTGTGTGCCGGAGCCAGCTCCGCCTCGGCCATCGCCTGTACGATAGGTACCTGCGGAGTGCCATGCCATGCGGATAAAGAAGGGGCCATAATGTCCGTAGTCGGCGGGCCACCAATCCTGGCTGTCCGTCATCAGATCGCGAAGGTCCTGCTTAAGCGCGTAGAAATCCAGACTCTTGAATTGCTCGGCATAATCAAAGTCCTCGCCTAGCGGGTTGGACTTGCGATCGTGCTGGTGCAGGATGTTCAAATTCAATTGTCCCGGCCACCAATGTCTGTTCGTTGTTCCGCTAGATTGATGACTGGTCGCGCCGCCGTGCATTACCGGACATTTGCCTCCGCTGGTAGTAACTGTTCCGTCCATGCGTTCATCTCCTCATCTCTTCATGAAGTAGCAAATGAATCATTGCTCTACTCTCTTTATAAAACGATTCCTGTCCGATATCAATGAAGAAATCAAACTTTCATTTAATCTTCACCCATTTGTGCTTTCACTGAGGTGAGGAGGACGATAATGATGCTGAATTTCGTAGGACTAGGTATAGCGAACTAGCAGGAAAACAGGGTCTTTAGGTCGAACTTTGTCAAATGCAATCTTAACAAACGTGAAATTGAGGAGAATGCGCGCTCATGGAATCTGCAGACAGAAAAAAAGGGAGATTGGTCGTAAGGTTGGCATCGGCGATTGTGGCCATCATGCTGTTGTTGTTGACAGCCGCGGCCGTAACCCAGATCGGCAATGCCAAACAAGCAAGCGAGTCGGCCATACAGAGCTACGGAATGAAGCTTGCGGAAAGTTATGCCGCCGGAATGAATGCGCCTGCGTATGAACAATTCCTGCAGCAGCCGAAGGAGAACGAACAATATTGGACGCTTCGGGCCGAGCTGGATCGGTACAGATCCCAGATCGGCGCTTTATATGTATATTTCGTCGTTATTGACGAACAGAACAACCCTATCATATTAATCGACGGTCAGCCCAAGGGCTCCGAGCTCGCTTCGCCAATCGGAGAGGTGACGGATATACCTCCCGCCGCAATAGCGAACTTGCAGCAGGGCAAGAATGCGGCCTCTCCTATGATCAGCAATCCGGAATACGGAGATTATATCTCAACCTATTCTCCCGTCAGGAACGAGGCGGGAGAGGTGATCGGCGTAATCGGCATCGATACGGCAGCAGCGGATGTTAAGGAAATCGCGGACTCCGTTATCGGGGACAGCGTGCCTGTCTTCATAGCGATTGCAGGATTGACGCTAATCGCGATCCTGGCCATTCTCTTCCTGCTGTCGCGGGCGCTGCGTCCGCTTAAGGTGATCGTCACGGCGGCAGAGGATATGGCTTCAGGCAGGCTGGCAGAGGCGGAGAAGCTGCTGCAAGGCAGCAACTTCCGATCCCGAAACGAGATCGGAGCGGCCTATCGCGCGATGGCGGACATGTCCGGCAAGCTGAACGTTATCTTCCGGGACATCGTATCCCAGGCGAATCGGACTTCCCGGCAGCTTGTGGAGACGAGCGGGCAGTTCGCCGACCAGTCCGCCGGACTGCTGGACATGAATCGTACGATCGATGAAGCGATGGGGCAGATGAAGGATGGCGCTCGTGCCCAGCAAGTAAGCACGGTGGAGACATCCCGCTCGATGGAGGATATTACATCCGGCGTTGAGCGTGTATCCCGCTCGTCGCTGCTTGTTGCAGATGCCTCGCGTTCCGCGCTGGAAAAAGCTTCGGCAGGTTTGTCCACCATCGCCGGCATCAGAGGACAGATGGCCAGAATCGAGGAGGTGTCTCGGGGGACCCATGATTCCGTCCATATGCTGGAGAGCCATTCCGATGCCATCGTCAATGCACTCTTATCCATTAGGGATATCGCCGAACAGACGAAGCTGCTGGCCTTAAACGCGTCCATAGAAGCGGCCAGAGCCGGCGAGCACGGAATGGGATTCGCGGTCGTCGCGGCCGAGGTCCGCAAGCTGGCGGATTCGTCGGCTACGGCCGTGGCGGATATCGCTTCGCTCCTGACTAGCATCCAAGAGGAATCTTCGACGATTGCGGAGCGTATGACAGCCGGGAATGACGAGATCCGGGAAGGGGTGCGGTTGTCTCAGGACGCGGAAGAGACGATGAGGGCGCTTGTGGACCGCTTCCAATTCGTCGCGGAAGAATCGCAGGAGCTCTCGGCAGCTTCCGAGGAGATGTCCGCGAGCACGGAGGAAGCTGCATCCGCAGCCCATACGATCGCCGACATTGCCGCGATGGCTGCCCATCGTTCCGAAGAGGTGGCGATATTGGCCGCTTCCCAGCTGGAGGCCGTGCAGGGGATGACCCGTTCGTCGCAAGCGATGAGCGAAATGGCGCAGCATTTGCAGCATGCTTTGCTTAAGATCAAAGTGTAGAAAACAACAAACGGCAGTCCGAATGAGCGTATTCGGACTGCCGTTTTATTACGGCCTCATTGGCGTTCCGCATGCTGTAGAAACGCATCCAGCTCCTTCGCAAAAACCTTCGGTCGATCCTCTTGTATGTAAGTGAGCGAATTCTCGACAATTCGCAGGGAAGCGTGAGGAAGTACAGGGTTCATGGCAACGGCGTGGCCTGAACAGAATGGTGGAGAAGATAGGAGCGGAGATTGCAGCAGTATCCGGCCCAAGGGAACGTGCGCTTACCGCATTGGAGGTCTACTTGGAAGGTTGTTTGCAGCCCTCTTATCGGGTAAACATGCTGCAGGAAGCGCCGGTTATACTGGGTTGGAAAAGCTGGAGAGAAAAGGAGAAACACAGCGTCATGGGTCTCGTAACGACATTACTGAATGAACTCATGGAAACTGGCTTAATTCGGAAGCAGCCCGTTCACATGCCGGCGAATATCCTGTTCGGTGCCATTACTGAGGCTGCGATCGGCATTGCCGAAGCCTGGGGATCCGGCAGTTGCGCGCAAGCAGGCGACACGGATTTCGGAGCAACTGCTTAAGTCTCTGTAACCGACGAAAACAATTGGCGAATGTTCCCCGTCACTTTGTCCATTCCCTTGTACGGTTGTCCTACATACTATGTAACGTTCATCACGATGGATTACATTGTAGAGGGAGTGGAAGGGTGAGGGCGAGAACGGAGCTTACCGGCCGCGTTATTTTCCAAGGGGAGCCGGGATATGAGGAAGCGCGAAAGAACTGGGATCCCCATACGGACAGATACCCCAAGGTGTTTGTGTTTGCACGCAGGACGCAAGACGTAGCAAATGGAATCAGGTGGGCACGCGAAAATGATATACCCATTCGCGCAAGAAGCGGACGGCATGCGCTTGAAGGGAACTTATCGCAGGTCAACGGCGGCATTGTCATCGATGTCAGCGATATGAACAGTATTAGGCTCGACAAGAAGAACGGCACCGTTGTCGTCGGGACGGGCAACCGCGTGGGGCGCATCGCGAACGCGCTTGCGCGTCAAGGCTTCATCGCGCCTTTCGGCGATAGTCCGACCGTGGGGATCGGCGGCATTACGCTCGGAGGAGGCATCGGGCCGCTTCAACGAACGATTGGACTCATCAGCGACAATCTGATCGAGCTGGAGATGGTCGATGCCAACGGCGATATCATTATTGCCAACGAACGCCAGCACTCCGATCTCCTCTGGGCGTCCCGCGGCGGCGGCGGCGGCAACTTCGGGATCTATACCCGTTACAAGTTCAGCGTACGCCGTGCCCCGGTCAGAGCAACGGTCTATCGCATCGCATGGCCATGGGAGCAGTTCGAAGAGGTGCTCATGGCTTGGCAGCGCTGGGCGCCGTCCGTCAATACCAGACTGGGCAGCGAGCTGACGATCGGTCCCAAGCGGGGTGGCAACGTCATGATGGAGGGGCTGTTCCTGGGCTCCCGATGCGAAGCGGTGCGTTTGCTGCGTCCAATAACGAGTATAGGCACCCCGACGGAAAGACTCATCCGATCTCTGCCGTACAGGCAAGCCGTTAATTTCCTGCTGCCGCCGGATCCCGTGCTTACCCAGCGTTATAGCAATCAATTCTCGTCAGGATTCGGCAGAGAGCCGTTCCCTCGCCAGGCTTTGAAACCCATGCGGGAGTTTCTTGAGCAAGTGGAGGGCGAAGACGCGGGTTTCTTTTTCCTTAATTGGGGAGGGGCGGTCAGTCGGGTAGCGCCTGAAGCGACGGCTTTTTATTGGCGCGACGCGTCATTTTACGTGGAATGGAACAGCTCGTGGACGGTTCCTTCGGAGGCGGCTAGGAATATCGAGGTCGTGCGCAAGACGCGCAGGAAGCTGCAGCCTTATATCGTCGGCTCCTACATCAACGTGCCGGACCAGGGCATCAAGGATTCCGGTCCCGTCTATTACGGGGCGAACTATTCCAGATTGCGACAAATCAAGGCGAAATACGATCCCCGCAACGTCTTCCGCAATCCGCAAAGCATAAAGCCTGCCAAACGCGATTAGCTCGGCAAAGCAGCCCTTTGGGGCTGCTTTTTTGCTTCCATAGAAAGCCACGCAAGATTTCAAACTTTTACAGTGTAGGGCTTTACGATGCGGTACGGCAATTTAATAAAACTTTTAGAACTAACCGTTCAATTATTTAAATTTTCTCCGATACCCTTATCATTATAGCGTTTTATTTGGAAAGGAGTTTTATCCATGATGAAGCTAAGAATCGCCTTGCTGTATGTGATCTTTGCTTTCTATATCTATGCCCTATTTAAAATTGTCCTCTTCAAGGGCTACAGCATCGATCTCATGTACCTGGGAGAGCAGCTCCGGATCAGCGTGCAGGATCCCTTCCGAATCGCGGATCGGATAGGGCATGGGAATCTTGTTCCTTTGCATGAGATTAAGCGTGCGTTAGAAGCGGGAACGAACCATGGATTCCTTAACGTATACGGGAATATCGCCATCTTCGCCCCGTTCGGCTTGCTGCATGGCTTGTTGGGGATTCGAAGTGGGGGAACCCTGGCGGCAACGGCGAAGAATGCGTTTATCCTGAGCTTGTTCCTGGAGCTACTGCAGGCGACGTTCGCCATCGGCGCTTTCGATGTGGACGATATGCTGTTGAACACCTGCGGAGGCGTGATCGGATACTTGGTCTATCGACTGTATGTTCAATGCCGAGGATGGCTCAGGGGACGGGGGACCGATAAAGAGAAGCCGCGGGCTGCGCGGATTGGGACAATCTGATACAATAAATGGATAACGGCAGCCATAGGAGGGCAAGAAATTGAAAGCCATTACGATATTGATCGCGGACGACGACACGGAGATCGCGGATCTGGTGGAGATGCATCTGTCGAAGGAAGGATACAGCTGCATCAAAGCGGCGGATGGACAGGCTGCCGTGGAGGCAGTCGTCAAGCATCGGATCGATCTGGCGATTCTGGATATTATGATGCCGAAGCTGGACGGCTATGAGGTAACCAAGCATATTCGGGATCGTCATCATATGCCCATCATCTTTCTGAGCGCAAAGAGCTCCGATCTCGATAAAATAACAGGCCTCGTTCAAGGGGCCGACGATTATATGACGAAGCCGTTTAACCCCATGGAGCTTGTTGCCCGCGTAAACGCTCATTTGAGAAGATCGCTTCAGTTCAGCAAGGCCGACGCAGCCGAGAAGCCCGTTGTCGGGGCCGGAGGCGTCGTCATCCATCCGGACGAAAGAAGGGTTGTCGTGGACGGATGTCCCGTCAACTTAACGCCAAAGGAATTCGACATTCTTCATCTATTGGCCAGCCATCCCAAGAAGGTGTTCAGCTCGGAGCATATTTTCCGGCATGTATGGGGCGAGGTTTATTACGAAGGCAATAATACCGTTATGGTTCATATTCGCACCCTGCGCAAGAAGCTGGGCGAGGATACCAGCAAGAACAAGCTGATCAAAACAATATGGGGAGTCGGGTATTCCTTCCATGGGTAACGTATTCCGAAGTTTCAGGTTCAGAATGCTGCTGTTATTCGGACTCAGCATGGGATTCGCGGCCGCGATCACCTTCGCGATCTACAGAGTCTCCCAGCTTTATTACTATACGACCAAGCTAGAAGACCCGTCGACCAAGATCCGGTATTTCATCCGCCAGGTTGGTGACGTCAACTTCTTCCTGATCTTCTTTATCCCGCTGGCTGTCTGGTTTTTTTTCTTGCTGACGAAGCGGTACGCTCGTTACTTCCACGACATATCCGGAGGCATTCGTTCTCTTGCGGCGGGGCAGTTCGATGCGAAGGTCCATATTGCTTCGACGGATGAATTCGGCGATATCGCGCGTGATATTAATCTGGCAGGAGAGAAGCTGATGGAAGCGCAGGAGCGGGGGGATGCCGCCGAGAGCAGCAAGGAGCAGCTAGTATTGAATTTGGCGCATGATCTTCGCACGCCGCTCACTTCGGTGATCGGTTATTTGGACTTTATTTTAAAAAACGGGGACTTGCCGCAGGAGCAGATTCAACATTATGCGATGATTGCCTACTCGAAGTCTCAGCGTCTGGAGCATCTGATCGATGAATTGTTCGAAGTGACGCGCATGAACTACGGAAAGCTCGATATCGTTCGCAATCCCATGGATCTGAGCGAGCTGCTGCATCAGATGAGCGAAGAATTTTATCCACAGCTGGAGAACCGCGGATTGACCGCAAGAATGGATGTGGCTCCTTCGCTTGTCATTCAAGGCGATGGAGAGCTTCTGGCCCGGGTATTCGAGAATCTGATCAGCAACGCCGTCCATTATGGCGGCGGCGGCCAATTTATCGACATCCATGGCCGACTGGACGGCGAAGAGGCTGTCGTCGAGATTACGAACTACGGCGACTTTATTGCGCCGGAGGATCTGCCCCATATTTTCGACATGTTCTATACGAGCGACAAGGCTCGAACCTATCATGAGGGCAGCACGGGGCTCGGCCTGTTCATCGCGCGCAATATCGTGAAGCAACATCAGGGGGCGATTACGGCGGACAGCAACGTCATTCGTACAAAATTCCAGGTGCGACTGCCAGTAGGAGCGGAGGAGGCGCAAATCAAACATCAGCACGCAGCTGCAAAAGGAGGCGCTCCAGGAACATGACGTTTACCTCTGACCGCGTGAAGGTGCCGCATGGATTATGGGAAGGCCTTCGCCAAATGGGGATACAGCTTGGGGATATTGCCCGGCAAGCGGGACTTCCTCAGGACGAAATTGCCGGCGCCGAGGTGTCCGCTTCGCATTATTATTCGATTTGGCGGGCGTTCGCGGAGCTTGTCGGCAATACTGCCCAGGCAATCATTGGGCTGGCAACAGCCTACGAGACGGCGAAGTATCCGCCGTCCGTCTTAGCTACTTATCACGCCCGCGACTTCCGGGATGCTCTAATACGAATGACCAAGTATAAGCAGCTATGTCCTCCCGAAAGCTTGACTATCCATGAAGAAGGGGATACATGCAGGATCGAGCTTGGATGGCAGCAAGCCGTTAAGAGCGGGCCCCCCGTCTTGGCAGGGATTACGCTGGCATGCCTGATGGAGCTTGGACGCCGGGGAACAGGCCGGCACTTAACGGCGAAGAGCGTTGAGTTTACAGAAGACATGGGCGACGTGGAAGCGTTGGAAGCTTATTTTGGCTGTAGAATACGGACCGGGGCAGCGCACAATCGTCTGACTCTTAGGCGGAGCGATCTGGATCGTCCCTTCCTTTCTTACAACGAAGAGTTGTTGGAGATCCTGACTCCCGCGCTGGAGCATGCATTGGACCAGCGTTATACCGTTCGCACCATCAGCAATGCGGTGAAATATATAATAAAGGGTATGCTTTCAAGTGGAAGACCCGAGATGAAAACAGTCGCCAAAGAGCTGGGCATGAGCGAACGAACGCTCCAGCGGCGTCTTGTACGAGAGGCTACAAGTTTCAAAGTGCTGTTGTCGAAGTCCAGGCATGAACAGGCGCTGCACTACCTGGCGAATGATATGCTGGATATTAAGGAGGTCGCCTTCCTAGTCGGATACGAGGACCAAAACTCGTTCTATCGCGCTTTCCGTGGCTGGGAGGGCGTTACGCCGGCATATTGGCGCGTTTCGCAAGAACATTGACGCATCATGCTAGTTACCCTTCGCCTCGAACAAGGTAACCTATTGCATAGACCGAAAAAAAAGGAGACATGCGATATGGAGATGGGGCTGGCGAACAGAACGGCGTTGGTAACGGGATCCACTAGAGGGATCGGGAAAGCGATCGCGTTTGAGCTTGCCAAGGAAGGCGTGCATATATACGTGAATGGTCGGAATGCGGATGAAACGGAAGATGTCGTCCGGGAGCTGAAGGAATGTTACCCGGATACGAACCCGCGCAATGCCGCGGCCGATCTGGTCGATAGCGGGCAGAGGGAGCGGTTGTTCGAAGCTTTTCCTCATGTGGATATTTTGATCAACAACATGGGGATATATGAAATGATGAACTACGCCGACGTGCAAGACGAGGTATGGGAGAGGTACTTCCGTACAAATGTCTTGGCTGCGAACGGCTTGTCCAAATTTTATTTGCCTAAAATGGTTGCTAACAATTTCGGACGGCTGATCTTTATCGGAAGCGAGGAGGCCGTTATGCCGGCAGGTCATATGCCCCAGTATGCCATGACCAAAACGATGCTTCTGTCCTTGTCCAGAAGCTTGTCGAAACTGTCGGCAGGAACAGAGGTAACGGTAAACAGTATTTTGCCTGGACCGACGCTTTCGGAGAACGTGGAAGGCATCGTTAATGGCCTCTATTCGGAGCAGGGCTTAACATTCGCGGCCAAGGAGCGGCAATTTATGGCGTCCAGCCTGCCCCAATCCGAGCTGCAACGATTTATACGTCCACATGAGATCGGCAGACTTGCTGTATTCCTCTGCAGTCCGTATGCATCCGCATTCAGGGGTTCGCCGATCCGCATGGACGGCGGCATGGTGCCAACGATTTTTTGAATTGTAGGAGAAAGTATATGATTTCGCCGAACTTTCGCTATAATTCTTGGAACGAAACGAGCCTTGCCTCCCAAAATGCTAGCCGTTTTGCCGTAGCCCTGGCGCTGTACGGAGCATTAATGGGCAGGCGCGGTTGTATAGACGCGCCAAGAAATGCTTATGAACAATGAAGGTCAGTCGAGATATTGGGCTGGCTTTTTTTCTGTGTGACTTAGGCAATATTCAGGGGATTGAACAACCGACTGTAATGAACGGGATGTTCCAACTTCGGAACAGCAGTCTTTTTGAACCCTGTACACTTGGCATGTTTACGAATCTGATAATTTAAATTACACACTTCCCTTTTGCTACTAAAAGAGTTATACTAACTAAGTATTATATAGTTATTAACTAACTTAAATTCAGGAGGTAAAGAAATGTCGAATTTGAATATCGGTATTATTCTGGGCAGCACGCGTCAAGGACGTGTAAGTCCACAGGTTGGAGAATGGGTTAAAGGCATAGCGGATGGACGCGGCGACGCTTCTTACGAAATCGTGGACATCGCAGAATACAATCTTCCTTTCCTCGGCGAGGGTACAGGCGAAGAGCCGGGTTTGGCGGCTTGGAATGCCAAGCTGAGCAGCTTGGACGGCTTTGTATTTATCGTACAGGAATACAATCATAGCATTACTGGCTCGCTTAAAAACGCAGTGGATTCTGCTCGCGAGGCATGGAATGACAAAGCTGCAGGCATCGTCAGCTATGGCTCCACTGGCGGAGCGCGTGCTGCAGAGCACCTTCGCGGCATACTGGGCGAGCTGTCGGTCGCTGACGTACGCGTTCATCCGACACTGTCGCTGTTCACAGACTTCGAAAACTACTCCGTCTTTAAACCGGCTGATCTGCATCTGACTAATGTCAACGCGATGCTGGACCAAGTCGTGGCATGGAGCGGAGCTTTGAAGTCTCTGAGAGCTTAATGACATTTTAATAAAATTGCAGAAGAAAAACCGCGGAGCTTCCGCGGTTTTTTTGTCGTCGTTAGATACAATGCAGCCTCGTTAGATACAGCGAAATGCGGCTCGGATGTTGCAAATAGCGTCGCCTGTGTAGCTACAAGAGGGACGATAGATCGGCTGCCAAACGCCGGACGGGCGGCTTCGAATCCTGATGGAGCAAGTAAATATACGCCGGACGGGGCAGCTCCGCAATGGACTTGTCCACCGCGCCGATCTGCTGCAGCTCGTCCAGCCGTCCCGACAGCATGCGAGGCGTGACCTGGCCCAAAGCGAATCGGATGTCCTGGAACCTCGTATGTTCGTAATGAAGAGCGAGCAGAAGCGGAAGATTCCAGGCTTTTGCCGACAGCCGTCCGTATCCCAGCAGGCCTTCGGCGGATTGAACGGCTTTGGCCGCATCCCGCAGCAGCAATCCCTTTTCGGTCAACACATATTCAGGCAAGGCGGGGTGACGTCGTTCCAGCGGCGATAAATGCCGGAGCAGCCCTTGCTCAGCCATCCGCTTTAAATTGTCGCTAAGCCGTGCTGGCGTAATCTGCAACCGATTTTGCAGCGGAGTGAACCTGCCGCCGCTAGGCTCAACCTCCAGCAGCAAAGGAACGGTCCATTGTCCCGACAGCTCCTGAGCCAGGCCTAGAATACGTTGTTCCGTGTTCAGGCGGACTCCAACTCTTCGGATAACATCAGATTATGCCCGTCCGGATCGACGAACGTCGCGAGCTTGGCCATGCCTGGCACCGTCTCGGTATCGCCGATAAATCGGACGCCGCGCTGCTCCAGCGTCTCTCTGGTATGTACGATGTCATAAACCTCGAATACGGTGGAAGACGTGGAAGGGACGACCTCTTCCGCCTCCGAAAAGCCAATGATACAATCCTTCGTGTTCGTATTGACCATCGCCATGCCAGTGTCGGGATCATGGAAGTTTACTTCGAAGCCAAGCTTCTCCTTGTAAAAATCAATCGTTTGATCCAAGCTCTTGACACTGTACCATACAGTTACCCCTGGTTTGAACATATAAGCACCTCCAATAGTTAATATCGATATCATATCAAGTATATTTTCGATAGTAAAGTCCTGATTATTGCGGATTGTAAGTCAATACGCTTACAATAGATAGAAATTAAGAGAATCGGAGGTGCCGGAATGAGTCGTAAGCTGGCGATGGTGACGGGCGCGAATTCGGGGATGGGTCTGGCTACTTCAATCGGGCTTGCCAAGGCGGGCATGCGCGTCGTGATGGTATGCCGCAGCGAGGCAAGAGGCAAGGAAGCTCTGGCGAAAGTACGAGATGCGGCGGGCGGCGATGCGGCGGAGCTTATGTTGTGCGATCTGGGTTCCTTCGCCGATATTCGCAGGTTTGCCGCGGAATTTAACAGCCGCGGCGACGCGCTGGACGTGCTTGTCAACAATGCGGGCGTCGTCAGTCTAAAGCGGACGCTGACGAAGGACGGCTTCGAATCCATGATCGGAATCAATCATCTGGGACATTTTTTGCTTACGATGCTTCTGCTAGACAGAATCAAGGCAGCGAAGCAAGGGAGGATCGTCGTCGTGGCGTCTGGCGCGTACAAGGCTGGGCGACTGAACTTCGACGATTTCAATCTGACGAAAGGATTCAATGTCGCCAAGGGCTACGGACAATCGAAGCTTGCCAATATCCTGTTCGCAAGGTCGCTCGCGAAGAGGTTGGCCGGTACGACGACGACGGTTAATTCGCTTCATCCCGGCGCGGTCGCCACCAACATCGGAGTAAGCAGAGAGACGGGATTCGGGAAGAGCGTGCATGTTTTGCTCAAACCGTTTTTCCTCACGCCGGAGCAGGGATCGGAGACGGCGCTGCATCTGGCGTTAAGTCCGGAGGTAAAGGATGCGAGCGGAGAATACTTCTACAAGAAACAAGCTCAAGCCCTTGCGGGCAAAGCGGCAGACGATGAATCGGCCGAACGTTTATGGAAGTGGAGCATGGAGGCAGTTGGGCTGAAGGGATAAAACGATTCCATTACTTTCGAGAATACAGCGGCTTTGTAGTAGAACGACCGCGACAAAAAAATGAGGGGGTGCCGGATTTGGTTAGACCAAATCATTGTAGAAACTGGATGAGCGTCGTCCTGCTTGGCGTTGTACTGCTGTTGACAGCAGCTTGCGGCGGCTCCGTGTCCGAAACGTTGGTGGGTTATGCCGTAGCTCATTCCGAGCAGGGAGTGCTTGTCGTCGAACCGTTGAACGAAGACCCTGAGTCGAACAGAACGTTCAGAGCCGCTGTGTGGGTTGGCAATCTGCACAGAAATCAAGTTGGCAACCTGTTGCAAGTGAAGCTGGGAGCTCAGGCAGACTCCTATCCCGGGTTATCTTTATCGAAGAAAACAAAGCAGCAGCAGCAGCCCAAAGGGGAGAGGAGCGTGCTTATCGCAAGCCTGGATTATGCCAAAACCAAGTGGGAGAACGGATTACCCGTCATCGATTCCGTCTCGTTCGATAGAGAGGCTTCGAAGTGGGAGATTGACTTAGGGTGCTTGATTGACGAGGAGCAGAAGCTGAGGCTGCTTGTTGACGCCAAGCAAGAAATTACGGAGCTATAATCCGTATTTATAATTGAATTAAGAATGATTACCGATTATTGGAGGCAACATTTTATACTCGTACTGGGGGTTTAAAGCCGCAGAGATGAAAAATGGACAAAAAAACAAGCCTGATTTTATTTGTCCATTGAGAGTGCATTTGGATTTTCGTATGATACATTAATAGATAATGATTATCATTATCCATTAAACAGACGAAAAGACAGATGGAGGGCAACAAAATGAAAAAGGCAGGAAAATGGTTGACAATCCTGATGGCGGCCGCGCTCACGACCGGAGCGCTGTCCGCGTGCGGAGGACAAAACAATAACAACGCAACGGGTCAAGTAGAAGAAGCGAATAAAGGGGGGAACGAATCGTCGCAAGAGAGCGCTAAGCCGGAGAGCGGCGGATCGTCGCAAGACGCTACGCAATCGTACGAAGACTGGACCGGCCATACGGTCGAAGTGCCGACACAACCGCAACGAGTAATCTTCCATGGGGAGACAACAGGCGATCTAGCTGCGCTTGGCGTTAGTCCGGTAGGCATGATGTTGAGCTCCGTCGAGGGTACCTTAAGCGAGAAGCAATTCCAGGATGCCCAGGATGTCGGGTTCCCGTTTAACGTGGAAAAGGCCGTGGAACTGGATCCGGATCTAATCATTGTCGGCAACTCGGATGAAGCCCAATACGGGACGATCGCGAAGGTTGCGCCTACCGTGACTTTCGATACCTTCGGATCGCTGGACGAACGTCTGACGAAGCTGGGTCAGCTCCTTGGCAAGCAAGAAGAAGCCAAGCAATGGCTTGAAGCCTACCATACGCAAGAAGCGGCGATGTGGAAAGCGATCAGGGACGGCGGAATTGGCGAAGACGAGACGGCCGCGGTATTTACCATGTATCCGGGCAATCGGTTGTTTGCCATGGCTAACACGGGGTTGTCGCAAATTTTGTACTCGGAAGGCGGCTTTAAGCCGACGCCTCTCGTGCAAGAAGCGTTGGACGGCGGACAAGGCTTCGTCGAGATCAGCTTCGAAAAGCTTCCGGAGTACGCGGGAGATCATCTCTTTTTGCTCACGCCAGTCGATGGCGAAGCCGTGAACGAGTTGAAGGAATTGGAGAAGGGCCAGGTGTGGAGCGGCCTTGAAGCCGTCAAGAAGGGCAATGTGTATACGTTCGGTTTGCTGGAAGCCTATAGCGATGCGCTGTCGCGGGAATGGTTGATCCAGCAATTGCCGAAGGCGCTGCTTAAGTCCGAATAAACCGTTTATGTGATACGAAGCCGCTTATCGTTGGGTTGATAAGCGGCTTTCGATCGTCTACAATGATAACAATTTTATTGTCATGTCATGTCTGGAGGACGTAGGATGGATCAAGCAAGATCTCACGGGGAGAGGCTTCGCTCTTTGCTCTTTCATATGCTTGAAGCACGACGGTGGATGCTTCGCGAGGATCAAGTGACGGAGGAGCGGAGCCGCTCATTCTATACGCTGCTTCTTGTTGCTTCCGGCGACTGCAGCTTGTATGCGGATGACGGTCTGATCCCGGCGCTGGAGCAAAGCTGCTTCATTTTGCCGCCTCGACAAAGATGGTACATTAGCAACTATTCGGGGGAGGAAGTCCTTCTCTACGAGATAACCTTTAAAATGATAGACGCGGATTCCGAAAGCGTCTTTCGCGAGCCGCTGCGGCCGATTCATTATAATTGGAGACTGTTTCCTTATTCTCGCGGGCTCAAATTGACCAAGCAATTGACTGCCGAAGAGGGGCAGGAGCCCGATAGCGGGACGGAATCCGGATTTTTCGCGAACACGGGGATGGATTGGCTCAACCGTCGTCTCGTGTTCCAGACCTTGATCGGAATGCTGCTAGCGCATAACTCGGAGCATATAACGAGTGGAGGAGCGCTGCCGTCCGCGGAACGTTCGATCGCTTTTATGGAAGAGCGTTATATGCTGCCTCTAAGTATCAAACATTTGGCCGAGCAAGCCGGCATGCCGCAAAGTCAATATGTATCCATGATAAAGCAGCTGACGGGATCTGCCCCGCTGGATTTCTTAAATCAGCTTCGCATAAAACACGCGAAGACGCTGCTTGTGACGACGGGAGACCCTCTTCGGGTAATTGCGAAAAAGGTCGGCTTCGAGGACGAATATTATTTCAGCAGACGATTTCGCCTGAGCACGGGAATTGCCCCAAGGCAATATGCGCAATCCATGAGGGGGAGCAAGAAGATTATCGATGATGCCGGTCACGAGGTGCGTATACCGCTGAGTCCCCGCCGCATTGTGTATTTCGGAGAAGTATTAGGCGATTTGCTGGCGCTTGGCGTCAGACCGGTGGGGAGCAATCTATATGAACTGGGAACCTCATGGCTGTCGGAAGAGGACGGCGGCCTGGAAGGAATCGAGGATATAGGAATTCCTTTTCGCTTAAGCAAAGCAAGGGCATTGGAACCCGACTTGATTATTCTGTCCAATATGGATGAACGCATCTATGGGGAGATCAGCGCTATCGCTCCTACCATTGTGTACAATTCTTACGATTCCCTTTTGCAGAGACTGCGGAGACTGGGCGAGTGGCTGGGAAAAGGGGAGGAAGCGGACAGCTTTATGGATCGGTATTCGCTAGTTCTCGAGGATGCGAGGTTCGCGTGGAAGCAAGGTATGAGCAACGGAGAGAAGGCATCCGTATTTATATGCCATCGCGGACGCAAATGGTTCGTCATGGGAAGGTTAGGTTTATCAGAATTGCTGCATAACGTGGATGAGACGTCCCTTACCGATGGGATCCAGGCGCTGATTGCTGCCGGAGATGCTTACCTGATGATCGACCGGCAGGATATCGCCAAACATGCCGGCGATATACTGTTTATTCCCATGCCGGAGAATTCATCGTCTCGCGAAACAACGGAGCAGATGCTCCGGAGCGACCTGTGGCTAAGCATTCCGGCAGTGCGCCGCGGACGCGCGATTGTGGTCGAGGAGAGCAGATGGAATCTGTACGACGCGATTTCGCGCATTCGTCAATTGGAGCATTTGCAATCGCTTATTGATCGCGTCCAGGAATATCGAGATTAACATACAGGGTAAACCCGGTCGTCGATCGGAAAGACCGTAAGGTTAACGCCGCTTCAGCATGTGCAGAATGACGGCCATCGTTTCTTCCAGCGCTTCCGGCTCGTTAGGGCGCTCCGCAATCCATAACGCGGATTCATTAAGCGCTCCGGACAGGAAGCGGGTCATGGCGGCTGGAGAAAGCCCGGAATAATACCCGTGCTCCTGTAAAATCTCGAGCTGCTCGCGAAGATGCCGCATCGCGTTCTCTTCGTCCAAGCGCCTCCATGTTTCCCACCCTAACACGGCAGGTCCGTCCAGCAGGAGAATGCGCAGGGCGGAAGGAGAAACAGCCGCCTCCACAAATGCCTTGCAGCCGAGAATCAGCTGCTCAAGCGGATCATCGCTGCGCGAAGCTTCGCGCTCTACTTTCTCGCCAAGCTCCGCTTGCACGGCCGACACAACCGCCTTGAACAAACCGAGCTTGTTCCCGTAATGATGATATAACGCGCCTCTCGTCATGCCAGCCTCGACGACGATTTCCTCAAGCGACGCCTTGGCGTAGCCGTTTTCCGTAAACCGTATTCTGGCGATGTCAAGCAGCTTGTCCGCCGTCTCTTGCGAATGCTCCTTCGTTCTTCTCATCGGTTAGGAAGCCTCCTTGCGGGATATTCAAAACTGTCATTTTGCGCCTCCCGGATCGAAGCTTCAATTCTTATAGTGATCCGCATAATCCTCGGCTGGAGGAATGTTGGTAATGATGTCGATCAGGACGCCATTGGGGTCGCGCGTGATAAAGTGGCGCTGGCCGAAAGTCTCGTCCCGAATATCGAGCTCGACCGGCAGCCCCGCTTGCCGAATGAGACGTTCGTATTCCAAGTCTACATCATCGACTTCGATATTTAAAATAAGGCCTTGCGTCGACTTGCGGAAACCTTCCGGGATGGTGCCGTGACTAGGCTCGAGAATGGCAAGCTCGAAGGCGGGACCCGTTCCCTCGATTCGCAAGCTGACGTACCATTCGGATTCGAACACGATTCCGAATCCGAAGTGCTCGCAGTAAAACTTCGCTGTTTCCTCTACATTTACTGTAAGTAAAACGGGATATAAGCTTGCAACTCTCATTGTTTAAGTCTCCTTTAGTATTGGAATATTTTTAATTTAACATACATACAGTATGTATGTAAATATGCGAACACAAATTTACCAAAGCAAAATAAACAAGGCGTCCGAGCGAATACATCGCTTCGGGCGCCTTGTTGGTCTGACGAATCGTTAAATTTTGAACTTTGACAACCTTTCGAGCAATTCTTCGACCATGTTGCTTAGCTGAGCAGAGGAAGCCGATATTTCTTCCATGGAAGCAAGTTGCTCCTCGGATGCGGCGGCAACGCCTTGCGAACCGGCTGCGGCTTCGGAGGCGAGCGCGGAAAGTCCGTTCATGTTTTCCGCGATCTGCCCGGTGCTTGCGGACAGTTCTTCCGCCGCCGCCGATACTTCCTGAATCTGAACATTGACGGAAGTCATCTCCGTCAGAATACGACCGAATAATCGCTGACTGTTTGTGATGCTGGCGAGACTATTTTGTACATTCGCATTTCCTGCGGCCATTATTCTGGAAGCATTATCGGTATCGGTACGAACGGCCGCGACAAGCTGCGTGACTTCGTCCGCGGCCTTGCGGGTTCCATCCGCAAGCTTGCGGATTTCGCCGGCGACGACGGCGAAGCCTCGACCATGCTCGCCAACGCGGGACGCTTCGATTGCCGCGTTTAACGCGAGCAGATTGGTTTGCGTGCTGATTGCCGTAATGGCGTCGATCATGCCGCCAATCTGGACGGAACGCTCTTCAAGTCTCCGGATAGCCGCCTCTGTCTCTTCTGCGGAACGAACGACGATTTCCATCTCCGAGACGGCGTCCTGCAAGGCAACGCTGCCTGTCCGCGTCTGTGCCGTCACATCGTCAGCCGAAGTCGAGACGGAAGAGGAGGAACCGGCGATGCGTTCGGCGGCGATCGTCATCTCTTCCATAATTCGCGAGGATTCGATGGCGTGTTCGTTTTGCGTGACCGCGCCGTCGGCAATTCGGCCGATCGATTCGGCTACGTTCTGGGCAGCATGGCTGGTCTGTTCCGCGCTAGCCGTCAACTGCTGCGAGGTCGCTCCTACAGCCATGGACAAGTCGGATACCAATCGGAACATGTCGCGCAGCTTCTCCGTCATATCGTTGAAGTATCCGCTCATCACTCCGATCTCGTCGCCGGATTTAATCTCCATCCGCTGGGTCAGGTCGCCTTGCGCCATTAGATGCAGCTTGCCGGATAATGTCTTGAGCGGCCGGGTTACCATCATTCGGATCATAATCGTCATGATCAGCGCCAAAACCAGTATGCCCGTCAGCGCGGTTGCCAGAGCTGTCGTGCGGGACTCGTAATAGTGGGACATAATGACGGACTTCGAGATGGAGGAGACGGCATACCAAGTTTGCTCGGAGCCTGGCAGCGTGATGGGCTCGAATAAGCGTAACACGTCGACTCCCTTCGAATTCGGCGTATATCCCTTTAAGCTCAAACCTTCCTTCACTTGCTGCCATAGCGCCGCCTTCAGAGGATTATCCCCGTAGCCTTTCATTACGGATGCAGGATCGTTGGGATTGGCGGCATAGATGCCTTTGTCCGTGAGCAGGGACACGTAGCCTTCCATTGGCGTATATTTCAACGCATTTTCTTGAAGCTGCTCCAGCGATAAATCGATGCCGATTATGCCGGCAAAGTTCCCGTCAGTGTCCAGGATAGGTTCGACGATCGACATGATTTGTTCCACTTCACCTGCGATCCGGTAGTCATAAGGCTCTGTATACGTCAATTTTTTACTAGCCTTCGGAATCAAATAATAATCGCCAGTGCCAGGCTTGTCGTAATCGACAAGCGGCTCCAAGTGAATGTTATCATTCTTCTTGACAAGGTAAGGAAGGAATCTGCCCGTTGCATCGTCATATGCCGCTTTGTTCCGATTGAGGGCATCGTTGCCGTCGAAGGCGTTCGGCTCCCATAACGTATAGATGGCAAAAAGCTCCGGCCGGCTCTCCAGAACATGATGGAGAAGCTCGATCGTTTCTTCCCGCGATACCGACTGGTCTTCCCGCGAAATGGCGAGCAGGTCGGACAGCGACTTCAGCGTCGCGTTCATGCTCGACATCGTAATTTGAAGATCCGTGGCGTATTGCACCCCTGCCGTTTTGGCTTCCAGTTCACCATTTTCGATGCTTTGTTTCTCAAGCTCGCCCAGATTAATATACAGATTCGACCCGAGCACAAGCACCAGCATAACCCAGACGACTAACGTGAATTTCATAGCCAGCGACAGCTTGCGCAGTTTTGACAAGATGGCCACCTCTTTCCTTATGTATAGGCGATTATTCGGCATAATTCGACATTTCGTGAATAGTTCTAAAGAACTATAAGTTGAACGGACGTTTTCGAAGTAAACGGTTCAATTCGAGAACGATCCCTAGATCGTTGGACGCTCGTAATTCGATTCGGTATAATTTGGTGATGCTTGTGGAACGGAACTTGGTAACGGCATTACTAAGATGCAGGGGAGACTTGGCGAATGCGTTCGTTTTGGTTATGGTTTGTTCTTTTGTCCGCGGCATTATTGCTGGCAGTGCTTCAGGAAAATGCCGATGGGGATGAGTCGGCGAGGCGCATGTTGTTCTCTGCGCTGCTGCTTGCAGCCTATTTCGCGGCGCCGTTATTGCGGGGAAAACCAGCGGCGTTAACGGCGCTTCTGTGCGGTGCCGCCGTGTTTGCAGCCATTGCATTATGGCCATCCGACGGGCAAGGCCATAATCCTTACCCGCTTCTAGTGTTCGCTTTGCTGGCCGGCAAAGCTGCCTATCGGTTACCCGGGGGTTATGCCGTAATCGTCGGGGCCTTCTCTCTGGCGGGAGCTGCCGCGCCTGCCATAGTGGGGGAGCCCGGTTATCCGCCGCTGTTCCTGCTCCTGTTCGCCATCGCGTTCGGCATAGTCGCCTATCTGGCCGGTACGATGATCGGGGAGCGCGACGAAGCAACGGCGAGAAGCGAGGCGCTGTTAAGCGAATACAGGTTGATGAAGCGCAGGCTGGCGACTAGCGAGGAGGAAGCGCGGCAGGATGAACGAACGCAAGTGGCGCGTGAAATCCATGATTCCGTTGGCCATAAGCTGACGGCGCTGATGATGCAGATCGAGATGCACCGGTTATCCGCGGAAGCGGAATCGAAGGAGATGCTGGCAGAACTTAAGGTGCTGGCCAAAGAAAGTTTGGAGGAGACGAGAAGCGCTGTAAAAACATTAAATAAAGAGGAGGGCGGAGGTTTGGCCGCGATTCTTCGATTGCTGCGCAAATTGGAGGCCGAAAGCCTGATGCGCATCGAATTTACGGTCAAGGACGGCGCTTTGACGGCTCCGCTTGTTCCGGTCCAATCCATCGCGATCTACCGGGCGCTTCAGGAGGCGCTCACCAACGCCATGCGGCATGGGGTCGGCAGGGAAGCGAAGATCAGCTTCGAAGCGCCGGGCGGAGGGAGCGTATTCCGCTTCGAGGTGACGAATCCCGTGAAGCAGGGCGGTGCCTTCTTCGAAGGCTTCGGGCTGCGCGGCATGCGTGAACGTATCAAGGAGACCGGCGGGCAGCTCGAGGTTTCCTCATTCGCGGAAGTGTTTATTGTTAGAGGCACCTATACTTTGGTCGATAAGGAGGTTGAGATAAAGTGATACGTATTTTAATAGCCGAGGATCAAGCGATGGTGCGTCAAGGTCTGAAAATGATGATGGAAACGGATCCCGAGATGATCGTAACAGGGGAGGCGGGAAACGGGAAGGAAGCGATAGCCCTGTGCGAGAAGCAGGTTTTCGATGTGGCCGTGCTCGATATCCAGATGCCGGAGATGTCGGGACTCGAGGCGCTCCGAAGCATTCGTTCCCGCTGGCCTCGCTGCAAGGTGCTGATGCTGACGACCTTTAACGACGACGAATACGCGCTTGAGGCGATGAAGTGCGGAGCGCACGGCTACATGCTGAAGGATGCGGAGCCGGAGGCGTTGGTTCGCTCTATCCGCAGCTGCTTGTCCGGCGGTTTGTCGCTGCAAGAAAATGTGGCGGCGAAGCTGATCCCAAGGCTGCTCGGCGACGCGAAGGAGCCTTCGGTCGATTCGTCGATTACGCCCAGAGAGCTTGCCATCACTAGGCTGGTTGGCGAAGGAAGGAGCAATAAGGAAATTGCCGAGGAGCTCGGACTATCCGTCGGGACGGTCAAGAACCATATCAGCGGCATCATGGACAAGCTGGATCTCCGCGACCGGACGCAGCTTGCCATCTATGCGATTCGTCATGGCATTGTGTAAGCGTCGCTGCAAATAAAATGACGGAAGTCATGGTTGCCTTCCCAATGAGTGACTGAAGACAGTGATCGTACTGTCTTTTTTCTATTACAATTAGACCAAGGCGATACAGAAAGTCTTAGTGGATCGAAATGGAGGGCAACCCATGCTGGAAACAGTGGAGCTTGGCAAAACGTTTAAAGGAAAAACGGCGGTGGACGGCGCCAGCATTTATCTGGAGGAAGGAGAGGCCGTCGGGCTGCTCGGGCCGAACGGAGCGGGCAAATCGACGATGATCTCGATGATCGCTTCCTTGTTGAAGCCGACCTTCGGCGATGTTCGTCTGAACGGGCAAAGCGTGCTGAAAAATCCCGCCATGATCCGCCGGACGCTTGGCGTCGTGCCTCAGGAGATCGCATTGTACGCGGAGTTAAGCGCCTATGAGAACTTGAAGTTTTTTGGCCGAATCTACGGTCTCAAGGGAAAGCTGCTGGAGACGAAGATGCAGGAGGTGCTGGAGATGGTAGGCCTCCGCGAGCGCCAAAAGGAACTGATCCGGACGTTCTCGGGCGGGATGAAACGGCGCATTAATATTGCGGCGGCGCTGCTGCACGATCCCAAGCTCGTTATTATGGATGAGCCGACAGTGGGCATCGACCCGCAGTCCCGCAATCATATTTTGGATACGGTACGCCTCTTGAACCGCGAGAAAGGAACGACCGTCCTGTATACGAGCCATTATATGGAAGAGGTCGAACAGCTGTGCAGCCGCGTCTACATTATGGACCATGGACGGATTATCGCATCCGGTACGCATAATGAACTGGGACGCATCCTGTCCGGTGAGGATACTCTTTATGTAAAGATGAGCGCTCCGAGCCCGGGTTTCGTCCATGAGCTTACAAGTCTTGAATCGGTGAGACAAGCGGAAGAGACCGGAGATGGGGTAAAGCTGATCGTGGCCAAACAAACCAATATTTTGTCCGAGGTAGTGGGAACGGCGGATCGGCATAAGGTGCAGATTCTTAACTTGCATGTCCACTCTCCGAGCTTGGAGGATGTTTTCCTCCACCTCACGGGCCGGAAGCTCCGGGATTGAGGGGGAAGAGATATGGATATTTTTTTTCGGAAAGATTTTCTGACCTACTGGCGAGATCGAAAGGAATTACTGATCGCCATCCTTATGCCGCTTGTTCTCATCTTCGTGATGAGCTTTGCGTTACCGAACTGGTTCGGCAACGAGACGCCTTCCATTCATATGAAGATCGGTTTTGTGGTAGAGGATGATGCAGCGAGCGGAATTGCGGCGTTTAAGGAATCGCTGGGCGGATCAGGCAGGACGGAAGGGGAGATCGCTGCTCTCGCGGCGGCGGCGGATGACTTGAATCCGGTTTTGCTTCTGAGAGGATTGTTGGACAGCGAGGAGTTCCGGGGCATCGCAGAGGTCGTGGAGACAGATGCGGCAGCGGCGCTCGGTCAGCTTGAGAACGGAAAATGGACAGCCATCGTGACGATACCGGCTGGATACACGCAATCGGGTCTTGGCGGCATGCTGCTAGGGCAAGAGGAGACCGTGCCGCTTCGGATAACAGCCGAGGAAACCTCCATGGAGCTGGACGTTCTTCGCGATGTGCTCGGTGATTATTACCGCTCGCTCAATTTCTCCATGGCTATCGATACCGTTATGAAGGCTTCCGGTTTCGTGCCAACGGGAGGAGTCGACGCAGCCCTTGCGCCAATAGGCGGAATCGAACAGGTAGAAGGTTTCCGCATCATTACGTCCAGTCAATATTTTACGTTGTCCATGAGCGTCCTGTTCTCCATGTTTATGGCCATGACGACGGCGACCAAGGCGATGACGGAGAAGAGGGAACATGTTTTCCAGCGTATCTTGCTGTCAGGAGCACGGCCCGTTCAGTATGTTGCGGGGAAGGCGATGTCTACCTTCTGTATGACGATGCTGCAGGCTGTTATCGCGTTTCTTGTTTGCCACTTTGTATTGAACCTATTCCCTGGCGAATCGCTGTCATTCTGGCTTGGCGTTTCGGCGCTTTTGACGGTTTATTGCATCGGAATGGCGGGTTTAGCTACCATCTTTACATCGATTACGTTCCGGTTGAAAGAGGATTCGGCCAGCGGTTTGATGATGATCGTCGTCATGGTGTTCGGTACGCTGGGCGGCGGATTCGTGCCGGTGTACGTGCTTCCGGACTGGATGCGCGGGATCGGCGAATGGACGCCGAACGGGATGGCGCTGGCGGCATACACGGACTGGATCCAACAAGGTATCGTGCCTGATCTATATAAATCTACGGCATTGCTGCTGATCTTTTCCGTAGCGGCTATCATCATCGGAATCGCCATGTTTCCGAGAAAGGGGCGGATCTGATGTCGGCCGTCATGTTATCGCAATGGATGAAGGAAAGACGCTCGCCCTACGTTCTCATGTTATTTATCGTGCTTAGCGTTTTGGCCGTCCTCCTCTTCGGCTCGAGCAACGGAGGCAGCTTGAAGGTCGACGTATTCTCCGATGCCGGAATGCCGGAAGAGCAAGCCTCTCTGCTTGTTGCCCGATTGAACGAAAGCGAAGCGTTCGTGTTCCGCATGTTGGAAGAAGAAGAAGTCAGAAAGAATGTGCAGGAAGGGCGATCGGCGGCAGCCGTACGCTTAATGGCCGAAGACTTTCGCATCCTGGCTTCCGTGAACGATTACAACGTCCAGCTTCTGGAGAGCCAAGTAGCGAGCGTCTACAAGGAGGAACTGCAGATTCGCTCCGCCATGGAAGCTGCCGGCAGTCCGAGCGGTTTTCGCGAAGACGTCTTGCGCTACCTGGAGAATCCTCCGCTGACTATGGAGCTCGCCTCCCCCGATGGGGGGAGCGTTGAATCCTATAATATGGGTCTCCAGTTGACCTTTGCGTTCGCCTTGTTCGTCGTCATGTTCACGATCGGCTTCAAGATCAACGCGATCAACGCCGAGAAGACATCGGGCATATGGGATCGGATGGTGCTTTCGCCTCTGAGCAAAACAGCCATGTACATGGGCCATCTGTCATACAGCACGATTATTGGCTTCATACAGGTCGTTCTTGTGCTTGCGATCCTTCGTTTCGGATTCGGATTCGCCATCGGCGACCGCTATGGAGAGCTGCTGGCCGTATCGCTCCTCTACGTCGTTTCGGTCGTGGCTATGGCCATGCTGTTCACGGGAATTACGCGCACGCCGGAGAAATTCAACATGATCTATCCATCGATCATTCCGGTTATTCCCCTTATCAGCGGAGCATACATGCCGCCGGGCGTATTCGATAACGCGATCCTTCAAGCCTTTGCGCAACTATTCCCGCTGTCGCATGCCATGGATGTCATGATTGGCATCTCCATGCACGACTTCGGCTGGACCGAGCTGTATTTGCCAATTGCGAAGCTGCTTTTAGTCACCGTGCTGTTTATGGGCATCGGCATTAATTTGGTGGAGAGAAACAGGTGACGGATGAGCAACGTTAGGAGAGCATGCTTGATAAGATAGACGCTCTATAAGTTAAACTGACAACCTCAATAAGCGAAATTCCAAAAGTTTTATGCCGACAGTAGCAAACTAACGTATGACGAGGCTGCCCCGAGGTCAAATATGATCTTGGGGCAGTTTTGTTGTTAGCCGGGGAGAGGCTAGCGTGACGCTTTGCTGTAGCACACATTTGAAGCAATGGAAGGAATACGTTTCCTGTAGCATCGCTTTGTTCATGAGGACCAACTCAGTCCGACATTCGGTAGAAGCCGTCCAGTAGCATGCGCGCGAGCTTGTCGACGCTCAGTTTGCGCTTGCCAATGAAAGGAATCTGACTCCAAACGTCGGAGCCCCGATTAGACAAGACGACGAGCCCTTTGCCTTTGTCGCGGTTAAAGGCCGCGAAGCTGCTGGAGCCATATGTGCCTCCGTTATGCCAATGCGTCGTCGACCCGTCCTGCTCTTTGTAGAACATCCAGCTGTATCCGACTCCAATTCCTCTGCTGGCAAAAATCGAATAATGTTCCCTTTGGCATTCGGCGATAGCTTCGGGGAACGGTGTGTTCTCGGGATGCAGGTTGGTTTTCAGGTAATGAAGCATATCCGGCACGGTGGAGCATACGGCGCCTGCGCCTGCCATCGTGTCCTGGAAGTCCCAATGCGGAACGGAGATTCCTTTGGCATTGTATACCGGAACAAGTCCTCCCGCAGCCGGGGCAGGCGCGCCGGAACGGAGCAGCGTATGCATCATGCCTAGCGGTTGAAACAATCGTTCGTTGAAGGCATGAGACAAGCTCATATTTAACCGCTTGGCCAGAATCCAGCCCAGAAGGCCGAAGCCATAGTTGGAATAGGCATGCCGATTGCCGGATTTCAAAGGTTCCGCTAATACGGCCTCCGTTATATGCTGATCCGAGTAACTCGCATATGGATTCTGTTTATCCGTTATCGTGGCCCTGAAGTTGCCGGGCATTCTCGGCAGGCCCGCCGTATGGGTCGCTAGCTGACGCAAGGTCGTTGCGGAGGCGAAAGGACTGCCCGTCAATTCAGGCGCGAGATCGGAGAGTTTGTTGTCGACGCTCCAAATGCCTTCCTGCTCGCCTATGGCGAGCAGGAAGCCGGTCATTGTTTTGGTTATGGAGCCGACTTCGTATAACGATTCCGCGTGATCAGCATCCGGCTCAGTCAGCCATTGTCCATTGCGCCAGTAGCGAGTCCCTGCCTTATCGATTAAGCCAATCGCTAATCGGTGACCCGGAGCGTTGCTCCAGCGATCGACGTTCTTTTCCTGCATCACGTTATCCAGTATGTGTTCCACGAGACCATCCCCTTTTGATCATTGATCGTATTATGGTTATTCGACGAGTCGGTTGCCGATCCTTTTGGGGATAAGGGGCACGGTTTGCAGGAGTTTTTGAGTGCTGGAGAGCTGGAACGCTGGAGTACCGGTGTTGGAGAGCTAGTGCAAGCATACGCCTTTGGCTATTTTAACAAACGATACAACAATTGAGCGAAAATACACATTTAAGATGAAGTCAGAGCCATTTTTTCGTACATTTGTACATATATACACAAATAAAGATTCAACGAGTTTCCGAAGGTCGATAGGAAGCGAGAATTTGTGTATTTTCGTACAATTTGCTGTACAGGGCCCCATTTGTTCAAAGAAATTGGGGAGAAATGTACAAATGTGCAGAAAGTTGCGAATAACGTCCTATGAGAGGCCGTCGATTCATTGTGTGCAAAACTGGAAATGAAGCTGCAATCAATCATGGCCCGCCTGTTAACGGAAATGGGGGCCCTTATATGGATCGTTTGGCGTGATATTTAAATCTAAACGGAACTCTGCGACGTTATTCGTGAGAAATCCAGGCAAACTGCGGACTTTTGCCCATCATAAGAGCTGTCAGTTCCTTTAGATTTGCGAAGTGCTGCTTTTTGCCGAAATAACGCCTTTCAGTTCCGTTACAGTTGCTCCCGTTCATTTTTTACCGGACACTTGCCCGCAATTTCATCTTTGCACAATTTCATTGGGACGGGAAGTTTGAGCAACGCGCTGACGAAAAAAAGCGGCACAGGGTGGCAATTGCCAAATCCTGATACCGCCGGTTGTTAAACGCTAGCCATTTATAAGTTTGCAGCTTATTGGGGCTTGGAATGACCGGAATGGAACGACCTGCGCTGCCGGAGGACAGCTCTGCCAGAGGACGGTGCAGCCGCTTGTTACATGCTGCAGACACTTATGTCAGCTTTATGGAAACGTCAGAGGACGGCGCAACCGTTTCGCCTTGTTTCATGTTGCAGTCGCTATGTCAGCTTTATGGAAACGCCAGAGGACGGTGTGGCCGTTTCTCTTTGTTTCATGTTGCAGTCGCTCTTTGTTTCATGTTGCAGTCGCTATGTCAGCTTAATCGAAACGGCATGTTCACCGCCCCGATCTTCCAGTTCTATATAGGCTTCGGGTCCCGCCTCCAGATCGAACGAGGCGCCTTCGTTATGCTCCCGCTTGAAATCCAGCAGATAACGGGTCTCGCCGAATCGGTAGGCGACCTTAAAGCCCGGCCAATCGGACGGCACGCAAGGATTTAAGTAAAGCTTGTCGCCTAACTTGCGAATGCCGAGAATCCATTCGATGCCGCTTTGGTACATCCAACTGGAGGCGCCGGTATACCAGGTCCAGCCCGCATGGCCCTGATGCGGCTCGGCCGTATACACATCCGCCGCCATAACGTAAGGTTCGCCGTAATAGGTCCGAACCTCGCGGTCGGTCCGCGTATGGTTGATGGGATTGAGCATGCGGAACAGCTCGAACGCCTTGTCGCCGCGGCCCAGCTTGCTCCAGGCGACGATGCTCCAGATGACGCCGTGCGTGTACTGTGCGCCGTTCTCGCGGATGCCCGGCGGATACCCCTGGATATAGCCGGGGCTCGGCTCGGTCCGATCGAAAGGCGGCGTCAGCAGGCGCACGACCGACATCTCGCGGTCGACGAGCTCGCGATCGAACGATTGCATCGCTTGCAGCGCCCGATCCTCCGGCGCGGCGCCGGAGATGACGGACCAGGACTGCGCGATGGCGTCGATTCGGCATTCCTCATTGTAAAGCGAGCCGAGCCAGGTGCCCCCGTCCGTAAAGGCTCTTCGGTACCATTGACCATCCCATCCATGCTCATGTATCGCGTCCGCCAGCTTGTCCCGCTCGAGGAGGTACTTCTCGCCCCGATCCCGCTCTCCGCGCGACACGCATAACGGCTCAAGCCTGCGCAGTACTTCGCATAGGAACCAGCCCAGCCAGACGCTTTCGCCGCGGCCTTCGTCACCGACGAGATTCATGCCGTCGTTCCAGTCGCCGACGCCAATGTGCGGCAAGCCATGCTCGCCGATTCGCGATCGTGCCTTATCGACGGCTCTGACGCAATGCTCGTAGACCGTTCCGCTATGAGACGAACGGATCGTCTCCTCGTACCGTTCATGTTCGCCTTCCCGCAGCGTGTCGCTTGTAATGTAAGGGACAAGCTCATCCAGAATTGTGGCGTCCCCCGTATGCTCGATGTACCGGCTGACGGTGTACGGAAGCCAGAGCAGATCGTCCGAAAACAAGGTGCGGATGCCGCGGCTTGTCTCTTCGTGCCACCAGTGTTGTACGTCTCCTTCCTCGTACTGATGGGAGGCGCTAAGTAAAATTTGTTTTCTCGTCAGCTCCGGTCTGGTATGGAGGATAGCGAGAGAATCCTGCAGTTGGTCGCGGAAGCCGAATGCGCCGCCCGCTTGATAGAAGGCCGTTCGGGCCCACATCCGGCAAGCCAGCGATTGATACAGCAGCCAGCCGTTGAGCAGAATGTTCGTCTCCTGCGAAGGCGTGTCGACGACGATTTGGCCCAGCGTCTCCGCCCAGTAACTCGAAGTTTCCTGCCAGGCTTCGTCGCAACGGCTGGCGCTGGCGTAACGCTCCGCGAGCTCGGCGGCGTGTTTGCGGGAGGTGCCGCATCCAAGCAGCAGGATCACTTCCGTTTCCTCGCCAGGCTGCAGGGTCAGCTTGCGCTGAACGGCTCCGCAGCTGGCGTAATGAACGCCGGTTTGCTTGTCCAGTCTGGCGCGCGACAGTGCGGCTGGCTGGAGCACGCTGCCGTTGCGGCCGATGAAGCCGAGCTGATCGGATGTCCAGGATACTTCCTGATCTTCGCCTTCCGCCCGTTCCGGGAAGATGCCGAGGAAAGGCGTCGCTTCCCGGAATATTTCCTGATAACGGTTTTGCGCGGTCAAGATTTTGGCATCCTCGTCCCATTCGCTGGAGATGAAGGAGGCGTTGCTCTGCCGCTGCACGCCGATCACCCATTCCGCATAATACGTAACCGACAGCTTCCTGGGCGTTTCGGAGTCGTTGCGCAGCTTGAGCCGCATAATTTTGACGGGATCCTCCATCGGCACGAATAACGAGAGCTCATGGCGAATACCCCCGCGTTTATGCTCGAAAGACGTGCTTCCAAGGCCGTGCGTGACGAGGTACGACGCTGCGTTCGCACCCGCTGACGGCGTAAGCGTCCAAACCAGACTCGACTCTTCGTCCCGCAGGAAACCGAGCTCGCCGGGCGTGTCGAGAACAGGGTCATTGGACCACGGAGTCAGCTTGCATTCCCGACTGTTGCGCCAGAATGTATAACCCGTGCCAAGTTCCGATACGATGGCTCCGAACCCGGGATTGGACAGAACATTGATCCATGGCGCGGGAAGATGATTGCCGCCTTTGATCAAAAGCTTGTATTGCTTGCCGTCCGCCGCGAATCCGCCCCAGCCGTTGTAGAACAAGACATCCCTGGGGTCGAGGGAGACGCTGACGGATGACTCCTCGGGATTCTGCGAAAAGTCTTCGCGAGTCTGGAGCATCGCAGATTCGGAATCTTCGGCAGCTATTGCGCCGGCGCGAGCTTTCCTGCCAGGGCCGCGTTCCGCGGCTCGCTTTAAGCCTCGGGAGCCTTCGCCGGCCTCGCCGCTGCGGCGAAGCAGCTTTAACTGCACGGCCAAGGATGGTCCGTTCGCCTTCAGGGTCAATCGTGCAACGGCAAGTATGAGCGTCAGATTGTCCGCCGACAGCTGCTTGGCCGGGAGTACGACTATGCTGCCATGACCGGCTCCGAATCGGTCTACGCCATGCTCAACCGCCCGGCTAAGCGCGTCCTGCAGTTCCTGTTCGTATCCCTCCTCCGATCCGTTGAGGAGAGCGAGATCGAAACGGATGCCGAGTCTGCGCAAATATTCGTGTCCCGCCAGCAGCTTCATTATAAAGGGCATCCGGCTCCGACTGTCGATCTCCGCGGCGACGAGAGGTCTGTCGCCAGAGATGCCGAATGCCCAGAGGCCTGGCTGCCCTTTAACATTAGCCTCGATCCGCTGGGCCCGCTCGCCGCTGAGGGGCGGCGTATAAAGCACTTGGGCGGCCAGCCGCTGGAAGACAAAGGCGTCCGCAAGCTCCAGGCCGAGACTGCGCAGCTCGATGCGGCTGCGAGTCCAGGCAAGCTGGAAGGCACGCTCCGCCGTGTGAGACTTCGTCAGACTCGAGGCCCCGTCCAAGGCGGCTTCTCTAGTCGCAGCCACGGAGGTCACCGCGTAAAGAACGACTTGTCGCCCCGGCTCGATCCCGACGCGCCTGCGCATAACGAAGGCTGGATCGGCGACGGAGCCCGTCTTCCCCTTAAGACGAGTCCGAATGCTTTGGGGCTCCTCGAGCTGATAACCTCGACCGATAAACGCCATGCGGTCGGTTTCGAACTCCAACCCGCCGACCGTCGTTCCTTCCGCGCTGAGGGAGTGGGCGGCCCATAACGCTTGTTCCTTCGCCTCCCTTTTGCGGCGGCTGGCAACGAGACAGCCGCTGCTCTCCTCATAGGCGGTACGAATGAACAGCTTGCTGAATGCGGTGTGGGCCTCGTCCGCGATGGGGTTCGCCAGGGCGAGCTCCACGAAGGTGGTTACTTCCAGCAGCTTGGGCTCGCTGCCGTTGTTCGTCAGCGTAATGCGCCGGACCTCGGCGTCGCTCTCGGGCGATACGCATATTTCCATCCGGGCGGAAACCTCGTCGAAGCTTTGCTCGAACGTTGCTTTGTCCGGCTCGAACCGGACGCGAAGATCCTGCATATCCGTACGGCAAGGCTGAAAGGAGGGGGACCACACGCTCCCTGACGAGACATCCCGAATGTAGATGAAGGTGCCCCATGAATCACGCACGGGATCTTCTCTCCAGCGCGATACGAGCAAGCCTTCATAACTGCTGTATCCGCTGCCGCTTGCCGTAACGACGGTGCTAAAGCGTCCGTTGGATAATACGCATGCTTCAGGAGCGGCCGTATGCGGCGATTTGAATTCGCGAACAGGCTCGTTCGCCGTTTCCTTCGTCTCGCGCTCTTCCTGCAGCCGATGCAGGGAGGGATGGCGGATCAGCTTGGTACGGCTCGGTATCCGTTCCTGCAGCAGCAGCTCGGCGGCGCGAACCTCCTTGTTGCGATGAAAGCGGTCGATCATGGATTGCGGCAGCAGCAGGTTCGACAAGGTGAGCATGCTCATGCCTTGATGATGCGCCATAAAGCTCAAAATGACGGCGTGTTTGCCGTCCTGCTTGAGCCGGCGTGGAGTAAAGTCCAGCGCTTCATAATAACCGTACTGGCCTCGTCCCCCGAGCTTATCCATTTGGCCCAGCGCAAGCATCCCTTCGGCGGGAGCGTAAGGAAGGGCCATAATCGTGGCATATGGCGCCAAGACGAGATCCTGCTCCAGACCGCGCTTGAAGCCCAGTCCCGGCACGCCGAATGCACGGTACTGATAATTCAATTGATGATCGAAGGCGAAGTAGCCCGACTCGGATATGCCAAATGGCACGCGGCGCTCCTTGGCGTATTGGATCTGGCGGTTGACAACGGCCTTGTAGGTGCTGTCCCAGACGGTATTCCGATAGGTGCGCATAAGCAGCCATGGCATCATATATTCGAACATCGTGCCGGACCACGAGAGCAATGCAGGTTTCCCGGAAACCTTGGTCATCGTCCTGCCAAGCGCGTTCCAATGCGAGACGGGAACCTGTCCCATGGCGATTGCGACGAAGCTTGCCTGCCGCGCTTCCGAAGCCAGCAGGTCATACAAAACCTCGTCGCGCTCGCGTCTGGTGACATGGTAGCCGAGCGAGAACAGGTTGCTTCGCGGATCGTAAAGCGCACGGAAGTCCGTATCCCGCGCCAGAGCGTCGATTCGCGCAAGCAAACGACTGCCGCGGCTCATCAGCTCGGAGCCTCCCCGCGAGCCTAGCTCGCCGGCGAAAGCGACCTCGAAGCGGCCGCCCCCGTAACGGCCGGACTCTTGCTGACGAGTCCCCTCGGCGTTACTGCCCCAGTCCGCCTGCATCCATTCCAGCAGACCTTCCTTAACCGCTATAAGCGAGGCGACCAGATTACCGGAATCCACCGTCGAGACATACACGGGCTGCAGAGGAGCAAGGGACTCCGTATCATACCAGTTGTAGAGATGGCCGTCCCACTTCTCCATGCGTTCCATCGTCCCGATCGTCCGCTCCAGGCGCACGATAAGACCTTCCGTATCGATAAAGCCGAAGTCTCTGGCCGCGACCGCGCATAACGCGTACATCCCGATATTGGTAGGGGAGGTCCGGTGAGCGATGCCTCGGTCCGGTTCGATCTGGACATTGTCCGGCGGGAGCCAGTTGTCTCCCTCCGTCACGTAATCCTCGTAAAAGGACCAAATATCGCTGGCCAGCTTAAAAAGCTCTTGGTGTTGTTTTTCCGAGAAACCGGACTCCGCGCGTTCGGGAGAGCCGTCGAGCCATTTCACGACGAGCGGAGCGGTGCACCACAACAGCGCCAAGACGAGACCGATCGTCGTTGCAGCGGACGATATCCCCGGCGCCATCAGCACGCTTGCGGCCATAAGTGCGGTCAGCGCGTAACCGCCAGCCATTGCCGACAGAGGCGGCGCGCCTTTGCTGTCGGCTATCCGCTCGACTTCGGCTTGGCTCGTCCATTCCAGCAGCCGCCGTCTGGTCAGCAGCAGCCGATACAGCGTTCGTATTATTCCGTCGAGCAGCATGGCGCTTTGGAAAGGGAGCGTCAAAAGAGTGAGGCAGGCATGGGCGGCTGATCGCAACAAAGCGGATGGACGGCGAATCCAGTGCGAGACGGACAACAGCGCGCGGAACACCGGAAGCAGCAGTGTCAGCAGCACGATGCCATACCATGCCATGGCAAAGCCGGGCAGCGGTCCCGCCAGCAGCAGCAAAGCCATCAGCGCGGGCTGCAGCAAGCTGCGGCGCATATTGTCGGCAATCTGCCAGCGCGTCATGAGCGACAAGGCGGTCGGAATACGTTCGCCGCGGGCGTTGCGCGCCGAGTTGGCTAGCCATGGCAGCAGCTGCCAGTCGCCGCGCGTCCATCGATGCAACCTTTTCTGCTGCGCCAGAAAGGTTGGCGGGTGATCGTCGATCAGCTCGATATCCGACAGCAGACCCGCCCGAAGGAAGCCGCCTTCCAGCAAATCGTGGCTGAGCACGGCGTTTTCCGGAATTCGTCCGCCCAGCACGCGGTGAAAGACATCCACGTCCAAGATGCCTTTGCCGGTGAATATGCCTTGCCCGATGGCGTCCTGGTAAGGGTCCGATACCGCAAAGGCGTAAGGATCTAGTCCGGGCTCGGATGCAAACAGCGCCGTCAGTCTCGACTTGTGCGCGCTCTCGTATGTCATGCCGATGCGCGGCTGGAGCACGCCGTAACCTTCAACGACCTTCCGCCCGCTCTCATCGAGGCGCGCGCGGTTGTAAGGCAAGTGGATCGCGCCGATCATGCGGCGAGCGCTCTCCAGCGGAAGTCTCGTATCCCCGTCGAGAGTAATGACATATCGGATCTCGCCGAGCCGGGATTCGTCGCCGATTACGGTATCGAAGCTGGTATGGCGATCGCCTTGCAGCAGCTTGACGAATTCCTCCAGCTTGCCCCGCTTGCGCTCCCAGCCCATCCATGTCCGTTCGGAGGGATTCCATTGACGCTTGCGATGGAAGAGATGGAAGGAGGTATCCGGATATTTCCGGTTGAGCCGATCGATGCCCGATCGGGCGATGCGAAGCAGCTCTTCATCCTCTGGCAGCTTCTCTTCCGCGGCGTCCTGGAAATCGCTTAATATGCCGAAGCGGATATGAGGATCCCGATTGGCGAGATAATGCAGCTCCAGTCTGTCCAGCGTTGCGGCAACATGGTCCCCCCGACTCCAAATGACGGGAATGACGACTATCGTGGCCGCATCTTCCGGCACGCCTTTGGAGAAGTCGTAGCGAAGCAGACGATCGGGTCTGGTGACGCGTTCGATCAGCCAATGTACGGCTGTAACCGCCCATTCGCTGGCGGGAATCAGCAGCAGCGCGAATGCCAGCGCCAGACTGCCTGCAGAAGCAGGCGCCTGTAAGCCGCCGACGGTGACCGTCAGGGAAACGGCCAGAACGGTTAATGTGCCTAACGCGAGCAGCTGCATATATAAGCCCGAGGCACGGCGTTTGAAGCCGGCCTGCGGCAGAGCCCCGGTTTTGCCGCATAGCTTGAGAGCGGCCTGCAGCAGCCGCATGCCGCGCGCATCCAACAAATAGAATGCGGCAAAGCAAGGTCTGGATGGCAGCTGCATCGACCCGGTATCGTCGGATGACCCCAATGCTTGCATCGAATAAGCCTCGTCGGCCAGTCTTACGGCTTCGGTCGCAACCAGATTTTCCGGCACGGCCATTCGGCGGGCGAGAAGCTCTACGCGATGGCGCAACGTATGGCGGCTCCCGCTGTCCAGTCGGGCATAATCCCCGGCTTGTTCCGTCCGAAGCGTGCGTTCTATGATGCTGATGCGCTCGAAAAGCTCGCTAAAGTCCCAGCGGGAGAGCTTCCTTAAGCTGCTTATGACATTGCCGGCGCTGACTTGGTATTCGGCTTGCAATCGGTATTCATATGAGAGGATGGAGTCCAGATCTTCCGGCGGGTTCTCCAGCTTGCAGACAAGCCATTCCCCGACATGGGCGGTGTCCTCGGCATGATCCCGCAAATGTTTGATCAAATGAACGATCATAGCGCCGGAGAGAGGAAGCTCCACACGTTCCGCATCAAGGGCGGCCTTGAACGTCTCTGGCGTCAGCTCGGAAGCGGGTATGCCCGCGAGCATTTTTTCCACCTGGTCGCAGACGTTTCGCCGCTCCTGCAGAGGCTCCACGACTGAAGCCAGCTTGCGGACGAGCTCCATCTTGAGGAAGAGCGGCAGCGACCAGGCTTCCGCCGCTGTAAGAACGGCCACCTCCTGATAGGCATCGAGGAATTCGGCGAATATATTTTCGTCCAGCACCCCGTCGCCATAGGCCAGGTAGGATTCGCAAAGAGAAGCAGCCCGAGTTCGGGCGCCGGTTTCCAGCGTTGGCAGCCGCTTGGCCGGAAAATCCGCCAGCGCTTCGCGAATTTCCCCCAGCTCGGCTTCGAGAAACTCGGAATGGTCGAGCAGCCACTCATCGGCAGGTTGCCCGCAGACCGTGCTTCCGTTGTTTAATTCGGCAATATACGCGCGAAGCTCCCGAATATCCTCCTCCATTCGGTTCCACAGCGCTGCCGAAGAAATCCTTTTGCCGCTGGGATCATGCTCCAGAGCAAGCCTGTGCGCGAGCTCCCGCATTTTTTCCAGATTCATTTCCATTCCAATAATCCCCCATGGGCGTTATTTGCTAATATAAATTCACCTCATTACCATTCCGCTAATTGGCGAATTTTATAAGTCGATAGGAAGAAAGAGTTTCATATTTTAGTCGGAGGCCGTTTAAATTCCGTTTAAATTCCCGCGATATGATGCCCTTATGGAAGCAATCAACAGAGTACAGGATAGGAGGAAATACGATGGTCATACTTTCGAAAACTACAAAGGGCATGGCGCAGGAGTGGGCGGTCGAAGCGAAGGGACTCGTCAAGACCTTCGGAAATAACCGGGCCGTGGACGGAGTGGATCTCCAAGTTAAGGCGGGAAGCATCTATGGGGTGCTGGGCCCGAACGGAGCAGGCAAAACGACGACGATCCGGATGCTGGCAACGCTGCTTCGTCCCGACTCGGGTTCTGCACAGATCTTCGGCCATGACGTAGCCAAGGAAGCTCAGATCGTTCGCCAATTGATCGGCGTTACGGGACAGTACGCCTCGGTCGACGAATCGCTCAGCGCGACGGAGAATCTTGTTATATTCTCTAGGCTGCTAGGTTTGGGAAGAGGCGAAGCGAAGCGCAAGGCAGTGGACTTGTTGGAGGAATTCGGATTGTCGGAGGCGGCGAAGCGGCCGCTCAAGGAGTTCTCGGGAGGCATGAGGCGCCGCCTGGACCTGGCGGCCAGCCTGATCTCGCAGCCTCCGCTCATCTTTCTCGATGAGCCGACGACAGGACTGGACCCGCGAACGAGATCCCAGATGTGGGATACGATCAGACGACTTGTAAAAACGGGTTCTACGGTTTTGCTGACAACGCAATACTTGGACGAAGCCGATCAGCTGGCGGATCGGGTAGCCGTAATCGATCACGGACGCGTCGTAGCCGAAGGTACGGTCAACGAGCTCAAGGCGTCGGTAGGCACTTCATCGCTGCACTTAAACATCGAGGATCCGGGAAATCTGGCGCAAGCCAAGCGTATCATCGAAGAGGTATTGGGGACGAAGGCCGGCAACACGGCGGAGGCAGGTACGATTACGGCGCCAATGGCGAATGCGGATGCTGTGACGGATCTTCTCCTTGCCCTTCGGGGGGCCGGGATTCCGCTGTCGGAGTTCAGCGTCCAGAAGCCGACGCTCGACGAGGTGTTCCTGACGATTACGGGGCAGGATAAAGTCAGCGTGAAAACATCCGAGGGAGCCGGAGCGACTAAGAAAGAGGTGGCAATAGGATGAACCATTCGACAACGGGAACCTCTGTCAACGGGAAGCTGCGCAATTACACCGGTCTCGGCCAGACGATACGAAACTCTCTTACGATGGCTTACAGGGGGCTGCTCAAAATCAAACGGACGCCGGAGCAGCTCTTCGACGTCACGCTCCAGCCCATCATTTTTACCTTGATGTTTACTTACATCTTCGGCGGCGCCATCTCCGGCGACGTGCAGAGCTACTTGCCGGTCATTATTCCCGGCATTCTCGTGCAGACGGTCATTACGACCTCTCTCGTGACGGGCGTCCAGCTCCGGGAGGATATGGACAAAGGGGTGTTCGACCGGTTCAAGTCGCTCCCGATCGCCCGTATTGCTCCGCTTGCAGGGGCGCTCTTGGCCGACACGGTGCGTTATACCATCGCTACGACTTTGACCTTCGCCATGGGTTATATCATGGGATATCGTCCCGAAGCGGGGTTTGGGACGGTTGCGCTCGCCAGCGTGCTGGTCATCTTTTGCGCATGGGCGATCAGTTGGATCTTCGCCTTCTTCGGCGTCATCGCAAGAACGGCTTCCAGCGTGCAAGGCATCTCCATGCTGGCGTTATTCCCCTTGACGTTTTTATCTAACGCCTTTGTTCCGGTCGAGACCATGCCGAAGTGGCTGCAGTGGTTCGTTAACGCGAATCCCGTATCCCATCTCATCTCTGCCGTGAGGGAACTAACCCAAGCCGGCACCGTCGGCCAGCATTTATTCATTTCATTGGCAGGAGCCGCAGTCATCGTGATCGTGTTCGCTCCTCTGACGGTGCGCGCGTATATGCGCAAGACGTGACGGTCGACCATTGCTTGCTCCTAGGCAAAATATGACCAGAACCGAGGTTGCCGCGATCATTAAAAAAACGTCGATTATTTCGGCGTTTTTTCTATTGCTATGGAAATTCGAATGTTCGCTGCATACCTAAAGCGGTTCCTCACCGCCCGTTTTATTCGCTGATAGGTTTGGGTATAAATAACAGGGGCAACGTTCCTCCGGGGAAGGGGTTGATGGTCATGCACATGAACGTAACGGAAATTGATATGAATATACTTCGCGCGCTCGAGGCAGGGGATAAAGTACAGTTTCTTGCTCTGGCCGAGGAGCTCCAACCGTATGATCTGGCAGGCGTATACGATCGGTTGCCAGGCAAACAACGTGCCGGATTCGTTATCTATCTCACCATGGAGCTTCTGACCGCCATGGTCGGAGAGATGGAGCGGGAACCGCAAATCGAGGTGTTCGAGCTGCTCGGCGTAGAGCGGACGGCTCAACTTATGGACCGAATGGACAAGGACGATTTGGCTGGGCTGCTAGGCGGGTTGTCCGAGGAGAGGAAGCAGTCCTTTCTGGATTATATGAAGGAAGAGGAGTCTCAGGCCGTTCGGCATCTCATGACCTATGCGCCCGAAACGGCGGGGCGGATCATGACGAACCGGTATGTCTGGATTCCTTTGCATTTTACGGTGCGCAATGCCGTGGAGAAACTGAAGGAATTCGCTGAAATCGCCGAGTCGATCAGTTATTTGTATGTTGTTGACGACGTGAAAAGGCTGCTCGGCGTCGTGTCGTATCGCGATCTTATTTTGGCGGATGCGGAAGAGCGGATTGCCGACATTATGTACGAGAGGGTTATTTCTGTACCTTCCGACATGGACCAAGAGGATGTAGCGCGCATGATCGAAAGATATGATTTTATTGCTGTACCCGTCGTGGAGGATGGCGGAATATTGGTCGGAATCGTCACTGTCGACGATATCATCGACGTCGTCATTCGCGAGGCTTCCGAGGATATCGCAAAGCTGTCCGCGTCGGGCAAGTCGATCGACTTCGATACGAAGGCGATCGTTGCCGCTTGGCGGCGCTTGCCATGGTTAATCTTGCTGCTGCTGATTGGCATTATATCCGGAACGATTATTAGCCGATTCGAGGAAACGTTGGACAAAGTAGTGGCTTTGGCATTTTTTATGCCCATGATTGCCGGCATGACCGGCAATACGGGTACGCAATCCCTGGCGGTCGTTGTACGGGGGCTGACCACCAGGGAAGCGACTAGCGGCGTCATTAAACGGCTCATTTGGCGAGAATTACTGGTGGGATTGATGATTGGAGGCATTTGCGGCACGCTCATTTCCGTTATCGCCTACATTTGGCAAGGAAGTCCGGTCTTGGGACTGGTGGTGGGAAGCTCGCTTGTCGTGACGCTCGTTATCGGCACGCTTGCCGGAACGGTAATTCCAATCCTTCTGTACAGGCTTAAGGTGGATCCGGCCGTTGCATCGGGTCCGCTCATTACAACGCTTAACGACATATTGTCCCTCCTTATTTACTTTGGTATAGCGACGGCTTTTCTGGAATATCTGATTTAAAATTGCCTATCGGAACTAATGTAGGTTACCCGGGTGAAAACGTTGGCAAAACGATAGTGACTCCGGGTATACACTGTGTTTATAGCTACTCTGAAATATATTAATTACTTGTATGGCTTAACTTCGTATTATAGTAAAGCTAAGCTAAACATAGATCATCCTTTATTAGGAGGAGTAGGAACATGGAACCAACTACATTCGTATTGTTCGGGGCAACCGGCGATTTGGCCAAACGCAAAATTTACCCTGCCCTGTTTAATTTATTTATTGATGATAAATTGCCAATATCATTTGCTCTGATTGGCTTGGGCCGCAGGGATTGGTCGGATGACAAATTTAGAGGGAATATCGAACAATCCATACGCGATTTCTCCAGGCGCAAGTCGGTGAACGAATCCAAGCTGGCGTCGTTTTTGCAAGCATTCAGCTACAGCGTGCTGGACATCGGCAATCTTGAGGATTATGCCAAACTGCTAGGCCGCATCGAGTCTCGCGAACAAAAGCTGGGCCTTGCGCCGAATCGATTGTTCTACCTGTCGGTCGGACCGGAGTACTTCGAGACGATTGCCGAGAATATTCAGGAAAGCGGTCTTGGCTCCGCGAACGGCTGGAAACGTCTCGTCATCGAAAAGCCGTTCGGCCACGATCTGCAGACGGCAAGAGGACTGAACGCGATGCTGGGCAAAGCGTTTGCGGAAGAGGAGATTTTCCGCATCGACCATTATCTTGGCAAACCGATGCTTCAACGCTTCAAGGTTTTACAGCAAAGCAATCCTATCATTCAGACGTTATGGACAAACCGCAGCATCGCCAACGTTCAGATTACGGCAAACGAGACGGTTGGCGTAGAGGAGCGAGCCGGTTATTACGACCATGTTGGCGCGCTGCGCGATATGTTCCAGAACCATATGCTGCAGCTGCTTATGATGACGGCGATCCGCACTTCTACCGGAAGCGATGCGGAAGTAGTGCGTTTTAAGAAAAAACATATCATGGAGGCGCTCGAGCCTCTGCAGAAGGCCGATGTCGCCAAATCCATCGTGCGCGGCCAATACGGTGCAGGTTATCTCGAGGGCCAGCCGGTTAACGGCTATACCTCCGAACCCGGAATCGCGGAAGGCTCGATGAACGATACGTTCATTGCGGCCAAACTGAGCATCGACGATTCCTTCTGGCGCGGCGTTCCGTTCTATATTCGTACGGGCAAACGCCTTAAGGAGAAGTCGACGCGCATCGTCATTGAATTCAAGGAGCCGCTCAAGCAATCCTCGGTATCCGAAGACGGCGCGGCGGAACCGAATCTGCTCGTCATTGAGATGAGCCCCGGCGAAAGCATCTCGTTGCAACTCAACACGATGGGCGCAAGCGTCAAGGAAGCCTCCAAGCCGATTTGCATCGACATCGATCCCGGCCAAGGCGATCTTCCCGAAGCATACGAGAATCTTATCCATGACGCCCTTTTGGGCGACGGAACGTACTTCGCGCATTGGGACGAAGTGGAAGCTTCATGGGCTTGGGTGCAACCGATCCTGGAAGCTTACGAGGAAAATAGCGTTCCGCTGCATGTCTACGAGGCAGGCACGTACGGACCGGCCGAAGCCGACGAACTGCTGGCGCGGGACGGATACCACTGGTGGTTTGATGCTGTCGAGCCGGCGAAGCAATTGACGGTTGCGGCTCAACTATGAGATGATCGAGGACGATTGCGATCATCATTTTATCCAGGGGTAGAAGGGAAGGTAGAACGACATGCTTTACCGATTATGGGAAGGAGATGCTCCGCTGGCAAAAGGGACGTCGAACGAAGATGTCCCGAGGCTGGAGCTGTTCCTCGTGCCGGAACAAGAACGCGCAGGCCTCGTCATCGTTTGTCCCGGCGGCGGCTATGGAGGGAGAGCGGCGCATGAGGCTTATCCCATCACGGATTGGCTGAATTCAATAGGCATCTCGGCGGCAGTCTTGCATTACCGCGTCAAACCCTATCAATATCCGGTTCCCATGGTGGATGCCCAGAGGGCGGTACGATTCGCTCGGCAGCATGCGGCGGAGTGGGGTGTTAATCCGGATCGGATAGCGCTGCTAGGCTTTTCGGCCGGCGGGCATCTCGTATCGACGGTAGGCACGCATTTTGACAATGGCGACGTTGAGAGCGAGGATCCGGTAGAACGGCATAGCTGTAGACCGGACGCTCTAATCTTGTGTTATCCCGTTATCTCTTTTATGGAACCATTCACTCATGGAGGTTCGGTGGAAGCGCAGCTTGGCGCGAATCCGGACGAGAAGCTGCTCCGATCGTTATCCAACGATATGCAGGTGAGTGCAGAGACGCCTCCGACCTTTCTGTGGCATACCGCCGAGGATCGACCCGTACCTGTCGAGAACAGCATGATGTTCGCTATGGCTCTGAGCCGGCATCAGGTGCCGTTCGAGCTGCATATTTTCGAGAAGGGCGAGCACGGCGTCGGACTGGCGCATCATCTGCCTGATACGGCGCGTTGGACGGAGCTTTGCGGCAATTGGCTCAAACGGTTGGGTTATAAGAACTCCATTACCCAGCCAGTGGTATGACGGATTTATAAGTTTAAATCGCTCTCGTGTCTGTTACGGACCGAGGGCGATTTTTTTGTGTTCTGTGCTGCTTGCAAGTCGTAATGGGGACAGGCTCGCCAAATGAGAGACTGCGGCAAAATAGTCCACATGCCAGTGGCGGTAAGAGGATTTCGATCGATTCCTGGCATATCGCGCCGGGAAGCTCCTAGGGGTTCTGCCTGGGCTTCTAGTCGCGGGACTAGAGCGACTCGTTCCCTGGATGTCCTTGGATGTCGACGAACACGGCTTCGCAATGGTCGATTAATGTCATCATTTGCATGGAGCTTATTGGCGAAGCGCTGGGTGAGGAAGAATGGTGCGGAGCGGCGGGGATGATGAGGCATTTTCCGAGAGGGTCATAACTCACGAGCTTTTGCTGTTTGTGAAGCAAATTTTCATATACGTTCAGCCAGTCGGGAGCCTAATGGGCTGATTGAGTATGAAATTTCATACACGTTTGGCCAGTCTCGAGCCCAATGGGCTGTTTGAGTATGAAATTTCATATACATTTAGCCAAGCGCGGACTCGATGTGCCGTCTGAGTATGAAATTTCATACACGATTGGCCAGTCTCGAGCCCAATAGGCCTTGTGAGTATGAAATTTCATATATGTTCAGTCAGTCGAGGGCCTAATGGGCTGAGTGAGTATGAATTTTCATACACGATTAGCCAGTCGAGGGCCTAATGGGCTGAGTGAGTATGAATTTTCATACACGATTAGCCAGTCGAGGGCCTAATGGGTTGAGTGAGTATGAATTTTCATACACGATTAGCAAGGCGCGAGCCCAATGGGCTGATTGAGTATGAAATTTCATACAAGTTTAGCCTGGCGCGGGCCTAATGGGGCTGCTCAAAGTCGCAATAAACTTTGAGCAGCCCCATTAGGCCAGTTACACCGCTCGATTCAACATTCCGCGTCGGTCATTTCGTTCGTGAACATCCGTTTGTACTCCTTGGCATTTATCTTTTCGGCAGAGGCCGGCACGTAATGGAATTGCAAGGCTCGCCTGCGAAGCGTGGAGAAGTTGGACGGGGTTCCGTGGTAGAGCAATCCATGGAAGAACAATACGCCGCCTGGCTTTAAGGGAACGATAACGTCTTTGTTTACCGGTACTTGCGTGTCGCAAAGCTGCCAGTCGCGTACAGCGTAATGAGGCGTGGCGCCCTCTTGATGGGAGCCGGGAATGACGTGCATGCAGCCGTTGTCGGCCGTAGCCTCGTCAAGGGCGATCCATACTCCGATAGCCGACTTCGTATAGGTCAGGTTGCCATAGGCCATATCCTGATGCCAAGGTTTCTCGCCGCCGCCGTGCGGGGGCTTGAGCAGCGCCATATCCTGAATCAGCTTCGGCTCTTCGCCGAATAGGCATCGAATCGTGCCGATGATGTCGGGGTGATAGGCGATTTTGCGTAATCGGTCCTCGGAATCCACGAATTCGTGAATTTTCCGAATGGACAGTTCGCGTTCTTCTGGTGTATTCAACTCTTGCTCGGGTCTCGTGAATTGCAGACGCGACTTTTTACGATCGACATGGAGCAAATCCATAATCGCTTGAATGCTTTGCCCAACTTCATTCTCATTCAGCACGCCATCGACGGAAATGAAGCCCGTTTGTTTGTATTGCGCATAATGTACCTCTTGCAGCTCTTTGATTCCGTTTAGACTTACATGCACCTTATCGTATTGGTATAACATGGAATTGATTTGCTCCGGAGTTAACGTGGTTCCTTTCATGGTCTATTCCTCCTTAATATGAATAAATATCCCTTGCCAATAGAGTATCAGGGAGCATACGATATAGAAATGGAATCCAATCGCATGAATTTGGACAAAGATGCTAATAGAGGAGGTTGGCGATGATGGGAATCACGTTTGGCGGAGAGTCGGCAGCATGGCCTTGGGAAGAGCGTTTTTTTGCGAGAAGCGGCTCGAGCGGCAAAGCCAGATGTGAGCCGAACTGGTCCTGGCAGCCGCTTCCGCTGCCGGATTACGACCTCTGGTATGCCGCCAAAGGACAAGGGGATATGTGGATCAACGGAGACAAGTATAACATTCGCCCTGGCTCATGCTTTATATTGCATCCTGGCGACGAGATCAAAGCCAGCCATCGCCCGAACAATCCGCTTACTGTACTCTATTGCCATTTTACAATTGTGAATATAAAAACGAAGCACTGGAGAGAGCTGCCCGATCCATTGACCGAGCAGCGCTGCGTCCATATTGGGGATACTTACCGGATGGAGCCGTTGCTTCATCAGCTTGTCGATTTGGCTTCTTTGGCGGAGACGGGGGAGGAAGCCGAGTTCGACCTGCTGCTTAAGTTGATTCTGACCCGTTGGCGCAAGGCAATGGAAAGGCAGCTTATGCCGCAGCGCAACTATTATGTTGAACAGATGATCCAGCAAGTGCATAACGAGATACGGTTTCGGCTGTCGGAGGAGATCGATTACGAATCTGTAGCAGCCCCCTCGGGTCTCACCGCTCGTTACGTTAGCTCGCTCATGAAACGTCATACCGGGCTGACGCTTAAGGAAACGATTTCGAAGCTGCGCATGGAGCGCGCGGTCCACTTGCTGGAGGAGACGGCCATGACCGTAACGGAAGTAGCGGATGCGTTGGCGTATGCCGATATTTATACGTTTAGCAAGCTGTTTAAACGATATTACGGGTACCCCCCTTCGGATGCGAGAGAGAAACGGGCCAATGGAGCGGACAGAGACCGAGACGGGAGAGACGTCGACACAGGCATCGACACAGACATCGATAGAGACGGTTGACAATCCATGCGTCATTCTCTATACTTGCTTTAATCTTATAAGCGACTTGCGTCGAAAGAGCGCAGTAGCGGCTTAGTCCCTGTCTCAGAAAGCCGGGGGGCGATGGAACCCGGTACACATGAAGCCTGCGAAATACACTCTGGAGCATCTCGGGTAATGCCGAGCGGATTGGCGAACGATATCTCGCCTAGAGTGGTATCAACGACACGTCCGCGGGCGCTGCTTAGTTGATGCAATTTGGGTGGTAACACGGTTAATAATCGTCCCTATGTCTTCAATAGACTAGGGGCGTTTTTTTAATTGTTAAGAAAGTATAGGATTTCGCCGTGCTTTCTCAATAATTCTCGAATCGAAACGCGCCCCGCCTCCACTGGACGGCGTAGCCGTTTTGCCTAGTTTCCAAGCATTTAAAGGGTTAGCGCAACCGTTTCCCTTAATTCCACGAACAATCGAAGGAGTGCAGAGCAAATGAACATTATCGACGAATTGGAATGGCGAGACGCCATTAATCAGCAGACCGACGCGGAGGGACTTCGCGCCTTGACGAACGAGAAAGCCGTGTCGCTATACTGCGGCGTGGATCCTACGGGCGACAGCATGCATATCGGACATTTGATCCCCTTTATGGTGCTAAAGCGATTCCAGCTGGCCGGCCATCGTCCTGTTATCCTGATCGGCGGCGCAACGGGTACTATTGGTGATCCAAGCGGTCGTACGTCGGAGAGATCCCTGCAGACGCTGGAGCAGATCCAGGACAATGTTGAAGCGCTAACGGCGCAGCTGCGCAAGCTGTTCGTCACGGATGGCGACAACAACATTCGGATGGTCAACAACTACGACTGGACGCACAAGATCAACGTTATCGAATTTCTGCGCGACTACGGCAAAAACTTCAGCATCAACACGATGCTGGCGAAGGACGTCGTGTCCAGTCGTCTCGACAGCGGAATCTCTTTCACTGAGTTTTCGTACCAGATTCTGCAATCGCTCGACTACCTTCACCTTTTCCAGAACGAGGATGTGCAATTGCAAATCGGCGGCTCCGATCAATGGGGCAACATTACGAGCGGCCTGGACCTGATCCGAAAGAAGGAAGGCAGCGAAGCCAAGGCATTTGGGCTAACGATTCCGCTCATGCTTAAAGCGGACGGGACGAAGTTCGGCAAGACGGCGGGCGGCGCGATCTGGCTCGATCCGAACAAAACGACGCCGTTCGAATTCTACCAGTTCTGGGCGAATACGGACGACCGCGATGTCGTCAAATACTTGAAATACTTTACCTTCTTGTCGATGGAAGAGATCGAGTCGCTCGCGGAAAAGGTGCAGTCAGAGCCGCATAAACGCGAAGCTCAGAAAAAGCTTGCCGAAGAGATGACGAGATTTGTGCACGGCGAGGAACTGCTGGAGCAGGCGAAGCGTATTACGGCGGCTCTGTTCACGGGCGATATCGGCTCCTTGACGGCGGACGAGATCGAGCAGGGCTTCAAGGAAATGCCGACGTTCGAATCGGGCCGCGAGGCGAAAAACATCGTCGACTGGCTCGTGGATCTCGGCATCGAACCATCCAAACGCCAAGCGCGCGAAGATATTACGAACGGCGCCATCTCCATGAACGGCGAACGCGTAACCGACCTCACGCTTGAGGTGTCCGAAGGTCAAGCCATCGGCGGCCGCTTTATCATTATCCGCAAAGGCAAAAAGAACTACAGCCTCGTAAAAATGGCATAAGCGGCAACATTTATACCGAACAATAAAGACGCTCGCATCCAGGTGATTGTACTGGATGGCAGGGCGTCTTTTTGTTGGTTGGGAAATTATACAATTCCGAGACTTGTGATCAAAAGATTGAAAATCTAACAGACAACAGTGCAGCTAGGCTCCAAAAAGTAGGCGAACGAGCAGCTGTAGGCGTTAAAAACGCCGATGGATCGTAAAGTAACTCAGATTAGTGTCCATAGGCGTTAATAACGCTTATGGCTCCAAAAAGCAGACGAACGAGCAGCTGTAGGCGTTAAAAACGCCGATGGATCGTAAAGTCACTCAGATTTGTGTCCATAGGCGTTAATAACGCTTATGGCTCCAAAAAGTAGGCGAACGAGCAGCTGTAGGCGTTAAAAACGCCGATGGATCGTAAAGTCACTCAGATTTGTGTCCATAGGCGTTAATAACGCTTATGGCTCCAAAAAGCAGGCGAACGAGCAGCTGTAGACGTTAAAAACGCCGATGGATCGTAAAGTCACGCTGGTTAGCGTCCATAGGCGTTAATAACGCTTTTGGTTCCAAAAAGCAGGCGAACGAGCAGTTGTAGGCGTTAAAAACGCCGATGGATCGTAAAGTCACGCTGGTTAGCGTCCATAGGCATTAATAACGCTTATGGATCTACCCTCCAGTTCACTTTGTTTTGGGGCTACTCTTCTACGCTCAGAACGACGCTCTTGATCCTCTCGATGCCTTCCCACATATCCCCGTCCCGGTCGAAAATAAGGGACACCGGCGCATCGGCATTGTCCGCTCCGGCTAGTCGGAGCAGCTGCCGCAGCGAATCGGCGTCAATGGAACCATCGTCGCCATACTCCGGCTTGGCATGGAAGGAGTGCGCGAGAGGCGTTCCAAAGACGATGCCCGCTTCTTTCTCCTTCTTAGCCAGATTGCCGAAATCGACGATAGTGGACACCTCATTGCCCGTCTCGGCAAGCAGATTTCTCCAACTGTCTACGGTGGATGTCAGATCGCGGAAATTTTCCGTGACGACTTTTACGCCTAGAGGGGCCCCATAATGGCTCAGTTCAAGCAGAGCATTCGCGCTTCGCCGGATCGCTTCCAAGTCTCCGGCCGGCTGTTCGCCAGCGACGATTCGGACGCCAGCGGCGCCCGCCAGGGCAGCGGTCTCCATCCAGCCCTTCAAATAAGCGATATCGGATTCCCGGCGTACGAGATCCGGAGAGGAGATGTCGCCATAGTCGACTAACAAAGTATGAAAGGCGATGCCGGCATCGGCAAACGAGGAACGGAGTTTCTTTAAATAATCGTCCTCTCGGGATGGGAAATGAAAATGGCAGAGCTCCAGATACGACAATCCTCGGGAAGCGGCGTCGGATGGCAGATCAAGGAGCGAAAAAAGCTCCGGCTGCTCCTGAATGTTGGTGGACTGAGTCCGGGAAGTCTGATCCCAGACGGTCCAGCGAAGTGGACCAAGGCAGCGATGAAGACTCCAGCTGCTTATTGAGAGGCGATTAACAAACATAGCAGGCGCACGCTCCATTCTGTTGTTAGTAGTCATACAAGCGTATCGTGCGCGCAATCGAGTTGCAAGGGCGAGTATTTGCTTTGTTTGTATGCGATTTTGCCCAGCGCCTTCTCTATCGCCGAAGAATCGTCATTCATGGATTCACTATTCTTCTGCATAAGATGGAATAAATCCCGCTGAGGGAATTGAGGAGAAGAGAGGTGCAAGTTTGTTTAAAAATGCGAAAGGATTCATAATAGGCTTGGTCATGGGAGGATTGCTCATGACGGCGCTGCCTTCGATGGCGGCGACGCAGAAGACAACGTATTCTTTGACGGAAGCATCGTATCCTGTATTCGTAAATAATGTGGCTTATACGGATGGAAGATTGCCCATGCTGAATTATCAGGGAAGTACTTATGTGCCCCTTCGGTCCGTAGGCGATCTGTTGGGGGCATCGGTTGCCTGGGATGATGCTTTAAGGCGAGTCCATATCACTGCAAACGAGGATATGCGTCCATGCAACCAAGCATTTTGCAATGTCAGCGTCAACGGTTCTAATGGCAGATATATCGTATCGGGAACAGCGCGGGTATTCGAAGCAGTCATGAATTATGCCGTTGAGGACGGGCATAACTATTTGCTAGAACACTTCCATACACTTGCGGAAGGGGCTCCGGCATGGTCACCGTTCGCGATCGAACTCGAAATTCCGGAATCTGGGCAGCCCGTTAACGGCACGCTGACGCTGGAGTTGTTCGAATACAGCGCGAAGGACGGCTCGCGAATGAACGTCATGTCCATTCCGCTGGAAACTTTCGGCCCTTAAGACGAGATAACGGCTGCGAATTGCGAAGCAATCCGAAGGACGTTTGAGCCACATTGGGGATTGTCCGATCAGCTTTCGGCAAACAGACGATAACGGAGCTGAAACAGGTTTCTGCGAAAAAGCCGGAAATGGCGGTGCGGGGAAAGTTTCCCTAGCACCGCCATTTCTAGTTATAAAGTGATCTTTTTCCCCAGATAGCCATAATTCAGAAATCGCCTATAGAAAGGCAACTTTTCTGCTCAACATGCGTTTCTAATTATAGGGTAATATGTAAGCATAGCGGAGGTATAACGTGAGCAAACGAACAAGTTTAGGGATTAAAATGGTCATTTTCGCGATTGGCATCAGTGCAGTTGTTTACTTTTTCTTCCAAACAATAGGTTGGTTTTGGAATCCGCCGCTACTGAAAAATAACACGGAAGCTTTTTTAGAGCAGATTCGCGAGCAGGATTTTAAGGAGGCTATGAAACGGTTCGAGGATTCCACCGCCAACAACCGTTGGCCGGATGACATGCGGGAATTATTCGAAAAACATGATTTCAAGCTGCTGACATTCGATGGGATCAGAGCCGAATTCGACGATGGCAGCTACAGCACCGGACATGCGGAGTTAACGTTCGAGATTGACAGCCGTCCGATTCGGACGGAGGTTATCCTAACATTCGGAAACAGGGGTAAGCCAAAACAGTTGTGCGCGATTACCCCGCCGGGCGTCCAGCAAAGCGAGCTGCCGGAGCTTGTGGAGTGGAATCGGCTTATGTGCGGAGGTTCCTTTTAGTGGGAGGGACAGTGGCGTATAGCCGTTTAATCGTGCTCGTGTTGTTGTTTGAAGTGTTTATTACGGCTTTGATCGTGGCGGGCTATTATTACGGCTTCACTGTCTATCCCTATGTTTCCTCGTCTTCATCGGTTAGCCTCATTGGAGGCGGAGCGGCAGGCTGGGAAACCCGGACGGAAAGCTTCCATGCTACACTGCCGCTATATATGCCGTCGCTGCAGGACTTGAAGGCGGGATATACATCGCTCCAGAGCGGAGAGCCGCAGTGGGGAGCGGCAAGCGTGCTCGTATCGGCAGCTGTATTGGTCCTTCAGAGCTTAGTAAGGGGGATGTTTCTAGGAGGAGCGAGAGGATGGGTTGTCGATCGTAAGGCTGTGCCATTATGGGCAAACGGGCGCCGCTATTTTAGCGAAATGCTGGCGTGGTCGATTCTTCAGTTATTGGCGGGAGTCCTTATGCTTTTTTTAACGGCGGTATTTTTCCCGCTAGGACTTCTTTTACTCGTGGTCATGATGATTTATTCTATAACGCCTTACTTAATGGTCCTTCAAGACTTGTCGTTAGGCGATGCTATTACGAAAGCGCCCGGCATGTTCCGCCGTTATTTCGGCGCGATGCTCCCGCTAGCTTTGATCGCCATGTTGTGCACGTTCGCGATCAGTTTGACGAGAATGATGCCGGCTCCGTATGGTTACGCCGTCCCGCTGCTTCTCCATTCCAGCATAGGCACGCTGCTAATCCTGGCTCTTATGTTTACCTTGGCATCCAATCTCAAGAAAGACGGCGACTCGATCCCCAGACTGCAGCCCGTCGTCACTTCGCATAACCGGCTCATCGCCATTATCCATGTCCTCCTGATACCGGCATTGGTTGCAGGAGGCGTGTATGCCTCGTCAGGGAAACATCTGACTCTGTTCGATTCGGCACGGAAGCCGACTTATGAAGGCATCTTGAGCCGTTCAAACTTCGCGGATGTCTTCTATGCTTCTGAGCAACGTTACACCGCATACGAATGGCGTTCAGAAAATTACAAGTTGAATATGAAGCTGCCGGAACTGGGGAATGGAAGACAGCCAGACGAGCTTCGGGGTATTGCCGACATCGCATGGGAAATAGATGAAGAGGTACGAACGACGAGCGGAAATACTACGAGTATCTGGGTAGAGCCGATGGAGCGCAAGAGCCGGATCTTGTATCGGCTTGTCCGTCATGGCTCGAACGACGGGAGCGTCTATTATTCCAGCGATAACGGTTATGCTGCGATTCTTCCAGGAGACGAGAAGCCGCGCGAACCGCTATCCGTACGAATTTTCGTCGACGGAAACGGCGAAAACGTGTTCGTCTTGAAATATTCGGCCCGTCTGGAATCATCTGCATTAAACCGTGTATCGGCGGACGGCAGGTTCCTCATTCCGGGCACTAGTCCGTTGAATCCGATGGACGTTCATTCCTATTGGTTCGCCAAACATCATGAACCGGATGCCATATTCGACATGCTGGCAGCGAAAAACCTGGAAAGTTATATGCCGACGTTGAACAGAAGTCAAATCGCGCTTGCGGTTGCCCTGCAGGAAGGGGACGGAAGGATGGTAATCGATCTGCTCGACATGCTGCAAAACCATGAGATACAGGTGAAACGCCCTGATTGGGACGCGGAGGAGTGGACGGCGCAATTGCGAGACCTCTACAAAGGAGCTGAAGTGGGGACGCTGCTTCAATACCTGACGAAGGCGGGAGAACAATTCGGATACGCCGAGCTGCAAGATTCCGAATCCAGCAACGAAGCAGTCGACGTATTCCGAATGGACGTTCCGTTTCCTAACGGAAATATTCTCATTACGTACTCGTTGTCCAAAGAAGATGGATTAATGAAGTCCGTGTCCCTTTACGAATAGAATTTTATTTCATCACGTATTCCGCAAGCACGCTTTGCAATTCGTAGATATTCAGGCTTTTATTAAATTTTTTCTGAACGGGCATCGCCGAGCCGGAAATCCAGATTTTCAGCTCGGCGTCCATGTCGAACGTGCCTGCGGTCTCGATGCTAAAGTGCGTTATATTTTTATAAGGATAAGAGTGAATCTCGACCTTCTTGCCGGAGAGTCCTTGCTTATCGACCAGGATGAGTCGCTTATCCGTGAAGACAAACAAATCCCGAATGAGCTTATAGGCTTTCTCGAACCTCTCCGTTTTGCTCAGAATATGACCAAATTCCTTCTGAACCTCTTCCATCTTCAGCTCCGAGGCGTTGCCCATTAAACCATCGAACAATCCCATGCGATAATCCCCTTTGCAGTTGAATGATATAAGACTAAGCCTATGTTACTACGTTTTAGCAAATACTGGGCAATCATTGTTCGGTATCCTGGCAACTCGATAAAGACAAGAATTCCGTTCTGCGATAAACTGAATAAGAACTTTATAAAATAATTTTAGTGAAATAAAGACGCCAAAGGAGCGGAACAGCTTGAGATACGAACGGAATTGGGCAGGCAATTACATGTACCAAGCCAAGGAATGTCATGTGCCGGGGACGGCCGAAGAGGTGCGCGAGTTAGTGAGCCGACTGGATCAAATAAAGGTTCTTGGCTCCAGACATTCCTTCAACGCCATCGCGGATACGGACGCGGCACATGTGTCACTGGAGAGGTTAAATGGCGTCGTTGAGCTGGATCGTGTCCAACATCGAGTAACCGTCGAGGGCGGCATCCGCTACGGCGAACTGTGCGGTTATTTGCATGAGAATGGTTACGCGCTTCACAATTTGGCTTCTCTGCCGCATATTACGATTGCGGGAGCTTGCGCGACGGCGACGCACGGCTCGGGGGATCGCAACGGCAATCTGGCTACAGTGGTCTATGGCATCGAGCTGGCTACAGGTGATGGGAAACTGATCACTCTGACCAGGGATGACGAGGATGGTCTGTTCGCGGGAGCAATCGTTGGTCTTGGAGCGCTGGGTGTCGTGACAAAGCTGACGCTGGATCTTGTGCCAGCCTTCGAAATAAAGCAACATGTCTACGAAGGTTTGCCGCTCTCCAAGCTTGCGGACTGCTTTGAGGACCTGTTCGCTTCCGGATACAGCGTCAGCTTGTTTACGGATTGGAAGTCATCGTCCTTCCACCAGGTGTGGAGGAAGTCCGTTGTAAAGCCAGGCGATGAGCCAGCTGGGGGAGATCCCATTAGCTGTTACGGCGCCTTGTTATCCGATGTTAATCTGCATCCCGTTCCGGGCTATGCGGCAGACAATTGCAGCGATCAGCGCGGCATCGCGGGACCTTGGCATGAGAGGTTGGCCCACTTCCGCATGGACTTTACGCCAAGCGCGGGCGAGGAGCTGCAGAGCGAATATTTTGTGGCGCGCAAGGATGCCTACGCTGCTCTCGAGGCGCTGGATGGCCTGCGCGATCTCATCTCTCCGCTTCTGTTCGTAACGGAGGTGCGAACGATTGCAAGCGACAATCTGTGGTTAAGTCCATGCTTCGGACAAGACTCCGTTGGCATCCACTTTACATGGAAGCCGGAATGGGAGAGAGTCAGCGCGGCGTTGCCGATCATTGAAGCCAGTCTTGAGCCGTTCGGCGCGCGTCCGCATTGGGGCAAGCTCTTTGCCATGGAGCCGGCCAAGCTGCAAGAGCTCTTTCCGAAGCTGCCGGCCTTTAGGGAGCTGGTGCAGAAGTTCGATCCCGAGCGGAAATTCCGGAATGGATTTTTGGAGCGGTACATTTATTAGGGGGAGTTAGAATAAGGGGGAGTCTCTTAATGGAATCGATAAAAGCTATCCTATTTGATCTGGACAACACCCTGCTTGATCGAACGGCCACCTTCGATGTATTCACAAGAGCTTTTCTGAAAAACTATTTCGGGCATTTGGATGCAGTCGATGAGCTTCATAAGAGAATTGTGGAGCTGGACCAGGATGGTTACAAAGACAAAACGAAGCTGTTCGAGGAATTGATGCTCGAGCTGCCATGGAAACAACGCCCTGTCGCGGCCGAGCTGATGGATTTTTACCGAGCGGAATATGTCAAGAGCGCCTCCCCGATGAATCATGCGGGCGAGATCATCGCGCATGTGCGATCCCGATACAAGACGGGGCTGATCACGAACGGCAGGAATGAAATTCAATATGGCAAGATTGATCGTCTTGGCATACGACATGATTTCGATGTCATTCTCGTATCGGAGGAGGCGGGCGTGAAGAAGCCGGATCCCTCCATATTCGCAATGGCATTAAACAAGCTGGGTTTGAGTCCGGAGCAATGTCTTTTCATCGGAGATCACCCCGTTAATGATATAGAAGCGCCGCATATGCTCGGCATGAAGACGATATGGGTCAAGGTGAACCAACCATGGCGAGATGGGCTAACGGCACAGCCCATCGCGACGGTGGAGCGTTTGTCGGAGCTGCTGGACATCATATAATCACATGTTCTGATTAAGGGGAAAACGTTGAAACGCCTTCGGAAAGGGCAGAGGATGCCAGATTCTGAATGACCGTGCCATCCATGGGCGGATTATGCAGTCCTGCCCGCACGTCCCTGTAGTAACGTTCCAGCGGCAGGCTGCGTGCGAGACTGGAGCCTCCGACGATCCGCATGGCAAGATCCACGACGCGAATCGCGTTGTTGGTCGTGACATGTTTCGCAAGACCAAGCTCGGACTTCAAAGCGGGGCGATTGTCCGGTTCCGTGTCCCATCGGTCCGCTGCAGCGAACAGGATGGTACGCGCAGAACGCAGCGCCAACTCCATCTCGCCGATAGAAGCTTGAACGGCGGGGAATGAAGCGATCGGCTTGTCCGTATAGTTCGGTTGATAGGTGCGAGCGAATTCCAGCGCGTAGTCTCTGGCGGCAAGCGCAATGCCCATATAACATGCCGGTATATGCAGCAGCCAGCCGGACCCGTCGTCGATGCCACCGCCCGCGATGCGATGCTCCGAGGGAACGAACGCGCCGTCCAAAACGACGTCGTGACTGCCTGTCGCCCTCATCCCTAACGAATTCCAGGTCTCTACCAGCGTTACGTTTTCCGACTTCATGACTAGAAATTCGCTGACGACAGCTTCTTCCGGAATGTAGGAGGATACGACGAACCGGTCCAGAATCGGCGATAAAGTGCTAAACGTCTTGCGGCCCGTTAACCGCCAGCCGCCATCCGAACGGACGGCGTTTGTCTCCGGCCTGCCGCCGCGGCTGGGGCTTCCCGTCGAGGCTTCGCTTGCAAACGTGTTGATCATCGTGCCGTCCCGAACGACGGAGCGGCATAATTCCGCAAACAATTCTTGCTGCCACTTGCCCGATTCCCGGTAGTGGAACATTTGCCCGACATGCCAGCCTACGGCGAGAGCCGTGGAGCCATCGCCGTAAGCCAGGCGCTCCTGCAGCAGGACTAGACCATGCAAGTCGATGCCGTCGCCGCCATATTCCGTCGGGACAGTCAGCTTTAGATAACCGGCTTCCCGCAGGTCGGCGAAGTTGTCGAATGGGAAGGAGCCCTCCTCATCATGCCGGGCAGCACGTTCCGCGAATTTCGCAGCCAAACGCTCGACTTTCTCCACACGTAATCGTTCCTCTTCATTGCGCACAAATTGATCTATATAACGAGACATTACGTCCACTCTCCTTCACCCTGCACTTGATGTAACTATAATGATACACCTTATTCAAGCTTCGGACTATACGGACTCTTTATGCATCAACATATTGAAATCGAATACTATGGAGGCTGCGGCTATGCAAATAAAAGACGTATTTGGAAAGCTTCCCTTATTGGAGACGGAGCGGACGAAGCTTCGTCCTGTCACTTTACAGGATGTTGAAGATATGTACCGCTATTGCTCGGACGAAGCCGTTTCCGAATTTACGAGCTGGTATCCCCATGGGACTCTCGATGACACGCTTGGCTTTATCCGCCATCTGGAGCGCAAATACGATAGCGGCGAAGTTGCGCCGTGGGGTGTCGTGGACAAGGAAGAAGACCGATTAATCGGTACTTGCGGCTTCGTGCATTGGGATCCCGTTCACCGTAGAGCGGAACTGGGATATGCGTTGTCCCGGCGCTATTGGGGTAAGGGATACATGACAGAGGTCGCGGCCGCAATCATTCAATTCGGCTTTACGGAGATGGACCTTATCCGTCTCGAAGCAAGATGTCTCGTACCTAACATCGGCTCGGCCAGGGTGATGGAGAAGACGGGCATGACTTACGAAGGAACGTTGCGCAAGGTTGTGTTGAACAAGGGCGTCCATTGCGACTTAAAGGTTTACTCGATAGTCAAAGGTGAAGACGGTTCGAAACGACTTGAAAATCGATTCGACGGTCAATGATTCGGATTGTACGAAGACGAAAGGGGGGACGAACAACATGAAGAGCTACAGCATACTGGAGCGAATTTTGTTCCCCCGTACTCGATTGAGCGAGATGAAACTAAAGGAGGCGCTGAGTGGCAAAACGGTTCTAATTACCGGCGCCAGCTCCGGCATAGGGGAACAGCTTGCTTATCTGGCAGGCAGATGTGGGGGAAGTCTCATTCTTACGGCAAGACGAGAGGAGAAACTGCTGGCGGTCAAGAGGTCGATCGAAGAGGAGGCGGAGAGAGCGAAAGTGTCGATTTTTTGCGCGGATCTTCGGGATGCGGCGCAGTTGGAGGCGCTGCATGCTTTTATTCGGGAACTTCCGAATCAGCCGGATATCGTCGTGAGCAACGCGGGCTTATCGATCCGCAGAGCCATCTTCGACTCGCTCGATCGCGCCTATGACTTCGATCGTACGATTGCGATTAATTATACGGCGCCGCTTAGGCTTCTGCTTGGGCTTATTCCCGGTCTGCGAAGTAATGGCGGTCAAATCATCAACATCTCCACGATAAATATGTCTTTAATTCCGTTCCCTCTCTGGTCTGCGTACCAAGCGTCGAAAGCCGCCTTCGACACCTGGTTCCGTTCTGCCGCGCCGGAGCTGAATGCGGCAGGGATCGCCACGACGTCGGTCTATCTTCCGCTTGTTCGCACGCCCATGATCGCGCCGACCAAAGCTTACGAGAGCAGTCCGGCGATGAGCGCCGAACATGCCGCGCAGCTTATCGCAAGAGCCATTTACACGCGACAACGAAGAATCAGGCCATGGTGGCTTCCTTGCGGTGAGCTTGCTTCCTTATGGGGCAGAGGGGCATGGGAGCGAGCGGCTCCTCTCCTATTGCGGAGAAGGGAGAGGCGGTAATGCGATTTCTGCTTCTGCTCGAGGTGATGTACAAGCTTCGGCTGCTTACGCCAGCTGGCCTGTGGCGTCTGTTGTCGGCGATTGGCAGGCACGGCATAAATGTGATGGCCCTGCTTAGAATTGCGGAGCGAACGCATGGAGACTCTCCAGCCATCGTGGATGACCGAGGCAGTGTCTCCTATCGCGAGCTGCTTTCGCAGGCAAATCGGCTTGCTTCGCTGCTAACTTCCCGTCATGGAGTAAAGCGTGGCATGAAGATTGGACTCATAGGGAGGAATAAGCTGGCATTAGTACGCTCTATTTTTGCCGTCTCGGCAACCGGAGCGGATCTGTATATGATGAATGCAGAGCTGAGCCCGAGCCAATTAAAGGAATTGGCGGCTAACAACGAACTGGATCTTATTTTATATGACGACATACGGGCGCTCGACATAGAGACGCCGGAGCAAAAAGGCTGGGCGATCGCCAGCTTGGCGTCATTGGATTGGCAATTGTTGACGGCAGGCGAGACGTCAAACCTTCCTCGCTCCTCATCCGGACGCATCATGCTGCTAACCGGCGGTACGACCGGGCGGCCGAAGGGCGTGGCGCATAAACCTTCCCTGTTGCATTATTTGCCACCGTTTGCCGCGCTTCTTAACAGACTGCCCCTGCTTGGTTGCCGTACCGTCTATATTGCGACACCTTTGGCCCACGGTTTTGGGCTCGCGAATTTGTTCCTGTTTATCGCGCTTGGTTATAAGCTGATTCTGACGCCTCGATTCAAAGCCGAAGATGCTTGCGCTCTGATCCGCGAGCATGGAGTAGAGGTCACGATCGTCGTTCCCTTGATGGTGAAGAGGATGCTCGGGCATGATTCCGGAGCTTTGCCATCGCTACGCTGCATCGTATCGGGAGGAGCTGCGCTGAGCGGCAAGTTGGCAAAGGAGACCATGAACACGCTAGGCGAGGTGTTATTTAACCTTTACGGAACAACAGAGGGCGGACTCACTACAATTGCGACGCCCAGGGATATGCGAAGGATACCGGGAACCATAGGCAAAGCCATTAGAGGCGTCCCGCTGTACGTGCTGAGCGAGTCAGGACGCTTGGCTCGGGCTGGCGAAGTCGGACGGCTGTGCATAAGAAGACGGAAAGGATTGCCGGGACAACGCGCCTCCTGGATCGAGACGGGGGATGTCGGCGTCAGGGAAAGCAGCGGTTTGTACCGGCTGTTGGGCAGAATCGACGACATGATCGTATCCGGAGGAGAAAACGTTTTTCCCGCTGAAGTTGAAGGGATTTTGCGGCAGCATCCCGACGTGGAAGACGCAATCGTTATCGGGGTAGATGATCATACGTTCGGTCAACGGCTTGCCGCATATGTAGAGCTGAAAAAGCAAGCGGTTCTGTCGGAAGAATCGCTGATGATATGGCTTCGGCCGCGTATGGCCAGATACCAGTTGCCCAGGTCCATCGTCATGATGGATGAGCTGCCCTATACGCCGATTGGCAAGCCGGATCTTGGAGCGCTCAAGAACTGAAATTTTATTTCGAAAAGCGGCCGAAAGTCTGCTTTATTTGTTATACTGGGAAGGCTGGAGGCGACGATGTCGTTACTCCCGCTATCGTAACAGAAAAGAAGTGATGATGCCGTGCACGGCTTGACAACAAGACTGCGCAATCGAAGCGTGGCGCTATTAAATCGTTATTTTACCGGTAGTTCTATGGATTACAAACAAATTTTCGCCATTATTATTCCCATCTTCGTGGATTCCGCGTTTATCGTATTGATGGCGATTATGAATACGGCCATGATCAGCTCCTCGGGAGTTGCGGCGGTGAGCGCCGTCAGCATGGTCGACTCCATTAACATGTTCATTATCAATCTGTTCGTGGCCGTTGCGACGGGAGGGACGGTCATAGTCGCGCAATACAAGGGCAGCGGCAATGACGCGATGGTGTCGAAAGCAGCCTCCCAATCGGTATCGACCGTGGCCTTGCTGTCGATCATACTCTGCGTGGTCATGATCGTCTTTCATGGCTCGGTGATTGAAATGCTCTTCGGGAGCGCAGAGGCAGACGTCCTGGATAATGCGAAGATCTTTCTGATAGGGAGCTGCATCTCGTATCCGTTCCTCGCCATTTATCAAGCGGTGACCGGCGCCCTGCGCGGTGTCGCGGAGACGAAAGCATGCCTGATGTTATCGGTAATCATGAATCTCTCTTATTTCCTGCTCAATCTCGTGCTGGTTAAAGGGTTTGATCTGGGCGTAGTCGGGCTTTCCATCTCGCTAATTGCCGCACGCGTATTGGGGATGGTCGTCTCGATTATCTACCTGCTTCGTTATAACCAGACATTGCGTTTCAAGCTGAAACATCTGTTGCAAACGAACTGGTCGCTTCTTCGCAAGATTATGTACATCGGCGTACCCTTTGCGCTGGAGCAGATGTTCTTTAATGGAGGCAAGCTGCTGACGCAGACGTTTATCGTCCAGCTCGGCACGCTGGCCATTACGGTCAACGCGATTGCGAATTCGCTGTCCATGCTGTTCCAGATTGGGGGCATGGCGCTCGGAGCGGCTATCGTTACCGTCGTCGGACAATCCATAGGACGCAAAAATATTGACGACGCAAGAAAGTTTATTTCCTCTTTTCTTGGCTTGTCCAACGTATTTTTCGTGGTGATTACGATCATCCTGCTGGCGATCTTCCCGCTTCTCGTTCATCTGTACGCCCCGCCGGAGGAGATTGTGCCGGATATATTCGCACTTATCGTCTTAATTTCCGTCTCGCAGCCGTTGCTGTGGTCGATTAGCTTCATCTTGCCTTCGGCGCTTCGGGCCGCGGGCGATTCGAAGTTTACGTCCATATCGTCGCTGCTGACGATGTGGCTGCTTCGCATTATTTTGGGCTATGTGCTTGGCATTACGCTCGGGTTCGGATTAATGGGCGTATGGGTCGCGATGGTTGCCGAATGGGGCGTGCGCGGGGCTGTGTTCTACTGGAGGTACAAAGGAGACAAGTGGTACAAGCATAAGTTGATTTAATAAAACAATCACATCGTGGCAAGAAAACGCAGCCCTATATCTTGACTAAACAGCGAGCGAACGACTAGCGAATCGTTCCGTTTATCAAGAAGGGGCTGCTTTACTTGGATTTATACCGAGAAGTAACGAATAAGACCGAGAACTGCGAAAGCAAACAGCACAGACCCGCTGCAAATGCCAGTAATCGCGCTGCGGGCGACTCCCAGCTTGGGTGCGACGAATATCGATAAAATGGAAGCAGCCGTCAGCAAGGCGGCAAGCACGTAAAGGCTGGCATCCTCGAACACCGGAGCAAGCCCGATAAAATGAATACCGACGATAAAGGCGATTAACGGCGCCACGAAATCGGACAGCTTCTTGCGAATGAGAAGGAAAGCCCCAATGCCCGCGATAATAAACTCGGCATACACGGTAATGAGATAAACACGGAACGAGCTTGCTTCGTTTAATGCGGATGCCTCATCCCAGTTCGTAATGCTGAGATAAACGCCGAGTAGACAAACGAGGAGTGCCAGTCCCGAAGCGATTCCCAAATAAAGACGCCATGAATTGCGAGGTCTTTCCTGTGCCCAGCCGAACCAACTGAAGCTGAACATGCCGAAAATGGCTGCGTACATGGCGTAATCCCGAATATAGTCCATTATTCTCCTCCCTTATGGCATAATTAGGTTCACTATAGCACAGCATGACTGTGGAAGGATATGGAAATACGAACATGCTGGTTTATTTTTTTCGGATAGAGATGTCACAAATCAATCGACCTCCCCGTCATATTGGCAAATACGCGAAAGGGTGATGGGGATGGAAAGGTATGACGTGGCGATCGTGGGCGGAGGTATTGCGGGATTAACGGCCGCGGTTTTGGCCAGCAAGGCTGGCAAACGAGTTGTTGTCATCGAGAAGCAGCACCGGCTTGGCGGCAGGGCGATGACGAATAGGAAGGAAGGAGCTTATTTCAACTTGGGAGGCCATGCTTTATACAAAGGCGATGCCTACGAGACGTTCCGGGAGTTCGGATGTTCGTTGCAGGGAGGGGAGCCGTCCATTGACGCCTTCGGCATTTGGAACGGGAAGCTCAGCGTGCTGCCTACCAGCGTTTCTTCGCTGCTGGCGTCGCCGCTGTTGTCTTGGAGGGGCAAGCTGGAGTTCGCGGGTTGGCTTATGAAATTTCCGAAGCTGGATACCCGGAATTACGATGGAATCAGCTTAAGAGATTGGATTGAAGGAAATATCAAAGACCCTATGGTGCGGCATGTGTTCTATTCGCTTCTGCGTACGGCGAGTTATGGGATGGCGCCCGATCTGCAAGCTGCGGGTCCGGTGCTGCGAGGGCTTGCCAGCGCCATGCGAGGCGTCATTTATTTGGATGAAGGCTGGGGGACGCTTGTTCGGGAGCTGCAGGAGAAGGCTTCCCGAGAGGGAGCCTCGTTCTTGACCGGTACAAACGCGGTAAGCGTTTTGCATGAGCTAGGTGCCGTTACTGGCGTCGTGCTGGACGATGGAACATCCATTAGCGCGGAACATGTCATTGTCGCGTCGTCGCCAGCCGTTGCATATAAGCTTGTTCCTCAAGCCGACGCTACCGTACTGCGCGTGTGGAAGGAGCAATCCATCGAAATAACGTCCGCTTGCCTGGATGTTGCCCTGAGGAAGCTCCCGATGCCTAGTCAGCAATTCGTCTATGGCATCGATAGGCCGATTTTCCTGACGAATCAGTCCCGTGCGGCCAGACTAAGCGATGATGGCGCCCAAGTCGTATGTCTCATTAAGTACCAAGGAACGAGTTCGAATCCGGAGAAGGATCTGCAGGAGCTGGAGGAGACGCTTGATCTCGTGCAGCCGGGATGGCGAGGGGAGCTGGTCGCGAAACAATATTTGCCGAAAATAACAGTGTGCCATGATTTCCTCCATGTTCGCGGTCGAGTGCATCCGGGTCCGAACGTACCGGAGATCAGCGGATTATATGTGGCAGGCGAATGGGCGTCCCATGGCGAATTGTTGGTAGACGCCGCCACGGCCAGCGCGAAAAGGGCCGTCCGGCATATGCTGGGGAGCGGCATCGGGGAGGGCAACTCAAGAAATGGACATCGAGTCGTTATATAAGGAACATCGAGCGGAACTGTTCGCGTTGTCGTACCGCATGCTGGGGAGCGTCATGGATGCGGAGGATATCGTGCAGGAAACCTTTATTGCGTACGGACAATCTTTAAACGTCGAGCCGGTTCGGAACGTACGGGCTTATTTATATCGAATCGCGACGAATCGCTGTCTGGACTTGCTTCGGTCCTCTGCGAAGAAGCGGGAGCTCTATGTCGGGCCATGGCTGCCGGAGCCGCTGCTCGGAGACTTCAACGGCGGTGCAACAGGCGGCGAAGATCCCGCGCTGGCTTACGAACGGAGCGAATCGATGTCCACGGCGTATCTTATGCTGCTGCAGCAGCTGAACGCGGTAGAGCGAGCCATATTTTTGCTCCGGGAGCTGTATCAATATTCTTATGAGGAGATTGCGGAGATCGTCGGCAAGCATGCAGCGAATTGTCGGCAAATTTATCATCGGGCGCATAAGAGCATTCGCGACAGCAAAGGTGAGCATCCAACTGCAGAAGTTGCGGAATCTCTTGTCAAGTCGTTTGTGCAGTCCGTTTTTAAGGGCGATAAGTCGCGAATTCTGGAGCTGGTCAGCGACAACATCGTCTTTCTGTCAGATGGCGGCGGCAAGGTGCGGGCGGCTCAAGTTCCTGTTCGTGGCGCAAACGCCGTTCTGTCCTTGCTGCAAAATCTGCTTGTCATGTATGACGCTACGTACCAATTCGATTATGTTTGGATTAACGGCACGCCGGGACTCCGTTTCGATTTCGACGACGGGAACCGATACATCTATTCTTTCGGCTTCCGGGACGGGGTTATCGATCATATTTATTGCATTTGCAACCCCGACAAGCTTGGCCATGTACCTCCGTTAAACAATGGAAATCAGTAACGGTCCGTTTGGCGGTCGGCTGTTTCCCGAACACCATTTCCTCCATAAGGCGAGCAATCGCTCGCCGTGGCCAATTAATTGTAGTTAAGAAGCGGTTCAAAACCTGCTTAAGACTTTTTTTCGCCGAGAGTTTTCGCCTTCTTTAACCACTTGGCTCGCTGTTCGGGAGTGGAAGGTTTGATTGGCGTAAGTTCTGTAATGCGGACAGGATTGATCCCGCAAAACTTCAATATGTTCTTTTTCATCACAATATGTCCCGCATTGCGATATACGAGCCGATTGTACCAGGATGGCGTATCCATCGTAACGAGCAGATGCGCGGTGCGGCCGGAAAGCAGCTTATCCCAGAGAGCGGAGTTCTCGCGGTATTTGAAGGCGAAGCCGGGCAGGAAAACACGATCGATGAAGCCCTTCAGCAAGGCTGGCATGGCTCCCCACCAGGTTGGGTAGACGAATACCAGGTGATGAGCCCACCGGATCAGCTCCTGAGCGCGAATTAAGTCTGGCTCGAGCTCGGTGCGCTTTCGGTAGCCGAAGGACAAAGTAGGGTTGAAAGCAAGCTCGGCAAGATTTAGCCTGCGTACCTGCGCGCCGCTGTCAAGGGCGCCGGTTGCGTAAGCGTCGGCAAGCGTGGCATTAAAGCTTGCAGAATCGGGATGGCCGTTAATAATAAGAATGTTGGATTTGTTCGTAAGGGTCATGGGAAGTTACCTCCATCAATCATGGGATTCGTAATGCCAGATTCAGCATACGCCATTTGGAAGAGCATGTGGATGATGGATGGCGCAACCCGGATTGTGAATTTACGCAAGCGAAAGGAGGGGGAGAGGGGCTTGAGCAGCGAAAAGGTAGCGATCACGATGGTATTTCCCATTTTAAAGACCATTGTGCACAAAGGATACGATCGCGAGCATTTCTGCGCATCGGTATCGCTTGACGTCGAATTGCTGCGGGATCCGGAGGCGCGTATTCCTGCATCCGAGCTGGAACGGCTTATGATTGCCGCCGCTATTTATACGGATGACGATCATTTTGGCATGCGCCAGGGCGAGATTACGGATTTTGCGGATATGGGCATTCTCGGTTACGTAATGATGCACTCCCGCACGGTCGGCGAAGCGCTCGCCGCGTATAGGCGGTATAACGATATATTGTGCAGCGGCTTTCTAATGGACGTGGAGCCGGATGGTGACGAGGTCAGAATCGTCATACGGCTTCAGCATCCCGATAAAGACAAGATGTCCCGCCATTGCGTGGAGGATATGACTTGCTCCATATTTAAAATGATGGGCAAATTAAGCAATCGTTCCATAGCCCTTCAAGAGGTATCGTTCCAGCATGCCCCACCGGCTGACGTCGATCCCTACCTGAGTGTGTTTGGTGTATCGCCGATGTTCGAACAACATGAGACATATCTTCGTTTTTCTGCGGAGGTACTCGGCTATCCAGTGATGTATTCCGACTCCAAGCTGTTGGAGCTGTTCGACAATATGGCACGGCAGACGCTTGAGCAGCTAGCACAGACGGAGAGTCACGGGATGGGGGAACGGGTGACAGCTTGGATGAAGGCATGTCTGCCCGCCGATTTTCCAACCGTCGCGCAGACGGCGGAGGCGCTTGGCGTTAGCGTGCGAACGCTCCAGCATAAGCTCCAGCTGGAGGGGACGTCGTACAATGATTTGTCCATCGGGGTTCGCAAAGAGCTGGCCAAAGGTTATCTGGAGAAGCGAGGTGTTTCGGTCGGCGATATCGCTTATGCCTTGCACTTCTCGGAGCCAAGCGCGTTCCAAAGCGCCTTTAAACGATGGACGGGGCAGACGCCGGGGCAATACCGGGAACAGGCATGGCGGGAGGGAGCGGAGCAAAGCGGGTAGTGCTGGTTGTTTAAATGAATGGTCGTATCGTTACCCAAGCCATGATGAGCTGTCGATTGGGGCTGTCCCAAAAAAGTCGCAAATTGGCTTTTGGGATAGCCCCTTTGTCAGAGCAGACGTCACCGTTATTGTGAAACCTCGTAAGGGTCGATCGTTCGAATCGTGCCGTCTTCGTTGTAATGGAGCTCGGTAAATTTGACGCTTCGTTTGTTATCCGCGCCGCCTGAGAGCGAGCTGTCGTGGTAGAACAGATACCAACGCTCCTTGAACTGCACGATGGAATGATGGGTCGTCCAGCCGATAACCGGCGTCAGTATCCGGCCTCTATAATGGTAGGGGCCTTCGGGATTCGTGCTGGTCGCGTAGACAATGTAATGGGTGGAGCCCGTCGAATAGGATAAGTAATAAAGTCCATTGTACTTGTGCACCCATGGCCCTTCGAAGTAGCGCCGCTCCTCGTCTCCCGCAAGAATAGGCCGTCCGTTCTCGTCCACGATGGCAATTTCCTTGGGAGCACTGGCGAAACTCAGCATATCGTCTGACAGCCTTGCCACGCGTGGACCCAGTGCCGGTTCCGTCGGGTCGGGGCCTTCGGCGTCTGGCAGGAACTCGCCGGTCTGCCACTTTTCCAACTGTCCTCCCCACAATCCGCCGAAATACATATAAGCGTTATCGTCTTCGTCCACAAAAACGGCGGGATCGATGCTGAAGCTGCCCGGGATGTAGTCCGCTTCGGGCTCGAACGGACCAGCCGGCGACTTGCCGGTAGCAACGCCGATACGGAAGATGCCCTGCCCGTCACGCGCCGGGAAAAACAAATAATACGTATCGTTTTTGAAGGCGGCGTCCGGCGCCCATAGCTGCTGCTTGGCCCATGGAATATCGCGCAGATGGAGCGCTTCCCCATGATCAACGCAAGGTGCGTCCGGATCTTCCATGGAGAGAACATGGTAGTCTTCCATATCGTATTGATCGCCGTTGTCGTTGGAGGTTTTCTCATGATCGAGGTCGTGCGAAGGGTAGATATACAGTTTGCCTTCAAAGACATGCGCGGAAGGGTCCGCTGTATAGATATGAGTCACCAAGGGTTCGTTGCGTTTAGCCATCATAGTTCCTCCTTGAGCGTTGAGTGAATGCTCCTTCCATTTTATCCGAAAAGAAAGCCGCACGAAACCTTAGAAACTATGGCTTTTGTTATAGAAAGTTTAGGTCGTGTCTGAAAACCCGCTCAGGGGCATCTTTCACCGCCTTTCCGCCCCCTGCTTCGTCACTTTTGCTTGACGTACACCCGGTACGCCTTCACAAAAGTTCCTTGCATGGAACGAAAATTCGGCAAAATCTGCTCCCCTCGGAGTATTCGGACACGCCCTAGTTCTTCCTACTGATATACTGTTATTTCTTATATCATGCCGTAAACCGCAATGCCTAGCAGCAGAACGACGATAAAAGGGGTTAGTAGCATTCTGAAAATGCCGATTTTTCCGTGTATGACTTGAAGCCCTAACTCCTGATCCCACGATGTTATTCCTTCTTTTTTTAATCTCCGATAGCCAATAATGTTCGCGATGATTTCCAGTATGCCAACGCCAAGTCCCATTCCCCTCAACCAGACAAGTCGGGCTCTCTTAAAGGCCAGTGATTTGGGCATTCTTGTTCCGTCGGCATCCAGAACTTTAATGTTCAATAGTTTTTTGCCAGGCGTTGTCCCCCAAAAGTACATGTACAGGGCATCCAGAAAAACGAAGGCAACCAATAGGATGAAACCTAGAAGATTGTCATTGATTTGAAGAAAACTATCAAAATCAATTAATATCCACAAAATGGAAATAAAAATCGCATGACTTAAATAATCGAAGTATCTCGCCCAGAAGCGAATCCAGGGTTTTGTCGGTTGTTGGGGCGCGAGGGGGGCTGGTTCTTGTTCTAGTTCTTGTGCCATTGAGTTGTGCTCCTTAGTCAAAGATAGGGTGAGATTCGCCTGGTACGAATGCTGGATATAATTCCAGAACCTTCTAGTTGAATATATCATGCCGATTGACCTGTGTATAGGTCGATAGTTCTATTGTTCATGCAAATCCTATCCTACTCCTAACACGCATATATATGTAGCAAAGAAACGGGAAAAGGATGGGCATGCAATGGACATGAATGAAATAAAGGACGGGATTCGTGCGCTAGCGATGGGGGCAATGGCTTCTCAGTCATCGGATGGATCGTGGCGTTTATGCCTGGACACCGGGATCTCGACGGATTGTTATTGGATCGTATTGTTGACAGCGCTCAGACGAAGGGATGACGCCTTTATCCGACCGCTGGCCGCGCGGATAGCCTCTTTGCAGCAGTCAAATGGAGCGTGGAAGCTGTATTCCGACGAGGAAGGCAGCTTGGAGGCGACGGCGGAAGCCTGTTACGCGCTGTTATGCGCAGGGTTCTATTTGGAGACGGATGTTGCGATCGAAAGGGCTAAGCAATATATTCGCTCGAAGGGAGGACTGTCTCAGGCAAAAAGCTTGCTGACGCAAGTTATTTTCTCCGCGACAGGGCAAGCAGAGTGGCCGAAGCAGTTGCGGCTGCCGCTGGAGTTGTTTTTTTCGCAGGCAGGGCTCGATCTCTTTTCATTATCGGGGCATGCTCGCGTCCATCTCATTCCGACGTTAATCATGTCGAATCTGCAGTTCTCGGCGCGCAACGAATGGATGCCGGATATGGGAGATCTGTTTGTTCGCGGAGAACGAACTTTTGCCAACGACCATACATGGATCTCGGCGCTAAATGCGTTTTTATCGGCAATTCCGTTTGACAGCTTGCCTGTCATCGGTTCGCCGAACGCGCTGGAGCAAGCTCGGCAATTTATGCTGGAGAGGCTGGAGCCGAACGGGACGCTGCTCACATATTCGACTTCGACCATTCTGATGGCATTTGCGCTTATGGCGCTGCAAGAGCCTGTCGCATCACCTCTGATGGATCGACTCCTGCACGGCGTTCTGTCACTGCAATGCTGGAATCGTGCCGGCATTCAGACAGCTTCGTCCGAGATATGGGACACCGCCATGATTAGTTACGCACTAATAGAAGCTGGTCTTCCGACTTCTGAAACCTCTACATCGCTGGAGAACGCCGCATTGTACCTTGCCAGCAGGCAGCAATCCCGTGTCGGAGATTGGATTCGAAGAAGCCCGCATACGGAGCCGGGAGGATGGGGCTTTTCGGACGTGAACACCTTCTATCCCGATGTGGACGACAGCGTAGCTGCATTGAGGACGATCCGCCCTTACTTGAGCAGGCTGCCGGATGGACGCGCCAGCTGGCAGAGGGGGTTGAACTTCGTGTTAGCCATGCGTAACGACGATGGGGGATGGCCTGCGTTCGAAAGAAGGGGGAGCTCGATAACGGACTTGTTCTTTACCTTCGACGGCAAATCCGATATCGCATCGGATCCTTCTACAGTGGATCTCAGCTGCAGGGAGCTGGAGTTTCTAGGCAAGGAGCTGGAGATGACAATCGGCCACAGTTGGGTGGACGATTCCGTTAAGTGGGTGTTGTCGCGCCAAGAGCGTGACGGAAGCTGGTATGGCAGATGGGGAATAGCTTATGTTCACGGAACGGGCATGGCGCTGCAAGGGCTGCTGGCCGTTGGGCTGGCGAAGGATCATCCGGCCGTAACGAAAGGCGTTCGCTGGCTGTTCGACATACAAAATAGCGACGGTGGCTGGGGAGAAAGCTGTGTCAGCGACGAACGGAAACGGTACGTGCCTCTAAATGCCAGCACACCGTCTCAGACGGCATGGGCGCTGAACGGACTGATAGCAGCGCACGACAAGCCGACTTCGGAGATGGAGCGGGGGGTGGAGGCGTTGCTGCGAGTTTTGCGAGCGGGAGACTGGACATCTGTCTACCCGACGGGAGCGATGTTGCCAGGCAGCATGTATGCCCATTATCCAAGTAACAATGTCAGTTGGCCGTTGCTTGCGCTGTCTGCGTATGTGAACAAATTCGACGAATAGAGTTATTGGAGGTGCTGGCCGCTGACGTTGTGCGGCCAGCACTCCACCCGCACCTGCACCCGCACCCGCACCTACAGTTACACCTACACCTACACCTACTCTTATCACTTCGTACGCGGAAAGCTACTCGATGATTGTGCAAATATGCTCAATTTTTCTCCCGAATTCAGCTGATCGTGAAAGAATTATACCAAAATACACAATTTTAGATAGCTGAAGAGGTATTTTAGCTTGCTGCTATTGAATTTTATGTATTTTTGTACAATTTTACTGTTTACCGCTGGTCTACCCATGAAATTTGTGTATATTTGTACAAATTTCCTTTGTTGCTTCCTGAAAGCCTCCTGAAAGCCTCCTGAAAGCCTACCGAATACTTAATGAATACCTACTGGATCTTACTGTATCCCTTAGGCACAAAGCTGAATAGCAACATGCACAGTTTTGTACAAATGTTGCCGTGAAATTAGTGTGTAAATGTACAAATCTATGCCACCAACTATTCAGCGACTCTTATCTGAGCGCAAATAATGCATGAGGCTTCATCACGTACTTCACCACGTATTTGCCATTTGGGACCGTGACGGAAGTAAACAAACCGTGATCGCATAATGAACGCAGTGCCTTGACGGCTGTACGCCGGTCGATTCCGACGTGTTTGGCAACATCGGCAACCCGCAGGGGTCGAGCGAGCGTATAGGCGAGCCGAATCGTCTCGCGTTCGGCCAGCGAGCAGATTGTCACAGGTGTAGCCGATGCCTCGAATCGGCTTAATACCATGCGTAGCAAGGTTACGCACAGCTCCGGGCGTTGCGCCACATCGTCGTAAGCGAAGGAAATAACGTGATAGCCGATAGAGGTAAGGAAAGTTTCCCGATTGAGCTCGTTGCAATACTTTTGTCGGTCCATGTTTTTGACGTGGGGGCCGAAGCCTTTTATTTCTATGACAATCTTCTCCTTGCCCGTCATATACACAAAATCGCAAAAGTACGAGTAACCGCGCCAATCCAGCACCTCGTACTCCGGATGGAGACCAAGAAAGTTACCCCGGAGCGGCCACCATACCTGCTTGCAAAACAGCGTTTCCGCTTCCAGATGTCCACGCTCCAGTCTTCCTCTTCGCTCCCCGGCCCGTCTTTCCAAATGCCGCTGGATAAACGCTTCGTGTTCCTTCTCAAACGTCATCGTGATCTTCTCCTCTCATTTTTACGGTAATGCAAGTTTCAGCAAAAACATCATGAAGCCGTCAACAAACGCCGCGATGTGCTACGCGCATGTTGCATTCACGCAAAAAAAGAACGCGCAAATCAACCTGGCAGTCAGGTGGATTCAAGCGTTCTTCGCCGAAGGCGGACGAATGTCAGTTGCATGGTTTCCAAGCAGTTTATATGTCGTCAGCTTCATTTTATAAGCAGTGTACCAAATAAAATACGAGCAGCTTACTGCCCGTTAAGGCACCATATTACCTGCAGCTTTGTAGATGCCGTACCATTCCTGGCGCGTCAGCGGAATGTCGGAGCCTTTGCAGGAATCCTTGAGACGGCCGACGTTCGTCGTGCCCAGCACGACCTGGATATTCGCCGGATGACGGGTAATCCAAGCCACGGCAATCGCCGTGTTGGTGACGTCGTATTTGGCCGCGAGCGTATCGATATACTCGTTAAGCTCCTTGTAGTTCTCCAAATCGCCGAGGAACGGACCTTTGAAGAATCCTTGCTGGAATGGCGACCAGGCTTGGACCGTAATATCGTGAAGACGGCTGTAGTCGAGAATGCCTCCATCACGGTTGACGGACTGGTCGATATTCATGTTCAGCGCAATGCCGGAGTCGACAAGCGGCGTATGCGCGATGCTGAATTGCAGCTGGTTGGCGACGATCGGCTGTTTTACGAATTTTTTGAGCAGCTCGATCTGCAACGGCGAATGGTTGGAGACGCCGAAATGACGGACCTTGCCGCTCGCTTGCAGGCTGTCGAAGGCTTCGGCGACTTCTTCCGGCTCCACGAGCGCGTCGGGACGGTGCAGCAGCAGAATGTCCAAATAATCCGTGTTTAGACGCCCAAGAATACCATCGACGGAAGCAAGGATATGCTCCTTGGAGAAGTCGAAATAGCCGCCGCGAATGCCGCATTTGCTTTGGATGATCATCTTTTCGCGAAGGTTTGCGTTCATGCCAATCGCCTTGGAGAAATGTGTCTCGCATTCGCCGCCGCCATAGATATCCGCATGGTCGAAGAAATTGACGCCCTCTTCCATCGAGGTGCGAATGAGCGTTTCGGTGTCTTGCAGGGACATACCCTTAATGCGCATGCAGCCGAGCACAATATTGGAGGCGGTTAGATCCGTGCCTGCTATTGGAATCATTTTCATAGTAAGGTTGGCTCCTCTCGAGAATAGGTTCTACAACAACATACAAGATAGAGTGGACTCTAGGTCAATACGTCCAGAATATATTGGACAAAAAAATCTGGTGCTGTTCTGCAAAGCCGCAATCTGATGTTTGTTCCTTGCAAGCATTGACAATCCCGGGAGGTTGGCGTAACCTCTAGACATTTAGTATATATGTATTGCCTTGGAAAGCGGGTATGAATCATGACGTATTCGATATCTCAAGCGGCCGAAAAAACGGGGCTGTCCATCCATACCATTCGATATTATGACAAAGAAGGTCTGCTGCCATTCATCGACCGCCGCAATGGGACACGCATTTTCAGCGAGCAGGACATCGACTGGATCGATCTCATCTGTTGCCTTAAGCAGACGCGTATGCCAATCAAGGATTTGCGCAGCCTGATCCAGCATTGCACCGACAATGACGCAGTGCTCGAGAAGGGGATGGAAATTTTACTTAAGCATAGGGAGATGGTCGAATCGCAGCTGGTGGAGCTCCAGAACAGTCTGAAGACGATCAATTACAAAATTAAGCATCTCCCCCGCATGTATCAGGAACGGTTCGCGAAGGAGCTGCCGCTGCAAAAATAGTCGCGATCAGGAGGCGGAAGCCGACGCTGGCGTAAAGGGTCGGCTTGTTGGCCGACCCTTCGCGAATGCCACGTGTGCGGCTATGCCGCTAATTCCAACCTTCGCATCTTACCGGCTATGCTTAAGGGTCAGCGTTGCGCCTGTCACGCTTACATAGGAGGCAGACAGCGGCTGCTCGGAAAATACGGGAGCATTGGCCTGCCTGTTCTCCACAAATGCGCTGAGCGTCGTCAAGCCGTTCGCCCCGGCTTCCCGGATGGAGATCGCTTCTACGACGACGCCATTGCTGCCGCTTTCAATCGACTCGATCTCGCAGCGATCAGGTCTGGACGTCAGGCGGAACGGCTTCATCAAGTGGATGGCGAGCATCGCTTGTCCGACGATGCCATACACGGCGCGAGCATCCGCAATCCATTCTCCCGGCGGCAACACGCCTACTAGAGATTGACGGGCTTCTTCCGGAGAGGTAGGCTGGTACAAGGCAATAAGCACATTGCGGTCCAGCGCGATCTCCTCTGCTTCGCCGCTATGGCGCAGCTTGTCGCCAGCTTTGGCAGCAGGCAGGACGAAGTAAGCTTGGTTGACGGTACCATCGGTCACAGGAAACGTCACATCCCAGCGATGCTGCTCGTTGTCGAATTCGACCGCTCGCTCCAGCATACCGCCAAGCGCAAACGTTTCGTCCATATAGAGGATGCTATGTCGGCGTTCGCCGGACGGTTCAAGCGCGGAAGCGGGATAGTCGCGTCGCAATTGATAGGGATAGGAACGTTTCAACGCGGATTGCCTGATGTAATCCGGGATCTCGTAACCCAGCAGCCCGGCATATTCCGGACGATGAACCGTTTCCGGCAGCGGGAAATCGCCGAATTGCACATAATCGAACGCCGCGCAGCGGTCGGCAGGCGCATCCGGCGGCAACGAACGCGAATGCGGCCCCGCCCACGCCCCGTGGAAATAATAATCGGCACGTTCCTGCCACAACCATTCCAGCAGAGACTGGATGTCAGCTTTGACAGCAGGGTCACGGACAATTTCCCAAGCGGCGGCATAAGCTTGCGTCCAGTGCCAGAACCATGGCAGGATGCCGTATTCCGACATGCCGTAGGTCTTCAGCTGCGTCAAAGTGGATCGTACGCGGGCCGCTCCTTCTCGAAGCAATTCCGAATCTTCAAGTACGGTGCCTAGTAGAAGGGCCGCAGCGGTATGTTTCGCTTCATGATGGTTATACGTTCTTAGCGGCGCGGCATAGTAACGAGAACGATACATATGCTGGGTGGATTGCGAAAGCTCGGAGCGAAGCTCCGGCGTCAAATCCATTTTATGCTTTTCGTGGAAGAAAGTAAGGAGACAACAAATGATCTCGACAGGCAGCTTGTTGATCGGCGCCTGCGCAGGATCGTCTCCGAGGTTCAGCGGCCAATGACCGTAAGTAGCGCTGGCCGGATCGCGGTCTTGCAGACGCAAGACTTTCGTCAGTACGGAAGAAGCCAGATCAAGGGCAGACGATTGCTCAAGCGCGAGGGTCTGGCCTTCGCTTGCAGCAGAGTACAGATAAGAAGCATAATAGAAGTTGTCGCGGATGTCTCCATGGAACCACAGTCCGCTGGGAAGCAGGGGCGTGGCACAGGCACGGTCCGCTATCAGCTTTCTAAGCTGCTGCTGGCGTTGCTGTTTTGTAGTCATCGTGTGATCCATCCTTCCGATCGTTTCATAGATTCTACCCTATTTGAACTACTCTATTATACCATTCCATTCGAGGAGAGCGAGCATATGAAACCAAACAAGTATTCTGCAACCGTATTCAACCAACTGCGTTCTACGACGCTGCCGCAAGAAGCTATTGCCATCTGGTCATTGGGACAAGAGGGATTTCTGGTCAAATGGAAGGAAACTACCGTCCTCTTTGATCCGTACCTATCCGATTGGGTTTACGAACTTGCCGGCGATCCTTGGCAGAGAGCTTTCAAGACGCCGTTGTTGCCCTCGGAGTGTCTAGACGTGGACTATGTCGTCTGCTCGCATCACCATGAGGATCATATGGACAAGCTTACCTTGCAGGAAATAGCCCGATCGAACAAAACGAAGTTCATCGTCCCCAAAGCTCACTTGGGCCTAATGATGGAATGGGGAGTCGCCGAGGAGCAGTTGATCGGGATTTCGCATGGAGATAACCTGCAACTGGCGGAGGGCGTATCGATTGCCGCACACGCAGCGAAACACGAGGATTTTGAAACGGATGGGGCAGGTGAGCATTTCTACTTAAGTTATGTCGCTACGCTGGGGGAGATCAAGCTGCTGCATGCCGGGGATACCATTGGCTTTACGGAGCTGGAGGATTGGCTGAAGCCGCAAGAGATCGACGTCGCGCTGCTGCCGATCAACGGTCGCGATTATGTCCGGGGCCGCAAAGGCATCGTCGGCAACATGAACTACAGGGAGGCTACCGAGCTCAGCGCCGCGATCGGCGCAAGGCTGACCGTGCCGATGCATTACGGATTGTTCGCTCATAATGACGAGAATCCGGCTTATTTCGTCGATTATATGTACAAACATTATCCAAGTTCGAGCTTCCATATGTTCGCGCCGGGCGAGCGATTCGTTTATTTGAAGTAGCGAAATACGGCTATCGACGCGCTTCGATTCCTATACATTAAAAAATCACGTTGTTGCTCTCCTGCACCAGGCAGACGGGGGCATACAACGTGATTTTTCTTTTATCCTGATAGGACAGCCGATCGTCGTTTGAACCGAAAGGCCGGGTTATTATACCGGCATCGCCTTCCAGACCATCAGAGCCGCGCCGGTCGCGACGGCGTCTTCCTTGAGCACGCCCTTGGAAAACACGGGCACGTATTCCGGATTATGATAGGCGTTGCTTCGGGCAACCTCCGTCGCTGTCTGGAAGAAGCGCTCATGCGAGGTTACCAGCGTGCCGCCGAGGACAATCGTCTGAGGGTGGAACAGGTTGATCACATTGGACAAGCCGATGCCAAAATATCTCGCAGAGCGAAGGAACAGCTCCGATACGTAGGCGCTGTCTCTCGCCAGCTCCCGGAGCAGCGTATCGTAGCCGATACGCTCGGCAGGGAGATGGTACATATTCGTCAGGTCGCCGCGGCCCATCTTGGCATCCGAGCGTGCCTGCTTCTCCAGCGCCTGGACGGAGACAAATGCCTCCAGCGCCCCGTAGTTGCCTTCTTCGTTAAGGCGCGGCCCGTCGGTCTGAATAATCATCTGTCCGATGGAGCCTTCCATATCCACGGAGCCGTAGACGATTCGGCCGTAGGACATCATCGCGGAGCGCATGCTTATTCCTGCATGCACATAGACCATGTGCTCGATGCCTTCGTGCCGCAGCGCCCAGTGTTCGCCGATCAGCGCGGTGTTCGCTCCGTTATCCAGCATGGCGGCTATCCCCGTCGCTTGTTCGATCAAGCTGCAGATGGGCACGTTGCTCCAGCCCTTTGCAGGGAAGTACAGCGGGTTCAATATGATGCCTTCCTCGCGGTTCAACGGTCCGACGGCGCCGATGCCGATACCGATGATCCGGGACTCCGTCAAGCCATGATCGGTCAACAGCACCCGGATTCGCCCCGCGACATACTTTACGAATTGTTCCGGCGTCATATCCTCATCCATTCGCCAGCGGACGAAAGACTTGGGATTCATGTCCATGTCGAACAAACCAAGCGTGGAGTAAAAACGCGAAATTTCCAGTCCAAAAACATAACCGTAGGTTCCGTTAATTTTATAGAGTATGGGCTTTCTTCCGCCGCTGGAAGGGCCGAATCCGGATTCCTCGATCAAACCGTCGCCCAGCAGCTCTTCCAGCAGGCGATTCATCGTGCTCGAAGTCAACGAATAGCTTGGAAGCAAATCGGCTTTGGAGACGATGCCCTGATGCGCAATATGTTGATACACCGTTTGTTTCACGGATTGTTTTGCGGTTTGTCCATCTGTCCTCATCCCAACTTCTCCTATTCCTTTATACACCTTTAATATTCATCATAGCTTAAAAGAAGGGTGGTTGCTAGAATCTATACAAGTATATCCACTTATTTGCAAAATGATAAAAACTTCAACAAATCCTCAGTATTCCTCTCTGGATAATGACAAGAAATCAATGATTCTTCCTATATTTGACCCTATCACAAATACTTATAGCCCTTTTCATAAAAACTTAATTCCAAATTGAAAAAAAGATGCTATACTAGTTCTATAGAGTTTGGAACGGAAAGCTTGATTGCATAAACGGCATTGATTTTCAGATGACATCATGGGGGGACGGCAGAAGATGACGGAGACAGGGAAAACTATCTGGCAGTTGTTCACAACGTTTCTGAGAATAGCTCCGGCGACCTTCGGAGGCGGCTTTGCGGTCATGCCGGCGATGGAGAAGGAAGTTGTGGAGAAACGCAAATGGATGGACAGCGAGGATATTGGAGATGTATTCGCTGTTGCGCAATCCATTCCAGGCGCGGTTGCGATTAATTCCGCTACTTTCATCGGATACCGGATCGCCGGTATTCGTGGAGCGTTAGCCGCTATGATAGGGATGCTGCTGCCAACGTTCTGTATTATCGTTGTGCTGTCTTATGTATTTCTGCAGGTGAAGGACAATCCCAAGATTGAAGCGGCATTTCTGTCGATCAGGGCTACGATCGTGGCGCTAATCGCGTATGCAGCCATCAAATACGGTAAAAAGGCGCTCGTCGACAAAGCATCGGCCGTACTTATCGGGGTCACCGTGCTGCTGCTGTTCGTAGGTGGTTCCTTGATCCATCCGCTTCTGATCATTGCTGGCGGCGCTGCCGCGGGAATCGTGATTCAGGCCATTAAAGCGAAGCTGGGACAAGAGCGAAGCAAAGAGTTGCGGCAGGAGCGAAGCGGCAAGGTGCAGGAGCAAATATTTGATTATATGATCTAGGCAATAAAGGTTGGGAACATGCACTAACATGGGAGAGGCGATGAGGATGATTCTGCTGGAGCTGTTTCTGACGTTCTTACTGGTCGGTTTCATAGCTTTCGGTGGCGGATATGCCATGATTCCGATTATCCAGCAAGAAGTCGTCGAACGGCATGGCTGGATGAACGTGACGGAGTTTACCGATATGATCGGAGTGGCGGGGATGTCGCCTGGACCGATCGCTACAAATATTGCCATATTCGTCGGCATGCAGCAAGCGGGTATTGCTGGAGCGATCATTGCCGCAATTGGCATGGTGCTGCCATCTTTGGTCATTATCGTGGCGGTAGGAACGATATTTTTCCGGATTCATCAGAACAAGTGGGTCCAGTCGTCGCTATACGGGTTGCGTTCCGTTATTACAGGACTTATTCTATATGCAGCGGTTGTATTTGCGGTGCGTAACGAGCTTGTGACGTCGATATCATGGTTTACGCTTAGCCAGCTCCTGATCTTCGCGGGTTCGCTTGCGGCGTTGCTGCTGCTTCGCAAACATCCATTAACGATTCTTATTATATCCGGATTAATCGGTATTGCCTTATATAGCTAAATATTGTAGCAAGCAAGGGGGAATAGGATCTTGAATGAAGACAAACTGCCATCCTGCTGCGCGGCTTCGCGCGATGGGATCCATATAGAGACGAAACCGTCGGCGGCAAGCGGTCTCATCAAGCTGGAACGGTGGAAAAAGGAGTCGGATAACCCCGTCCTGCTGCATGACGATCTGGTCCTCATTCCGGAAGGCCGCTTTCTGATGGGAACGGACACAAGGGAGGGTTTCCCTAATGACGGGGAGGGCCCGGTACGACAGGTGGGGTTGAAATCGTTCCGCATGTCGCCGTATGCCGTTACGAATGCCCAGTTCAGCCAATTCGTAGAAGCTACGGGGTATCGCACGGAAGCCGAGGTTTTCGGCTGGTCATTCGTGTTCCATCTGCTGGTGTCGGAGGAGACAGGCAGGAAGGTGAAGACGGTGCCGCAAGGAGTGCCGTGGTGGCTTGTTGTGGAGGGAGCATACTGGGCGGCGCCTGAAGGTCCTGATTCGTCGATCGAGGACCGGATGGATCATCCCGTCGTTCATATCTCATGGAACGATGCCAATGCCTATTGCCGCTTCGCCGGAGTCCGTCTGCCCAGCGAAGCGGAATGGGAATATGCGGCAAGAGGCGGTCTCGAGGGAAAGACGTATCCTTGGGGCGATCTGCTGAAGCAGGACGATCAGCATCAATGCAACATTTGGCAGGGGAAATTTCCTGTGAAGAACAACGCAAGCGACGGTTATGTCGGTACTGCGCCTGTCCATTCGTACAAGCCCAATGGTTATGGTCTGTACCAGATGTCCGGCAACGTATGGGAATGGTGCGCGGATTGGTTCTCTCCGGATTATCACAGGACGACATCAGACGTTAATCCGTTATACGGCAAGCAGACCGCCAGCCGATCCATGCGCGGCGGCTCCTATCTCTGCCATCGTTCTTACTGCAACCGCTACAGGGTGGCAGCTCGAAGCTCCAATACGCCCGACAGCTCGACGGGCAATTGCGGCTTCAGGGTCGTGCGCGACGTCTAACGCACACTGTTCATTGTTAAACCTCTCTTACGCGAGACTGCGGAAGAGAGGTTTTTTCGTTTTATAGGAAATGATGAAACTACTCCTTCCGTCGATAATCGGAAGGACTAACGCCGAACATCGCGGTAAATTGCTTCGTGAAATAGAAAGGGCTTTGAAAGCCGACCTGGCCGGCAATCTCGGACACTAGCGAAGGGGTATGCTTCAGCAGCCTAGCGGCATGCTTGAGCCGCAGCTTAAGCAGCGTCTCCAAAACGGAGTCCCCCGTTTGTTCCTTGAACAAATGCGAGAAGCGGGACGGCGAAAGCGCCACGCGGCTGGCCAAGGCCGGAATGGCGTGAGCAACGTTCAGGTTGTCGATCATATAATTCAGCGTATCGGCGATCCGTTCATCCAGCCGTTGATCCGTCGTAACCGCGTGCTGGGCCAGATGAATAAGCACTTCCTCCAACGCGTTAAGGGATAGCAGCTCGGCATGGCGTCCCGTATGCCGGTTTTCGCGAACCAGCCGAAGAAAAGCGCTTTTCATTCGCATGAAGGTTGAAGATGTGCCCAAGGAGAAAGTCATGATGCGACTCCCGTTCTGCGGCATGCGCAGAAGCTCAAGCCAGCGAAGCTCCGGGATAAAATGAACCCAAACAAAATCCCAATAGCCATGCTCGGGCGCGTAGTAATGATGGGGCGTTCCCGGCGGAATCAGTATAATATCTCCATCCGCAGGCCTAATGACCTCATCTCCCAGGCGGTATTCGCCCACGCCGCCCACCGTCAACGTCAGCAGCCAATCGCGAGTCCCTTCCGGTCGGATGACCTCGTATCCATACGTCTCTTGGAAGTGGCCGGAGACCAGGACGCCGGGCGGAGGAGTGAAAGTCGTTGCAGCAGGATTGTTATGGTTATCGACCATTATCGTTATTCCCCCTCTTGGTTCGAAATTCTATAATGAAACCATGAAGAAAGCAATATCGAATTGACAATCATGGATCCGCAAACGGAGGGGAAGAGATATGGAGAAGCAGGTTCGTATATTAAGCGAAGAGCAAATGCGGCAATTTGTAGAGGAAGGTTATGTTATTGTGAAAGGGCTGTTCCAGCCGGAAGAGCTCGCCGAAATATCGGATACATTTGAGAGAATCGGTCAGAATCCAGTGCCTGGATTTTTTGAACCCGATATGGAGGCAGGGACGGAAGATCCGCTGAAGCGATACCCGCGCGTCATGCAACCGCACCGGTTCAACGATACCGCGAAGAAGTATATGCTTCATGCGCCTGTTATGGCGGTGCTGCGAGAGCTGTACGGCGAGGAAGCGTTAGCCGCGCAAAGCATGTTCTACTACAAGCCGCCAGGTTCGAGAGGTCAGGCGCTGCATCAAGACAACTTCTACCTGCAAGTGGAGCCGGGCAATTGCATAGCCGCATGGACCGCAGTGGACGCTGCGGACATGGAGAACGGCGGACTGCTGGTTGTGCCGCGCACGGGGGAGCATGAGATCAGTTGTCCGGAGCTTGCGGATTCTGGGGAATCGTTTACAACCCATTATGTAAAGCCGCCCAAAGACCGGGCTGTCGTACCGGCGGTTATGGATCCGGGCGATGTTCTATTTTTTAATGGCAACCTGATACACGGTTCCTACCGGAACAAGACGAAGGACAGATTCCGCAGAGCGTTTATCTGCCATTACGCCAATGCATCCGCGTCCCGTATAAGCGGCTTTTACCGTCCGTTGTTCCGCGAGGACGGCACTTCCGTCGATCTTGAGTTAAACGATGACGGCGGACCTTGCGGCGTGGAATTCGACAAAGCTTATCCGCACTAATCGTACGATTGCGAAAAAGGAGGACTTACAGTGAGATTGCGCACGTATCAATCGCTGTGGGGTATGGAAGGAACGCTGACGGAGAAGCTGGAAGCGGCCAAAGCAGCCGGTCATGACGGCGTCGAGACGGTGCTGCCGTCCGCGGACGAGGAAACGCTATTTAAAGAAACGCTGGAACGGCTCGATCTGCGGTTTATCGCGCAAATCCATACATTCGGCGATCATCTCGCAAGTTTCGGCGAGATGGTAGAGCGGGCGGCTGATTTCCGTCCCGTTCTCATCAACGCCCAAAGCGCAAGAGACAGCATGAGCGAGTCCGAGCAAGATGCCTTTTACGAAGGCGCGTTAAGGATCGAGAAGCAATTCGGCATACCGGTCGGTCATGAGACGCATCGCAGCAGACCTTTGTTCACTCCATGGACGACGGCCCGGTTGCTCCGCCAATTCCCCGAGTTGAAAATTACAGCGGATTTCAGCCATTGGGTAAACGTCTGCGAATCGCATCTGCAGGATCAGGAGGAGAATCTGTCTCTCGCGATAGAGAGAACGGTTCATATCCACGGAAGGATCGGATACCCCCAAGGCCCGCAGGTGCCTCATCCCGCGGCAGAAGCTTTCCAGGGGGAGCTGGAGCTGTTTAGCGGCTGGTGGCGCCGTATGCTGCTGCTACGCAAAGAGCGGGGGGAAGCATTCGCGACATTTACCGCGGAGTTCGGTCCTCCGGGTTATATGCCGATCCATCATGAAACGGGTGCTCCCGTTGCCGATCTGCAGGAAGTGAATGGCTGGATGACAACCTATATGAAGCAACTCTACAAAGCTTGGAGCCTCGGAGAGGATCATAGCAAGGCGCCATCCTAGACAATCAGTGAAATATAATAAGCCCCGCCTGGCGCTAACGCCGGGCGGGGCTTACGGCCGTGGAGTTTGTTACTTCATCTCCGCCAGCCAATTCGTAAGATTAATCAGTTCTTCTTCCGTAATCTTGCCTTCGAAAGATGGCATTCCGCCGCTTTTGCCTTTTAGTACGGTCTTGTAGATCTCTTCTTTGCTTCTCAAGCTGCCGATATTCGCAAGCGCAGGACCCATAGCGCCTTGGTACTGATCGCCGTGACATCCCATGCAGTTGCTCTTGTAAAACGCTTCGGCAGTTGCAGCATCCACAGGCGTATCGGGAACGGTAAACTGCTCCTCAGCTACGTGCTCCTCTTTCTCCGGGAGATTAAACGTGAGCAGGTATACGGCCAACAGGCCAGCTACTCCGAGCAATGTTGCCATAATCCACTTATGCATGCCCCATAACCTCCTTCCCTGACAGGCTCACCTAAATTCAGATTCTAGCACTTATTAGCTATTTTTTCAAGAAGCAGCATGGACTATACACAGCCAGGGAATAAGGTTTTTTAATTTGTCAAACATTGTTCATATTTGACCCGTTTCATGAAAGAAAACCGCCGTCAGCCCAGGCTGATCGACGGTTTTCCATGAGCGGGCGGGAAGGCTTAAAAGATTATTGTCCGATCCCTTTATCCTTTTTGAATTGCTCCCATTGCGCATTGATTTCGTTGTCGAACTTCTCTTGACCGGATGCGACCAGCTTGGCCCGATATTCCGGCAATACTTTGGCCGGATCGACGGATCCGGATTCCAGCGCGACGCGATATTCGTTGTTGATGGCCGTAATATTGGCCACTTCCGCCTTCATGTTTTCTTCGTTGACGCCGAAGCCGCTGGATGCAGGGACGATGGCGCTATCGTTGAGCTCGATCGTTTTTTCCCAAGTGTCGGGTGCTTGACCCGGCTTTAAGTAAGCATTGAACTGGTTTCCGAATACCCAGTCGCCGTTAGGCGCATAACCGGAATCCTTGATCGGCTCGATGAACTTGTCGTCGATTTTCGTATAATGTTTGCCTTCGATGCCGTTGCAGATCAGATTGTACAAGTAGGGGTCCGTGTTGAGCAGATTAATGAGCATAAGGGCGCGTTCCGCGTTTTTGGAACCTTTATTAATGACATGCATGGCGCTGGCAATTCCCGTGAAGTAGCTGTCCGCGATCGGCGCGTAGACGACTTCGTTGCCGCCATTTACGGCCATTTCGCCAACCTCGCCGCCTGGCTTGGAGGTAAATTCAAGGCCGACGGCTACGTTGCCTTTAGCCTTGAGATCGTTAATGTTTTGGATGATAGGCGCATCTTCATTAATATAACCCGCTTGATACCAGGCGCGCATCGTATTATAATAGTCCGTTTTGCTGTCAAGCGCTTCCAGACCGCTCACCATCTTTAACATCGGATCGTCTTTTTTGTACGTCACGGACATGCCCTCGCCAACCTCGTCGCGGTTAGCGTACAGTCCCCACGAGTTCTGTGCAAGACCAAGCGGGATGATGTCCGGTTCGTTCTCCTTGAGCTGCTTCAGGAACGGCTCGATATCCTTGTAGGTTTGAATGGAAGCCAGGTCCAAGCTGTATTTGTCGACAAAACGTTTCTGAATGACCAAGCTTTTGGTTTTGGCGGCGACCTGATAGATCGGGAAGCCGTATACCTTGCCGTCGACGGCGTTCATGTCCGGCCAGAATTTGTCCGGTATATTGGCGCGGGCTTCCTTGGCATACGTGTTGATCATGTCTTCGGTAATCTCGAGATAGGCGCCGCGGTCGATGTACGGCTGATAATTGCCGAGCCAGCCTTTGGAGCTCCAAGCGATGTCGAAGTTTTCGCCCGCGGCGAGCATGGCGTTAAGCTTCGGCTCGTACTCGTCGAACGTAAGCGGTCTCAAGTCGACGGTGGCGTTGATTTTTTCTTTCAGATATTTGTTGATTTCATCATTGACCAGCTTCTGATCCGGACCCGGATTCGAGGCTACGGGATAGATGAAAGTCAGCTTCGCTTCAGGCAGGGACGGCATCTCCGAGGCGGCTGAGGTGGGATCGGTGCCGGCGCTTGGCGCATTCGTTGCTGCGGGAGCGTTGTTCGTATTGGAGCAGGCGGCCATTAAGCCTAAGCTGAGGACGAGAGGAACCCATTTGCTCCAGACGGTCGTTTTTTCTTTTTTCACGTTGAACCCTCCAATGTATGTTTTTCTATATTTGGCACAATAGTCGTCCCTTATCCTTTCAAGGAACCTACTGTAATACCCTTCACGAAATACTTCTGAAAGAAAGGAAAGATGACAAGCATGGGACCGCCGGCGAGAATAGCCATAGCCATTCGGACGGACATGGTCGGGAAGTTCGCGAAGGCCAGCTTGTCGGCCACCTGGGCCAGAGGCGAGTTCGCAAGAAACTCGATCTGCGTCAGGATGCGAACAAGCAGAAGTTGCAGCGGCACGAACCGGTCATTGTCGATGAACAGCAGCGCGTTGTACCATTCATTCCAATAGCCGAAGGAAATGAATAACCCTAATGTGGCCAGAGCCGGCGTGGACAAGGGCAGAATGATCGTAAAGAAGATCCGGGTTTCCCTGGCGCCGTCCACTTTGGCGGATTCGATGATCTCTTTGCCGATCTTGTCGAGGAACCCCTTCATGATCATGATATTGAACGGACTTAGAAGGGCCGGGATGATAAGGGCCATAAGCGAGTTCTTTAGATGCAGATATTGCGTCATAAGAATGTAGAACGGAATCAAGCCGCCGTTGAACAGCATCGTAAAAAAAATATAAAACGTAATCGGCCGGTTGTAACGGAAGTCGCGGCGCGAGATGGGGTAGGCGGTCATCGCCGTCAGCAGGAGCGAAATAACCGTTCCGATGACGGTTATCATAATGGTGACCAAGTAACCGCGGATCAGCGGATCCGGCTGTGCGAACGTGATGCGATACGCTTCCAGCGACCATTCCTTAGGAATGAACTGGTAGCCGTTTTGCACAAGGCTGTTCTCCGAGGTCAAGGAGATAACAACGACCAGGATGAACGGCAGGGCGATCATCAAGCACAGAATCGTCAAAAATAGATTGATGCAGCCGTTCATGATGTTGAATCGTTTGGCGGTAGGCATCGCTGTGTTGCTCCTTTCTTAAAATAGTGCGCTGTCCCGGTCGATGCGGCGCACGATGAAGTTGGCCGTGATGACGGTAACGAATCCGACAACCGATTGCAGGAAGCCGACGGCTGCCGCGGAGTTAATGTCTCCGAGCTTCGTGAGCGCCCGATAGACGTAGGTGTCGATAATATCCGTAGTCGGGAAGTTCGGTCCGACGTTGTTAGGCACGAAGTAATGCAAGCCAAAGTCGCCTCTAAAGATGTTGCCGAGCCCCAGGATAAACAAAATAATGATAAGCGGCTTCAGAAGCGGCAGGGTGATGCGCCACATCATCTGAATGCGGGAAGCGCCGTCGAGCCTCGCGGCTTCGTAATATTCGGTGCTGATGCCGGTAATGCCGGCATAATACACGAGAGTCGAAAAGCCGATTCCCTTCCATAAGGCGACGATCGGCAAGATAAATATCCATGGCGTCGTCTCCAGATACCACTTGTGCGGATCCATCCCGAACCAGGCAAGCATGGTGTTGAGGTAACCCGCCTTATGATCGAGGAATGCGGAGGTAATATATCCGACGAGTACGAACGAGATGAAGTAGGGCAGAAACAACGCGGTTTGATAAATTTTGACCAGCTTCCCGTGCAACTCGTTCAGCAGCAAAGCAAGCAGCAAGGCGGCAACGGTTCCGAGAATGATATACGTCACGTTATACAGCAAGGTGTTGCGAATAATGCGGAAGGCATCCTGGGCTTTGAACAGAAACTCGAAGTTGTCGAGTCCGACCCACTTGCTTCCAAAGATGCCTTGGTCGTACCTGAAGTACTTGAAGGCGAGAATGAGTCCGACCATCGGGATATAAGCGATTACGAGCTTATATAGAATGCCCGGCAAGGAGAGTGCTAGCAGCTCCCGATTTTTGATTATCAGCTTCCATTCCTTGTACAGCCGGTTGGCCACTTTAGGATCTCCTCCGTCCTTTGTATCGATTGGTGTGCGGCGTCGTCGCTGAAGCCATCTTGCCACGGGAAGAGGCGGGCTGAATAGAATAGAGTTTGCGAATAGCTGTATTGCCGAAGTGTACAATTTTCGATTCTCTGCAATTCCGCAGGAAATACAGTGACGGCTCGGATTCAAGAGACTTTATGACAGCAAAAAAGACCTTCCGCGGCCGATTGCCGGCCGGGAAGGTCCGAGTAACAGGAGCTGCTTCGTTATCGCTTGCGGTCAGGTTAACGATTTTTTCATCCGGTATTCTTTCGGCGTGGTGCCGACCTTGCCCTTAAAGAGGCGGAAGAAGTAGCTTTGATTCGCGTAGCCGCATTTGTCCATAATTTCCGAGATCGTATAGCTGTCTCCCTCCAGAAGCTTCTGTGCATGGTTAAGACGCACCTCGTTCATGTATTCCGTAATGGACATGTTGTAGCTTTCCTTAAACAGCTTGCCGATATAAGCGGAAGACAGCTTGACCGTGCTCGCGATAGACTGCTGACTAAGATTGATGTCGGTGAAACGCTGCTCGATCAGCTCCTTTACCGTCTCTAGCATCATCTCGTTGCGCTCCATATTGGCGGGGCGTTGCCCTTCGCAAATTTGGCTGCATACCGAGAGGAGGGAGAGATACATCTCCGTAAGCGTCTCCTTCTCTTGCAGGAGCTGATGCAGGTTCTCCATATCGATCGTAAAGGCGACAATTCGATTGTCATTGATTTCTCCCGCTACGTTTTTCAGTTGGAAGGCCAGGTTGGATACGGCACGAATCATGTCATCGTAATTGTAGCCCGCGATTAGGGAAAACGCCTTCTCCAATTCGCCTCCGGCGTTCGTCAAGTGACCTTTCTTGAGCGCTTCGGTCAGCTTTCGCGTCACGCCATCAGGGAGATCGGACTGCTTGCCGGTCAGATTGTCGCGCACATCCTCTGACGAGATGATGGACTTGTGACCTTTAACGAGCTTGTATTGGCACAAGCGCAGCGCCTGCGCATACGCCGAGGAGAGCGAAGGGAACTGCGAGATAGGGTCGCTGATGCCGCTAGTTAGCGACAGACCGTAATACCGGTCGATTGTATCTTGTACCTCGCGCAGCATGCCTTTGACGCCCTCGATTGCAGCAGCATCTTCTTGCCGCACTTTGGACAAAATGAGTACGAAGTGATCGCCTCGCATCTCTGCCGCTTCGCAAGGGTATGACTTGCCCATGATCTCGGCAGCGATATTAACGATCGCGAAGTTGTAGAGCAGCTTGGACGCGTTGCTGACCTTGCCGTCGTAAGCGGCGAAGTGATCGAACTTCAGCACGCAGACCAGCAGACCGTCCATGGCTTTAATGTTAAGATTATGTTTTTCGATCAGATGCTGCATATCGGCATGGGAGAACAGAAGACTATCGGTAAGAAACCTTCTGACATAATATTTGCTTACGATCTGCTCGGAGCTGATCTCTTTGAGCTGGTCCGACAGCTGCTTCACATTTTCGCTCATGAGACCAAGCTCGTCGCCGGCAGCCGGCTCGTTTTTTCGATTGGTCGCAGCCAGATAAGGCCTGATTTGCTTAAGCATGTTTTCGATTGGATTATAGAGCTTATAGGACAACCCGATCGATACGGCGATGGCGAAAAGCAGGAAAATGCCGGAAATCGCCAGCGATCCGTTGCGCGATTTGGTTACTTCCGACATAAGCTGTTTATAGTCCTGTATATACAGAATTGTCCAGGCTCCCAGGCTGTCATCCATATACGTAACCATGCTTTTCCTGTCCGCAACCTCTCCGATGACGAATCCCAAAGTCGTTCCGCCCTGCGCTACCTTGTCCGTATGAACGAGTTGCGTCAGCCTGCTCTGATTCTCCTCGCCCGTGTAGCTTGCGCCGGCATCGGATGTCAACAGGGAGCCGTCCTCCGTTTGAATATAGACTTCTCCGAGGTCGCGCCCGCTCGTTACGTTCATCTTCTTTAGACTGTCGAATACCCAATCCGACTTAATGAACAGGATAATAGCCGATTGCGTTTCTGAAAACGATTTCAATGAATCGGTGACAATAAATGCGAACGTATCGATCCGGTTTACGCTGCCGTTAAGACTCATGGGAATAAGTCGGTTGGTGGGATGCGGCCGGTCGTTGATCAGCGCTTTCCGAATACGCTCCTTCGTTATGCCCCCGTCCAGCATAAAGTTGACGCTGGTGCCGTACAGCTCCGATTGCGACTTGTTGTAGATGACCATGGAATCCAGGAACGAGGTGCTCTCCATAATATTGGCCATCTGCCTGTGGCCCCTGATGAGATCCATCTTGGGCAATTCCGTGCTGAACATAAGCGGGATCAGGAAGTTGTCGCGGTAAACGAAATTGGAAAGTCTGGAGATCATGTCGTTCATGTAAGCCAGATTATAGCGAATTTGAGACAGCACCTTAAGGTTGGAGTCTTCCTGGATGCGCTTGACGGTTCTCTCCAGCATATAAGTGTTGGTGATCGAAGACACGACCAGAACAAGCACCATCGTCGTCACGATGGACAGCATAACCCGCTGCAAGTACTTTTTGGACTTATAGAAGCCGAACACGACTTTCATGGTATTCAAGCCCCCCGAGCATAGGATGAGTAGGTCGTTACATCACACGGGATAAGACTGCCTGGGACCGAATTCGCCGAGCGCAATGTCCTGCCAGCCAACCGAATAGGCCGGAGATTCGGCTTGCAGCCGAAAATCGCCGGCGGCTCGGTCGACGAACAGGGGATCGCAGCATAGAGAAGCGGCATCGTAGCTGCCCTCCCTGAGAGTGCGCCATTGCGACCATTCGTAAACGTTCCGTCCCAGTTCGTCGGGACCTTTTGGCGCAAGAGGAAGTTCTCCGGCAATTCGGCAAGGCTCTCCGTTCCGCCAATACAGATTTCGGTCGGCGGAAGCGAACCGTTCGTCGGCGTAATTGACAAAATAATAAAGGTTTCCCGAATTATAAACGATATTGGAAGCGATTTCGATATCTTTATTTTGCTCTCCGGCCATTTCCTGCGAGCCGATGCCCGAGATCGCCATGGGATTATCGACAAGCAGGTTGTTGAAGATGCGATTGCCGATCCCCTTGGAGAAGATCAACATCCACAGTTTCCCTTGACCTGTGCTGTATAAACCTCGAATGACGTTATTGCAGACGGTAAAGTCGTCTGCCGCATCGTCGAGATAGATGCCGAATCCAAAAGAGAAATGAATGCCGCTGTCATGAAGGTCGTTGTTCGTAATGATATTGCCCCGTCCGACGCCCCAAGCCTCGATCATGCCTCCGTCCTGGCTGTCTTCCATCACGCTTGAGATATCGTTGCCCGCAATGAGATTCTCCCGCGTGTGGAGGAAGTCCCAGTGATTATCCCAGGTTACCGTTAAGCCGTACAATTCGGCGGGCATCTCGCCGTACCGCAGCCCTTTCATGGAAATCCCGTATCTCGGCATATGGGAGATGCGGTTATGCGCGATCAAGTTATGTCCGCTTTGGTAGAGCAAGATGCCGCAGCCATGGCCGACAAGCTCGCCGCCATGCTCGATGTAATTGTTCGTAATGGCATGATGGCCGTTCCGGTCGGCTGCAGCGGGGCCGGAAAACGCACCTTCGCCCGGCGCATATCCGCTAAGGCTAATGCCGATATGCCCAAAGCTTGCAATGATGTTGCCGTCCATTCTGATGCCGGCTGCATCCCTGTCGAGATAGATGCCGCAGCTTCCCGATTGCAGCAGCCTGCAGCGTTCGATCCGTATATTCGCCGCGTTTCTCATATAGATGAGTCCTTCGCGATGCTCATTCCGCTCTACGTTATTCTCCATCATGCGGTATTCCGGGAAAAAATCCGTACCCGAAAACGTCAGATCGGAGAAGGTGATCCCCGATACGGGAAGTTCGGGACTGGAGCCCTGTATTTGCAATATTCGCCTTATTGCCGGCGCAATGATCGTCTGTTCATTGGGATCCGCGCCGCTGTCCGCCGGCCAATAATACACGTATCTTTGAGTTTCGTCGATGCAGAATTGGCCCGGTGCCCTCAAAAATGCAAGCGAGCCCTGAATATAAAATCTCGAACCTTCGCCGATCGGCCAGGAAGCGGGACTGCCGAAGGAGAGGTATCGGTTGGCTGAGTTGTAATGAACGGCTGTTTTCGTCTCCGAAAACCAGTTCCATTCTCCTTCCCCGGGCCATACAAAGACGGACAAGCGGCAATCGCCTGCAGGGATCTCCGGAGCTTCGCCTTCTTTGAACGTGATGCCTAGGCTATGATCGTGTAGGGGGGTGATTGGAGTATCCGTCTCATAATAGCCAACAGACGGCAGGCGTGCTTGAAGGACGCGACGACCATCCGCATACAAAGTCGAAGGAACGTAGCCGAGATCATAGGACGCTCGCCAAATCCCGTCTTCCATCCGCTCCCACCCCGTAACGGCTTTGCCGCCCGTAATGACGACCTCTTCTCCCGGATAGGCGCGGTAAGTGACGGGACATTCCGGAGTGCCGGAATCTCTTTCGTCAAGCGATAACGGTTCTGACCGTTCATAACAACCGCCCCGAATATAAACGGTAACAGGTTTGAGCAGTCCGGCTGCGGTAAGGTTTCGTATTTCTTGCACGGCGCGATCCAAACTTCCGAACGGCTCTTTCACAGTACCGTTTCCGTCCCGGTCGCTGCCATCCGTCGCCACGTAGATCGTCCTGGTCATACGATCGCATTCCCCCTTTGATCTGTCTCTTCAACTATAGTTATATATGGCGTTATGGCGGGCTGCAAGAGTATTCCAATAATGTACACTGAATCTGTTTTTTCACAGTAGACCCGCTTGGGGCCCGAGGTTGGAGGGCATTGACTAGTCGATGGGTGATTTGAGCGAAAGAGTGAACTTAATCGATTGGAAGGGAGTGGAGTGAAAGCGGGAGAAGGGCTTTCGAGCGCTTGCCGTAGAATTTGCGATTAAATGTCAAGTTGAGGCTCGATCCGGGGACATTCGACAAAACTTCTTATCGGATGACAAATGATGTCCGTTTACGAATCCGCCCGACGTTAGTATAATGAACTCGGGTACATACCAATGTTGGGCGGAAAGAGGGTAATGATATGGTAGAAAGCAACAGTAGAGCAGTCGTGCTCGATGTTTGCGATATCCTCGACCGGCTTGGCATCAGCTGGGAGTCCATCGCGCATCTGATCGAAGTCGGCAAGGAACCCGCTAGTAGCCTGTCCGATCCGAATGTGCAGCTCGCTCAGAACGAATGAAAGCAATGAAACGCTGCGTCTCGTCCGGCGTTAGCTTGCGACCGTCTATGGTCAGCTCGTAACGGCTTTCAATTTGATCGTCGGCCAACTCGACGCGGTTTAAAAATTCCGTTATATGATGTTCGGGGTCGGTTGCCACATGCTGCGTACGGCCCATAAGATCGTCAAATGACACTCGGAACAAATTGGCCATCTTCGTCAAAATCTCGAAGTCCGGCTCCCTGCGATCCGTCTCGTAATGGGACAGGGACGCTCTCGTAATGCCCAACAGCCCGGCCAGCGTCTCCTGGTTCATTCCCCTCTTTTTGCGGAGCTCCGCGATTCTCTTTCCGTATCTTGCCATCTGCATTGGCTCCTCCTTAGTCCGCGAGACCCATGTCGTTGCCATTTATTATAGCAGAAAATGATACAAAAGGTATATTATTGTCCACTTTCTGTCCGCAAAATTAATTTTTGAGTGTCTCTATCGCTCTGCCGCTAGCCCTCATCCATTAACCCCGTTGCCAGACATAATCGATAAAAATAGTGTGCCCCCTTGACTTGATTCCGAAGTCGATGATCTAAATAATCGCTTGCCTCGCGGGCGATTCGAAGCGCATTTCCGATATGATTATGGTTAAGCTGGACCATGACCTCGCGAATGACGTCCAGCGGGTGATTAGCCGCACGGAGCGTTCGAATAATGGAGATTTGCCGGACATGTATGCCGGTCATGCAGCGATATCCGTTATCCTCGCTGCGAGGAATCTCCAATAATCCTTCCTTCTCCCAATGGCGAATTGCGGTGCTGGGCACGCCTGTAAGCTCCGACGCTTCGCTGATCGTCATTTTGCCGCGCCCGCCTCTCCGGTCAGCCTCGGACAAGTCTTCCTTCTCCAGCAGTTCAATCGTTCTCTCGGCAATTACTTTGTCCTCGTGAAGCGATGCCTGGCATTTGTTGATCAGCCACATCGCCTCGTGCATACGTTTCTGGATGATAAGCGACATCGCTTGCCTTACCGTATCCATACCGTAGCCGGGATACATGGCGCGAATGCAAGCGAAGTAGGCGTAATGTTCGTCCGTATAGAGCCGATATCCGCTCGGCGACCGTTCGGGCGGAGGGACGATCCCCCAGCTCTCGTAGTGCCTCAGCGCGCTTGTGCTAATTTGGAGGCTTTTGGCGATTTGCAGCGGCTTCCAGATCCTGATTTGTCCCATCAAGCTCACCCTTTCTATTCGCCGTCGTCGAACCTTCATTTAATACCTTAAAGTAACATGACGGATTGATGGTCAAAAAACGGCGTTATTTCATCCATTATACGCTCAAAGCTTCGGACTTGCATGAATGTTGTAGAATGATGGGGTTGGATCAAAATCGGACTGGGAGGCAAAAGAATGAGCGGTATGATTAAGATTAAAGGCGCGCGTGAAAACAATCTGAAAAATGTTTCGTTGTCCATCCCGAAGCATAAGTTGATCGTCGTAACCGGACCTTCCGGCTCGGGCAAATCGACGCTCGCCATGGATACGCTCCAGCGCGAATGCCAGCGGCAATATATGGAGTCGATGGGGCTGGTGTCCGATAACGTGGGCAAACCAAAGGTCGAGGCGATTGAGGGCCTTTCGCCATCCATCAGCGTCGGGCAGCATCAGACCAATCGCAACCCGCGTTCTACGATCGGAACGGCTTCCGATATCTACACCCTCATGCGAATCGTATATGCGAAGCTGGGGCAAAGACCCTGCCCGAATTGCGGCGAGAACGTCGCCAGCGTCATTGGACAAGCGGAACCGGCAGCGGGGCTATGGGAAGACGACAACGGAGGAAACGATGCCGTGAGCTGTGGCGCCTGCGGTCATTCGCTGGACAGGCTGACGATGTCCCATTTCTCCTTCAACAAGCCGGAAGGAGCCTGCGAGAGCTGCGACGGACTCGGACATGTATCGACGCTTAACATGGAGGCGGTGTTCGATAGCGGCAAAAGCTTGCGGGAAGGGGCGGTTTTCATCTGGTTCGATGCCTGGGCCGATTACAATATCGCCACGCTTAAAGCAGCGGCGAAGCATTACGGCATTGCATTCGACGAGAATCAGCGCCTTGCGCAATTCGATTCCGCTACGCTTGATCTTTTGTATTATGGGGTCGAAAGCGAAGCGTTCGCTTCCCGCTTTCCCGACAAGAAGGCGCCGAAGACGGTGAGTCATGGCAAATACGAAGGCGTCGTCACGGGCATATGGCGAAGGTTCAAAGAGAAAGGCGCCGAATCCGGCGAAGCGGCGCTGTTCGAGCAGAGGGTTTGCGATAGCTGCGAAGGCGCGAAGCTCAAGAAGGAGAGTCTGCTTGTAAAAGTGAACGGCCTGGCCATCCATGAAACATCCTATGGTGCGCTGGGCAAGACGCTCGCCTGGCTGGAGGAGATGAGGGAAGGTCTCTCGGACGACGAAGAGAAGCTCGTCGGAAGTTTGATCCATGACATGATCGTCAGAATCCGGCGGATTATAGAAGCAGGGCTCGGATATATGACGCTCGACCGCCAGATCGTGACGTTGTCCGGAGGAGAAGCGCAGCGGCTGAGGCTGGCTTCCATCATTGGTTCGGGTCTGACCGGCGTATTGTATATTCTCGACGAGCCGACGGCGGGATTGCATCCCAAGGATACGGGAGGACTTATCGCGGTCATGAAGCAGCTGCGCGACCTCGGCAATACGGTGCTTGTTATCGAGCACGACGAAGAAGTGATGCGGGCAGCCGATCACATTATCGACATCGGTCCGGGAGCGGGCGCATTCGGCGGCAACGTTGTCGGACAAGGAACGCTCGAGGAACTCCTGGAGCAGCCGAAGTCGGTAACGGGCGCGTATTTCAGGGAGGAACTGGAGAAGGGGGCCGTGCTTTCGAAGCGCCGCGAAGGGACGGGGCAATTCTTGACGGTTCGGGAAGCGACGCTTCGGAATTTAAAGCATGTCACGGCTGCTTTTCCGCTGGGCTGCCTGGTAGCGGTAACGGGCGTATCCGGCTCCGGCAAGTCGACGCTAGTGTTCGATCTGCTGGCGGAATCCGGTCCGGACAAACCTGCGCCGTCAGGGTGCAGGGCCATAACAGGCTGGGAGCATGCGGGTTCGCTCATCAAAGTGGATCAATCGCCTCTGTCCCGCATGCAGCGCTCCAATATCGCGACTTACACCGATGTTTATACGCATCTGCGCAATTGGTACGCAAGCTTTCCCGAAGCAAAAAGAAGGAAGCTGACGGCCAAACATTTTTCCTTTAATACGGCGGGCGGCCGCTGCGAGGGATGTCAGGGACTTGGCGTCGTGCCGATCCATATGCATTTCCTGCCGGAGATCGAGGTGCGATGCACGGCATGCAAGGGACGGAGATTCCAGGACGAGGTGCTGGCCGTCACGCACGAAGGATACAGTATATCCGATCTGCTGGATCTATCCATCGAAGAGAGTCTGGCCGTGATTGGCAGCCTCGCAAAGGTCGGCGATACGCTTAAGCTGCTCTGCGAGGTAGGCCTTGGTTACTTGAAGTGGGGTCAGTCGCTCAGTACCCTGTCCGGTGGAGAAGGACAGCGCATCAAGCTGGCGAAACATCTGGGCAAGGGGACGGGCAAACATGCGGTTTATCTGCTTGACGAGCCGACGACCGGCCTGCATCCGGGCGATGTCCGCAGGCTGATGGTGCTGCTTAACAAGCTGGTGGACGCGGGCAATACGGTTATTGTCGTCGAGCATAATATCGACGTAGTCCGGCAATGCGATTACGTCATCGACATCGGCCCGGAAGGCGGAGCGGCGGGGGGCAGCGTCATGGCGCGAGGAACTCCCGAACAGGTTGCCGCAATAGAAGCTTCCCACACGGGGCGGTTCTTAAGAGACCGATTGCGCTAATCGTGCCGCGCGCGGCTACAGTCGCTCTCGCAATACGTTCTCGACCTTTGTTAGATGCGTCCCGATTAATCGGGACGCTTCTTCGGCATTTCCGGCGGCGATCGCTTCGTAGATCCCTTCATGTTCCTCCAGCAAGCGGACCGCGGTCGACGTCTCCTGGTAGAACCACAGCTCCCGCGTCTGTCCGATCGTGCGGCCAAGCCGTTCTGCCAGTGAATCCATTAAGCCGGACAGCAGCGAATTATGCGAAGCGGCAGCAATGGCGGCGTGGAAGGCGACATCGGCTTGTTCTCCCGCCGCGGTATCGTCTCTCTCCAGCGCTTCGCGCATCGTGCCGAGGATGGTTTGCAATGCGGCGAGGTCTTCATCCTTGCGATTGCGGGCGGCAAGCGTCGCCGTGCCGGTCTCCAGCACCTTGCGCACCTCCAGCAGCTCCATCATGGAGGCGGCATCCTTAAAGGGATCGGCGCCGTCCTTGCGCTCGCTGGGAAGCTCCTTCTTAACGAAGGTGCCGCCCCCATGGCGAATGTCCAGCCAGCCCATCGCTTTAAGGGCGCTTAGCGCTTCGCGAACGGTCGACCGGCCGACGCCGAACGAAGACGACAGTTCCACCACGGACGGCAGTTTATCGCCTGGCTTCCATTCTCCCTCGCGAATTTTCGTCAAGAGGATACGGCTGACAATTTCGTGGCCCTTCTCTGTTTCGATTTTCATATTGCGCTACCTCCGTCATCTATTAGCAAGCCGTTGTCGTAATGGCTTTTTTAAAATTGGGTCTGTATTTTAATATAAGCATAAGCTATAATGATTGAAAAGTCATCAGATGACCTGATCTATATTACGGATTGGAAAACGGAGGTAGCATTTTATGAATGCCGAACTGATTGAAGGACTGCGCGCCATTGTCGGCGAACGCCACTATCGCAATGATCCCGAGGCGCTAGTCGCCCACTCGTATGACGGAACCCCCATGCTGCAAAGCCTGCCGCAAGGCGTCATCTATCCTGAATCAACGGCGCAGGTATCGGCCATTATGAAGCTGCTGTCCAAACACGGCGTTCCGCTAGTAAGCCGCGGCTCCGGCTCCAACCTGTGCGGAGGGACCGTGCCGGTGGAGGGCGGCATCGTGATGGTCATGCATCGCATGAACCGGATTATCGAGACGGATACCGAGAACTTGACCGTAACGGTTCAGCCCGGACTTATTACGGCCGAGCTGATCGCGCATGTGGAGTCACTCGGTCTGTTTTATCCGCCCGATCCCAGCAGCATGCGAATCAGCACGATCGGCGGCAATATCGCGGAATGCTCGGGCGGTTTGCGGGGATTGAAGTACGGCACGACAAAGGATTACGTCATCGGGCTGGAAGCGGTACTGGCCAGCGGCGACATTATAAGGACCGGCGGCAAGTTGATGAAGGACGTTGCCGGCTATGATCTGACGAAGCTGCTTGTCGGCTCCGAGGGGACCCTCGCCATTATTACAGAGGCTACGCTCAAGCTGATCCCGCCGCCTCAGACCAAAAAGACGATGCTGGCGATGTACCGCGATCTGTATGGAGCCGCCCGGACGGTATCGCGCATTATCGAGAACCGCATCATACCGGCTACGCTGGAATTTATGGATAATCCGACGATTCGCGTGGTCGACGACTTCGCTGGCCTTGGTCTTCCCCGCGATATGGAGGCGATTCTGCTTATCGAGCAGGATGGCGATGCTGCATCGGTAGAGAGGGATATCGCGCGCATTCGCGAGATTTGCGCCTTGGAAGCGGCGGATCGCGTGGAGGTCGCCGAAAGCCGGGAGGAAGCGGAGAAGCTGCTGACGGCTCGCCGCAGCGCCTTCACGGCGCTCGCGAGGCTTCGTCCGACGACGATTCTCGAAGACGCGACAGTGCCGCGCTCCCGGATCGCGGATATGGTGCTCCGCATTAACGAGATCGCCCGCAAGCATAACGTGACGATCGCTACCTTCGGCCATGCGGGAGACGGCAATCTGCATCCTACGGCGACTACGGACGCGAGAGACACGGAGGAAGTGCACCGTGTCGAAGCGGCTTTTGCGGAAATTTTCGAAGCGGCGATCGAACTGGGAGGCACCATTACAGGCGAACATGGCGTGGGACTCGTAAAAGCCCCGTATCTGGAATGGAAGGTAGGAGCGCCAGGCATCGAGGTGATGAAGGGAATAAAGGCGGCCTTCGATCCACAAGGCTTGCTGAATCCTGGCAAGCTGTTCGCGAAGGAAACGAGGAAAAGGGTGGTGTTGCAGCATGGCTAACGGAACCGTGATGAAGAAGCCGGATATTAAGCATGCCAATCCGCTGGCGCAGACGCTGCTGAACAAGCTGGATTACGACCAGCTCACCAACTGCATGCGCTGCGGCTTCTGCTTGCCGGCATGCCCGACGTTCCGCGAGACGGGACTGGAGCCGGAATCGCCGCGCGGCCGTATCGCCCTGATGAAAGCGGTCGCCGATGGCGTGATGGATCCCGACCAGGTGTTCCAGGATCAGATGAACCATTGCCTGGGCTGCCGGGCTTGCGAGCCCGCGTGCCCCGCGGACGTCAAGTACGGGCAACTGATCGAGCAGGCGCGCGACGCGATCGAGGATCACGCGGAGCATGGGTTGCCCGTGCGCGGACTTCGCCGGGTCATGTTTAAAGGCGTATTTCCTAACCGGGGCAAGCTTAAGCTGCTAGGCGGAGCTATGGGCTTCTATCAGAAGTCGGGCCTGCGGAAGTTTGCTCGAGGCACGGGCTTGATGAAGATGTTCCCCAAGCATCTCCAGGAGATGGAGGCGATTCTGCCGGATGCGTCCTCGAAGGGCGTGGTGGAGCGGCTTGGGACCTTCTATCCTGCCAAAGGAGAAGCGATTGCCCGCGTAGCGTTGTTCCGGGGCTGCATTATGGATGTCATGTTCGCGGGGACGAACGTAAATACGGTAAAGCTGTTGTCGGAAGCGGGCTTCGACGTCGTCATCCCGGAGACGCAAGTATGCTGCGGCGCCTTGCATGCGCATAGCGGAGAGATGGACGACGCTCGCGGGCTTGCAAGGACCAACGTGCGCGTATTCAAAGAGGCTGGCGTGGACTATATCGCCTCCAATGCGGGAGGCTGCGGCGCGCTTCTGGTGGAATATGATCATCTGCTTGGCGCGGATGCCGACAGCGATGTGCGGGAGGCAGCGCAATGGTTCGCAGAGCGAGTCAAGGATGTGAGCCAGCTTGTAGTGGAAAAGGGAAGAATCCCGGCGTTCGCCGAGCTTGCGGCGGAAGGAGGACAAGGCACCGTTACCTACCAGGATTCCTGCCATCTGCGCAACGTGATGAAAGGTTCTTCCGCGCCGCGCCAGCTTATGCGAAGCGTGGAAGGCGTTTCCTACGTAGAGATGAAGGAAGCCGACCGCTGCTGCGGCTCTGCAGGCATCTACAACGTGACTCAGCCGGAGATGGCCGGCCAGCTCCTGGAGCATAAGATGGAGCATGCTTGCCAGACGGGAGCGAGCTATATGCTGACAAGCAATCCGGGCTGCCTGCTCCAGATGAAGCATGGGATCGAAAAACACAAGCCGTCTTTCCGCATGGAGGCCATGCATATCGTAGACTACTTGTATGAACGGATACTTCCATCAAAGAAATAAAACAGCCGGGGGCTGTCCGAGAGGAAATTCCATACCTATTTCGGCAAGCTCGTTACGTTCATGCAATGTGTCCATACTCAAACTCAAAGAACCGTCAGGGTAGTTTTTCCCTGACGGTTTTTCTCATGGCTTAATAGATGGAAGACCGCTCCTGAATGGGACTGCCATATTTTGCGAATATTAAAGCAACAACCCATATTAGGAGGCAGGAATCCTATGTCATTGCTCGCCAAATGGTTAAGGCCCGGCAAAGACAACAAAAATGCTATTCATGATGCCGAGTCCATTGATCAGCAAGCCTTGCTCGAGCAGTATCCAACGCTTAAGATCATGCAAGATTTGTTTGCAGATTGCGCTGACCTCGTCCATTGGAGTTGGCCGGAGTCTCAGTTGGATATGCTGTATTTCAGCCATTTGGCAGGCAACGAAGAGTTCGCCAGAGAAATATCCGAACCATTCCGCTCCATTGCGCCGGACGATATGGATGAGGTGTTGAGCCGATCTCAATACAAGCCCGTATCGGATTGCAGGTCGGCGTCGAAAGGGGTATTGGACGGTAATGTCTGTTTGTTCCACAAAGGCGGAGTATATCTCGTAAGCGTCTCTTTGCCGGAGACAAGAAGCATCTCGCAATCGGAGACGGAAACCTCGATTAATGGACCTCATGACGGCTTTGTCGAGTCCGTTCTTATTAACTTGTCGCTTATTCGTCGCAGGATAAGATCAACACGCTTGAAGGCGCTCAAGCTGCAGGTGGGCGAGGTTTCGAAGACGGATGTTTATCTGTTATATATAGACGGTCTGGCCAATGCAGAGAACATGCAGGAAATGAAGAAACGAATTGAGCTCGTCGAGATTGATGTCGTACACGACGGTAACATGCTGGCTCAACTGATCGATGATCATCCGAACTCCGTATTCCCGTTGTTTCAGACAACGGAAAGAACGGATGCCATAGCATCCAAGCTGGCAGGCGGAAAGATTGTCGTCGTTATGGACGGAAGTCCGTCCGCATTCTCCGCGCCATCGTCTTTTTTTGAGTTTTTTGCCTCATCGGATGACTACTATCAACGATGGGCGATTGGCACGATGACCAGAATGCTTCGGTTCATCGCCTTTGTCATTACGATCTCGTTTACAGCAATGTACGTTTCCGTTACGACCTTCCATTACGAGATGATTCCCGAGGACTTGCTCATTACAATAACGCAATCAAGGAGCCGCGTCCCTTTTCCTCCCTTATACGAAGCGTTGCTTATGGAGATCACCATCGAGCTGCTGCGCGAGGCCGGGGCCAGACTTCCGACAAAAATCGGTCAAACTATCGGCATCGTCGGCGGTATCGTGATTGGGCAAGCGGCAGTGCAGGCTGGACTGACAAGCAATATTTTAATCATTGCGGTAGCCTCCTCTGCGATCGCTTCCTTCGTTATTCCAAGTTATGTGATGAGCGCATCGATCCGGCTAATCCGGTTCGGACTGCTATTAATGGCAGGACTCCTCGGAAATTTCGGGATCGTGATGGCGATTGCCATCATCTTCATTCACCTTAGCGGCTTGACTAGCTTAAAATCATCGTATTTGACTCCGGTAGCGCCAATCAACCTTAAAGATTGGCTGGATATCTTCATACGCGCTCCCTTTAGTTGGATACAAGAACGGCCTTCACAGACCCGCACTCCCAACAAGCGGAAGACGAGGATCAAACAATAAGCGAGGAACCGCATATGAAAGAGAAGTTGTATCCTGTCCATATCGCGATTTTAGTGTATATGATTCAGACGGGAGTGGTCGTGTTTAGCCTTCCGCGGATTATGGCAGAGGCCTTCGGTTACAACGGCTGGTTGATGGTGCCGGTGTTTACGCTGATCGCAGCGCTCAATATTGGTTTGATTGCGGTGGTTTACAGACTGAGCCAAGGAAGGTCTGTTTTTGAAATATTGGAGAGGTCATTGACAAAAATAGGGGCTTATCCCTTTTATCTCGTTTTGATTGTCGTTTGGTCGTTATTAGGGTGTATGGTAGCAAAACATTATGTTTATATTTTTCAAACGATGGCGTTTCCCACTTTGCATCCTATGCTTTTTAAGCTCCTTATAGATATTGCCGCTTTTTTGTTGCTTATTAAAGGGGTTTATAACATCTCCAAAGCAACGATGTCGTTTTTCGTGTTAACGATTTGGATGGGCTTGCTGCTTCTGTTTTTTGTCCCGGACTTCGAATTTGCAAGACTAACGCCGTTTTTGCTAAAGGGAGGCACGGAAACGATAAGAGGCGGATTGAACGGATATTCGGCATTTCTGGGCTACGAGTTAACGCTTTTCCTTTTTCCATACGTCAATACCAAAAAGGGTTTTATTAAGGCGGTGCATGCGGGTAATTTGTTGACCGGCGTCTTGTATACCTTGTATGCTTTCGTGGCATTCGGCTTCTACAGTCTTGGGCAGCTTACCGCTTTCCGCTTCCCGATGCTGGATATGTTATCGTATATTCGTCTGCCCTTCGTGGAGCGCATAGAAACGTTGTTTTTTGGTTTTTTCTTCTTTACGGTGTTAATCACAATCGTTATGTATATTTGGGCGAGTACCGAAGCGCTTAACCGGATGTTTCCCAAAGCAGAATCTAAGCTGCTCGCAGCCGTGTTGCTCATCGTCATCTATGGGGTGTCCTGGCTTCCCGATACATTAAGCCAGGTAGAGATTTGGCTGAAGTGGCTCGGTTACGGCCAAGTTATCGTTGCGATCGGTTTGCCGGTTTTCTTGATTCTCATCTTGTTGATTCTGCGAAGAAAGGAGCAGGGGCATGCATAATCGACTCGTTCGAGTGGCAATGATCGTAATTTTATTAGGAGTGCTGGCAGGATGCGGGGATCAGCGCATTCTGGAGAAACAAGGGTTTATCTATTCAGTAGGGTACGATTGGCTGGCCAAAGGCAAATCAGCGGAAGGATCCGTGCCTGGCAACAAGGTAAAGAAAGACCAGCTCAGCGTTACGGTCTGGCTGCCCGTTGTCAGCGCCGAGAGCGGCAGGCAGCATCCGTTGATTCTACAAACCGTTGCCAGTACGGGGAAAGAAGGCAGATTCCGTCTAGCCAAGCAGACGGAATTATCGCTCGCAAGCGGACAGATGCGCACGGCTCTATTCAACTTGCAGCTTGCATCCAGAGGAATTATGCCATATTTGGACGGATTCATGCGGGATCCAGCTGTTTCGCAGCGTCTGAAAATCGTAGTTGTCGATGGAACGGCAAATGAAATGTTGAAAAAAGAGTATCCCTCCCATATGAATACGGGGCCATATATCGATCATTTACTGGAAAAGGAAGTCATGAACAACAGGGTTCCTGAATCGACTCTTTATAGCTTTATGCGCGATTATATGGATGACGGTGTGGATCCGGTTGCGCCAATCATTAAGCAGCAGGGGACTCATATCGAAGCTAGCGGCATCGCCTTGTTCGATGGAGACCGTTATATTTCGCGCATCGATAGCGATCAAACCTTAATATTCGCGTTTTTGAAGGGTTCCTTCAAATACGGAGAGATTAATATCGACTTGGCCGCTCAAGAAAGAAAAGGGGAGAAAGCGATGTTTAGTTCGCTTGCCGGAAACAGCAAGGTGAAAATCAAAACGTTGCCTGGGGAGCGTTTGTATCGAGCCGATATTAGTATTAAAATTCATGGAATTCTTCTGGAATATCTAGGCGATTTGCAATTAAACATGGAATCGGATAAGGAGCGGTTGGAGAAGGCAATAGCCGCTCACATCAACAATGAGGCTGAAAGCATGGTGAAGGAGCTTCAGAAATTAGGCGTAGATAGTATCGGAATCGGGAAACATGTACGGAATTCGTTAAGTTATAAAGAATGGGAAAATATGGATTGGAAAGCCGTTTATCCGAACATGGACATTCGCTGCAATACGAAAGTGACAATCAAGTCCGTAGGCAAATTCGAAAAGTAGTTTGCCCAGGCCGGAAAACGCGTAAAACGGTCCAAGGACTTCAGAATTCGCGATTGGCTGATCTTGGACGCATTGTAAACGTTCTAACGGCATTATTTCAGTCAATCCTAATAATGGTATCCTCGTTTCGGCTTTTACATTTGGTTTCGAAAGGAGTAGCATTAGCAATGAACCAAACACATCAAAACGCCGAGCCGTGTTCGTATGATTCACGACCGCAGAGCGAATGAACCTCTGTGGTTTTTTGATGTGCATAGGAGTGTCGGGGTTACAGGAATGAGAGAAAAGAGGCTGCGTTACTATGAAAAAACAATTTGTCGTCATCGGTCTGGGGAGGTTCGGAGGCAGCGTCACCAGGACGTTGGTTTCACTGGGCCACGAGGTGATGGGAATTGATCGGGATGAACGCCGCGTGCAAGAATTCGCTCCTGTTCTTGCGCAGGTGTATCAGGCGGATTCGACGGACGAGGCGGTCATGAGACAGCTTGGCGTCCATAATATGGACCATGCCATAGTGGCGATCGGGGAAGACTTGCAAGCCAGCATTCTGTCGACGTTGATCCTCAAGGACATGGGCGTCCCGTATGTAACGGCCAAGGCGAACAACGACTACCACCAACGGGTTCTCGAAGGGCTTGGAGCCGATCAGATCGTGCATCCCGAACGGGACACGGGCATTCGGGTAGCCCATCAGGTAACCTCAAAAAACACGGTGGAATATCTGGAGTTGTCGCCTGAGCATAGTCTTGTCGAAATAATCGCGCCGGATAACTTCTGCGGGCGAACGATCAAAGCATTAAACGTAAGAGCAAAGTACGGATGCAACATTATGGCGATCCGCAGGAAGGACAATGATATGGTCGTAGCGCCGCATGCGGACGATTATATCTATGAAGGAGATTTGCTGGTCGTCATTGGCAAAAATATCGATATTACCCGCTTCGAAAAAGCGATCGGCGGCTGAGGCATGATCTATTGCGCTTGGAAAGCTTTAAGCGAGTCCTCCACAGCGGCATTGATCGCCGACGTGTCAACAGCGGGCATGGCGGCGTCCGACAGTTCGTATTTCGCTTTCAGGCTTAATACGCGATAGACGCTTTCGTCCAATCGCTCCTGCGAGATGACGCCGTCCTTTACGGACTTAATGACGGCGTCCAACGCTTCCTGCTGCAGCTTGTATTCATGACAGACGAGCAAGATGTCCCCTCCCGCCAATATCGCCTCTACCGCAGCTTTACCCACGCTAATGCCGCCGGTTAAACCTTTCATCGTCATATCGTCGGTTATGATGAGGCCATCGTAGCCAAGCTGCTCCCTCAGCAAGCCGGTGATGACGGCAGGGGAGATCGACGCGGGATTCTCCGCATCCAGCTTCTTCATCAGCAGATGGCCGACCATAATCGCATCCACATCTTTTTGAATAGCCTCTTCGAAAGGAAGCAGCTCGAAGTTTTTGAGCTCATTCAAGCTTTTGTTCACGACGGGCAGCCCCTTATGGGAATCAACGGAAGTGTCTCCGTGTCCGGGGAAGTGCTTTGCGACTGCTGCGACGCCTTGCGAAGTGATGCCCTCCATCATGGCGACACCATGGCGACTGACGGTTTCGGCATCGCTGCCGAACGAACGGTCTCCGATGACGGGATTGTCGGGATTGCTGTTGATATCAAGCACGGGCGCAAAGTCCATATTAAAACCAAGCGAACCGATCTTAAGCCCAAGCGAAGAACCGATCGCTTCCGTATATTCCGGATTCTGTTTGCTTGCGATCTGGCGCGCGGTCGGAGTCTTGTCGAACTCGGATGGCAGCCTGTTGACCTTGCCGCCCTCTTGATCGACGCTTAGCCACAACGGCACGGAGTCTGGCACCGCCTCGTTGGCAGCCTTTAACTGATTAAGCAGCTTCAACGTCTGATTCGCGCTTGTTATATTGTCTTTAAATAGAATGAACCCTCCGACATGGTAGTTCTGGATAAAAGATTCCGTCGACTTGTCCATCGATTTGCCTTCCAGACCGATGATAGCCAACTGCCCTACCTTCTGCTCAAGCGTCATAGCTGCAATCTGTTCCAGAATGGCTTTATCGCCCGTCTGAGGCGGCGTATTCGGATTTAAAGTCGACGCAGGACCTTCGGCGGAAGCGCTCGGGCTTTCGGACGGCGAGCTCTCCGGAGTCGGCTGAATGGTTGCCGGAGGCGACTCGGAAGGCTTTTCCGACTGCACTGAGTTGCCGCAGCCTGACAGCAAGGCTGTTGCCATCAAACCTGCGGTTATCATAGCTTTTACGGATTGGATCCCCTTGCGCATATGCATCTCCTCCTGTTTGCTTTTTGAACAACCTTTGTCAGCGTGTTCTTATATTTTAGCCCTCCGTTAGGCCGAAGGCAAATAACGAATCGGTCACGTCATGATGCTTTCAGAATAGACGAACGCAAACCGAAAGCCCGGTCCTAGGTTAAATTATTGTAAATGCGGATAGTGATACGCCGTTTCCATTCCTTTTCTCTCTGCACATGATATTGTACCTATGGTGTCTGGAGAGGATGCGTATTCATGAGGATTTGTATCATTGGAGCGGGCTATGTCGGCTTGACTACAGCTGCCGTGTTATCGGATCTTGGACACAAGGTCAGGTGCGTCGACCGCGACGAAACCAAGATTAATGCCTTGGAGCAGGGCGTTATCCCGATTTTTGAGCCTGGATTATCCGAACTGGTCGTTCGCAACAGGAAAGAGGGCAGGCTGACGTTCAGCTCCGACGTGGCGGCCAGCATGGACGAACATGAGCTGATTATGATTGCAGTAGGGACGCCTTCGGCTGCGGACGGGAGTGCAGATCTCGTGTACGTAAGAAGCGTGCTTCTGGCGGTAAGCACCGTGCTTCATACCCATAAAGTCATTATTATGAAAAGTACGGTGCCTCCGGGTACAGGCGTATGGGCGGAGGAGTTCCTCCTGGGACTTGGCGTGCCCGGCACGCTCTTTGATATCGTGTCCAATCCGGAATTTCTGCGCGAAGGCACGGCGATCCACGATACGCTCAATCCCGATCGTATCGTTATCGGCAGCAGGAGCGTCGATGCGGCCGAGAAAGTGCGGGCCATCTATAACGGGATCGAAGCGGAGACGGTGTGGACGGGACAGACGGAGGCTGAGCTGATCAAATACGGTTCCAATGCGTTCCTGGCGACAAAGCTTTCTTTTGTAAACGAGTTGGCGCGCGTCTGCGACGTATTCGGCGCAGATATTATGCAGGTAGCCGAGGGCATAGGCAAGGATACGCGGATCGGAGGCAAATTTCTGCAAGCCGGCATCGGGTACGGGGGCTCGTGCCTGCCCAAGGACGTCAGCGCGCTGATTGGAGCGGCGTCTTCCCGCAAGATTGGCCTGGAGCTGCTGCGGGAAGTCGCCGCCGTCAATGCTTCTCAGCCGGACTATTATATCGGCAAGCTGGAGAAGTCGCTTGGCCGTCTGGACTCGGAAGTCAAAGTTGCCGTGCTTGGAGCTACCTTTAAGGAGAATACCGACGATTTGCGGTATTCGCAAGCGATTGAGCTTATGAAGCGATTGGCTGCGAGAGGCTGCGCCGTTACGGCATACGACCCGCTGGTTTCGCCTGCTCTGCCGGGCGTTGTTTGGGCGAAGTCCGCTGCCGATGCAGCGACGGGTGCCCACGCCCTCATCGTGGCGACCGGCTGGAAGGAATTCGTGGATGCCGATTGGAATCAGCTTCGGCAAAAAATGAGCGGAACGATCGTCATGGATGGACGTAATGTGCTGAATCCGACCAAAGTCCGCGAAGCCGGCTTGACGTATGTTGGATTAGGCCGGATTTAAGGATCTGACGGCGGCTGACTATCCTATACGATGCGAGCAACCCAACGTAAGGATTGAAGTCGGCGTCGCCGATCTAAAGTGTGCGACAAAGATATAATGGGGCCAGGCAAGAACAATTAGCCGTCTCGCCCATTATTTATTCGCATTGTTATAGAGCTGGCGATAAGAGGTGGGCGTCATGCCCTCATGCTCCATAAATCGTTTGTTGAAATAACTGGCGCTGGGATAACCGGCCTCCGTCGCGATTTGGCCGATGGAGGCCGATTTGCGTTCCAGCAGCCATTGCTTGGCCGTTTGCAGCCGGCAGCGCGTTATGAAGTCCATCGGCGTCATCTCCATTACAGCTCGGAACAGCTTGCAGAAGTAATGGGGAGTAACCCCAACGAGCGAGGACCAGCGCTCCAGCTCGAAAGGCTGGACGGCTTCCTTTTGCATCAACGGCAGAATCTCCAGAATGCGGTTGCCGGATGAGACGGGTTTGATCGTTGTTCTCGGCACGGCTTGTTCGGCAAATAACGCGATTAGCGCATAAGTAAGCGTCGATAGCCGATGAGGGCGCAACATCCGGTGCTGCTCCGCTTCGGCAAGCAGCTCTTCGTGCGCGGCAATCCACTGTTCGGTTCCCCGGAGCGACCAGAGCTGGCTGAGATGCAGCTCCTGATTGACGAGGAAATCGCCAAGCAGGCCATCGCCGTAGAAGTGAACCCATCGGCAGCTCCAGAGATCGTCTTGACTGGTATAATAGGTCTGCTCCTGAAGGGGGAAATACAAGACGGCGTCGCCTGCGACTAGCGCATGTCGCTCTCCGTCTATTTCTACATAACCTTTGCCCGACACGACAAAATGGATATTGAAGTTATTTTGCGCTCCGGCCTTGCGATGAACGGTATGTTCCATATAATCCTCATAATGTCCGACGGATTCGGGCATACAGAAGAAAGGGCTATGGGGAAGCGTTAGCAAGTGGCTTTGACGTTGCATTTATAGGCCAACCCCCTTACTTTTTGAATACTTAATTCAAGACAAAATTGTGCTAAACACCTTTAATATATTGTCATTTTCATTTTAATGCAGTAGTCATATAATCACAATATAGTATTATCACACATACAAAGGAGCAATCAAATATGACAGCGACCAAATTAAAATGGGGCGTGCTCGGCTGTGCCGGGATTGCCAAACGCGCAGTGATTCCAGGCGTGCAAGCTTCGAAATGGAACGAAGTGGCGGCTATTGCCAGCCGGGATGCCGATAAGGCTTCACGCACGGCAGAAGAGCATGGGATCGGCCAAGCCTACTCCAGCTACGAGGAGCTCCTCGCGGATCCTTCCATCGATGTCGTTTATATTCCGCTGCCGAACCATCTGCACAGAGAGTGGACGATTCGCGCCGCAGAGGCAGGCAAGCATATCCTTTGCGAGAAACCTCTGGCATTAACCGCTAAAGAAGCAGAGGAAATGGTAGAGGCTTGCGCCAAAGCCGGCGTGCAACTGTCCGAAGCGTTTATGTATCGTTGGAATCCGCGTTACGACAAGCTTCGGGAGATCATCGCATCCGGAGAAATTGGCGAGCTGAGGGGCATTCGCAGCGCGTTTACGTTCAACAACGCCAAAGATTCCTCCAATGTCCGTTATCGCAAGGATTGGGGCGGCGGCTCTATCTACGACGTTGGCTGTTACCCGATCAACGCGGCACGGCTGTTGCTTGGCAAGGAGCCCGAAGCGGCGACGGTTCAGGCGATCTTCTCGCAGGAGCATGATGATGTGGATATGATGGCATCCGGTCTGCTGGAATTCGAAGGCGGAGTTTCCCTGACGTTCGACTGCGGCATGTGGGCGGCGTTCCGCAACCCGCTTGAGATCCTTGGGACTGAAGGCATTATTGAAGTTCCTTCCGCATACGTAGCGCCGCAGCCAGGCAGCGGCGACTTCTATGTAAACGCTGGAGGAGAACGCCGATTGGTGGAGGTCGAGCATGTCAACGCCTATACGGCCCAGGCCGACGCGTTGTATCGCGCCGTCAAAGGAGAAGAACCGCTTCGGTATGATGCTTTTGACGCAGTCCGCAATATGAAGGTCATTGATGCTTGCTTGCAATCCGCACGCGAGAGAGCAAGAGTAACCATTAACTAATAGGAGGACAACAACCATGGAATATATTCAAATTAAAGGCTGCGACAAACCGGTGTCTCAATTGATGAAGGGCACGGACTATTTCTATCACGATTCCTACGAGAAGGCGGCAACGAATCTGGACGCTTTCCTTGCCATCGGCGGCAACTCGCTGGATTCCGCCCATATTTATTGCGGAGGCCAGAGCGAAGAAGTAATTGGCCGTTATATGGAAGAGAGGGGAAACCGGGACAAAATCGTTATTTTGACCAAGGGAGCCCATCACGATCAGAACGGACCGCGCGTTACCCGCAAGGACATCGCTTATGATCTCTCCGTGAGTCTGGATAGACTGCGTACGGGGTATATCGATCTCTACGGCTTGCATCGCGACGATCCCGAGATACCGGTACAGGTTATCGTGGACGCTCTTAACGAACATATCGAAGCAGGCAAAGTGGGCGCGATCGGCGTATCCAACTGGACTTGGCAACGAATCCAGGAGGCGAATGAATATGCCGCTAAAAGTGGATTAAGAGGCTTTACGTTTAGCAGTCCGAACCTCAGTCTCGCAAAAGCGAATGAGCCGTTCTGGAAGGGCTGCGTATCGGCAGACGAAGAAACCTGCGCCTGGCATGAGCGCGAAGGTCTTCCGCTTTTGTCGTGGTCTTCGCAGGCAAGGGGATTCTTTACGGGAAGGTTCACGCCGGAGATTCGTGACAATGCAGACTTGGTGCGGGTGTTTTATAACGACGACAACTGGGAGAGATTGGAGCGGGCAAGGAAGCTTGGGGAACAGAAGGGGGCAACCGCCATTCAGATTGCCCTGGCTTATGTATTAAATCAGCCGTTCCCGACCTGCGCCCTGATCGGCGCGCAGACGACGCAGGAGCTGACGTCCTGCGACGAAGGTTCGCGAATCGTCTTGACCAAGGAAGAGATGGACTGGCTGGATCTAAAGAAGGAAAGCCTGACCGTCTAGTCTCAGGCCGAGAGATTATTGTTACTCCGACTTGAACAGTGTCGCGATGGAGCCGCCCTCCGTAATGATGCGAATGGCGGTTCCGAGCAGCGGAGCCATCGGCAGCAGGACGAATTTGTCGGAATGTTCCTGGTCGAGACTGATGGTGTCTGTGATGACGACCTCCTGAATGTTGGGATGGTTTAGCTTTTGTACCGCGTCACCCGAGAATAGTCCATGCGTCGCGCAAATAAAGGCGTCTTCGGCTCCGCGTTTCTTTAGCGCCTCGACGACGTTAATAATGGTGCTGCCCGTATCGATCAGATCCTCGATGATGATTGGCGTCATCCCTTCGACTTCGCCGATAATATGCGTAATTTCGGACTCGTTGTGAGCCGGACGGTTTTTGATCATGATCGCGAACGGGCAGTCCAGCAAGCCTGCAAGCTTTTCCGCTGTCGTGGCGCGTCCGGCGTCGGGCGATACGACGACAGGGTTCTGAATGGATTTGGAACGCAAATATTCGATAATCAAATCGAGCGCGGTCAAGTGATCGAGCGTGATCTTGAAGAAACCCTGGATAGCATCCGCATGAAGATCGACAGTAATGATCCGGGATGCGCCGGCCGTCGTCAGAACGTCGGCAACCATCTTGGCCGAGATCGGTTCGCGAGGCGCGGCTTTCCTCTCTTGACGCGCATAGCCGTAATACGGCATGACGATGTTAACGGACTTGGCCGAAGCTCGTTTGGCCGCATCGATCATAACAAGCAGCTCGACGAGATTCTCGTTGACGGGATGAGAGAGCGACTGCACGATAAAGATATCGAAGTTGCGAATCGACTCTTCGTAAGAAACATGAATTTCTCCGCTTTGCGCGCGGGAGATGTTGGAACGGCCGAGCGGCAGCTCAAGCTGCTTGCACACGGCTTCTGCTAGCCGGGGGTTCGATGATCCGGCGAAAATTTTAATATTCGGCATATTGCCCTCCGCTTCAAAGATTAGATTTCAAATGTCCGATAAGCTCGGAAACTTAAAAATTTTTATGTGGTCAAAAACGCTGAGCACGGCCGCGGCCGACGCTCAGCGTTTTGTTGTAATATAGTAAAACTTAACGCAAATTCGGGATGTTTACTTCCTGATTGACATCCGCTTCGTAATCAATGCCGTCCGTCTCGAAGCCGAACAATTGGAAGAACTCGCGGCGATACCCTTCCAGATCGGACAGCTCGTAGACATTCTCGGTAGTCAGATCAGCCCATAGCTGAGCGACCTCCGCTTGAATCTCCGGCTTCATCTCCCAGTCATCGACGCGGATGAGGCCTTTTTCGTCTACTGCAACTCCGTTAGAGGCGTACAGCCGCTCGGAGAACAGACGATACATCTGCTCGATGCAACCTTCATGCAGGCCTTTCTCTTTCATGACTTTGTACAGAGCGGAGATATACAGCGGCACGACCGGAATCGCGGAGCTGGATTGGGTTACGAGCGCCTTGTTCACGGATACGAACGCCCGTCCGCCAGTTGCCGACAGCTGGCTGTTCAACCGCTGAGCCGTAGTCTCGAGATCATTTTTTGCCGCGCCGATCGTACCTTCGCGGTAGACGGCATGCGTAATCTCGGGTCCGATATAGGAATAAGCAACCGTCGTGACATCGTCCTCTAGAACGCCGGCGGCACTGAGTTCGTCGATCCACATTTGCCAGTCCTCGCCACCCATGACTGCAATAGTCTGACGCAGCTCGTCATCCGTTGCGGGCTCGATCGTTGCGATCGAAACGTCGCCATTATGGAAGTTGACGGTTTTGTTGCTGTAAGTTTCGCCAAGCGGCTTGATAACCGAAGAGAAGGTCTCGCCTGTCTTGGGATGCGTGCGCCGCGGGGAGGCGACGCTGTACACGATCAGGTCGATCTTGCCAAGCTCCGTACGAATCAGGTCGATCGTTTTGGCTTTAATCTCGTCGGAAAATGCGTCGCCGACAATGCTGTAGGACTTCGTGCCGGCAGCGGCGGCAGCTTGCTCAAACGCGGCGGAGTTATACCAGCCCGCGGAGGCGGTACGCGCTCCTTCGGCGGCTTTGTCGAAGTAAACGCCGACCGTATTCGCGCCTGCGCCGAAGGCGGAGACGATACGGGATGCAAGACCATAACCCGTTGAAGCGCCGATTACGAGCACATTGCGTGGGCCCGTCAGAGCAGGCTGGCCTTTCACGTAATCGATTTGCCGCTGAACTTGCTTGGCGCAGCCCTCCGGATGAGCCGTTGTGCATATAAAGCCGCGAGTTTTTGGTTGAATGATCATATTGGGATATTCCTTTCTTTTCATGAAATACGTTCATCATTTATGTACAAAGGACAACTCTATCCCATTTTACCGATTTTCTCAACCGAATGGAAGCGAAATGCAAAAAGAGAGCGCAGCTGCGCTCTCTGACCATGCGTTTTCGGTTATTGGCGACCTGCCAGCTGCTGCTGAGCCATCTGAACCAGGCGACGCGTAATGTAACCGCCAATGGAGCCCATGTCCCGAGAGGTCATGTTGCCGTAATAGCCGTCTTGCGGAAGCTGGATTCCCAATTCGCCTGCGATTTCATATTTCATCTGCTCCAGGGCGGCGCGAGCCTGGGGTACTAAAAGATTGTTGCTGCTTCTGTTGTTGGACATCTTTGGTCAACCTCCTTTTCTACCGATATTATGCGTTGCATCTACACGAATTATTCGTCAATTGAGCCTAAATTTACCGAGGATTCGATGAATAGATGCATGATAAAATGGAGACGAGGTGACTCATCCTATGTTTATGAAACCTATGCTCCCCGCCGGGGGGGACGGCCCTTTTGATGACGAGCGATTTCTGTTCGAGCCGTTGATTCACGGTCAGCGTCTCCAGTTGGCAATGAGCGGAGGCGTAGTCAAGCTGCTGAGCCGGCACGGGTATGACGTGACGAGGCAATATCCGGAATTACATAACGTCCCGTTGCGCAAACCCGCAGACGTCGTTTTCGACGGGCAGCTCGCCTATGTGCATCCGGAGTCCGGAAAGACGGACTTCGAAGTGCTCCAGCATCGGTATCGTTTAAAGGGCGATCTGCGTATTCGCGAAGCGCAATCGATGATGCCGCTCCGGTTTTTTGTATTCGATATTCTTTATTATAACGGCATCGATTTGCGAGTGTTTCCTCTATATAAGCGGAAGCGTATGCTGCTTGCCGTGCTGGAGGATAATGCCTGCTTTAAGCGGATGGTGTTTGCAAGAGGTACAAGCGAATCGCTGCACAGCCAAGTCCGGGAGTTGGGGCTGCAAGGCGTAATCGGAAAGTCTTGGCGGAGCTTGTACGCCGAAGGAAGAAGCGAAGAGTGGATTAAGGTGAAGACCTGACCTGATCGATGAAGAATGGGACCAAAAAAGCTGTTCTCCCGAAGAACGAATTCGTTCATCAGGGGAACAGCTTTTTCAAAAGTGCATACTCTGAAATCCCGCTTACAAAACCCGGCGTGCAGTTACGTATTTGTTTTTCCAGTAGCTGGAGTTCATGTCGGTTACGGTAACGCCTTTGCTGCTGGAGCTATGGATGAACTTGCCGGATCCTGCATAGATGCCGACATGGCTGATGGATTTGCCTCCATTTGTGCTGAAGAACACGAGATCGCCCATGCTCAGAAATCCTTTGCCAACCTTTTCGCCCATGTAGGCTTGAGCCGTTGATGTGCGGGGCAGCCAGACTCCGATGGATCCTAACATGTATTGGGTAAACGAGGAGCAGTCGAATGCGGAGGTCGAACCCGCGGCTGCGCCATAAAGGTATGGCGTGCCTATGTAATCTTTGCTGCTGTCGATTAACGCTATCGAAGTAGGAGTTGCTGCATGAGCCGAGTCTGTGCCGGCTCCGAACGTTACGGCCGACCAAATAATTGCGCCGCAGGTTCCGATTTTGACGATGTGCTTGAGCAGGTTTCCGTTTCTCATGTTGTCAGTGTATCCCTCCAGGTCGTTTTTCATAAAATCAATATATCATAATTGAAACAGGGCCTTTTTGCCAAATGAGAGCTGGAAAGGTTCTTGCAGAGCGCTTTTTTTGGCTTTATGAGAATTGCATGAAAAAAATCTCATGAAAGCAAGCAGGATGAATAAGCGCTGAGAGCGCTTCAATTCCAGGTTTCGCAACATCGGTTTTTCTGCTAGCATATTAGTCGTAAAGATACTATGAGTCAAGGGAGAAGATAATCGAATGGCTTTGTTGAAGTGTCACTTTATTGCCGAATCGCTGGGACTTAGTACGTCCATGACGGTGCTGCTGCCGCAGCCCTCCAGAGCTAACGGAATGAACCCGGAATCGCGGAAATACAAAACGCTGTTTTTGCTCCACGGCTTCTCTGACGACGACACGATCTGGACGCGCCGTACTTCCGTCGAACGATACGCGGACGAGCATGGAATTGCCGTCGTCATGCCAAACGTCCATCGCAGCTATTACGCGAACATGGTGCATGGGGGCGATTACTGGACGTTCCTGACGGAAGAGCTTCCGTTCCTTGCGAGATCGATGTTTCCGCTTTCGGATAAGCCCGAGGATAATTTCGTCGCGGGCCTGTCCATGGGAGGTTACGGAGCGTTCAAGTGGGCGCTGAGCCAACCGGAACGATTCGCGGCAGCCGGCAGCTTCTCCGGTGCGGTAGATTTAGCAGCCTTCATCCAAAAATCCAAGGATGACGAGAACCGTCGCCGCTCCTTCGGCCTTATTTTCGGAGATGATCCCGTGGAAGGAACGGACAATGACCTGTTGGAGCTATTAAAGCGGGGAGCCAAGGCAGATGCGGCATTGCCGCCGCTGTACCAATGGTGCGGAACTGAGGATTTTCTTTATGAGGAAAACTTGAGCTTCCGGAATGCTTGCCGGGAATCCGCCTATGAACTGGACTACTCCGAAGGACCTGGCGATCATTCTTGGGGGCATTGGGATTCGCAAATCAAACATTATCTAAGCTGGTTAAGTAAAAAAGGATTGCTAAAATAGCTCTGCAAGCGTATTCTATGAGTAGGATTAATAAATACGCTAATTGAATTTATATAAATGTTAATTCAGTTAGAGCAACCTACTCCCATTAGAATAGCGAGGTCATAGCGATGACGAACCAAAACGTATTGACGATTCAAGCCGACCAAACGTTAGGCAAGATCGACCGCAATCTTTACGCCCACTTCTCCGAGCATCTGGGCAGATGTATCTATGAGGGCATTTGGGTGGGCGAGGATTCTCCGATTCCAAATACGAGCGGCATTCGGAACGACGTGCTGGAAGCGCTCAAAGGCATTAAGATCCCTTCGTTGCGCTGGCCAGGCGGCTGCTTCGCGGACGAATACCACTGGAAGGACGGCATCGGCCCTCGCGAGGAGCGCAAGCGGATGATCAACACGCATTGGGGTGGCGTGGTGGAGAACAACCACTTCGGCACCCATGAGTTCATGTTGTTGTGCGAGCTGCTGGAATGCGAGCCCATCATCTGCGGCAACGTAGGCAGCGGCACGGTGCAGGAGATGTCCGAGTGGGTGGAGTACATGACATTCGAAGGCGTATCGCCAATGGCGGAGCTGCGTGCGAAGAACGGCCGTGAGAAGCCGTGGAAGCTGACCTACTTCGGCGTCGGCAATGAGAATTGGGGCTGCGGCGGCAATATGCGTCCGCAATATTACGCGGACGTATACAAGCGTTATCAGACTTACGTGCGCAACTATGGGGACAACAAGATACACAGAATTGCGTGCGGTCCCAACGACGATAATTATGAATGGACAGACGTGCTCATGCGCGAAGCGCATCGCCATCTGGACTCCATCTCCCTTCATTACTACACGGTGCCGGGCGTCTGGGCGGACAAAGGCGCGGCGACGGGCTTTACGGAGGCGGAGTGGTTCGTGACGCTCAAGAAGACGCTGCGGATGGATGAGCTCATTACTCGCCACTCCGCGATCATGGATCGTTACGACCCGGAAAAGCGGGTAGGACTTGTTATCGACGAATGGGGCACTTGGTACAACGTAGAGCCGGGCACGAATCCGGGTTTTCTGTATCAGCAAAATACAATCCGCGACGCGATCGTCGCCGGACTCAACTTCCACATCTTCCATGAACATAATGATCGTGTCCGCATGGCGAACATCGCTCAGGTCGTCAACGTGCTGCAATCCGTCATTCTTACGGAAGGGGAAGCCATGATCTTGACGCCGACGTACCATGTATTCGATATGTACAAGGTGCATCACGACGCGGAGCGTCTGGAGCTGAAGCTGTCGTCGGACGAAACGTATTCGCATGGCGGCGACTCCATCGCCAAGCTGTCCGCCAGCGCGTCGAGAGACGCGGAAGGCCGCATCCATATCAGCTTGTGCAATGTCGATCCACACAGCGGAGCCGAGCTGAGCATCGATCTACGCGGTTTGTCGGATGCCGCTCCGCAGGTCAGCGGCACGGAATTGACGGCAAGCGCCATGGATGCCCACAATACGTTCGAGCAGCCGGAAGTCGTGAAGCCGGCGCCGTTTGGCGGCTTTTCCCTGGAAGGGACGACGCTCCGCGTGAAGCTGTCGCCGATGTCCGTAACGGTACTGCAGCTTCAATCGTAGGGGCGGTTCATGATGACCGCGGAAGATCGACAGGTTGCTCGCGGGCAGTCCAGGCAGCCCGATTCCGGGGGCTGCAGAGGCTGCGATCCCGCTTATCGCGTCTCGGAAGCCGATATCGACCGTATCTTGTCGGCGCCGATGTTCAGCTCGCCTCTCCATGCCGTTCCAGACGATGTGTACGAGAGCAGGCTTGCCGTATGCCGAGCATGTCCCAAGCTGTCCGGCGGTTCGACTTGCGTCGCTTGCGGGTGTTACGTGCGCGTGGCCGCAAAGCTGAAGGTCAAGCGTTGTCCGCTTCCGGGCGGAGCGGGGTGGGGCGTCTACGCGGAACCTTGATTTCAAGCCTGCTTTTCAAAAAAATGATATAACTTATCGGTTAGTCCATTTCCATAAGCCGCAGAGACGGGTTTCGTTACCTGACTTTGCGGCTTATTCTTCATTACATAGAGGATCAACTTTCACTGGATGCCCAAATAAAAAGGCCTCCCGAAAGACGGGAGGCAGCAAAAACAACAATGGTTTTCCGTAATGTTATACGTATTTCGGCAGCCAGCTGCCGTGAGCTTCGATAAGCTCGTCGCAGAGGGAAACGATGTCGTCCATCGACAGCTCGGCGGACGTATGCGGATCCAGCATCGCCGCATGGTAGATGTGGTCGCGCTTGCCGGTGACAGCCGCTTCGATCGTCAACAGCTGCGTATTGATGTTGGTGCGGTTAAGAGCGGCCAACTGCGGCGGCAGATCGCCTACGTAAGTTGGCGTAACGCCGTTGCGGTCGACCAGACACGGCACCTCGACGCAGGCTTCCTTAGGCAGATTCGTGATGAGCCCCGTGTTCATGACATTGCCGCCGATGCGGAACGGAACGTCGGTCTCGATCGCCTCCAGGATGTAGGATGCGTATTCATGGCTTCGGCAATGCTCGAGTCCTTTGTCGTTAACGAGTTTATCGCGCATATCCGCCCAGTTCTGAATTTGATTCACGCAGCGGCGTGGATACTCGTCCAGCGGAATGTTGAAGCGTTCGATCAGCTCGGGATAATTGCGTTTGATGAAGTACGGGTGGTATTCCGCGTTATGCTCGGACGACTCCGTGATGTAATAGCCGAATTTCAGCATCATCTCGAAGCGGACCATATCGTCGTGTTTTTCCTTTTGTTTCTCTGCGGCTCTGCGTTTGATCTCGGGATATAGATCGACGCCGTTTTTGCTTACTTCCAGCAGCCAAGCCATATGATTGATTCCCGCGATGTGCCACTTCACGCCTTCCGTCTCCATGCCAAGATGTTTGAACAGATGCGGTACGCATACTTGCACGCTATGGCAGAGACCGACCGTGTTAACGCCGCCGTGCGTGTTCATGACGTTCGTCAATACCGCCATCGGATTCGTGTAATTCAGGAACAGCGCGTCCGGACATACTTCGTTAATATCCTTGGCGAAGTCGAGCATGACGGGAATCGTGCGCAAGTTGCGGAAAATGCCGCCGATGCCGACCGTATCTGCAATCGTCTGACGCAGGCCGTATTTTTTAGGAATTTCGAAGTCGGTAATCGTACATGGATCATATCCGCCAACCTGAATCGCGTTAACGATGTATTTGGCGCCGCGCAGCGCTTCCTTGCGATCGGAGTAAGCTTTGATCTCGCAAGCGCTGCCGCTGGTTAACTTAATGTTTTGCAGCATCGTTTCGGAATCGCGCAGACGATCGGCATCGATGTCGTACAAGGCAATCTCGAAGCCCTGAAGCGCCGGCGTATGCATCACGTCGCCTAAAATATTTTTTGCAAATACTGTGCTTCCCGCACCGATAAATGTAATCTTGGACATAAGAAATAAGCCTCCTCGAACGTATAGGTTTGAAGTGTGGTATGCAGCGCGCACTACCGAAGTAATCACTTACAGTATAGGTCGGCAAGCTGCCGTTGCATATGGAAAGAAGAGATCAATATATGGAGTAATGTCGTATTGTTGTGTATGATAACGATAGGAGTAACGACAGGAGAAACGCGAAGGGAGACATGCAAAGTGGAACACTACCGATACAGCTTGTCTATAAACGCCGCGACGGATCGGGGGGACTTCGTCGTGATGTTCTGCGGCGAAGCCGACGTCGTTGGCGGCCATTACATCGGGCCTGCGGTTCACGATTATTTTCTCGTTCATGTTGTGACGGCGGGAGAAGGGACGTTCGAAACGCTGGGGCAAAAGTATCGGCTGAAGAAGGGGGACGCGTTTCTGATTTTCCCCGACATTTTGGTCAAATACGAAGCGAGCAAGGAGACTCCGTGGACGTATATGTGGATCGGTTTCTCGGGTGATCAGACCGAGAAGGCGTTGGGGCGTATTGGCATTACGCCTGAACGGGCGGCACTCCGAGGGTTGTCTCCCATTAAGATGCGAGAATTGTTCGGCAGTATCCGGGACAGTCTGGACAACGGAGCGACGCCCGAGCTGGGCAGCATGGCGGCGTCCGGCTGTTTGAGGCTGGTGCTTCACGAAATGGGGGTCGCCGCGCTGGCTGGGAATGCCCCCGAAAACGGCGTCACGGGCATTGACGGCGGCGACGGCGAGCCGAGGATCATGTCGCATCAGCCAAGCGAGGGAGGGCGCCCCATGAATCGACCGCTGCCGGAGGACGCGATACCTGGCAGACAGCAGCAGATCGATCAAGCGATTCGGATGCTGTCCTACCAATACGGCCAGCATATTTCGATTGGGGAAATCGCTAGGAAGCTGGGCTACCACCGCGCCCATTTGACGAAGCTGTTCAAAGAAACGACAGGATTGTCTCCCATGCAATATTTAAATAAAATCCGTATGAAAAAAGCCGAGAAGCTGCTCGCTGGAGATTTGACGATCGCCCAGGTGGCGGCTTCGGTCGGCTTTAACGACCCTCTGTTTTTCACGAAGCAATTTCGGAAGTGGCGAGGGGTGTCGCCTACAGAATTCCGGAAGTCGCTGTGACACAAACTACTTTCCCGAGCGCAGCGGCTTGACGGATCGACGGATGAGCAGCTCCGCGGGGAGGACGATTTTTTTCCAAGGCTGGGCGATCTCCTTGTCCTGAATACGTTCGATGAGCATGCTCATGCCCATATAGCCGAACTGGTAGGCTTGCTGCGCCGCGACGGTGAGAAACGGCTCCACGTCGGCGTAGGGACCGAGATCGTCGAAGCAGACGATGGACATATCCTCGGGGACGCGGAGTCCTTGTCCATGCAGCAGCCGCATAACCTCTACGGCTAGCACGTTGTTGCCCGTAAGAATCGCGGTTGGACGAGGGTTGAGGCCGGCCAGCCATGCTTCCATCTCGGACAGATCGTTTAGCGAGCCGAAGCTCGTCTCGAAAATATGGTCCTCTCGGAAAGGCAGCTCGCTTAGCTTCAGTCCTTCTTTGTAGCCTTGCAGGCGCAGTCTCGCACTGGAGATGGAGGAGGAACCGTTTACTATGGCAATTCGTTCATGTCCGGCCTCCGCCAGATGGGAGACGAGTTGCCTGGCGCCTTCCTTGCTGTCGCCGAGTACAATGTCGCAGTCGATGCCGGGCACCTCGCGGTCAAGCAGGACGAAGGGCACATCGTGGCGGCGCAGCAACTCCAGATGGGGGAGTGACGGATCGCCGGCCGGCGCGAGCAGCACGCCGTCGACCCGCGTCGTCAATATCGTCGTCACGTAGTCGGCTTCCTTTTCCAGGCTCTCGTCGCTGTTGCCGAACAGCAGACGGTAGCCTTGTTTCTTGGCGGCATCCTCCGCGCCTCTTGCGAGCGTCGTATAAAACGGGTTCGTAATATCCGTAATGAGCAGGAACAGCAGCTTCGTTTGCTGCAGCACGAGACTTCTCGCCGTTTGATTCGGCACGTAGTTCATTTCCTCCATCACTTTCCGTACCTTCGCCCGTGTTTTTTCGCTAATTCTGCCGGAGTTATTGATAACTCTCGACACGGTCATCGCCGAGACATTGGCTTTCTCCGCAATATCATAGATCGTTACCATAATGACTATCCTTTCGACATATCTTAGGACTTATCATACAAAAAGAAAGCGTTGACAGCAACCTCTTTGGCTGTTAATTTAGAGTTATCGGTAACATTATTACTTTGAACAACCTTTAAATTATTCCATTGGAGGGTTTTGACATGGCAGAGACAAACTTGCGATTCCAAGGGGGTTTCCCCAAGATCGGCATTCGGCCGACGATTGACGGCAGACGCAGAGGCGTGCGCGAATCGCTCGAAGAGCAGACGATGAATATGGCAAAAGCAACGGCGAAATTGTTGTCGGAGACGCTTCGTTATCCGAACGGAGAGCCCGTAGAATGCGTCATTGCGGATACATGCATCGGCGGCGTGGCGGAGGCTGCAGCATGCGCCGACAAATTCCTGAAGTCCGGCGTAGGCGTGTCCATCACCGTAACTCCATGCTGGTGTTATGGCACGGAGACGATGGATATGGATCCGTCCATCCCCAAGGCGGTATGGGGCTTTAACGGTACGGAGCGTCCGGGCGCGGTCTATCTGGCAGCCGTATTGTCGGGTTATGCGCAGAAAGGTTTGCCGGCGTTCGGCATCTACGGCGAGCAAGTCCAGGATGCTGGCGATACGACCATTCCGGACGATGTCCGGGACAAGCTGATCGGATTCGCGCGCGCGGGTCTCGCGGTTGCTTATATGCGCGGCAAGTCGTACCTGTCCATGGGCTCGGTATCCATGGGTATCGCGGGTTCCATCGTCAACGACGCGTTTTTCCAGGAATATCTCGGCCTTCGCACCGAATACGTAGACATGTCGGAATTCGTCCGTCGTATGGAAGAAGGCATCTATGACGGCGAGGAATACGAAAAGGCGCTGGCATGGGTGAAGGAGAATTGCATCGAAGGACCGGACAACAATCCGGAAAGCATCCAGACCTCCCGCGAGAGCAAGGACAAGGACTGGGAGACCGTGGTCAAAATGACCCAAATCGCCCGCGACCTTATGGTCGGCAACCCGCGCCTTGCGGAGCTGGGCTTCGGCGAGGAAGCAATGGGCCACAACGCGATCGTATCCGGCTTCCAAGGCCAGCGCCAGTGGACGGACCACTTCCCGAACGGAGACTTTATGGAAGCGATGCTTAACTCCTCGTTCGACTGGAATGGCATCCGAGCTCCATACATCGTCGCGACGGAGAACGACAGCCTTAACGGCGCGGTCATGTTGTTCGGCAACTTGCTTACGAATACGGCGCAGATCTTTGCAGACGTTCGCACTTACTGGAGTCCCGACTCCGTTGAACGCGTGACGGGACATAAGCTCGAAGGAGCTGCGCAAGGCGGCATTCTCCATCTGATCAACTCCGGTCCGGCAACGCTTGACGGCACGGGCGAACAAAGCAGGGACGGCCAGCCGGTCATGAAGCCGTTCTGGGAGATTACGGAAGAAGAGGCGCAGAAGTGTCTGGACGCGACGTCCTGGCGTCCGGCTTCCGTGGAATATTTCCGCGGCGGCGGCTATTCTTCCGATTATCTGACTCGCGGCGGCATGCCGATGACGATGTCAAGGCTCAATCTCGTAAAGGGCATCGGTCCGGTTCTGCAAATCGCGGAAGGCTACTCCGTCGATCTGCCGCAAGACGTGCACGATACGCTGGACAAACGGACGGATTCCACATGGCCGACGACTTGGTTCGCTCCTAAGCTTACCGGAGAAGGCGCGTTCCGCTCCGTCTACGATGTCATGGACAACTGGGGCGCCAACCATGGCTCCATCAGCTACGGCCATATCGGCGGCGACTTGATTACGCTGGCGGCCATGCTTCGCATTCCGGTCCATATGCACAACGTGCCGGAGGATCGTGTCTTCCGTCCTCGCGCATGGGGACTTTTCGGCACGGCCGATGCCGAGGGCGCGGACTTCCGCGCGTGCAGCAACTTTGGCCCGCTTTACAAATAACTTGAACGTGCTGCCCCATCGATGGATGGCGGCAGCCGTTTCACCTTGACACATAGAAAAGTAAATGAGTTCGCACCATCAAATTAATTATGCTGGAGGTTAACCCAACATGAGCAGTGCAGCCATTCGCGAGGAACTGTGCAAATACGCCCGCAAGACGGTAACGAACAAGCTGGTCGTCGGCCCTGGAGGCAATATTAGCGCAAAGCACGAAGGCAAAATGTATTTGTCCCCAAGCGGTTTCGCTCTCGACGAAATCGAGCCGGAGCAATGGGTAGAAGTCGACATCGAAACGGGCGACATAACCGACATCGGTCTGCGTCCATCGTCTGAAGTGCTGATGCATCTCTACGCTTACCGCGCCAATCCGAATATCGGCGCAATCGTGCATACGCACCCGCCCTATTGCATTGCATTTACTCTGGTAGAGCAGGAGCTGCCCATCATGTTTCCGGACCAAGCGGCGCTTGTCGGCAAGACGGTGTATGTACCTTACGTTCTGCCTACGACGGATAAGCTCGCGGACGCATACGTCGAGGTTGTTAATCAAGCCAGCACCGTGTTGCTGGGCAATCACGGTCTCGTGACGACAGGACGCAACCTGCGCGAAGCTTATTACCGTACGGAAGTCGTCGAGGAAAGCTGCAAAATCTACCTCATCGCCAAAGCGATTCGCGAGCCGAAGGTGCTCACGAAGGAAGAGTTTGAGGAGATAGCATCGCTTGAAAGCGAAGCCTACCGGATTCAACTGCTTCAGAAGATGAAATAATGCCGATGCCAATCGCCCTTGGGTCCTTGTGGCTTAACATGGCGATAGGGAAGCGGTGAGGAGGCTTTTTATGCTGAAAGGGATACCGGCCATTTTGCCGCCCGAGCTGTTGAAGGTCCTTATGGAAATGGGACATAGCGACGAAATCGTCCTCGCGGACGGAAACTTCCCTGGCGCCAGCCACGCGCAGCGGCTAATCCGTTGTGACGGGCACGGCATTCCGGCGCTGCTGGACGCCATGCTGCAATTGTTCCCTTTGGATCAATACGTGGAAAAACCTGCCGGACTGATGGCCGTCATGCCGGGTGACGCCACGGAGACGCCTATCTGGGAAGAGTACCGCGAAATTATCCGCGCCCGCGAAGGGCTGGATGAGCCGTTTGAAGAGATCGAAAGATTTTCCTTCTACGAGAGGGCGAAGCGGGCTTACGCAATCGTAGCGACAGGTGAGAGCGCCTTGTACGCGAACCTGATCTTGAAGAAGGGCGTTGTCAAGCCGGTTAACGCCGAGTAAAGTTCAGTTACGTCGAATGGCGCTGACGTCTAATGAAGCTTAGAAACGCTGAACAACGTCTAACAACGTCCACTAACAACGTTTCAGCAACGTCCAATGACGCCAAATGACGCTTCCGAATAACTTGCCGACGGGAACGATTGGACTCGACGAAAGAGGCTGGACAGGATCTCTTGACCATAAAGACACCCCTTACCTTGCTGTTTCAGCGAGGTAAGGGGTGTCTTTATCCTTGTATAGGAAATTATACAACTCCGAGACTTGTAAGGAGATGGTTGAAATCTAACAGACACCAGCAACGCTAATTGTCCGATTTTTAACCACAAATAAATCTAGCGGACAGGACAGACGCTATTTGGCTGTTATCCAGCCCAATGGCGCTCGGATGATGCCAATAACGTCGTGCATGTCCGTTAGATTTTCGAAAACCTAAAAAATCGAAGAATAGTGTCATTTATGTCCGATAGGCAGTGAGTGACTGGACGTTTGAGATTTTCCTTATTCCGACCGGCCTGCGATGCCGTACATCAAGATGTCGATCGTGCGGTCGATTTCTTCGTCCTCGTCGATGCTCTCGTCCGGTGATAGGAGGAGATGGGTCAAGATCATGCCGACAACCAGGCTGATCGCGGATCGAAGCACGCGCCATGGAGGGGCGTCGATCAGTTGGCCTTGGGCCTGAAAGTGGAGTATCGCTTTCTCCATGCGCCGAAATACGTGGTTCTCGAACAGCTCCCTTACCTGTATCAGCAGCTCGGGCTGGAAGGGGACCTCATGGATCAGAATGCGGAGCAGCTTCATGTGCTGTCGCGCGAACTGGAATCGATCCTTGGCGATGGTCCGGAACAAGTCTTCGACCCGTTCGTGGGGCTGCTCCAGCATTTTGGCGAAGTCGCGCATGAGGAACGGAGCGGCAAGTTTCACTGCAATGGGTCCCGCAATGGAGAGCAGCAGATCCTTTTTGGTCTTGTAATGGCGGAAAATCGTGCCTTCCGCTACGCCGGCTTTGGATGCGATCTCGCTCGTCGATGCGGCAGCGTAACCTTTCTCGGCAAAGATTTCGATCGCGGCTTCGAGAATGCGGGCTTGCTTCTCTGTTTTAACGCCGCCCCCGTCTGCCTCCGCCAGTCGAAGCAGATCTTGCAGCCATAGATCATTCCGTTCGGTCATGCGAGTAAGCTCCTTTTTGTCTAGCTGTAGGTTGGCTACAGGTTACTATATTTTGCGATGTTTGCGCAACGCCAGCACGTTGGCTCCCATAAAGAGCAAAGATAAGCCGGCGAGCACGAGCACGTCTCCCGCGATGCCGCTCCAGCCTTCGCCCCGGAGCATGACGCCTCTAAGCGCGTCGGCGCCGTAGGTCAGCGGCATGAGATGGGACAGCCATCTGAGCCATGGGGACATGCTTTCGAGATCGAACAGTCCGGAGAAAAAGATTTGCGGCACGATGACCAGCGGGATGAATTGTATCATCTGGAATTCCGTATTGGCGAACGCCGACAGAAGGGTGCCGAGACTTAGCGCAGTTGCTGACAAGAGCAGCGTCACCAGCAGCACGTACCAGATGGAGCCGTCCATCATCAATCCCAGGACATGGACGGAATACAAGGCGATCAGCACCGCTTGTATGCCCGTGAACAAGCCGAAGCCGGAAATATATCCCGCAACGATCTCCCATCTTCTCAGAGGCGTCGAAAGCAACCGCTCAAGCGTTCCGCTTGTTCTTTCCTTTAAAAACGAAACACCAGCGATCAGGAACACGAAAAAGAAGGCAAATACGCCAATGAAGACGGGGCCCAGACTGTCGAATGTCGTCATCGCGGGTCCGCCGTGCAAATACTCGATTGCAGGCTCCACAGGAACGGCTTGAACGCTCGTGCCCTTATCAGCCTCCGAGTGCGCTTTCGACGACGTGTCTGCGACATCATTCAAATGCGCGTTCATATCCGCTGGCGCCCCTTTGCCTGCCGGCGCGCCTATGCCCCCCGGTACGCCCATGCCCGCAGGCATGCCGGACAGCCCCAGCCACGCCGAAGCGACGGAAAGCACAGCCCGATTGCGGGCAGGATCGCTACCCTCCAGCCTGATCGCCGGCGTGCTGCCGTCCCACCAGACATAGGCGTCGATGTCTTGCCCCTCGAGCGCCTTCTCCGCAAGCTCCGGACTGCCGAACGCAAGGACATCCGCATCAAGCCCCTCGGCTTGTTTTGCGAGCGAGTCCGGTATGCCGATAACCCCTATTTTAGGCGTATAAGAGTCGCCGTTAAATACAAGATACATAAGCGAAAGGACGAGTAGGGGCGCTGCGATCAGCAAGGCCAGCGTCCTCTTGTCGCGGAAAAACTGGCGGATAATCCGGAGCGTTAACGCGCGAATTCTCATCTTTCCGCACCTCCGTAATGAAGAAATGCTTCCTCGATCGTGGCGCTGCCCGTTTCCTGCTTCAACGCTTCCGGTGAGCCGACCGCGATGAGGCGGCCCTCGCGGATGAGGCCGAGCCGATGGCATTTTTCCGCCTCGTCCATGACATGGGTCGTGATAAGGATGGTCGTCCCTTGCCGGCTAAGCTTTTCCAGCTCGGACCAGATCGACTTCCGAAGCAAGGGATCTATGCCAACGGTTGGCTCATCGAGAATAAGGATTCTGGGATCGTGAAGCAGGGCGATCGCGAGCGACAATCTTCGTTTCATCCCCCCGGAGTACGAGGCTACAATCCCGTTCATGTGCTCGCCCAGCCCGACCAACTCCATGACGTACGCGGTTCTGGTTTTCTTTATCGCGCCTTTTAGTCCAAACAAAGCGGCGAAGAAATCAAGATTCTCCTTGGCCGTCAACTCTGCGTACAGTGCGTCGGACTGGGCCATGTACCCGATTCTTTCCATCATCGAGAGATTCGGCAGCTTCGTGCCCAGCATGACGACATCGCCTGAGGTTCCTTCGTCAATGCCGGCGATCATTTTGACAAGCGTCGTTTTGCCGGAGCCGGAAGGTCCCAGCAAACCGAATATTTCGGATGATTGGATGTCGAGCGTAATGTCGTTTAGGACGGGTTGATGGTCGAAAGCGCGGCTGAGCCCGCGAACGCGGATGGCGGGATCGATAGGAGCAAACATTCCAAAACCCCCTCGGATAAGAGTGAGTAATCACTCATTTTATGGCATTAGAATACTCCCGGAAGGCTGGAGCTGTCAAGAAAAATCGGATATGCTTCGACTACAGCGAAGCACTGGCGTCTAATGAGTTCGGATGGGGGCGAAAAACAACGATGCGCTGGCGTCTAATGAGTTCAGATAGGGGCGAAAACAAACGTTTGTCGGTAGAAGGATTCGCTAATAGATATGAAGAGTCTGTCGATTCATTGTGAGTAACTGAGCTGAAACGTTCTGCTTTCGCTAACGGACCTCAGAGCCTCTATGTGCAGCCTTTTCACGATATTGAAAATCTAACGGACTCAGATGACGCTAATTGGTGCATTTCCGCCCATTCTATGCGGTTTTGATGGAAGTAAGGTCGTCTGTGTCCGTTAGCATTTGAACAGGCCCCATTTTTGCGAAATAGCGATTGTGGTGTCCGTCCGATCAGCCTTTACTTCACAGCGCTGCCGTCCACAATGAATCGACAGCCTCATGAGTAGGCCATGGACAGAATCAATAGTATGAAAGGGATACCAGGCGCATGGGGCGTAGAGCGTAGAGCGGGCAAGGTGTAAGCGGCAGCCGTATCGAGGCAAAAAGAAGCACGGAGACCGTTGAGTCCCCGTGCCCTGATCGTATAGAAGAGTGTATATGATTCGCCAACTCTATTTCTCGGAGTGAAGCGCTTTGCTCGGCCGTATCACATTGGCTGGTTAACCGGGAATATTTTAGAAGTTGAAGTTGTCCGGATCCGAACCAAAGCGTTGATTGCGGTTCAACGCGCTGATGGCAGCCATATCCTCTGCGGACAGCTCGAAGTCGAAAATATCTCCGTTCTGCTTCAGACGCTCCGGATTCGTTGATTTCGGAATCGTAATAACGCCCGTCTGCAGATCCCAACGGAGCACGACCTGCGCGGGAGATTTGCCGTATTTGGCGCCGATGTCTGCAAGCACGGCATGATCCAGGTTGCCTTGCATCAGCGGGCTCCAAGCCGTGACTTGAATATGATTGCTCTTGCAGAATGCCAAAAGCGGCTCTTGCGTAAGCAGCGGATGGTATTCTACCTGATTGACCATCGGCACGAGCTCGCTGGATTCCATCAGATCCTGCAGGTGATGGATGTGGAAGTTGCTGACGCCGATCGCGCGGGCTTTGCCGGAGCGGTAGATGGATTCCAGCGCGCGCCAAGTGTCCTTGTATTTGCCTTTCACCGGCCAGTGGATCAAAAGCAGGTCGACATAGTCCATGCCAAGCTTCTCCAAGCTCTGCTCGAACGCCGCAAGCGAAGACTCGTAGCCTTGGTCCGAGTTCCATACTTTCGTCGTAATAAAGAGCTCTTCGCGCGCGATGCCGCTGTTGCGTACGCCGATGCCGACGCCTGATTCGTTGCCGTAGACCGCGGCCGTATCAATATGTCGGTAGCCTGCTTCGATCGCGGCTTGCACGGTACGCTCCGTCTCGCCATCGTCCTTTACTTTCCATACGCCCAAGCCGAGCCAAGGCATTTTAAGTCCGTTATGCAGCGTTGCGCTGTTCGTAAATGCGGTTGTCATTGTTAGAGTTCCTCCTCGATCGATAGTAGATTAGAGCGACATTTCCAAAATATTGCGCACATCTTGTTGGCTCAGACGCTTGAAGTTGCCGATCTCGCCGTAACGGACGGCTTCTTCCGCCATTCGGTCCAACTGGTCCGCTTCGATGCCGAAGTCGGCCAAACGGGATTCCGCTCCAATGCGAGAGAAGAAGGCGCGGGTTGCCTCGATGCCCGCAAGCGCAAGCTCATCGTCAGTGCGGTCATCACGCTGGATGCCCCATACCCGCTGCGCGTATTGGACAAATCTGTCGACGCGTTCTTTGTACACGTATTTCATCCAGTTAGGGAAAATGACAGCGAGACCCGCGCCATGCGGGATATCGTAGATCGCGCTGACTTCGTGCTCGATGCCGTGCGTCGCCCAATCGGTATGCACGCCGACGCTGATGAGCCCGCCGTTCAGCGCCATGGTGCCGCTCCACATCAGATTGGCCCGTGCCACCGAGTCGTTAGGATTGGACAGCGCAGGTTCTACGTTCTCGATGACGGTCTGAAGAATGGATTCGCACAATCTCTCCTGCAGGGGCGTATTCTTGGTCAGGCTGAAATATTGTTCAAACACATGCGACATAATGTCGATGGACCCGTACACCGTATGATTGCGAGGCACGGAGTAGGTAACGGTGGGATCGAGTATCGAAAACTTGGGATAGATATGGGGGCTGCCGCTGCCTCGCTTTAGTTTGGCATCCCAGTGGGAGATAACGGTGTTGCCGTTCATCTCGGAGCCCGTAGCGGCCAGCGTCAGAATCGTTCCCAGCGGGAGTGCTTCCTGGATTCGTGCTTTGCCTACGAAGAAATCCCAGACGTCGCCGTCGTACGGAACGCCGGCCGCGATCGCCTTGGCCGCGTCGATGACGCTGCCTCCGCCGACCGCCAATATAAAGTCCACGCCTTCCCGGCGGCAAATGTCGATGCCCTTCTGCACGGTGGACAGGCGAGGGTTCGGTTCAATGCCGGCCAGCTCATGCACGGCGATATCCGCTTGCTTGAGCAGATCGATCGTTTGGTCGTACAGGCCGTTCGCTTTAATGCTGCTGCCTCCGTACACAAGAAGGACGTTTTGGCCATATGTAGCGGTCATTTCGGCGACTCGACGCGTTTCGCCATCGCCGAACACGATGCGGGTAGGATTGTGAAACTGAAAGTTGTTCATGCGGCAACCTCCTTTATCCGACTAATTTCAAAATACTGTAATGTTTTTGTTCTAGGGCGTGTCTGAAAACCCGCTCTGGGGCATCTTTCACCGCCTTTCCGCCCCCTGCTTCGTCACTTTTGCTTGACGTACCTCCGGTACGCCTTCACAAAAGTTCCTTGCATGGAACGAAAATTCGGCAAAATCTGCTCCCCTCGGAGTATTCAGACACGCCCTAGTTGACGCGACCTATTTTATCCGTAACATTCCCGGGTGTCAATGTTTCGGGTAGGGATTGGTTGAGCCGGGAACCGAAGTTGCCGCATCCGCCGCATCCGCCGTCGCGATTCCTGATATCTGCCGCATCGACCGGAATTTAGTCGGCGAGACGCCTTCGCGTTTGCGGAACGCGCGTGAAAAGTTGTTTTCGTCTACGAACCCGACCCGTTCTACGACTTCTTTGATCGTGAGGCTGCCGGTCTCCAGGAGCTCCTTCGCTTTGTCGATGCGAACTTTGGACACGTATTGCATGAGCGGCAGTCCATTCTTCGTCTTGAAATAACGCGTTACATAGGAAGGAGTCAACGACAGCTTCTCCGCCACCATCGATAAACTCAAGTTACAGTCGATGTAATGAGTCGCCACGAACTCAAGCATGGAACCATACAACCGGTCTTCGCCCGACTCCTCGCCCAAGCTGCCCTGAATGCAGTGCGCCGCGTCCATGAGATTGGCGCAGGCTTCTTCTATTGTTTCCACTTCCGCCTCGGCCAGACCATCCAGCTTGTATTTGATCGCTTCGCGATGGGCTAGCGGGATGTTATTGACGAATTGATTCAAGCTGAATACCATCTGCAAATAGGTGCTTCGGAACGCTGTAGGGTCCTCGAGCCACAGGAAGCGAGCTTCCAGTTCCCGCATGATCTCTACCAGCTTGTCCGGCTGCCGTGACGAGACGGCTGCATTGAGCTCGGCAACAAAGCTCAAAATATGGCGTTTATCGTTTTCTGTTTGGTCTGCTCTCTGACGATCGATTTCCGTTGGGGTAATAATCGCTTGTTTCCCCGAGAAAATTCGGAATTCGGCCAACGCCAGGGCGGAGCTGAATGATTGATGAAGTTCGCTCGCGGGCTGGAGCTCGCCGACGAAGCAGGAGAGCGACAAAGAGAAATGTCTTTGCATGAACGCGCCGATTTGGGCTGCGAATGCCCGGCTGCGCTCTTCCCATTCTCCCGCGTTCTCCCGATGCCAGGCGACGATGCCGACTATGCCTTTGTCCACGGCCAAATCGAGGGCGAAATGGACGCCATGGTCGCCAGTCAGGTTCTCGAAGGCATTGCCGATGACGTACTTTAACAGCCACTGCTCGCTCAGGGGCTCTTTGCCGACTTTGGCATTAAATTCGTCGAACAGGAACACCAGCACGTTGCAGCCCGCGCTTTCGCCAAAATATTTCCTCAGCGCGTGCTGATTCGCCTCGCTGGTGTTATCCACATTCAGCTTGCCCATAAGCAAAGCCTGCAATAGCTGATTTCGGCTTAGAACCTCTTGATTGTTCATCATATTGGACATGTTTACGCTTTCGTCCCGAATCTGACGAATGTATTCGGATAATCGGGCTAATTCGTCTTTGCCCCCTTCTACTTTCAGCTTAGCGGGCTCCAAGTCGGCAAAGCTGCTTGAAAGCTCCTGAATCGGCTCGTAGCTTTTGCGGGCCGAACGGAAGCTGAGCGCCGTCCCAAGCACGATGGATAATAGAATAATAGAGATCGAAATGGCAAGAGAAACATAATATTCGTGATAGTATAGGCTGTGCCGAATGCCGCTGACGACCTGGAATTCTTGTTTGGCGGAAGTTTCTTGCAGCAGGAGATAGCCGGGAAGCCGAACTCCTTGCTCCTGAGCCCTTGCCAGACTCGCATATTCCAGCTTGGGATCGTCCGCAAGATAAACAATGGGGGTTCCTTGACGGTCAAATACGATCAGATTGCTTCTGCTATCGATGATCTGCTTGAAATTTTGCAGCAAGGCCGGATAGTTGAGCTTGTAAACCATGACGCCGCTGGAGTAAGGCGTGCCGTCAAGCGGAACGAGGAACAGCAGCACCTGATCGCGATCGCCTTGATTGCTTTCGTTCGATAATGACGAAAGCAGTACCGGCGCTTTCAATTGTTCCAGCATGCCGCGGAAGCCGGCCGTCGAAATTTTGTCGTCGGCAATCAGTTTGATATAACTTTCCGGCGAATACATGCCCGTGTCGGTAAAGACCGTATTCGCGAGCGAGGGGTGCAACGTATTCCGATAGAATAGGCCGATCGAATCAAGATCGATGGAAGGCGCCTTTAATTTGGAAAGCTCGTCGGAAATCAAATAGGGGTGTTCGAATTGTTCTTGCAACCGATAAGGCAGAAGATCGGAATCTCGGGAAATGAACAAGGTCAGTTGCTGCAGCTCGAGAATTCGGTTGTCCAGCAGCTCCGTGGCGTGTGCCATAAAGCGATGCGCATTGTCGGTTAACCGACTGTAAGCATTCGTCAACGAAATAATATTGGTGGTGAGGAGCAGTGTGCCTGACACGCCCAAAATCAATAAATATCTGCGCAAATATTGTCTGAACAGCTTGGAGCGAAAAGCGCTCAACATCTTGCTCACATCCCGATGCATAATTGAAATTTTGTATTTAACAACTATACGAACTTTGCCGCGAGTAATCAATCCTTATGAAGACAATTGCAAAAAATGACGGGTCGCTGCGAAAATTGCAGGGTGCGTAAAGCGCGCCAAATATCAATTTTTGCTGTGAGGAGCAATTATCTATCGTTGCGGGAGCGGTTGTCTTCTCTTATGATCGAGCTTGTGAGACGACGCTGTTCCGACTAAGGATAGCTGAGGACCGAATCTGGCCAGATTGGTTTCCACTCGAGAATTTCGTAAGGAGGTTTGCCCGATGCGTGCTCGATCCGCGGCCGCGCCCGTATCCATTGACGGGATGCGCAAGCGGAGATTCGGAATGCGCAGCAACTGGGATTATCTAATTTTCATTATTCCGGTTATTGTCTATTTCCTGGTCTTCTGCTATGGCCCTATGTATGGCGTGCAATTAGCGTTTAAGCGTTTTAATCCGATAGACGGCATAACCGGCAGTCCATGGATTGGCGTCGACAATTTTCAGAGGCTTTTTGATTCGTTCCAGTTCGCCCGCATTCTCAATAATACGCTCGTCATTAATTTAATGAAGACGCTGATCAGTTTTCCGATCCCCATCATCCTGGCTTTAATGTTTAACGAAATGAGACGGGAGCGCATTAAGAAAACGTTCCAGACGATCACTTATGCGCCTTATTTTATTTCGACGGTCGTATACGTCGGGATCATCAATTTGTTCCTGGGCGGAGAGAGCGGATACATCAATCACATTTTGGATTACTTTGGGCTGGGACCGATTCCTTTCCTGACGGATTCGAAGTACTTTTCGAGCGTCTATGTCGGAACGGATATATGGCGCAACTGTGGATGGAATTCCATTATTTTCATCGCGGCGCTATCCGGCGTGGACCCTCAGCTGCATGAGTCAGCGCAAATTGACGGCGCGAGCCGGCTAAAGCGGATCCTGCATGTCAACTTGCCTTGTTTGCTGCCGACGATCATCATCCAATTCATCTTGCAGATGGGGAAAATGATGTCGCTCAGCTACGAACGCATTCTATTGATGCAGAACAGTCTTAATGTGGAAGCATCCGAGGTTATATCGACCTATGCTTACAAAATGGGGCTTATAAACATGGATTACGGCTTTTCGACGGCTGTCGGACTGTTCAACAACGCCATCAACATTGCTTTGCTGCTGGTAGCCAACCGGCTAGCCAAACGATACAGTAGCAGCAGCCTGTTCTAGGAGGGATCATTATGCAGGCCGTGTCCTATAAAATTCGCGAGTCTAAGGGCGATAAAATCTTTTTGTTCATCACTTATATTCTCATCGCGGGGTTCGTCCTGATCATTCTCTATCCGTTGCTTTATGTGGTCAGCGCGTCCTTCAGCGATCCTGCGCTGGTCATTTCCGGCAAGATAGGGCTGATTCCGCAAGGGTTTAATGTAGAAGCGTACCAGCGGGTATTCGCCAATCCGGAGATCTGGGTCGGTTATCGCAATACGCTTATGTATACGATCATCGGGACGGTCGTCAATATATCGCTGACGATGATGGGCGCCTATCCGCTGGCGCGCAAGAACTTCCCGTTCCGAAGATTGTGCATGATCTTTTTTACGATTACGATGTTTTTCAGCGGCGGTCTTGTGCCCATGTATCTGCTTGTCAAAAATTTGGGGCTGTACAATTCGATTTGGGCGATTATATTGCCCACGGCTATTAATGTATACAATATGATCGTAGCCCGGACCTTCCTGGAGACGACGATCGACGAACAGATTTATGAATCGGCTTATATTGACGGCAGCGGGAACATTCGCTCGTTTTTCGCGATCGTGCTGCCGCTTAGCGCGCCGATCATCGCCGTTCTGGTATTATTTTACGCCGTTTTCCATTGGAATTCGTACTTTGAAGCGATGATCTATTTGAAAGATCGCGAGTTGTATCCTTTGCAATTATTTTTAAGGGAGATTCTGGTTATGAATCAGTCCGATAATATTATGATGGACTCCATCGAGATGGACACCAGCAAATTCCTGGTCGCGGAAAGCGTCAAATATGCCGTTATTATCGTGTCCAGCATACCTGTGCTCGCGCTATATCCATTTCTGCAAAAGTATTTTGTTAAAGGCATGATGATCGGCGCTTTGAAAGGCTAAAACTTATACGGGAGATGAATGTAATCATGAGAAAAAAATGGGTTGCGGCCGCAGCGGCCGTTCAAGTCGTATCACTGCTCGCCATGACGGGCTGCGCATCCAACAACAACGATGGTCCATCGGAGCCTGCAGGACAAGGTGCGGCAGCCGAGTCGAAGGATAATATCAACAAGACCGGCTTCCCGATCGCCAATGAACCGGTGCAGTTAAAGGGACTTGTATCCAAATACGAGCTCGTAAAGGACTGGAACGAACATAAAGGCATGAAACATTACGAGGAGCTGTCCAACGTCATGATCGAATGGGACAGCGTGCCGCAAAACTCCTTCGAGGAGCGCAGAAACCTGCTGTTCGCTTCGAATGATCTGCCGGATTTCGTGATGCGCGCGAATTTGTCCTCCCAATTGCTGACGTCTTACGCGGCCACTGGGCAGATCATCGCGCTGGACGAATTGATCGAAGCAGGGTACGCGCCGAATCTCTCCGCATTGATGGAAGAAGACGAGGGCATTCGGAAGGCGATTACGGCCGCGGACGGCCACATCTATTCCCTTCCGAATATTAGCGAAGCCGACGGACGAATATCCTCCTCCTGGATCAACCAGAAGTGGCTGGAAAAGCTCGGCCTCGAGATGCCTTCGACAATGGACGAATTTTATGAGGTGCTGAAAGCATTCAAGGAAAAGGACCCGAACGGCAATCAACAGGCAGACGAGGTGCCTTTCACAGGATACAAAGAAACCAAGAGCAGCGGCAACGAGTTGATCCGCACGTTCTATGGAAGCTGGGGTTACGGAGGTAATTCAGGCATCATCGCTCCTTATATGGACGTGGACGGGGAAGGCAAGATCCGCTACATCGCGACGGACGATAAATTTAAAGAAATCATTGTTTTCTTCAATAAGCTGTGGACGGAAGGCCTGATCGACAAGGAAATATTCTCTCAGGATATGAACAAGGTGGTTTCCAAGGTGGATGAGGATCGGGTCGGCTTCGTCGCTCGCGGCAACAATAATCTGTGGCTTGGCAATAATCGCGCCAATTATGTGCAGAATCCGGTATTGCGCGCAACCGACGGAGACATCTATTGGGTTGGAGTCAATCCTAAAGTACGCGAAGTGGGCTCCTTCGTCATTACGAACAAAAATCCGAATCCGGAGGCTACGCTTCGGTGGGCCGACCACTTCTTGAGCGAAGAGGGCACGGCGCTCGCCAGACTCGGGATCAAGGATGTCACGTATACGATCGACGCTGACGGATTCTACAAGCTTAAGGACGAATTCGCCAACAATCCGAACGGATTGACGGTCGATGAGGCCTTGTCGGAATATACGATTTTTCAAGGCGGCCAAATTACGCAGCGCGTGACGCAGAAGGTCGATCAGAGCGCGGCCGTATTGCCGGAGATGATCGCGAACAAGGATATTATCCGTCCATACCTCGTACCGGACGAGAACTTGATGAATCCCAGCTTCACAGAAGAGGAGAACATCAAACTCGGTACGATCGCGACAGATCTCGAAGCGTATACGGACGAGCAGGTTGTCAAATTTGTAACCGGATCGAGACCGATCGGAGAATGGGATAAATTCGTAAGCACTTTGAACAACATGAAGCTGGATGAATATTTGGCTATCTACCAGGCGGCATACGACCGCTGGAATCAGTAAGGGGGCGGGAACACCATGAGATTTTACGGTACAAGCGCGGCGGAAGGCATCCCTAACCCGTTCTGCTCCTGCTCCGTGTGCCGGAACGCCCGGCAAACTGGCGGCGCCGAGGTGCGCCGCCGCTCCACCTTCCGAGTGAACGAACGGATTTCTCTTGATCTGGGCGCCGACTCCTTCCAGCAAGCCATTGATTACGGCGATTTCACGGAGCTTGCGCATGTGCTGGTCAGTCATACGCACGAGGATCACTTCAACTATATGATGATGAATGTCCGCAACATGGCGATTGAAAGACATAAGGAGCCGCTTCATATTTATTTGACCGATCGCGCGTATGACATCGCCGACTTTTATCGCCAAAGCCAACCTATTATGAAGGGCATGACTACTCGCTTGGAAGAGCAGGGCGTCATTGCTTTTCACAAGCTGGAATTTAACCGGACGGCGGTAGTGGACGGCATGGAAGTTACACCGCTCCGCGGCAATCACAGAGGCAATATGGGCGAAGATTGCGCCAATTATTTGCTCCGATGGCAAGATGGAAGAAAGCTCTATTACGGAGTGGATACGGGCTGGTACTTGCCTGAGACCTTCCGGGCGCTGGAAAATGCGGCTCTGGATGTACTCATCAGCGAATGCACCTTCGGTCTGACCCCCGGACGCGGGCCGCATCCCGGCGGGCATCTGGATGCTCCCAGTTGCATGGGACTATTTCGCCAATTGCTGGAGCAAGGAACGTTGCACGAAGGCACGCATATTTATTTGACGCATATTAACCATTTCACCTCAACCCACGCGGAGCTTGTGGAATGGTTCGCCGCGCAGCATTTCCCTTGCCGGATTACAGTCGCTTACGACGGGCTGCGGATTTAACCGGAACGACAGACGCTTCCATCTTCTCGATAGAGGAATGGGAGCGTTTTTTTGTTTTGGATCATCTTTGTTTTCTTCCGAAAATAATTGTATTCAAACAAAAACAAAGATGATATACTGGAACCAATCAAAAACAAATAAAAACAAAAATTACTTGGAGGTAAAAGCAAACATGGTGCAATCATTATGGGAATCTTCGAAAGCAGCAGAGCTTAACGGGGGATTGAACGAGCTGGTATACCGCTCCAACCTGATCGGCACGGACCGCAGAGTGTGCAACTTCGGCGGCGGCAATACATCGACCAAAACGATGGAGAAGGACTTCCGCGGACGCGACGTCGAAGTCATGTACGTAAAAGGAAGCGGTTCCGACCTGGCTACGATGAAAGCGGGCAATTTCACCGGTCTGCGCATGGACGACATTCGTCCGCTGTTCGAGCGCGGCGAGATGTCCGATGAGGATATGGTGGCTTACCTGGCGAACTGCATGATCGATGCCAAACATCCGCGTGCTTCCATCGAAACATTGCTGCATGCGTTCCTTCCTTTTAAACACGTTGACCATACGCATCCCGACGCGATTATCAGCCTGGCATGCGCGGATAACGGCCGCCAGCTGGCGGAAGAGATTTTCGGCAACCGTTTCGTATGGGTTCCTTATGTACGTCCTGGCTTCACGCTGTCTAAGATGATAGCGGAAGGCGTCCTTAACAATCCTAACGCCGAGCTTGTCATCATGGAGAAACACGGTCTGGTTACTTGGGGAGAAACGTCCGAGGCTGCTTACGCGCAAACCATTCGCATTATCAATGAAGCGGAAGCGTTTATCGAGGCGCGCGTCAACGAAGCGAAGCTGTTCGGCGGAGCGCGTTACGAATCGCTGCCGGCCGATGTTCGCAAGTCGATCGTCGCGGCAGTGATGCCAACCGTTCGCGGCGCCGTCAGCGACGTCAAAAAGATGATTTTGTCCTTCGACGACGCGGACGACGTGCTTTCCTTCGTAAACGGCTCGGATTCCGCAGCATTATCGCAAGTCGGCGCGGCTTGCCCGGACCATCTTGTTCATACGAAGGTCGTTCCGCTCTTTATCGACTGGGCGCCGAACGCGGACGATGTCGAAGGCTTGAAAGCGAAGCTTGCCGAAGGAATCGCGGCTTACAAGGAGCAGTACTCGCAATATTTCGAGCGTAACAAACATGAAGGCGACGTCATGTTCGAAGCGGCTCCACGCGTCATTCTTATTCCTGGTATCGGCATGATCAACACAGGCAAGAGCTGGGCGATGTCCCAAGTCAGCGGCGCGTTGTATCACCGTGCCATCGCTGTTATGCGGGGCGCAACGGCGCTGGGCAACTTCGTTTCCCTAAGCGAGAACGAGTCCTACAATGTAGAGTACTGGCCGCTTGAGCTGTACAAGCTGTCGCTTGCTCCCGCAGAAGCGGAATTCTCCCGCAAGGTTGCTTTCATTACGGGTGGAGCCGGCGGCATCGGCAGCGAGACGGCGCGCAGACTCGTATCCGAAGGCGCCCATGTCGTACTGGCTGACCTGAACCTGGAAGGTGCCCAGAAGGTTGCCGGCGAAATTAATGAGAAGTACGGCGAAAACCGCGCGATTGCGGTAAAAATGGACGTGACGAGCGAGGAACAGGTGGCGGCGGCTTATGCCGAGACGGCGATCGCATACGGCGGCGTTGACATTATCGTCAACAATGCGGGTCTGGCGACTTCCAGCCCGTTCGACCAGACTTCCCTGAAGGAATGGAACCTGAACATGAACGTGCTCGGCACAGGTTACTTCCTGGTTGCGCGCGAGGCGTTCAAATTGATGAAGACGCAAGGCATTGGCGGCAACATGGTGTTTATCGGATCCAAAAACTCGGTATACGCAGGCAAAAACGCATCGGCATACAGCGCGGCGAAAGCGCTGGAAGCGCATCTTGCCCGTTGCATCGCGGCAGAAGGCGGCGAGTTCGGCATTCGCGTCAACACGGTTCTGCCGGACGCGATTCTGCAAGGCTCCGCGATCTGGAACGGCAGCTGGCGCAACGAGCGGGCAGCCGCTTACGGCATCGAGCCGGATCAACTGGAGGAGTACTACCGCAAACGTACGACGCTGCTCGTTAATATTTATCCGCGCGATATCGCGGAGGGCATTGCCTTCTTCGCTTCGTCGAAAGCAGACAAAACGACGGGCTGCATGCTGACGATTGACGGCGGCGTGCCGGCGGCGTTTACTAGATAATATTCGGGCCCAAGTGGTCCGCCTGCATCCACGTTTAAAGGACGCCAGGCGGACCTATCGCCTAAAAGGGGATGATCGGTTTGTTCCAGGCCAGAGGAGAGAAACATTGGATCATTCCGGACGGATTTATTCCGCCGGACAGCTCGGGCAGCTTGACCAGTCATGAATCCGTTTGCGTCCTTAATACGTCTTCCGAAGAGGCGCTGCTGCGATTTACGATCTTTTTCGAGGATAGGGAACCGATGGAGGACATGCTGCATGTTGTGCCGGCGAGGCGCACGAAGCATATCCGCACTTCCTCCCTTCAGAAAAACGGCGCAGGCATTCCGGTGGGCGTGCCTTATGCGATCGAGGTAAAAAGCGATATTCCCGTTATTGTGCAGTACAGCAGACTGGATTCCACGCAAGCGGAGAATGCGCTGATGTCGACAATGGCGTTTCCGCTGAAATCGAAATAATACCATTCAATTATAGAGAGGGTGCCGTAACATGACAGATCGCGCGTATTCGCTGTTCGAGGAGCAGCAAGGGGCAAGAGGCATTAATTTAAACGAAGTGAAAGCGAAACTGAAAGGACTTAGCATCGAAACTCCGTCCTGGGGCTATGGCGATTCCGGTACGCGCTTTAAGGTGTTCCAGAAGGAAGGCGTGCCGCGCAATCCGTTCGAGAAGTTCGAGGATGCGGCTCAGGTGCACAAGCTGACTGGCCTTGCGCCGTCTGTTGCGATCCATATTCCTTGGGACAAAGTGGAAGATTACGCCAAGCTGAGAAGCCACGCGGAGAGTTTGGGTCTCGCGATTGGCGCGATCAATCCGAACCTGTTCCAAGAAGACGATTACATGCTGGGCAGCGTGACAAATGCGGATGCCGCCATTCGCCGCAAGGCGACGGATCATCTGCTGGAATGCGTCGATATCGCAAAGGAGACGGGCTCGCGCGATATCAGCCTGTGGTTCGCGGACGGCACGAATTACCCGGGACAAGGCAACATTCGCAAACGTAAAGCATGGATGCAGGAATCGCTGGGCGAAATGTATAAAGCGCTTGCGCCAAACATGCGCATGCTGATCGAATACAAATGCTTCGAGCCGGCGTTTTATCATACGGATCTCGCGGATTGGGGCATGGCGTACAACTTGGCGCAAAAGCTGGGACCGCAGGCCGAAGTGCTCGTAGATACGGGCCACCATCTGCAGGGCGCCAACATCGAGCATATCGTCGCTTATCTGATCGACGAAAAACGTCTCGGAGGTTTCCACTTCAACAGCCGCAAATACGCGGATGACGATCTTATCGTAGGTACCGTCAATCCATACGAGCTGTTCCTGATCTTCTATCAAATCCTGAGCGCGGCGAGCGACCGCGACGAGGCGATCCAATCCTGCGTGAACAATATTGCGTACATGATCGACCAGTCGCATAATATCGAAGCGAAAATTCCAGCGATGCTGCGTTCCGTGCTTAATGTGCAAACGCAATTCGCGAAAGCGCTGCTTGTTAATCACGAGGAAGTCGAAGCGGCAGCAAACCGCGGCGACGTGCTGGCTGCCGAACATGCGGTGCGCAGCGCATTCGAATTCGACGTTGCTCCGCTGCTGCGGTCGTACCGCGAAGAGCAAGGTTTGTCCGTTGATCCCATGGGCGATTACCTGGCCTCCAGCTACGGGAAAGACATTGCCGTTAGAGGCAAGGGCGGTGCGAGCTGGTGATGCAGAAGCATGTACTGGCTTTCGATCTCGGCGCCAGCAGCGGCAGAGCCATGCTGGGTCGGCTCGAAGACGGCAAAATCGTTCTCGAAGAGCTGCATCGCTTCCCGAACGACCCTGTGCAGGCAGGCGGACGGCTGCATTGGGATATTCTTCGCTTGCTTCATGAGCTGAAACAAAGCTTGCTGAAAGCGAAACATCGCGGCATCAAGCTGAGCAGCATCGCCATCGATACTTGGGGCGTTGACTTCGGCCTGCTGGGCGGTCCCGGCAACGAGCTGCTGGGCAATCCCGTCCATTATCGGGATTCACAGACCGATGGAGTGATGGAGCGTCTCATCGGCGAACTGTCGGCGGAGACAATCTTCGACCGATCGGGGATTCAGTTTCTGACGTTCAACACGCTTTATCAGCTTGAGGCCATGAAGAAGGCCGGTTCTCCGCTGCTGCGCGAAGCGAAACACTTTCTGATGATTCCGGCTCTGCTTCGTTACTTCCTTACAGACGAAATGCACAATGAATTCTCGCTCGCGACGACGACGCAAATGTACAACCCGGTAACGGGCGATTGGGATGACGAGCTGCTGAAGGCGGTAGGCGCGGACCGTTCGCTGTTTGGTCCAGTCGTTCAGCCTGGCACGCCGGTCGGTCGGCTTAGCGAATCGGTATGCGCGGAGCTGGGCATTGAGTCGGTGCCGGTCATCGCAGTAGCCGAACATGACACGGGCTCCGCCGTTGCGGCGGTGCCGGCGAAGGATCGCTCGTTCGCCTACCTGAGCTGCGGCACATGGTCGCTGATCGGTACCGAAGTAAGCGAGCCTGTTATGGGAGCGAAGGCGCTGGAGCTGAACTTCACGAACGAGGGCGGCGTATACGGCACGTACCGGCTGCTCAAAAACATCATGGGCCTCTGGATCCTGCAGGAATGCAGACGCGAGTGGGAGCGCGCAGGCGTTAAGTATACGTTCCCCGAGCTGGTGGCGAAGGCGTCGGCTGCTGAGCCTTTCGCATGCTTCATTGATTCCGACGACGAGCTGTTTCTGCCACCTGGCGATATGCCTGGCCGCATTCGCGAATATTGCGAGCGGACGGGACAGAAGGCGCCGGAAAACGAGGGAGCTTTCGTTCGGGCCATCCTGGAGAGTCTGGCCTTTAAATACCGTTATGCGCTGGAGCAGACTGGGCAGCTGTCCGGCGTGACCTATAGTGGACTGCATATGGTCGGCGGCGGCATTCAGAACACGCTGCTCTGCGAATGGACGGCGAACGCGATCGGCAAGCCGGTATGGGCAGGACCAATCGAAGGAAGCGCAATCGGCAATATGCTGGTACAATGGATAACGAACGGCGAATTGAGCGACATATGGGAAGCGAGACGCGTAGTCGGCGATTCTTTCCCTGTAGACGTCTATGAGCCCAAGGACGGACCGCAATGGGAAGAGGCTTATGTCAGGTTCTTGGCCGCTACCGGCTTGAAGGGCTAAAATAACGTGATCGATGATGGTCGGGAAAGAGGGATTCTATGCTGGTTGCGGAACGATACGACTTAATTGTACAGCTGGTAAATGAGAGAGGCAGTATTCGCGTGACGGAACTCAGCGAGCTGTGCCAGGTGACGGAGGAGACGATCCGCCGCGATCTGGACCGCTTGGAGCAGGCCGGCCGATTGCGCCGCTCCCATGGCGGTGCAGTGAGCGTAAAGGAGCAGCAGCCGGAAATTCCTTATTTTGAACGGGAGATTGTCCGGGCAGACGAAAAGCGGCGAATCGCCGAGGAAGCCGTAAGCCTGATCCGCCCCAAGGAGCGGATTTTGCTGGATGCCAGCTCCACGGCTTGGTATATGGCGCAGAGCATGCCTGATATTCCGCTGACGGTGCTGACCAATTCCATCAAGGTAGCGATGGAGCTGGCGGGCAAGGAGCGGATCGAGGTCATTTCGACGGGAGGCATCCTTGCTTCCCGCAGTTTGTCCTATATCGGACCGCTGGCGGAACGTTCGCTGGACGCCTATCATGTCGACAGGGTGTTTCTCTCCTGCAAGGGCGTTCATCTGGACCGGGGCATCAGCGAGTCCAACGAGCTGCAAGCACGCATCAAACATCGGATGGTTGGCATGGCCGACGAAGTCGTCTTGCTCGCGGACTCCAGCAAATTCGGCGTCCAGGCGTTCACCCATGTGGCCGAGCTTGGCGCAATTCATCGAATCATTACGGATAACGGGCTGACCCCGGAGCTGGGTGCAGAGCTTCGGGAACGCCAAATTACCGTTACGACGGTTTAACAGGTGGGTGCAGTCATGAAGGTATCTCTATTTATTACTTGTTTAAGCGATGCAATCTTCCCGCGGGTCGGGGAAGCGATGGTCAGGCTGCTGGCGAATTACGGCGTTACGCTGGAATTCCCCCGCGTCCAGACCTGCTGCGGGCAGCCTGCCTACAATAGCGGCTACTGGAAGGAAGCGCGCGAGTCGGCTCGTACGATTCTCGACGCGTTCGAGGACAGCGACTTTGTCATCTCGCCTTCCGGCTCCTGCACGGGCATGCTGCATCACTATACGAAGCTGTTCGAAAGCGATCCCGTTATGCTTAAGCGGGCCGAGGCGCTGCGGGCAAAATCGTACGAGTTTACCCAGTTTCTCGTGCAGGTGCTTGGCGTGACGGACGTCGGGGCAACCTTTTCGCGCAAAGTCACCTATCATCCATCCTGTCATGGCAGCCGGATCCTGGGCGTGAAGGACGAGCCGATGCAGCTGATGAAAAACGTCAGGGGCATGGAGCTTGTGCCGCTTCCGTTCGCGGAAGACTGCTGCGGCTTCGGCGGCACCTTTGCCGTTAAGATGGCCGATATCTCGGGCGCGATGGTGACGGAGAAAGCCGATCATGTGTTGGAGACGGAAGCCGAGGTGCTGGTTGGCCTCGACATGGCTTGCCTGATGAACATCGCGGGCAATCTGCATTATCGCGGCGAACCGGTGCGCGTCATGCATCTGGCCGAGCTGCTGTACGAAGGAGTGAAGGGAGCATGAGCGGAGGGAAACCAGGAGCGACGGTCAAGGCGAGAGCCGAGCTGGCGCTGAACGACGAATTTCTGCGCAAGGCGGTACGATTCACGACGGAGCGGCTGCGGAACGGCAAGAAGAAGGCGTCCGAGGAGCATGGCAACTGGGAGGAATGGCGTGAGCGCGGACGGCAGATTCGGCTGCATACGATCGCTCATCTCGACTATTATTTAAATACGTTCGTCGAAAATGCAAGGGCTAACGGCGTGCATGTACATTTTGCCGATACGGCTCAGGAAGCAGTAGAGCTTACGCTGGATATCGCGGAGCATGTCGGCGCGAGATCGGTCGTGAAGTCCAAGTCCATGGTTTCGGAGGAGCTTCATCTCAACCACGCGCTGGAATCCATCGGCGTGGAAGCGATCGAAACGGATCTGGGCGAATATATCATCCAGCTTGCCGGAGAGATGCCTTCGCATATCGTCATCCCGGCTATTCATAAAAACCGTTATCAGATCGCGGAGCTACTGTCGAAGGAAGCTGGGTATGAACTTCCGCCTGACACGACGGCGCTGGCCGGCTTCGTGCGCAAAAAGCTGCGCGAGAAGTTTCTGGAAGCCGATATCGGCATGACCGGCTGCAACTTCGCGATCGCGGAGACGGGCTCCATGGTGCTGTTCGAGAACGAAGGCAACGCCCGTATGGTGACAACCGTGCCGAAAACGCAAATTACGCTGATGGGCATGGAGCGGATCATCCCCTCCTGGGAAGATCTCGAGGTGATGGCGACGCTTCTCCCGCGTTCCGCGACGGGTCAGAAGCTGACGATGTACATGTCCGGCATTACGGGACCGAAGCGGACGGCCGACGGCGACGGACCCGAGGAAATGCATATTATTATCGTCGACAACGGCCGATCGCTGCAGCTTGGGGACCCCGAGTTCCAGGAGCTGCTTAATTGCATCCGCTGCGGAGCTTGTCTCAACGCTTGTCCGGTGTACCGCCATATCGGCGGCCATGCTTACGGCGGCACGTACAGCGGCCCGATCGGCGCGGTGCTGACGCCGTCGCTTAACAAAAATATCGCCGAATGGGACGATATCGCAAATGCGTCAAGCTTATGCGGTGCTTGCTACGAGGCATGCCCTGTCAAAATTCCGCTGCACGACATGCTAGTCTACCTGCGCCGCCGCAAGGTGGAGAGCGGCAACGGCAACAAGCTGGAGGGCATGGGCATGCAAGGCTTCGCCACGGTGATGAGCAGCTCCAAGGTGATGGGCGGTCTTATACGGATGGGCAAGCTTGGCCAAAAGCTGGTCGTACGCGACGGTTTCATTCGTACGAAGCTCGGTCCTCTGAAAGGCTGGAATACGTATCGGGTTACGCCGAGCTTGCCGAAGAAGTCGTTCCGCGACCAGTGGGCTACGCTTGACCAAGAGCTGAAAGCGGAGCTCCGCGAGATGCCGTCGGCCATGCGCGAGCGTATGGAGCAGAAGGCGCGGGAACAACGCGAGTCGAAGGGCGGAGGAGGTCGCGGTCATGGGTGACGAGGCCAGGAAAATGGCCGGGTATTTCGTTGACGTGGCCGACGCCGCGGGTCGGCAAGGGAGGCATAGACATGAGTAAACATGTGACTCAGACGGGGAGCGACGCTGCCCGGCCAACTGGCGGAAGCCAAGGCGACGAGTCCCGCGAGCAATGGCTGGCTCGCCTGGCGGAGCAGTCCCGACAGAAGCAGGAGCGATTTATGAATAATATCTCGGAGCGCCTGCGCCATCCGCGGATGACGACGGCTCCGAAGCATCCATATCGCGGCGCTCCCGACTTTTGGAGAGAGCTGGACTGGACGACCGAACAGCAAGTCGCTGCATTTACGGACAACTGGTTGTCCGTGGGCGGCCATGTCGCGAAGCTGGGGAGCATGGAAGAAGCCTCCGCATACATCACGGCCAAAGCCGAGGAGATGGGCGCGAAGTTTCTCGTCCGCCAGGACGATCCGACATTGGCGGGACTCGGGCTGGAGGAGGCTCTGCCAGACGTGCAGGTGTCCGTTTGGAACAGCGACGAACAACAGCCTTGGAAGGCACGCGCGGCCGAAGCAGACTTCGGCGTTGTGCAGGCGGACCATGCCGTAGCCTATACGGGCTCCGTTGTCGTAACGTCGTCGAAGGAGAAGGGGCGTTCCGTCAGCCTGCTGCCGACGGTGCTCTTTATCGTCATCCCTGCGGAACGTCTAAAGACGCGGCTGGGCGAGGTGCTGATCGGGTTAGACGAGGCGGGCCGTGAGGCGCTGCCTGCCGGCGTCCACTTCATCACGGGGCCAAGCCGCTCCTCCGATATCGAAAACGACCTGACGATCGGGGTGCACGGCCCTGGCGTCGTCTACGCGTTGATTGTCGGGTAGCATGCAATGTACAATACGATAAATGCAAGAGCCGTCCATTCCGCTTAAGAAGCGGAGTGGACGGCTCTTGTCGCTGAAGCTGGAGGACTCCCCGTGGCGGGCAGTTCATCTTTACGATATTCGCGTGGCGTTTTACCACTGGATTTTTTGAACATCCAACGTGCATCCGGTCAAGCGGGTATATACCATTACATGGGCAGGCAATGCCGGCCTGATCAGCGGTGTCCTTGGCGGCGTTGTCTACGAGCAGCTTGGCTACTCGCCTTCTTCCACGCCGTCCTGTATGTCGGCAGCGCCGCCGCCAGCGGCTTCCTGCTGTACCACACATCGATCTAATTGCCTTGAAGGTACTGCTTTCGCGGAGTTAAGTCGTTGGCATCGATCTATTTCCCTCGAAGGTGCTGCTTTCGCAGATTTAAGTTGTTGGCATCGTTCTATTGGTTCACACCGCAAAGCCCCCGCCAGTGCATGGACGGGGGCTTTGCGGTATTCAATCATTTGCGTCTTATTCCTGCGCCGCACCGTCAGCCAGATAAGTCTCGATAAACTCCAGAGCCTTGTCAGGACGTTCGGCATTGACGCGAACGGCGATAATCAGATCCTCTGCCGGTTTTATGAGAGGCAGGTCCTTGTCCAACTTGGTATCCTTGAGATCGATGCCGTAGATACGTTCCTCGGGTACATCCTCCGTTGTCAGCTTTCTCGTCCGATCCTCTCCGGCTCCGCTGATCTCGGGCTTGCCGTCAAGCTCCAGCAGCGCGCCTTGTCTGCCGACCCACTCGAACATGGCACGGTCCATAATGTAGATGTCGGGTTTCTCAGACATTAATGTGACAACGGCTTTCTGCAGGTAGGCGTATTGATTCATGTCGTCCTGCGGTACGAATACAATGTTGGATTCAACGCGCTTCCATTCCGGAAAGGCGCTCAGCATGGCCGCATTTGTCATTTCCTTGCTGTCCTTGTTGTCCGGTTCCATAAAGGTGCCGTAAAACGAAACGCTAAGATCAATCGGCGGCAGGCTGGCCAAATATTTCTGATATTCGCGTTTGTCGATGTAGCTGTTGATTCCATAAATAATTGCGGCGATTAGTGCGATTGCGACGAACGTATGAATTTTGTAATAACGCCAGAAGTGATCGATCTTCTGGGCTCTGCCTGCCATTCCCTTGAACTTGCCGTATTCCTGTTCGTTGAAGGCGTCAGTGATCTTGCGGTCCTCATAGGCAAGGATCAGCTTGTACGCCGCCGTTACTTTCGCGAAGTCGTCACCCTGGGAGGCGCTTTCAACCTCTGCCCGCGATCTGGACCGCTCTCGGCGCATTAACGTCGTATAACGTTTCTCGACCTCTTCCTTGGGGGCGAACTCCTCCAGACCCAATAATGTGTAAGCTTCTTTTAAGTCATCCAACTTTTCCACTCGGTCACCTCGATTATGCTGCTCTCATGATTGGCAAGCAGAGCTTGCGTATCTCTTCTTATAAGTATACGGATTTCCGGGGCGTACGGCAAACTTGGGCGTCAGGCGTTAGCCTGAAGGATATTTCGTATGTTCTTGTTCTCCCCACTATGCTAAAATAAGGATGGAAAGGAGGCGAACGTATGATCGTGACTATAACGGCTAAACTCAAAATAAAACCGTCAGAAAGTCAAATGAGGGCACTGCAACAAACGATGATCGCTTATCGGCAGGGCTGCGATTTTGTCTCTGCTCTTGTGTTCGAGAAGAGAGAGCTTGGGCAGCCTGCCTTGCATCGAATGACGTATCAACCCCTTCGCAGCACGCTTGGCCTGCGCTCTCAAATGGCTCAATCGGTGATGAAAACCGTAATTGCCAAATACAAAGCCTTTCGGAGTAACGGCCATGCCTGGACGCTTGTACGCTTTAAGAAGCCGGAATATGATCTTGTCTGGAACCGGGATTACTCGCTGAACCTAGGCGCTGGGCTGTTCTCCGTTAATACGCTGCAGGGCCGTATCAAGGTTCCTTTCGAAGCGAAAGGAATGGAAGCTTATTTCGACGGTTCGTGGACGTTCGGTACGGCCAAGCTGGTGTATAAAAAGCGGAAGTGGTTTTTGCATATTCCGGTATCGAAAGAAATAGCCGTTCCTGAGCTGACGGAAATCGAAAACGTCGTTGGCGTTGATCTGGGCGTCAACTTTGTAGCCACGGCGTATGACACCGATGGCAAAACCCTATTCTTTCGAGGAAGAGAACTCAAACAAAAACGAGCGAACTACAAAAGGTTGCGTTCGGAGCTGCAGCGCAAACAAACGCCTTCGTCCCGTCGCAGGCTGAAGCAAATCGGAGAACGAGAAAACCGCTGGATGACCGATGTTAATCATGGAGTCAGCAGGGCACTCGTGACCCGGTATGGGGCGAATACGCTGTTTGTACTTGAAGATTTGACAGGGATTCGGGGAGCAACGGAAAAGGTCAGGCGTAAGCATCGCTATGTGACGGTATCGTGGGCGTTCCGCCAGCTTCGCGAGATGGTAACGTACAAGTCGCAGCTTGTGAAAGCGATGACCATTGCCGTAGATCCAAAAAACACCTAGCAAGCCTGTCCGATATGCAGTCACACGGCAAAAGGGAACCGGGATAAACGGGGGCATCGATTCCATTGCCTGGCCTGTGGCTATGCAAGTAATGATGACCGGATCGGTGCGATGAATCTCTGTCTGAAGGGAAAAGAGTACCTTCTACAAGGTGCAGGCCTAGCATGACTAGGCTTGCAGGGTAGCTGTCAGTCTGCCCAGTGGTAAGCGAAGGCTTACCTGCGGATGTAACACCACGTTCTTCGGAACGCAAAAGATCGGAGTCGCACAAGACGTTTGTACGATCGGGTCGTTACAAGCTCCCACTTCAAACGATAGTTAAGTGGGGGTCATTGACCCAACCGTATTTGAGAATGTAAAGGTAGCGCTGGAGAATGAGCTATACGACCTAGATAATCTGGATCGCAAAATTGACGTTACAGGCAGGCGTGATTTGTTGGATATGGCCGTGCTGTCGCGCGAGCTGACATTGTCATGCCGCTTGGCGAACGGAGGAACGACGACGGCAGAGCTGCTGCTAAGCTCCTCGCTTAAGGAGTTGTCCGACGAAATTTTGGAGATACCGGGCGCGGCGTCCACAAGCCGTCTTACGCTGCGGTTCCATCTGGAGACAGACGGAACAGCCGGAACGTGCGAGACGGTGGAGCGATGTTTGAAGGGCATCTGGGGCACTCCTATTTCAATTCCGCATGCGCTGTGCTATAGTACGAGTGAACAATTGAAGATGCAACTCCGGTTGCTGCCGCGAAGATGTCCGGTTACATTTCCCTTCGCCAGCATGCCGGGAGAGGTTCGCGAACTCCCTCTATAAAAAACTAAACGAAACGATTGCCCGTCGAAGGCATCGTCGTTTTTGTGTTCGGCGCGTCGCGTCGCTCCCTTGGAGGGAGCGTCTAACGCGCCGTTTCTTATTGATAAGGGATCGTACGGTCCCGTCGCGAATATCCGTCTTCTACTTCAGGAGAGGTGGAAACAACATGAAACTAGAAAAAGCCGTCGTCGTTTTCAGCGGCGGGCAAGACAGCACGACATGCCTGTTCTGGGCGATGAGCCGGTTCTCGGAAGTGGAAGCAATCACGTTCGACTACGGCCAGAGGCATAAGCTGGAGCTGGATTGCGCCGCCGAGATTGCTGGAACGCTTGGCGTCAAACATCATATTCTCGATATGTCGCTGCTGAATCAGCTCGCGCCGAACGCGCTGACGCGCGACGACATTGCAATCGAGCAAAAGGAAGGCGAGCTCCCGACAACTTTCGTCGACGGCCGAAATCTGCTGTTCTTGACATTCGCAGCCGTGCTCGCGAAAGGGATTGGAGCGAAGCATATTGTAACCGGCGTCTGCGAGACCGACTTCAGCGGTTATCCGGATTGCCGCGACGTCTTTATTAAGTCGCTTAACGTTACGCTGAATCTGTCGATGGATTACGGCTTCGTGATCGATACGCCGCTCATGTGGCTCAATAAAGCGGAGACTTGGGAACTGGCCGACGAGCTCGGCGCCTTCGACTTCGTTCGGGAACGTACGCTCACATGTTATAATGGCATGTTGGCAGATGGCTGCGGCGAATGTCCGGCCTGCAAGCTGCGACGCAAAGGGCTTGCCGATTATTTGGCAATCCGCGGTTCGAGAGAGGCGGGACGCTGATGCTGCAGCAAATTTATCCATCTGTCCAGCATGATTATTGCTACGAGCTGAACAAGGACTTTCATTTCGCAGCGGCGCATTACATCCCTTCTGACGATGCTGGCAAATGCCGCTTGACGCATGGGCATACGTATTTCGCCAATGTGACGGTCGCGGGAGAAGAACTCGACGATTCCGGCTTCCTTGTCAATTTCGCCATTATTAAACAACTGATTCACAACCGATTCGATCACACCCTGCTTAACGAAGATACCGACAGCTTCGACAATGGCATATCCCATCGGTTTCCGACGACGGAGGTCGTCGCGCGGGTCATCCACGACCTTGTGCAAACGCATCTGGACAGCCTGCCGAACCGTCCGCAATGTCTGCAGGTTTTCCTGCGCGAGACTCCGACGAGTTATTGTATCTATCGGCCCAAGCGGAAGGGGAAGGGCAATGACTGATTTTCGACGTTCGAGAAGATCTGATTCGGCGGCGTCGGCTAACGCCGGAAAGGCATCCGGTACAGCATCCGGCTTGGTCGGCGCTGCTAGACCTATACCCGTGCTGGAAGTGTTCGGACCGACGGTGCAGGGAGAAGGCATGGTTGTCGGCCGCAAAACGATGTTCGTCCGCACCGCCGGCTGCGACTACAGCTGCAGCTGGTGCGACTCGGCCTTCACGTGGGACGGCTCCGGCAAGGACGATATTCGTCTGCTGTCCGCAGCGGCGATTATCGAGGAGCTGGAGAAGATCGGCAGCGGCACGTTTGATCATGTAACGATCTCAGGCGGCAATCCTGCCCTTTTGCCGCAGCTCTCCGCGTTGATACAGGGCTTGCATGATCGAGGCTGCAAAGTCGCTCTGGAGACGCAGGGCAGCCGCTGGCAGCCATGGTTCAAGGCCATCGACGATCTGACTTTGTCGCCAAAGCCGCCAAGCTCCGGCATGACGACGAACTGGGACACGCTGGATGATATTGTAGAAAGGCTGAGCGAGGCCGGGAACGGTTTCTGTCTCAAGGTTGTCATCTTTGACGATGCCGACTTGGATTACGCACGCAAGGTACATGCCCGTTACCGCGATGTACCGTTCTATCTTCAAGCAGGGAACGGCAATCTGACTGAGACGGACCCGCAAGCGATGCTTCCTTATCTCGTGGAGCGTTATGAATGGCTGATTAGCCGGACAATGCCGGACGAGTCGCTCCGGGGCGTGCACGTACTTCCCCAACTCCACACCTGGATATATGGCAACAAAAAAGGCGTATAGGTAGTTCAAAAAGCCGCTTCCCATCACGAAGCCTATTCGGAGGTGATTATTCGGCGTCGAATATTGAACTCAGCCGAAACTTCCGTTTCTCACGTAGCTCCGCTACGCTCCGATACTCAGTTTCTAGCTTCGTCCAATCTTCTCGGTGCTGAAAAGCGGCTTTTTGAACCTCTATTTTATTTAAGTGCAAGAACCAACAAACCCCTTTAATACTTAAAAAGAAAAATAGATCGAAAGGATGTGCAAGAATGGAAGGTAGGCAAAAGGAAGAATTGGACCGCATTACGCTGCTCGGGAATCAAGGGACGAAGTACCCGTTCCACTACGCGCCTGAGGTGCTGGAATCGTTTGATAACAAACACCCCGGCCGCGATTATTTCGTCAAATTTAATTGTCCGGAGTTTACGAGTCTATGCCCGATCACGGGACAGCCTGACTTCGCGACGATCTACATCTCTTACATTCCGGATGTTAAGATGGTTGAGAGCAAGTCGCTAAAGCTGTATTTGTTCAGCTTTCGGAATCACGGCGACTTCCACGAGGATTGTATGAACATTATTATGAATGATCTGATCAAGCTCATGGATCCGCGTTATATCGAGGTTTGGGGCAAGTTTACGCCGCGAGGCGGCATCTCCATCGATCCGTACTGCAATTGGGGACGTCCGGGTACCAAGTTCGAAGAAATGGCTTCTTACCGTCTTATGAATCATGACCTGTATCCCGAGAAAGTCGATAACCGCTAGCGTATGAAGACTATACTCGTCACCGGCTATCGCGCGCATGAGCTAGGCATTTTCAACCAGAAGCACAAGGGTATCCCCTATATTCGTCAAGCGATCACGAACAAGCTGATTCCATTGCTGGAGGAAGGCTTGGAATGGGTGATCACGCCCGGCGGGTACGGTGTGGATTTATGGGCCTGCGAGGCGGCGATCGACCTCAAGCCGCAATATCCTCAGCTCAAGCTGTCCATTCTGACGGCATTCCAAAATCAAGAGGAAAATTGGAAAGAAGAGAAGCAGACCTATTACCGAGATCTTCTTAAGCAAGTTGATTATTACGCGGCCGTGTCGAAGGCGCCTTACGAGGGGCCGTGGCAGTTCAAAGCTCGGGACGAGCTTCTGCTGCGCAAGTCGGACGGCATCATTCTCGTGTATGACGAAGATGCCGGCGAAGGAAGTCCGCGCTTTATGAAGGAGCGTGCACTGCGGAAAATGCAGGAGGAGGGCTATCGTTACCTTGCCGTGACGTCCGAGGATATTCAAAGCGTGGCCGACGATGAAAGTTACCTCGAAATGGAATAAGAGTTAAGGACTGGAGCCGGAAGGTGCCAATCCTATTTTTATTTTGGGCGGCCTAATTGTTTCGAGAACGCGGCAGCAGGGACAAGTCAACAAGCAAGACTCTGCGGCAAGGCATATCCTATCGTATAACTCTCCGATGAAAAGAGGTGGCGAGGATGCCGCTCGTTTGGGTTAATTCGGCATGCGGGGTGATGGGGGCGATTCTATTGTTCGCATTTGGAGGCTGGTCGGAATCATTGACGTTTCTTTTGGTTGCGATGGCAGCGGATTATTTAACGGGTATTGCGGCCTCCCTGAAAGAAGGCAAAGGGTTGAGTAGTTCATTTGGAGCATGGGGACTTGCGCGAAAAGGGTTATCGCTCCTCGTTGTCCTGCTAGCCCATCGGATTGACGTGCTTATGAACACGGAGGATGTGACGATGGGGGCGGCTATATTTTTTTATATCGCGAATGAGCTGATCTCCGTAACCGAAAACTACGGCAGACTGGGACTGCCGCTGCCGGAACGGATTCGCAAGATGATTGCGGTCCTAAAGGAGAAGGATAAGTAACGCATATTCCGGCCTGGTTAATTAGTCAGGATCTAAGGGGATGTTCGAAGAAGCGACAAGTAGACGCTCTGCGCGAGGATGCGCTCGAGAGCGTCTTTTGGCTCGCGATTATTCGATGAGAATTATTACGCTTCGGATTAGAGGGTTCGGCAGACGTTTGAGTGCCTGCAGAGCGAGACATCTCGGACGACAGTCAGTTAGTTAGTCAGTTAGTCAGTCAGGCGGTGCTGGAATTTTTTCGTCTGTCGCGCGCGATGATAAGATCCGTAATGAAGCCGAGCAGCGCCCACGTCAGCACGGTCAGCGCGTACATCAGCAGCACGCTGATGTCGTGAATGTCCATGAACATGTCCGCGAACCAAGCGGGAACGCTGAACATGAAAAACACCATATTATGAGGATCGTAGCCGGTATAGTTGAATGCGCAGACGGCAAGTCCGATGAGAGTGGCAATGATTGTGACCTTGTATCGCATGATGCGCGTTCGCTCCTTTAACTAAAGATTGCCGTAATGTCATCTCATAGGTTATTATGTGACAAAAGGACGAAACTCATGCCGTATGCTTCGGCAAGGCGGCAATACGTACAATAGGGAGGACTAAGTATCATGATTACACACATCGTTTGCTTCAAATTGAAGGATCGCAACGCGGACCTTGACAGTACAGTGGCGATTCTGCGCGATATGGAAGGCAAAATCGAGGAGCTTAAATACATAGAGGTTGGCGTGGATGTTCTTCATTCGGAACGCTCTTACGATATCGCCCTCGTGACGAAATTCGATTCAATGGCAGACCTGGAGGTTTATCAGGTGCATCCCGTACACAAGAAGGTGATCGAGCATATGTCACGGGTGCGCGAAGCATCCGTCAGCGTCGATTACGAAAGCTCGAGGGCTTAAGCAATGTCAGAGATGAGAGACGTTTACGAAATATTCACCTATTTGCTTGTAATCATTTTTAGCAGCATCATTATGGTTGCTTGGCTAAAACGCAAGGCTCGGCGGAGCAAGAAGTAAATCGAAAGCAGGGAATAACATGTATTATGTAAACCAGGAACAAATCGCAGTCCGGCTGGGTGCCATTCCGGCATTGACGGATGCGCTGCGTGAGCTGGCTAATGGATGGAACGGCAGTCTGATGCAAGGACTTGCGCAGGAGCGTGCGCTTCACTTGGCAATCGAAATCGTAACCGATGTCGGAAGTTATCTGATCGACGGATTTCTGATGCGGGATGCCAGCAGCTACGAGGATATCATCGAAATTACTGGGGCGGAAGGCGCCTATCCGGCCGATATGACCGAGACGCTGACGGAGCTTGTAAAGCTTCGCCGCCCGCTGGTACAGGAATATTACAGCTGGCCGCGAGGCGAGCTGCATCCGTATACGGCCAGATTGGCTGAACTGCTGCCGACCTTTGCATCGGCTGTAGAGACGTATCTTAAGAAAGAACTGCAATAGGCAATCATCGATCGGTCGGGCGGAGAGGGGGAGAGGGCATGGCAGATCTGATGGCGGAGCGAGACGGCGTTGAGGCCGTTGGCACAGCTGGCGCTACGCGAGGGCGGCTGCTGAACTTGCTTCGTAAGCAAGGCGGCATGAACGCCGCGATGCTTGCAGCCGAGCTGGGTCTTACGGAGATGGCGATTCGCCGCCATATGCACGAGCTGGAGCGCCAAGGCAGTGTCAGCATCGTGCCGCAGCGCCAGCCTAAAGGCCGTCCGCTTCATGTATACGAGCTGACGGATGCGGCGGATCGCCATTTTCCACGTAACTACCATACGCTAGCGATCGACCTGCTCGCCGAGCTGGAGTCTGATCCCGACACCATGCCGCTCATTAACCGTATGTTCGAAGGCCGCAAGCGGAAGCTTCTGGAGCGTTATGCTCCGCGTATGGAAGGCAAGACGTTGGAGGAGCGTGTGCGCGAGCTGACGGCGATTCAGAACGGCGGCGGCTACATGGCAGAGATGGAGCGCGGGGACGGCGATGGTTATATGCTTCATGAATATAATTGTCCCATCTCCGATGTTGCCGGACGTTATGATCAAGCTTGCCGGTGCGAGCTGTCGCTGTTCCGTTCTCTCCTGGAGGCGAATGTGCAGCGCACGGAATGTCTCGCGAAGGGCGGCAATAGATGCAGCTATGCAATCGGTAAATTTGTCCCCGCAGCTCTCCTCTCGGGCGAGTAAAATCGACGAATACGTACGCAAAAATTTGATCTTATATTGGGCACGACCTGCTGCGGGTCGTGTTTTTTGTTGTTCGTTCGACCCCTCAGTCGGGATTTAGCGGCAAGTAGGATTAAGAATTGTCCATGCGGCGAACGAGCCCATTGATTTTTATCCGGGGGATCCATGCGACTTTGTGTCAAGACAAGCCCAGTCTGCTTATACTGTCATTACGCAAATGGGCATTCGCCCTTGTCGGCCGTGAAGGCATGTGGTGGAGAAGGATCAGAGAGAGAGGAGCGGGAGGGATGACGATGGAATGGATTGCCGCTGTGGCTGTTGCCGCGTTCGTGATCTGGGTAGCGGGCACGCTGCTTGCCGTACGCGCGCTGCTCGGCAGAATGGCGCGGGTTCAGGCATCGGCAGAAGCGGTGCAAGAAGATATGCACAGACTGTCTGGCGAGATGAGGCAGGTGCTGCTGCCAACCGAACAGACGATGCGATCGCTCCAGCAAAGCGCGGAATCGGCCGAGCGGCTATTCCAGGCGGTGGGCCAAGTGGGCGGTACGATTGAGCATGCGACGTCGGCTGTAGAGCGGGTAACGGGAACGTTGTCGCAGTCCGCAATCGGCCATGCCGAACGAATCGCCAAGCAGCGTGAGCTTGATGCCGCGGTCCAGTGGGCGGAGCTTGGATTAACCGCTTGGCAGCTCTGGCAAACGGGGCGCAAGCCGCCATCCGGCAACGGAGGAACCGTGTCCTCGGCTCCCGTAAGCTCTTCTTCGCCGAAATAAGAAGCATGTCTGAATGGCCGGACCAAGGGGCAGGGTACTCTAAGAACGAAAGGAGCGACGATCACATGTCAACACGTAAAGGAAACAAAGGATTTCTGTTTGGCGCGTTAGCTGGAGGTGTGCTTGGATCTATCGCGGCGCTGTTATTTGCGCCAAAAGCAGGCAAAGAGCTTCGTCACGATATCTCCGTTCAGGCTCAGAAGGTGGGCGATAAAACAGGAGAGATCGCCAAAGGCATCGGTCATGGGGCAATCGAGCTTGCGGATCGGACGAAACAAGCGGCAAGCAATATGGCAAGCAATGTAAGAAGCTTTGGCAGAGGCAGGGGAACAGAAGCAGCTGCGATCTCGGGCATCTCGACCGAAGCGGCGGAAGAGCTGGCTACAGGTGTCATTCATCATGGCGCCGATGCAGGGGAACAAGCGGCCGAAGCGGTAGTAGCAACAAAAGAAGTTGCGGCTGAAACTCTGGAATCGACTGCAGAAGCCGTAGAAGAAGCTGCTGAGCACGGCACGGAATGGATGAAAGAAGTATTCGCTGAAGCGGGCGAGGCGGTGCAGGATCGATTCGAAGCCGTCGGCGAGACGATCGTGGAAGCTGCTGACGCGGAACCGTATAAGAAATAAGCTGAGCTGTATGAGCGGCACTAGCCGCAAGGAGCCGAACACCGTTCCACTCCATGGATGGAATGGGCGATTCGGCTCTTTGCCATGTTCGCGGGATGGGATGCATGCGACTAACGATTCTTGAACGTTAACCTATTATGCGTTAAGATGTAGGTACATTTTCGATGGGGTTATCATATGCTATGGTAATTTTGACCCCTATCTTCTTCGTCCTACATCCCAGTCCAAGAAAGCGGTGTGTTTGTGCAGCATCCGATAGCAATACTAGATTCAGGCGTTGGCGGGCTTACCGTAGTGAAGGAAGTCATGCGCCAACTGCCGCGCGAGAAAATCATTTATTTTGGCGATACGGCAAGAACGCCTTACGGGCCGCGTTCGGCGGAGGAAGTGCAAGCATTTACAAGGGAAATCGTCGATTATCTTATACAATTCCAGCCCAAAATGATCGTTATCGCCTGTAATACGGCCACGGCCGTCGCCTTATACGACATTCGCTCGCGAGTGTCAATCCCGGTCGTAGGCGTCATTAATCCAGGCGCAAGGGCGGCTATTGGGCGCACGACCACCGGTTGGATCGGCGTCATTGGCACTGCCGGTACGATTAACAGCGGCGCTTACGAGAATGCGTTGCGCGAGTTGACGCCGAATGTACAGGTCGTGAGCGAGGCCTGCCCGAAATTCGTTCCGCTCGTGGAGCAGGGCAACTTCCGCTCTCAAGAAACCTATGAGGTTGTACGCTCGTCAATCGAGCATTTACGGACTTATCCCATGGATTGCCTCATTCTCGGCTGCACGCATTATCCCTTCCTGTCGGAAACGATATCCGAGGTAATGGGCAGCGAAGTTACGCTGATCAGCTCCGCCGAGGAGACGGCGCGCGAGATCAGCACCATTTTGCAGGAAAAACGCGAGCTGGCGACCAATGATCCCGTCCCGGTTCACCAGTTTTTCTGCAGCGGCGACCCGTATATGTTCAAGCAAATCGCTCAGCAATGGCTTGGCGAGCAGATCGATCTGACGCCGGTTGTCTGGCAAGTGCCTAATATTAGCTAATATCGTTTTTAAAAGTAAGAAGCGACTTTTTCGTACATTTGACCGCAAATCGGGTCAACTGTGCGGAGAGTCGCTTTTTTTACTGTACGTTAGTCTAAAGAAGAAGAGTTTACGATATTGCGATAATGGTTGGAAGCTTCCGCGCATATGATGGTAAGAAACGGGAACGCAGGCAAAGGGTAAAGGAGTGCGGAGCTTGAATAAAAACGGATATGATGACATCGGATATACATACGAGGATATGATGGAGGAATGCCGGCAGCTTGCGATCGGTTCCCCCTTTATCGCGGCCGAGAGCATCGGCAGAAGCGTTATGGGCAAGCCGATTCTGGCCATGCGCGTAGGCTGCGGAGCTCGGAACCTGCACATAAATGCGTCGTTTCATGGCAACGAGTGGATTACGTCAGCGCTGCTCATGCGGTTTCTTACGGAGCTCTCAAACGCATATGCGACCGATGGACTAGTAGGAGGAGTCGATGTCCTGAGGTATTGCAGCGAATGGACGATCTGGGCTGTGCCTATGGTAAATCCGGACGGCGTGGAGCTTGCGCAGAGAGGCGTCCAGCCCAACCATCCTCTTTACAGCCAGCTGTTGGCCTGGAACGGCGGATTGGACGACTTCAGCGGCTGGAAGGCGAATATGAGAGGCGTTGATCTTAACGACCAGTTTCCCGCATATTGGGAAGAAGAATGCAAACGCAGAGGGGCAACGGGACCCTCCCCGCGGGATTACCCCGGACCTTGTCCGCTTAGCGAACCGGAAGCGCAGGCTATGGCCAGGCTGACGGAGAGCGTGCCGTTTCACGCAGTCATCGCGCTGCATACGCAAGGGAGGGAAATCTACTGGAACTATCGGGACTACGAGCCGCCCGAAACGGAGGCGCTTGCCCAGAGGCTGGAGCGGGCAAGCGGTTATAAGTCGGTGAAGCTGAGCGGCAGCGACGCGGGTTACAAGGACTGGTTCATCTATCGATTTAGACGTCCCGGCTTTACAGTGGAGGCGGGTTTCGGCGTTAATCCGCTGCCATACAGCAGTTTGGATCGCATCTACGAGGAGCTGAGACCTCTGCTGCTGGAATCATTGCGAATGTAGGAGAAGGGGGCGACGCTGTTTTCGGATAGCTTTGCAAGCGGCTATTGAGCTTCTGACCGTCGGGGCAACTGCTTGCCGCGAGCCAGAAATCGCTTGTATAACCGTGGCCTAGCGCCTTGCTCCTCGCCCCTTGTCCCTCCTCCTTGCTCCTGTAAGGCATCTCTGTGTTATACTTGGAACAAGAACGAAGCCGTAAGGCGGACGGGAGGTGCGGGGCATGCGCAAGCTGCTGACGCTCAAGCATTGGAAAAACACTTTCGCGTTCATATACAAGCTGCTGATGTCAAAGGAAGTGGCCGTAAGGGACAAACTTCTGTTCTTGATCCCGGTCATCGTCTATTGGGTCGTGCCGGATGTGCTTCCGCTAATTCCGATCGATGATATCGCGTTTACGATGATTATTGCAGAATGGTTTGCAGCGCGGATGGGCAGGAAGTATAATATATCTTGATCTGGATTATACGAATTTATATTTTAAAGGCATAGAAGGAGCTGTTGAAGGATGCACTGCAAAATTTCCCGCAATGCGGCCAAGATGATAAAGGTGGAGCTGGACAAGCCCGAGAACGAAGGCAAGCTGCTGCGCGTCTACGTTACGCATGCACACGGCGACCATGCTCATTACGGCATGGGCATCGACGAGCCGACGGACAATGATGTCGTCGTGTCTACGGACAAGGAGATCGACGTTATTCTGGAGAAGGACAATGCGTTTCTGGACGGCGTCCGAATCGATTATTTCTACGTCCCGGAGGAAGGGTTTGCCGTTACGAATCCGTCCAAGGGCAATCACGGAGATCATTAAGCGTCGCAGCAAGCGGATGCGGATTGGAACGATGAGTCATGGCAACAAACGATATTAGAATATGCGACAAGTGCAAGCATATGCGGATGAAGACGGCGGTGGCCAAAATCGGGATGCAGGCGCCGGAGACGGAAGTCCGCATCGGCTGCAAATCCTATTGCGGGCCATGCGCCCGTTACGCCTTCGTATTTATTAACGGCAGATATGTAAAAGGCGCGACGGAAGACGAAGCTATCGACAAAGCAATGACGTACTTGAAGAAGTGAATTCGGCGGACATGCTGCGGGAAGAGACAGAGGACGCGACGGCGAAGGTCGGCGCTGGTTTCTGTCTTTTTTCTAATGCGGAAGGGATGAGGGAAAGGCATGCGGAATTTTCGTTCACGACGGGAGGGTGCAAGAGAACGCAGTCGGTATTACCTTGCCGGCATCCTTGCGGGACTGGCGTATCTAATCGGAGCCGAGTTGATCTGGTTGCCCGCTCCGCTCGAGTCTGGCGGGGGAATGGAGTGGATCGAATGGATCGATTATTTGTATTATGGGCTGGCTGTCGTTCCTCTTTGTTGGGTTGCCGGATCGATTGACAGGGGATTGTGGAATGGCACGACGCCGGTTGTGCTCCGCCTGATCAGAATAGCTCTGGCTGCAATAAGTTTGGCGTCGGCAGGCATTATCGTCTTCGCCGTCGATAGGCTGGAGCTGCAGCTCTTTGGTATCGTGGCCTGCGCCGTGCTGGTGTTCGCGGAACTTCTCGTCAGCGAAGTCCTTCGTAAACGACGCTTCCCGTGGCGTAACAGCGCGCTGCTTGCAAGTACTCTGGCTGTGCTGGCGTTAACGGCATGGCCAACCTCGTACAATGTGACGTACCCTGGCATGACGCTGAACCTGAATCGATACGCCGAGGTAGAAGGGGGGATTGCCGGAGGCGTCATTGACGGCGTGCTGGTGTTCGACCGGCCAGCCGTTTTGGCCGACAGGCTATACGCGGCTTTTTTCCCACAGTACGTTTTCCAGCCCATTCCGGAAAATGAACCTCCTCTATCGGAGACGTACGCGCAGGTTGTCGCCATGAAAAGTGACGCTAACCGGGTAGCGGCGGCGATCGCCATGGAAAAGGCGGGGCTCGGCGAGGGAGCCGTGCCGGACGGCGTCCGCATCGTGGCCATCGTAAAGGGAAGCCCGGCTGACGGCACCTTGCAAGCGGGCGATATTATTGACGCGCTGGACGGCAGACCGGTTTCCCGAGTAGAGGATCTGATTACGACGATGGAGACGGCAGTCAAGGCGGGTGACGAAGTTCGGGTATCGGTGCGCAGAGGAGCGGCGAAGGAAGAAATTATCGTGCGGGCTGCCGCATCGGAGGATACTCCGGACCGGGCGGTGTTTGGTGTATCCGTACAGACGGAGGTGAAGCTTGACACGCCCAGGATCGTCTCGTACAACGACTACATGGCGCATGTCGGAGGTCCATCGCATGGAGCTATGCTGACTTTGGCTCTGATCGATCAGCTGACGCCCGGCGGCGTAACGAAAGGGCTCCGCATAGCGGGAACGGGAACGATCGAAGCCGACGGCTCGGTCGGCATGGTTGGAGGCATTCCGCAGAAGGCTTATGCCGTGAGTCGAACGGATGCGAATGTATTTTTTGTGCCTCGTGCGGGAGAGGAAGCGGCGAAAGCTGCCGCACCAGGCCTGAATATTGTAGCGGTCGAGCATATCGACGATGTGCTCCAGTGGCTTGAAAGCCAATAAAACGGTCCAGCTCGACCGGACAGGACAACAAACGCAAACAAGCTGCACTTTCGGCCGAAGATTCGGCTGAAGCGTGCAGCTTGTTGTTTGTTGTGCCAAGTTTATTAACGGGACATCTCGATGGCCTCAACGACGCCGTTCTTGCGGAAAGAAGGGATGAGGTCGCCCATGACGATCCGATCGGACATGATGAGCGTTTGATCGGCCTCCGCCGTCTTGTCTAGGCAACGCGATACTTCCAACGAGCTGCCGCTAGCGATGTCGAAGCAGCGGCCGTTCTTCTGAAGTCCGTCTTCTGGGGGGAAATAATATAACGAATCGTCCCGCCAGGATCCATCGCGCTGCACGACCATCCGCGAAGCTATTTCCGTATCCGTCAGCAGCGGCATGCCGAGCAAATATTGCCGACTCGTCGAGATGCCGAGAAGATGCAGCAAGGTCGGCGTCGTATCGAGCTGACCACCGATGGTATCCCTGATTCCCGCATGCGCCCCATCGGGAAGATGGACCATGAACGGTACGCTTTTCAACGCCACCTCTTGAGTCAACGAATCCGACGGATCGTCGAGGAACCGATCATATAAGCTCCAATCGGGGATGGAGTTGTCGTGATCGCCGTATAAGAGGAATATCGTCGATTCCCACAGCCCTTCGTCCTTCAGTCTGGCGATCAGCTCTCCAAGCGCGGCGTCCGCATAATGCACGGCCTGCAAATAATCGCCCATGATCGTACCTTCAAGCTCCTCGACGTCCAGCTTTTGCTCCTGCTCTGGCATTTTGTACGGATGGTGGCTCGTAAGCGAGATCATAAAAGCATAAAAGGGCGAGTATTCGCCGGAAGCCTTGTTCGTCTCCAAAATTTTATCCATCGACTGCCTGTAGAACGACTTGTCGCCAAGCGACCAGCCCAACCTCTCGTCGAGTTCGTAATGTTTGAGACTGTAGAACGCATCGTACTCCATGTTGTTGTACATCACATTGCGGTTCCAGAATCCGCCTTGGTACGCGTGGAAGACATTCGCGGAATAGCCGTTCGCCTTCAACGTGCCGGGCAAACAATCGAACTCATGCGATGCATATTGAACGAAGACGGAACCGCTCTTCACGGGGAGCATGGAGCAGCTAGTAGCGAAGTCCGCATCCGATGTCCTGCCTTGCGCCGTCTGGTGATAGAAGTTTTTGAAAAAGACGCTGTCGTTCATCAGTTCGTTCAGGACCGGCGTAATGGGCTGACCGCCGATGGAGGCGCCAAGCATAAAGTTCTGCAAAGCTTCGACTTGAACCATCAGCACATTGCTCCCGGCGTAAGCGCCGAATAAAGAATCACGCTCCAGCTCTCCCCGAAGACGACCGCGTTCCTCGATCCACTGCTCGGTCTCGGACTTCTGTTCGGCGGTAACAGACTCCGCGCCAAACCAATTAATAGCAGCGTAACGATAGACATCGTAAGCATGGAAGCCCAGTCCGCCGGTGACGTTGTAGATCGTCAAGTTCCACCAATTTTTCTCGAAAAGTCCTTTGGCCCATGTATCCGTTGCATGATTGAGATTGACGGTAAACAGCATGAAGCCAATGGCGAAGGCAACGATTGATGCTCCGATCCGGATTGCGGCTTTCTTCCAGATGAGTCGTCCCGTTGTTTGTTTCGCCCGCAGTATCCCTCGCCCTCTCCATGCGACGAAGACGGCGAACGGTAATACAAGGAGCATATCCGCGAACAACCAGAAGTCGTAGGCGCTAAGCAGCGAAGAGATGCTGTCGCCAAGCGACTCCACCTGCCCAAGCTGCAGCAGCACCGGTACCGTAATGAGATCCTGGAAGTAACGGTAATAGATGACGTCCGAGAAGAGGAGGAAGGACAGGAGCAGGTTCAACGCGGCGAGAGCGACGATACGCCACTGGGTGGGGAGCAGCAGCGTCCAGAAGGCGATCAGCAGAACGGCGCCTGTCTCGATGATGGCATCCGTGCGGGTCATATCCATATATTGCACGGACAGCAGCGTTGAGAAGAAGTACAGCTTCCATACCATCGCGCCGGCGAACAAAATAAAATCGGCCACTGCCAGGCGATCCAACCAGCCGAGAACCCATGCGAGGAGGCGGCCGAAGCCGCCGCTTCTGACAATCATATCATCTCTCCCTCGGCGGCAAAGGTCCGAAGAAGGAGTAGAAGTCGCATTGAATGCGGCCGTTGAACAGCTTGCGTTTCTTGTCCGCCTTCCTGCCCATATAATGCTCCACCTGCGTAGACGGGCTGATGGCGAATATGGACCATGTCGGATAATGCAGGGATGTCAGACCGAACTGGCGAAGGGCGGCTTCGGCTTGCGCATCATCGCCCAATCGTTCGCCGTAGGGCGGATTCGTCAGTATAACGCCATAGTCGCCTGGCGGCTTCGCCTTGGAGACGGGCGTGACGCTCAGCTTGATGTCCTTGGCGAAGCCCGCGCGTTTCACTGCAGCTTCGGCGATCTCGATTGCATAAGGGTCGATGTCGGAGCCGAAGATCTGCAGCGGCACGTCATCGCGCACGGCATCGTAAGCTTCGTCGCGAGCGTTACTCCACATCTCTTCCGTCAATTGCGGCCACCGTTCGCTGACGAAGCTGCGGCGGAGTCCCGGCGCGATATTCCAGCCGATCATGGCGGCTTCGACGAGGAAAGTGCCGGATCCGCAGAAGGGATCGTACAGCGGTCTCTCGGGGCGCCAGCGGCTAAGCTGGACTAGCGCGGCCGCCATCGTCTCGCGAATCGGCGCTTCTGTCGATGCCAGGCGATAACCCCGCCTGTGAAGGCCGGAGCCGGATGTATCCAGCGTGAGAAGCGCTTCGTCGTTCAACAATGTAATTTCGATCTCGTATTTCGGTCCGTCCTCAGGGAACCACTCCGTACCGTATCTGCCTTTAAGCGACTCGACGACGGCTTTTTTAACGACGCCTTGCACGGCAGGGACGCTCGTTAACTGCGACTTCTGCGACCTCCCGTTGACGGGAAATTCTCCATCGGCCGTAATCCAGGAGGACCAGTCCAGCGCCTTCGTTCCCTCGAACAGTTCGTCGAAGGTCGTCGCTTTAAAGCGGCCCATATTGATCAGCACGCGGCCGGCGGAGCGCAGCCACAGATTGGCGCGCGGGATATCCTCGGGTCCGCCGGTGAAGTTGACGCGACCGTTCTCGGTGTGCGTATCCTCGTAGCCCAGCTCCTTTAGCTCGCGGGCGACGACAGCCTCGAGTCCCATGGGTGCGGTAGCGATTAATTGCAATTTGCTCATGAATGAACACTCATTTCCGAATTGATATCGAACGGGTAGCCTTACAGCATGGCGACCATTGTCGTTTCTTGTCACGAATCCTATAAAAACGTACAATTAAGTATAGGACAAATAGCGACGATTTTACAAATCGAATATAGAGGAGAGTGCAGAATGTCGGACATCGAACAATACGTCGACGGTCTCTATGAGACGGATGCGGTGCTAACGCGGGTAAAGGCGGGCATTGCGGCTGAAGGGATGCCTTCGATCTCGATCGCGGAGGGTTACGGCCGACTGCTGACGCTTCTCGTGCGGATGAGCGGAGCGGAGAAGGTGCTGGAGATCGGAGCGCTTGGCGGTTACAGCGGCATCTGCCTGGCACGAGGAATGGAAGGGAAGGAAGGCGGAGGTTCGCTGGTGTCGCTTGAGCTGCTGCAGCCGTATGCCGAAGTGGCGGCTCGCCATTTGGCAGAAGCCGGTTATGGCGGCATCGCGGAGTATATCGTTGGCGATGCAAAAGAAAGTTTGGCCAGGCTCAAGGAGCAAGGCCGTAAATTCGACTTCTTCTTTATCGATGCGGACAAAGAAGGATATCCAATCTATCTTGACCATGCGCTTGAGCTCGCGCTGCCCGGAGCGCTCATCGTCGCCGACAACATTTTGCTGCGGGGACGCACGACGGATGCAACCAAGCAAGGGCCGGCGGTTCAGGCGGTGAGGTCGTTCAACGAAAGAATCGCGAGGGACGTCAGGCTGGAGAGCACGATACTTCCCGGCTACGACGGGCTCGCGATTGCAAGGGTGCGCGGCTAAAGCGCACGCTAATCTTACATTGAAAGAAAGACGCTTCTTCGACTCTGTTCAGAGGGAAGATTGCGTCATTCTTTTTATATATGTCCAATCGCCAAGTACATGCGCGTCACATCAAGGTTTCAGGTTCAAGTAATTCGTTTACTATATACTACACACCGTATTTTTCATACAAAGATTTTGTCATAGTATATCGAATTGAGGTTTAATAAGATGACCTTGGGGGAACAAAAAGGCGAAACAATTATCCTTATTCCGTCGCTCGAGCCAGATGAGAGGCTGTTGCTCTATGTACGGCAATTACAAGAATATGGCCTTACCAATATTGTTATCTTGGACGACGGTTCCGGCGAGGAGTTTCAGTGGATTTTCCGTGAGCTTGGCGAGAAGGGATGCATTCTGCTTCGTCATATGGAAAATCAGGGGAAGGGTTCTGCGCTTAAGACCGGCTTTCAATATATTGAACGGCACTTCGACGAGATCGCCTGCGTTGTCACTGCGGATTCCGATGGACAACACGCTGCAGCAGATGTATTTCGGATCGCAAAAGAAGCGTTGCTCCGTCCTGAAGCGCTTATTCTCGGGGTAAGGAACTTTAACGAGGGAGGAATACCGCCCAAGTCTTTGCTGGGCAATCGGGTTACCTCCGTTATGTTTGCCATGCTTTACGGCAAACGGCTCACGGATACCCAGACAGGGCTTCGCGCCTTTGGCCCGCAGTTGCTTGCATTTATGCAAGGGGTTAACGGCTCTCGATTTGAATACGAGCTGCAAATGCTGATTTCCTGTGTCCAGTCCGGCGTGCCGATTCATACTCTGCCGATTCAAGTCATTTACGAGAACAGGAACGCGGGGACTCATTTTAAACCGCTTCGTGACAGTGCCCGGGTGATGAGAGTTTTGGTCTCCAGTTTTGCGCGGTTTATTTCCTCTTCGCTTGCCGGCTCCGTAGTCGATTTAGGATTAGCGTGGCTATTGCTTGATTTATTAAAGCCCGTGCTTGGAGAGCAGGACTATATACGAATTTTATTGGCGACGACGATCGCAAGAGCTTTCTCCATCCTGGTCAATTACTTGCTAAATAAACATTTTGTATTCCGCCAAGAGGATAGCCGGGGAAGTTTATGGCGCTATTTGACGTTATGCGCTTTCGTCATATTGATTTCCAGTACCGGTGTTTATTTCTTTCATACGTTTTTCTTTATGAATGAAAAAATAGCTAAACTCATCTGTGATGCCATGCTGTTCCTGCTCAGCTTTCAGATGCAGCGGCGGTGGGTATTTGCAGCAAGGAGGCAGCGTCTGTAGTGCAAAATGAAAAACGGCAAAATATTCTGTTCGTCGCCACGATGATTCTGATGTCCATCTACCTGTTATGGCGCATGATTTTTACGTTGCCATGGGATCAGGGTTTCTGGAATATGGTTTTCGGCATCCTGCTGATTGCGGCCGAGACGGTAACGGTGCTGACTACCTTCGAATTGTTTCTTCAGAAGATGCAAAAAAAACATACGCAGCTAGACTTCCCGAACATTGCGCCCGAGCATTATCCGGATGTAGATGTGTTCATTGCTACGCATAATGAACCGGTCGATCTGTTGTACAAAACCGTCAACGCGTGTACTTTTATGGACTATCCGGACAAGCAAAAGGTTCATATTTATTTGTGCGACGACGGAGGACGACCCGAGGTTGAGGAGCTTGCCAGACAATTTGGAGTCGGATATCTTGGATTTCCTGAAAACACGGAAGCAAAATCCGGCAATTTGAATCATGCCCTGAGCAAAACCTCCTCTCCGCTCATTGCTACTTTTGATGCGGATATGATTCCGCAACATACCTTTCTAATGAAGACCGTTCCGTATTTCCTGGTCCCCGAGTTGACGGAAGACAATAGGCAATGGCTCCTTCGCACGGAGAAGAAACGGAGCGACAAGTCTAAATCGGTGAGACGCAGGTTGAAATTAGGGCTGGTTCAAACTCCCCAAAGTTTCTACAATCCGGATTTATTTCAATTCAACCTCTATGCGGAACAGGGCATTCCGAACGAGCAGGATTTTTTCTCGAGAGAGGTTAATATTTTGCGCAACGCCTCCAATGCAGTTGCCTATACAGGGAGCAACACGGTCATATCCCGGAAGGCCATGGAGGAGATCGGCGGTTTCCCGCTAAAGACGATCACCGAGGATTTTGAGACGAGTATCCGCTTGCAGCAAGCCGGCTATATTACGTATGCGACTCAGGAGGTTCAGGCCGCAGGGCTGACCACGACAACGATTCAGAGCATGATTAAGCAGCGTATCCGCTGGGCAAGAGGCATTCTTCAAAGTTTGCAGAATACCCGTGCCATCTTCTCCAGGAAGCTTGCTTTCTGGACGAGAATTACCTATTTGAGCAGCTTCTTGTACTGGTGGTCCTTTTTTAATCGGTTGATTTTTATTATGGCTCCCATTTTATTCGCGCTGTTCGACTTCCAAATCGTAAATGTGAGCTTCTGGCAAATTTTGATTTTTTGGCTCCCGTCCTATTTCTGCTACAGCATGTCGATGCGTTATCTATCCAGCAATATTCGCAATCAGCGTTGGAGTCAAGTCATCGATACGATTTTTATGCCGTATCTGATTGTACCCGTATTACTTGAAACCTTGCGCATCCATGAACGGAAGTTCAAGGTGACAAACAAAAAAAAGGTCGCCGATCGACAATGGATGACCTCTCTGTTGTATGCCCTTCCGCATCTCTTCCTTCTTTTGTTGTCGGTTGCGGCGCTCCTTCGGTATGTGCATGGCAAGTATGGCCTCGCGCTATTTTACAGCAGCATCATCGTTTTCTGGCTGGTTTATAATATGATCGCTTTATGTTATGCTCTGTTCTTCATGATCGGGCGCCGCGCTTATCGGGAGACGGAGCGTATTCGGGCGCAAGAGGATGTAGTCATCCAATCCAAAGAGAATCATTTGCGTTATGAGGCCAGTACCGTAGATGTATCGGAACATGGTATTGCCATGTACGTCTCCCAACCCATTTATTTGCCGTCGAAGACTACGATTTCGCTGAACGTCAAGACCGAGCGGTATGAAGCGAATTTGGATGCAGTCATCGTCAACGTGAAGAAGGACGGGGAGGGCTGGCGCTATTCGGCAAAAGTTCAGCCGCTCTCCGAGATGGACAAGCGCCAATTCATGCAAATCATTTATGACCGGAAACACTCCTTGCCGGAGCAGTTGAATCTCTGGGATACGGCTTATGACGATATGGTTCGCAATGTGCAAAAACGCGTGATCCAGCCGTTCTCGAATCAGAGGAATATGCCGAGAATTCCGATTCGGTGTCCAGTCGTTTTTACCAATGGAGATCGTTGTACGCTGCGCAGCTTTAATTTCCTGTTTTTTTCCGCCACCGACTTCCAGGGAGATACGACGACCGGGGGGCTGGTTACTTTTTATACAAAAAGCAATATTGAAGTCATCCTGCAGCATACGCGGAAAACGAGATCCCGACGTGACGATATGCTTCTCTCGGTCGTCAATATTGACGATCTTGCGGAGCGAGGTCTTATCGATCAGATGCTTGATGATTTGATGCAATCGCAATCCGAGAGCGCAACTGGGGATTAGGAGAGATAGAAATGCTGATCATGCTTCAGATTTTAATGGGAGCCCTTCTGGTATCCTCCTTTCTGGGTTACATGCTGTTTGTTCGAAAAACACTTTCACTGCGATGGGAGTTTATCCCTGTATTCGTGTTTTCATCGATTGCCTGCGTTGTTTTTGTTGGCGGGTTGGCAGGGCAGCTCTTTGCGGTCAGCCTTGCCGTTATGATTCTAGGTGTGCTTGCGTTTGCTTTGAGCGTGTATGTCTGGTCGCGACGAGCAGATTCAATTCGGTTTTCCTTGTCCATATCCCAGTTTTCCTTTTTGGCAGGGAGCCTTGTTTTTTTGCTGGTGCTCTTCCAGAACCAATTGACGCATTACGATAATTTCTCCCACTGGGCGATAGTCTTGAAGGTGATGTTAAGTACGGATGCCTTTCCGACGCCGGCATCGGATCTCATTGATTTCAAAAACTATCCGCTTGGCATCTCGTCTTTTCTCTATTATGTGTGCCGTTTTGCGGGACATGCCCAATCGGTAATGTTATTAGCGCAAGGACTGCTTGTTTTTTCCTGTTTCTATGCCATGTTTGGCATTATTTCCGAGAAGAGACGTTTTCTCCTGTATGCTTTTTTAGGGTTAGGCCTTTCCGTGCTGTCCTTCTTCAATATTACGATTCGCATCACCAATCTGCTGGTGGACTTCTTGCTCCCGATTTATACGCTAGCCATCTTCGCGATTGTTTATCAGTATCGAAATAACCTGAAACGGGCATGTGTGGTCGTGCTACCGCTTGCAGGCCTGCTGACGGTCACGAAAAGCACCGGCATTATTTTTGCGGCAGTCGGGTTGATCTTCCTAATCTATACATGGCTGACTCATTGGAATAAACCTGTCTGGAAAAACGCGATTGCCGTAGCCGGACTGATCTGCGGGTCCTTGCTTCCGTATTTCGGATGGAATTGGCGTATGGCGACCGTTTTCCAGGGGGTAAAAAATAAATTCGACGTTGCTTCCTCTGGTCTGCAGAATACGGAGACGGGAAAAACCCCGGAGCAAATGCAGGACATTATTTCACTATTTCTAAGATCCGGCACCGATCTGATGACAAGACCGGCGATGGGGATTGTTGCCTTTGAACTCATAGCTATCGTTGCTTCCGTGATTGCGGCTGTCGTGCTGAAGAAACGATGGAACTTGTGGAAAGCGCTGATTGCCCTTAATATCGTATTGTTGTTGTATTATGCCGGGATTCTGGGGTTGTATCTCTACTCCATGCCGCTCGATGAGGCGATTTGGCTGGCCGGATTTGAACGTTATGCCTCGAGTATTGTAGTACTCTTCGTCGGCGGCCTGGTGTTGTGCGCTACAGTGGATCTGGAGCGTTCCTTTCATTATAAAATTGGCGAGTTGCCCGACTATCGTGCATTTAAAAGCGTCAAAACAAAAGGATATTACCAAAAAGGAATTATGGCTTGTACGGCTATTGCCGTCATCTTGCTGTTGTCCGAATACAATGGCATCCTCTCCATTGCAAAAAGCTACGAATCTACGCTTCCGCACAAAATAAAAACGGTGACCGGCGACAGGTGGTATGAAAGCGGCCAGGAGGATAGCAGTAAATATCTGATGTACGCATCGGACACGGATCAGCAAATAACGAATTACTACATGCAATATGTAGGAAAGTATTTTTTATATGCCCCGAATGTAGACGGGATCTGTTGTTTCTATGAAGATAACATGGACAATCTTCTTAGCGGTTACGATTATCTCGTTGTCGTAGAGAGCGATTCCGAAGGGAAAAGGTTGTTTGACAAACATTATGGAGTCGATATGAAAACAGGAATCTACCGAATCGATCGTTCCGGGGAACAGGTGGAACTTACGCCGCTTTGAGGACATGCAGCTGCGGGCCCGATTGTCATACTATTGTCATAGGAAGAGATGTTACGGCGGTTGTTAGGGTTTGGGAAAAAGGGCATAATGGAAAGCAGATGAAATTACATAGAAATGGGGAACGGGAATGTCTTATAACGACCGTTTCATACGGGCGAGCCGGAAGGAACAAGTAGACCGAGTGCCAGTATGGTACATGAGGCAGGCGGGGCGGTACGATCCGGATTATCGCAAAATCAAAGAAAAATATTCGCTTCTCGAAATATGCAAACAGCCGGAATTGGCGGCGGAAGTGACGATGATGCCGATCCGCAAGCTGGGCGTGGATGCGGCCATTCTATATTCCGATATTATGAATCCCGTGGCGTCGATCGGCATCGATTTCGACATCGTGGCCAACGTCGGTCCGGTCATCCATAATCCCATCCGCTCGGCTGCGGATGTGGCAAGGCTTACGCCTATCGACGTGGAAGGCGATCTCGGGCATGTGCTGGAGACGATTCGGATTCTGGACAAGGAGCTTGAAGTTCCGCTTATCACGTTTGCGGGAGCGCCGTTTACGATTGCGAGCTACTTAATCGAAGGAAGACCGTCGAAGAATTATCTGCGAACCAAAGAGTTGATGTACAGCGAACCAGCCGTATGGCACGAGCTGATGCAGAAGCTTGGAGACATGGTCATCGCCTATTTGCTGGCGCATATCGCGAACGGCGGCAAGGCATTCCAGCTGTTCGACAGCTGGGTAGGAGCGCTGTCTCCGGCGGATTTCCGCAAGTTTGTTCTGCCGACAATCGAGCGGATCTTCGCGGAACTGTCGGATCTTCCGCAGCCGAAAATTTATTTCCCAGGCGTCAGCTCGGGCGAGCTGCTGCCGGAGCTTCACAGCGTGCAGGCAGACGTCATTGGACTGGACTGGCGTGTATCCATCGAAGAAGGAAGACGCAGGCTGTCGGGCCGCACAGCGGTGCAAGGCAACCTCGATCCGACAATTTTGACGGCTCCTATGTCCGTCATCGAATCATATGCGGCGGAAATTATCGATCAGGGCATCTTGGAGCCGGGCTTTATTTTTAACCTGGGACATGGTCTGTTCCCTGAGGCCTCTCTGGAGAAGTTGGCCGAATTGACGGCATTTATCCATACGTATTCCGAGAAGGCGATCGCCGATAGAAACAAGGAGGGGTCAGGCAATGTCGGATAACGGCAACAAGATCGGCGTGCTCGTGATGTCTTACGGAACGCCGGAATCGATGGACGACGTGGAAGCTTACTATACCCATATTAGACGCGGACATGCGCCAACGCCTGAGCAGCTCGCTGAGCTGACGGATCGTTACGAAGCGATCGTTGGCGGCGTATTCCCGCTCCGCGAAAATACGAACAGCCAGGTAGCGGGTCTGCAGGACAAGCTCGAGACGATGGCTCCAGGGCAATATGTCTGCTACCAAGGGCTTAAGCATGCGCGTCCGTACATCGAGGATGGCGTGGAAGCGATGGCCAAGGACGGCATTAAGCGGGCAGTAGCCATCGTGCTTGCTCCGCACTATTCGACGATGAGCATTGGCAGCTATATGAAGCGGGCGCAAGCCAAGGCGGACGAGCTTGGCATAGAGCTGGCAACGGTAGAAAGCTATCACCTGCATCCCAAGCTGATCTCCGCGTTTACCGATCGCGTAAAGAACGGATTGGAGAAACTATCCGTATCCAGCGGCGGCGAGGCGGCGGTGCGCGTATTGTTTAGCGCCCATAGTTTGCCGGAGAAAATTCGCGAGCTTGGCGATCCATACGAGAAGCAGCTGATGGAAACGTCGGCGGCGGTAGCGGAAGCGGCAGGGGTGAAGGATTGGCAATTCACGTGGCAAAGCGCGGGCCGGACGAGAGAGCCGTGGCTGGGTCCGGATATTCTGGAGACGATGGCGAGCCTTGGCGAAGAAGGCGTAAAGGCGATACTGGTGGCGCCGGTCGGATTCGTATCGGATCATCTGGAGGTGCTGTACGATCTGGACATCGAAGCCAAAGCGGAAGCGGCCAAGCTTGACATGACGCTGGAGCGCATCGCCATGCTGAACAAGGATCCACTTTACATGGAGACGCTCGCGGAGTCGGTTGTCGCGGCGTTAAAGGTATAATTGAAAGGATGAAATAGAGATGCGGAGTACAGATACGATTGATCGAATTGTCATTATTGGCGGGGGGATCAGCGGACTGAGCTCCGCTTTTTATTTGCAGCGGGAAGCGGAGCGGCAAGGCAGGGAGATCGCCATTACGGTAGTGGAAGGAGCCCCGGCCTTTGGCGGGAAAATCAATACGCTGCAACGGGACGGCTTCGTCATCGAAAAGGGACCGGATTCTTTCCTTGCCCGAAAGCAAGCCATCATCGATCTGGCGAAGGAGCTTGGGCTGGAGGGCGAGCTGACGGCGACGAACCCGGCGGCCAAAAAAACGTATATTATGTTCCGCAAGAAGCTGTTCCCCATGCCTCCGGGATTAGTGCTTGGCGTTCCTACGGAAATTATGCCGTTCGCGAAGACGGGACTGCTGTCATGGGGAGGCAAGCTGCGCGCGCTGATGGATCTGGTACTGCCCGCGAGGCCGGCGAACGGCGATGAATCGCTGGGCGGTTTCATGGAGCGCCGCGTCGGCACGGAGGTTATGCGACGAATCGCGGAGCCGCTGCTGGCGGGCATCTACGCGGGCGACCTCAAGAAGCTAAGCTTGAAAGCCACGTTCCCGCAGTTCGCGGAATCGGAGCGGAAGCACGGCAGCCTTATTCGCGGCATGCAGAGCAATCGCAAGGCGACGGCGGCAGCAACGACGGCGACAGCAAAGGGGGGCACGTTTCTGACGTTCAAGCGCGGACTGAGCACGCTTGTAGAAGCGTTGGTAAATGCACTGAAAAGAGACGGCGTGGAGCTGCGTCCCGGCGTTTTGACGGAACGCATCGAGAAGCGGGATGACCGCTATGATGTCGTGTTGGCCAGCGGCGAGACGCTGTCTGCCGACCGGATCGTAGTGACGACTCCGGCCTACGCGGCTGCAGATCTGCTGGAGAACCTCGCGGAGGTCGGCGAGCTGCGCGGCGTACGGTACGTATCCGTCGCGAATGTCGTCATGGCGTTCGACAAGGCGACGTTCGGACTTGATTTCGACGGCTCGGGGTTCGTAGTGCCTCGTTCGGAGGGGCTGCACATTACGGCCTGCACCTGGACGTCAAGCAAGTGGCTGCACTCGAGTCCGAAGGATAAAGTGCTTCTGCGCTGTTATGTGGGGCACTCGGAGGATCAGGAGAGCGTCAAGCTTCCGGATGACGAGCTGATCGCCGCCGTAAGAAGGGATATCAGGGAAACGATGGGGATAGCGGCGGAGCCGTTATTCACTGAGATCACGAGATTAAATCAATCCATGCCGCAATACCCGGTAGGCCATGTCGAGCGTATGAACGATCTTCGTCAGCGCCTGAGCGAGAAGGCGCCCGGCATCTGGGTGACAGGCGCCGCATTCGACGGCGTCGGTTTGCCGGATTGCATCCGCCAAGGCAAGGAAGCGGCCAAAGCGCTGCTGGGCTGAAGCCTTGTGCCACGTTAGTGTGAGAGAATTCTACTTCGCATACGAGTTGATAGATTGTATAATGAAGGAAAACGGATATGATGGCGCATCTATTCTTATTCGTTGCGAAGGAGAAAACCTATGCCATTGTCTAGATCCGAATCTCGCAGGAAAATGAAAGATACAAGAAGGAAACGGCAACGCAGATCTCTTATCGCGACATTGATCGTTGGCGGCGGATTGATTGGCGGCATGGGAGGCTGGATGCTCTTCGGCGGCGGAAACGAATTTCTTGGAGATAAGGGATTGTTGCCTGGCTGGATTTCCGATACAAACAAGGACCGGGCCGAGGGCGTTGTCGACGGCGCCGGCAATGACGGAGCACCGAATTCGGACAATTCCGGGGCGAAAGGCGAAGAGGGGAAAAACGTTGATCAGCCCGATGCCACGGCTCCGCAGCAGGTCGAGACGGATGCGCCAGCCGCAACCACGCTGCCTGCTTCCGGTGAAGGCGACGGCAACGCAGTGTCGGATGGCGAAGCCGTAACGATGTCATTTGTCGGGGATATGCTGCCGGGAGAATATTTATACCCGCTCATGAAACAGCATGGCTTTGATTATCCGTACCGCAACGCGTTGCTTTACTTAAGCGAGCCGGATATTACGGCAGGCAACCTGGAGCTTCCGATCACGCTGGGAGGAACGCCGATCGAGGGCACGCCTTACGTATACAAAGGGCATCCCGAGGTCCTGCCCTCCATCAAAGACGCAGGCTTCGACGTATTAAGCCTTGCGAACAACCACGCGATGGATCAAGGCGCGGAAGGCATGCTGGATACGATCCGTTACTTGAAAGAAGCCGATTTGGGTTATATGGGTACGGGCAATAACGACAAGGAAGCGTTCGAGCCTCATTACGTGGAGGCCAAAGGTCTTCGAGTCGCATTCGTCGGACTAAGCCGCGTTATCCCTTACACGGAGCTCAAGGCAGACCGCCATACGCCCGGCATAGCAGAGACCTATGAGACGACGCGTGCCGTCGCGGCTATTAAGCACGCCGAGGAGAACGCGGATCTTGTCGTTGTTATGGCGCATTGGGGCGATGACAACGTGGACAAGCCGGTCGATTACCAAAAGAGCAACGCCAGAACGTATATCGACGCGGGAGCCGATCTTGTCATCGGAGCCCATCCGCATGTACTGCAGGGCTTTGAGATGTATAAAGGCAAATGGATTGCATACAGTTTAGGGAACTTTATTTTCTCTGCGTATCCGAAGGGAGCCGGAGCGGAGACGGGCATTCTGGACGCCTCCTGCAACAAGAAAGGCGAATGCGAGCTGAAATTCAACCCCATGATCGTTATCCAAGGCCAGCCGACTCCGCTGGAGGGCGATGCCGCTGCAACGCTTCTTGACCGTCTTACTTCCATCTCCTTCGGAGCAAGGCTCGAGCAAGATGGACGGCTTGTGGCGCAGTAAGCATTGTTGTAGAAGGTGCAACAGAGATAGAGGTCGGCATGCTGCTGGAAGTAGAGAGCTGTATGTCCGTCGGGATGCATCAGGAGAAGACAACGTGAGCAAGTAGTCCGCCGGGATGCATCGGGAGAAGACGGAGCGAGCAGGAAGTCCGTCGCGATGCAACACGAATAGACGCAAAGAGCGGCTAAGCTGCTGGGAGAGGAAGATGTTACATGCGCAATCCGTGCGTCGCGCATCGGGGCTGGTCGGGCCGCGCGCCGGAGAACACCATGTCCGCTATACGGATGGCGCTGGAAGCGCCGGATGTCGAATGGATGGAGATTGACGTGCAATTATCCAAGGACTCTGTTCCTGTTGTTATTCATGATTATACGCTTCGCCGTACGACGAATGGCCGCGGAGACGTTCGAAGCTGGACGGCAGCCGAGCTCGCATCGCTGGATGCGGGCAGATGGTTCAGCTCCGCATTTAAAGGCGAGAGTATTCCGATGTTGGAGGAAGTCCTTCGCGAAACAAAGGGACGCTGCAAGCTGAATATTGAACTGAAAACAGACGGCATTCGTTACCCGCATATCGAGGAGGCCGTTCTGGATTGTATCGCAAAGCACGGCGCCTCCGAAGAGGTTGTATTGACCTCCTTCCACGCAGGCACGCTGCACCGCTTAAGGAAATTATCGAGAACGATCAGAACGGGCCTTATTCTGGATGCCTGGCGGAATACGCTTATTTATGAGCTGGGCGAGCTCGGCTGCGATTTCCTTTCGATTGGTTATTCGAGGTTAAACAAGGATCGGCTGGCCCAGCTTAAAGAAGCCGGCATCCAGACGATGGCTTGGACGGCTAACGACAAAAGGAGCATTCGCAAGCTGTCTTCTCTGGATCCAAAGCTGCTCATTTGCACCAATTTCCCCGACCGCTGGCGAGAAGTTATGGGTGTGGGAGTCAACTGATCAACAAAGTGGCTTGCCGGATGCAGCAGAAAGATGAGGCAATGCATGTCCTGGAGGTATGAGCAATGGTTGGATGGATCGACGAATGGTGGATGAGGCTGCTTGCCGGCTTGCTCGGCAGCGGCTTTTGCGCGTTTGCCGCGTACAAGGCCCGTTCCTTGTCGGTGTCGGGCGCATGGTCGGCCGTTACAATGGGAACGGGTTTTATCGTGCTCGGCGAGCCGGTATGGTTCGGTTGTTTGGCGGCGTTTTTTGTATCGTCGAGCCTATGGTCGAAGTGGAAGCGCAAGGCTCGCGCCAAAGCCAATGCGGAGGCGAAATACGCGAAGGGCGGCCGCCGCGACGCCGGCCAAGTGTGGGCAAATGGAGGCGCAGGCCTAGCGTTATGCGCCGCCCATGCGATATGGCCCCATGAGGGCTGGCTATTCGCGTTCATCGGCGTCATGGCTTCCGTGAACGCGGATACCTGGGCCACCGAGATCGGGGCCCTGAGCCGGACCGCGCCGCGATCGGTTACGAGCGGCAAGCGGGTCGAGCCCGGCACGAGCGGCGGCGTCACGCCGCTCGGCAGCGCAGCCGCGCTGGCCGGCGCCGCGTTTATCGGCGCCGTCGCAGCGTGGCTGCTGGGCCCGGCGCTCGCGGGCGATGGCGCCGCGAGCGAGGGCCTGGCTGCGGCAGCGCCGGCGGCGGCGTGGATCGCCGTCGCGGCCGCAGCCGGCCTGGCCGGGGCGTTCGCCGACTCCTTGCTCGGCGCAACCGGCCAGGCCATGTATCGCTGCCGGGTATGCGGCAGCGATACGGAGCGCGCCGCGCATTGCGGCACCGCGGCGCGGCATGAGCGCGGCTTCGCCGCGCTGACGAACGACAGGGTAAATCTCCTGTCGTCGCTGCTTGCGGGGCTGATTGCGTACGGCATCAGCCTGCTGCTTTAAGAGCTGCCGCTGCGTCGGTTGGCGAAGCAGCGGCTTTCCGTTTGTCGACCAGTAAAGCAAAGGTTATCAGCTTGATCCTCCCTTAACCAGATTAGCGGCAATTGAGTTGGACCAATTCGCAAGGAATTGGCGTTCGTCACTTGCAGAAAGTCTGAGTAGGAGTACCCTATCCTCAACGACAAAGGACCTCCCCTCCCGAAGATTATGTCCGGGAGAGGAGGTCCTTTCGTAACAATGTAAGCAAGTAAGCTAGCGTGGCTTTCGGTATTCAGCGCTTATGCGCCTTGAAATGAACTTGCAGCGCAGCCAAGCGACGGCAACAGTCGTCCCACCTTTGCAAATTGTTGTGGTTCATCTCTCAATTTTGTCGCGCAACCATCTCGGTACTTTATTTCGCCGCTTTCGCCGTCAGTTCTTCCATCTGCCCGATCAATTCCTCGAAGACGCTCATCGCTTGTTCGATCGGCTCCGGCGTGCTCATGTCGACACCGGCTTTCTTCAGGATGTTGATGGAGAAGTCGCTGCCGCCGCTCTTAAGGAAACCGAGGTAACGGTCAACAGCCGGTTGGCCTTCTGACAAAATTTGCTTTGAGAAGCTCGTTGCCGCGGAGAAGCCCGTCGCATATTTGTATACATAGAAGCTGTTGTAGAAGTGAGGAATGCGCGCCCACTCCATCTCGATATCCTTATCGACGACCATGCCGGGTCCGTAATAGAGGACGTTAAGGTCGTAATAAATTTTGCTAAGCTCCTGCGGGGTCAGCGATTCGCCTGCTTCGGCGCGCTCGTGTACGATCTTCTCGAATTCCGCGAACATCGTCTGGCGGAACACCGTCGTCCGGAATTGATCCGCATAATAAGTGAGCAGATACATCTTTTCTTTTTGATCCGTGGACTTGTTCAACAAATAATCCATCAACAGCGCCTCGTTCAACGTCGAAGCCACCTCAGCCAGGAATATCGTATATTGCGCGTCGCGATAATTCTGGGTCGTATCCGAGTAATACGAATGCAGCGCATGGCCCATCTCGTGCGTTAAAGTAAACATGCTGTTTAAGTTGTCCTTATGATTGAGCAGTACGTAAGGATGGGTGCCGTAAGCGCCCCAGCTGTAAGCGCCGCTACGTTTGCCCTCGTTCTCATATACATCGATCCAGCTATTATCGAAGCCGTCTTGAAGAACATTGAGATAATCCTCGCCCAGCGGCTTGAGGCTTTCTTTGATCGTTTTTTTGGCGTCTTCGTAGCTGATTTCCATATCGAACTCCTCGACGAGAGGCGCGAACAGATCGTACATATGCAGCTCATTCAGACCCAGCAGCTTCTTGCGAAGCTCCATGTAACGATGCATTAGCGGCAGATGCTTGTGAATCGTGTCGACGAGATTCGTATACACTTCCTTCGGTATATTGTCGCCGTAGAGCGACATACCCAGCACGGAATCGTATTTGCGAGCCTTCGCGTAAAAAATATTTTTTGATACGTTCGCGTTCAAAGTGGAAGCCAATGTGTTTTTAAGTTTGCCGTATGTATCGTACATCGCGAGAAAGGCTTCGCGTCTGACGTCGCGATTTTTGCTTTCCAGGAACTGAATGTAGCGGCCATGGGACAGCTCGACTTCTTCGCCTTGCTCGTTTTTAACTTTGGGGAACTTCAGGTCCGCGTTGTTGAGCATGCTAAAAATCGTCCCTGGAGCGGAGCTCACATTGCCGACCTGCGCCAGCAGCGATTCTTCGTTCTTGGAGAGAACATGGGCCTTTTCGCGACGCATTTCTTCCAACGTATGGCGGTATTTCGCCAGCGATTTGTTATTGATCATTGCGTCCAGGTCGGCATCGGACAGACTGAGCACCTCTGGGGTCACAAAGGATAAAGCTTCGCCCGTTTCGACGCTAAGCTTTTTGGACTTGTCGGACAAGGCTTGGTAGCCTGGTTCCGCCGTATCTTCGTGATGGCGCATATTGGCGTAAACGTACAGGCGCTCGACATGCAAGGAGAGCTCGTCTTCCAGCTCAAAGCAGGCCTTTAGTTGCGCGGGATCAGCGAGTTTGCCTTGGAAATCTGCAGCCTTGGCCATGAGTGTCTTGGCTTCCTTGTATTCTTTGTCCCATGCGCTTTGGGACGGGAAGATATCCTCCAGCTTCCAACGGAATTTCTCCTCGGTTTCAGAACGCTTTGGCAGTTGACTCATCGTATTCCTCCTCGACTTTGATGGGATGGATTGCTTAACGGCGGTGGCGCCGGATTTGCTCTGGTTCTGCTTCGTTCGGCTTTGCGCCTCCAGAACTGAACTGCCATGTACTTGCATAGGCACGATCGTCTGGGTTAGAGATACTGCGAGCAGCAGCTTCAGCCATTTCATTATTTCCACCTCCGGGCACAGTTTGTCAATAATATGCCCAGCCGGCTGTGAAATTATTTCCTTATGTACCCATTCGGAACAAAGAATACACGATTAGGAAAAAAGAAAAAGCGATAAGCAGAATCGAGAGGATGGCAAGTCCTCTGCGCATGCCCTGGGGCAGCGAATCGCGTTTAATGATGACAATGGCGCCCAAGCAGAACGCCGCGATTACGAATATTACCGTGGATGTCATATCCATGCAGCAATTGAAACCTCCTATCGTTACCTATGCAATCGCCAAAGCCATTATGTTGCTGTTTGCCGTTAGCGCCTCGTCGCAGATCCGGAAAAATCCGAAGCCCGATTATTTCATCCAGACGAGGAATGCGTCAACGGCTATGGAAAATCGGCTTTGTGAATCGTTTGAATCGTTTCTCAGTAAAGGTGATTATACTTCGCGAAATGCGTCCATAATGGCCTGCAATTCTTCTTCGCGGCCTACATAATTTTCTGCCCGGAACCGGTTTCTGGCCCAATGCAGCATCTCTTGCCGGCTAACGAACTCGTGCGATTCCTCTCCCCATTGATCGGAGATTTCGCGAAGAACCAACGTTTTTCCTTTAACTTCTACTGTCAGCATGTTATATTTGTCGGTTTTGTAAATTTGATGTTTCTTGAACATGATGATGTCTCCTTCCGTTAGCTATTTATGGTATAGTAATCATCATAGCTATTCCTGAAGCCTTAATCAATACACATTGGCGAGGGAATAACATATGTGCGTGCGGAATGTAAGTTTCGCTACGCATTGGCGATTAAGCTTAGCCGAGTTGAGAAGAGATGAGATGAGAAGAGGAGAGGATTGTTATGAAGGAATCAGGGATTTATGAGCAGCTTGGAGTAGCTATGACCTGCAGAAGCTTTGATGAATATGCAGCCATGTTCCAGCTAACGGAGAAAGAATTGTCGGCTGGTCCCATTTTGGATGTCGCCGCAGGCGGTTCTTCGTTCGCCGCGGGCGCGACAGTAGCTGGTTATGAAGCGTTTGCGATTGATCCGAGATATCAAGGAGATTCTTCGGCATGGATTCAGGAAGCTGCCAAGGAGATTGTTACTTCAACGGAGAAGCTGGCTTCCATTCAAGATCGGTTCGACTGGAGTTATTACGGTTCGCTGGACCGACACAGGGATGGCCGCGAGGCATCTTTATTGCAGTTTCAAACTGATTTACTAAGCAGATCTGCTCAGGAAACCAAAAGATACATAAACGGTCGATTGCCGTCCTTGCCGCTGCCCGATAACCGGTACGGGCTTGTATTGTGCAGCCATTTTCTTTTTTTGTATGCCGAGCAATTCGCATATGACTTTCATTTAGCATCGATACGCGAGCTGCTTCGGGTATGCAAGCCCGGAGGTCAGGTTCGCATCTACCCTTTACTTTCACTGCGGTGGGAGCCGTACGATCGACTTGAGGAGCTTATCGAGGCTATACAGAGCGAAGGGAAGGCGGAAGCAGCGATTCAAACGACAGGTTTGCCGTTTATTCCGGGCTCAATTCATTATTTGAACCTCCTAAAAAAGGGATGAGCTCTCTAAAATTGCATTTTTAATTTCTTATCGCTATAATGAGTTCACTCGCCGTCAGAAGGCGGCGGTACAATTTTAGGAGGTCATGAAGTTGAAAGGTACAGTAAAGTGGTTTAACGCAGAAAAAGGTTACGGTTTTATTCAAGTGGAGGATGGGGAGGACGTATTCGTCCATTTCTCGGCGATCCAAAGCGAAGGATTCAAATCATTGGATGAAGGCCAAGCGGTCGAATTCGACATTACCGAAGGCAACCGCGGCGCACAAGCGGCCAACGTTCACAAACTATAGCATGTGGCATTCGAGAATCCAGCATTAGTTTTGCGCGTGGAGGGCTCCTGTTATGGGGCCCTTTTTGATTTCAGGCAACCATTCATACCTGACCTCCTTTTCACGGGATGAAACTCACTGTTCAGCCCAAGGATGGCGACTGCAGTTTCAGCCACCCGGAGATGTTTCTGTTGAATATCCAGAAGAGTCTTCTGTAGAAGCCTTGAAGAAGTTTCTGTCGAGGTTCTAGAAGAACTTCTTGTTGAGGTTCCCGGGGAAATTCTTGATGAAGCTCAGTGAATACAATTCATCAAGGCAAGTCATGATCATGAAACTATAGTGTACAACCTCTTAATTTGATATAATGGCGGGGAGGTTTTCAATATTTATAATTATAGTGGTAGCCTTGTCAAACGAAGGCCGTTCGATATGGACTATACGAATCTTCGATATCGTCTTTCGAGCCACATTCATTTATCGAATCGATTAGGCAAATATCTCGGTCATCACGTTACTGAAATTATCGTTTTTGCAGACTGAAATCTACATATATCATCTGCGCGTAAAGCATACGCCGCTTATCTCATGTCATGGGATGGGCGGCGTTTTTTATTTTTCGATAGAAAGGAATGAATTAGATGAGAGTATTTTCGTTCGAGGATCAGTTTGATGTGTTTTTGCAGCAACAAAAAAAGGAGGCCTCTTCACGCAGGCTGGAAATGCTGGAACGAGATCTTTCGGGTACGATCAAGATGTTCAAGGAAGCGGTTTGGCCGATTTTTCAAACATTTGAAGGATTTATTCTCGAGTATGAGCTGGTTCTGCCTAATGGGGTGTATTTTTTTATTGATGTGTTTTACGCGCCGTTCCGATTTGGGTTTGAGTGCGAAGGTTTTAGTGCACATGCCGAGACAATCAGCAGGGATCGCTTCAACTTCGAGAAAACCCGTATCCGTCACATGTTGCTCAGCGGCTGCGTATACATCCCATTCTCATGGGACGAGCTTGACAAGAAGGGGCTGCAGTGTCGGGATTTTGTGTGTGAGCTGCTAAGAGGCTACAATGATTTAAATACTTTGAATAGTACACTCACGCCATATGAAAGGGAAGCGATCCGTTGTGCTTTGAATTTATCAAGACCGGTCAGTGTGAGCGATTTATGCAAAAGTTTGGGGAGGAAAAAGGATTATGTGAATAAGATAATTGGATCATTATTGGAAAAAGGTGTTTTCCAGTTGACGAATGTAGCTTATAAACGAAATCGGACATTTATCGTTACTCAAAATGCGGTGGATCTGATTAGATAAAACTTTGATAGGTATCAAGTCATATTAGTCATTAAAAAAGCCAATGGACCGAAAATCGATAACTCTGATAAGAACCCATAAGCGTTAAAAACGCCTATGGAGCTAAAATTAGGCGAATGAGCTGCTGTAGGCGTCAAAAACGCCGATGGACCGGAAAGTAACTTAGATTAGCATCCATAAGCGTTAAAAACGCCTATGGAGCCAAAATTAGGCGAATGAGCTGCTGTAGGCGTTAAAAACGCCGATGGACCGGAAAGTAACTTAGATTAGCATCCTTAAGCGTTAAAAACGCCTATGGAGCCAAAATTAGGCGAATGAGCTGCTGTAGGCGTTAAAAACGCCGATGGACCGAAGAGTAACTTAGATTAGCGTCCATAAGCGTTAAAAACGCCTATGGAGCCAAAAAGTAGCCGAACGAGCTGCTGTAGACGCTAAAAACGCCGATGGACCGGAAAGTAACTTGGATTAGCGCCTATAAGCGTTAAAAACGCCTATGGAACCAAAAAGTAGGCGAACGAGCTGCTGTAGGCGCTAAAAACGCCGATGGACCGAAAAGTAAAGTAACTCAGAGTAGCGTCCATAAGCGTTAAAAACGCCTATGGAGCCAAAAAGTAAGCGAACGAGCTGCTGTAGGCGTTAAAAACGCCGATGGACCGGAAAGTAACTCAGAGTAACGTCCATAAGCGTTAAAAACGCCTATGGAGCCAAAAAGTAGGCGAACAAACTCCTGTAGGCGTTAAAAACGCCTATGGAGCCAAAAAGTAAGCGAACGAGCTGCTGTAGGCGTTAAAAACGCCGATAGAGTGAAAAGTAACTCAGAGTAACGTCCATAAGCGTTAAAAACGCCTATGGAGCCAAAAAGTAGGCGAACGAGCTGCTGTAGGCGTTAAAAACGCCGATGGACCGGAAAGTAACTCAGAGTAACGTCCATAAGCGTTAAAAACGCCTATGGAGCCAAAAAGTAGGCGAACAAACTCCTGTAGGCGTTAAAAACGCCTATGGAGCCAAAAAGTAAGCGAACGAGCTGCTGTAGGCGTTAAAAACGCCGATAGAGTGAAAAGTAACTCAGAGTAACGTCCATAAGCGTTAAAAACGCCTATGGAGCCAAAAAGTAGGCGAACGAGCTGCTGTAGGCGTTAAAAACGCCGATGGACCGAAAAGTAACTCAGAGTAGCGTCCGTAAGCGTTAAAAACGCCTATGGATCCAAAAAGTAGGCGAACGAGCTGCTGTTGGCGTCAAAAACGCCTAAAAGCTTACCTCCCATTCCGCCCCAGCCAGTGATACAGCAGGAAGCCGATGGCGGCGGCGATGCCGACATACATGGCGGCGTGGTAGAAGGCGACGCGGCCGAGGTGCTGGTAGACAACGCCGCCAATGACGCCGCTGATAAGGCCGGCGGCGCCTGTCCATATAATGGTATACACCGCTTGACCGGATGCGCGATATTCGTCCGGGATCAGAAACGAGAGATAGCGGAGCGCAGTGGAGAAGTAGATGCCGAATGAGATACTGTGCATAGCCTGTGTCGCTATAAACCATTGGGGATCATTAATCTCGCTCATCAGCCAGAGGCGAAGCCCGTACATCAGCGACGCGAATGCAAGCAAAGGCAACTCGCGCAGCTTATGGCCGTATTTGCCGAGCAGAAACAAGGTCGGAATCTCGCTGGCCGCCGATACAAGCAGGGCCAGTCCGATCAGCGTGTCGCTTGCGCCTAGCTGGCGCATGGTGACCGCGAGGAAGCCCTCGTACATTCGATGCGAGATGGAAACCATCAGAATCAGTACAAAAAACGTCAACACCTGACGCTGGCCCAGCAGCTTAAAAAAGCCGGAAAACTCGATTTTGCGCGCCGTGCTTTGATAGTCCTTGATGAACAGACTGATGAAGATCGAGATCCCGATTGTGCCGATAGCCAAGGCAATCGTCCATTCCGAACCGATTCCTTTTAGCAGCAGCCCGAAAAAGTAGGCGCTTAGCGCGAAGCCGAGCGAGCCGAATATACGAATGAGCGCGTAAGGCGTGCCGGTATGCTGGCTGGATAATAGAATGAGGCTGTCGCTTAACGGAATAATCGGGGTCTGGAAAAAATAAAAGCATGTCATGACGATCGTAATCAGGACGACGTTCTCCAACGGGTACAGAATGCTCATAAGCACGAGTTGAGCAAACAGAAGCGCCACAAGAAGTTTCCGTATCGTCCGATATTTGTCGCTGGCAAGACCCGTAATAATGTTGGCGAAGATGGACACGGACAATCCGGCCGAATAGATGACGCCGATCTGACTCTCAGAGAAACCTTTGGTCATAAAATATAAAGGAATAAAGGATATGACAAGCGACTGCGTGGCGAAAGTCGAGAAGTTGAAGGCGCGCAGCGCCAATGTTTCTTGCTTGGCTGTTGCAGAGATTGTTTCCCCGGTGGTGACTGAATCGTTCATGGTTGCCGTTTCACTCCATCTCTCTATCTTGCGAAACGGACGGACTCCATATCGAATTGCCTCCGTTCCGCTTTCTCAATACTAGTCTCATTACTGAATCTTCGACATTTAGTATACCATGCTTTCGTTCGACGTAGTTGTCTCAAAAAGAACCTTTGCCATGTCGCGGTTAAAGTCAGCTTTTTGTAAGCGCATTAGCGCTTGGAATTCCGAATTCGAGCAGGCTATCCAAAGGCCGACACTTAATTGTGGCTGGATTATTACCCTTCAAAATGGTACATTATTGTGTGGAGGTTGCAATGGACATTTTCCAATGGAACGACAGGCTTCGTCTACATATTCCGACACTCGCCAAAGATTGGGAGCAATATTCGCTGGAGGAGAGAACCGCGATTATTGCAAGATGGGAGCTCATACGCGGCACCATTCCGGACCGCGTGATGGAATTCGAAGCAGGCATTATTCGCATGCAAGCCGAGATGGACGAGGAAGACAACTTTGAACGCTGCTGTGAGCTTACTTATGCAATCGTGGATTTGGCCAGCCGAATCAACGATTTGCATATTTGGTACAGGAACGATCAGGACGTAGAGTCGCGCCGGCATTCATAACATCATTCTCGCGAAAGGGGTGCGCCGTGATACTAACGACGCTTTCGGGAAGACGAGCGCCTCAAGGTCCCATTAAGCTCATGCATCGAGTCTACAAATACGTGTTGCCTGAAGTAGATGCCGAACTTTGCCGCTTGAGAGAATTGGCGGAACGAATACCTGACGACGAGCTGCGGACGCAGGCCTTGAACAGCATGGATGACAAGAAGTTTCATTGCCAAGGGGGCGGCGTATATGCCGCGGCTAACCTGGAATACCGTCATGTATTGATTCCGCTTATTGTCGCGCTGCAGACGATCAGCGATTATTTGGACAACCTATGCGATCGCAGTACGTCGCTGGATCCCGAAGATTTCCGCTTGCTTCATCAATCTATGTTGGATGCCGTTAATCCTCATGCAGAGCTTCGCGATTATTACGAGCTTCGGAGCGAGAGCGACGACGGCGGTTATCTGCATCATCTCGTACGGACCTGCCAGACATGCGTATCGCAGCTGCCTTCGTACTTAAGTGTGCAACGGCATGTGGAGGAATTGGTCGCGTTGTATGGAGATCTGCAAGTGTACAAGCATATTCGCAAAGATATGCGCGAGAACGAACTGCTCGCATGGTGGGATCAACACAGTTACCAATATCCTCACCTGCAATGGAATGAATTTGCCGCTGCGACAGGTTCTACGTTGGGCATGTTTATGCTGTTTCTGGCAGCATCGGAGTCTCAGTTGTCCGCCAAGGACGCGGAGGCGATCCGCCGTATTTATTTCCCGCATGTATGCGGTCTTCACATTCTGCTCGATTATTTGATCGATCAGGAAGAAGATAAGCTTGGCGGCGATTTGAATTTCTGTAATTACTACGATAGCAAGCAATTGCTGGTCGAACGGATCGATATGATCGTAAATCGCGCGAGGGAGGACGTAAAGTCGCTTCCGGCATCGGGATTCCATCGGTTAATTATCGAAGGTCTGTTAGCCCTTTATTTGACAGATCCCAAAGTTCGACTCCAGGCCGAGGTGCGCGAAGTGTCGAAGAGACTGATGAAAAATAGTCCGCTCACGCGGTTGTTCTTCATGATTAACAGTCAATGGATACGAAGGCAGCAAGCCTGATAAAGACTAATTTGGTGTGGAGGAATGAAACATGACTGCAGTTAAATCTATTGCGGTATTAACAAGCGGAGGCGACTCCCAAGGAATGAACGCGGCTGTACGCGCCGTTGTTCGAAGCGGACTGTTCCATGGCTTAAAGGTTTACGGCGTGCAAAGAGGTTTTCAAGGTTTGCTTAATGACGATCTGCGCGAGATGGATCTTCGCAGCGTCGGCGACATTATTCAGCGCGGAGGCACGATTCTTCAGACGGCACGATGCAAGGAGTTTCTGACGCCGGAAGGTCAACAACGGGGTGCGGACGTGCTTCGCGAAAGAGGCATCGACGGATTGGTTGTCCTCGGCGGAGACGGCTCTTACCAGGGCGCCAACAAGCTTAGCAAGCTGGGCATTAAAACGATGGGCCTGCCAGGCACCATCGACAACGATATCCCGTTCACGGATGCGACAATCGGCTTCGATACAGCGGTCAGCATCGTCGTTGATGCGATCAACAAAATTCGCGATACGATGTCTTCCCACGAACGTTCTTCGATCGTAGAAGTTATGGGCCGTCACTGCGGCGACATTGCATTGTACGCTGGACTTGCGAGCGGGGCGGAGACGATTCTTGTACCGGAAGTTCCGTTTGATCTGGCCGAAGTTGCTGACCGGATGAAAAACAATTTTGCCAAAGGCAAACGTCATAGTATTATCATCGTTGCCGAAGGTGCGGCCAAGGGCGAAGACGTCTCGCAAAAAATAACCGATCTGAGCGGTATCGAAGCGCGCGTTACGGTGCTGGGCCATATTCAACGCGGTGGTACACCAACAGCGGTAGACCGCATTCTTGCAAGTCGTCTAGGTGATTTCGCCGTCAGAAAGCTGATGGAAGGCGACTCCGGCAAATCCTGCGGTGTGATCAAAGGCGAGTTAACTTTGACGGACATCGATACGGTTGTAAACAGCAAAAAACCGTTCGACATGGATATGTACGAGCTCGCGCTGCGTCTTTCTCAATAATTTTTTACAATAACCAAATGAGCTGTTCCAAACGAGCAGAAGCGTCATTAAGCGCTTTGTCGTTAGGGAACAGTTTTTTGTTTTAAAAATGGATGCAGACAAAAAAAGGCTGCCCTTGCCAGGCAGCCTTTTCACAAAAGCAATTATTCGTATTTGACGCCAGCGGTATATTTGTTGCCGGCATTCCAAAGCAAATATTCGGTGACGTTCGAATCTTGGAGAGCTTTAATTTGAGCTTCAACTTCGGCGACGCCGTACTTCACGTAATTGCCTTTGCCTAGCCAGCTTGCGGTGAAATCCTGTATCCATGGACGGATAATCGGCTTGAGCTCGCCGGTGTTCTGGAGCTTCTCGTGCGTATCGTCCATAGCTCCCTTGATCGTCTCGTAAGGACTGCGATCCGGCGTCTTTTGGTTGAACCAGCCCGTGCTGTAGTGGCTGGGATAAATCATGGGCGAGATCACATGTACGTCATTCGAAATTTTGACGAAATCCTGACCGATGCCTTCGGCAGCCGGCACGGATGCCGCGTAACCGAAAATATCGACGGAAACGCGTACGCCAAGCGGCTCCAGCTGTTCGCGCGCGTACTTGACAAATCCGGCTACCGCATCTACGCGGCTTTGCTCCGTCTTGTTAAACGTGAGCGTATCGGCGCGGTTTTCGAACCCTTCCGGGAAACGAACGTAGTCGAACTGGATTTCCTTGAAGCCGAGTTTAGTTGCTTCCTTGGCTATCGCGACGTTGTATTCCCACACTTCCTGGCGGTATGGATTGACGAAGCTTTCGCCGCGGCCATTTTTCCATATCGTGCCGTCGGGCTGCAGGAACGACAGCTCCGGACGTTTGACGGCAAGCACGGTGTCCTTAAACACGACAATACGCGCAATAGGGTAGATTTCATGCTGCTTGAGGGTATCCATAAGACCATTAATATCGGAAATATATTTTTTGGCGGTACCGATTTCCAGCAGCTCGGGCGTCGTTGTCGGGTATGTAATATATCCGTTGTCGTCCTTTAGATCGATAACCATGCTGTTCAGTTCGGTATCGTCAACAAGCTTGAGCAACGATTCCATGCGGGAACCGCCCGCGCTATGCGCTGTGACGTAGATCCCCTTGATAGGCGGCGTATCAGGCTGAGGATCCTGCTTCGCCTGACCGGGCATCATTCCTCCGCCTCCCGGAGGCTCCTCTCCCGTTACGATCGGCGCATTCGGCTGTACGATCGTTTCTCCGGCTGATGCATTTAGATAGGCGACAGCAAGCTGTTTGGCATCGCCATGCGCTTCTCCTTGTCCGGTAAGCAAGCCGTAAAGCAGCATAATTGTAGATACAATGATGTCCATTGAGCTCTCTCCCGTCATTTTATAGGATCGTATAAGTATCCCCATACTTAACCTCTATGTCTAGGAATGAAACCTGGCGCGCCGACAAAGGACGGCGCGGCCGCAAAGCCAACTAAGCTTCACCTTTTGTATCCGATTATAAGCCACTTCGTTGAATGGGTCATCTCTTTTTTGTTCTAATGGGAGACAAAAAACCAGTCGACAACGAGATCGACTGGCAGTGCGGTTATACCGATATCCCATAACCAAGCCTATTCATTGTAACATCGTCTGTTTCTGCCCGTTGCAGATGCTGTGCTGTACAATTTCCATGACGTCTCCCGGCTCAAGAACAGCGAGGCCGTCACGAAGGACGATACGGAGATCCAACTCACGGGAAGTGAGGTAAGGACTAAGCTCCGGGGCAAGCCTTTCGACAATTTGAGACAATTTGACCGTTTCCATATCCACTCAGCATCACCCTTTCATCCTAATAGTCAATTAGAAAGCAAGAAGGGGAAAACGATTGGTAAAGAAACTAACGTTTGGGATACACACATTATAACAGCTTCGCTTTCAAAAACATAGCAATTGTTAACAACTTCCGCTTCCGCGGAGATCAGCTCGGGTTAGGCCTCCGAAAGTCTCCGACGACGCCTACGGTTTCCACAATATTAATGAAAGCGTGCGGGTCGATGGTAATGATGGTTTTGCACAAATCCGCCACTTCGAATTTCGTGCGTACGGTCATCAGCATGTCCCTCTCGGCCGAGGAGTAGGCTCCCCGCGTCTTGATTATGGTAATGCCTCTGGGATGGGACAGCAGCTTCTGGCGGAGCTCCTCCGTCTTCGTTGTAATGATAAATGCCGTCACTTTAATATGCCGCACATGGATAAGATCTACAACCTTGCCCGCGGAAAAAATCGCAATAAGCGAATACAGCGCCAGGTCCCAGTTCTTGGTGAAGAAGATTAGGATCGCGATGACGCCCGCATTTAACAGAAAGATGATCATTCCTACGGGCAGATCGCGTCTCTTTGTAACAATGGAGGCAACGACGTCGAAACCGCCGGAGGAGCCTCCGTACCTGAGCGCAAGTCCGCTGCCGAAGCCGACGATGACCCCGCCGAACACCGCGCCTAACAAAATATCGTCAGCCGTATGTATGACGGGAACCACTCTCAGGAAAAAGGTTGCTGCGGCGACGGAGTAAATGCTCCAAATGACGAAGCGTCTCCCTAACATGAACCATCCCCATACCAATACGGGTATATTCAATAGAAGATACAGCCAGGCGACATTGCCGCCGGTGATATAACTGATCATCATGGAGATGCCGGACAAGCCGCCGCTAAGCAATTGGTGGGGAATGAGAAACATGTTGAACCCGATCGCAACTAACAACGCGCCGATCGTCATGGTCGGTATTGTGAGCAGATAACGCCTTTTTGTTGCCTGCAATGGAATCGCTCCCTTATCCAGAATTGAAGTATTATAGCTCCTGGTTAGTATGGCTTTGTTCGCTTAACTGGTATTCGGGGATGTTTCTGTGCTATAATGGTTTGGATATTCTTAAGAAGGCTGTAGATAGAAGGAGTTTGAGAAAAGTTTGAAAACATTTGCTGAATTTGGTTTAGAACCAAAAGTGTTGCAAGCAATAACGGAGTTGGGGTTCGAAGAGTCAACCCCTATTCAAGACAAATCGATCCCATACGCAATGGCGGGACGGGATTTGATTGGTCAGGCCCAGACAGGTACGGGCAAGACGGCGGCATTCGGTATTCCGCTCATTAACAAAATTCCGGTAAGCGAGGATCGCATTGTTGCCTTAATTATGACGCCGACCCGTGAACTCGCTATTCAGGTGGCTGACGAGATCGGGAAGCTCACGCGATACAAGGGCCTTCGTTCGCTGCCAATCTATGGCGGACAAGAAATTGGACGTCAGATTCGCGCGCTCAAGAAGCGCCCGCAGATTATTATCGGAACGCCAGGACGCTTGCTGGATCACATCAACCGCAAGACGATTCGTCTGGAAGATGTACAAACAGTCGTGCTTGACGAAGCGGACGAAATGCTGGATATGGGCTTCATGGAGGACATCCAAACCATCCTTAAGCTTGTTCCGGAAGAGCGTCAAACGATGTTGTTCTCGGCTACGATGCCGATCAACATCCAGAAGCTTGCTCAGCAATTCCTGAAGGAGCCTGAGCATGTCTCGGTTATTCCAAAGCAAGTAACGGCGCCTTCGATCGAACAATCGTATATCGAAGTTCACGAGCGTCAAAAGTTCGAAGCGCTTAGCCGCTTGCTGGACATGGAGTCTCCAGAGCTGGCTATCATTTTCGGCCGCACCAAGCGCCGCGTTGACGAGCTGAGCGAAGCGCTGCAGAAGCGCGGATACTCTGCCGACGGCCTGCATGGCGATTTGTCGCAAAACCAGCGCGATAACGTTATGCGCAAGTTCCGCGATGGCAGTATAGACGTCCTGGTAGCAACGGATGTCGCGGCTCGCGGTCTTGACGTATCCGGCGTAACGCATGTAATCAACTTCGACTTGCCGCAAGATCCAGAGAGCTATGTTCACCGGATCGGCCGTACGGGCCGCGCAGGCAAAGAAGGTACGGCATGGTCGTTCGTAACGCCTCGCGAGATCGACCACTTGCACTTCATTGAGCGTATTACGCGCCAGCGCATGAACCGCAAGCCGCTGCCTAGTATCGCGGAAGCAATCGAAGGCAAGCAGCGCATTACGGCCGAACGTATGCTGGAAGTAGTACAGAACGAGGAATTCTCGGAGTACAAGCCTATCGCGATTCAATTGCTGGAGCAATATGACTCCGTTCATCTCCTTGCTGCGGCAGTCAAGCTGCTCACAGGCGAGAAGAAGGATGTGAGCATCGAGCTTACGCCGGAAGAGCCGCTTCGTGCGAAGAAACGTCGCCCGGACATTCGCTCCAATGGACGTCCGTTCAACCGTGGGGCTTCCTCCTACGGCGGCAACCGCAGCGGCGGATCCAGCAGCGGCGGCGGTTATCGCGGTCGTGACGACCGTCGTTCGGGAAGCAGCAGTTCGTCGCGCGGCAACTACGAAAGCCGGGGAAGCTACGGCGGCGGATATGGCGGCAAGCGGAGCGGCGAAGGCCGCAGCAACGATGGCCGCAGCGGCGAGAGCCGTCGTCCGAAGTCCGACGATTACGGCAACAACTAAGCATTCCATACGGTCCGGAGATCATGTCCTTGACTAGCACGAGCAAACAAACCGGGGAAGTCCGTGACGCCTAACGGGCATCCCGGACTTCCCCGGTTATTTGTTAGTCAGCTCAATAAAAATGACTGCTGAAGTATTAGTAGTACAAAATCGATTTCGTTTTATCCGTAGCAAGGTCGCAACTATTACAGCGTTGGAGGCAGATCAGATGGAGCCAAGAGGATTAATGGGGGGATTCTACAGAATCTCCGAATGGATTATGAGGCTTGCCGTAATCAATTTATTGTGGATAGTTTGCTCCATACCATTCGTCTTTTTCGGATTGACGATGTTTATTGCTCCACAATCCGGCGCAACCGAGCAGGATATGTTAGGCAGCCTGTACACTTCGCTCATTTTGATGGCGATAGTAGCTCCGTTCACATTCTTTCCCGCAACGGCAGCGATGTTCGCAGTAGCCCGCAAATGGGTAACGGGCGAGACGGATGTTTCCCTGTTCAAAACGTATTTCCGCGGGTACAAAGAGAATTACAAGCAGAGCATGATAGGCGGAATCTTGTATACGCTTTTATTCGTCATTATGATAGTCGACTTTATCGTGTACAGGGAGCAGCTTAATATTCTGTCGTATATCTTTATCGCGTTCCTTGCGCTGCTTGGCGTATCGATCTTTAATTTCTTCTCGATGCTCGTTCATTATCATATGAAGACGTTCCAACTGATGAAGAATGCGATTCTAATCACGATCGGCAAGCCGTTTCGCTCGCTCTCTACGGCTATTATGTGCGGCCTGGTCATCTATATCAGCTTCTTCCAGTTCACGTTCCTAATTCCGTTTTTTATGGGCAGCATCGTGGCGTACCTGGCGTTCTGGAACTTCAATATCATCTACACGAAACTTCAGGAGCAGGCCGAGAAGCTGAAGAGATCGGAAGAAGAAGAAGCCGAGGAAGCCGCGGAGATGGATCGTGAAGACCTCGTGAAGGACGAGTACAAAGAGGCAAACAGAGAAGCGGACAAAGAAGGAAGCAAATAACATTGCCGTTTGACGTTTACTTTTCCCTTACTTAGGACTATAATAGCTTTACATCCTGCGATGTTCGTCACGGTCCTTCGTTGTTTTGAACCAATGGCTGTTTCACGGGAGACCTAAATCGCCAAGCGGCTGTCATGCCCTCGAAAAGGGACTTCAAAAGCGTGGCTGCGGACACCCACCTGCGAGAGCGGGTTCAGAAACATGTGGATCGGACGGCATAGGCGGGTTCCTAACGTAAAAAGAGAGCGATCGTCTGGCAAAATCCGGCGAAAGCTCTTTTTTCATATGTGAAAACATGGTATGATAAATAGTAATGCAGATAGACGCTAGAGGGGGAGATCGTTGTTGTTGAAGCGGACCTTAATCGGGCTGCTGCGCAGTCATGAACAGACAGGCGACAGAGCTAAGGATCCATTGCTGAAATCACATCTCTACAAGCTGTCGAAGGACAAGGCTTGGGAGGAAGTCGTATCCACGCTCAAGAAGATGCAAGGGTATAAGCTGCTTCACGAGGTTCAATCGGTAGGCGAGATTGTACTGGAGAAGCGAACGGCATTCGGCAGGACGATGGATATAACGGTTTCTGTCATCAGCGTGAACCCGCTTACGTCGGCGGTAGATATTTATTCCGCGTCTCGCGGATCGTTAGGCGACCTGGGTTCTAATTATCGCGTCATACTTGATTTGTACCGCACGCTTGACAAGAAGCTCGCCGCGGTTAGGGTAACCTCCTGATAAGGTAATCAAGGGCTTTACATTTCTATATGAAAACGAAACAAAGCGAGGAAGGGTCGCCCTTCACTCGCTTTGTTTGCGGAAATCGGCTAATTCGTGTAACTTAAAGTCGTTACTTACGTATTATACGAGAGCCTTGACCGCTTCAATCGCCGCTTCGTAATTCGGATGTTCTGTCATCTCCGGCAAATACTCGACGTATTTGACATTGTTGCTCTCGTCCAGAACGAAGATAGAACGCATATCAAGGGCAAGCTCTTTAATAAGAACGCCGTAAGCTTCTCCGAAGCTGTTGTTTTTGTAGTCCGAGAGCATGACAACCTTGTCGATGCCGGCGGCTGCGCACCAGCGCGATTGTGCGAAAGGCGTGTCTACGCTCACTGTCAATACGACGACGTTGTCGCCAAGGGCTGCGGCCGCTTCGTTAAAGCGGCGTGTCTGTGCATCGCACACACCGGTATCGATGGAAGGGACGACGCTAATCAATTTCACTTTGCCGGCATAGTCTTGAAGAGAAACAACCTCGGTAAGCGATTTGTTAAGGGAGAAGTCGGGTGCTTGATCGCCTACCGCGAGTTCGGGTCCAATCAATGTGATCGGGTTGCCTTTCAATGTGGCAACGCCTGTACGTTCTTGTGCCATGTTAACTATTCCTCCTCAGGGCTTGTAGTTGGTACGACCTTAATTATAATCTCAAAGAAACACCATTGTCCAATATTTGGCGCGTTAGACGAAAGGCGGGATGGCGATGATCTTCCTCCGTTATGAAAGCTTCCGTTCCTATCTTCGGTATTATCCCGGGACGGCTGCTTTAATCGCAATTAATTTGATCGTGTTCATTATCGCGCAGTTTTATAAGGAAATAGTAAGTTACGGCATGTTTCTAGCCGTACCTGGACTCGATTCCTTCGGATTATTGGAGCCCTGGCGGTATATAACCTCGCAATTCCTGCACGTGGATTTCGGACATTTCTTTTTTAACATGTTCGCGCTGCTCGTATTCGCGCCGCCTCTGGAATATTTGCTCAAGACCTTCAAATATATCGTATTTTATGTGCTGTGCGGAATCGGAGGCAATCTCTTGTCCGCCCTTGTCACGAATTTGCAGCATGACCCTTACCACGCGGCGATCGGAGCATCTGGCGCGATCTACGGCGTGTATGGCGCGTTTCTGTTTATCGCGTTGCTGCGCAAATCGATGCTGGATGTATCTTCGCGCAAAACGGTATATATAATATTGGCCTTCGGCGTCATCCACTCCATCTTTGTGCCCAAAATTGATCTTTGGGGACATATAGGCGGAGCGCTTGCAGGATTTCTGTTATACGGGTTGTTGGATAACCTGAAGCAAAGACGTCGACGATAAATAATACAAATATGGTAGGGCACGGGAACGGGAGAGTATATTCAGTATGGAACTTCGACAGCTATATTACTTCGTAAAAGTAGCAAAAAAAGAACATGTCACACAGGCGGCCGAAGAGCTTCATGTGGCACAGTCGGCTGTTAGCCGCCAAATTCACCAACTGGAGGAGGAGCTTGGCGTAAAGCTCTTCGTCCAAAAAGGGCGTAATTTGCAGTTGACGCCGGTGGGACAGTTGTTTCTTAAGCGAGCGGAGGCGATATTGGCCGATCTGGAGCGCGCAGTTATAGAAATACAAGAATTTATGGATCCGGAGAAAGGGGAGGTAAGGTTAGGCTTCCCGCACAGTCTCGGCATTTCGTTAATACCGCAGGTCGTGGCATCATTCCGCAAGCAACATCCTAACGTCAAGTTCCGTTTCAAGCAAGGAATGTTCCCATCCTTGATTCGCGATTTGGTGAAGGGGGAGATCGACCTCGCCTTTATCTCGCCGTTTCCCAGAGAACATGAGCAGGTTTGCGGGGAAGTATTGTTGACGGAAGAGTTATATGCCATCCTGCCGCCGGGCCACGAATTGTCGAATCGACAATCCATCGAGCTTATCGAGCTTAAAGACGAGACCTTTGTATTGTTCAGTGAAGGATACTCACTAAGACCAATCGTGTATGAAGCTTGTCAAGAGGCTGGATTCGAGCCTAAAATCGGCTTCGAGGGAGAAGAGACGGATACGATCAGAGGGCTTGTGGCTGCCGGTATGGGCGTTAGCCTGTTGCCTGAGATGGCGTTGTTCTATTCGGGGACGCTTCAGCCGGTCAAGGTGCGGATAAGCGCCCCGTCCGTGACGAGAACAATCGGACTTATTCATCGGAAAAACGAGAAGTTGCCATTAGTGGCGAAGGTCTTCCATTCTTTCCTGCTACGTTACTTCCTGGATTATAATGCTAAGCGCGAACAATAAATGCATAATTTCGAATCAATAAAAAGGCCGTCCCGCATATTGCGAGGACGGCCTTTTTATTGGTTGATCCTTTATTTTAATCGCGGTTCTGAGTGAACATCAGAATGTAACGAATAAGCTCCAGCAGGGATAAGAGCGCGGCAGCTACATACGTAAGGGCAGCTGCATTTAATACTTTGGCCACACCCTTCGCTTCCTCTTGGTGTACGAAACCTTCGGTTATCATCAGGCTTCTCGCACGATTGCTGGCATTGAATTCTACTGGCAGCGTAATCAGTTGGAAAGCGACCGCGACGGAGAAGAAGATAATACCAAGTCCGATCAAGCCGAAGGCGTTAAAGATAAACCCGCCAATAAGCAGAAACGGCGCAATGCCGGATGCGAAGTTAACGATGGGAAAGATGCGGTGTCTGGCAACCAGGAACGGATAGCTGACCGAGTGCTGGATCGCATGGCCTACCTCGTGACACGCAACGGAGATGGCTGATATCGTGTTTTCGTAATAAACCGGCTCGGACAGCCTTACAACTCGGTTAATGGGGTCGTAGTGGTCTGTGAGCGATCCAGGAACGGGCTCAATGGGTATATGGTGGAGGCCGTTGTTGTCCAACATTCGACGTGCGGCTTGATAGCCTGTCAGTCCGCTGGCGGCGGGCACCTGAGCCCACTTCTTGAACGTGCCCTTCACTCGGAACTGCGCCCAAATCGTAAGGGCGAAGGCTGCGATAATTAGAACCATCATAAACATCTCTTCATTCCTCCAGATTGATGTGACTTCATCCGTTACATGAGCGAGCTCTTGTTCATGAGCAACATGAGCGCTTCTATGCACGCCGCTGTCTGAGGCATGATTCGCGTATAAAATCTGCCTGCCTTTCGGGGCCCGAGCTGCTTGATGACGGGCTCCAGCTCCTTTACCTCGCGTTCCAGCCGAGAAAGGTGCTGCTGGATTTCGGTCAACTTCAGCGATATATGCTCGTCGGGCGTCACTTTGCTCCATGAGTCCAGACTCGACTTAATCTCATCTAACGTATATTTGTCTTTTTTCATCTGCTCAATACGTTCGAGGCGCTGTAAAGTTTCATCTCCGTACAGTCTGTAATTTTTTTCGGAGCGCCCCGAAGGTTCAATCAAACCGAGGGAAGTATAATAATCAATCGTTCGAGAGCTTATCTGCGCCAGTTTGGCCAATTCGCCGATACGGTACAATCTCATCTCCATCTTTACCACCGCCCTATATGATTTCAATTTCTATGATAATAGGTAAGTAACCATACAGTCAAACGTATTGCTTGAATCGTATCCCATCTTCATTGGAGTGGAGTTCATTCATCCGTATTAATGGATCCAAATATCCCTTCATGAAGGAGGGGCATTGCTGTTTGAATTTATCGTGCAAGTAAATCTGACATGATGAATAGAATCGGCCTCGATTTACAAAAAGCGAATAATAGATGCCAAAACAACATAATAATAGACCGAAACTCCAATGAATCCTAACGTTCGTACCAATTCCAAAGGGGAATGTTAGATATTTTTCGAAAAAATGAAAAAAACATATTGTCAAATGAACAACCTCTGAATATAATGACAATATGTCTTTCGTGAAATGTCATGAAATATAACATCCAAAGGAGTGGTCGTATTGATTAAGAAAACTTTTCTTGCGCTAGGTTTGATGACAATTTTGTTCCCGGTAGCAGCATTTGCCGAGGATCCTTCGGGTGCAACGCTTGACATGGGACTTAACTCTCTATGGGTTATGCTGGCATTCATACTCGTACTTCTGATGCAAGGCGGATTCATTCTTCTCGAAGCAGGTTCGACCCGGATGAAGAATGCCGGTCACGTAGCGGGCAAAACGATCTTTACGGTTGGCCTTGCGGCACTTATCTACTGGGCTTTCGGTTACGGCATTGCGTTCGGCGGCGACAGCGGCCTTAGCCAATTCATCGGATGGGGCGACTTCTTCTTCGACCCTCAACTGGCAGGTGATGCTGCAGCAGGCGATTCCTTCCCTAATGGCGTATTCTTCTTGTTCCAGCTGGCATTTGCCGCGATCTCGCTATCCATTGCATGGGGCGGCTTCGCGGAACGTGCGAAACTATCCTCATACATTGTATTTACACTGTTTTTCGTTGGTTTGATCTATCCGATCGTTGCTCACTGGATCTGGGGCGGCGGCTGGCTGGCCGAAGACGGCGCGCAAGACTTCGCCGGCTCTACAGTCGTTCATTTGACTGGCGCCCTTGCCGCATTCGCAGCAACGGTTCTTCTGAAGCCGCGTATCGGCAAATTCAACAAAGACGGTTCCGCCAACGAAATTCTGGGGCACAACCAAGTGTTTACGGCATTGTCCGTATTGCTCCTGTGGGTTGGCTGGTTCGGCTTTAACGCAGGCTCCACGGTAGCGATCGGCGACGGATTTTTTACTTATGTAGCATTCACGACGATGTTGGCTGCTGGCGCCGGCGGTGTAGCTGCATTGTTAATCTCTTGGGCCGTAACGGGCAAAGCCGACATCACGGCTATGCTAAACGGTACGCTTGCAGGTCTCGTAGCAATTACGGCATCATGTGCATTCGTCGATCCTTGGGCAGCCGTCGTTATCGGTCTGGTAGCAGGTATGCTTGTGTTCTACAGCGTGAAAATGTTCGAGAAGCTGAAAGTCGACGATCCGATCTATGCCCTGTCCGTACACGGTATGGCTGGTATTTGGGGCACGCTGGCGAACGGAATCTTTGCAACGCAAGAGCTTGCCGACAAAGTCGGCGTTGGAACAGGCGGGCTTATCGATACTGGCAGCTGGAAGCAGCTGTGGGTGCAAATCGAATCCGTAGTCGTAGTAGGCGCGTTCGTTCTTGTTGCATCCTTCCTCGTGCTTGGCGTCATGAAGATGATCATGGGCTTCCGCGTAACGGAAGAGCAAGAAATTATCGGTCTTGACCTTAGCGAGCATGGCGCTTATGGTTATCCTGAGCAATTGAAGAAACCGGGCCAAACGTTCGAAGGTTAAAAAGAGAGCATTAAACGGACCGAAGGGGGAGAGCGGCGCATGGGCGATCCGGCACGTTCGCAGCACTTCAAGAAGATCGGCGCAGCCGATCGAGTGGATGGGCTGCGGTGCTTGCGAGATCAGATGCACGAGCAGATGGAAGCACTTCTCCCTGTAAGGCCGGTCGAACAATTAAATGAACAATTAAACGAGACGCATGACGCCTTGATCACCAAGGCGATCATGCTCTCCGAAGCGGACATGGCACGGATGGGGAAAGGGTCTCCCCCCGTGCCATACGCCTATTTATTGTTCGGCAGCGGCGGGCGGAAGGAACAGACGTTGTCCAGCGACCAAGACAGCGGCGTGGTCTATCGGGATCCGGTGGAGAACGGAGAAGAGGCCAAAGCTTATTTTCTTGAATTATGTCAATTGATCGTAAGCAATTTGATTGCCATCGGATATCCGCCTTGCGAAGGCAAGGTGTTAAGCGACAATCCGGATTGGTGCAGCTCGCTGAGCGAGTGGCGAGAACGGTTGGAAGGCTGGTTCAGGGAACCTGCCTGGGAATCCGTCCGTTATTTGCTCATTATCGCTGATGGAAGATGCGTATACGGTGACGAGGGCGTTGCCGAGGCTTTAAAGGATATCTACTATTCCGATATGTTAAACCATCCCGTCATTATTAGGCGAATGATCGAGAACACGATGCGGCATAAGGTGCTCGTCGGCGTATTCGGGCAATTGCTGAAGGAACGGTATGGCGAAGATGCCGGCAGTCTGGATATTAAGTATGGCGCTTATATTCCAATGGTCAATTCGATTCGAATGATGGCGATACAAGCGAGTGTAAGGGGAACGTCGACGCTGGAGCGCATACGCAAGCTAATCGACATTGGCAAGCTGTCGCCAGCCGATGGGGAGCAATACGAGCAAGCCTTCCGTTTCATTTTGCGTCTGCGATTAATGACAACGGAACAGAAGGAAGACGGTTTGTATGCAAACAATGGCAAGCTGCATAGCAGCAAGCTGACCAAAGAAATGACGGACGAGCTCAAGAGCAGCTTGCGGATAGGCAAACGCCTGCAGCGGGCGGTATACCGTCAGGCGATGGGAAGGCTGATGTAAGGTAAGGCGGTGGTCTCAATGAAAGAACAAAAAGGCGTAGGCCGCATGTGGAATCTATACAAAATGGGGGGTGTCACGCCTGCCATCGCTTCCATGCTAGGCTCTCAGAACGCTCAGCAAATGGCATTTATTCGTAACGCCAATCGGGAGCAGCGCAAGCAATCCTTGCTTGAAACGCCTCTGAGGGAGCTGGAAATCGTCGTTTTTGATTTGGAGACGACAGGTTTTAATCCTAATCATGGAGACGAGATTATTTCGTTTGGCGCCGTCGTCGTGAAAGGCGGAGAGCTGTGCGAGACAGAGACCTTCTACAGCCTCGTCAATCCGCGCCGAACCATACCGAGATCCATTGTGGAGCTTACGGGAATCACCAACGGGATGGTGCAGGACGCTCCGGATCTGATGACGGCGCTTCATGACTTTATGGCTTTTGTAGGGCGCAGATTGCTTGTTGCGCATGCCTCCGGCCATGACAAACAATTCCTTAACGCGGCATTATGGCGTACGTCCAAGGTGAATTTGAACCATCGGGTTCTCGATACGATGATGATTGCGAAGTGGCTGGAGCCAAACCGCGAGGGATATAGTCTGGATGATTTGCTTGCGGGCAGCTGCATTCCGATTACGGTGCGGCATCATGCGCTGGAGGATTCTCTAATGACGGCGCGATTGTGGCTTCATTATTTAAATCAAATCGTTGAGCGAAACGTATTTACGTTAGGCGATTTGTACGCCTATCTAAGCAAACACTAGCTGAGCGGGCATAAATACGCGGTCCTGATGACGATAAGGCTGTACTACCGGAGCAGAGGGATCGGTCAAGGAAATAATCCAATATTGGAAGCCGGAATGAAAATGAAAGCCTTCGCCGTCGCGATTCGATGGAATCGCTGCGGTATTAGGGTGCGAGTGGAAGAAGCCGACAAGCTGTTGTCGGTTTTTTTCCATGGAGAAACAGGCGGCTGTCCATTCCTCCGGATCGAAGAGAAAAGAGTCGGAGGGATGGGGGTGAATATTGCGAATCGGCAAAATGATGTCAATGGAAAGCCGCTCTTTTCCCCGGGCGAGCACGCCGCAAGCCTCATTCGGGAGGATGCTTCCGCAATAGTCGAGAAGCAGGATGTAAGCAGCCTTGGTGATGGATGTATGAGCTTCGTTACTATGGTACGAAAGCGAAAGCGACATGACGTCTCCTCCCGAATTGCAGCAACTTTTAATCGATAAGTAAGTATACCGCGAAACTCAGGGTGTTGTTAAGCTTTGGATTGCCGTTTCGGAGGTTTGATTGTTAGAGCGACGGCGATCAACAGCCCCGCGCTTAAGATGGTTAGAATGACAAACAAACCCGTAACGGATTTATCGGCCATCCAGCTAAAGAAGGGAGGGCCAATCGCTACGCCAAGAAAACGAAGGCTGTTGTATAACGAGGTCACCATGCCTCGATGCGATCGATCGACGGATCCAGTAATAAGTGTATTGAGACAAGGGAGCAGCAAGCCTGTGCCAATGCTGCACAAAGTAATAAAAACGATTAAGGCGATAAAAGCCGAATGCCAGATGGAAGCGGCTGTAAGGGACAATGACATCAGGCCGATCCCGGACAACATTAGGACCTTCATTCTGTCGCCATTTTTGCGAATTCCCTTTCCTGTCGAGTAGGCCGTAATAACAAGCCCGAGCAGCGGAATGGCCAGCAGTCCGCCTTTGGCAACGCCGTCAATCGATAGGGGAGGTTTTTCGGCCATATCCGACAGATAGAACAAAACGCCGAATAAAATAAACAAACCGAGCGAACCGGCCAGATAGGCGGTAAACAGCCATTTTCCTTCTTTGGCATAGATCGCCTTCATTTCTTTCCAATACGTTTTGAAAGGCGTGGGTTTGCCTTCGTGTTTAGGTTCATGTATCAGCCATAGAACGGCGCAAAATGATCCTGCGCAAAACAGAGGGAAAGCGAAGAACGGCGCATACCATGACCATAAACCAAGCAAAGAGCCTAGAATAGGGCTGATGACTTTCCCAGCGCCGTTGGATGCTTCGATAAGTCCCAGCGCTTCGCTTTCTTCCCCATCTTGATAAAGGTCCCCTACAAGAGCCATGGCAATCGGCGCCGTGCCAGCCGCCGCCATCCCCTGCAATGCCCGCGCTCCAATGAGAATGCCGTAGGATTCCCAAACGGCGCCGAGTCCCGCCAATATCCCGGCACCGCCATAGATCGCCAGCGCGGGCAAGATGACAGCCTTTCGGCTCATCCGATCGGAGATATATCCGATAATGGGTATGAAGAGAGCGGCTGAAACGGAGAATAAGGTAATGACAAGACTGGATTGAAACTTGCTTAGCGACATGGCTTCCGCCATATCCGGGAGAATGGGAACGAGGATGGAATTTCCCAGTACAAGTACGAGCGGTACAGTTGCGAATGCTGCATATTGCAACCACGATGACTTAGTTTCTTTGGTAGCGCTGGATGTTCGTTTTCCATGAGCCTGTGCTCGTGACATACCGTTCCTCCCGTAGTCATGAACGCATTCAGCCTTAGCAGACTGTGCTTATGACGGATTTATGGCTAATCTGCCCATTGTCTTGAGCTTCCATACCTCGCGTGGTACGATGGGAACAATGAATAGGGTTAACGGAAGGAAGGACTTGAGTGAAAAAAACAGCAGCGTGGTTTTTCACGGCTTTTTTGTTAGCAGGGCTTGGCATCTTTCAATACATGCAGCAAGGCGCCGCAGCCGCAACGGAGCTGGCAACGCCAAGCGGCTTTAAGCCCAAAGCGGGATACGAGTCCGCAGCCATTACGCTTCCGGGTATGGACGAGGCTATCCATACGATAGGCGGAGGAGCCGGAGAGAAGCTGTTATTCGTCAACTTCTGGGCTTCCTGGTGCGGTCCTTGCGTGATGGAGGCTCCCGATCTGCAGAAGCTGCATGAACAGTATGGAGATGTCATGGAAATGTATGGCGTCAACTCTACGAATTACGATAAGGAACGTTCGGCGAGGGAGTTCGTCGAAGAGTTTGGCCTAACGTTCCCAATGTTAATGGACCGAGAAGGCACGATTACGAAGCTGTATAAGGTTAATAATTTCCCCACGAGCTTCCTGATTGACGGCAACGGCGTCATAAGGGAACGGATTAACGGAGTCGTTACGTACGCAGAATGGGAGAGGCTCATTCTGAAGTGGTCGAAGCCGAACGCGGCATAACAAAAAAAGCAGTTAGCGGAAGGCGCGAAGCCTTGAACGCTAACTGCTTTTTTTGTTTCATCCTAAGCCGTTAATGATTGACGAGCCCCAGTCTCTCCACGAACTCCGATTCCGTACCGTCCCCAGTTGTCTTGGACATATGAAGCAGCGCATAACGGATGCTGTCGAGAAGCGCTTCCCAGCTGGCTTCGATCACGTTGCTGGATACGCCGACCGTACTCCAGGTATTGTCGAGTCCGGTGGATTCCACAAGCACCCGCACTTTGGCGGCCGTGGCGTCTTTCTCGTCGATGACGCGGACCTTGTAGTCGGACAAGTGAATCTGTTCGATGCGAGGGAAAAATTGCACGAGCGCTTTGCGCATGGCGTTGTCGAGAGCGTTGACGGGTCCGTTGCCCTCCGCGGCCGTCAGAACGATCTGACCTCCCACGTTGATCTTGACGATGGCTTCGCAGATCATGCTGGCGTTCGACTTCTCCATATGGATTTTGAACGATTCTACCTTGAAAATCTGGACCACGTCGGTAAAAGCGTCGCGCAAAAGAAGCTCAAGCGAGGCGTCGGCGCCTTCGAATTGATAGCCTTGATGCTCCAGATCCTTGATCTGCTCCATAATTAGTTTCGTCTTCTCGTTGTTGGAGGTGATGTCGAGTCCAAGCTCGGTCGCTTTGGAAATAATATTGCTTTGACCGGCAAGCTCCGACACGAGAATTCTCTGCTTGTTCCCCACAAGCTCGGGCTCGATATGCTCATAAGTTTTGGCATCCTTCATGATCGCGGAGACATGGATGCCGCCCTTATGGGCGAATGCCGCGTTGCCGACGAAAGCTTGACCGACCGGCATATGAACATTGGCGATCTCGCTAACGTAACGGGCCGTTCCTGTCAGCAGGCGAATGCGGTCGTCTTGAAGGCAGGAGTAAGCCAGCTTGAGCTGCAGGTTCGGAATGATGGAGCACAGATTTGCGTTGCCGCAACGCTCGCCGTAACCGTTCATCGTGCCTTGCACCTGGCGCGCGCCAGCCTGGACGGCAGCCAGCGAATTCGCGACGGCAAGCTCGCAGTCGTTATGTGTGTGAATGCCGATCGGCGTGTTCAGCTCTTCCTTGACGCGGGAGACGATCTCATGGATCTCGTTGGGCATAGTGCCGCCGTTCGTATCGCAGAGCACGAGCCAGTCCGCTCCGCCTTCCTGCGCTTTGCGAAGCGCTGCAAGGGCATATTCCGGGTTGTTTTTGTAGCCGTCGAAAAAGTGCTCGGCGTCGTACATCGCTTCCATGCCGTGGTGTTTAAGCAGCGCGAAGGAGTCGAAGATCATCGCCAGATTTTCTTCCAGCGTCGTCTGGAGCGCCGTATGGACATGGAAATCCCAAGCCTTGCCGACCAACGTTGCCGCCGGTACGCCGGATTCGATAATCCGGAGCAGGCTGGCGTCATGTTCGGCGACGCTGTTCTTGCGGCGCGTGCTTCCGAACGCCGTAATCTTGGCATTGAGCTTCATCGTCTTTACGCGCTTGAAAAATTCGATATCCTTGTTGTTGCTTCCGGGATTGCCGCCTTCAATATAATGAACGCCCAAAGCGTCAAGCTTTTGTGCAATCTTCAGCTTGTCATCTGCCGATAAGCTGATCCCCTCGCCTTGCGTGCCATCGCGCAGCGTCGTGTCAAAGATGAATATTTGTGCGGACATTTCTAAATGTGCCTCCTTCACAGAGCCTCTGATGGAATCATAATACATGATTATACCACTTTATCTTCCTAAAGTAGAGAGGGAAGTTGCAATTCCGGCCTACTATCTATATAGGGAATGCGGTATCTTGGCGAACAAATGTTTGTTGTTCGGCATTGACTTGAACCTTGCCTAATTATATGCTGAGGAAACAAGCGGTACAACCTAACATTCTGCAATTGGCGGTGAACTTGTCCATGAGCGGCGTAGAAGAGCATTATCCTGCCAAAGGCAGAGTAATCATCCATCTCGATATGAATGCGTTCTATTGCTCCGTGCACGAAGCAGAAGAGCCTGACGTATATAAGAATAAAGCAACGGCGGTCTCCGGCAGCATCGAGCAGCGCAAAGGCATCATTGTCACCTGCTCGTACGCAGCCCGTGCGAAGGGCGTCAAGACAGGGATGCCGGTGCGTCAAGCCGTCAAGCTGTGTCCGGATATCATCTTGATCAAGCCGGACTTCCATCTGTACCGGAAGTACTCCAGAGGATTTTTGTCGATCGCTCGCGCTTATACGCCGATGGTGGAATCCGTCTCCATCGACGAATGTTATATGGATATTACGGGCTCCAAGCTGATGGGAACCCCGTTGCAGATCGCGGAATCGCTGCAGCGACGCATATTGACGGAGTTGGCGCTTCCATGCTCCATCGGCCTTGCCCCTAACAAGCTGCTCGCCAAAATGGCATCGGATATGAAGAAGCCGAATGGCTTGACCGTCCTCCGCATTCGCGACGTGCCTCAAGTGCTGTGGGATAAGCCATGCAATCTATTATTCGGCGTTGGAGGCAAGACGGCCGTCAAGCTTGCAAAGCTGAATATCCATACGATCGGAGAGCTGGCGGCGGCCGATGAGAGCATGCTGATCAAGCAATTCGGAACCGTCGGCGCCTGGATGAAGTCGGCCGCGCACGGCATCGATCATTCACAGGTTAATCCGCATCGGGATCAGAATAAGTCCATCGGCCATACGACGACGCTGCCGCAGGACTTGACGGAGCGGGACGATATTTTTCGTGTGCTGCTCAATCTGGCCGATCAGACGGGGCGCAGGCTGCGCAGGCAGAAGCTTGTCGCTTCAACGGTTCAGATCACGATCCGAAGGCCAGACATGACGACCATTACGAGATCCCATACCGTTCCGGCGCCGGTCCAGACGACGGAGGAAATCACGAAAGAAGCGCGGGCGCTCTATCTAAAGCATTGGATCGAAGGGGAGCCGATTCGCCTTCTGGGAGTTACGCTGCAGAATTTAACCCCCATCTCGGAATCCGCTCTTCAGTTGGATCTATTCAGCTTTGAGGAGCAGCCCCGCAAGGAATCGCTAACGAAGGTGATGGACGCGCTTCGGGACAAATTCGGAGAGGACGCCGTTCTGACTGCGGGCATGCTTGGCGACGATCCGTCTTCCTTGATCAGAAACAAACGAATTCGAGGTACATCCTTGCAAAAAGACGATACTTTGTTATATATTGATGAGTGAAGGAACGAGCCGCAACGGCATTTTTGGATAATATATAATTGGAACGGATTTATCCGTAGATTATAAAGGAGGAGAAAACCATGGCTAAGTTTACATGGGTAGAGAAAGACACATGCATCGCTTGCGGTGCTTGCGGAGCGACGGCTCCCGACATTTATGATTACGACGACGAAGGTTTGGCCGAGGTTATTTTCCAAGGCGACTCTAATAGAGGCATAACCGAAATTCCGGATGACATGTACGACGATCTGCAGGACGCTTGCGACGGATGTCCGACGGATTCTATCAAAATCGCCGACGAGCCTTTCAACGCCGAAGGCTAATCAGATCTCATTTCAAAAGCTCTTCGACCATTCTGGTGCGGAGGGCTTTTTTTTGCGCGAGGTTATGCCGATATATTCCAAAAGAAGAGTGGAAATCGTCGTAATCGACCAGGAGGCATGGATGATGGAACAATCAAAATTCGATAAACCCGAAGATATTATATATTTGAAGCAATTCGTCAAAAAACATCCCGACAATAAGATGGGATGGTACTTGCTTGGCAAACATTACCGTGACGCAGGGAAGGAAGGAAAAGCGAATTATTGCTTTATTCAGGCCGGAGATATCTATGACGCCTTCGAACAATCCAGTCATCCGCTAGCCGTATCGACGAATCAATTGGAAGAGCTCAAGGCATGGGAGAAGCGGAAGAAGCGCAAACGTCTTGTTCGCAACGTAACGGTCATAGCGGTACCGCTATTGCTGCTTGCGCTGCTGATCCCATCCATCGGGAATCAACAGCAAGTACCCGGCGATGATGCCGTTCCGGCTGTCGCCGACGGGAGCCCGGGGCTTGGCGTCGTACTGGTTCCGCGCAAGGAGAAGACCCCCGCCGGGTATGCATTCGGAGAAGTGATGAAGGCCGGCGGCGAATCGCCGCCGAAAGTCATAGCAGCCCATCTCGAGGAGAAGGGGGGCTGGAAGCAATGGAACGGCAATGCAAGGCTATTGATGGAGATGGAACGTGGCAGCGGACAGGCGCAATTCGAGGTGAGCATGCTGGACCGGAACGTCTGTGCCTGCGATCCCGCCGATGCCAAGCCGGCAGCCAGCCGTTTTGCCGAATGGAAAAAAGAGCAGGAGCAGCATTGGACAGTATCCAGCGCTATTGTGCAATATCGGAAGTTGTATAAGAAGTGGCCGGAAAATTTGGATGCGCTTGTACGTCCCTACCCGCACAACGTATTGTCCGGAGAAGGAGAGGGAATGGCTGCGATGTTCCCCGCGCTGCTCGCCAAGCTGAAGTTAGCAGCATCGCAAGTGGAGAATTCGACCGGCGGTCAAGGCGCCAAGGATGCCGCTGCTCAGACTGCAGGCGCAACGTCTATCGGCTCCAACGGCTTGTTCCAACCGGATTGGAGCAAGCCGCTGGAGATCGTAATCGATGTGTCGAACCATACGCTTGCCGTCGTGCATAACGGCTTGATCGTCCGCAGCTACAGGGTAGGACTGGGCGGTTCGAAGACGCCGGAGGGCAGCTTCTTTATCAGCGAGAAGGTAAGGGATCCCAACGGCGGAGACGGGATTTTCGGCTCGAGAGGCATGACTTTGTCCAACACGCTGTACGCCATTCATGGCACGAACGACACGGACAGCATCGGCAAGGACGAGTCGCTTGGCTGCATCCGATTGGGAGAAGCCGACGTCGAGGAATTGTTCGACATGGTGCCGCTCGGGACGCCGGTGCAAATAAAAAACGGGACGCTTCCACCCGATGCCAAGGCGCCGCAGGAACGATTCCGGCTTGCGCCCAAGCAGGACGAAAGCAATCCCGCGAAGGTATATCGATGGCTGACATAACGTAGTCGCCAGCAGCTTAGGAGAAGACGATAAGAAGGACGGATACGGCTACGATTACGAAGCCGACGATGGAGCCGATCCAGACCAGCGCCTTCTTGTTCACTTCTTCCTTAGGTTTAACCTTCATTGTAGCCGGTTTGCGTTTAGGTGCGCTCATGGGAATCAACCTTTCTAATAATAATCGCAATCACACTTATATGCTTGTATTGTAATCGTTTTCCGCGGATGCCGCAATACAAGGAGATGGACGGAGCCTCGGGCACATGGTGCAAGGCTCTTTTCTTTTTGATTCAAAACGGATAAACTGTCTGATAGAGCACATACTGCGGAACGGAGTGAACTTCTTGCTTTATTCATCTCTTCTTAAACCGATTTTCTTTAAAATGGACCCGGAGAAGGCGCATCACCTGGTCATCGACGGCATGGCCGCATGCGGCAAAGTACCCGGACTCGGAGCGCTTATGAACGGGATGTACGGCGTACCCGACATTCCGGAGCTGCGAACGAAGGTACTCGGCATTTCTTTCCCTCATCCCGTGGGGCTGGCCGCCGGGCTGGACAAGAACGGAGTCGCCGCGGACGGCTTCTCCAGCATCGGCCTCGGCTTCGCCGAGGTGGGTACGGTAACTCCTAAGGGGCAGGCGGGTAATCCCCAGCCAAGATTGTTCCGGTTGCCTCCAGACGAAGCGCTGATCAATCGGATGGGCTTCAACAATCACGGAGCGGACGCAATGGCGGCATCGCTCGCGCGCCGCAAGATTAACCGAATTCCGATCGCGGTCAATATCGGCAAAAACAAGGATACGCCGAACGAGCTCGCCCATGAGGATTATCAAGCCTGCATTCGCACGCTGTACGATTTTGGCGACTTCTTCGTCGTAAATATCAGCTCGCCGAACACGCAGGGCTTGAGAGATCTGCAGCATGGCGATGAGCTAAAGAAGCTCTTGGACGCCGTTATGACGGAGATGGAGGCGCAGGCGAGGAAACGCGGCAAGGAAACGAAGAAAGTGCTGGTCAAAATTGCGCCGGATATGTCGGACGATCAGCTCTCCCATACGGTGGCGACGATAATGGACAGCCGGGTATCGGGCATCATCGCCACGAATACGACATTGTCGCGCGATGGCTTGTCTCACGCCCATGCGGGAGAAACCGGCGGCTTGAGCGGAAGGCCGCTTACGCGGCGCTCCACCGAGGTTATCGCGGCCGTATATCGACAGACTGGCGGAAGATTGCCGATTATCGGTTCTGGCGGAATCTTTACGGCGCAAGACGCATACGATAAAATTCGCGCGGGAGCTTCGCTTGTAGAGATCTATACGGCTTTAATATATAAAGGACCAGGATTGCAGCGCGAGCTGACAAGCGGGCTTGTCGAATGCTTGCGCAAGGATGGCTACCGCAACATTGCCGAAGCAGTAGGCGCAGATCATCGTTAGAAACAGGAGGCGGCCGGATGGACGGTAGAGACTGGAGTCTTTTTCTACAGCCTTATGAACAAGCGGTTGAGGAATTAAAGGTTAAATTCAAGACGATGCGCGTAGAGCTCAAAATTAGAGAGGCCTACGCGCCTATAGAATTCGTAACAGGAAGAGTAAAACGGATCTCCAGCATTCTGGAGAAGGCCCGGCGGCTTGGCGTAGCGCCGGATCGGCTGGAGGATGGGATCGAGGACATCGCGGGCATTCGGATCATGTGCCAGTTCGTGGACGACATCCATCGGGTAGCAGCGCTGATCCGGACTCGCAAGGATCTGGAGCTTGTATACGAAAAAGATTACATTACGAACTACAAGGACAGCGGATACCGAAGCTACCATATTATCGTCAAGTACCCCGTGCAGACCGCACTGGGCTTCAAACACGTATTAGCGGAGATTCAAATCCGCACGCTTGCGATGAATTTCTGGGCTACGATCGAGCATTCGCTTAATTATAAATTTAAGGAAAGTCTGCCCGAGGATGTGCGGAACCGGCTCAAGAAAGCGGCCGAAGCGGCCTTCTTGCTGGACACCGAGATGACAAGCATCCGCGAGGAGATTCTTGACGCGCAGACGGAGTTCGAAGAGCAGTCCAATGCGGTATCCCGCGTGCTGAACGGAATACAGGATTTGTATTTCTACCATCGCGTAAGAGAAGCGGCGCAGTTCCAGATCAAGTTCAACGAATTATTTGAACAGCAGGACTATCATGCGCTGCATACCCTGTCGATCGAAATAGGAGCGGCCATCGCGAAGGCCAAAAAAAACAATCAATCTTAAGCGGCGGAGCTACTCCGCCAAGCGAATAACCTCCAGCGTCGCCGGCATGGCGTTGCTCGGAGGTTATTCTATCCGGGAAGCGGCAGCCTTAAAGCAGCGGGAGGAAACATTAATGAAGGTGGATCTGCCGACACGGTTTATCGACAAGATGAAGCAATTGTTAGGCGAGGAATTCGATGAGTTCATGGCTTCGTACGAAGCGCCGAGAGCGTTTGGCCTGCGTCTAAATCCACTCAAAGTAACAAAAGAGGAATGGCGGGAGCTTACTTATCTACAAAATCCGGATCGTCGTATTCCTTGGACGGAGAACGGCTTCTATTACAAGGAAGAGGAGCGACCCGGCAAACATCCTTTTTACCATGCGGGGTTGTATTATATTCAAGAGCCGAGCGCGATGCTTCCCGCCGAGTTGTTGGACGTGAAGCCGGGACATCGGGTGCTCGATCTGTGCGCGGCTCCGGGAGGTAAGTCGACCCAGCTTGCCGGGATGCTCAAAGGGAGCGGCATTTTGGTAGCGAATGACAACGCATGCGAGAGAACGAAGGCGCTGGCCAAAAATATCGAGCTCGCAGGCATCAGAAACGCAATCGTTCTAAACGAAGAACCGGCAGCCATCGCCAAATCGTTTCCGGAATGGTTTCATCGCATATTGGTAGATGCGCCTTGCTCCGGCGAAGGGATGTTCCGCAAGGCCGATTCTATGATCGGCGATTGGGAGAAACATTCCGTACAGAAGTGCAGCGCCATGCAGCGCGATATTATGAACCACGCCGCGAAGATGCTGGCGCCAGGCGGCATGCTGTTGTATTCGACCTGCACTTTCTCGCCGGAGGAGAACGAGTCGCAGATTGCTTCCTTTCTGGAGGAGCATCCCGACTTCGTTGTGGAGCCGATTAAGCATGAATGCGGACTAAGCGCCGGCCGTCCGGATTGGGTCGACGAAGCCACAGCAGCAAGTGCCGGGCCATCTATCGTAAGCTCCTTGAGCGGAACCGCGCGGTTATGGCCGCATGTAATCGAAGGCGAAGGACATTATGCCGCGTTGCTCCGCAAAAAGCGGGGGAGCGGGGCGACGGAGATTGAATTAGAGCCTCCAAAGGTTTCGACGACCGCGATTGCAGCAGCTGTGACTCCTGCCCTTACCGGCAAGATGAAAGAGCAGCGCCTACGTAAAGACGGGAAGGGCAAAGGAGCAAAATCGGGAAGCTCGGCTTCCGTTCAAACTCCGGTCGAGCTGTGGGAGGCGTTTTGCAAGCAGCAGCTGATGCTCCGGGAAGGGGATTGGGGCAGCGTTCCCTTCTCCTACGGAGAGCGTCTCTATATACAGCCAGCGGGCGTGCCTTCTCTGGACGGGCTTAAGGTTGTCCGTGCAGGCTGGTACGTTGGAGAAGTCAAATGGAACCGCTTTGTGCCGTCTCAGGCTCTGGCGATGGGGCTTCATAGGGATGAAGCGTCTCTGGTATTGGAATTGGATGGCCTGGACAGAGATGAAGTTATCCGTTACTTGCGAGGCGAGACGTTATTCGTGGCAGAAGATCGCATCATCAAAGGGGCAGGCGATAAGAAGATAAAAGGTTTCGTACTGGTATGCCTGGCAGGAAGACCGATCGGTTGGGGCAAATATGAGAACGGCGTGCTCAAAAATGAGCTGTCGCCGGGATGGAGGCGAGCATAAATGGGAGATAAGCTGAGACTGGACAAGCTCCTCTCCAACATGGGATACGGTTCGCGGAGCGAGATCAAGAAGGCGGTCAAGGCAGGCAAGGTGGCAGTGGACGGCGTCATAGCAAAGGACAGCGGCCTTATCGTCGACGTATCGTTGCAGGAAGTGACTTGCGAAGGGGAGCGCGTCGAGTATCGCAGCGTTATCTATCTCATGCTGAACAAGCCGGCCGGCGTCGTCTCGGCGACGGAAGACAAACGGGACAAGACGGTGATCGACCTGCTCCGTCCGGAGGATACGCGGCTTGCTCCTTTCCCGGTCGGCCGGTTGGACAAGGATACGGTAGGTCTGCTGCTGCTGACAAACGACGGCGTGCTCGCGCATGAGCTGCTGTCGCCCCGCAAGCATGTCGACAAGACGTACGAAGCGCTGGTAGCCGGTAAAGTGGACGAAGACGACGTCAATCGCTTTGCCTCCGGCGTAACTTTAGATGATGGATACGAGACGATGCCTGCCGAGCTTGTCATCGCGAGCGTCTACGAGACAGGGGTTGACGGGGAAGGACGGTCAGGTGGTTCGGAGTTCCGATCGCTTATTACATTGACGATTCGCGAAGGGAAATTCCACCAGGTTAAAAGAATGTTCCATGCCGTAGGCAAAACCGTTCTGACGCTTAAGAGACTCTCCATGGGGCCTCTCACGCTTGACGAATCGCTGCCAGAGGGCGTTTATAGAGAGCTCACGGACGAAGAAGTGGAAGGGTTGAAGGCGCATCGCGGAAGCGAACGTACGTCTCGGCTATAGAGTTCGACAATCGAGAGAGACAGGATGGTGGAGACATGCAACGCAAATTTGATTTGATCGCGCTGGACGTTGACGGTACGCTGCTTACGGACGAACATCTTTTGCCCGAGAGGGTGAAGGAAGCGGTAAGAGAATGCGCTCGGCAGGGCGCAGAGATCGTGCTTTGTACGGGCAGAGGGCCGATGGGCGCATTTCCCGTGCTGGAGGAGCTTGGTCTCAACGGCACTTTAATTACGCATAACGGGGCCGCAATCGTGGAGTTCGAGGATCGGTCCATTACTTTCCAGTTCGACATTGACGGGGAGCTGCTGGAGCCTTATTTGGTTTATTGCCGGGAAAAAGGGATTCATTTTGATTTGAATACGGCTTATGACATGTTAGTAGAGAGCGTTTCTGAGGCTGCGGAGGCGATGTATTTGCAGCATAAGACTGTTCCGACGGTGCTTCCGGCTGGAGGCGAACTTCCGGAAGGGCTGGTGAAGCTGTCCGTATTCGGGTCGAAGGAAGAGATCGACATAGTGCAAGGGGATTGGGAGCGGGATGAACCCGGACTTCAGCTTATCCGCAGCGGCGATCTGTTTATCGACATCCAGCATCCCGAGGCTAGCAAAGGCAGCGCTTTGCGCAGACTGGCAGAGCAAAAGAATATCCCTTCGGAACGGATTCTCGCGATTGGCAATTATTTTAACGATATATCGATGCTGACTTTCGCGGGACTGGGGATTGCTATGGATAATTCCCCTGAAGGCGTCAAGGAGGCAGCCGATGTTGTCGTTGGGACTAATAATGACGGCAGCGTGGCAGCTGCGCTTAGAGAATATGTAATCAATCCTCAGCATTAACGGGTTAGAATCAAGAATCGCTTATAAGAAACGGCGGAGCGGGATTAAAGTCCCGAACTCCGCCGTTTTTTGCTCATATCAGGCATCAAGAACTCCGTCCGTTAGAACGGAGCTTTAAGCGTTATAGATGCAAGTGCTTCTTAATACCAGAATACCTGCGATATGATGACCAGAAGGATGAACAGAACAAGGACTGTACCTACCGACGAGTAGCCTCCATGCACACCAGACATTTTGTTGCCTCCTAAAAAAGGGATTACCGAAGAAGGACGAGTTTGTTCAAATAGAGGAGAGTATCGCATACTCCTCTATTTCTCAGAATGAAACTTGCCGCTCGCCACAGGACGATGCAGCCATTTCATCTTGAGAGGTGGGAATCTCCAACATTCGGCTTACTGTATTTTATGAATTACCCCTAAAAAGGATTGGACGCCAGTCTAGTCGGTTCGGAAATGGGCTACACGCGCGGAAGCGCAATTATCTGCCTCGTCCTCCAGGTTTGCCGGAGCGGCCGCCTGGGCCCCCAGGCGACTTTACTCCGCGCGATCCGCCGCGTCCGCCAGTACCGCCGGATGGGCGGCCTACGCCGCGTCTGGACGAATCCGTTCCTTGTCCGCTCCTGGCGGACAAAGCGGTATTACGTTTGCCGCCACGCTCTCCGCCAGCCTTGCCTGGTCCGCCGGCATTTCTGCCGCTGTCATTGCGCCCGCCGCGCTCATTGTTGCCGCCTCTGCCCGATACGCGCTTATCACTGCTGTCTCGTCCTGCTTCCCAAGGGTTGGAGCTGAATTCGTCAGTCGAACCCGCAACAGCCGCCCGCCCGCTTCCCGAGCGACGGTCTTCGCCGCGTCCGGAGGATCCTCTCCGCGCTTCCGCGTCACGTTCGCGCCCGCCGCCAGTGCCGCGCGTCTTGCCGGCTGCCGATCCGCGCGCGGAGCCTTGTTCGGCCCCGCGCCCGCGCCCGCCGCGTCCGCCCGAGGCGACGCCGCGTCCGCCATCACGTCCGCCGCGTCCGCTGCGCCCTCCGCTGCGCTCGGAGGATTTGCGACCTGCCGCTTCGCCGCGTTCGCCGCCAGATCGAGCGCGGCTGCTCTCGGTTACAGAACCTTCGCGATCGATGGCCTTATGCTCAAGCCGAGCTTGAATGCCTTTTTCGATGAGGACCAGCTTGGAGCCGTCGTATGGGGTAGCCAACGTAATCGCCATTCCCTTGTGGCCCGCGCGGCCCGTTCTTCCGATTCGGTGGATATAAATTTCGGAGTCTTGCGGCACATCGTAATTGTAGACATGCGTAACGCCCTCGACATCGAGACCTCGCGCCGCGACGTCGGTAGCGACCAGCATCTGCAGCTTCGCATCGCGGAACCGCTTCATCACTTGCTCACGCTTCGCCTGGGTCAGGTCGCCATGCAGCTCGTCGCTTTCGAAGCCTGCATCCTGAAGCTCTTTGTTCAGCTTCTTGGCCCGCACCTTCGTTCGGCAGAAGATAACGGCAAGATAGGGGCGGTGCTGCTCAAGCAGATGGATCAGCGCTTGCTGCTTGCCGCGGTCCGTCGTCTCGATGACAAGCTGGCGTATGTTGTCAAGCGTCACATTCGCGCTGCGAATCTGTACATCCTCCGGCGCGTTCATATATTCCGCCGCCAATTTGCGGATGGCATCCGGCATCGTGGCGGAAAACAGCATCGTCTGACGCGCCCGCGGCGTTTGCGCAATGATGCTTTCGACCTCCGGCAGGAAGCCCATGTGAAGCATCTGATCCGCTTCGTCAAGGACCAGCATGGACAGTTTGCCGAGATTAATCGTACCGCGCGTCATATGGTCGATGAGACGTCCGGGCGTGGCGACGACAATATGGGGAGAGCGCTGCAGCTTGCGAATCTGGGCATCGACGTCCTGGCCGCCATAGGCGGCAAGCACCCTTGCGCCGACGACAGGGGCAAGCTTTTTGATCTCTGACGTAATCTGGATGGCCAGCTCGCGCGTCGGTGTCAGAATAAGGGCTTGTACCTGCTCCTTCTCGACGTTAACGCGCTGGAGCATTGGAAGAGCGAACGCCAATGTCTTGCCGGTGCCCGTCTGAGCCTGGGCAATAACGTCTTTATCCTGGAGCAGCATGGGGATCGTCTGACGCTGTACCGGCGTAGGAGCCGCAATCCCCTGTTCCTTCAATAATGCAGTAAGCTCCGGCGTAATGCCAAGAGAGCTGAATGTTGTGGACATATTCCATAATTCCTCATTTCATCTATTCGTATGATGCCTGTTTTAGTCGAGTTCAAAAAGTTTGGTTCTCAGTACCGAGAAGATGGGAGGCAGCTAGAAACTGAGTATCGGAGCGTAGCAGAGCTACGTGAGAAACGGAAGGTTCGGCTGCATTCCATATTCGAAGTCGGACAAGCTTCAGGAATTACTTCGTAATGGGAAGCGGACTTTTTGAACAACCTTTAGCTAGTATAACAGTTCGGAGGGTCGAGTGCATCTTGAAACTTGCTATGATAAAATGAGGCGAAGATAAAGGAAGCGAGGAATACGCATCATGAATGGAACGATCCGGGCCAACGTCAAGCCGGGGCTTGAAGTCAATATCGTGCTGAAGCAAGACCAGAGAACGGGCAAGCTGACGAAGGGCGTTGTCAAAGAGCTGCTAACGAATTCGCCGAACCATCCTCATGGCATCAAGGTCCGTCTGACGGACGGGCAGGTTGGCAGAGTGAAGGAAATATTGACGAATCCTTAATATCAAATTTCAGATCGGGGAGGCGCGGCGGTTGGCGTTCGGCATTAAAAGAGACGAGATGAAGCAATGGAAGGCGGCCGTCGCCCGCGGCGAAATCGCTTTCTTGACACATTATTGGCTGGACCCCAAATTTCCATGGATGACAACCGTCACGAAGGTCGGCTGTTCCGACTTGGACAAGCTGTCCCGCTGGTGCGTGGAGAACGGTCTTCCGCCGCAACATATCCATGCCCGCGACGACTATCCTCACTTCGACCTCATAGGAGGCAAACAGGTCGAGATACTAACCAAAGAGAAATTATACGATCAGCTTGAACGGTTCCGGCTGTTGGAGGGGGAGACGAAGGGATGGAAGCGATAGCGGCGGAATACAAGCGGCTCGAGGAGATCAGCCTTAATGGCTGGCCGGCGCTCCAGACCGTACTGCTTGGCGGCTGGCTGGTCCGCTTCGCGGACGGCTACACGAAACGGTCCAACTCCGTCAGCGCGATCTATGACGGTTTTCCGGAGGCGGACGAGAAAATCCGGATTTGCGAAGCGTTGTATCGCTCGAGAGGGTTGGCGCCGGTATTCAAGGTGACGCCTTTCGTGCATCCCGGGGATCTGGACGACAGGCTGCAGAGCAGAAGGTACGGGAAGATTGACCATACGCTGGTCAAGACGGCGCCCTTGGCCGGTATCGAGGCACCCTCGCGCGAAGACTTGACTTTGACCGGGGAGATAACCGAGGCATGGCTGGACGCCGTTACGGAGCTCCAAAAGCTGACCCCGGGCCAACGGGAGACGACGCGCCGCATGTTCGCTAACCGTCCTCTGAAGCAAGGCTTCGCCATGCTGGAGGAGAACGGGAGGCCTGTCGCCTGCGGCCTCGCAGTCATAGAGGATGGCTGGGCGGGACTGTACGATATCGTGACGGCGCCAGAAGCAAGGGGGCGAGGTTTCGGAGAAGCGATAACGCGGGGGTTATTCCGCTACGCGCATAAGCAAGGGGCGAGGATGGGGTATTTGCTCGTCGTGCGGGACAATGCCGCGGCGAATGGGCTGTACGACAAACTCGGCTTCGAGACGGTGTACGAGTATTGGTATAGAATCGGCACGAACGGTAAAGCTTGACACTGCCAAGGCGTACCTTATATAATTTGATTTAATTGATTTGCCTTATATGAGAGTTCAAAAATTTTCCAGGCATCGTGATCAAAAGCGAACTTTTTGAACTACCTCTGTATAAAGCGTTGAAGAGGAACAGTACTTGCGTAGCGGGGGCCTAGAGAGCCGGCGGTTGGTGGAAGCCGGACCCATGCGCGCGGGGAAGCTCGCCTTGGAGCTGCGGGATCGTTAATCGCGAAGCCCGCCGTAATGTCCGCGTTAAGGACATCAAGTGAGCGAACGGCAAAGAATGCCTTCGCTAACTAGGGTGGTACCACGGGAGAATGACCTCTCGTCCCTAGCGTTAATCCGCTGGGGGCGGGAGGTTTTATTTAGTTTTCAGACCTGATTAGGAGGAAGTTACATGAGTCAAGAGCAGCAGCGCCATGGCTACAATCCATTGGAGATCGAGCCGAAGTGGCAGCAATATTGGGACGGCAACAAAACTTTTCAAACGAAGGAAGACAGCGGCAAGCCGAAATTCTATGCGCTGGATATGTTCCCTTACCCATCCGGGGCAGGCTTGCACGTCGGCCATCCGGAAGGTTATACGGCGACGGATATCGTATCCCGCTACAAGCGGATGAAGGGCTACAACGTCCTGCATCCGATGGGCTGGGACGCGTTCGGCCTGCCGGCGGAGCAGCACGCGCTCGATACCGGGCAGCATCCAAGAGATATCACGTTCAAAAACATCGACAACTTCCGCCGCCAGATCAAATCGCTTGGTTTCTCTTACGACTGGGACCGCGAATTCAGCACGACGGATCCCGACTACTACAAATGGACGCAATGGATTTTCATCCAGCTGTATAACAAGGGACTGGCTTATGTGGCCGAAGTTCCGGTCAACTGGTGTCCCGCTCTCGGAACCGTGCTGGCGAACGAGGAAGTCATCGACGGCAAAAGCGAACGCGGGGGCCATCCCGTTATCCGCAAGCCGATGCGTCAGTGGATTCTGAAAATTACCGAATACGCGGAGCGACTGCTGGAGGATCTGGAGGAGCTGGACTGGTCGGAGAGCATCAAGGACATGCAGCGGAACTGGATCGGCAAGTCGACAGGCGCCGAAGTAACGTTCGACATCGAGGGACACGACTCTGCACTGGTTGTCTTTACGACGCGTCCCGACACGCTTTTTGGCGCGACGTATTGCGTACTTGCGCCGGAGCACGAACTTGTCGCAGGAATTACGACAGACGAGCAGATGCATGCGGTTAAGGCGTATCAGGAAGCTGCAGCCCGCAAGAGCGATCTGGAGCGTACCGACCTGGCGAAGGAGAAATCCGGCGTATTCACTGGCGCCTATGCGATTAATCCGGCAAACGGCGAGAAAACCCCGATCTGGATTGCCGATTACGTGCTTGCAGGCTACGGCACGGGAGCAATCATGGCTGTTCCGGGCCACGATACGCGCGACTGGGAATTCGCGAAGCAATTCGGCTTGCCGATCATCGAGGTTGTATCCGGCGGGGACGTGGAAAAAGAAGCGTATACGGGCGAAGGTCCGCACGTCAACTCCGACTTCCTGAACGGTTTGAATAACGAAGACGCTATTAGCGCGATGATTAAACATTTGGCAGAGACCGGCAAAGGTCAGGGCAAAGTGACATACCGTTTGCGCGACTGGCTGTTCAGCCGCCAGCGTTACTGGGGCGAGCCTATTCCGATTCTTCATCTGGAGGATGGCACGATGAAGACGGTGCCGGTAGATCAATTGCCGCTGCTGCTGCCGGATGTCGACGCGATCAAACCGTCGGGCACAGGCGAATCGCCGCTGGCGAACGTGACGGACTGGGTGAACACCATCGATCCGGAGACGGGGATGAAGGCTCGCCGCGAGACGAACACGATGCCGCAATGGGCGGGCAGCTGCTGGTACTATCTGCGCTTTATCGATCCGAAAAACGACAAGGAAATCTGCTCGCCGGAGAAACAGAAAGAATGGCTGCCGGTCGATCTGTACATCGGCGGAGCCGAGCATGCGGTGCTTCATTTGCTGTACGCGCGCTTCTGGCATAAGGTGCTGTACGACCTTGGAGTTGTTCATACGAAGGAGCCGTTCCACAAGCTGGTGAACCAAGGCATGATCCTGGGCACCAACAACGAGAAGATGTCCAAGTCGCGCGGAAACGTCATCAACCCCGACGATATCGTAGGCGAATTTGGAGCAGATACGCTGCGTATGTACGAAATGTTTATGGGTCCGCTGGAAGCGACGAAGCCATGGAATACCAACGGCGTGGAGGGGACTTACCGCTTCCTGTCGCGCGTATGGCGCCTGTTCGTTAACGAAGACGGCAAGCTGAACGCGAAGCTGACGGATAACGACGAGACTAGCGACGCGTTCAAGCGGACATGGCATCGCTCCATCAAGAAGATCACGGAGGACTACGAGAATCTCCGCTTCAATACGGTAATCAGCCAATTGATGATCTTTGTCAACGAAGCTTACAAGACAGAATCGCTTCCGAAGGCGGCAATGGAGCAATTCCTGCAGATGTTGTCCCCGATCGCACCGCATATCGCGGAAGAGCTGTGGGCGCTCATTGGCCGCAGCGAATCGATTACGTACGCGGCATGGCCGGAGCATGACGAAGCTTGGACTGTCGACCAAGAGGTTGAGATCGTCGTACAGGTTAACGGCAAGATTGCCGATCGCATATTCATCGCGGCGGATATGAACGAAGCCGATATGGAGGCGCTGGCGAAGGGGCAAGACAAGGTTCAGGAGCTGATCGCCGGCAAGACGGTGCGCAAAGTAATCGCCGTCAAGGGCAAGCTGGTTAACATCGTGGCGAACTAACCGCGAACAAGGGACGGAGTGAAGAATGATAATTCGGACTTAACTGCATAACGCAAACCCGAAGAGGTGAGCGGGCATTAGCTGAAGAACAGCTATTGTCCGTTCACCTCTTCGCCGTAGAACAGGGAGGATACTCGCACCAGATCTTCCTGGTACTTGTTATGAGTCGTTCGAATGACTTGATTAAAGATGCCGTCCGTTTCCCGTTGGAGCAGCTTGAGCGCCTGTGCCGTTATTCCGCCCGGCACGGCGACCCGCTGCTGGACGTCTTCCATCGTTAGGCCGCTTTCCGTCAACAAAAGTCCGGTGCCAAGCAGCATGTTGGCGGCTACCTGCTGCGCGGCGGAGCGGGGTATGCCCGTCTCTTCTACGGCCGCATCCACGAATTGCTGCAAGAGAAATGCGATAAATGCGGGGCCGCAGCTCGACAGGTCCGAGACGATCCGCGTATATTGCTCATCGATGCGAAGCGGCTCGCTGATATGCGCGAATAGAGTTTCCAATCGTTTTCGGTCCTGTTCCTCCATTCGGCTTCCATAGATACAGAGCGATGCTCCGCTCCAGACGAGATTGGTTATGCTGGGGATGATTTTTGCTATTTTGCAGTCCAGCTCTCCTTCCAGATGAGAGACGAGGACGGGGCTTGTAATCGAGATAACGGTCTGATGCGGCAGCAGTACGGGCTTAATATCCTCCACGACATAAATGAACTCATGCGGCTTTACGCACAAAAAGACATAATCGGATCCACATGCAGCATCGGCGTTAGTGTTGACGGCTCTCATGCCGGGATATCGTTCGGCCAGCGCTTTCGCTTTCGCGTAGGTGCGATTGCTGACGGTAATATCGTTCGGCGCCAAAGCGCCCGACGAAATGAAAGATTCGATCAGCAAGCTGCCCATGGAGCCCGTACCGATAAATCCAACGTTCATGCTTAGCCCTCCTATACCGGCGATTCCAAATATCATGCTCTTACAATGTATTCAGAGAGACTTGTTTGTTATGTCAATAAGATAAATTGAATTCTAAATGCTGGTTGGATGATTTATTAAAAAGGGCGGAGGTGCAAACCCGATTGACTGGATTTTTGCGAAACGGAAGGACGATATTCGTTGCGGCATGCTTGTTGGGTGCCGGCTTGCTGTCAGCGGCGGCACTGCTCGGCGAGTCTTCGCGAGCGGAGGAGAAGTGGATACCCATGAACGAAATGATGGAGTCATCGCTCTCGGGAATGGGGGACGAGCACGGAGCGGGAGTGACCGCCAATAACGAAAAGAATCCGGCTGAACAAGGCGGTAAGGATGGCGATGCGGTATCGGGCGGTTCAAACGGAATTGCAGAAGCTCCGGGAGCTGAAAAGAAAGGAAACGATAATAACGGAGATTCTGTTAGCGAAGCTGAAGGAGCAGCCGACACAGGCGGTTCCTCTTCGGAGGCGTCTGCGGGAGAAGTAAAGAGCGGTGTCGGCGGGGCAACCAATGCTGGTACGCTTGGACAATCGGCATTTGCATCCGACGGCAGACTCGATATTAACAGGGCGGATGCCGGGCAACTGGACGGGTTAAAAGGGATTGGACCTTCCAAAGCTCAGGCGATCGTGGATGACCGGGAACAGAACGGTCCGTTCCGCAGCGTGGACGACTTGCTCCGCGTGAAAGGCATCGGCGAGAAACTTTTGGCTTCTATCAAAGAAAGCGTTGTCGCATTACCGTGAATATGAGAGAATGGATAGGATATCCTGCATTTACATGTCAACAAGGAGGAGTAAGGAATGTCTAAGGAAAACCAGCTTTCGCTAGACACGATTGCCGTACACGGGGGACAAGCCATTGATCCGACAACGATGTCCCGCGCCGTACCTATCTATCAAACAACTTCATACGGATTCCGGGATACCGACCATGCGGCGAACCTGTTCTCGTTGCAAGAATTTGGCAACATCTATACTCGAATCATGAACCCGACATCGGATGTATTCGAAAAGCGGGTGGCAGAGCTTGAGGGAGGAGCAGCAGCGCTTGCCGTTGCATCCGGTCAAGCCGCCATTACGTATTCGATTCTTAATATCGCAGGAGCGGGCGATGAAATCGTATCCGCGACCAGCTTGTACGGGGGTACATACAATTTGTTCTCCACAACGCTCCCCAAGCTGGGCGTGACGGTGAAGTTCGTCGACCCCTCGAATCCGGAAAATTTCAGAGCGGCAATTACGGAACGCACAAAAGCCGTTTTCGTCGAAACCATCGGCAACCCCAAAGGCGACATTATCGATTTGGAGGCGGTAGCTGCCATCTCGCATGAGAACGGGCTTCCGCTCATCGTGGACAATACGTTTCCGAGTCCATACCTGTGCCGTCCAATCGAATATGGAGCAGACATCGTCGTACACTCCGCGACCAAATTTATCGGTGGACACGGCACGTCGATCGGCGGCGTTATCGTAGACGGCGGCAAGTTCGACTGGAAGGGCAGCGGACGCTTCCCGGGTCTGACGGAACCGGATCCTAGCTACCATGGCGTTGTATACACGGATGCGGTTGGTCCTATCGCTTACATTATCAAGGCACGCGTTCAGTTGCTCCGCGATATGGGCGCGGCTTTGTCGCCTTTCAACTCCTTCTTGCTGCTGCAAGGACTCGAGACGCTGCATTTGCGGATGGAGCGTCACAGCTCCAATGCTCAGGCGGTTGCAGAATTCCTCGAAGCCCACGAAGCAATCGAATGGGTGAACTATCCGGGCTTGCCAAGCCATCCATCCTACGACCTGGCGCAGAAATATTTGCCTAACGGTCAAGGCGCTATTCTTACTTTCGGCATCAAGGGCGGTATTGATGCAGGCAAGAAGATCATCAACTCCGTCAAGCTGTTCTCGCATCTGGCGAATGTCGGCGACTCCAAGTCGCTTATTATCCACCCTGCCAGCACGACGCATCAACAGCTGTCGCCGGAGGAGCAAGCTGGAGCGGGCGTCGCTCCGGGCATGATCCGCCTGTCGATCGGTACGGAGGGCATCGCAGATATTCTCGCCGACCTGAAGCAAGCCATCGAGGCGAGTCAGGCTTAAAGATAGGCCTTTCACCAGAGAGGCAAAAAAAGGGCCGGCTCACGAACGTGAGCCGGTTTCTTTTTGAATAAACGCCAACCGATCTATCTTGAAATTTTCGCAAGTTTATGTTTTATTTTAAGTGCGTGATCAAAAAGATGGTTATCCGTACATTGGCGTATTATCAGGAAATATTCGTAATAAGGCGCTTTCCATGTCAACCTGAGAAAAGAATTGGCGGAATGCCCAGGATGCGGCAACGAAAGAGAAGGAGAGTAACGACATGAGTAATCCGGCTTCCAACAAGGACGCGATCCGGAAGGATTGGGACACCTATTTCATGGATATTGCTTATATGGTTTCGACGAGGTCGCGTTGTCCAAGAAGGCATGTTGGCGCGGTTCTCGTACAAGGCAAAAAGTTGCTTGGCACGGCCTATAACGGTGCGCCGATGGGCGTGCACGACTGTCTCGAGGCTGGCTGTATGATTGCCGAAGAAATTGAAGTGAAAACGGTGGATGGAGTCGAGCAAGTCTTTCGGAAACAGAGATGTATCCGCACGATTCATGCCGAACAAAATCTGCTGTTGTTCACTGACCGGGCGAATCGGGAAGGCTCCACCGTCTATGTAACGGACCAGCCTTGCTGGACCTGCGCCAATATGCTGGCGAACAGCGGCGTAGTGGAAGTCGTCTATCATCGCGGTTATCCAAAGGATAGCGACAAGGTGTACGAGCTGATGGAGCAGAAGGGGATTGTATTTAGACAAATCGGTCCTTACTCCGCACCGGAACAGGCAGAGATGACCGTAACCTCTTAAATATTTTAATACCCGGAGGAAGAACCTCCAGTTACATGCGCGATGCATGTGGCTGGAGGTTTTTTTGCGTTTGCGGCAAGGGGAAGGGCAATTGGCAGACTGTTGTAGTTTACATTTATGGTTCGCTCGGCGGCATGGGAGCATGGTGGACTAAGGAAGCAGCGGAGATAAAGCTACATTGTCTGGCGCTTTAACATGGTAAGGAATGGGGATGAGGCGTAGATGTTGAGAATGATGAATCGAAGGCCGCTCGTCTGGTTCGCGGCCTCATGGGTTGCCGGCAGCGCCGCGGCTGCGGGACTCGGACTCCGCGGCGCGCTGCTTGCAGCCGGAGCGGCCTTGCTGCTCGCCGCGGCTTCCCTCGCCGGCAGGCTGGCGACGGCAACGCTCGCGGCGCTTTGCCTGCTGGCGTTCTGCCTGGCGGCGGGACAGCGGCTATGGGCGGACGAGCGCAATGCGACGTCGCTGGTGCCGCTGCTTGCCGCCGCCGAGGCGTCCGGGCCGGGAGCCGCGTTCGGTGCCGAGGCGAGCGGCACGATCGTTAGCGCGGTCGAGGTCGACGGCGACCGCGCGATGTTCCGCATGAAGGCGGACGCCGTCCATGCGGGAGGGACAGCGCAGCCGCTAAAGGGCGGCGGCGAGCTGCTGCTCGTGCAGCTCCGCGTAAAGGGGTAAAACGCCACATTAATCAGCCAACTTGAAACCAATAATCGACCAAATGTTTTCTTCTTTCTTAATTACAATAGCGTCAAACAATCTCTGTACGATAATTTTTCGTTCCCCGTGCGTTAAATCATCCCAAGTGTTCCTCAACTCATTTAGTAGTTTAGTCACGTCACCCTTTGTCCTGTTCGTGTTCGGCACAAGTTTATCCAGCTTGTCCAACTCAGACTTCCATTTCTCAATTTTCTCGTTTTCCTCCGACATCAATTCGAGAAACATTTCATACTCCAACTTACCGCTGCCCATTGCACGAGTGTAATTCTTCTTCTTGACCGATGAATCCTCAATCAACTTTTTCATACGCTTAATTTCTTTAGTAACGTCTTTTCCATCAAGGTTGGTCTGTGGATCGTTTGTGGAGAATTCAAATTGATCTAAGAAATTACGAAACAAAACGTAAAGTTTAGGCTCAGAAATGGTGGACCCGGGACATTCTTTCTTCTTCGTATTGGATCGACATCTGTAATACCTCGAAATCCCACCTCGGTTAGTGGGCCGCTGCTGACCGTAGTAGTTACTACCGCACTCTCCGCATTTCAGAATAGTAGCAAAAGGGAAATCGTAACTTGAGAACGTCATCTTCTTATCTCGTTTTCTCTGCGCTATGTGCTGAACCTCATCAAATAAACTCTCCGAAACAATACCTTCATGCATATCTCGGACAATGATATCTTCTTCAGACCCTTTTACTTTCATGCGGTTTGCTCCGTAATAAGTAGGGCTCGTAAGTATATTGAGGACAACGTTATCCCCCCATATGACACGACCGTTCTTTGTCATAATCATATCTTCTGTCAGGATATTTGCGATTCTGTTTATGCCATTTCCCTCTAGGTACAGTTGATAGATGCGCTTTACAACTTCGGATTCCTCCTCATTAACCTCAAGAGATAGATCCTGCCGAAGGTTGTACCCATAAGGCACGCTAGCGTTCGGTCTTAGCCCTTTACGAGCTCTAGCCTTCATACCTAACATAACCCTCTCTGCAATCTTCTCACGCTCGTTCTGAGCGATGCTGAGGCGAATGGTGAACATCATATACCCGTCAGGCGTAGAAGTGTCTATATCCTCATTTACGGATGCGAAATCCACTCCGTTTGGCTTAAACTCATTTTTCACCATATTTAGTCCGTCTATTGTATCGCGAGTGAGACGGTCAAGCCGCCATATGACGATCATTCCGAATTTCTTCTGTTTGAGATCAGCTAACATTTGCTGGAGCTGAGGTCGGTTCGTATTCTTTGCTGAAAACCCATTATCCGTGTATACCGTGTACAATTCATAACCTTCACGTTCAATCCACGCTTGGCAAGATTCAACCTGAGCTTCTAGTGAAAATTCAGACTGTTCGGCTTTACTGATTCTGGAATAGATGACGGCTTTCATATGTACCTCCTTAATTACGCTAGTAAATTCATTATGAATGCAGTGGTGGAAATAGAAAAGCCCCCAATGGATGGGAGCTGTAGAGAAATCATGATTAATTAAACAACAATCTGACAACTAGATATGCCGCAATGAAACTTATTACACCTACTATGTATCCCAAAACCTTTTTCATCTGATTGCTCACCTCAAATTTAAAAAATATTTATTTTTGTTGCTCATCTAATAAAAGTGTTCTTAACCCTTTTTGAAACGATCATGTATGGTATCCATACAGATGCATAAATTATTGCTTGAACTACAGGTGTAATTATTTCTTCAGGGTAATATATAGGATCTTGATAGTAATCATTCAAAGTAATCATTAAAAAGAACTCAACTACAATCAACACCAACATAAAGGAGACGTATGCAATACTTGCATGTTTAAAAAATCTGCTCATTCTTAAACATAATATTGCCATGGCAACAATAAACAGGATTGCAATTATATTACCCGCAATCTCTAGTGTGATAAATGGCTTCCACAGACTTATATAATATTCGCTGTTCGGGTTTATGATCGAAAGATACTCTTCGGTTCCGACCAAAAGATAATGCTTATATAATATGTTTGCACAACGGTAAAGATTATACGCCATACCTATTGCAAAAACTATTAACCAACCGCCAAAACCAACCAAATTATCTGTCTGTGGTTCTGGTTCTGTTTTTGTTTCTTTTACGTTAAACTCCCCTAAATTCATTTCACACTCTCCCATATTTGGTTATATGTATGTTATCGGCACCACAATGGACATAATTTACAGAAAAGGAGTGATATCATGTCTATGCCGGTATTTGACGAAAATAATGAGGTGGTTGAGATAGATACAGCGGAAATTTTCTGCATTTTTAAGGATGAAGCACGTCGAATTATGGTTAAAATAGAATGTGGTGATTATTACTTTCCGACGACGATTGAACAAATCAACACGATTATGGAGAAGTACGGATTTTACCAGATCGACAAGAACCACGTGATAAACGTTAAACAGGTCAAGGCTTTTAAAAGAGGTGAAGTTTATATCGACGGTGTGCATTACTATGTTGCAACACGTCGCCAGAAGGGGTTAAAGGAATTATTGCAGCGTTCACGTAACACAAACGCTTAAATCCTTCGACATCAATCGACAGACAAATGAGTAAATACTCATTATTATTAATTTATCGGTAAAAACAGACACAAAGCATCATTCACAACTAGAGTGTTATGCCGTACAATGTCGGTGTAACCGCTTTATTTAATCGGTCGGTAAGTAAGGATACTTACCCAATCCCGAGAGTAGAAACATCTACTCCGCTGCCTATTTCCAGACATACAAATCGTCAATGACAACTCCTAGCACTCGGGCAATCTTACGCGCAATTACGATTCCCATCATGTTCCTCATAGTGATGTATCCGTTTAATTGCTGCTTTGTAATGCCTACCTGGTCAGCCAACCATTGCTTGGATGCTCTGCGACGATCAAGATGTTCTGAAATACGGCAGCTTATGGGATTGACCTCCATAAGGCTACCTCATTATTATTTTTTTATTCAAAACACGAACACATGTTCCTTTAACTCTGTTGTCATGCTATCATGAAGTACAAGAATCTTGTACTTAAAAGGGAGTCGTGCTAATGGATGAGAGAATAAACAGATTGAGTAAAGAATTATTGATTTTTGATAATATTCAAGATACTCAAGAAGGACTTATTTCTTTTCTGACTCTTGTTTTGCGAGAGAAAGCAATAGTTCTCGGATCGTCGCATTCGCAACCGGATTCTCACGAAGATTGACGCCGTATTTTGATTGTGCCTCTTTAATTGCCATATCATATGAACTCTCAGAAAGTACAAGTTCCTCCGAACCATTCCCTTCAATATATCCAGCAACCTTCATTAATGTCTCAAAATCATAATTATAAGCTTCTGATAATCTCTTCAAGCTTTCTGGCGAGGGATTAATAGGGGCTTTTGTTTTGGGATGTTTTCCATTCTCTAATGAACTAATATAAGAATGACTTAATCCACTTCGTTCTGATGCCTCGCGTAGTGTATACTTCCTCCTCCCTCTCAATTCTCTTAGAAACCTACTGATTTCAAACAAATATAACCACCTTCATTCTAAATGTTCTACATGTCATACACTATTGTAGTACAAAAAAGTTCAATATAAATCAATTAAAATAGTATTACCTTGTTGACACGTTGTACTATTTGTAGTACATTTGTCTTGTACAACAAATAGTACAAGAAAGGAGAAAGGAAGTATGAAAAACAACTTAGCCTTCATGATGAAATCAAGAAAAATTGGAATTTCTGTATTAGCTAGGGAAATAAACGTTTCCCGTGGGACGATCTACAGAATTCTTGATGGTGGTAATCCTTCTGCTGAAGTGATGGCTAAACTATCTCGTTATTTTGACCGTCCAATTGGCGATTTATTTTGCGCCTGAGTACTACAAATAGTACAAGAATAGTTTATACCATTAACTATATTTATGAAAGGTGGATTACAAATGAAGTTAGTTTTTATCAACAACAATCGTCCGGTTACTGACAGTCTTACTGTGGCAGAAGTTTTTGGTAAGGATCACAAAAATGTTTTGCGAGACATAGAAATTCTTGATTGCAGCGAAGAATTCTCACGGCTCAATTTTGAGCAGTCAACTTACATCAACGATAGAGGCCGCGAATACCCAAAAGTAAACATGACACAAGACGGCTTCACCTTCCTTGCCTTCGGCTACACCGGACGCGAAGCAGCTCGTTTCAAAGAAATGTACATCGGCGAATTCAACCGGATGCGGGACGAGTTACTACAGCCTCAATTCCAAATACCACAAACTTTTACCGAAGCACTCCGGTTGTCGTTGGAACTAGCCGAGAAGAACGAGACGCTTCAATTAGAGAATGAGGAGCTTCGCTCTCAAACTCGGTACGTCGACCAAATCCTTTCATCTAAAGGAACTGTCACAATAACTCAAATCGCAAAGGACTACGGCCTGACCGGACAAGCTCTGAACAAGATTCTTCACGAAGAGAAGATCCAATACAGCGTTGGCGGTCAATGGCTCCTTTATCAGAAGCACCAGGACAAAGGATATACGAAATCGCAAACCATTGACGTTCATCACACGGACGGATCGATCACCTACCGGATGAATACAAAGTGGACGCAAAAGGGCCGGCTGTTCATTCACGAAGCATTAACGAAGATAGGTATCGTGCCTTACATGGATCGCGAACACAACAAAGAAGCATAAGGAGGCTCCACCCATGAACCTACCAGAAAAACTCCGCAATATGGGAATACAGTCCGTCCCGGCAAAAGGCGAAAAAGTAAACGTGCTCTTATCCGATCATAAAATCACCGCATTGGCAGACGTATTGTTACCGCAAGGCAAGGGGCATAAAGGCGCATGACATCACCTTATAAGGAGGCCCACCCATGACTATCAACTTTCCCGAAGTAAAGACCCAGCCCACTCCAGGCATGATGAAACGGCTACACCAGCTTGCCTATGAACAGAGCGTTAAGAGAGCTGGGAAAGATGCTATAGGCGCATGATAACGGAACTCGACATCTACAATAACAATCGTTACGTCGACGCCCAGCAACGAAAGAACCAATCCAAGGCGATTGAGTGGGAGATGCACCGAATGTCAACGGAAAGGGTGAGAGAGCTTGAAAGAGTCAGCGAAGCGAGATCCATTATTGAAGCACGTAGCCAAGGAACTATCTGATTACGCTCAGCACAAGAAGGACGGCACGTTAAACGAATACCGTGAGGAAAGCTTCGAATATGTGATGGAGCTACTGTCGGGAATGTATAAACGAGCTACTTTTGAGGAGGAGAAGGAACATGCAGCATAACAAAATCCATCCAGCTGGTCCCGTACAACCTTACCCAAGGACACCTAATCAAGGAAGCACATACGGAAGCAAAGGAGGCGTGAGGATTTGGAGAAGGTAAAGTTGCCGCGTGAAGTAGCTGAGGCTATTGAAAGCATCAGAGAAGCTGGGATGACGGATTTCACCATATTAGGTGAAGCATACAAAGGCAATAAAGATTATCCATACAGCGTCATAACGAATTACATCAGACAAAATACAATGGCGTTCGATGATGAGGAGAAAAAAGGTTTCACAATCATCATGAAAGCACTTGTCATCGGATACGAAGTAGAGCATATTCCAACGCCCCGCGAGAAAGTGCAGAAACTTCTACAGACATACTATGGATACCACCCAAATGATGAAACGATGTCGGAAATTGAATCTCTATACAACATCAATGAGGTGAGTGAATGAACTGGCAACCGCTATTAGTCCAAGTCGAGGACATGATGGACTCATCCCTCGTAACGCTACAAGAGTTCAAAGAGATCATTGCGGAGGAACGCTGGTTCGAAAATCCGGTATGGTCCAACGAATCATGGTGGTTCGGTGAGAAGTCCCGCAAGAGCTACCAAACGTTCCCGCAGATGCACGATTACATGCGCGATTGGATGGGGATGGGCAAAGAGGCGCTGTTCCTGATGGACGCTCTGCGCTATCAAATATCCCGCACAGTGGACGAGCTTATCGCAAATGACCAATCCGAGGAAGTCAACGAAATGGTAGAGGAGGATGTTGCGGCATGAGAAAGCACCGGATGGATCTTAAAAAGCTCAGTCATCAAATGGTCGTTTCCGGCTTGGTAGGCATGATTGAAGATGATGGCATGACTCTCCATGAGGCGTTCGAGGTGTTGGAGGATATCAAGAGCCAAACGTTTCCTGCATTGGCTGAGATAGCGCGTGAAAGGAAGGGGACGGCCTAATGTACACAGTTAGCTCTTGCTGCCTCCGATCCATCGAACCAGGCTGGCGAGAAGAATATCCGCTCAACGATGGTTACCCGATTCGGTACCAAGTAGAGGTATGCGGCTGTTGCGGTAAAGAGGTAGAGGATACGGTATCCGTGTTTGAGTGCTGCGGATTAGAGAGGTGTGTATGTGAGGATCAGGGAAGAGAAGACGTTCCAAGCGTTGTACAAGCTGGCTGATCATCCTACGGCAAGGAAGGTGTATCTCAAACACTACGCCGCATGGGTTAAGCAGGGACGAAAAAAGGCGCAGTAGGATGCGCCTGTTGGGTGAAGAAAATAGGTTATGCCAATAGGATACACCAAAAGGAGCTGAACGGCAATGCAAGCTTTGAGATTGGTTAATACGGAAGACCTCATACATGACGAATGGCTGGAATATCGCAAACAAGGTATCGGGGGGAGTGACGTAGCGGCAATTGTGGGACTTAGCCGGTTCAAGTCTGCTTACTCCGTTTACCTCGACAAAATTGGGGAACTTCCACCGCTTGAAGATAACCCGAAAATGAAGGCTGGTCGTGTGCTGGAGCCGGTTATCGCGGATTGGTTTACGGAAGAAACGGGAATCCGAACGCAAGAGCAAAAGTTTATATTCCAGCATCCTGAACATAAATTTATGCTTGCCAATATCGACCGCTGGATTCCTGGAGAAAACGCCGGTCTGGAGATCAAAAACACGTCCGAATACTGCCGTGACGATTGGTTTGAAGGGAATACGGAGATTATTCCAACTGAGTACCAGCTCCAAGCAAACCACTATATGGCGGTATTGAACGCGGAGAAGTGGTATGTGGCTGTTTTGATTGGTGGATGGGATTTCCAATGGCGAATTATCGAGCGTGATGAATCGCTAATCAAGAACCTTATTTTGATCGAGCAGGATTTCTGGGAAAGTCACGTACAAATGCGTGTTCCTCCCTCTGTTGGATCGAAAGATACGGACCTTATAAACAACACATACCCTTACAGCCGTCCAGAATCAACGGAGATCAGCGAAGCCTACTATGACCATGTAAAGAGACTGTTAGACACCAAGGTCGCTTACAACGCATCTAAGGAAGCCTACGAAGACGCGAAGAACAAAATCAAAATGCTGATGGGAGACAACGAACTAGCCTACTGGCAAGGCGAGAAGTTCTGCTCCTGGAAGTCGAATAGGGCCGGTAATCGAGTATTTAAAATCATTGGAGGTATTTGAGATGACTGAAAAAACAGTAACGAGCCAATCCAATCTATCAGCGGCGCTTGCGAATAAAGCAGCTGCCGGAACAGAAGTAGGCGTTACGGTGAAATCTTTGCTCGACTCACCTGGCGTTAAAAAGCGATTTGAAGAGGTTTTGAAGAACCGCGCGCCTCAGTATATGACAAGCATTATTAACCTCTACAATTCCGAAAACAGCCTAAAAAACTGTGACCCTATGAGTGTTGTTGCTTCGGCAATGGTTGCAGCATCTCTCGACCTTCCGGTTGATAAGAACCTTGGATATGCATGGGTTGTACCGTACAAGAACCGCGCATCCTTCCAACTTGGGTACAAGGGATACATTCAATTGGCGCTCCGGACAGGTCAATACCGTTTTATCAATGCCGTTCAAGTATACGAAGGTGAGTTGGTTAAGTGGGATCGTTTGACAGAAGAATTGCAGCTCGACGAATCCAAACGCACTTCTGACAAAATTGTTGGTTACTGCGGGTACTTTGAGCTTCTGAACGGATTTAAAAAGACTGTCTACTGGACGAAAGAGCAAATTGAGATTCACAAAAAGCGATTCTCCAAAAGCGATTTCGGATGGAATAAAGATTGGGATGCCATGGCACTCAAAACGGTTATTCGGAACATGCTTTCCAAATGGGGAATCCTGTCGGTTGAAATGCAGACGGCTTACTCGAAAGACCTGGAGACGAAGGTCGAGTATGGACAGGAAGACGAGGATGGCGTAATTGAAGCAGATTTCAGCATCATTTACGACGAGCACGAGTAGGAGGTCTACCATGGACTTATCCCAACAGCCAGTCTATAGCGTTCCTAAGCCCTCACACGGGCGCAACAGACCCACAGCGCGACAGAGAGGGGCAATATCCACCAAAGTACGGCGAGAGCTTAGGGAGCGAAGTGGGGGCATATGCGAGCTTTGCAAAAACAACTTGGCAACTGAAGCAGGGCATACCCTCCGGCGATGGAGGATCGAGGAAAGAACGACTGTTCAGGACGTGTGTCACTTATGCAATGCCTGTCATACGAAATGTGACACAACCCGAGACGGACGCAAGTTTCTGGAGCAGTTTCGCAACATCCAATATGCCAAATTAAAGTACGGCGATGATTGGGCAGAAGGTCTGATGATCGATCAAGCTGTAAATGTTCATTCTCCTGCTGTAGGAGACTAATAAACTATTGATCCACAGAACGAAGAGGAGGAAAAAAGAAAATGGGCGTACACTCTAATATTGGCTATGATAGATTCCCGAAACAAGGGCATCTCGCAGGAAAAGGAGTCAAAGTGTGTTTTGATTATGACACCAGTAAAATCATCAAGGGAACCGTCATCCGCGACGACGCGGAGGAGCCTGGATTAATGTTGATTCTTTTGTCTGATGGCCGCGTCGTGAAGTCAACAGAATGCCAATATAGCTACTGAACAGTCGATCCATATTGTTCAGGAGGAGGAGGCTACCCTTTGAAAGCTACATGCAAAGATTTGGGGATATGCGAAGAAGACGATTGTCTTCATTGTAACGGTGAACCAAATATTTCGGTTTATGAAGTCGGTGAGCCTGTCGGGATCGCATGGGAGCCGCACAATCGCGAGTTTCAGATTTACGACATTCGAGAGATTCGTTACAAAATATCAGGGGAGACGACGGTGGAGTACCAGCTTGCGAGAATCGGAAAGACTCAATACCGTACTGACTGGCTAACCCCTGACAAGCTATTCCGGTTAAATACAAGCAAATTCGCTTGTCATTGTACGGTGCATTTGTATGATGGCATATCGACTTTAGTGTCAAGGCCAACAATCGTTGTTGAAGCCGAAAACGCCAAAGAAGCCATGAACAAAGTGAAAAAAGATTTGGAAGAACAGTATGCAAAGAGAACGGATTGCGGTTTAAGTAGCGTTACCTTTGCGCTCATAAACAAGATTGATTGATGTATAGTTCGACGATTACTGGCAATCGATCCATATAACGAAGGAGTGAAGACGTTGAAAAAATACAGAGTTATTCAGTTTGTAACAGGCATTCACCGCATCCATCACATTTGGTATTCATATGGTTGGAAAGTGCCGTTTCTGCCATTCGCATACTTTCCTGCTGGTTCGTTTGAGCGGCGCAAGGGATGGAAGAAAATCAGCCGTAAATGCTACCACAATTGCACGGTAACCGGCCGCTATTAATTCGCAGTCCGACGATATCGATCCATATTGTGAAGGAAGGTGAGAGTGAATGCTAGCAAAGCTTCAAATGTGGCTATATAGCAAGGGTGCTGATAAAAAACATTTTATGTATGAACGTTTTGGGAATTTTGTTCAAGATATCAGGGCAATGTTTAATGCATAGTTCGACGATATGACGAATCAGGCCGAAGGGCGCCGGGACGACCGAATCGTCTCAGCGCCAGCGGATTCCGTAGGAGGGGTTTAGATGACAAGGTATCAACAGGGTTTGGCGGTGATGGGGATATGACATTCAAGGCTCATCATGTTTCAGGGGCCGAGTACACGATATATGGCGTTCAGTATTTATGGGACGCTACAAGATTTCTTATCTTTCATGAGGGAGCGCAAGATTTTCAGTGGTGGGAAGCATCGAATTTTAAGCCGGCGAGGGAGGAAGAACATGGACAACCAAAGGGATAAACAATATGTTCCTACGCCAGAAGGTAAGTATCCTCGCGCCGAATTGGAAGGCGTACCAACCTATATGGGCAGGGATAAACGGTTAGAGGAGATGCGTCGAACAACAGACGTGCTTCTCCACCTGCCGGGGAATACAGTGGCATTTTCAATTGAGCAGGTTGAATGGCTACTAGAGGAAATAGACCGACTACGTAAAACGAAGAACAATCTTCGGATATGCCAAGACTGCGGATTTGGATTTGACGCATGCCACACTGACGATACGCCAGCAGGAGGATATAGTTGTCAGCTTTGTGAGGCGACCAAATTAAGCAATGAAATAGAACGCCTACAGCAAGAAGTGACGCATGCTAAAACAAACCGTGAAAATGCAATCAGTACATCAAAAGCGTTGCATAAGGATAATACTCATCTGCTAGGCGTGGTATCCCAACTAAAAGAGGAAAGGGATCGCCTCCAGGTAGAGAGGGATAAAGCGGTGGCAGAACTGAAAAGGTTCGCTAACCGTGATCCGTACGCCACTGGAAGTAGTGCTAAACGTGTCCTCTTAGAACTAGGAGAATCCCATGAGACTACTTAGAAATATTGATGCTTGGATATGGTGGACCTTATACGGCCGCCACTCCGTTAAGCATATGCGGTCGACTCGAAGGCGCTAACGCGCAAAACCAACACAAAGGAGATCATACGATGAAAAAAACAAATAAACAACCAAAGTTCGGAAGCTTTGCTGCACATCAACCAAACTATGATGCATTTCAAAGATTAGGAGTAGGAAGCGATTTCGTATACCAGTCACTCTCTCATATGGGAGACGCAAAACATAAAATGTCATGGGCTGCAACTGTTATTGAAGACGCGGACATGCCAAAAGAAATAAAACAAAAGATTGTCGAAATTACACAAGAAATTGGCGATTTGCAAGAACAACTTCGCCCCTATAAGACCAAATAACAAGGAGGACATACGATGAAGATTTATCACAAACTTATGATAGATCACGACGCACCCTTAGAACATTGGCCTGTCTTTGCTGATGTCGAGTGCTTGGAATGCGGAAAAGTGCAATCTTTAGCAAACTATCGCAGCAATCATAGCAGTTGCGTTAAATGTGGTTCAAAGATTGAAGTTTAATCCGGCACCCACTCAAGAAGTTCGCCTATCGGGCAGTTGAAGTAGGAGCAGAGGGCGTTGAGAGTGTCATACTCGATGCCCTTCCCTTCTCCATCATAGAGTTTAGTGAGAGTCTTCCTGGTCACGCCAGTGGCTCTCTCTAACTCTGAGAAGTTTTTCACCTTATGTTTACCCATCATTTCTGATAGCTTTACTCGAATCATAGTTACCTCACTGATTGATAGATTTCTTTTATCATAATCAAAATTAGGACAAAATAAACCAATCGAGAATAAAATGCGTAATACTATACACATATTGAGTAATGTGGTACCATGTTACTAAGGTTGAAATGAACCAAATGGAGGTGCAGGAAATGGACAACACGCAATTTAAAGTGCGCATACCGCGAGAGCTTCATAAGGATCTCAAAGTGTACTGCGCCAAAAACGACATTACTATGCAAGAGTTCGCTATCCGAGCTGTGCAAGAGGAAATTAAGCGGCAAAACGACACATATAGCAAGGCGGTGTGATATGTGGCTGAGAAACGGATGATAAGCAAGGTTATCAGCATATCTAAAAAATTCAACTTACAGCTAACTGACCACTTTTCCCGGCTCTTATACTTGCTACTCATTCCACACTCTGATGACTTTGGAAGGTTGACAGGAGATCCATTTAAGGTGAAGGGTCTAATCCTTCCCATGATGAAAGAGGTCGATGAGGAAGATGTCGAAAAAACTCTAGGAAATCTACACAAAGCTGGACTTATAAACTGGTATGAATCGAACGGTGAAAAGTACGTTCAGATCATTAATTTCGACGATCATCAGCAAGGATTGCATAAAAGAACCCGCAGTAAATTCCCTGAACCTCCTGAACTTTCCCGGAACTTCCCGGAAATTCCCTCTGAACAGAACAGAACTGAACTGAAGGGAACAGAAGAGAAGGGAACAGAACAGAACCCTGTGTGTGATCCAAATTTCGTTCTTAATTTATTAAATCGGTATCGAGTTGAATACAGCGGAGTGTTCAGTATTGAGCAAGTTGAATCTTACCTGCCAATGATGGACTCGGAAGTTCTTGAGCATTGCATAAAACTTTCTGAAGGCAAGCACACCTCTTACGCAGTCAAAATACTGGATCGTCACATCAAAGAGGGAAAGACGAAGAAAGAAAGTATTCGCCACCTCCATCCAGTTCCCAACACGAAGAACGATCATGGGGAGAGCGAAGCTAGAACTGCTGCCAGAATAGCGGATAGTTACACGCCGGAGTATGGGAAGTACGAACCAACGGCTGATTTAGGAGTGAAGTGATTTGGGACTCATACCTTTTACCAATTACGAAACAGAACTATGGGTAGTCGGCGCGATGTTGAAGAACAAAGACGCCATCGATACCATTCAGACCATCGTAACGCCGGATGACTTTTACTTTTCGGATGTGAAGTACCTTTTCGTCGAAAGCATGGAACTTCATAACTCCGATCGGCTGGACGGACGAACGTTGATGCAATGGATGCGGCAGAAAGGATTCGAACAGGCGGACGAGCTTATAGCGGATGCACTTAATGCTGTACCTGTACCGAGAATGGCAAAAGAGTACGCTGAACAGGTTTCCATGTTGAGCATGAAGCGCAAGGCTATGAAGTTATCACAGCAGCTTGTAGAGCTTGTGAATGACACGGAGGATATGGACGTTTCCAAGTTCATGAGCGAAGTGAGCGGAATGGTTGGAGACATGGACAGTAGTCGCGGCGGGAATATGGTCTCAGCAAGAACCTATTTCCGGAAATACATCAAGGAGAAGGAGGTTAAGAAAACGGTGAATTCGCCTAAATTCGGATTGGCTGATATGGACGCATGGTCGAGAGGTATTTTGAAAAAGCAGCTTATTGTGGTGGCTGGGCGACCAGGTACAGGTAAGACGGCGTTCACACTTCAGGTACAGGAGAACATTTCAAGCCAAGGGTATGGAGCTGTTCCGGTGTTCTCGATGGAAATGGGGAACGACGAGCTAATCGATCGGGTGACAAGCAACAAGACAGGCATTCCATTCTCGAAGCTGAAGCATAACGACCTTACTGCAGAAGAGTGGAAGTTGGTTAAAGCGGTCGAGCCGAAGATAAACGAAACCTTCTACCTCGACGACAAGCCGAAGATGGATCTCGGATACATCACATCACAATGTCGGCAGCTCAAGCGAAAGCACAAGCAGATTGGATCGATTATGATCGACTATCTCGGGCTAATGGAGATGCACAAGAAGAAAGGCGAGACAGTGAGCGAAGCAACGGGCAATATCACGAAGGCGCTCAAACAGTTAGCGCGGGAACTGGACACATCCATATTCCTACTGGTGCAGATGAACCGCGAGATTGAGAAGCGCTCAGCCAAGCGTCCGGTACTCTCCGATCTGAGGGACAGCGGAAGTATTGAGCAGGATGCCGACATGGTGATATTCCTGCACAAAGACGACGAGAAGTCAGACGCTAAGATGTCGCATATCGATTTGATCGTCGCTAAGGGCCGTAACACAGGCGTGAGGGACTTTGAATTATCTTTCCTTGTCGAGATACAGCGAATGGTTACGAAGGCTGTAATCGCTCCTGGTGCGAGATGATAACGGATAACGAGGCGTTTCTGGTTGATCGGTTCAGGTCGCTTCTAAAGCTTGGGAAAGACAACGGTCAGTTAACCGCCGGCACTTACGTTTCGCTATCCATGCGTTCGTTGCGGACGAGTGAGGACATCGAGCAAGCTTACACCGAACTTATCCACTTCCTCCAGAACCACGAATACTACGACACCATAGACCGGATCGAAAAGGGAGAAGCGTTGTACGATGCTGAGAAAGACTCAGATAAACGCAGGCGATACAAAGCAAGGCTGGACGAGTTGTATGCAAAATTAGCCGAATTAGAGGCGAGAGGAGCAGCGGCATGAGAAAATGCGTGGAATGTGCATCAGAGTATGATCCGAACGAAGCATTCTATTCAGACATTTGCGACGAATGCGCAGCGGTGCAAGAAGGCGTTGATTCGATAGACGAGTTGAGATAGGAGGTGCGGCATGAACGAACATGACAAGATTGTTCAGAAGATTGCGAACATTTCCGCGAACATGGATAAGGCGTTCAACAATAGCGAAAGACAATTGATGCGACGTCAGATGCGAGTATTGGAGTTTCAACTAAAACAGTTGAGGTAGAGGACCATCCAGGGGAAAGGGAGGATGCGGCGTGAACTTCCACCAGCGGAAAACAGAAAGAACGGAGCATTACGAGAGGTTCGTTAAATGTTGGAAACAAAGAAAATGTGCTGCGTGCAATGGAAGTGGTCGTTATGACAGCCACGGGTCACCACCATGCGGAGCGTGTGATGGAACAGGCAAAGAAACTTATTTGCCGAAGGCCATCAATCCGGCTGAATAATCCCAACGATAGTGGGGGCCGTATCAGGTTTCCGCAGTTTGCGGAGACAATACACGCGAGGGAATGGAGGTAGAGGTGGAGTGACAGATGATCTTAAAGTATCGAACAGAATCGAAGAAGCAATGTACGGCGCTGTTGGAACCAGCGATTGTCACAAGGTTGGGATATGGGGCGGATGCGGTCTAGATTGTTGGGTGTATAACGAGGGAAGATGCCCTGAACCCGATGAAATGTTAGGAATTATTGAAACGGATGAAGACAAAGAACACCACAAAAAATTATACGGAGACACATAGAAAACGAGGAGGAATAAGCGTGAGATTCAAGTTTAGGGCGTATGACACGGAAACGAAAGAAATGAGCCACGACTACTTGAGCAAGAATTGGTTGCGAGTGTGCATTGAATCTCCGTTCATCGAGTTAATGCAATGGACAGGCCTCCAGGACAAGAACGGAGTGGACATCTATGAGGGGGATATTATCCGGTGGCATGACATCGTGACGGCAGACTATGCAATTGCTTTTGAACAAGGAGTTTTCTGCCTAAACGGATCTCCTAACGAAAACTTATACCACCATCGAGATGAGATAACGAAAAAGTGGGAAGTCGTTGGTAACGTTCATGAGCATCCAGAACTTCTGGGCCGATAGGCCATCAATCGACTGAATATGCTTAGCCGAAGGCGGATGCCGTATAAGGGGATTTTATTTTGAGAGGAGAGAGTAACCCATGAAACTAAGAGACAACACAAGCAGAAGCAAGCTCGTGAACATCACCACACAGAAACGCAAACCACTGATGAACGCGTCAGAGAGGAAACGTCAGACAGAGAGTTTACGGACATATCGTCCAGGAGGGGATGATGCATCATGAGCAAATACGGATCTCGCAAAACGACGATAGACGGCGTCACGTTCCATTCAGCAGCAGAGGCGAGATACTACCAGCAGCTCAAGTTACGCAAGTTGGCCGGAGATATCACCGACTTTGAATTACAACCCGTATTTGTACTGCTCGAACCATTCCGCAAGAATGGCAAAAAATACGCGGGAATCAAATACAAAGCAGACTTTCGTATAAAGCACTTAAACGGATCTGTTGAGATTGTTGACGTAAAGGGATTCGAAACAACCGTTTACCGCATGAAGAAGATGTTATTCGAAAATAAATTCCCCGATCTAACCCTTACGGAGGTATCGGCATGAAGAAACCGCATAAATGGGAACGAGTCGGAAACGTAGATATGGCTTTTGATCAATGGGGAATGCCAATCTACTACACTCTACCAATCAGAATGCCATTCAGAACTCCTGAGAGAGTCGTGGAGACGCGATAATAGTAAAATGGAGTAATTGTCACACGATTAATCGAGATGCCTGTAAACGGCAGATAAGGGGCTTAAAATGGATTACTCAAAATGGCTGAAAGAGAACCGCAAGAAAATGAACTGGAGCAGGGAAACGTTAGCCGATCTATTAGGAGTCAGCAAGTTTACATTGAGGAACTGGGAAGATGGAATGACACGCCCTAACCAGTACGGACAAACGAGGTTGAAAATGGTGTTTGGTGAGTTGCCGGAGTAGATCCATTATGTGCAACAGGAAGGATGAACGAAATGGCTAAGAAGAAGCTGTTTAGCGAAGAAACAAGGAAGATTGACGATTGTCAGTGTGTGTATTGCGGTCACGTATTCAATGGACGAAACGCTTGCAATGCCGACATGGACAGAAAGTTTGTCGAGTGTCCGAAATGCGAGAAAGAGATGCAAGTCATGCTTTCCATCGAATACACCTGCGTACCTTTGGAAGATTAGGCTGTAGCGCATTACGACGATAACGGATTCGATCCATATAGCGAAAGAGTGAGCATTTAATGATAATCGAAAAAGATATAGCAGAAGCAATCGAGTCGTTCTTGATAGTTCAATTGAGAGTTATGAAACGCAGTATTGAACAAGGTAAAAGCATACTTGTAGCAGAACATTGCGGACAAGATTGGACTAAATACGAAGGTGGGCAATATTCAGTACTTAATAAGATTTCCACATTCGATTTGATGAAGTGCTTAGTGAATGGCTACGAAATAATTTAGTGTCGCAGTACGACGAAAAAGTGAAGGAGTCTAGATGATGAGAGACCCGCCAAAAGTATCGTCAGAATATTGTGACAAAATAGCCGAAAAGCCTGTAAATACAAGGCTTTGCACTACTCAAAGCACATTAAATGTGTTATAATATAACATATAATCATAACTCGGAAGGGGCTTTTAAGTCAATGAAAGAATTAGCCTTGGAAATAGCAGCACAAGAGGACGTTGTGTCCCAACTCGATTCACGTACGGCGAAACATGCGGAAGAATCTGCAAAGCTGGCAGAGATGAAGGCACAACTTGCAGCCATGGAAGCGCAGGAAACGATCACAAACCAGTTCGAAAATCTTGATTTCGGCGATGGCATGATTGTATCGTTACGCGAGGCATGCGCCAACGAAGAATACTACCAACTGCTATCTATGTGGATTCAGACCTACATAGGCGATCAAGCACAAAAGCATGCGGCTATCGTAAACAGCTACAAATCGGAAATCAGCGCGCAGGAAGAGGCAATAATCGATCTTACTGCCGAAGTGGATCGGCTGAATGAACAGATCGATGAATTCACCGAATCGATTGCATCGGCATCCAGGCTGCAACTTGTTATCGACGATCTGACTGCAAAACGAGATTCTGCGGGCGTACAACTAGCTGAGGCGAAAGAAGAGAATGAGCGCCTGACGAAGGATAACGAATCTTTGCGTAAGCAACTAGAAGGACAGAACGCGCCAGCAACACCGCAAGTCGATCCGGCAGAATTGTTTCGTCGTATTCAAGCGGCAAAGCCAGGTATTTATAATAAGCGTTGGTATATCAACGAACGGGGACTAGAAGATCGTCGATACTTCGCAGCTAACCTTTCTACGACTGGCGAAGAGATCACCATTCCGCTGCTGGAGATCGGAAAATACCGCGAAGAATCGCCGGAAGAGGCCGAACGATTTCGCCAAGAAAAAACAGCAGAAGAAGCCGCTAAGCTGGCTGAAAATCTTACTCATCAAGATATAGAGGTGCCATCATTTCAAGGGGAAGAGGATGCCGGAGTACCGACCAACACCGTATCTGGAGAAGTGGCAGGCCAAGATGATGAAATCCGTATCCGACTGGAAAGATTGGAAAGAGCGGTATTCGGCGAAGTAAAGGAAGTGGCGTAGGTGTTCCGCAAGAAAGACAGAGAACTACTAGAACTAATTGAGCGGCAAACGAGGGGAGTATCGGCATTTGTTACTGCTATTGCCTCTGAGTTGTCGGACAAAGGTATTCTGGATGGGGATACAGTAGCTAGAAATTTAAACGAACTCATGAAAGAACTTGATGTAAGAAGGTAGGTGCGGAATAATGGGATGGGAACAGTTCACATTTGAAGATGCTTTAAGAAAAGCGCGTCAGAACGTTTACGATCAAGCCGATCAATTCAAAGACCCGATAAACACGAATCTCGCTAAGGACAAGATGCCTAAAGTTATCGATTGTGGTGAATTGATCGAAGTAAACGGCGTATACGTTCCGACAGAATAGCAGTTTGGGGGCGATCTCCAGTAGGTCGTCCTATCGTTATACAGGGGAGATGAAACGAATGAGCATGTGGACGTGGCTCGATAGAAAAAGTGCAATTAAATACTTCGGAGTAAAGGATGGGCGATACAGTGAAAGCAACCATAAACGGAATCGAAGTAGAGGGAACGCCTCGGGAGATACACGAGCTGATGGTGGAGATGGGACCGGTCAAGTTTAAGCCGGTGCAGACTCCTTTGCCGGTAGGAATTAAGCAACTCGCAGGACAACATCCGCAATCGATGGTAATAAAGGATTTGTTTGTCGGGTGGCCGACTATCGCGAAACAAAGCAAATGCCCATCTAACGGGCCGTGTTACTGCACAGGAGCCTGCATGAAATAAATTAAGGAGGAGATCCGGCATGGAAACTTACACATGGAGTACAGCATATGTAGACCTCTTGAAAGAGATCGACATTTTGGAGATGCGGCTGCGAGATTTGAAAACGGACTTGATCGGGGCAGAACGAGCTTACCAAAAGAACCTAGTGAAGCTTACGGCATCATATAGTGGGATGCCTGGAGGATCAGGAACGAACATTCAGGCCATGGATTACGCGGAGCTGCTGCAAAATGAAATACTTATGATCGAGGCTACGCTAGAACGAAAGAACGAGACGAAGCACGAAATGGAAAAGGCTATGGGTGAAATGCAATCGCTAGAGCGTAGAGTTGCTTTCATGCGTGATGTAGAGCGTAAGACGACGGCGCAAATAGCGGAGCAATTAAACTATAGTCACGGCTGGATCATGAAAGTTAGCGCGAAGGTAAAACGCCTTAAAGCCAGCTAAACAGGGAAGAAAAAGGAATAGAACTATTGCTTAATTGTGATATGATGGATATGTGGTTATTCATGCCGGATATCACGCTGCGGTCACCTCAGCCATTCGCCTGGTGGCCGCTGAATATTACATCTGTTATGATCAACATGTGCGCGGTAGTCTAGTGGTAGGACAGACGAGATAGTCTAAGCAGGCGGAGTAGCTCTCCGTTGATTGCATTCTGAACGAGGAAGGCGCGGGTTCGAATCCCGTTCGCGCACTGAATAAGGTGACAAGCGCCAGCACCAGAAGGATAACCAAGGATCGGGTTTCCCGGTCGGCTGGAGCTTTCATAAATAAACTTGACTTACTCAGAGAGGGAGCCTATACCTCTACAGCGGCGCAATGGAAGCCCAATAGTTTAAAGCTGAGAACAGTCCGCGAGGATTAGCCATGGTACAGATCGAAATCCATGCTGGGCGGGACGTAAAGTCATACAACACATTGCGAAAAGATCAGTGAGAGGGAGCCTATACGGCTCTCTTTTCTGTTTGTAGGGATCTAACGGGAGGTGAGAGGTTGCGATCAAAGCATAAAGTGCCGTTACCTCTCATCACCTATTTTGCAGTAACAGAGCATTGTGGACAGAAGATCATTGTCGATGAGGAAAGCTTGCTTGAGTATACAGAGATAACCTGTCCAGGATGCGACGAGCCGGTCATGTTCAGGGGATCGAATGGGCTATGGTATAGCTCATCGGGTAGGATGTTTGCTTAGAAAGTGACATTATTCCATGTGAAATGCGGAAAAATGCGTGGTTATATTGAAATAGTGATACATTTATCCATATTGGGGGTGTTAGTATGGCATTGACGGCGAAAATGAAGAGATTTGCAGAAGAATACATCGTTGACCTCAATGCCACACAGGCTGCGGTAAGGTCGGGATACAGTCAGGCGACAGCGGGTAGTGTTGGTCATGAAAACCTGAAAAAACCTGAAATCGCTGAGTATATAGATCAGCTTCTTGAAGAAAGATCCATTAGAACAAGGATAACGGCTGATCGAGTGCTAGAGAGATGGTGGGATTTGGCTAATGCAGACCCTAACGAACTTGCTCAACTCAGACGCTTAAACTGCCGAAACTGCAATGGGGATGATCATAAATTTCAATGGGTAGACGAAGCAGAGTACAAGAGGGCGTGCGACAATGCGGTTGCTGAAGCTAAAGCGGCGTCAATCGATAAAGGAGAGAATATTGAACCGCTCATACCTTCAGACGAAGGAGGTTATGGATTCGATAAGTTATTCGATCCTCACCCTAATTGCCCGAAGTGTCATGGCGAAGGAGTTCTAGATTTACACATGGCAGATACTCGAAAGGTCAGTACGCCAGCCAAGAGGTTATTCGCTGGGATAAAGCAGACGCAAGCAGGAATTGAAATTAAATTCCGAGACCAAGACAAGGCTCTTGAAAACGTGGCACGACATCTTGGAATGTTTACAGACAAGGTGGAACATAGCGGTACTGTCAAAACTGAGGTCAAGCACGACTTGCGCAAATTGTCACCACAGGAGTTGATGCAGCTTGAGCATATCGTTGCAAAATCTGCCGACCCTGGATGAGATAAGACAAGCTCGAGCCTATCAGGATTTCTCTTATTTTGTCGACTATGACAGTGAATATATGGACCGCGAAGGTAAACACCTCGACATACTGGACAATACGCTCATGCGGGTATCGATAGGTGAACTCAAGCGCGTGATCGTAACCATGCCTCCACGTCATGGGAAATCGGAACGAGTGAGCAAAAAGTTCCCGGCCTGGCACGTAGGGCGAAATCCCACAGATGAGATCATTCTAGCCTCGTACTCAATTGATTTGAGTCGGGGCTTTTCTCGTATCTCCAGAGATACGCTCACGTCCAATTATGGCGTGTTTGATGCCAAGGTAGACCCTAACAACCAGTCGGCAGAATCATGGGGCATAGAGGGGTACAGGGGCGGCGTAACGGCTGCTGGTGTAGGTGGTGCAATCACGGGTAAAGGTGCCAAGATAGCGATCATTGACGATCCAGTCAAAAATGCTGAAGAAGCAAACTCGGAAGTCATGCGCGAAAAGGTGTGGGACTGGTATCAATCCACGCTATACACTCGTTTGACGCCAGACGGTCGAATCATTGTCGTTATGACGCGATGGCATGAGGATGACCTAGTAGGGCGTTTGCTCAAAAAAGAGCGTGACGAGATCGCAGAGGGCACTCACAAGGGCGAACGGTGGACGGTCATCAACTTTCCTGCGCTGGCTGAGAGTGACGATTACCTTGGGCGAGTTGAGGGTGAACCGCTTTGGCCTGAGTTTGGATTCGATGCCCACAGGTTGGAGCAGATCAAAAGTGACGTTGGCAGCTACGTGTTCAACGCTTTGTATCAGCAGAGGCCGAGCGCAGCGGGAGGAACGATATTCAAGCGTGAGCATTTCCGGTATTTCCGCGAAGAGGTCATCGGAAACATGCCTTATTTCGTCCTGGGAGAAAAACGCTACCGCAAATATGATCTATGGATATTCCAGACCGTGGACACGGCCAACAGTGAAAAGACGATCAATGATTACTTTGTCGTGTCGACGTGGTACGTCACGCCACATAACGAATTGCTGCTATACGATGTATACCGCACACACATAACCGGACCTGATCAAAAGCCGCTGATGCGCAACATGTCCAACCGGTTTCGACCACGTTACCAGGCTATCGAGGACAAGACGTATGGGACGAACCTAATACAAGAGATGCGGCGAGAGGGTATGACGGTTAAGGCGATTAAGGTGGACAAAGACAAGGTAACACGTTCATTGGTCATAGCCGCTCGTTATGAAGTGAGTATGGTCTACCATCGAGAGGGGGCGCAGTGGTTGACGGATTATGAGGACGAGCTATTGAGCTTCCCGAGAGGGAAACACGATGATCAGGTGGATACAGCATCGATTGCTGGCGAGATCGTCCATACGTTGCCTCCGAGAGATATGGACGATAAAAAATCGACGCGTGCGGACAAGTTCGATAACGATGAAGATGACGACGAACAGGCAACGAGTTCATTCTGGTGAGGTGAGAAGATGCAATCCATGATATTCGCATCACTGGCATTTATAGCGATGATATTTGCATGCTGGGTGATGTGGTCACAACAGCGCACGATAGATCGACTAACCGACAAGCTCATGGCAAAGGATTACAGTGAGTATAAACGGCACGATAAGCTGACTGAGGTCAAGGAAGAGCGCGCACGCAAGCCATTGAGTTACTACGACGATACGAGCATTGAAGACGAGACGCATTAGCGTCTTATTTGCATTTAAGGGGGTGATACGGTGGCAGTAGTGCAGACAATCAAAGAAAGGTTTGCCGGAGTGTTTGGCGTTGACGAGAATTCGCAAAAGCAGCCAATTAATACGCCGGAGCAGCAAAAGCTTGTCGACATGGCATATAACGATTATCAGTATTTCAAGTCTGAGCGTCAGCAGTATGAACCGACTTGGAGACAGGAACAACGATTCTACAAAGGCGATCACTGGCATGGGCTAAGGCCCGATGAAGTGACCAAGATGCGTCCAAACAGCGTCGATAACATCGCCTGGAGTCAGATTGAGTCGATTACTTCCAAGCTATGCGCATGGATGCCGCAGCCTGAATTTGAACCACAGGAGGCGCGTGACGAACAGAAATCGCAAGACCTGAACGCGTACATGCCGTATGAGCTTAGGCAGATACGATTCCCACAGAAGCATATCAGGGCTGTGCGCCGCATGATCATTCATGGACCTCTGATCTACAAGGTGCTGTATGACCCGACGGTCGAGGGAGGCACAGGCGAGTATCGTTTCATTGGTCAGAATGACGTGATACCGATTGACTTCGGCACATTCTTTCCGGATCCGCGCATACGAGACTTTATCGATATGCAGAGTGGCGCAGCTCAAATGTTCCACTTCCGCAAGCCGTTGGAGTACTATCCCAAGCGTTGGCCGGAGAATGGGAAGAAGGTCCAGCCCGACCAGGACGAAGGCGACGTATTCATCTACGACATGGACGATTACTCCATGCGCAACTTTAACGCCGATCGGACATACGGTGATGGATCAATTGGTGAGATAAAAACGGCTGGATTGATTGAGTACTGGTATCGCGGTAAACCGAAGATCATGACAAAAGAGGACAAGGAAATATTCGAGGAACTGGCAAATGACAAGTTGATGCAAGGACGCGATCCTTCAGAAGCATTAGCAAAAGCTGCCGGAAAGATGAACGGTATACATTGCCTATATATTACGGTGGGCGGCGTATTCCTCGAACATAAATCTTATGTCTATGATCACGGCAAATATCCAATTGTTGCCCGTACACTCTTCCCTGACGAGGATAACCCGTGGGGCAAGGGGTACATGCGCGACATGATGAAGCCGCAGATCATGCTCAACAAGTTCGCTGAGTTAACCGTCGAGACAATGGCGAAGCAAGGAAATGCCGGAGTCATGTACGAGGAAGGGGCCATCCAGAAGCCGGAACAGTTTAAACGGCAACGTAGTGAGCCTGGCGGCATGGCTAAAGTCTCTGACTTATCCAAAATTCAGGAGTTCCAAGGTGTAAACGTACCTCAGACGGTATTCAACGCCATGAATTATTACATGGATATGCTCCAGAAGATCCCAGGTCAATTTGACTCTGCCAATGGTCAAGCGAACGCCAATGTTAAGAGCGGTGAGCAGGCCAAAGCGCTTATCGGAGCTGCTAATGCAAGGCTTACGGTAGCCTCTGAATTGATCGAGGATGCGCTGACTGAGGTGTTTGAGCAGTACATTTACAACATGGCGCAATTCTACTCAACGGACCGTCTAGCTCGTGTAACAGGCCGTGACATAGTTATAAGCCGTGACAGGTTGATTAATACGATGTCAAGTACAGCCGAGATGACGAATCCTGAAACTGGTGAGCCGGAAGAAATGCCGGTTGAGGAAGAATACATCCCTCAATTCGATATCACGGTGAAGATCGGGGTAGAGAAGCCGCAGGATAGAGAGTACTGGATCCAGACGGCATTCAACCTGTTCGGAACCATCAATCCTTTAACGGGGCTTCCGATCATCGACGCCAAGGCCGTACAGTACACTGTCGCCAACGGACGCATGGAACCATTCGATGTGATCGACCAACGCGTCAACACGGAAGCGACAGTCATGCAGAACATTCAGCAATTGCAGCAACAGAATCAACAGATGATGCAGCAAATGCAGGAGATGCAGAAACAGCTTGGACAGGTCGATATGGCGAAAATGCAAACGGATCAGACGAAAGTCCAGACGGATCAATACAAGGCTGAAACGGACCGCATGAAAGCGGAAGGAGACTATATCCTTAATGCGGAGAAGGTCGCTCAGTCACAGCAGCAGACAGAGTTCGGTAATTCGATGCAAATAGCACAATTCCAACAGCAAGTGAATGATCCAGCGGGGCGTATCTAGTCGTAGAGCGCCCCTTTAATATAACCAACTCTCGCCCCATGCCAAGGGGCTATTCGTATTGGAGGAATTACACATGAGCGAACAATCCGGCAGCCAAACCGTAGAGTCGCAGGAACCGCAAGAACAGGCCATACAAGACGCAATGTCCATGTTCGGACTTGATACACCAACCGAACAACCGGACACGTCCAGTAGCCAAATAGAAACGCCAGAGGACGAGCATATCGAAACTCCTGCCATAGAGGACGAGAAGCCATCCAAAACAATCAAGGTAAAGCATAACAAGGAAGAGATCGAAGTCGATGTATCTGACGACAAACTTCCGGAATATGTGCAAAGGTCGCTTGCTCTAGACAAGGAGCGAGAACGAAAATCGGAACTGGAGAAGCATCTTGACCGAGCTGCCAAACTCGCAGGATTCGAGAACCACGCCGAATACGTCGCAAACTTTGATCGATTGGAGCAACAAGCGAAGCAACAACAAGAGGACATGTACGCCAACATGCGTGAGCAGCTACGCCAGGAAGCTGAGGATGCTGGTTTAGACCCATCCAAGGTTGAGGCGTACTACGAGAACCATCCACTATTGCAACAAGCGAAACAAACGCTTGTACAGCAGCAGAGGATGGAGATTGAGAGCAAGTTAGCACAGACCGAACAAGCCAAGCGCCAGCAATGGGGAGAGTTGTATCAGCAATACCCCGATTTGGCGGAGACATCCAAGGCATTTGATGACGGTGGGACGCCTGAATGGTTTACGAGCGAGATGCAGTCTCTTGTAAGCCAAGGATACCAACCACTTCATGCCTACAAGTTAGCTCATATGGACAAGTTGACTGCACAAACAAGAAAGCAAGCCGAGCAGAAGGCGATAAAGGATCAACGTTTGGGACTGCGGTCACAAGTAGAAACACAAGGAAGCGCCGATCTGGAACCGGAAGTGCCGGATGCCATGACATCGGCGTTTGCCATGTTTGGGCTTGACCCTAAAAGCGCAAGAAAATACGTGAAAAAGTGAGGTAATGAATCATGGCACAAGGCTTCCAGTTCGCATTCAACGATTACGGCGCTCCTGAACGGCGCATCAGCGATATCATGGCAACAAATGCTACGGCATTTACGGAAGGACAGGCAGTTACATTGACTTCCGGACGCTGGGCCGCTGTCGCTAACGGCGGCGCTATCGCAGGATTCGCAAACCAGACCATTGCAGCAGGAACGGATCAATACCTCGAAGTGATCCTCGCCCGGGAAGGTGACTGGTTTGATGCTCCATATACCGGAACGCCAGCTGGTGGATTCGTCGTAGGCGTGGATGTAGCAGACATTGCTACTAACGGACTCTCTGTATTGGCGTCTGACGTTACAGGTGGAGCACTTTCTGTAAGAGAAATCAACACAAACAAACAAACTTGCCGCGTAAAAGTCAAAAAGCGGCTGTTCGGTTAAGGGGGACTAACCAATGCAAACAAAACTTCAATGGGATCCTATGGTGCTTGAGGCGGTATTCCGCGAGCTATACACACGGGAGATGACCCCTAAACCGGACTTTATCCCACAAATGTTCGATGTTCAGGGTTCCACGAAGGACACTGAAAGCATCGAAATGATCGGCGGCGAGGGACTTCTGGAGGACTGGTCCCGATCCAACAATCAGGTGTTTTACTCTGATGTGGACGAACTATGGCAAAAGTATTTCAAACACAAAAAGTACTCGGGCGGACGCGAGATTGATCGTGATTTTGTAGACGATCTTAAACTTACTGCAATTCGAGACCGCATTCGTGGTCTTGCTGATGCTACTTACAAGACTCGTCAGATGCAAGGGGTAGAATGGTTTATCAACGGCAACCTGACCACAACGGCTGTTGACTACAAAGGCAGAACGTACAATGCTGCTTTGCCAGATGGTCAATCTTTATTCTCTGCTGCACATCCATACAGCCCTCATAATCTAACAGACACCCAATCCAATCTCTTGACGCAGGAACTATCTATCGATTCCTTCGATGCTGCGGCGATCATGATGGAAGAATGGGTTGATGACAAAGGGACGCTAATGGCAGCAAAAGCGGATACTCTTATCGTTCCTCGTAACCTTGCTCGTCGAGCATTCCAAATTGCTGGAATCACAGGTAAAGGAGAAGGGTATGAACCGGATTCCGCTGACCACAACGTCAACATGTACGAGGGCAAGATTAATGTAATCATCAATCCTTTTGTAACTCGTCGTAACGCTTGGGTAGTTGCTGATTCTTCCCGCATGAAGCGTGCAATGAAATGGTTTGATCGCCGCAAGCCAGAGAATGGCTCGATCACGGACTTTGATACTGAGGTAACAAAGTTTAAAGTCGTTGGTCGTTGGTCGTACGGAGCAGTTGACTGGAGCTGGGGCGTAGGTTCGTTCCCGACATAAGGAGGGCTATCAATGCCAAAAAAAGGGCTTCACTCGCAAGCAATTGGAATCAAGAAGACGGGTAAAACACCTGTTGATCTGCTTACGGATCTGATCGTTGCAACAGTAACGGTCGATCCGGCTTCATTGGCCACGGTGACAGGGGCGTTGACATCGGGTATTACAGTAACCGGCGCAGCGTTGGGAGACCGAGTTGAGTTATTCCCGCCATACAGCACACAAGGCGTTATGGCGTTTGGGTTTGTATCAGCTGCTAATACAGTGCAAATCTCCTTCTTCAATCCGCTGGGAACGACTATTGACCTGGCGTCCGGAAGTTGGACAATCCACGTGATACGGAAGTGATCAGATGGAGCAGAGAGTAGGCTTTGTAACAGGTGAGACGAAGAAAGACAAGGTGGCGCACTATCCAGCTCAACGGGTAACCGAAAACATGACGGATGATCAGAAACGATTCGTCAAAGGCTGGAACGATATGCGCAAAAAGCTGTTAGAACACGGATTGATGGAGGAGAAGTGAGGGGGCTTTTTGCTCCCTCTTTTTCTTTATGGAGGTCATATGTACCAACTTGAAATTGATGCGATTAATGCTCTTGTAAAGGAGCAAAAGAAGACAAACGAGCTTCTTGAGAAATTGTTGGAAAGGGGAATACCGAATGTCCTGCATCAGAACAGTGAAAGACCGGACGAGCGATCCATTGGGAGCAGCAGGGGAATACGCGTCGCCGGGAATAAAGGTGGAACTGTACAACCAGATAAGAGGCCTAGCCAGCGCGGACCAAGGCGGGACAGTTGAGTTTCACGAATCCTTTGATGGATTGACGTGGTACAAGACTAGTTCTGAAGCGGTCACAGGCGGCACGCCGATCGGATTCGCATTCGTATGCCACGCCTATTACGCCATGGTCAAATACGTAAACGGAGCAGACGCTCAAACAACCTTTGATCTTCAGGTTTACGTTGATCCGTTCGTGTAAGGAGGTCCGATATGGCAACAACAATCAACGATATTCGGTTTGCGGTGGTCCGTGAGACTGGATCAACAGCAATCGAACACGAATCAGTCATCCAATGGTGCAATGATTGCAATGTGGACATCGGCAGTGTCATCAATGTTCCGGCTGATACGTTCCAAATCCCACTTACCACAACCGATATGACGTATGCACTGCCGGAAGACCTGAAGGAAATCAACAGGTTATGGCTGGAGAGTGACTTGGAATTTGAGATTAACCGCGATTTACGAGTCAACTACCGTATCTATAACGGGAAAATTGAATTCCGAGTGCCTTTTCGCGCAGAAGATACACTGAACATTGACTATTACAAGTTCCTGATACGGTTTACAGAACAGGATGACGAGATTGACATTCCTGACCGTTACGCTTCTCTTTACGTTTCTTACTGCAAGATGCGATATTTCGAATTGTTTTCGACTCAAACAAATATCGGTCTACAGATTGCGCAGAGGAATTCAGAGTTTGCCGCACAGATGTACAATGCGATGAGGAATCAAATCATTCAGTATTACAGCTTCACAAATCCCGATCTCGTCATAAAGGAGCGATGGTAATTTGATCACCGCAGACTCTTTACTACCAACTATTCGTAAAATCGTTGCCTCCTACCTTGAGGAGATCGGGACTTCGGAGAGCCAACAGAATCAATATATATTCATCTTTATAACAGAGGCGCTGCGTAAACTGGCGAACATCGCCTATGTGATGCGCGTATCTGATCCGATGACAATCAGCGGAGAAGGATTTATCACCTTCCAGCGCAGCGGTCAATCCATCATCGACCTATACGCTCCTTTGCGCATCATGGACAGCACTGGCAAAGAGGTCGTCAAACGCACCGCATACGCTGATACAAAGTCTGGTTGGTGGCGAGAGTCTTCCAATACCCCGATTCATGTGAAGGGTCTGAACGGGGCGTATACGCTGCATTACATTGCATACCCGTCTACGGTGGCATCTGCATCAAGCCCTGTGGAGTTCCCGGACGCGGGGTCATTAGGATTGTCTTACCACGTTGCGGCAATGATTATGGAATCTAGGCCGCACGCCAAAGACCTCGCCGCTCACTATTACGCTTTGTCTCAACGATACTTAAAAATCGCAGTTCAGGCTAATATTGATGCAAGAGGACACAGCAGCGGCGGATTTGTGCCGTCTCTTAATACCGTAGACAGTGCGTTCGGAGGAGGGTAAACATGCCAGAACAACAAGTCATGCTGGAAATGTACCCCTCCTTAGGGATGCAGACGGCTATCAACGGCGCACAAGTACCGCAGGGAGCGCAGAGGATTGCGTATGATGCATGTATGCGTGGCATCAATACAATCGGCAAAAGGGACGGTTCTGCTCCTATAACGACCGTTCCATTGTCCAGTGACATTTCTTATCTCGTATCCTATCGTTTCCCCAATTTGGTAGAAGTAGGAGCTGCCCCAACATTAGCGGCTGTAGTCGACGTAGCCGCTACATTACCGGCAGATACTTATTATGTGAGATACACATACCTCACCGATCAGGGAGAGACAGAGGCGAGTCCAGAGGCGTCACAGGCAATTGTGTTGGGTGAGAAGCTTGAGGTCACAATTCCAGCGATACCATATCACGCTAACTCGATCAATATTTACATCAGTACGGCGACAAATACGGAGACATTGGAACGCAACACGACAGACCTTGTAGAGGTGTTTTCAGCGACTTTAGATGGAGGGGGTGTCTCCTATCCAACTGTCAACACAACGGCGTTCAGCGAGGAGTTACTAGCCGTCAGCGGCGATACATTGTATAGCTATTATGGCGGTGAGTTGAAACCTGCGACAATGACGGATACATTCGTGACGCCGGACATTTATTCGGTGGCATTCACTGATCTGACGAACCAATCTTCGCTGATTATGGCAGACGGTGGGAACCTCAAATTCTACAATGGATCAGCAGTAGAGGACATTACGCCAGCAGCCAACGACCCGGATCCAGCACCGCCGAATGCACTTGCGACGATTAACGCGCTTGGAATCAAATATGTATGGGTGCATAAGGGGTATCTGTTCGTATCTGATGGATCGGATACCATTTGGTACGCGAAAAAGTATCAAGATGACTATTTCCCTTCGGTATTCTTTCAGCGTTGGGTGAGAAACAACGATGTCATAACAGGACCAGGCATCACCTTTAACAACGTTTTACTCGTCCCAATGCGTAGGGGATGGGGTATCCTAACGGGCGACGATGCGGACGATGGAATAATCAACACCTATTTCAACGGGAATCAGTTCCTCAATACGACAGCCGGTAACATTTCACCGCGAGGTATGTCGCGTATCACCTATCCAGACGGTTCAGAGGCGGTTGTGTACCTCTCAGACGATGGCGTACATGAGATATTCACAGTTGCAGCTCTATCGACTGGAGACAGGCAATACGCCACTCGTTCGCTCACTCGTGAAAAGTTGGACTTCGACGCACTCGGATTTACCTTGTCCGAGAAGCAAGCGGCGGTCATGTGGTTCGACCAGCAGACGAGACTCTTAATCTCGATCAGCCGCGACACTACGCACTATATCATGTGCTATGACACGCGCAATAGAGAATGGTATCTGTGGCGTCTTCCGTGGCATTCTAAGGCGTTTGTGAAGTACGACAATATAAACTACTTCGGAGGCGCGTTGAAGCTTCTACAGAAGTTCTCTGAGGACTTTTACAGCGACTGGGATGACGAGGAGAAAACAGTAGGCGTTCCGGTCGATTTCGACGTCTATAGCGGACTATTAAGTTTCGAATTTACTGGCGAAGGTTCCTATTTGCACTACTATGTGCTGGAAGCTCAAAGGTGGATGACAACATCCTCCATTGACGTTGCGATCATCTACGGGGCAGGCGTGAAATACGATGCAGAAGCGATCCGAACGACCGTGTTCATATGGGATTTCGCGCCAGGCTGGGACTTGGCAGATTGGGCGAATCTCGATTATACCGAGTTAACCAACCAAGCGAGACGTATGGTCTACCACAAACGCGCCCGATACTTCCAGCGAAGATGGCGAAATAACCGCGACGAACCGGTTCTAATCCTGCGCGAGTCCTTTATAGGCAGCGTATCGGGAATCTTTTAAAAGGAGAGTGAATCATGGGACATATCAACCCAGCGCCTATCATAGTGCTGACGAATAATACAAGCCCCGGAACTCCGGCAAGTTCTGCTGCGATGGATGGGGCTATCCTTGAAATTGTTGATAAAGTTAACGAAAACTACGATTTAGCACAAGCGACTGAGGTAGGTTTCTCTAATCATAAAAGCAGCGGTGTGCTGGATCATCCTGATGGTAGTGTAACCACACCTAAGATTGGAGACGGGCAGGTTACAACTCCTAAATTTCCAGATGGTGCGGTAACCACTCCTAAGATCGCAAATAGAAATGTAACGCGCGAAAAAATTGAAATTGCTGCTGTAGGGTACCAAGAATTAGACCCGACACTCACTACACTAATTCCGAACGTTGCAATCCAAATGAAGTTTCAGGACATTGATGTACAGTTGGCGGAAACTGAGGAGCAAACGCAGAAGGCGAATGGCAACATTGACTTTTATAATCTGTCTCAACAAAAGTCTAGTCGAATGATTCCACTGACATTCAACTCGGACACAAACCACTTCAACACTTATGAAGGCAGCAAGGCTTGCAACGGTATACCGACAGCTAATAGCTCAGGTACAAGCGGTTGGGTGATGACGCTGGCTAATCTTATTTCGAATCGCATCATTTTCAATATGCCGATTGGAGTCATAATCGGGGACAGTATATCGGAGGGTCATCCTGCTTTGCATGGTCGGCTGGATGCACCTGGATACGACCCCAACCTGCCGAATTCTCCGGGTCAAATCTCATATCATATCGAGCAGCATACCAAACTAAAAATCTACAATCACGGCATAGGCGGGCAACGTTTTGACCAAGTTCGCACTAGATGGGGCCGCGATGTGTTGGCTGAAACAGTGGGATCTCTTAGCCCAACAAACACGTTACCCAAGAGGCCGCATTTCGTTATTGTTGTATGCGGCATCAACGATGTTTTCGCTGGACGAACTCCTGCGGCAATTATTACAGATGCAAATTATCTTATCGACAATGCGCTTGAAAACAATATTTATCCTATCGTGTTTACGATCGGACCACACTCTTCCATGGATGCTCCTAAACTCGCGGTTGTAAAGGAGTATAACGCATGGTTGTTAGATAAGGCATCGAAAACGCCTAACATGGCAGTCTTTGATTTTTATGCATATGCCAACGATCCGGCCAATGATGGTAAGCCACGCAGTGGCATATTTGCGGATGCTGTACATCCGAATAAACGGACATATGAGGACTTGGCGCGTAAGATCATTCAAGAAGCATTCACGCAAAACAAGCCGCCAGTCGTTCCGAAGTACATTAACATCTCTACGGCCATGGATTTTACTCTACCAATCGTTGGTGGAAATAGACCAACCGTTGTGTTGCTATACATCAACGGTAAACCAAATAAGTACGTCGAATTGCTCAATGATCCCAATCAGGTAATTGTCATTCCGCCTGTAAAAGAATTCATTGAAACAATAGCTATAGAGCCACAAATTATTGAGACGCCGTATGAACTCCCAGCAAACACCATGACTTATAGCTATATATCAGAGGTATACCTATCGGATATAAACTTGTATCCGGGTAATGAGATTGATAAAGAGAGCATCATCCGGGAGTTACCGAGCGCCAATGCCATATCACGTTTCTACCCTGCACGGCCTGATGGCAGTACGGCGGGTCTTATGACGTTTGTTAGCGTGGCTGATGCAGTCAACTGTTCCGGCATCTTCTGTTTGGCTACAGCAGATGACAAAGGTTATATCGTGACAAAGGGACTCGCTATCGCTAGGACAGCCGCTGCAACTTATGAGGCTGATTTGCTTGTTACATCAACAGGGGGAAGATTAGCTCGTAACGTCAGCCCGACAGCAGGAACAGTGGTTGCCAAGGTTATTAAGCCTGCTACGGAATATTGTCTCGTCGATGTCCGATGAACATAAACCATTAGGAGGGGCTTATGGAATTTAATAATGCTGTCGAATGGATTTTTCAAGCTCCCACTCAATGGGTAAAAAGTGAAATACAACCCGAACATGTTTGCATTGGTGGGGGGAGTATAGAAGGACATCCACTAAAAGAGGAAGATCCTGCCGGAAGCGACGAAGAATTATAAGGAGTTTAGGACCATATAGCAACACAAAGGAGAATCCCTATGAGATGGGTATTGTACCACTATCATAGACTCATGAGCCGCATATACAAACGAGAAGGAGCCTGGCAATCAGGCTCTTTTATTTTTCACAGGAACAAAATGAAAAAGTACGAGAGGAGCGAATAACATGGCATTGCCAAAGTACAACATTACACTCGATGCGATTAAACAAGGAGCGCAAACGGCTCAGCAAATGTTTGGCACATCTGGAGTAAGCGCCGCAAAAGCATCGTCAGGGGCTGGAACACAGACGACGGGAAGCGTACCACAGTCCACACCAGCGGCAGGAAGCCAAGCATCGCACCAAGCATGGATTAATAATGCAGCAAGCGGTCAAGGCGGTATGGATGCTTATACAGCGCGTCAGAATGAGAGGTATGGTCAGGCGATTCAGAGTAACGATACCGACCTCATTAACAAGCTGATTGCCGACTCTCAGCGAGTGGGATACGGTTTGTCCTACGACGCCGTGAAGAACACGCCAGCACAAACACAAACGATGGGAAGCATACCACAGGACTACGTAACGAGCGTACAATCGTCATCGCAGCTCAACCAATATGCACAAGATCAAACGGCGATGGAACGAGCAGCTTTGCTTAATGCTATTAACACGCAAATAGCCAATGTTAAAAACAACGCTGAATATTCGAACCAACTCGTACAAGACAATCGTGTATTGGAAGATTTCTTTGCTAATCAGCGCGTCAATCCATTCAGCGGCGGCGCTGACTACCGTCAAGCTATGACAGCGCGCGGACGGAGCATTGACGATTCCTCACGTGCTGCAACGCTGGAGAACACGCTTGGTTCACTCCAACAGGAGATAACCAACTTCGACAAACTGACGCCGGAGAGACAACGCGCCATTTATAACGAACTGCTTCAATTAGAACGAAACTTTGGACTTAACGTTGGACAACTCACAGGTACTTATGGAGGCCAGCGAACACTAGCGGGAGCACAGCAAGATTGGGGACAGCAAATGGACCTCGCAAATCTGACGGGTAACATCAATAGCCTGGGAAACGGTTCTAGCGTGTACGGCGGCAACAATAGTCTCGGCCTTCAAACATTGGCGGGACTGGCTGGTACACGCACACTTGCAGGACAACAGATGGATCTCGCGAACAAAGGTTTTAATATGGATCAGTATTGGAACTTGGTAGATCGTACCCAAAACCTCGGAAGCGGTCCTAAGTCGAACATGCAGACGCTTATAGATTCCGCCGGAACAGGTCAGAACACATTCGCGGCAAACCAACAAGCTTGGGAAAACGAATTCACAAAGAATCAGACCGCATGGGAGAATGCGTTTAAGGAAGGTCAGTTCGATTTCCAGAAGGCACAAACAGCCTGGGAGAATGCGTTCAAAAACCGTAGTTTCGAACAGGATATGAAGGAGGCTGCGGCCTCTCGTGGGCTTCAATGGGCTAGCCTTGGTCAACGTCAGAAAGAATTCGTCGCGGATCAGGCTTGGAGAGAGAAGACTTTTGAAGCTCAGCAAAAACAGCAAGAATTCGAAAATGATCTTGCCTATCAAAAAGCAGGATCGTCGTCTACGGCAAAACCTACGACCAATGAGAAGGAATCTGTTTACTACACTCGTTTAGATTCCTTTACACCTGAACAACTGAAATCATTCTTCAAAAATGAGAAAGCGAACATCATCGCAGACCTTGGCAAGAATGGTTACGAAGATTTGAAGTCGGCATACAGCATATTTGAATAGGTGGTGATAGTGTGGCGGTAAACTGGTCGAAATACGGTTATGAAGAAGAGGAAAATAAAAAAGAACCGTCCGTCACTCGCGTAAATTGGGAGAAGTACGAACCTGTTTCCGCCGAACAGTTTTCATCCCATATGAACTCGATGCCTGACCTATTCAACCCTAGCAAGCAACAAGCGGCGGTGAAGGAAAGATTCGCCCCTGAACCAGTTCCACAGGCCACTTCTCTTCCATCTCCTAGCGAGTTATTGCGACAACAAAATGAAGAGGGGCGGTTTTCCGCTCCTGTTCGTGCGAAGGAAAGGGCGGCAACGGTTAAACACAATGCCCCAACGTTGCTAGAACAAGCGCTCACAGCAGGAAAAGAGGCTATTGTTGATCCGCTGTCTCGCACATTGTTTGGTGACCAGCAAGGCGGCAGACATATGATGGAATCCCCGGCGAGAGAATTCATATCGAAGTTTCAACCTGATCCGATATTTCCTAACAATAACTTGGGCAAATTCGCAACTGGTTTAACGAGCGGCGGTATTGGATTGGAGCGCTTATTGGGTAGAGATGAACAGGCTAGAATGGTCGATTCGAAACCCGGTCAATATGGACAGATTGCGCAATCCCTATTGCCCGGGGCGATGGCTGAACGATTGGTAGCTCCTGTTCTGAAAAATGCTCCTACAGTGTTAAATATCGCTGGTCGCGGTGTGGCTGGTGGTATTGGTGACAGCCTTGCAGTTTCCGCACAAAACGCAAGAACCCCGCAGGAAGTGGCTGAGAACCTTGCCTGGGGTGCTGGTGGTGGTGCGGCTGGCGGTCTATTACTTGGAGGCGCTTTGCGGGGCGCAACGGCTTTGCGTGATACCGTTCGCAACGCCGCTGAAGGAGTATTAGGTAAAAATATCGGAATCACAAAAGCCATTGAAGCAGCAGGTAGAGATATTCCTGGGAAATTTCGTGTAGGTTCGCAGGAAGACTTTCTGTCGAAGGTTATTCGCGACATATCTCCAGAAGTTAGTCAAAGGATCACTCCTCCGATGGAAAACCCAAGGGAACTAGCTAGATGGTTGCAACCTCACACTGGGGCATCGTTGAATGAAATTCGAAAACTTTCATACGATGAGATGGCGGAATTAGCACAAGATGTACAACGTAACTTAGACGTATACGATATTGAAAAACAGGTTGCTAGTGGCCGTGGTTATGACCTTGATAATATACTCAACAATACGCAACCAGAGTTCAAAGAATTGGTCATGAGCAGACTTGGGAGGACAGCAGAACCAGCGCCTAGCGCAGTTGTAGAAGCACCTGTTCAGAATACTACTTCAGTTCAATCGACAGTGGTTAATAATCAACCTAACATGCCTAAAGCTAATCAGCCAGAGGTAGAAAATATTTCGCCACAACGTGAGAACGTTCCTGCACCGATCCGAGAAGCGGAGGAAATTGTTAAGGAAGTTAATCAACCGCGAGTTAGGGACAAAGTATATTCCTATCTCGATGATGCGGAAAAAGCTGCACGTGACCGTATTTCCAAGCGGAAAAATCGCCTATCTGCTAACCCAATCGATGAATGGGCAGATCACGCTATTGTCATGGCGGCGAAACTTGGAAAGGGTACGATTAAAGCAGCAGACTTTGCCGAAGTGTTGGTCAAAGAATTCGGAGAACAAGTCAGGCCTCACGCTGCTCGTATCTTCCGCCAGTCCCAAGCCATACTCAAAAACCAAGGTAGCAAGGTTAAAAAGTCGATTGAAGAAGCAGACGTATTCAACAACAGCGGCAAAGGCGATGCCAGCACATTCGATACAAAGATCAGCCGAGACGCGAAAAAGAAAACATCGACGTGGCAGCAGAAGTTCGACAAGGTTCGCTCGCAATTCGTCGATGATCTCGCACAGTTGGAACGCCTTGAGAAGAACGTTACAGGCTCCGTGGCAAGCGCAGAGGACAGCCTATACAAAACGGCAAGGATGTACAAAGGTGTACCTGAGAGAGCCGCACAGATCGTTACAGACCGCCTGTCACCAATCATTAAGGGTATTGAGAACGCTGGATACTCTGCCGATGATCTTGGCCGATACGCGCTGGCCAGACATGCACAGGATGTAAACGCAGCGGGTTACAAATCCGGTTTCACGAACGCCGAAATCAAAGACGTTCTAGAGAAATTCGGTACCCCAGAGATGATGAAAGCGCAGCAGGATCTCGTGAAGATCAACCGCGATATGCTTCAGGAGCTTGTGGATAATGGCGTGGTATCTGAACAATTGTCAAAAGTCCTAAACGAGCGGTGGAAGAACTACATTCCATTGTTCCGCTCATTTGATGATGACAAAGTTGAGTTTACAGGTGGATTATCCAAAGCTCTGGCGAACGTATCTGATCCCATCGTAGCGTTGAAAGGTTCGGAGCGTGCTGTAGTCGATCCTCTCGAAAACATGGTTAAGAACATCATGCAATCCGTCAATTCGGCAGAACGGAACAAGGTCGCGACTCAGCTTTCCAAACTGGCGGCGAAAGACACAGATGGTCAGTTTATCCGTAAACTTGACCCGAACGAGAAGTCAGGACGGAAGAACGTTGTTACAGTCCGTGAGAATGGCGAAGCGGTCAAATACGAGGTTGAGCCGGAAGTGTATAAGACGTTTTTGAACATGGATCAGGAATCGTCTAATATGCTCGTCAACATTCTTTCTAAGCCCGCATCCTTGCTTAGGGCTGGCGCTACTCTGACGCCTGAATTCAGCCTTAGAAACCCTATGAGGGACGTTCTACAAGCGTTTGTAACGAGTGAGAGTGGATTTACTCCCTTGGACTTCGCTGCCGGACTGATTCAGACAATTAAACGCGGAGACATGTACAAGGATTGGATAGACAATCTGGGCGCTTATGGTAACGTGATGTCCCAGGATAGAAACGTTCACCGTCAGGCGCTAGAGAAGGTTTTGAAAGAACCTCCAGGCAAGAAGTTCGTTAACATCGTTAACCCTAAATCGTGGCTGAACGTTCTTCGCACCATCTCGGATACAACGGAATCTGCAACAAAGGTGGGCGAATATCGCGCTGCTCTACGTTCTGGAGCAACCAAGCAAGAGGCGGCATACCGTTCTCGAGACTTGATGGACTTCGCCCGTTCGGGGTCTAGCATCCGGCAGACTAACCGCATGGTCGCGTTCCTGAATGCGAATATCCAAGGTAAGTCGAAACTTATCCGCTCTATCAAAGCGAATCCTGTTGGTACGATTTCCCGCATGGTTGCAGCTACAACCGTTCCTACTGTAGGTATATTCGTAATTAACAAACAGTTCGCTAACGATACACAGAAGCAAACCATTGCAGAGGCGCCGGATTGGCAGAAGGATGCATTCTGGCTTGTCGCGATACCAGGTACGGATATGGTAGCTCGGATCCCGAAGCCGTTCGATATTGCACCAATCTTTGCAAACCTTCCTGAACGAGCATTGGATTACGTCTACAACAACGATAAAAAAGCGTTCGATGGTTTTGCTAGGCGGGTGCTCGGGGATTCTGCGCTACCTATGCAATTGAGCGGTCTACTGCCGTTCATCGAGGGTATGGCGGATTATTCGTTCTTCCGCGAAGGATCGATCATCCCGCAGCGTGAGAGCGGATTACAGCCACGTGACCAGTACGATCCTATCCGCACAACCGAGACGGCCAAGTTGCTTGCTCGAGGAGCTGAGGAGCTTACAGGCGGCAAAGGACCATTCAAAAACTTTGCATCCCCGCGGATAATGGATAACACGATCAAAGGTCTCACGGCCGGTCTAGGAACATATGCGACTAGTGCTATTGATTCCGTGCTGCAAGGAAATTACTTTGGTGCTAAGCTTCACAAACCGGTTATAGATCGTCCAGAAGCGCCAAGCAAACGAACGGAACAAAGGCCGCTTGCTAAGGCGTTTCTTGTTGATCCGCTGCAAGGTGGCAAGTCGATGGACAAGTTCTACGAGGAGAAAGAAAAGCTCTCAAGCGAGAAGGCATCTGCCGAAATCAATCAACGTCCATTTACTAAGTCCGGACGTCTGGATCAATTAAACGCTGCATCAGAAACGATCAGTAAAATCAATAAACGCGTGCGTGAAATCGAAAAGAGCGATATGACACCAAAAGAGAAACGCGCTCAAATCGATACTCTGGTGAAGCAACGCAATACTATCACCCAAAACGTCATGAAAGCAGCAAGGTGATGCACATGATCGAATTCCACGAAGATGAATACATGCAATACAGCGTGAGCGATAAGGCCTATAACCTTGTCGCTCTTTTATTTGGCAAACAGACGGCAGAGAAGCTGCTATACACCGGTGATCGCTATGTTGGCTTTAATCGATTGGATGCTACACGGGGTCGAACTACTCCTGAAGAACGGTCCGACACTTGCGACGATAGTGGGCCTTTTGATATTTGGAATACGTCAGACGTTGAAGAATCGGAGACTGCTGCGCCGGCTGAAAAAGTATCTGCCCTGGATCGCGTCGGATGATGAATCAGAGGTCAAGGCATATGTAGCCAATCAAGCGCGAATCGAAATGAAAGTTGATCTTTTACTACAGGAAAGAGGGATACCATGGCATGCGAACATTACCGAAGGAAAGCAGCTCAGTTCAGCAGAGAGAAGCAGCTTGTCGTTGCCGTCGCGCTCAGTAACGTCTACTACTGCATGGAGTGCAAGCAAATCCACAAGATCGAGGAGGACAACGCACATGAAAGCCTATCTTAAAAAGCTCGGATCCCGCAAGTTTCAAGCATTCCTTGCCGTCACGATCCCCAATATCATCATCATGATTGGCTTCATTTTCGGAGACATCGACCTTGAAGGCAAAGTAAACGAGTGGATGCCAGCGATTAACCTTGTGATCCAGGCAATCGTTACGGCTGTGTATCAGAACTATGAGACGAAGACGGATGTCGCCCGAGCTACTGAAACGAAGGATGACACACTTTCCGAGGAAGATGGCTCAGATTTCAGCCACTAGGAGGACGTTATGGATATCAATCAAACTCCAGTCACCAGCTATTCGAACCGCAGCGGACGCATTCCGCTCATCATAGTCAACCATATCAGCGCCGGCTCTATGGGCAGCATGTACAACACTTTTAAAAACCCATCTAACCGCGCATCATCACATTTCGGCATCAGCAGAAAAGGGGAAATCGTACAGTATGTTCCTATTCAACAAGCGGCTTGGACGCAAGGCAAGATACAAAGTTCGGAAACGCGTCCGATCGCTCCAATTATCCGCCAGCATATGGGCAATCCTAATCTATATGGGGTCTCAATCGAACACGAAGGATACGCAGGACACGGCATACAAGGCGATCTGACAGAGGAACAATTCTGGGCCACATGTTGGCTTCATAAGTTCATCCAGAGCGAAGTAGAGCGCTTATACGGTCACAGAATCGAACTAAACAGCCATCATGTCATCGGACATTTTCAGATCGATGCAATAGGCAAGCCAGTTTGCCCGGGTCTGCTGTTTCCATGGGCTAACCTCTACTCAGAGCTTGCATACGCCTCTACAATGTCACTGGAAGAGTATACGGAGCAAATACAGTATAAGACCTCGCAGCAGTCAAATAAGGCGCTGGCGTTCGCTTTCGTGTCCCGTATCAAGGATCTCAAAATCAAACTGGATAGTCCTATATATGGTAAAGAAGCTGAACGAAAAATACTTCTGATGTCGCCGGTCATGGAGGAATTGTCTTACTCAGCATATTTCAAAGAGGTGACCGCAAGAGGCATCGCTGAACGTATTGAGCAAGTGTACGACAACGCCAATACGGTACGGTGGGAGAAGGAAGGCATTCGGAAGCTGATTATCGGGGCAAATTATGCGAAGCAAATGGGGCTGCTATAAGAGCCCCTTTTTATTTTAATCTTTTACGGAACATACGTTCGTGTTATGATAATGGCGGAGGTGGACGTATGAAGAAGAAACCATTGCCGCAATTTAGCTCTTTAGATGAAAGCAGAGAATTTTACTCCAAGTATGGGAAGCTCACTTATCAAGGTCGATTAGGAATAAGGTGTGACGAATATCTGTATAGCCTGGATGTGATAGATGGACGAATGCTCATTCTAAAGTTTTATATGGATGGGCGAGTAGAGGAAATATCGCGGTAGAAAAACAATTATAATGAAAGAAGTAGTTATAAATACGGCTTTTTACTTGTCTACATCCGGCTTGCGACGCAGCCGGAGCAGGACATCGCCGCGGCGTGGCAGCGCGGCGACAGGGTCGCTGTAGCGGGCGAGCTGGCGCGGCCCGCCACGGCGACCAATAGCGGCGGATTCGACTACCGCCGCTACCTGGGCAGCCAGCGAATCCACTGGCTGCTCAAAGCCAAGGGCGCCGCCGCCGTCACGGCTGCTCCGGCGGCGGGGCCGAACGCGGCCGCGCTGCTGGGCCGCGTCGACGCTGCGCGCGAACTTCTCGGCGCGCGCTTCGGGGAGCTATACCCGTCCCATCAGTCCGGGTATATGCAAGGGCTTATTCTGGGTCTGCGCACGAGTCTCGACCCCGAGCAGTTCGATCAGTTCGCGAGGCTGGGGCTCACGCATATTCTTGCCATATCGGGCCTTCACGTAGCCGTCTATATGGTCATGATGGGCGGCCTCCTGCGAATATGCCGGATGAGCCGCGAACGAATCCAGCTGTCGCTAATGATTACAATCCCGCTCTATGTTTTATTGACGGGAGCTTCGCCCTCCGTGCTTCGTGCCGGAATAATGGCGATTCTGGGGCTGATCGCGGCCAGACTAGGCAAGTTGAAAGACGGCTTGCATCTCCTGGCGGCAGCTGCCGTAGCTATACTTGCCTATGATCCCTATTATTTGGATTCCGTCAGCTTCCAGCTGTCGTTCGTCGTCACGCTTGGGTTAATATGCGGAGTGCCCCCGCTAAGACGATTAATGCCCCGGCGACAAGGAGTGGCCGGCTGGCTTTGCGATCTCGCGGCAGTGACGATTGCGGCGCAACTGGTATCCTTTCCATTAACCATTTATTATTTTAACGGCTTCCATCTATTGTCGCTTGCCGCCAACTTCGTGCTGGTTCCTTTCATCAGCTTCGTTATCATGCCGATCGGGACGATCGCGCTGCTCTTGTCACCCGTTTGGATGGGAGGCGCAAAGATGTTGGCGGGATTGTCCGTTACGTTGAACGATTGGACTTTTTGGATCGTCGATATATTGGCAAATGTAAGCTCTATGAGGCTCATTTGGGAGACTCCGTCGTTATGGTGGGTTGCGAGTTACATGCTCTTATTGTTCCTGCTCTTCCGTTATTTGAGACAGCTAGCCCCCTTGCATGGCGAACAACTCTCTAAGGAGAATAAGGATCCCGGCGGCTTCGAGATCACGGAACCTCTCCCTAAACATTCTAATGGCATCCAGCCGGCTAGCGCTAAGAAGTCAATCCTCCCATTAATGAAGGTTATCTTGAAATGGCTGCCCAGTCATCGCGCTTTGCTTGGACTAACGACAGGTCTGATTGCGTTGATCTTCTATGCCTATTACCCCAATCTCCTGGATCGCTCCGCAGTCGTCAGCTTTCTTGATGTCGGACAAGGGGATTCCGCTTTGATCCGCACACCAGGCGGCAAACATATTCTGATCGACGGGGGAGGTACAATGACGTACCGGAAGCCGGGAGAGGAGTGGCGGGAGAGGGGCGATCCGTTCGAGGTGGGGAAAAAGGTCGTCTTGCCGCTGCTCATGAAACGAGGCGTGAAGGAATTGGACGTGCTGGTCATCTCCCATCTGGACAGCGATCATATTCGAGGCCTGAAGGCCGTAGTTCAGGGAATTCCGGTTCGTGCTGTTTGGTGGAACGGCACGATGAAGGCATCGGAGGATGTCGAGGAACTCATGTCTCTAATTGTGGAGGCAGGAATTCCGCTATATGCGCCTCGATCCGGCGATAACGCCAAGATTGATGGTGAGACGATAATCCAAATTTTATGGCCGCCGGACTCCGATGAGACGGGCATCCAATCCGCAAGCGAGCAGAACGAAAGCAGTCTGGTCATGACGCTCGAAATCTATGGTCATCGGTTTCTGTTCGCGGGAGACGTCGGCATGGAAACGGAACGTGCAATCATCGCGCTACACACTAGGGCGGAAGATGCAAATGGAGAAAGCGGCCGTAAGAACCATACGGCCCCAGTCGACATCATAAAACTAAATCACCATGGCAGCCGCCATTCCACGGGAGAAGCATGGCTTGCCTATTGGGCGCCTCGCGGCGCGGTCGCATCGGTTGGCGCGTCTAATACGTATGGCCACCCCCATCCCGATGTGCTGGGGCGTGTTCAGCGTGCCGGCGCCAGACTGTGGCGTACGGATACGGACGGCGAATCCATGTTCCGATTAACGCCGCAAGTTCTCTCTTATTGGTCAAGATAATCTCTCTATACGGAATCGATCGAACATGATATTCTATAATGTGGGGTTATCCGACGTAATCATACCAGAGACCCATTGAAACACAATCATGATCTTTCATTCTAATAAAAATATAAATGATAAAAGTTGCATGCAACTTTTAATGCAACCGATCCGTCTGTAAGGTTGCAAGAGAGGAGGATCCTTCGTGGTGGAGCCCGGCCTGATCAAAGCCGCTCAATCGGGAGATCGCGATGCGTTAATTACTCTATTGCGAGAGATTGAAACCCATGTTTATCGGACAGCCTATTATATATTAAACAATGAACAGGATGCCATGGATGCCTCCCAGGAGGCGTTGATCCGAATTTACACCAAGATTGGTTCCTACGAAGAGAAGGCGCAGTTCAAGACATGGATTCAACGGATTGTAACGAATATTTGCATTGACAAGTTCAGGCGCAACAAGCCGACGATATCCATCGACGAGCATGAGCTTGTATTCAGGGAGAAGCAGAACGTCGAAGAGGAAGTGTTGTCCGCTTACGCCCTGCAGGATATTCGAAGCGCGATCGAGCAGCTTCCGGAGAACCACCGGACGGTCGTTGTGCTGCGATACCTGCAAGATTTTTCGTACAACGAAATTGCCGAATCGCTTGATTTGCCTCTCAACACGGTTAAATCCTATCTGTTCAGAGCCAGACAGCAACTACAGAGTTTACTTCAAGATTATCAGAAAGGTGGTGTCCGGGGGTGAATTGTCAAGAGGTGACGGAGCTTATGCAGCGACAGCTAGACGACGATCTGCGCGAGAGCGAGATGGAAGTCTTAATGAATCATACCAGACATTGTCCGGACTGTGCCGCCATGTTCGAACGACTTACCAGATTATCCGCCGAGCTTAATAATCTGCCCAAGGTAACGCCTGCCTACAGCCTGGTCGATGCCATTATGCCAGAGTTGATTCGGATCGATAACGAAACGAAGCATGCGGAAACATTGGCCGTTCCTGCAACAACGTATGATCAGGGATCGTTGACGCGAAGAACGCAACGTACGCGGCGCTGGCCATCCTGGAAGTCGATCAGCGGCGTTGTAGCTGCGGGAATCGTGGCAGGTATATTCCTGGTGACGTATCCGCCGCAATCAAGTTTAAACGATCAAGACAAGGCTTCCTCTATTGGCCAATCAGCCGCCGAGATGGAGATGAAGGAAGATACCTCGGTAATGGATGTCTCGCCACTCAGCGCCATGAAGGATCCAGGCGGAGATGCCTCCGCCGATGCGCCAGCTGAAGGAACGGAAAATCTCAAAGGGCCATATGGCTCCTTGACGGACAAGAACGGCAATCCCATGGAGCCGGAAAGCGGCTTCAATGCCGGCGGATCCGAGGCGCTCCCTAATTCGGCACAGCGCAATAGCGACGATACGAAGCCCATTGAGGAAGAGACGAGTACAGGCCTTGAAAGCGCGTCAAAGCATGAGCCTGATATGGGCATTACAGGACATGCGATGCTGCCATCGCCCGACGGACAGTATATGGCGAATGTGGACGGGTATTCTATTGTCATCCTGTCTGCCAATGACAGTTCGACGTTGTTCCAAACGGAAAGAAAGAACGGCCTGCACGTTAATCTGGTCTGGGCGCAGGACAGCGCTTCGCTTACTTATGAAGTAAGCTTGGACCACGGAGCGGCACAGAAGTATGAAATTGCTATCCCGTCTTTTGAGGAACGGAAGGCAGACTGATTTTTGGCGAATGCACTCCCAGTCGCAACACGCTTTGGAGTAACGGAATTGTGCTACCCATTTTTTTGAGGGGAAATAAGCACATATGCCGTTGCCCCTGAGTATGATACAGCATGAGATTCGTCTACGACGTGGAGATGGACGTCGTAAGACCATTCATGTACGGCGGCGCCATGGAGCCGCCTGTGAATGTTAATATAAAGACAAAGGGATGCCGCCCTGTATGGGGCAAGCATCCCTTTGTTGCTTCCGGCGCCGTCTGCTGGTAATGTTAAAGGGAGCATGGATCGCAAGGGGAGTGGCAAGTTGGATATTCGCGAAGCATTTAAAGAAATCAAAGCCGGTAAGTTCCGTCCGGTATATGTTTTATATGGAAAAGATCGTTACCGAATGGGACAATTCATTGATGCGCTGACCGGCTTTATGTTTGCCCAGGAAGAACGCGAGATGGGGATCGTTAAGTTCGATACGGCGGAATCCGCGCTTGACGAGGCCGTGTTGGAGGCAGAGACGCCGCCTTTCTTCATCGAACGGAAGCTGGTTCTTATAAGAGACGTCAGCGTAATGGCTGCTGGCGGCAAGGAAAACACGAAGCTGGAGCACCGTCCGGAAACGCTGCTGCGATATATGGATAACCCGCTTTCATCGTCTGTTATCGTCTTTGCCGTTCATGCGGACAAGCTGGACGAACGCCGCAAGCTGGTTAAGGCGCTAAAGGATCGTGGTTCTCTTGTCGCATTTCCGGAGATGGAGATTCAGGAGCTGAAGCAATGGCTTGTAAAGCGGGCGGCCGAACAGAAGCGTACGTTGACGGCAGCTGCGGCCGAGCTGCTTATTACGCGAGTGGGTGTGGGGACGGGTCAGCTGTCCCAGGAAGTAGACAAGTTATGCCTTCATGCAGGTGAAGGAGGAGTCATAGATGCCGAACAAACCGCATTATTGACTGCGGCCACCGTCGAAGAGGACGTATTTGCTTTGATCGATGCGATCGCTGAGCTTCGTATCGACAAAGCTCTAGGCATGTACCACCAATTGCTTGTCCGCCGGGAGGAGCCCATCAAGATCGCCGCATTGATCGCAAGGCAGCTTCGTATTATGCTGCAGATTAAGGAGCTGGAGGGGCATCACTATTCGCCTCAGCAGATGGCAGGACATCTGGGTTTGCACCCTTATGCAGTGAAGCTGGCTGCCGAGAAAGCGAAGAAATTCGCGACAGCAAGATTAGGTGTGCTGTTAGCGGCACTTGCCGAGCTGGATTACAACATGAAGAGCGGTTTAATCGACAAGGCGCTCGGATTAGAACTATACTTGTTATCACTGGGAGTCAGCAAGGGCGCGTAGCTCTGCTGGCTTTTTCTTTTGATCGCTGCCAAGTATGAAAAACCGAGCACATAGCCCGACCACATACAAATAAGCTTCACCGGCCTTAGTAGGTCAGCAAAGCTTATCGGAATCGCATCGTCGAGCTAATGGATCATCCTTCTTCTTGTCGCAGCAGCTTACGCTTGAGCGGACAGGGAGTTTAGACGTTTCGCAAGACGGGATTTTTTGCGGGCAGCCGCATTTTTATGAATCAGGCCTTTTGTTACTGCTTTGTCCAATTTTTTCGTTGCAACGAGCAGAGCAGCTTTAGCTGCATCTACGTCCGTTCCAGCGATAGCTTGGTCAGCAGATTTAACGGCCGAACGAAGTGCGGATTTTTGGGAAGCGTTCAGAGCACGGCGTTTCTCGTTAGTCTTAACGCGTTTAATCGCGGATTTAATGTTTGGCATGGAATTCACCTCCTACGTAATTCTGTGCATCGCACGTAACACAACTTAAAATATATTATCATGCGACTGCCCAAAAAGCAATAGTAACCATTTATGTCGAAGCACATCCCATTTGATGGCCAAAAGCGGAAGCAATCGTATGAAATAACCGACTTTGCAAACAATAACGAAAGTACATGGTGCGAAAGGAGCGGCATAATGATGAAGGAACAAGCGCGCGAAGAGCTCGATCTGCAGCAATTCAATGTACGGACAGACCTTGCCCTGGAGGCAAGGGAGCTGGCCAAGCCCGACGGAGGACCCATTCCCGGTATTCATTCGGAGGTGACGGAGGATGACGGCATTACCATCACGGTCCTTCATGTCCAGAACGAGCAAGGTTCGCAGGCGATTGGCAAAATTGTAGGGCAATACGTGACGATCGAAGTGCCAGAGCTTAGAAATGGCGATACGACGTTGCAGGATCGAGTGGCTACTCAATTCGCCAAACATTTTGAGTCGTTCCTGGAGCGTCTCCAAATTAATAAAATGGCAAAGGTGCTGATCGTCGGTCTGGGCAACTGGAACGTGACGCCGGATGCGCTCGGCCCGATCGTAGTCGAAAACGTGATGGTGACGCGGCACTTCTTCGAGTTGATGCCGGATCAGGTAGCGCCGGGATACCGCCCGGTCAGTGCGGTAGCGCCTGGCGTGCTGGGCATTACAGGCATCGAATCCAGCGAAATCGTGCGCGGCATCGCCGAGCAATCCAAGCCGGATCTCATCATCGCGATCGATGCCCTCGCTTCCAAGGCGCTGGAGCGGGTAAATACCACGATTCAGATCGCGGATACCGGCATTCATCCGGGCTCCGGCATCGGCAACAAACGTAAAGGACTTACAAAAGAGATTTTGGGCGTTCCCGTCATCGCAATCGGCGTTCCGACGGTCGTCTATGCATCCACAATCGTAAACAACGCATTCGAGATGATGAAGAATCATCTGGAAGAGCAGAAGGGCGACACGAATCAAATATTCGGCCTGATGAACAGCATCCCGGAAAATGAGCGATTGCAGCTCGTTAAAGAAGTATTGGGTCCTGTCGGTCATGACCTGCTCGTTACGCCAAAGGAAGTCGACCAATTCGTCGAGGATATCGCCAACATCATTGCGAGCGGCTTAAATGCCGCCTTGCACGAAGCGGTCGATACCGATAACGTTGCCGCTTATACCCATTGATGCAGCAAAGAAGCCAGGCGCAAAAGCCTTGTAGTCCGAACCCGGGCTGCAAGGCTGTTTTTGCATACTGTCATTCTTCCTAGTTTCTAGCAATCTATTATTTTGCCAATTTTCTAGTAGTTATGGTTCTATCAACTCTCCCAAGTTCATAGAGTAAAGTACAAGGCTTGATAAGAGTCTAGACTTTGCTAAACGCGCTGCGCCTGCAAATGAATGCGACATCCGTTTGTCTTGGGAGGGTGTAAATCATGTATGGTCTACGAAAAATGTTGTCCGGATTACGTTACTCCGCTGCACGCGGTGAGACGGGTCCCGTCCGCGAACTGCTTGTGACGGGCAGAGCCTTCGCAGCCATGGCGCTCAGCTCCGCCATATTTATGATATTGCTAGGACTTGCAGCAATGCTTTACCAGCATTCGTCTGCCGTGCCGTCTGTGTCCATGAGAGGTTTCGCAGCGTCTGTGTCCAGCGGCTTGTTCGGAAACATGCTGGAGATGGAGATGCCGGCGTTCGCGAGCAGCCTGCCTTCGGATTCGCTGACTGGCAAAGAAATAAGCGTGTTCCTCATGCGGTCGCTGACTGATATTAACCCCGCCAATCCCCGCAGTCTGTTGGCCAGCGAGTTGCCGGGAATGCCGCAAAGCGACGCATTTCTGATTCGCAAGGGCATCGGCACGGATACGGCTGTCGGTCCGCAGGATCATTCGCCGATCTTCGAGCCGGCGCCGGAACCGAAAACGCCGTCAGGCTCCAACGGCGAAGACGATGGCAGCGGCAACGAAACGGATCAGCCTGACGGGAACGGGGGTGAAGACGTAGGCTCGAAGGATCCGAAACCTGACGGAGGACAACCGGCCGAAGGGAAGAAGCTGGCCTTCATCTATCATTCCCACAACCGGGAATCCTGGTATCCCGAACTTGAACCAGGCACTAAAGATCCTAGCTCCAGCACGACGAATATAACCTTGGTCGGCAAGCGGCTTGCCACGAAGCTCGAAGAGCATGGCATCGGATCCGTGTTGTCCGAGACGGATTACCCGACGGCAATTCAGGATTACCGCTGGGAGCTCAGCTACAAGTACTCCATGAAGACGGTCAAGGAGGCGCTGGCGGCAAGCAATGATCTGACCTATTTTTTCGATCTGCATCGCGATTCCCAGAAACGCAAATATACGACGGTCGATATCGGCGGAAAGAGCTACGCGCAGGTTTATTTTATAATCGGTCATCGCAATCCGAACTGGAAGGAAAATGAAGCGTTTGCCACAAAGATCCATGACGCGCTTGAGAAGGAGTATCCGGGTATTTCGCGGGGGATATGGGGGAAGACTGCTGCTACAGGCAATGCCGAATACAACCAGTCGCTTGCCTCCGAGAGCGTTTTGATCGAGGTTGGCGGCGTGGACAATACTTTGGAGGAATCCTACAGGACGGCAGACGCGCTTGCAGAAGTTATTGCGTCGATACATTGGAAGGAACGACAAGCGGAGGAAGCATCGGGCAAGGAGGTGAAGCAATGAAACGGAAAACTTGGAAGCTGCTTCTGCTGGGCGGAGCGCTAACGTTTATCGTATTATTCGGGATCGAGATGTCGACTACAGGTATCGAGCGGATCTATGGACCGATGGACGGCTCGGAGCCGTACGCGAACGGCGGAAATCGAGCATATTATGCCAACGAGACCGACCGCAGGATCGCGGAGCTCGAAAAAGAGCTGGACGACGTTCGCAGAATCGCATACGGGGACGCTTACGGCAGGGACAATAACCGTCTTCCCGGCATGCCTGTCGAGGAGGATACGGCAGCCGTCAATCGAATCGCGGATTCCACATCCGGCATCCTTCAGACGGCATCGAGCAAAGGCATCCGGTTCTTCGCTTCGCTGTTCGACGGATTGCTCAACTAACTTTCATTGATGTGTCCCCCTGTTACTGATATAATAGGAAGAATGATTGGATTATTGGAGTGTGGGGGCTTGAAGGATGTCTGATGTTCTTGAACGACAGAAGAAAATAAGAAATTTTTCTATTATCGCACATATTGACCACGGCAAGTCGACGCTGGCGGACCGGATTCTGGAATCAACCGGCGCGTTGACCAACCGCGAGATGCAGGCCCAAGTGCTGGACAACATGGATCTGGAGCGCGAGCGGGGCATTACCATTAAGTTGAAAGCCGTGTGTCTCAGTTATCGCGCGGACGATGGCGAAGAATATTACCTTAATTTAATCGATACACCCGGGCATGTCGACTTTACATACGAGGTATCTCGCAGCATGGCTGCCTGCGAGGGCGCCCTGCTGGTCGTCGATGCCGCGCAAGGCATCGAAGCGCAGACGCTTGCCAACGTCTACCTGGCGCTGGACAATAACCTCGAGGTGCTGCCCGTTATTAATAAGATCGATCTGCCGAGCGCGGAGCCCGATCGGGTAAAGCAGGAGATCGAGGATGTTATCGGTCTCGACGCCAGCGAAGCGGTACATGCTTCCGCCAAGGCCGGAATCGGCATCAAGGAGATTCTGGAGCAGATCGTACACAAAGTGCCGGCGCCGAACGGCGATCCGGACGGGCCGCTAAAGGCGCTTATCTTCGACTCGCATTATGACGCCTACAAGGGCGTTATCGTCAATGTTCGCGTCGTCGACGGCAGCATCAAGGCGGGCAAAAAAATTCGCTTCATGGCTACAGGCGCTGAATTCGAAGTTATCGAGGTCGGCGTGTTCAAGCCGAGAATGACCCTTGTGGACGAGCTCGCGTTAGGCGACGTCGGGTTTGTAGTCGCCGGCATTAAAAATGTGAAGGACACTCGCGTCGGCGATACCATAACGGAAGCAAAGCGTCCCGCGCCAGAACCGTTGCCAGGTTATCGCCGCATCAATCCGATGGTTTACTGCGGTTTGTACCCGATCGAGACCCAGGATTACAATGACCTGCGCGAGGCGCTCGAGAAGCTGGAGCTTAACGACGCTTCGCTTCGCTACGAGGCGGAATCCTCGACAGCTCTGGGTTTCGGGTTCCGCTGCGGCTTCCTCGGCCTGCTTCACATGGAGATCATTCAGGAGCGTATCGAACGCGAATTCAATATTCCGCTCATCACGACGGCGCCAAGCGTTATCTACAAGGTTACGCTGACGAACGGCGAGCAGCTTAATATTGATAACCCGTCCAATTATCCGGAATCGGGCAAGCTGGACTTTGTAGAAGAGCCTTACGTCAAAGCTGACATTATCGTGCCAAACGATTATGTCGGGGCTATTATGGAGCTTTGCCAGGGCAAACGCGGCGAATTCGTGAACATGGAATACCTGGATTCGAACCGCGTGACGTTGACCTATGAATTGCCGTTATCGGAAATTGTCTACGATTTCTTTGATCAATTGAAGTCCAGCACGAAGGGTTATGCATCCTTCGATTACGAATTGTCCGGCTATCGGAAGTCGAATCTCGTAAAGATGGACATTATGCTAAACGGCGAGCAGGTCGATGCGCTATCCGTTATCGTCCATCGCGATCGTGCATACAATCGCGGCCGGGTCATCTGCGAGAAGCTTAAGGAACTGATTCCGCGCCAGATGTTCGAGGTGCCGGTCCAGGCATCCATCGGCACGAAGGTTATCGCGCGCGAGACGGTTAAGGCGATGCGCAAAAACGTCCTTGCCAAGTGTTATGGCGGCGACATCAGCCGGAAACGCAAGCTGCTTGAGAAACAGAAGGAAGGCAAAAAACGGATGAAGCAGGTCGGAAACGTTGAGGTACCGCAAGAAGCGTTCATGGCGGTCCTCAAGATTGACGAGGATTAGGCTGCATTCCGGTTGAATGGATGATCGAACCGTTCTTCGAATGACTGAAGTAAGACGGAGGAGAGCATTTGCTCTCCTCTGTTCAATTTTCAAGATATACAGAACTTCGATCTGTTGTTGGAAATGGTGATAGGGAGGGAAAACGCAATGACGATGCAACTCGCGACAGCGCGGGCGCCGCGCTCGCTCTATATACACATCCCGTTCTGCACGAACAAATGCCACTACTGCGACTTCACGTCGTATGTGCTAAGGGGACAGCCCGTCGATCAATATCTCGACGCGCTGGAGCAAGAGATGATTACAACCGTCGAGACGCTGCGTCCCGAGGTGATAGACACGGTATTTGTTGGCGGAGGGACTCCGACGGTATTGACGCCGCCGCAGATGGAGAGATTCCTGCAAGCGGTATCGACGCATTTCCCGCTTGCGGATAACGTGGAGTTCTCCATGGAGGCGAATCCCGGCACAACCGATATAGACAAGCTTGGCGCCATGCGGGCAGGCGGCGTGAACCGGATCAGCTTCGGCGTTCAATCGTTCGATAATAGCTTGTTGGAGCGTATCGGACGTATTCATAATGTAGACGATGTTTATCGGAGTCTGGAAAATGCGCGTCAGGTGGGCTTCGATAATTTGTCGATCGACCTGATGTTCGGCTTGCCAGGTCAGACGCTGGAGCATTTGTCGGACAGCGTCGACCGGGCAATGGCACTAAAGCTGCCGCATTATTCGCTGTATAGCCTTAAGGTGGAGGAAAATACGCTGTTTCACAAGCTGTACGAGCGCAATGAATTGCCGCTTCCTCCCGAAGAAGAGGAGTACGAGATGTTTCTTCTATTAATGAAGAAGCTGCAAGAGGGCGGCTATCGCCACTACGAGATCAGCAATTTTGCCAAACCGGGGTTCGAGAGCAGGCATAACTCCACCTACTGGCGCAATGAACCGTATTATGGTCTTGGTGCCGGAGCTCACGGGTACAGCAATCGTACGCGGCATATCAATCTGAAAGGCGTACAGCCTTATATCGACGCTGCCGCAGTCAAGCTCCCCAGACTGGAGACGTTCGAGGTTTCGGAACGTGAAGCGATGGAGGACTTTATGATGGTGGGGCTGCGTCTGCTTGAAGGCGTTCCGGTCTCGCGCTTTCAGGAACAGTTTCCCGGACAACGGATGGAGCTCGTGTTCGGCGAGACGCTGGAGAAGCAGCTTGCGAACGGTTTGATGGAGCGGATGGAGGAGAATGGAGATACCGTCTACCGTCTGACCGATCGAGGCATTCTGCTTGGCAACGAAGTATTCGGTGCATTTATCACGACATAGACGAAGCGTGCCCGTTTCAGCATATACTGGCTTAAATAGGCGACCCTTCCAGTGAAAATAGCTATTGAGAATTAATTCGTTTTGATGTATATTTATTCATATTCCAAATGTAGCTTAATCGGGGATTCGTGGAGGTGCAGGCAGATATGCAAGCAGTGGAAGTATTTTGCAGGAAAGCAACGACGGAAGATGTAGAGAAGCTGTATGAATTGATTCAAGGCTACGCCGAACAAGGCATTATGCTGCCGCGTACACGCGAAGCCCTGACTCGAATAATAGATACGTTCGTCGTGGCGGAGATCGGCAGTGAAGTGGTCGGCTGCGGCGCGCTGACGAAGCTGGGAGACAATCTTGTCGAGATCCGGTCACTTGGCATTACGGATGGATACAAGAGCCTCGGTATTGGAAGCAAGCTTGTGGAGAAACTTCTGGAGCAAGCGAAAGCGCAAGGCATTACCAAGGTCATGGCGCTGACCTATGCGGACAAATTTTTTGAGCGCAATGGCTTTACGATCGTGGAGAAGGAGATTTTTCCCGAAAAGGTATGGACGGATTGCGTCAATTGCCCCAAGCAAAATGCGTGCGACGAGATCGCCGTGCTGAGGGAACTGGACTAATTCAATGATGGAATCATAAGCTTCGCGACTGGGTAAGCAGCCGGTCGAGGAGCTTTTTTTGTGTGCGCGGGAGGGACGGCGAGGCCCAATGATGCATATGCGAGACAATTCGCCCAAGGTTGTCATATTTTCAATCGGATAGGAAATGTTATGAAGACGTGGCTCCTGCAACGCGACCAATCCAACAAGAGGTGAACGTCATGAACGCGTACGAGTCGAAGGAAGACGAGCCTGATCTTCGATTGCCCGAATCATTGAACGAATTTCAGGATGCCATCATCGAACTGATGGGCGACAGCTCGGACATCGTATACAGAGAGGTGCGGTTCGCGGGAATTGGCGGATTGGTCGTTTATGTCGAAGGATTGGCTGATCCCAGCGGCATTCTTGATTCCTTGATGGAAGCGAAAAACGACGACCGGACTCGGGAAGGACAGGATGGCGTTTCACCGGGTCAGGCTCTTCGGGAACTCAAGATCAACACTTTGTCCGAAGGACGTATCATGGAGATCGATTCTCTCGGCGCCGCCTCCGTTTGTTTGCTGGCAGGAGGAACCGTCGTCTATTTGGACGGCCTCGCCAAAGCGCTTGCAGCGGGAACGCAAAATTTGAAACAGCGAGCCGTGCAGGAAGCGACCTCGCAATCGGTCGTGCGAGGTCCGAGGGAAGGGTTTACGGAGTCGATCTCCGACAATACCGCGCTCATACGTAGACGGATTCAGAATCCGTCGCTCCGCATGCGGTACTTCCGCATGGGCGAGGAGACGCGAACTTCCGTCGTGGTCATGTATATGAACGGCAAGGCAGATCCGAACATCCTGCGGGAGCTCTACGATAAGCTGGAGAAGGCCGATCTGCCCAGCATTCTGGAGAGCAATTACATCGAAGAGATGATTCAGGATCAAAGGTACAGTCCTTTCCCCACGGTGTACAACTCGGAGCGTCCGGACGTTATCTCGTCGGCCCTTCTGGAGGGACGGATCGCGATTCTGGTTGACGGCAGTCCGTTTGTCCTTGTCGTTCCCGCTTTGTTCATGCATTACTTCCAGTCCAGCGAGGATTATTATCAACGCGGCGATTTCGCGAGCCTCGTGCGGCTGCTGCGTTATTTTTGTTTTGCGATCGCCTTGCTTACGCCATCCTTCTATATTGCGATTACCACGTACCATCAGGAGATGATCCCGCCCAATCTGCTTCTCAGCCTTATCGGACAGCGGGAGGGCATTCCGTTCCCGGCGTTCATCGAAGCTTTGATCATGGAGATCACGTTCGAAATATTGCGGGAAGCGGGCATCCGATTGCCGAAGTCGATCGGACAATCCGTCTCCATAGTGGGCACGCTCGTCATCGGGCAAGCTGCCGTCGAAGCGGGGTTAATATCGGCCGCAATGGTCATCGTCGTGTCGATTACGGCTATCTCCAATTTCGCTTTGCCGGCGTTCAACGTCGGCATATCGGCGCGGCTCCTTCGATTCCCGTTCATGGTGTTGTCGGCCTTGTTCGGCCTCTACGGCATAATCGTTCTCCTCATCATGCTGGGTCTCCATCTGTGCAAACTGGAGTCCATGGGCGTGCCTTATATGACGTCGTTCGCCCCGTTCCGGCTGTCGGACCAAAAGGATGCGCTGGTCCGATTGATGAGGCCTTTCGCCCGCAAATACTTCGGCAGCCTTAAGAAGCAGCCTGATCCCGCAAGACCTTCCGAGGGTTCGTCATGAAAGAGCGGCTGCGGGGCCTGATGCTTGCGGGGTTGCTGCTGCACGCGTCGCTGTTGACCGGCTGCTGGAACAGGAGAGAGCTGAACGATCTAGCCGTCGTCGTCGCGTTAGGCGTGGACCTGGAAGAAACGGGTTATCTGGTGACCGTGCAGGTCGTGAATCCCAACGAGGTCAGATCGCAGCGGAGTTCGTCCGGTTCCGCGTCGGTCGTTACCTACACGGAGAAGGGAGTATCCATTCCGGACGCTCTTCAGCGTATGCTGGGCAAGGTGCCAAGGCAGCTGTACCTGTCCCATTTGAGAGTGATGGTATTCGGCGAATCGCTTGCCAGGAAAGGACTGATCGACGTTTTGGATTACGCAGCCCGCGAACACGATCTTCGCAACGACTTCTACATGTTGGTGGCCAAGGGCTCGAAGGCTAGAGACGTGCTCAGCGTCGTGACTCCCTTCGAAAAGATACCCGCCGAATCGCTTTTCTCTTCGATCATGGTGTCTAACAAAAAATGGGCGGCGACGGGCCGAATTAAGCTACAGCACTTCATCACGGTCCTGGACCGCGGCGGCTCCAATCCCGTCTTGTCCGGCGTGAGGGTCGAAGGCGACAAAAAGAAGGGGAGAAACAACGACTTCCTGCGCGAGATTCGTCCGGAGACGATGCTCAAGCATGAAGGGCTTGCCGTGTTCCGCAAGGACAAGCTCGTAGGCTGGCTTGGCGAGGATGACAGCAAAACCGTCAATTACATGATCAACAACGTATCCGGCACGACGGGTTTCGTTCCGTGTCCCGGAAGGGGCAAGGGGAGTATAGGCGTAAGCATTGTGCAGTCCAAAACATCCATCAAAGCGGTAAAGGGAGAAGACGGCAAGCCAGCCTTCAAGGTCAGGCATGTCCTCGAAGCGAACGTGGATGATGTGCAGTGCGAGCTGGATCTGTCGGATCCGGGCTCCATAACTTTGATCGAGAAGGAGCTGGAGGATCTGGCGCGCGGCAATACGGCCTCCAACATCCGCGAAGTCCAGCGCAAGTTCGCATCGGACATCTATGGTTTCGGCGAAGCGCTTCACAGGCAAATGCCCAAGGAGTGGGCCAAATACAAAAGCGAGTGGGACAGCTACTTCAAAACGGCGAAAATCGAAGTCAACGTGGAAGTGGCCTTGCGCAAAGTCGGCTCTATTCTTCAGCCTTTGAAGAAGGATATGGAGGGCCGATGAACTGGAGCATGACGCTTACGCTGCTAATGCCTCTCGTGCTCTTGCTGGAATGGCCTCAGCTTAAAGCTTTGAAGTCCAAACGGGACAAAGCTTGTTTTGTCGCCATCTGGCTGGTCGCGACGGCCGCCATGGGCGCGGAATGGGCAGGGTTGCAGCTGCCGAGGCCAATGGAAATCATCAGGGTGATCTGCGCGCCAATCAATGCCATGCTGCCATAAGGCGAGATCTGAGAGGTGAGAAGGTGGGCAAATCCGGAGTGGGCAGCAGACAGTTTTTTATATTGACATTCGGGCTGACGGTCGGTACATCCATATTGGTTACGCCTTCAGGCCTAGCGGCGACGGCCAGGGAAGACGCGTGGCTGGGCGGTTTGGCGGGCTACATGATAAACATCGGCATGGCAGCCATGTATATCGGCCTGGTCAAACTGTTCCCCGGACAGAATTTGTTCGGCATGTTCGAGAAGGCGTTCGGCAAGTGGGCGGGGAAAGCCGTGTCCCTCCTCTATTTTGTTTATTTTCTGATCCTTGCGGGCACGCTGCTCGGCAATCTCGGTTTCTTTGTGACAAGCGAGGTGCTGCCCGATACCCCTATCGACATCGTGCAAATTCTGTTCCTGGCCGCTTGCGTCATGTGCGCCAAGACGGGCATCGTCGTTCTGGCGAGACTGGGAGAATTGATGTTTCCATGGATTTTATTTTTTTTTATGGTGCTCATTCTGGCTCTTCTTCCCCAGATCGAGTGGGATTACATCGCTCCGGTGCTGGAAGGGGGGCTTGGTCCCGTATTGACGGCTGGCTTCCATGCGTCCATGTTCCAGGAACTTATCGTCATGGTCGTATTCGTGCCGCAGCTTGCAAGCCTTCGAAATTGGAAGGGGGCGTTTCTGGGAGGCCTGACCTTCGGCCATCTGCTGCTGGTGTCCGTCGTGCTGTTCAGCGTCCTGATTCTGGGCATCGAACAATCCGCCAACAGTACCTTCCCAGCCTATGCTTTGGCGAAGACGATCAGCTTGGGCAATTTCCTGCAGCGGATAGAAGGCATACTCATCGCTTTATGGATCATGACGTTTTTCCTGAAGACGATGATGTTGTTTTTCTCAATGATGCAAGGAATGAAGACGATACTGGGACTAAAGAGCGCCAGCTATGCCGTCTATCCGATCGCCGTCGTCTTGCTGCTCGTCGCATGGAACACTTACGTGAACAGCGTCTATATCGGCGAGGTCATCCAAAAGGTATGGGGCGGCTATGCCATGATCCATCTCGTCGCCATTCCGCTCTTGACGGGAGCTTCCGGGCTGCTGCGCCGCCGCATGAAAATATTATCCGAAAATGCCGAACTGACTTGACAATCGTCAGAGCTGTTTGGTATTTTTGTAATAGTGATTAGCACTCATTAGAGTTGAGTGCTAACGAGGAAGGGGAACACTCCTTCCCGCGAAGAGAATCGGAGGAGGGTTTGGATATGTTGACGGAACGACAGCGCATGATATTAAACGCCATTGTAGACGACTATATCCGTTCGGCAGAACCTGTAGGCTCGCGCAGCATCTCAAAGCGCGGAGATGTCGGATTCAGCCCTGCCACGATTCGCAACGAGATGGCAGATCTGGAGGAGCTCGGATTTCTGGAGCAGCCCCATACGTCCGCCGGACGCGTACCTTCCACTAAAGGTTATCGTTATTATGTCGATCATCTGGTCAAGCTTGGCGAGGTGAACGTCAATGAGCTGGGATTAATGAAATCATTCGTTGCGGATAAGCTGAATCAGATGGAGCAGGTTATTCAGCAAACGGCCATGATTTTGTCGAATTTGACGAATTATACGTCGATATTGCTCGGTCCAGAATTGTTCCATACGTCGCTTAAGCACTTTGGACTGGTGCCGCTAAATGCCGAATCGGCAGTTGCGATCATCGTTACGAATACGGGACATGTGGAGAACCGCACAATATCGATACCGCCGAATCTGGATATGGACGATATGCAGAAGGTTGTCAATATTCTGAACACGAAGCTGGTAGGCGTGCCGTTGATCCGCCTTAAAGCCAAGCTCCATTCGGAAGTCGGACAGGAGCTCGAGCGCCATATCGATCATTACGAAGAGCTGTTGTCGGTGCTCGAAAGCGCGCTTCAAAACGACGAGGAGCAGCGCGTATTCATGAGCGGAACGACGAATATGTTGACACAGCCGGAATTCAAGGATGTCGACAAGGTTAAGACGATTCTAGATCTTCTTGACGAGACCCCTACCATCATGAAGATGTTTTCTTCTCTCCCGTCGGGTATCGGGGTTCGTATCGGCACGGAAAATGACCATAAGGCCATCAGCGATTGCAGTCTCATTACGGCCACTTATTCCATAAACGGAGAAGCGCTCGGGACGATCGGTATTCTCGGACCTACCCGAATGGATTATGGCAAAGTGATCAGCTTGCTCAATCTGATTTCAAAGGATATGGGGACGCTGTTAGGCAGATGGTATAAGTAAAAGGCAATAGGCGGGAGGCAGTCACAGGCTGCCTGCGTTCATTATACGAAGGAGGTGATAGGGTGAGTACCAAAGAACAACATAATGAAACAACAGATACAGCAGCTGAGGAAACTCTGGAACAGACAGCCGAACAAACGGAATCGGAATTCGCCGATCAGAACGAGGCTGGCGAGAACGCCGGGGAGGATGCAAGGTACGCCGAGCTCACGAAGCAAGCGGAGGAGAATCAACAGCGATACTTACGCGCGCAAGCGGATTTCGACAACTTCCGCCGCCGCACAATGAAGGAAAAAGAAGAGCTGGCGCAATACGCTTCCATGAAGCTGATCGATCAACTGGTTCCGATCGTCGACAACTTCGAACGGGCGCTGGCAGCCGCTTCGTCCAACAGCGATTACGATTCCTTGGCTAAGGGAGTCGACATGATCTTCCGTCAGCTGTTTCAAACGCTGGAAGCCGAAGGGCTCAAGGCGATCGAAGCAGTAGGCCAACCGTTTAATCCGGAGTTCCATCAAGCCATTATGACGGTGGAGTCGGATGAATACGAGGAAGGCATTGTCGTTGAGGAGGTTCAGAAGGGCTACATGCTGAAGGAGAAGGTCCTTCGTCCCGCGATGGTGAAGGTAAGCGGTTAACGCTGCGGACTGATTGATACTAACAGAATGATGGTTATACAGGTTTACGAGAATAATTTAACCCTTTGAGGAGGCCATTTACAAATGAGTAAAGTTATCGGTATTGACCTTGGCACCACAAACTCTTGCGTTGCCGTAATGGAAGGCGGCGAAGCCGTCGTAATTCCGAATCCGGAGGGCAGCCGCACGACTCCTTCCGTCGTTGGCTTCAAAAAGGACGGAGAGCGCGTCGTCGGCGAGACGGCTAAACGCCAGGCGATTACGAATCCAGATCGCACGATCATTTCCATCAAGCGCCATATGGGCACGAACCACAAAGAAAAAATCGACGATAAAGAATTTACGCCGCAAGAAATTTCCGCAATTATTTTGCAAAAATTGAAATCCGATGCGGAAGCTTACCTTGGCCAGACAGTAACTCAAGCAGTTATTACCGTTCCGGCTTATTTCAACGACAGCCAGCGTCAAGCGACCAAGGATGCGGGCAAAATCGCAGGGCTGGAAGTGCTGCGGATCGTCAACGAGCCAACAGCAGCCGCACTTGCTTACGGCATGGAAAAGTCAGAAGACCAAACTATTCTGGTCTATGACCTTGGCGGCGGCACATTCGACGTTTCCATCCTGGAGCTAGGCGATGGATTCTTCGAGGTAAAAGCAACGAGCGGCGACAACAAACTGGGCGGCGACGATTTCGACCAAGTCATCATTGACCACCTCGTAGCGGAATTCAAGAAGGAGCAAGGCATTGACCTGTCCAAGGACAAAGCGGCCGTGCAACGACTGAAGGACGCAGCGGAGAAAGCAAAAAAGGAGCTCTCCGGCGTTCTGACTTCGACGATCTCCCTTCCGTTTATCACAATGGTAGACGGCGTTCCGCAGCACTTGGAGACGAACCTGACACGCGCGAAATTCGAAGAGCTCTCCGCAGCGCTTGTTGAGCGTACGCTTGGACCTACCCGTCAAGCGCTGAGCGATTCTGGCTTATCCGCAAACCAGATCGACAAAATCGTTCTTGTCGGCGGTTCGACTCGTATTCCTGCAGTCCAGGAAGCCGTTAAGAAGCTGACCGGCAAAGAGCCGCACAAAGGCGTTAACCCGGACGAAGTCGTAGCTCTCGGAGCAGCCGTGCAAGCGGGCGTTTTGACAGGCGACGTAAAAGACGTCGTATTGCTCGACGTTACGCCATTGTCCCTTGGCATCGAGACGGCGGGCGGCGTGTTTACGAAAATGATCGACCGCAACACGACAATCCCGACAAGCAAGTCGCAAGTGTTCTCCACTTATGCGGACAATCAGCCGGGCGTTGAGATCCACGTCCTGCAGGGCGAGCGCTCCATGGCGAACGGCAACAAGACGCTGGGCCGCTTTACGCTGAGCGATATTCCGCCTGCTCCTCGCGGCGTACCGCAAATCGAAGTTACGTTCGACATCGATGCCAACGGTATCGTTAACGTATCCGCGCTAGACAAGGGCACTGGCAAGAGCCAGAAGATCACGATCACTTCTTCCGGCGGCCTGAGCGAGGCTGATATCGACCAAATGATGAAGGATGCCGAGCTGCACGCGGACGAAGACCGCAAGCGTCGCGAGCTTGTGGAAGCGAAGAACGCGGCAGACCAGCTTGTGTACTCCACGGAGAAGACGGTTAAAGATCTTGGCGACAAAGTAGATCCATCCGAGATCGAAAAAGCGAACGCGGCCAAAGAGAAAGTGACAGCGGCGCTCGCTACCGAAGATCTGGAGCAGATCAAAGCGGCTACGGATGAACTGACGGAGATCGTGCAACAACTTTCCGTTAAGCTGTACGAGCAAGCCGCTCAAGGTGCCGAAGGCGCGGATGCAGGACCAGAAGGGGATGCTGGCGGCTCGAGAGCCAGGGACAACGTCGTAGATGCCGACTATGAAGTTGTAAATGACGATAAGAAGTAATAACGCGGGACAGGGGTCAAAGAACGGGCTCGCCCTTCTTTGACCCTCTTTCACGGTTCATAAGGAAGTCACGCGGGATCGGAAACGGTATCGTCAAATGTTCATTGACGGCACCGTTTCTTCTCGTGTTAAGATAGAGGATGTTGTGATTTCATTGCGGAGGTGAGAATCGGATGGCAAACAAACGGGATTATTACGAGGTGCTTGGCGTCGGCAAGGATGCCTCCGCGGAAGATATCAAGAAATCTTATCGGAAGCTGGCCCGGCAATATCATCCCGATGTCAATAAGGAAGCGGACGCGGAAAACAAGTTCAAGGAAGTGAAAGAAGCGTACGACGTCCTTAGCGACGACGGGAAACGATCGACGTACGACCAGTATGGACATGTAGATCCGAATCAGGGAATGGGCGGCGCGGGCGGCGCCGACTTCGGAGGCTTCGGCGACATCTTCGATATGTTCTTCGGCGGCGGAGGCGGAGGCAGGAGAGATCCTAACGCGCCCCAACGCGGCAACGATCTGCAATATACGATGACGGTAGAGTTCAAGGAAGCGGTGTTCGGCAAGGAAACGGAAATTACGATTCCGCGCACAGAATCCTGCGATACATGTTACGGATCGGGAGCCAAACCAGGCACGAAGCCGGAAACCTGTTCGACATGCCGAGGCACCGGACAACAGGAGGTCGTGCAGAATACGCCATTTGGCCGTATGGTTAACCGACGTGCATGTACGAACTGCAGCGGCACAGGCAAGATCATTCGCGACAAATGCGGAACCTGCCATGGCGCCGGCAAAGTGAAGAAGCAACGCCGGATCAAGATCAATATTCCGGCCGGCGTGGACGATGGAGCTCAAATTCGGATGACCGGCGAGGGCGAAGGGGGTACGCGGGGAGGTCCGTCCGGAGATCTCTATATCGTGATTCGGGTGAAGCCGCATGACTTCTTTGAGCGCGAGAACGATGATATCTATTGCGAGGTGCCGCTAACGTTCGTGCAGGCAGCGCTGGGCGACGAGATCGAAATTCCAACGCTGACGGAGAAGGTTAAGCTTAAGATTCCTGCAGGCACGCAGACGGGCACGTATTTCCGCCTTAAGGGCAAGGGCGTACCGAAGCTGCGCGGTTACGGCACGGGAGATCAGCACGTCAAGGTGACGGTCGTGACGCCGACAAAGCTGTCCGACGAACAGAAGGATCTGCTTCGCCAGTTCGGCGGATCGAACGGGGAGCCCCCGGCCGAGCAAAGCGAACATCACGAATCGATATTCGAACGTATGAAAAAAGCATTCCGCGGAGAGTAATCCGCGGTGTGCTTTTTTGCATATTTCAGGCCAACGAGGCGCACGCTATTGCTGTTCATATACGCGAACGACAATGGTTGCATACGAGGAGGATTTAAATATGACTGAACATCTCGACAAAAATGTCAATGGATTGGGTAATAGTCTGGAGAAGGTGAACTTCGGAGATTTGCCAATCGGACAAAACGAGGACGTGGAGTTTTCTCAGGAGCTTGCGGACGAGGCGGACATAAAAGCACAAAAGAGGGCTGCAGAGGCTGATCGCCGCGTGAAGAACGGTGAGTAAGCGATGAGCGTGATCGAAATTCAAGCATCGTTCGGGAACGCGAGCGAAGCGAAGGAAGCGGCGCGCAAGCTGCAGGCATTGCGTGCCGCCGAAATTGGCGGCTACAGCGAAGGCGGAATGGTGACCGCGTCTGTTGACGAAGCCGTGGCGGACCGCGCCATTCATTTGATCCGCCAGATAGGCGGCAAGATCGATTCGGACATTTCTATGATTTAAGGAGAGCAGCGTGTTAGCCGGAGACGGCTTCATGCTGTTTTTTTGTACACGGCAGGCAGTCTGTTGTACAATAGAGGGTAGGTTTTGACGATAATTGGGAGGCAATACATATGAAATGGCATGAAATTACGATCTCCACAACGGAAGAAGCGACAGAGATGATCAGCAACTTCCTGCACGAGCTGGGAGCCGGCGGTGTTTCTATTGAAGAATCCGGTACGCTTAACAAGTCTCGCGACACGTCGCTCGGACAATGGTACGAGCTGCCGCTTAACGATATTCCGGAAGGGCAGGCCGTTATTAAAGGTTATTTCGCGGAAGGCACGGATCTGGATGGTTTGTTGGAAGAGCTGAAGCCTCGCGTCGAGGAGCTGCGGACCTTCGAAATCGATCCGGGAGAGGTTGCGTATGCTTGGCAGGAAGTAGATGACGAGGATTGGGCAACGGCCTGGAAACAATATTTTAAGCCGATTCGCGTCTCCGATACATTAACAATCAAGCCGACATGGGAGGATTACACTCCTGAAGAAGGCGAACGGATTATCGAGCTTGATCCCGGTATGGCATTCGGAACGGGCACGCATCCAACTACAGCGCTGTGTTTGCAGACGCTTGAGTCCGTCGTTCGCGGCGGGGAGGAAATGATCGATGTCGGCACGGGCTCCGGTATTTTGGCCATTGGCGCGTGCAAGCTCGGGGCAAAGAGTATTCTCGCGCTAGATCTGGACCCTATTGCGGTCTCCAGCGCGACGGAAAATGTGAGTCTCAACGGATTGTCGGAGAAGATCGAGGTTCGTCTAAGCGACTTGTTGGGCGTTCTTCGCGACGGCGGAGCTGACTCGGGTTCTGCGTCCTCGCTGCAAGTAACGGTTCCCGTTGATCTTGTCGTTGCCAATATATTGGCCGAGATCATATTGTTGTTTATCGACGACGTCTATGAGGCGCTTAAGCCGGGAGGCATCTATATCGCTTCGGGCGTGTACAAAAACAAGGAAGACGACGTGGAAAAAGGACTTAAGGCTTCCGGGTTCGAAATCGTGGAGAAACGGCGCGACGAGGACTGGATCGCGTTTGTGGCGCGTAAGCCGCAGGAGGGCTAATGGAACGTTTCCTATGGTATCCGCTTGAGCATCTGCCGTTTATTGTTCTCGTTATTATGATTGTATTTACGGTGCACGAGTTTGCTCACGCGTACAGCGCCTACAAGTTCGGGGACGACACGGCTTACAAGGAAGGCCGAGTGACTCTCAATCCCATGGTCCATCTTGACTTGATGGGCAGCATCCTGCTGCTTATCGCGGGTTTCGGATGGGCGAAGCCGGTTCCCGTCAACGCCAGCCGCTTCAAGCATCGCAGAGTCATGAGTATCGTCGTGTCGGCCGTCGGCCCTCTGAGCAATTTATTGATGGCCGTCGTAGGCATGTTTATTATTTACGGATTGGTCGCATCAGGTGTCGTGCATGTAGCGTCGACAGGCGTTCAAGATGCGCTCATCGTGTTTTTTTCTTATTTTATTATGATCAATATTTTGTTGTTCGTCTTTAACCTGATCCCGTTGCCGCCACTCGACGGATACCGTATCGTTTCGGAATTTCTACCGCTTCGGCTTAGATACAAAATCGAGCAAAACATCCATTGGGCGATGATTCTATTTTTGCTTTTCGTTTTCATTCCGCCGCTCAGGGCCGTGACGCTGGATCCGATTCTATCCCTGCAGTATCCGTTGTTCAACGGGTTAAACGATTTGATGCAGTCCATCTTCGGATTTAGGATTTGGTTGCCGAGGTAGGCGGTTGGTACTAGATTCAAATGGATTTTGTCCGGTCAAACGTGCTAATATGAAGGTTGGATAATAAGTAAGGTGGTTAGTTCTACATGCAACGATACTTTGTGGCGCCGGAGCAATTTAACGACGGTGTCGTTACGATAACGGGCGAAGATGCCCATCATGCCGTACGCGTCATGCGCATGAAGCCGGGCGATGAGATCATCGTCAGCGACGGAGCGTCAAGGACGGTGCTGGCGGCAATTTCCGAGATGGAAGCTCAGGAAGTGAGAGCTGATATTAAGAGCTTGTTGCCGCAGGACAGCGAGCCTGCCTGGCTCGTTACGATTGCACAGAGCTTGCCGAAGGGCGACAAGCTGGAGCTTGTCATTCAGAAGGGGACGGAGATTGGCGCAGCAGCCTTCCTGCCCTTCCAATCGGAGCGCAACGTCGTGCAATACGATGCGAAAAAGGAAGCCAAGCGGCTCGAGCGGTGGGGAAAGATTGCCAAGGAAGCCGCGGAGCAGAGCCACCGGCATCGGATACCGCCGATCGCCGCCGTGAGGAGCTGGAAGGAGCTTCTGGCGCTCATTCCCAGGTTTGATCTCGCCATCTTCTGCTTTGAACGCGAAGGGCATGCCGCGCACGGCGTCGGCATCCGTACGGTTACGGAGCAATTCCGGAGCACCAAGCTGGGGGCGGTGGCGGAAGGCGAACAGCCGACCGTCTTGCTCATCGTCGGACCGGAAGGCGGGTTCTCGGAGCGGGAAGCGGCGGAGGCCGAAGGAGCCGGCGCGGTCATAGCGGGACTCGGAAAGCGAATATTGAGAACGGAGACGGCGGGAATCGTCGGATTAACCTGCCTATTATACGAAGCTGGAGAAATGGGAGGAGAATGACCATGCCAACGGTCGCCTTTTATACACTGGGCTGCAAAGTGAACTTCTACGATACGGAAGCGATCTGGCAGTTATTTAAAAACGAGGGATACGAGCAGGTCGATTTCGAATCGACGGCTGACGTCTATCTCGTCAACACTTGTACGGTAACGAATACGGGGGACAAAAAAAGCCGCCAAATTATTCGCCGCGCCGTACGACGCAATCCCGACGCCATTATCGCTGTTACGGGCTGCTATGCGCAGACTTCCCCCGCGGAAATTATGGCGATCGAAGGCGTCGACCTTGTTATCGGCACGCAGGATCGCGAAAAAATCATGTCGTTCGTAGGTCAGATTCAAGCCGATCGCAAGCCGGTCAACGCTGTTCGCAACATTATGAAAACCCGTTCCTTCGAGGAGCTGGACGTACCTGACTTCACGGAGCGCACGCGTGCCTTCCTCAAGATTCAAGAGGGCTGCAACAACTTCTGCACGTTTTGCATCATCCCATGGTCGCGGGGGCTGTCCCGCAGCCGCGAGTCGGAAAGCGTCATCGAGCAAGCGAAAGCGCTCGTCGCCTCCGGGTACAAGGAGATCGTCTTGACGGGCATCCATACCGGCGGCTACGGCGACGATATGGAAAATTACAATCTGACAAGCTTGCTGTGGGATCTCGATAAAGTGGAAGGTCTGGAGCGGATTCGCATCAGCTCCATCGAGGCAAGCCAGATTGACGACGCCATGATCGATGTCCTGAACCGTTCCAGCAAAATGTGCCGCCATCTTCACATCCCGTTGCAAGCGGGCGAGGATTCCGTGCTTAAACGGATGCGCCGCAAATATACGACGGAGCAATTCGCCGCGAAAATCAAGCGGCTGCACGAAGCTATGCCTGGCGTGGCCATTACGACGGATGTGATCGTTGGTTTCCCGGGCGAGACGGATGAGATGTTCGAGAGCGGATACCGCTTCATGGAGGAGATGGGTTTCGCCGAAATGCACGTATTCCCTTATTCCAAACGTACGGGTACGCCTGCAGCGCGCATGGAGGATCAGGTCGACGAAGAGCTGAAAAACGAACGTGTTCACAAGCTGATCGATTTATCCGAGAAAATGCAGCTGAAGTATGCAGAGCAGCATGTCGGAGCCGTGTTGGACGTTATTCCGGAGCGAGATTACAAGGGAGCCCCGGGAACGGGTTCTGTAATGGGATACACGGATAATTATATCCAGGTCGTATTCGAAGGATCGGAAGAGCTGATCGGTCAGCTATGCCGCGTAAAAATAACGGAAGCCGGCGTCAACGAATGCCGTGGACAGCTCGTCAGGGTCCTGGAGCCGCGTCGGGGAGATGCCGTTGAAGCTTCCGCCGAGGACGAGGATCACGAATTCCGTTATGATCGTCCGGAAGCGCTGAGAGCCTAAGTGTTTGCAAGGGCGGCTTCGTTTTGACAAGCCTAAATCAGGATTCCGATTCTATCTCGCGTCAGAAGGCGGAGAAGATGAAGGAATCCTTTGCTGCATATAATAATGGGTAAAGGGTGCAAGGGGGAAGGATCATGTTGGAAATCTCTGCCGGCGGGGTCGTATTCCGCCATAACGAATCCGGACAGCTTCAAGTTCAGCTTATTCAGGACCGCTACGGTAAGGTTTCCCTGCCAAAGGGGAAGATGGAGCCTGGAGAGACGGTCGAGCAGACGGCGCTAAGGGAAATTCGCGAGGAGACGGGACTGAGCGGAGAGATCGTGGCGCCCATCGCCCAGATCAAATACCAGTATGAGCATGCCAAACATGGCACGGTCAATAAGGAAGTTCACTATTATCTTGTGAGGGCGATCGGCGGCACTCATCAAGCGCAGGTCGAGGAGATCCGCGGCGTTGACTGGTTTGAGCCCCGGGAGGCATGGCGGAAGCAGAAGCAGTCCGGCTACGACAACAATCATCGTATCGTCGCCGGAGCTTTGCAATTGCTTGGACTTAACGTGAATTAGCCAAACTTATCAACTCGACTCGCGATTGTCCAGCCTCCGCCAGAACTTGGCGTAGCAGAGAGGAAGGGCGATCAGCGAGCAAACGATGTTGAAGATGGTCTGCGCATGCGCGATCTGGGAGGATGGCGAATGCGCAATCGCGCCGGACACAGCCGTCAATTCGCCGATAAACGGCTGAAAGAGAAGAGCCCCGCCCACATTCAAGACGATATGGGAGAGCGCAACGAACTTGCCTCCTCGCGAACCGCCGAGCGAGGCTAAGAGCGCGGTTACGCAAGTGCCTACGTTGGCGCCGACGACAATGGCAACCCCGATCTCGGCCGGCATGCCGTTCATCGCGACAAATCCCATGACCATGCCGATGACCGCCGCGCCGCTATGAACGGCGGCGGTAATGGCGGCGCCGGCAGCCATACCCCACCATAACGAGTCGCTGGCATGTCCAAGGAACCAGTCGAACATGCCGCTCTCCTGCAGGTAGGGGCCGATAGACTGCATCATGTTTAGGCCGGCAAGCACGAGACCGAAGCCGCATACGGCGACGGAAGCGGAGCGGAGCGGCATAAGCCAGCGAAGACGATCCAGTCCAGGCCATATCTTAATCTCGCCCAGCAGGGCGGTGAGCAGCCATGCCACAATGGATGAGACGAGCATTGGAATCGCCGCTTGGCCAATATTTAGACCTATGAGCTCGGTAGTCAGGCATGTGCCGATGTTGGTGCCCAGTATGATGCCTAGCGTGCGAGGGAACGACAGCAGGCCGGCATTAACGAACCCAATCGAAATGACGGTTACGGCGGTACTGCTCTGGAGTACGGCGGTCGTTGCCGCGCCGACGGCCATTCCGCGAAGCGGAGTGGCCGTTGATCTCTGCAGCATGGCGGTCAAGTGGGGTCCTGCCATTCGGTGGAGGGCAAGCTCCATCAGCTTCATGCCGCTTAGAAAGACACTGAATCCGATGAATACCGGCAATAGAAGGTTCTGGATCATGGGTTTCTCCTTATCTTAAAGATCGGTTTTCAGCACGTAGCTATTCGTAGCTATATGTATGCGAGGGAGAAGACAAGCATGACAAGCTAAGTCAATAGAATAAGAGTGCGAGAGAGGAAGTTGAGACGTGAGCAGGGCGACGATCATTTTGCAAAAGGCGCGCAAGAAAAGAACGGAACAAGGACATCCCTGGGTTTTCGCAAGCGAAATCGACCGTATGGAGGGTGAAGCCGCGGGAGGCGAACTCGTAAATGTAACGACGGCGCAAGGAAAATATTTGGGCACGGGATATTGGAATCCCAAGTCTCAAATTACGGTGCGCATCGTCTCCTACAAGCCTGACATCGAGATGGACGAGAGTTTTTTTGTCATGCGCTTCCGTGAATGTGCAGCGCATCGTGCGAGATTTGTAAACGACTCCGACTGCAGGCTCGTGTACGGGGAAGCGGACTTCTTGCCTGGACTCGTCGTCGACAGATTCGGCGGCGTTCTCGTCGTTCAGCTGTTGACGCTGGGCATGGACGCCAGACGCGACAGCATCGTAAAAGCGCTGGTCCAGGTGTTCCAGCCTGCGGGTATCTACGAGCGAAGCGATGTTGGCGTAAGAGCACTGGAAGGACTGGAGGAGCGCAAGGGAGAGCTATACGGTCTATGCCCGAGAATCGTCGAGATCGAAGAAAACGGCTTGAAGATGGAAGTGGATATCGTGGAAGGGCAGAAAACGGGCTACTTCTTCGATCAACGCGACAATCGCGCTGCCACTGCGCCGCTCATGACCGGCTGGGGCGGCCGTTCCGGGATTGCGTTGGGTCCCGATCCCGAAGGCGGTTCCGGCGATCTTGTGCCGCTGAATGCCAAAGGGAAGGTCGTGACCTTCCCTTATTGGGACGGCGCCACGGTGTTGGAATGTTTTGCCCATACGGGGAGCTTTACCCTGCATGCCTGCAAGTACGGCGCCAAGAAGGTGACATGTCTGGACGTATCCGAACATGCGATCGAGACGGCGAGACGGAACGTGGAGCGCAACGGCTTCTCGGATCGCGTCGAATTCGTTGTCGCGGATGCCTTCGATTATTTGCGGTCGCAGGCGAAGGGGCTGGATGAACGTAAGCTGCGAGCGGCAGGCGGTGCGGATACGTCGAAGAAGCTGACCGATGCGGGGCGAACCTGGGATGTCGTTATTCTTGATCCGCCGGCTTTCGCCAAGACGAAGGGCGCTGTGGCAGGGGCTTGCAGAGGCTACAAGGATATCAATCTGCAAGGATTAAAGCTTGTAAATGAAGGCGGCTATCTTGTTACGGCAAGCTGCTCTTACCATATGGCGCCGGACTTGTTCCTGGAGACGATTGCCGAGGCGGCCGTCGATGCCGGAAAAGCGCTCAGGCTGATCGAATGGCGGGCGGCGGGCAAGGATCATCCGCAGATACTCGGCGTCAAAGAAGGCCATTACTTGAAATTCGCCATATTCGAGGTGCGGAGCAAATAACGCGCCGCTTCCGGGAGAGGGGAGGAAGCCATTATGCCTTTGCAATTCGTAATCGGCCGTTCCGGCTCGGGGAAGACGGGATATTGTATGGAGCAGATTCGGAATGGTCTCCGCGAGAATCCTGACGGACCGCCGCTTATTATGCTTGTTCCCGAGCAGGCTACATTCCAGACGGAATATGCCATGCTGAGAGGCAGCGGGCTTCGAGGCACGATGCGCGCACAGGCGCTCAGCTTTAGACGCCTGGCGTTCCGCGTCATGCAAGAGACGGGCGGTACGGCGCTTGTCCCTATTGGGGATACGGGCAAACATATGCTGCTCTACAAAATCGTGCACCGCGAAGCCGAAAAGCTAAAGTTGTTCGGCAGCGGCGCCGGACAACCGGGCTTCATCGATCGGCTGGCTGAGCTATTGACGGAATGGAAGCGATACGGCATATCTGCCTCGGAAGTAGAAGAAGCGGCAGCTTCGGGGGATATCGTTCGCTCCGCGATGCTGGACCGGAAGCTGCATGATGTCGGATTGATCTACGATCGGATGGAGACGGAGCTTGCAGGCCGCTATATGGATGCCGAGGATTATTTGCGTCAACTGGAAGAAGGGTGGCCGGGAGCTTCCTCCATGAACGGCGCCCGGATATGGATCGACGGATTCTACGGCTTCACGCCTATGGAGTATCAGGCGTTGGCCGCGCTGATGGGCTCCTCGGCTCATATTACTGTCGCTCTTACGCTGGACAGGCCTTATGAACTCGGCGAAGCGCCGCACGAGCTGGATTTGTTTCATCCGACCGCCGAGACGTACGCCACGCTGCTCGGTCTTGCCGAAGAGAGAGCCATTGATGTGCTGCCTCCCATCAACTTGAATAATGGCAGCGTCACATCGGCCAGGTTCAGGGATAATCCGATGCTGGGGCATCTGGAACGGAATTATGGCGGTAAAAGAAACCCGATGACGCTTCCGGCCGGCGAACGAGGCTTGTCGCTTCAAGCTGCGGCAGGCAGACGTGCCGAGGTCGAGGCTGTAGCCCGAGATATGCTGCGCAGGACAAGGGAAGAAGGGCTTCGCTGGCGGGATATGGCGATTATGGTTCGCAATGCGGAGGACTACGCCGATTACGTCTCTCTGGTGTTCTCCGATTACGATATTCCGTACTTCGTCGACCGGAAGGAGAAGGCGCTGCATCATCCGCTCGTGGAATTTATCCGCTCTTCGCTGGAGTCGGTCCTGTTCGGTTGGCGTTACGACGCCGTATTCCGCTGCATCAAGACGGAGATGTTGTTCCCTGTAGATCGAAGCATGCCACGCGAATGGTTCGACCGTCTTGAAAATTTCGTGCTCGCTGCCGGCATCGACGGCTGGAAGTGGCTCGACAACGGCAGTTGGAGACCGCAAGCGCCGGTATCGCTGGAAGAGGACGAGGCCATGGCGACAGTGAGCGCCAGCGCCCAGCGGGAATTCGAACTCGTTATGGCGGCGCGCGAGGTCATAGTGCCGCCGCTTCGCCGCTTCGGCGAGAAGCTGCGCTCCGCCGGTACCGTTCGCAATATGGCGGAGGCCATGTACCAATTGCTCGCGGATACGGATGCGGCAGATCGGCTGGAGATCTGGAGCGGGGAAGAGATGGCAGCGGGGTTGCCCCTGCGGGCAAGATCGCATCGCCAGCTCTGGGACGGCGTCCTGGCGCTGCTGGATCAGCTTGTCGAGCTTGCTGGCGACGAGAAGATGCCGCCGGAGCTGTTTGCGGGCATGGTGGAGTCGGGGCTCGACAGCCTGACGCTCGCCGCGGTCCCACCTGCGCTGGATCAGGTGCTGGTGGGAAGCATGGATCGTACCCGCTCGCGCGGAATCGCCGTCAGTTACGTGTTAGGCGCCAATGACGGGGTCATTCCCATGCGCGGCAAGGAGGACGGACTGTTGTCGGAAGCAGAGCGGGAGCTGTTGGCAGAAGCAGGACTCTCCATGGCTCCTAGCGCGAAGCGTCGTCTTCTTGACGAGCGGTTTATGGTATATAACGCTTTGACGACGCCTAGCCGTCATCTCTGGATCAGCTGGACGATGGCGGACGAGGAAGGCAAAAGTCTGCTTCCCTCGGAGCTGATTCGTCAGGTGCAAGGCATGTTCCCGGGACTGGCCGTAAAGGAAATCGCCGCAGAACCTAATCTCGCGATGCCGGAGGTTCATCAAAAGGAATTTCTCGTACATCCGCGCAGAACTTTATCCCATTTGATCGGCGCATTGCGTCAATCGAGGGTAAGCGGCGAGGAATTGGCATCTTTCTGGTGGGATGCGTACAACTGGTACGCCGCCCGTCCCGAATGGCAGGACAGGCTTGGCATGCTTCTTTCTTCCTTGGACTTCCGCAATATGGAGAAAGAGCTCCCGGAGGTGCTCGCGCGGGAACTATACGGCTCTCGAATGCAAGTCAGCGTCTCGCGGATGGAACGATTCGTCTCCTGTCCGTTCCAGCACTTTGCCATACACGGCCTCAAGCTGCGGGAGCGGAAGCTCTACCGCCTGGCTGCGCCGGATATCGGCCAGTTGTTCCATGCCGCTCTCAGCGCGCTGGCCGGCAAGCTTGGCGGAGGCTGGGGCAGCACGCCTCGGGCGGAAATCAAGGAAGCCGCGGCGCGTACCGTGGATGAGCTTGCGCCCAAGCTTCAATCGCAAATTCTGCTCAGCAGCGGCCGGTTCGGCTTTGTTGCCCGCAAGCTCAAAGCCATCGTCGCCCAAGCCGCGGTCATGCTTGGCGAGCACGCCCGGAGAGCGGATTTCCAACCTGTCGGATTGGAGATCGACTTCGGCCCGGGCGGCAAGCTGCCGCCTATGGTGCTGCAGCTTCCAAGCGGAGCGCAGATGGAGGTGATCGGCCGGATCGACCGCGTCGATGCTGCGGAGACGGAGGACGGCTTGCTGCTGCGCGTCATGGACTATAAGTCCAGCTCAACCTCGCTTAGGCTGGAAGAGGTCGTATACGGCCTGTCGCTCCAAATGCTGACGTATCTCGATGTGCTCGTCACACATGCGAACGAATGGCTGGGTCAGCCGGCTTCTCCGGCCGGCGTGCTCTACTTCCATGTTCACAATCCCGTAATGGCGCTCTCCAACCGGACTTCGGAAGAAGAAGCGGACGGCATGCTGCTGAAGCGCTACAAGATGAAGGGACTGCTGACGGCCGATGCGGAGGTGGTGCGTCTGATGGATGGCGACCTGGAGCAAGGTTATTCGGAGGTGCTGCCAGTCGCGCTCAAAAAGGACGGCAGCTTTTACAGCAGCTCCTCTGTCGTGACGAATGAACAATGGTCGACATTGCGCCGTTCGGTAAGACGGACGATTACGGGGATCGGCCATTCCATCCAGCAAGGAAATGTTTCCATAGAGCCCTATCGGCTCGGAGACAAGACGCCGTGCCAATTTTGCGATTACAAGCCGGTATGCCAGTTCGACCCGCTTGTCGAGGGGAACGAATATCGCAAGCTGACGAAGACGTCCAAGGAAGATGTCTGGCGTTTGCTGGAGGAGGTGTAGCTCTATGAGTAACGAGTTTAATAAGGTTGTCGCGACGCTTCCGCCCAAGCCGGAGAACAGCACCTGGACCGACGATCAATGGAAGGCTGTCGTGACGGGAGGACGAAACGTGCTGGTAGCGGCCGCGGCCGGCTCCGGCAAAACAGCGGTGCTCGTCGAACGCATTATTCGCAAAATATCGTCCGATACAGACGTGGACAAGCTGCTAGTCGCCACCTTTACGAAAGCGGCAGCGGCGGAGATGAAAGAGCGGATTACGCTGGCGCTCGAGAAAGAGCTGGAAGCCCAGCCGGACTCCGATCACTTAAGGCGGCAGCTGGCGCTGATGGGAAGAGCGTCCATTACGACGCTGCATTCCTTCTGCATGGACGTCATTCGCAGACACTACCCGCTCATCGGTCTCGATCCGGGCTTCCGCATCGCGAACGAGACGGAGAGCGAGCTGCTTAAGCTCGACGTCATGGATGAGCTGTTCGAATATATGTACAGCGGAGAAGGCGAGGGCGCAGCGGCATTTCTGGAGCTGGCGGAGCGTTACGGCGGCGAGCGGGGCGACGAACCGCTCTATCGGCTTGTAGGCCAGCTTCATGAATTCGCCCAAAGCCATCCGTGGCCAGCCTACTGGCTCCGTCAAACGGCAGCGGCCTTCGAGATAGGCAACGCCGGGGAGCTGGAGGCTTCTTCCTGGGTGCAGAGCATGCACCGGGACGTTCTGCTGGCGCTGAGCGGAGCGGAGTCGCAATTGGAGGAAGCGCTGGGCATCACGCTGCTTGCCGGGGGGCCAACGCCTTATGCAGAGACCTTCGATGAAGATCTGTCCGTCGTTCGCCATATTCGGCAAGCGGCGGAGAGCGGTTCCTGGAGCAGCCTGGGCGATGCGTTCCGAAGTGCGGCGTTCGGCAAGCTCAAGGCGCTTCGCGGCGACGGCTATGACAAGTCTCTGCAAGAAGAGGCGAAGTCGTTGCGGGAGGATGTCAAGAAGCTGATCGGCTCCATCGCCGAAGAGTTGTTCGGCCGTACGTCTGAGCAGTTCGTGGAGGAGCTGCGGGAGCTGGCGCCGCTTATGGGGGCGCTTTCCGAACTGGCGGTGTCGTTTGGACAGCGCTACGAAGCCGCGAAGCGGGGCAAAGGACTGCTCGATTTCGGGGATCTCGAACATTATTGCCTTCGCATTTTGCGTGACGAGAGCTCCGAGCCGGGACATTTAGTGCCTTCAAGTGCCGCAGAGGAATACCGCGTACAGTTCGACGAGATTTTGCTGGACGAATACCAGGATACGAACATGGTGCAAGAAGCGATCGTCACGTTGATCGCGCGGGAAGGGCGAGGCAATCTGTTTATGGTTGGCGATGTCAAACAAAGCATCTATCGCTTTCGTCTCGCCGAACCGAATTTGTTTTTGACCAAATACAAGTCCTATGACACAGGAAATGCAGGTGAGCAAAACTCGGAGGGCCCGAGCGGCGAAAAGGGGGACGGCTCGGGCGGCCTGCGCATTGACCTGGCACGCAACTTTCGCAGCCGTGCCGAGGTGGTGGACGGCGTCAACGCGGTCTTTCGGGCGATGATGCGGGAAACCGTCGCGGAGATGGATTACGACCGCCGGGCGGAGCTTGTATGCGGAGCGGCTTACCCGGAGCCGCTGGAACCTGGCAGCTGCCGCGTGCAGTTCGCGGTGCTGGATCGTGCGGCTGCCGACTCCGACGAGGGCGAAGCTTACGGCAGTCTCGCCGAAGATGACGAAGGGGCGGATGGCGCCGAAGGACCGCGAGCTCAAGATGATACGGCTGAGCTGAAGGTAGCTCAGTTGGAGGCCCGCTGGATCGGCGGCCAGCTGCGAGAGCTGATGGATCGCGGCTTTCAGGTCTACGACGGCAAGCGCAAGCAGTATCGAAGTCTGCAGTGGAGGGACGTCGTCATTTTGCTGCGCGCGACGCAGGCTTGGTCTCCGATCATCATCGAAGAGCTTCAGAGCATGGGCGTACCCGCTTATGCGGAACTGAGTACGGGATACTTCGAAGCTACAGAGGTCGAGACCATGCTATCCCTGCTAAGGGTCGTGGACAATCCGTATCAGGATATTCCGCTTGCGGCCGTGTTGCGGTCTCCTTTGTTCGGCCTCAATGCGGAGGAGCTGTCCCGCATTCGGATCTTGTCGCCGTCAGGACCGTATTACGATGCCGTTTTGCAAGCGGCCGGAGACGAAGCCATGCCAGGGGAATCCAGGCTAAAGCTGTCCGGATTTCTGGAAAAACTGGATGCATGGCGTCAGGAAGCCAGACAAGGGGCGTTGGCAGACTTGCTGTGGCGCATGTACCTGGAGACGGGCTACTATGACTTTATGGTCGGGTTGCCGGGAGGAGCGCAGCGTCAAGCGAATCTGAGGGCGCTGCATGACAGGGCGAGACAATACGAGGCGACTTCGTTCCGGGGGCTGTTCCGGTTCCTTCGTTTCATTGAGCGAATGCGCGATGGCGGCGGAGATCTCGGAACGGCCAGGGCGCTTGGCGAGCAAGAGGATGTCGTGCGGATCATGTCGATTCATAAGAGCAAGGGGCTGGAATTCCCGGTCGTGTTCGTGGCAGGGCTCGGCAAGCTCTTTAACCAGCAGGATCTGCGAAGTCCGTTCCTTAAACATAAGGAGCTTGGTTTCGGGCCAAGGTACGTGGATTCCGAGCTGCGCATCAGCTACCCTTCGCTTCCTTATCTCGCGATCCGGCGAAAGCTTCGCATGGAGATGCTTGCGGAGGAGATGCGCATCCTGTACGTCGCATTGACCCGTCCCAAGGAGAAAATGTATCTTGTCGGCACAACCGCGGATGCCGGCAAGAAGCTGCAGCGATGGCTGGGCTCGACCGACTCCGAAGGGCGTTTGTCGGATTTCCGGGTCGCAACGGCTCGTTCGTTTCTGGATTGGCTTGGTCCTATGGCGGCCGCGCAATTGTCCGGCTCGGAGCAAGGACGGCCCGAACAACATGCGGAAGCTGACGACTCTTTAGAAGGAACGTTGCCGGAACAAGGAAACGTTTATCCCATTGGAGCGAAGCCCCAATGGGAAGCAGCCGTCGTTCCAGCCGCTTGGCTCGGCATCGAAGCGGCAGCAGCACAAGAGAGCGTTGGCGAAATGACGGACGCAGGGAATTCTTTAAGAGACGCGGCGATCGCTTCTCTTGCTCAACTGGAGGAGATTGAACAGGACCGGGAGCTGCGGTCTCGCCTGGATTGGCGGTATCCCTATGAGGTCGCATCCAAGCTGGCAGCCAAAACGTCCGTCACCGAGATGAAGCGACTTCACGAGGAAGCGGATGCCTATTCCGCCGACCTCGGCGGAAGCGATGGAAGCGGACATGCTGACTCCCAAGACGATGAGGCCGCTCCTGCTGACTTCGGCTCAAGGATGGCCGATCGGCATTCCGAAGCGTTTGAGTCAAGCGGCGGGGCTGCTGAAGCGTCTGGTGGAGCTTCCTTTTCGCTGCGGCTGCGAAGACCGGCCTTTATGGAAGAAAAGTCGCTCACCGCGGCGGAAAAAGGTTCTGCCAGCCACTTATTGATGCAGCATGTGCCGCTGGTCGCCGAAATTGGCGCAACGGAGATTGCGGCTACGTTAACGGATATGGTGGAGCGACGACTGCTGACGTCGGTGCAAGCTGCATCTATCGATATCTCCGCCGTTGCGGCTTTCCTGTCCGGCGAGCTCGGTCAGCGAATGAGAAATTCGCCTTGGGTGCGCCGTGAAGTACCCTTTAGCGCGATGCTGCCGGCAAGCCGTGTCTACGCGGGGGGAACCATAGAGCAATTGACGGAAGAACCTGTACTGATTCAAGGGGTTATCGACTGCATGTTTCGAGGCGATGCCGGCATCGTTCTTGTGGATTACAAGACGGACCGAATCCACTCCGGTGGATGGGAAGCGGCGGCGGAGAGGCATAGATTCCAGTTGGAGCTGTATGCGGAGGCGATTGCGTCCGTGCTGGGAGAACCCGTTGCAGAGACCTACGTCTATTTCTTTGACGGCGCTTCAACGATTAAATTGTAGCCGCATTTGGCAAACCGGCCTGTAAAACGGATAACGCAATTATAACGCTTTGTGATGGAGGGAGAAGCTTGACGGAGAAAGAGCAATCGGGCAAACGTTCGCTCGCGCTGCCCATTACCTTGCTGTTGCTGGTAATGAGCGTGATGGGTAACGTACTGTTGTCTACCAAAAATATCGGATATACCAGAGACCAGACTGTGGATGAAGGAAGAACCGTTTTTACGCAGCTGGAGAAGGGCAAGTCCGATCTTGCTTATTGGAGCCGTCTTGCCGGCGAGGCCGTCGCTTCTCCGGCTGCAGAAAACGGTATCGGACGAGTGACTGCAGCCTACTTAAGCGAATCGATCGCAAGAGGAGAAGCGCATCTCGGCAGCCTGCTGGAAACAGCCGAGAAGCTGGATGTTTCGGCTTTCGAAGGGGCAGCGGGAGCTTATGCGGATTTTATGGCTGATCGCAAGGAAAAGCTGGCTGCGATCGGAGCGGGCTCCGGCCCCTTGGCGGATGCCGAGCGAGCGGCCCTGGAAGGTTCGAAAACATCTTTTGAGGAGATGGAAGAACTGCTTACGGAATTTCATTACGCGGGTTCGGACAATAAAAACGTTCTCATCCGGCTTGCCGGCGGCCATGACTGGCTGCCAATCGCGGCGAAGCTGAGAGACGCCGTTTTAAAGTAATTGCATGAGAAGCTAAGGCCTCCAGTAGCCATTCGCCTATATCTGCATAAGATGAATGGATAACAGGAGGCTGATGAACGATGGAAAATAAAGCGTATGACCAAGTCGACGCCAAAAGCATGTGCCAAGCGCATATGTATCGTTACGTGATGGTGCAAACGAACGACGGTTGCTGCGTAGATGGGTTTGTGGAGCATGTGGACGACGAGCATGTATATTTGGCCGTTCCGCATTGCCCCGGCGATTGGGAACGAGCGTTTCTGCCTTATGGCGGGTATGGCGGAGGTTTCGGTTATCCGTTTTATCCGCCAAGAAGATTTTACCGCAGAGCGTTCCCGCTGGGTTCTCTTCTGGCGATTTCCCTGTTGCCGTTTTTTCTATAACAATGACGGAATTACGATTCTATGCGAACAGCATGGCGCGGCTTTTTGCCGCGCTATCTTGCTTTCCGCATGATTGGCGTATAAAGGAATCGGGGATTGGACTAGACAGGAAATTTTCGGTATTATAGAGAAAGCATGAAGGGATTGGAGGTTGTGTTGTAGTGGATTGCATTTTCTGCAAGATTATCGAAGGCTCTATTCCGTCCAAGAAAGTGTTCGAAAACGATCGCGTTCTTGCGTTCCAGGATATTCAGCCGGCCGCGCCTGTACATATTCTGATCATTCCTAAGAAACATATTCCCACGATGAACGATATCGGTTCCGAGGATCTGGAGCTTGTCGGAGAGCTGTTTGCGGTTGCCCGTCAAATCGCGAAGGAGCAAGGGATCGACGAAGCGGGATACAGGCTGATCAACAATGTGAACAGCGACGGAGGACAGGTTGTTTATCACCTGCATATCCATCTGCTCGGCGGCAATAAGCTTGGCCCTTTATTGGCAGTCTAACAAAGTTGACACTGGGATTTGCTTTGCCGTATAATGAAGTTTGATAAACCGTGTTATAGCTCTGGACGGTCTGTTTCGGAGGGAGGGAAAACTGGTGTCTGAAACTAAAGTTCGCAAAAACGAAACCATCGATGCTGCGCTTCGCCGCTTTAAACGCTCCATCGCTAAAGACGGTGTTTTGGCTGAGGTGAAAAAACGCAAGCATTACGAAAAGCCAAGCGTTAAACGCAAGAAAAAGTCCGAGGCTGCTCGCAAGAGAAAGTTTTAGGAGGATCCTTCCATAATGAACCTGAGCGAACGATTGAACGACGATATGAAGCAAGCCATGAGGAGTCAGGACAAGTTCAAGCTCACGACGATTCGCATGATGCGCGCGTCCGTGAAGAACTTGGAAATCGACCTTAAACGTCCTCTTGACGATAACGAAGTGCTTGATATTCTAAGTCGCGAGATCAAAATACGTAAAGATTCCCTCCAAGAATTTAAAAAAGCCGGCCGCGACGATCTGGTAACAGGTCTTGCAGCAGAAATTGAAATTATTAGTCAATACCTTCCCGAGCAGCTGACCGAAGAAGAGATTCAAGAGATAGTAAGGCAGACCATCCAAGAACTCGGTGCTTCTTCTAAAGCCGAAATGGGGAAAGTGATGAGCGCCCTGATGCCTAAAACAAAAGGACGCGCTGACGGTAAACTAGTAAATCAATATGTCCAACAATTTCTGCGTTGATATGCGGACTCCCGAAACACCCCGAAAGGGGTGTTTTTTTGTTATGCAGGACATTATGCATCTCCAAGACTTGTGAGTCCCGCTTATTTTCCCTCCTCATATTTCCAGTCGCGAACGCATAATTTGGTATAGTACGGAATTATAGCGATACCTTCGTTCGCTGAGGAGGCCGAGACGGCAATGCGACAACTGAAAAAAAAATTTCGCAAACTCACCGCCGAATTGCTCGATATGCCGCAGGATGTCGTCTATGATCTGCCGCGATTGACAATGATCGGCGACCGCCAGCTGTACATCGAGAATCATCGGGGCGTCGTTCATTTCTCGAGCGACAAGCTAAGGCTTGCGCTTAGCAAGGGGCAGCTGGAGGTAACGGGGAGCGAGCTGGTCATACGCACGATATGGACCGAGGAAGTATTCGTTGAAGGCATCATTGCGAATATACAGTTGATTCCATGAATCCGTCGGGAGGTAATTTACGATGAAAGGTCAAGGCGTAACGTGGCTGCAAGGAGTCGTCGTCGTTGAGGCAAGAGGGGGACGGCCGGAGGAGCTTGTCAATCGGGCGCTGGAGGGCGGACTGTCTCTCTCTGCCATATCATGGACAAGCAACGGAAAATTAAGGTTTGAGGTGTCGGTTGGAGACTTTTTTAAGCTTCGTCCGTATTTAAAGCAGACAGGCTGTCGCGTACACGTCGTGAAGCGGAACGGCCTGCCGTTCTGGATGGCAAAGGCGGAGAAACGCATTTGGTTCGCAGGCGGCCTCGCGTTGTTTTTTCTCCTGATTTTCCTGCTCTCTTCCTTGGTTTGGAGGATCGACGTTGTCGGCAATGAAAGAATGCCTAAGGAAGATATTTTACAAGCGGCCAAGGCCGAAGGGCTGTATACGCTTCAATGGTCGTTCAGGCTGCAGGATGCGGACGTCATCTCCAAGAAGCTCGTGACGGCATTGCCGGGTACGACATGGATCGGAGTGGAGAAGAAGGGGACGAAAGTAACCATCCGAGTCGTGGAGATGTCGCTTCCCGAGCAAGCCGCGCTAAATAGTCCCAGACATCTGATTGCATCGACAGACGCGGTTGTGACGCAGATCGTGGCGGAAGCGGGTAAGCCGTTGGTGAAAAAAAATACGCGCGTAAAAAAAGGACAAACCTTGATCTCCGGCATCATCGGCAACGAGACGTACAACAAAACGGTCGTGGCCAAGGGGAGCGTGCGAGGACTGGTCTGGTACGAATACGAAATTCTGTCGCCCATGACGCAGCAAGTGAAGGTGTATACGGGTGAGAAAAAAACGAAGTGGCATGCCGTGATCGGCTCCAGAGCGCTTCAGATCAGCGGCTTCGGTGACAACCCCTTTGCCCAGTCCGAAACAGTAACGCATGAGGAGAGAGTGTCCTGGCGCGATTGGACGCTGCCGTTCGGAAGGATGAAAGAGACGATTTTGGAGTCCGAGATGCAGGAACGTACATTGACGGAAGAAGAAGCGCGCGAGGCAGGTAAGATGCAAGCGAAGGCCGAGGTCTTGTTGAAAGCCGGAGCGGATGCGGTCATCCGGGACGAAATTGTTTTGCATGAAAAGGCGGACAATGGTAAAGTTTATATGAAAGTTCTTTTTGAAGTAGAACAATCCATCGTAGAAGAAATGCCATTAGTCCATATGCAGGGAGACTGAGAATTGTTGCAAAATGATCAAAAATCAGCAAAAGTACATCTAGGCAACGCCGCGGAGGGACTAGCTGTATTCGGTCCGCAGGATAAATTTCTTCGGCTCGTCATGGAACAGTCAGGAGCTTCCATAAGCTCGCGTGAGGCGGAGATCGTCATTACGGGACAGGCGAAGGAAGTAGATTCGTTGGAGCAGCTGTACACCGTTTTGCTGCAGCTCGTCAGAGGCGGCTATGCGCCAACGGAGAGAGATATCATGTATGCGCTCGATTTGGCTCGCAATATGCAAGCCGAAGAGCTGCTCGATCTATTCAAGAAGGAAATTGCATCCACGTTCCGCGGGAAGAAGATCATGGTCAAAACAATTGGCCAACGCCATTATGTAAAGACAATCAAGAAACGCGACATCGTGTTCGGTATCGGACCCGCGGGAACAGGCAAAACCTATTTGGCCGTCGTTCTGGCCGTCGTAGCGTTGAAGGAGGGGGCCGTAAAGCGGATCGTGCTCACTCGGCCAGCCGTGGAGGCGGGCGAGAATCTGGGTTTCCTGCCAGGCGATCTGCAAGAGAAGGTCGATCCTTACTTGAGACCGCTGTATGACGCGTTACATGACGTGCTTGGCCCCGAGCAGACGGCCAAAGCGCTGGAACGCGGATTGATCGAGATTGCCCCGCTCGCCTATATGCGCGGAAGAACGCTCGACGATTCCTTTATTATTCTGGATGAAGCGCAGAACACGACACCGGAGCAGATGAAGATGTTCCTGACGAGACTTGGTTTCGGCTCGAAGATGGTCATTACGGGAGACGTTACGCAGATCGACCTTCCGCGCGGCAAGTCGTCGGGTCTCGTAGAGGCTCAGCGCATCTTGAAGGACATCGAGGAGATCGGCATGATCTTCTTCGCGGAGCAGGACGTCGTAAGGCACTCCCTTGTCCAGAAGATCATCGTAGCCTACAACCACGACGCGGAGAACAAATCTTGAAATTAAAATAGAAGTTCAAAAATCCGCTTTTCAGTACATGGGTTTATGCTTCCGATGATGCGTTTTTTCAAAACGCTGTAGAAGGTTGGATGAAGCTAGAATCTGAGTATCGGAGCGTAGCGGAGCTACGTGAGAAACGGAAGGTTCGGCTGAATTCAAGATTCGACGTCGAGAAGGCTGCATAGGTATGCTGCGTAATGGGAAGCGGATTTTTGAACCTCCTTTGAAAGGAAGGGTTGCGTGCATGGGGCAGGGTGAATCAGCTAAGCCGATCGTCAAACCGCCTGCTAGATCGACGCAAGGTTGGAGGCAGAGTCCTGCTGTCAAGTGGACCTTGATGGCGATGTTCGTGCTGCTCTTTTATTTCAGCCTGGCGCCGCATGTCATTCCGGAGACATATGATATTACCGAAGGCGTGGCCAGCGAAAAAGAAATCAAGGCGCCCTTTCAGATCCGTGACGAGAAGGCGACTCGACAGGCGGAAGAAGATGCGGCCGCGAAGATCGATCCCATCTATTCGATCGTACCGCTAAGCAACGCGACGCTCGTCGAACAACTATTTTACCGAATCGAGCAGCTTAACCTTGATGATCAAGTTACGACCGATAACAAGGTTGCGATCTACCGATCCGAGATTCCCGGGAAATATGATGCCCATATTGATGCATTTATCACCGCAAATAAGGGCAAAGGAACGTTCAGCGATTCTCTTGTGCAAGAGATGGAAAATGTCGCCAAAGATCAGCGGTATACAATACCGGAAGAAACTTTCTACAAGATGCCTCAGCTTAAATCCGAGCAGCTATCCGAGATGCGGTCGGTGGCAAGAGAAATCGTCCGCAAGCTGACGCTAGAGCCGCTGCGAGAAGCGGAGACGGCTCGCACCCAGGTCGCCGAGCTCGTTAATGCGAGCACGCTGTCCAATCGGACGGAACGGGAGATCGTGCAGGAGCTGGCGAGATTCGCCATTATGCCGAATCGTTTTCTCGACACGGATGCAACGGACGAAGCCAAAGCGCTTGCCAAGCAGAATACGCAGCCGGTCGTCTTTAAGGAAGGCGACGTCATCGTAAAGCGGGGGCAGACGATTACCCCGGATCTGTACAAGCTGTTGTCGGACTCCAATCTCTTGCAGGACAAGACGTCGTATTGGCCGCAAGCGGGACTGCTCATTCTGTCGCTGATGGCCGTCATCGTACTGTTCGTGTATTTGCACCAATCCGGCGGTTTCGGGGGGCTTCGGCCGAAGTACAGCAATACGCAGCTGCTGATGTTGCTGCTAATTTTCCTGATCAACATCATCACGATACAGATCATCGCGCTGATTCAGACGGATTCCGTACCCTATGCCGGTTATTTGGCACCCGCGGCTCTCGGAGCGATGCTGATTACTTTGCTGCTGGATATGCATTTGGCGATTATTTCGTCATTTATTTTCACCATCATGGGAAGCATCATCCTGAATCCGGCATCGAATACGCTTTTTGATTTCAAATACGGCTTCTTCGTGATCGTGGTCTCGCTTGCCGCCATCTTCTCTATACATCGGGCCAGCCAACGATCCGCGATTCTGAAGGCAGGCATTATGGTCAGCTTATTCGGGGCTTTATCCGTGATGGCCGTATTGTTGATGACGGAGCAGCTCGAGCGGATGCCGTTCATCTACTCCGTATCCTTCGCATTCGCCAGCGGCTTGTTGACGGCGGTGCTTGTTATTGGATTAATGCCGTTTTTCGAAATTACGTTCGGCATTTTGTCGGCTCTTAAGCTGGTCGAGCTGTCAAACCCGAATCATCCGTTGCTGCGCAAGCTGCTGACGGAGACGCCGGGCACCTATCACCACAGCGTCATGGTAGGCAATCTTTCGGAAGCTGCCGCCGAAGCCATCGGCGCAGACGGCTTGTTGTGCCGCGTCGGCTCGTATTATCACGATATCGGGAAGACGAAGCGGCCGAACTATTTTATCGAAAACCAGTCCAATATGGAGAATCCGCATGACACGATCGATCCCAAACTCAGCAAGTCGATCATCGTTGCGCATGCACGAGATGGCGTCGAGATGCTTAAGGGCCATAATATACCGAAGCCGATCCGCGATATCGCGGAGCAGCATCACGGCACGACGTCGCTCAAGTTTTTCTATCACAAGGCGGCGAAGCAAGCGGAAGAGCAGGGCATCGTGCCAACGTTTACCGAAGACGATTTCCGATATCCGGGACCGAAGGCTCAATCCAAAGAAGCGGCTGTCGTCGGCATCGCCGATTGCGTGGAAGCGGCAGTGCGGAGTTTGCGCAATCCAACGGTGGAACATGTCGAGGCCATGATCGCCAAAATCATCAAGAGCCGCCTCGACGACAATCAGTACAACGAATGCGACTTGACGCTCAAGGAGCTGGACAAGATCGCGCAATCGTTGAAGGAGAGCATCATCGGCATCTTCCATTCCCGAATCGAATATCCGGAAGATGTCAAGACGAAGGAGTGAATACGGCAGGATGACTTTGCAGCTGGATTGGAATAACGAGCAAGACAAACACGATATACAAGATGCATGGATCGTCAAGCTGACGGAGCTGCTGCAGCTGGCAGGCGAGGCGGAAGGCTTGACGACGGGAGAGGTCGCGCTGACGTTTACGGATGACGAAGGCATTCATGCCCTCAACCGGGATTATAGAGGCATCGACCGTCCGACGGATGTACTGTCGTTCGCAATGCAAGAAGACGGCGCGGACGAGCTTGACATCATTTTCGAAGTAGAGGATGAGTCCGAGAGCGATCCTTTGTCCGGCATGCTGGGCGATATTATCATATCGGTAGAACGAGCTCAGCTGCAAAGCGAAGAGTACGGTCATTCGCTGGAGCGGGAGATCGGTTTTCTGTTCGTGCACGGCTTCCTGCACTTGATCGGTTACGACCATCAGGACGAAACCTCCGAAGCCGAGATGACGGCGAAGCAAGAAGCGGTGTTAAGCCAAGCAGGTTTAACGAGATAGATGGCGAAGTTCGTCCGGAACGTAGGGCTCGCGTTGTCGGGGATCGGACTTGCGATTCGTACGCAGCGGCATATGCAAATTCATTGTGTCGCAGCCGCTATCGTAGTTGGACTGGGGCTGTTCCTATCGCTGGACGCGATTCGCTGGAGTCTGATCGTTTTCGCGATAGGATTGGTCGTAAGCGCCGAATTGATCAATACAGCCATTGAGCAGGCCGTCGATCTGGCCAGCCCCGAGCGGCATCCCCTGGCGAAAGCGGCCAAGGATGTCGCGGCAGGCGCTGTGCTGGCGGCGGCCCTTGTTGCCATAACGATTGGCCTGCTCGTACTGGGTCCGCCTTTATTGGCGCTCTTCTCCTAATACAGAGATTGGAAGGCGGTTGTCAGACATATGCTGATGGAATACACCGGACTTAAGCCGGAATACTCGGCCATGCTGAAACAAGCTTATGAAGCGATGGCGCGTGCATATGTGCCTTATTCGGGGTTTCAAGTTGGAGCCGCGCTGCTAGACGCGGAGGGACAAACGCATTACGGTTGCAATGTAGAAAATGCGGCATATGGACCTACTAATTGCGCCGAGCGTACAGCGTTGTTTCGCGCGATCGCAGATGGAAGGTCTGCCGGCGAATTCCGGGCAATCGCGGTTATTGGCGATACGGATGGCCCCATTGCGCCATGCGGTATCTGCAGACAAGTGATGGTTGAATTATGCGCGCCTGATACCCCGGTCATTATGGGCAATCTGCGCGGAGCCTGGAGTATTGCGACGGTAGCGGAATTGCTGCCGGGCGCCTTTACGCCGGCGTCGTTAAACAAGGAGGAGCATGAACAAACATGAGCGAACAAGATAAAACGCGCGGCGCAAAAAAATTTAAATCCGGATTTGTGGCCATTATCGGCAGACCGAACGTAGGCAAGTCGACGCTGATGAACCACTTAATCGGGCAAAAGATCGCGATTATGTCGGACAAGCCGCAGACGACGCGAAATAAAATACACGGCGTATTTACTTCAGACGATTATCAGATCGTCTTTCTGGATACGCCGGGCATCCATAAGCCGCAATCCAAAATGGGCAATTACATGAACCAATCCGCGGAAGGCGCGCTTAAGGAAGTCGAAGCCGCGTTATTTCTCGTCGATGTCTCGGAAGGGCTCGGCGGAGGAGACCGCTTCATTATCGAAAAGCTGAAGTCGCTCAAGACTCCTGTCTTTCTCGTCATGAACAAGATCGATAAGATAGAACCCGAAGCGCTGCTCCCGATGATCGCGCAATACAACGAGCTGCACGAGTTTGCCGAGATCGTACCCATCTCCGCTCTGCAAGGCAATAACGTTAATACGCTTCTGGAGCAGATTACAAAATATTTGCCGGAAGGGCCGCAATATTACCCGGCAGATCAAATTACGGATCATCCGGAGCAATTCGTGTGCGCCGAGCTCGTCCGCGAGAAGATTTTGCATATGACTCGCGAAGAAATTCCGCATTCCATTGCGGTGACGATCGAAGATATGCGCGTGCAGGAGAACGGCGTTGTTTATATAGGAGCCGTTATTTTCGTGGAGAGGGATTCGCAAAAAGGCATCATTATCGGCAAACGCGGCGAGCTGTTAAAGGAAGTCGGCAAGCAGGCACGAAGAGATATTGAAGCGCTGCTCGGCTCTCGGATCTATCTGGAGCTGTGGGTTAAAGTCAAGAAGGACTGGCGCAATCAGGAGCGGGTCCTGAAGGATTTGGGCTTCCGCAACGACTAACGCCGGATGCCGTTTTTTACGTTTTTTGCTAAGGATACCGAAGCGACTATTATCGCATCCTATAACCGTCTGGAGCTACATTTCCTAGGCGGAAAGGATGGATACGAATGCGAGATTTTTCGTGGAAGTATTTTACGTTGACCGGAGACGTCGAGTCCTTCATGCTGTACAAGGAAGTGAATCAATACGGCACGACCGATGAAGCTACACCGCTTGCTCGGCAAGACGAGGAAGCTGCAAGGATGGATGTACAAGAATAAGCGACATAGCGGTATTATGTATGAATAGTGACTGTTCAAAAGTTTTTTTGAACAATAGGCTTATGGTTCGCGGGGGAGAAGCCGGCATGTTGCATCGCGTGGAAGGAATCGTAATCCGCTGTATGGATTATGGGGAAAACAACAAAATCGTTACTCTTTTGACGAAGACGGGCGGAAAAGCCGGAGTGCTCATTCGCGGCGCGAAAAAGGTCAAGAGCCGGCATTCCTCGCTTGCCCAGCCGTTTACGTACGGAGAATTTCAGTTTTTTCGAAGCACCGGCTTAGGCACGCTTAATCATGGTGAGATCATCGCTTCTCACCATGGTTTGCGCATGCAGCTCGATCTGTCTGCTTATGCCTCTTATGCGGCAGAGCTGACTGATCGCGCTTTGCAGGAGGAAGAAGCAAGCTCCTTCCTGTTCGAGCAGCTTTTGGCGTGTTACACGGCTCTTCAGGAAGGTAAGGATCCGGCGATTGTATTGCATTTGTACGAGATGCGCATTCTCGATCTGGCGGGTTACGCCCCGCAGCTGGAACAATGTCTGCATTGCGGCAACGTAATGGGCCCCTTCAAGCTGTCGCCGGGCTCGGGCGGCGTTTTATGCAGCCGCTGCGAGGGGAGAGATCCTTATGGCATTCCGCTTGGCGAAGGGGTACATAAGCTGCTCCGAGTGTTTAAGGGCATGGATATGCGCCGATTAGGAGCGATTACGGTTAAGGAAAGTACGAAAGCAGAGCTCAAACGGTGCATGCGGGCACTGATGGACGCGCAGTTGGGATTGCAGCTGAAGTCACGCAACTTTCTGGATCAATTGGACAAATTGGTTTGACATTTGACAATCGTCCCTATTACGCATAAAATAATGGAATATGAATATGGGATGCTGATGGAGAAAGTAACCATAAGAAATCCGCTAAGCGAGTCGGGGGAAGGTGGAAGCCCGATGCGGGTATTATGGCGAAGGGCGCTCCGGAATCCTTTGAACGAAAGCGGGTTGTTCTTGCGGACTTACAATCGCAAGGTCGGCCAAGTAGGGTGGAACCGCGGGAATTATACTCTCGTCCCTATGTCTGGAAGCAGACGTAGAGACGAGGGTTTTTTGCGTGCTTTGCGGATCGTGCTTCTGCAACACTAACATATAGAAGGAGTGTAACGGCATGAATTTTCAAGGCATGATTTTGACGCTTCAACAATTCTGGGCGGAGCAGAACTGCATTCTCGTGCAGCCGTACGACGTGGAGAAGGGAGCAGGGACCATGAATCCTATGACTTTCCTGCGCTCTATCGGACCCGAGCCGTGGAACGTGGCTTATGTTGAACCCTCCCGTCGTCCCGCCGATGGACGATATGGCGAAAATCCCAACAGGCTGTATCAGCATCACCAATTCCAGGTCATTATTAAGCCGTCGCCCGACAATATCCAGGAACTTTATCTGGAAAGCCTGAAGCGGCTTGGCATTGACGCGCTCGACCATGATATCCGGTTCGTCGAGGACAACTGGGAATCGCCGACGCTAGGCGCATGGGGGCTTGGCTGGGAAGTATGGCTGGACGGCATGGAAATTACGCAATTCACCTACTTCCAGCAAGTAGGCGGAATCGATGCGAATCCGGTAGCTGTAGAAATCACTTACGGCATGGAACGTCTTGCTTCTTACATCCAACAGAAGGAGAATGTCTTCGATCTGGAGTGGGTAGAGGGCGTAACTTACGGAGACGTGTTCCTGCAACCGGAATACGAGCATTCCAAATATACGTTTGAGACATCCGACACGGCGATGCTGTTTACCCTCTTTAACATGTATGAAGAAGAAGCCCGGAAGACGATGGAGCAGCATCTCGTATTTCCTGCTTACGATTATGTGCTTAAGTGCTCTCATGCGTTCAATTTGCTTGACGCCCGAGGCGCAATCAGCGTAACGGAGCGCACGGGCTATATTACTCGTGTACGGAACCTGGCCCGTCAATGCGCGGCTACCTATTACGAGGAGAGAGAACGGCTCGGATTCCCGATGCTGAAGAAGGGAGTGGAGCACAATGGCTAAAGATTTGCTGCTGGAGATCGGGCTGGAAGAAGTGCCCGCAAGATTCGTTCGCGCGGCGATGAATCAATTGAAGGAAAAGACGGCGAAGTGGCTTGCCGAGAACCGGATCGGCCATGGAGAGGTTGAAGCCTACGCAACGCCAAGAAGACTTGCGGTGATTGTGCGCGGGGTAGAGGAGAAGCAGGCAGACAGCAATGAAGAAGCGAAAGGGCCTTCCCGCAAAATCGCGCAGGACGACTCCGGCAACTGGAGCAAAGCCGCTCTGGGCTTTGCCCGAAGTCAGGGCGTGGAGCCGGAGCAGCTGTATTTCCAGGAGCTCGCCGGAGTGGAGTATGTATATGCACGCAAAAGCAGCATTGGAGCTCCTACGGACGGCTTGCTCTCCGAAGGATTGAGCATGCTGATCACATCGATGTCCTTTCCCAAAAATATGCGTTGGGGCGCTTACGACTTGAAATTCGTAAGACCGATCCGCTGGCTGGTCGCGCTGTTCGGCGAAGCGATCGTGCCGTTTGAGATTGCCGGCGTCGAGACGGGACGCATCACGCGCGGTCATCGGTTCCTGGGCGAAGAAGCAAACATAGCAACGCCTGCCGATTATAAAGAAGCGTTGCGCCAGCAGCAAGTCATTGTCGACGTCGAGGAACGCGAAACGCTGATCGTCTCCCAAATCAAAGGTTTGAGCGAGGAGAAAGGCTGGAACATCGCGATCAAAGATGATCTGCTGGAGGAAGTATTGTTCCTTGTCGAATATCCAAATGTGCTCTTCGGAACTTTCGATTCTTCTTTCCTGCAAATTCCGCAAGAAGTGCTGATTACATCCATGCGCGAGCATCAGCGTTACTTCCCTGTGCTGGACGAAACCGGGAGGCTGCTTCCGTTTTTCGTCACGGTGCGCAATGGCGACACGAGAAGCATCGATCTTGTCGCGAAAGGAAACGAGAAGGTATTGCGGGCGAGACTTTCCGATGCGAAGTTCTTCTATGCGGAGGATCACAAGCTGACGATCGACCATGCGCTTAGCAAGCTGGAGAACATCGTCTATCACGAGGAGCTGGGCACGGTAGCGGACAAAGTCCGCCGCATCACCGACATCTCGAAGCTGATCTCGGACGCTTTGCAGGTAGAAGCCGAGCAGGCCGCTCGAGTTGCCCGCGCCGCTGCAATTTGCAAGTTCGACCTCGTCTCGCAGATGGTATACGAATTCCCCGAGCTGCAAGGCATCATGGGCGAGGATTACGCCAAGAAGGCAGGCGAGCATGACTCCGTTGCGAAAGCCGTCAACGAGCATTATCAGCCTAGATTTTCGGGCGATGCCATTCCTTCCGGATTGGAGGGGGCTATCGTCAGCCTCGCGGACAAAATCGATACGATCGTTGGCTGCTTCTCCGTCGGTATCGTGCCTACAGGTTCGCAGGATCCGTACGCGTTGCGCAGGCAAGCGGCGGGTATCGTTCAAATTCTGCTAGGTCAGAATTTGAAGCTTACTCTTGGCGAGCTGTACGAAATCGGCCTATCCGTTCACGAAGCGCGCGGTCTGAAACGTGCCGCGGCCGATATTCGCCAGGATCTGAACGATTTCTTCTCGCTTCGCGTGAAGAATTGGTTATCCGAGCAAGGCAACCGCTACGACGTTGTCGATGCCGTCATGGCGGTCGGATTCGACGATCTGGCGCTTACGGCTAGCCGGGCGGCGGCCGTTCAGCCGCTGGCGACGGCCACCGACAAATCGGAGTTCAAGAGCGTCGTGGAAGCCTTCAATCGCGTGGGCAACCTGGCCGGCAAGTCGGAGAGCAGCCAGTTCGATGCCGCACTGTTCAGCGAAGCAACAGAGACAAAGCTGTATGAAGCGTGGATTTCGGCGCGCCCCGACGTACTATCCGCCGTGGAGCGCAAGGACATTGCGGATGCTCTTCGGAAGTTGTCTGCTTTGCGCCCGGCCATCGTCGATTATTTCGACAACGTTATGGTTATGGACAAAGACGACAAGGTACGCGTCAATCGGCTGGCAACACTGTCCGCCATTGCGCGGGACATCGCGCTTGTCGCCGATTTTTCCAAATTGGTATGGTAAGGCGAAAGTCCGAGTCCGAGAACCTCACGTACTAGAAAAGGAGGTGCAAGCTCATGGTGACTGGAGTCAAGTCCGAAGTGATCGTTTATGTCGTATCCGATGCAGCAGGCGATACAGGTGAATTGGTCGTGCGCGCGGCGATCGCCCAGTTTCATCCTATTCAGGCCGAAATTCGAAGATCGCCATTCGTGACGGAGCCCGCCGCGCTGGAAAGAATTGTTCAGCAAGCAAAACTGTCGCAAGCGATTCTGTTATACACCCTCGTTATCCCGCATCTGCGCGATTCCATGAGAAAGCTGACAGAAGAGAACGGCGTTGCGGCCATTGATTTGCTGGGACCTTTTATTGAGACGCTGGAGCAGCGCACCGGCCGGAAGTCAAGACAAGAACCGGGACTTAACCACGTGCTCGATGCGGATTACTTCCGTAAAGTAGAGGCGGTTGAATTCGCGGTCAAATATGATGATGCTCGTGATACATCAGGCGTAACAAAGGCCGATATTGTCCTCGTCGGCGTGTCTCGCACATCAAAGACGCCGCTGTCCATGTACCTTGCCCATCAAAAGTACAAGGTGGCGAACGTTCCGCTCGTGCCGGAGCTGAAGCCGCCGGAGGAGCTGTTCAAGCTTCCCAAGAGGAAAGTGATCGGGTTAACGATCGACACCTCCTATCTGAACGTGATTCGGAAGGAACGGCTAAAGGCGCTGGGCCTGCCCAATACGGCGGCGTACGCTACGACGGACCGGATCGAGAAGGAACTGAGGTATGCGGAAGATATTATGAGCAAGCTTGGCTGCGTCGTCATCGATGTCTCGCATCGCGCTGTCGAAGAAACGGCGAGTCTGATCATGGAATACGTTCGAGGGCAGAATGGTGACCGTTCATGACACCCGGTACGCTTCCTGGATTCTCTATCGTTGTTGATGCGGATTCTTGTCCGGTCAAGCACGAGATCGTCGAGACGGCACTGCAGTATGGCGTGCCCGTGTTGATGGTCGCATCGCATGACCATCGACTGGAAGCTCTGCCCGGCGTGGAGAATGTTCAAGTGGATCGCAGCGATCAATCCGTCGATCTGTACATTTTGAACCGTATCAAGCGAGGCGATATTGTCGTAACGGGGGATTTTGGCCTCGCTTGCGTCGCGATCGGTAAAGGAACCGTCGTCCTATCGCCCAGAGGCGAGCAATACACGGACGCCAACATCGATTATTTGATGGAGCGAAGGCATGAAGGCGCCAGAAGGAGGCGCGCTGGAGGGCGAACCAAGGGTCCAAAAGCAATGACAGGCGATGACCGAAAAACTTTTCAACAAAAGCTGACAAAAGTTTTGATTGGCATGCAGGAGATACATGACATATAGCGAATAATATTAGAAATCTAAGTTTGCCGTGCGCGGGTCGTCCGCAATCTTAGAATGTAGGTGATGAACGATGACAAGCGGTAAAATACCGGAAGAAGTGATTGACGCAGTTCGAAAGCGTCATGACATCGTCGAAACGGTCGGGAAATACGTTCATCTCACGAAGCAAGGCAAATATATGAAGGGGCTTTGTCCGTTTCATTCCGAGAAGACACCTTCGTTTACGGTTACTCCGGAGCTTCAGATCTTCCATTGTTATGGCTGCGGTAAGAGCGGCAACGTGATTCGATTTGTCGAAGAGATGGAAGGCTACAGTTTCCCGGAGGCCGTGAAGGTGCTTGCGGAGGAAGCGGGCATGCCTATTACGTGGCAGGAGAACGGAAGCGGCAGAGCCGCCCCGAATCCCGAACGCGAAGGTCTTGTAGAAGCACATGAGTTATCCATCAAGTTTTATCATTATTTACTGAACAACACGAAGCAGGGTGACAAGGCCAAACGTTACTTGCGGGAACGCGGATTAAGCGATAAGCTGATCGATCACTTCATGATCGGCTTCGCACCGGACGAATGGGATGTACTGACACGGTTCCTCACCGGCCGAGGGTACGAGCCTGCATTACTCGAGAAGGGCGGGCTGTTGTCCGCCAAGCAAGATGGCAGCGGCTACGTAGACCGGTTCCGGGGACGGATTATGTTCCCTTTATGGGATGCGGGCGGCAAGGCATCGGCTTTCGCTGCACGAATCATCGACGAGGGTCAGCCCAAGTATCTCAATTCGCCGGAAACGATGTTGTTCACAAAGAGCAGAACGTTGTATAACCTGCATCACGCGAAGGCTGCGATACGCAAGAGCAAGCAGGTTGTTTTGTTCGAAGGTTATATGGACGTCATCAAAGCCTGGCATGCCGGCGTCAAAAACGGCGTAGCGACAATGGGCACGGCGCTTACGGAGGAACACGGCTCTATCCTTCGCCGGCATGCGGAAGAAGTGCTGGTCTGCTACGACGGAGACGACGCAGGACAAGCAGCAGCCAGCAAGTCGATCCCTCTGCTGGAAAGCGCCGGTCTCAAGGTGATGATTGCCATGCTGCCGAAGGGCAAGGACCCCGACGATTATATAAGTGAATACGGTCCGGACTCGTTTATGCGGGACGTGGTGGACAGTCCGGTATCCGTTACAAAATTTAAGCTTATATATTCAAGGAAAAACCATATACTGCTAAAAGAAGAAGGCCGAAAAAACTATCTGATGGAAGCAGTAGAAATTGTGGCAGGAGTGGAATCCTCTACGGAGAGGGAAGTGTATCTAAAGGAGTTGTCCCGCGAATTCGATATTTCGCTCGACGCGCTGAAGCAGGATTGTAACGTAATCCGCGTCGAAGCGCAAAAAAAGAAGCCGCAAGGGGATAATAACGACAATTCGTGGAATAATGGTAGAAATGAAAAGCGCCGTACGCCGGGGAGAACTCCAATATTGCCGGCTTACGCGAATGCGGAACGAAGATTGCTGCATGCCATGATTCGTGATCGCGATATTGCCGAGTCCGTGCATGAACGGATTGGCGATTCGTTTAACGTTGAGGATCATGCAGCGCTTGCTGCTTATTTATACGCCTATTACGCGCAAGGGTATGAACCGGACGCCGCTCGGTTTATCTCGACGCTGCATGATAAGCGTCTGGAAGAGACAGCGACGGCCATTATGCTTCTTGATGATCATTCTCCAATAGACGATGCCATTATGGACGATTATGTCGGCAAGATCCTTAGAGAACCCCATATCCGGGATATCGAGCGGAAGAAAGAAGAGATGGTGCGTGCCGAACGTGCTGGCGACGCCTTATTGGCGGCGCAATTAGGACTTGAGATTATAACCCTAGAGAGACAGCTGAAAAGTTAACTTCATGATGCTTCTAGGGAGGAGGGAGTCGGATTATGGCGAACGATCAACATACTGAATTGGATACCGAACAGAAGCTGGATCAGGTCAAGGACAGTCTGATTGAACAAGGGAAGAAAAGATCCTCCTTAACCTACAAAGAAATTATGGAGAAACTATCCCCCTTTGATCAGGATCCGGAGCAAATCGATGAATTCTTCGAGCAGCTCGACGACTTGGGAATCGAGGTGCTTAACGAGAACGACGATGTGCATCCGCTAGGCGCTCAGAACGAAGAACAGGAGCGCGAAGGAGACGACTTCAACTTCGACGATGATCTGGCGCTGCCTCCGGGCATCAAAATTAATGATCCCGTCAGAATGTATCTGAAGGAGATCGGACGAGTACCGCTATTGTCGGCGGATGACGAAATCGAGCTTGCGATTCGGATCGAAAACGGCGATGAAGAAGCAAAACGCCGACTCGCCGAGGCGAATCTTCGACTCGTGGTCAGCATAGCGAAGCGGTATGTCGGACGCGGGATGTTATTCCTCGACTTGATTCAGGAAGGGAATATGGGTCTCATTAAAGCGGTCGAGAAGTTCGATCATCAGAAGGGATTCAAATTCAGTACGTATGCTACATGGTGGATTCGTCAGGCGATTACCCGCGCTATTGCGGATCAGGCGCGTACCATTCGTATTCCCGTTCATATGGTGGAGACGATTAACAAGCTGATTAGGGTTTCTCGTCAACTGCTTCAGGAATTGGGGCGCGAACCTTCGCCGGAAGAAATTGCGGTGGAGATGGAGCTTAGCACCGAGAAGGTGCGCGAGATTATGAAGATTGCTCAGGAGCCCGTATCGTTAGAAACGCCTATCGGCGAAGAGGATGATTCGCATCTGGGCGATTTTATCGAAGATCAGGAAGCGCTGGCGCCGGCCGATGCAGCAGCCTATGAGCTGCTTAAGGAGCAGCTGGAAGATGTTCTTGATACGCTGACTGAGCGCGAAGAGAACGTATTGCGGCTTCGCTTCGGTCTGGATGACGGCCGAACGAGAACGCTTGAGGAAGTCGGCAAGGTGTTTGGCGTTACGCGCGAACGGATCAGGCAGATCGAGGCCAAAGCTCTTCGCAAGCTTCGTCACCCGAGCCGTAGCAAACGTCTAAAGGATTTCCTTGAATAACGGATGAAATGATGACCTTTCTGCTATTGCAGCGAGGTCTTTTTTCAACGTATCGACTTATATTCGCCGAGAGGACGAGCCGATGTTATGAATGATGAACGCAAAGTAACGATCGTAAGAGAAATCGAACATTGGAGAAGGAGCAAGCTGCTGCCTGATCAATATTGCGACTTCCTGCTGAATTTGTACGCGGATCCCGATGATGATGGCAAAAGCTCACGGTCTGGCAGTTCTGCATCTGCAGCCCCCGTTATTGGCAAAGCAATCGCGGCTGTTCAGAATGCAACAGGTAAACAATGGCTCCTTACTTTTGGGACTTTTACCTTAATTTCGTTTGTTGTGCTTTATTTTAGCCGTTTTCATCCTGCATTGCAAATCGCGGTGGTCCTCATCGGTTTAGCCGCTTTTCTCAGAAGCGGATACAGACTTCGCAGCCGCAACGAAGCTGCTGCGCTGACCTTCACAAGCATTGGAATGCTTATCTTGCTCGGCGGCGGTTTGTACATACTTGAGCTTCACGGCATCGCGGACTGGACCAATCGCGTCTTGATCGTGACCGGCTGTGCGTTGTTTTGGATCGTCTACGGCATAAAGGCCAAGATTCATTCCTTGCATTTAAGCGGCTGGCTTGTCATGCTCATGTTGTACGGATGGGTTCTGTCGCGTTACACATCAACGACGTTATGGTTCGAGATTCAGCTCTTCTGGCTGCCGCTGTCTATTTTGTTCGGTTGGAGCAGCTGGTTTTTCCACCGCTGGACGAAGCCGGTGTCCGCCGTATTATTCGTGACTTGCGCGCTGGCCTGGTTCATGCCGGAATTGTATACGGCTGTCATTTTGGAATATACCGTATGGCTGCAATTGCAGCTGTTGATCAAAATCGCGGTAGGCGGGGGATTGCTCTTTGCCTTGCGCAAGCAATGGATGGTGTGGGTAGCATAATGATTAAATTATCGAAACGTTTGCAGACAATTGCGGATTATGTGAAACGCGGCGCACGCATAGCCGACATTGGATCCGATCATGCGTTGCTGCCGACTTATCTCGTGCAGAGCGGCGTTTGTCCGTCGGCAATCGCAGGCGAATTAAATGCGGGGCCGTTCCGTGCGGCGAAAAAACAAGTGGCCGACGCGGGATTGCAAGCCCGTATCACGGTTAGACAAGGGAACGGACTCGCTGTAGTCATGCCTGGCGAGACGGATACGGTCACGATTGCAGGCATGGGCGGAAGTCTCATGAGCACGATTCTGGAAGAAGGATATGCAGCGGGCAAGCTCGATGGGGTAACGGAGCTTGTGCTTCAGCCCAATGTGGGAGAAGACGATGTTCGTGTCTGGCTTCTGGAGAAGGGCTGGTATTTAAGCCACGAATCCATCCTGGAGGAAGACGGCAAAATATATGAGGTGCTGCATGCAGTGTCTCGCGATGTGCAGCCTTCAGCCACCAGCAACGAAACTTTGTATGAAGGGTCCTTCTTGAAGCTTCCTTATGACAAAGAAGTGCTACATCGCGTATTGCTGCGAATGGGGCCTCACTTGCTTCGTCAGGGAAGTTCGGTATTAACGGCCAAGTGGAGATCGGAGATCGGCAAGCTGGAGCGGATTATCGCGCAAATGTCAGCCTCCGAAGGAACGGAATCGACGCTAAAAGCCGAGCAATTCCGCAAAGAAATCAGTATCATCGAGGAGGTGCTTCAATGTTTGCGAACGGAAATACCGTCGTCCAATTAATGGAGCGGCTCGCTCCTAAATATTATGCGGTAGAGAATGATAAAATTGGTCTTCAATTAGGTACGTTGAACAAGCCGATCAGCACGATCATAGTTGCTCTGGACGTGACGGAACAGGTGGTCGACGAGGCTATTCGAGCAGAAGCGGATCTGATCATCGCACATCATGCCATCATTTACAGACCCCTTGCGAAACTGGATACGTCAACGCCTGCCGGCAAGCTGTACGAGAAACTCATCAAACACGATATTGCCGTCTACATTTCTCATACCAACCTTGATGTCGCGGATGGAGGCATTAACGATTGGCTGGCCGATCAAGCGGGAATATTGGCGGAAGGACGTCAAAATCTGGATGAAGTGCACACGGACCAACTGTATAAGCTGGCCGTCTATGTGCCGGAGACTCATCACGAAACCGTATTAAACGCCATTTTGCACGCAGGAGCGGGTCATATCGGCGATTACAGCCACTGCAGCTTCAATACGAAGGGCGTTGGCACGTTTATGCCCGGAGAGGGCACTTCTCCCCATATAGGCGCGCAAGGCAAGCTGGAGCGCGTGGACGAAGTGCGGATCGAAACAATCGTGCCGCAGACCATCCAACGCAAAGTAGTCGCCGCCATGCTCAAAGCGCATCCGTACGAAGAGGTAGCTTATGATCTGTATCGCATCGAACTAAAGGGCCGTTCTTTCGGCCTGGGTCGTGCGGGCAAGCTTGCGCAGCCTGCGACGCTTGGCGAGCTTGCAGCCAAACTTAAACAGGCGTTTGATGTTCCCATGCTTAGAGTCGTGGGAGATCTCGAAACGCCTATTCGCAAGGCTGCAGTTCTGGGAGGCTCCGGCGGTCGTTACGTGCGTCATGCAAAGTTTGCCGGCGCCGACGTGCTCATTACAGGCGATATCGATTACCATACGGCCCATGACGCGGTTGCAGACGGAATGACGATCATCGACGCCGGCCATAACATCGAGAAAGTGATGAAAGCAAAGCTGGCGGAATGGTTATCCAGAGAGCTTGCGGAAGCAAAATACGCAACGAAGGTCATCCCTTCGGTTATTCATACGGAACCCTTTACTTTCATTTGAGAGGGACAATTTGCTTGAAGTGGCAGGAAAGACCGGTTAAGGCAGCAAATCGAGGGTTGAGCTTTCGGGAGAAACCTTGTATACTAAGTTCTGCGTCGGAAAGTTTGACAGACAATCGCTGGCGGCCTTGTTGCCGCGAGAGGAAAGTCCGGGCTCCACAGGGCAGGATGCTGGATAACGTCCAGTCAGCGCGAGCTGAAGGATAGTGCCACAGAAATGGACCGCCGATGGCCGGCTTTGGCCGGATCAGGCAAGGATGGAACCGTGGTGTAAGAGACCACGAGGAGCGCAGGTGACTACGTTCCTGGTAAACCCCATCTGGAGCAAGACCGAGAGGACGCGGCAGCTTTGCGCTGCAGCCTTAGCCCGAGGCGCGTCCGGGTTGGTTGCTGGAGTCGTGCAGCAATGCACGGCCTAGATAGATGATTGTCGCTTCATAGTGGGAGGGTCGTTCCCGTTTGCACCACCAGAAGTACAGAACCCGGCTTACGGCAAACTTTCCGCAACGAACAACGAATTATGCGTTTTATGTAAGCAAAGCAATAGCGCAAGTCTCGAGGTTCGACAGAACCAAGCGACTTGCGCTTTTTGGTTTTTTTTATATTTGTTAATCGATGTTAAGAGCCGATTTGCTCGAGACGGCGTTTGACCTTTTGCGGGAAGGTCTGCAGCGCACCGCCATAGCTCGTAGCCGCATGCAGCGCCTTGTCGAGATCAATCTCTCCATAGCCAAAATAATTATCCTTGCCTTCCGTGCCTAGATCCTTTGCCGATACCCGCATAATTTCCATAACCTCCTCATTGCTGAGGTCCGGGTTTACGGAGCGGATGAGCCCGGCTAAGGCAGCCACATGCGGGCTGGCCATGGAAGTTCCGGACAATGCGGCGTATTGGCTGCCGGGATAGGTGCTGGCGATGCTGTCTCCCGGCGCCGCGACGTCGATATAATCCCCATAGTTGGAGAATGAAGCTTTTCCCTTATTATTATCGGTTGCCGCTACCGCGAAAACTTCCGGATAGGCGGCCGGATAGCCGGGACGTTCCGTATTGTCGTTGCCGCTGGCTGCGATTAAAACGACATCGCGTTCGTACGCGTATTTGATGGCGTCGTGGAGGAAGTCGGCCTGCGCGTAATTGCCCAGACTCATATTGATGACTTTGGCGCCATTGTCGACCGCCCAAATAATTCCTTGCGCAACCGAATAGGTGGATCCTGCGCCGCTGCTGTCTAATACTTTGACAGGCATGATCTTGTTGTACCAGGATACGCCCGCCACGCCTTCGCCGTTATTGACGGAAGCGCCGATAATGCCGGCTACATGCGTGCCATGACCTACATCATCGTCCGGATCCGAGCCGGTGTTAACGATGTTGGTTCCTTTTATCAGCTTGTCCTTCAGATCAGGATGATTGCTCTGAACGCCTGTATCCAATACGGCAATGATGACCCCTTCGTCGCCCTTGGATACGGTCCAGCCATGTTCCGCTTGAATAGAAGGGAGATTCCACTGGTATTGCGAATACAGCGTGTCGTTCGGAACAATGGTTGCCTCTGTCGTTTCGTTCGTCAGGTACAGGTAATGGGGTTCCGTATATTCCGGCTTCCAATTGGCTTTAAAATATTGCATAAGCCCTTCGGTTTCCAGCGTTTTGGATCGGAACACATACGTATCGCCGATCTGCTGGATGGATTCCGCATTTACATCCCGCTTGATCTTTTCCATATCGGCTTCACCCGGCCGGCTGGCGAAATGAACGACAACATCACGAACGTGATAGTGACTGGCGTTGCCATTATCCTCGCCATTTCTGACAGTAATGTCCCTGGTGGAATTAGGCGCCACAGATTCAATCCGATAGTTGCCTTCGGCCGGATAAGGGATAAGCCGCAAATTCCGTTTCTGATGCTGCTCGACTTGCTTCACTATATCGTGTTTAATAACGCCGAGCATGCCGGCGCCTTTATGGTTGGCATCCGGTACGCCGATGACGACATAGCGGCTGCCGCTAGCAGCGGTAAAAGGCTTGGACTCATAACCTGCGCCGTTGCGCAGCTTATCTTCCGCTACCTTCAAATAAGCTTTTGCAGTGCCGTTCTTGTCGGATGGAATAGATCCGCGGTGTATGGTCTTTCCTGTTGTCCGCCAGTTCACGTAGCTGAAATGCGAGTGCTCCTTCATTAAGGATTGAATGCGATCAGAAGCGGATTTGGCGGATTGACCGCTGGCCATAAGAACTTGTCTGAAGTCCTTGGCGGATTCCGACGTCATAAGTAATGCAGTACCATCCATGTCATGCTGTAATTCGGCAAGCTTGAGCTTGTGTTCCTTCGTCGCGGAGAACGGAATCGACTTTGGCGTTTCGCGATTCGTTCCGTTGCGGGGAGAGAAGAACGGCGTTGCAGGTATAAGCAGTGCGGCTACAGCAAGAATGGTGAAAGCGGCGATCCAAGATTTTCGCATGAAAGTGCCTCCGTGTCATTAGGATAATCCATATAGGGTCATCTTAGCTTTGACCGACGTGGGGAAAATATGCGGACAAAAGCAATCGCCAGTACCGTTTCCATGGAATTTGTGGTACGATGTTGATGTTTATAGTTTTTTTGTTGGGAAGAGGAAAGGGGAACTACCACCATGCCATCAACGAATGTTAAAGGATTAACAGAAACGACACGCGAGAAGCTTAAGGATGCAGTAGCTCAATTGGAGCCATTCCTCAACAATCATGTTTTGTCGGGACTGATCGGCGAAGACGACGGAGAAGGAGCCGAACTGTTCTACAGAGGATTGCTGTCCGATCTGCGTCATCTATTGGTTTATTCTGAAGTCGCGGTCGAGAAGACGGGCGTACTGCTGAGAAGACCAAATTTCGATACCGAGCAAGGTGATCGTGTATTGTACGAGGTGTATCATCATTGCGTGAACGCGTTCTTTTACCCGAAGAACGAATGTTATTCCGAAGACGGCCGTTATGCTTATACCGGACAGGACGCCATCCGTTTCCGGTACAAGCCTGTACGTACGGCTCGCGATATCGTGCTGAGCGTTTCCAAAATTTACGAGGAACTGCGCGATGACTTGTCGTATTACGAAAGCGACTATATGACCCAGCGCCGCATGCAAGGGCAAAAATAAGGCAAGAATGAATCACTTCCGCTTGAGGGACAATGATAGCGGAGGTGATTTTTTTATGCCTAAAGGCGTAAGTTGCAGCGTAGCGAATTGCAGTTTCTGGGAAGAAGGCAACAATTGCGGTGCAAAGGAAATCATGATCGACATCGACCAACATGGCAGAACCTCGTTCAACGAAGAATTCGCAGGCGATGAGCTTGGATTGTATCATCAAGACCAAGCCGAGCAGTCCGCAGCCACATGCTGTCACACCTTCAAGCCAAAGGAGTGAGTCTTGGATGGATGATCAAGTGAAACATGATGACGATGTATACAACAATCATCGATTGAAGACCAATGACGGCACGGACGGCTTCGAACCGACAAATATGGGGACTCCGACCAACCTTCCTGACGCTGGCGCGTTCAAAGAAGAAATGGGCGCGGATTTCGCATATGGCATGCCGATCACATCCGCTCCCGATAACGGACGGAGAGGCGCTGCTGAGCTGGATACGGTGACCGAGAGCACCGGGACAGCCGTCGGATGGGTTGCGCTGGTGTTTGCGATTGCTTCCTGGTTCATCTGGCCCGTATTAATTGGCGCTACGGCGACGGTGATGGGATTTATCGCGTATCGCCAAGGCGCAAAAGGACTCGGAGCTTGGGCGATAGGGATTGGTTTGACGGCGCTCGCGCTTAATTTAATTATTGTTCCCTTTTATTACGCGCTAACTTAATATTTGCCGGTCGAGGCTGCCCAATAGGGCAGCCTCGATTATTTTGAGGTAAATGAAACGAGTTGAGTCGCTGAATAAAACGATCTTTACATACCGGACCAATTCCAATTGACAGCAAATCCAGCTATGATAGAATAGAGAACCGATTCGTTATGAAAACGAAAAACGAAGGATATGGGGAGGCAACATCTGTGGTTATCGACATCAAGGATATTTCGTGGGAACGCGGCGACGAAAGCATCTTGCAAGGTTTGAGCTGGCAAGTTAAACGCGGCGAGCATTGGTGTCTGCTGGGACTTAACGGCTCTGGCAAAACGACGCTGCTTAATATGATCAATGGATACATATGGCCAACATCCGGACGTGTCAGCGTGCTCGGCCACGCTTTCGGCGAATATGATTTGCGGGAACTTCGCAAACGAATTGGCTGGGTAAGCACTTCGCTTCAGCAGAAACTGTACGGCAGCGACGAAGCGCTGCAAATCGTGCTTAGCGGCAAACATGCCACGATCGGCGTCTACGATGAAGTGAAGAATGACGATCTCGATCGTGCCAAGACGCTTATGCAAACGCTGGGATGCGAAAAACTGATAAGTCGCACTTACCAGACGCTGTCGCAAGGAGAAAGGCAACGAGTCCTCATAGCCAGAGCGTTAATGAATGAGCCGGAACTGCTCATCCTCGACGAGCCATGCACGGGACTGGATATATTCGCAAGGGAACAGCTTCTTGGCATGATCAACTCGATCGCAGCCGAAGCGGAACCGCCGACGCTGATCTACGTGACGCATCATGTAGAAGAAATATTGCCCTGCTTCCAGCATTCTTTGCTGATCAAGCGCGGGACTGTATTCGCTGCCGATCGGACGGAGAAGCTGATGACCGCGGAAGGCATGTCGCAATTTTTCGACGTCCCAATCCGTATTGAGCGGACCGACGGCCGCTACTGGCTGTCGGTCAAGTCAACATGAGCTTGAAGAGAGGGAACGTCGAGGATTTAATGCTCGACGAGGAAATCGAAACTGCAATGAAACCTGTAGAAGACAAACCTGCAGAAGACAAGCCGTTGCCGAAGAGCAGGCTGAAGAAAACATTGCGCTGGATGAAAAATCGTTACAAGCTGCGTCTGAGCCGGGATAATCGATTGACCTATTATGCAACAGGATCCATGGCTTTATTGGGCACGGCTGCGATGTCGCTAGCGGCAAAGGGAATGCCTACCGGCCTCGGAACATGGCTGGATCAACTCCTATTTCTTACGGCTAACGGGATCGGAATGATAGCAGCCGCTATTCTGCTGCCGATCTTATTCGCTCTAGCGTGCATTCCGTTGCCGCGCAGGTTGTTGTCCATGGTCCTTTACGTAGGCTTGGAAGTCTATTGCATTCTTTACTATTCCGATCTTGAGCTAGTTCCTTCGCTCATATTTGGGAGTGCTTTTTCGTTAATGGGCGTCTTGCTTGGATTGGCGCTTGGCTGGTTAAGTTTGTCCGGATTCAGGCTTTCCGGCAAACTGTTTGCCGGCATGTTTGCAGCTGCGATATTGGGATGTGTACAGCTGCTGCCCGGATTTCCTTGGCCCATCGAATTGCCGCGATTGACAACAGCCGGCGACGAGTTATCCGGCACTATAGACGGAGCAGAAAGTGTTATTCTTCCATCGTCAAAGACTACGCTTGCGAATCCCTCTTTGCCTGGAACTTATGAAGTATTGAAGTTCTCTTATGGCAGCGGGACGGATAAGCATCGCGAAGTGTTTGGCGATAAAACGGATATTCGCTCTGAGGGCGTAGATGCTTCCAGCTACATTACAGTCTGGCCAAAGCTTAAGACAGCTTTCTGGGGCTTTGACGAGGCGAGCTTGCCGTTGAATGGCCGGGTATGGATGCCGCAAGGAGACGGTCCGTTTCCGCTAGTATTAATGGTGCATGGCAATCATTTGATGGAATATTTTTCGGACGCCGGTTACGAGTATCTAGGCGAACTTCTTGCAAGCAGAGGGATGATCGCAGTATCCGTCGATGCGAATTTTTTTAATTTCTCCGTCTGGTCCAGTCTGCCCAATGACGATATGAAGATGCGAGCCTGGCTAATGCTTCAACATCTTTCGTATCTAAAGGATCTCGATAAACAGGAAAAGGGAATCTTCGCCGATCGTATTGATTGGAATTCCGTTGCGCTCATCGGCCATTCCAGAGGCGGACAAGCGGTTGCGATGGCTGCAGATGCGAAGCGCTGGTTCGCTGAGGACGACGTACTCCAGAAGCTGGAAGATGTCAATATTAAGTCCGTCGTCGCTATAGCGCCAACAGATAAGGGGATAGATGATGAATCTGCCCACCTGACCGACGTTAATTATTTGACGATACAGGGTGCAAGAGACGGTGACGTCAATAATTTTTATGGGGATCGGCAATATAATAGAATATCCTTTTCCGGCAACGAGGGGCTGTTCAAAGCCGGATTGTACTTGTCAAACGCCAATCACAGCCAATTCAATACCGATTGGGGGCGAATGGACGAGCGGCTGCCGGGCGGCTTATTCCTCAATTCAGAAGGATTAATGGCTGGAGAAGATCAGAGGCAAGTTGCCAAAGTATTTATTTCCTCCTTTCTCGAAGCGACGCTGTTTGGACGCGGCGAATACCAGGCGTTGTTCCAGGATTATCGAATAGGCCGTGATTGGCTGCCTCGTTCGACTCGCTACATGAACAGGTACGAAAGCTCCGGCACACTTATTATAGAGGACTTCGAAAGCTCCAATTCCATTATTCGGGGGACGATGATGGAAGGATTGGAAGCCAGCGAGGAGTCTGTCAAAGACAGGGACGGAAACGGAAGGGGAACTACAGGGCTGCTTATGGAATGGTCGGAGCCAGAAGCGTCATATACGTTCGAATTCCGTCCGAATTCCGCAGCGAAGCTGCATGATTATGCAGATGGAAGCCTGATGTTCTCATTGGCGAATTCAGAATGGCAGCTTTCAAGGGACCAGAAGCTTCCCCCATTGCCAAAGCTGGAGCTGGAGGCACGGGACCGTGAAGGAACAGTATGGACGATGAGGCTGGAGGAGCTCATCCCCGTACAGCCGCCCTTCTATACATCCTTTATGGTGTTTGGCCCCTTGGAAAGAACGGTTAAAGATAAGAAGTACAAAGAATCTGCGGAAGCCGTATTTCAGTCCTTTATTATTCCTCTAAATCAATTTAAGTCGGAGGACGAAAGCGGGAAATTGGTATTGCCGGAACAATTGGATTCGTTAACGTTTAAGTTATTGACAGACTCTGGCAGAATAATGATTGATGATATCGGATTAATGAAACAAGGAGGCACTTATGTCGAATACCAATCTACACCCTGATCATCAGGAAGAGCAAGCACGCGTAAATGACATAAGCGTCATTATTGCGGACAGGATCAAAGAGCTTGAGGGTCGGACAGGCGGCGTGCGCGGCGAAATCGTTGATATTCGACGAAACTTCTGGGATGATGTGACGGTTAACTTCGAGGACTCCGCCGAGACTGCGGAGACTTACGCCAGCATGAAGCAGCAAGCAGAGCTGATGTCGGAGCGGGAGCGCAGCTTCCGCCATATGGAAGAACAGCTGGGTACGCTTAAGCGGTTAGCGAGGTCGCCATATTTCGGAAGAATAGACCTTGTGGATGACGGCGTTGTTTCTTCAAAGACTGACAGCATCTATCTCGGCATCGGCTCGCTGATGGATAAGTCGGGAGAACAATATTTGATCTACGATTGGCGGGCTCCGGTATCCAGCCTTTATTACGATTATGGTCCCGGGCCTGTACGTTATGAGACGCCAGGAGGAACAGTCGAAGGCGAAATGACGCTCAAACGGCAATTCGTCATCCGGAACGGCGTCATACGAAGCATGTTCGATACGGGCGTCACGATCGGCGACGAACTGCTGCAGGAAGTTCTTGGCGCGCAGTCGGATGCACAGATGAAGAGCATCGTAGCGACGATTCAAAGCGAACAGAACAGAATTATCCGCAACGAGAAGGCTCGCCTGCTTGTCGTGCAGGGAGCTGCCGGCAGCGGCAAAACATCGGCTGCGCTGCAGCGAGTGGCTTATTTGCTCTATCGATATCGCGGCAGCCTGAACGCGGAACAGATCGTATTGTTCTCGCCTAACCCTATGTTCAATAGCTATATCTCGACCGTACTCCCCGAGCTCGGCGAGCAGAATATGGCACAAACCACTTATCAACAATATTTAGAGCATAGAATTGGCCGGGATTTCGAGCTCGAGGATCCATTTACGGGCATGGAAAGGTTGTTGTCCCAACAGGACGGAGAAGGCAATCGAATCCGCATGGCTAACATAAGCTTCAAGTCGGGCACGTCTTTCATGGGCGTTATAGACAACTACGCGGATTCCCTTGGCAGCTCGGGTATTGTCTTCTCCCCGATCATGTTTAGAGGGCGCGCTCTGATCTCCAAGGAAGAGATGGAACGCCGCTTTTACGAGCTCGACCCTTCCGTGTCGATACCGAATCGTATTCGAAACCTCGCAGGCTGGCTGCTGAAGGAGCTGACTGCACGGGGGAAAAAGGAGCGCAAAAAACGTTGGGTACTGGATGCGATCGAGCTACTTGACTCGGATGCGTACTTGGAGGCCTATCAAGAGCTGAAGCGCAAAAATAAATATACCGATCAATCGTTTTCGGATTTCGATTCGGAGAAGGAATATTTGGCCGGCATGGTCGTTCAAGAGAAATTCAAGAAGCTGCGGCGCAGGACGAAGGCACTCAAATTTCTTGATATTCCGGCTATGTACCGGACTTTGTTCCAACAGGAGAGTCCTAAAGAGGTGTCGGCGGATTGGGAGGACATTTGCCGGCAAACATTGGAGCAATTGGACAATGGGGTCATGTCTTACGAAGATGCCACGCCATATCTCTACTTGAAGGAAAAGCTGGAGGGGTTCCATACGAATACGACCGTCAAACATGTGTTCGTGGACGAAGCACAGGATTATTCAGCCTTCCAGTACGCATATCTGAAGCGAATATTTCCCAATAGCCGTTTCACCGTATTAGGCGACTTCAATCAGGCGATCTTCGCGTATTCGGGCACGGGTGTCGTATTCCAGGGGCTAGAATCGTTGTTCGGTCCCGAGGAGACAGAGCGGATTGAGCTGCATCGCAGTTATCGTTCCACTCGCCAAATCGTGGAGTTTACTAGCTATATTATTGGCGCGGAGCATGATATCGTGCCGTTCAACCGGGATGGCGAATTGCCAAGCTTGTCTATTGTACCGGATGAAGGAGAACGCCTTGCAGCCATTCGGGAGAAGCTGGAGGAGTGGAAGAAGCTCGGTCTGGCATCCTGCGCGGTGATCTGCAAGACGGCAGCCGAGAGCAAGTCGGTATTCGAAGCGCTGAAGCCATTGATTCCCGAGCTTCTGTTAGTCGGCAAAAATACGGCTACCTTCGAGAAGGGGCTGCTTGTCATACCTTCTTATCTGGCCAAAGGGGTGGAGTTCGATGCGGTAGTGATCAGCGATGCTTCCGATGCGGCATACAGCAAGGAATCCGAGCGCAAGCTGTTCTATACGGCCTGCACGCGGGCTATGCATGCGCTCCATCTGATCAGCGCCGGCAAGCTGTCTCCGTTTCTGTCTACTTACGGGTCAGAGTCTACATATCGTGTACTTCAAAACCCCGCTCGGAAGAAATAGTTCGAACGTGCCCCAAATGTTGCTTGCCAGGAAAAATCTGGAATGATGTGGAACAGGAGGAACAAGAATGGAAAACTGCAGCATAGAAAACTGTTTAAAACCACTCAAAGCAAAAGGATTATGCTCCATGCATCACCAACGGCTGCTTCGTCATGGCGATCCTTATATGGTCAGACCTCGTCGTGTCAGGAAAATGACGATATGCAACTGGGTTAATTGCACCAACCCCGCAATTACGAAAGGACTATGTCCCAAACATTACTACATTTATCGAGCGAGGCAAACCTCGCATATGTAGTTTTCGTAAACATTACGTCGAATGGTGAGGTTTTTTGACGCAGACTTCCTTTTCAAAGTAATGTTATATGAAAATCTACTATTTCTTTTCCAATTAACGATGTATAATAAACGTATATTTCTTCCTAGGGGGTGATGCTGCACATGGTGGCAACGATGCGCTTGGGCTTGTCCGAGGAAGATTTATACCTGTTTAATCAGGGGACAGCCTACCATAGCTATCGGTTTATGGGAGCCCATCCGATGACGGTGAGCGGCAAACAAGGCGTTCGTTTTGCGGTTTGGGCGCCGAACGCAACCGAAGTACGCGTCATCGGAGAGTTTAACGAATGGAACGGGAAGTCACACCGGATGAAGAAACACGGCACGACGGGCATTCATGTGTTGTTCATTCCGGAATTGCTGCCTGGCGAGCTCTACAAGTATGAGTTGGTCACGCAGAATGGCGAAGTGGCGCGCAAATCAGACCCTTATGCCTTTTACTCCGAGCGCAGACCGGGCACGGCTTCGATCGTGGTCGATAACGACGGTTATACGTGGGATGATGCTGCCTGGATGGAGCAAAAGAAAACGAAGTCGCCGTACGATCGCCCATTGTTAATTTACGAAGCCCACGCAGGGTCATGGAAGATCAAAGGAAAAGAACATTATTTCACTTACGAAGAGCTTGCGGAGGATCTTGTGCCCTATGTAGCCGGACTCGGTTATACGCACATTGAACTGATGCCGCTCGCAGAACACCCGCTCGACCAGTCGTGGGGGTATCAGGTGACTGGCTTCTATAGTCCGACCAGCCGTTACGGGACCCCGCTGCAGTTCAAGAAGCTAGTAGACGCTTGTCATAGAAACAGTATAGGAGTTATCCTGGACTGGGTGCCTGGCCACTTCTGCAAGGATGATCACGGTCTTCGTCTCTTCGACGGTACGCCGCTCTATGAAGGCGCCGACAGCAACCGTGCCGAGCTTCCGCTCTGGGGGACGCTTGCATTCGATTATTCCAGGCACGAAGTTTGGAGTTTCCTGATCTCGAACGCGATCTACTGGATGGACGTTTTCCACATCGACGGACTGCGCGTCGACGCAGTCGCGAATATGATTAATTTGCATATGGACAAACCGGCTCATATGCGTACTTTCAATGCCCATGGCGGCAGAGACAATCTGGATGCTTTGAGGTTCCTCAAACGATTAAATGAAACGGTGTTTCATTATTACCCCGATACATTAATGCTCGCGGAGGATTCTTCCGCATGGCCAGCCGTTACATCGCCGACCTACCTGGGAGGTCTAGGGTTTAATTTCAAATGGAATATGGGCTGGATGAACGACAGTCTTCGTTACATGTCCTTACATCCGTCGGACCGGCCGCACCATCATCATTTAATTACCTTCTCGATCTGGTACGCTTTCTCTGAAAACTATGTGCTGCCGCTGTCTCACGACGAGGTCGTGCACGGCAAACATTCCTTACTGGACAAAATGCCCGGCACTTACGAGGAAAAATTCGCTCAACTGCGTCTATTCTACGGTTATTGGATGACCCACCCCGGCAAAAAACTGTTGTTCATGGGGAGCGAATGGGGGCAATTCGACGAGTGGAAAGATCAGGATATGCTCGACTGGATGGTGCTGGAATACGATTCGCATCGCAGCATGCTGGAGTACGTCAAGACGCTTAACCATACTTACCGCAAGCTGCCTTCCCTTTGGGAACGCGATAGAGATCCCGAATGTTTTGGCTGGATCGACGTCAATAACGCCGCCCAGTCTGTTATAGCCTATATCCGATATGGGTATGAGTCTAGTAGTGTGATCGTGATCAACTTCTCGAATCAGAATTATCCGAATTATCGAATAGGCATGCCGGAGCCGGGGCGTTACGCAGTCACCATAAACAGCAGCGCGCGGCAATTCGGCGGTAATGGCGGTTCTGAAGAAGTTTGCTGCATCACGGAAGACGTCGCTTGGCATGGCCGCGACCAAAGCATCTCGATTGAACTCCCCCCACTTACATTTCTGTTGCTTACTCCATTGCCGGGGGACACACTTTGACAAGGAGCTGGTGTCCATGGTCCGTAAAGAAATGATTGCAATGCTGCTTGCAGGAGGAGAGGGAAAGCGATTAGGCGTGTTGACCAAGGATTTGGCAAAGCCCGCCGTCTATTTTGGAGGAAAATACCGGATCATCGATTTCACCTTAAGCAATTGCGCTCATTCCGGCATCGATACGGTCGGGGTGCTGACGCAGTATCAGCCGCTGGAGTTGAATCGTTATCTTGGCATCGGCAGTCCATGGGGGCTTGATCGCCGCGACGGAGGAATGACCATTCTGCCGCCGTATGTGAAGCAGAAGGGCGGAGTCTGGTACAAAGGCACGGCCAATGCCATCTATCAGAACATGGCTTTTATCGAACGTTACAATCCCGAATACGTGTTGGTCATATCCGGCGATCACATCTACAAGATGGATTACGATCTCATGCTGCAGCATCACAAGCGCAGCGGTGCGGATGTCACGATTGCCGGACTTCAGGTCGACTGGAAGGAAGCGAGCCGCTTCGGCGTTATGCATGTCGATGACGAGGACCGCATTACCGCCTTCGAGGAGAAACCAAAAAATCCGACGAGCAATATCGCCTCGATGGGCGTTTATATTTTTACCTGGAAGACGCTGCAGAAACATCTGATCTACGATGAAGCGAACCGCAATTCCAGCCATGACTTCGGCAAGGATATTATTCCTGCGATGATGCGCGAAGGGCGCAAGCTGCATGCCTTCCCTTTCAAGGGATATTGGAAGGATGTCGGCACAATCGAGAGTCTGTGGGAGGCCAATATGGATCTTCTTGCCGAGGAGCCGCCCCTGGATCTTTACGATACCGAATGGCGCATTTATTCTGTTAATCCCAATCGTCCTGCCCAGTTTACATCTTCGGAAGCCGTAGTCACCTCTTCCGTCGTTTCCGAAGGCTGCGTCATTGAAGGTGAGGTAGATCGTTCCGTGCTGTTCTACGGGGTACAGGCGGAGATTGGGTCGATTATCAGCGAATCCGTGATCATGCCGAATGTCCGAATCGGCAAGGGAGCGCGGATCTATCGCTCTATTATCGGTGAAGGAGCCGTCATACAGGCTGGAGCGGTTATAGGAACTCCGGAAGACGATGCCATAACGGTTGTAGCGGTAGAGCAATATGTGACGAACGATCATATGGTGCTGGAGGTGGAGCCTACATGAAACATCGCATCCTTGGCGTTATCAACCTGATTCACGAAAATGACGAGCTGGGGCCGCTTACGCAGGGCAGATGTCTCGCAACCGTGCCGTTCGGCGCCAAATATCGACTAATCGATTTCGCATTGTCCAGCATGGTCAATTCCGGCATCAGCAAGGTGGCCGTATTTGCCCATACGAAATACCGCTCCCTTATGGATCATCTCGGCTCCGGCAAACATTGGGACTTGCAGCATCGCCAGAGCGGACTGTTCATCTTGCCGCCGCTGACGGACGATCTGCTGGAAGTTAGCCGAGGGGACTTATACCATTTCTATCAACAACGCGATTATTTCAATCGTTCTTCGCTAGATTATATCGTCATCGCACGCAGCCATATGGTATGCAACATCGACTTCGAGAGGGTACTGGCTTACCATCAGGAGCAGGAGGCCGATATTACGGTTGTTTGCAAGGAGCATGATGGCCCCGTGCTGGGCAAATCGCGCAAGGTGAAGCTGGATGCCGATGGGCGCGTAACGGAAATTCAGGAGCACTTCGGGCGATTGGAGAGCAGCATCAGCTCCATGGAGATGTATATTATGCGCAAGGACCTGCTGATGGATCTGGTAGAGACGTCCCTGGCGCAAGGTCAGGATCATCTTGTTCGCCATGCTATCTTCTCCAGGCTTGGTCAACTGCGTGTATTCGGCTACCGACATGAAGGTTATCTTGGCGTTGTCAATACGCTGGCGAGCTATTATCAACACAGCATGAACCTGCTGGACCAGGATGTATGGAAGGAATTGTTTTTCATGCCCGGACCTGTCTATACGAAGGTCAAAGACGAACCGCCTACTCGTTATGCGGCTGGCTCCAGGGTGACGGGCTCGCTGATCGCAAACGGCTGCCGGATCGAAGGCACGGTGGAGAACAGCGTTATTTTCCGAGGCGTTCATGTTGAGAAGGGCGCTGTCGTAAAGGACAGCATCATTATGCAGAACGGGTATGTCGGCCAAGGAAGCTTTGTTCAGTACAGCATCATGGACAAGGACGTGCGTGTCGAGGCAGGCCGCGATATCCGCGGCGCAGGCGCATCGCCTTTTATGGCGGCCAAACGCAAAATCATTTAATGGAAGATTCGGCTGAGTTCCCTGAGATCCTTCGTAATGAGAAGCGGGTTTTTGGACTACATCTAAATAGAAGTTTAAAAGTTTGGTTATCAGTACCGAGAAAATTGGACGAAGCTAGAAACCGAGTATCGGAGCGTAGCAGAGCTACGTGAGAAACGGAGGATTCGGCTGAGTTCAATATTCGACGTCGAGTAGGCAACCTGAAATACTTCGTAATGGTAAGCGGACTTTTAAACCACCATATAATGGAGGTTGGGGAGAGATGAACATACTGTTTGCAACTTCGGAGGCCGTACCGCTGGCGAAGACCGGCGGCTTGGCCGATGTCGTGGGAGCTCTGCCCAAGGCATTGGCCAGGTACGGTGCCGACGCCAGGGTCATACTGCCGAAATACGAGGAAATTCCGATGCATTATGTCGAGCAATTTCAGCTGATCGCCGAATTTCAGGTGCCGTTCGGTTGGCGCAATCAATATTGCGGCTTGCAGAAGGCGACGATCGACGGCATCAGCTACTATTTGATTGACAACGAATTTTATTTTAGGCGCAAAGGTTTATATGGTTATGGGGATGATGCGGAACGATTTGTTTTCTATTGCTTTGCCGTGATGGAATCTGCGCGGCATCTGGATTTCAAACCCGATATCGTTCATTGTCACGATTGGCAGGCGGGGCTGATTCCATTTTTGCTAAGAACCAGATACGCGTTCGATCCTTCGTGGGCTTATGTAAAGTCGGTGTTTACGATACATAACCTGATGTACCAGGGGTTGTTCGGCGCAGAGGTGCTCAAGGAGCTGACAGGTGCCGGAGAAGAGCTGTTCGGCTGGGATGGACTCGCTCACCGTGGAGGAGCCAGTTGCTTAAAAGGCGCGCTGGAGTTCGCGGACAAGCTGACGACGGTCAGCCCATCGTATGCACACGAAATTCAGACTCCGTATTATGGCGAGCATCTGGACTCCGTACTACGGTACAGGCAAGAAGATCTGCGCGGCATCGTGAACGGCATCGATCTGGAACTGTTCGATCCCATGAACGACGACGCGTTGCATACGCCGTATCGCAACTCCATCGGCCGCAAGCGGAAAAACAAGATCGATCTGCAGCGCGAGCTGGGACTGCCCGAATCGGCGGATATCCCGATGATCGGGATTGTATCGCGGCTGGTGGAGCAAAAGGGCTTTGATCTCATAGCCGCAACGCTGGATGAGCTGCTGCAGGAGGAAGTCCAGCTTGTCGTGCTGGGTGCGGGAGATCGGAAATACGAGGAGCTGTTCCTGGACGCGGCACGGCGTTATCCGGAAAAGATGGCGATCTGGTTGGGTTACAGCGACCGGATGGCGCGCAGAATTTACGCCGGCTCTGACCTATTTGCAATGCCCTCGAAGTTCGAGCCATGCGGCATCAGCCAACTGCTGGCGCTTCGATATCGATCCGTGCCTGTCGTCAGGGAGACGGGAGGGCTTCGGGACACGGTACATGCCTACAACGAATATACTGGCGAAGGCAACGGTTTTACCTTTGCCAACTATAACGCCCATGACTATCTGTACACTGTGAGAAGAGCCCTTGCCTTTTACCGGGAGGAGGAGACCTGGAAGAGGATTATCGAAAACGGCGCCCGCAGCGATTACAGCTGGCATGTATCCGCGAAGGCTTATATGGACGTTTACACAGAGCTTGCCGCGCATCGAAAGGAGAACGAACCATGGCCCGTCATCTAGTAATCGGCAACGGCAAAATGCTGCTGAACCTTGATCGTAATTGTTATATTCGAGATATCTATTATCCGTATATTGGACAACTGAATCATGTCGGCGGCCATTATTGCCGCTTCGGCATATGGGTAGACGGTCAATTTTCATGGCTGGACGATTCGGAGTGGCATATTACGCTTGACTATATACAAGAATCTCTGGTCACTAACATTACGGCGAAGAACGAACGGCTCGGAGTGGAGCTGCATATCAACGATGGCATCCACCAGCGCGAATGCATCTATATTAAACGTATTGTCGTCCGGAACAAACGTCAGGATGGACGCGAAGTGCGGTTGTTTTTCCATCAGGATCTTATGATCGAGGGCTCGGAAGTGGGCGACACGGCAGTTTATTATCCCGAGAACCACACGTTGTATCATTACAAACGCTCTAATTATTTTATGTTCAACGGTTCCTCCGACGAGGGAGGCATTATGCAGTATTCGACCGGCATCAAACGGTTCCAGTCAGCCGAGGGAACTTGGAGGGACGCGGAAGACGGCAGCCTCATGGGCAACACGATCGCTCAAGGTTCGGTCGACAGCACAATCAGCCTCCGATCGGTGGTTGAAGGACATGGCGAGAAAACTTTCTATTATTGGATGTCGGTCGGAAAAAACCTGGAGGAAGTCAAAGAACTTAACCGGTACGTCCAGGACAATCACCCCGAGAAGCTGTTGAGCCGGATCGTCGTCTATTGGAACCATTGGCTGAGCAGGGCGGAGTCGGATCTGGGCGATCTGCCGCCTGACGTAACCAAGCTGTTTCAGCAGAGCTTGCTGCTAGTCCGCACGCAAACGGATGAGCGCGGAGCGATATTGGCCGCCAACGATACCGACATTCTCCAGTACAACCGCGATCACTACAGCTATATGTGGCCTCGTGACGGCGCATTGATTGCCGATGCAATGTCGATGGCAGGATACCAGAGCGTTATCGCGCCATTTTTCCACTTCTGCGCAACGGCGCTGTCGCCGGAAGGGTATCTGTATCACAAATACAATCCGGACGGAACGGTCGGCTCGAGCTGGCATCCTTACATTGTGCAGGGAAGCAGGCGGCTGCCCATCCAGGAGGACGAAACGGCGCTAGTCCTGTTCGCTTTGTGGCAAGATTACAAGCGCAATGGCGTTATCGAGCTGCCTCAGTCGTTATACAGCAACCTGATTCGCAAAGCAGCTGCCTTTTTAAGCGACTATGTCGAGCCGACGCTCGCCTTGCCGAAGCCAAGTTATGATCTTTGGGAAGAAAGATACGGCATATGGACGTATACGGCAGCCTCCGTGTACGGAGGTCTTATGGCGGCGGCGCACTTTACGGATTTATTCGGCGATTACGAGCGCAGCGACCATCTCAAGCTGCGTGCGAAGTGGATCAAGGAAGGGATGCTGGAGCATCTCTGGGATGAGGAGAGCGGGCGATTCGCGCGGGGACTCATACAGAAGGACAATCGCTGGGTGAAGGATATGACGCTGGAGAGCAGCCTGTTCGGCGTGTTGGACTTCGGCGTTCTGCCCGTAGAAGATGAGCGTGTAATCAAGACGATGCTGGCCATCAAGGAAGGACTTCGTGTCCGGACCAACATCGGAGGGATCGCGCGGTACACCAACGACTATTATTTCCAGCAGTCCGGCGAGATCGACAAAGTACCAGGCAATCCATGGATTATCTGTACGTTGTGGGTGGCCAACTTCGAGATTGATTCGGCGAAGTCGCTTGAGGATCTGCGCGGACCAAAGGAGACGTTGCAATGGGTTGCGAATCATGCGCTGCAGAGCGGGTTGCTGCCGGAACAGCTGAATCCTTATGACGGATCGCCGCTGTCAGTCGCACCGCTTACGTGGTCACATGCCACGGTCGTTCAGAGCGTCTGCAAATACGCGGCAAAATACAAGAAGCTGAATCAGGGTTCATGAACAAAAGACGCTCTTTCGCACAGTCATTGCTGGCGAAAGAGCGTCTTTTGGCTACATTATCGTCGTATCCTGAGGGAATTGCCGTATATGTTTAACCCGGGCTTCGCCGACTACGGAGTAGCTATTGCCGACATGAAGACTGGAGGAAGAGCTGAGCGCAATCACGCTGACGCATCCCACGGAGATTCGAGGGGAGTGATTGCATCTGTTCAAGTTGTCGGGTTGGCCGGATTGCAGCCAAGGGTCAGAAATAATGGGCCACGGGCGCGAAAAAATATCGTAGGACTCGAAGAAAGCTTCTCCCGCTGTGGAATGATCTTCTTTGCGCTGCACGGCCAGCGCACGTAGCTTCGCATGCGTCGAACCGCGATCGCCTATCTGTACGATGGACGCGGACGCCAGACTGATGACGTTGACGAAGGCTATCTCCGAGGTGCGGACAGGAAAACATCCCAAGCTGCGATTGGAAAACTTCATAGAAAATCCGTGACAGTCGTCTCGCCGACTGCCGCTTCGGCGCCCTCGGGTTCAGGCAGTGGAGCCATGGATCCGACGATAACGGATTCCGGCGGCGTATCGAACATCGAATACAACGCCATGCGGCTCGTGTCGCCTACCTGCAAGAGCGAGGAGCTGGCGATGCCGAGCACTTCGATGCGGCCAACGCACAGCTGATGGTTATGAACAGTGAAATTTACCATGTCGGATCATCCTTCCGATTGGGGGTAAGTGTCTTTCAATTGGCGCATATAAGCGCCGATCGCGGCTTCGGCATCCCGCTTCGTCCTCTCGAAGATACGTTCCGTCATGGCTCCAGGATTGCTCAGATTCTCCTGCTCTTCTTTCGACAGCTGATTGATGTAATGTTTGATTCTGGCCGGCAGCTGCTTGCGAACATCCTCCAGCACAATACGGCGATGATGCGGGTCAAGCTGCATGCCAAGCTCCATCTCTTGGCTTAGCAGGCGGCGTTCTCCTTCGGAAGCCATGTAGCCGTCAAGACGGCCGGCCAAAGCGCGAAACGGACCTTCCGCTTGCTGGGTTCCCATAGGCTGCTGGACCGGATAATAATTCGGTTGGTCCCCAACGGTAAATTGCTCGACCTCGCCGGTTCCCGTAGTAGAGTCGGCGGCTTCGCCGCCTGGGAGCGTCATGCCGATATTAAGCGTACCTTCCAGCCTCTCTACTTTCAATTGATCGAAGCGGTACTGAATGCTCTCGACATTGTAGGAGGGCTTCGCCTCCAGCATGCTAATTTTGTTTTGAAGTTGGGAGAGCTGCGCCTCAAGCCGTTCGATCTGAAGCTGCTGCTGATGTAGTCTCCGACTGACTTCGGCCGACCAGACATGCCACGGATTCAATTCGTTCGGATCTTTCATCGCGATTAGCCTCCCTTAAAGTATGTGTTCAAAAAGTTCGATTTTCAGTACCGAGAAGGTTGTATGAAGATTAGGGACTGAGGAGCGGAGCGTAGTGGAAGCTACGTGAGCACCGGAAGTCCCGTCTGAATGCAAGATTCGATGTCGATATACTCCCCCGAGTTACTTCGTAATCAAAATTGGACTTTTTGAACAACCTCTTAAATTATTACGAATGATCTGGTCTTGGCAGCGGCACAAAAGATAGCGGATTATCCGTAGACAGCTCGGGCGCGGGGCCCGAGAAACCGCCTGAATTGTAAAGCTGGGACATGGAACGTATGGCGCCGGCGCTGCCTACCTGAAGCACGGAGCTGTTCGATAGGCTGTCGACGTGCAGAGAATGGATCGTAATGTACTGATGAATGGTCCAACTCATACGATATTGACTCCATTAGGCACATTCGTACTGTCCTGAATATCGGGATCAACCGAATTCGTCGCGCTGACCGCATTGTTCGAATTCGTCAAGCTTCCTGTCAAGAAGGAGCCCGAACCGGCATACGTCTTGGAGGTGCTTGAAGGAGACACCTGTACCGTATCTCCGAACTGGACGATGGAGCCGCCTCCCGTGCTGACGATTTTTACAAAACCGACAACTGCTGGCATGTCATATCACCTTCCATATTAGACATTGATATGGATTATTGTATGCGGCATTCGCCCAGACGTTACCGTTAGGGCGTGTCTGAAAACTCGCTCAGGGGCATCTTTCACCGCCTTTCCGCCCCCTGCTTCGTCACTTTTGCTTGACGTACCCCCGGTACGACTTCACAAAAGTTCCTTGCATGGAACGAAAATTCGGCAAAATCTGCTCCCCTCGGAGTATTCAGACTCGCCCTAGGCAAGTGTCCATGTCTCTCGGTGCCGCATACAATGAGAGCAGAGACTGCGTTCGGAAGGATGAGGACTTTATGGCATCGAGATGGGAAGAGCTGGAGAGATGGATGGAAGGGCAGCATCTGCCCAAGGGCTTCGAGGTAATCCGCGAGCCGGATTGGGTCGAGAAATTCGTTCGCGGCTTGATGACGAAGGCATTGCCGGAAGCATCGGAAGTCATAAAAGGGAAGGATACGCCTGGCATTACGGAAACCGAGCAATCGATCACGGTACAATTCCGGCTTCCTCCGGGAGCGCGAAGAGGCGATATCGGACTGTATGTGCGGGAGGACCGACTGCGAATCGTAGATCGGGAAAGCGGAAATCGTACGATGGTTCCGCTGCCCGTGCTGGTGCAGCCGAAGGTATGCCAGGCGGCAGTGAAAAGCGGCATTTTGTACGTCAAGCTCCGCAAGCGCAGAGCATCGAAACAATATATGGAGCATTACATTCGGTGGTAATGGAGGAAACTTGGACTAAATTGTCACCAAATCGACGGAGTTTGCCCTGCAATCGGACTGGATAATAGAATCGTAATTTCGTATAATGTCATATGTGTATATGTTGGTATAATAAATGCGAGTTCAAAAAGACCGAAAGCGGACTTTTTGCAACCGTTATAAGGAGTGTCGTCGGTGACGTTGGTAGATGTCAGCAGCGTATCCGCATCCCTGTTCATATTGGGGGTTGTATTCCTGCTTTTAATATTCGGTCTGCTCAGCTTCGGGATCTTGCGTATGTTCCAGCAGCAGTTTCGAGCGGGTTGGTACAGCTTTGCGGGAGCGATCGTGAGCTTTGTTGTTTTTATGTTTATTCTCAATAAGTGGTATTTGTAAATCGGGGGCTAAGACGTGTTCTGGACTGCGGTATGGTTTGTATCGAATCTATTTTTTGTAGCGGCTTTAATCACATTCCTATTCGTTCATCGCGCATGCACGATGGCGGCTCAGCAAGGTGCGGACGCAGGGAAGATGATGAAGCTGAGTCGCGGAAGATTATGGGCCGGCATAGCCAGTGGGGTCGGTTTTGTCGCGATGTGCGCCAGCTTCCTTATTAATATGAGATTGAACGGATAGGGCTCTCATTGACGGGAGTCTTTTTTTTGGGCATTATGAAGATAGCGCAACTTGAAGTTAAAGTCATCTCACCAGAGATGGATCACCTCTAAGAGGTCGTTCAAAAAGTTCGCTTCCCATTACGAAGTCATCCTAGAAGCATACTCGACGTCGAATATTGAATTCAGCCGAACCTTCCGGTGCTCACGTAGCTTTCACTACGCTCCGCTCCTCAGGTTCTAGCTTCATCCAATCTTCTACAGCGTTTTTGAAAAAAACGCAGCATCGGAAGCATAAGCTCATGTACTGATAACCGAACTTTTTGAACATGCACTCTAAGAGTCGGAGGGTCAACTATGCATACAGTAGAGGAAATTGTAGGACGCATGTCCAGTCAAGGGCTGCGGGTAACGGATCAAAGAAAGACGCTGGCAAAGCTGTTCGCAGATTCGCCGGGATATCTATCTCCTAAGGACGTCTATGAATACATGTGCAAAAAGTATTCCGGACTTAGCTTCGATACGGTCTATCGGAATCTGAGGGTAATGGAAGAATTGGGTGTGCTGGAGCAGGTCGTCTTTGAGGAAGGCGTCAAGTTCAAGTTGCATTGCCGCGAGCATGAGCATCATCACCATCTCATTTGTTTGCAGTGCGGGCTGACTTATCCCATCACGTACTGCCCAATGGAGCAGACGGTTGTTCCGGACGAATTCCGCGTCGTTAAGCATAAGTTCGAAGTATTCGGTTATTGCAAGACATGCGTGCAGGAAGATGCCGCCGCACAGGGTTAAGGAGGACTTGCCATGAATTCCGCCAGCGGCAACGACGAGACTGCAGCAAAGAAGAACAGGCGTTGGTCGCAGGCCGTCGTCAAGGCGCCTGTCGTGTTCTACCGAAAGGTAATCTCGCCGCTCAAGCCGCCGACTTGCCGGTTCTATCCGACTTGCTCGGCTTACGCGCTGGAAGCGATTGAGCGCCATGGCGCTGCGCGAGGGAGCTGGCTGGCTGCAAAACGAATCGCGAAATGTCATCCGTTCCATCCCGGCGGTTTCGATCCGGTCCCGGAGCCGGCGGTACGACATCATGGCAAGGGCGCGCAATAGCTTCATGCCTTTAGCGATGGCCTGAAAAGATTGGGCGAGTGCGTTCTTGACAGAGCATGGCGAATTTGAGTATAGTAGCATCATATCAGCATTGCCAGCGAATGGATAAGTACAGCGGGGAGCCTTCCAAGAGAGCCGGGCATGAATGGTGCGAGCCGGCAAGGGGAGACGCTGGAAGATGGTCCGGGAGGCATCGCTTTCGAGCCTGGACATGGACCAGGTAAGGGAGTGACGCATGCGCAAGCGTTAACGGCGCCAGTCGTCCCTCAGTGACGGCGAATGAAGCAGTTGATGGCAGGTAGGCGGAGAGGCTCGATGGAATATCGGTCGCACCCGCTGCAGCATCGGCTGGAATTTGGGTGGTACCACGTGAGATCAGCTCTCGTCCCATATTGGACGAGGCTTTTTTGCGTTTAAAGGATGTTCAAAAAGTCCGCTTTTGATCACGAAGTATGCCAAGAAGCCTATTCGACATCGAATATTGAATTCAGGCGAAACTAAGCGGATGCTTTCGAAGCATGTTTCCTCCGGAAACATTGCAGGTGCTCACGTAGCTTCCACTACGCTCCGCTCCTCAGTTTCTACCTTCATCCAATCTTCTCGGTGCTGAAAACCGAACTTTTTGAACTCTCACTTTTAAGCACAATCCTAAGGAGGAATTTCGATGGCTAATCGCAACAAAACGTTTTATTTGACGACGCCGATCTATTATCCGAGTGACAAGCTTCATATCGGCCATGCCTATACGACCGTGGCAGGGGACGCAATGGCGCGGTATAAGCGTCTGCGCGGCTACGATGTATGGTACTTGACGGGTACGGACGAACATGGCCAGAAGATCGAACGCAAGGCGAAGGAGAAGGATCAGACCCCGCAGCAATTCGTGGACAACATCGTCGTCGGCATTAAGGAATTGTGGAGCAAGCTCGAAATTTCCAATGATGACTTCATACGTACAACGGAGGATCGCCACAAAACGGTCGTCGAACGAATCTTCCGTCAGTTGCTGGAGCAGGACGATATTTACAAAGGAACCTATGAAGGCTGGTATTGTACGCCTTGCGAATCGTTTTTTCTGGAGCGCCAGCTCGAGGGCGGCAATTGTCCGGACTGCGGGCGTCCCGTCGAATTAGTCAAGGAGGAAAGCTACTTCTTCAGAATGAGCAAATATGCGGACCGTCTGCTGCGGCATTATGAAGAGAATCCCTCCTTTATTCAACCGGAATCCCGGAAGAATGAGATGATTAACAATTTTATTAAACCGGGGCTGGAGGATCTCGCGGTCTCTCGGACGACGTTCGATTGGGGCATCAAAGTGCCTGGCGATCCCAAACATGTGATCTACGTCTGGATCGACGCTTTGTCCAACTATATTACGGCGCTCGGCTACGGCGAAGAGAATAGCGACTCGTTCGAGCGTTTCTGGCCGGCGGATGTTCATCTCGTAGGCAAGGAGATCGTTCGGTTCCATACGATCTACTGGCCGATTATGCTGATGGCGCTCGACCTGCCGCTGCCGAAGCAAGTATTCGCGCATGGCTGGCTGTTGACGAAGGAAGGCAAGATGTCGAAGTCGAAGGGGACCGTCGTGGATCCCGTCGTTCTGATTGACCGTTACGGACTTGATGCTCTTCGCTACTATTTGCTGCGAGAGGTGCCATTCGGCGCGGACGGCGCGTTCACGCCCGAAAATTTCGTCGAACGGATCAACTTCGATCTCGCGAACGATCTGGGCAATTTGTTAAACCGAACGATCGCGATGATCGACAAATATTTCGATGGCTCCGTACCGAATTTCGCTGGCATTGTTACGCCGTTCGACGAGACGCTGCAGCAGTTCGCTGCCAATACGATCAGTCAGGTGGAAGAAGCGATGGAGAGAATGGAGTTCTCCGTTGCATTGACTTCCCTGTGGCAATTCGTGAGCCGGACGAACAAATACATCGACGAAACGCAGCCTTGGACGCTTGCCAAGGATGAAAGCAAGCGAGGCGAACTGGCATCCGCGATGTATCATCTGGCGGAGTCGCTCCGTCTGGTCTCGATTATGCTGCAGCCATTCCTGACGCATGCCCCGGTCGAGATGTGGAAGCAGCTAGGTCTTTCGCCGGGCGAGTTGACGGACTGGGAAGGCATGAAAAAATTCGGCTTGACGCCAGGCGGCACCCGCGTCGCGAAGGGCGATCCGCTTTTCCCTAGACTGGAGACGGAAGTAGAAGCCGCGTTTATCGCAGCATCCATGAGCGGGGGCGTTAAGGCGCCTGAAGCGCCAGCGGCGGAGAGCCGAGCATCAGGAGCTGCCGACGCTGCAGCGGCGAATCGACCGGACGAAAAGCCGGAGATCGGCATCGACGAGTTCGCGAAGGTGGAGCTGCGCGTCGCTCAAGTGCTGGCTGCCGAGCCCGTGCCGAAGGCGGATAAACTCCTGAAGCTGCAGCTTGATCTCGGGTACGAGACGCGTCAGGTTGTATCCGGCATTGCCCGCTATTACAAGCCTGAGGAGCTGGTCGGCCGCAAAGTCATCTGCGTAACGAATCTAAAACCGGTCAAGCTGAGAGGCGAGATGTCTCAAGGGATGATTTTGGCTGCATCGGAAGGCGAGCAATTAACGCTTGCGACGGTACCTGACAGTATGCCTAATGGCGCCATTGTAAAGTAGTAACGAAAGCCGCTCCTCTATCTTACTCGATAGGTAGGAACGGCTTTTTTTTGTAATCATGGGAAATGATATTGACAACTTCGATCTTACGGACTTATAATTCTAAAAGTAATCATAACGATTACTATTAAGAGGATTGGAGAAACAATAATATGAAACTATCCCATTCGCAACGTCCCTTCCGTCCAATAGCTGCTGCCATGTTATCCGCAATGCTGGTTATCGCGGGCTGTGCAGGCAATAATAATGGCAATGCGGCAGCCAATAACACAGCAGGCAATCAGCCGGCTTCCGCAGCGCCTGAGGTTCAAAAGCTGTCCGTAGTGACAAGCTTCTATCCGCTTTATTATTTGACCTCGGAGATCGGGGGAGAGCATGTCGAGGTGACGAACCTGATCTCGTCCGGCGTAGAGCCGCATGACTGGACGCCCAAGAGCCAAGACCTGAACAAGGCGTCGAAAGCGGAGCTGTTTCTGTACCATGGAGCCGGGCTTGAGACTTGGGTCGAAGATTTCACGAAGGGCCTCTCCGGAGACAGCGCCGTCATGGTCAAAGCTATGAGCGAGGGAATCGATCTGATCGAAGGCGAAGAGGATGAGGACGAGGATTCTCACGACCACTCCCATGAGGATGAGCATCACCACGCTATTGATCCGCATACCTGGGTAAGTCCGAAGTCCGTGCTTGTCTTGGCGCAGAATGTAAAGGACAGTCTGATTGCCGCGGACGCCGATAACGCTGCAGTCTATGAACAAAATTATACGGCGCTCCACGGCAAGTTGACGACGCTGGATAATGACTACGCGGAGAAGCTTGGCGCCGTGAAACAAAAAAATATCGTCGTATCCCACGAAGCCTTCGGTTACTTGGCCAGAGATTACGGATTGAATCAAGTATCCATTATGGGGCTTAATCCCGACGCCGAACCAAGAGCGCAGGATATTCTTAAGATTGCGAAATTCGTCAAGGAAAATGACGTGAAGTATATCTTCTTCGAGGAGCTTGTATCGGATCAGCTCGCCGTTATGCTTGCGAACGAAGCAAAGGTAGAGACAATGGTGCTTAACCCGCTGGAAGGATTGACGAAGGAGCAAGAGAAGGCTGGCATTACCTACTTGAACCTGATGCAATCGAACTTGCAAAATTTAGTGCAGGCATTACAATAGAATAGATCTGATTGAATTTCTCGGAGCTCCCACGGCTCCGATTTTTCCTTTTACCCCATAGCTTCGAGGAGAGAATGCAATGTCTACAAATACTTCCGCGGCCGCAACGGACGACGGCTGTCGTAACCATAATGATGTGATTACGGTCGAACATGTCTCTTTTGCCTATCAGCACAAACAAGTCATGGAAAACGTCAGCTTCAGCGTCAAGGAGCGCGACTTTATCGGTCTTATCGGGACGAACGGCGCAGGCAAAACAACGCTTCTGCGAATGATCGTCGGTCTTCATAAGCCCAGCTCCGGCCAAATTCGGCTATTTGGCGAGCCGGTGGGCAAGTTTAAGGAATGGGAGCGGATCGGCTATGTGCCTCAGCGCAACGCCTTTAATCCGCAATTCCCCGCAACTGTACATGAGGTTGTCTTGTCCGGTCTCTACGGCCGCAAGAAACTGTTCAAGAGACTTAACCGCGGCGATCATACAAAAGCTTCGGATGCCATGGATGCGATGGGCATAACCGATCTCGGCGACAAGCGGATCGGGCAGCTGTCCGGCGGACAGCAGCAACGCGTGTTTCTTGCCAGAGCGCTTATTAACAGTCCGTCGCTGCTTATCCTCGATGAGCCGACCGTTGGTATCGATGCGGAGACGCAGGAGAGCTTCTTTCATATGATCAAGCACATGCATCAGCATCATAACATGACGTTCCTGATGGTATCGCATGACATGGAGATGATTCGAGGCTATCTTGGGGAAGAGCCTGCTTCCAGCGCTGGCAAATTGCACTTTTACATCAAGCATTCGCATGAAACCCAGGATTGCGTCGAAAGCAATCTGGCTCATAGCCTCAAGGGGCTCCGGGAGCGGATGGAAGGCGGAAGAGAGGTTATCGCAATTGGAAATTCTAACTAGCGAATTCTTTCAGAAGGCGCTGCTAGGCGGGTTGTTCATCGGCATTACGGCTCCGCTTGTCGGTCTGTTCCTTGTGCTTAGGCGACTGTCGATGATTGGGGATACGCTGTCGCATGTCGCTATCGCAGGCGTTGCGCTGGGGTTCCTGACCGGCGTATATCCATTAGTGGCTGGCATCGTATTTTCTATCGCAGCTTCCTTCGCTATCGAAAAGCTCCGCAAAGCCTACAAAACATACGCAGAGCTGTCGCTTGCGATCATCATGTCCGGCGGGATTGCGCTTGCTTCGATCTTGTTCACACTCGGTAAGAGCTACTCGATGAACGTCAACAGCTATCTGTTCGGCAGCATCTATACGTTAAACAGTACGGATCTATGGATTATCGGCGGCGTTACGGGAGCTGTATTAATCGTCATCGGCACCCAGGTAAAGGAGCTCTTCCTGCTTACGTTTGACGAGGAAGCGGCCGCTGTCAGCGGCTTGCCTGTCCGATTCTACAATGTTATGATTAGCGTACTTACGGCCCTTATTATTAGCGTTTCCATCAAAATAGTAGGAGCATTGCTCGTCTCGGCATTATTAACGATTCCAGCCGCTTGCAGTCTCGTCATCGCGCGCAGCTTCAAACAAAGCGTGATCGCGGTCGTTGTGATCGGCGAGTTCGCGCTGTTGTTCGGCCTTATCATCGCAGGCGTTTGGAACCTGGCGCCAGGCGGAACAATCGTGCTTCTTTTGATCTTCATTCTGCTGCTTTTGCTGGCATCGCGCCGAGGTTTGCGTCTCTTTAACTAACGGTTGGAGAGACTTGTTCCAGGGCAAATGTGAAAGGTGGTTGACAATAGTTGTCTGACATGAATTTATGGATAGCGTTAGGCGCGGGTTTCGCATCCTTTATCTCGCCGTGCTGTCTGCCGCTCTATCCTTCGTATTTATCCTACATAACAGGCATTTCCGTGTCGGAGCTAAAGGACGCCGACAAAACAAAAGGCAAGCGATTGCTGATGATGTCGCATACTTTGTTTTTCGTTCTTGGCTTCAGCACGGTTTACTATACGCTCGGATATGGCACCAACGTATTCAGCGAATTTTTTAGCGAATACAATGCCTTGATTCGGCAATTGTCCGCCATACTTATTATTTTGATGGGATTGTTCCTGATGGGCATCTTCAAGCCGGGGCTGCTGATGAAGGAGCGTCGAATGAATCTGGTGCCTAAGCGTGCGGGCTACCTCAGTTCGTTTGTGTTCGGCATTGGCTTTTCTGCCGGATGGACGCCCTGCACAGGGCCTGTATTAACCGCCATTTTAGGATTGGCGGCTTCCGAGCCCGGCACCTGGTTCGGTCTTACGACGGCATACTCGCTTGGCTTCGCCATTCCATTTTTCGTCTTGGCATTTTTCCTGGGTACGGCGCGCTGGATTCTAAAGTATTCGGCCAAAGTCATGAAGATCGGCGGCGGCGTCATGATCCTGATGGGCATCCTGCTCTTTACGGATCAGATGACCCAAATTACAATCTGGCTTAATATGATCACGCCCGAATGGCTCAAATTCTGATTGAACAACCTTTTTAAGTAAAGTATTCGATTCTTGCTTCAGGGAATCGCTCGAAGATGCGCTCCGAGATGAACAGCCGGAGCGCTTCCGCTTGTTCATCGGGGTATACGTATTTGCCTTGGCCCCAGCGGCCCCACTTGTACTTCCGCTTCTCTATGTCCATCTCCAGCTTCGTCTTGGGATATCGTTTCTCTATGACCGACTTGGCTGTCTTGGTGAAGCGATGTTGAATAAGCTCGAAGGTTAGATCGGTTCGCACATCAGGCGGCAGCGCTTCGTCGAGCGAGTCGATAAGTTCCCCGTACCCGTCCTGCCATCCGTCGAACCAGATAATCGGGGCAATGATGAAGCCGATGGGGTAGCCGGCTCTCGCGCATTTCGCGGCGGCTTCGATCCGCTGCTCGAATCTGGACGTCGCGGGTTCGAAATGTTTGATGACGTACTTGCTGTTTACGCTGAAGCGGATGCGCGTGTTGCCGTTATGGTTGGCATCCAACAGGGAATCGACATGATGGAATTTCGTCACGAAGCGCAGCCTTCCATTAGGTTGCTGCCCCATAAAGTCGATCAGTTCTCTGAGACTACCGGTTATAGGCTCCAGGCCTACGGGATCGGAAGTGCAGGCGGCTTCGAAACGGGTTGTTTCCGGCAATCGCTCCTGAATATAGCCTAGCGCTGCGTCCATGATTTCATCTGTATTGACGTACACGCGAATATAAGGCTTTGCTCCAAGCGTGGTCTGCAAATAACAATAATGGCAATGCGCCATGCATCCCGTCGCGATCGGTATAGCGTAATCCGCGGAAGGCTTGGACGTGTCGAATTTAAGCGTCTTGCGTATACCTACGACAAGCGTTCGCTTGGCAATGCGGTATTGCTCCAGCTCGGTATCCCCTGGCAGGTTCGTTATGCGGTTATGCGACGTTGTCATCCGATAGGGAATGCCGGTTTCCTTGGCCCATTCGAAGATCCGTTGTCCCTTGGGATAATCCAGTGCCGCCGGTTCAAAATAGACGAGCTCCGGCACAAAGGACAGGTCTGACGTCTTTTTACGGCTTTGCTCGATCGTCTGTACCGACATTTGTCATTCTCCTCTTATTGGAATAAAGCCGCACCGTCAAAACGCAGCTTGTTACGTCTTATGGGTTAGTGTTTCAGAATTGAGGAAACGGTAGTCAAGCATCCGCGATCAGATTATGGGAGGAACCCGCCCAAGCAAGCGAAGAGGGGCGGCTAGGTTGCAGCAAGCTGCACCACAGTGTATGATACAATGAGTGAAAACCGCGCTCCGGCTGGATGCGCGAGGTAAGGAGGCTAACGCGAGTGCCGACTCCGAGCATGGAAGATTATTTGGAGCGAATTTATAAACTCATCGAGGAAAAAGGGTATGCGCGGGTCTCTGACATTGCGGAGGGTCTCGAGGTTCACCCGTCTTCCGTTACGAAGATGATTCAGAAGCTGGATAAGGACAGCTATCTGATCTATGAGAAATATAGAGGTCTCGTCCTGACGAACAAAGGCAAAAAAATGGGCAAACGTTTGATGGAGCGCCATGATCTGCTGGAGTCCTTCTTGACGACGATAGGCGTACAAGAAGAGAACATATACAAGGATGTCGAAGGCATCGAACATCATCTCAGCTGGGACTCCATTACTTGTATCGAGACGCTGGTGGAATATTTCCGCAGAGATCCCGGCCGATTGGACGAGCTTCGGTCGCTGCGAAGCGAACTGGATAACGATTAGACTTACATACGAATGATTGGTCAGACAATAATAAGGCCGTTGGAACGATACCTGCATCGTCTCAACGGCCTTATTGTTGTGTTTGGTTAATGATATTTAGGCGTGTCCTCGTCATCCTTGCCGCCCTCAATGACTCTGAACGGTATGGTGCGGGATTTTGTTCTGTCCTTCTTCGACTTGGACTGCGTTGTCGTCTTGCGCGGTGCGTAAGCGTTGCGGCCGCGCTGTCCATAACCTCCCTGATTGTTGCCTCTCAAGAAGGAAGGCGGGTATTTGTAGAGGAGGAAGATGCCGCCAATAATGATGATTGGAAGTAGAAACTGAATCGGGTTGCTGCTGCTAATTCCTTCGACGAACCCGATAACGATGAGCAGGGCTACGACGATTCCCGCGATCATCCAGCCTTTCGATCTGCTTCGCATCCTATCACGCCTTTCCGTAAAGAGGGATTAAATAGCTTTCGGCGCGTTCGCCGAAAGGTTTACTCCGGCAGCTGCCTGACGGTCGAGCTCCAGCATGCGGTTAAAGGAAGCGATAGATACCTTCACTTGCTCGTCGTTCGGTTCCTTTGTCGTGAGCAACTGCAGCCACAAACCCGGGTATCCGAGGAAACGCAGAACAGGAACCTCTCGTACCGAGTTAGTCAGTCTGAGCACCTCGTAAGATAAACCGAGAACCGCTGGGAGAAGCAGGATGCGGAGGTAGATGCGCTCCCAGATGGTCTCCCATTCAAAGATCGGCATGGAATATACGACAACCCCGACAATAACCGTGAAGACGATAAAACTGGAGCCGCAGCGATAATGGAGCCGGCTGTACTTCTGCACGTTCTCGACGGTCAACTTTTCGCCGGCTTCATAGGCGCTGATTACCTTATGTTCGGCGCCATGATATTGGAACAGCCGTTTAATAATCGGCGTCAAGGAGATGAAGTAGAGATAGACCAGCAGCAAGATGATTTTAATAAGTCCCTCCAAGAGGTTATGACCGACTTGACTGCTGAATGCCTTGGCGAACAGAAGATCTTCGATCGCGGCGGGTACGGCGGTAAAGATCAGCTTGCCGAAGATAAAAGACAACACGCCCGCAACCGCTACGCTCACAATCATGCCGAGACTAAAACCTTTTTTCTCGGGCTCGGCTTTTTTGGGTTCGTCAGCTTTGCCTTCCTCGGCCGTCTCGTCTTCCGCGTAGGCTTCCATCGAGAAATTGAGATGCTGCGAGCCCTTTGCGCTGGATTCGACAATGCCGACGACTCCGCGCACTAAAGGGATTTTTTTGAGCCCGGTTACCCAGCGCTTGGAGCTTCTAGGCACCTCATAAAATTCAATCTCATCGTTCTTGCGCCTGACTGCCGTCACGTTGACGTGTTTGCCGGCGAACATGACGCCTTCGATGACGGCTTGTCCGCCATAAATGTTTCTAGGTTCCTGAGGCAAAGGTTGGTCACCATCCTTGAATAATAACTAACTGAACTTCCTTCTATTGTACTTGATCTAACCAAGGATTGCGAGTGCGGGCGGGTTGCCGCATGCGGCCTTTCGCGACTTTCTCTGATTATGGAACGCCTGAAATATCCATACTATATGGACAGCAAGTCAAAAAAGCGGGTGGCACCGCTTAATGAAGAGGAGCGCGATCCATTTGAAGAACAGGCAATCAGATAAGGATACCTATAGCGACCACCATACGAATCGTTGGCTATACGCGGTTCATATAGGGTTGTTCGCCGGCTTGATCTGGGGCTGCATAAGGTGGATGTTCTATAGCATGAAATTCACGACGGAGCTGCCGGGGTTTCTGATGGAGCCGTTTTTCCGGCATCATTTTCTAATCAGCTATTGGGGCATCGTAATTGGCATTGCCGGTTTTACCGTCTTCTCTATTGCTGCAGCGTTGTTGTATACAGCATTGCTCGGTCGTTTTAGAGGACCATGGCCGGGCATCTTTTATGGCTTGGGCTGGTGGGCGCTGATGTTTTTAGCGGCAGGTCCTCTGATTGGCATGACGAGTAGAGTGAATGCGGCAGGCTGGAACACGGTTTTATCCGAGCTGTGCATTTTTACGCTCTGGGGCGTGTTCATCGGGTACTCGATTGCTTTCGAATTCACGGACGAATCGTCCCGAGAACCGGCATCGGCGAAGTAATGGACATAGCGCTTCTCAAGCGGCGGGCATTTGTGGTAAAATGTCTAATGATTCAGGCGCTAGAGGTGAGCTAGCCGCATGGGAGGAACCGCAATGCGCAATATCGCAGTGTTCAACGGTCCGAATTTGAATATGCTCGGCATTCGAGAGCCGGGCGTTTACGGCAACAATTCCTTGTCTGCTATCGAAGAAATGATTGCGGACAAGGCGAAGGAGCTCGGCGTGGAGGTAACTTGCTTCCAGACCAATCACGAAGGGGAAATGATCGATCGAATCCATGCGACCTATGGGAAGATGGACGGAATTATTATTAATCCCGGAGCCTGGACGCATTACAGCTATGCCCTGCGAGACGCGTTAAGCGCGGTATCGTTGCCGATCGTCGAGGTTCATCTGTCCAACATTCATAAGAGAGAGCCGTTCCGACATGTGTCGGTAGTGGCGCCGATCGCGTTTGGCCAAATTGCGGGCTTCGGAGCCATCGGTTATACGTTGGCGCTGGAAGCGCTTGTGCATGAGCTGAACCGCGAAGGCGCATAAGCGTAAAGGGAGTGACAACAAATGGGTATGGAGAGATTGAACCGTCTTCGGAAGCTTATGGAAGAAAGCCGGCTTGAAGCTTTGTTAATCGCAAGCTCGCATAACCGGAGATACATAAGCGGATTTACCGGAAGTTCGGGTTATGTGCTTGTGACCAGCGACAAGGCTGTTCTGCTGACGGATTTCCGTTATCGCGTTCAAGCGGCGGAGCAAGCCAAAGGGCTCGACGTCATCGAGCATGGCACCAGTCCGCTGGACGAAGTCAGAGAGCTTCTAAAAGGATGGGGCATAGGCAAGCTTGCCTTTGAACAGGAGCATGTTACGTTCGCTGAGCATGTCCGCTGGAGCACGTTGCTTAAGGACATCACGCTCGTACCTGCCGAAGGTTTAATCGAGAAGCTGCGGATGATAAAGGACGAATCGGAGCTTGCGATTATGCAAGAAGCAGCCGACCTGGCGGATCGTACCTTCACCTATATTACAGGGCTCATTCGCAGCGGCATGCGCGAGACCGACGTAGCGCTGGAGATGGAAGTGTACATGCGCAGCAACGGCGCGACCAGCTCTTCCTTCGATACGATCGTTGCATCGGGAGAACGCTCCGCACTGCCGCACGGCGTGGCAAGCGAGCGTGTGATCGGTACGAACGAATTTATCAAGCTGGACTTCGGCGCCTATTACAAAGGTTATTGCTCCGATCTGACGCGTACGGTCGTTATCGGGCAGCCGACGGACAAGCACCGCGAAATTTACAACATCGTACTGGAAGCTCAGCTTCATGCGCTCGCGAACATTCGTCCCGGCATGACGGGATTGGAAGCCGACGCGCTTGCGCGCAATATCATTACGAAATACGGCTATGGAGACATGTTCGGTCATGGCACCGGCCACGGTCTTGGCATGGAGATTCACGAATCTCCGCGTTTGTCGAGGCTTAGCGACACGATTTTAACCCCCGGTATGACTGTAACGGTGGAACCCGGCATCTACTTGCCCGGCTTCGGCGGAGTAAGGATCGAGGACGACATCGTTATAACGGATTCCGGCATTAAAATATTAACCTCATCCCCGAAAGAGCTTATCTGCCTGGGATAGGAATTTTCATTCAGGAGGGAATCAGCAATGATTTCAGTAAACGATTTTAAGACAGGCCTTACGGTTCAAGTGGACAACGACATCTTCACAGTGCTTGACTTCCAACACGTGAAACCTGGCAAAGGCGCGGCCTTCGTACGCTCCAAGCTGAAGAACCTCCGCAATGGCAACGTCGTTGAAAAGACATTTCGCGCAGGCGAAACGATCGGCCGCGCTCAAATCGAAAACAGAGCCGTGCAATACCTCTACAACTCCGGTTCCGAGTACACGTTCATGGACAACGAGACATTCGACCAGTTCAATCTGGAGAAAGATCAGTTGGAATGGGAGCTTAACTTCCTGAAGGAAAACATGAACGTTAACATCTCCAGCTACCAAGGCGAAATCCTTGGGATCCAAATGCCGAACAGCGTAGAGCTGGCCGTTACGGAAACAGAGCCTGGCGTAAAAGGCAACACGGCGCAAGGCGCAACGAAAACCGCGAAGGTGGAGACTGGCCTTAACGTTCAAGTGCCGCTCTTTATTAATGAAGGCGACGTTCTGCTTATCGATACGCGCGAAGGCAAATACATTTCCCGCGCATAAAATGGCAGTCAACGCTTGCGAACCGTCCGGCTTTGTCGGGCGGTTTTTGTTTGTCGAAAATTGATGCGGGAAAGTATGTTCATAGGCAAGCAGGCTGTGTTATAATATGATCTTGTATGTATATGTCAAGGTTGGGGAGTGAATCAGCTTTGTCTTTGGTCGTGATGAAGTTTGGAGGCAGTTCCGTAGGGACGCCAGAGAGAATGCAACGTGTAGCGAAACGTATTATCGAGAAGCAGCAAGAAGGCAACGACGTCGTCGTGGTTGTGTCCGCCATGGGCGATACGACGGACGACCTGATTGATCAATCGAAGACTTTGAACCCGAATCCTCCTGCTCGCGAGATGGATATGCTGATGACGGTCGGCGAGCAGATTTCGATCGCTTTATTGTCTATGACTGTTCATGGTTTGGGCGGCAAGGCCGTTTCGTTTACAGGCTGGCAAGCCGGCATGCGGACGGATGCGGTTCATGGCAAAGCCAAAATTATCGATATAGATGGAAGTCGCGTGTTCAAGGCGCTCAAGGAAGGCAATGTCGCCATCGTCGCAGGATTCCAGGGCACAAGCGAAGAAGGCGATATTACGACGCTTGGCAGAGGCGGCTCCGATACGACGGCCGTGGCGCTGGCTGCCGCGCTTAAAGCCGATGTATGCGAAATTTATACCGACGTAGACGGCGTCTACTCGACGGATCCGCGTGTCGTTAAGAACGCGCGCAAGCTGGAAGAAATTTCGTACGACGAAATGCTGGAGCTTGCTCATCTTGGCGCGGCGGTTCTGCATCCGCGCGCGGTGGAATATGCGAAACATAACAACGTGCGGTTGGTCGTTCGTTCCAGCTTTACCTATAACGAAGGGACAAGTGTGAAGGAGGAAGCAGTTATGGAGCAAGGCGTGGTCGTGCGGGGCATCGCATTTGATAAAAACGTGGCAAGAATCAGCATTCTAGGCGTTGAGGACGTTCCAGGCGTGCTCGCGAACGTATTCGGCGCGCTTGCAGCCGAAAGCATCGATGTTGATATTATCGTGCAAAGCGGCGTGGCGGACGGCAAGGCCGACTTCTCGTTCACCGTCTCCGGCGATGATCGAGAGAGAGCTATCGCCGTTATCGAAAACAATCGTGCCGAGGTGCCGTTCCGCGAAACGAATTCGGAGAGCGGATTGGTCAAGGTATCCATCGTTGGAGCAGGTATGGTCAGCAACCCTGGAGTTGCCGCTACGATGTTCAAGGCTATCTCCTCGATCGGCGTCAGCATCAAGATGGTCAGCACATCGGAGATTAAAGTATCCTGCGTCATCCACTCAGAGCCGCTTGCCGATGTCGTTCGTGCGCTTCACACGGCATATGGCCTCGACACGACTGAACAAGTTTTTGTCGGCGGTCCATCGGAACGCAGATAAGCAATAGCTGCAAAAAGAGGGCGCCATCCAGGCTGTTATCAGCTTGGGTGGCGCCCTTGTTGATTATTCGGTATCAATATCAATATGTAAGGTCAGGATTCTCCGCTTAGCATTTGAAACAGCTTATACAAGATGGCGGTAATGCCGGCCGCCATTAACGGCCCCACCGGTATGCCTCGCAGTACGACGATGCCGACGATGGAACCAAGCACTAGTCCTACGATAATTTGAGGATCGATACGAAGCAGATCAAGACCCTTGCTATTAATATAGGTCGCTGCAGCTCCGCCGATCAGGGCGAGAATGCCTTGCCACGAAGTGAGCACGCTGCTAAAGTCCTTCCATCCGATTTTCCCCGCCGCGAACGGCACAAGCACGCTGAGCGTCAGGAAAAGAAGGCCGAGCTCCAAGCCGCGGCGTTCGATGCCGGGGAGGAACCTCTCCAGATGAACAAGCTTGATCGCCAGCAATATGCAGGCCGCTGTCGCGATGATGGACGAGCGGCCGACGACACCTACAATGATTAAAGCTACCAATATGATTTGACCTGTCATCTTGATATGCTCCCATTCCCAAGCGGATTGAACGGCCCCTACAAATATAAGTTCAAAAGTTCGGTTTTGAACAACCTCTTTAAGCGCCTACAATCATTATATGGACGGGCTGAGATCAATATGTCAATCTTCTTGGAACTGCACAGCGATTCTATCGCCGCAGAACAAGTACATCGCCGACGAGGTACGGAACCTCCTGTAACGTATTTACTCTCGCGCAATAGGTTATATCGTTCTTCTGTCCTAGCTTTAACAGACGTTTCCCGGAGGCGCTGTTCATTAAGATCGTCTCCATGCGATTGCGATTATCTTCGTACAAGGATTCCATTGCGGTACCGAAGTCGTCCGTCTCTAAAGAGGCGGCTCCCGGCTTGCGCAGATGATGCAGAAGCAGGCCTGCGCATAAGCCATCCTCGATCGCGAATTCGTCATGGCTTCCCGCGCACATGATGATGATGTCGCGCCTAAGCTCCAGCGCGAATGCCGCACACGCTTCGGCGTTCAAGAGCGAGGCTGCAATGACGTGATCGGCTCTCGTAGATTTATGAATGGCCCTGGTCCCATTTGTCGTCGTCAGAATGACTTTGCGTCCATTTACGGTATCAGAGTTGTACTCGGATGGAGAATTGCCTAAGTCGAACCCGGCGATCCGGCGGCAAAAGCGCTCTCCGCCAAGCAGATCTCCGGGGCGGTGCAACGACTTTGCGTCCATGACGGTCTCCGCGGGCAAGACGCTCGCCGCTCCGGCAGACAGCGCGGCAACAATGGTGCTGGTCGCTCTAAGCACGTCGATGACGATAGCGGTCTTGTGATGGAACTTCGCGGCGCAAGCTTCGTTAACACTGGATATGACTTGAACCATCATGACGGATGTCCTTCTTTCTTAGGGCGTATCTGAATACTCCGAGGGGAGCAGATTTTGCCGAATTTTCGTTCCATGCAAGGAACTTTTGTGAAGGCGTTACCTAAGGCTACGTCAAGCAAAAGTGACGAAGCAGGGGGCGGAAAGGCGGTGAAAGATGCCCCTGAGCGGGTTTTCAGACACGACCTAGATCATATAATCGATTTCATAGACATGGCGTCCCAGATGGAAAGTGTCGGAGCGAAGTCCCCGTCTCATCGCTTCAAGCGCAAGCGCATCCCCGGGCGCAATGTTGCCCAGATGGACCGCTGGCCCGAATTGCCGCAGCAGTTCGACCTGCTGGCTCTTGAGCGGAGCTTCCCACATCAGCTTGCCGGCATGCTCCACTCTTTTGAGAACGCTCTCCAGCACAGCCTCCTTGCATTGCCCCTTCTCGTCGAAAAGGCCGACATTAAGGCCGGATTCCCGTGCTTCTACAGTCACGAGCTCCGCACCTGCTTCCCAGTCGCAATGCGCCGTGAAGGCCAGCTCTTCCGGATCTATGACGGATCCCTCGGCCTTCTTGCCGTATTCAGTTGTAACGATAAAACCTCTGCGAACACATTCCTTTATTAGCGAGGTGCGACGAATTCGATTCAGATCGATTGTACCGTCTGATATTTCGATCCCGGTAAAGCCGAAATGCTGCACGGTGTCCAGAAATTCGCGGGTAACGTTCTGCTTGATGGCGGCTTCCAGCAACGTTCCTCCGGGCAACGTTACGATGCCATGCTCGCTAGCCATTCGAAGCTTTTGCCTGAGCAGCTCGGAATCATAAAGAACCGACGTTCCGAATGCAAGCTTGAGCATGTCGACGTAAGGGCTTGACACTTGGAGAAAATCAGTGAGGCTATGGAGTCCAAGTCCTTTGTCAATCACCATTGTCTTGCCAAGTTGCAGTCTGCGGTCTCTTCCTCTAATGCCGCTAGGGTCCTTTAATAGCTGATGCCAGTTGTCTGATACAGCAGTTCTCATCATGTTCGTCTCCTTCGGTGCTTCTCGCAGGATGAATTTCCGGTACAACATTGATTCACTATATGCGGGTGGTCTTGGGCTGGTGTCCGGCATGAAAAGAAGAGAAGCGCGCATATAATGGGACAAGAAATCCAAGACCCTTTGAGGAGGAATCATGCTGTGATAAACAAAATCGTGATGACAATGGCGTCTTTGCGCTTGATGTCGGGCACCATTGAAATATGCGCGGCGCTGCTGATGCTGCGTCTCAATCAAATCGACAAGGCGCTTGTCGTTAATTCGTCGCTTGCCCTTGTAGGTCCGCTCGTCCTGATCGCAACGACGACGATCGGCTTGGTCGGATTGTCGGATAAACTGTCTCCGTCCAAATTTATTTGGGTGGCGGTCGGCGTCTGTTGTCTGATGATCGGAATTTTAAAGAAATAGTAGAGTCGAACTCTAGCAATAAGAGAGAAGCTTTGCATATTGTCCCAGAGACAAGCATACATATGTAACGATCAAGGACAAACATCCGGGAGTGAGAAGAATGCTTGCACAGGTGTCGCATCTGCTGCCGCTGGAGCTGAAGCGTCTGCTCGAGGGATTGCCCGCGGATATCAAGGGGCAGCTCGAGGAAATTCGCATTCGCGAGAATCGTCCGCTTGAGATCGCCTATGGAGGTAACAGTCGGTTCATCACCGCGGATTCGGGCATATTGCAAGATGCAGAAGGCGCGGTGAAGCCAACGGCTGAGCAATGCAGAAAGCTGCTGGAGAGAATAACGAATTATTCGTTGTACGCCATGGAAGAAGAGCTTCGCAGAGGCTACATAACCGTATCGGGCGGTCATCGGATCGGACTAGCTGGGAGAACCATACTGGACGGAGGCATTGTTCGGGGCATTCGAGACATCGGCGGCTTCAACATCCGGATTGCCAGGGAAGTCATTGGCGCTTCCGTCCACCTGCTTCCCAAGCTGCTGGATCGTACGCGGCAGTCGATCGGGTCGACGCTCATTCTGGCGCCGCCGCAGCAAGGGAAGACGACATTGATACGTGATCTGGCCCGTGCAATCAGCTATGGCGCCTGGACAGGCATGACAGGGATGAAGTGGCGGGGAAGGAAGGTAGGCATCGTAGACGAAAGATCGGAGATTGCAGCCTGCGTCCGAGGAATTCCTACCTTCGACATTGGCCCTCGAACGGATGTCATGGACGCTTGTCCCAAAGCTGAGGGGATTATGATGCTGTTGCGGTCGATGTCGCCGGAGGTGCTCGTTGTCGATGAGGTTGGCCGGCCGGAAGACGCAGACGCCATACGCGAAGCAAGCCATGCCGGGGTGGCGATTATTGCAACCGCCCATGCTTATGACATGCAGGATGCGAAGGGCAGGCCGGAGTTGAACAAGCTGATTCAAGACGGCACATTCGCCCAGATCGTCGAGCTTAAGCGTACGAAGGAAGGAGTCATGCACAGAGTCGTCAGACTTGGCAACTCGCCTAATACGCCGTCCGTCGGTTTGGAGACGGGAGAGCAAAGCATGCTTAGCTTCGCTTCCCGCCAGCGGGATGAGCCATGATCGGGGTGCTGGGCGCCATGTTGATTATCGTGGCGGGCACGTTGATCGGCTTCCAGCAAGCGGCGCGATTCGCGGAGCGGCCGAAGCAGCTTAGACAGCTCTCGCATGCCCTGCAGCGGCTTGAGACCGAGATCGGTTACGGGCATACGCCTTTGCCGGAGGCGCTGGAGAGAACGGCATCGGCGACTCCGCCGCCGATCTCCCCCCTTTTGCGAAGCGCGGCCGAAGGGGTATGGAGGGCGGAAGGGCCAACGTTTCAGGAGAGCTGGAGCGCCGCGGTTAAGCTGCATTGGAGGGACACGGCCATGAAGACCGCAGAGATGGGAGTTCTGATCCGACTGGGAACGACGCTTGGCATTAGCGACAAGGAGGATCAGATGAAGCATCTTCGGCTCGCCCTGTCCCAGCTGAAAGCGGAAGAAGAGTCCGCGCGAGACGATCAAGCCCGTTACGAGAAGATGTGGAAGAGCCTTGGCGTATTGCTGGCTGTACTGATCGTCATTTTGATGGTGTAAGAGGTGCGCTGCTTATGAATATCGATGTGAGCGCCATATTCCAGATTGCGGGGATCGGCATTATTATCGCCATGATCCACTCCGTGCTGAAGCAGATGGGGAAGGAAGATATGGCGCATTGGGTAACGGTTATCGGATTTGTTGTTGTGTTGTTCATGGTGGTCCGCCTATTAAACGAACTTTTCCAAGAAATAAAGACGATCTTTCTGTTCCAGTAGGTGAACGCGTTGGAAATGATTCAAATCATCGGTCTCGGCTTAATCGCAACGGTGCTGATTCTCGTCATCCGGGAACAGAAACCCATGTTCGCCTTCTTATTGGCGGCGTTCACGGGATTGTTCATCTTCCTGTACGTCATCGGCAAGATCGAAGCGGTCATCACGGTGCTTGAAGATTTGGCCGGCAAGTCGGGCATCCCATCCATTTATCTGAAGACGGTGCTCAAAATTATCGGAATCGCGTATATCGCGGAATTCGGAGCGCAGATCGTAAGGGACGCGGGTCTGGAGAGCATCGCTTCAAAAATCGAATTTGCCGGCAAAATATTCATTCTCGTAATGGCGGTTCCCATCATTAACGTTATCGTCGAGACGGTCATCGGACTATTGCCGGCGGGGAGCTGAATGAGGAGATGACAGGATCAGGACCCCGTGCAAGGGCCAAGCTGCTGCTTATGATTTTCCTGATTGCTCTGGCCTTCCAACTGGTGCCGGCCGTCCTTCAGGCAGACGCTTCCGCGGTGTCGTTGACCGAAGAAGGCAAAGAAGGCAGGAGACAAGATGGGACAACTGCCGCAACGGATGCGATGACGAAGGATCAGCTTGCCGGAGTCGACACGGAGGGCGTTGAGGCGTACTGGAGCAAGCTGAGCAGCGAATACGGAGGATTCTTCCCCGAGGGTAAGATGCCGACATTCCGCGAGATGCTGCTTCCAGGAGGCGGCTTTAAGCTGACGGACGTGCTGCAAGGCCTGGTTCGTTATCTGTGGCATGAAGTGCTCTACAATGGCAAGCTGCTTGTTACTATCGTCCTGCTGACCGTGTTCAGCATGGTGCTGGAGACGATGCAGTCGGCATTCGAACGAAGCGCGATCAGCAAGGTCGCGTACGCCATCACGTTCATGGTTCTCGTCATTATCGCGGTGAACAGCTTTCATGTCGCCATCGGTTATGCCAGAGATGCGATCGAAAGCATGATTACATTTATGCTGGCCATGGTGCCGCTGCTCTTGACGCTCCTGGCATCGATGGGCAGTCTCGTGACGGTGTCGGTGCTGCATCCGCTTATTATTTTTATGATCCATGCCGTAGGAACCGTCATTTACACGTTTGTTTTCCCGCTTCTGTTTTTCTCGGCCGTGCTGCATATCACAAGCGCGTTGTCCGAAAAGTTCAAAGTGACTCAGTTGGCGAATCTGCTCCGGAACGTCGCTGTCGGGGCTCTCGGCATCATGTTGACGATCTTCCTCGGCGTCATCTCGGTGCAAGGCGCGACAGGCGCCGTTACGGACGGGGTGACGCTGCGGACTGCGAAATTTGTCACGGGCAACTTCGTTCCCGTCGTCGGCCGAATGTTCTCGGATGCGGCGGATACCGTTATCTCCGCTTCCATGCTGGCAAAGAACGCAATCGGCATCGCGGGCGTCGTCGTCCTGCTGTTCCTGAGCGCATTCCCTGCACTGAAAATATTGACGCTTGCGCTCATCTACAATGTGGCGGCTGCCGTCATGCAGCCGCTCGGCGATTCGCCGATCGCGGATACGCTTCAGACAATCGGGAAAACGATGATCTACGTTTTCGCCGCGCTTGCCGCCGTAAGCCTGATGTTCTTTCTTGCCGTAACGATCATTTTGACGGCGGGCAATGCGGCGTTAATGACCAGATAAAGACGGATTTATTAAAGGAGGTGAGCGGAATGTGATGACTTGGCTCAGCGACTGGCTGCGGGACATTATTGCCGTCATTCTGCTGGCTGTGCTGGTCGAGCTGCTGCTGCCAAACAAGGCGATGCAGCGTTATGCCAGACTCGTTGTCGGTCTGTTCATCCTCCTGACCATTCTGTCTCCCTTGCTGCGGCTTTTCCAGGAGGATATCGGTTCCAAGCTGGACGCAAGCATCCAAATTTGGGATGAGCGCAAGATGGAGAGAAACGTGAAAATGCCAACGCTTCAGGAAATTGAGCGCAAAGCGGCCGAGCTTTCGGAACAGCGCGGTCAGGAGACCGCAAAGCTTGTGGAACGCACGCTGGAGAGCGGGATGCTGGCCGAGCTGCGAAAGAATGCCGGTAGTTCCATAGAGTCTGTGGATGTGGCGTTAGTTTGGGGAGAGAAGCGGGGAGAGAACGACGTACCGGACATCGGCGGGATTACGATCACGCTCAGAGCCATGCAGAGTTCGGAGAAGGAAGAGGAAGTGCCGGTTGCGGAAGAAGTGGAGGAAGTGCAGCAGGTGTCGGTGCAGGTGTCCGTAGAAGCATCGCCCGAACAAAAGGAGCAATCGGGCACTGGTTATCCAGGCACCCGGGATGAATACGCCGAAGTGAAAGGTCGCGCGGCAACGGAAATTCGGGATGTCATTTATCAAGGCTGGGGGGTGCATAGAGACCTCATTCTGATCAGGCAGCGCGCTTGACGACAGAATCCAGTTCAGGCACAGCTCGCTATACATGCAGGCATTCCCCTTGGGAGGTTGGGTAAACGTGGCAAAATGGCTGGAAAATTTGGAGGCGGCGGTCGGCGGCGGTCCCAGCGGCCCGAAGCGTGTCCGAACTCTTCGCATCCTGCTTATTGTTGGCGGGATCGGCGCCGCGCTGATGCTTATCAATTCGTTCCTGCCATATAAGGACGTGGAATCGTCGGCGCAGGATCCTAATCCGCCCCCGGCTGCCGAGGAGGCCTGGAATCAAAGCCAGGTTTTACATTCACCCTTCCAGCAGATCGAGCATGCACTGGAGACAAGGCTGGAGGAAATATTGGGCAAAATTGTCGGTGTCGGCTCGGTGGACGTTATGGTAACGGTCGATTCGACCGAGGAAATCGTCTTGGGCAGGCACAGTCAGGAGACGCAATCAAACACGGACGAGAATGACAAAAACGGGGGAACTCGCCAAATTACGTCTATCAGCCGGGATGGACAGGTCGTGTTATACGAGGTGTCCGGCGATCAGAAGCCGATCGTCACCAAAACAATCAATCCCAAGATACGGGGCGTTCTCATCGTTGCTCAAGGCGCAGAGAATACGACGGTCAGAAGGCTCATAACGAGCGCGGTAGAGAAAGGCGTCAGCGTCGCCGTGAACAGGATAGAAGTCGTGCCGCGCAAACAATAACAATGCAGTACCTATATGAACAAAAATAATATTTGGGAGGCTGTTTCCATGAACACAAAAAGACAAACGATTTGGTTAGTATCCATGTTAAGTCTGATGGTCGTCCTGTCCGCCTATTACCTGTTCACGCAGGATCTTAACGATGCCGACAAGCTGTCGGGCAACGGAGCGGAGACGGAAAATGTCTCCGAGGTTAACGGCGGAAGCGGCATCGTAGTTGATCAAGTCGATCAAGGAAATGGCGAGATAAGCGAGAAGGACAAAGAGGTATTGGCCGAGATGGAGCGTAACGGCATGGCTTCGAGCGGTTTGTTCGCAGATCTGATGTCGAAGCGCGAGGGACAATACGCGGAAGAGGAAGCGCGCATCTATGCCGTCATCGCGAACGTCGAATCCTCGGACGAGGAGTTCGCGGCGGCAACGAAGGAGATGGAATTGCTGGAAGACAAAAATTCGCGAATTACCAATCTGGAAATCGCGCTCCAGGACAAATACGAGATGGCGCTTATTTCGCCTGAGAACGATCGTTATAAAGTCGTGGTAACAAGCGACAAGCTGGAGAAGAAAGAAGCGGCCGGCATTATCGAGCAAGTCATGAAGACGCTGGAAGTCAAGCCGGAGCAAGTCACCGTGCAATACGTACCGGCGCCGTAATTTTCACGGCTTGCCAATCGCAATCCGCGCATCATCGGCACCAGGCCGCTGATGCGCGGATTTTTGCTCGGTTTTTCATACACTTTTGCCCTCGTGCCCCTGCCAACGTTGCATTGTACTCGGTTTTTCATACCCATTTGCCCTCGTGCCCCCGCCAACGTCGCATTGTACTCGGTATTTCATACCCATTTGCCCTCGTGCCCTCGCCAACGTCGCATTGTACTCGGTTTTTCATACACATTTGTCCTCGTGCCCCCCGCCAACGTCGCATTGTACTCGGTATTTCATACACATTTGCCCTCGTGCCCCCGCCAACGTCGCATTGTACTCGGTTTTTCATTGCAATGCAAAAATAAAGGTCCTATATAGAAGGTAATTGTCCGCAAACGGAGAATAATTCTAAGCATTGCATGTTGAAAAGCGTAATCCGACAAAAAAAAATTCGTGTTGGCGGCAATTTATGCTATAATACAAAACGTTATGTGAAGAAGAGGAGTGATTACGTTCATGTTCAAGTTGAGCGAAATTAAAGAATTGGTTAAACTTATTGACCAAACTTCCGTTCAAGAGCTGGAAATTGAAAACGAAGGAGCGCGTCTGCATATCCGCAAGCCGGGAAAAACCGAAGTGGTGAATGTGCAAGCGGCTCCAATTACGCATACATACTCCGCCGCGCCTGCCGCCACTCAGCCGTATACAGCGGCCGGACAGTCCGAAGCACAGCCAGCTGCCGCTGAGTCAGCAGCTCCCAAAGCCCCGGCTCCGGATCTGCACCAGATCGTATCGCCTATGGTCGGCACGTTCTACAGCGCGCCTTCTCCGGAAGCTGCAGCTTTCGTGAAAGCCGGCGACCGCGTGACCGAGAAGTCCGTCGTCTGCATTTTGGAAGCGATGAAGCTGATGAACGAGCTGGAGGCGGAAGTGAAGGGCGAGATCGTCGAAGTGCTCGTCGCCAATGGACAACTCGTCGAATACGGCCAACCGCTATTCCTTGTGAAAGCGGACTAACACTTCTCGTTCGAAAGGGGTTCCCACGTGAAATTCCACAAAATATTGATCGCGAACCGCGGAGAAATCGCGGTTCGAATTATTCGTGCCTGCCGCGAGCTCGGCATCTCTACCGTGGCCGTGTTCTCCGAAGCGGACAGAGACTCTCTCCATGTCAAGCTTGCCGATGAAGCTTATTGCATTGGGCCGACGTTATCCAAGGACAGCTACTTAAATTTCACGAGCATTATGAGCGTAGCGACGATAACCGAATGCGACGCCATTCATCCCGGGTACGGCTTCCTTGCCGAGAATGCCGACTTCGCGGAGATTTGCGAATCGTGCAATATTACGTTTATCGGACCTTCCGCGGATGCCATCAGCAAGATGGGGGACAAAGCCGTCGCGAAGCTGACGATGAAATCCGCCGACGTTCCCGTTATACCGGGCTCCGACGGCCTTATCGACAACCTCGACGAAGCTGTAGAGATAGCGAGAGCGATTGGTTATCCCGTCATTATTAAAGCCACTGCGGGCGGCGGCGGCAAAGGGATTCGCATCGCGGAGAACGAGGAATCGCTTATCAGCCAGATTACGACGGCTCAGCAAGAAGCGCAGAAGGCATTCGGCAACGCCGGCGTTTACCTGGAGAAATATTTGACGGGCATGAAGCACGTCGAGATTCAGATCATGGCGGACAAACACGGCAACGCGGTTCATTTGTTCGAGCGTGACTGCTCCGTGCAGCGCAGACGCCAAAAGCTCGTCGAAGAAGCGCCTTGCCCGGTTTTATCTCCTGAGTTGCGCGAGCGTATGGGAGCCGCCGCGGTTCGCGCGGCACTGGCCGTTGAGTACTCCGGCGCCGGCACCCTGGAGTTTCTCCTGGGCCAGGATGGCCAGTTCTACTTCATGGAGATGAATACGCGCATTCAAGTGGAGCATCCCGTTACGGAGATGATCACGAACGTAGATCTCATTAAGGAAATGATCAATGTTGCCGAAGGCAATCCGCTATCGTTCCGACAAGAGGATCTTAAGATTAATGGCTGGTCCATAGAGTGCCGGATCAACGCGGAGGATTCCGAGCGCAACTTCATGCCTTCCGCCGGCCATATCCCGTTCTATCTGCCTCCAGGCGGTGCGGGCGTGCGCGTGGACAGCGCGGTATATCCGGGCTACACCATTTCGCCGCATTACGATTCCATGATTGCCAAGCTGATCGTATGGGGCGCGACTCGGGAAGAAGCGATCGCGCGCATGAAGCGGGCGTTGTCCGAATTTGCCATCGAAGGCATTCGGACGACGATTCCTTTCCACATGAAGCTGTTAAGCCATCCCAAATTCATCCAGGGCGATTTCGATATCAAGTTTCTCGAGGAGCATGATATCAACGGTTCGGGAGCGGCGAACGGCGAATAATTATACAAGTACGAGTTCAAAAAATTCGGTTATCAGTACCGAGAAGATTGGATGAAGCTAGAACCTGAGGAGCGGAGCGTAGTGGAAGCTACGTGAGCACCGGAAGGTACGGCTGAATTCAATATTCGACGTCGAGTAAACTTCCAGAATTACTTCGTAATGGGAAGCGGATTTTTTGAACAACCTTTACAAGCAGGTTACGTTTGTCATAATTATTGCCTAATGTTATAGTATAGAAATAAGATGCGACATAAGGCTTGGCTTTCGCCGGGCCGCGCGCAACTTTAGGGAGGTGTACAACGAACATGAGTACGATCGCCGCGGATTATGAGAAAACAGAAATCGGTACGATTCAGATTGCCCCCGAGGTCATTGAAGTGATTGCAGGGCTTGCCGCCATCGAAGTAAAAGGCGTAGCCGGCATGAGCGGAGGTTTTGCTGGAGGAATTGCGGAGCTTCTCGGTCGCAAAAATCTGTCCAAGGGCGTCAAGGTGGAGGTTGGTCAGCGCGAAGCGGCCGTGGACGTGTCCATCATCGTGGAATACGGTCATAAGATTCCCGAGATCGCGTCCGGCATCCAGAACAACGTCAAGCGTTCTATCGAGATGATGACGGGCCTTAACGTTGTAGAAGTGAACGTACATATTCATGACGTACATTTCAAGTCGGCAGAGAGACCGGATGATGAGGATATCCATAATCGGGTCAAATAAAAAAGCATACATGCATTTGTACAACCCCCTTGTGATTGGGCATGCCGATCGGCCAGGGGGTTTTCATTCGCTCAGACGGGAGGATTGGCTGCATTGATCAAAGTTGTGGACAAGCTATTGTTGTTTCTTTACAGTCTGATCGTCGGCGTTATATCCATATTCTTTATGAGTCTCGGCTTCGGGTGGCTGACAAGCAGGATGCTGAGCGATCTGTTAACGGAGTTCTATCGGTCCAACGGCATACAGATCGGCACCGGCATCGCCGGCATCGTCATTCTGCTCCTGAGCTTCCGGTTCTTCATTCTGTCGCTGCATCGCGGCTCCATGTCGGCGCAATCCATCGATCAGCGCACGGAGTTCGGCGATATTCGAATCTCGATCGAGACAATCGAGAACCTGGCGCTAAAGACGGCGTCCAAGCAGCGCGGCGTAAAGGAATTGCGCGCGCGCGTGAGAGCGTCCGATTCGGGTCTCGAGATCGTGCTTCGCGCCGTGATCGACGGCGAGAGCTCCATTCCGGCTCTGACGGAGGACATTCAGCGGGCGGTAAAGGAGCACGTCGAAGACATTACCGGCATTCCGGTATCCAACGTGGCCGTATTTATCGCCAACGTGGTACAGGCAAACACGTTCAAGAGTCGCGTAGAATAGAGGTGGACGGCCGATGTGGAAGGAGATCTGGAGCGTCTATTGGAAACGAATCCTAGGCGCGGCAGCGGGGCTTTTCTGCAGTATTGTGTATTTGGCATTCGGGTTCTGGGACATGCTGTTCGTAGCGTTGCTCGTTTTTGCGGGTTATTGGTTCGGCAAGCAGAAGGAATCGAGCAATGGCCCGGTTATTCCATGGCAACGTATATGGGAGACGATCATGGACAGGTTCCGTCCCTTTCGATAATTGAGTGGTCTCCTCCGTTCATCGGAAGTCGGGTATCCGAATCCTTCCGTTAAGGGAGGAGATCATCGTTTTCATGGAGCAAATAATTAAGGAAGAAAAGATGCGGAGGATTGGCATGAAACGGAGATTGGCTAGGGAAATCGCGGTATCCAGCCTATACCAGATGGAAATGAATGAGGTAACGGCTGCGGAGGCCGTCGACATGATCATGGAGGAGCTGCGCCAGGATAACGAGCTCGGCGCGGATCCCAAGGAGATCGGCTCGACGGATGACTTCGCAAGGGAAATCGTGAACGGGGTCATCGCCCGCAAGTCGGAGATCGACGGGATGCTTCAGCAGTTCCTGACAGGCTGGCAAGTGGACAGGCTCTCGCGCGTAGACCGTCAGGTGCTGCGTCTGGCCTGTTACGAGATGGTGTTCAGGGATGATGTGCCGCCCAAGGCGGCGATTAACGAGGCGATCGAACTCGCCAAACATTTCGGCACGGAGGAATCCGGGAAATTCGTCAACGGCGTGTTGGGCAAGCTTCTGCTCGGAATCGACGAATTGAAGGCTTGATGGCGATTGTAATCGGCAGACGATATAAATCCGCTTAGGGCGGTTAACGAAAAAGGAGACGAGACGGACATGGGAGCGCATATCATTGATGGCAAAAAGATTTCGGAGCAAATTCGCGGAGAATGGCTGGAACAAATCGCCGAACTAAAGGAGAAAGGCATCGTTCCCGGACTTGCGGTCGTATTGGTTGGCGATGATCCCGCATCCAAGGTGTATGTCGGTTCCAAGGAAAAGGCTTGCATTCAGTTAGGCATCTACTCCGAAGTTCATCGTCTGCCGGGCGAAACGACAGAGGAGGCTCTGCTCGCTCTGATCGGTAAGCTTAACAACCAGGATTCGATTAACGGCATTCTCGTTCAGTTGCCTCTGCCGAAGCATATTAACGAGAAATCCGTCATTGACGCGATCAGCGTAGCAAAAGACGTAGACGGCTTCCATCCGGAGAGCGTCGGCAACTTGACGATCGGGGATGACAGCCTGCTGCCATGTACGCCCGCAGGCGTGATCGAGCTGATCAAACGCAGCGGCGTTGATATCGCAGGCAAACACGCTGTCGTCATCGGACGCAGCAATATCGTCGGCAAGCCGGTTGCCATGCTGCTTCTTCGCGAGAATGCGACCGTTACGGTATGCCACTCCCGTACGGCGGACATGGAGGGCATCGCGAAACAAGCCGATATTCTCGTTGTCGCGATCGGCAAGGCCAAAGCGATTGACAGTCGATATGTAAAGCCGGGCGCAGTCGTAATTGATGTCGGCATTAACAGACTGCCTGACGGCAAGCTGGCTGGCGACGTTGACTACGAGGACTGTCTGGAGACGGCGGGCTACATTACGCCTGTACCGGGCGGCGTTGGCCCCATGACCATCACGCTTTTGATGGGCAATACGATCAAGGCGGCTAAGAGGGCGAACGGAATCGGGGTGTAGTCCGCATGACGGCACAACCACGCGTTTACTCCGTCAAGGAACTCAATAAATACATTCGCATGAAGCTGGAAAGCGATATTGTGCTGGGCGACGTCTGGCTGCGCGGCGAAATCTCCAATTTCACCCATCATTCCAGCGGTCATATGTATTTCACCCTCAAAGATGAAGGCAGCCGGTTGAAATGCGTCATGTTCGCCTCGCATAACGCGAGGCTTCCTTTCATCCCAAGAGAAGGTGCCAAGGTGCTGGCCAGAGGCAATATTTCCGTCTTCGAACGGGATGGCAACTACCAATTTTATTGCATGGCGATGCAGCCGGACGGGATTGGCAGCTTGTATCTGGCCTTTGAGCAGTTAAAGGATAAGCTGGATCAGGAAGGTCTATTTGCAGCTTCCCGCAAGCGCTCTCTCCCTGCTTTTCCCAAAGCGATCGGAGTCATTACATCGCCTACTGGCGCAGCGGTCAGAGATATTACGACGACTCTTAAGCGAAGATACCCCATCATCCCGGTCTATGTCTATCCCGTGCTCGTGCAAGGAGCGGGAGCGGCCCCTGCTATCGTCAAAGCCATACAAGCGATGAATCGATTCGGCGAATGCGACGTATTAATTGTTGGTCGCGGCGGAGGATCGCTGGAGGAGCTGTGGGCGTTTAACGAAGAAGCCGTCGCGCGGGCGATCGCCGACTCCGCTATTCCTGTTATCAGCGCTGTCGGCCATGAGACTGATTATACGATATCCGACTTTGTCTCCGATTTGCGTGCGGCCACGCCAACGGCTGCAGCGGAGTTGGCGGTTCCGCATGTGGCGGAGCTCGGACAAGGTCTCGAGCGGTTGAAGCAGAGGCTGGACGGGGCGATGCGTCTCCGGCTTCGCAAGGATGCCGAGAGGCTGGAGCGGGCAAGAAGATCGCCGTTCTTCCGATATCCTCGCAAATATTTGCTGGAACAGGCTCAGCGTCTCGACAGGCTGCAGGAGCAGTTGCGCTCGCGGACGGAGCGGGTGGTCGTCCGCGAGAGGGCCAGACTCGACAAGCTTGGCAAGGGATTGGTCGCCAGACACCCCGGCGAACGCATCGCATTTTCGGCCAAGCGATTGGCGACGGCGGCTCACCGTTTGGAATTGGCAGCTTCCGGTTTAATAAAAGAGAAGAAGCAGCGGCTCGGCGCAGGAATCCGGCAGCTGGACGCGCTTAGTCCGCTAAAGGTAATGGCCCGCGGTTATGGTCTTGTCTATGACAACGAAGGCAAGACGCTGCTTAAGACTGTTCAAGGTACGCAAGAAGGCGATGAAGTGACAGTCAAGCTGTCGGATGGCAGTCTGGAATGCCGCGTATTATCGGTGAAAGGGGAGTGAGGCACGTGGCAGCAGTGAAAGAGGAAGAACTAAGCTTTGAAGGCGCAATGGATCGTCTGGAATCCATTGTAGCCCGTTTGGAAAATGGAGATGTGCCGCTCGAGACGGCGATTGAATTATTCCAGGAAGGAATGCGGTTGTCGCAGCTTTGCGGCGGGAAGCTGGAGCATGTCGAGCAACGAATCGAGTTGTTGCTTGAGTCGGAGCAAGGCTTTCAGAAAAAAACGTTTGCTTCCGCAAGCGAGGATAAAGGAGAATAACGTTTGGAAGCAAGGGATGCAACAGCTACAATTCGCGATTATTTGCAGCATAGCGCCAGCGAGACGCAAGCAGCGCTTGCCGGATCGCTTCCTGCCGGCTGGGATGTTCCGGGCAGGCTGAGGGAAGCTATGCATTATTCTCTGGATGCCGGCGGCAAGCGGATTCGCCCGGCGTTGGTTCTGACAGCAGCCGAAGCCGTTCGCGGATTCGCTTCCGACAGGGAAGCGGCTTTGACCGTTGCCTGCGCGGTAGAATACATACATACTTATTCCCTGATCCATGACGATTTGCCAGCTATGGACAACGACGATTTCCGCCGGGGCAAGCCGACGAACCATAAGGTGTTCGGCGAAGCCATGGCCATCCTGGCCGGGGACGCATTGTTGACCCACGCGTTCAAGCTGGTGGCAGATGCGGCCGCAAGAGGCGTATCGGCAGAGACGGCACTGGCTATATCCGGCGAGCTTGCCGTCCTGGCAGGCGCATCTGGCATGGTTGGCGGTCAAGTCGCAGACATGTTGGGAGAGCAAGGCATTACAGCGATACGCGAGCTGGAGTATATTCATCTCCACAAGACCAGCGATCTGATCATATTCGCCGTAAAGTCCGGCGCGAGGATCGGCGGGGCAAATGCCCGCCAACTGGAGCTTCTGGAGATATACGGCCGCAATATCGGGCTGGCCTTCCAGATTCAGGACGATATTTTGGATCTCGTTGGCGACGCCGAGAAGCTGGGCAAACCGACGAACAGCGACGTTGAGCAGAGAAAAGTGACTTATCCGTTCCTGATCGGAATGGAGGAAAGCAAGTCGCTCGTCGCAAGTCTCACCGAACAGGCGAAAACCGCCATCATCGAGGCCGAGCTCGCTGATCCTTCCAGATTACTGCAGATTGCCGATTATTTAGTGCATCGCGACCATTAATGGAGCTCTAGAAGTGCAAGTTCAAAAAGTTCGGAAGCGGACTTTTTGAACAACCTCTATTAGAGGTCTGTTTTGGCACATTCGACAACTATGTTATAATAGGTAAAATGTAGACGTTCATTGGACGGCGATCGTGCTGTCCTCGAAAGCGAGGAAATCATGTGCTGCTTGATCAAATTAGCGGACCAAAGGACTTAAAGGAATTGAACGTGGCGCAGCTGGAAGAGCTGGCTGGCGAAATCCGCCAGTTTCTCATCCAGAAGCTGTCCGTTACGGGCGGGCATTTGGCTCCGAATCTCGGTGTCGTCGAATTGACGCTGGCCATGCATTTTTTATTCCACAGCCCTGACGATAAATTTATCTTCGACGTTGGACATCAATCCTATGTTCATAAAATATTGACCGGCCGCATGGAACAATTCGATACTTTGCGCAAATACAAAGGACTGTGCGGCTTCGTGAAACGCTCCGAAAGCGAGCATGACGTCTGGGAGGCGGGCCATAGCAGTACATCCCTGTCAGCCGCAATGGGCATGGCGCTCGCCCGCGACCTTAAAGGCGATGACAACCGCGTTGTTGCCGTAATCGGCGACGGAGCCCTGACTGGCGGCATGGCGCTAGAAGCGCTTAACCATATCGGCCACGAGAAACGGAATATGATTGTTATTCTTAATGACAACGAAATGTCCATCGCTCCGAACGTAGGCGCGCTGCACCATTATTTGGGGAAAATCCGGACGGATCGCCATTACCAGAAGGCCAAGGACGAGCTTCAGCATCTGCTTAACAAAATTCCGGCAATCGGCGGGAAATTGGCCAAAACAGCGGAGCGTTTCAAAGACAGCCTGAAGTATTTGCTTGTAAGCGGCATTTTGTTCGAGCAATTCGGCCTGACCTACCTGGGACCCGTCGACGGACATGACATCGATGGTTTGCTGGACATTCTAAAGCAAGCGGATTCCATGCCGGGCCCTGTACTTGTGCATGTTATCACGGTAAAGGGCAAAGGTTATTCGCCCGCCGAAGCGGATTCGCACAAGTGGCACGGAGCTTCTCCGTACAAGATCGAATCCGGGCAGATGGTCAAAGCCGTCGGACCACCAATGTATACAAAGGTATTCGGCGACATGCTTATTCAGCTTGCGGAGCAGGATGAGCGCGTTGTTGCTGTAACGCCGGCAATGCCTGGCGGCTCCGGCCTGCTTGATTTCGCGGAGAAATTCCCGAATCGCATGATAGACGTCGGTATTGCCGAGCAGCATGCGGCAACATTGTCCGCCGCGCTTGCTCTGGAAGGACTTAAGCCGGTTTTCGCCGTATATTCGACCTTCCTGCAGAGGGCCTATGATCAAGTCGTTCATGATATTTGCCGCCAGAACCTGAATGTCGTTTTCGCAATCGACCGGGCCGGTTTCGTAGGGCCTGACGGCGAGACGCATCAGGGCGTATACGATATTTCGTTCCTGCGGCATGTGCCGAATCTTGTTATTATGATGCCCAAAGACGAAAATGAGCTTCGCCGCATGATGAAGACGGCGATTGATTATAACGACGGTCCGATCGCTGTCCGTTATCCGCGAATAAACGGAGTTGGCGTAGAACTTGACGCTCTTCCCGAACCTCTGCCGATCGGCAAATGGGAGTGGCTGCGCGAAGGAGACGGCAATGTTATTCTTGCTATCGGTCCAATGATCGGAGTGGCGGAGGAAGCGGCCGATCTGATGAAGCGCGAAGGCGTCTTGGTCGGTATCGTAAATGCCAGATTCATCAAGCCGCTGGATGAAGAGCTGTTGCTTGCTATCGCCGAGCAAGGCAATCGAATCATTGTGCTGGAAGAAGGAGCAGAGCTGGGCGGTTTCGGCAGTTCTGTACTCGAATTTTATTCCCGGAAGGGACTTTACGAAGTACCTGTTCGCATCATTGGCGTGCCGGATCTATTTGTGGAGCACGGCTCCATCGAGCAGCAGCGCGAGGAAGTCGGCTTGACGGCCGAACACGTCGCCGCTGAGCTCCGCGCCATGAATCCGAGACGCATGAAACGCGTTACAGGGCAGGCATAAGGGCAAGGAGAGTTATGACCACGACACCCAAAGAACGGATTGATGTTTTATTAGTTGAACGGGGATACTTCGACAGCCGGGAGAAAGCCAAAAAAGCGTTAATGGCCGGTCTCGTGCTAGTGGATGACGAACCCGTGGACAAAAGCGGGATGAAGGTGCCGAGATCCGCCGACATTAAGGTCAAAGGCGTGCTTCATCCCTATGTCAGCCGCGGCGGTCTTAAGCTTGAGAAGGCGATTAAGCTGTTCGGCATCGATTTAACTGACAAGGTTATGCTGGATATCGGCGCATCCACGGGCGGGTTTACCGATTGCGCATTGCAGAACGGGGCAAGCTACGTCTATGCGATCGATGTCGGCTATAATCAGTTGGATTGGTCGCTAAGGCAGCATCCTCAAGTCGGCGTGATGGAACGAACCAATTTCAGATACATGCTGCCGGAACATCTGACTGGCCCGCCGCCGTGCTTCGCTAGCATTGACGTATCCTTTATATCGCTCAAGCACATTCTGCCTACTCTTGCGACGCTGCTTCCTCCTAGTTCGGGAGTTGTGGCGCTAATCAAGCCGCAATTCGAAGCGGGCAGAGAGAAGGTCGGCAAATCCGGCGTCGTCAGGGAGCCTTCCGTTCATGCGGATGTTCTTCGGCAAGTATTGGGTTACGCTTCGGAGACGGGGTACGCCCTTCAGGAGTTGACGTTTTCCCCGATTACCGGGGGAGAAGGCAATATCGAATTTCTCGCTTATTGGTTGACCGGGGCTTCAGAAAATGCAGCTGTCAACGAAAAATCCGATGACGACAAGGAAGCCCGCATTTTGGCGTTGGTCGAGGAAGCGAACCGGACGTTCAAGGTTAAGGTATAACGGTTTGAAACATAAAAGTCATATGCTCATCGTAGAGGGATGCCGATCGGTTTTACTGATTTGGCATCTTTTTTCTTTACAGAATGTCCCTTGGTTTGATAAACTAAGACCAAACAAACGTTCGCTTCCGTGATCCGATTGGTCTTGATGAGGTGATACGCTATGGAGAAGTATGGCGATTGGTTTATAATGGCGCTAGCGGGCACGCTTTTGCTGGCGTGGCTGTATCGTTCCTTCTATCGCTGGCTGCATGCTCCGGTTAACATGAACCGCATCACGTTAGGCAAGGGCGCGGCGGTATCGGATGGCGACGAGAACGTCCAACTGCTAAATCGCAACGGTTATAAGGTATTGTCGGCCAAGCATGTCGTGCCAATACCGGTAGAGCTGGATGACGCGCCGCTAGGCACGGGAGCACGCATATATATCGATTATATGGCAACCAAGGATGATCTTACCTATATCGTAAAGACGGCCAGAGAGCGAAAGCCGATGGACTGGACGGCCAGCGGCGTCAGGGATCAACTGCTTGTCTATGCCTTGCTGCTTCAGGATTGCTCGGGTATTCTATACATCGACGCGAAGAGCGGGACGATCCGTAAAATCGCATTTCATTTGTCCGACTAACAACATAAGCAATCACGGAGGTCACGTATGAAGGGAATCAGACAATTCAGGATTAGAGAAATAATTACGAACGGCATTATCGAGACGCAGGAGGAGCTGGTTGAGGCTCTTAGGGAGTCGGGCATGCAGGTGACGCAAGCGACGATCTCGCGGGACATCAAGGAGCTTATGCTCATCAAGGTGCCTATCGAGGAAGGCCGTTACAAATATTCGCTGCCTACCGACGTCGGGCGCCAGAATCCCATTCATAAGCTTAAACGTGCCATCGTCGACCACTTTACAGGAATCGACTATACAGACAACCTTATCGTGTTAAAGTGCATGCCGGGTACGGCGAACACGATTGGCGGCCTGATCGACAACATGGAGTGGAGCGAAGTGATGGGCACCATTTGCGGCGATGACACGATTCTTATTATTTGCCGTACGAAGCCGCACAGCGCAACCGTAACCGAACGTTTGCTGGAGATGCTTAATTAATAATGATATAGGGAGGATAACGAATATGCTGCGAGAGCTGTCGATTCGGAATTTAGCTGTTATTGAAGAAGTTCATCTTTCATTTCATCAGGGATTCCATGTACTGACGGGAGAGACGGGAGCCGGCAAGTCGATTCTGATCGATGCGCTCAGCCTGCTGGTCGGCGGTCGGGGCTCCGCAGATATGATTCGTTACGGATGCGATAAGGCGGAGATGGAGGCATTGTTCGATATGCCCGTCCAACATCCGGTGTGGACCATCCTGAACAGACTCGGCGTACAATGCTCCCCGGAGGAGATGCTGGTCATTCGCAGGGAGCTGTCGGCGCAAGGCAAGAGCATCAGCCGTGTCAACGGTCAACTCGTCACGATGACGATGCTGAGAGAGATCGGCGAGGCGCTGGTTAATATTCATGGACAACATGAGCATCAATCCCTTCTTCGTTCGGAGCAGCATCTGGAGTGGCTGGATCTATTTGGCGGCGATCTGCTGATTGAGCGCAAGACCCAATACAAAAGGGCTTATGCTACGCTTCTTGAAGTAAGGGGAGCGCTAAAGGAATTGGAGGATACGACTCGGCATAATGTACAGATGCTGGACTTGTATCGCTTCCAGATCGACGAGATTACATCGGCAGCGCTGAAAGCTGGAGAGGACGAGCTTCTTTCGGAGCAACGTAAAACACTTTTGTATGCCGAGAAGCGGATGGACGCCGTAACCGAAGCATATACGCTCCTCTATGGCGGGAAGGGACTTGACGCAATCAGCAAGTCCATCTCCAAGCTGGCCGATATCCAGAGCTACGACAAGTCCGTATTGGATCCACTTATGGAACAGCTTCAATCGGCATTTTATCAAGCGGAGGATGTAGCTTTCCAATTGCGCGATTATCGCGAAAATATCGACTCCGATCCGGAAAGCCTGGCTGCAGTCGAAGAAAGATTAGATCTGATTCATGGATTGAAACGCAAATATGGGGAAAGCATACCTGATATATTGCAATATTTAAAAAAGATAACCGCAGAACGTGACAAGATCGAAAATCGAGACGAGCTCGTCGCCAGGTTCCGTGTGCAGGAGGAAGAAGCCTATCGCCACGCCTATAGCCTTGCAGAGGAGTTGTCCAGTCTGCGCCGTCATGCATCCGTTACGTTGTCCAGCGCCATTGAGAGCCAGCTTGCGGAACTGTTGATGCCCGCAGCACGTTTCCGCGTATCGCTGGATGGCGGTGCAGAAGGAGGGAGAGGGGAGAAACCTGTCAAGCTGCATGCCGGCGGTATTGATGATGCCCTATTTCTATTGTCATCCAACCCGGGGGAGCCGCTTAAACCTCTCAATAAGATCGCTTCCGGCGGGGAGATGTCACGGATCATGCTTGCCATGAAAAGCATTTTCGCCGAGATCGATCAAATACCCGTACTTATTTTCGATGAGGTAGACACAGGCGTCAGCGGCAGAGCCGCTCAAGCCATCGCCGAAAAGATGTCGGCGCTGTCGGCCAGATGCCAAATATTCTCCATCACTCATCTGCCTCAAGTCGCTTGCATGGCGGACCATCACTTCGAAATTATGAAGTCCGTAAACGAAGGCAGAACCGCGACTTCTGTTACGAAGCTTGCGAACGAAACACGTATCAATGAGCTTGCCCGCATGCTGGGAGGCGTCGAAGTAACTGATAAAACAAGGCATCACGCACAAGAAATGCTTGATTTGGCCCATGGGTTGAAGGGAGCGTAATGGAAGGCATTCAGGGAATGTTTTTGCGGACATAAAACATTGGAGGCGGGGTAACTTAAAGGTACGCCATTGGCGATAAATCCTTTTTCGTCATGTGAAGGAATGACAGGAGCGTGTAAAACATTGAACTCCAACAGGCGGAAACGTATGATTGGCCTGGTTCTCGTTTTCTTCGTTTGCATGATCGGGTTCTCCACTCCGTTTCAACAATTCGCCGCATTCCCGAATGAACTTCGTTTGTTCTCCGGCCAACTGAAACGTCTGCAATACGGGGTTCCTGTACAAGCGGAAGTTACCGTAGATCCACAGATGCTGAATGTAAATGGTTCCAACGAGCATTCCCTGTCCGTTAATTTGAGCAAGCCGTTGTCATTGAAGCCTAGCCATAGCGGCCAGACGAACATGCAAGTGAAATTATTTGGTAAAATTCCGTTTAAGACCGTTAAAGTAAAAGTTGTCCCGGACATTAGGGTCATTCCAGGAGGACAAACGATTGGCGTTAAAGTGAAATCGGCAGGCGTTCTGGTCGTCGGTCATCATGCAGTTGTAGACGGCGACGGAGCCAAACATTCGCCAGGCGAGGATGCGGGACTGAAATTAGGCGATCTTATCGTACAGATTAATGGCAAGCCTGTTAAAGAAGTGAATCGGATCGGTAAAATATGCGAAGAATATGGCAACACCAAGCGCCCTCTTCAAATTACTTACAAGCGTGGCGGCCAATTGAACAGTACGGTTTTGGATCCCATATTCGATGCAGAGGATCGAGCTTGGAGACTGGGACTATACATTCGCGATTCCGCAGCAGGCGTAGGCACGCTTACCTTCTATGCTCCGGATCATGGCGTGTACGGCGCATTGGGACATGTCATCTCGGATATGGACACGCAAACGCCAATCGAAGTTGGCGAAGGCCAAATTTTGGAGTCCAGCGTGATGTCGATCAATAAGAGCCATACGGGCGAACCCGGAGAAAAGAGAGCTCAGTTTGTGAAGGAAGGCAAAATTTTGGGCAATATCGAACGAAACACGCAATTCGGTATTTTTGGCAAAATGACTGAGCAGCCGGGACATAGCTTTAGCGGCAAGGCATTGCCCGTCGCGTTCTCGGAGGATGTAAAGGAAGGGCCCGCACAAATCTTGACCGTTGTTAATGGCCAGAAGGTAGAACGGTATGACATTCAGATTGTCCATGTGTCCAAACAATCCGGTCCTGCCACCAAAGGAATGGTCATCAAAATTACCGACAAGCGGCTTATAAACAAAACAGGCGGTATCGTTCAAGGCATGTCGGGCAGTCCCATTATTCAGGATGGCAAGATGGTTGGCGCCGTCACTCATGTATTCGTCAATGATCCTACATCTGGATACGGATGTTTTATCGAATGGATGCTGCAGGATGCTGGTGTACTGGATCAAGAAACACAGACGAATGCGGATGACGCAGCATAATGAGAACGTCTCGAGCAGCTGAAGTGCTGTCGCTCGAGGCGTTTGTTTTTGTGAGTTTTGTCGAAAGTAGACGAAATACAGTGATTTTTGAAGTAAATTATTAATTATATCGAATAGTTGAAAAAAAATAAAGAAAAAAGATTTTCGACAGAAGGAATTCCAATCGTCATGTCGAAAACCTAAGTTAGACAACTGATGATCGTTACAACTGAGCGATGCAGCAAATTCACATTTAAGGGAGGATACTTACCTTGCACAAGATCGAAGTTTTGCTGGCAGATGACAACCGAGAATTTACTAACCTGTTATCGGAATACATATCCGAACAAAGTGATATGCATGTAAGTGGCGTGGCTTACAACGGAGAAGAAGTAATCCGTCATCTTGAGCAGGCCCGCAACGTCCCTGACGTGCTTATATTGGATATTATTATGCCGCATCTGGATGGACTGGGCGTGTTAGAGCGACTGAAGGAAATGAACTTGTCCCCAATGCCCAAGATCATCATGTTGACGGCATTCGGCCAAGAAAACATTACGCAAAAAGCGGTACAGCTTGGCGCATCTTATTACATATTGAAACCATTCGATATGGATATTCTGGCAAACCGGATTCGCCAACTGGTTGGAACATCCTCGACGTCTTATTCGGCATCCTCGAGCTTCAGCTCGACGACGTTGAAGTCGAATGTAGTTCCGCTTTCCAAAGGCAAAAATCTGGATGCGAACATTACGAGCATTATCCATGAGATTGGCGTTCCTGCACATATTAAAGGGTATCAATATTTGCGCGAAGCGATTACGATGGTCTACAACAACATCGAAATTCTTGGCGCTATTACAAAAACCTTGTACCCGGCTATCGCCGAAAAGTTCAAAACGACGCCATCCCGCGTCGAACGAGCCATTCGCCATGCGATCGAAGTCGCTTGGACCCGCGGCAACATCGACAGCATCTCGCATTTGTTCGGCTATACCATCAACATCAGCAAGTCGAAACCCACCAATTCCGAATTCATCGCGATGGTGGCGGACAAGCTGCGAATCGAACATAAGGTTTCTTGATACTCGCAAAATGATCTTTAAGTGCGTGTTCAAAATTTGCGCAAAAAACCACTTATTTATCGGGAATAGCTTGTCCGATAAGGAAGTGGTTTTTTTTCTGATTGACCTTTGTCTAATGAGACGCTACTGTCCTCCCGGTGCACCGGATTGCGGTCTTGGCGGGCGTGGGCGTTTCTTTTTGAAGCGGGGGGCTACATAGTTGCGCTTGCGGTCCCGGAAAAAAATCCATCCGCCGATAAAACCGGCTCCGAGAAAAAACATAACGAAACCAAGCAAAAATTTTAGCCATGCAAAATCAGGCGTTACTTGATCGTTACCGTACTGCGAAAAATAATCGAACGTTGCGTCCTTCATATGGAGGAATCCAAAACACGCAACAATGCCGGGTACGACGAGAAACAAAATGGCTATAATTCGGGCGACTACAAGTTTCATAACGGTGAAAGCTCCTTATTTGTAATTCTGATCGTGAATACTCATTTCTAATATCATAACTGGTTCCTGTAACCGTGTCCATTTGTTCAAGCTAACAACAGTGAAATGATGCGTAAAAAAAGGTACAATAGAATAGCAATTATTGCGATTTAAGAAGGAGGCGACATCCATTATGGCAATACAAGTAGACATAGCCGTGCTTGGAGGCGGACCTGGCGGTTATACGGCTGCTATTCGGGCAGCACAAGCAGGAAAAAAGGTAGCGCTTATCGAACGGGACAAGCTCGGCGGAACCTGCCTGCATCAAGGCTGCATACCTAGCAAATCGCTGCTTAGAAGCGCGGAAGTATATAGAACGATTTTGACAAGCGCACAGTACGGGATAAACGTAAATTCCGATGAAGTGTCGCTTGACTTCGACAGAGTACAAGAACGTAAACGGGAAACGGTGGACCAGCTTTACCGTGGACTGCAAAGTTTGATGAAAAAACATGGCATTACCGTCATTCAAGGCAAAGGACGCGTAATCGGACCTTCCATTTTCTCGCCCAGAAGCGGGTCTTTAGCAGTGGAGCTCGCAGATGGCGAGATGGAGTCGGTCGTATCCACGAATCTTATTATCGCCACAGGTTCCAGACCGCGTTTGCTTCCTGGGCTCAAACGTGATGGCATACATATATTAACCAGCGACGATGCGTTGGAATTGGATAAGCTGCCAACATCTATTCTAATCGTCGGCGGAGGTGTTATTGGTGTAGAATGGGCGTCGCTTCTTCAAGACTTCGGTGTAGAAGTCACCTTAATCGAAGCAGGCTCCAGACTCATTCCTGGCGAAGATGCCGAAGTGTCAGCCGCTTTGGCACGCAGTCTAGGGCGAAGAGGCGTGCGAGTTTTGACCAGCGTAGAGCTTCAAAGCCAAACATGCGAAATTCAGGAGAGCGGCGGCGTATCCGTTAAAGGGGTAACGCCGGACGGCGACGTTACGCTGGTCGCGGAAAAAATGCTTGTTTGCGTCGGACGCGAAGGCAATGCCGACGGCATCGGGCTAGAAAATACCGATGTTCGTACAAATCATGGGTTCATCGTAACAAATGAATTCGGTCAAACGACCGAGCCGCATATCTATGCGATCGGGGACGTTGTCGGAGGCATTCAGCTAGCGCATGCCGCCGCTCATGAAGGCCTTGTTGCCGTTGACCATATTATGGGTGCCAAGCCGGCAGCTGTCGATCATCACCTCATCCCGAAATGCATCTATTCCAGCCCGGAGGTTGCTTCCTACGGATATACAGAGGACGCGGCAAGAACGAGGGGTTACGATATTAAGGTTGGCAAAATTCCGTTCCAAGCGATCGGCAAAGCGATTGTGTTAGGCGAACAGGAAGGTTTCGCCAAAGTCATCGCAGATCGGAAGAGCGGCGATATTCTCGGCGTACATTTGATCGGCCCCCATGCGACGGATCTCATCTCCGAGGCAGCGTTAGCAGGCTGGTTAAACGCGACGCCATGGGAGGTCGGCGCGATGATTCATCCTCATCCGACTTTATCGGAGGCGCTGGGCGAAGCAATGCTCGCTGTTGACGGGAAGGCAATCGTTTATTAAATCATGCTGTCAATTGGACCGAGGACTTACGTCGCAAGGGTGGATTTCTTTTTGCCGCAAAAGCAGTTATAATGGTTATAGTGAGGTCTTAGTACCAGGTTATAAGAGTTGGTAAATAAGGAGGCTGTCGTTATGACCCAATTGTCTTCCGCTGGTCAGCAATTTCGTCATCTGGAGCTTGGGCTTACTTCCGAGCAAGCCGTAGATATGTACAAAATGATGGTCATGGCAAGAAAATTCGATGAACGCGTTCTGCTGCTGCAGCGCGCGGGCAAAATTAATTTCCACGTATCAGGTATCGGACAAGAGGTCGCCCAAGTAGCCGCCGCTTTCGCACTGGATCGAGAGCAGGATTATTACTTGCCGTATTACCGTGATTATGGCTTCGTGCTGTCTGTAGGGATGACGTTAAGAGATCTGATGTTGTCCGTGTTTGCCAAGGCAGAAGATCCTAACAGCGGCGGACGGCAGATGCCGGGCCACTTTGGATCCAAGAAACTGCGAATCGTTACGGGCTCGAGCCCGGTTACGACCCAGGTGCCGCATGCGGTAGGCATCGCGTTGGCGGCCAAGATGAAGAAGAAGCCTTTGGTCAGCTTTGTTACGTTCGGAGAAGGGTCCAGCAATCAGGGAGACTTTCATGAAGGATGCAACTTTGCCGGCGTACATAAGCTGCCGGTCATTCTGATGTGCGAGAATAATCAATATGCGATCTCCGTGCCGATCCACAAGCAGCTTGCGGGCAAGGTTGCGGATCGAGCTATTGGTTATGGCTTCCCCGGCATTCAGGTAGACGGCAACGACGCGCTTGAAGTGTATCGTGTTGTCAAGGAAGCGCGACAGCGCGCCGTAGCGGGCGAAGGGCCGACATTGATCGAGGCGATGATGTATCGTCTGTCTCCTCACTCCACCTCCGATAACGACCTTGCCTATCGGACGAAGGAAGAAGTAGACGAAAATCGAATAAAGGACGGCATTCCGAAGTTCAAACAATATTTGATCGACTGCGGCTTGTGGAGCGAGGAACAGGAAACGGCATATGCTGCCGAGCTCAGGAAGCAGCTTGATGAAGCAACGGAATACGGCGATAAGGCGCCTTTTCCGACGCCTGAATCTACGTTGCATCATGTCTATGAAGGCGATGACAGGCAGGGGGGGATGAACTAATGCCGGTTATGGATTATATCGACGCAATAAGGCTTGCGATGAAAGAAGAGATGGAGCGTGACGAAGATGTATTCGTGTTAGGCGAAGATGTCGGCGTAAAGGGCGGCGTCTTTACGACTACTAAAGGGCTGCATGAGCAGTTCGGAGAGCTTCGCGCGATGGATACGCCGCTCGCCGAATCTGCAATTGCCGGCGTTGCCATTGGTGCCGCAATGGTCGGCATGAAGCCGATCGCCGAGATGCAATATTCGGACTTTATGTTCCCGGCAACAAACCAGATCATCAGCGAAGCGGCCAAGATCCGGTATCGTTCCAACAATGACTGGAGCTGTCCTATCGTCATTCGAGCTCCTATTGGCGGAGGCATCTTCGGAGGGCTTTACCACTCCCAATGTCCGGAATCCGTATTCTTCGGCACGCCTGGTCTTAAGATTGTGGCGCCTTACCGTCCATACGATGCCAAGGGGCTTCTAAAGGCTGCGGTGCGCGATGCGGATCCCGTTCTCTTTTTCGAGAACAAGAAGGGGTATAAGCTGTTGTCGGGCGAAGTGCCGGAGGATGATTATATTGTGCCGATCGGCAAAGCGAATGTGCTTCGCGAAGGCGACGACATTACGGTCATCGGCTACAGCATGCCGCTTCGATTTGTAGAGCAAGCCGCAGAAGAGCTTGCCCAGGAAGGGATCAGCACTCATATTCTCGATCTGCGCACGATTCAGCCGCTCGATAAGGAAGCTATATTGGAATCTGTCCGCAAGACAGGCAAAGTGATGATTGTTCACGAAGACAATAAGACAGGCGGAGTTGGCGCGGAGGTGGCCGCGATTATCGTGGAGGAGCTGCTGTACGAACTGGATGCGCCCATTATGCGGCTTTGCGGTCCCGATGTCCCGGCGATGCCGATCAACCCGCCAGCCGAGAAGTTTTTCCTGCTGAATAAGGACAAAGTGAAGGATGCCATGAAGAAGCTGGCTATGTATTAGGACCGTAAGGAGTGGAATGAGATGAAAACAATGACGGAAATCGTCATGCCGCAGCTTGCGGAGTCGCTCGTCTCCGCGACGATCGACCGTTGGCTGAAGCAGCCTGGCGACAGAATCGATATGTACGAGCCTATCTGCGAGCTGTTGACGGACAAAGTAAACGCCGAGCTGCCGTCCACGGTGGCAGGTACTCTGGTGAAAATATTGGTGGGCAACGGGGAGAACGTGCCCGTCGGGACGCCGGTGTGCATCATTGAAACCGAAGAATCGGCTGCAAATACGCAAGCAGTGCATTCTTCCCCAAGCGTTGCCGTGGAAACAGCTGGTCAAAGGGCCGATGATGACGATTCGGCGCCAATGCGCAACCGCTACTCGCCTGCCGTCCAGCAGCTTGCAAGCGAACATGGCGTACGTCTCTCCGACCTGACGGGCACCGGTCTTGGCGGACGCGTAACCCGCAAGGACGTGCTCTCTTATGTCGCGTCCGGCAAACCCGGCGCATCTGCTGCAGCCGCTTCGGCGTCTGGCGTTGATCCAAAGGCGCAGGTCCGTTCCTCGGGGATTCACTTGTCGGAGACGCCTCGTATCCCTAAGATCGAGGTGGAGGGCACGACGTTACCCGGGCGGGGCGAGACCTTTATCGACGTAACGCCGATACGAAATACGATCGCGCGCAACATGCGCCAGAGCGTAAGCGAAATTCCGCATGCCTGGACGATGATCGAGGTGGATGTGACCAATCTCGTGATGCTGCGCAACAAGCTTAAGAACGAATTCATGAAGCGCGAAGGCATCAATCTGACCTATCTGGCATTTCTGCTCAAGGCAGTCGTAAATGCCATCAAGGATTATCCCATCATGAACTCGACTTGGGCCGTGGACAAAATTATCGTAAAACGCGATATCAATATCTCGCTTGCGGTGGGAACGGAGGATTCCGTACTGACGCCGGTTATCAAGAATGCCGATCACAAGAACGTCGCCGGGCTTGCCAAAGAAATCGACGAGCTGGCGCGGAAAACGCGGGAAGGCAAGCTGAACTTATCGGATATGCAAGGCGGAACGTTTACCGTCAACAATACGGGGTCGTTCGGATCCATCTTGTCCTATCCCATCATTAACTACCCGCAGGCGGCCATTCTTACGTTCGAGTCGATCGTAAAGCGTCCAGTCGTCATCAACGACATGATCGCGGTACGTTCCATGGCAAATCTTTGCCTGTCGCTCGACCATCGAATTCTGGACGGCGTCATCTGCGGCAGGTTCCTGCAGCGAGTAAAGGACAATCTGGAAAGCTTCAACATGGAAAGCACACTGTACTAAAGAGGGGATAGCGATGACGGAGAGAGAAAACCATTATGCCTCCGGAATGCTGGATGCCCGATATATCGGACAAGTTCCGTACGGCGAAGCATGGAATATGCAGAAGGCGTACGTGAAACAAATCGATGGGGGGGAGCGCGCCGAGACGCTGCTCCTTCTTCAGCATCCGCCTACATATACGCTTGGCTCCGATCGGCATCCGGAGCACTTGCTGCTGGATCAGGAGGAGTTGGCGGCACGTGACATATCCGTGTTCGAGATCGATCGAGGCGGCGATATTACCTATCATGGCCCCGGACAGCTTGTAGGGTACCCGCTGCTGTATCTGGATGCGGTCGGACTGGATCTTCATGCGTATCTGAGATCTCTGGAACAAGTAATCATCGATTGGCTCGGCGGGCATGGTATAGAAGCGGGCCGAAAGCCGGAATATACGGGTGTATGGGTCGGAGACGAAAAGATTGCCGCAATCGGCATCAAGTTTAATAAAGCGCGTCACCGCAGGGGCTTTATTACAAGCCACGGCTTCGCGCTTAACATCAAGTCCGGCATCGCGAGCGAAGGTTTCGGCGGCATCGTGCCCTGCGGCATCCAGCAATTCGGCGTCACTTCATTTAATGATTTGACGGGCCGGAGCTTGTCCGTAGAGGAAGCCGCGGAGGAACTGCTTCCTTACTTCTTGAAGCAATTCCGATACGAACGGACGGACAATGGCGCTTTAACCCAGGAATAAGGAGCCGACACCAGCGAGTACGGTCGTAATGAGCAGTGTGCCCGCGACGATGATGGCTACGAGTCGGATCATTTTTTGCCTTTGCATGTGTAAAACGACGCTCCTTTCTTATCGCTATATGAGCTGCAAGGACCAACCTATCAAAACTATTGTAAACGAAATTCGGGACGGAGGAAACTGCATGATAAAAAAGGATCGTCTGGTTAACCAGTTTATGGAGCTAGTCCGGGTAGACAGCGAGACAGGTCATGAAGGCGAGATCAGCAAAGTATTGAAGCAGGAATTTACGGCTTTGGGTTTGTCGCTGTCGGAGGATGACGCAGCCGCGAAGACGGGACACGGGGCGGGAAATCTTTTCGCCATGCTGGAAGCGACTAAAGGCTGCGAAGGCGCTCCAGTCCTGTTCTTCACGAGTCATATGGATACGGTAACGCCGGGCAACGGAATCAAGCCGCAACTGGACGCCGACGGCTATATTCGCAGTGACGGCACGACGATTCTGGGCGCGGATGACAAAGCGGGGATCTCTGCGATGTTCGAAGCTATTCGCGTGCTCAAAGAAAATAATATCCCTCACGGCCGAGTGCAATTCGTCATTACCGTTGGCGAAGAATCGGGATTGCTGGGAGCAAGATCTCTGGATGCCAGCAAGATGGAAGCGGAATTCGGATATGCACTCGACTCCAATGGCGCGATCGGCGACATTGCCGTTGCAGCTCCTACGCAAGCGAAAGTGACGATCAAGCTATATGGCAAATCTGCGCATGCGGGCGTTAATCCGGAGGATGGCATCAGCGCGATCCAGATCGCCGGCAAAGCTATCTCTCGCATGCCGCTGGGACGGATTGACACGGAGACGACGGCGAATATCGGCAAGTTCGAAGGCGGCGGGGCAACGAATATCGTTTGCGATTTCGTTACGCTCTACGCGGAGGCGCGGAGCATCGTGCAGCACAAGCTGGACGCTCAGCTGGAGAAGATGAAGGAAGCCGTTTTGTGGGCTGCTCAGGAGTTCGGCGGTCGAGGCGAGTTCGAAAGCGACGTTATCTATCCCGCCTACCAGTACGACGATGGGGACGATGTTGTAGAGCTGGCCAAGGAAGCGATAAAAGCAATCGGCGCCGTTCCCCGTACATTCCATTCCGGCGGGGGCAGCGACGCGAATATTTTTAACGGCATGGGGATCCCGACCGTTAATCTGGCGGTTGGTTATGAGCATATCCATACGACAAAAGAGCAAATCAAAACGGATGATCTGCTAAAGGTGACGGAGCTTGTCGTGGAGCTGATCAAGAAGGCTTCCCTTCGCACGGCTCGCCAATCGTAAGCCAAACAAGGTCGGAGTCGGATAAGGCCGGATTCGAAGAACCAAGCGTCGCGCGGATTGGCGGGAGCGAACTTGTATAATCGGACAACAATCCTTCTCCAACTGCTGAAGCAGCCAAACGATTTAATTCGCGCCGGACTTCCCAGCCTTTGCCTATGACTCGCAGATGATAGACGGTTACGTATTGTTTCATCCCAATCCACTCCCGTTCATGGTTGATTGCACTATACTGCCTCTAGAAGATGGATATGACGGGAGTGGACAAGTTATGTCTTATTACATCGGTTATTTATCACCTTATGAAGGGGGAGGCACAGATGAGCGACAAGCTTTCTCAGAAGCAGGAGATGCAGAAGCAAGAGCAGGAGCGTCCGGAACTTTGGCGCGAGGAAACGGTTAGCTCGGAGCAAATATTCGAAGGACGTATTATTTCGCTGCAGGTGGATACGGTGGCTCTGCCAGGCGGACGCACTGCAACGAGGGAAATCGTAAGGCATCCCGGAGCTTCGGCTGTCATGGCGCTGCTGGACGGCAAGCTTCTTGTCGTGGAGCAATACCGCAAGCCGATGGATATCTTTCAAGTGGAAATTCCGGCAGGCAAGCTGGACGGCGACGAGGATCCCGCACTGGCGGCCGCAAGAGAACTGGAAGAAGAGACGGGCTATCGGCCAAAGGGCCTTAAGCTCATCTCGTCCTTCTATACGTCGCCGGGCTTTGCTGACGAGAAACTTTATCTATACTTCGCAGATGAGCTTGAGAGAGGCGAGCAGAACCCCGACGAGGATGAAGATTTGTTTGTCGAGGCGATTACGCTGGAGCAGGCGGAGCGCTACATCTCGGAAGGACGCATCAGCGATGCCAAGACGATTCTTGCTGTCTATGCCTGGAAGCTGTATTTGCAGACTGGCGCTATTTAGATTCCGTGGAGGATGTCCATCGTCAGCATGATGACGGTTCGTTCTATTGCCCGGCATAAGCTGTCCAATGTTTTCATAAGAATAAAGAGACAACCCTTTCGAAGTCGGAAGGGTTTATTCTTTCCTATGGAGAATGGGGTGCGCGGCCTTGAACTACAGGACGAACTTATATATTTTCGTAGCGGTGTTATTTGTAGTCGGCGCCGTATTCGGCGCTTTGATTGTCGGGGCTTTGACGCTGGAGCAGCAGCAAGAGCTGGCAGGAGAGATCAACCGCTATGTGCTATCGGTGGACGGAACGGCGCATGCAAGCGCCGAAACGCTGTTCTGGGACCGGTTCTGGTTTCACTTCAAGTGGGTCATGCTGATCTGGATTTTGGGCATCGTCGTTATCGGGGTTCCGGGTATCTTGGCGCTTAATTTCCTCAAGGGAACGCTGATTGGTTTCACGGGAGGCGTTCTGGTACAGCAATACGGCTGGAAAGGAATTGTATTTTTTGTTTTATCCGTAGCGCCGCAAAATGTCATTGCCGTGCCAGCCATGATGATCGCCAGTGCGGCGGCGATTACCTTTGCCGTCTACGTCGTGAAGCACAGGCTGCTGCTCCAGCAGCAGAAGGGTGAGCTTCTGCCCCAGCTTGGCATGCTTACATCGACCGTTATGATTATGTTATTTCTGTTCGCCGGCTCCGCGTTGTTCGAGGCGTATTTGTCACCCGTAATCATAGGCTGGGCTTCCGTTTACCTGCCACCACCAAACAGCATCATTTGACAGAGAAACGTTTGACTTTCTGACGGTATTCCCCCTATAATTGTAGTTGACGTTTCCGTAAACTGGATGCGACATGTTGGCAGGGGGGAAACCATGGAAGCCCGGATCGAGACTATAAAGCAGCAATTACAATCGCAGGGCTACAAGCTAACCCCGCAGCGCGAAGCGACAGTAAGAGTATTGCTGGAGAACGAAGAAGATCATCTGAGCGCAGAGGATGTTTTCATGCTCGTAAAGGATAAGGCGCCGGAGATTGGTCTGGCTACCGTATACCGGACGCTGGAGTTGCTGAGCGAAATGCACGTCGTGGAGAAATTGAACTTCGGCGACGGCGTAGCCCGATATGACTTGAGGGCGGACAACAGCAAGCATCACCATCATCATTTGATCTGCGTACAATGCGGAAGCATGGAAGAGATCAAGGAAGATTGGCTGCTGCCTCTTGAAGAACGGCTGGAGCGCGAATACGGGTTCGCCGTTGCAGACCATCGACTTGACTTCCAGGGTGTCTGCAGACGCTGCCAGGAGAAGAACGACCAACCGAATGAATAACGGAGGCTTCGTCATCCAGCTATGGATGCAGGAGCCTTTTTTCAAGTGTACCTCTAGACGCGGCCGCGCAAAGTGAAATGAGCCATGGCCCAGATAGAGGTTTTTTTCAATTGTAAGAAAGATTAAGTTTTCTCCATTTCTCCATAATTGACCTGTCATTCTTGGCAAAGTTACATAATTTAAGCCCGCGCTGGATAAGGTACGCTTGAGGAAGTATGTACAGGAGGCGATGTGGGATGAAGATCGGTGTGCCGAAGGAAATCAAACAAAGCGAAGGCCGCGTAGCGCTGACCCCTGCAGGAGTGACGATGCTAAAGGCAGCCGGCCATGAAGTCGTCGTCGAGACGAATGCGGGTGAGGGCAGCGGATTTCTGGACGCGGATTACGTGCGAGAAGGCGCATTAATCGTGGATTCGCCGCAAGAAGTTTGGGCAGCGGACATGGTCATGAAGGTAAAAGAACCTCTGCAGGAAGAGTTCAATTATTTCCGCGAGGGACTGATGCTGTTCACTTACCTGCACCTGGCGGCGGCGCCGGAGCTGACGAAGGCGCTTGTCGATAGCGGCGTTACGTCGATCGCTTATGAAACGATCCAGTTGCCGAACGGCAGTCTGCCGCTGCTTGTTCCGATGAGCGAAGTAGCGGGGCGCATGGCGGTGCAAGTCGGCGCGCAATTCCTGGAATCCTTCTATGGAGGCCGTGGGGTACTGCTCGGCGGCGTGCCGGGTGTTCCGCCAGCGGAGGTTGTAGTCATAGGCGGCGGGATTGTTGGCACAAATGCGGCCAGGATGGCGCTGGGTTTGGGAGCTAATGTCATCATTATCGAACGAAGCGCGGAACGGATGCGCTACCTGGACGAAGTGTTTGAAAGCCGAATCCGCACGCTTATGTCGAGTCCGCTCCATATTGCGGATGCTGTCAGTCATGCGGATCTCGTCATCGGCGCCGTGCTGATCCCAGGCGCCAAAGCGCCGCATCTGGTGACGGAGGAAATGGTTCAACGCATGAAGAAAGGTTCCGTCATCGTTGATGTCGCCGTAGACCAGGGAGGCTCGATCGCTACCGTCGACCGTCCAACCACGCATAGCGACCCTGTTTACGTTAAGCACGGCGTTATTCATTATGCCGTTGCCAATATCCCCGGAGCGGTTCCCAGAACCTCCACATTCGCCCTTACGAACGTGACGATGCCATATGCTCTGGAGCTAGCGAACAGCGGCTGGGAAGCCATCAGACGAAGCGTGCCGCTGCAGAAAGGCGTTAACACCCATGCCGGGAAGCTGCTAAATGAAGCCGTAGCGAGCGCCACGGGCCTTCCTTTTACGGAGATAGACAAGTGGCTGGACAGCATATCATACGACCGGCTCGATCCTTAAGAGGTTGTTCAAAAAGTCCGCTTCCCATCTTCTCGGTGCTGAAAACCGAACTTTTTGAACTCGCACTTTAAGAGGTCGGCATAATCGGATAAGCCTCCTCATAAGGTGGTACGAACAGCCCCTGCAAAAATAGAGCCAGGCTGACGCCGGAACTGCGCGCATGGGGGCGTTCGTACGTAGGAGGTCGATTCTGTGGTAATATCGTTTAAAAGCTGGGTTAGCCGGCTGCTCTTTGTCGTCCTGTTCGCAGTGCTGCTTGTGATCGTTTCTGGCGGATACCGCTGGCTGCTGGATGTCGTCTCGCCCATGTATCCTTACCAAAAACCAAAAGGCGACGCCCATAAGGTGCTGCAGCAGGTTCCCTCTTCGCCGGACCACGGCAATTCCGCCAACCGTCTTCGTTGGTTCTACTGGTATGGCGAATAAGAAGCGAAAAGAAGGAAAAAGCAGGACGGATGTGGAATGTCATGAAGGTCATAGCAGCATAATGTTGCCAGCACGAAGCTGTAAGCGCGAAAGGAAGTCACGACTTGAAAGCTCAATTGGAACATTACATACGTTATTTGCGGGATGAACGCGGATTGTCCAAGAACTCCGTAGCCTCTTACGAACGGGATCTCCATTCTTGTTATCTTTACTGCGAGGAAAATGGCATTGGCGCCTGGGAATCCGTGCAGCGTCAGCACCTGGCTTCGTATATGCACCGGTTGAAGGAAAAGGGATTGAAGGCGGCTACGATCTCTCGCCGCGTTGTTGCCGTGCGTGCTTTTTTTCATCACTTGCTGCTAAACGGCAAAATCCTGCGGGATCCGTCGCTGTATCTGGAGTCTCCCAAGCTGGAGAAACGGGCTCCCCAAGTGCTGTCTGTTGATGTAACGACCGCTTTATTGGATTCGCCCAAGACGGACAATGCCTCCGGCAAACGCGATAAGGCTATGTTAGAGCTTCTGTATGCGACAGGCATCCGGGTGTCGGAGATGGTGGCGCTTAACATCGAGCATGTCCATCTGCAACTGGGGTACATTCAGTGTACGGGGAGCGGCTTGAAGGAGCGCGTCATTCCATATGGCAGTCATGCCGACGCAGCCATTAGGAGCTATCTCGCCGAAGGAGGTCGGGATGCGCTGTTGACCGGGCGGGACGACGGCACTGCCTTGTTTTTGAATCATCTGGGGACAAGAATGACGAGACAAGGCTTCTGGAAGATGGTCAAAAAATACGGCAAGGAAGCACAAATCGAGGAGCAGATTACGCCCCATACGTTAAGGCATTCCGTCGCGTCCCATCTACTGGAGGGCGGCGCGGACGTCAGGACCGTGCAGGAGCTGCTGGGACATGCCGATATCGCCACGACTTTAAAATATTCGCAAAGCGCCAAGAACAGGCTTAAGGATGTTTATCAGGGAGCGCATCCAAGAGCCTGACATAGAGAGGGTGGACATAAGCTATGAAATTTGATCGAATTGCCGTTGTTGTCCTGGACAGCGTAGGGATCGGCGAGCTGCCGGATGCCGAACTGTTCGGCGATGCCGGTTCCCATACGCTCGGTCATATCGCAAGCGTCGTGCCGGGCATTTCATTGCCGAATTTAAGGGCTATGGGGCTCGACCGAATTGCGCCTATCGCGGATTGGTCGCCAGCCGGCAAGCCAGCCGAGGCTTATTACGGCAAGATGGCGGAGGTATCCGTCGGCAAGGACACGATGACAGGACATTGGGAGCTCATGGGGCTGAGACTGAACGTACCTTTCCAAACGTTCCCTGACGGTTTCCCTCCCGAACTTATCGGCCCGTTTGAGGAGCGAACGGGACGGAAGGTCATCGGGAACAAATCCGCAAGCGGTACAGAGATACTGGACGAGCTGGGAGAGGAGCAGATGGAGACGGGCGCATGGATCGTCTATACATCGGCAGACAGCGTATTCCAAATCGCCGCGCATGAGGAAGTTATCCCTCTGGAGGAGCTGTACCGGGCTTGCGAGATCGCCAGGGAGCTGACGATGGACGAGCGGTTCACGGTCGGGCGAGTGATTGCAAGACCTTATGTGGGACAGCCAGGCGAGTTCAGGCGGACGCCGAATCGCCATGACTATGCGGTGAAGCCGCCTCAGCCAACCGTACTGAACGCGCTAAAGGACGGTGGATTCGAGGTACGGTCTATCGGAAAGATCAACGATATTTTCGACGGTGAAGGCATTACGTCCTCTCAGTCTACGAAGAGCAATGCGGACGGCATCAGGCGAACGATCGACGCGATGGGCGAGTCCTTTAGCGGTCTGCTGTTCACGAATCTCGTTGATTTCGATTCGTTGTTCGGGCACCGGCGGGATCCTCAAGGGTATGCGGCCGCGCTGGAGGAATTTGACGCTGCGCTGCCTGAGCTACGAAGCAAAATCGGACCAAGAGACTTGCTCGTCATTACGGCGGATCACGGGAATGATCCCACTCATCCCGGCACGGATCATACGCGTGAATACGTGCCGATATTGGCTTACAGTCCGGCGTTCCGCGTGCCCGGCGCCATGCCGGTACGGACGACCTTTGCAGACCTCGGTGCGACAATCGCCGATAATTTTGGTGTATTGGCTCCGCCGAGCGGGCGCAGCTTTTTGTCCGAGCTAGTGACCGAAACCGCCGCTGAATAAGCTGCTGGAAGGCGGAATGCAAACAGCCGTCCGGCTTCTTTATACGAGACAACTATGAACTGGAAGGGGAAGTAAACATGTTGAATCAACTTATGAACGCACATATTGTGGAAGCTGCAGCTTTTATCCGGGAGAAGACGGCGCTGTCGCCGGAGATCGGGCTTATTATGGGCTCCGGTCTTGGCGTGCTGGGCGACCATTTGGAGGAGCCGGTCGTCATCCCGTACCACGACATTCCCCACTTTCCGATCTCGACCGTGGAGGGACATGCCGGCGAGCTGTTGATCGGCCGCTTGTCTGGCAGAATCGTCGTATTGATGCGCGGCCGCTTTCATATGTACGAGGGTTACGGGCCGGAACTTACGGCTTTTCCGGTACGCGTAATGAAGGCGCTGGGGGTCCGCGCTTTGCTTGTAACGAATGCGGCCGGAGGCATTAATCTGGACTTCGCTTCGGGCAACCTGATGCTGATCTCCGACCATATTAACCTGACGGGTCGCAATCCGCTTATCGGACCTAATGACGATTCGCTCGGCGTGCGCTTTCCAGACATGTCGGAAGCATACAGCAAACGGCTGCGCGAGGTTGCGAAGGAGATTGCTTCCATGCAGGGCTTTGCGCTGAAAGAAGGCGTCTATGCCGGACTGCTGGGTCCATCGTACGAGACGCCGGCCGAGATCCGGATGCTTCGCACGCTTGGCGCGGATGCCGTCGGAATGTCGACGGTCGCCGAAGTGATTGCGGCTCGCCATTCGGGCATTGAAGTGGTCGGTATTTCCTGCATTACGAATATGGCGTCCGGAATTCTCGACCAGCCGCTGTCCCACGAGGAAGTGATGGAGACGGCGGAACGAGTCAAGTCCCGGTTCCTGGGACTTGTGACATCGTTGATTTCGAAAATGTAAGCGGGATTGTAACATAATTGTAATAATTCGCTCGACTCATTATGACAGTGTTTTTCGTTGCGCTCGTCGTATAATGTCCATGATTACAGAAAGATGGAGTGGACAACGTCATGGACAAGCTGTTATTGGAGCTGGAGAGACTTCGCGGAGAGATGGTGGAGACGGCGCTGATCGAACAGGACCTTCTTCATCAAGACGTGCTGGTGTTAAGCCAGACGCTTGATGAAATTATCGTCCAAGTGCAATCGGAGAGGCTGTCGCAATCCAAAAGCCGCGAATTTTCCAGATCGAGCTGACGCAAGGCAACATACGGGCACGGATACTGGAGGAGGCCGTTATGCGGGCAGTGGATTGTATACACAAAAAGAGGAATGGCGGGGAGCTGAGCTCCGCGGAGATTGCCTTCCTGATCAAAGGATATAGCAGCGGCGATATTCCCGATTATCAGATGTCTGCATGGGCTATGGCCGTATTCTATCAAGGCATGACCGAAGATGAGACCGCGGCATTGACGATGGCTATGGCTGAATCCGGCGACATGGTGAACCTGTCGCCAATTCGCGGCGTCAAGGTGGACAAACACAGCACAGGCGGCGTCGGCGATAAGACAACGCTAATTATCGGTCCCCTCGTCGCTTCCGCGGGCGTCCCCGTTGCCAAGATGTCGGGAAGAGGCCTTGGCCACACCGGCGGAACGATAGACAAGCTGGAATCCATTCCAGGCTTCCGCACGGAGCTGGATCGGGAGACGTTTATCGCTCAAGTGAACAATCTTGGGCTGGCCGTTATCGGTCAGAGCGGCGACTTGGCGCCCGCGGACAAAAAGCTGTATGCCCTTAGGGATGTAACGGCAACGGTAGAGTCGATACCGCTTATCGCAAGCTCCGTCATGAGCAAAAAAATTGCGGCTGGCGCGGATGCGATCGTGCTGGACGTAAAGACGGGCAGCGGCGCGTTTATGAAGACGCAGGCGGATGCGGAGAAGCTGGCTGCAGCAATGGTTGCGATTGGGACGCAGGTTGGACGCGATACGGCAGCCGTCATCAGCGATATGGATCAGCCGCTGGGCTTCGCGATCGGCAATGCGCTTGAGGTGGCGGAAGCGCTCGAGACGCTGCGCGGTCAGGGACCGGAGGACTTGACGGAGCTTTGTCTTGCGTTAGGCTCCCATATGGTGGTGCTTGGCGGCGCGGCTTCCTCTATCGAAGAAGGAAAGAAACTTCTTCGGGAGCGCCTTAATAACGGAGAAGCGCTGGCGAAATTCAAAGCTTTTATCGAAGCGCAAGGCGGAGACGGCTCCGTTGTCGATCATCCGGAGAGGCTGCCTGCAGCGCCTGCGCGTATCCAAGTGCTTGCGCCGATCGGCGGTTATGTGGCAGCCATCGATGCGGAGCAGCTTGGACTTGCAGCGATGATGCTTGGCGCGGGCAGGGCGACGAAAGACGCGGCCATCGATTATGCGGTGGGTCTCGTTATCGTCAAGAAGGTCGGCGATGAATTGACGGAAGGCGAGCCGATTGCTACTCTTCATATCCGTGAGGAGAATGGCGAAACGGCAAGCGTGGTAGACAGGGTGAAAGCCGCGTACAGCATCCAATCGGAGCAGCCGAGTGTAAAACCGCTCCTGTTAGCCGTCGTTACCAAGGACGGCGTTAAGCGGCTCGCGGAAGGCAACTAAATCGAGGACATGGAACCGCCGATCGGCATTTGCCGATTGGCGGTTTTTTGAATTCCGTCATCGTCCTCATATAGGAATAATTTCCTGCAAGAAGGTTAACACTGAAAAGGAAAATAGTACCGACAATCATCCAGGAGGGACCTGACGTTGAAAATTAGATTCGTCACCATTCTTGCGCTAACTGTAGCTATGGCTCTAGCGCTGCCGACCTTTGCCGCCGCGGAGGAAGGGGCTCCGCATATCGATCTGGCGCCATCCGCCCGCTCCGCGATTTTGATGGATGCCGACAGCGGCACGGTCATCTTTGAGAAAAACAGCCATGACCAGCTTCCCCCGGCCAGTATTACGAAGATCATGACGCTGCTCCTCGTTATGGAGGCGCTCGACAACGGTCAGCTTAAGCTGACCGACAAAGTAAGCACAAGCGAATACGCGGCTTCGATGGGCGGCTCGCAGATTTTCCTGGAACAAGGGGAGGAAATGTCGGCCGAAGACATGATTAAGGGAATCGCGCTTGCGTCCGGCAACGATGCGTCTGTCGCTATGGCCGAGAAGCTAGCAGGGACCGAGATGAACTTTGTGGCGATGATGAACGCGAAGGCTCAGGAGCTCGGCATGAAGGATACCCATTTCGTTAATCCGAACGGGCTGCCTGTACAGGGACATTATTCGTCCGCTCACGATATCGCCATTATGTCGCGCGAACTGCTCAAGCATCAGGAAGTGACAAAGTACACGGGTCTTTACCAGGACTACTTGAGAAAGGATTCCGAGAAGCCTTTCTGGCTCGTCAACACGAATAAGCTCGTGCGATTCTATAGCGGCGCCGACGGACTTAAGACGGGTTATACAAGCGAAGCGAAATATTGTCTTTCCGCTACCGCGAAGCGCGACGACATGCGGATTATTGCAGTCGTAATGGGCGAACCCACGACGAAGCATCGCAACGTTGAAGTTTCCCAGATGTTCGATTATTCCTTTGCGCAATATATGAACTATCCCGTCATCGAAGCGGGCGACGGCATCGGCAAACTTCGTGTAGCCAAGGGCATGCGGTCCGAGCTGCCGCTAGTGGCGGATCGGCCCTATAGCGTGTTATTGAAAAAGGGCACCCCGACGGCCAACATACGTTACGAGCTTAAGCTTAACGATGTCGTCAAGGCGCCTGTTGCGGCTGGAGATTCTGTAGGCAAGCTGGTCGTCTACGATGGAGATCAAGTGCTGAAGGAGTTTGCCATCACTTCGCCGGAGGATGTGGGCAAGGCTAATTGGTGGAAGATGCTGAAACGTTCCGCTTCCAGTCTGTTCAGCAATTAATATCTGATTGCGGAAGCTGCGCTCCGCGCTATTTGTCAGCTTGTAGCGGTAATCTTCTAGTTTTGTCGGCATGCAGGAATACGAAGCGCTGCTGTTGAATCCCTTGTTCTATCTCGGCGATTGCATCTATGCAAGATTGACTGTGAGGGAGATGAGGAGCGTACATGAGTCTGCAAATCGAGTTGGAGCATTACCGCAACGTGTTGATTGTAAGGCTATACGGCGAGCTGGACCATCATACGGCTAACGTCGTGCGGTACAAGATGGAGGAAGCTCTCCTGAAGGACCAAGTGAATCATGTCATTCTTAGCCTCAAAGAGCTGCAATTTATGGACAGCTCGGGACTCGGCGTCATCTTGGGACGCTACAAGCAAGTAAAGAGCAAGGGCGGCAAGATGGTCGTCTGCGACATCAATCCCGGCGTAAAGCGGTTGTTCGAGCTGTCCGGGTTGTTCAAAATCATATCGGTTCACGACAACGAGAGGAACGCGATATCGTCTTTGGAGGTGGTGTCATGACAGGGAGCAACCAAATGAAGCTGACGTTCAGCGCACGCTCGGAGAATGAGGCGTTCGCCCGCGTCGCAGTGTCGGCCTTCGTCTCCCAGCTGGACCCGACGCTTGAAGAGCTGAACGATCTTAAGACCGCCGTGTCCGAAGCCGTCACGAATGCGATCATTCACGGCTACGACAACGATTCGTCGCGCGAAGTCACGATTGAAGCCAGCATCGAGCGGGATACCGTCTCCATTATCGTCTCGGACGAAGGAAACGGCATTGAGGACGTAGAGCTGGCACGTCAACCATTGTACACATCGAAGCCGGAGCTCGAGCGTTCCGGAATGGGTTTTACAATCATGGAAAATTTTATGGACCACTTCGAAGTAGCGAGCCGAGTCGACGGGGGAACCCGGGTGGCGATGGTCAAGCGGATCGAATCAAAAAAAGCGCTCTATAACTAGCGCATAGGGAGGCCCAGCCTCATGAAAGCAGATATGAAGCAATCAGCCCAGCCCTATCTTGACGATGCCGAAGTCAAACGACTGATCGCGCTTAGCCAATCCGGCGACTCCGTCGCCCGCGACACGTTGGTAAACTGCAATATACGCCTCGTGTGGTCCGTCGTGCAACGTTTCATGAACCGCGGCTACGAGCCGGAGGATCTGTTCCAGATCGGTTGCATCGGACTTCTGAAGTCGGTGGACAAGTTCGATCTGTCGTACGACGTCAAGTTCTCCACCTATGCGGTGCCGATGATTATCGGCGAGATCCAGCGATTCCTGCGGGACGATGGAACGCTGAAGGTAAGCCGCTCGCTCAAGGAGACGGCCAACAAGGTCCGCAAGATGAAGGATGAGCTGTCGAAGACGATGGGCAGGCTTCCGACGATCGGCGAAGTGGCGGAAGCGCTCGGCATTACGCCGGAGGATGTCGTGTTCGCGCAGGAGGCGAACAAACCTCCGACCTCTATTCACGAGACGGTGTTCGAAAACGACGGCGATCCCATCACGCTGATGGATCAAATCGCCGACGACTCGCAAGAGCGCTGGTTCGATAAGCTTGCCCTCGAGGAAGCGATCGAAGGACTTAGCGAACGCGAACGGCTAATCGTGTTCCTCCGGTATTATAGGGACAAGACGCAATCCGAGGTCGCAAGCAGGCTCGGCATCTCGCAAGTGCAAGTATCGCGGCTGGAGAAAAAAATATTGCAGTCCATCAGGGACCAAATCGCTCAATAGCGGTTTGGTTCCTTTTTGATTTGAAGGCGCATGCTGCAATATTGTTTGAAATTGGTTGAGTATCCTAATCCTTCGCGTCCCATACTAACGTTGAAAACAGCATAACAAGATTTTGCTTATGCAGAAGGGATGATCCAGAGATGGGCGAGAAGGTCCAATCCGTTATCTATCTGCGATTGAAAAAAAGAATATACATCAAGCCGCATCATATGGTCACGCTGGGGCAGGTTGCCCGGCTTCTCACGGACGAAGATGAGCTGGCGCAAAGGCTGGCCGCGCTCCCGCTCTACGATCATCGCAAAAGCGACGGGAACCGGGTTGTCATCGATCTCCTGCAGATCGTCAAAAAAATACGCGGCGAGATAGAGAACGTCACGGTGGAGGCCTACGGAGACCCGCAGGTGCTGATCATGGTGGCGGACAAACCGGTCAAGCCGAGATATCTCATGCTGGTGCTGTCCTGGCTGCTGCTTTTTTTTGGCGCCGGTCTTGCGATCATGAACTTTCACACGGATGTCAGCATGAGGGAGGTACATATCCGGATCGTCGAGCTTATTACGGGCGAACGGGTGGAGCACCCGCTATGGTTCCAAATCCCGTATTCGCTAGGCATTGGTCTCGGGATGGTGCTGTTTTTCAACCACATTTTCCGCAAGAGGTTCAATGAGGAACCAAACCCGCTGGAAGTAGAGCTGTACATGTATCAGGAGAATATGAATGCTTATGTCATTGCAGACGAGATCCGCAAGCAGGCCGATTATGACCAGATGCGCAAAGGCGGAGGCGGTGTTCGCAATGATTAGGGCAGTGGAAAATCTATTTATCGCCGTCCTGGGGGTCGCGGGAGGGCTTGCGGTAGGGAGCGGGCTAGTGGCTCTGCTTATCGTGTTCGATCTTGTGCCCCGGCTTGCGCAGCTGTCCCGCGCGTTCCGGTTGTCGATCTGGTTCGAGACGGCGATCGTGTGCGGCTCGCTGTATTGGACGTTCGCCGACTTTATGGATTGGAAGTTGCGTCTGCCGTCCGCATTCGCTCTGGCGGGATCCGGACTCCTTGACGGAATGTTTGTAGGGATGCTTGCCGCCGCGCTGACGGAGGTCATAAATGTACTGCCTATTCTGGCTAAACGGCTTGGTTTATCCGCCTACATGTTCGGCCTTGTGATGGCCATGGTGCTCGGCAAAACCGTTGGCTCGTTGTTCGACTGGCTGGTGTTCCAATGGTAATTCGAGAGCAGCTGAAGCGGTAATATTTCAGAGGGATAAGGACGAGGTGAGAAAAGTGGCGAATATGGACAATGAAAAGTTCGACGGTCAAGATAAAGGCTCTGAAGAAGTCATGGCGTTTTTGTCGGATGACAAAGGAGAAGCTGCGGCAGGTCATTCGCGACAGCAGGAGGAGGGGGAAGAGGATCGGCAGGCGGGCGGAGGCCCGGAGAGCCATGATGAAATCTCCGACAATGGCGAAGTGACCAGCGCGGGCGGTCGCAAGTGGAATGAGCAGGAAACGTCAAACCAGCCCATCCCCGAACATCTGGACGATGTGCTGGAGAAGCTTAAAACGGATGTCGGCTACGGCACAAGCTTTGATATCGTCGTAAGGGAAATGACCTTCGGGGAGAGACGGACGGCATTATTTTGCCTAAATGGATTGTCCAAGGATGATCTGCTGACAGAAGTGCTCAAGCGGCTCACTTACCTGCATCCCGACGATCTAAGCAGCGATGCGGTGCATGCCTTCGTGGATCTCTATGTTCCTGCCGCACAAGTAGACAGGGAAGAGGATTGGGACAAGCTGGTCAACAGCGTTCTTGCCGGGGGCTCCGCTTTGTTTATCGACGGCGAGACTACAGCGCTTAAGATCGATGCGAAGAATCTTCCCGCGCGCGGTCCGGAGGAGCCTTCGCTGGAGAAGGTCGTAAGGGGCAGCCGCGACGGCTTTATCGAGACGTTGATGGTCAACATCTCGCTTGTCCGGCGGAGGCTTCGCGATCCCAAGCTTCGTTACGAGCTGATCCAAATCGGCGAGCGAACGAAAACGGATGTCTGCATTGCCTATATCGATGACATCGTGGACAATCAGTTGCTGGAGTCGATCAAGGATAAGATTTCCAAGGTCAAGGTTGACGGATTGCCGCTGGCGGACAAGCAGTTGGAGGAGGCGACCATCAAGCGGGGCTGGAGCCCTTTCCCGCTGGTTCGTTACTCGGAACGGCCGGACACCGTCGCCGCGCATCTTCTCGAGGGAGCCGTAGCCGTATTCGTCGACACGTCGCCATCCGTCATGACACTTCCCACGACGTATACGGATCTGATGCAGCATGCCGAAGAAAATCGCCAGACGCCGTTTATAGGTACTTACCTTCGCTGGGTGAGGTTCGCTGGCGTTTTCGCGTCGCTGTTTATGCTGCCGTTATGGTTGCTGTTCGTCATGCATCCCGAATACAAGCCTGCCATGCTGGAGTTTCTAGGTCCGAGCGAGATGGGCAAAATACCGCTGTTCGTCCAGTTCTTGTTAGCCGAAATCGGTATTGATCTCATGCGGATGGCATCCGTCCACACCCCTTCTTCCCTGGCGACCGCGATGTCGCTAGTAGCGGCCATCCTGATCGGGGACATCGCGGTGCAGACAGGCGTATTCGTGAACGAGGTCATTCTATATATGGCGATCGCGGCAATAGGCATGTTCGCCACGCCGAGCTATGAGCTGGGACTTGCTAACCGGATCGTGCGGCTAGTGCTGCTGGCGGCCGTGGCCGCTTTCAGCGTGCCTGGGCTTGTCGTCAGCACGACAGTCATTTTGATTTTTCTGACGGTAGAGCGGTCCATGAACCGTCCGTACATGTGGCCGATCATTCCCTTTGACGCAAAGGCGATGCTCAGCATTATTTTCCGTCAGCCGCTGCTCTATAACCGCAAACGTCCCAATATTTTGAGGCCAAAGCAGATCAATAAAATGCCCAGAACGGAATAGAAGCCCAAAAAATACAAATGAAATGCGTATTTATCCATTTCGGACAACAACGATTTGCGTTATACTGATGCCATAAGATGCAAATCATATCCGCTGGCAAGCAAGGCGGCGGAGAAAGACGAGGGGAAAACAATATGTATCTGCATGGTACCAGCACAATCAACGCAAATGGCCATCTTGAAATCGGAGGGCGTGACGTTGCCGATCTGGCAAAGGAATTCGGCACCCCGTTATATATCGTTGACGAGACGCTTGTACGTCAGCGCGCAAGAGAATACGTAGAAGCCTTTAAAGCATCGGGACTGAAATTCCAGGTCGCTTACGCCAGCAAGGCGTTTAGCGTCATGGCCATGTGCTCCATCGCCGAGCAGGAAGGCTTGTCGCTGGACGTCGTGTCCGACGGCGAGCTGTATACGGCGCTGCAAGCCGGCTTCCCGGCTCATCGCATTCACTTCCATGGCAACAACAAGACGCCGGACGAGATCGAGATGGCTCTCGACGCCGAGATCGGCTGCTTCGTCGTGGACAACTTCCACGAGCTTGCTCTGCTTAACGCCATAGCAGGCGAGAAGGGCAAAAAGGTTAATATTCTGCTTCGCATTACGCCGGGCGTAGAAGCGCATACGCATGATTATATTTCGACGGGACAACAGGATTCCAAGTTCGGCTTCGATCTTGGCAACGGAGCGGCGAAGAAAGCCATCGAGCAAGCGAGCGCCCTTCCTAACCTGGAAGTGCTCGGCGTACATTCCCATATCGGTTCCCAAATTTTCGAGGTGGAAGGTTTCCGCATGGCAGTGGACAAGGTTGCCGGGTTCGCGGTATCCATTCGCTCCGAGCTGGGGCTGACGTTCAAAGTGATTAACCTGGGCGGAGGTTTCGGCATCCGTTACGTCGAAGGCGACACGCCTCTGCCGATTAGCGAATACGTCGAAGCCATTACCGGTGCGATCAAATCCAATTTCTCCGCAGCCGACTTCCCGCTGCCGGAAATTTGGGTAGAGCCTGGCCGCAGCATGGTTGGCGATGCAGGCACGACGCTGTACACGATTGGGACAAGCAAAAACATTCCGGGCGTGCGCAAATACATTGCCGTTGACGGCGGCATGACGGACAACCCGCGTCCCGCGCTGTACCAATCCCGTTACGAGGCGATTCTTGCAAACCGTGCCAACGAAGCGGCAGAGGAGACCGTATCCATCGCGGGCAAGTGCTGCGAGAGCGGCGATATGCTGATCTGGGATCTGGAGCTTCCGAAGGCGGAAAGCGGCGATTTGCTCGCGGTATTCTGCACGGGCGCCTACAATTACGCCATGGCAAGCAACTACAATCGAATTCGTCGTCCCGCCGTTGTCTTCGTAAAAGACGGCGAAGCGGATCTCGTCGTAAAGCGCGAATCGCTTGATAATATCGTATGCAACGACGTTATTCCGGCAAGACTGCAGAAATCCCCCCTTGCGAAATAAGGACGGAATTGGTAACGTAGTCATATCCGGAATAAGAAAGGTAGATGACAATCATGGCAAAACAAGCAAAAATCAAATTGGCAAGCGGCGGAGAGGTCCAATTGGAGCTGTTCGACCAGGATGCACCCAATACGGTAGCCAACTTCGAGAAATTGGCAAACGAAGGTTTCTATAACGGTCTTTCGTTCCATCGCGTCATTCCCGGTTTCGTCGCGCAAGGCGGTTGCCCGACTGGCAACGGCACAGGCGGCCCTGGCTATCAAATCAACTGCGAGATCAACCCGAACAAACACGAGCGCGGCACGCTTGCCATGGCCCATGCAGGCCGTAACACGGGCGGAAGCCAATTCTATATTTGCTACCAGCCGCAGCCGCATCTGGACGGCGGCCATACGGTTTTCGGCAAAGTAACCAAAGGCATGGAACATGTGGACGCCCTTAAAGGCGGAGACAAAATGGAAAAGGTTGAAGTTTTAAACGATTAGTGTTAATATGTCACTAACTTAATGTAATCAGCTTTCCTTCGGGGCAGGGTGAAATTCCCAACCGGCGGTGATCGGGAGAAGGGAACAAGTCGTTATGCGGCTTCGTTTCCCGCCTCCGTCAGTCCGTGACCCGGGCCGAATCTCGCAAGAGAACGGAACGGTGGACCTGGTGCAAATCCGGGACCGACAGTATAGTCTGGATGGGAGAAGGAGAAGCTTCGGCATTTGTTGTCTGTTTAAATGCTCACCTTTGTGCATCATTTCACAAAGGTGTCTATTAGGCAGATAAACATTAAGGGTACGGGTGTATTCGTATTGGCTTATTTGTACATGTCCGCTTGCGCTCATGTACGAAATTGGCTTCAAATGCGATAGTCCGTGGCCTTATTTCGTCGTAGTTTTTCTGTCTATTCTCACATCCTCCTGTCGGCAAGCGATGCCGGAAGGGGGATTTTTTGCATACATGCTGGATGTTCTGAACGATGAATATTATATGCGACTTGCTCTTGACCTTGCCGCCAAGGCGGCGGGACAAACCGAAATTAATCCCGTAGTCGGATGCGTCGTTGCAAAAGGCGGCCGCATTGTCGGACTTGGCGCCCATCTTCGCCGCGGAGAGGGCCATGCGGAGGTACATGCGCTAGCGATGGCAGGCGGCGAGGCGGAGGGGGCGACCGTCTATGTCACGCTGGAGCCATGCAGCCATCATGGCAAAACGCCGCCGTGCTGCGACCGCATTATCGCGGCCAAGGCGGCAAGAGTCGTCGTGGCGGCAACTGATCCTAATCCCAAGGTTGCAGGGAGAGGCATAACGAGACTTCGCGAACACGGCATTGAGGTGGATGTCGGACTTCTGGAAGCGGAGTCGACGTTAATGAACGAGAAGTTCAATGCCTTTATTACAACAGGCATGCCGTTTGTGACGCTAAAGACCGCCAGTACCTTGGACGGACGCGTAGCGAGCCGTACGGGACACAGTCAATGGGTGACGGGCCCCGTCGCCAGAGAACAGGTACACTTGCTGCGGCATCAGCATCAAGGCATTATGGTCGGCATCGGCACGGTTGTTGCGGATGATCCGCTATTGACTACCCGAACGGCTGTGACGGGTCTGCATCCCGCCCGCATCATCGTCGATTCCAGATTGACGTTGCCGCTGGACGCCCGCGTCGTTGCCGACAAAACGGCAAGGACGATCGTGCTCGCTGCGGAAGGCTGCGACGAGGAGAAGAGGCGTCTTCTGGAGGCGGAAGGCGTAGAGGTTATTCCTTGCGGCACAGGCCCTCTCGTGGATCTGCGTATCGGCATGCGCAAGCTGGCGGAGAGGGATATCGGCTCGATTTTGCTGGAAGGCGGAGGCAAGCTTAACGGCGCCATGTTGGAAGCGGAGCTGATACACAAAATTATTTTATATATGGCTCCGAAACTGATCGGCGGCGATGAAGCGCCGCAAAGCTTCCGTTTCCAGGGCCGAGAACTTATGAGCGATGCCATCGAGCTGGAACGAATGTCGGTTGAGATGGCGGGCAGCGATATTGTGATTAAGGGTTATCCCGTGTACAAACGGTAGGAGAGGAGATGCGGCTTATGTTTACCGGATTGGTTGAAGAAGTGGGACGAATGAAAAACGTCTACCGTCAGGGCGAAGCCATGATGCTGACGATCGGCGCCTCGATCGTGACGCAGGGGGCTGCTCTGGGCGACAGCATCTCGGTTAACGGCGTATGTTTAACCGTTACGTCGTACGACAGGGCTTCGTTTACGGCGGATGTGATGCCGGAGACGTACAGAAAGTCGACCTTGCACTTGTTGAAGCCCGGAGATCCCATCAATCTGGAGCGGGCCATGGCCGTCGGCTCAAGATTCGGTGGACACATTGTTCAGGGACATATCGATGGAACGGGCAAGGTAACCTCCAGAACAGTCGATGCCAATGCCGTCGTGTTCCGCATTGAAGCGAAATCGGGCGATTTGATGAGATACATTATTCCTAAAGGCTCCATTACGATTGACGGCATCAGCTTGACGGTTGTAGAAGCGGACGGCGACGGATTCTCCGTCTCGATTATTCCCCACACGTTGGCCGAGACGGCGCTCGCGCATCGGCAACCTGGTGACAACGTCAATCTCGAGACTGACATTATCGGCAAGTATGTGGATCATTTGCTTCATTATCGCAACGCCGAGAAGTCTGCAGCGGCTCCGTCATCCCGTATTTCCACTGAATACTTAAGCCGCCATGGATTTATATAAATGAGAGTTCAGCTTCATCCCAGAAGGAGTGAAACCGATGAATAAAGAGAACAGCATATTCAATACCATTGAAGAAGCGGTAGCCGATTTGATGCAGGGACGTCCCGTCATCGTGGTCGATGACGAAGACAGGGAAAATGAAGGCGACTTGATCGCGCTTGCCGACAAGGCGACACCCGAAGTTATCAACTTTATGATTAGCGAAGCGCGCGGTCTCGTCTGCGTGCCAATTACGGCGGAAAGAGCGGAAGAGCTTGATCTCCCGCCAATGGTCACGCATAATACAGATTATCACGGTACGGCTTTTACCGTATCGGTCGATTATAACTCGACGACGACGGGCATATCGGCTTATGAACGCTCGTTGACCGTCAAGGCGCTGATTGACCCTTCGGTGCGCGCTTCGGACTTCCGCAGGCCGGGACATATTTTCCCGCTTATTGCGAAGGCTGGTGGCGTGCTTCGCCGCGCTGGCCATACCGAAGCGGCGATCGATCTGGCAACGCTCAGCGGTTCAAGCCCGGCAGCCGTTATTTGCGAAATTATTAAGGAAGACGGAACAATGGCCAGACTGCCGGATCTGGAGGAATTCAAGAACAAACATGGACTTAAGCTTGTCACGATCCAGGAGCTGATCCGTTACCGCAATGAGAAAGAGAAGCTGGTAGACCGGGTTGTGGATGTTCGGATGCCAACCGACTTCGGCGAATTCCGGGCTATTGCTTATACGAATCAACTGGATGACAAAGAACATGTCGCGCTTGTAAAAGGCGAGATCGAGCCTGGCGAACCTTTGCTTGTACGCGTGCATTCGGAATGTTTGACGGGCGATGTCTTCCATTCGCATCGCTGCGACTGCGGACCTCAGCTGGAGGCGGCGCTGAAGCAGATCGATGCTGCCGGCAGCGGCGTGCTTCTGTACATGCGCCAGGAAGGCAGGGGCATTGGTCTCATTAACAAACTTAAAGCTTATGCGTTGCAGGAGCAGGGGTTCGATACCGTGGAGGCGAATATTAAGCTGGGATTTGCTCCGGATTTGCGGGAATATGGCATTGGCGCTCAGATTTTAAGAGATCTCGGCATTACGAAGATGCGGCTCCTTACAAACAATCCACGCAAGATTACCGGCTTGGAGGGCTATGGCATCGAAGTCGTGGAGCGAGTGCCGATCCAGATGGAAGCGAGCGCGGACAATCTTGATTATTTGCGGACGAAAAAGGCGAAGCTTGGACATCTGCTGCGCCCAGAAGGACTGGAACAGCACGCGGTTCGGACTCAAGGCGTTGATTCGTCCGGAAACATCTCATAATCGAAAACGAGAGGAAGCGAAAAACAATGGCGAAAATTTATGAAGGACATTTAGTATCGCAAGGGTTAAAATATGGAGTAGTCGTAGGCAGATTTAATGAATTCATCAGCGGCAAGCTGCTAAGCGGAGCGCTCGATGGATTCAAACGCCACGGCGCAGGCGAAGACGATGTTGAAGTGGCTTGGGTGCCGGGAGCTTTCGAGATCCCGCTTATCGCTCAAAAGATGGCCGAAAGCGGCAAATACGACGCCGTCATTACACTTGGCGCGGTTATCCGCGGGTCCACTCCGCACTTCGACTATGTGTGCAATGAGGCAGCCAAAGGCGTAGCTTCCATTGCGCTTAAGACCGGCGTACCGACGATCTTCGGCGTTCTGACGGTGGATTCCATCGAACAGGCGATCGAGCGTGCGGGCACGAAGGCCGGCAACAAAGGCTACGAAGCGGCAGTATCGGCCGTGGAGATGGCGAATTTGACTAAACAGCTGCAAGGTTAACTGAAGCAGCTGCAATTGTTGGGGAGGTCACGCAAGTGTCCGTGCTTTACAAGCTTGAATCGTTTGAGGGACCGCTTGATTTGCTCCTCCATCTCATCGACAAGTCGGAAATCGATATCCACGAAATTTCCATCAGCGAGATTACCGAGCAATATATGGAATATCTTCACGCCTTGAAGGAGCTGGAGCTGGAGGTGACCAGCGAATTTCTGGTCATGGCCGCAACATTGCTGGCCATCAAAAGCAAGCAGCTCCTGCCGAAACCTCCCGTTTTCGAAGAGGATTATGGCGACTGGTATGAGGACGACGGCATCGATTCCAGGGATGATCTTATTCAAAAGCTGATCGAATACAAGAAGTTCAAGCAGATCGCGGAGCAGCTGCGCGAGAAGGAATTCGAGCGCAGTCTTGTTTTCTCCCGGGAGCCCGAGGATATGACGCCGTTCTTGACCGAGGTCAAGGTGAACCCGCTGGAAGGCCTTCATGTATCCGATCTCGTCGCAGCGTTCCAGAGAGCGCTGCGCAAGGCTGCAAGGCGCAATGTCATTGCGACTGTTCAACGGGACGAGATATCCGTCAAGGATCGTATTCGTGATATCGTCGAAGTGCTTAGGCAATTCGAAACGGTAAGATTCTCCAAGCTGATCAGGGAGAATATGGACAAACACGAGATCGTCGTCACTTTCCTGGCGATATTGGAGCTCATGAAGATGAAGCATATTCGCTGCTTCCAGCATGGACTCTTCGACGATATTGTTATTCATTGGAGAGGGGAAGCAGAGAACGATGGATTTTCAGAAATTGAAGTCGATTATTGAAGGATTGCTGTTTATGGCAGGGGACGAGGGACTTACGAAGCGCCAATTGTCCGATATTATGGAGCTGGATGCGGAATTTTCCGCAGATCTTGTCTACGATCTGCAGCGTGACCTGGAGAGAGAAGAGCGGGGCATCCAAATAACGGAGGTTGCCGGCGCCTTTCGCATGACGACGAACTCCGAGCATACGCCATATTTCGAACGTATGGCATATACGCCAACCCGCTCGCAGCTGTCGCAAGCAGCTTTGGAGACGTTGTCGATCGTCGCTTACCGCCAGCCGATTACTCGGATCGATATTGAAGAAATCCGGGGCGTTAAGACGGATCGAGCCATTCAATCGCTTGTCTCGAAGGATCTTATCGAGGAGGTCGGAAGAGCGGAAGCAATCGGCAGGCCGATCCTGTACGGCACAACGAAGTCATTTCTTGATTATTTCGGATTGCCTTCCATCAAAGAGCTTCCAGAGCCGAAGCATGTCGATATCGACGATGCGCTGGACGAGCAGACACAAATGTTGTTCGAACGTCTGGACGGACGACAGATGACGATAGAGGAATTAAAAGATTAAAGTATGAATACCAGCCGCTATGGCCAATACTATTTTAAGCCTGTATATGGGAACGGAGGAAGGCGTCATGTTTTCTCACCCTTATGGCTGGATAGCGGCCGGCGGCTTTTTGATTTCTTTGCTGACGATAACGGTGTGCGCTTCCCGGGTTATTATCATAGCGCATGCGAAACGAATTGGAAGCAATGACGATGCGGAAGTGCGAATCCGAGCGTTATTCGGCCTGATCAAATTCAAATATCAAATTCCCGCAGCGAAGCTGGAAGGATTGGCCATCAAGGTTCAGGAGGAAATCAGCGCTCAGCATGCTGGACGCGGCACTTGGAAGGAATATAACGACGAAATAAACCCGGAGAAGGTCGTTAGCTCCATCGAGAAGATGAAGCAGGTCCTTCAATTAACGAGAGATTTGACAGGCTGGCTCAGAAAGACGATGACGAAGGTCGAACTGACCAAATGGAATTGGTCGACGTCAATCGGGACAGGCGACGCGATGTGGACGGCGATGGCTACCGGCGTCGTCTGGTCTGTGCAGTCTTCGGTGCTTGGCGTCTTGTCGCAATTCCTTCAATTGAAGGCGGAGCCGGTCATGACGGTCAATCCGCTTTTCAATCGTTCCGCATTCGCTACCGAATGGTCGTGCATAGCCCAAATCCGGTTCGGTTATGCTATCCTTGCCGGACTGCAACTGCTGCATCGCATGAAGAAATCGAAAGGAGGCGTCAAAGCATGGCAGAACATCCTATCCAAGGCCTAATGCAAACCGCTATGGAAAATATCAAGGAAATGGTTGACGTCAATACAATTGTGGGGGATCCGGTTCAGACGCCGGACGGCAGCATTATTATGCCGATCAGCAAAGTAGGCTTCGGCTTCGTTGCCGGCGGCAGCGATATTCGCTTGGATTCGAACGAGCACAACAACAGCAATGCCGGCAAGGATGCGCACAATGCGCAAGTCGCGATGCCGTTTGGCGGCGGGAGCGGCGGAGGCGTATCGATTACGCCGATCGCATTTCTCGTAGTCGGTACGCACGGGGTCAAAATCGTGCCTCTCGACAACCAAACCCATCTCATGGAACGTATTATCGATTCGGCGCCGGGCGTTTTTGACAAAATCCAGACGATGGTCAAGCGTAACAACCATCAGACGCACGCGAGCGTGGATTTTGGGGATACCGCCGCGGCTATCCTCGATGATGTAAAAGATACGACGACCTATAACGGTTAATCGGAGAACTGCCCGAAAGGGCAGTTTTTCTATTTTTGACGTCATATGGCCCGTCTACCCATGAGGGTACAAGCATATACTATGCCGAGGAAGGAATTCGTCCATTCCGGCATCTTAGCGTTCGCAACGGGAGGAGTCCATACAACAATGATTGGAAGTATACGAAGTTACATGCGGTATACCGTCGTACTGTTAGTCTGTACTCTGCTTGCTGCCATGGTCATCATGCCCGCAAATCAAGCAATGGCTGTGCCGTCCATCGAAACGAATGCAAAAGCATCCGCCTTGATCGACGTCGCATCGGGGCGGATTCTGTACAGCAGCAATGGCGATACGCCTATGCGAATTGCAAGCTTGACGAAAATTATGACGGCTATCGTCGCAATCGAGCACGGCAATTTGGATGATATGGTGAAGACGCCCAAACGTGCAGTGGGCAAGGAAGGCTCGTCGATTTATCTGCAGCTTGGAGAAGAGATGACCTTGCACAACATGCTGTACGGACTCATGCTTCGATCGGGAAATGACGCCGCTACGGCGATTGCCGAGCATGTCGGCGGCTCGGAAGAAGGATTCGTGCATTTGATGAACGAGAAAGCGGAAATGCTGGGTCTGGCTAACAGCTCGTACAAAAATCCGCATGGATTGGACGAAGAAGGCCATTATTCCTCGGCCAATGATCTTGCCAAGCTGACGGCCTACGCGATTAAAAACGAATATTTCGCTGAGATCGTCCGGACGAAGGTCAAGCAGGTGCCGAACCCTCACGACAGCTGGAATTATGCCTGGAAAAACAAAAACAAAATGCTCACTTTGTATGAAGGGGCGGACGGTGTGAAAACAGGGTATACCAAAAAATCGTTCCGATGCCTTGTCAGCTCCGCCACACGCGCCGGGCAGCAGCTCGCCGCTGTGACAATTAATGACGGAGATGACTGGAACGATCACAGCCATATGCTGGACTGGGGATTTCAATATTACCCACTACAGACAATCGCAAGCCAAGGTGAAGCCGTTGCCGGATATCCTTATGTGCTTGGGGGGACGTTCCGCTATCCGCTTGAAGAGAACGAACGGGATTCCATTCATACAAAACTTACGTTGGCAGATCCGACAAGCATGGATTATGCGCTCGGAGAAAGAGGGCTTCTCGAATTTCAGATGGGAGGACATACGATCGGTTCCGTACCGGTATATGAACCTGGAGACATCCGATTGAGTTCAAAAAAATAGATGCAGAAAAGTTATGTCGCTGCCTGTCGGGCTGGAGGGAGAACGGCTTGACGGGCAGACATGGCGGAAGCAGGAAGCATGGGGAGGTTTTGCGCTTTGGTGAATTGGATCTGGTTGTTCTTTATCGTGGCTAGCGTTGCGGTTGCTGCGGTTAACGGACGAATGGACGAAGTGACGGCGGCAGCTTTCGACGGAGCTAAGTCCGGCGTGACAGTCAGCTTTGGCCTTATAAGCATTATGGTGTTCTGGATGGGGATGATGCGCATTGCCGAAGATGCCGGACTGCTGCAAAAGCTGGCGCGATTGCTGGGACCAATCGTGCGCTGGTTATTCCCTGATGTTCCAAAGGATCATCCGGCAATCGGGTATATTATGAGCAATCTGAGCGCTAATATTTTCGGCCTCGGCAATGCGGCTACACCGATGGGGATCAAGGCAATGCAGGAGCTGCAGAAGCTAAATCCCGACAAGGATACGGCGACGCCGGCCATGTGTACGTTGCTTGCGCTTAATACATCCAGTATTACGCTTGTTCCTACGACGATCATTGCCATTCGAATGAATTACGATTCCGCTAATCCCGCGGAAATCATAGGTACAACGCTCGTGGCAACCGCAATTGCGACGGGAGCGGCTATCCTGGCCGATCGTTGGTACAGAAGCCGATCTTCATCGCCGCCCGCTAATCCTGCCATACATAACAAGAAACAAACAAATGCAGCAAAACCAGCCTCCGTATCTGACGGTATCGGGGGTGGAGGAATTGTATGACGTATTTTCCAAGCTGTCTATATGGATGATTCCCGCCATTATCGTATTTATTCCGCTATATGCGGCGCTTCGCAAACGTATCCCCGTCTATGAGACATTTGTCGATGGGGCCAAGGACGGCTTCGGAACGGCGATAGCCATCATTCCTCATCTTGTAGGCATGATGGTCGCGATCAGTATGTTTCGGGCTTCAGGCGCGATGGAGCTTATGCTTTCTGCCGTTCGTCCATTATTCGATATGGCTGGCGTACCGAGCGAGGTATTGCCTTTGGGTTTGCTCCGCCCGCTTACGGGAGCGGGTTCGCTCGCGTTTACGGCAGATCTCATTGCTACACATGGTCCGGACTCCATGATCGGCAGAATAGCGTCTACGATTCAAGGCAGCACGGATACGACTCTGTATGTCCTGACGGTTTATTTCGGAGCCGTTGCGGTTCGCCGCACGAAATATGCGCTTAAGGTGGGATTGTTTTCAGATGCGGTCGGTTTTTTTGCGGCCATTCTAATCTGCCTGTATCTGTTCGGCTAAATGTAATTAGGTACGAAGCTTGTACTTTGCTCCCGTAATCGTTATGATGGGGAGTGAGGTGAAAGCATTGGAACGTTTACAAAAAATATTGGCCCAAGCAGGCATTGCTTCGCGGAGAAAGTGCGAGGAGCTCATATTATCCGGCGCGGTTGAGGTTAACGGCGAAAAAGTGACGACATTAGGCGTCAAGGCCGATCCAGCCGTTGATAGCATCGTCGTAAACGGCAAGCCGATCAAAGGCGAAAAGAAGATTTATTTGATGATGAACAAAATGAAAGGCGTCATAACAAGCGCCAAGGATCCTCAAGGCCGCAAGACGGTGACCGATTTCCTGCCCGGCATCAAGGAACGAGTCTATCCTGTCGGCCGGCTGGATTACGATACGGAAGGTTTGCTGCTGCTTACGAACGACGGCGAGTTCGCGAATTTGCTGACCCACCCCAAGCATCATGTGCCTAAGACGTATCATGCCACAGTTAAGGGCGTGCCGCACGGTACCGCATTGGAGCAGCTTCAGAAGGGAATTAAGCTGGAGGACGGCATGACGGCGCCGGCGGAAGTCGAATACCACGATGTCGACACGGAGAAGAACGAAGCGACGATCACCATTACGATCTATGAGGGACGCAATCGTCAGGTTCGCAGAATGTTCGAAGCTATCAATCATAAAGTCATTCGGCTCAGACGCGTCCGTTTCGGCGAGTTGACGCTCCAAACGCTTGGTCGAGGCAAGTATCGGCACTTAACGCCGAAAGAGATCGAAGAACTTAAAACAGCGGCGATGAAGACACATAAAGTTCATAAAAAGTAAACGACGGCGGCAGTAATTGCCGTCGACTTTTCGTTATAATGAAATGTAGTCCTGGACTCAAGAACTCGCAATTGGTGGTGATTATACATAATGGCACAGACAAAAAAATCGCGGAAATTGATGCAAGTCGTTATACTCGCCGCTGTTCTGATCGTCGGAGGATACGCAATCGGCACGACGTTGTTTGCGGAGCGGGGAAGCGGGTTCCTGAAACCGGGAGAACGGCCTCCCGAATTCTCGCTTGCCAATATGGAAGGCGGTGTAACCTCTCTGTCGGATTATGCCGGCAAACCCGTCGTCATCAACTTCTGGGGTACCTTTTGCGAGCCCTGCGTAAAGGAGATGCCGGAGTTCGAGCGTCAATACAAGAAGTGGCAGGATAAGGATTTGACGATTCTCGCCATCAATCTTAGCGAAGATACGCTTACGGTCAAAAACTTCCTGAACCGCTTCAATCTATCCTATCCCATCTTGAGGGACGAAGCCCGGAAGACGGAACGGAACTTTGCCCTGCGGCAATATCCGACGACGTTCTTTGTAAAGGCGGACGGCACATTGATGGAAGCAGTGGTCGGCGGCATGACCGAAGAAGATATCGACAAGCGCATCGTGCGTTTGCTGCAATTGTAGGAGGTCACCTTAGTGTTAGTACCCGAAAATACCAAATGCGAATGCGGACACCATAATTCTGTCGGAACCGTATTGTGCGAATACTGCGGCAAGCCATTGCATCAGGATCTCCAGAAATCCGATGAACCTCTCGAGATGCGCTACGACGGTGTGGCGAGACGGTCGCAGAAGAGCAATCCTTCTTACATCGACAGAGTCTGGAACTTCTTCTCGTCAGTCAAAATCGCGATCTATTTGATCGTCATCACATTTCTGACTGCCATGCTGGGGACGATCTATCCGCAGGAAAGCTCGTTTATCAACAACTTCGACCCATCTACCTACTATCGAGAAACGTATGGAACGATGGGTCATCTTTATTATGTGCTGGGCTTGTCCCATACGTACGAGAGCTGGTGGTTCATCGGTCTGCTCGTAATGATCGGGACATCGCTGGTCATCTGCAGCCTGGATCGTGTATTGCCCCTGTATCGTGCGCTTAATAAGCAGCAGATCCGCAAACATCATCAATTCCTGCTTCGGCAAAAGGCCGTCTACAAGGGCACTTTGAACCAGGACGCGGCAGAGTGGGTATCGCAATACGGCGATGCGCTTAAGAAAAAGGGTTACCGGATTCACCGCGAGGAATCCGGCACCGCGCTGCTTGCGGAAAAGAACCGTTTTAGCCGCTGGGGACCGTACATCAACCATATCGGACTCATTCTCTTTCTGCTGGCTATCGTTGCCAGAGCCATTCCAGGCTGGCAGATGGACGCCTATGTTACGATTCCGGATGGCGATACGGTTCAGATCAAGGATACGAACTATTACGTCAAAAACGAGAAGTTCAACGTAGAGTTCTATGCGGACGACGAGCTTCCCGAGCAGTTGCAAGGCAAAGCGCGCGCCAAGAAGTATCTGACTGAGGCGGTTATGTACAAATGCGTAAGCGATTGCGGAGATCCGCTCAAAGAACCCGTGCTGGAGGAAGTAAAGCGGCATGATATCATCGTCAACAGTCCGCTCTCGTACGACGGCATCAAGCTGTTCCAATTCGACTTCAATCTTAATCCGCGGCTTAACGCGGTAAATCCCGTTCTGGAGGACAAGACGACCGGAGAGATTTATGGACCGTTCTATCTTCCTATGAAGGATGCAGAGCTTCATCACGAGCTTGGTCCGTTTACGCTGGATCTTTATGCGAATTACATGGAGTTTGCGCTGGGGAGCGATGGCAAACCAACGACTTTATCGAGGGACCCCAACGCTCCCGCGTTTGTCTTTACAGTTAAAGGTCCCGGGCTCCATCCGGACGGCGAGCCTTACATCTATTTCCCGATGCAGAAGGACAAGGTGCGCTTCGCCCAGGATACCATCAACCGGGACTTGGCGGAGCGGATCGAGATTCGGGTGGACGGCATGGAAAACGTTGACTTCTCCGAAGCAACAACGGTTCTCAATGTACGGGTAGACCGCGCGGTTCCTTATTTGTGGGTCGGAGCGGTATTCTCCATGCTGGGTCTCATTATGGGCTCTTACTGGCAGCATCGCAGAATCTGGCTGCGAGTGGACGGCTCGGAGGTTGTGCTTGGCGCCCACACGAATAAGAACTGGTTCGGCATGCGTTCGGATGTAGCTTTTGGTTTGAAGAAAACGGGAATCGAAGTCGATCCCAAGTCGTTAGATAACGGGGGGAAAAACGCGTGAGTTACGTGGAGTTTAGCAGTGACGCCTTTTTGGCTGCCTTTTTCTTGTATTGCTTTGCGTTTATGTTCTATGTCATCGCGTTTGCGGGCAAGAAGTGGAGCAATCGCGATCCGATCGCGCATCAAAAGCGCTGGGGCCGTATCGCTTTTATTGTATCCAGCGCGGGATTGGCCTCGCATCTCGCCTTCTTCTTTACAAGATGGATCGGAAGCGGTCAGATTCCGACCAGCAACATGTACGAGTTCATGACATTCCTTGCAATGTCCATCATGATCGCCTATACCATTGTATACGCGATCTACCGCAAGCCGCTTCTGGGCGTATTCGCCCTTCCGCTAACGATAATCATCGTTGCTTACGCGGCGGTGTTTCCGCAGGAAGTGCAGCCGCTCATTCCGGCGCTTGACTCCATCTGGCTAAAGGTGCACGTCACGACAGCCGCGCTTGGAGAAGCCTTTTTCGCAGTAGGCTTTGCGGCGGGTCTTATGTACCTGCTGCGCGTTATGGATTATAATGACAAGACGAAAAACGGCCGCAGAGCTCAGTTCTGGCTGGAATTCACGTTGTATTCCATCATCGTGATCGTCGGCTTTATAATAGCGGTATTCGCGTTCCGCGGCGCAGGTTACGAAGCCGAATTCACACAGGAGAAAGTCATTATTGACAGCAGAGGCGTGCAGACGGAAACGACGTCGAACGTACATTATACGCTTCCGCCTATCTTTAAGCCGTATAACAGCGAAATTGTATCCGTGCAGCCGTTCCTTGGCGTAGATAAGCCGTTGTTTGAAGCTCCGTCCTGGATGAACGGCATTAATGCAGGCCGCAAGCTTAACACGGTCGTATGGTCAATCATCGCGGGTACTCTGATTTATGGATTGCTGAGACTGGCTTTCCGCAAACCGCTCGGTGCCGTCATTCACCCGATGATGGACGGAATCGATCCGGAGGATCTTGACGAGATCAGCTATCGCGCGATTGCTATCGGTTTCCCTGTATTCACCCTTGGCGCGCTCATCTTTGCGATGATATGGGCGGAGATAGCCTGGGGCCGATTCTGGGGCTGGGATCCCAAAGAAGTATGGGCGCTTATTACTTGGTTGTTCTACAGCGCTTATCTCCACTTCCGGTTATCGAGAGGCTGGCAAGGCCTGCGTTCCTCGTGGCTGGCGGTTATCGGCTTCGTCATTGTATTATTTACGCTCATCGGCGTTAACTTAATCATCGCGGGATTGCATTCGTATTCTGGCGTATAGACGCCTTAAGATAAGGAGCTGTACCGATGTCTGATTATGGAAATCGTATACTTGTTGTGGACGATGAAGAGAGAATTCGCAGACTTCTCAAGATGTATCTCGAGAAAGAAGGGTATTCCATCGATGAAGCGGAGGATGGAGAGACCGCTCTGAGACTTGCATCGAGTTCTGATTACGCGCTTATTTTGCTTGATGTCATGCTGCCTGGCATTGATGGCGTCGAGGTTTGCGCTAGACTTCGTCAGATCAAGGCGACCCCGGTCATCATGTTGACCGCGAAGGGCGAAGAGATGAATCGCGTGCAAGGCTTCGAGGTGGGAGCAGACGACTATGTCGTGAAGCCATTTAGCCCGCGTGAGGTCATTTACCGCGTAAAGGCCATCTTGCGCCGTTCTTCCGCGACGGCCTTCTTATCGAAGGAATTGAATACGAGCAATAATATCGTATTCCCCAATTTGGTCATTGAGCATGATGCCCATCGCGTAACGGCGGGCGGGCAAGAAGTCAGTCTAACACCGAAGGAATATGAGCTGCTCCACTATTTGGCCGTATCTCCGGATAAGGTGTTCTCGCGCGAAGAGCTGTTGAAGGATGTATGGAACTACGAGTTTTTCGGCGATCTGCGGACAGTCGATACCCATGTGAAACGTCTCCGCGAGAAGCTGAATAAGGTATCTCCCGATGCGGCGGCGATGATTACGACGGTATGGGGAGTCGGCTATAAGCTAGAGGTTCCCAAGTAATGAAGCTCTGGCGCAAGCTCGCTCAACTCTTATGGCATAGCGTCGTGGGTAAGCTATGGGCGACCATTATGCTGCTAGTTGCTGTCGTCCTGATTATCCTGGGCGTGTTCCTGCTGCAGTATATCGATATTTTCTTCGATAAGGATGCGCACAATATTAAAGTGCTGTTTGTCATAACGGCGATCATCGGCTTTCTATTGTCGACGTTCTTTGCTTTCTTTTTGTCATCGAAGATTCAACAGCCGCTTCTGCAACTGAAAAACGCAGCCGATTCCGTATCTCAAGGCGATTATACGACGCGCGTCCATATTCACTCGTCAGATGAGATTGGACAGCTTGCCAACACGTTTAATCATATGACGGAACAGATCGACAAGCTGATCGGCGACCTCAATCACGAAAAAAATCATTTGACAAGCATACTTCGAAGCATGGGAGACTCCGTCATCACCTTCGATGCGGATGGCGAGGTTATCCTGGCGAACCCAAGCGGACATCTGCTTCTGAGTCAGTGGTCCAGTCTTGAAAGAGGCTGGGATGATGAAGGCGGCCAGGAAGGGAAAGCGTCGTTTAAGGGCATACCTGCACCGCTTAGAGGATTATTCCATGAAGTGGTCAAGGAGGGACGGGATGCGACGGACAAAATTCATGTCCATAGCACCGTTTGGTCCGTCGTGATGGCGCCTTTGCAATCCAACGGAGTCATAAGAGGAGCCGTAGCCGTTATTCGCAACGTAACAGAAGAGCATAAACTGGATAAGCTCCGTCGTGATTTTGTCGCCAACATTTCGCATGAAATCCGCACTCCGTTATCCATGCTACAGGGTTATAGCGAAGCGCTGCTGGATGATATCGTGGTGGAGGAAGAAGAGCGGAAGGAGCTTGTGCAAGTCATCTATGACGAGTCGCTGCGTATGGGCAGGCTAGTGAACGATTTTCTCGATATTGCGAGAATGGAAGCCGGACATGTCGACATGAACTATCAGAAGATTGACTTGAGGGGCATGCTGCGCCGGGTTCATCGCAAGTTCCAGGTCTATGCGAAGGAAAGGGAAGTTGCTCTTCATGCTGCTTTTTCCGAAGAACCACTAGTCATCATGCAAGGAGACGAAGACCGACTGGAGCAAGTGTTGACCAATCTGTTGGATAATGCTCTCCGACATACGCCGGCTGGCAAGTCGATCACCATTGACGGCGAACGTCTTAACGTAAACGGCAAAGCCTACATCCAGCTTAAGATTAAGGATGAAGGGCAAGGCATACCGCAAGAGGATTTGCCTTTTATATTCGAGCGGTTCTACAAAGCCGACAAAGCAAGAAAAAGGGGTTCCTCTGGCGGGACTGGATTGGGGCTTGCCATCGTCAAAAACTTCATTGATCTGCATCACGGACAAATCGTCGTTGACAGCCTTGCGGGCAACGGCACCACCTTCACGCTGCTGCTTCCGGTGGAGCAGCAGGAAGGAAACGTCGTACACGCCGCTAACCGTCAAATTTTGCATTAAAACAACAAAGCGCTCCCGCGAGGGAGCGCTTATTTTGTTGAAGGGAACCGATAAATCTTGTTGTTCGTGGAACAATGGAGAGTAGGGCACCATATAAATATGAGTTCAAAAAGTCCGATTTTCAGTACCGACTTTTTGAACAACCTTTTAAGGTAGCTTGATCTCTTTTGCCGTGTTGAGCTCAGGCATGCTTGTCAGCTGTGTTAATACGTCTTTCGGAGTTTCTTTGTCTACGCGAAGGACCATGATGGCCGAACCGCCAACGAGCTGTCGACCTACCTGCATGGTGGCGATGTTTACGTCGTTATTGCCCAGAAGCGTGCCGACGCGGCCGATAATGCCCGGTTTGTCGTTGTGCGAGATCAGAATCAGATTACCTTCCGGCGTAACGTCGACCGGATATTTGTCGATCTGAACGATACGCGGTCCGTATCCTGTCAGCAGCGTTCCGGCAACGACATGTTCTTCCTTTTTTGTGCGTAGAGCAACGGTCACCAGGTTCGTAAAGTCCTTCGACGCATGCGACTTCTGAATAACGATATTTACATCGCGTTGCTTAGCCAGATGCATGGAATTTACGACGTTAACCTGGTCGGCGCCGAGATGGTGGGCAAGAACTCCGCGAACAATGTAACGAGTGAGCGGTTGAGTATCCAGCTCTGCAAGCTCGCCGGAGTAGCTGACAACAACCTCTTGCACTCCGCCTTCTGTGGACTGTGCAATAAAGCTGCCCAGCTTCTCGCCAAGCGTGAAGTAAGGCTGCAGCTTGCTCTGAAGGTTCGCCGGAATCGGAGGCATGTTTACGGCATTCATAAACGGCTCGTCTCTAAGGATATGAAGAACCTGCTCGGATACGTCGATCGCCACGTTTTCTTGCGCTTCCACAGTAGACGCGCCAAGATGCGGCGTAACGATGATCTTTGGATGTTTAAGGAACGGATGGTCTTCTGCAGGAGGCTCGACCTCGAACACGTCAAATGCCGCGCCTGCAACGATACCTGCGTCGATCGCATCTACCAAGGCGATTTCGTCGATGATGCCGCCGCGCGCGCAGTTTACGATACGCATGCCGGGCTTCATGACGGCAAATTGAGCTTTGCCGATCATATGGCGAGTCTCGGCAGTCAAAGGCGTATGCACGGTCATAAAATCAGCCTGGCGTACGATTTCATCTACGCTGGCAAGCTTGATGCCAAGCTTCTCTGCGCGCTCTTCAGTCATGAACGGGTCATAACCCATGATCTCCATGCCGAATGCTTTGGCGCGTTTGGCAACCTCGCTGCCGATACGGCCCATGCCAAGCACGCCAAGCGTCTTGCCGCGAAGCTCGACGCCGAGAAACGACTTGCGGTCCCAAGTGCCGTTAACGGTCTTCATGTAGGCTTGCGGAATGTGGCGGGCTACTGCCATCATCATGGCGAAGGTATGCTCGCACGTCGTGATCGTGTTGCCGTCTGGAGCGTTAATAACGATGATACCGCGTTGTGTAGCTGCTTCGAGATCGATATTGTCGACGCCTACGCCAGCGCGTCCGACGACTTTGAGCTTCTTGCCGGCTTCCATGATTTTGGCGGTAACGCGTGTCTGGCTTCTGACGAGCAGAGCGTCGTAATCGCCGATAATCGCACATAATTCATCTTCGTTTAAACCAGGATTCTTGTCGACGACGACGTCAGTCGCGTCAACCAGCTGTTGGATCCCAAGATCGCTGATTGGATCGGATACGAGCACTTTGTACATGTGAAACATGCCTCCTAGAATGTGCAAAGCATAAAAGCTTCGCTTAAGTATGAACAGAAAAACCCTCGTCCCGCTTCGATGCGTCAGCGAGTCGAGAGTTCAATCTACGAACGAATCAGACTTTACTATTTTATAGCATCATAGTGGACAAAATCAATCCTCAAACTTGCTCATTTATGAAAATTTCGATATGATTCAAGCAAAGTCCGCGTTATTCGACATTATGGCGCCGATGGCAAGAAAAAAGGAAGCTGCGGCAAAAGCTGATTCGGGTAAAGCCGATTAAAGCTTTTCGTGAAGTCTCCGCTGCGTACCGCATCCGTGCTTAACAGCAAGTCGATAACCGCAGAAGCCGTCTGAAGTTTCATCTTGGAAGCTTGTCCGGAAGTGATGAAGTCGTCCACTCGCGCCGTCATGTCTTGCGGGTAAAACGGCTTGAGCTGATTGTATTCCTTCAAGTATTGGGCGACAACACCGTTCTTCGCCGTTAAGGGCAAGGCTGACCATTCCTTCATGCTGAGTACCTGCTGCTTAGGGAGCTCGCCGGGAATGTCGCTGTCAATGGTTGCGGCCCACAGCTGCATGGCCGCATAATAATGGGACTGTGCGTCTAGAGTTTCTTTGACGGCGGTCTTATAGCTGGTCTCGTTGGCAATCGCGGCATAAAGCTTATCGCCTGATTCTTTTTTGGCCAGGCTCGCTCCGGCGGACGCAGCTTTGGCGAACTGCTTCAAGCTGCGAATATAGGCGACCTGCGCATCGCCCAGTCGAATCGATTTGCCCATATCATACGAGCTGGCTTCTTGGGATTTGCGTTCTGCGAGCTTGGACAGATTGCTCATAACGTCGCCGAAGTCATCGCTTTGACCCTGCGACAGCTTGCTCATAGCGTTAAGCCATTCGTTCTGAAATTCACGGTAGGGCGAAAATACGGTATGATAGAAGGAAACCAGATCCTGTTGCTGATAAGGAATGCCATCTGTTCTGGAAGCTTGTGCTTCCTCCAGACGTTTGGCTTCATAGCCGGCTTCGACTTTGTCCATGCCGATTTGCACGCCGTAAAAGAAAGCACCGACCGCGCATACAAGCATGAATACAAATCCTACGCTAAATATCATTGCCGAGTTCGTTAATCGTTTCTCCATGGTACGACTCCTTCTATGTATGTAAGTAAGTACAAACGATATAAATGCGGGTTCGAATCCGAAGAATTGAACCTTGTATAATGGACAGGCGGGTTTGCATGAAAAAAAAATTTGATATCCGGAAAATCAAAATCCGTAAGGTCAAAGTTGACGAAATCGATGACCGTATGCTACTTATTAATTTGTACGCGACGCAAGTGCTTACTCTTATTATCGGAATCATATGGCTATTATTTCAGCATCAAAATTTATTAGCTGTAATGGCTCCTCCAAGGTCGTTAGACGCCGTATGGTGGGGGCTGGGGCTGGCAGCTGCCGTTGTGGCCATTGACCTGCTTATCTCCCGCTGGGTCCCGGAAGACGCTTCCGACGACGGAGGCGTCAACGACCGTATATTCCGCTCAAGGGCCGTCTGGCATATCGCCGTCATCTCGCTGGTCGTCGCAATCTGCGAGGAACTGTTGTTCCGCGGCGCGATTCAGCACGCGATCGGTCCCTATTGGACAAGCATCGTATTCGCCGCCATACATGTACGCTACCTTCGACACTGGATTCCGACAGGGCTCGTTTTTTCCATTAGCTACGGCCTCGGCTTTATCTATGAGGAGAGCGGAACGTTATGGGCGCCGATCATCGCTCACTTCGCCATCGATTTCATCATGGGCCTTATTATTCGCTTCAGGAGGGAGTCATGAGTAGGAAAGAACGCCACAGCCGGAGCTCCGGCTCAAGGAAGGGCCGGCTACTGGAAGGAACATCCGGCAGCTTGGGATCTGCCAACGAAGAGGGAGGAGCAAAGCTGCCTCCCAGACGCAAGAAGTTTCCTTCCAGCCTCCATAAATTAAACAAATGGTATTATAATTTGTTATTTGTCTTGTTCCTGGGACTGGTCATTTTTCTTTTTTGGTACGGAAACAAGTTCAGTTCGTAGTCTCGATTGCCGCTGGATCGATGAAGCTGTAACCTTCGTTCTTTAGTTTCGTCAACAGCTCATCCAGCGCATCTGCCGTCCATTGCAATTCGTGCATAAGAATATTGGCTCCGGGATGCAGTTGTTCCATTACATTTGCAATGACAACCTCCGGTTTGTTCTTGGCCGACTTATCCCAATCCAATGAGCCGTTAGACCACGTCATGTAGAGCATGCCGTGGTTTTTGGCTATGTTCTTGACGGAATCGCCTCCGGATCCGTAGGGCGGGCGGAAGAAACGCGGCTTGATGCCGACAAGCGCTTCTACATCCTTTTGTACCGACGAGAGCTGTTCCTCGACAACCTCCTCGGATTCCTTCTTTAAATCAATATGATCGTAAGAATGGTTGCCGATCGTCTGTCCCCGCTCGTGAATGAGCTTAAGCAGATCCGGGTTTTGCTTTACCCGATACCCGTTAACAAAGAAGATCGCTTTCGCCCCGTGACGGTCCAGCGAATCCAGCATATTCGTCAACACCTCCGTATCTTTTGGTCCATCGTCGAAGGTTAGCAATACAGCCTTGTCGGTTGCTCCGTCATCTATAGGCTCGAAACGATATGTTTTTGTATTCATGCGATACTGCATAGGAGTCTGGCTGGCTTCCTCCGGAGTTGCGGTTGGCTCGGGCGAAGGCGCGACAGTCTGTTGAGGCTCAGAAGTCGACGTCTGTATGGGGGCCGATGCGGCCTCGGAGGTTTCCGTTTGAACGGGCGTCCGCACTTGACTGCCGTCGTGGCTGCTGCATCCTGATAGTTGAACGGCGAGCAGCAAAGCTATTGTCACTGTCCATCGTAGGTTCATTGTTTCCGATACACCTCCTGCATGCCATTGTATGATTGTGTCTATTTCTGTCGATTCGACAACATTGTAACATAATTAGCGGCTCGAGACCGAACGCATTTCCTTTATTTATACCGAATGTTCCCGATCCTTGGCGGTCACACTACAATTGAACGACGAACCACGAAAGAGGTGAACGGTCCTTATGAAATTAAGCGGATTATTATTAGGCGGCATAGTGGGCGCTGCAGCTACGATGTATGTATCGCGCAAGAGGCCAGATATGGCAGCCCGGGCATCCGGCGCAGTAGCGGATATGTGCGCCGCCGCCGCCGGCAAAGCGTTCTCCATGATGGCTGGAAGGGCGCGCATGAATTCCGAGGCGATGAAGTCAGCCCCAAAGCCTTCCGCCGATACCGCCGCAACCTCCGCCGCCGCATGGGAACGCATTGAATCGTTTATTGAAAGCGACCCATCGGTCAAGCGTGAAGTAGACAAGATCAAGGCGGAAAAGTCGGCTGTAGCACATTAATACTTTAGTGAAATTAACCGGGAAGCCGAAAACAGCCGTTCCGCAGGGAACTTAATGCTGAATCGGCTTCTTTTTTTCGCCCATAATTAGTGCAAACGGCACTCAGACATGATAAAGTAAAGGCATAGCATTATGAACAACCTCTTTATGAGTCCATTTTATTCACTCTTGACAAATTGATTCATAAGCTATTACGACAGACGTTACAGAGGAGGATCCTGTCATGAAAATCGAACGGCTTAGTCAGGACAAGATACGGATTTTCTTGACGTTCGACGACTTGCTTGAACGGGGGATCCATAAGGATGATATGTGGCGGGAACCTCCGAAGCTTCATGAGCTTTTCTTGGAGATGATGGAACAGGCGTATACCGAGCTGGGCTTCGATGCCAGCGGTCCACTAGCGGTTGAGGTGTTGGCCATGCCCGCACAGGGAATGGTAATCATCATTACTCGCGGGAAAGTGAACGAACAGCGCGGTGCTGCAGAAGAGGAAGATGAGTTGGAAGATGACATATACGATATGGAAGTGACCATGGAGCAGACGGATGTGGTGATGTACGCATTCCGCGATTTCGAAGATGTCATTGCGGCAGCGGCACAGCTTCAATCTTCTGGCCTAAGCGAAGGCGGCGTGTTGTACGCCTACAAGGGAAAGTACATTCTGGCCATCGATCCTGCAGAGTTGGAGCAGAATCGTTTCCACGCCGTTATTGCCTTGCTGGCGGAATACGGAGAAGCGACTTCCGTTACATTTGCGGTTTTGGAGGAATACGGCAAGACGATTATGCCCGAAAATGCCATTCGCGAAATATGCAGTCATTTCCTTTCATAATTCCTGCCGAGTACGTATCATCCAGCATGATATTCCAAAACCTGAAGAGCATCCGTATCCGATTTCGGCGGGATGTTCTTTTTTCGTCTTGACAATGCGGGTTCCAGCATACGATGCAGAATAGGGCTGCTTTGCCATGCTCATACTTAAAGAAAACTATGGCCGAAGAACAGGATGGGATAATGATGAACGATGTATTGCATTCGACTCAGGTTGTGATCGAGCAAGCTCTGCGCAGACTCGGATACGGCGATGACATGATAGAACTGCTGAAGGAGCCCATTCGACTATTGACTGTACGAATTCCCGTACGCATGGATGATGGGACGACGAAAGTGTTTACCGGGTACCGTTCTCAGCATAATGATGCCGTTGGTCCCACTAAAGGAGGCGTTCGCTTCCATCCGGCTGTTACGGAGAAGGAAGTCAAGGCGCTGTCCATTTGGATGAGTCTCAAATGCGGAATTGCCGACTTGCCGTATGGCGGCGGTAAAGGGGGAGTCATTTGCGATCCTCGGAAAATGTCATTCCGCGAATTGGAACGGCTTAGCCGGGGTTATGTGCGAGCCGTCAGCCAGATTGTAGGACCAACCAAGGATATTCCAGCCCCCGATGTCATGACGAATTCTCAGATTATGGCCTGGATGTTGGATGAATACAGCCGGATTCGGGAATTCGATTCGCCTGGCTTTATTACGGGCAAGCCTATCGTGCTGGGAGGTTCCAAAGGCAGGGAGACTGCGACAGCGCGGGGCGTCGTCATCATGATTCACGAAGCATTGCGTCTCAAGGGGATTCCGCTGGAAGGCGCCAGGATCGTCATTCAAGGGTTCGGCAACGCGGGAAGCTACCTTGCCAAATTCTTGCATGAGAGCGGCGCAGCAGTAATTGGTATTTCGGATGTCAATGGAGCGTTGTATAATAAAGAAGGGCTGGATATTCCGCATCTGCTTGATCGGCGCGATTCCTTTGGCAATGTCACCAATCTGTTCCCGAAGACGATCTCGAACGAGGAGCTGCTTGAGCTGCCATGCGACGTGCTCGTACCGGCAGCGATCGAGAATCAGATTACGGAGGCGAACGCAGCCCGAATCGGCGCCTCCATCATCGTCGAAGCAGCCAACGGCCCAACGACGCTGGAGGCTACGCGGATTGTAACGGAAAGGGGCATTTTGCTTGTTCCGGACGTGTTGGCAAGCGCCGGCGGGGTCATTGTTTCCTACTTCGAGTGGGTCCAGAACAATCAAGGTTATTATTGGGATGAATCCGAGATCGACAACAAGCTTAAGCTGATGATGATTCGCGGATTTGAGAACGTATACGAAATCCACCAGACTCGCAAGGTCGATATGCGGCTCGCTGCTTATATGTCAGGCGTCCGGAAGATGGCGGAAGCGGTTCGTTTCCGCGGGTGGGTGTAAAGAAAGCAGGGAAGTCATGCTGTTATTCTCCATATTGGCTGCCGCGATCGCGCCGGGCATCTCTCTCCTAACGTACTTGTACCTGAGGGACAAATACGAGGCGGAACCGATTCATATTGTCGTACGGATGTTCGTACTCGGCGTGCTGGTCGTTGTGCCGATCATGGTGGTACAGCGTGGATTGGAAATTTGGCTGGGCAACGGGACGTTTGTTGCTTCATTTATCCATTCCGCAGCAGTCGAGGAATTTCTGAAGTGGTTCATCCTGTACCACGTCATCTATAATCATACCGAATTCGACGAGCCATACGATGGCATTCTGTACGCGGCATCCATCTCGCTTGGTTTCGCCACGCTGGAGAATGTATTGTACGCGATCTATACGCCGTCATCATTCGGATCGTTGCTGGCCCGTGCCATGCTGCCGGTGTCGGGACATGCTCTGTTTGGCGTCATGATGGGCTATTATTTGGGCAAAGCCAAATTTGCGGAAACCCGCAAGAAGACGAAATTATTTCTTTCCATCTCGTTCGCGCTGCCATTCCTGCTTCACGGGTTTTATGATCTCATCCTCATGTCCGTGGAGCAGAACTGGATTTGGGTCATTGTGCCGTTTATGATCGGGCTCTGGGCATGGGGCCTGCACAAGATGAATTCCGCCAACGCGAAGTCGCCGTTCAGGCTTGTCACCAGAGAAGAAGAGGTTAAATCCTGACAGACTTGTCCATACTGTTGCTAAATATGAAGCAGTTCAAAAGTTAGCAGGAGGAAGCAGGCATGGAAGCAAGAGTGAAAGTGACGATTCGCTGCAATGTATGCGGCGAGAAATTCGTATTGCGGGGAAGACGGGACAAGGATTTCATCGATACGGGTTTTAAGCAATGCATCTGCAACAACGCCGACGATCTCGACATCGAAGAACATCCGGGGTTTTGAAACGTCGAGTAAGCTTCGGAAGTCTACTTCGTGATCAAAAGCGTTTTTTTAATATCCTTAAAATGAAAGTTAAAAAAATCGCTTTTCAGCACCGAGAAGATTGGATGAAGCTAGAATAATGAGTACCGGAGCGTAGCAGAGCTACGTGAGGAACGGAAGTTTCGGCTGAATGCAATATTCGACGTCGAATAAGCTCCAGTGGTTTACCTCGTGATCAAAAGCGGTTTTTTTAACAACCTTGCATAAAGCTTCTTTTGGTAATCCAAACTATGGACAAGTTTGGCTACCCGAAAGGAGCTTTTTGCATGTATCGAAGACTTAGTTCCATTATGTTCCCCTTTGTTACGATTTTATTGATCGGCGCGGTGTATTGGGGGTATCAGGAGCATCAGGAGAAAAATTCAATTCTAATCAAAGCGGAGAATCAATATCAGCGGGCGTTCCACAATCTCGCGTTCCATATGGACAAGCTCCATGAGCAGCTCGGCAATACGCTGGCTGTCAACTCCACTTCAATGGGGTATCATCGGAAAGGCTTGATCAACGCCTGGAGATTGACGAGCCAGGCACAGAATGAGATCAGCCAGTTGCCGCTATCCTATCTTCCGTTTACGGAAGCAGAGGATTTTCTGTCGCATATCTCGAACTTCGCTTATAAGACGGCAGTTCGCGACTTGACCAAAAATCCTTTGACGGACGAGGAGTTCAAAACGCTCAAAGCGCTATATGACAAATCGAATGAAATATCCAAAGATCTGGATCATATGCAGGCGGATGTGCTGACCAATAATTTGCGTTGGATGGACGTCGAGGTTGCCATTGCGGCCGATCAGGGAAGCGGCGCTAACGTAATCGTCGACGGTCTCAGGTCCATGAACGAGAAGGTCGGAGCTTATCCAGAGCTGAACTGGGGGCCTTCCGTAAGCCACATGTACGAGAAACGGACCATCAAGATGTTAGGCGGCGAGTTCGTTAAGCCCGAGGATGTAAAGCGCAAAGCTGCAAAGTTCATGAAGGTTGACGAGGCTTCAGTCGAGGTGAGCGAAAATGGGCAAGGCTCGGAGTATGCTTCGTTCTCTGCTGTAGCGAATGTCGATGATGCTGGTAAAAAAGTCCAGATGGATTTTACGCAAAAGGGCGGTCAACTGTTATGGCTGATGAAAAACCGCGAGCTTGGTGCCAAAGCGATCAACTTCGAGCAAGCGAAAGCTTCCGCCGACAAATTCCTCGATGAGTTCGGCTTCAAAGGGATGAAGGCCGTCAGTTATGATATGTATGGGAATTCCGGAAGCTTTACGTATGTTGGCGTTCAGAACGGAGTGTTGATCTATCCCGAGAAGGTGACGGTGAAAGTAGCGCTCGACAATGGAGAAACGATGGGGTTGCAAGCCAACGATTATGTATATGAGCATCATACCCGCGAGCTTCCAAGTCCCATTATGACCAAAGAGGAAGCTCGAAAAGCGATCAACCCCAACTTGAAAGTAAAAAGCGAGCAGTTGGCTTTGATCGAGAACGAGATGGGCGAGGAAGTATTGTGCTATGAGTACACCGGCTCCATTAACGGCTCCATGTACAAAATTTATATCAATGCTCTAAACGGGATAGAGGAAACGATTGAGCAAATGACCATGGAAGACGAAAAAACGACAAAATCGTAAGTCGAACGGCGCAAATCTCGTTATGGCTCCCCTTATATTGGCATGCTATAATGGCTGATATATGGGAGGGAAACAATTTGTTGCCAAAAGTTAACGGGATGTTATACTATCAGATCGCTTCTTCCGATGAGGCGGAGGCTGCACAGGAATACCGCTCTAGAATTGCCGACGAGGACGAGAGCGGGCTTCTGATCGAATATCCGCTTAATGAGAAGTCGGGACGGTTGAAGAGATTATTCCTTGGGGACGAGATGTCGGTTTATTTCCTGTCGCCCGAGGGCGTAAAACATTTTTTTGACTCGCATGTCATCGGTTTCAAGGAAGACGGCGCAGTGAGATTAGTCAAAATTCTTCGTCCCGATCCGGATAAAATGACGAAGGTGCAACGCAGAAGCTTCCTTCGGGTTCCCGCGGAGCTGGAACTTGCGGTCAAGGTCGGCAGTCACGAACGTTTCCTATGCAGGACGGACGATGTTGGCGGCGGGGGCATCTCCTTTGTATGCGACGGAAAGCGGGGATTGCAAAGCGAGAACGTACTGGAGTGCTGGCTGCTTGTGCCGTACAAAAATGGCATGATTGAACATGTCTCCTTTACAGCGGAGGTCATCAGGGTCAACGTGCTGGAATCCGGCCGTAAGCAGGTCATGATCAAGTATCTCAGCATCAGCGACTCCGAACGTCAAAAAATTATCCGTTTCTGCTTCGAGAAGCAGCTGGAATATCGGAATCGATGAATAATAGAGTGACTACGTGGGAACATATCCTTAACACATAAAGTTGGAGATGTTCCCATGACACTAAAAAAACAGGTTAACGCCGTAACCCCGAAGCGGCTCGTCAACTGGCTCGACGTAGTCAGCCGGAGGCTGATTAAAGTCATCGTAATCTTGCTTGTCGCCCTACTTTTGGCTCAGCTGGCCATCCAAAACGACTACATTAGACTCGTCCTGTCAAGCGCTGATCGGTGGGAAGGAACCCGCCTGAACTAGCGCTTCTCTTTTGCATATCGAGGCATAGTGTGGTATAATTTTCACGTTCGCAGGCAATGCCTGCTTTTTCTTTGAACGCCGGCCTTGGCCGGACTCGGAGAGGAGAGGCCGTCCTGTTTCAAAGGAGGTAGACCGCAAGTGGCGCAGCAAGATGGCGACAGCGACCGCATTAATATTGCGATTGACGGGCCGGCAGGCGCGGGCAAGAGCACGGTTGCCAGGTTGGTCGCCGGGCAATTAGGGTATGTGTACATCGATACCGGCGCGATGTACCGGGCCGTAACGTACAGCGCGCAGCGCTTGGCGATTGCGGCGAACGAGCAAGAGCAGCTGGGCAAGCTGATGAAAGACATCCGAATTCGGCTGGAACCCGGCGAGAGCGGGCAATCCGTTTTTGTAGACGACGAAGAAGTGACGGATAAGATTCGTTCCATGGATGTGACGAGGCAGGTTTCGCATTTCGCAGCCAGCGGAATCGTCAGGGAAGTGCTGGGCCGCATGCAGCGGGAACTTGCGGAACGCAAGGGAGTCGTCATGGATGGCCGGGATATCGGATCTCATGTATTGCCTAATGCCGAGCTGAAAATTTTCCTTACCGCATCGGTAAGGGAACGTGCGAGCCGCAGGCACAGGGAATTGAGCGGCGTTGATGTTGTACCGTTAGAGCAACTGGAAGCCGAGATCGCGGAGCGGGACAGGCTGGATGCCAGCCGCGAGATTGCCCCATTGATCCAAGCCTCCGATGCTATCGAGCTGGACAGCAGCGGAATGACGATCGACGAAGTTGTTGCAACCATCGTACGATTGAGCAGAACCAAATTGGCGGAGGCGAAGTAAACTATGTTATACCTCTTATTCCGCTTTTTGCTCCGAGTGCTGTATCGGCTGTTGTTCCGATTGGAAGCCAGGGGATTGCATCATATCCCGAAGGATGGCCCCGTCATTCTCGCATCCAATCATATCAGCAATCTGGATCCGCCTACAATCGGCGTATTGGTGCCGCGCAAGGTTAACTTCATGGCGAAGGAAGAATTGTTTAAGGTGCCTGTGTTCGGACCCTTAATCCGTGCATTCGGCGCTTTCCCGGTAAAACGCGGAGGCGTCAGCAAGGATGCAATCAAGTCGGCCATTACCTTGCTTAAGGAAGGCAACGTCCTCGGGATATTTCCGGAGGGATCGCGCAAGACGCCTGGCGCGGCAAAAAAAGGCGCGGCAATGATTGCAGTTCGAAGCGGGGCGACCATCGTTCCGGTTGCAATCGTTGGCGGCTATCGATTATTTCGCAAGACAAGGGTTTGTTACGGAGAGCCGCTTGATCTTACAGCTATCATTCACGAATCATCTCCGGATATGCTCGAGCAGGTAACGGATGCTGTCATGGAACGCATCGGCCAGCTCGCAGCACAGAATCGTTAAGATGTTTTAAATGCCGGTTGCCTGAGAGATCGGCGCCGGGTTTAAATAAAGTTGGGGTTAGAACTGAGGAGGTTATTTCAATGTCAGAAGAGATCAATGTGCAAGAAACCGTTGCGGAGGAAGTGAGCCAGGACGCAATGGATAATTTCGTTTCTTTGAAGAAAGGCGACTCCGTCAAGGGTACAATCGTCAAAATCGAAGATAACCAAGCTTACGTAAGCCTTGGATATAAATATGACGGTGTTATTCCGCTTCGCGAACTTTCTTCCGTACAGCTTGAGAACGCAGGCGATGCGGTTCAAGTCGGTCAAGAAGTTGAACTGAAAGTCGTAAGCATCGACGACAACAAAGAAAGCCTTGTGTTGTCCAAGAAACTTGTGGATTCCGCTAAGGGCTGGGAAGAGATCCAAGCACGTTTCGAGAGCGGCGAGATCTTCGAAGTAACAGTTGCCGACGTGGTTAAAGGCGGACTTGTTGCGGACGTTGGCGTTCGCGGATTCATTCCTGCATCCATGGTTGAGCGTCACTTCGTCGAAGACTTCAGCGACTACAAAGGTCGTACGCTTCGCGTTAAAGTGAAGGAACTGGATCTTGAAAACAAAAAAGTGATTTTGTCCCAGAAGGAAGTATTGGACGCGGAATTCGAACAAAACAAACTGCAAATCATGAACAACCTTGAAGTGGGCCAAGAGCTTGAGGGTACGGTTCAACGCCTGACTCCGTTCGGCGCATTTGTAGATATCGGCGGCATTGACGGTCTTGTTCACGTATCCGAGCTGTCATGGCAGCATGTCGCTCATCCTAAGGATGTTGTATCCGAAGGACAATCGGTACGAGTCAAAGTCCTTAAAGTAGATCCGTCCGCAGGCAAAATCAGCCTCAGCATCAAAGCGGCTCAACCAGGTCCTTGGGATTCCGCTGCAGGCCAATTCAACATTGGCGATATTGTAACGGGTACGGTTCGCCGTATCGTGACATTCGGCGCATTCGTTGAGATTGCTCCGGGCGTAGAAGGTCTGGTTCATATTTCCCAGATCGCTCACCGCCATGTTGCGACACCATTCGAGGTTCTTAAGGAAGGCCAAGAAGTGAAGGCGAAGGTTCTTGACTTCAATCCTGCCGAGAAGCGCGTATCCCTGAGCATCAAAGAAACGGAAGAGGCTCCTGAACAATCAGAAGCAGCTCCAAGACAAGATCGTGATCGCGGACCGCGCGCACCTCGTGCTCCTAAGATGGAAGAGATCAACAATCCTAACGTCAGCCTTAATAGCTCCAGCATGAGCTACTCCCTGGGCGAGCGCTTCGGCGACAAACTCAGCAAACTTAAGTAAAAATTGCGGCGTCATTTCAGTTCAATGACTTACCACTAGAAGAGGCTATTCCCGTTGCAAACGGGAATAGCCTCTTTGCTTTAGGTCATAATAGGGAATATAAGAGGTGAGAACTTATGATTCCCGGTTATGTTACCATCTGGTTAAGCGTAATCATCGTTATTTTATTTGCGACAGGGTGGAAGCCTTACTTGGCGCCTAGACTAGGAACGTTAGGCGTTATTGTGCTGGGGATAGCGGTTGCGATTGCCGCTTATACGGGGTACTGGTGGTCCCCATTTCCGGAGTCATTGCCTACGGTGCGTATTCATGTCATCATCGCTGTTTTGTTAGCAGGGAGTCTGCTAGCGCTGGCGAATAACGCCAATAAAGGACAGAGAAGTTATTTGATGTTGTGCGCCCTCATGTTGTCGATTATTTGGGGTAGCATTCGAAGCCTGTACACGCATGATCCCGTATTGTACTGGCTGGAGCCGGCCTGGAATGCTTCGCTATTTTGCGGCTTGTTGTGCCCATTGTTCACACTCAATATCCGATATCAATGCGGAGCATTGTTATGGGGAAGCGTTCTGGGCGAAATCATATGCGCTTGGCTGGATCACGGAGTTTATAAGGCGGCTGTTGGTTCTATCCAATGGTGGGATTCATTGAGCATTGCCGCGTCCGCAGCCTTTGGATGCTCGCTTGCTGTTTATGGCGTTAAGCGATCGGCAGCCATTATGGTCCGGACGATGAGCAGGCCGGGTAAAGGAGGAGAGTAAAGGCATGCTTTACTATATGGAACAGAATCGCCATTTAACGGGTGTGCTGTTGGGTATCGCATTCGGCATTATCGCCAGATTACTTATGCTGAAGACGGATTATCGGCAATATCCCACTTACCCTCACGGCAGAATTATCCATATCTCCTTAGGGGTAATCGCTGCGGCGCTTGGAGCGGTTGCTGTCCCGGCATTGTTTAACAAGGATTATACGGCCATCACTTTCCTGACGCTTGCTGCACAGCAATTTCGGGATGTACGCAAGATGGAGCGTGAGACGTTAACGAAGATCGATAGTATGGAGCTGGTCAGCAGAGGTTCTACTTATATAGAAGGAATAGCCATGGTTTTTGAAGGACGCAATTATTTGGTCATTATGTCGGCTCTCGTCACCAGCTTGTTCGCGATCCTGCTTAGTTTCTGGTATGGATTAGGAGCCGGAGTCCTGTCGCTTATCATTGTTATGAAACTGAAGTCGGGCCGCTCGATAGATCATATAGCAGGGGTCAAGATCGCTTCGGTTAAAATGGATGGTCCGGATCTCTTTGTGGACGATATCTACATCATGAATGTAGGCTTGAAGGAAAATCAGCAGATTATCGCGGAGCGGGGGATCGGTTTTGTGCTGACACCACGTAATCCCAACGCCAAGGTCACGTTGACCAATCTCGGCCAAAGACAAGCCATTCTGTATGATCTGGCGACAATACTAGGCGTCTACCGGGATGACGGTGAGCCGGCCCTCATTCCCATGGCGAAGCTGGATATGAAGGACGGCAGACTGGCGGTATTCCTCATCCCGCAAGATCGAGAGCGGGGCAAAGGTGTCGAGATCATTAAACGAGTGCCAATTATGGAATCGGCAGTACGCATGCCGACGGAAGCGCAAGTCAACCAGTTGGAGGGTGATTCCCATAGCTGAGATTATAGCCGTAGTATCGGTCAGAAGCGATGCCGTGGCGGGCGGAGCGCCGATCTTTATTGCACGGGATGAGACGGAACTGCAGGCAACGTCCTTTTTGCTTGAAAAAATTTTGGATGCGAGCGCACATGATTTAAAAAACGGCTCCATCATCCTGGTGAACCATCGGTAATATGAAATGTTAGCCAAGAGCGTACTTTTTTGCTATGATGAGTAACGTGAGAATTTTGACTTGTGAAACGATGCTTACGAAGTAAGTTTGCTTCGCAAACTTTTAAGGAGTTGAAAACCTACTATGGCTAGACCCGTTATTGCCATCGTCGGACGACCGAATGTGGGGAAGTCGACCATATTCAACAGAGTCATCGGCGATCGGCTGGCAATTGTTGAGGACAAGCCGGGAGTAACCCGCGACCGTCTGTACGGCACGGGAGAATGGAACGGCAAGCCGTTCAGCATTGTGGACACCGGCGGCATCGAGATAGATGGCGAAGACGAAATTATGAAGTCCGTCCGCATGCAGGCCGAGCTGGCTATCGAGGAAGCGGACGTTATTATTTTCATGGTGGATGCCAAGACCGGACTTACGCATTCCGACGAAGAGGTCTCGCAGATGCTGTTCCGTTCGCGCAAGCCCGTCGTTGTTGCCGTTAACAAGGTGGACAACGAAAATCGGATGGATGACGTTTACGAATTTTATGGTCTGGGCTTCGGTCAACCGATTGCGATCTCCGGTTCGCATGGCATCGGGATCGGCGATCTGCTGGATGCGGCAACAGACCTGCTCCCCGAGCTGGAAGACGACGGCTACGATGAGGATGTAATACGAGTGGCGTTGATCGGACGTCCTAACGTCGGCAAGTCCTCGCTAGTAAATGCGCTTCTCGGGGAAGACCGCGTTATCGTAAGCAACGTGGCGGGTACGACCCGCGACGCCATCGATACGCCGTTTGAGCATGATGGCCAGCGTTACGTGCTGATCGATACGGCAGGCATGCGCAAGCGCGGCAAGGTGTACGAATCCACGGAGAAGTACAGCGTAATGCGCGCGATGAAGGCTATTGAGCGAGCAGATGTGGTGCTCGTGCTTATCAATGGAGAAGAAGGCATTATCGAGCAGGACAAGCATATTGCCGGTTATGCCCATGAGGCAGGCAAAGCCTCGGTATTTGTCGTAAACAAGTGGGATATCGTTGATAAAAGCGACAAGACGATGCAGCATTTCACGCAAAGCATTCGCGACCACTTCCTGTTTATGACTTATGCGCCGGTCGTCTTTCTGTCCGCACTGACGAAACAGCGTTTACATAAGCTTTTGCCGGTCGTTAATCATGTGTCGGAGCAGCATGCTCTTCGTATTCAGACGCATTTGCTTAACGATGTTGTTTCCGACGCGGTGGCTATTAATCCTCCGCCATCGGATAAGGGCAAGCGTTTGCGTATTAATTACGTGACGCAAGTATCGACGAAACCTCCGACGATCGTCTGTTTCGTTAACGATCCTGAGCTTATGCACTTTTCGTACGAGCGTTATCTGGAAAACAAGATTCGCGCAGCATTCGATTTCGAAGGAACGCCGGTGCGTATCTACACGCGTCGCAAATCCGACGAAGACTAGGGGAGAATGGAATCGGTGTTTGATATTATCGCGGTTGTACTTAGCTATTTGTTAGGTTCGGTATCATTTAGCATCGTTATCGCCAGGTTGGTCAAGGGAATCGACATCCGGCAGCATGGCAGCGGCAATGCCGGCGCGACCAATACGCTTCGCGTGCTGGGCAAAGGTCCTGGCATTCTTGTCTTCTTGCTCGACATTGCCAAAGGCATTGCGGCAATCGCCATCGGGTACGCGCTTAGCGATGGAGCCTGGACGCCCGTTCTATGCGGCCTTGCGGCCATTATCGGCCACAACTGGCCGATCTGGTTCCGCTTTAAAGGAGGCAAAGGGATTGCGACGGCAGTCGGCGTCATCGCGACGCTGGCGTTTTTCCCTGCGCTGTATGCCGGCATCGTGGCCATCGCCATCATAGCGATTACCCGCTACGTGTCGCTTGGCTCGCTTATTTTTGCGGCTCTGACGCCGCTGTTCATTATTTGGCTGGACTTTTCCTGGCCTCTGCTTGCAGGAGCGTTGGCGATTTGCGCATTCTCCTTCCTGCGTCATCGTACCAATATCGTAAAGCTGGCGCAAGGGACGGAGAACAAGCTTGGTGCTAAGAAGGAGGCTTGAAGGACATGACGATCAACGAGAGCTCATCAGGAGTGCGAAAAGCCGCTGTACTGGTTGCGGGAAGCTGGGGTACGGCGCTTGCGTCTGTGCTTGCTTCCAATGGATATAAGGTCAGCTTGTGGACTCGAAACGAGGAGCAGGCTAAAGAAATTAATGCTACTAGACGAAACGCCAAATATTTGTCTGATGCGGAGCTGCCTGTCGGTCTTACGGCAACAACCGACATGGAAACGGCGCTTGCGGGCGCGGAGCTTGCATTGTTTGTGGCTCCTTCCGGCGCGATGCGCCAGGTGGCTGGGCAAGCGTCTCCTTATTTAGGCAAGGACACGCTAATTGTTCATGCGACAAAAGGTTTCGAGACCGATACGCTAAAGAGGATGTCTTCCGTGCTGGCGGAGGAACTGGGACGTCCGCAGTCGTCGATCGTCGTCTTGTCCGGTCCGAGCCACGCCGAAGAAGTCATTCGAAAGCAGCCGACAACCGTCGTAGTCGCTTCAGAAGAGTCGGATAAGGCAGAGCGGGCTCAAGATGCGTTCATGAACAATGCATTCCGCGTCTATACGAACTCAGACGTTGTGGGAGTGGAGGTCGCCGGAGCAATCAAAAACATTATTGCTCTGGGAGCTGGACTGTCGGACGGACTCCGGTTCGGGGACAATGCAAAAGCCGCCCTTCTGACGCGCGGCCTTGCGGAGATTGGAAGACTGGGCGCTGCAATGGGGGCCAATCCGCTGACATTCGCCGGCTTGGCAGGCGTTGGCGACCTGGTCGTAACCTGTACAAGCACGCATAGTCGTAATTGGCGCGCAGGCTCCATGCTTGCCGATGGTTCGCCGCTCGAGGATGTGCTGCAGAGAATGGGCATGGTTGTCGAAGGCGTTCGCACGACACGGGCTGCATACGAATTGTCCAAGCAATATCATGTGGAGATGCCTATTTCGACTCAGCTTTACGCGGTGTTATTCCAGGGCAAATCGCCTGAGGACGCCGTCGGCGAGCTGATGGGACGGCTAAAGACGCACGAGATCGAACCGCTTGTGTAGCTTGCCGCCTACACCACTTGTTATCCCCTCTCATATGATGTCATGAGCGCAACACATGAGGAGGGTGAAGTCATTGTCCAAAGGAATTCCCAAAGATGTGCTCGGCGCCATCAACAAAAAAACGGGCAAAAACATCTCGGAAAATGCGGTCAAAAAGCTGGCAAGCGGCGTAGATGCAAACACGCTCCAAAATGAAGCGGAGCTGCGCAAACTGGTAAAGCAAGTCGCCGACATGGCAAAAATCAAAGTGCCGGAATCGACCGTGAACGATATCGTGAAAGCCGTTAAAGCGAGCGGAATGAATCCGTCGAGCATGGAATCTTTAGTCAAGATGATGCTCAAAAAGTAGTGTGGGTCAAAGCCATGGAAGCTCCTGCGAGAGACGGTCTCTCGGGTCACAGGGGCCTTGCCATGGCTTTTTGTCTCATTTTTGTCAGAATTGCGGACAGGGTAACATGTGCGCCGACTTATGACGGGTGTTATAATGGATGAGGATGATATCGAAGCAGATTAGGAGAATGGTCATACAATGGATGCAATGACAAAGATGTGGGTGTCGTTTATCGGCATCGGCTTGATGGCGCTGGCAGCGTTCGTGATTACGTTTGCCCGGGTAAAGACCAAAGGCGTCGTAAAGCTTGTTCTGTCGATTGTCGCCTTTATATTGCTCGTATTCGGTTTTATTTATGGTTTCTTCTCTATTATCTAAAAATGGTTGTTCAAAAAGTCCGCTTTTGATCACGAAGTAGGCCAAGAAGCATACTCGACATCGAATATGGAACGCAAGCGAAACTTCCGGTGCTCACGTAGCTTCCACTACGCTCCGCTCCTCAGTTTCTACTTTCGTCCCATCTTCTCGGTGCTGAAAACCGAACTTTTTGAACTTGTACTTAAAGCAAGTACATAAGGAATGAAGAGCTGGCGGGAGAAAGGACGCGTAACGTAATGATTGAACTTAAGGGTAGAACGATAACGAAAGAAGTGGAAGCGGAATCCGGGCTGTCGTTGCTGGATCACGCGATGAAACACGGCGTTGACTTCAGTTTTTCTTGTACGCGGGGTACTTGCGCAAGATGCCGTTGCCTTGTCACGGAGGGATTGGAGTATCTTGAAGACGTCACCGACGAGGAGTGGGACCGGTTGGAGCCGGAGGAATTCGAGGAAGGATTCCGCTTGGGCTGCCAGGCCATTGTAAAGGATGGAGCCGGCCGGATCGCGGCCATGAACAAAACGTATTTCTGATATACAGAATTGACTAGTTCGAAGGATGTGCAGCTATGACGGAAAAGGCAGAAATCAAGAAGGCGCTGGCTGCCATTATCAGGCTTGCGGGAAACGAAAAGTGGGTCGTTGGGGGCAGTGCGGGGCTGTTGCTCAGAGGCCTGTCGCTGCCCGCCAAACCGCGTGACCTCGATCTGTATTGCGACGAAGAAGACAGCCGGGAGCTCCATGAACGGTTGCGGCCGTTCGCGGTCGACGAAGCGGCATACAGCGAAACGGCGATCTATCGATCCACACTCAGTCATTATGAACTGGAAGGCGTACGCGTGGAATTGGTCAGCGGATTTCGTGTCTCGGCCTTCCAATGCTCTTATTGGACGGAAGTGCGGCAAGTGCTGATACCGAATGGTTTTCCCGTTATGGTGGAGGAAGGTCTCCCTGCCGCCGTAGTCGTTCCGCTTGCGCATGAGCTATGGTTCAACGCGTTGAGAGGACGGCCGGATCGTGTCAGGATGATTACCGAAGCCTATGCCGCTAACCCAACCCGGCATCAGGGGGCATTGGCCGCGATCGAGGACAGAAACACGTTTAGTCCGCTCGCGATCGGCGAGGTACATGGCTGGTTAGGTCAATCGGAAGCAGGTGAAGAGCAATGGATGCTGAAGTCGTCTTCTGGCCCAGCGGCAAGTCCGTTCGTGTAAGGCGAGGAACAAGCGTGCTGGATGCTTCCAAGCGCGCCGGCATAGCTATCGCGACCCGTTGCGGCGGCAAGGCTGCATGTTTTATGTGCAAGGTAACCGTCCGACCCGGCAGCGAGCTGCAGCCTATCGGCGACGTTGAGCGGCGCAAGCTGGCCGGGCTGGACGAAAAAGGAATTCGTCTTTCCTGCCAGACTAGGGTAACAGGCCGAGTGGAGGTCGATCTGCCGCTTGATCCGCTTAAAGCTGCTGTAGCAAGGCAATTGGCCAGACAGAAGGAATCAGAAGATGAGCTATGGTAGCAAGGAGGAGCATTTAACGATGGATACGGCAACAAAAGCCGCGCAAGCGATGCGCGGCAAACTTTGGATCCGCGCGGCGTTCGTTTGTTTGGCGACCGTGCTTGTCGCTCTGTCTCTTAGCGGATGTATGTATCCCAAGGAGCGCTTGAAGGGGAAGGTGGCGCCCAAAGAAGCCATTCGCAACGTGCAGGGTGCCATTGATCAGTATTATGACGAGCTGCAACTGCTTCCTATCAAGAACAGCTCCCAGTCGGTACCCGTCTACGAAAAATATTTGATCGACTTCGGCAAGCTGCAAGCAAAAGGATACATAAGCGACGTTCCCGCCGCTTCGTTCGAAGGCGGAGGACATTATTATTTTCTGATTCTCGATGAAGAGACGGAACCGCGCGTAAAGCTGATGGATATCGTCACGTCGCAGCGAATCAACGACATTCAGAACTGGGTGAATGCGTACATAAAAGAGAATACCGCCGTGCCTAAGGGCGATTCTATCTATCCCGGGTTCTATGAGATCGATTACGGCAAGCTGAAGCAAAAAGAGCCGATCATTACGAGCGTGTACTCCGGTACAACCCAGAGGGCGATCGTGGATGAAGACGGCACCGTATTTACGGATTACGGCATTGATATTATGCAGCTTTTGGAGAAGAACGGCGAAGCTTCCTACGAAGAAAACATAGATTTGAGAACGCTGCTTGTGGATTCTTCGGATTATGTTCCCGTCAAATCGCCGGCTTACAAGCTTGTTGAAGGCGAGCCTGTCGCTATTCAGCCTTAACCGCTTTACATCCATTCCCTTGCGGGCTTATGCCTGCAAGGGAATTTTTTTTGCATGCCGCCGCTGCCTTCCGTCATAGTTTTCTTACATGGTTCATATATTTCAATCTTGGATAGGATGTTCTCGCATTTGGAAGGGAAGCTGGCGCAGGCAACAACGGGAAAAAAGATTTCGTAGAAGGAAAACGGCATAATTGGACAGTCCCAACATAAGATGTTAATAGTCCGAAAGCATGTACGAGTTGCGTCGCTGGCCTGCCCTCTTGTCCGGTGGAAGGCGGCGAACCGGAAAATCAATTGGGAGGGGATATTCAGTGGAGAAAGTAGACATTTTCAAGGACATAGCCGAACGTACCGGCGGGGATATTTACCTCGGTGTGGTAGGCGCGGTCCGGACGGGCAAATCAACCTTCATTAAGCGGTTCATGGAGACGGTCGTGCTTCCCAACATCGTGAACGAATCGGACCGTATTCGGGCCGTCGACGAACTGCCGCAAAGCGCCGCGGGCAAAACGATCATGACGACAGAGCCAAAATTCGTGCCGAATCAGGCCGTGCAGCTCAAGGTCGCGGAAGGGCTCGACGTAAACGTCAGGCTTGTCGATTGCGTCGGCTATGCTGTGGAAGGCGCAAAAGGATATGAGGACGAGAACGGTCCTCGCATGATTACAACACCTTGGTTCGAGGAGCCGATCCCGTTCCAGGAAGCTGCCGAGATCGGCACGCGGAAGGTCATTCAGGAGCATTCCACGCTGGGTGTCGTTGTTACAACGGACGGTTCCATCGCGGAAATTCCGAGAAACTCTTACGTCGTCGCCGAGGAGCGCGTTATTGAGGAGTTAAAAGAGGTCGGCAAGCCTTTCGTGCTGATTATTAACTCTACAAGACCAAAGTCGGATGAGACGCAGCAGCTTCGAAGCGAGCTGCAAGCCAAATACGACATTCCCGTTATGGCTTTAAGCGTGGCCACGATGGGCGAAGAGGAAGGCATGGCCGTCCTGCGCGAGGTGCTCTACGAGTTCCCCGTGCATGAAGTCAACGTCAATCTGCCAAGCTGGGTCATGGTGCTCAACGACAATCACTGGCTTCGCAGCAACTACGAGAATTCCGTAAGGGACACGGTAAAGGATATTCGCAGGCTGAGGGACGTGGAGCGCGTTGTCGCGCAGTTCATGGATTACGACTTTATCGCGCGAGCCGGCCTCAGCGGCATGAACATGGGCCAAGGGGTCGCGGAGATCGATTTGTATGCTCCGGATGAGTTGTACGACCGCATTCTCATGGAGGTTGTCGGCGTCGAAATTCGCGGCAAGGATCACCTGCTGCAGCTTATGCAGGACTTCTCGCATGCGAAACGGGAATACGACCGCTTTGCGGAAGCGCTGGAGATGGTCAAAACGACGGGGTACGGCATCGCAGCGCCGTCGCTGGCGGAGATGGCGCTCGACGAGCCGGAGCTCATTCGCCAAGGGTCGAGATTCGGGGTGAGACTCAAAGCGACTGCGCCTTCGATCCATATGATCCGCGTCGACGTAGAGTCCGAGTTCGCGCCGATCATCGGTACGGAGAAGCAGAGCGAAGAGCTTGTCCGCTACTTGATGCAAGACTTCGAAAACGATCCGATCAAAATATGGGAGTCCGATATTTTCGGCCGTTCGCTGCACTCCATCGTCAGAGAAGGCATTCAGGGCAAAATCGCCCTTATGCCGGATAATGCCCGATACAAGCTGCAGGAAACGCTGGGCCGCATTATTAACGAAGGCTCGGGCGGCTTGATCGCCATCATCCTGTAATCACGCGACGGGAACGTAAGCAGAGCTCTCTCTCAAGCTGTTTAAGCTTGAAAGAGGGCTCTCTTTTGCATAAAAAACCATGATTTTCGTCTTTTTTGGATGAGGAAGATGAGAATTGTCTCGGAATAGGCTTTAAACGGGTTTACCCACTTGAAATTGTGTTTCCGCTGTATTACTATAGGTTTGTTCGGTCAAAAGGTATATATTTGAAGTTTTCGGTGAATAAGAGGGATAAGAAGTTTTTATATACCTAAGGAGGTGAAGAGATGAATAAAACAGATTTGATCGCTAAAGTAGCAGAATTGTCCGACCTGTCCAAAAAGGATGCGACGAAAGCGGTTGACGCCGTGTTCGAAGCGATTTCCGATGCTCTCCAAAGCGGTGACAAGGTGCAACTCGTCGGCTTCGGTAACTTTGAGGTTCGCGAACGCCAGGCCCGTAAAGGCCGCAACCCGCAAACGGGCGAAGAGATCGATATTGCCGCCAGCAAAATGCCGGCTTTCAAACCGGGCAAATCGCTCAAGGATCTTGTATCCAATTAATGTTTCAGCAATACGGAACGCTCGAACGGGATCGTTTGAGCGTTTTTTTATTTGAAAAGTACATGTTCAAAAAGTTCGGTTTTCAGCACCGAGAAGATTGGATGAAGGTAGAAACTGAGGAGCGGAGCGTAGTGGAAGCTACGTGAGCACCGGAAGTTTCGCCTGAATTCAATATTCGATGTCGAGTAAGCTTCCTGGCATACTTCGTGATCAAAAGCGGACTTTTTGAACTACATCTATAACGGGAAAGGCGGAGGAGATCATCATGGAGCAACCGACAGTTGGGGAATACATAGTTGTGAAGGCGAAGGACCAAGGCGTGCAGGTCATCGGACTGACGCGTGGCCAGGATACGAAGTTTCACCACACGGAGAAGCTGGATCGCAACGAAGTGCTAATCTGCCAATTTACCGATCATACCTCGGCAATCAAGATCCGGGGAAAGGCGACCGTAATGACCAAATACGGCACGGTCGAAACCGATTCCTAAGGCGGCGATGACTCGCCGCAGCATAATACGTTAGACTGGAAGAATCGCAGCGCCTACAGTGCCTCGGTTCTTTTTTTTGTCTATGAAACAGAGATCGTCGCGCAGAGTCGAATATTACATCCTTCATGCTCGTACAATGGAGAGGAGAAGCATATGCGTATGGTCTCTTTCCTGCATGTGCAGACTGGGTAGAACAGGAAGATCCTCTCCGGAAGGTGGATGAAGATGCAGAGGTTGAACGGATGGCTGACGGCAGCCCTTGCGACACTGCTTATTACGCTAGCGATGACCGTTGTAATAGGCTGGTTCGAAGAAGGAGCTCGCGCCAAAGGCGAAGTGGCGGTTATGCGCCCAGAACAAAACAACAGACTGACGAATGTAAATTTGGTCGATATTTTGGCTGATGTGCCCTTGCGGGAGAAGCTGGGACATGCGGAATGGAACGGGAACGTACTGACGCTGGAGCTGATTGTGTCTCCCGGGAAGAGCCGTCCGCAATTTCTGTTTTCGGATATCGGGAAGCTGACCGGGCTTGCGTTCAGAGAAGTAACCAATATTGAACGGCTCCTCGTCAGGATTTCCGAACGCGGGGAAGAGCGCAAGACATTGCTGGCGGCAATTGACTTGCGCAGGAGCGATGCTTGGCTGGAAGACGAGCTGCAATCCATGGCGTATGCCGATCCCGTGCACGACGAAGTATGGCGTCAGCGGCTCAGACTTAGCTTTACGCGAGCATGGGAGACGCGCTTCGGACCCGTCAGCGGTTTTTCGGCCGATGCGCTGCCAACACCTGCCGAAGCAGGCGAGCCGGAGGATGTTGCAAATTGATGAACGCTATGTGCGCATAATGTGATCTTTGGTGCAAGTTGTGCTATAATAGCGTGAGATTATTGAGCGGCAATTCTGCTACACTTGTCCGGAGGCTTCGATCTATGGCGAAATACCGTATTTCTGAACTAACATCAAGCTACATCAATTATGATATGATACAAACACATACGGATCTGCCGCCGCCCGCCGAGCCTCGGCTGCGGCTTCTTTATGCCGTTCTGAACGAAGAGAATGACAGCCGCGAGCATAGCGAGCTATACACGACGGTCGTATCCTTAGTTCAGATGGGGATGGACACGCATGACCTGATCGATACGGACACGCGCAGGAAAACGGAGAAAGAGATGCGCTCCAGGCAGCTGAAGGTACTGGCGGGCGATTACTTCAGCGCGAGGTTCTATCAGCTTCTGGCGAAGGCAGGTCAGATCGGGATGATTACAAAGCTGAGCGATGCCGTCTGCGAGGTCAATCGTTTGAAGGTCAATTTATATGCCCGCATGCGCGGCATGAGGCTGGGCGCCGACGATTATTTTGGCTACGCCGTGCAGCTCAAAAGCGAGCTGTTCGGCCACTTCGCCAGCATGCTGGAAGGTTCTCTGTCGCGAGTATGGCCGGAGTTGCTGAGCGGCATCTCGCGCTGCGAGGTAGCGATCGAAGAGCTGGAGCGCAGCGAAGACGCCAACCGCTTCGACAGAAGCTGGGCGTATTGGCATCTTCTCCAGGTAGGCAACGAGGAAGAACGTCATCGGCTTGCCGATGGTGTATATGAGCAGGATTACATTGCTACTCTTGTACACAAATATGATGTTCGCAAGCATCTTGCCGCGAAGCTGGGAAGCGGCCTGATCGCTCTGAAAACAGCGATCGGCAGGCTGGAGTCGGACAAGCTGATACGAGAGTTGACGGCAATCGTTAACGGACTTACGAATAACACTGGCGGTTACATGCCGGCACTTAACGAGATGAGGTGATCACGTGGATACGAATTCTTCTAAAAGTCACGTTCACGCCTTGTTCGAGACGATCGCACCGAAATACGATTTCATGAACGATGTAATCAGCTTTCGCCGGCATAAAGCCTGGCGCAGGTTCACCATGAAGAAGATGAACGTGCAGCGCGGACAAAGCGCGATTGATATTTGCTGCGGTACATGCGATTGGACGATTGATCTGGCGGGCGCAAGCGGCCATGGCAACATCGTAGGTCTTGATTTTAGCCAAAATATGCTGGATGTCGGCGCCGAGAAGATCAAAAAACTTCAATTGCAGGATACGATCAAGCTTGTCAAGGGCAACGCGATGGAACTCCCGTTCCCCGACAATTCCTTCGACTATGCGACTATTGGCTTCGGCCTTCGGAATGTGCCCGATTATTTACAGGTGCTCAAGGAGATGCGTCGCGTCGTCAAACCGGGCGGTCTGGTCGTCTGTCTGGAGATGTCGAAGCCGACTTGGCAGCCGTTTAAAGGCATTTATTATCTTTATTTCGAGAAAATCATGCCGCTTTTCGGCAAGCTGTTGGCCGGCAAACACAAAGAATATCAGTGGCTTCCCCAATCTCTTAAGCAATTCCCGGATTCCAAGGGCTTGACTGCGCTTTATGAGCAAGCCGGATTGAAGAGGACAAAGGTTGATTTGTTCTTCGGCGGAGTTGCCGCGCTGCATATCGGAACGAAGGGAACTGATTAGGGGTCATGATTCGCAAACTGCGCATAATTTTGGAAATGATTAAATTCGAGCATACGGTGTTTGCGTTGCCCTTCGCGTTCCTTGGGGCTATTTTGGGATCAGTCGCCATGAACGGCCACCTCCCGTCCTGGAGCGAGATCGGCTGGGTAACGCTTGCTATGTTCGGAGCAAGAAGCGCCGCGATGAGCCTGAACCGGGTCATCGACGCCGCCATCGACAAAAAAAATCCTCGCACGAGCAACCGCGCGATTCCGGCGGGTCTGCTGAAGTCGGTTGAGGTCGTGGCGTTCATTATCGTCTCGTTCGCTTTGTTGTTTATCGCGGCTTACAATCTGGAGCCCATCGCGATGAAGCTGATGCCAATCGCCGTCTTTTTCCTTGTTATCTATTCTTATACCAAACGTTTTACTTGGCTGTGCCATATTGTGCTGGGCTTGACCATCGCATTGTCCCCGCTGGGGGGCTGGGTAGCCGTTACGGGGGAATTCTCGGCATCGGCGTGGCTCTTGTACGGCACCGTGGCGCTGTGGATCGCCGGGTTCGATATTATCTATGCGACGCAAGATTTCGAATACGATAGGGGAGAGGGGATACAATCCATTCCGGCTCGCTTCGGCATTGCCGGCGCGTTATGGATTGCCCGCGGTCTCCACGTCGTTACTGCGATCGGCTTTATCCTGCTGTTCGTCAGCACGCAGCTCAGCTGGCTCTATCTGTTTGGCGCGCTCTTGTCCGTAACGCTGTTATTTTACCAGCATTACATGGTTCAACCGCATGACTTGTCCCGCGTACAGACAGCATTCTTTGGCATGAACGGCACGCTAAGCGTTGTGCTGTTCGCATTTGCCTTTATCGATTTGGTGGTGTTCGGCTAATGGAGAAGGGCAAAAGTTCAAGCAAAGATGCCATGCGGCGACGACGCTGGGTAGTTGGCATTACCGGCGCCAGCGGCGCCATCTACGGCATTCGCTTAATCGAAGAGCTTCTGGCAAATGAGTACGAGGTTCATCTGGTCATTACGGAAGCGGGCTGGCGGGTGCTCAAGGAAGAGTTGGGCTGGGAAGCCAGCAAGCGAACTGCCGCATTGGAACGTCGGTTCGGCGAGTGGCTGAGCCAGGGTCGGCTCGTGTTTTATCCCAACGCCGACATCGGCGCGGCGATCGCCAGCGGATCGTTCTGGGTGGAGGGCATGCTGATCATGCCATGCTCCATGGGAACGCTGTCCTCCATAGCGCATGGCATCTCGGACGATCTTATGACACGCGCGGCAGACGTGATGCTTAAGGAAGGACGCAAGCTGCTGCTTGTGCCGCGGGAGACGCCTCTGCATGCGATCCATTTGGAGAACATGTTAACGTTGGCACGGCTGGGCGTTACGATCGTGCCGGCGATGCCGGCCTTTTATTACAAGCCGCAATCGATGGAAGAGATGATTGATTTCCTCGTCGGCAAGGTACTGGACAACATAGACATCGATCATGATTTGTACAGAAGATGGGGAGATGAACACCATGACACTGGGACGCCGGATCGCCGTCGGGAGGATTGATTACGCGAATGCATGGCCTTTGTTCGACGGGTTGGCCGAGCAGAGCAGAGACTTGTCTTACGAGCTGGTCTCGAGAGTCCCTGCCGCTCTAAACCATATGCTGCAACAAGGCGAGCTGGATGTATCCGCCATATCATCGTATTCATATGGAGCGAACGCCCAAGACTATATATTATTGCCCGGGCTGTCCGTCGGCTCGGTAGGCCGCGTCCATTCCATCCTGCTGTTCCTGAAGCAGCCGATCGAAGAGAAGCGGCCGACAAGCATAGCCGTTACGACGACCTCGGCGACATCCGTTAACTTGCTTCACATCATTATGACGATGAGATACGGCTGCGAACCCGAATACTTGCCTGCAGAGCCGGATTTGGACACCATGCTGGAGACGGCCGATGCGGCGCTTCTGATTGGAGATCCAGCCATTCGCGCTTCTCGCAACTGTCAGGGCATGCAGGTGTTGGATCTCGGACAATTGTGGAATGAGTGGACAGGTCTTGGCATGACCTATGCGGTTGTTGCCGCGAGACGGCAAGCGATAGAAGCCGCCGGCGAAGAGGTGTATGCGTTATACCGCGCGATGCTTCGGACCAGAGAGGCGAATGTGGCCAATCCCGGGCATTTGGTTGAGAAGGCATGCGCGCAGCTAGGAGGGGACGAGTCCTACTGGCGTATCTACTTCCAGGCATTGCGCTACGATTTCGACGAGAGGCTACAGAGAGGGCTTCAGTTGTACTTCCGATACGCGACTGAACTTGGTCTGTTGCCGGGAGAAGTCAGCTTAACTTTTCTAGAAGATCAAATCCCCCAAAAGGTGAATGAATGAAACTATTAGAATTGTATGCAAAGATGAAAGGCGATCTGAATCAGATCGAGCAGGAGCTGGAGCGCAGCGTATCGGATGACCACGCCCTTCTGTCGGAATCTTCGACCCATCTGCTCAAAGCCGGCGGCAAAAGGATTCGTCCCGTATTCGTATTGCTGTCCGGCAAATTCGGCGAGTACAAGCTGGATGTCATGAAACAAATCGCCGTGCCGCTTGAGCTGATCCATATGGCATCTTTAGTCCATGACGATGTCATCGATGATGCGGAGACGCGCAGAGGGCAGCCCACGGTCAAGGCGAAGTGGGATAACCGTATTGCGATGTATACCGGTGACTACATACACGGCAAGGCGCTCTCCATTGCGACGAGGCTGCCGAACCCTATTATTCACCAGGTACTGTCCAAAGCGCTTGTCGAGATGTGTATCGGCGAGATGGAGCAGATCCGCGACTTCTTCAACACGGATCAATCCATTCGCAATTACCTGCTCCGTATCAGGCGGAAGACGGCCTTGCTAATTGCGATTAGCTGCGAGCTGGGGGCAATTGCGGCAGGAGCCGAGCGGCAAGTCTCGAATGCGCTTTACCGGTTCGGTTACAACGTCGGGATGGCGTTTCAGATTCGCGATGATCTGCTTGACCTATACGGCACAGAGAAGCAGATCGGCAAGCCGCCGGGCTCTGATATGAGACAGGGCAACATTACGCTGCCCGTTATACTGGCGTTGCGCGACGAACGCATTCGCGAGCCGTTGCTTGGCGAGATCGCCTCGATCCGCTCGCGAGAGGGCAGAGGGGATGCCAGACGAGCCATCGAGCTTATCCGCGGTAGCAAAGGCGGCGATCTTGCCGACGCCATGGCGAATCGATATATTGCAAAGTCTTTGCAAGCTTTAGAAGGATTGCCGAACATTACGGCGAAAAAGAACTTAATCGACATTGCGCATTTTGTCGGGAAACGCAATTATTAAAGCGAACGACCAATTTCGAACAACCGAGTTCAGAAAGTTCGGTTTTCAGCACCGAGAAGATTGGATGAAAGTAGAAACTGAGGAGCGGAGCGTAGTGGAGCTACGTGAGCACCGGAAGTTTCGCTTGCGTTCAATATTCGATGTCGAGTAGGCTTCATGGCATACTTCGTGATCAAAAGCGAACTTTTTGAACGACCAATTAAACGAGCTTGATGGAGAAAGGAATGGTAGCAGATGGAACAAACGTTTCTCATGATAAAACCCGATGGCGTGCAGCGCGGCTTGATCGGTGAAATCGTCGGGCGCTTTGAGAGAAAGGGACTGCAGCTTACCGCTGCCAAATTCATGCTCGTTTCCCGCGAGTTGGCGGAAATACATTATGCGGAGCATCATGGCAAGCCGTTTTACGAACCGCTTCTCGAATTTATTACTTCCGGTCCAGTATTCGCCATGGTATGGAGCGGCGATAATGTTGTTGCGCTGACCCGTGCCATGATTGGCAAAACAAATGCAATCGATGCGGCGCCTGGCACGATCCGATCGGATTTTTCGGTACATACCAACTTGAATCTGATTCATGGATCCGATTCCCCGGAGAGCGCGACGCGGGAAATCGCCAACTTCTTCCGGCCTGAGGAGCTCGTAAGCTTCGAGCACCATATTCAAGCCTGGATTTGATAATTACCTTTACATCATTGGGAGGCTCCCATGTCCGAAGATCCAGACTTCACGCAATTTATATCCCAGATCAAGCGCAAAACCGCTATTGATCTGTCCCAGTATAAGGAAGCCCAGATGAAACGCCGGCTGACGACGCTTCGAATGAAGCACGGCTTTGCCACTTTCGGGGACTATTATTCAGCCATTGAAGGCAACCGGGCCTTGCTTCATGAATTTCTGGACCGAATGACGATCAACGTATCGGAATTCTGGCGTAATCCGCAGCGCTGGGAAGTGCTGCAAAAAGTTTTTCTGCCGGAGATCGCGTCAGCCAGCCTGCGGCCGCGAATATGGAGCGCAGCTTGCTCTACCGGCGAGGAGCCCTATACGATCGCGATGATCCTTTCCGAGATGGGTTTGCTTGACCGCACGACGCTGCTTGCTACGGATCTTGATATGGGCGTATTGCAGAAGGCGCAGGAAGGCATTTATCTGGAACGATCGCTTCGGGATGTGCCGAAGACCAGCAGGAACAAATATTTCAAGACTGCGGAAGGTGCATATGCGGTCTCCGATGTGCTCAAGAAGGCTGTTACGTTCAAACAGGGCAATTTGCTTTACGACAAGTTCGAATCCGGCTTCGACCTCATCGTTTGCCGCAACGTCATGATTTATTTTACCGAAGAAGCCAAACATCAGTTATATCATAAATTCGCGGGGGCGCTGAAGCCTGGCGGCATTCTGTTCGTGGGCAGCACGGAGCAAATCTTCTCGCCTGCGCAGTACGGATTCGAGACGGCGGATACCTTTTTCTATCGTCGCACGTAACGGAGGGTATACGAGCTTCCAACTTCTCCTATACTAGGAGATAAGGATATCTCCTTGGAGGGTGAACGTGGATGGACAAGCGTATAGTAATTGCCGCATATAGACGCGGAATTATTACGATACAGGAATGCGCGCAAATAATCGGCGTCGACAGCAAGCAGATCAATCGTCTGGTAGACGAGTCGATCCTGCCTGTTCCCGAAAGGCCGCGACTCGAGGGACGTTCTGTCTGAATAACGGCAGTTGTCCGAACAATATAATCGGAGGCCGCTCTTCCTCAAGTGGGAAGGGCGGTTTTTGTTTGTTCCGCATAAAGCAGGCAAGACCGAATAACGCCGAACATAATCACCACTATTGTACAAAAATGTAATTTAATCCACAGACGCTTTGACGCGTCAATGGAATAGGCTGTGATTTCTTGTCAAACCTACACCTCTGTACTATAATGAGCAAAGATGTTAAGGGAGAAGACAGCGGGCGCAGTCGGGCCTAGCGCTGAAGGAGGAGCTTTAGCTTGAGTTTACGTTATTTGACAGCAGGAGAAACCCACGGTCCCCAGTTGACCGCTATTATAGAGGGTTTGCCAAGCAATCTGAAGCTTGATTTCGAAGAGTTGAATTTCCAATTGCAGCGTCGTCAGAAAGGTCATGGCCGCGGACGGAGAATGCAGATCGAGAAGGACACGGCCGAGATCGTCGGCGGCGTTCGTCACGGCAAGACGACCGGCGCACCCGTAGCGCTCATTGTCCAGAACAACGATTGGAAGCATTGGACCAAAGTCATGAATATCGAGCCGATCGAAGGCAGCGACGAGGAAAAGCGCAGAGTGCATCGTCCGCGCCCAGGTCATGCCGACCTGAATGGCGGCCTCAAATATAATCTGAAGGATCTGCGCAACGTGCTGGAACGCTCCAGTGCAAGGGAAACGGCCGCCCGCGTCGGCGTCGGCGCCATTGCACGCCAGCTGTTGGCGGAATTCGGCATCAAAGTGGCAGGACAAGTTATCCGCATCGGCGAGATCGAGGCGCCGGCTAACCATTTGCCTATCGATGAGCTGATCAAATTGACGGAAGAATCGTCCGTTCGCGTCGTGGACAAGGACACGGAGGACAAGATGACGGCGTATATTGATCAGATCAAGGCAGAAGGGGATTCCATCGGCGGCATCGTGGAATGTATTATCGAAGGCGTGCCGATCGGCTTGGGCAGTCACGTACAATGGGACCGCAAGCTAGATGGAAGAATCGCTGGCGCGGTCATGTCGATCAATGCTTTCAAGGGCTGCGAGATCGGCATCGGCTTTGAAGCGGCGAAGCTGCGCGGCTCGCAGGTGCATGACGAGATCATGTACGAAGCGGATAAGGGTTATCATCGCGCGACGAACCGCCTCGGCGGTTTCGAGGGCGGCATGACCAACGGCGAGCAGATCGTCGTGCGCGGCGTCATGAAGCCGATCCCGACGTTGTATAAGCCGCTTCGCAGCGTAGATATCGATACGAAGGAACCTTTCACGGCGCAGGTCGAACGTTCGGACAGCTGTGCGGTACCGGCTGCCAGCGTCGTCATGGAACATGTAGTGGCCTGGGAAGTGGCGAAGGCCTTCCTGGAGAAATTCGGCGGCGATTCCATCGAGGAGATTCGCGCGAATCTTAAGAGCTACCAAGAACAATTGGAGAGCTATTAATGATGCGCGAGCTAAAGGTAGAACTCGGTGAGCGCTCTTACCCCATCTACATTGGGGAAGGGCTATTAAATGACGCGTCGTCCTACTTCGAGAAGCATGGCATCAGCGCCAAGTCTCCATTGCTGATCATTACCGACGAGCATGTCGCTCCGCATTATTTGGATGCGCTGGTCCAGAATTTATCCGAAGGCGGCTTTCAAGCTGCTTCGGCTGTCGTACCTGCCGGCGAGAGCTCCAAGTCGCTGCAGATGCTGGAAGGGCTGGTCACGAAGGCACTGGAAGCCGGTTTGGACCGCAAGTCGGCTATCGTCGCTTTGGGAGGCGGGGTTGTCGGTGATTTGGCCGGTTACGTGGCCGCTTCCTATATGCGCGGCGTCAAATTCGTTCAAATTCCAACGACTATTCTGGCGCATGACAGCAGCGTCGGAGGCAAGGTGGCGGTAAACCATCCGCTTGCAAAAAACATTATCGGCGCATTCCATCAGCCGGAATTCGTATTGTACGATTTAAAGACGCTGCAATCCTTGCCGCCCCGTGACGTTGCCGGCGGATTGTCGGAAGTCGTTAAGCATGGACTCATTTGGGACGCCGAGTTTGTGGCGTGGTGCGATGCCAATGCGGCTAAGCTGCTGACCCTGGATCCCGAGGCATTGGGATATGCGCTGTACAAAGGATGCGGCGTCAAGGCAAATGTCGTCTCGCAGGACGAGAAAGAGAACAGTCTGCGGGCCATTCTTAACCTCGGCCATACGATTGGCCATGCCCTGGAAGCTGTTGCGGGGTATAACGAGCTGCAGCACGGCGAAGCGATCTCGATCGGCATGATCGGGTCCGCGAAGCTGGGCGTCCGTTACGGCGCGCCGCAAGAGGTCTATACCGTAACGAAACGAGTGCTGGAACGTTGCGGACTACCCGTCGTCTTGCCTCGGCACTTCGACGTGGATGCCGTCATGTCAGCGATGATGCATGACAAGAAGTTCGCGGAAGGAACGATGGTATTTATCGTGCCGACGGCGATTGGCAAAGTAGAAATCAAGTCGGACGTACCTGTAGATTGGATGAGGGAAATCGTGGAAGAATTGAAATTGGAGGTGCAGCGATGAACGTTCGGGGAATACGCGGGGCTGTAACGGTAGAAGCAAATGAAGCGGGTCTGATCTCGGAGGCGACGCTGACGATGGTACGCGAGATTATGTCAAGCAACGACATTGATCCCGCCGATATATGCAGCGTGCTCATTACGGTGACGCAGGATCTGGACGATTCGTTTCCGGCTCAAGCCGTGAGACAACTGCCGGGCTGGGAGCTCGTGCCGCTGATGTGCGCTCTGGAAGTGCCTGTAAAGGGAAGCCTGGAGCGTTGCGTACGCCTCATGGTGCTCGTAAACACGGAGAAGAGCCAAAAGGAAATTCATCATGTTTACTTAGGCGGTGCGCAAGCGCTGCGGCCGGATCTGGCCAAGTCGAAAGTCTAATGGCCAATGCCTGAAGTTTCGGGTTGACGCCTTACGCGACATGTTATATATTAGAACCCATAGATGAGTATTGAGAAGCAGTTAGTTAGCCTAGATGAGACGAGTAGAGTAGAGCTTAGCAGAGCTTAGCAGAGTCATATTATCATATACGATCACTGGTCATAGCCGGTGCCCGGAGGGGCATGGTATGCCTGTCGCTTTCATTGCGCAACTACGGCAATGGTTGCTTTTTATGTTGATCGTATGGATATGGTCTGGCTTTCCGATCTCTTCGTTATCATTACATTAGGCGCTCCTGCTTCCGGCAGGAGCTTTTTTATATGTTAAGAAAGTTCTGCGAGAGCAGCTAATTATAGACGGAGGTCGATCGCCATGACGAATGAATTGAACAAAGTGATCCAGTTGGCCGGTACTTACAATCTGATTCCCATCGTTCGATATGTACTTGCGGACACGGAAACGCCGATCCGCCTGTTCCAGCATTTCGCGAAGGAGGAGCACGCATTTCTGCTGGAGAGCGTGGAGGGCGGGGCCAAGTGGGCGCGATACTCGTTCATCGGAACCGATCCCTTCCTAAAGCTGTACGGCAAGAACGGCGAGATGGTGCTGGAACACGACGGCAGAAGCACCGTGCTTAAGGAGAAGCCGATCGAGCTGCTCAAGGCGAAACTTCGTTCCTTCCGCAGCCCGTCGCTGCCCGAGCTTCCCCCGTTCACAGGCGGCGCGATCGGATTTTTCGGCTACGATCTGCTTCAATATTACGAGAAGCTGCCGCCGCATTCGGTCGACGATCTGCAGATGAACGATATGCAGTTCATGTTCTGCGATCAGGTCGTCGTATTCGATCACTTGAAGCAGCAGCTGCAGATGGTGGGCAACGTTCATATTCCGGAAGGAGCGACGGATAACGAGATCGCATCGGCATACGAGCAGGCGAGCCAGAAGCTTGACGCGCTGGTTGCCAGGCTGCAGCAACCGCCGGCCATCGGATTTATGGCCCCCGCCGCAGCATACCCGTTGGATCCCGACCTGGGAGACGTTCAGTCGAATCTGACGAAGGAACAATTCATCGGTAATGTGGAGCAGGCGAAAGAATATATCCGTGCCGGCGATATTTTCCAGGTGGTATTGTCACAGCGTTTCAGCATCGAGACGGATGTCGATCCCCTGCATGTGTATCGTGTACTTCGTACGATGAATCCGTCTCCATATATGTATTATTTAAAGATGGGAGATGAGGTCATTGTAGGCACTTCGCCTGAAGCGCTGGTGAAAGTGTCCGGCGGCCGCGTGGAGACAAGACCTATTGCCGGTACGCGCCCTCGCGGCGTTACGCCGGAGGAGGATCTGGCGCTGGAGGCCGAGCTGCTTGCTGACGAGAAGGAAAGAGCCGAGCATCTGATGCTGGTGGATCTGGGTCGCAACGATATTGGGCGCGTATCGGAGTTCGGCAGCGTCCGCTGCGATTCCTTTATGGAGATCGAACGTTACTCCCACGTCATGCACATCGTGTCCAACGTATCCGGCAAGCTGCATCCGGACAAAGACTTCTTTGATGCCTTTATCTCTTGCTTGCCGGCGGGCACCGTATCGGGCGCTCCCAAGCTGCGCGCCATGGAGATCATTGCAGAGCTTGAGAACGAAGCCCGCGGCGCCTATGCCGGAGCGATCGGATATCTGGGTTTTGGCGGCACGATGGACACCTGCATTACCATTCGCACCATTATTTTCAAGCATGGCAAAGCATATGTTCAGAGCGGAGCAGGCATCGTTTGGGATTCCGTTCCGGAAAGTGAATATATGGAGACCATCAACAAAGCCAAAGGAATGCTTAAAGCCATTCGCGCAGCGGAAGCCAGCTTCGGCCAATCGCCTAAGCCATTACCCAAGCAAGAGCAATCCGGCGCGCGCGTGAATTCGGATTACGAGATTGCATCGAGAGAGGGGCGGGGTTAGGATGGAGACTAAGGTCTTTACGATCCAGGAAGCGCTGGCCAAAGTCGTGGGAAACCAGCATCTGACGCGTTCGGAAGCCTCGCAGGTCATGGGAACGATTATGCAGGGAGAAGCGACGCCGGCCCAGATCGGCGCCATTGCTACGGCGCTGCGCATGAAAGGCGAGACGAAGGACGAAATTACAGGCTTCGCCGAAACAATGCGCAGCCATGGCAACCATGTGCAAGCCGGCTCTGGCGAACTGCTGGATACATGCGGTACGGGAGGCTCCGGCATTCATAAGTTCAACATTTCGACGGCCTCCTCGATTATAGCTGCTGCAGCCGGCATACGCGTGGCGAAGCACGGCAACCGGGCCATGTCCGGCAAGACCGGCAGCGCCGATGTATTGGAGGCTCTCGGCGTTCAGATCAGCTTGACGCCCGAACAGGCATCCGCGTGTCTGCATGATATCGGCATCTGCTTCATGTTCGCCCAGCTGTATCATCCGTCGCTCCGGCATGCCGCCGCGCCGCGCCGCGAATTAGGCATTCGCACGATCTTCAATATGCTGGGGCCGCTGACGAATCCGGCAGGCGCGGATCGGCAGTTGTTGGGCTTGTACGATCGAACCCGAACCGAGACGATTGCGGAAGTGCTGGGAGAGCTAGGTCTGTCGCGAGCGCTGGTCGTCAGCAGTCACGATGGACTGGACGAGATCAGCATCTCCGCTCCAACGCAAATATCGGAGCTGCAAGACGGCGTTGTCAGGACATTTGATCTTACGCCCGAAGAACTCGGCTTGCGCCGTCATCCCATCGGCGAAGTTAAGGGCGGAGAGCCGGCCGTCAACGCCGGCATTATTCGTTCCATCTTCGATGGGAAAGAACGCGGAGCTTATCGCGATATCGTATTGGCCAATGCAGGAGCTTGCATCTACGTAGGCGGCCTCGCCTCTACGCTTGCTGATGGCGTAGAGCTTGCGGCAGCGGTGATCGACCAGGGCAGGGCGATGGCCAAGCTGCAAGAGCTTATTCAAACGACAGGAGAGTTGACACATGTTTCTTGAGCGAATCGTAACAACCAAACGCGCCGAGGTAGAAGAACTGGCGGGCCGATTCTGGTTATCCGATATTGAAAGACGTATTGCCGAAATGGAAGCTTGCCGCGGCTTTGAGCAAGCGCTTAGACCCGATGGCCGCCACAGAAACATGGGACTTATCGCCGAGGTCAAAAAGGCATCGCCGTCCAAGGGATTGATTCGGGAGGACTTCGAGCCGTCCGGTCTGGCACGGGCTTACGAAAAAGCAGGAACAGACTGCATCTCCGTTTTGACGGATCGCGATTACTTTCAGGGTCATAACGATTTCTTGACGCTTGTCAAACAAACGGTCAATGTTCCTTTGCTGCGCAAGGACTTTATTATCGACTATCGACAAATTTACGAGGCGCGTCTCATCGGCGCGGATGCCATTTTGTTGATCGCGGCCATTTTGACGACGGAGCAATTGTCGGAGTTCTACGAGCTGGCACGCGCGTTAGGAATGGATGTGCTGGCCGAGGTCCACGACGAGGAGGAATTGGATCGGGTTCTGTCGCTGGAAAAAGCGACACTGATCGGCATTAACAACCGCAATCTTAAAACATTCGTAACGGATCTTGGGACAACGGAGCGATTGATCGGCATGATGCCTGCCGGAGTAACGATCATTAGTGAAAGCGGCATTGCAGGCCCGGCTGATATGGCCTATCTCCAGTCCGTGGGAGCGCATGGCGTATTGATCGGCGAACATTTTATGCGTCAGAGCAGCGTGCGCGGCGCGGTTGAGGATTTGATGGGGCCGGTGCGGGGATGACGGATTCTCCAACACGGATCAAAATATGCGGATTAAGGGATGTGCCGACCATCGAGTCGATGGACGGCCTCCCCTTCCACGAGATGGGCTTTGTATTTGCGCCAAGCAAGCGGCAAGTGTCAATCGACGAGGCTCCTGCATTGCTTGCTGCTGCGGGACGTATTGGTGCTGCGGGAGGCAAGCCGCCGGCCACGGTAGGCGTATTTGTCGATATGCCCCTTGCCGTGCTGGACGAACTGTTGTCGGCAGCGCCTCTGCAAGTCGTCCAACTGCATGGCTCCGAGAGTCCGGACTATTGCCGAGAGCTGAAGAACAAACATCCTGACATCGGAATTTGGCGGGTGTTCTCCGTTGGCAAAAGCGATGGTCAGGTAAGGGAACAACACGCTTCGTTGCGGGAATACGCCGTTAGCCAACTGAAGGAATACCGCGGCTTGCTTAATGCCGTGCTGATCGACGCACCGGGAGGCGGTACCGGGCAGCCTTTCGATTGGCAGGCCATTGACGCCTACAAACAAGCGGCTGCGCGTTTCGATCTGCCCTTGTACGTGGCGGGCGGCTTGAGCGAAGAGAATGTCGGAGAGCTCGTCCGCGGCTATTCGCCGGGCGGCGTTGACGTTTCGAGCGGCGTAGAAAGCGATGGACGGAAGGATATAACCAAAATAAGAGCATTCGTGAGAAAGGTGATTGAATCATGACACAGATTCCAGATGCAAGCGGCAGATTCGGCAAGTTCGGCGGCCGATATGTGCCAGAGACGTTGATGAACGCCCTGCTTGAGCTTGAAGAGGCTTATAACCATTATTCCAATGACCCTGAATTTCAACGCGAGGTTACCGAGTTGCTGCACCGTTATTCCGGCCGCCCTACTTCGCTTTATTACGCAAAACGGCTGACCGAGCAGCTTGGCGGGGCCAAGGTGTATTTGAAACGGGAGGACTTGAACCATACGGGCGCCCACAAAATCAACAACACGATCGGCCAGGGCGTTCTTGCCAAGCGAATGGGCAAAACGAAAATCATCGCGGAAACAGGAGCGGGCCAGCACGGAGTAGCTTCGGCTACGATCGCGGCTCTGCTTGGACTGGAATGCAAGGTGTTTATGGGCGAAGAGGATATGAAGCGCCAGCAGCTTAACGTTTTCCGGATGAATCTGCTGGGCTCCGAGGTCGTACCGGTCACTTCCGGCACAAAAACGCTTAAGGATGCCTGCAACGAGACGCTGCGCTACTGGGTCAGCCATGTCGACGATACGTACTACATTTTAGGCTCGGCTACAGGCCCGCATCCGTATCCCATGATGGTTCGCGACTTCCAGCGGATTATTGGCGACGAGTCCCGCGAGCAGATCCTTGGTCTCGAAGGCCGTCTTCCGGATTACGTCGTTGCTGCCGTCGGCGGCGGAAGCAATGCCATGGGCATCTTCTATCCGTTCGTTAATGACGACAGCGTTCGTCTGCTCGGCGTGGAGGCTGCGGGACGCGGCGTTGATACAGATGAGCATGCCGCAACCATGACGAAGGGCCGCCACGGCGTATTCCAGGGCTCCTTAAGCTATGTCCTGCAGGATGATCATGGCCAGGTCCTTCCGGCTCATTCTATTTCCGCCGGCTTGGATTATCCCGGAATCGGACCGGAGCACGCTTATCTAAAGGACTCGGGCCGTGCCGAATATGTACCGATCACGGATGCGGAAGCGCTGGACGCGCTGCAGCTGCTGTCTCGCACGGAAGGCATCATTCCGGCGCTGGAATCGGCGCATGCCATCGCGCAGACGTTAAAGCTGGCTCCAACGCTGGATAAGGACAAAGTAATCGTGGTCTGCTTATCGGGCCGCGGCGATAAAGATGTCGAAGCGATTATGGGATATTTGGGAGGCAACGACGATGAATCTCATTGATGCGAAATTTGCAAGCTTGAAGCGCGAGGGCCGATCGGCGCTTATGCCTTTCATTACGGTCGGGGATCCCGATCTGGATACGACGCTTGAGCTTATTAAGGAGATGGAGCGTTCGGGAGCGGACATGATCGAGCTTGGGGTGCCGTATTCCGATCCGCTTGCGGACGGTCCGGTTATACAACGAGCATCCGAGCGGGCGCTTAAAGGAACGGTGACGCTGGCGGATTGTATCGGCATTGCAGAGCGCGCGCGCGAAGCCGGCGTACAAATACCTCTCATTCTGTTTACTTACTTTAATCCTGTGCTTCAATACGGTCTGGATGCATTCTTCGAGCTTGTCGTCGCGAAAGGAATCAGCGGGCTTATTATTCCCGATCTGCCAATCGAAGAGGATCAAGAGGTGCGCGAGCTGGCCGAAGGGGCGAATATCCATTTGATTCCGCTAGTAGCGCCAACTTCGCAGGACCGCGTTAAACGGATTGCAAGCAAGGCGAGAGGCTTCGTCTATTGCGTATCCTCGTTGGGCGTAACGGGCGTCCGGGCAGATTTCCATAGCGGCATTGAACAATTCCTTGCTACGGTCCGGGAAGCAACCGATCAGCCGATCTGCATCGGGTTCGGTATTTCCAGCCGCGAGCAGGTTGCGCGGTTCGAGCGGATCTGCGACGGCGTAGTGGTGGGCAGCGCAATCGTCAGGCAGATTGAGGAGCAGCTGCCGCTGCTGCAAAACTCAGATACAAGGGAGCAAGGGCTGCGTCTGGTCGGTCAATTCGTTGCTTCACTGAAAGGCTGACAGCCAATAGATTTTGTTTTATGCTCTCGTGGCGCTAATCGGGAAGATATTCTCGAGCAGCGCCATTTTTTTTGTTTTAACCATACTACTTTTTGAACAACCTCTTTAAATCGATAAAGAGATATGAGACAATACAAACTAGCAAATCTACAGCTGATATCCAAATTGAAGGGGTGAATGACGAAATGCAGCCCAAAAGCAATATCGTCCATCTTCCCGTGTATCAACCGGGGAAACCGATTGAAGACGTGAAGAGAGAATTAGGTTTAAGCGAAGTGATCAAGCTTGCCTCCAATGAAAATCCGAATGGCTGCTCCGAGAAAGCCAAAGCGGCAATTATCGAGAGCGTGTCGAATACGCATATATATCCAGACGGAGCCAGTGTCGAGCTGACGGCTGTATTAGCCGAGAGACTTGGCGTACAGCCGAATCAGATCATCTTCGGAGCGGGATCCAGCGATATTATTTTAATGACCGCACGTGCCTTCCTGGCGCCGGGCGACGAGACGATAATGGCCGACGAAACTTTCTCCCAGTACAAACATAATGCCGAGGTAGAGAATGCGCGCATCGTCGAAGTGCCGCTCAGAGATGGCCGTCATGACTTGCCGGCGATGCTGGCGAAGGTTACGCCGCGCACGAAAGTGTTGTGGGTCTGCAATCCCAACAATCCGACGGGGACGATCGTCTCCCACGAAGAGCTGTCCGCTTTCTTGAAGTCGGTGCCGACGCATGTATTGGTCGTACTTGACGAAGCATATGGAGAATTTGTAAATGACGAATCGTATAGCAACGGCGTGTCGATGCTAAATGAACATCATAATCTTCTCGTGCTGCGTACCTTCTCCAAAATATACGGTCTCGCGTCGCTTCGTATCGGCTACGGTGTCGGCCATCCCGACGTCGTTCGCTTTATTAATCAAGTACGCGAACCGTTTAATACAAGCCGCGCCGCGCAAGCTGCGGCAAAGGCATCTCTCGAGGATGACGGCTTCCTGCAAACTTGCCGCGAGAACAACCTGGCAGGCATTCGCTACTTGCAGGCGCAATTCGACGAGATGGGACTTGTTCATTTTCCTGCATTTGGCAACTTTATCATGGTTGATGTGAAACGTCCTTCACCGGAAGTATTCGATGCGCTGCTGCGCCGCGGCATCATCGTTAGAGCACGCTGGACCTACTACCCGAACCATATCCGGGTAAGCGTAGGTACGCAGGCGGAGAACGAGAAGTTTATCTCGGCTCTGGGGCAAGTCTTGCAGGAAGTGACGGTGTAGACCAATCAGGATGATAACTGTTTCTATATTCGGCGTCGGACTTATCGGAGGCTCCATCGCGTTATGCCTTAAGGGAAAGCCGGGCATAAAAGTGATCGGCTTCTCCAATCGTCCGGCTTCGGTCGAAAAATATCTGCAGCGAGGCGTTGTAGACGAAGGCACGACCTCTGTGCAAGAGGCTGCAGAAGCTGCGGACTTTATTTTCTTGTGTGTGCCGGTCGGCATGATGCAGGAGTATCTGGATCAGATCAACACGTTCAATCTCAAAAAGGGATGCATCGTTACGGATGTTGGCAGCACGAAGTCTTCTGTGACGACTTACGCGGAAACCCTCAAGTTAAGCAATGCCGTGTTCATCGGCGGCCATCCAATGGCCGGCTCAGAACGAACAGGCGTAGAGGCTGCCTCGTACCATCTGCTGGAAAATGCCTTCTACGTACTAACGCCTAGCGATTCTGCGACGCCAGAGTCGGTAGAGCGGCTCACGGAGCTGCTGTCGCACACAAGAGCGAATATTGTTAAGGTGGATGCCGAGTCCCATGATGATATTGTGGGCGCTATCAGCCATCTTCCTCATATCATCGCCGTAGCGCTTGTCAATCAAGTTCGAGGATATAATGAACACAACGGCTTATATGAATCGCTTGCGGCCGGCGGCTTCCGCGATATTACGCGGATAGCTTCCGGTGATCCAGCCCTGTGGCGAGACATTCTGATCGATAATCGGCAAGTGCTCTTGAAGCTGCTCCGCGACTGGAAGTCGGAGATGGAAGGTTTTGCGAAGATGCTGGAAGAGATGGACGGCGTCGGCATCGAACAATCGTTCCGTACGGCCGGCGACTTCCGCAGCCGAATGCCAGAGCGTCGGAAGGGCATGATACATTCCGTATATGATTGTTATGTCGACGTTCCCGATCATCCCGGCATCATCGGAAGAATCGCGACGGAGCTAGGAAACAATCGGATTAATCTCAGCAATCTTCAGATCATAGAGAGCAGGGAGGATGTGCCCGGCGTGCTCCGGTTGTCCTTCAGGACGCAGGATGATTTGGACGGAGCCATCGCGCTGCTGGATCGAACAGGTTACGCTGTTCATCAATAACGTTTTCCGGCTTGCAACGAGAATTCTCCGGCCTGCCCTTATTGGGATGGCCGGAGATTTTTTTACCACATAAGAAATTTTAAGTTTCCGAGCATGTCGGAAGTCTTGAATTCTTATTGGCGATAAAAACTACCTTAGACCGCGGTCGATCATTCCGAATTACTTCGATAGAAGTTTTTCTCATGACATCAAATGAATCAAAATGCCATAAGATGCCGAAAGAAAAATGAAAGCGCTTATTGACAAACTGGAAGCGTATACATATAATAAAAGTACAGTATGGTTTCTCTCCACTCCTATCCAATACTTCAGCGTTCGGCATGGATGCTGGCCACTCCTCGGAGTGGTTTTTTTTTGCCGTTTTTTCGTTATCGGAACCCATTCGCTAGTTATTGGAACAAAAGGGGGATGAAGGATAAATATCCTTTTTGTCGAAAGAAGCAGGAATTTGATAATGGAACTCGAATATTTAATTACCGCGGACTTCATTCACAATTTCTGAATTCGACCGCAACTTTTGGCTCCCGAACCAGTACAATGTTACAGGTGGTCCGGGAATAACCTGCAGGTGGAGGAGGTTCGCCTGTCATGACTGATTCCCAGCTTATACGTGAGATAAAGGATGGCAATGTCGACCTGTACTCCGAGCTAATGAGCCGGTATCAGCGTAAGATCATGGCCTTTATCTTCCATATGCTGAAGAGCTCGAAGCTGGAATTGCTTGCCGAGGATTTATGCTCAGAAACATTCTATAAAGCCTATCGGAGTTTGCATTCCTTCAGGGAGATGGACGCTTCCTTTTCGACATGGTTGTATACGATTGCGCGCAATACGGTGCTAAGCGAGCTGCGCAAAAGCAAGGCGGCTAACGTCTCGCTGGATGAAGCCGGCTTTGAGCCGCTGGCGTCGCCGGATTTGGCGCCCGAGCAGCAATTGCTGCGCAACGAGCGAATGACCATGGTAAGGGATGCCATTAACAATCTGCCTGAGAAACAGCGCTCCGCGCTCATTCTGCGAGAATATGACCAACTCGATTACCAAGAGATCGCAAGCATTCTGGGACAATCGGTCAGCTCCGTCAAGTCGCTTCTGTTCCGTGCAAGAGCCAGCGTGAAGACGCAGCTCGAGCCGTATTTCGGAGGAATGACATCAATGGAGCCATTCGAGGGGATGAATATAAGATGAGATGTGCGGAAGTTCAGGATAAACTCCCGATGTACGGAGACATGTCCGAGAACGACGGGATTCGAATTGAGATGGAAGCGCACCTGCTGGACTGCCCGGATTGTTCGACGTTGTTCGGCTTATGGGAAGAAAGCGACAGTCTGATCCGGGAGTTATCGGAGCAGGAAGTCGTCATAGGACCTTCCGAGCATGTTACTCGTAACGTGATGGACCGCATTTATGCAGAGCAATCGTGGTTCATGCCGGTCCCGAGCAAAAGCTATCAATTTTCCAAGTCGTTCCGGCGCAACATGTCGATATTGATCGCGGCATGTATGGCGATGTTTGCCGTCGCTTTCTTTGTATTCGTATTCGATTACAGAGATGCGCCCACCCAAGCTCAAATGCAGGCGATGACCGGGCTTATTGATACGGCTAAAGCTTCGGGAGACGATGTGTTCGGCGCTACCGGCTTTTACGCGGAAGTACCGGTTGCCAGTATCAGCGATCCGTTCGTCTTGCAGGTAGTGCCGACATTCCCGCAATATTACGTCGCGCTCTCGCTTCTAGGCCTGGTGATGGCGCTTCTCATTATGAACTGGCTGTCCCGTACGCGGCACTGATCGAACCTACGGCAAGACGCACGCAGACAGAAGGAGTGAAATCCATTGTTCATCGGATTGGTTAGGCATGGAGAAACAGATTGGAATGCCGCAGGCATACTTCAAGGCCAGACGGATATTCCGCTCAACGAGAGAGGTTTGAAGCAAGCTGCTGCTCTTGCGGAAAGACTGAGTACGGAGAAAAAAATCTGGGATACCGTGTTGTCCAGCGACTTGGCCCGTGCCCGGAAAACCGCGGAAATTATTGCAGACCGGCTGCAGGTGCCGTTGCTCGCGCCGGATACAAGGCTGCGAGAACGTTATTTCGGCGAGGTTGAAGGAACGACAGAGCCGCAGCGAGTCGAAAAGTGGGGGGCAGACTGGCGAAGTCTGAAGTTAGGCGCGGAATCTGATGCGGAGATGCGGGCCAGAGGGATGAGCTTGATCTCAGAGCTGGCGAGAGCGGAAGAGGCGAGCAACATTCTTATCGTATCGCACGGCAGCTTCATTGCCCATCTGCTGCAAGCGATGTGCTCCACGCTTCAAGATCAACGCCTCGGCAATTTGTCTTACTCGATCCTGTCGTTGAACGAAGAGAAGTGGGAGCCGGTCCTTCATAATTGTACGCAACACCTGGATACCGTGAAGCAATAAAAAGCCGCTATTCGTCCACATGGGCGAATGAGCGGTTTTTTTGTTTGGAAATGATGTAACTCCAAGACTTGTGAACAATAGGTTGGAACGAGCAGCTGTAGGCGTTAAAAACGCCGATGGACCGGAAAGTAACTCAGATTAGCGTTCATAGGCGTTAGAAACGCCTATGGCACCAAAAAGTAGGCGAACGAGCAGCTGTAGGCGTTAAAAACGCCGATGGATCGTAAAGTAACTCTGATTAGCAGTCATAGGCGATAGTAACGCTTATGGCTCCAAAAGTCGGTGAACGAGCAGCTGTAGGCGTTAAAAACGCCGATGGACCGGAAAGTAACTCAGATTAGCGTTCATAGGCGTTAGTAACGCTTATGGCTCCAAAAAGTAGGCGAACGAGCAGCTGTAGGCGTTAAAAACGCCGATGGATCGTAAAGTAACTCTGATTAGCAGCTATTGGCGTTAGCATCGCTTATGGTTTCGTCTGACTACCAGACAGGATAAGCACCTGAACGCCCTAAATGAGGCTCAAAACCTTTCGTTCGTCACAATTGCCAGGTAGCGGCCAATCTGTTTTTGAAACAAGACCAAGGACTCTCTCTCCATATGAGGTATTAAAATTCGGAATTGTCCAATAATGGGAATAAAACCTTTGAGCGATCGCCATGAAAGATATTTCAACCGATCTGCGAAGAAAGGAGTAACCCATGAACCTATCGGATATGCTCGGATACGCGGATATCGGCCAGCTCAGTCGAATAGCGGATGTGTATAAATGCGAGTGCAACGGAAATTCCAAAAATGAGCTTATCCAGTCCATTCTGGCAAGAGTTAGCCGTCATGACGTTTTCGAGGAGCAGATCGATGTCATGAAGCTGGAGGAAATGCGATTTCTGAACTCGTTGTTGTTCGAAGCGCGCGAATCGTACAGTCTGGAGGATTTGATCGCGAGAGTACAGCAATCACGATTCGGCATCGAGCAGATTGCGGCTCCCGAGAAGGCAACATCCAAAGCAAAGCGCGGGAAAAAAAACGTGATGCCTGCTCCTCCGCCAAGTCCTAGAGACGTGATTGCGCGCTTCAAGCATCAGGGTTGGTTATTCAATGGCTTCAGCGGCCCCAATCGTTACTTGTTTCAAGTGCCGCGCGATTTGAAGACGAGATTTAAAGAGACGCTTCAACGCCGATTCGCGAAGGAGCTCGTCTATACGGATGATCCGCCGATGTACAGAGACGAGCAGGACCTCATGACAGAAGATATCAAGCATCTGCTGCACTACGTGCACCATAATGAAATCCAGCTGACAGCAGATGGGTCGATGTACAAGCGGTTTTTGCTGCAGCTTCTGGACCGAATGAGCGTACGGGAGGAACTGCCTGGCAAAGGAGCATGGCGCTTCGGGTATGGCCGCCACTTTAATGTGTATCCAGATCGTTTCTCGCTGCTGTACGATTTCTGTGCCAGCAACGGCTATCTCAGCGAAAAAAACGAATGCCTTTCCGTCACCGACAAAGGACTAGAGCGTCTTAAGGGAGTGCCGCCCGAGGAGCGCGAGGCACTATACGCTTATTGGCTCCGTCTGTATAAGGGGCCCGTAGCGAACTTGCTGTCGCTCGTTCACTGGATAGGTGCGCTCGCTGGAGAATGGGTAAGCGCAGATTCGATCAAAAAGGTGCTGCTACCTTTCGTAAAGCCTTATTATTACGATGATGCCGACGCGATTATGGAGCGAAGGGTCATGACGGTTATGATGCATCTGGGGTTGCTGAGACTTGGGGAGCATCCCGTGTACGGCACGGTTGTAAAGATGACGAAAGCAGGAGAAGCAATCGTCTCGGGAAAGGGATTGAAGCTGGCCCATTGACTTTGACTTCGCCGATTGGTAAAATCTCTCCCACCAATAGAGGTAGAGAAGGGAGAGTATATACAATATGTTCATACCTTACAAGGGAATCGTTCCGGCGTTCGAAAAAGACTGCTATGTGGCAGAGGGAGCGCGGATCATTGGCGACGTATCCATGGGAGCTTTCGGCACCGTATGGTTCAATGCTGTTCTAAGGGGCGATCTGGCGCCAATCCGCATCGGTGAACGCTGCAATATACAGGATAACGTAGTAGGGCATGTCAATACAGATCAGCCGCTTATACTGGAAGATGAAGTGTCGGTCGGCCACAGCGCCATCATCCATGGATGCAAGGTGGGCAGAGGCACATTAATCGGAATGGGGGCAATCGTACTAAACGGCGCCGACATCGGTGAATATGCTTTAATAGGGGCCGGTTCGATTGTTACGGAGAACAAGAAGGTACCATCCTATACGCTTTCTCTCGGAACGCCTGCCAGAGTCGTAAGAGAATTGACAGATGACGATTTGCAGCGAATGAGAAGGACGATGGAAAGCTACGTAACGAAAGGAATCGAATATAGGATCTCATGAGCCGATGTGGAGGTGTATCCTATGGACAAAATGAAAGTAACGTACGAGGCGATGCTAGCTTTGACAGCAGAAATGGTGCTGGACGAAGCGGTGCTCAAATTTCAAACAAAGCAGTTGCACCACGCCATCGATAAGGCGCTTGCAGACGGCGACGAGGATACGTTCTACCGTCTGGTCAAGCAACTGAATGAGCTGAAACAATAGAGCAAAGAAGCTTCCCGACAGGTCGGAACATTCCGCACTGGCGAATGGAAGCTTTCTTTTGTAGAATGGTAAGGATAGGATGGGAGAGGAAAAAAGAGAAACGGGGAATACGGAATGAAATTCAGTGAAATCGAAAAGGAGCAGTGGGACGAGCTGTCGCCCTATCTGGACACCTGCCTGCTGCCCGTAACAGGTTTGACGGGGGGAGAGTCGCCTTTCGAAGCTACCGAGAAGCTGGAGCAGCTCAGAGACGTGCTGGATCTTGTCGAGATCCCTTTTAAGGGCAGGGTCGTAACTTATCCGGCTTGTCATTATTTGTCTGAAGCAGAGGGGGCAGGAGTCTTCCTGGCAGGGTATGTCGATAAACTCAGGGATGCGGGATTTGCTTACATTATCGTCGCAACCGCCAACCCGCTGCTGGACATGACCCTATCCGGCGCTGATCTCATTTTGCAGAAGGATGATAACGGCGAAGGTCTCCAGCCTGCATTCGTGAGTTCACAAATTAGAGAGCTATGGAGTGGCGGATCTCCTTCATAATGCCAAGGTTTCGTATAATTTGATCGAATTATGGGGAAAACAAATGCCATAGCAGGTCAAATGTGACAAATTGACAACAAATTAATGAACGCCATTTCCAGAATGACGCAAATATCGGGCCATATTCTTGACGCTCCCAAGCACCTAGGCTATTATAAGTAATGTCCTAGTTCGTCATGTGTTTTTGCCGTGCGGCAAGACGCGAGATATGGTTGGCAAAGGGGGGTTAGAACAGAAGATGAGTAATCATGAACAACACGAGACGTCGCATCGTCCCGTTCAGCGTAAAGAAATGTCCCGGCGTCAATTCCTGTCATACACGCTTGGCGGCACAACGGCTTTTATGATGGGCGGTGCCGTGCTGCCGATGGTTCGCTTTGCGGTAGATCCTCTTCTCAAGAAGAAGGGAGAAGGCACGTTCGTAAAGGTTGTCGAAGAAAACAAGATTACGAACGAACCGCAAGAATTTAAATTTAAAATTCACCAGGTTGATGGATGGTACGAAAGTGAACCGGAGCTGGTTGCCTGGATCTCCAAGAATCAGCAAGGAGAGATCTTTGCGTTGTCTCCAGTCTGTAAACATCTAGGCTGCACGATTGCCTGGAACACGAAGGGGAAAAACGAATACGACTGTCCATGTCACGACGCGCGTTATTCGAAGGACGGCAAAAACATTACCGTCGCGAATACGCCGCTCGACGAGTATGACGTCATGATCGACCAAGGCTTTATTTATCTGGGAGCCATCAAACCGAACACTAGAGTCTAAGGAGGGCGTATTTCAGATGTTTAAGAATGTATACAACTGGATCGACGAACGTCTTGACATTACGCCGCTTTGGAGAGACGTGGCGGACCATGAAGTTCCGGAGCATGTTAACCCGGCGCATCACTTCTCCGCATTCGTCTATTGCTTCGGTGGCTTGACGTTTTTTATCACGGTTATTCAGATCCTGTCGGGCATGTTCCTGACGATGTATTACGTGCCGGATATAATTAACGCTTACGCGAGCGTTGACTTCCTGCAGCACCAGGTTGCCTTCGGACAGATTGTTCGCGGCATGCACCACTTCGGCGCAAGCTTGGTTATTGTAATGATGTTCCTACATACACTTCGCGTCTTCTTTACCGGCTCCTATAAGGCGCCGCGCGAGATGAACTGGGTAGTCGGAATGCTGATTTTCTTCATTATGCTGGGTCTGGGCTTTACGGGCTACCTGCTTCCATGGGATAACAAAGCTTACTACGCAACTAAAGTAGGGGTTGAAATCGCGGCATCCGTACCGTACATCGGATCGTATATCGCCGACTTCCTGTACGGAGGCGACATCGTAGGCGCGCAGACGTTGACTCGTTTCTTCGCGATTCACGTATTTTTCCTGCCTGGCGCACTGATCGCCATGCTGGCGGCGCATTTCTTGATGATCCGGAAGCAAGGCATTTCAGGACCACTTTAAGCGAAGGAGGGCTATCTTATGGCGCATGGTCATAAATCGAACGAGAAAGTCGTTTACGTCGGCGACTCTCGTGTCAAGAAAGGCGCAGGCATCCAGACGCCTCCCGACTACACTTCGTTCCCGGGCAAGTCGGAAGCCTTCATCCCGAACTTCCTGCTTAAGGAATGGATGGTCGGCTGCGTCGTGCTTGTGGGATTCCTGGCATGGACGATCGCGGAGCCGGCTCCGCTGGGATATCCCGCGGATCCAACGAACACCGCGTTTATCCCGATGCCGGACTGGTACTTTTTGTTCCTGTATCAATTTCTGAAATATCCATATGTATCGCAAGATTATGTATTGCTCGGCACGATGGGCATCCCGGCGATTATGTTTGGAGCGTTGTTCCTGGCTCCGTTCCTCGATACAGGGAAGGAACGCCGTTTCTACCGTCGTCCAATCGCTTCGTCGCTGATGATTCTGTCTTTGGCAGCATGCACATACTTGACGGTCGTATCTTGGGACCACTACCAGCATATGCTGGATCAGAACGGTCAAACACCGGAACATCACGTTCGCGCGGAAAAAGCGAAGGAAGCGATCGAACGCGGCGAACCAAGACCGAATCCGCTTAAGAAGGCTGCAGCCTTTATCGAACCCGATGATCCTGCAGTAGCGATTATTCAAGCGCAATGCATCGGCTGTCACGCAGCTGATCTTAATGGCGGAGCAGGACCTGCATTGCTCGGCATCGGTAATCGCCTAAGCAAAGAAGAGATTGCGGACACGATTACGAACGGTCGAAATGCAATGCCAGCTTACAATGGCCAACTGTCTACTGAAGAAATTGACTCCATTGCATCTTGGCTGACCAAACAGACTCAATAATTAATTTTCAAGAACCTGATCGGTAATATACGGTCAGGTTCTTTTTGAAAGGAAGAACGTTATGGGGATCTCCTTCTTCTGGAGCAAAGGTTTTCTGCTCAATCGATCATTTCTGTGGCTGTTGTTTATTTGCAACTTGCTCGGTACGATATACGGGTATATTTGGTATGACAGCCAATTGCAGTGGACAGCTGTCAACAAGCCGCTGTGGACGCTGCCGTTTGTACCGGATTCTCCGACAGCAAGTTTATTCTTTACTATGTCACTATTATATCTGCTATTCCCCATTACGAAACCTACCCGCATCGCCAATATGGCAAGGGTCATTGTCGAAGCGCTGGCTGTCGTCACTTCCGTCAAATACGGGATTTGGGCGGTCTCGATGATCATAGCCGGGGCAGCGCAAGGAGACGCGTTAAATTGGACCCATTACATGCTGATCGTCTCTCATCTTGCGATGGCTGTCGAAGCGCTGCTATATGTCAGGTTTATGAAAGCCGGTACGGCGGCGTTTGCCGTGGCGTTAGGTTGGCTGCTGATTAACGACACCGTGGATTACACGCTTAACGTCAATCCGTGGCTGCCTGACGAGCTCGAAGACGACCGAGCCGCCGTCGAGCTGTTTACGTATGGGCTTTCGCTGGCGAGTTTTGCCGCGGCCTGGTTAGCGGGCCGATTCCGCAAATCCTGATCCCTCTGTCATAAGCTTGGACAACTCCTCATAGTATGGTCTATGGGGGGAGATGTTCGTGAGAATACGAGTTGCAGTTCCATTTATCATATGTATCTTCATGACAATCGGATCGGCGAGCGTCGTCTGGGGAGGAGCGGGAGCGACTTCTCAGGCATTGTCTTTGTTTTCGGGGAAGCCTTACGATTCGTTATATCGGATGGACGAGATAGGGATTGCGTTGTATAATGCCGCCATAAATAATAATCGTCAGTCTGCTTATATGCAAGTGCAAAAGCTGCAGAAGGGGATGAGCAATAAGCTGCTGCTTTCCTATGGTTATGCAGAGGGCTGGGATGCAGTTGCAGCCGATCTGGCCGCCATTGAAACGGCGCTTTCGAGGAGCGCGCCAGGCAACGAATGGCGGGAGCTTGCCGTCAAAGTCCGATTGTCGCTGGATGCCGTCGTCAGCGGCAATGGCTCCTTGTGGCTGCAATACGATTATTTGCTGCGAGAGGATGTCGCCTTGATAGGACAAGCCTTAAAGAGAAGCACGAACGATACGAAGGCGGCAGCTAATGCCGCAGGCGCGCTGCTTGAGACGATGCGGATGCATGTGTTTCGGATGGATGCGGCAGCTGCCATCAGCGGCCACAGCATGCGTACTCAAGAGCTGATCCAACAAATGGATTACGTGGACAAGAGGATAAATGCGCTTAAAACGGATAGAGGTTCCCGTGCAGCGACGTCTCTCAGAAACGCACTGCAATCGCTGGATGGGGCAGCTGCCGTGCTGGATAACATCTTCCGCAAAGAAACCGGCGACATGCCAGCCCTGGCGCCGGCTACTGCTGTATACCCCCTGCGTTGGGCTTTCTTTGTGGGGACGATGATATCGGCTGTTCTGACCTATGTGGGATGGAGAAAATACCGCCAGATGCCTTACGGAGTCAAATCCATCAAATAATCTTAAAAGGTAGTTCAATTGCTACTCTTCCTTAAAACCTTCACCTAAAACGTCATGAACATCGGTAATAACGATAAACGCTCGGGGATCGATATTGCGTACAATGCTTTTGAGGCGGCGGGTTTCGTACCGTCCCACGACGCAATAGACGATCTCTTTGCTTTGCCCGGAGAACGCGCCCTTAGCGGGCATCAGAGTAACCCCTCGCTCCAGTTCAACCGTTATTCGGTCGGCGATTGCCTTGCTATGATCCGAAATAATGGAGGCTGCTTTGGCGGAATAGGCGCCGTCCTGGATAAAATCGATGATCTTGGATGCGATGAATACGACAACTAACGTATACAATACCTTTTCTAACGATATGTAGATCATGGAGACGCCGATTATAACCGCATCGAATACAAGGATGATCTGTCCCATGCTGAAGCCTCGTCTTGATAAAATTCTGGCAATAATGTCAATGCCGCCTGTCGTGCCGCCGAATCGGAAGACGATGCCAAGACCCGCTCCTAAGGTGGCTCCTGCATAGAGCGCAATAAGCATGTTGTCGTTGGAACTGTGAAACGGAATGATCCATTGGTTTCGGATAAATATTTCGAACAACGCCAGGAACAACGATAGGGAGACAGTGCCGATAATCGTATAAAGCATCTGTCGCTTGCCGAGAGCCTTCCAGCCAAGCAGAAACAGCGGAATGTTCAATACCAGCGTCGTAATGGAGAGAGGCCATCCCGCTGCATAATTCAACAGGACTCCAATACCGGTTACACCGCCTTCCATTAATGAATTGGGCAGCAGGAAATATTGGAGGCCGAATGCGTAGACGGCGGTACCGACGAGGATGGGCAATATGATTCTGGCTTGGGACATGATGCGGTTCATGGAACAGAAACCCCCTTCGGTTTGTAAGCGGTTGTTGCTCTTAGTATGGCTAATTTACAGCCTTGAAAAAACATTGATTTTCGCCTGAGCAATACGGTAACATAGAAAAGAATACCGATTGTCAGGAAAGGAAGCGCAGTCATGAGTGAAAAGTCATTGGCGGATATTCAACGCGAAGTTGACGATTATATCTCGCAATTTAAGGAAGGATACTTTAGCCCGCTGTCGTTAATGGCCCGTTTGTCGGAAGAAGTCGGGGAGCTGGCCAGGGAAATTAACCATAAATATGGCGAAAAACCTAAAAAAGCGGACGAAGCGGACAACAGTGTCGAGATGGAACTTGGGGACATCCTGTTTATTTTATCATGTTTCGCGAATTCGCTCGACATCGATCTGACTGAAGCGCATAATAAAGTGATGCACAAGTTCAACACGCGCGATGCGAACCGCTGGACGAAGAAATAAAAACGAACTGTAAGCAAGCTCCCGACATATGCTGTACCATCAATCCTGTACAAGGAGGAAGGGACGGATATGGACGGGGAAAGCTGCATACGCAAGGCGTACGACTACATTCTTCATGGCGATTTCGAAAGCGCGATTCATTGGTTCGAGCTCGCGATCAAGGCGGAGCCGGACAATGCCGGCTATTATCATAAATGCGCGGTTTCCTGCGCCAGAAGCAATAAGTGGACCAAGGCCAAACATTATTCGGACACGGCTATCGCACTTGAGCCGGACAACTCCGAATACATTTATTATTCGGAGTTGATTCGCTCCAAGCTGCTGCTTGAGGAGGTCGGCGTACTGCTCGCATCGGTACCGCCGCGGCTTCTGGAAGCGGGAGATAAGCTTGCGGAAGTGATCTCGCTGGATCCGTTAAGCTTTGACGGTTTTTATACGCTTGCGATGGTGCGCTATACGGAAGGCGATTATGAGCGTGCCGGCAAGCTTGTCAAAGAAGCTTTGAAGCTGGACCCTCAGCATGCAGCGGCACGACGGCTGTACGCCGACACGAGGCGGAAGATAAGGAAGAATAGCAAAGGATAGGGTGATCGTCATGTCAACTGAGCTTATTAAAGTAGCGGTAATCGGAGCAGCCGGCCGAATGGGGCGCGAGGTCGTAAAAATGGTGCTGGAGGATGAAACGCTTCAGCTTGTAGCTGCTGTCAGCCCTTCGTCAGGACCTGTTGATGCCGCCGTTTTCGCGGGCAAGCCCAATTGCGGCGTAATCGTCAGCGCGACGCTGGACGAAGCGCTCAGTTCGGCCAAGGCCGATGTTCTCGTCGACTTTACAGTACCGCAGGCGGCCTATGGCAATACGAAGACCGCAATCGAATATGGTGTTCGTCCAATCATCGGAACGACGGGTTTTACGCCTGAACAAATTGTGGAGCTGGACGAGCTCTGCAAGTCGAAGGGAATCGGCGGACTGATCGCGCCGAACTTCTCGATTGGCGCCATTCTTATGATGAAATTCGCAGCGCAGGCCTCCAAATATATGCCTCATGTCGAAATTATCGAATATCATGGCGATCAGAAGCTGGATGCACCTTCCGGCACGTCGATCAAAACCGCGGAGCTGATCTCGCAGGTTCGCGAAGAGCTTCGTCAAGGCAACCCAAAGGAAGAAGAGACAATTGAAGGATCACGGGGCGGCTATTATAACGGCTTCCGGATACATAGCGTCAGATTGCCGGGGGTATTCGCTCAACAGGAAGTCATCTTCGGCGGCTACGGCCAAACACTCAAGATTCGCCATGATTCTTACGATCGTGCAGGTTATATGCCTGGCGTGAACGTGGCGGTCAAGAAGGTAATGACGTATGCCGGGCTCATCTACGGCTTCGAGCACATCATGGATTAACTTAGTTATCGAAACATCATGGATTCATAACGTTTCTAACCTATCATTGTTCAGCTAGAGAGGGGTACGTCATGCTTAATATCGCCTTTATTGCCCACGACAGAAAGAAGGACGAGATCGTCAATTTCGTTACGGCATACGAACATGTTTTCGTTCCACACCAATTATATTCTACCGGCACGACGGGCACTCGTATTATGGAGCAAACAGATTTGTCCATTCACCGGTTTATGTCGGGGCCATTGGGAGGAGATCAGCAGATAGGCGCCATGGTTGCGCAGAACGAGATGGATCTCATCATCTTCCTTCGCGACCCGTTGATGGCCCAGCCGCACGAGCCGGATATTATCGCATTGCTCCGTCTCTGCGACGTGCAGGGTATTCCGGTAGCCACAAATATCGCGACTGCCGAGGTGCTTGTTAAGGCCGTAGAACGCGGCGATTTTGCATGGCGAGAGCTTGTCCACAAATACAAGCCCGGAGTGGGCGAATAATGGAGTCCGTCGATATTCTCGTATTCGGCGCCCATGCCGACGATGCGGAGATCGGCATGGGCGGCACGATCGCGAAGCATGCAAAAGACGGCCGGCGCATCGTCATATGCGATCTGACACAAGCAGAGATGTCATCCAACGGCACCGTGGAGCTGCGTCGGCAAGAAGCCGAAGCAGCTGCCGCGGTGCTTGGTTTATTTGCCCGGACCAATCTGTCTCTGCCGGACAGAGGCCTTTCGCTAAGCGGCTCTCACATCGAACGCGTAGTCGAAGAGATTCGCAGATGGCGTCCAAGGCTCGTTTTCGCTCCGTATTGGGTTGATCGTCACCCCGATCATGTGCAAGCCAGCAAGCTGATCGAAGAGGCCGTATTTAATGCCAAGCTTCGCAATTATATGTCCCATCTGCCTCCCGTTCAGGTGGAGCAGCTCATTTATTATTTTATAAACGATATGGATCAAGTATCGCTGGCGATAGACGTTTCGAGCGTATACGAGCAGAAGCGCGCAGCGCTTAAGGCTTATCGTTCGCAATTCCAGCTGTCCGCTACAACGGATTCTGTTGCAACTCCGCTCACTAATGGATATTTGGAGCGGGTTGAGGCGAGAGACTATTTGCTCGCGCAAGGACGAGGCTGGCAGTATGCCGAAGGTTTCGCGATCAAACGACCATACGGCATAACAACCTTTTAAACGAAGAGCTGAATGAAAAGAACTAACGTACAACCAATCCGGAATACATATGAATAGCGGTTCTACAGCAGGAGGTGCGGCAATCATGACCAGGAAACTCAAAATCGGAATTACCTGTTATCCCACATTGGGCGGCTCCGGCGTCGTAGCGACGGAACTCGGCAAGCTGCTCGCGGAACGGGGGCATGAAATTCATTTTATTACGCACAGCATTCCGTTCCGATTGGGGAAATTTCATAAAAATATATTTTTCCACGAAGTGGAAGTAAACGATTATTACGTGTTCAAATATCCTCCGTACGATCTGTCGCTGGCTAGCAAGATGGCTCAAGTAGTCAAGATGCAGAAACTCGATGTCTTGCATGTCCATTATGCGATTCCGCATGCCGTCTGTGCCTATCTGGCCAAGCAAATGAGCTGCGATGGCTTAAAAACGGTAACGACGCTGCATGGAACGGACATTACGGTGCTCGCGCAGGACGAATCGCTTAAGGATCTAATCCGGCTCGCCATTCACCAAAGCGATGCCGTGACGGCGGTATCGGATGATCTCATCCAGGAAACCCGCAAACTTCTCGATATAACGACGCCGATCGATCTGACGTACAACTTCGTTGACAAACGGGTTTATTATCCTCGCGAAGTGGAAAGCCTGCGGCGTGATTTCGCTGCGCCGGACGAAAAGATTTTAATGCATATATCCAATTTCCGTCCGGTTAAGCGGGTTAGTGACGTCGTGGATATTTTCGCGCGTGTCTCCAAAAAAGTGAAATCGCGGCTGCTGCTTGTAGGCGAAGGACCGGAGCAAACCAAGATTCAGTGCATGATTCGTAATCTGGGACTTGAGGATCGGGTGCAGTTTCTAGGGAAACAAGAGGATGTCGCGCAGGTCATCTCGCTTGCCGACGTGCTGCTCCTGCCATCGGAAAAAGAAAGCTTCGGCCTTGTGGCGCTTGAAGCGATGGCTTGCGGCGTTCCGACAGTCGGTTCTAATGCGGGGGGGATTCCGGAGCTAGTTACGCACGGCGAGACTGGTTTCCTGTCCAATATTGGCGATGTGGAAGAGATGGCTCGAAATGCGGAGGCTATTTTAACTGATCCGGTGTTGGCTGCCAGGTTCCGTGAGGCATGTTTGCATAGAGCTCGATTCGAGTTCTGCAACGATAAAGTGACCACGCAATACGAACAAATTTATTATCGGGTGCTGGGCATCGAGGCGAACTTGCCCGAACCTGTCTGCGAATGAATACAATTGAGCTTACGCCTGCCATGAATGCGGGTTTGCCGATCATAAGGCAGCTGGAGCAAGCGGGTTATCAGGCTGTGTTCGTGGGTGGAGCGGTTCGGGACGCCATCCTGGGCATACCCGTTAAGGACATCGATATCGCGACCGCGGCGAAGCCGGAAGAAGTGATGGAGCTGTTCCCGCGCTGCATACCGACAGGGCTTGCCCATGGTACGGTGACGGTCATGCTGGAAGGTACGCCATACGAGGTAACGACCTACCGGAAGGAAGAGCAATACGAGAATTACCGTAAGCCAAGCGCCGTCACCTATGTGACCGATCTGGATGAGGACTTGCTAAGACGGGATTTCACAGTAAACGCCATGGCTTTAAGCGGTTTAGGAGTTATCCACGATCCTTACGGCGGATTGCGCGATTTGCGCCGTGGCGTATTGCGCTGTGTAGGCCATGCAGACGATCGATTGATGGAGGATGCGCTTCGGATGGTGCGGGCAATCCGATTTATCGGCGTCTATGGCTTTCACCCATCAGCGTCCGTCTGGCGGGCGCTGCAACGTCATCGAGAGCTGCTTCGGCATGTCGCGATGGAGCGCATTCTAGCCGAGCTGGACAAAATGATGGCAAGCAGCCGTCCGGCAAGATGTTTGACCTGGCTGCTTGCGAGCGGGCTGTTGTCGAGGACCAAGCTGCCGTTGGGCAATGTGGACAAGCTCAGCGATCCAGCGCTTCGGCAAGTCGACCTGAGCTTCCTGGAGGGCATTAACGACCTAGATGTCCGTTGGGCGTCGGTTCTCCTTGCGGGGTCTTGGACGCTGCAGGAAGCCGAAGCTGCATTGGAGTCGCTTCATATGTCCAACAAAAAATCAAAGCGGATCCTGCCCATTATTCGAATTCACGAATCCATGCGCGCAGGACTGAAAGAACTAGCCGACCGTTTTTTGCTGGAGAAGATGATGGAGAGATTCGCCGGATTATTCCTGCATCACGGCGCGACTTCGGCTTCTGACTGGCTTATTATCCAAGCGAGCATACCTCGGAACTCCGTTCTGTCAATCTTATCTCCTTCGTCGCTAAGGGCTATGAATAAACTATTGCATGATGCTCCGGTGCGGTCCGTCAAGGATCTAGACTTAAATGGAGCGGAGCTTGCCAAAGCGCTTGGCAAAAAGCCGGGTCCTTGGCTTAAGGAAAGCCTGGACCATCTCATGCTCCAAACCGCTCTTGGACGTTTGGATAACGTCAAACCCCTGTTGTTAGCTGCTGCCATCGCCAGAGAAGAGGATTAGGGGGTTAGAAGATGAGTATGGATAGACTCTCGCAATTGTTCCGCGATCATCCCGGACAGTACTTATCGGGCGAGAGGCTCAGCGAGGAGCTTAACGTCAGCCGTACGGCGATCTGGAAAACCATCAAGAAGCTGGAAGGAGCGGGCTACGAATTCGAGGCTTCGACCAGGCTGGGTTACAAGCTTATTTTCCAGCCTGATCGACTGGATGCCGATACGATTGCCAAAACATTGGATACGAGATCGTTCGGAAAAAAACTGCTTGTAGAAGGCGAGGTGACGTCCACGCAGGACTTAGCTCGAAACGCGGCGGAGCAAGGGGAAGCCGAAGGTTATCTCGTCATTGCGGAGCAGCAAAAAAACGGCAGGGGACGAATGGGCCGCGGTTGGGTTTCGCCTTATGGCAAAGGAATCTGGATGAGCATGGTGTTAAGGCCATCCGTACCGATCCACTGCGCTCCGCAGCTTACGCTTTTAACGGCAGTTGCGTTGTGCCGAAGTCTTAGACGTGTAACGGAGCTAAATGTCGGCATTAAATGGCCCAATGATCTCCTCATCGATGGCCGCAAAATAAGCGGCATTTTGCTGGAGTCGGCTGCCGAAGACGAACGTCTAAAACACATCGTCGCAGGTGTCGGCATCAGCGTAAATCTCGCTGCTAACGATTATCCCGAGGAAGTGCTGGAGAAGGCCGTGTCTCTTCGCATTGCTGCCGGCCGAACGTTCGACAGAACGGAATTGATCGCGGCTTTTTTGAAGGAGTGGGAAGAGCTGTACGAGCTGTTCCTGCAGCAAGGCTTTCGGCCGATCGCCGAATTATGGGAGTCGCTGGCAGTCTCGCTCGGCCAAAAGGTGTTGCTGACAACGCCGCAAGGAGAGGTATCGGGAGTGCCAGAATCGCTCCACGATAGCGGAGCTATTAGAGTTCGCCGCGAGGACGGAACTCTCGTTACTTTATTTTCGGCGGAGATGGGCGAGCCTTTAACAAAGTGATAATCATTCAACAGAAAATCGAGCGCCTCTTGCATGCAAATTGACAGAGGCGCCGTTTACGGAGCGCATTTTTTTTGATACACTGTAGTCAAGCGGGCGGCATTCGTTTTTTGGAGCTGCACCGTTAGGATGGTCGGCATTTTTCCAATAATTTGCTAGTGACAATGATTGGGATGCGCATTCTGCTCTGAGCCGCCAAGGACCGAGACAGAAGGAAGCACGACAAGCATGTATTTCCTTTTTGATTCGGCAACCTTTAGCACAGCGGCTAAAAGGTTTTTTTGTGTTTAAAATAGGCAACAACAAGGTTAAGTGAGGGCACGAACAAAAAGCGAAGAAGAGAGGGAGTGAGCTGATGAGGAAACGACTGACAATATCCGGCCTTCAGAAGATGAAGCAGGAGCGCAATGCGATTTCCATGGTGACAGCTTATGACTATCCGTCGGCCAAGCTGGCGGAGGAAGCGGAGATCGACACTATCTTGGTAGGTGACTCGCTAGGGAATGTAGTACTTGGATATGAAACGACCATTCCGGTCACAATTGAAGATATCGTGTATCATACGAGAGCTGTCGCGCGAGCGGCAACCCATACGTTTATTATAGCCGATATGCCCTTCATGACTTACGGAGCGAGCCGGGAGGCTACCTTGACCAATGCTGCGCGCATCATGCAGCAGGGTGGCGCTCAAGCCGTCAAGCTGGAGGGCGGTTCGGAAATTACGGGCGATGTAGAAGCATTGGTAAAGGCCGGGATTCCTGTAATGGGCCATATCGGGCTGACACCTCAATCCGTTCATCAACTTAGCGGATACAAGGTGCAAGGCAAGCTGGATAAGGATGCGGAACGGCTTATGAAGGATGCTTTGGCGCTGGAGAAAGCAGGCGCTTTCGCCATTGTGCTTGAGCTTTTGACGGAGCCACTGGCCGCGGCGATTACCAAAGCCTTATCGATTCCGACGATCGGAATAGGCGCTGGACGGGCTTGCGACGGGCAAGTACTGGTATACCATGATTTGCTGCAATACGCTTCTCCGTATTTCGAGAAAAAATTCGTGAAAACCTACGCGGATCTCGGCACTACGGTGAGACAGGCGATCGAAGCTTTCTCGCAGGATGTAAAGAGCGGCGCATTCCCGGCGGAGGAGCACACCTTCCAACCGCAGGCTGAAGCAAAGACATCGGAAACGCTGTACGGCGGAACTTCCGGATCTTCGGAACAACCACCCGCAGATGTCAGGAAAGGGGTTCAATACTCATGATTGTATGCCGAACCATCCAGGAACTGAAGTCTGCACTGGGTGAACGGGCATCGGACGGCAAGTCGCTCGGATTCGTGCCTACGATGGGTTACCTCCACGAGGGGCATGCCAGCCTGCTCAGAAAGGCGAGAGAAGAGAACGACGTGGCCGCGCTAAGCATCTTTGTCAATCCGCTTCAATTCGGCCCCAAGGAAGACCTGGATCGTTACCCGCGGGATGAAGAACGAGATCTTGCTATTGCGGCGGAGTGCGGAGTCGATGTCGTCTTTCTGCCGACGGTGCAAGAGATGTACCCCGGGCGTCCCTTAACGAAGGTGATTGTGGACGAGGTAACGGACAGGATGTGCGGCGCTTCCCGGCCTGGCCATTTTGACGGCGTAGGAACGGTTGTCAGCAAGCTGTTCCATCTCCTTAAGCCTTCGCGCGCCTACTTCGGGATGAAGGATGCTCAGCAGGTTGCCGTTATTGAACAGATGGTGCACGACCTGAATTTCGATATCGAGATTGTACGATGCGAGACTGTGCGCGAGCCCGATGGTCTTGCGTTAAGCTCCCGCAATGTATACTTGTCGGCAGATCATCGCAGTCAAGCCGTAAGGCTGTCCCAAGCGTTAAACCTCGCAAAGGAGTGGCTGGAGGAGCCTGGCATGACGGCAAGCGGGCTCAAGCGGCGCGTGGAATCGCATATTCGCGAGGCGGATCAGGCGATTATCGATTATGTGGAGCTGCTAGCCTATCCCGGGCTATCGTTGATTGACGAAGAGGCGCGGTTATCTTCCTATAACGGTACCGTTATACTGGCACTTGCTGTAAAGTTCGGGACTACGCGATTAATCGACAATCGATTATTCGAAACATCCAAGATTGGCGGAGGTGAATGATTATGTTCAGAACGATGATGAAATCCAAGCTTCACAGGGCGACGGTGACGGAAGCGAATCTGAATTATGTAGGCAGTATTACGATTGACGAGGATCTGATGGAAGCAGCGGATTTGCTGGAGAACGAGAAGGTTCAGATTGTAAACAATAACAATGGAGCCAGATTCGAAACCTACGTAATTACGGGGCCGAGAGGTTCGGGCGTTATCTGCTTGAACGGAGCGGCAGCAAGGCAGGTTCAGCCGGGCGACAAGGTTATCATTATTTCTTATGCGTCCATGTCCACGGAAGAGGCGCGCGTCCATAAGCCGATCGTGACGATTCTAAATGATGAGAACAAGCCGGTCCAGGTGCTCACCGAAGAGCTTCACGCTACGATCCTGTAACGAACTGGACTTTGGAAGTGGTTCGTTTATGTAACGTCTGGGATGCCGTATGAAAAACCTCGTCGGAACAAAGAATGACCGTATCACTCCTTAATCCAAAGCGAAGGCGGGATGCGGTATGATACAGCATATGTTCTCTTCGATGAACGAATGGCTTGACGGGATTAAAGAGCGTTACAACTCGGCCACGGAACAGGAGCGCGGTCAGTACCTGGAGCAGATTCGGCAGCTCAAAAAAACAAGCGACGCCTTTATCGAGGAATGGCTTCAATTCGAGGAAAAATTCACCGATTTTCAAGACGAGTGCGGTCCGTTCGACTTAAGTGCCCCGGTTGGAGGAGCGCCGCTGCCAAAACTTCCCGTGCTACCAGCGGGTAAGGATAAGGATCCAGCAGACAAAAACCCGAATTCGGGATATACAGCTGCTGGCGTAAATTATCCAATCACAATCAGCGAGAAACAGCCATGCGCCTATGGCGATCTGGAAATTCCCGAAGCTGCGGAGCCCTTCATGAGCAAAGGACAAGGCTATTATAAATTATTTATGTTCGCCGAAGCAGCTTCTTTATTCCAGACCGTCATTGCCATGGCGCCCGAATGCAATCTGGCAAGACTTCATCTGGCAATGAGCCAGATGCATCTGCAGAATTGGAACGAAGCGCAGCGTCACTTCCAACTGCTTGTTGTGATGTCGGACTTTCCGAAGTGGGTCGCTTTAGGATATAATGCCCTTGGGTGTATTCACGCAGTTCGGATGAACATGGCATATGCGGAGAGGCTGTTCCGCAAAGCTTACGAAGTTTATCCGAGCTTTACGGATCCATTAAATAACTTGCGATCCTGCCAGGAATCGCCTGGGCAATTATCGTTATATTTCGGAAGCACGGAGTTGTGCTGTTTGTGAGAGGGACGAAGATGGATGAAATACGCAGTGCTGGATTTGGAGACGACGGGTCATAGCGCAGAGGACGACATTATTCAAGTCGGCATCGTCATTGTATCGGAAGAGATGGCGATCGTCGATACGTTCAGCTCGTTTGTGAAACCTTCGGTACCTATTCCCCCGTTCATTACGCAATTAACCGGCATCGAGGAAGAGACCGTTGCGGACGCGCCTGAGCTGCACGACGTGCTGCTAAAGCTTATTCCTCTCTTGGATGATGCCGTTCTTGTCGCCCATAATGTAGGATTCGATGCCGGTTTCTTAAACGGCGCGCTGGAGAAATGCGGATATTTGCCTTTCACCGGCCGCAAGCTGGATACGATCGAACTCCTGCGAGTATTATATCCGACGATTACATCTTATCAATTAGGCGTTGTAGCGGCAGCGTTCGGCATTACGCATGATCATCATCATCGCGCGGATAGCGACGCGTTTGCGACTGCCCATATTTTTATCGAGGCTGTGGGCAAGCTTTGCACCTTGCCGCTGCTTACTTTGCAGCGGCTCGTTGCGTTGATCGACGAATCCAGGGACCTGCATTGGTTCCTTAACGTCAATCTTAATCTCATGGAGCGAACCGTCGTGTTCGAGTCCAATGAAGTGGATTATTACCGGCAATTTGCTCTTAAGGCGCGAGAATGGAATGAAGAACAGCCTGCCAGGACTAATGGAGCGGGCTCGGCAATACCGAAGGACATGAACTTCGAGGCTTATCTCGATGCCGTTCGTGCCAAGTTTCAAGAACGTTTTCCGGATTACGAAGAGCGCGAGCCGCAAAAGCTGATGTTTCATCACGTATACGAAGCGCTCGCAGCCGATCAGCACCTCTTGATTGAGGCAGGAACGGGCACGGGCAAGTCGCTGGGGTATTTGATCCCGGCCCTGTATTACGGCGTGCAGAGCGACAGCAAGATCGTCGTCAGCACGCATACGATCAATCTTCAGGAGCAACTGAGAAGCAGGGATTTGCCGCTGCTGTCCGACGTGCTTCCGTTTCCCGTAAAAGCCTCCATTTTTAAGGGGAGAGGGAACTACTTATGTTTGCGCAAATTCGAGGGCAAGGTCAACGCCCGGGATTTGGTTTCTCCTGTAGAAGATGCGATTACGGCATCCCAGATGGTCGTCTGGTTAGGAGAAACGGAGACAGGGGATCAGGAGGAGTTGAACCTCGGCAGCCGAGGCTCTGACTTTTGGTCTACGGTATCCAGCGATGCGGACTCCTGTCTTAATCGTGCTTGTCCATGGTTTAAGCGCTGTTATTACCATCGTGCCAAACATGAAGCGAACGTTGCCGACGTCTGTATTACGAATCATTCCTTGTTATTTACCGATGTGCAGGCCGATCATCGCCTGCTGCCCGCGTATTCTCATCTTATTATTGACGAGGCTCATCACGTAGAGGAAGTGGCGGGCAAACATCTGGGGATGAACGTGAATTATTTCTCACTCGTACATATTGCGACCCGGTTGTTTAAGGACAATCGAACAGGGTTATTGCCTTTACTGCGTTCCAAGCTGCAGAATGAAGGCGATGACCATGTACAAGCATGGACGGAGACGATTGATGAAATCATCCCGATCTTTCAGGAGATCAGGGAGCATTGGGACAAATTATTCGAGATGCTGTACGCAATGATGGGCGAAGGAGCTGAAGGCGCCACTGATAATGGCGCGGTTTCATCATCGGTCCTTAGACTCCATCATTCCGAGCTTCCTGCAAGCTGGGATGATGCGAGCGGCGTCGAGAATAATATTTATGTCGAGTTAGCGCGTGTTATCAAGACGATGGAAAAAATGATCAACGACATCAAGGAGCGGGTCGATGATCTCTCCGTTCAGGGAACGATTACCGATCTTAACGGTTCCATCCGGGATTTGACGCGTTTAAAAGACGAGCTTCGTATCTTTATGAAACTGGAGCAGTCCGGTTTTGTTTTCTGGATGGAAGCCAGCGCGGTATACCGCTACCGATCGCTGCATATGTACGCGGCACCCGTCGATGTTAGCGAACAGCTTCAAAAGTACTTTTTTGACGCCAAAGACAGCATCATTATGACCTCCGCGACATTAACGGTGCAGAAATCCTTCCAGTACGCAGAGGAACAGCTAGGCCTCCACGGCTATGAGACGCAAGGCAAGCTCAAAACCGTGCAGTTGCCGTCTCCTTTCCGTTACAGGGAACAGGCGCTGGTGATGGTCCCTCGCGACTTCCCGGTGGTTAAAGGCGCATATGTAAACGACGCGTATCTGGATAAGCTGGCGGCTTCGCTGGTCGATGCCGCTCTAGAGACAAAAGGGCGAATGCTGGTGCTCTTTACTTCTTATAAGATGCTGAAGCAAGTTCACGAGCTTATGAAAATAGGTCTGGCCGCGGCAGGCATCGGCTTGCTGGGACAAGGGATCGACAGCAGCAATCGAACCAAGCTGACGAGACGTTTCCTTCAACAGCCGGAATCCGTGCTTTTGGGAACGAGCAGCTTCTGGGAAGGCGTCGATATTCCAGGCGAAGCGCTTACCTGTCTTGCCATCGTGAGACTTCCGTTCCAGCCTCCTAATCATCCGCTCCAAGAAGCAAAGGCGGAGCAACTGCAGCGACAAAAGCAGAATCCGTTTATGAAGCTGTCCATCCCGCAGGCCGTCATCCGGTTCAAGCAAGGATTCGGCCGACTTGTCCGCACCTCGCAGGACAAAGGCATTGTCATCATCTACGATACGCGCGTTATCGATGCTTATTACGGCAAACATTTTCTCTATTCGCTGCCAGGTCCCAAGATCGAAACGATGTTTACGGATCAGATGGTGCCTAGAATTAGAGAATGGCTGGGAAAAGACAGCGCTGCGGCGAGCGAACCAGAAGCTACGAAGGAGGCAACAACTTGAAGCAGACCAAAATATCCGAAGCGGTCGTGCGCCGACTCCCTATCTATTTGCAGGTGCTTAACGAGCTGGACAGCCGCGAGATCCAGACGGTATCCTCGCAGGAGCTTGGGGTTAAGCTTGATCTTAACCCGGCTCAGATTCGTAAGGATCTCGCGTATTTCGGCGAATTCGGACGCAAAGGCATTGGTTATGACGTTGTCTATTTGATCGAAATCATTCGTCAAATACTCAAGGTGAACCAGACGATCAAGGTCGCGCTGGTTGGAGCCGGCAATCTGGGTCATGCCTTATGCAATTACAACAAATATTCCAAGGACAATATGAAAATAACGGCTGTGTTCGACGACCATCCTGCCAAGATCGGAACGAATATCAACAATTTGGTCGTTCAACCCATGAGCGAGCTGGTCGCAACGATTGCGGAGCAAAAAATTCGGATCGGCATCATCACTGTCCCAGCGTTCGAAGCTCAAAACGTCGTAAATCAATTCGTCTCGGCGGGGATAGAAGGCATTTTGAACTTCGCCCCAGCGATTTTGCGCGTACCGGATGAAGTGCGCATTCACAATGCCGATTTCACAAGGGAACTGCTTAGCCTCGCGTATTATTTGAACCATGAAGGAGAAGATTCGGATGAAACAGCTATGGATTAGAAATGGCTTGTTCGTGACGATGGACGACTCGACCCCGGTCATTAAAGGTCATATGGTCATCTCGAACGATGCCATTACATATATCGGCGAGCAGGAACCTGAGCCGCAAAGCTTGTCTGAAAGCGTAGAAAAGCTGGATGGCAAAGGACTGGCCTTCCTGCCCGGACTTATTAATACGCATGGTCATGCGGCGATGTCGCTCCTTCGCGGATATTCGGACGATCAAAATCTGCAGGTATGGCTGGAGCAGAAAATGTGGCCGATGGAGGGCCGTTATGTTGCGGCGGATACGAGAGCCGGCACAGCCCTGGCCATCGTCGAGATGCTTCGTACGGGAACAACGACCTTCCTCGATATGTATGATCGAATGGATGAAGTCGCGAAGGTGACGGAGCAATCCGGCATCCGCGGCGTTTTGATGCGCGGCGTTATCGGCCTATGCTCGGAAGAGGAGCAGAAAGCGAAGCTTGAGGAAGCGATTGCATTCGCTTTGGAGTGGAACGGCAGGGCAGACGGCCGAATTACAACCATGCTGTCGCCGCATGCGCCATATACTTGCCCTCCCGCATATATCGAAAAATTTGTACAAGCAGCCCATGATCATTCTTTGGCGCTTCATACGCATATGTCCGAGTCTCGTGCAGAAGTGGAGCAGAACGTTAGGGATTACGGCGTTCGGCCTGTTGAGCATCTTCATCGGCTGGGTTTCTTTTCGCGCCCTGCGTTGGTCGCCCACGCCGTTCATCTGAACGTCGAGGAGATTGCAATGCTAGCAGAGAACGGCGTCTCCGTAGCGCATAATCCAGTGAGTAATCTGAAGCTGGCCAGCGGCATTGCCAGGCTTCCGGAATTGCTTCGTGCCGGCGTCAAGGTCGGTCTCGGAACGGATAGCGCGGCCAGCAACAATAATCTGGACCTGTTCCAGGAAATTACAATGGCAGCCTTGCTGCACAAAGGCGTATCCGGAGATCCCACTGCCATACCGGCTACGGAGGCGCTTAAGCTTGGGACATCGCTCGGAGCGGCTTCCATCTGGAAGGAGAAGGAGATCGGCATGCTCAAGGCGGGGATGAAAGCTGATATGGCTGCCGTCAACATCGACCAGCCTCAGTACTTCCCGCTCACTGACATCGTCTCGCATCTTGTCTATGCGGGATCGGGCAAGGATGTTCGCCATGTGTGGGTCGGGGGCAAACAAGTCGTGAAGGATGGACAATGCACTTTGCTGGACGAAGAAAAAATTCGCAAGGAAGCGCAAGCCGCATTCGAGCGGCTGCTTAACGGCTAATGCGCGCCACGGAAAGAAAACGACGTCCGTTTATGACACCGGCCAAGTGGATCTGGCTGGTTAGCGCCGCCCTGTTGACTTTCTTGATCTGGTTAGGGCTTTATTACCGCGATATACAGCTGCCGCACTGGTCGGCAGAAGCCGAAGCGAAGCAGCGAATCGTCGCAACGGGGGAAATATCGAATGTAGAACGGCTGAACAAACATATCTGGGACGAGACCGTATGGGTAGGCTTCGGCGCAGGGGAACAGGATGATTATCATTACGTATTCCTGCGCAGCGACGAAACGACGCTTACCGTCGACGCTTCCGACGTGCTCGGCGAGGATGAGCTCAAAGCTCAGTTCCGTTCAAGCAAACCTGGGTCGAATATCGTTCGGGTACAAGCCGGATTATTCCGGGGAGCTCCGGCATGGGAGATTTATTATTCTGCAGCTTCCGATGGAGGCGTTCAATACTTCTATGATTTTTATACCTTCGACAAAGATGGTAAGCTAATCGATTCCTATCGGCTGCCTTCTTCATAAAACCATATCATAAAATTAGGCGGGACCTTCCATGGTCCCGTTTCCTGTTTTTACACCCCGAAATTAGCTGCAAAATGTGATATACTATCGTATAGACGAGTTGATAGATAAATATTATATATAAATACTATACATTGGAGGGGTTAGGAGATGAGAAAACCGCGCGTATTGCCGCTAGCGATTACCGTTGTTGTCACTGCCGTACTGTTGTTCGGAGGTTTCGCCTTGTACAAGCAGATGGTCGTCGCCGCGCCTCTTGCCGATAAACTGGAAGAGATGAACGGAGTAGCGGAAGCATCAAAGCCTGAGATTGGACAAAAAGAATTAAAGGTGAAGCTGAAATTGTCTGCAGATGCCAGCCTTCGGGAAACTTACGGCAACGCGGTGAAACAAACGGCTGGCGTCGCCGGGGGCAAGAAGGTGATGGTACAAGTGGAGAGCGATCCCAATGAACAACTTGAACAGCTCTGGTACGGCGCGATGTTCGAAATCGCGGAAGCGATGGAGACGAAGGCCTACTCCACGATTCCTGCAGCTATGGAGAAAGCCGTCGCCGGCATGGATGGCGTAACGACGGTGACGGAGATGGATGAGAACAATGTATATATTACGATCCGATCAGAGCAAGAAGGTACGGCCAAATACGTGGTGTTGCCGCGAACGCCTAATACGATGGAGGTGTGGTAATGCGCAAATACGGAATGGAGATCGGGATCGGAGTCGTCATCGTCGGCCTTGTATTCTTGCAGATGCAAGGCTATAACGTGCTTCCATTCGTCTTGATGGCTGCAATTGCCGGCGTACTCTTGTTTATGGCGCGAGGCAAAGGCAAGCTCGCTGCATTATCTGGCGGCGAAGGACGGAAGGAAGTGAAGTCGACATCATTTACCTTCGAACAGATTGGCGGACAAAACCGCGCAAAGCAGGAGCTGATAGAAGCGCTTGACTTTTTGGTCAAACGGGATCAGATCGAGAAGCTGGGTATTCGTCCGCTTAAGGGCATACTGCTGGCAGGACCTCCGGGTACAGGCAAAACCTTGCTTGCGAAGGCGGCTGCGCAATATACGGATTCCGTCTACATGGCGGCATCGGGCAGCGAATTCGTTGAGATGTATGTCGGCGTCGGAGCCGGGCGCATTCGCGATTTGTTTAAAGAAGCACGAGCCAAAGCCAAAAAAACAGGCAAATCCAGCGCTGTTATCTTTATCGATGAAATTGAGGTTATTGGCGGGAAGCGGGACGGCGGACAACACCGCGAATACGATCAGACGCTGAATCAGCTGCTGACAGAGATGGATGGCATTCATGGCAACGAATCTCCGCGCATTCTTATCATCGCCGCTACGAACCGCAAGGAGATGCTGGACAGCGCGCTGGTTCGCCCTGGGCGCTTCGACAGGCATATCGGCGTCGATCTGCCCGATAAAAAGGGCAGACTTCAAATTCTTCGGATTCATGCGTCCAATAAACCGATTGATGAGAGTGTCGATTTGACAGGCATTGCAGAGCAGACCTTTAGCTTCTCCGGCGCACAGCTGGAATCTGTCATGAATGAGGCGGCCATCTATGCCTTGCGCGACAATGCGGATTCCATCACCTCCGGTCATCTTCATATGGCAATCGACAAGGTGATGCTGGGAGAGAAAAGCGACAAGGAAACATCCCTGGAGGAGCGAAAGCGGGTTGCGCTGCATGAACTGGGACACGCCATAATGGCGGAGCTTGTTCGTCCCGGGAGCGTATCTCAGGTAGCTTTGTCGCCTCGCGGCGGCGCTCTGGGTTACGTGCGTCATCAGCCCTTGCAGGATCAGTATTTGTATACGACGAAGTTTCTGCACGAACAAATCATGATTGCGCTTGGCGGAGCTGCCGCCGAGGAGATTTTTTATGGCGAACGCAGCACGGGCTCGAGGGGAGACTTCGACCAGGCGGTTGGCATTGTAAAGACGCTGGTGGAATCAGGCTTGACGGATGCGGGCATAATCGATGCATCCATGATGACGCCGGACAAGTGGTCGGCCGTGACGAATGGGATTTTGGATGATCTCATGGGTCGAACGAAGGAGCTGCTGAATTCGCGTCAAGAGGTGTTTGGGCAGGCTTTGCAGACGCTTCTGGATGAGGAAAATGTGGATGGAGAACGGTTTAGAGACTTACTTCACAATTCCGCCGTTGCTTAACCGTATTTATTACAAATTCAAGGCGAACCTATGGTTCGCCTTCTCTTTTGCCCAAAAAACGTTATAATAAAGAGGAACTATCAACCTAGAAGGAGCAAATGCATCGCATGATAAAGAAAGTTGGCGTTATAGGGATCGGAACGATGGGACAAGGCATAGCTGAGATGTTGGCTTCCAAGGGTCTTGATGTCTTCATCTTGGAGCAATCGGAGGAACGTCTGAGGTACGGGCTTCAAATGATCGAGATTAGTCTGGACAAACAGATCGAAAAGTGGGCGCTTACCAACTCGGAGAAGAAACTTATTCTGTCACGAATTGACTCCGTCTCTTATTACGAAGAACTGGCATCATGCGAGTTGGTTATCGAGACGATAACGGAGGAGCTTGAAGCGAAGAAGGAAGTATTCCGCAAGCTGGATGCAATATGCAGCGAAAGCACGATATTGGCCAGCAACACATCCACGCTCAGTTTGACCGAGTTGGCAAGCGTTACGGCTACGCCAGATCGTGTGATCGGAATTCATTTTATATATCCAGTGCTTAAGGTTGATCTTGTCGAGATCGTGCGAGGTCTTAAGACGTCGGAGGAGACGTTTGCGCGGACCAAACATTTTGTGGACGAGATCATCATGAAAAAGAGTGTCATGGTATTCGAATCTCCGGGGTTCGTGACGACTCGTCTCATTTGCCTCTTTATCAACGAAGCTCTGCACGTTCTCGAGGAAGGCGTCGCTTCGGCGGAGGATATCGACAACGCGATGCGCATCGGGTATTCTTTTTCGCATGGTCCATTCGAGATGGCGGACCGCTTCGGTTTGGATTCCGTGCTTGCCGCTCTGGAGCGAATGTTCCGGGAATACGGCGAGCTTAAGTATCGTCCGTCAATCGTGCTCAAAAAGATGGTACGCGGCGGACATCTCGGCGTGAAATCTGGCGTCGGATTTTTCCAATACGATAAGGATGGAGACCGAATTTCATGAAAGTATTAGTCATTAATGCTGGCAGTTCCTCGTTGAAATACCAGCTCTACAATATGATGGACGAGTCCGTGCTCGCCAGCGGACGAGTGGAGAGAATCGGGATGGATTCTTCTATTGTTACCCATGAATCCGCCAACAAGCCCGAGGTTCGCGACGTTAGAGAAATTCTGGATCACGTAACTGCGGTAAAGCGCGTTATAGACATTCTGGTTCACCCTGATTTCGGCGTCATAACCTCTATGTCGGAGATTGACGCGGTTGGTCATCGGGTCGTACATGGCGGCGAAGCGTTTAAACATTCCGTAATCGTAACGCAAGAAGTCAAGGCAGAGATTAAGCGCCTTTTCGATCTCGCTCCGTTGCACAATCCTGCTCATATGATGGGGATTAACGCCGTAGAGACGAATATGCCTAATGTTCCGCAGGTTGTCGTGTTTGACACGGCGTTCCATCAGACTATGCCGGAGACGTCGTACCTCTACCCGATACCAAAGGTGTTGTACCGCCGTCACAAAATTCGTCGATACGGCTTCCACGGCACGTCTCATGCCTACGTGAGCGGTGAGGCCGCACGATTCTTGGGCAAGCCGATCGAGTCGCTCAAGATGGTAAGCTGCCATATCGGCAACGGAGCAAGCTGTGCCGCTATCGTAGGCGGGAAGACGCTGGATACGAGCATGGGCATGACTCCGCTGGAAGGACTTATGATGGGAACGCGAAGCGGCGATATCGATCCCGCCATCGTGCCGTTCGTCATCAACAAAGAAGAGCTCACGCTGAGCGAGGTCAATTCCATGCTGAACAAGCACAGCGGCATGCAGGCGATATCCGGCCTAAGCAGCGACATGCGCGAGATCGACGAAGCCATGAACGCAGGAGATGCAAATGCGAAGCTGGCCTTCGATATGTTCGTCTACCGACTGCGCAAGTATATCGGAGCTTATGCGGCCGCAATGAACGGGATCGATGTGCTGCTGTTTACAGCCGGTATAGGAGAGAACTCGGCATCGGTTCGCCGAGCGGTATGCGAAGGCATAACGTTCCTCGGATTAGAACTGGATGATGCGCTCAACACCGAACGGAAGAAGACGGTTCGCGAAATTTCGAAGCCGGATTCCCGCGTCAAGGTGCTTGTGGTTCCGACGAACGAAGAATTGTTGATTGCCCGCGATACATACAAGCTAACTAATGTATAGAGGCAACTTAACGATTGATCCTGCCGATGCCGTCCTAAGGGGCGGCTCGGTCCTTTTTGTATAGAGGAAGAAAGGGGAAAGTCCGCAATGAGCGATGAACTATGGAAAGCGTATGCCCACGGATGGTCAGCCGCCATGTCGGAGGGAGGCACTTTCGTGCCGCATGTGCTTCTACGTACAGCAAGCAGTCTGGGGCTAAGCGATTCGGATGTGATGATCATGCTGCAGCTTATGTCATACTCAGCGGCTGAGGGAACGGAATTTCCTACGATGGAGCAGCTTGCGGAACGGCTGGGGAGTTCGCCCCGCGTGGTCGGCGAACGAATCAGCCGCCTCGTAAAGGACGGCTATCTGTCCATAGACGATTACGTTGACAGCAGTACGGGGATGCAGGCGGAACGCTACAATTGGAGCGGCTGGATGATGAGAGCCGCAGAACGCGCCGCGGAGGATCGCCGATCCGCGAAGAGGTCCTCGCCATCCGAGCGGAATCAGGCGATTCCAATTACAAGCAAGAGAAAGCCCGCATCCGATTTGTTTTCGGTATTCGAGCAAGAATTTGGACGTTTGCTGTCCCCTTACGAATGCGAGTCGATCGGCGCTTGGCTGGACGAAGACCGTTATACCGAGGAGATTATATTATTCGCGCTCAAGGAAGCGGTGTTCGCGGGCAAGTTAAGTCTGAAGTACATTGACCGGATTTTGCTGGAATGGGCCCGTAATCGGGTAACCAATGTAGACGAAGCGCGCGCGCATTCGGAGAAGTTTTACGGCGGGCGGAGCTGAAGCTTTAGGGGATTTAAGCACAAGCGCTGCAAAAACAGTTAATTTGTTTTTTATAACACAAAAAAAATCGGTCGAACAGACCGATTTTTTTTGTGTATCCAATATTAGCGAGCTTTGTTAGCAGCTGCAAAAAATGAATTGGCGTTACGATGAATGACACTGCCGTCGCTCATGCGAATCGTATCCGGGCTATAACCGGAAATCGTAGCGATGGGACGAATCTGCATGTCATTCTGAAAGATATTGACCAATGTTTTTTCCTTTATGGCTAGCTCGAATTCTTTGTCTGTAACAATCGGTTGTTCAGGTTTGATTTGTTTTACTTGACTCATAGGAAAGCTCCTTGTCCGTTGAAGTTTTTAAGTTTATATCCTATTATACTGGGCGTATCAGGTAAATATCAAATGCGGTCTACATTCAATTGCTGCGTGCCGAAGTTGCAAAGAATGAGCGGCGCTCATTCTGAAATATTCCTCTCGATAGCAGCTCCGATCTCTCCAGCCCGTTCTGCCGAACGTTTGGCGCCGGCAATAATGCTGTCTTGAAGTCCGCGTTCCGTCATCAGCTCGATGGCCGCTTGCGTCGTACCGTTTGGAGAGGTGACCTTGCGTCTCAGCTCGGCGGGATCCTCGCCCGTCGTACGGACCATCTCTGCTGCGCCCAGCACGGTCTGAACGACTAAATCGCGGGCTACGTTATCATCAAGGCCCAGCTCTGTCGCCGCTTTCATCATCGCCTCCATAAAGAAGTAGACATATGCGGGGCCGCTGCCCGAGATACCCGTCACGGATTCCTGGAGCGGTTCGTCCACGACGGCATTAATGCCGATGGATTGAAAGATCGCTTCAGCGATGGCGCGCTGCTCGGAGGAGACGGCTTCCGAATAACTGATGCCCGTCGCGCCAAGTCCGATCGTGCTGGACGTATTCGGCATCGAACGAACGATGGGCAGCTTGGCTCCTAACAGAATCTCGATCGACCCGATGGACAGCCCCGCAATGACGGACACAATGAGCTGTCCGGAGGAAATGAGAGGTCGAATGGAGGCGATCGCTTCGGCAGCATCCTTCGGCTTCATCGCCAGGAAAATAATATCGGCGTTACGTAAAAAATGTTCGTTGTTTTCGCCTTGCAGTACGGTCCGAACGCCATATTTGCTGCTGAGCTCTGTCAGACGTTCCGCATTGCTGCGATTTAACATGGAGATACGATCGGCAGCAATCAATTCCTGACTGATGAGTCCGCGCGCGATGGCTTCGGCCATGGAGCCGGCGCCGTAGAAGCATATATTCAAGGCAGCGATGCTTGTATGAGTAACTAAAGTCATCGTATCATTCCTCCTGTATCCGTGGTTTTACGATCTGCGGCAATGCGGGAAAAGTTAACCTCGCACTTGTCCGTTCCCGATAATTCTGAATTTCGTCGACGTGAGAGCGGGCAGGCCCATGGGGCCGCGGGCATGCAGCTTCTGCGTGCTGATGCCGATCTCCGCGCCGAAGCCGAATTCGAAACCGTCCGTAAAGCGGGTGGAGGCGTTATGGTAGACGGCGGCGGCATCAACCTCGTGAAGGAATCGTTCGGCATTGTCGGCGTTCTCCGTTACGATGCACTCCGAATGTTTTGTGCCATAGCGGCGGATATGTCCCAATGCTTCATCCAAGCCATCAACGATCCGAACATTCAAGATATAGTCGTTGTATTCCGTGGCGTAATCCTCCTCCGTCGCAGCCCTTGTGCCAGGAAGGAGAGCTAACGTACGCTCGCAGCCGCGGAACTCGACGTTTGCTTCGGCCATGCGAGCAATCAATGCCTGAAGCTGCTCGCTGGAGTAAGAGGCATCGACAAGCAGCGTCTCGATGGAATTGCAGACGGATGGGCGCTGCACCTTGCCGTTAAACGCAATCTCCGCTGCCATGCCGGGATTGGCGGAAGCATCGACAAACACATGACAAATCCCGGCGCCGGTCTCGATGACGGGAACTGTCGCATTCTCGACTACGTTGCGAATCAGGGATGCCCCGCCCCTTGGGATAACAACATCCAGCAATCCGTTCAGCTTTAGCATCTCATTAACCGATGCACGGTCGGAATCCTCGATCAGTTGAACGGCATCTTGCGGCAAGGCAGTTCCGCTCAGGGCGTCCCGCATGATCTCGACAATTTTGCGATTCGATTCCAGCGCGGCGGAACCTCCGCGCAAGACGACGCAATTGCCGGTTTTGAGGCATAGTCCCGCGGCATCTACGGTTACGTTAGGACGTGCTTCGTAGATCATTCCGATTACGCCAAGCGGCACGCGAATCTGCACAATATCAAGTCCGTTTGGGCGCTGAATCGATTGCAGCTCTTCTCCGACAGGGTCTGGAAGCTCCACGATTTGACGAAGTCCTTCGGCGATGCCTGCGATCCGTTCCGAATTTAACGCCAGCCGATCCAGCAGGGAGGTAGATGTGCCGTTCTCCCGTCCGTTCTTCAGGTCTACGGCATTTGCCTCCAGAATTTCCTCCTGACGCGTCAGGAGCGCATTTGCAATGGCGAGCAGAGCATCGTTTTTCTGAGCGGTAGACAGTCTGCCCGCGGCAACCGCAGCCTCTTGTGCAAGCGTTGCTTTTTTTCTAACTTCACTTATCATTCCTGCCATCCTCCTTTGTCATCCTCTTATTTCAACGATATCCATTCATCGCGATGGATGACTTCAATCCTTGTTACCTCGACTCTTCGCGCTACTTCCTCGCTGCCGAGTCCGGCAGCCGCTTGCAATTGCCATGCGGCATAATTCACGACGCCGCGGCCCAGCGTTCCGCCATGACGATCCACAACTTCGACGACGTCGCCGGGATGGAAGTCGCCTGTACTGTCCACAACGCCAGCCGGCAGCAGGCTCTTGCCGCCAGCCAAAAGCGCATGGGCGGCACCGTCATCGACGGCGATCCGTCCCTGTGGCAGCGAATGGAAGCCAAGCCACTGCTTCTTCATGGACAGGCTGTGCAGCTTCGTATCAAAATACGTACCGCTTCCGACGCCGTTTACGGCTGCTGCGAGATCGCCCTCGTTCGTCACTTTGCCGATGAAGGCTCCCACACCGCCGCGCATCGCCACGCGTGCCGCTTCAATCTTGGAGCGCATGCCTCCGGTGCCAACGGACGAACCGGCGCCGCCTGCAAGCTTTAAAATTTCATCGGAGATTTGCTCCACGCGTCCAATTTTGACGGCCTCCGGATTAATGCGCGGATCTTCGGTGTACAAACCATCCATATCGGTAATAATGACGAGCTTGGAAGCCTTCGTCAACGCCGCAACCAGGGCGGACAGATTATCGTTATCGCCGAACTTAAGGACAAGCTCATCAGTGGCAACCGTGTCGTTTTCGTTAATGATAGGAATGATCCGCTGCTTCAACAGCTCTTCGATCGTCATCAGCGCGTTCTGGATCCGTCTGCGATTGGAAAAATCCGCTCTTGTCAGCAGAATTTGCGCAGCGACAATGCCGTACTTGCTGAGCTCCTCCTGATAGGCCTGCATGAGCAGCGCTTGACCGACAGCCGCGGCCGCTTGCTTTTCGTGAACGAGCTTTGGTCGAGAAACGTAGCCGATTCGGCGGAATCCGGCGGCTACAGCGCCGGACGTGACCAGCATAACCGCATGACCCTCAGCGTGTTGAAAGGCTAGCTCCCGCGCGAAGTAGCCGATCCTTTCCTTATTAAGCCCGCCTTCCTCGGAGGTAAGGGAGCTGCTTCCGATTTTCACTACAATTCTATCCGGCATTTAGGTCACTTCCTGTTCGTTATCTCCATTGATATCTCGTGGTTGCATTTAAAATGCAAGTTCAAAAAGTTCGGTTTTCAGCACCGAGAAGATTGAATGAAAGTAGAAACTGAGGAGCGGAACGTAGTGGAGCTACGTGAGCACCGGAAGTTTCGCTTACATTCAATATTCGATGTCGAATAAGCTACTTGGCATACTTCGTGATCAAAAGCGGACTTTTTGAACAACCTTTGTACGCAAAAAAGACTTTCGTCCTGTAAAAAGGACGAAAGTCACAAGCTTCCGCGGTACCACCTTCATTGACGGCGGCTTGCTAGGCAAGCGCAGCCATCCATCTTTGGTGCCTCGTAACAGAAGGCGCTGTCCGGCTTGTCGCCGGCCGTTCGGAGGTAGGTTCTGCAAGTAGCCCTCGGTAAATTCTTACAGCCTAAGGAATTTACTCTCTGGTCGCGGCCTGGCCTGCGTACTGGTCCCGTCATCACGTTGCATGTTCAATTAGTTTAAGAATAGCATGATAGACGGAACCTGTAAAGCAAGGCAATCGCAGCGTTTGAAGCCTGTCATGCCCCAAACAGCCCCAGTTTCCCTATGCGTGCAACGGCTTCCCGGAGCCGCTCCTCCGATGTTAGCAGGCCGAGACGGACATAACCTTCTCCGTGACTGCCGAAGCCAACGCCAGGGGCAACGACAACATCCGCCTCGTACAACAGTTTATCGGCGAATTGCTCGGAAGTGTATCCTTCCGGCACCGGCAACCAGCAGAAGAAGGAGCCGCCGGGCTTATCGGCTTTCCAGCCGATGGCATCCAGCGATTCGAATAACACATCACGACGGCGCTCATAGGTTTCGGACAAATCCGCCACACATTGCTGTGGACCCGTCAGCGCCAATGCGGCGGCTTCTTGAATGCCGCCGAACAGACTGCAATAATAATGATCCTGGATCAGATTGATAAGGGAAATGATGTCGGCATTGCCAAGCGCGAATCCGACCCGCCAGCCAGCCATGTTATAGGACTTGGATAAGGTATAAAACTCGATGCCGACTTCCTTCGCGCCGGGCGCCTGCAGAAAGCTGACCTGCTTCCGTCCATCGAAGCCGATGGCTCCGTAGGCGAAGTCGCTAGCCGCAACAATTCCGTTGCGTTTGGCGAATTGGACGGCCTCCGCATAAAAAGCTTCGTTAGCAATTGCACCCGTCGGATTATTGGGATAATTCATGAACATCAGCTTTGCTTTGGCGGCAGTCTCGTCGCTTATCGCGGAGAAATCGGGCAGGAAGCCGTTTTCCTTCGTAAGAGGCATAAATGCCATCTCGGCTCCGGCCAACGCAACGCCGGACCAATAATCGGGATAACCGGGATCGGGTACAAGGCAGACGTCGCCTGGATTTAGCAGACATTGGCTGATTTCCACCAAACCCGTTTTGCCGCCGAATAAAATGGCAACCTCCGTCGCAGGATCCAGCTCGACGCCGTAATCTTCCATGTAACGTTCGGCGACGGCTTCTTTAAGGAAGGAATAACCGCTGAATGGAGGGTACTTATGATAGAGAGGATTGCTTGCGGAATCCTGCAATTTTTTTACAATATGGGGAGGCGTCGGCTGGTCCGGATTGCCTTGTCCCAGGTTGATTACGTCTCTGCCCTCCGCGATCTGGGCATTTGTCTTGCCCACCAGCTTGGCGAAAAATTGCGTCGGCAGCGCCGACATCCGATCTGCGGGTTCAATCTTCATTCCGTTCTGACTGTTCTTCATCTCTCTCAACTCACTCTCCACATGGCATGCTGCGGTCCTTGCGCGTTAAACGCTTGAACATTAGCAATAATGTAGCATGAATAAGAGGAGATTAGAAGACGCCATCCCGCCGAAAATTCGGAAGGGTGACGTCGCTTTCAGACGCGGTGCTCAATCCGCAAGGGCAGGGATCCCAACCTTGCGGATGAACGGTTTTATGTCTTCTTTGAACAGTAGGAGGTAAGGCTTGCGTTCGCCGTCGAACACCAGCAGGAGCGGCGGATTGTTTTCGCAATAAAACAAAAATACATCGTTTGTGGTTATGGATATGGCGTCCGCCTTTACAACGGCGGGCTTTGCCAAAGGAATACGGTAGACGAAGGTGCAGCTGTTGTCCGCCGTCATCTGAGGCGCAAGGCCTGTAACGGACTTCAACCATTTTTTGGACATCTTCTGAAAGGACTTGTCGTTTGGAACGGATCGTACGACTTTGCCTTGCGCAACATCGAATGCCTGCACGGGCTTCAGTCCCGTTTCGGCTGCTTCGTCAGGGGCGGCGGCTTTCCGCGGTTCAGGCTGGACAGACTGGGGCGCCGCCAAAGCGGAAGGACTCGCAAGTGCCGCCAAAATAAGCAAGGCAGCCATGATCACCGTGACTCGATTAAACAATATTGTCATCTTTTCCTAATCTCCTTTATGAGGTTGTTCAAAAAGTCCGCTTCTCATTACGATGTGATCCTGGAAGCTTACTCGACGTCGAATATTGAATTCAGCCGAATCTTCCGGTGCTCACGTAGCTTCCACTACGCTCCGCTCCTCAGATCCTAGCTTCATCCAATCTTCTCGGTACTGATAACCGAACTTTTTGAACTCGCACTTTTTGGATGAGGCTTGTCGTTGCGCTCCGCTTAAGTTGCCCATCTTGACACGGTTCCATGAGAGGGTATCATTAGGGAAAATCGACTTGCACGGGAGGAGAGTCATCTATGGCCTACACGACGACGATTCGGATCGCATTGCTTCAGATGAACATCGAAGCAGGGTTTCCCGAGAGGAATTTCGCCAAGCTTCAAGAGATGATGGAGAAAGCAATGGAGGATAAGCGCAAGCCGGATGTGCTGATGTTTCCCGAAATGTGGAATACCGGCTATGCTTTGGAGCAGATCGAGGATCTTGCCGACCCCTATGGCAAACAATCGACCGAACTGCTGTCGGCTTTCGGCAAGAAACATGGCGTCTATATCGTCGGCGGTTCCATTGCCGAGAAGCGGGAGGACGGCGTATATAATACGACGCTCGCTTTCGATCGGGAAGGGAACAGGATCGCGGATTATGCCAAGATGCATCTGTTTCGTCTTATGTCGGAGGAAAAATACCTTAAGGCCGGCAGCCATACGGGACGTCTGGAAATCGAAAAAGCGGAAGCGGGAATGATGATCTGCTACGATATCCGGTTCCCGGAGCTCGCAAGGAAGCTTGCGCTTGACGGGGCGAAGCTGCTCTTTGTGCCGGCGGAGTGGCCTAACCCGCGTCTGCACCACTGGCGCACCTTGCTGACGGCGCGCGCCATCGAAAATCAGATGTACGTGATCGCGTGCAATCGGATGGGGCAAAGCGGAGAGACCTCTTTTTTCGGTCATTCCATGATCATCGATCCTTGGGGCGAAATTGTCGCGGAAGCCGGCGAAGAAGAAGTGATATTGTTCGGAGACATTGATCTCAAGCTTGTAGACGATGTGCGGACTCGCATACCCGTATTCGAAGACCGGAGACCGCAGCTGTACAATTGACGATGACGAAGCGGATCGAAGTGAAGAAGGAGCTGGGGCGTAGCGCCCTAGCTCCTTCTGTTCTGATACTGGCCGATCGTCTCGTTTAATGTGGAAATAAAGGATCGGGCGGCCTTCGACAAGTATCGTCCCTTGCGACTGGCAATGACAAGCGTCCGTGTCGGCCTGGTGCCGAGCTGCAAATAGGCGGGGGAGAATTCTCCTCCTGTCGGCCGCGTTAGCATCTGCGGGACAAAGGCGATGCCCATGCCGCCCGCCACAAGCGACTGAACCGTCTCGATATTGCTGCTCTCGAACACAATCCGCGGGGTAAAGCCGGATACTTCGCATAGCTCCACCGTAATTTGACGGAAGCCCTGACCGCGTTTCAGTCCGATAAACGGCTCTTGCTTAAGGTCGGCGATATCTACTTCTCCGCCGCGTTTCGCCAGCGGATGCTGCTGCGGTATGGCCAGGCAAATCTCTTCTTCCAGATAGGGCTCCCAGGAGAGGGAGTTGTCGATGAGCGGAAGCGACAATAAGCTGATATCCGTGCCGCCGCTGGCCGTCAACTGCTCCAATCGGGCGGTTGTCTCCTCTACGAGCACAACTTCGATTTGGGGATACAGAGCTCCGAAGACGGGGAGAACGAGCGGGAGGACATGAGAACCCGTAATGGGCAGCGTGCCGACCACGAGCCGTCCGCGTCGCATTTGCGCCATGTCGTCCATCTCCTGCTTGAGCTGTTCGACGGCGTCCAAAATACTTTGGGACTTCTCGACGAACACTTGTCCCGCTTGAGTCAGCTCCACGGAGTTCGTCGTGCGTCTAAACAGAAGCAAGCCCAGTTCCTGTTCCAGCTTGGACAATTGCTGGCTTAACGAAGGCTGGGCGATGTGCAGCTTGTCGGCGGCGCGGGAGAAGTTTTTTTCGCTGGCGATCTGAATGACGTAATTCAATTGTCTAAGTTCCATGGCGCGAAACCAGCCTTTCTTTTTCGTATAGTGGGATTCAAAAAGTTCGGTTCTCAGTACCGAGAAGATTGGATGAAGCTAGAACCTGAGGAGCAGAGCGTAGCAGCGCTACGTGAGCACCTGCAATGTTTCCGGAGGAAACATACTTCGAAAGCATATGCTTAGGTTCGGCTGAATCCAATATTCGACGTCGAATAGGCATCTAGAAATACTTCGTAATGGGAAGCGGACTTTTTGAATTACCTTTTATAGCCGTTACCTATAGCGGTTATAGATATTATATCTTAGATCAATGAAGAAAGACATGTTATCATGATAACAAATTATTAGTTTGTGAAAGTGGAAAGCCATTACGAACTCATGGGGTGAGCATAATGTCGAAAAAAACAATGTTCGAAAAAATTTGGGATAATCATGTTATTCATCAGGAAGAAGGCAAGCCAAGCGTTATCTACATCGACCTGCAGCTGGTGCACGAAGTAACTTCGCCACAAGCGTTCGAAGGTCTTCGAATGACGGGCCGCAAGGTTCGCCGTCCGGATCTGACTTTCGCCACGATGGACCATAACGTGCCGACGAAGGATCGCTTCAATATTACGGATCCGATCTCCAAGCAGCAGATCGATACGCTGACGCAGAACTGCAAGGACTTCGGCGTAAAGCTGTTCGATCTCGATAACATCGATCAAGGCGTAGTTCACGTTATGGGTCCGGAGATCGGCCTGACGCATCCGGGCAAGACGATCGTTTGCGGCGACAGCCACACATCCACGCACGGCGCCTTCGGCGCATTGGCGTTCGGCATCGGCACAAGCGAAGTGGAGCACGTCATGGCGACGCAATGTCTCCAGCAATCCAAAGCCAAGACGATGGAAGTCCGCTTTAACGGCTCCCGCAAGCCAGGCGTAACGGCGAAGGACCTTATCCTTGGCGTGATTGCCCAATACGGCACGGACTTCGCAACGGGCTACGTTATCGAATACACCGGCGACGCCATTACCAGCTTGACGATGGAAGAGCGTATGACGGTATGCAATATGTCCATCGAAGCCGGCGCGCGCGCAGGTCTGATCGCGCCAGACGAGACGACTTTCAACTATCTGCGCGGACGCGAGTACGCGCCTAAGAACTATGACGAAGCCGTTGAAGAGTGGAAAAAGCTGACGACGGACGAAGGCGCGACCTATGATACGGTCGTCGAATTTGACGTCGACGCCTTGATTCCGCAAGTAACCTGGGGAACAAGCCCGGGCATGGGTACGGACATCACTTCCAAGGTGCCGAATCCGGCCGACCTGCCAACGGAGAACGAACGCAAAGCCGCCGAGAAGGCGCTTGAATACATGGATCTGAAGCCAGGCACGCCTATGACCGAGATCGAGATCGACTACGTGTTTATCGGCTCCTGCACGAACGGCCGGATCGAGGATCTGCGCGCCGCGGCAGAGATCGCCCGCGGCTACAAAGTAAGCGAGAAAGTAACGGCAATCGTCGTACCGGGCTCCGGCCGCGTCAAGCTGCAGGCCGAGAAGGAAGGTTTGGACCAGGTGTTTATCGACGCCGGTTTCGAATGGCGCGATGCAGGCTGCTCCATGTGCCTTGCGATGAACCCGGACGTTCTGAAGCCAGGTCAGCGCTGCGCGTCGACGTCCAACCGCAACTTCGAAGGACGTCAAGGCCGCGGCGGCAGAACGCATCTGGTATCGCCGGCAATGGCGGTAGCGGCGGCGGTTAACGGCCGCTTTACGGACGTGCGCGATTGGGAAGTTAAAGCACCGGTTTTGAACTAACCTGAGGAAACGAGAGAGGGGATTAACAGATATGGAACCATTTAAACAACTAACAGGTATCGTAGCTCCCGTTGACCGGGTTAACGTCGATACGGATGCGATCATCCCGAAACAATTCTTGAAGCGCATCGAGCGCAGCGGCTTCGGCCAATTCTTGTTTTTCGAGTGGCGCTTCCACGAAAACGGCGAGGTTAACGCCGATTTCGAGCCGAACAAACCACGCTACGAGGGCGCTTCCGTCCTGATCTCGCGCGCCAACTTCGGCTGCGGCTCCTCCCGCGAGCATGCGCCTTGGGCGATTCTCGACTATGGCTACCAAGTCATTATCGCGCCTTCTTACGCCGATATTTTCTACAATAACTGCTTCAAGAACGGCATCCTGCCGATCAAGCTGAGCGAGGAGCAAGTGGAGGATCTGTTCCAGCGCACCGCGAAGCATGACGGCTACAAGCTGTCCGTCGATTTGGAGAACAAGGTGTTGTCGGACGAATACGGACTTCGCATCGAATTCGAACTGGACGAACACCGTCGTCAATTTTTGCTTCAAGGTTTGGACGATATCGGACTTACGCTTCAACACGAGGACAAAATTACCGCATACGAGCAGAAGCACGCCGCTCGTCTGGGCTAATCACGCAGAGACAAGGCGAAACGGCTACGCCGTCCTTTGGCGGCGGGGCGCGTTTCGTTCCGAGAAATATAGAGAAAGTGCGGCGAAATCATATACTTTCCTATATTTAAAAAAAGAGGACATTCCGGCCCAAAGTCGGATGTCCTCTTTTTTCCTCTAATCGCAACTTTTTATGGTGGAATGCGTCTAATGATTGTCTGATCTGTCGAAAGCGACAGGGTGTATCGGACAAATCAGTCATCGAGGTGGGAAATGAAAAAGTTTGTATCCATTCTGCTGCTCATGTCGTTATTGTTCACGTTGTTTGCGTCCGTAGGGCATGCTGCAAGCACTCCGCCCAAGCTGTTCCTGAACGGCAAGGAGCTGCTGTCGGATGTGGAACCCCGAATCGAAAAAGGTTCTACATTAGTGCCGCTGGCCATTCTTTCCGAAGGACTAGGGTACGAGGTCGAATGGGAAGGCGGACCGAAGAAGGTAACCGTCAAAAACGATTCGACCGTCATCGAGCTGATTATTAATCAGACTTCGATACGCGTCAATGGCGAAGTGAAGGAAATCGACGTCACGCCGCCGAAGCTTGTGAACTGGAGGACGATGGTTCCCGTTCGATTAGTTGGCGAACTATTAGGGATATCGTTCGAATGGAAGGAAGATGTTAGAGAAGTACATATGTTCGAGAAGGCGGAAGAACCGAATCCGGGAACGGAAACGCCGGAGACGCCCGCGGTCGGTTACATAACGGATGTTAACATGGACGAGCAATCCATCATCCGCATATCCCATGCCGGAGCGAATGCGCCGGGGAAACCGAAACTGTTGGATAATCCTCGCAGACTGGTCATCGATTTTCCTTATACGACCTTCATTCCGCAACTGGTAAATACGATAGGAACAGACGGACAAGCCAAGATAACAGTCGAAAACAATCCGCTTCTGACATCCTACAGATACTCCCAGTTCTCAGCGAGTCCGCTAACAGCTCGATTGGTTGTCGATTTGGGCGATGATACGGGATACGTGCTGACCTCAGGAGAAAATGAGTTCGCGATCGCGCTAATGCCTTCATCGGAGGTGCCGGCTCAACCTGTTGATCCCGAAACGCCAACAGAGCCGGAAACGCCGGTCACTCCGGAGCCGTCAACCCCGCCCGACAATTCTGCGGACGTGTACGACATCGTGCTCGATGCCGGCCATGGCGCCAAGGATCCAGGGGCTTACAGCAAGTCTTTGAACCGCTGGGAGAAGGAATTCAACTTGTCCGCTGTGCTCAAGATCAAGGCGGAGCTCGAGAAGGACAAACGTTTCCGCGTTCATTTGACGCGCAAGGACGATACGTTCCTAGAACTGATGGATCGAGTGAAATTCGCCGAGAACGTTAAGGCTGATCTCTTTATCTCTGTTCACGCTAACAGCTACGATAATACGAGCGTGAGCGGCGTCGAGACCTATTATGAACGTGCCAACAGCAAAGCATTTGCGGAGACGATGCACAAATACGTACTGGCGGGTATGGGAATACGCGATAGAGGCGTCAAGAAAGCCGCATTTAAGGTAATCAAAGAAACGACGATGCCTGCGATTTTAATCGAAGCCGGATATTTGAGCAATGCTTCGGACGCAAGCGCTTTGTTTAATACTAAAACACAGGATAAGCTTGCAGTCGAAGTGGCCAAAGGAATTAAAGATTATTTGAAGCTGAAATAGAAAGCGAGGTTGATCCAAGATTATGAAAGCTGGAAAACTTCGAGTGATCCTCGGCGTTGCCGCATGTACGTTATTACTTGCCGGATGCGGCGTCAATGAGCCGGGCAACGTCGCAGGAGGCAGCGTCGTATCGCCCTCGCCAAGCGGTGCTCCTTCAGAGTCGCCGCTGCCAACGGCAAGTCCCGCACCGACGCCGGAACTTCTTTCGCAGGAGGTGTCCGTTTATCTAACCGACGAACAACTGCTTGAGATGATCGAAAGAAAAGTGACGATCGAATTCGGCAGCGAAGAGGAACTTCTGAACAAGACGATCGAGGCGCTGCAGGAAAACGAGGAACCGAACCAGTCGCTGTGGAACGGTATCGAAATTCTCTCCGCAACGTTAAAAAAAGGTATCGCGACCATAGATATCAAAATCCCTGACGAGTCGAGGTTAGGGGCTCCAGGCGAGATGATGTTGATCGATTCCTTAAAGAAAACGTTGTTTCAATTCGAGTTCATAGATGGCATCCAACTGCTCGTTCAAGGCGAACAAGTGGAAAGTCTGATGGGGCATGTCGATCTGGAGCATCCTCTTAAAAAAGATTAGCGCAAGCGCGAGTTCATTGGTTGAATGAACGGCCGTTGCCGCCAAGTGACGGCAATGGCCGTTCTGCATGGAAGCGGGAGGAACTTTGTCGCTCAATGACGAATAAGTAAAAGTGGAATTTTTATGTATACATAAAGCTCTAATGCGAAGGAGATATGCCTAATGTTATTGCATGAAACTTGGAAAAAAATTATGACGGGCGCGCTTGCCTTCACGCTGGTAACGGGCAGCGGAACGGCCCTGTTGTCGACTCCGGTCCCGGTATCCGCGGAGGAAACAGTCTCAACTAAAGCATTGCCGTTTACGGATATGCCTAACGGTCACTGGGCAGAAAAACATGTGGCCAAACTGTCGTTTCAAGGCGTTATTACGGGATATTATGACAAGAATACCGATACGTATACGTTCAGACCAGAGAAGAGCATCAGTCAGCAGGAGGCCGTGCTCCTTGCTCTTCGATTTGCCGGTTTGGATGACTTGGCGGATGAGGATTCGCTAATCGTATTCGGAGAAAAGTTTACGGTCGGCGATTTCTATAAAAAATATATCGAGCTTGCTTTTTCCGAAGGGCTCCTTGATCGCGATGAGGAATATCAGTTGGCCGCGGCCGATCCCGATACCGAATGGGGCTCGAAGCCTGCCAGCCGCGAATGGGTTACGAAGCTCATCGTGAAGGCCATCGGACAGGAGGCTGCGGCTTCGCAGCTAGAGAACGCGCCTTCGCATTTCACCGATGCAAACGACGTGCATGTTCGTTATAAGGGTTATGTGAACGCAGCTTATCAGTTGGGACTGATCAAAGGTTTAACCGATACGGAATTTGCGCCTAAAAACGCCATAAATCGCGCAAGCTTGGCCACCTTGTTTAGCCGTGCGCAAACCAGCTTCCCTATGGACTATCCCGGACAAATAAGCGGCGTTGTTTCCGATTTGGGCGAAGACGCCATTACGATCTATGATGTCGGAGAAGAATTGAAGTTTACGCTTGATGCGAACACGCTCTATTATCATTACAATTCGGAAAAGGCGATCAATAAGGATCAATTGCTGGAATACGGCGACGTCTCCGTCATTGCCAAAGACGGCAAAGCTTTATACGTTGAAGTTCTGGGCGATGTGCAACATACGGATTCGATCTCGGGTACGTTCGCGCGTTATAACGAAACTTCGAAAATCTTTTATCTATGGATTGACGATAAGCCGGTTGAAATCCAATATAGCGATGCCATGAGGATTGAAGATACGGACGGCAAAGTATTGACGCTCGCCGATATTAAAGCCAACGCTGCTGTGACCGTCGTGCGGGAAGCATTTGGCGAATCTCCGCAAGCCATTAGTCTCGTTGTCGCGGCTGAGCAGGCAGTGACGTTGATGTCGGGTGATTTTTATTCCGCAGATTCCAAAACGGTAACGATCACCAAGGATGGAGATCTGGTATCGAAGTTTCTGGCCGTCGGCGCAACGGTTGAAATTAGCGGATTGGCCAATGCCGCGATTGGCGATCTGATCCCAGGCAGCGATAAGGTCGAGGTCAGCTTGAACGATGAAGGCAAAGTAACAAAGATCAAAGTTCTCAATCGCGACGTGAAGGTGCTTGCGGGAGCGAGAATCGTGTATTACGACAAAGCGGATAAATTCGTGACGGTGCTTGGAAGCGACAAACAGCCGCTATCTTTGAGTTTGACCGACAAAACGATTTATAACTACTTGGGAACGACAATGGATAGAGAGGCGGCAATGGCTCTCATCAATAGCAACGTAAACGTTGTAATCAAACATACGGGCGCAAATGTCGTTTCGGTTAATTTTGTATTGAATTATGCAGGAACGATTACGGAGATCGATACTGCAGCCAAATCGTTATCGGTTCTGACAACGGAAGGATACACCGTCAAAATTCCTTATACCGTTACCGGAGTGGAATGGTACAGCCGTCCTACGGCCACTCTAGCCGATTTGAAGACTGGCGATTCCATTACGGTGGCTATGAAGATGGACAAGGTTGAAGCGGCTTCTATTCGAGTTCATCGCACAATTGCATATGACGTCGTATCCGTGGACGTTGCCAACAAAAAAATGGTTATTAAAAACGCGGTCAATGATTCCGTTACGTTAACATTAACGAATGTTAAGATGTTGAAGCCGGACGGAACGAATGCACTTATTTCCACATACAGAGCTGGAGACAAGGTAGAAGTATCTTACATTGGCAATACTGTCATGCAAGTACAAGAAGTAAACGCGAATAGCGGTTCCAACGGATAAAAGCATAGTATGACTCTTGCAGTAGGTCAATGCGGGAACATTTTGTGAAAAAACTGCCCTTACGGGCGGTTTTTTTTTGGAAATCATGGGATTGGTAGTTGCGAAGCGTGTCAAATTTCGCTACACTTTGAACGATAGTGTTGTTACTCTGGAGGACAGCGATGAATGCGAAGCAGAAGATGCGTCATATATTGGATATCATCGCCGACATGTTCCCTGACGCGCATTGCGAGCTGAATCACGACAATCCGTTCGAGTTGACGATTGCTGTGCTGTTATCGGCTCAGTGCACGGACGAGACGGTGAACAAGGTGACGGCAGACCTGTTCCGAAAGTATAAACGTCCCGAAGATTATCTGAGCGTTCCGCTCGAAGAGCTGGAGCAGGACATCAGGCGAATCGGCTTGTTCCGAAGCAAGGCTTCGAATATACAGAAGCTCAGCCGCATCTTGATCGACAAGTACGAAGGAGATGTGCCTCGGACGCACGAAGGACTGATAGAGCTTCCCGGAGTGGGCAGGAAGACAGCCAACGTAGTTATGTCAAATGCATTCGGCGAACCCGCCATTGCAGTCGATACGCATGTGGAGAGGGTGTCTAAGCGCCTCGCCATCGCGAAGTCGGATGACACCGTATTGGAAGTAGAGCATAAATTGATGAAGCTGGTGCCTAGAGACGAATGGACCTTGACGCATCATCGACTCATCTTCTTCGGACGTTACCATTGCAAGGCTCAAAGTCCGCAATGTCCGATTTGTCCGCTGCTAGATTTGTGCAAGGAAGGCAAAGCACGTATGAAGCCGGCGGCCAAGACCAAACATAAAGGTAAGAATACCAAATCAAGAGTCGAAGGATGATGAATATGAAATGTATCTCCGTGTACACAAACAATTTTGAACTATTCTCGGATATTTACGAGCAAGTCCTTGAATCTCCTCCCAAGGAGAATGAAGATATCGTCATCGATGGCATTACGGTGAGCGGATCAGGCGACGTGCCGGATCAATATATTGATCGTATGCGCGTCAAGCCCGAGGTTGTCGTGATGAAAGAGAAAGAGCGCAACATTATGATTCTTCAGCATGGCAATGTATTCGAGATTTGCCTGCCGTCGACAGAAGAAGAAGAAGCGGTATAAGAGCGAGTACAATAGTATGGAGATGACGAAAGTAATGAACGTGCAGAACCTAGCTGAAGCGTTACACAAGATCGGCGCCGAATTGGAAGCCGCAGGCGACCATACCCGTGCCGTACAAGCGCAGGAGCTGAACAGTAAGCTGACCGAAGGTCGGCTTACTGTTGCTTTATGCGGACATTTCTCGGCAGGCAAGTCTACGCTCGTCAATGCGTTGTGCGGCGCGAAGCTGCTGCCTTCCAGTCCGATCCCTACAAGCGCGAACGTCGTTTCGATCCGAGGCGGCGACCGGGCGATAGCCTATGTAGAGACGGAAGCCGGAGGCGTCGCTTCTCACGCGGAGGTGCCGATCGACGATCTGGACACTTATTGCAAGGACGGGGAGAAGTTCCTGTCTGTATCGATTCGATATCCTAGCAACCTGCTGGGATCGGAGATGACTTTGCTTGATACGCCGGGAATCGATTCGACGGACGATGCTCACCGGATGGCAACGGAATCCGCTCTCCATCTGGCGGATGTTGTTTTCTACGTCATGGATTACAATCACGTCCAGTCCGAGATCAACTTCGCATTCGCGAAAAGCCTGAAGGACTGGGGCAAGCCGCTTTATTTTATCGTTAATCAAATTGATAAGCACCGGGACCGCGAGCTTAGCTTCGATGCCTACAAGAGCAGCGTAGAGGATGCGTTTCACGCCTGGCACTTGGAGCCGGCAGGCATTTTGTACCTCTCCCTGCGTCAGCCGGACCATCTCCACCATCAATGGGATACCCTTCTGACTCTGATCGAGCAGCTTAAGGAGAAGCGGGAGGAGCTTTGCGCATACAGCGTGGATGCTTCGCTGCGCCATCTGGTTAACGGTCACGTCAAATGGGAGAACGAAAGCCGCGAGCCGGAACGCGAAAGACTAACGGATGAAGCGGGCGGGGAAGAGGCGCTGAGCTCCGTCAAATTGGAAGCTGCGCGGCTGAGAGACAATATCCGATCGCTGGAGGCTGAAAAGGAACAATATCGTACGCGGCTTCGTACGGAGCTCCAATCGATACTGGATAACGCCAATATTACGCCGGCCGCTCTAAGGGACCTGGCTCATTCGTTTCTGGACAGCCGAAAGCCAGGCTTTAAAGCCGGACTTCTATTTGCCGGCGCCAAGACGGCCGCGGAGCAGGAGCGGCGCCTTGCCGTGTTCCGCGCGGAGCTTGGCAGCTTGATCATTGCGAGCATGGACTGGCATGTCAAGCAGTTGCTGAGGCAAGCGGCATCTGCAGGAGGTTACGCCGGCGAGCAATTGGAATCTTTGCTGACTGAACGTCTGGGCTGGACGCCGGACGACGACTGGCTGGTTTCGAGAGTAAAGCAAGGCGCCGTATTCGGCAACGAATACACGATGACTTACAGCAAGGATATGGCTGGGGATGTCAAGAGCGAATACCGGCGGCGCGCGATGGAAGTGATCGATGTGCTTGCGGATCATGCGGCAGCTTCCGTAGACGCCGATATTGGGGCTGCGAAGGGAGAGCTTGCCGTCCTCAGCGGCAAGACGTCTGCAGTCGATGCGCTTCATGACCTGGAGCTGGCTATCAAGCGCAGGGAGGAAGAGCTCCGCCAGATGCAGCCTGACGCGTTAATGAGACCGCAGCTGCCAAACCCTGCGGAGATGGTGCTTGCGGGAGCGAGCGGACGGACGCAGTCGTATGCGTGCTCTTCCTCGCCGCCATTGCGCTCGGCTAGCGGCAGAGAAGATGATGCAGGCCGTATGAAGCAGGAAGTTGCCGCAGCTGCCATAGCCATTGCTAAGTCGGAGACGGCGGATGAACGGACAATTGACCGTTCTTCGTCCATCCGCTCGAAGCAGTTGGCTGCTTCGAAGCGAATGAGGCAAGCTGCCGACTTGCTGGAGCCGCATGCCATGCTGCAAGCCGCGGCGGCGGCACTTGCGGAGAAGGCGCGTCGTCTAGGAGACAGCCGATTTACGATCGCGTTGTTCGGAGCGTTTAGCGCGGGCAAATCCTCGCTTGCAAACGCATTGATTGGAGAAGCCGTATTGCCGGTATCTCCGAATCCTACTACCGCGGCGATCAATCGTCTAATGCCGCCTACCGGGCAATTCGGGCATGGCACTGCACGGGTCGCTATGAAGTCTAAGGAAGCCATCCTGGACGATCTGCGGTACTCCTTGTCCTTGCTCGGCGAACGCGCGACCAAAGAGACATTGCCTGATGGAGCGTCGATTCTTGCAATTATCGATAAACTATCGCCGGATTCCATCGGCGCCGGCGGCAGACCGCATTACAGCTTCCTGCGCGCGGCAAGGAACGGGTGGCACGAGCACGAAAAACAGTTGGGCATGGAACTGCATGTCGATCGCGAAGAATATGCAAAGTTTGTTGCCGACGAGTCGCGCTCCTGCTTTGTAAGCGAGATCGACTTCCACTACGATTGTCCGCTGACGGCGGAAGGCATCGTCTTGGTCGATACGCCTGGCGCCGATTCTGTTAATGCAAGGCATACGGGCGTTTCTTTCAACTACATTAAAAACGCCGATGCCGTTCTGTTTGTTACTTATTACAACCACGCCTTCTCCCAAGCGGACCGGCAGTTCCTGGATCAGCTTGGCCGCGTGAAGGACCAGTTCGAGCTGGACAAAATGTTCTTTATCGTCAACGCCGCGGATCTGGCTGCCGACGAGGAAGAGCTGCAGCATGTTCTGATGCATGTGGAGCATAATTTGCTCCAACACTCCATCCGGCATCCTCGGCTGTATCCCGTCTCCAGCATCGAAGCGCTGGACGGCAAGACGGAGCGCAATGAGGCGCTTCTTATTCGCTCGCGAATCACTGCTTTCGAAGGGGACTTCCTCTCCTTTATCGCAACGGATCTCGGCGCTCTTGCCATCGATTCCGCTGACCAAGAGCTCAAGCGGACAATCGGGCAGCTGGAGGGCTGGATTGCAGGAGCGCAAGGCGACGAGTCGGCTCGCGAGGCCGAACGCGTCAAGCTGGAAGCCTCCATGGGCCGAGTTAATGAGCCGATGGATCGGCTGCGTGCCGCGCTTTTGCCGGAAGGTCTGAAGCAAGAGATGTCGGAGCTGCTGTATTATGTGGCTCAACGGCTGCAATTCAGGCTTGGAGACTTCTTCCATTTAGCCTTTAACCCTGCGTCCTTGCAAGATGACGGCCGAGACCTAAAGCGGGTCGTCTGGACGTCCTGGCTGGAGCTCCAGCGCCTTATTCAACATGAGCTGTCCCAGGAGCTCCTGGCGACTTCGCTGCGCGTTGAGCGGGCACTGAACGGCGAGTTGAAGAAAGAGCACGCCGCATGCTCGCTGGGGCTTGGCGAGTTGCTGCCTGGCTACGAGGCGGCTCCATATGCGCCGCAATCGCTTGTCGTACCGGAGGAAAGCGCGATGTGGCAAGAAACCTCCATCGAAGCCAAATGGTTGTGGAGCCGATTTAAGTCGCCGCGACAATTTTTCGAAGGAGAAGGCAAGGGGCAGTTGCGCAAGGAGCTTGAAGGCATCCTGGTGCCTTCCATTCAAGCGTGGACATCCGCATCCGCGAGTCAGTGGCATACCCATTACGGCCGCGAGTGGGATAAAGCTTCGGAGCAAGTAGGTGAAAGTCTGATGACGGATGTATTGGCCTATGCCGAGGGCAAACGTCAATCGCTTGCCGGCGGCTCAGCCGTGCTGGAGCTGACGACGCTTAGAAAAAAATTAATCGATATCCAAAAAGTCTGATCCAGTCCGCCTTCCATATCACGATTCGCTTAATGCTTTTGCCGGTGCGGTTCCGCCCGGCAAAAGCTTTTTTTATTTTTGTGTGCAAACGTGCAAAAACGGAGCAATACGTACATTATGGCAATCAAACAAGATCATTTGGGAGGTATCGAGCATTCCTTACCCTCAATCGCCATAATAAGCGGATACACTCAATAATTCGCAAAATTATCGAATTTGCTCCTCTATAACGATGCTGGTAATATGCACTCATACTTAAGAAAACAGATGGGGAGATGGATTTTCTTGGACGTACTGAGGCAGTTAAAAGCCTTTTATTGGCCGGATAAAAAGTTGTTGTTCGGCTCGATCCTGTTCTTGATGATCGCGACTGCACTGGGGCTGGTGTATCCGAACCTGCTGCGTTACCTGATTGACGATGTAATCACACCGGAGCGATTTGAACTCGTGCCTGGTCTCGCAATGCTGGTCGTTGGCGTCATTACACTGAAAGCGATTAATCAATTTTTACATGGATTTCTGGGAGGAAGACTGGGCAACAAAATTGCCTATAACCTTCGAAACGCATTGTACGACAAACTGCAGACCTTATCCTTTCAATATTACGACAAAGCGAAAACGGGAGACCTGATGTCCCGATTGACGGCCGATCTGGAGGGGATCCGTCAATTTATCGGATTCGGCTTCGCGCAAATTCTCAACATGGTGCTGATGGTCGTATTCGGCGGAGCGATGATGATGTATTTCAACTGGCAATTGACGCTCATTATTTTGCTGCCGATTCCGCTCTTGATTTTCCTGGCGCTTAAGTTCGAACGGAAGATCCATCCCGCATTCCGCGAAATGCGTCAGGCCATGAGTGATCTGACAACAGCGGTGCAAGAGAATATTACAGGCGTTCGTACCGTCAAATCATTTGCGCGCGAAACCCATGAGGTATCCAAGTTTTCAATTCGGAGCGACGCGTACCAGCAGAATCAGGTTAGAGCGTCTTCCATATGGGCGCGGTTTTTCCCGGTGATGGAGCTTACGGCGAACTTGTGCGCGGTGATCCTGCTGGTCGCAGGCGGCATTATGGTCATTAATCAATCAATGATGCTAGGTGAGTTCATTGCTTTTTTCAGCTTGATCTGGTACATTATCGGCCCGATGTGGGGTCTCGGCTTTCATATTAATGCTTATACGCAATTCAAAGCTTCCGGCGAGCGCGTCCTGACATTGCTCAATGAACATGTTCACGTGAAAAACGTCAAGGATGCCATCGTGGTGAATGAAAAACATGTAAAGGGTCATGTCCGGTTTGAGAACGTGACGTTTAATTATCCGGACAAAGCTCCGGCGATCACTTCTCTCAGTCTGGATGCCCCGGCTGGTACGGTCATTGGTTTCCTTGGAGGAACGGGCTCTGGCAAATCTACGGTTATCCAGCTGCTGATGCGTGCCTACAATGTGAAGCAGGGCAGCATTACGCTCGACGGCATCGATATTCGAAACCTGGACGTACAATCGCTCAGAAGGCAGATCGCTCCCGTATTCCAGGAAACCTTCCTGTTCTCCGCTTCCATACGCGACAATATCGCTTATGGCGTTGGGGGCGTAACGGACGAAGAGATTATTAAGGCGGCGAAGCTGGCCAAAGCCCATGACTTTATTATGGAAATGCCGCTTGGTTACGATACAGTCGTAGGCGAGAGAGGGATGGGTTTGTCTGGCGGCCAGAAGCAGCGGATCGCCATCGCCCGCGCATTGATCAAAAACCCGCGTATCCTCATCCTCGACGACGCGACGAGCGCTGTCGATATGGAGACGGAACATGAAATTCAGGCGGGCTTCAAGGAATTGATGGCTGGCAGAACGACGTTTATTATCGCACACCGTATTTCCTCTTTGCGCCATGCCGACGAAATTATTGTCCTGGACGAAGGACATGTCGTGCAACGGGGAACACATGAGCAGTTGATCGCTCAAAAAGGCCCTTATCTGGATACGTACCGCATCCAATATGCGGATTATATTGAGAAACAACAAGCAGAAGCCGGTCGGTCGCCGATACCGGGAGTTTACGAAGCTCGGAGGAGTTCGGTACAATGAGCGCAAAATCGCAGATGAAAGCTAGAAACAGAAACGAAAGATTCGTCTACCAGGACGACGAAGAAATCGAAAAGCCGTTTAACTGGGCGCAGCTGAGGCGGCTGTACAATTACATGAAGCCGTACAATCGGCAGCTGATGCCAGTCATCATCATGATGGTGATCGGTACGCTGACACGGTTGACGAATCCGCTTCTGATGTTATACGCGATCGACAATATCCTGATGGCCGAGACTGGCTCCAAGAACGTCGGCGAACTGGTGGCGGTTGCGGCGGGAATGCTGGCCCTGTATGTCATTCAATGGATTTCCAACACGTATCGGATCAAATATACGAACATCATCGGCCAGAAGGTTATCTATGATCTTCGCAAGCATCTGTTTCAACATATTCAGAAGCTGTCGTTCCGCTTCTATGACAAACGTCCTGCGGGCTCCGTGCTTGTGCGCGTCACGAACGACGTCAACGCGCTGCAGGAGCTGTTTACGAACGGCGTCGTCAACTTGCTGATGGACTGCATCCAGCTTTTCGGCATCGTCATCATTTTGCTGGGGCTAAACGTGAAGCTGGGTCTTGCGGTTATGATCACGGTACCGATCATGTTTGTTGTATCGTCCTCCTTGCGGAAGCGGATTCGATTCGCCTGGCAGTCGGTACGGATGAAGCAATCCCGTATTAACGCCCACTTGAACGAAAGCATTCAGGGAATGAAGGTCACGCAGGCGTACGTGCAAGAGAAGGATAATATGAGCTTCTTCGACCATATGAACACCGACAATATTAAATCTTGGAATAAGGCATCCGCGCTTAACCAAATGTTCGGTCCAATCATTGAGGTAACGGCAGCAATCGGCACATGCATTCTGTTCTGGTACGGTGCGAAGCTGATTCAGAATGAAGTCATAACGGTCGGCTTGCTCGTAGCGTTCGCCAATTATATCGGCAACTTCTGGGATCCCATCAACCGGCTGGGTCAAATGTACTCGCAGCTTCTGATCGCGATGGCCTCGTCGGAGCGGATCTTCGAATTCATCGATGAAGAGCCGACGGTAGCAGAGGCCGGCAACGCCAAGAAACTGCCCGCGATTCACGGGGACGTCACATTTGAGAATATTGTCTTCGAATACGAGAAGAACAGACCTGCGCTCAAAAATGTCAGCATCAACGTCAAGGCGGGTCAATCCATCGCTTTAGTCGGCCATACGGGTTCCGGCAAAAGTACGATCATCAACCTGCTGTGCCGTTTCTATGATCCCGTACAGGGACGCGTTCTTATCGACGGAATCGACATCCGCGACGTCTCTATCGAAAGCTTGCGCTCGCAGGTCGGCATCGTGCTGCAGGATACGTTTATCTTTTCCGGCACGATCCGCGACAACATCCGTTACGGACGTCTGGACGCGACGGACGCCGAGATCGTCAAGGCGGCACAATCGGTTCACGCGCATGATTTTATCATGAATCTGCCAGACGGGTACGACACTCAGGTCGAAGAACGCGGCAACGTCTTGTCTATGGGCCAAAGACAGCTTCTATCCTTTGCCCGTGCGTTGCTGGCCGATCCGAAGATTCTGATCCTAGACGAAGCAACGGCCAGCATCGATACCGAGACGGAGCTAAAGATCCAGGAAGCGCTCAAGACGCTGCTCAAAGATCGCACCTCGTTCATGATCGCGCACAGGCTGTCCACGATTCGCCATGCGGACGATATCATCGTGCTGGATCACGGGGTCATCGTCGAACAAGGCGATCATGCGGCGCTGGTCAAAAAACAAGGCGTTTACAACGGCCTTATCGAAGCCCAGTTCAAGTTTGTTTAAAGGTTTTAAGGTTTTAGGTTTGAGGTTTGAGGGTTTAATGGGTTAAAATTTAAATAAAGTTCAAAAGATCGCTTTTCAGTACCGAGAAGATTGGACGAAGCTAGAATCTGAGGAGCGGAGCATAGCAGCGCTATGTGAGCACCGGAGGATTCGGCTGAGTTCAATATTCGACGTCGACTAAGCTTCTTCTAGAAAATTCTTCGTAATGGAAAGTGGTCTTTTGAACCTCCTTATATTGATTTTTGGTGGGAGAACCTTCAGAATGGAGACTATCAAAGTTTCCAGGAGGGTTCTTTTTTTATGTATGGATCACCGTTATCCCAGCAGGCCCGCAAAATGATGATCCTCGGCTCCGGAGAGCTCGGGAAAGAAGTTGTGCTGGAGGCTCAGCGTCTCGGCGTCGAAACGATTGCCGTGGACCGTTATGACAACGCCCCGGCCATGCAGGTGGCACATCGCAAATACGTAACGGACATGCTGGAAGGTGACGCTATTCGCCGCATTATCGAAGAGGAACGGCCCGATCTTATCGTACCCGAGATCGAAGCGATTGCGACGGAGACGCTGCTTGCATTGGAGGCCGAAGGACATCATGTCATTCCGACTGCCCGTGCAGCGCGGCTGACTATGGATCGCGAAGGCATCCGCAGGCTGGCTGCGGAGACGCTTGGCCTCCCGACGGCGCCGTATCGGTTCGCGGACTCTCTCGACGAGCTGCGCGCCGCAGCTGCGGAGCTCGGGTTCCCTTGCGTGATCAAACCGATTATGAGCTCCTCGGGCAAAGGACAAAGCGTCTGCCGCTCCGAGGCCGAGCTCGAGAGCTGCTGGAGCTACGCCATGGAGGGCGGCCGAGCGAAAAAAGCGCGTATTATCGTCGAAGGTTTCGTTACGTTCGACTCCGAGATCACGCTGCTTACGGTACGCTCCGTTTCCGGCACAAGTTATTGTCCGCCGATCGGTCACGTTCAGAAAGACGGGGACTATATCGAATCATGGCAGCCTCATGAGATGAGCGAAGCTCACATTCGCGAAGCGGAAGACATTGCGCTCCGAATTACGGAGGAGCTGGGAGGCTACGGTATTTACGGCGTAGAGCTGTTTCTAACGCCGGACGGCGTACTCTTTAGCGAAGTATCTCCTCGTCCGCATGATACCGGCATGGTTACGATGGCGACGCAGGATCTATCCGAATTCGCGCTGCATGTACGCGCAATTTTGGGTTTCCCGATCCCTGCAATCAGATTGCTGACGCCTGGCGCGTCGCATACGCTCAAAGCAGATCGCGAATCAGCGGAGTTCCGCATCGGCGGTATCGAAGAAGCTCTCTCCGTACCTAACACGCAAGTCCGTCTATTCGGCAAGCCGGAGACGAAAACAGGCAGACGAATGGCCGTGGTACTGTCCAGCTCCGTCGATGTTGAAGCGGCTCGCGATCTTGCGCGTACGGCGGCGGAATGTCTCCATATCGACTATAAGTGAAACTTCAACTTCTTTAAAAGGTAGTTCAAAAAGTCCGCTTTTGATCACGAAGTATACCAAGAAGCCTACTCGACTCGAATATGGAACGCAAGCGAAACTTCCGGTGCTCACGTAGCTACCACTACGCTCCGCTCCTCAGTTTCTACTTTCGTTCCATCTTCTTCAGCGTTTTTGAAAAAAACGCAGCATCGGAAGCATAAGCTCATGTACTGAAAACCGAACTTTTTGAACACAAACTATAAGAACAAGTAGGTGAATGACGACAATGGGCAAAAAAGGAAAACCGCATGGGCAGCGGCGGCCCGCCGCGCCGACTTCGGAGCCTGAGCAGCAAGGCGCGACGCTTAAGGAGCTGCTTGGCGCGGATGTGCGTAATAAGCTGAAGGCTCAAGCGGATCAGCTTAAGCAGGAGGATGCGGACCGCAAGGAACGCGAACGCAAGGAAGCGGAAGAAACCAAGAAACGCGAGCAAAAGCTGAAGGAGAACGACTTCTCTTATTTGCTGAACAACAGCGACCCAAACTGGAACAAATACAAGTAAGGCTGTTAGCCATGTTGCCAAAGCCGAACCTCCAGCCATTCTTCGCCATACGATGATGTAAGGATACGTGCGTCGAAAGCTTAAGCAGCGGCGCTCTGAGCATGGGGAGGCGAAGACATGCAAGTGAAGGTTAGGCCGGGCGACACGCTGTGGAAGTACAGCATATGGTTCGGCATCCCGTATCAGCTCATTCTGGACTCCAACCGCGAAACCGCCTCAGGCGTGCTGGCTGTAGGCGATACCGTTCAGATTCCGGGTTATGTATGGGCAGAACATACGGTTATTGCGGGAGACTCGCTCTGGCGGATAGCGACGATGAACGGCGTATCTGTGGACTTGCTGCTTCAGAGCAATCCCGAGCTGCAGGGCGAGATGTTGTCCATCGGCTCCAAAATAGCGGTTCCTAGACGCGTTACACGGCGCGTCGTGGATGCGAGGCGTCTTTATGGATACGGTTCCTTGCTCGAGGATATGAACAGGCTGACGGATATTTATCCCTTCCTCGTCCGATCGGACATCGGCACTTCGGTCATGGGCAAGCCAATCCCCGCGTTAGGTATAGGGAACGGCAACAAAAAAATTCATTTTAATGGAAGCATGCACGCCAACGAATGGATTACGACGCCCGTACTCATGCAGTTCCTGAATGATTATTTGCTGTCTTTGACAAATAGTATGGATCTCGGCGGGTTGGCGATGTATCCGCAGTACTTGACGACGACATTGTCCATTGTTCCGATGGTCAATCCCGATGGCGTCAATCTCGTGGTAAGCGGTCCGCCGGATGGAGAGCCGTTTAGAAGCGAAGCGATTGCGATCAATGGCGGGAGCAACGACTTCTCCGGATGGAAAGCGAATATACGCGGCGTGGATCTCAACAAGCAGTTTCCCGCGCTCTGGGAGCGCGATGCCGTTCAAGGTCCTCAGGTCCCTGCTCCGCGAGATTACTCCGGCACAGCGCCGCTTACGGAGCCGGAGGCGCGGAGTCTCGCCGAATTCACGCGCGCCAGCGGGTTTCAGCGGGCCTTGGCGTTTCATACCCAAGGCAAAGTCATATTCTGGGGGTTCGAGGGACTGGAGCCACCTCAATCCGAGGTGCTGGCGAACGAATTCGCGGCTGTCAGCGGATACGAAGCGGTGCGTAATGCGAACAGCGCAGCCGGCTACAAAGACTGGTTTATCCAAGACTTCCGGCTTCCGGGATTTACCGTGGAGCTTGGCAGCGGCGTTAATCCTCTTCCGATCGAACAATTCGGCGAGATCTATGAATCCGCTCTGAGCATTATGCTTGCAGCCTTGTATATGTAACCCGCGCAAATTTGAAAGCATGCATATAAATCACAGCCGATTCGCTCATCCCGGAAAGGCCACGATAGAGGTTTTCAAATATTTTTAAGTCGGGGATGCCCAGGCGGCATCCTTTTTTCGCGGATTCGGCATAAGGAGGCGCGGAATTGCGCACTATGGTAACAACTTCATTGCGCCAGGAACATCTGTCATAGACTCGTTCATACTTGTCAAGAACAGACGATTTTAGACGTCAAAATTTTACTTTTGCGAACATTCGTTTGTTTTTATATAATGGGTAAATTGCAGATTGACTTTACGAATGGATAGTCTTGCTTTAAAATAGCTTGGAGATATTACGAGTATCACGGACTGGGGGAAGCTCATGAGTGAGCAAATGGATGTAATCGCGAACGGAACGGCCGCGGAAGGCAATTATGGGGCCGATGATATACAAGTGCTCGAAGGATTGACAGCTGTCAGGAAACGTCCGGGGATGTACATTGGCAGTACAAGCTTATCCGGCTTGCATCATCTCGTTTGGGAGATCGTGGATAACGCAGTGGACGAACATCTCGCTAAATTCTGCTCCGCGATCGAGGTGACGCTGCATAAAAACGGCTCCATTACGGTGTACGACAACGGGAGGGGCATACCTACCGGCATTCATAAGACAGGTATACCGACGCCGCAAGTCGTTTTTACGATCCTGCATGCAGGCGGAAAGTTCGGCGGCGGCGGATACAAGAAGTCCGGCGGTCTTCACGGCGTAGGCGCATCAGTGACCAACGCGCTTTCAGAATGGCTGGAGGTGGAAATCTATCGCGACGGCAAGATACATAGGATGAGATTCGAATATTGGATCGATGACAAAGGCAAGGAGCACGTCGGCGAACCCGTCACGGGTCTGGAGGTCATCGGCAACAGCAACCGCACCGGTACGAAAGTAACGTTTAAACCCGATAGCAGGGTATTCCAGAACGGATCGTCGTTCAACTACGATACGCTGGCAGAGCGGCTGCAAGAAATTGCTTTCCTGAACTCCGGGCTTAAAGTGACGATCAAGGATGATCGCAGCGGCAAGGACGACGTCTTTCATTACGATGGCGGCGCAAGCGAGTTCGTGCAATTTTTGAACGAGGGGAAGACGGCGCTGCATGACGTCGTCCACTTTGCCGGCGACCGCGACGACATTGAAGTGGAGGTGGCGCTCCAGTACAACGACGGGTACACGGAGACGATTGCGTCTTTCGTGAATTCTATCCCTACCCGAGGCGGCGGCACGCACGAGACGGGCTTTAAGACGGCCTACACGCGCGTCATGAATGATTACGCCCGCAAGGCTGCATTGCTGAAGGAGAAGGACAAGAACCTGGAGGGCAACGATCTGCGCGAAGGGATGATGGCCGTCGTCAACATCAAAATGTCGGAGGTGGAATTCGTCGGTCAGACGAAAGACCAGCTCGGCAGCGCTTCTGCCCGAAGCGCGGTTGATGCCGTCGTAGCCGAGAAAATGCAGGTATTTCTGGAGGAGAACCCGCAGGTAGCCCAATCGCTGCTCAAGAAGGCCGTGCAGGCATCCAAGGCGCGCGAGGCGGCGCGCAAGGCGCGCGAAGAGATCCGAAGCGGCAAGAAGAAGAGCGAAAGCTCCAATCTGGGCGGCAAGCTGACACCTGCGCAGTCGAAGGACTACACGCGCAACGAGCTCTTTATCGTGGAAGGCGATTCCGCAGGCGGATCGGCGAAGCAAGGACGCGATTCCAAGCATCAGGCCATCCTGCCGCTCAAGGGCAAGCCGATGAATCCGGAGAAGGCCAAGCTTGTCGACATCCTGAAAAACGACGAATACAAAGCTATCATATCCGCCATCGGCGCAGGCGTAGGCCCCGAATTCGAGGCGGATGAGAGCAACTACAGCAAAATCATCATCATGACGGACGCGGATACGGACGGCGCCCATATCCAGGTGCTGCTGCTGACGTTCTTCTACCGGTATATGAAGCCGCTCATCGATACGGGGCGCATCTATATTGCGCAGCCTCCCCTGTACAAAATTACGCGCAAATCCGGCAAGCTGGAGACCGTGCGTTACGCTTGGACAGACGAGCAGCTGCAGAATTATCTTAAGGAATACGGCAAAGGCTACGAGCTTCAGCGCTACAAGGGTCTCGGAGAGATGAACCCGGACCAGCTGTGGGAGACGACGATGAATCCGGAATCGCGTACGCTGCTCCAGGTACAGATCGAAGACGCGGCAAAAGCAGAGCGTCGCGTATCGACGCTGATGGGCGACAAGGTCGACCCCCGCAAGCGATGGATCATCGAAAACGTAGACTTTACCGAATATGAAGAGTAGAGGAGGATCCGCATGAGCAGCCTGGAACAATTTCTGCCCGCGTTCCTGGAGGAGGTCGTGGGGGACCGCTTCGGACGGTATTCGAAATATATTATTCAGGACCGCGCTATTCCCGACGTCCGCGACGGCCTCAAGCCCGTGCAGCGGCGTATCTTATATGCCATGTACGACGCAGGCAACACGCCGGACAAGCCGTATCGCAAGTCGGCCAAGACCGTCGGCGACGTCATGGGCAATTACCATCCCCACGGCGACTCCTCTATCTACGAAGGCATGGTGAGAATGGCGCAGCCTTGGAAGATGGGCCATCCGCTTGTCGACGGCCATGGCAACTGGGGATCTCAGGACGACGATCCCGCTGCGGCGATGCGATATACGGAAGCCCGGCTGTCCAAGATCGCTATGGAGCTGCTGCGAGACATCGATAAGCGAACGGTACAGTTCAAGGACAACTTCGACAATACAACGAAGGAGCCCGTCGTCCTGCCCTCGCGTTACCCGAATTTGTTGGTGAACGGTGTCAGCGGCATTTCCTCCGGCTTTGCGACAGAGATTCCGCCGCATAATTTGCGGGAGGTTATCGACGCTTGTATTGCTTATATGAACAATCCCAAGCTGCCTCTGGAAGAGCTGATGGGAATCGTTAAAGGTCCGGACTTTCCGACCGGCGGTCTTATCATGGGCGAGGAGGGGATACGGGAAGCGTATACAACCGGCAAAGGACGCATCTACATTCGTTCCAAGACGGCCATTGAGGATATGCGCGGCGGCAAGCAGCAGATCGTCATTACCGAAATCCCTTACCAGGTCGTCAAGTCCAGATTGGTCACCGCGATGGAAAACATCCGCCTGGAGAAAAAGGTGGAGGGCATTGCAGAGGTTCGCGACGAAAGCGGTCGAAACGGGCTGCGCATCGTCGTAGAGCTCAAGAAGGACGCGGATGCGGGCGGCATTCTGGCCTATTTGCTCAAAAAGACGGACTTGCAGGTGACCTACAACTTTAATATGGTCGCGATCGTGAACAAGGCGCCTCAGCAGCTGGGCTTGATGCCGATGCTGTCGGCCTACGTGGACCATCAGAAGGAAGTTGTCACTCATCGGACCCAGTTCGAGCTGGAGAAGGCGGAGGACCGCGCTCATGTCGTCGAAGGACTCGTTAAAGCATTAAATCTGCTGGACGAAGTGATCGCGACCATCAAGGCTTCCAAGAACCGTGGCGACGCGCAGGATAACCTGGTCGCGAAATTCGGCTTCACGGAGCGCCAAGCGGACGCGATTTTGACCTTGCAATTGTACCGGCTGACGAATCTGGAAATTACTTCGCTCGAGAAGGAGCTTAAGGAAGCGCAGAAAAAGATCGCTTATCTTCGTTCCATCCTGGAGAGCGAGAAGAAGCTGATCGGCGTCATCCGGGAAGAATTGAAGGAAATCCGCGACAAGTACGGCATCGATCGCCGGTCCGATATTCAAGGAGAAGTCGAAGAGCTGAAGGTGAATCTGGAAGTCATGGTAACCCCCGAGGATGTGCTTGTTACGCTCAGTAAGGACGGTTACATGAAACGGACCAGCATGCTGTCCTTCACGCGTTCGGGCGGCGAGCTCGACAATTCCGGGGTGAAGGACGGGGACGTCATTCGCGACATGCTGCTCGTCAATACGATCGACAGCCTGCTGCTGTTCACGCGCAAGGGGCAATTCTACCTGCTGCCTGTCCATCAGATTCCGGAATTCAAGTGGAAGGATACGGGAACCGCGATCGTAAACATTATTCAGCTGCCTAAGGACGACGGCATCGTCAGCGTCCTTCCCGTCAAGGATCTTAACGAAGCCGGCCAATCACTTGTATTCGTTACAAAACGTGGACAAGTAAAACGTACCGAGCTGAAGGAATATGCAACGACCCGATCCACTGCCGTAGCGGCTTGCAAGGTTGCCGACGGCGACGAAGTCATCCATGTCACCCAATCCGACAATTCCAAGCATATCGTGCTTGTGACGAAAAACGGCATGAGCATTCGCTTCGAGGAATCCGAGGTCAACCCGATAGGCCGTGTTTCAAGCGGCGTGAGGGGCATCGCACTGAAGGACGACGATGAGATTACGGCAGCGTTATGGGTTGCCGATGATGAAGGCGAAGTGCTTGTCATCTCCGATCTGGGTTATGCGAAACGTTCGCTCCTGCTGGATTATCCGATTCAAGCCAGGGGCGGCAAAGGCGTGCAAACCTTCGAGTTCAAGGAAGGCAAGCGGGTCCGTCCTAACGGCTCTTCGCTGATTGCCGCTTATTATTGCACGAAGCCGCTCGAGATTGTGGCGCTTGCTTCTTCAGGCGCCCGTCACATTGCCGATTCCGAGAAAGCGCCGATCGAAGAGCGCAAGTCTATCGGCAAGTCGTTGTTCCAGGTAGATAAGCCGGATGTCATTACGACGACATTTATCCGATCCGCGTCCGCCTTCCATCAATCGTAAGGCTGTCCGGGCGGGTTAAATCTTTCGATCAGCTCCAGCATCACTTCCAGCATGACCCACAGTGGCACCAGCTCGTCAGGGCGGTCCAGCCACTGCGGGTCTTTGATGATGCCGTAAGCTTTTATTTTGCGCAACACTTCCGACTTCCGCTCATCCAACCGAATCACGCTCCTCGCCGGCTGGTTGCCGCTTCGTTATCCGCACGATGCGCCCAGCTGTCGCCTCATTATATGTCTGCTTCTGTCAAACGGTTCGAAATGATGGCGATAAGAGGCGTAAACTATTAATCGGGTTAACCTTTTATTCGACATGGACGATCGGTATAATAGAGTTAAGAGAATTAATAGTGAAAGTTCAAAAAGTTCGGTTTTCAGCACCGTGATCAAAAGCGGACTTTTTGAACTACCTTATATAGGGAAGGGAGCAGGTGGAGGTATGATTGCCGAAGACTTTACGAAGGTGTGGACGAAGCTGTCGCGCGATTGGAAGATGAATTTGGAGCAGGGGCTGGCTCCGCTCACCGAAGGACAGTTGAACGTATTGGAGCTGCTGCTCGAGTCGGACCGCATGAAGCCCTCCGACCTGATCCCATATTTGTCTACGACTCCGGCGGCCGTAACGACTTTGCTCGATCGGATGGAGCGAAACGGCTTAATCGTCCGTTCGCGGGATGATCAGGACAGGCGTATCGTATGGATTACGGTTTCTGAGCAAGGCAAGTCGGAAGCGGAGCGGGGAAGAAGCGTTCGCAGCAACCTGATCGCGGAGTCGCTGGATCGCATCTCTGCCCATAATCAACAGCTGCTGGTGTTGTTATTAGGCAAGGTAGCCAATCATTAGTTTGTTCTTGTATACGAAATGATGCAACTATACTGCCGATAGAGCAGAAAATAGGTCAAGCTGTTAAGAATGAAGGATTTCAGTATGTCAGGTACATCGGGCGAGTTTGTCGGCAAATTCGGCAGTTTGTACGATTCGCCCCTTGTTTGCCCATGCTGGGGGAATATAGAGGGAAAAGCTCCCCTTAATCTGAGTAAATCAGGCGATAGGCTCGGCATAAAGGGAAAAGCTCCTTCTAATCGGAGTGATTATGCCCGAATACAACGAGCCGGTTGGGATTAGAGGGAGGATTTCCCTCTAAAGCGCAAGCAAGGGCGAAGACGGGGACAATAGAGGGCAACTTTCCCTTTATTCGAGCGAAAGCCATTCGAACACCGTCGACATGGACGACCTTTTTGACGCTAGCACAGAAAGGAATGTCAGGGTGAATTGCTCTGACGTTTTTCTCATTCCAAATACAGCATGCAGAAAAGCCGAAGATCCGCCACAATGGGCGATCTTCGGCTTTTTGGCACGGCGCTGGGTTATTATGGCGATTCGGAACGAACCGAGGGTCAGCGATTTTAAGTCGCTGACAGCCATTCCTCATGTCACTTCATGGAGTTCAGCCGCTCTGTCAACATGGCCAAATCCTGTTTCAACATCGCGTAGTCGCCGGCAGCAAGCAAGGGATCGTTGCTGGCCGCAATTGTCGCCTCGACCGGGAGCACGCGATATCGGTAAGACTTGTCCGGACGATACCGGTGGACCCATGTCGGAATAGCTTCGACTTCGGTCAGTTCTATCGTTCCCTCGGTGACGTTTTTCTTGATGTTTACCTTGAAGATCGCGCCGTAATCCTTGGATTCGCCCCGCTGATTGGAGATGAAGTTGCCCATGGAATAGATGATAAGGGATTGCTTCGGCCGGCCTTGATCGTCGAATGAATCTACCATCTCGTAAGGCTGGAGGACATGGGGATGAGAGCCTGCAATGATATCAGCGCCCGCTGCGGCAAGGGAGCGTGCCAGCGTCTTCTGAGAGTCGTTAGGAACGGTCTGGTACTCCGAGCCGAAGTGCAGGGCTACGGTGACCAGATCCGCGCCTGCTTCGCGCAGCCGAGCGATGTCGTTTTTGATTTTCGCTTCATCGATCAGGTTGACGAGATACGGCTTTCCTTGCGGGATCGGTATGCCATTGGTTCCATAAGTGTAGGAGAGCAGTCCCATCGTAATGCCGTTTTTCTCCGAGATGACAAGCGCATCGGCTTCTTCCTGAGAAGAGGCCGTGCCGAACGCTTGCAGCCCGATCTCCTTCAGGTTGTCCAAGGTGCGCAACAGTCCCTTCTCCCCCTTGTCGAGCGAGTGATTGTTGGCCGTAGACAACAAGTTAAAGCCGGCGTCCTTCAGCGCTTCGGCAAGCTCGGTAGGAGCATTGAAGGTCGGATACCCGCTATAACCGAAGTCTGCGCCCGCAATAGGCGTCTCCAGATTTGCCATCACCCAATCTCCTTCGCTCAGGATGGGCTTTACGTTCTCGAAGAAAGGGGTGAAGTCGTATACTCCGGTAGCCGAATTGTAAGCCCCGGGCAATTGGGGCGAGTGGCTCATAATGTCGCCGACGCCCAACCAAACGGCTTCGGCAAAAACAGGAGGCGGTGGCGTAGGCTCTGGCGTAGCCGAGGCAGGAATGGTCGCTTCCATGGTTGGCGTAACCTTTGCTGTTGTTCCCGACGAACCTGGAACTTGATTTCCGGAGTCGCCGGTTATGGTTGGGTATAGCCATACGACTGCCACGGCCAATGCGAGTACAGTTAATATGGAAAACAAAAACAAAACATAAGGCCTTGCTTTATGTTTACGGGAAGATCTTCTTCTCAATGTCATTAACGTCCTCTCATTGGGCTGTCGGCTATAAAGACCGTCGAGGCCGCTTCCAGCTCCTCAATCGTCCACCAACCCCATGCAGCGTTTCTCTCTGGCAGCGAGCGGAACGTCAAAGTTTCCTTCGTGACGGGATGAGGGAATGATACGGAGGTGGACCAAAGCTGAACATCGGCAATGTCCTTTCGTTTGACGGCTCCATATTTCGAATCTCCGACTAGCGGGCAGCCGATATGCGCCAGTTGGGCGCGGATCTGATGCGTCCGGCCGGTATGCAGCTTGACGGCAAGCAGGCTGAAGCCTTGAACGGATGCCATAACGGTATAGTCCAAAATGGCTTCTTTTGCCTCTGCCGCAGGCGAATCGAAGACAACTGCCAGATTGCGCTTCGCATCCTTGCGGATATAGTGCTTCAAAGTCGCAGTCCGTTTTGCCGGCGTGCTTTGAACGATGCACATATAGGTTTTGCCGAAATTCCGGCTTCGAACGGCTTCGGACAATCGCGACGCCGCCTTGGACGTTTTGGCGAACACCATGGCGCCGCCAACAGGACGGTCCAGGCGGTGGACAAGACCAAGAAAAACATTGCCTGGCTTGCCATATCGCAGCTTCAGGTCATCCTTCAGTAGCGTCAGCATATCCGGATCTCTCGTCTCGTCCTCCTGGGAAGGGATGCCCGGCGGTTTCACGACCGCCAGCACATGATTGTCTTCGAATAAGATGTCAATGGCCATTATTCGGACTCCCAGCGCCCCAAAATGCCGCAAGGCAGTTGAAGGCCGGAACGGGTGATAGGCAAGCCGATCTCGCCGCAATGGATGGCTCCGCCGTATTTGCTCTTCATCGACATATGAAGCATGTTATGCAGAACCGTCGGCGACAAGCCGGTCGTATAAGAATTAATGAGCAGGAAAAGCGGTTGGTCGGATAAAATCGTCGTGCATGTTTGCAGGAAAGGGTACAAATTTTCTTCCAGCTTCCAGGTCTCTCCGTTAGGCCCCCGGCCATAAGACGGCGGATCCATAATAATGGCGTCATACGTGCGGCCGCGGCGCTGCTCGCGCTGAACGAACTTAAATACATCATCCGTAATATATCGGATGGGCGCAGACTCCAGTCCGGACAAGACGGCATTGTCCTTGGCCCATTGGACCATCCCCTTGGCGGCGTCGACATGGCAGACCTCGGCGCCGGCGGATGCGGCTGCAACAGTCGCTCCTCCGGAATAAGCGAACAGATTCAACACGCGGATGGGACGCCCCGCTTTGCGAATTTTGTCCATCATCCAGCTCCAATTGACCGCTTGCTCCGGGAACAAGCCGGTGTGCTTGAAGTTCGTCGGCTTGATATGGAACTTAAGATCGCCGTAAGCAATCGTCCAACGTTCGGGCAAGCTTGGGCGCATCTCCCACTTGCCTCCTCCGGAAGCGCTTCTGTGATAATGCCCGTCGGCGCGCTTCCAATCACCGCTCTCATCGGCGATGGGCCAAATGATTTGAGGATCGGGACGGCGGAGCACATATTGGCCCCAACGCTCCAGCTTATCCCCGTCTCCCGTATCGATTACCTCGTAATCGGACCACTGATCAGCTACATACATCAAATCAACCATTCCTTATCTATTAAAAGTCTTGTAATGTAAACATATCATCGCTTATTATAACGAAGCAAGGAAGAGGAAGCAACGAATGGAGACGTTTGGAGGCGTTATTATTGGTCGCGAACAAAACGATATGGTTTATTCTATTATTGACGGGAGCCGCAGGGCTGGCTATTCTTTGGTCGACGCTGCCCGCGCAAGGAGGTTACGCCATTGATGTCGACTTCCATGCCTATATGGCAAGATGGGCGAGCGATGGCTGGACAACGTTCATGAAGGCGCTGGACAAAGTGGGATCGACAGCCGGACTTGTCGCATTGACACTTCTGATAGCCGCCATCATGGGCTGGAGACTGGGATTGAGACAATCAGTGCATCTGATCGGAGCGATGGCAGCCGGCTATGTTCTTAATACGGCCATCAAAGCAGGCGTAGACCGTGCGCGCCCGGTTCAAGCTTGGGGTATTGAGGTAGACGGCTCCAGCTTCCCGAGCGGGAATGCGATGCTGGGATTGATCTTGTTTGGCCTGACCGGGCTCTTCATCTTAAGCAAGCGCAGCGTTATCGGATGGCAGAGAGGGATGATCGCGGCACTATGCGGGGTCATCATCCTTTTACTAGGACTTAGCCGCTTATATTTCCACGTCCACTATTTGTCCGATATTGCGGCTGGTTATGCTGGGGGATTGATTATTGTAGCGGCGGTTATGCTGCTATTCCGTGAGGGCGGCCATATACCGGAACGGAAAGGAAGGAGGCGGCTATCATGATGGTGCTGGAATGCGAATGCGGCAATCGTACGGGATTGTTTGCAACGGGAGACCGTGACGAACATGGAAGGGAATTTATTGAGCTGGAGGACGATGACCGGTTCGGCTTCGAAATCGGTGAGGACAGCGTTGTCTTTCGATGCTCGTTCTGCGGATATAAGTACAGGTTAAAGCAATATGCTCCATTCGAATCCTAAAAAATAGAGAAACAACCGGGCGGCTTCTCTGGCGATTATTCGCTAGAGCCTCTGTCCGGTTGTCTTTTTTCGCTCAGTCCAAGGATGGCGTAGCCGTTTCGCCTTGTCGCAGACTATAAGCATCAATAGCAATAGTACTTCTCCCAAATTTTCTTCGAATCATCCTTGTTGTCTTCCCACCAGCAGAAATCATCCCACCAATCGTCATCCCACCAATCATCGTCCCACCAATCCCAGAAGCCGCTGCTGTTCTTTTTGTCCGATGCTTTGCTTTTCTCATACTTGTCTCCGCCGCCATAACTTCCGCTATCGCTGCTTCCGCTCCCGGAAGAACCGCCGAAGACGGATAACAGGCTGGAGAAGAAGCCCTTACTCCCATTGTTGTCATAACTGCTCGAATAATTGGAGGCGAAGGCTGAAGCCGGGAATGCTAGAAACGTCAGCAACAAGGTTAATCCGACGACCCTCTTCCATACGGCCATGAGTGAATCCCTCCTTTCGAATTATATAAAGAACACACTGTTCATTATAAAGAAATTTTCGTTTTTGGGCAAGAAGTCTCCCACATCTAAACTGCCTTACTCGCGATAGTGAGGCCTAGGTAGTGAGAGGAATGGCTGTCTTATACGAATATAATTCTTTCAAACTCCTCTGTATACGAACATATGTATGGTGAAGTTGAGTTGTAAATACAAGGACATGTTCGATGAAGGTGGTGCAATGATACGAGCTCATATCGTATATTTTCAGGCATCTAGAAGGAATATGGATCGACTATTTGCCTGCAACAGCGTTGTATCGAAGTGGTTGATGGTAAGAAGCCCCCACTTCAATAAGTGGGGGAGTTTCACCATGGGAAATGAATAGATGGAAACGATAAGTATCCAGAATTGCAGCCTAAGAGAAAGGCTGCTTGCTATAGAAACGGGGCGATCGTACTTCATCATGATAGGAATTGTGAAAAATCGCAGTCGTCGCCGGCGACAGCGGAGGAATCAGCCAGGACCAGCGGCCCGTCACGTCGCGTCCGCTTGCCCTCTCATTTTTTTCGAACCTGGCGAATTGCTGAGCGGCCGTATGGTGATCCACTATCGTGATACCGGCGCTTCTATAGGATTCCAGAACGGCGACGTTCAATTCGACCAGCGCGCGGTCCTTCCACAAGGAGAAATCCCGGGATGTGTTCAGTCCCATCGCTTTCGCCATTGCGGGAAGCAGATTGTATCGATCTTTGTCTGCAAGGTTTCTGGCGCCGATCTCCGTACCCATGTACCAGCCGTTGAACGGAGCGGCCGGATAGTAGATGCCGCCGATCTCCAGCGTCATATCCGAAAGAATCGGCACGGCGTACCAGCGGATGCCTTGCTCGTCGAAGGCGGGATAATCAGGATGCCGTATGTCGACCTCAAGGACGAGCTGCGGAGGAATATCGTACCATACGGGCTGCCGTCCTGGCAGGTTGAAGACGAGAGGCAGGAGGTCGAACGGCGTACCGGAGCCGTGCCAGCCGAGCGCCTGACAGGTTCGGGTGAAGGAGATAGAGGCGGGATCGCCAACGATGCTGCCGTCATCTTGTTCGTACCCGGCATAACGAAGCAATTGATGATTCCATATGCGTGGACCGCTCTCCGGCTTTTCGGCATACTGCTGCGGCGCGAAGATCGTCATGAAAGGCTTTATGATTCCGCCGCAAGTAGCTGATTCGATATGCTCGAACAAGGCGCCCGCCATTCTATCTTCGCTGTTGATGGTTCTGGCGTCGATGATGTTTAACGAATCCCAGAATAGTCTTCCGATACACTTGTTGCTGTTGCGCCAGGCCAGCTTGGCGCCAAAAATAAGCTCGCCTTCGGTATGAGCATAGGTGCCGCGTTTGCTCAATTCTTCCCGAACTTCGTCCAATCTGGCATTAAGCTCCGGGTCGCTGCGGCCGGATTCCCGATAAAAGGAGGCGAGAAAGGTTGATGCCAATTCGTATAGCTGCTCACGCTGAATGATGGGATTCATAAATACTCTCCTGTAAAGGGATTGTTTATTTCTAGTATAGCAAGACCAGCTGCTTCCGACGGACTTCAGTTGTGACAATTTGTCCGTATAGCGGCCGCAACTTATTATCAATTAGAAGAATTCCCTGCAGTCGCCCCCAGTCGCCCCCTGACGAGCGGACCTGCAAGCAACCTTCCTGCCATGTTACAATATATCGGGTAACCGATTAAGACCAGGATGGGAGGCGCTCTCTAATATGATCGATATTCATACACATATACTACCGGGGATCGATGACGGCGCATCGGATTGGGAGGAAACATTGCGACTGGCGAAAGCGGCTGTAGAAGACGGCATTACGGCTGTTATCGCCACGCCTCATCATGCCAACGGCAAATATTTAAATGCCGCCCATGAAGTCAAGCAGCTTTTGGAGCGCGTGGACAAGCGGCTTAACGAAGAGGGCATTCCGCTGCGCGTACTGCACGGACAAGAAATTCGGATTCACGATGGCCTTCCGGAAGCGTGGGAACGCGGAGAACTACTTTCGTTGTCCGGATCCAGATATATGCTGATCGAGCTTCCATCTTCACATATTCCCAAGAGTATGGGCGAACTAATGCATGAGCTTGCGGTGCTTGGGCTGGTTCCGATCATCGCGCATCCGGAGCGCAATTCGGCAATCGCGCGTGATCCAAGGCTCCTGGAAGAGCTGGTGATGCGAGGAGCCTTCGCGCAAGTTACGTCTCATTCTTTGTTGGGAGGGTTCGGCAGAGGCGTGGAGAGGACGGCTTGGACGTTATGCAGAAGCGGTTTGATCCATATTGTATCTTCTGACGCCCATGATACGAATCGAAGGGGATTTAGGCTAAAAGAAGCTTATCAAGTTATAGGCAAACGGCTTGGCGAATCCTATGTCGACTATTATCAATCCAATGCCAGCCGAATAGTATCCGACTCGCCTCTGGAACTTTTGAGGGGGGAATCTCATGTGAAAAGCACTTCATTTAGCAGGTTTTTACGCAGATTAATTCCATAACCAGGCAGCAAGTCTCTGGTTAATTTATCCTATACTTCAATAGGCAGCCTCTAACACCGGGGTGCAAAATCAGGGTGAACAAAATGTCGCTTAAACAAAGGCGTGTCATTTTCGGACCATATATTGGTTTTTCAATGTTCCATTATCCAATTATACGGATCAAAAAAACCTTTTTTTATGGTTCAAATGGATCGAAAAAACGTTTTCAATCCGAACATTTAGCATCGGAATAGGCGGGATGTTCCTCTTTCAGACAATAGTCCCGTTTCTTTCTAGGATGGCGTATGCATAAACAGCAGGCCATCCTGGTCCGATTTTTCTGATAGAGTACCGGGCAACGCTTTATACAGCGAGAAAAGCTGCCGACCAGGAAAAAAAAGATATGGTTCCCAAGAGGGGGATTTATGCAGTCCGACACAAAACGCTTCGATTTGACATTCGGGGTTACTCCCGTCATGAAAACGGTATCATTTTTGTCTGAAATTATAAAATTTAGTCTTCATTGCTCATATAGACCGACTTGAAAATGAGCGGGAATGACTAATCCACACATGTCTTTAATCCCTCATGGATTTAGGAAATCTATGGCATACTTAGAAGCGAAGTGTAAGACAGGCGTACATAATGCAAAAATCGATTAGTCAATCCGTAAGTTTGGAACCTCCTCAACAGATCTGGAATCGTTGTTGATGGATGGCAATCTAATCTTGCCGGCAACTGCCCGGCAAGGAATGGACGGAGGATTATGAAGATGAGTGTTCCATACAAAAATGATAAACAAGCCAGATTTAAACAATTTCTGCAACGGCTATCGGAAGACAAGGACGTAGGCAGGGGAGCGGTCAAACCGACCCGCTCGCTGTCCGAGCTTCTGTTGTTCGCCGGATACAACCCCAATGGGGAAGCTATCGATATGGCGAGACTGGTGACATTACTGCTTCGTACGCAAGGGTTGGAAGGTTGCTCCGAACAAATGGTCGAGCATGTATTAAACGGCGGATCTATCGAAGGATTTTTTTTAACAAATGAATGCAAATCGTGAACCTCATGCTATCGTAAATGATTGAATGTGGTTCTTTTTTGAAGCAAAAGGTCGCGTTTTGAATAACTGATATCATTAAAAAATTCTAATTGAATAACAAAAATGAAAGTTTGTTACGAATCCTATAATAGACTCTCGTTATCGTCGAAGGAGGAGGCAGTTTGGAATTAAAACAATATGGTCTCATTTTGAAAAAAAGGTTAGTCATGATTCTGCTTTTGGTTACCGTAAGCTGCTTGGGTATCGGCTTGTATTCCGGTTATTTTCTTAAGCCTCAATACCAGGCATCCGCCAAGCTGATCGTCAATCAATACAAGGACAGCGGTTCTCTGCTGCCTAGCATCGACGTTGGCGCCATCAATAGCACAATCGGTCTAATCAAAACCTACAAAGAAATTATCAAGACGCCGCGCATGATGAAAAAGGTCGTTCAGCAGTATCCGGAGCTGGGCGTCACGCACAGCGAGCTGGTCGGGAGAGTAAGCGTGAGTTCGGTCAACGAGACGCAGGTCATGTCGATTACCGTCAAAGGAAGCTCGTACCAGGAAGCGGCGAATATGGCAAACGCGATCGCGATCGTATTTCAGCAGTCGGTCCCCGAACTTATGAAAGTCGATAACGTCTCGATCCTGGATCAAGCCAACCCGCTTGAGAATCGGGGGGCGGTATCGCCTAACATCAAGCTGAACGTGACCGTTGCCTTTCTTCTGGCGTTGATGCTGGGCGTAGGCATTGCATTCTTGCTGGAGTATTTGGACGATACCGTCAAGTCGGAGGAGGACATCGACTTGCTTCTGCAAGTTCCGGTGTTAAGCGCCATTCCTACATTCAGGGAAAAGGATTCGAAGGAGCGCGGAGATAAGCCGGAGACAGCTCTAAAAGCAGGGAGGGGAAACAATGCTACGCTTGACGCCTAAATGGAATTTGATTACCCATCTTAATCCGAAGTCGCCTATATCGGAGAGCTACCGGACTCTTCGAACGAACATCGACCATTCCACCATAAACCAGAAGCTGCAGATTATTATGGTCACCTCCTCCAAGCCGGGTGAGGGCAAAAGCACGACATGCGCGAATATGGCGGTCGCCTTTGCGCAAGCGAACAAGCGGGTGTTGCTCATCGACGCCGATCTGCGCAAGCCCACGCAGCATTACTTGTTCGGCACGTCCAATCGAAACGGCCTGACGACGGCGCTGTTCAATCAAAAGCCGCTTAAGGATATTGTCCAGCATACAGCCGTTGACAATTTGTTCATCGTGCATGCAGGCCCAACGCCGCCCAATCCATCCGAGCTGTTGTCTTCGCCTCAGATGGCGGAGTTACTGGACGAAGCGAGGAAAAGCTATGACGTCATCGTGCTGGATACGCCGCCGATCGTTACGGTGACGGACGCACAGGTCGTAGCCGTTATGAGCGACGGCGTCGTGCTTATCGTTCAATCCGGGCAAGTCAGCAAGGAGCATGTTCTAAAGGCGAAGTCTTTGCTCGACCATGTCAAAGCCAAGCTGCTAGGAGTCGTTTTAAATAATGTCAACAGCTCTCATGCAGATTCTTACTCCTACTATTACGGCGATTCCGAAGGATAACCCGCAAAGCGATAGTGCTTGCAAGACGAGGACGCAAGGTAGGAAGGTAATGTCTCCTGAACCTTTATCACTGGAGGCACTCGACCATGCTGTGGGAAATATGCCTTAGACGTTAATCGTCGCTGGTGTGGTGTGAGGTGGGGTTAAATGCCCTGATAGATTTTAACATGTATTGAAAATAATCGAGAACGGGGTGTGATTTCATGAAAAAAGTGACAAAAGCCATTATTCCCGCTGCCGGACTTGGTACGCGTTTCCTGCCTGCGACTAAGGCAATGCCGAAAGAGATGCTCCCGATCGTCGACAAGCCAACCATTCAATACATTGTCGAAGAGGCCATCGAGTCCGGAGTTGAAGACATAATTGTCGTAACCGGCAAGGGCAAGCGGGCAATCGAGGATCACTTCGATATCGCGTTCGAGCTGGAGCATACGCTTGAGATGAGAGGCAAGCTGGATATTTTGGAGAAGGTGCGGAAGTCGTCCAATGTCAACTTGCATTATATTCGCCAGAAGGAAGCCAAAGGTCTCGGACATGCCGTATGGTGCGCCCGAAACTTCATCGGCAACGAACCGTTCGCGGTCTTGCTCGGCGACGACATTGTGGAATCTCAAACGCCTTGCACGAGACAATTGATCGAGCAATACGAGCGTACGGGACGGTCCGTCATCGGCGTACAGATGGTTGGCGTCGATCAGACGCACCGCTATGGTATTGTCGATCCCGGCAATCGCGTTGACAACCTGTACGAGGTGAGCCGATTCGTCGAGAAGCCGCCTCAAGGACAAGCGCCGTCTAACCTGGCCATTATGGGCAGATACGTGTTGACTCCGGAAATATTCGACTTCCTGGGCGAACAGCGGATCGGCGCCGGAGGCGAAATCCAATTGACGGACGCGATCCAGGAGCTAAACATGTCGCAGGGCGTATACGCATTTGATTTTCAAGGCGTTCGGTATGACGTCGGGGAGCAGCTCGGATTTATATTGACCACCATCGACTTTGCGCTTAGAAATCGGGAGCTCCGCTATCCGCTCATGACAGAACTTGAAGGACTGATGGAAAGAGAACTGCGTAATCATCTCATTACTGGAAGGAGCGAATAACGATGAATCCGTCGCCATTAAGAGAAGAAGCGGTCTGGAGCAGAGCCTCCTCCCCTTATAGAGGGTTCGCTCCCGCACAGGAGAAAAGGAGCCTTACGGCTTACGGCGTCATGAAGCGGACCATGGATATCGGCGGTTCGCTGGCCGGGCTGCTTGCGCTCAGCCCATTGATTACGATGGTCGCCTTGTTGATCAAGCTGGAGGATCCGAAGGGACCCGTCTTTTTCCAGCAGACAAGAATCGGCAAGGACGGCAAGCCTTTCCGGATGTACAAGCTCCGGTCCATGTCGGTCAACGCGGAAGATAAGCTGAAGGAACTTTTGGATAAGAACGAAATTAGCGGGGCTATGTTCAAGATGAAGGACGACCCGCGAATTACGAAAGTCGGCAAGTTCATCCGCAAGACCAGCATTGACGAGCTGCCGCAATTGCTGAACGTGCTGAAAGGAAATATGTCGCTTGTCGGCCCAAGACCCCCTTTGGAGCGTGAAGTGACGGAATATTCCGACTATGATAAGCAGCGTTTGATGGTGACGCCCGGATGTACAGGGCTATGGCAAGTAAGCGGCAGGAACAGTCTCAGCTTTCATGAGATGGTGGAGCTGGACATCAAGTACATTCAAAAAAAATGCATTTGGCTGGACATCAAGATCATGCTGAGAACGGTGAAAGCGATCATTGCCCCTCAGGATGCTTTTTAGCAGCCGGAAGGAGGTCTGCAGCATGGCTAAAATTCTTCACGTTTCGGAATTTACGAAAGGCGGCATCGAGACGTATTTAAATGAAATTTTTCGATACCAGCTGGCTTTGCATGACGTCCATCTCCTTGCGTCGGAGCAAAATTCCAATCGGGATTCGCTAAACATCGGTGCAGGCCGATTGCACTTGTATCCCTATAAGAGAAAGCCGCTTTTTATGCTAAAGGCGATTCGAACGATGGCACGCGCGGTGAAGGAGCTCGAGCCGGATATCGTCCATATCCATGGTACCTTCGCCGGGCTGTTCCTTAGATCCGCGTTGCTGCTCAAGAGACGGCGGCCCGCCATCATCTACTGCGCCCATGGCTGGTCGTTCCTGATGGACACGTCCCCTTGGAAGAAGAGGCTGTACGCGGGAATCGAGAAGCTGCTGGCGGTTCGCACGGATGTCATTATTCATATTTCCCGGCACGAACACGACATGGCAGTGCGTTACGGACTTCCCAAAGAGAAGTCGGTCATCGTGTACAACGGCGTCTCCGATGTCCAAGTATCGACGAGTCCGCCGTTCGAGCCGGATCCGGATCGGATCAATCTGCTGTTTATCGGACGCTTCGACCCGCAGAAGGGTTTTGATCTTCTGCTGGAGACGTTTACGGAAGGACGATTTCGCAATGTCACGCTTTATCTCGCGGGAGGGACCGTGCTCCACGACCGGCATTTCGACATTCCGGCGGATGCCGTCAAGCTCGGTTGGATCGATAATGCCGAGATTGCCAGCTACATAGAGGTTTGCGACGCCGTTATCGTTCCTTCCAGGTGGGAAGGCTTCGGCATCGTCGCGATTGAAGCGCTTCGCGGCAAGAAACCCGTCATTGCAAGCAACCGCGGGGCGCTTCCGGAAATCGTTGCGCATGGCATCAATGGTTATATCTTTAATTTCGACGACAAGGAAGAGCTTGCATCCATTATTCGCGGCCTTGATAAAGCGAGGCTTAAGGAGATGGGGGAGGCCGGGGAGCGCATCTACAGAAGCCGATTTCATTCCGATGAGATGAACTACCAAATCCAGAGGCTGTACGAAGCTCTCGTCAAGGGAGACGGAAGGCGGCGGGACTCGCCCGTCGTGAGGGAATATGTCTAGTCTGGACAGCCGCAGGGATGGACTCAGGCATGCTTTTCTGGCGGGCTATCTCTTCGTGCTGCTGCTGTTGACCGTCTATCAGGACTTTCCGCTTGTCAAAATCATCGGAGAAATCGGAAGGACTCCGATCGTGCTGCTGTTTCCCGTATTCCTGTTGTGCGAGATCGCGATGCTGGCAAAGCATAAGCGGATAACGAACTGGACGAGGTTTCATACGTATATGTTCGGTTTCATTCTGTATTTGGCACTGGTGAGCTTGGTCTATATTTTGGTTCAGTATATGGGTGGAGCGTATAGCTTCGGTTCGGAAAATTTGCTGGGCAAAGGCGTCAAGGTGCTCATCTACTTTCTGCTCATCCTGCTGTATGTTCGCCATATCCAGCTTGTCGTCGCCAAGATCGGCAAGCTCGGGACCGTATGCGGATGCTTTCTAGCCGCCGTCACGTCGCTTCTGCTCATTATGTCGGTGGAGCTGGCGAGCATGCCGAACGCGTTGACGTTTCTGCATTCCGGCGACGCACCGTATTGGCGCGTCCGGCTGCTTACTTCGGAGAGCAGCACGACCGGCACAATCGTTGTGGTGTATGTCGCGATATTGGCTTACCTGAGCCGATTTTGGAACAAGCTTGCCCGAACATTGACGATCGTTTATGCAGCTAGCTTCTTTCTGTTTTATTTGTTCGTGACGGGCTCGAAGGGATTTATGATCATTGTTTTGCTCACTGCTGCCGTTACCATGGTGAAATTTCTTGATTTTCGCAAAAAAAGGAATTTCGTGCTTCTCGTTGCGGCCTTGCTGATCATGTATCTGTTTATTGCGAATTTCTCGGTAGGCATTATCCAGTCCTTCCAAAACGATATCGAGAATTATACCTCGTCCTATACGCGCATGGGGACGATCGTAATCGCTTTGCTTACGGTGCTTAATCATCCTTTTGGCGTTGGCACGGGGGCATATCCCGTCTACTTCAACCATTATCTGGAGCAATCCGTCAATCTGATGTCAAGCGTGTATTACAAATGGTTCGGCGTCAGTCAGATCAATGTAAGCGAGCTGATTCAATATTCGGCCAGCACCAAAAACCTTGGCGTTAAATCGGGTTTTTTCCAGTGGTTTATGTTTGGCGGGCTGCTTTCGGTCGCGTTTTTTTATTTGGTGGGACGCCATATGCTCTTGAAGGTAAAAACAAGCTCGATCCTGTTCCTTGCGCTCGTATTCACTTTGCTCTCCCTGCTGCTCGTATCGCTGGAGATCAAATACGAAATCTGGCTGTTGTTCGCGTTTATCGGCTTGCTGCCAGGCAAGGATGACCAACGAAGTCCATTTTACAACAAACCGGAGGCGCTGAAATGAATATTCTCGTAGTATGCAGCGATTTCCCGTATCCGGCCGACCATGGCGGAAGAGTAGATACGTGGGGACGAATTCAGGCGCTTGCGGGGCTGGGCTGGGGGATCGACCTGCTCGTCTGCGGCAAACACGTGCCTGCTGCGTCGGACTTCCGTGCTGCGCGGGCATGGGTAAACGATATCAAGCTCTGCGACCGAAAAAGCTCACCGCTCGACATTTTGATGCCGGAGCCGCTGCAAGTCCGTTCCAGAGACGCGCTACGGACCGTTCCGATAGACGGCGATTACGACTACGTGCTGCTGGAAGGGGATTACGTTTACCCCGTTCTTGATAATCCGGGCATACGGGCGGAGCAGGCGATTCTGCGGGTTCATAACGACGAGTCCGCTTACTTTAAGTCGCTGGCTAGAAGTACGGGCCAAATTCTGCACAAGCTGTATTATGCGATGGAAAGCTTGAAGTTCGCCGGATTGCAGAGAAAGCTGCAAAAGCGGGTGACCAAATATTTGTTTATCTCCAGCAAGGAGTACGACAGCTTCGTCACACGACATCCGCAAGCCGAGAGCCTGTTCCTGCCCCCGCCGCTTACGAGGGAGTCCTTCGCCAGGAGCCGTTTTGACACCAAACATGTTGTATTTATCGGCTCGTTGTTTATGCCTAACAACAGGGAGGCCATTCGCTGGTATCTCGATCAAGTTCATCCCAAACTGCTGGATATACCGGGATATCGGTTCGTCATCGCGGGCAACAGCAGGGGAATGGGAGTGGAGTGGTTAAATAGCCAACGTCTGGAAGGGGTGTATGTACACGATACACCTGCGAATTTGGACGAGATATACGCGAAAGGTTATCTATTTGTCAATCCGATGCGCAATGGCGCGGGCGTTAAACTGAAGACGATCGAAGCGATCCAGAACGGATTGCCGGTTGTCTCGACTACAGTGGGCAGCGAAGGCACGGGTCTAAGGAACGGCTTGCATATTCGGGTGGAGGATGAACCGGCCGCATTCTGCCGTGCCGTGAGAGAACTTTTGTCGGAGCCGGCCGCGGCAGACTCGCTGCTTCAAGCGTCTCAGCAATTTATCCGAGAACGTTATAACCATAAGGAAACACTCAAAACGTATTTTCGATATCTTGAACGCACATACAGTCCGGAAAGGGGGATCTCTGATGTCAAGTCCGCTCATCAACATTCTGTTCGTGACGCACGCGGATAAGAAGGGAGGGGCCGAGCAAAGCTTGGTCCATCTGATCAACTACATCGATACTTCCCTGTACCGCATCTATTTGATCAGTCCCGGCAATGCGTCATATCTGGGAGAGATCACTGCAAGTTTCACCCACATCCCGCTCAGTCTGGGCAGCATCAAAAAGAGGCTCGGCTTCGGATACGCGGAGACCGTGCTCCGCATCCGGTCGCTCGTCAAGAAGCTTGGGATTGATATCGTCCATGCCAATGGCTGGAGGGCGCCTTGGTACATTGGTCCGCTAAAGTTTATGTCGCCATGCAAGCGGGTATGGCATCACCGCGATCATACGCATCTTCGGATGTTCAATCGCGTGCTGCCGCGCTTCTTCGATCAAGTGATCTGTATCTCGAAATTCGTGGCAGGCTCCATTGAAGGGAGCAACAAAAAAGTCATCTACAACGGCGTGGACCCCAGACTGGCGATCGGCCGCAGAAGAAGGGGCTTTATGGACGACGGGCAATTGGTTATCGGGACCTTTGGGCGAATCGTGGAGTGGAAACGGTACGATCTGGTTATCGATGCGGTCGCCAAATTGCCTGCAAGCGGCCGACACAACTGGAAGCTGCTCATTGTCGGGGATGCTTCCATCGACGGCTCGGACCGTTACTATGACATGTTGATCCGCAAGGTGATCGAATACGGTCTAGAGCGCCATGTCGAATTTTGCGGACATACAAGCAAGCCGCTGGACAAGATGCAAGAGTGCGATCTGACTGTTAATTTCTCTCTAAACGAACCGTTCGGCCGCGTCATTATCGAATCCATGCTGGTCGGCACTCCGCCTATTGTGGCGGATTCGGGGGGAGCGCCGGAGATCATCGAACAGACAAAAGGGGGGCTCGTCGTTCGCGACGGCGATTCCGCGGCGTTGTTCGAAGCGATTCGGGGCTTCTACGACGGAGAGGTTAACTACGAGGAGTTGGCCGTCAGAGGATACGACGGCGTGATGGACGCATTTCATATGAGCGCTATTGCGCGGAAGGTGGAGCATGTTTATCAAGGCATGCTCGAACCTGCCGCGCTACGGCTGCCGGGAACGGCGGGGTGACGGAGATATGAGCGTATCCCGTGCGGCATTTAGTTTCGAGAAGGCGATAGCCGTGCTGAAAGGTGCGGCGGTGCTGCCGTTCAAGGCAAGTTCTGCGGGCAGATTATCCCGTATTGCGGGCAAGCTTCTTCTCAAGAACAAGGGCGAGCTCATTATTGGCCGCAACGTCTCCTTCCACGCCAAGCCGTTCCCTTCGTCCGTCACGGTTGGCAAGGGTGCTCGTTTGACGATTGGCGACAACGTGTTTTTTAATTACGGGCTTGATATTGGCTGCACCTCGTCCATCACGATCGGCCGCCATTCGATAATCGGACCTATGGTCAATATGATCGATTCGAACTTTCATCCTGTCGATGCGCAGGACCGTTCGGCCGCGAAACCGATCGTGATCGGAGACAATGTATGGATCGGCAGAGGCGCCATCATTTTGCCTGGTGTCCATATCGGAAGCGGTTCGGTCATAGCGGCTGGCAGTGTCGTAACGAGAGACATCCCATCCGCCGTACTGTCCGGGGGGGCGCCCGCCAAAACGTTGAAGGAGATCGAGGTGCCGCAGGATTGGATTCGCAGATACAACTGACAGGGAAGGAATGAATGATGTGCGAATGGCCGACGCCGGGGAGAGAAGGCCGAAGAGAGTATGGATGTGGCCGAGAACAAGCGGACTAAACGTATACAATAATTTGTTGACGGAGGCGCTCATGGACGCCGGTCTAGACGTCAGGGATCTGAGCCATGGCAAGTTGATGCTCAAGATCGGCAAGGCGAGAAGAGGGGATGTCGTACATGTCCACTGGTTCCACCATGCCTATTGGCACAGGAATCCAGTCGTTTCCGCGCTAAAGTCGACCATCCTGATCCTTACCTTGACTTATATGCGCTTGCGGGGGATCAATCTCGTCTGGACGATCCATAATTTGTATCCCCATGACTCCGGACGCGGCGGGGCCGAGCGCTTGATGAGAAGGATGATCTGCCGGTTCAGTACGGGCCTGATTGTAGCCTCGGAGTCGATTAAGCGTAAGGTCAAGGAGGAATTCGGCGTTCCGGAGCGCAAGCTCCATGTGGTAAAGCACGGCCATTATCTGGATGTCTACAAACCTCAAGGACTGCGGGTTCGAGAGCTGTACGGCATCGGCGAAGACGACGACGTCTTCCTGTTTATGGGCGCCATTAAGCCTTATAAAGGCGTTGATGATTTGGTCGAAGCGTTCCGCATGGTCAGGACGGAACGAACGCATCTCATTATTGCCGGCAAAGCGGATGCGGAGCTGGAGCTTTATTTGCAGGGGCTTAGGCGGGAAGAAGGCGTTATTCTGATGCCCGGGTTCATCCCGAACGAAGAGGTCGCGGATTTGCTTAACGCCGCGGACGCCCTGGTTCTGCCATATAAAGAAATAACGACATCGGGTTCCGCGATTCTCGGTCTGTCCTTTAAAAAGCTTGTCGTCATGCCGGATAACGAGTTTATCGATGATTATTTCCAGGAGCATATGGCTATTCGATACGATCCGAGCTTCGCAGGCGGTTTGGCAAGCGCTCTGGAAGAAGCAAGGATGCTGAAGAGGCAGCAAAATTCTCCTGATTACGAAGAAGCGCTTCGGGAGCTGGATTGGGATGTCATCGCACGCAAGACGGAGCTCGTGTACGCGGGGAGGGGATGAACGATGAAGGCAACGGTCGCGATCTGTACGCATAACAGATCCAAAGATACCAGGGAAGCGGTGGAGAGTGTCATGTCCGGCAGGGCAGATCTTGACGATTATGAAGTGATCGTCGTGGACAATCGGTCGACCGACGATACGGCTGCTGTCATGAAAGCTCTGCAAGAACGATACGGCGAGAGGCTGAGGTATGTATTCGAAGGAGAGCTTGGACTATCGGTCGCGCGCAATCGGGCCATTCGGGAGGCAAAGGGAACATACATCCTCTTTCTGGATGACGACGCGTTGGCCATGCCGGGATGGGTGGAGGCGATTGTGGACGTATTCGAGAGCGATGCCGCCATCGGCTGCGTCGGGGGGCGGATTGACCCCGTCTGGGAAAGCTCCGAACCCGATTGGATACCGGAGGAGCATCGTTCGGTATTCACCATTCTGGATTATGCTCCAACGGTCACGGAGATGGAGGCTCCTTCGATTCCCTATGGCGCGAATGTCGCGTTCCGGCGGGAGCTGTTTCTCGACATCGGCCATTTCCGGGAAGATCTCGGCAGAAGGGGCGGCAAGCTGTTATCCAGCGAGGAGAGCGAGCTTATTGGACGGCTGAGGCGGAGCCACAAAGTTTATTATACGCCGCATGGCGGCGTCCGGCATAAAATCGCGAAGGAACGCGCCACCAGGAAGTGGTTCCTTAAGCGCATGTTCTGGCAAGGCGTAAGCGATGCCGTCAGGCGAGAGGACAGGAGCGCATTCGCCGTTGCGAAACACATCGTCAGACTGCTGCAGGCCGTCGTTTCCATGCTGCCGGCCGTCTTCCGCCCCAAAGCGTTTATCAGGCAGCTGGTCCATATTTGTTACCGCAACGGATCGTTGATCGGCATCCTTCGCTACGGCGGCGGCAGGAGCTGACAATGACGATGTCGCAATTGGCCATTCGTAAAGTTTGGAAAGGAAGCGGGCTTGCCGGAACGATCTTTCGCACAAGCGCAACGAATCTTCTCGTGATGGCGCTTAGCACGCTGACATCAATCGCAACGGCTCGCATGTTCGGAGTCGTCGGCAAAGGAGAGTTTTCGGCCATCCTGTTATGGCCGACGCTGCTGGCGGGCATCGTGTCCTTCGGTCTCCCGACTTCGCTTATCTACAACGTCAAGCGGCATCCCGGGAAGGAATCGCAGCTGATCCGAACGGGATTCCTGTTCCAGCTGCCCGTCGCGGCGGTGACGGGCGGCATCGCGTGGATCTTTATGCCGGCGTGGCTTGCCGGATATCCCGAGCCGGTGGTGGCTGCCGCCAGATGGTACGCCGCCGGCATGCTTCCCGTTCTGCTCGCCATCAACCTGCTCTCCGCGCTTGCCCAGAGCATGGGCCGTTTTCAAGTATATAACGGCGTGCGGTTATACGTGCCGCTCCTCAATCTCGCCGGGCTGCTCGCTCTCTGGGCTGGTGGCAACCTGTCGTTGACCTCCGCGGCCGTCGTATTCCTCTTTACGACGGTAGCCGTTGCAGCGGCGGCCGCTTACAAGCTCCGCGAAAATCTTGTGGTTGGCTGGTTGAGGGGACTGCGGGACCGAATGGCGGCCAAAGCGTTGCTGGGTTACGGCAGCAAGGTGTTTGGGGTGGAGCTGCTGGGAACCGTGTACGCCCAATTCGACAAGCTGGTTATTCTGTCGATGCTGTCGGCCAGAGAGCTTGGGCTCTACACTGTCGTTTACGCGTTGTCCCGCGTGTTCAACGTTGTGCAGACCGCAATTACAAGCGTCGTGTTCCCCAAGGTTACGGGGCAGGACAATGGGGTCATTATTTCAACCGTCGGACGCGCTTTCAGGCTGACCATGCTGCTGATGACGCTTGTTGCCGTGCCCTGCATGCTAATCGGCCGATCGCTGATGGGTATGTTGTTCGGAGAGCCGTTTCTGGATGCAAGCACGGCCTTCTATATTTTATCCGCGGAGTGCATCGTTGGCGGCGGAGCATGGATATTGGCGTCCGCCTTTAACGCGATGGGCAGGCCGGGACTTGTGCTCATCCGGCAAATGATCGCGCTGGCCGTGACGGTCGGACTGTTTTTCGCGCTAGTCCCGACATTTGGGCTTAACGGCATCGCAGCCGCCTTGCTGATCGGCGCCTGGGTCAGGCTTGCGGTCACGCTCCTGTCGATGCGGCTCGTTTTTCGCGTCAAGCTTGGAGCTTTACTCTTCCAGCGGGAAGATTTCCGTTTTCTCAAGGAAGCCATTACGGCAAAAATGAAACGCAAGGAGTGAATGAAGATCATGTTGACGGTTCATGCCACCCATCCCATGGATGAGCTCAAACGTCGGCTCAGACCGATCCTGAAAGTCATACCGCCGGGTTCTATTGTTCAATACGTGGATTACCCGGTGTACAACAACGGCGGCGATCTGCTCATCATGAAAGGGACGGAGGCTTTCTTTCGGGACTACGGCATTCGTGTTTACGCCCGATACAGCGTCCTGGATTTCCCTGATCGGCTGAGCATGCCGCCGGAACATATTATCGTCCTTCAAGGCGGCGGCAACTTCGGGGATTTGTACCCCGTGCATCAGCAGCTCCGCGAGAGGATCGTATCGGAGTATACCGGCAATCGAGTGGTGATCCTGCCTCAGACGGTTTACTACCGGAACGAGTCCGAGTTCGACCGTACGGCGGAGATCTTTAATCGGCATCCCGACTTGCATCTCTTCGTCCGCGACCCGCAGTCCCATGATGCTGCGTCGAAGAAGTTCGTGCGCTGCTCCGTTCAGTTGGCGCCGGATATGGCGCATCAGCTATGGCCAATTGCCTCCAAGGCAGCACCGGCCAAGGAGCTTCTCCGGTTTCTGCGCACGGACATCGAGAAGGCGAGCGGGCAGGAACAGCTGGAGTCCGCGCGCGATGGTGATTATCTGGACTGGAATTCGCTTTACAACCGCGTCGAGCGGAAGTCGATCAGCATGATCGGAAGCGCGATGAGGCGGCGGAGCGGTATCCTCCCGATGGGCACGATATGGAACAAATACAGCGATTATCTGGTAGACAAGGCCATACGCAGGTTTAGCGAATACCGTTCCATCCAGACCTCCCGGCTTCACGGCCATATATTATCGTGCCTGATGGACAAGCCCAACACGCTGCTGGACAATTCTTACGGCAAAAATTCGGGTTATTTTCACACATGGACAAGCGCTGTGCAGACGGCTCGACTGCATGGACAAGCATGATCGAAACCAGCATAAGGGAGCGTGACCAGAATGAAAATTTTATTATTGTCCGGAGGTTCCGGCAAACGGCTTTGGCCTTTGTCTAATGATTCCAGATCCAAACAATTTCTAAAGGTACTCCCAGGCGCTGACGGTATGTTGGAATCCATGGTGAAGAGGGTTTGGGGGCAGATCGAACGCGCAGGCATGCGGGAGCATGCTTATATCGCAACCAGCAAATCCCAGGTGGAGATGATTCAGAGTCAATTGGGCAGCGAGATCGAGCTGATTGTCGAGCCCGAGCGAAGAGATACTTTCCCCGCCATCGCGCTAGCCGCAACGTATCTCTATTCGGTGCAAGGAGTCAGTATGGACGAGACGATCGTGGTCATGCCGGTCGATCCGTATGTGGAGGAGTCTTTCTTCGAAGTTAGCAAGGAGCTTGAGAAAGTGTTGAACGACTCCGGAGCCAATCTGGCGCTGATGGGCGTCAAACCAACCTATCCTTCCGAAAAATACGGCTATATCGTACCAGCCGGTCCTGGACGAGAACCGGACGCCGGAGGCTATATCCATGTCGGCAGCTTCAAAGAAAAACCGACGGAATCGGAAGCGGCCGAGCTAATCGGCAGAGATGCGCTTTGGAACTGCGGAGTGTTCGCATTTAAGCTGGATTATCTCATTAATGTGCTCATTGCGTGCGGCTACCCCATCCAATACGACGAGATGCAGAAGCAATACGGCAAGCTGCCCAAGATCAGCTTCGATTACGAGATTGTGGAGCGTTCGAACCATATCGTCGCGCTCCCGTACGACGGCGAGTGGAAGGATCTCGGCACATGGAACACGCTTACGGAGGAGATGAATGCTTCTATCATCGGAAAAGGCATTATTGCGGGCAATTCCAGCGGCACTCATGTCATTAACGAGCTGGACATTCCCATTACGCTGCTGGGTTTGTCCAACGTCGTGGTGGCCGCGAGCCCGGACGGCATTCTCGTATCGGATAAACCTTCAAGCCCGATGATCAAAGAGATTATGAAACATTCTACTCAACGGCCCATGTACGAAGAACGGAGATGGGGGCGCTACAGAGTGCTCGATTATTTAAAATATCCGGATGGCAGCGAGGTGCTGACCAAACGGCTCTGCATATCGCCGGACCATAATTTAAGCTACCAATATCATGAGCTTCGCAGCGAGGTGTGGACAGTTATCGCAGGCGAAGGCGATATGGCGATGAACGGGCAAGTATTTCAGGTACGCTCGGGCGATGTGCTGACGATCAAGCAGGGCTGCAGACACAGTCTTCGCGCGCGGACGGAAATGGAGATCATCGAAGTCCAGACGGGCAGCGAGCTGGTAGAGGAAGACATTGTCAGATTGGCGTATGACTGGGAAGAGATCGTTACCATTTGCGGAGCTCGCACTCCTCACTGAAAGGGGATATACGAATGAGAATCACGGTAGTCGGTACCGGATATGTAGGTCTCGTATCGGGCGTATGCTACGCGAAGCTGGGACATGACGTGATGTGCGTCGACAAGGATCCTGGCAAGATCCGGATTCTTAACGAGGGAGGCGTCCCCATTTACGAGCCAGGTCTGAGGGAGCTGATAGCCGAGGTGCGTCAGGCGGGATCATTATCGTTCGGCACGGATTTGCCGAATGCCGTCCGTCGGTCGGAGTTGATTATTTTGGCCGTGGGCACGCCGCCTTTGCCAAACGGCGAAGCCAACCTTGCTTATATCGATCATGCGGCGTTGGAAGTAGCGGAGGCAATGAACGACCGCAAAATCATAGCGGTCAAAAGCACCGTACCCGTCGGCACGAATGAACGGCTGGCAGGTTTGATGCGATCCCGGTCGGCAGTTGCTTTCGACAGCATTTCCTTGCCCGAATTTCTGCGCGAAGGGTCCGCGATCCACGATACGCTTCATCCGGATCGTATCATCATTGGCGCGGATTCCGAGGAGGCGGCGAGCAAGATGCTCGAGTTGCACAAGCCGCTTACCGATCGAATCATCGTGACGGACATACGAAGCGCGGAGATGATCAAATATGCCTCCAATGCCTTTCTGGCAACTAAAATTTCGTTTATTAACGAAATTGCTAATATTTGCGAGAAAGTTGGCGCAGATGTTTCCCAGGTGGCGGAGGGGATGGGCTGCGACAGAAGGATCGGCCCTTCATTTCTGCAAGCGGGCATCGGCTACGGAGGTTCCTGCTTTCCGAAGGATACGAACGCTCTCATACAAATTGCCGGGCATGTGAATTACGAATTCAAGCTGCTTCGATCCGTCGTCGAGGTGAACCAGGATCAGCGATTCAGCGTCATCCGCAAGCTTAACGCCATCTTCGGCGGAGAGCTTGAAGGGTTGAACGTTGCGGTATGGGGTCTTGCGTTTAAGCCCAATACCGATGACGTAAGAGATACGCCGGCACTAGAGATCATTGAGCGTCTTCTGGATGCGGGCGCGAAGGTGCGGGCCTATGATCCCGTCGCCTTGGACAACTTCCGAACGCTGCTGGGCAGAGAAGGCGTAACCTGGTGCGGAGACGCCATGGAAGCCGCGCAGGGGACGGACGCGTTATGTCTGCTTACCGATTGGCCCGAATTTGCCGGAGTCGACTTAAGCCGTCTTCAAGCCGCAATGGCCCGTCCCGTCCTAATTGATGGCCGCAACGTGTTTCAGGAGAAGGAATTGCTCGGCACCGGGTTCGTTTATTATTCGGTCGGCCGTCCGAGCTTAAACAAGGGCGTGAAGCAGCCTATGCCCGCGCTGCAATTTTAAATAATCATACACATGGAGAGGAGAACGGATGATGAGAATGAAAAAAAGTTTGACGGCTTCCATGCTTGCGGCAGCCTTGTTGGGTACGTCGTTAACCGGATTGCCGGCTGGCATGGGAGGGCTGTCTGGCGGCCCCGAGTACGCGAGCGCCGCAGGCGATTCGGGGGCAAAGCTCCCATCGCGAGTGTTTCTGGAGAGAATGAACGAGCTTCATAAGGCGCTCGCCGCAGGAGATCCCGTCGATGTGCAGGATGTCAGAAATCTGCGTGACGAGATAGCCGCTCTGGATGTGGATGCCAATCTCAAGCTGCTGGATCCCGTTTGGAACAAAATATCGACGAAGCTTCCGGATCACGTTGACGAACCGGAGCTAAAACGTACGCTGTTTCGCATTGTAAAATCTGTCGGTTCCTTCCGATACGACCCGGAAGCGTCTGATTTGGAGGAAATCCGCACGAATCCGGAATACCGGGCGGCCTTAAAGACGATTGCGGCGGCCGGAGGAAATCCTGATATTGTGATGGACGACTTCTTGGTCTTCCTGTTCGGTGACGGAGCGGGACGAAAGGGCGTAGAAGGAACGATCGCATCGGAGCTTGCGGGGATGTCATCCCTGGAGTTGCTCGGTTTGCTCGGAAGCAACGAAGGGATTACGAATGTACTGTTGCAAGCAACGGATAAGCTGCTTGCCAAGAAGGGTGACTATGCGTTTGTCGACATACTGAGCGGACTCGGCGTTACGGCAAAGGATATTAGATCGCTTGTGCTGAACTTCCAGGTCAAGCTTCAGAAAGACGTTCCGGCCATTCGCGCGATGACGGTTGCTTACCTCCGTACGGCTTCCGAGGCTGTAGCGGCAGTGAGCGAAGACGGGCGGGAGCATCGTTATTCGCTGCGTGTCGCAGGTGTAGCCGTACCGCAAATTGCGCTGGTATGGTCGAAAGTATCCGGCGACTCCATTGTCACCGTCAGCTCTAAAGGCGTGGTGTCGATTCCGTCCAGTGCCCAAAAAGCTTCGGCTGTCATTCGGGCAAGTCTTCAGAATCCGTATGGCGGATCCCCGAAAGTGATATTCGAACAAGAGGTCACCTTGAAGGCAGTCGGCGATGGCGAGGAAGGCGAAGTGTTCCCGGTCGAAGCTTTCCTCGAGCGGATGAACAAGCTCAGGGATGCCCTGCTTGCGGGCGATCCCGCTGACATAGACGCGGTTCGCAGCTTTAGGGATGAATGGACGAAGCTTTCCTTCTCAAAGGATGGCAAGCTGCTGGATCCGCTATGGAAACGGGTAAAACCGAATTTGCCGAAAACGGTTGACGAGGCGAAGCTGAAAAGGGATCTGTTCGATATTCTCGTGGCCGTCGGTTCGTTCCGTTACGATCCCAAAGCTTCCGATCTGGAGGAAATCCGCAGCAATCCAGAATTCCGCGCAGCCTTAAAGACTCTCGCGGCGGCGGGAGGCGTTTCGAACGTAACGATGGACGACTTCCTTATTCTGCTGTTCGGCGATGGGAAAGAACGCGGAGGTTTGGAGGGCGAAATGCTGGAGAGTGTGTCCAAAATGAAACCATCCGAGCTTGCCCTTCTGCTGCGGAATAAGAATAAGCTGAGCGCGCTTGTCGCGGACTCGCTTGCAGGAATAATGGAGAAAGAAGAGGAGTATCCGCTGGCCAAGGCTCTTGCCGATCTTGGCGTCCGACCTGTCGATATGCGGCAAACGGCCAAGAGCTTCCAATCCAAATTCAAGCATGACGAGGAAGCGGCGCTGGCCATGGCGATTGCGTATATCCGCTCGGAGGCCGAGGCGGCCGTCAAGGTGACGGATTACGGCAGACAGCATCAATATTCGTTGTCTTTCCAAGGCATCGAGCTTCCGGATAATGCATTGCAGTGGAGCAAGGTGTCGGGTGACAAAGAGGTGTCGGTGAGCTCAAACGGCAGAGTGACGATTCCGAAGGGGACGGCATCTGCGACGGCGCTCATTCAAGCCGCTGTTTCGAATCCGAGCGGCAAAGGAGGCAAGGTCGTATTCCAGCAGGAAGTGACGCTGGTCAATGAACAAGAGGAGGACCAGACGGCTCAGAAAATCGCAGCATTGCTTCAAGCGTTGGATGGAAAGCTGGCCAAGATCGAGGTAAGGCTTGCTTCTTCCAAGACCGATATTCAGAAAGTGAGCTTGTTGCTGGATACGGCACGCGAAGGCAATCATGCCGCAAGAGAACTTCTTAAGCTGAACGCGGGTGCGCAGCAGAAGGAAGAAGCATTGGCTCAAATCAAGACCAAGGTCAATGACACGATAACAAAAATCATAAAGTCGCTTCTCGAATTTTAGAAGCTGGATGACCGGCGAACCGCTGCAAGCGGCTTCGCCGGAACGTCATTCTTTATGGATTTACGAAGGCGGTGAATGCATTCGATGTTAAAGAGGAACAGGTTCGGAAAAAGAATAAGACGAATCCGTAAGCCCAATATTGCCGTTATGGCGCTTGCCACGCTGACGGTCGTTTTATTGCTCGCTTGGGGCGCACTGTATTGGCAGGATCAATCGGGCGGCACGGCAGTCGCGCAAGGGAACAATGAAAATGATCTGCCTGTTATCATGTTGGACTTGGACGCAGGGCAGGAGCAGCCGCAAGGAGGAGAGCAAGGCGCAGTGCCGAAGGATCAGGAAGGAGGAAAAGGAGGGAGCGGAGAGGCTGGAGGTCTGCTAGAGGAATTGAAGAATTCCCCGGGAGGACTTCTTGGCTTGGAGGAAGGTTGGCCGAACCTCCCAAGTTCCGAGCAAGAGGCAGAGGGCAACGATGACGAAGTTTCGCTGCCGACTACGGGAGCGGATCCGACAGCGAATGGCAGCGACGACGATGTGGAGCAAAATTCCGGCGGTACTACGGCGAAGCCGGCTGTAACACCCACTCCTGCTCCGCCATCCAAGCCGACACAAAAACCTGGACTCGGACCGATTGTTACGGACAAGCCGAGTTCGACTCCCGCGTCTACGGAGAAACCGGCCGCCTCGCCAGTGCCGACTCCTACCACTGCACCTACGCCCGAAGAATCCGATAACGGGCTGGAACACAAATATGAGCTGGAATTGCTAGGTCTTCAGGCAGGCTGCATTATGGATGTGAAGTCGGTGCTTAAAGAGACGGAGACTCAAGTAGGGAATGTGGAAGCGACAGATCTAGTGGCGCTTCAGCGCATTGGAGCCGAAGCCGCCGCTAGTCTGGAAGCGGCAAGCGTTGTTTGCGAAACGCAATTTAACGAGGTTGCGGCAAGGGCTGGCCAAGACGGCGTGTCTGCCGAAAAAATAGGCGAGTGGGGGAAAACATACAATGAAGTTATGGTACAACTGCGGGCAGAAGCAGAGTTGAAGCTGCAGCAGATGCTCGGCATGTAAGTCAATCTTCCTCGGGGAGGGACCGATCGCGAAGAACCCGCTCCATCAAGCTGCGGATCAGCTCCAGATCGCCCTTCTCCAAGGGAACCCCGTCCCAATGGAGCTTGCCAATATTCAAATATTCCTTGGCATTGTGATTAATCTCGGCGGGCAGCTCCGCATAATCCGTAAGGCCTAACAAATAGTCGGCCGATGTGCGCAGTTTCCGGGATATCGTTTGGATGGACTCAATTGTGGGTTGTCTATAACCGGACTCGTATCCCGCATAGGTGCTTTTGGCGACACCTACATAATCCGCGACTTCCTGCATGGTCAATTTCCTTTTTTTCCTCAGCTGCTTCAGTCGTTGACCAAACATGGCATCTCCCCCTCAAGACTCATCTTTGATATCTTGTCCTTCTATTATGGTAGTATTCTCCTAGACAATGCAAACATAATTATAACATGATTTCCAATTGCATGTACAAGTAAACCCAATTATAATCCATGGCGGCTATTATTCCATGTAATGACCGGCTCAAACTTATTGGCAAGCGCGATAGAGGACCGTGCGTTACTTTCGTTTCATGCCCAGGAAAGACAGCTCTCCCGTGTCATTGCGTTTGAAGATACATTCCCACTGGATCCAGTTATGATGAAACCGCTCCTCGGATATCGGGTATATGCGGTGAATTTCTCTGTCGTTCCATTGAAAGAACATACCGTCCTCATCCCGACTAACAACCGCTTTGCAGCCGAAACCCTCATAGACGCCGATATAAGCTGAGAATTGTTCCTGCGTCAGCGCGTAAGGCGCGGGGAATTCGGGAACGATTGTTTCCTTGCCGAAAACAAGCGAGGACAAGGCATCTGCAAGCTTCGTCGCCGGTACATAATCGTAATTCGTGAGCACGATAACGGTCGTTTCGTCATCCGGAAAGCGGTGCAGCTCGGAGCGGAAGCCGCGGTAGGCCCCTCCGTGGTAAATTCGTTTCCGGTCATGTTTCTCGTCAATAAACCAGCCGAGCCCGTAACCTGCGCCTTCCTTATAAAAGGCTTGTTCCAGTGTAGAACGCTTCACGAGTTTCGCAGAGTCGAAGGATTGCGCCCATGCGTACAAGTCGTCAATCGTAGAATACATGCCGCCCGCAGAGAAGACCGTCCCCATCTCTACGAATTCCGCGGGTATGGGACCATTGCCGGAAGCATGGTAAGCGGAGGCAAGACCTGGTATGAGGCTTCTGCCATCATTTACTCCGGTATTCCCGAGTCCAAGCGGCTGCAAGATACGGGTTGAGATAAATGGGCCGAACGTCATTCCGCTAGCGGCTTCGATAACGAGCCCAAGTAAATAGTAGCCCGAATTGTTGTAAGCAAACCGCTCCCCAGGCGCAAATTCCATAGGTTGGCTCAGCAACAGGCGAAGTGTCTCCTCCCTGGAAACGGGTCTTTTGTTAAGCCCTTCGTTGTATGCCGGAATACTTGTGAAATTGGGAAGTCCGGAGACGTGGTTTATAGCTTGCCGAATCGTAATCGGAGGAGCGGCTTGCATCTCCGGAACAAATCGACTCAGCAAGTCATCGAAATGTAGCCGTCCTTCTTCGGCTAGCATAGCCGTTGCGAGCGCGGTGAAAGATTTCGTTACGGACCATATGCCGAACTTCGTATCCGTCCGATTAGGTACGTCGTGCTCCAGGCTAGCGTGTCCATAGGCCTCGCGAAACAATATTTCACCTTTCCGCGCCACGAGGATCGTGCCGCTGAACGGCCATTTGGCCATGTAATGATCCATGTATTGTCGCAAAGCTTGTACGGTTGCGGTTGTCATGATATCTCCTCCTGAAAGATGTTGTTCAAAAAGTCCAATTTTGATTACGAAGTAACTCAGGGAGTATTTCGACATCGAATCTTGAATTCAGCCGGGACTTCCGGTGCTCACGTAGCTCTCACTACGCTCCGCTCCTCAGTCCCTAAGCTTTATCCAACCTTCTCGGTACTGAAAATTGAACTTTTTGAACACGCACTTAATAGCTGCTTTTTCTTATCATACACGTTCTGGCATTCATTTGCTCGGACATGCTATACTGGTCTCGAATCAGGACAAAAAAGGAGAGACGACGATGCCGATTAATGTTTATTTGAACTTCAATGGCAACACGCGCGAAGCCATCGAATTTTACGCTGAGGTCTTTGGACAAGCAGTTCCCAAAATCATGACCTTCGGCGAAGTGCCGGCCGACCCGAACCATCCGCTTCCAGAAGAAGCGAAAAACATGGTCATGCATTCCCGGTTAGAAATACTGGGGAGTATTGTTATGTTTTCGGATGTATTTCCAGGCATGCCGTTTACGATGGGCAACAACTTCTCGCTTTCTGTCGTTACGGAGGATCGGGATGTGCTTCAATCCGCGTTCAATCGGCTGCAAGAAGGAGGCAACGTCATAATGGAGCTGCAAGAAACGTTTTGGGCTCCGCTTTATGGCAGCCTTACGGACAAGTTCGGCGTACAATGGCAGTTTAATCTCGGCATGAACGAATTTTAAAGTATTAGTTCACTTTGAATGTTGAATCAGCAATAGAGCCGGACAAGATTTCTTGTCCGGCTCTATTGCAATTGCAACGATTTATTTTTGGATTTCTGCCAAACGCTCGTCCAGACGATCCCAAGTTTCCGTGACGCCTTGCTCCATGCCCATGTCCAGAACCGTTTTCAGCGATTCCGCCGTATCATAAATACTAATGTTAATGAGTTTCGTTTTGCCTTCATAGCTTTCGAATAGAAGCGTCGCATCCGTAGCCGGCATCTCTTCGGATAGATTGCCGTCTTTGTCGGAGAAGTAATCGGTGTACACAATCTTCTCATTTTCCACGATTTCTTTATAAAGGCTTTTTCCCCACGATTCCATACCGTAGAAATCTCCTTGTTCCTTGTCCTGGCAAGTCATGCAATAATGCCATGAGCCGCCTGGACGGAAATCGACCGTGCAATGAGTAATGGTCCAGCCGCGCGGGCCCCACCAGTGCTTCAGATGCTCGGCTTGCGAAAATGCCTGAAAAACCAGGGAGGGAGGGGCGTTGAATACGCGCTCCAAAGTTAATACGTTGCCTTCTGCTTTTACCACCATAGCTTGTGTCATTGATAATTCCTCCTAATCGTTATTGGTCTTGCAACTTCTTTAAGTATTCGTCTAGGTTGTCATAACGCTCGCTCCACAACTTGCGGTAGCGACCCAGCCAATGATCCATCTGCTGGAGCGGGTCGAATCGCAGCCTGTAGTGGCGGCGGTTCGCATCGGGCTGAACTTCGACGAGTCCGGCCTCGAGCAATACGCGAAGATGTTTGGAAACCTGCGGTTGGCGAATCCGGAGCCGCTCCGCGATCTCTCCCACGGTCAGAGGCCCATAAGCAAGCAGCTCTACGATGCGCAACCGGTTCGGCTCAGCGAGCGCGCTTAAGGTTGCGATATCCATATGCCGCCATCCTTTCCGCTTTTCAGTGACCTGCCGTTGTTATATTTTGAATATACCAGAATGAGAATATTCTCGTCAAGGAATATTTAAAAAGTTTTGACGATTTTCAATTCGTAGAGTATGATTTATGTCGTGTACAGTAAATTAGTAAATTACTAAATTAAAACCCATTCGGTAAAGGAGAATACCATGATGCAGATTCCAACAACGTTAAAACATAAACCCGTCATTGTTTCGGAAAATTACGATCAGGTGGATGGCCGGTATGCCAGCAACTCGGACGCCAAAGGTTTGTCGTTAGGGCTGGCGCAATGGAATGACAGGGGAAAGGTCGATATATCCGCTAAAGTGTGGAGACATACGGGAGGAAAGTGGTCCAGACAATCCGAGGAGCTTCCTCTGCACCGCGTGCTTGATCTGGCCATTCTTGTTTGCACCGGCATGGTTCACTTCCGCGAAGCGTACCGGTACAAGGAGCTATACGATACGGAAAACCCGGTAATCGATCGTGTGGGATTGCAGGGAGATGCCATGACGGTCTCCGTTTGTACGGACAACGAGAGAATTAACGAGGATATCAAGCTGTTTAGCCAGGCGCTGAGCGACGACGGCGAATTGTATGGCGAGCGGCTGCGCGCGTTGTCCCGAATTTTAAAAGAGATGGGTTACTAAAAGCCGATCCGACACCATCGGGCAAGCAAAGTCGGAAGTCGATTCTCCTGGTCTGTTAATCTAAATGTGCGGGAGGGATGAGGATGAACGGATTGGGTCCTTGGAATGATGCGATACAGTACTTGGAAGAGAGGCTCACGGATGAGATCGATATGAAGGAAGCGGCTAAACGGGCCAGGTGCTCCGAATACCACTTTATGCGTATGTTTTCTCTCTTGTCGGGAACGACGCTCGCGGAATATATCCGTCGGAGACGTCTAACGCTGGCTGCACAGGAGCTAAGCGCCGGGGCGACGCGAATTATCGATGTTGCCATCAAGTACGGGTATCAATCACCGGATGCGTTTACCAGAGCGTTCCAGCAGCTTCATGGCTTAAATCCTTCGGATGTAAGAGCCGGGAGCCCAACGCTTAAAGCGTTCCCGCGAATGTCGTTTCAACTGACCATTCAAGGAGGAGATGCCATGCAATACCGTTTGGTGGAGAAAGAAGCATTTCGTATCGCAGGATTGCACAAGCGAGTGCCGATTGTATTTAACGGGGTCAATCCGGAAATTGCCGAGATGTGGAAGCAGCTGACGCCGGAGTTGATTGGAACGATCAAAGGATTGTCGAATATGGAGCCGCGAGGCATCATCAGCGCTTCCGTCAACTTTGACGAAGGACGCATGCAAGAACGGGGGGAGCTGGATCATTATATCGGAGCGGCAACAAAGGAGCCGGTGACGGGAGAGCTTGCCGTTCTAGAGGTTGGACCATCCCATTGGGCCGTATTCGAATCCGTGGGTCCTTTCCCGGAGACGTTGCAGAAAATCTGGGGACGAATTTATTCGGAATGGTTTCCGTCATCGGATTATGAGATCGCGCCAGGTCCCGAGTTGCTGTGGAATGAAGGGAAGGATACGTCGTCCGAGACGTACAGAAGCGAAATATGGATACCCGTGAAGAAGCAGCAGCAGGACAGGCAGTTTCCAAGCGATTAAGTGTAACAAGTAAGGGCAGAACCCGCATCTCATACGGGTTCTGCCCTTGTCGTTGTATATATAAGATTATTATTTCGATTGCAGGATTTTCGTCCAGAGCTCGGCGTCTTCATAGCCGAGTCTCCAAGCGGCTACGCCGGCCAAATCGTATTTTTTGGCGATCGCGATGCGCTTTAAAACGGTATCATGCGTCTCCGCCCAAAATACATGCGTGTAGCCGTCTTTTGTGTACGTATATTTGTTTTGCCCCGACTTGGCATCGAAGACGCCAGTCGCTTTTGTCTCGGCAATCAGCTTCGGCAGCTCCTTCATAAAGATGGCGCGATTATCGACGAGCTTGCCGGTTCCGTCAACCCGCCATTCGCGAACGTAGAACGGAATGCCTAACATCAGCTTGCTTCTTGGCACGCCGTAATCGAGGAACTGCTTGACGCCATCTTCCACCCACTTGAGTCCTGCGACGGAGCCCGGCTCCGTGCTGCCCTTCCAGTGTTCGTCGTAGGCCATGATCATAATCATGTCGACGATGCCGGCAAGCGCGGCATGATCGTATGCCGTCAAGTGATTCCAGCTCGCGTCTCCGCGCGGGAGATCGATCGATACCTTCAAACTTTTGGCATGGGCTGCATCGGTCAGCTTTTTGACGAATGCCGTGTACAACGCGCGGTCGGCGCCTGCCACCTCTTCGAAATCGAGATTAACGCCGTATACGCCAAGCGCGGACAACCGATTGACGAGCGAAGCGATGAATTTGGATTGGGCCTCGCTGTTTTTTAGAAACTCAGATGTCAGCTTGCGGTTAAAGCCGTTGTGTACGAGAGGCGTCACCTTGATGCCGCGATCCTTGAGCGTCTTCACGACGGAAGCATCGGAAGCATCCGACATCGTTCCGTCCGCCGAGGTAAGCTCGAACCAGGTCGGAGAATCGAAGTCCAATCCTTGCGTGTTCGAGACATGGCTCATAATCGTCGAGACGGCGCTGCTGCCGTTCCAGCCGAGTACTTGAAGATTTTTGACGTTGCTCCACAGGACGCGTCCATCCAATGTCCGGATGGAGCTGTTCGCGTAATGTTTGGCGTAATAAATCGCCGAGCTCAGCTTATGGTAAGCGTTAATCTTCTTGTCTCCTTGATAGACCTCGAGATAAGGTTTGCTGGACCATAAAACGGAGCCGTCTCGGATCACTTCGGCGTTTGCCAGCCATGTACCGGCTTTGACAGCATCTCGGAGTCCCAAGTACGTCTTTACGAGTCGTCCGCTTTGCCTGAGCTCGTATGTAAGTTCGTTTGATTGGACGGTTTTGCCGGTCGCGGTATTTACGATCTTGCTGCCTGGATGTTTCTCTGCCGCAATAATTGCGTTCTTAAGGAAAGAATAACGTTTCTCCCCCGTTACTGCCTGATCGTCAACGACGATGTCGTAGGATGCAGGAGCAGCGCTCTGAGCTTCGACTTGCGCCGCAGTCAAGTTATCCCAAACCCACTTGCCGCTTTCAAGATCGATAATATGGGCGTTTCCCCATTTGGCGGCTTCTTTTTTGGCGTCCTCCAGTGTGCGGAAGTTCCAAGTCGGCAAAGTGTTATCTCCTTGATACAACCGATAGTTTGGATAGGAGTCGTACATCCAGCCTACGTTCTCCAGATCGCGTATGCTTGCGTTGCTCAGCGTCTTGGCATAGGCGAGCGCTTCGTTGTACGTCTGGAATTCCATCTTGGACGTGGAATTGCCGTTTTGGTACACCTTATAATGCGGGAAATTGTCCCAGATCCATTTGCGATCCGAGATTTTCTCAACGTGACTGTAGCTGTAATGCTTCGCATAATAAAGCGCTTGCGCTTCCGTCGCGAATTCCTTAAGCGCCTTGTCATTCTGATAGACGCGGTACATGGTTGTCTTGCTTGCCGTCGCTGCATCGGCTGTCGGCACTGCGGGTGACAGGAATGTCGAGGCAGCCATCAGCGTTACTGCGAGCAGACTAAGTTTCTTCCACAGATTCTATCACTCTCCTCTTTGCAATCTACTAGATTAGACGCAAGGGGGGGAGAGGAGTTGCACGGCAAATGGATTGAAAATTGTGGAAGAGTGAAATGCTCGCATCTTGAAAGAGGAGGAGCGTGACGGGAAGACGAGAAAAAGGAGCTGTCTCAAAAGTATGATAGCTCGCTTGATGTAATAGCTCGCTTGTTGAATGAAACGTAAAAACGAAGAAAGGGGCTATCAAGCAAGATTGTTCGCTTGTTGAAATAGCTCATTTGATGTATGAAACGTCAAAAATGTAGAAATGGCGGTGAGGGTGTTCCCTTCACCGCCATTTCTGGTTTTTGGTCTATTGCCGCCTTTTTGAGCAAATTGTAAGCGAGCTAAAGCCACCCGACCTCAAGGCCTACCTTCGGCAGCCGCAACGTCGATATTGTTGCTGCTATGAGCCCCATAGTCGTTAAAAGCGCCTATGGGGTGTATTTGTTGCTGTTACAAGCTCCATAGTCGTAAATAACGCCTATGGGATGTATTTGTTGCTTTTACGAGCCCCATAGTCGTTAATATCGCCTATGGGATGTATTTGTCACTGTTACGAGCTCCATAGTCGTTAAAAACGCCTATGGGGTGTATTTGTTGCTGTTACGAGCTCCATAGTCGTTAATAACGCCTATGGGAAGTATTTGTTGCTGTTACGAGCTCCATAGTCGTTAATAACGCCTATGGGGTGTATTTGTTGCTGTTACGAGCCCCATAGTCGTTAATAAAGCCTATGAGATGTATTTGTTGCTGCTACGAGGGGGCTGTCCCAAAAGTCATCGTCAGTTGACTAAAGGCCCCCCGTTCTCTAAATTGTAAAACAAAAAGAAACCTTTCCTTGGTAAAATGGAGGTACCACCCAACCACATACCAAAAGGAGAGGTTTCTTTTGTACATTCAATAAACCATGGACCAACTTCATCTGCCAATGGACTTGGAGGACGACATTCCTCCCAATCACCTCGTTCGTGTAGTCAATGAGGCCGTCAATCGCTTAGATGACAAGATCTTCAGGGATACTTACCCCGGTGGAGGAAGAGACAGCTACCATCCCAAAATGCTCACCAAAGTTATCATTTATGCCTATACACAGCGGATCTACTCTTCTCGCCAGATTGCCAAGGCGGTCCGTGAAAATATCATGTTTATGTGGATTGCCGACAGACAACGCCCAGACTTCCGGACCATCAATCGCTTTCGCTCCGAGCGGATGAAAGACTTATTGGAGACCGTCTTCACTGGCGTGCTCCAATTTCTTGCTGCAGAGAAGTATGTAAAGCTTGAGGATTACTTTGTAGATGGCACTAAAATCGAAGCGAACGCGAATCGATACACGTTTGTCTGGGTAAGGCAGTCGTGAAGCAGAAAGCGAAGCTTCAGGAAAAAGTAAAAACATTGTTTGCCACCATTGAAGCGGCAGAAAAACAAGAAGATCAGGAGCAGGCCGGACAGGATCTTGCTGAGCTAGTCGAAGCATCCGAGTTGACCAGCGAGAAATTGGAATCGGCCGTTCAGCAATTGGAAGCCAGCCTGCAAACTCGGCCGAAGGATAAGCCCCTTAAAAAAGCGGTACGTGCCCTTTGCCCTTCGTAAAGACCTGTTGCCTCGTCTGCAGAAATACGAGACCCAGCAAGCGATTCTCTGAGATCGGAACGGTTATTACGGACGCTGGATACGGTGGTGAGGAAAACTACGCCTATTTGGAAAGCGAACAACTGGAAGCATTGGTGAAGTACAGCACCTACCATAAAGAAAAATCGAAGAAATGGAAGCAAGACATCAGTAAGCTGGATAATTGGCAGTACAACGAGATCGAAGACACGTGAACATGCACCGCAGGACGAGAACTATTATTCCGTTATGAAATGCGTTATCGGTTCGAAGGATGATTGAACCGGAGAGCGTGTTTGGGCAAATAAAGAATAACCGAGGATTCAGACGTTTTCTGCTTCGAGGCCTGCCAAAAGTGAGCCTAGAGGTCGGGTGGCTTTCGCTCGCCCATAATTTGCTCAAGAAGGCGGCAATCGACCAAAAAGCAAAAATGGTGGTGCAGGGATAGCCTCCCTAGCACCACCATTTCTTTATTTTCGCTGACATTTCAACACATGTACTGTCTCGTTAAGCAAAAAAACCGACTTTTGAGACAGCCCCTTCCGGTTGCAACAGTAATAAGATTACGGATTAGCTGGCTATATCCGCGAAAAATTCGCCAGCCTCTTCGTCCAGTCCAAGCTGGATGTCGGAGCGGAATGCGCGAATATTGTATTGCGAATATACATATTGTTCAATAGCTTCAAGCAGGTTGGCTTCAATCAAATATTGGCTGCGGCCTTGTACCCACATCTCAGCCGTATAACCGTATTCCTCATCCCACGACAACTGCACTTCTACGTCGGTAGGCTGCAAGCCGCGACGCTGAGCAGTATGATAACAAACCGCGTTAATAATCTCGTTTGTCAAGATTCTCACGATTAGTAAGGTCTCCGCGGATCCGGGTCATTCTTTTTCTTGCTCTTAAGATAGACAAATGCGACGCGGATCAGCATGATGATCGCGAAGATCGCGAGCAGATTGATCAACAATCCGAAGATTTCGCCGAAAGCACCCATGCTTCCGAACATTCCGCCGAACAGCATGCCGGCCAAACCGCCGATCATCAAACCTTTCATCAAGCCGCTGCCGCCGAACAATCCGCCCTTAGCGGCTGTGCCGGCCGTACCTGCAGCCGCACCGGTTTTTGCTCCCGGATTCGACTGCGTGGCGCTGTCTTTCTTGGGCTGTGTGATGCTTTGCTTAGGAGATTTGAATCCGCCTCCTCGTTTCGCATCGGCAACTTGTCCGAAACCGAACGCGAAGATCAAGGTTAAAGCAACCATAACGATAAATCCCTTTTTCATTTGTCTTTCTTTCCTTTCTGCATCGCATAGATTGATATCATCATGGAATACGGTTACGATGAACGAGGGTTTCAATTTTTTTTAATATTTTTGTACATTTCGAAGGGAGGTTCGCGAACGTGCGTCCTTATCCTGTATCTTATATTGCCTACTTGGTCCATTTTCATGCAACAAGGGATTATTTCGAATGCCATGAGCTGCTGGAAGAGTATTGGAAGGAACATCCGGGAGATGGCCTAGCCGACTTGTGGGTAGGACTTATCCAATTGGCAGTCGGCCAATATCACGAACGAAGAGGCAACTTCCGCGGAGCGGGCAGCTTGTACAGAAAGTCGCTTAGCAAGCTGGAGCGCGTCGATGTGGAAGCTGCCGGACTGGCACGGGCGGACTTGCTCCGTAAGCTTGAGGAACGAGCCGATGCTGCGGGAGCGGAGAACGCAGAGGGTTACCGCGATATCAACCTGGTTGTCCAAGATGAAAAATTGAAATCGTTATGCCTGGAGGAATGCGCGAGACTCGGCGTAATCTGGGGCACGGAAAGTACCATGGTGGATGAAAGCATTATCCATAGGCATAAGCTTCGGGACCGAAGCGGCGTCATAGCCGCAAGGCGCGAAGCTCTTCGTGCACGGAAAGAGTGAGACTATGCGTCGCCGGCTTTGGCCACGAGCTCCAGCCCGCCCGTATCGGGATCGATAATGAGCCCGTGTACGAGAATGTCGGCAGGGAGCAACGGATGATTGCGGATAATGTTTACGCTGTTCACAACGCTGTCCCGCACATTATCGAAGCCTGTCAGCCAGCGCATCAGATTGACGCCGGAATTTTTCAGTATTTCGATCGTTGCTTCCGGTACGCCCCGTTCTATCATATGTTCGACGATGAGTTCCGGATTAAGGCCCGTCATCCCGCAGTTATGATGACCGACGACGAAAACCTCGTCCGCTTGAAGCTCGTATAACGCAACGAGTACGCTTCGCATGATGCTGCCGAAAGGCTGCGTGATGATTCCGCCGGCCGTCTTGATGATTTTGGCGTCGCCGTTTTTCAAGTTCATGGATTTGGGCAGCAGCTCCGTCAGCCGTGTATCCATGCAAGTCAAAATGACCATCCGCTTGTCGGGAAATTTGCTGGTCGCGTACTGCTCGTATTGCTTCGTCGTTACGAAGGCGGAATTAAAGTCCATAATATCGTCGATTCTGCTCAAAAATAATGCCCCCCAAAATTGGAATTAAGACTACATGACCCGGTCGATAAACCGGAGATGCGATGTATAGATTTGACTGTCGCCGCGAAGGCTGAAGCTGCCTTCGGTTTCATTGTAATCGACTCTGAGATTGTCCTCGTAAAACACCTCTTGCCACGGCTCGTAATAGAACGCGAAAGGGTCTCCCGAAGCTTGACGATCGTTGCCGGTCGGCTCGCCAATCAGGCGCAAGGTGGGAACGCCGCTCATTCCGCAGCCGCGGTCCGTATCGTGCAGCAGCTTTAGCTTGGCGGAACCGTCCGCAAGATAGGGCTCCAGCTTTCTAGCAGCGGAAGCCGAGAATGTAATAAACATAATGATATTGCTCCTTCCGTCGGTTCTGGATGTTGCGGTCACCGGTCTTGCAGGTTTAAGATGATTATAAGGAGATCAAACTCCAATGACAAGACTAAGGAAGGCGGTTATCTGCGATGAGCGATCAACAAAAGGATACACTTGGCAAGTTCAGAGAAACCCTACATAAGATTTCCAGCTACAACGAAGCGCTTGGCGTACTCTACTGGGATCTGCGCACAGGCGCGCCGCGCAAAGGAATGGATACCCGGTCCGAGGCCATCGGCGCACTGTCCGGCGACATGTTTAAACTGTCGACATCGCCCGAGCTCGGCGAATGGTTGTCCCGGCTGGAGGAAAACGACGTATACGGGTCGTTGTCCGAAATTGACCGCAAGCTCGTCGATGAGACGCGCAAGGAATACGATCGCAGCGTCAAGATTCCGCCCAAGCTCTACGAGGAGTACGTCGTGTTGGCTTCGCAGTCGGAGTCGAAGTGGGAGGAAGCGAAGGCAGAAAATGATTATGCCGGCTTCCAGCCTTATTTGGAGAAAGTTATTCAATATACGAATCAATTCATCGATTTATGGGGGGCCAAGGAGACCCGCTATGATACATTGCTCGATCAATACGAGCCGGGGATGACGGTCAAAGAGCTGGATGGCGTATTCGGCGGCTTGCGTTCCGAGCTGGTCGCTTTATCGGCAAAAATAGCGGCGTCGCCCCATCAGCCGGATACATCGTTCCTTAGGCAGAAGTACGATAAGGCGGCGCAGAAGGATTTCAGTCTCTACATTCTGAAGCAAATGGGCTACGACTTCGACGCAGGCCGGCTGGATGAAAGCGCACATCCCTTTGCTACCGGCCTAAACCCCGGAGATGTTCGCATAACGACCCGTTATCTGGAGGATGACGTCACTAGCGCTCTGTTCGGGACGATCCACGAGGGCGGACATGCGCTCTACGAGCAGAACATTAGCCGTTCTCTCGTCGGAACGCCACTGTGCACAGGTACATCGATGGGCATCCACGAGTCGCAATCCCGCTTCTGGGAAAATGTCATCGGCCGGAGCCGCCCGTTTTGGAATCGGTACTTCGGCGAGCTCCAGGCGAGATTTCCCGGTCAGCTCGACGTATCCGTCGATGGATTTTACCGGGGCAACAATACCGTAGCTCCATCCCTGATCCGGATTGAGGCCGATGAGCTGACTTACAATCTTCATATCATCATTCGTTACGAGATGGAGAAGCTGATTTTTAATGAAGGCGCGAAGGCGGCGGAACTGCCGGAGCTGTGGAACGCGAAGTACAAGGAATATCTCGGCGTAGAGCCTGACTCTTATGCGGATGGAGTCATGCAGGACGTCCATTGGTCCGGCGGCGCGTTCGGATACTTTCCTTCTTATTCGCTTGGCAACATGTATGCGGCCCAATTCGCGGTTGCGATGGAGCGCGAGATGCCGGAAATGTGGACCAAAGTTGGGGCTGGAGAGTTACATCCCATCAAGGACTGGCTTACGGAGAGAATCTATCAATACGGCAAGCTTCGCACGCCATCGGAGCTGATTAAAAACGTGACCGGCGAATCGCTAAATCCGCAATATCTCGTCCAATACTTGACGAAAAAATATACCGATATTTACAAGCTGTAAAGCTTGGCGTCCGAAGAGCCAAAAAGGCTGACTCACAAGCGGGTGAAAAAACATCGTCAAAAAAACGAAATGGCAGCGCCAGGAGTTTACTCTCGGAGCCGCCATTTTTTTGGGTCAAATGCACGGTTTTAGGCAGCGAGCCTAGAGCCTTTTCTTGCGTTAATCACCGTCTGGGCGGGAAACGCATAGGCTGGTGTACATCACATTATGCCTATAGGCGGGAGGAATGTAGCATGAAGAAAGGAAGGCTCGCATCCGTGTTTCTCGTTGCGGTGCTCGTGGCGGCAACGGCGCTGGCGGGCTGCGGGAAGGAATCGGAGGGCAAGAAGCTGGTCCGCATCGGAGAAGTCACGCGCTCATTGTTTTATGCGCCGCAATATGTGGCAATCGAAAAAGGTTTTTTTGCCGAAGAAGGGCTTGAGATCGAATTGACCACGACGCCGGGCGGCGACAAAACGATGACAGCCCTGCTTTCGGGCGTCATTGATGTCGCGCTGGTGGGATCGGAAACCTCAATCTACGTCTATCAGCAAGGCGCAGATGATCCCGTTATTAACTTCGCTCAGCTTACTCAGACGGACGGTACGTTTCTCGTAGGCCGGGAAAAAGTCGAAAACTTTGATTGGAGCGTGCTAAAGGGCACAACTTTCCTTGGGCAAAGAAAAGGCGGGATGCCTCAGATGGCCGGCGAATTCGCAATGAAAAAACATGGCATCGATCCCCATGCGGACATGGAGATGATCCAGAACGTCGATTTTGCCAACATCGCGCCTGCCTTCGCCTCGGGAACGGGTGACTATGTCCAGCTGTTCGAACCTACCGCATCGATCTTTGAGAAGGAGGGACAGGGTTACGTCGTCGCTTCCTTCGGCACGGAGAGCGGCGAATTGCCTTATACGGTCTTTATGGCGAAAAACAGCTTTATCGACAAAAACAAAGCCCATGTGCAGGCTTTCACCAACGCTGTCTATAAGGCGCAGCAGTGGGTTCAGGACAACGACGCGGCAACAATTGCCGAGACGGTGAAACCGTACTTCGAGAACGTAGAGCTGGATATTTTGACCAGTTCGATCGAACGTTATAAAGTGCAGGGCTCTTTCGCCGTCGATCCCATTGTGGATGAAGCGGAGTGGAACAACTTGCTGGACGTTATTACGTCGGCCGGGGAGCTGCAGCAACGAACGGAGCATGGGACGCTAGTCAATACCAGCTTTGCCGAAACTGCTGTTGCCGGAGGAAAGTAAGGGATCTGTCCGGATTCTAAAGCGAAGGAGGCGAAGACCATGAACGAGCCTGTTATGTCGCTGAAAGATGTGTCACATGTGTATGTCAACGATAAAGGCGCTTCGCTCGCATTGGAAAATATCCATCTGGACATCGCCCCGGGTGAATTTGTCAGTCTTGTCGGTCCTAGCGGCTGCGGGAAAACGACGCTGCTGAGCCTGCTGGCGGGATTGTTCCCGCCTACTCTCGGCAGCGTAACGGTAGGCGGGAGGTCCGTCCATGGACCGTCCCCCGCTGTGGGTTACATGCTTCAACAAGATTTCCTGTTCCCGTGGCGGACGATACGGGATAATGCGGCAATCGGACTCGAGATCGCCGGAAGGCGAAACGAAAAGACGATGGCAGCCGTGGACCACTGGCTGGGCGAGCTTGGACTGAAAGGCAACGGAGAGCGGTATCCCCATGAACTGTCCGGCGGCATGCGCCAACGGGTTGCTCTTGCCCGCACGCTGGTTACCGAGCCCGACGTGCTTCTGCTTGACGAACCCTTTTCGGCTCTTGACCTCCATATCAAGCTGCAGCTCGAAGACCTTGTGCAGCATACGCTGGCCAGGCTGGGCAAGACGGCCGTATTGGTGACGCATGACTTGGCGGAGGCTGCGGCGATGAGCGATCGCGTCATCGTGCTCGGCAAGGGGCCCGGCCATATCCGGAGGGAAGTGAGCATCGCGGAACCGATACGGCAGGCTCCGCCGACAGAAGCACGCAGAATGGCGCAGTTCCAAAGCGTCTTCGATCAATTATGGGCGGAGTTCAATGACGGGGACGGCAAGGGAGGCGATCAGCATGGATAATCGCAGCCCGGGTGCGGAGAAAGGGTCGCAATCTGACAGCGTAATAAGCGAGAGCTATCCCTCTCGTGACACCGATTCGCGTGAAGTAGCTGCAATATCGGGCGTGCAGGAAGAACGGCAAGCTCTGATGGACGGTCTGTATGGCCGATATAAGGCGAAGACGCGGCAAATAAGGGGGCTGGCTGCATTGACGCAGCTTGCCATCTTGGTGTTGTCCCTTGGTTTGTGGGAGATAGCGGGCCGGAGCAAGTGGATCGATCCCCTGTTATTTAGCTATCCGTCCAAAATTATGGAGCTGATCTACTCGATGGCGAGCGACGGCAGTCTCTGGCCCCATGTCGGAGCGACAGTAGGAGAGACGATTGCAGGTTTCCTGCTCGGAACCCTGTTCGGAACGGCTTTAGCCGCTTTGCTCTGGTGGTTCCCGTTCGTATCCCGCGTACTGGATCCTTATCTTGTCGTCCTGAACAGTATGCCTAAGGTCGCCTTGGGTCCGATCTTTATCGTTGCATTAGGTCCCGGTCTCCTGTCGATAGTCGCTATTACATTAATGGTGACGGTCATCATAACGACGATTAACATCTATAACCGGTTCCGTGAGATAGACAGCGGCTATATTAAAGTAGTCCGATTGTTCGGCGCATCGCGGGCTCAGCTGTTCCGCATGGTTATTTTGCCGGGATCCTTCCCGGTTATGATCGCAACGTTGAAGGTGAACGTGGGGCTTGCATGGATTGGCGTTATTGTCGGCGAATTTCTTGTGGCCAAGATCGGACTAGGCTATCAGATTATTTACGGATTCCAGGTGTTTAACTTTACGCTCGTTTTATCGAGCCTGGTTGTCATCGGCGTAGTCGCGACTATCATGTACCAGTTGGTGGCTGCGCTCGAGCGGAGGTTGACTGAGGGCTGGCGGGAACGGTAGGATGGTGATGGAGCATGACCATACTTACCGGATTCGAGGGACCTCACATGGGCATACGCGTTGTCAAAACTGCCGTCGCGGCAATCGCGGCTATCTATACAGCTTATTATTTGGGATTGCAGCCTCCATTGTCGGCTGGCATTCTCGCCATACTCGGCGTCGAAGTGACGCGGAAGAAAGGGCTGCGGAGCGCTTTCAACCGTTTTCTGGCTTCGGTGCTGGGTCTTTTTTTCGCTTCGCTCATCTTCACGGTGCTGGGCTTCCATTACTGGGTGCTCGCGATTTTTATCCTGACGACATTTCCCGTGCTTGCGCGCGTTCAATTGAAGGAAGGCGTGCTGACAAGCTCTGTTATCGTATTTCACCTCTTTGATCACAAAGGGGTCGACGTCCATATTATCGGCAATGAAATTATGCTGCTGCTTGCAGGTCTGGGCTGGGCGACGTTTATTAATCTCATCTATATGCCCAAAGAAGAAGAAGAGCTGTACGCGAAGCGCGCCGAGGTAGAAGGGAACTTTAGCGCCATTTTTCGGGAAATGTCGCTCACCTTAAGAAACCCATCCCATATATGGGATGGCAGTCAACTGTTGACTGCACAGCGCGCCATCGAAGCTGGCGAAGCGTTGGCGGTGCGCCATCGGGAGAATCGTCTGATGATTGCCAACGCGCCGTATTGGTCGACTTACTTCGAGATGCGCAGGCAGCAGCTCGATACGATACAGCAGATGCTGGTGGAACTGGCGCTAATCTATGAGAAGTGGCCTCAGGGAGAGCAGATTGCAGAGCTTCTGGAAGGACTCAGCGAGTATGTAAAGGCGGAGGTGTACCTCGGCAAGTCGGAGCAGCGCGTATTCGAATTAACGGTCTCGTTCCGTCAGATGGATCTCCCGCGAACGCGCGAGGAGTTCGAGATCCGCGCCGCTCTGCTGAAGCTGTTGCATGAGGTGGATCGTTACTTGATTATCGCGAAGCGGCTGAAGAAAAAAAAGGCGGAGGCGGAAGAGTCGAAGCTGGAGACGGTATAAGCTGCGAGGTGCGGTGTGCGCTGCTGCGCGGTTTTGCGTGGCGCAGAGTGAGAGAAGTACAAAAGCCGAGACGTTGATGTCCGGCCTGGATACGGTTCGCTGCGGGCCGCTTAAAGGCCCGGCGGCTTTTTTGTTATGGCACCGACGTGCTATTTTAGTATAGAGGGCTGGGTTGGCAGGGGTCTATGCGAGTGATTGAAACTTAAAAGTATGGTTCAATGAGCTAGAACGGGGCATATTGGCGTGAATGAAACATAAAAATATGGTTCAATGCTGCTTCTTAGGCTTGCCGCATTATCGACTCTTAAGCTGCTGATTCTTAAATCTTTGATTATCAATCTATGTACGTGTGATTAGATATGTCCATGCATGCGAGCGCCGGCCGTTCAGATGACTTTGTCAAAGCAGCCAAGCATAATTGCATGGCTCCCGGAATATATTTGAACCAAACAAAAGGTTGAAGGTCGGCTAATCTCGTTTCCTGCGGGGATTGGCGCCTGGCGGGAGACAGACAAAATAAATTCGTCTGTTAAGACTCGTTTAATCAACAAACGCCTATGAACTGCATACACTTTAATTGAATGATTGTATGGAGGAGGTTAATTGAATGACTATTGCAGATAAACAGCTTCAGTGCAGAGAAATCATTACAAAAGCTGTCTGCGGCAAAGGTCGTAAGTTTTCCACTGTAACCCATACCGTTACACCGCCTCACCATCCGACCAGCATTCTGGGAGCATGGATCATCAACCATCAGTATGAAGCGGTTCGTTCGGGCGACGGTATTGAGGTCATCGGTACTTACGATATCAACATTTGGTATTCGTATAACAAAAACTCGCAAACTGACGTAGCCAAGGAATCCGTACAATTCGTCGAAAACGTGCCTCTTTCTTATGTAGACCCTAAACACAGGGTCGCGACGGAGGAAGTATCGGCGGAGGTGCTGCAAGAGCCTAATTGCATCGAAGCGAATATTTCGTCTAACGGCTCCAGCGTTACCGTTCGCGTGGAACGCGAATTCGCGGTGGAGATGATTGCCGAGACGAAAGTATGCGTAGCGGTTGTACCTGGCGGCTGCAGCGACGATGACGACAAGGATCTGGACTTTAGCCTCGGAGACGATGATGGCGACTTCGAGGATCTGGATCCCGATTTACTGGACGACGAGATTTAAGGTTTAATCCGCTTCCGACGCGGATAAGGCATTATATGCCGGATATTCGGCAAATTCGAGGGCGAGAGCCCTCGTATTTTTTTTGGGCCGGTCTGGAATGAGGCGGAGTCGGGCAAGGAAGGGCAGTTTGAAAAGGGCGGTGCGAGAATGGCGGATACTTGGATATGGGAAGAAGGGGATGCATTCCCGCGATTGCACGATCCTGTAAAGCGTTCAATCCATCAGAATAAATGGTTGCCAGCAATGGAAAAGTCGGTAGAAGGTCTGGAGGCTGGTAAAAAGAAAACGACAAAAGGACAGGCTGCTTCGAACACGGGCCCTCGGCCAGGAGACGCCGTAATCTTGATGTCAAGGGGATTATCAGACGAACTATCGGAAGTCGGAGGAGCCTGGCTGCTGAACGACGGAGCGGGATCAATGAAACGGCTGGACGATGAAGATCGGAATCGGCGGCTAAGCCGTGCGGGCTTAAGCGTGGCGTTTGCGTTGCCGGACGAACGAATCTATCGCGTTGAGCTGTTTCATTTGACGGCGATTGGCATCGTTCGGCTGAACGCCCGCGGCGAGGAACTGGCTGGCAGCAGGCTTAAGCCGCCGGGAGATGACGGGCCGCTTGCTCCGTTACGCTGGCCCACAGAGTCGCCGCTGCGCGCGGTCGTTCGCGCTGCGACGCGTGCGCTGTATGCACTACGCCTCGACATAGGCGAGGCGGAAATCGCTCTTGGCTCGAACGGCAGGCTTGCCGTTCGAGCGGTGTATCCGCTGCTGCGCGACAAGCGCCGGCAAGCGGAAGCTTTGACGCGGTTCGCCGCATGGCACGCGGCGAACGCGAGCACTCCGGATCGGCGCATCCTGCTTGGCGCCGATCCGGAGTATGTGATGTTGATGCCGAGCGGCAAGGTTGCGCAGGCATCGCGGTATTTTGGCTACGGCGTCGGGGGCGCAGCGGGCGCCGACGCCATGCTTGTGGGGCGACGGCTGCTGTACCCCGTCGCCGAACTGCGGCCCGCGCCGGCGGAGAGCCCGGCCGCGCTTGCCGCGAATGTGCGGCGCCTGCTCGCGCGCGCCGCTGTCAAGGTCGGCGACCCCGGGCTGCGCTGGGTCGCGGGGGCCATGCCCGTGCCGGGGCTCGCGCTCGGCGGGCACATCCATATTAGCGGAGCGGCGCTGACCAGCCGCTTGCTCCGCTTGCTCGACAGCTGCGCGGCGTATCCGCTCGCGCTGGTGGAGGACCCTGCCGGGCGCGGCCGGCGTCCCCGATACGGCGTACTCGGGGACTTCCGGCTGCAGCCGCATGGCGGGTTCGAATATCGCACGCTGCCGAGCTGGCTCGTATCGCCGGCAGCGGCCAAAGCCGCCTTCGCGCTTGCGCTGTTATGCGCTCGCGAGGCGATGGCGATGCCCCGCGTGCCCGCATCCGGCGAGCGCTACGCGGAGGCGTATTACGCCGGCGACCGCAGCGAACTGGCGGTTTGCCTCGACGAGGTCGCGGACGCAATCGCCGCGACGGAAAGTTACGCCGGACTGGCTCGTTTTATCGAGCCGTTGTTCGACGCTGCGCGCCGCGGCCGGACATGGGACGAAAGCACCGATATCCGCGAGAAGTGGCGCGTTCCGTTGCATTAAGTGACATTCACCTCCGTAACTGTACAGTCCCTAACCTCCGAATGTGTCTACAGGGCATCTCAAAGTCTCTACATTTATATTTGTTCCTACGGAATTCACCTCCCAGACCACCGTACCACTAACCTAATGTGTATGAAAAAGCGAGTACAATGGAGCGCAGACGGGCGCGGACGAGCATACGTGTATGAAAAAACGAGTACAGTGGGTCGTAGACAGACGCGGACGAACATACGTGTATGAAAAAACGAGTACAATGGGTCGCAGACAGGAAGCGTCAAGCAAATGTGTATGAAATAGCGAGTACACTGGTTCGCAGCCTCCAAACACCGCCGACTAATTCCCCGGGTTATAGCACTCCACAGCTCACATTGGTATAATAGAGTTCTGGTGTTTAACCATTGGTAAGAAAATGAGCCGCAGAAACGCGGCGCGTTTATCTCATACATAGCAGGGGGCGAAGACGGTGTCCGGTTATACGCCGATGATACAGCAATATTTGTCGGTCAAGGAGGAAGCGAAGGACGCGTTCCTTTTTTTCCGTCTGGGCGATTTCTACGAGATGTTTTTCGACGACGCCATCAATGCATCGCGGGAGCTCGAGATTACTTTAACAGGCCGGGAGGGCGGAGGCGCGGCGAAAATTCCGATGTGCGGCGTGCCCTACCATTCCGCGGATAACTATATTAACCGGCTTATCGAAAAAGGGTATAAAGTCGCCATCTGCGAGCAGGTGGAAGACCCGGCGGCCGCCAAAGGCGTCGTGCGCCGCGAGATCGTCAGGATCGTGACGCCCGGCACGGTAATGGAGTCCAAGCAGCTCGACGGCTCCACCAACAACTTCATAGCCGCGGTTGCGAATGCTGGAGGGATAATTGGCCTCGCGGCGTGTGACTTGTCTACGGGCGAGCTTTACGTCACATCCTTCCCGGCCAATCTGGAAGCGCTCGTGGACGAGCTTAACGTTTACGTTCCGGCAGAGGTCGTAGGAGAGGGCAACCTTCTCAAACAATTGAACGGCTCTCCAGCCTGGGGCAGAAAAGTGCCGCTTACCGATCGGGATCCCATCGGCGTGGATCGGCTAAACGAGCAATTCGGCGAAGCAGAGGTCGCTGCTTTGTCGAGCTCAACGGCTCGAATGGCGGCGCTAGGCATAATGACGGGGTATTTGGGCGAGACGCAGAAGCGTTCTTTATCCCACGTCAGACATATCCGCTCTTACGAGCCGAATCAATATATGATTTTGGACCATTATACCCGCCGCAATCTGGAGCTGACAGAGACGGTGCGCGACCGAAGCAAACGAGGCTCGTTGCTCTGGCTGCTCGACCGTACCGGCACGTCGATGGGAGCCCGATTGCTTCGCAGGTGGATCGACAAGCCGCTGCTGAGCAGCTCGGCGATCGGAAAGAGGCTCGATGCGGTGGAGACGCTGTATCGCAATCTTATTTTGCGCGAGGACATTCGCTCCGAGCTGCAGCCCATCTACGACCTCGAACGGCTTGTAGGCCGGGTCGCTTACGGCAATGCAGGCGGCCGCGATCTTATCGCGCTTAAGTCTTCCCTGCGCCGCATCCCGAATTTGACTTCGCTCTGCCTGGCTTCCGGTTCGCCGGTGCTGGAGGAGTTAGTCGCGGGAGCGGATGATTGCGCGGATCTCGCCGATATGATCGAGACGGTGCTGGTGGACGAGCCGCCCGTATCCATTCGCGAAGGCGGACTTATTCGGGCAGGCTATGATGATTATTTGGACAGCTTGCGCGAAGCGAGCACAAATGGCAAACGTTGGTTGGCGGAACTGGAGCGTCAGGAACGCGAGGCAACAGGCATCAAATCGCTCAAGATTGGCTACAACAAGGTGTTTGGCTACTATTTGGAAGTATCCAAAGCCAATCTGACTTCGCTGCCGGAAGGGCGCTACGAGCGCAAGCAGACGCTTGCGAATGCCGAACGGTTTGTGACGCCGGAGCTAAAGGAGAAGGAACGTCTGATCCTCGAGGCCGAGGATAAAATGGTCGATCTCGAATATGCCCGATTTATCGAGCTCAGGGATCATCTGGCACTTCATCTGCATCGGCTTCAACGGGCTGCCGAGATGATTGCGGAGCTGGATGTGTACCAGTCCCTGGCGACAGTAAGCGCGGAGCGTAGATACACTCGTCCGATCGTATCGGAAGGTTACGATCTGGACATCGTGGATGGTCGCCATCCCGTAGTGGAGGCGATGATGGATGGCACTCCGTTTATCAGCAATGATACGCATTTGCGCCGTGACGAGGATTGGATCATGCTGATTACGGGACCCAACATGGCGGGCAAAAGCACTTACATGCGCCAGGCTGCCCTTATTTGCATTATGGCGCAGATCGGCTGCTTCGTCCCCGCCAAAGCGGCCGGAATTCCGCTGATCGACCGCATCTTTACGCGGATCGGCGCCGCGGACGACCTGATCGGCGGCCAGAGCACCTTTATGGTAGAGATGAAAGATATTCAAGTCATGACGGAAAAAGCTACTGCGAGCAGTTTGGTCATTATCGACGAACTGGGCCGCGGTACTTCGACGGCAGAGGGGATGGCAATCGCTCAGGCCGTTATCGAATACGTCCATCATCATATCGGCAGCAAGGCGCTTGTATCTACGCACTTCCACGAGCTGGCTCATCTGGAGGAGTCTCTGCCCTCGCTTGGCAATGCGCGGATGGCCGTCGAGGAGAGCGGCGACGATGTCACCTTCCTTCGCAAGCTCATTGCTGGTGCGGCAAGCACGAGTTATGGCATTTATTGCGCCCAACTGGCGGGACTGCCCCAGTCTATTATCGGACGAGCCTATGAATTGCTCGCCGATACGGATGATAGTTCCGAACGTACAACAGGCGGAGGAACATCGGCTGCCAGAGCGGGATCTGACATCGGCCAAACGAGGCAATCGCAATCCGCGCATCCGGCCCCAAACACGGCAATGGATAACGTGCGATCGGATGTGCGCGGGCAGGCTGCACACGGATACCGGGAGTCGGCTGCCGCAGTGGAATTCTCGTTGCTGCATGAGTCGGGAACGGGTGTCATGACCGAAAGCGCCTCGAAGGTTGAAGCGATCTCTCATGCAGAGAAGGCGCAAGGCTCTGTCATCCAGTTGTCTATGTTCGAAGAAGCGGCGCCTGCGCTTGACACCGGCAAACGCAAAGCTTCACCGAAGGCGGAGCAGCTTGCTGACGACCTGCGCAAGCTGGATCTGTTTAATATGACGCCAATGCAGGCGATGCAATGGCTTAACGATATGAAGGGCAAGCTGAGAGATTAACGGACAAGCAAAGTTTGGAAGACCAGGAGAAGAGGGGAGGGATTGAGCATGGCCAGAATCAAAGTGCTTGACGAGCAGCTGGCGAACCAGATAGCGGCAGGGGAAGTGGTAGAGCGTCCTTCTTCCGTCGTCAAAGAGTTGGTGGAAAACGCGGTAGACGCCGGGGCAACGGTCATCGATGTTACGATTGAAGAAGGCGGCTTGTCGCTGGTTCGAGTGAGCGACAACGGAAGCGGCATTGAAGGAGATGATCTGCCTGCCGCTTTCCAGCGCCATGCTACGAGCAAAATTTATACGGGAAGCGATCTGTTCCGCATTGCCAGTCTCGGATTCCGCGGAGAAGCGCTGCCCAGTATCGCGGCCGTCTCCAGGATGACTTGCATCTCCGCGACAGATGGATCGGGACTTGCAAGGCGCCTTGTTATCGAAGGCGGAACGACGACGGCATTCGAGGCCGCAAATGCGCCTCAAGGCACCGATATGTCGGTCCGGGATTTATTTTACAATACGCCTGCAAGGCTGAAATATATGAAGTCGATCCAGACGGAGCTGGGACATATCTCCGATTATGTGAACCGCATCGCGTTGGGACATCCGGGCATCGCCATTACGCTCAAGCATAACGGCAGCGTGTTGCTGCGCACGCTCGGAACCGGCGACCGGCTGCAGGTGATCGCCGCTGTTTACGGAACCAGCACGGCCAAGGCGATGCTCCCGGTGGCCGCGTCGGATGCCGATTATGAGCTGAGCGGCTACATCTCCAAGCCAGAGTTGACGCGCGCCAACCGTGGAAGCATCACAGTGATCGTTAACGGGAGATATATTCGCAGCCATGCGGTCAATCAATCGTTGATCCAGGCTTATCATACGCTGCTGCCGATTAACAGATTCCCGCTCGTCGTTGTCGAGCTTGGCATGCATCCCGGTCTGCTGGATGTCAACGTCCATCCTTCGAAGATGGAGGTTCGCTTCAGCAAGGAAGCCGAGCTGCGCTCGTTAATCGAACGCTCCGTCAAGTCTGTACTGGACGGTCTGCGGCATATTCCCGGACCTGACTCTATAAGCAAACGCGAACGTACGGGTCCGCTATATGTTCAGGATACGATCTCCTTCCATATTGGAGACCGGTTGGAGGAGGGCGATCCTGCGAAAGCTCCGCTGCCAGAGCCTCCTGCTGAATCGACATCATCTTTAACTGGTATTGATTCGCCTTCGACCGGCTCCCAAGAGGACCGACCATCGACATCATCTACGTTAACTGTTAATGAATCGCCATCAATGGGCCGATCGGAAGAGAAATCCGGCAGTTCAAAGGGGCGGAGCGAATGGTCACCCGAGCAGAGAACCTGGGGCGGCTCCGGCCGCTCTGCTTATTCGCAAGCAGGTTCTGACGGTCGAGGTCAGAAGGATCGCGGTTGGAATGATCGCGAGTCGGCGTATGTGCCCAGAGACGCTGCGGAGAGGCTCTACGCGAGGCCGGAGAGTGCCATGGAGACCTTCGCTGTACTCGAAGGGCGACATGGCGGCGCCACTGCCCAAAAGTCAGCCGATGTTGAGGAGGAAAGCGATGTGGAGCCTTCCGTATCAAGCGAAATGCAAGCATCAACGGCAATGGTAAGCTCGCTTCTTCCAGCAGCAAAAGAATCGTTAACAGAAGCTTCCTCTCTGAGAGAAGCAGCTGCAGCTGTCGAATCCCCTTCCGAAAGGGAGTCCGGATTGACAGAGGCATCAAACGATGACAACCGCCGATCCCAAGGCGCGCTGAATTTCCCGGAGCTGCACTGGATCGGGCAGCATCATGGCACGTATATTGTGGCGCAGGCGGATGACGGATTGTATCTCATCGATCAGCATGCTGCCCATGAACGTATAAACTATGAATATTATCTTCATAAATTTGGGAATCCTGTAGCTGCAAGCCAAGGTCTCATCGTGCCGCTAACGCTGGAATTCACTGCGGGCGAAGCGACTCAACTAAGAGAGTGTATCGGCTTGTTCGCCGACGCAGGCGTGGAGATCGAGCCGTTCGGCTCCCAGACATTTCTTGTCCGCGCGTATCCGGAATGGTTCCCGGCCGGCGAAGAGCAATCGCTGCTTGAAGAAATGGCGGATCTTCTGATCGAGGAACGGAAGTCGATCAACATTACGAAGCTGCGCGAGAAGGCGGCCATTATGTGCTCTTGCAAGGCATCCATCAAAGCGAACGATCGGTTATCTCGCGAAGAAGGCGATGCCCTGCTGGCGAGACTGTCGCGATGCGAGCAGCCCTATACTTGTCCCCATGGCAGGCCCATTATCGTTCATCTCTCCACCTATCAGCTTGAGAAAATGTTCAAGAGGGTGATGTCATGATCGTCACGACAGCGCCGATGCCGTCCGAACGGGTGTTGGCGCAGGCGAGACGACTCGCGGACGAGCTCTCTGCCGCATACGTGCAGCGGCGCAGCTCCTCCGTGCGCAAGCTGCTGGAGCGCAGCGGAGATGGCCGCGCGATCGTCGTCACGGATCGAGAGATCCGTTTTTATGACGGCGACGAGGCGCCGCCCCTGTTTTTCCATCCCAGCATGGCCTTCATCCGTGTAAAGCGACTGCGCAAGGGAGAAAGCGACCCGCTGCTCGACCTATCCGGATGTCGCCCCGGAGACACCGTTATTGACTGCACCGCGGGCATGGCGGCCGATTCGCTGGTGTTCTCCTACGCGGTCGGGACTGCCGGCACTGTCGTCGCACTGGAGAGCGAGCCGATTCTGTGCGCATTGGTGCGAGAAGGATTGTCTGCGTACGAGTCCGGACTGGAAGACGTCAATGATGCCATGAGACGAATCAAGATGATATGCCGGGAGCATGGCCAATATTTGGCGGAGCAGCCCGACAAGAGCGCGGATATCGTCTACTTCGATCCCATGTTCAGGCAGCCTATCCTGGAATCGTCCGCGATCGGGGCTTTCCGTTCAATCGCCAACATGGACGCGCTGACGACCGAAGTTGTCGAGCAAGCGAAACGCGTGGCCAGGCGCACGGTTATTATGAAGGAGCATCAAGGCAGCGGCGAATACGAGCGTCTCGGATTCGAGAAGAGGCATATCAATACATCGAAAATCGCATATGGAGTGATTCACGTTGACTGAAAAGCAAGAGAACGCGACGGATCGCAAACGTCAGCCGCTGCTCGTGCTGATCGGTCCCACGGCGGTTGGCAAGACGGCGCTTAGCCTAACGCTGGCGCAGCAATGGAACGCGGAAATTATATCCGGCGATTCCATGCAGGTCTATAGAGGGATGGATATCGGGACTGCCAAGCTTCCGCTGGCTGAGCGTGGGGGTATCCCGCATCATTTGATCGATATTTGCGATCCGGAGGAGCCTTATTCGGCAGCCGATTTTCAAGCTGGCGCTCGAGCTGCCATCGAACACATCTCGTCACGGGGAAAGCTGCCTTTTATCGTCGGAGGAACAGGACTATATATAGAGTCGTTATGCTACAATTACCAATTCGCGGATAACGGCTCCGACGAAGCGTTCCGCGCGGAGCAAGATGCTTATGCGACGGAACATGGTTCCGACGCCCTGCACGCCAAGCTTAAGGAGATCGATCCCGAAGCTGCGGAACGACTCCATCCCAACGACTTGAGGCGCGTGATACGGGCGCTGGAGGTCCATCATTTGACGGGACAGACGTTCTCGGAGCAGCAAGCGGGACAGAAAAAAGAGTCCCCATACGAACTTTGTATTATAGGGCTGTCGATGGATCGTGCGACGCTTTATCGGCGGATCGAAGCTCGGATCGACGAAATGCTGGAGCAGGGTCTCGTGGATGAAGTTAAGGACATCCTCAGCAGAGAACTGCCTCCCCACGCGGTGCCGATGCAAGCGCTTGGCTACAAGGAAATCGCCGATTATTTGCAGGACAATTGCTCCTATGAAGCGGCAGTTGAACGGCTGAAACGCGATACGCGAAGGTTCGCGAAACGGCAATTATCGTGGTTCCGGCATATGAAGGATATTCACTGGTTTGACGCAGGGGAAAATTTTCACAACAATTTGAAAGCAATTCATGCTATAATAGCAGGAAAGTTTCAAGATCATCTTGAATATCATACTAATCAATCTTTTTAGACGGGGGTAACGTCCAATGAACAAATCGATCAATATTCAAGATACGTTCCTGAACCAGTTGCGCAAAGACAATATTCCGGTTACGGTATTCCTGATGAATGGATTCCAAATTCGCGGCGTGATCAAAGCATTTGATAACTTTACCATTATTATCGACAGCGAGGGAAGGCAGCAAATGGTGTACAAGCATGCCATTTCGACGTTCGTTCCGCAACGTAACGTATCGCTCATGCAGCAGGACAACTCCCAGTCCGAGGTCTAGTTCACAGGATCGCATGAAACTTTCTTATAGAAGCGCACGTTAAACTAGATAGCGGCAAGCAAGGGCAACCCGCTCGCATGGGTTGCCCTTGGCGTTTCAAATAGGCCGCAACGTGTCCATTTTATTAATGCGAGTTCAGAGAAATAGGGAGTGCAGGAGGGAAACATCATGGCTGAACCTAGGAAAACGAAAAGAAAAAGCGGGTCTAATGGAAAAAAACGCAAGGGCATTTCGGGACGGGCCTGGTTCTACGGTCTGTTCTTCACGGTTGTCATCGGGATCGTTTGCGGAGTTATCGGTTATCTGTTAATCATTCTAAATGGTGAGCGGCTGCTGGAGGAACACGGCAGCAAGCTGGAGTTCGGCGAGGCATCGATCATCTACGATGCCAAGGGCGAAGAGATTTCCAGACTGTACGACGTCATGGACCACCGGGAAGTCGCGGAGTTCGCGGAAATTCCGGAGTATATGCTTCACGCGATCGTCGCTACGGAGGACCAGCGGTTCTACGAGCACGCCGGACTGGACTTCTGGGCGATCGGCCGCGCGGTCGTCAAGGACGTAATTGCCAGAAGCGCGGTCGAAGGCGGCAGTACGATTACGCAGCAGCTCGCGAAAAACGTATTTCTGTCGGCTGACAAGACTTTTTTCCGAAAAGCAACGGAAGCATCGATTGCTGTTGCGCTGGAGCAGCAGATGACGAAGGATGAAATTCTCACCATGTACCTGAACCGAATTTATTTCGGCAAAGGGATTCACGGTATTAAGGCTGCGGCCGATTATTATTTTGATGTGGAGCTGAAGGATCTGCAGTTGTGGCAGGCGGCTACGCTTGCGGCTATGCCGAAGGCGCCTAACCGTTACAACCCTATCAACAATCCTGAGGATTCCAAAAATCGCCGCGCAGTCGTGCTGCAATTGATGTACGAACAGGATTATATCACCAAGGAAGAGATGGATGCGGCCAAGGCAGTCGAATACGAGGCGCCTGCGAGCCAGGAGCAATTTAAATCCGGCAACTATCATGCTTTCGTCGATTTCGTCATTGAAGAAGCGATTGAGCTGACGAAGATGACCGAGGAGGAGCTGCGAGTCAGCGGCCTGAAAATTTATACGACGTTGAATCAGCAAGCCCAACAATCGTTGGATACGCAAATTGCGAATGATGAGAACTTCGAGAAGAGCGTCGACGATCAGATCGTTCAAGCGTCCGTCATCATCATGGACCATCGCAACGGGGAAATCCAGGCATTGTCCGGCGGACGCGACTATGTTAAGAAAGGCTGGAACCGGGTGACCAAGTACAGGCAGCCGGGTTCTGCGATCAAGCCGATCGTGTCGTACGGACCGGCCTTGGAGACCGGGAAGTACTTCCCATGGACGGAGCTTGCCAACGACAAGAAGTGTTTCTCCAATTATTGCCCGACCGACCGCTGGGGCGCGACCAAGGTGTCGATGAAGCAGGCGGTGAAGGATTCCAGGAACCTTGCAGCCGTTTGGATGCTTAATGAGATTGGCGTGAAACGCGGCGCGGAGTTCGCCAAGAAGCTGGGGCTCGAGCTGGAGCCGGACGACATGAACCTCGCGCTTGCGCTCGGCGGCCTGACGAAGGGCGCTTCGCCCCTTCAGATGGCAACGGCCTACAGTGTTATGGCGAACGGCGGCAAATCCGTCGATCCGCATACGATAACAAGCATCGAAGGGAAAAATTACAGCTTTGCATACAAAGCTCCAGAATCCAAGCAACTGATGTCGCCCGAAACGGCCTGGTATTTGACCGATATGATGCTCTCCGTCGTACAGAAAGGCGGAACGGGTAGCAAAGCGGCGATCGACAGGCCCGTAGCGGGCAAGACAGGCACGACGCAGCACGGCATCAAAGGCTTCTCCGGCGACGGCATCAAGGACGCCTGGTTCGTCGGCTACACACCGGAGTGGACAGCGGCGGTATGGATGGGATACGATAAAACAGACCTGCAGCATTACCTGAAGACGGGCGGCTCCCAATCCGCGGCGTTGTTCGCCAAGATCATGAAGCCGGCCATGCAAGGCGTCAAGCAAGGAAGTTTCCGGCAGCCCGAGGAAACGCAGGAAGACAAAGCGCCGGAGAAGGTGGCCAACTTCAAGGCCGTTTACAATCCGGATGAGGTCCGTGTCGATCTGAGCTGGGATGCCAGCGCGGAGCCGGATATTATCTACGAGATTTACCGCAAGGAATTAAACGAAAGCGATTTTTCGGTTTTTGATTCCCGCGAGACCACTAGCGTGACCGACATGAGCATTTTCCCGGGGATGACTTACGATTATTATGTCGTCGCTCACGATACGAAGAGCAAGCTGTCCAGTAGTCAGAGTCAGACGATTACGATCCAGGTGCCCGAGGTGGATCTCGGATTGCCGGAGGTGCCGATGGATCCTGAACCGACCGCGACGCCGGATCCCGGAGCAACTACGCCGCCGCCGGACGGTGGCGATAACGGCGGCAACGATGACGGGGGCAGCACGACGGAACCGACTGCTCCAATCGGTACGGAGCAGCCTGGAGACGGAGGCGAACCGACACCAACTCCGACTCCGATAACGACGGGTAACAATGAAGGCGGAGAGGCAGCAGGACAGCCAACTACGGAGGGAACGTAGGTTCCCCCACCGCCACGGAATAGGTGGTAGATGAATCATGCAATTCACGGGTCTGGGCAGAGCGCTGTTGCTATGGCTTAGCCTATTGCTCCTGTTAGCGGGATGCGGATCAAACAACGCTTCGCAGCTGTCCGCGCAGGGACAGGATGGAAATGCCAAAGTAATGAGCTGGAGCAAGATGCCGGAGATGTCGATTGATCTGGACTATGATTACAAGGCGCTAATCGAGACATCGGAGGGGAGCTTCGAAATTCTTCTGTATGCGGACAAAGCTCCCGTAACGGTGAACAACTTCGTCTTTCTTGCGAACGAAGGGTTCTACGAAGGTTTAAAATTTCATTCCATTATCGAATCGTTTATGATTCAGACGGGCGATCCCCTCGGGAACGGCACCGGTACCGCGGGATACCTCATTCCGGATGAGCTGGATATTCAATCCACTTATAAGGAAGGCGTTGTCGCCATGTTCAATTCCGGCACTCCGAATTCCGGCAGCAGCCAGTTCTTTATTTGTACGGGACCTGACGCCTCGAATCTTAACAGGCAGCCGAATTATACGATCTTCGGAGAAGTATCATCGGGGATGGATGTCGTACAAGCCATCTCGAGAACGCCTGTGAAAAACGGTCAACCGGTAGAGGATGTAACGATCGTACGCATTACCATACAAGAGAGCTGAAGTACAAGCAGTTTCGACGGAATTATTTCGTTGAAGCTGCTTTTCTGCTAACAGAGCTTGGTTTATTTTCCCCATGCGCTGGAGATGGACGTTAAGTTATGGTAATCTTTTTCTATAGGAGTGTTCTTCGTGAACACGTGGGCCGTCCCATTGGAGCGGCGGACGTCATTCCTAAATGAACGGAAAGGTACGTTCCGTATGAAGAGAAAATTTTCCGATCGCGCGAACTGGCGCCGCATATTGCGAAGAAGTTATTCTTGCCTGGCGCTTGATGGAGACGAGTTTAGAGGGCTCGTAACCTTCTACCGGATCCATGAGCTTAGGGAGCCTCTCTGGAAAGAATATGACGGACGAAGGCTCTGCCTGGCAGACCGTGGTTATTTATGGATGCAGCACTTTCCCAAGGGCGAGCACTTTGTCGTAACGACAATGTTTGATGACAAGGGCCGAGTCGTGCAATGGTATATCGACGTGTGCAAGACGCAAGGTTTGACTGATCAGCAAGTGCCGTGGTTCGACGATCTGTATCTGGATGTTGTCGTGCTGCCAAGCGGCGAAGTGTATTTAATGGACGAAGACGAACTGGAGGACGCCCTCAGGCAAGGCGCCGTCTCCAACAAGGATGCCGCGCTTGCGCGCAAGACGGCAGGAAGGCTGCTGTCAAGCATTCGCAATGGCAGATTCCGTTATTTCACGCTTAGTCTCAAGCATCGCAAGAGCCTCATGGAACGAACAGGGGAGCTCAGCGAGTCATGAAGAGCAGTGTCAAGCATCGGAGGAGCAGCACGCGCCGCCGCCGTAAGTCTTCCAGGCGGCCGTGGCTGCTTTTCTTTCGTCTATTCGTAGTTGTATTGTTCGCGAGCATTGCCTGGTGCTTATACGCGGCATGGTATCTTAATCATACGATTCCCGAGCTTGAAGAGGGGACGCGCGCTGATGCGGGCATCGTGCTTGGCGCAGCCCTTTGGAATGATGTCCCCAGTCCGGCACTCAAAGAACGGCTGGATTATGCCTACCAGCTGTACAAAGATGGTGTTGTAGAGGTATTGATTCTGTCCGGCGGTTATGGCGGCGTATCCTCGAAGCTGTCAGAGGCGGAGGGCATGCGCAACTACTTGACGTCGAAGGGAATGGCGGAGGACAAGCTGATCCTGGAGATGGAGGCTGGCAATACCTACGAGAATCTCGTATTCGGCAAGCGAATCGGCGAGGAAGCGGGCTATAGCGAATTTGTCGTCATTACGCATGACTATCATGCGCCTAGAGCGAAGGAGATGGCAGAGTTTGCCGGCTTCGAGCCGGCGCTTGTAACAGGCGTCAAATCTCGCGTTCTGAACCAGTTCTATAATGATTCCCGCGAGGTGCTCGCTTATACGAAATGGAAGCTGGATTCCGTGCTGATGCGCATCGGTTTCTTGTCCCGATAACTCGTTGCCGTGAATCTGCTAATATGCTGTCCTGAGAGAGAATAAGATTGTAATGCGGCAGGTTACTGTTACGCTACAGCTTCTGTACAAAGGACAGGTGATGCGTCAGATGAACGGACACGTCATATCGGGACCAGGCAGCGGATCCTCCAGACCTTCCCGTCAAATCAACGTGGTGCTCAGAAGCCATGAGTCAGCGGGAGCGGCTTCTGCGCATGCGCTGGAACTCGAACCGCTTCCAAGCGTCAAACCGTTGCCGGCAGTCGATCACTTCGCAGAGATTCAGAAGGAACTTGAACCTATGATCGGCATGGAAAACGTCAAAAATCTGGTATACGAAATTTATGCGTTGTTATACATTAGCCGGATGCGCACAGAAGCGGGATTGTTCGGCGGTTCGCAAGTCTATCATATGATCTTTAAAGGCAATCCCGGGACGGGCAAAACAACGATTGCCCGAATTATCGCCAAGCTGTTCCAGAAGATGGGCGTGCTTGCGAAAGGACATCTCATCGAGGTAGAGAGAGCCGATCTTGTCGGCGAGTATATCGGACACACCGCGCAAAAAACAAGGGATCTCGTACGCAAAGCGCTTGGCGGCGTATTGTTTATCGACGAGGCTTACAGTCTCGCTCGAGGCGGGGAGAAGGACTTCGGCAAAGAAGCGATCGATACGCTTGTCAAAGCGATGGAAGATCATCGAAGCGGGTTCATTCTCATTTTGGCCGGTTACCCGCTTGAGACGGAGCAATTTCTGATGACGAATCCGGGCCTGCCATCCAGGTTCCCGATCCAGATCGAATTCCCGGATTATTCTGTGGATCAGTTGCTGCAAATTGGCGAGCTGATGGTAAAGGAACGCGATTACGTCATGCTGCCTCAAACCGTATTCAAGCTCCGACAGCATTTGATGCAAGAGAAGCAAAACGATCTCTTCTCCTTCAGCAATGCCCGGTTCGTGCGCAATACCATCGAAAAGGCGATCCGGCATCAGGCTGTCCGCCTGATCGGTCAATACTCCAATTCCATCCCGGCGAAGGGCGAATTAATGACCATTCGTCCAGAGGATCTAAAGCTATGATTTAAGCTATACTGCATGACGAAAGGGAGACAAACAGAGTGATGAACGAGCAACTAGAGAGAGAACAGGTTTGGGAGCAACTGATTGCGCTCGCTGATCGTGCAGAGGACGAAGCGGCGGAAGCATTCCGTCGTACAGCGCGGATAGCGGAGCGCAATCAGTGGAAGGTTATTGAAGCGTTCAAACGACAAGGAGTCAGCGATTTCCACTTTGCAGGCTCGACTGGCTATGGCTACAACGACCGTGGGCGAGAGGTGCTTGATCTCGTCTACGCCGATGTTATGGGGGCCGAAGCTGCGCTTGTTCGTCCCCACTTCGCATCCGGCACCCATACGATCAGCTGCGCGTTGTTCGGTGTGCTTCGTCCCGGAGACGGGCTTCTGTATGTAACGGGGAAGCCCTACGATACGCTTCACAAAGTAATCGGCAAGGCCGGCGACGGTACGGGCTCGCTTGCAGATTTCGGTATCGGTTACGGCGAGGTTGCACTGCTGGAGGATGGCAGCCTGGATTGGGATGGCATCGAAGCGTCGATTACAGAGCGGACGAAGGTCATTGGCGTGCAGCGATCCAGAGGTTACGCTTGGCGTGCCTCCTTTACAGTTGCTGAGATTGGAGAAATCGTGACGAGGGTAAAAGCCATTCGAGAGGATCTTATTGTCTTCGTGGATAATTGCTACGGCGAATTCACGGAACTACAAGAGCCAACGGAGGCAGGCGCCGATCTCATCGCAGGTTCCCTGATCAAAAATCCGGGAGGCGGCATTGCGGAAACAGGGGGATATATTGCCGGCAAACGAGAACTCGTGGAAGCAGCCTCATACCGGCTGACCGCTCCAGGAATCGGGGGAGACGTAGGAGCCATGTTAGGGACGCTGCGCTCCTTGTTCCAAGGACTGTTTCTCTCCCCTCATATGGTGGGACAAGCCGTTCAAGGCAGTATCCTGGCCGCTGCGTTGTTCGAAAAGCTGGGTTTCGAGACGAAGCCGGCTTGGAACGAAGTTAGAACGGATCTCATACAGGCTGTCCGGTTCGGTAGCGCCGAGCCGCTTATCGCTTTCGTCCAGGGCATTCAGCAAGCGGCGGCAGTAGACGCTCATGTTGTGCCGGAGCCGTGGGACATGCCTGGTTATGACAATCCCGTCATTATGGCTGCAGGTACCTTTATGCAAGGAGGCAGTCTGGAACTGTCGGCGGATGCGCCTATTCGAGAGCCTTACATTGCCTATATGCAAGGCGGGCTGACTTATGGACATGCCAAATACGGCGTTCTGATCGCGCTGGAGAAGCTGGTTAAAAGCGGATTGATTGTGATCAAACCTTACATAACTTGACACATTTGTGGCTCGACGATACAATGAAGCTATAAATGAGGACTGGAAGGTTGATGCGAATTGGCAGATGAATTACGCAGAAACATGGCCCTATTTCCGATCGGCATCGTCATGAAGCTGACCGATTTGACGGCGCGACAAATCCGTTATTATGAACAGCACGAATTGATCGTGCCTGCCAGGACCGCTGGCAATCAACGGTTGTTCTCGTTTAATGACGTCGAACGACTGCTAGAGATCAAATCATTGATAGAGAAAGGCGTAAACATCGCTGGCATCAAACAGGTCATGAATCCTGTATCCAAGGAATCGGACGATGCTACCTTGGTAAGCGAACAATCCGAAGTGAAGCGCAGGGAGCTGTCCGATCAGCAGCTACACCGACTGCTTAAGCAGCAGCTGTTGGAAAAGAGACCGGGCAGAACGTCCATGATCGAAGGACAATTATCCCGTTTCCTAAATAAACGGTAATTTGGAGAACGACACAAAGGAGATGATTCTGTGAGTTTTACAAAAGAGGACATCAAACGTATTGCCCAGGAGGAAAACGTTCGTTTTATTCGTTTGCAATTTACCGACCTGCTAGGCACGATTAAAAACGTCGAAATTCCGGTCAGTCAGCTGGACAAGGCGCTTGATAACAAAATGATGTTCGACGGTTCTTCCATTGAAGGTTACGTTCGGATTGAAGAGTCCGACATGTACTTATATCCTGATCTCGATACATGGGTCGTATTCCCTTGGGTAACGCAGGATCGCGTAGCGCGTCTGATCTGCGATATCTATATGCCGGACGGCACGCCGTTCGCAGGCGACCCGCGTGGCATCCTCAAGCGCGCGCTCAAGGAAGCCGAAGTGCTCGGTTATACGGCTATGAATGTTGGTCCGGAGCCAGAGTTCTTCCTGTTCAAGACGGATGAGCGCGGCGAACCGACGACGGAGCTTAACGACCACGGCGGTTATTTCGACTTGGCCCCTATGGATCTCGGCGAGAACTGCCGCCGCGAGATCGTACTTACGCTGGAGGAGATGGGTTTCGAGATTGAGGCTTCCCATCACGAAGTAGCTCCAGGACAACATGAGATTGACTTCAAATATGCAGACGCCATTAAGGCAGCGGACCAGATCCAGACGTTCAAGCTTGTCGTTAAGACAATTGCGCGAGTACATGGTTTGCATGCATCCTTCATGCCGAAGCCATTGTTCGGCGTTAACGGATCCGGCATGCACTGCCACATGTCCCTGTTCCAAGGCAATACGAACATGTTCTATAATGAGAAGGACAAACTTGGTCTCAGCGACACGGCACGTTATTACATGGCGGGAATACTCAAGCACGCTCGCGCGATGGCTGCCATCACGAATCCGACGGTCAACTCTTACAAACGTCTGGTGCCTGGTTATGAAGCTCCTTGCTACGTTGCGTGGTCGGCCAGCAACCGCTCGCCGATGATCCGAATCCCGGCTTCCCGCGGACTGTCTACTCGCGTAGAGGTTCGTAATCCGGATCCTGCCGCTAACCCGTATTTGGCACTTGCCGTTATGCTTAAGGCAGGTCTCGACGGTATTCAAAACCAATTGCCGTTGCCGGCTCCGACGGACCGCAATATCTATATCATGACAGAAGAAGAGCGCATTGATTCCGGAATTCCAAGCCTTCCATCGAATCTTAAGGAAGCGCTCGAAGAGATGCTTAGAAGCGGCGTCATCACCGAAGCGCTCGGCGATCACGCTCTCGCTCATTTCTACGAGTTAAAGGAAATCGAATGGGATATGTACCGGACCCAAGTGCATCAATGGGAACGCGATCAATATCTGACGTTGTACTAAGACAAGGAAACCCGCTGACCGTTATGGTTAGCGGGTTTGTTTTTGACCATTATTGAAACCTTTTGTTCACAAGTCTCGGAGTTGCGTCATTTCCAATACAATAAAAAAGCCGATATGGAATTGTCCATACCGGCGTTGCCGCGTTTGCTGCTTAATGGATATCTCTGAATAGTCCGATGACCTTGCCGAGAATAGTGACGTTCTGCAAAAGAATCGGTTCCATCGTCTCGTTTTCCGGCTGGAGACGGATATGATTCTTCTCTTTGTAGAACGTTTTGACGGTCGCTTCGTCGTCTTCTGTCATGGCGACGACGATCTCTCCGTTATTGGCCGTCTGCTGTTGGCGTACGATGACGTAGTCGCCATTATGTATGCCGGCTTCGATCATACTCTCGCCAATAACGTTAAGAATGAACACATTGTTATTGTCGCCAACATAGTGGGCAGGAAGAGGGAAGTAGTCTTCTATGTTCTCCGTAGCAGTGATCGGTACGCCGGCAGTAACCTTACCTACGATAGGAACTTGTGTGACAGGCATCTGGATGACGTTGTCATTATCGTCCTGGCTCAAAATCTCGATCGCCCGAGGTTTCGTAGGGTCGCGTCTGATAAATCCCTTTTTCTCCAACCGGTCCAGATGTCCATGTACCGTCGAGCTGGACAGCAGGCCGACCGCCTCTGCGATTTCTCGTACGGAAGGGGGATACCCTTTTTCTTTAACTTCTTGCTTTATAAAGTCAAGGATCGAATTTTGCCGTTTGGAAATCTTCGACACGTTCATCAACTCCATTCATCTTATTGTGTCAAATTATAGCATAGAACTGCCGTTCGTACAAACATAAGTTCTTAAGCTCAGACGTTCGCATTTTTTCGTTGACGGAAACGTTTGTTCGTGTTAAATTAAAAACAGAACAAACGTTTGGGGTGCTGACAATGATGATAATGAATCCAAGTACAAGCTCATACCGTTCCATATACCATGATAATATCCGCGAAACCAAGGAGCTTGCTCAGCCTCATTGGCTGGTCAGGCATATGGCAAAGCTGATGATTAGTTTGATCGTGTTTACGCTTGTTTTCAGCAGCTTTCTTATAATCGGTACAAATGCTTCCAGCACGGTCGTTGAGGGGCCAGGCGAATCGGAGCAAGTCGTGACGGTAGGCAGCGGTGACACGTTATGGTCCATTGCCAGTTCGTTTAAGAACGGCAGTGATATAGGTTATCTTGTTTTCTCGATCAAGAATCGCAATAATTTGGACAACGTGACGATACATCCAGGTCAGAAGTTAATTATTCCTGATATTTGATGGAGTTGTAATAGCGATATATTTAATAATGTGTGCTTAGAGATTTCCCATTCTTTAGGGAGATCTCTTTTTGTGTATTATAGAAACTAATTGCGTTTGGGGGCTTCGCCTTGACAATGCCTTATTGAAAATGTCAAAGTAGGAGTAATGTGTTCGCAACATGAGAGAGGGGTAATGAAATTGGATTTTGATAGTCTGATTGCCAGAATCAACGAGCTTTCCCGCAAAAACAAAACCGTCGGCTTAACGGATGAAGAGCTGAAGGAACGTGATGTGCTTCGCCAGAAATATCTGAACAACTTCAAAGCTAACTTCAAGCAACAGCTTGATACAATCAAGTTTGTCGAGGATGAAGAGAACGAAGGCAACGGCGGCGTCAAACATTAAGAGCTCCTTTCGGGAGCTTGCTATTATATGAAGGAGGAATCCATCTGTCACGGTCCTGGGAGCGCAAGGTGCGCAAAAACATGTCTACTATTAATAAGCAACGCAAGAAGCACGGTGAAGGCCAGTTAGTGATGAATGCAGAGAAGGCGGATCGATTTACCGGCCGCAATTTTTTGCTGCCGATTTTATTGATTTTGTTTATCGGCGCGTACATCGCGATTATGTCGGCAGATCCCAAATTCGTTATGACGACGATGAGCTGGGTAACGATCGGTATGTATTTTTTGCTCGCTGCCCTCTTTTTTTTCCGCAAGCCCTATCTTAAGATCGGCAAGGATTATGTGCAGTCTCGCCGGATGACAGGCGACAAGCGGCTTAATGCGGCGGATATCGGTTCCATTCGCGTACAAGACGGTTATGTGACGATTGTGCCTAAAAAGGGCGGCGGCTGGACGTTCTCGCGTCTTCTTAATCGATTCAATACGGCGGCGATGACCGACAAAATGAAGTCGTTTGCTCAAGTACACGGCATTACATTCGAGGAGAAATAACACAGGGGAGAGATACAGGACATGGCAGCAAAGCAAGCGGTATTATTTGACCTGGACGATACATTATTGTGGGATGACCGCAGCGTCAGAGAGGCTTTCCGTGCTACCTGCGAAGCAGGCGCGGCGGCTACTGGCTTAAATCCGGACGAGTTGGAGGAGGCGGTACGCAAGGAAGCAAGAGCCTTGTACGAATCATACGAAACCTTCCCGTTTACGAAGATGATCGGCATTAATCCTTTTGAAGGCCTTTGGGCGAATTTCACGGCAGGCGAGCATGTTGAGTTCCGCAAGCTGCAACAACTGGCTCCGGGATACAGGAAGGCTGCATGGACACAAGGCCTTAAGGCGCTGGGCGTCGACAACGAAGAGCTTGGCGCAACGCTTGCGGAGCTCTTCCCGGCTGAACGACGTTCGCGGCCGCTTGTTTACGATGAGACATTCCGCGTATTGGATGCGCTCAAAGGAAAATACAAGCTGCTTCTGCTTACCAACGGCTCACCCGATCTCCAAAAGGAGAAGCTTGACGGAGTGCCCGAACTTATTCCTTACTTTGATCATATTATTATTTCGGGTGAATTCGGACAAGGGAAACCGGCTGCGCCTATCTTTAAGCATGCGCTGGAACGTCTCGGCATCGAACCGGAGCATGGCATCATGGTCGGCGACAAGCTGACGACGGATATACTTGGCGCCAATACGATCGGAATGACATCGGTATGGATTAATCGTCATGGCGCGACCCGAACGGACGAGATCGTACCGTCTTACGAGATTACCCATCTGGAAGAGCTAATTACCTTATTGGAGCAATAATAGCTGTAATGGACTCCTATTTATAACCAAAAAAAGCCCCTCTGCAGCATTTGAAGGCCGGAGGGGCTTGCCGTTTATCTGGCGGAATCCTTACTTGCCCGATTGGAATTGTTGATCTGCGAAAGGAAACGTTAGCCAGCCTACCGTCTCGATGAAGCGGCGAACGGCTACAATCTGGCGGCTGTCCATCAGGGTGAAGAAGCGATGTTTGTTCTCCGGAACCGAAAATGTCGATGAACGAACCTTTTCAGCTAATGGCTATTCTGTTAAACTAATTGTTAAACTAAACGGGTGCATGAAGGATGCATATGACGTGTAGGAAGGGTGTAAGGAATTGTTGAGAAGGACTTTACAACAAGCGCTTAAGGAACGGATTTTGATTCTGGACGGCGCTATGGGAACGATGATTCAGCAAGCCAACTTGACGGAGGACGATTTCGGCGGCGCGGAGCTGGACGGCTGTAATGAGATGCTCGTTCTGACGCGTCCCGATGTTATTCAATCGATTCATGAGCAATATCTGGAGGCCGGAGCAGACATTCTGGAGACGAATACGTTCGGCGCTACGAGTGTCGTTCTCGAGGATTACGACATCCCCGAGAAAGCCAGAGAGATCAATCTGGCCGCGGCGAAGCTGGCGCGGGATGCTGCGGACAAATACAGCACGCCGGACAAACCGCGATATGTTGCAGGTGCTCTTGGGCCGACAACCAAGACGTTGTCGGTGACCGGCGGCGTTACATTCGACGAGTTGATTGAAAGTTATTACGAGCAAACGGTGGCTCTCATCGAAGGCGGCGTAGACGCAATCCTTCTGGAGACATCTCAGGATACACTCAACGTTAAGGCAGGCAGCATCGGCGTTCGCAATGCATTCGAGACGACGGGGATAACGCTTCCGATTATGATCTCCGGAACGATCGAGCCGATGGGAACGACGCTCGCAGGTCAATCCATCGAATCGTTTTACATCTCGCTGGAGCATTTGAATCCCATCTCCATCGGTCTTAACTGCGCGACGGGTCCTGAGTTTATGCGCGATCATATTCGAACATTAAGCGAAATCTCGAGCGCGGCGGTCAGTTGTTATCCTAACGCAGGCTTGCCGGACGAGAACGGGCATTATCATGAATCGCCGGAATCATTGGCCAAAAAAATCGCCGCGTTCGCCGATCAAGGCTGGCTTAATATCGCCGGCGGCTGCTGCGGAACGACGCCTGCCCATATCAAGGAGCTTGCCGAGACGTTGGCGAACTATTCGCCGCGTCCGAATGAAGGCGCCCATGCCGACGCGGTATCCGGAATCGACACCGTCTATATCGAATCGGACAACCGTCCCTATATGATTGGCGAACGGACAAATATTTCGGGATCCCGTAAATTTAAACGTCTTATTAAGGAAGAGAAGTTCGACGAAGCATCGGAGATTGCCCGTTCGCAAGTGAAAGGCGGCGCGCATGTCATCGATATCAACCTGCAGGATACCGATATCGACGAAGCGTTCGCCGTGCACCAATTTCTGCCGCAGGTCGTCAAGAAGATTAAAGCGCCGCTGATGCTGGACTCTACTTATGATCATATTATCGAGCTGGGTCTCAAATATTCGCAAGGCAAAGCGATCATCAATTCCATTAACCTGGAAGACGGGGAGTCGAAGTTCGAGAAGATCGTCCCCCTGATTCATCGCTACGGCGCGGCAGTCGTCATGATTCTGATCGACGAGCGCGGCCAAGCCGTGTCTCGCGAGGCGAAAATGGAGGTCGCGGACCGATCTTATCATCTGTTGGTTGAGAAGTATGGCGTGAACCCGCAGGACATCATATTCGACCCTAACATGTTCCCGATCGGCTCCGGGGATCCGCAATACATTGGTTCTGCCGTGGAGACGCTTGAAGGGATAAGGATGATCAAGGAGAAGTACCCTCGGGCCAAGACGATACTCGGACTCAGCAACATCTCCTTCGGCTTGCCGGACGCGGGACGCGAAGTGCTGAATTCCGTTTATTTGTATCATGCGACCAAGGCAGGTCTCGATTATGCCATCGTAAATACGGAGAAGCTGGAGCGATATGCTTCCATTCCGGAGGAAGAACGTCAACTCGCAGAAGCTCTAATCTACAATACGAACGATGATACGCTGGCAGCGTTCGTGGCGGCATTCCGTAACAAGAAAGTCGAGAAAAAAGAAAAAATCTCCAACCTTTCGCTGGAAGAGCGTCTCGGCTCGTATATTGTGGAAGGTACAAAAGAAGGATTGATTCCCGATCTGGACGAAGCGCTAAAAAAATACGCGCCTCTTGATATTATTAACGGCCCGCTGATGAAGGGGATGGAAGAGGTCGGCCGGCTCTTCAACAACAACGAGTTGATCGTTGCCGAGGTGCTTCAGAGCGCCGAAGTCATGAAGGCGTCCGTCACGCATTTGGAAAACTTTATGGAGAAAAACGAAACGGCCGTCAAAGGAAAAATTATTTTGGCTACGGTAAAAGGCGATGTCCACGACATTGGCAAAAACCTGGTTGAAATTATTTTGTCCAATAACGGCTATAAAATCATTAATCTGGGAATTAAGGTGCCGCCAGAGCAGCTTATCGAAGCTTACCGCAAAGAGAAAGCGGACGCGATCGGTCTGTCCGGTCTGCTCGTGAAATCCGCTCAGCAGATGGTCATCACCGCACAAGACATGCGGAACGCCGGCATCGATGCGCCGATTCTGGTCGGCGGAGCCGCACTGACCCGCAAGTTCACGAAGACGAGGATTGGTCCGGAGTATGATGGTCTCGTGCTTTATGCAAAGGATGCGATGGACGGCCTCGATATAGCCAACAAGCTAATGGATCCCGAGCACCGGCAGCGGCTGGAAGAGGAGCTTGCAGCTTACAAGGCGTCTGGAGCCGCATCGGAGGAAACGGAGAAGCAGCTGCCCCAGTTATCGCGTGCCGTCCGTTCGAAGATATCGCCTGATGCTCCGGTATTCGCGCCGCCGGATACGGATCGTCACGTCCTGCGCGATGTCCCGATCCCGCAGATCGTGCCTTACGTCAACATGCAGATGCTGCTAGGCCATCACTTGGGACTTAAGGGAACGGTAGAAAAGCTGCTGGCCGAGGGGAACGAGAAGGCGACCCATTTGAAGGCAACCGTTGACGAAATCATTCGTGAGGGGAGCAAGGAAGGCTTCTTGAAGGCGCAGGGGATGTACCGTTTCTTCCCGGCCCAATCTTCGGGCAACGACGTTATCATTTACGACCCTGCCGATCATACGAGGGAAATCAAACGATTTACCTTTCCGCGTCAGCAGGTTGAGCCATTCCTCTGCCTTTCCGACTTCCTTAAGTCGACGGAGAGCGGCGTAATGGACTATGTCGGGTTTCTGGTTGTAACCGCCGGAGAAGGCATTAGGGATCTAGCCAATCGTTGGAAGGACGGGGGGGACTATCTGCGCTCCCACGTGCTGCAGTCCGTTGCATTGGAAGTAGCGGAGGGGTTGGCGGAACGCGTCCATCATATGATGCGCGATATTTGCGGTTATCCGGATCCTGCCGAGATGACGATGAAGCAGCGGCATGGCGCCCGATATCAAGGGATTCGGGTATCGTTCGGTTATCCGGCATGTCCGAATCTGGAGGATCAAGGACCTCTCTTCGAGCTCATGAAGCCCGAGGATATCGGCGTTGAGCTGACGGAAGGTTTCATGATGGAGCCGGAAGCTTCTGTGTCCGCAATGGTGTTCGCTCATCCGGAGGCGCAATATTTCAACGTGGAGAAAGTGTAAGACAAAGAAACGATAGAAAGCGAGCCTTCCCCGTTTCGGCCCTTATGAGCCGTAATGAGGAGGGCTCCTTTGGTCAAAGCTGTTATTGGCAGATACGTCAAATATCGTTGGAGGAAAACGATGAAGGTATGGTTTACGGGTACCGGCGCAGGCAGACCGAATAAACATCGGAATGTGACAGGCGCAGCGCTGCAATTGCCTGAGCCGCATTGCGCTTGGTGGTTGTTCGATGCGGGCGAGGCAACTCAGCATCAACTAATGAAGCTGCCCCTGAAGCTGAGCAAGCTGGAAAAAATATTTATTACGCATCTGCATGGCGATCATCTCTATGGCTTGCCAGGGCTGCTCAGCACACGATCCTTTGACGGAGGCGTCAGCCGGTTGGACCTGTACGGTCCGATTGGTTTGAAGAAGTACATCGAGACAATCTTTCAATTGACGGGAACAACGCTTGATTACGAGTTGGTTATCCATGAATTGGCTGAAAACGCCAGCGATGAAGTCGTCTATAATGGCCTTGGCTTCAAGGTGGAAGCGAAACCGCTTTTGCATCGAGTATCTTGCTTTGGCTATAGAATTATCGAAAGCGATGCGCCGGGCCGGCTGCTGACCGACAAGCTGGAACAACTCGGTATCGAGGCTGGTCCGTTATACGGCCGATTAAAACGCGGCGAAACCGTGACTCTGGCGGATGGGCGCGTAGTGACTCCGGCTTCCGTTACGGATGGGATCGTGCCTGGCCGGATCGTGACGGTGCTTGGCGACACCAGTCCTTGCGCTAACGCCTTGTTGCTTGCAAGGGGAGCGGATCTGCTCATCCATGAAGCGACGTTTGCAGCCGGAATGGAATCTAAGGCTCATGAATTCGGGCACAGCACCACAAGCGAAGCCGCTCTTGCTGCTCGAGAAGCGGGAGCGAAGCGACTGCTGATGACTCATTTCAGCGGGAGATACAGCAACGAAGAGCTGGTGAATTTGGAGGGGGAAGCTCGGATGGTGTTCCCCAACAGCGCGGCAGCGCTTGATCTGGGCTGTTATGAGATATTGCGGAAGGTCAGCGGCGAAGAGCGGGGCTGTCCGGAATGACGCAATAGATCGAACGTATATTCTAATTCTGTATAGTATGTTAAAATGACAACAACGAATGACTAGGCGCGGGGAAGCGCGGGGAACGGAGAGTGGCAATGATGAACACCTGGACGGGCAGGGCGGCCAGTCTGGAGGATTGGCTCGGATACATAAAGACAGACGAGGAGCTTATGGCGAATGTCACGCATTGGCGTACCATCCCGTCCAGGCCGGCCGTCTCCGTCCCCTTGCCGGAGGACTTGCATCCCATCTGGAAAGAGGGGCTGCGGCTTCGCGGAGTGACGGAGCTGTATGCGCATCAAGCCGATGCATTCCGGGCGGCGAGGCGGGGCGATCATGTCGTCGCCGTGACTCCGACGGCTTCGGGCAAGACGTTATGCTATAACTTGCCCGTCATGCAAAGCCTGCTGGAGAACGACGAAGGGAGAGCGTTGTATCTCTTTCCGACCAAGGCGCTTGCGCAGGATCAGGTGGCGGAGCTGCAGGCGGTCGCCGACCTCATGGGCGTCGATATCAAGACGCACACCTACGATGGCGATACGCCGCCCACCGTTCGCACGGCGATTCGCAACGCGGGACATATCGTCGTGACGAATCCCGATATGCTGCATTCGGCCATTCTTCCGCATCATACGAAGTGGGTCAAGCTGTTCGAGAATATCAAATACATCGTGATTGACGAGGTCCATGCCTATCGCGGCGTATTCGGAAGCCATGTGGCAAACGTGATCCGGAGACTTAAACGAATCTGTCGCTTTTACGGCTCCGAACCTCAATTTATTTGCGCCTCGGCTACGATCGACAACCCGCGCGAACACGCGGAGAGGCTGATTGGCGAGCGGGTGACGCTGATCGACAACAACGGCGCGCCGATGGGCGAAAAACATATCATTTTCTATAATCCGCCTGTTGTGAACCGACAGCTCGGCATACGGAGAAGCAGCGTGCTGGAGACACGCAGACTCGCGGCCTTGCTTCTGAAGCAGGGCGTGCAGACCATTGTATTCGCCCGCAGCCGCGTGCGCGTGGAACTGCTGCTGACTTATTTGCAGGAGCTGGTCAAGGACAAGCTTGGCGACAAGAGCATACGGGGATACAGAGGCGGCTATCTGCCAAAGCTGCGGCGAGAGATCGAACGCGGGCTTCGCAGCGGCGAGATACGAGGCGTTGTCAGTACGAACGCGCTGGAGCTTGGCATCGATATCGGTCAGTTGCAGGCTTGCGTGCTTAACGGGTACCCCGGTACGATCGCAAGCACATGGCAGCAATCAGGCAGAGCAGGCAGACGACAGGAGAGCTCCGTAACGTTTATGGTGGCGAGCAGCAATCCGCTGGATCAATACATGATCCAGAACCCGGACTTCTTTTTCAATCGTCCTCCCGAGCGGGCGCTGATCCATCCCGATAATCTGCTGATCTTGATCGATCATGTAAAGTGTGCGGCCTACGAGCTGCCGTTCAAGCGAGGGGATACGTTCGGAGGCGAGAAGCTGGAGGATATGATGGAGTTTTTAGTCGAAGAGAGAGTGCTCCATTACGCCAATGACCGCTGGTTCTGGATGGAACAGTCTTTCCCTGCGCATAACATCTCGTTGAGGTCCGCTGCGCAGGAGAACTTCGTTATCATCGATATGACGACTAGCGACCACAGAGTCCTTGGCGAGGTTGATCGGTTTAGCGCTCCGACCTTGATCCACGAAGAGGCTATCTATATTCATGAAGGCGTGCAATTCCAGGTGGAGAAGCTGGACTACCCGGAGAAGAAGGCTTATGTGCGCGAGATCGATGTCGAGTATTATACGGATGCCAACCTGGCGGTCGAGCTGAAGGTGCTGCATGTAGACAAGGAGACCACGTCGGGGGAGCTCCTTAGGCAATATGGCGAAGTAACCGTAAATGCGAAGGCGACCATTTTTAAAAAAATACGACTGGGCACTCACGAGAACATCGGCTCAGGGCCGATTCACCTGCCCGAAGAGGAGCTGCATACGAGCAGCTACTGGTTTTCCTTCAGCGACGAGGCTGCGGCTACGCGTTCCAAAAACGAAATGCAGTTCGCGCTGCTGGGCATTGCGAACGTGCTCGTTCATATCGCTCCGCTCTATCTCATGTGCGATCCCTTCGACATTCGGGTCGTGCCTCAAGTAAAAGCCATTCATTCGCAAAAACCGACGATCTACTTCTATGATCGTTATCCCGGAGGCATCGGGCTTAGCGAAAGGTTGTACGACGTACACGACGAGCTGATTAAGCGGGCAAGGACGCTCATTACTTCTTGCAGCTGTATGAGCGGATGTCCGGCTTGCGTCGGGCCGATCGAAGAGGTCGGGCTGCTTGGCAAAGAGCAGGCGCTGGCGCTGCTGAAGGAAGCAGGTGCAGGCGCATGAGCATGCGGGAACGTATGAACAGGCTTCGAGCTAGCGCAGCAAGCGAAGCTCGCACGGCGACCGAAACGGTTGTGTCGTCGTCAGAATCGGAATGCGAGCCGCAGGAGGAGCTGCATCCGGGATGGGCATCCTTCGGCGTTACGCTCCGAAGAGGCGCGAAGGGCGATTATTTGGTGCGTCGAACTGAATTTAGTCTTGACTACCAACACGGCACTCATCAATTAGGAGAATTAATTGAAGCGGCAACAGGATTGTCCGAGTTCCATGCTGCCCAGCAGCCAGTAGAGCCCGAATCCATTTTGTATCTGGATCTGGAGACGACCGGATTGGGCGTCGGGACGGGCAATGTGCCTTTTATGACCGGCTTTGCCTTTGTGCAAGGGAATAAGTTTATCGTAGAGCAGTCGCTGATTCGCCATCCTGCCGAGGAATATGCCATGCTGTACGATTTGGAGCAGCGCTTAAGCAATTATCGTTATTTGGCCACATATAATGGCAAGACATTCGATTGGCCGCTTGTGCAGAATCGGATGATCATGAACGCGATGGGGAGAGAACTCAAGCAGCCGCTTCATCTGGATTTTTTGCATCCTTCGAGATCCATCTGGCGCAACACTCTGGCATCCTGCAAGCTCAGCCATATCGAAGAAGAGAGATTGGGCATTTTTCGAACGGAGGATGTTCCCGGCTCTCTTGCTCCTCAGCTATATTTTCAGTTTCTGGCGGATGGAGATCCCGCTCCTTTGGAGGGCGTGTTTGTTCATAACGAGCTTGACCTTCTGGCGCTTGCTTGCTTGTCGATCCGTTTTGGACATCTGCTGCGGGAGGATATATTCCGGCGCATTCCGTATCCGGAGGAGACAGAGGAACTGGTGAGAACGGGATTATGGCTGGAGCATATGGGAAAGTCGGAGCTGGCAGAGGAATTATTTGGGCGGGCATTGCTGCAAGAAGAACCATCTCCATCTGCGTTAAACAAGCTTGCGGCAAGAGATAAGAAGGCTGGTAATTGGCAACGTGCTGTGGTATTGTGGCAGAAGGTTGTTCATGCCTCCGGCAGCTCTTTGTCTGCATCCGGGCATGATGCCTGTATTGAATTATCCATGTATTTTGAGCATAGGAGCAAGGAACTGCATCAGTCGCTCCATTATTGCGCCGAGGCGCTTGCGCGAATGCAGAGCGTATCGGGCGGCCGCCGTTTGAGCGATAAGGAGACATTAGCGCTGCAGGACGTTCGCAAACGAATTCAAAGAATACAGTCTAAAATTCTTAAACTAGAATTGGGAGCATTATCCAAATGAAACAATATCAGCATGTGCCCATGAAAGGATTGTTGATCGACCTTGATGGCACGATGTATCAGGGCTCGCGTCCTGTAGACGGCGCGGACCGGTTGATTCGCCACTTGCAGCGAGAGAGCATTGCTTATCGTTTCGTCACGAACAATTCTTCGGCTACTCCAGTTGAAGTAGCAAGCCGGCTCAGCGCAATGGGAATTCCCGCGCGTCCCGAAGATGTATGCACTTCCGCACAGGCTGCAGCCGTTTATATCGCCAAGCTTGCACCTCACTCCTCCGTATTTGTCATAGGACAGAAAGGGCTGCGCGAAGCTTTGACGGAAGCGGGACTTCGGTTATCGGAGGAACATCCGGATTTCGTTGTACAAGGGATAGACAGAGAGTTCACTTATGACCGTGTCGCACAAGCGGTTCAGCATATTCGGAACGGGGTTCCCTTTATTCTTACGAATCCCGACCGTCTCGTACCATCTACTCACGGGTTATTGCCGGGAGCAGGCTCCATAGGAGCCATGATCCAGGCGGCCAGCGGTCAGGAACCGATCGTTATCGGCAAACCTTCCTCCATTCTTATGAATTATGCGCTAGACAGCATTGGGCTGACTCACCGCGAGACATGGGTCGTTGGGGATAATCTGGCTACGGATATCGCTGCAGGCATTGCTTCTGGCTGCGGTACCGCGCTTGTCCTTACGGGTCTCACGACGAGGGAGAATTACGACGACTATAAGAATCAGGCGGGCTGCACGCCGGACAGCATCTATGACACGCTGGATGAGCTTACTGCCGACCTGCCGTCATTGCAGAAGCTTTCATTATCGGACACTAGCTGGGAGGTTTAAAGGCAAGATGCAAGAGCTTCCGGAATTAGAACTATACAGAGCATTATTGGCGGAGAGATTCTCCGGAGCCGCAATCACGGCATTGGAATTTCATGAGGATCTTATTAACGAGGTTGCAACGGAACTGCAACAAGATGTCGTTGGCAAAAGCGTCTGGTTCGTGGAGAGACGGGCTGAGCTGATCGTATTCCATCTGGATAACGGCAAACGTTTGATTTTCCGTCTCTCTGACGAAGCTTCTATCTATGTGGGTTCATCCAATGAAACGCTGGAGAGGGAAGCGTCCATCTATATTCGATTCGATGACCGTTTTTTGGCCTTGCACGGGGTAACGGCGGCAGACATCGAATTGATGTCGGTCAAGGAACTGGAATCCATCATGAAGAGCAGGGGGATCGATCCCCTTGACAAGCGCCTGTCACTGGCGAAGTTCATGGAGCGTTACGCTAAAAAAAGAAGCTCGATCAAAACCGCTCTTGTTGATCAAAGTTTGCTTGCCGGCATCGGTCCCGTCTATTCGGATGAAATTTTGTTCGAGGCCGGGCTGAGACCCGACAGAAAGACGGCGGAATTAAGCCATGAAGAATGGGAATCTCTGTACTCCGCATTAAATCATATTGTCCGCGATTCCATCTCGCATGGAGGCGTGAGGGAGTTGCCTCTATTCGCCGGGGACGGAATCTCGGGTCTGTATCGCGAGAGGCTGGCCGTACACGAACTGGAAGGCCAAACCTGCAAGCGATGCGGAGGGACGATCAAAAAATCTTCCGTGGCCGGCCGCAAGTGTTACAGCTGTCCGGATTGCCAGAAGTAATTATCGATACCGCGAGGAGGGGAGCCTCATGATCCATGTCTACTTGGACGATTACCGCCGATGCCCGGATGGATTCGTATTGGCGCGTAATGCGGAAGAATGCAAGCAGTTGATCCAGTACGAAGAGATAGACGTTCTGTCGCTCGACTTTGATCTTGGGTGGGGGCAGCCTACCGGGGACGAAGTCGTGCGGCATATCGTCAGCACGGGGCGCTTTCCGAGCCGGATCTACTTGCATACATCCAGCGTATCGGGAAGAAACAGCATGTATCATACGCTCTCTGCTTCTTTGCCGGATCGTACGCAACTGTTCGGAGGGCCAATGCCCCATGATCTGCTGGACGAGATCGCAAGAAATCATCGGGGTTAATTAGATTATGAATGAAAGAGGCTAATACATAGTGAGCGAATGGATCGGAACCGCCAATCAACAATATGCGTCGTACGCGATGGAAGAACTGCGGCGCCTTCTGCCTGGAGCCAGCTTTACGCAGCTTGCGCCTGGCGAAGTATTCCGTATGGTTTGTCCTATGGGCAAGGAAGAAGCGCTCGGGCTGGTCGGGGCAAATCCGCCGATTTTTTTGCGTCATTTGCAGCCGATTGACAGGGAACTGGTCGTCAAGGGAGATGCAAGCGATCTGGACGGGTTAGCCGATCTGATCCGCAACGACAGGTCGATATTCGGCAATCGTCGTACTGCCGTGCATATCAGGCGGAATTCCGGCTCGATCTTTCATTACACGCCTGCGGATTCGAAATCCGTCTTGGATGCAGTACTTGCGGAGATAGGCAGCGAGCCTGCCGTTCAACAGCCGGATGTAATTATCTCCGTTTATGGCGCCGACAACGTTTTATACATTGGCTTCGGCACGCCTCGGGAGATGCTGTCGGATTGGCCTGGCGGAGCCGTACGCTTCCAACGCGAAGAAGGACAGATCTCGCGCGCGAAGTTCAAACTGTTGGAGGCAGAGCGGGCATTCGGCATACGGTATGAGGAATTCGGCCATGCGCTTGATATCGGAGCCGCACCGGGCGGCTGGACATCGCTGCTGCTGGAGCGCGGACTTCGGGTCACTGCCGTGGATCCGGCGGATATGCATGCGTCGCTTAAAGGGCATCCGGCGTTGCTTCACCTCAAGCAAAATGCATCCGAAATCAAGCTCGCGGCGGCTTCCTTCGACCTGCTCGTCTGTGATATGAGCTGGAGTCCGATGCTGATGTCCCGTCTCGTGCTGGACCTCAATGATGCCCTGAAACGGGACGCAAAGGCCATCATTACGATCAAGCTGATGCACAAGAAACCGCTGCAGACGATCAGAGAGGTGAAGGAACGATTGGAGACAGGCTTTGCAGTACTTGGAGCCAAACAATTGTTTCATAACCGCGAGGAAATCACCTTGTTCCTGAAGAAGAAGTAGCCTTTAAATGCGGGTTCAAAAAGTCCTTCTTATGGCTTGAGAACATGCGTCAGTATGATATAATGTAGCCAATATGGCATTATCGGGAAAGCATCCCGGCAGCATCTGATTTTTTCAGATTCTGCCGGGATGCTTTTTTTTGCCAAATTAGGAGTATATATGACCGGAAGGGATGGGGACGCAATGGCAGAGGAGACGGAAACTCGTGGCATGCCTCAGATTGGCGATGTATTTGCTGGAAGATACCTCATTGAGAAAGTTGCGGGACAAGGTGGGATGGGGACTGTTTATGCAGCCCGAGACACGAAGCTGGCAGGACGGAGAGTCGCCCTTAAGGTAACGAGATCCAAGGGCGGGGACTCGTCCGATTCGTCCGAAGCAGCTACGTTGATGAGATTGGATCATCCGAACCTTCCGCGTATAACGGACTATTACCCTCTGGACATGCCGCATCGTATAGAAGCGCTCGTCATGGAATACATCGAAGGCAGTACCTTGGCCGAGTGGCTGGTAGAAACGCGCAAACCGATGACGAACCTCAATGTGCTCCGGATCGGTTTGCAGCTCTGTTCTGCGTTATTATATCTGCATGAGCAGCCGAGACCGATCATTCATCGGGATTTGAAGCCTTCCAATATCATGATCGACAGTTCGGGGACGGTCAAGCTCATTGACTTCGGGATATCGAGAATATACAAGGAAGGAAAGCAAGGCGATACGATGGTGCTCGGAACATCAGGTTACGCCGCTCCAGAAATGCTGCGAGGATTGCAGAGCGACGCTCGGAGCGATATTTACAGCCTTGGAGCTGTGATGCTGAGTTTGCTGACTGGCACGCCTACTTCGGATGAAAGAGGCGTTCGTTATGGGGACAACGGGAGAGGGAAACTCAGGCTGCCGGCAGCTGTTCGCGGCTCCTTTGCAGCATTGTTAGAACGATTGCTGCATTGGAATCCGGAGTCGCGTTTCCAATCGATGCGCGAGGTTGAAACGTCGATGAGAACTTTACTTGGAGAGGACAAAGTTCAGAGAGAGCAAACACGAATAGAACGAATCGAGAATGAAGCAACAAACGATAGTCCTGTGCGAGTTGTTTTATTAAGTTTATCGGGAGGTGCCGGAGCAACCCTGTTAACCATTACGCTGGCCGTTCTGCTTGCTAGACGTGGAAGGACGGTGACGGCTGCCGAATATGCCGGATTGCCTCCGGTGTGGTGCGAGTTGCTGCCTGCTGCGATGAAGGGGGAATCAGAGCTTTACTGGAAGAAGGGGGGAGGAGCGAAGGGGCTTAATAACAGAGGACGGGTCAAGTCCAAGAGCGCGGCTGCGCCTGTAAGGTGGCTGCTAACCGATCATGAGTTATATGCAAACAATGAAGCGGATGACAAATGGTCGCGTTTCGAGTTAGAGCTTCGCCTGAACAGAGGCGAATTTGAAATTGTGGATTTATCCGGCGAGTGGGAAGCTCCGGAATCCGTCCCGCTCATTCGCAAAGCCGATCACATAATCGTTATTGCCGATCCCGAAGTATACAAGTGGCAGCCGGCACGGCTGGAGAGGCTGAAACGGCTCCGCGGGGAGTCGCTTCAGCAAGGTCGCGTCTTCCATTATGTTGCAAACAAACATACAAACTTTGGATATGACAGATATTGGCTGTCGATGCTGCCTGACGCTCCTTCTGCCATCGTACCGCTGCTGCCGCAAGAAAAATTATGGAGCTTGATTTGGAGCGGGAAGTGGCTCACCGATCACAAGCAGCTCGATCAAATGCTGTCAATCGCTTTGCAGCCATTAATCGATAAGTTGATGGAGTGAGACGTTCCCAGGACCCCGGCGAATATGATGCGGCTTGCAATCCTCTGGCGCCTTCAATTATGATGAATATATTATTTTTGCTAGAGGGAAGGTGCTTCACGTTATGAATGAACGCGTCTTGGTCGTAGAAGATGAAGCAGGAATCGCTCGAATCTTGCAATTGGAATTGGAGCATGAGGGATATACGGTAGGCGTTGCTCCGGATGGACGGTCGGGCTATGAGATGGCTTCCACGGGCGAGTGGCAGCTGATTCTGCTGGATGTCATGCTGCCGGAGATGAGCGGCATCGAGGTGTTGCGCTTGATCCGTCAGGCGGGCAACCCTGTTCCCATTATATTATTGACAGCTCGGGATACGGTCCCTGACAAGGTAAGCGGCTTCGAGCACGGCGCCAATGATTATATAACGAAGCCGTTCGCTATGGAGGAGCTGCTGGCGCGTGTCCGCAACATTCTCCGTATCTTCCAGCAGTACCCTAAAGAAGCGGAAGGCTCCGATATTATCAAGCTGGGCGATCTGTCCATCGAGCTGCGCTCCCGCAAGGTGTACCGCAAGGATATTCTCATTGAGCTGACGCCTCGGGAATTCGAATTGCTTGTTTACCTGGTTGAGAATCGCAACGAGGAGAAGTCTCGCGAGGATATTTTGTCGGAAGTATGGGGCTACGACTTTATCGGAGAAACGAATCTGGTCGACGTATATATCCGTTATCTGCGGCAAAAGCTGGACAAGGGGTATCGGCATAAGCTGATTCATACCGTGCGAGGAGTCGGCTATATGATTAAGGAGCCGGATGCATGACGCTTCGCAAACGGTTTACGCTCTTTACGATTTTCTGGTTAATACTTATCCTCATCTTTTTTAATATTTTCGTCTATTTTTACGTAATCAAAATTACGACGGAGAGCGAAGAAGAGGTCATTACGACCAAGATGAATCTGATGCTGGAGAACCCTCGCATTCAGAGCGGGCGCGGACTCTCCTCTCCGGATCTGCTCAAGGAATATCATAACGCGAACGAGATGATCAGGATCATCGGTCCGAATAACAGGGTGCTGAATATTACGGGTACTAACGCCAGTTTGCTGGAGCTGCCCGCTACGTTCGAACCTTATCATCATACCGGCATGTTGACCAAGAGCGGGGAACGTATTATCTACATGCGTGTCCCGCTATATTCTGATGGCCAGGTTATCGGGATGTTGGAGATCAACCGGATTTTGGATGAGCTCGACAATTATCTGCAAGTGCTTGTTGGAGCGTTAAGCGTCACGAGCGCCGGAGCGATCCTGTTTGCGATATTCGGAACCTATTGGTTCACTTCAAGGTTAACCGCACCCATCCAGCAGATGGTCAATACGATGCGGGAAATCGATCGCAGCGGCAAGCTGCGACAGATCGATGTCACGGGCCGCGAAGACTCCGCGGAGCTGCAACAGCTCGTGCGGGCATTCAATCAGATGATCGAACGGCTGGACCGGACCTTCGAGCGGCAGAAGCAATTCGTCGCCGACGCTTCGCATGAGCTCAAGACGCCGCTAACGGTCATCAGCAGCTACGCGGGTCTGCTCAAGCGCTGGGGCCGCGATGACGAAAGCGTGCGGGACGAAGCGATCGATGCGATCGCGAAGGAAGCGACGAGACTGCAGAATTTGACCAAGTCGATGCTGATGCTGGCAGAAGCGGAGCAGGAGGATTGGCTCACGCTGGAGATGTTCGACGTGGTGCAGGTCGTAGACGAGCTGTCCACGATGCTGCAAACGACGTTCCAGCGGCAGATTCGGGTCAAGACGTTCTCCCGAGTCATTCGAATGTCTGGCGACAAAGATAAAATTCGTCAGCTGCTCGTTACCCTATTGGACAATGCGATCAAATACTCCAAGGAGCCGATCGACATCTCTGTTTCCCAATCCAAAAACATCGTCAAAATTGAAGTGAAAGATAAAGGCATGGGCATTCCGGAAAATGAAATCCCGCATCTCTTTGAGCGATTCTACCGTGTGGACAGCGCAAGAAGCCGCACGACGGGAGGCGTAGGATTAGGATTGTCCATCGCGAAACGGATCGTCGATATGCACGAAGGCAAGATCGACGTATTCAGCCTGCCGAATCTCGGCACGACGATCACCCTGCAATTCAAGCAGCGGAAATCTTAATAGAGGTCGAACACGAACTAATACCGGAGGTGCATCATGAAATTTCGTACGGCTGCCGTGCAATATCGGCTGACGGATATTAACGGCTTCGAGCAATTCCGTGCTCAAGTAACTCATTACGTACGCAACGCGTCGGAGTACGGAGTTCAGTTCTTGTTATTCCCGGAGTTTATGACAACTCAATTGCTGTCGATCGGAGATGAGCAGGGCCAAGCACTTCCGATCGAGCTCCTGCCAACCTTTACGGATGCTTATGTGGAGTTGTTCCGGTCGCTTGCTGCCGAATACGGCATGTATATCATAGGCGGAACGCATGTAGTCGCTACTGAGGGCGGCAAACGCCGTAATCGAGCCTTCCTGTTCCATCCGGACGGGAAGATCGATACCCAGGACAAAATCCACCTCACGCCAACTGAAGTGACGGAGTGGGATATGTCCAAGGGCGAAGGCGTCGAGGTGTTCCAGACGGAATTCGGTACGATCGCGATGTTAACCTGCTACGATATCGAGTTTCCGGAAATTGTTCGAATGGCTAGAGCCAAGGGCGCGGATGTCATTTTCTGTCCTTCCTGCACGGATGACAGGCATGGGTTCTACCGGGTAAGATACTGCTGTCATGCCAGAACAATCGAAAATCAGGTCTACGTCGTGACGACAGGAACGGTCGGCTCGCTCCGTACCGTTGACTTTATGCGCGCCAACTTCGGACAGGCCGCCATTATAGCGCCGAACGATATTCCGTTCCCGCCAGGCGGCATTATCGCGGAAGGAGTCGTGAACGATGATATGCTCGTCGTTGGCGATCTGGATCTAACCTTGCTGGAGCAGGTTAGGAAGGATGGATCGGTCATGACATGGAGAGACCGTAGAGTCGATCTGTATACGGACTGGAGCCCGCGATGAGGAAGGAGCTGTATGTTCGATCGGAAGGCCGGCTCGTCAAAGCTGTCATCCGTAATTACGGCAGAGACGACTTCGCTGGTCTGATCGATGTTCAGAAGGCTTGTTTCCCGCCGCCTTTCCCGGAAGATCTGCTATGGAACGAGGAGCAGCTTGCTTGCCATGTAGAGACATTTCCCGAGGGCGCAATATGCGCCGAGATCGATGGCGTTATTGTAGGCTCCATGACCGGACTCATCGTCGATATGGCGGATTACGGCCATGATCACAGCTGGTCGGCGGTAACCGGTGACGGTTATATCCGGAATCATAACCCGCGAGGCCAAACGTTGTATGTGGTTGATATCGGAGTCGTTCCTACTTACCGTCAATCGGGTCTGGGCAAGTGGATGATGCAAACCTTGTACGAGACAGTCGTCCATCTTGGACTGGACAGACTGCTTGGAGGAGGTCGCATGCCGGGGTACGGAGAACGAGTCGGCACGGCGACTCCCGAACAATACGTAGCCAAAGTGTTGTCCGGCGAGTGGAACGATCCCGTCATTTCGTTCCTGCTGCGCTGCGGCCGCATGCCGGTGGGCATCGCGGACGGCTATCTGGAGGATGAGCAGTCGCTTAACTATGCCGTTCTGATGGAATGGCGTAATCCGTTCAAAAGTTAACTACTTCATTACATATATGACACGCAGGAGGAATATCCATGTTGACTTATCATCGTATCCAATCTATTCAAGATCCGTATTTCCGCTCCCTCCATGAGCTGCTTGGCACGATATTCCCGCCTGAGGAAGTGTTGGCTTATGATCTTTGGGCTGAGCCGCTGCAAGATCCCGGCATCCATGTTTATGTTGCGCTCAAGGAGGAAGCTGTGGTAGGCGCGACCGAATATCGCTATTATCCGGACATGCGCGTAGCGATGACGGATTTCACCATCATTGGCAAGCCTGCACTCGGAATCGGCCGATTCCTGCTTACGAACAGGGAGAAGGATTTGAAGCGGCTTGCGGAGCAATCAGGTACGGAGCCTATCGGCATGTTTGCGGAGGTATACGATCCCTATCGGGCGGTCTCCCATGAATTCGGCGGCGTATCTCCAATGAATCCCATTGTGCGTCGTGAGGTATTGTCGCATATCGGATACCGGCGTCTGGACCTGACTTACGTTCATCCTTCCTGGGAGCATACGGGTGAAGCGGTGTCCGAGCTGGATCTCTGTTTTCTACCCCGCAGCGAGGAGCTTGATGCCATTCCTGCCGCGCTCGTCGTAGAGTTCCTGACGACTTATTATTCCGCGCTGCCGAATAAGCCTCAAGCATGGCTGGACATGATCCAGCAGCTGAGATCCCGGGAAGAAGTACGTCTACTCGCTCTATGAGTACATTGATCTTTCGGGGGACGGGAGATTCTCAGGGAGTGCCTCGCATCTATTGCGAATGCGAGGTGTGCATGGAAGCGAGAGGGACAGGCGAAAACCTGCGCTTGCGGCCATCCTTGCAATGGGAGGATGCCGATGCAGGAACAACCTGGATCGATTGCGGCCCGGACTTCGGCCGGCAAATGGAAGCGGCCCATCTGCGGGATATAGACCGTATGCTTATTACGCATGCCCATTACGATCATATTGGCGGCCTACCCGAGTGGTATGATGTTTGCCGCTGGACGGGGAAGACAGGAGCGGCTCACGCCCCGACCGAGGTTATTGAGGAAATTCTTCAGAGATTCCCGTGGATCGCCAGCCGAATCGAGTTCAAGCCGTTCGACGCTTCGATGATGATCGGGGCTTGGAAGGCTAGCAGCTGGAGGGTCAATCATGGAAAGAACGGATACGCTTATGCTTTTTCGTTCCAACACGCTCATACGGGGTATCGCTGGATCTATTGCCCGGATGCGATTGAACTGACGGAGGAACAGCAGAAGCCGATGGCAATGGCGGATCTGATTATTCTGGGAACAAGCTTCTTCCGAGAGCCATATCCCATGGAGACACGATCCGTTTATGATGTCGAGGAGGCGATCGGACTGGCGCCGAAGTGGAAGCCTGGAAGGACCATTCTGACGCATATGTCTCACGACATCGATGTCGCGAGAGGGGATGAACTTCCGGCAGGAATGACTTTTGCGCATACAGGCATGCAAATCGAGGTATCCCGTTCCTGACTGAAAAGAGCTTCGAAGTTTAACGGAACCATTAACGCTTGACGAAGGCGACTTCATTTTGTATGATGGGGATAGTTTTTGGTATTCGGAAGGGGAAATTTTAATGACTGTCGGTGTTCTTAACTCTTAAAAAAGGATCATATTGGAATTATGAAGTTCTCCCGCTATAGGTCTGTTCGCAGAACGGCTTACGCAGGGTGTATTTTGTAATTCGAATCCTAGAGTTGGGAACATGTGGATTTCCGTCTGTTTACCTTCGGGCTGACAGTCTGATCACCGTGCTCTTTGCAGCACGGTTTTTTTGCGTCTATTTTCCGTTACCCTTTTCGTCGGCCTCCAGGGAGAACGGAACGTAAGCATGCAGAAGTTTGGACTGCCATGCCCTTAACTGGACAGGAACGGAACGCGCCCGCGTTCTGTTCCTGTCTATTTTTTTTCTCAAAAAAGGAGCTGTTGATAAGTGAACGAACAAACGTTAAGAAAACTGGAATTTCATAAAGTGAAAGAACAAGTGGCGCATTTTACTCTTTCCCCGGCGGGACTCCAATTGGCGGAAGCCATGCGGCCAAGCGGAGACTACACTCGTGTAGCCGCATGGCTCCGCGAGACGGAGGAGGCTGCAAATCTGCTTGCGGGAGGTGCCAGCATCCCGTTGTCAGCCATGGAAGGCATTGATCCTTTCCTTTCTCTTTTAGGCAAGGGCAGAATATATAACGAGCAGGAGCTGGAGCAGCTTGGCGTATGGTTGTCGTCTGTGTACCAAATGAAAAGGTATATGAACGCCAAGCGACAGCAAGCCCCAACGATAGCCGGATATGCGGACTCCATGAACGACTGCCCTGATCTGCGCGAGCAGTTGAACACATGTATTCGATTCGGGATGCTGACAGATGAGGCAAGTCCTGATTTAAGTTATATTCGGCGTCAGACCCATATCGTGGAGGATCAAATCGGGAAACGTATGGCTGGAGCGATGGGGAAATACAAGAGCAGTCTGCAAGAAGCCGTCATTAGCAAAAGAAGCGGAAGATTTGTGTTGTCTGTCAAGCGGGAGCTCCGCAAAAATGTGCCCGGTACTGTACTGGACGAATCGGCCAGCGGTCAGACTTTGTTTATCGAACCCGTGGAAGTGGCGGAGATGCAGCTGGAGCTGCATCAATGGAAAGCGGCCGAAGAGAGAGAACGAACGATCGTGTTGTCGCGTTTGTCGGACGAAGCTGAAAAATATTCCTCCGAGTTGAAAACGAACGTGCAGGCGATGGCGATATTCGACTTCATCATTGCGAGAGGAAAGTATGCAAGAAGCTGCGGCGGCGTTCGCGTCGGTTTGTCCGAGAAACCGATCGTGTCGCTTGTAGAAGCAAGGCATCCTCTCCTTGGAGAAAGCTGCGTGCCTCTAAACGTCGAGCTGGGACTGAAGTGGAATCAGCTTATGATCACGGGACCCAATACCGGCGGCAAGACGGTCACGTTAAAGACGATGGGACTGCTGGTCATCATGAACCAATGCGGATTGCTTGTGCCGGCGGCGCCGGAAAGCGTGCTGGGCATGTATGCGCACGTCGAAGCGGATGTCGGCGATGGGCAAAGTCTTGAGCAGTCGCTCAGCACATTCTCGTCTCATATATCCGTCTTAAAAGATATGCTCCGCTTGGCTGCGGGCAAGTCCCTGCTTTTGCTTGACGAACTTGCAGCCGGAACGGACCCCTCCGAAGGGATCGCGTTGTCGATCGCCGTTCTGGAGCAGTTGAAGCGCCAAGGCGCCAAGCTGGCCGCAACGACCCATTTTAACGAAATCAAGACGTTCGCATCTCGTACCGAAGGCTGTCAGAACGGGAGAATGGCGTTCGATCCCGATACGCTCAGGCCGCTCTATCGTTTGGAGATTGGGGAAGCGGGCGACAGTCATGCTTTCGCGATCGCGAGACGATTTGGAATTCCCGAGACCGTTATGGCCAGGGCGGAGGAATTGCTCAGTTTTAAAGGAGGGAGCGAAACGTACTTGGAAATTCCTGCGGCGAACAACGGCGATATCAACAGCCAGATTACGGACAATGATGGCGCCAGGCAGGAAAGCCGCGAAACGACCGGCAAGGCTGATTTACCTGCTGATTCTCCAGGGGGCAAAACGCGAGCTTACGCCAAAGGCGACGTCGTATGGATCTACCCGCTAAAGCGCGCCGGAGTCGTATTTAAGGAGACGGATGAACGCGGCAATTTAATCGTTCAAGTACAGGGGCAGAAGCTGAAATTCAATCACAAGCGAGTGAAGCCGTATATCGCCAAGGAGAAGCTGTACCCTGGCGAATCGTATGACCTCGATATCGTATTCGAGTCGAAGGAGAACCGCAAGGCCCGCCATCTGATGAACCGCAAGCATGCAGAAGGCGTCGAAATCATCATCAAACCGGACGAACGATCCTAGTCCCGGCTTTGGATAACGAGAAGACGCCCTTGCTTGAGGCGGATCATGCCTCTTTCTTGAAGGAGGACGTTGCTAATTCCCAATGATTGTCCGATTGTAAGCGTGGCGTCGCCAAGCGGATACTGGAACCCCTCCAGCGTAATGCCGGTCACGGCATGCGACAACGGAAGCAGAGACACTTGCGGATGCTCCAGTCGATCCACGTATGCATCTTGCGAGATCAAGCTGATCCGATTCGTCGCATCCGCGATGGAGGCGGCGACGCCATTCTCGTCCGCGAGCGCAAGCAGATGAACGTTCGCCAGAGAGTGATCGAAACGTGTGCCGAGCGCGCCCAGCAGCACAATATTTGTTGGCTTCATGTCCAGCGCAAGACGGAAGGCCATCTCGGTGTCGGTAAAGTTTTTGTCGATGGGATCGCACTGAATCGTCTTGCCGCTGTTGTCCTTAATCCGTTCCAGCTCTTCAGCCGTCACAGAATCGAAGTCGCCGATCGCGATATCAGGATGATAACCTTGTTCGATCAGGAATAGTGCTCCGCTGTCCGCGCCGATGAGCACCTTGCCCTCTCGCACATAGGGGATTGCCCAGTCTCCTAAAGATCCTCCCGAGGTAATGACGATTGTATAGCTGTCGAGCATGCCATTCAACATCCTTTCCATGCAGGTTAAAGCTGTGTACAGTATAGCGCCAGCAGCGTATATTGGGCAATGCAAATCTGGACGAAAATTGTCGTTGCGGAAGTTGCGGGGCGGCGCTAAAATGGGAAAGGACATAAGGCGATCATTCGCTACATTGATCGGGGCGGTGGGTATGGATATTTTTAACGTCTTCAGCTTGATCGGCACGATTGCGTTCGCGGTCAGCGGAGCGGTTGTCGCGATGGAGGAAGAATACGACATTTTGGGCGTATACGTGCTTGGGCTCGTTACGGCATTCGGCGGGGGTGTTATTCGAAACCTGCTTATCGGCATGCCGGTCACGATGCTGTGGAGTCAGGGATATCTGTTCAAGGTGGCGCTTATCGCCATGACAATTGCCTTTGTTCTGCCCGTGCGTTGGATCTTGCGATGGAGAAGGAGCGAGGCCTTCTTTGATGCCATCGGGTTATCGGCGTTCGCCATTCAAGGCGCCTTATATGCCACCCAAATGGGGCATCCTATAAGCGCAGTGCTTGTGGCAGCCATGTTGACGGGAATTGGCGGGGGAATTATCCGCGACGTGCTTGCGGGACGCAAGCCGCTCGTGCTCAAGGACGAAATCTACGCGGTGTGGGCGATGCTTGGCGGACTATGCATTGGACTCGGATGGGCCAAATCGTCGATTGAACTGCTGGTGTTGTTCGGTATCATCATTATGTTCCGCATGATGTCCGTCTATTACAAGTGGCGGCTGCCTCGCCGATCGCTAAGGGGCGCATTCGCTGCGTCTGCGGTTGCGGCGGAACGGAAAATTAAAATGAAAAAGAAAGAGTTGGATAAGTCATGAGCGCAACTAGCAATGTACTGTTCGTATGTCTCGGCAATATTTGCCGTTCGCCGATGGCGGAGGCCGTTATGCGTCATCTGGTGAAGCAGGAGGGGTTGGAGGAGGCTATCAAGGTCGATTCGGCGGGAACGGGCGACTGGCATCTCGGCCATCCGCCGCATGAAGGCACGCGCAAGCTGCTGGATCATCACGGTATTACGTATGAAGGCATGACTGCAAGACAAGTAAATGGCGGCGATTATAAGGGGTTCGACTATATCGTCTGTATGGACGCCAAAAACTTGAAAGACGCCAAGGCTGTCTTCCAAGCCGCTTCCGGCCGCAATGGAGCGGAAGGGGACCCAGCCGTCTTTACATTCATGGAATTGCTGCCTGGTCACGGCATCTCGGATGTGCCAGACCCTTATTATACTGGCAATTTCGAAGAAGTTTATGAGCTGGTGGAAGCGGGTTGCAAGGCGTTGTTGGGCCGGATCCGGGCGGAGAAGAACCTGTGAGGAAGCAAAAATCCATTCTTTAGATTTCAAGAAGGAAGCCGCCTTCATTCATAATCCCCTAAACAACAAAAAAAGACTGCATGTCGGGCTTTTCCTGCATGCAGTCTTTTTGTTCGATTTGAGAGGTATTATTCCACATCGATGAAATAAGCGAGAGCAGCCGGAATCTCCTTCTGCCAGAAGCCCCATTGATGTTTACCGTCCTTCTCTTCGTAGAAGATGCGGGCGCCTTTGTGCTCCAGCAGAGCTTTGGCATTACGGTTGAGCGCGAGAAAATCGTGTACGCCGCGGTCCGTCGTTTCGTATTCCGTTTCCTGAAGCCCGACGATCATATAGATGTCCAGCCATTCCAGATCGTAGTTTCGATCTATGACCGCATGCGAGCTGGCAAAGAAGGCGCCGGACATGGTTATGACTCTCGTAAACAGCTGGGGATATTCAAGCGCCAAGTGAAGCGAAACCGTACCGCCTAATGAATCTCCTGCGAGCAGTCGTTCCTCCGGCTCTTTGCGAACGGGATACCGTTCCTCTACGAACGGCAGCAGCTCCTCTGCAAAGAAGCGAAGATATGCTCCATGACGGCTGCCATCGGCGGCGTATTCGTCGGTGCGGTGTTTCTTGTCGACATCGACGCCGACGATGATGAAAGGTTCCAGACCTTCATCGAGGATGAGCTTTGTTGCGGATGTAGCAACTCTGCCGAAATTAAAAAAATCTTCGCCATCCTGACAATATACGACAGGATAACTTAACAGCTCGTTATATCCTGGAGGAAGGAAAATGCGCAATTGGCGTTCTCCCTCCGCAAGATAGCGGCTGGGTACGGTTTCCTTCAGTATGGTTCTCTTTAAATAACGATCGTCCGTCATGCGAGAAATCTCCTTTATATTTGGAATGGAATACGGCAGATGTGGGCAAACAATAGTAAGGTAAAGTGCAACATACGTCCGAAGGGAAACAGTTGTATTATGCTGTTATAGTGGGAATTGGATTCTGTAGCATATACAATTTCTTAACAGAACAGCCTGAATCAGCGAAAAAACAACGGTTTTTTTGTTTTTTGCTTTGACCATTTTTGTTAAACAGGTTTATAATAATTCTATAACAGAGATACCCGTTTTTCAAATATTTTGATTGAGGTGAGCGTTCAAAATGAGCAAACTGCCATACGAAGTTCAGACGGAACCGGTTACACCAATGTCCGTATTGTCGCTCGATGGAGAAGTGGTAAATCCGGACCTGCTGCCGGAATTAACTGACGAGCAACTGAAAGAAGTTATGTACCGCATGGTATTTACCCGCACATGGGACGAGCGTGCCGTTAACCTCGGCCGTCAAGGACGTCTCGGCTTCTACGCGCCCGTATCCGGCCAGGAAGCTTCCATGATCGGCAGCGAATACGCCCTTAACAAAGACGATTTTATCTGCCCGGGCTACCGCGACATGCCACAGCTTGTGTGGCACGGTCTTCCAATGTACCAGGCATTCCTATACTCGCGCGGCCATCAAGCCGGAGGTCAAATTCCGGAGGACGTACACGTTCTGATGCCGCAAATCATCATCGGCGCGCAAGTCCTGCACGCGACTGGCGTTGCCATGGCATTTAAGAAAAAAGGCGAAAAACGCGTTGCCATTACGTACACGGGTGACGGCGGATCCTCCGAAGGCGATTTCTACGAAGGTCTTAACTTCGCCGGCGTATACAAGCTGCCTGCGATCTACGTGGTTCAGAACAACGGTTACGCCATCACGACTCCGTATTCGAAGCAGACGGCTGCATTGTCCGTCGCTCACAAAGCGGTTGCCGCCGGCATCAAAGGCGTGCAAGTGGACGGCATGGACGTTCTGGCCGTCATCAAAGCCGTGCGTGACGCGGCAGAGCGCGGCCGCAATGGCGAAGGCGCTACGCTGATCGAACTTCTGACGTACCGTTTCCGTCCGCACTCCATGGCTGACGATACAACGAAGTACCGGACGAAGGACGAAGAAGCAGAATGGTCGTTAAAGGATCCGTTGATCCGATTCGGCAAGTATCTCGAGAAAAAAGGACTGTGGTCCGAGGAAGATACGAACCGTGTTAAAGAAGAAGCGAAAGCGACCGTAAACGAAAACATCAAAAAAGCCGAAGCCGTGGAAAAAATGACAGTCGCCGGCCTGATCGATACGATGTTCGAAACAACGCCTAAGTACCTGGAAGAACAAAAAGCGGATTTCCAATAATAGGGGAGGAGTAAACCAACATGGCACAAATGAATATGCTTGAAGCGATTCGCGATGCGATGCGCGTAGAATTGAAACGGGATGAGAACGTGCTGATCTTTGGCGAGGACGCAGGTAAGGTCGGCGGTGTATTCCGCGTAACGGAAGGTTTGCAGGAAGAATTCGGGGAAGACCGCGTGTTCGATACTCCGCTTGCGGAATCCGCGATTGCGGGCATGGCTGTCGGCATGGGGCTTCAAGGCTTCCGTCCCATCGCCGAGATCCAATTCGTTGGTTTCATCTACGAAGCACTTGATCAAATGTTCATTCAAGCTGCCCGCATGCGTTACCGCTCCGGCGGCCGCTATAACTCGCCGATCGTATTCCGCACGCCTTTCGGCGGCGGCGTTAAGGCAGCCGAGCTGCATACGGATTCCCTGGAAGGTCTGGCTGTTCAAACGCCGGGCATCAAGGTTGTTATTCCGTCCAATCCATACGATGCAAAAGGTCTCATGATCTCCGCGATCCGCGATAACGATCCGGTTTTCTTTATGGAGCATCTGAATTTGTACCGCGCGTTTAAAGCTGACGTTCCGGAAGGCGAGTACACGATCGAGATCGGCAAAGCGAACGTTGTTCGCGAAGGCAGCGACGTGACGATCATTGCATATGGCATGATGGTGCATACTGCGGTTAAAGCAGCAGACGAGCTTGAGAAACAAGGCATCAAAGCCGAAGTCATCGACCTTCGTTCCCTGGTGCCGCTCGATATCGACACCCTTGTCGCTTCTATACAAAAGACGAACCGTGCGATCGTCGTGCAAGAAGCTCAGAAAACTTCCGGCGTAGCGGCTGAGGTTATTGCCCAAATTAACGAAAAAGCGATTCTGCATCTGGAGGCTCCGGTGCTTCGCGTAGCCGGCCCTGACACGGTATATCCGTTCGCTCAGATCGAAGACACTTGGCTGCCTACTCCGGCTCGTATCGTCGCCGCTGCACAGAAAGTCATTAATTTCTAAATTTAATGTTTCATTCCGATTGGAATACGGTTATTAAGAAGTTTTTAAAGATCGAGTTCAAAAAGTTCGGTTATCAGTACCGAGAAGATTGAAGGCAGGTAGATAATGAGGAGCGGAGCATAGCAGAGCTATGTGAGCACCGGAAGTTTCGCCTGCATTCAATATTCGATGTCGACTATGCTTCTTGGCATACTTCGTAATGGGAATCGGACTTTTTGAACAACCACTTAAAGGAGGTTGTCATTGGTGGCTAAATTCGAATATCGATTCCCCGAGCTAGGCGAAGGCCTGCATGAAGGCGAAATCGTCAAAGTGCTCATCAAGCCGGGCGCTAAAGTAACGGACGATGATATTATTATGGAAGTACAGAATGACAAGGCAATCGTAGAAGTCCCTTGTCCTGTTAATGGCACGGTGCTAGAAGTATTGGTTAAAGACGGTCAGGTATGCCATGTCGGAGAGCTTGTCGCGGTAATCGACGCGGAAGGCGACATTCCGGAGAGCGCGCAGCCAGCACCATCCGAAGAGAAAAAGGAAGAAGCGGCTCCTGCTCCCGAGGCAGCTGCAGCACCATCCGCTCCGGCTCAATCCGAAGCGAAACAGGCAAACTCTCAAGTGCTTGCAACGCCAAGCGTGCGAAAGTTCGCTCGCGAAAAGGGCGTAGATTTAGCGCAAGTGTCCGGCACGGGCAAAAACGGCCGCATAACTCGCGAAGACGTAAACGGCTTTGGCGGCGCTCCTGCAGCTTCGACTGAAGCTCCTGCAGCCAGCGCGGCACAAGAGGCTCCAGCTGCAAGCGAAACGAAATCCGCGGCTCCGGCAGCTTCCGGAACAGCATACCGTCCAGAAGAGCGCGTACCGTTTAAGGGTATCCGCAAAGCAATCGCAAACGCGATGGTCAAATCGGTATATACGGCTCCGCATGTGACCATTATGGACGAAGTGGACGTTACCGAGCTGGTTGCCCTTCGCGCGAAATACAAGCCATACGCAGAGAAAAAAGGCTCCAAGCTGACTTACTTGCCGTTCATCGTTAAGGCGCTCGTGGCCGCTTGCCGCCAGTTCCCGATCATGAACTCGACGCTGGACGAAGCAAATCAAGAGATCGTCTATCGCAAGTATTACAATATCGGTATCGCAACGGATACGGACAACGGCTTGATCGTTCCGGTTATCGAAGACGCAGATCGCAAAAACCTGTTTATGGTTGCCGATTCCATCCGCGACCTTGCAGCTCGCGGCCGCGACGGCAAACTGACGGCGAATGAACTGAGAGGCAGCACGATCTCGATCTCGAATATCGGTTCCGCTGGCGGCATGTTCTTTACGCCGGTCATCAACTTCCCTGAAGTCGCGATTCTAGGTACCGGCCGGATTTCGGAAAAGCCGGTTGTTCGCAACGGCGAGATCGTTGCCGCTCCTGTAATGGCTCTGTCTCTCAGCTTCGACCATCGTCTCATCGACGGCGCAACGGCTCAGAACTTTATGAACTACATTAAACAGCTTCTGGCGCAGCCTGAACTGTTCATTATGGAGGTTTAACATATGGTAGTTGGAGATGCTTCCCTGGATATTGACACTCTAGTCATCGGCGCAGGCCCCGGCGGTTACGTAGCCGCCATCCGCGCGGCTCAGCTCGGCCAAAACGTATTGGTCGTAGAGAAGGAACATGTCGGCGGCGTTTGTCTTAACGTTGGCTGTATCCCTTCCAAAGCTCTGATCAGCGCAGCTCATCAATACGAGTCCATCAGCCACGCTTCCGCATTCGGCATTGAAGTGGGCGAAGCGAAGGTTAATTTTGACAAAGTGCAAGAGTTTAAAAACGGCATCGTCAAGAAGCTTACGGGCGGCGTTGCTTCCCTGCTGAAGGCGAACAAAATCCAATATTTCCATGGCGAAGTCATGTTCATCAACGAGAACGAAGCACGCGTCTTCAACGATCAAGAAGCGCCGCGCTACCGTTTCAAGAACTGCATTATCGCTACGGGTTCCCGTCCGATCGAGCTGAAAGCATTCCCTTACGGCGGCCGCATCGTTTCTTCGACAGGCGCGCTGAGCCTGCCTGAAGTTCCGAAGAGCCTTGTCGTGATCGGCGGCGGCTACATCGGCATCGAGCTTGGCCAAATGTACTCCAAGTTCGGCACGAAAGTAACGGTAATCGAAGGTTCCGATTCCATCCTGCCTGGCTTCGACAAAGACATGTCCTCGATCGTCGCGAAGAAGCTGAAAGGCACGAATGTCGATATCGTTACCGGCGCGCAAGCGAAAAGCGCGGAGCAAACGGACAAAGACGTTACGGTCACTTACACGGTAGGCGACAAAGAAGAGAAAGTAACGGCTGAGTACTTGCTCGTAACGGTCGGCCGTCGTCCTAATACGGACGGCGAGCTTGGTCTGGACCTGATCGGCGTCAAAATGACGGACCGCGGTCTGGTCGAAGTCGACCAGCAATGCCGCACGAGCATCCCGCATATCTTCGCTATCGGCGACATTATTGCAGGTCCTGCTCTTGCGCACAAAGCGATGTACGAAGGTCGCATTGCCGCAGAAGCGATTGCTGGTCAGCCAAGCGTTGTCGACTATAAATGCGTGCCTGCCGTTTGCTTCTCCGATCCCGAATGCGCAAGCGTCGGCCTGAGCGAGAAGGAAGCGAAGGAGCAAGGCCATAATGTAAAAGTGGGCAAATTCCCGTTCGCGATCAACGGCCGCGCCATGTCGCTTAACGCCAACGAAGGTTTCGTGAAACTGGTATCCGACGCTGACTCCGGTCTTGTACTTGGCGCGCAAATCATCGGTCTGGAAGCATCCAACATGATCGCCGAGCTTGCTCTCGCTATCGAGATGGGCGCTACGCTTGAAGATATCGCTCTGACGATTCACGCTCACCCAACGCTGGGAGAGATCGTGCTGGACGCTGCCGAGGTTGCGCTCGGACATCCGATCCACACTTTCATCAAATAATTGAGTATTATCCCATAATCGACAAGAGGTCTCGCCGCATCGGATGCGGCGCGGCCTCTTTTGCTCATTGACAATCTTTTCGTTAATGACGTTAATGATCGTAAGGAGATGGATAACATGATGTCTGAAAGCAACGAAAAGGTTCAGCTTCCAGCCAAACCGTCCAAAGACTCCAGAACGTTGATGACACAGCTCATCTTCCCCCTGGATACCAATCATCATGATACAATGTTCGGCGGCAAGCTTATGGAATACATGGACAAAGTTGCGGCCATATCCGCCATGAGGCACGCTCGCATGCGGGTTGTGACTGCGTCGACAGACAGCCTTGATTTTCTCGCTCCTATCCATGTAGGCGAGGTTATTGAAGTGGAAGCATTCGTGACGTGGACCAGACGCAGCTCCATGGAAATTTATGTGTCCGTGAACTCCGAAAATTTGTACACAGGCTCACGCAAAACGACAGTTACTGCTTTCTTTACCTTCGTGGCACTCGATGAGAACGGCAAGCCTGCCGAGATATCCAAAGTGTTCCCGGAGTCGGAATTGGAACGTCAGCTTCATGCCAGCGCTCCGGCGAGACATGAGCTTCGGAAGGCTCGCAAGAGCGACAGAACGTCAAAGGCGTGATATAATACTGGGATAAATAAGCAAGGAGCGATAGGGTTATGAGCAGCGAAAACCAATATTTGCAGTTGCTGCGAGACGTGCTGGGCAATGGCGTCCGCAAGGAAGACCGAACGGGTACGGGCACGATTTCGACGTTCGGCTATCAGATGAGATTCCCGCTGTCGGAAGGTTTTCCATTACTAACAACAAAACGCGTATCCTTTAAAATGATTGCGAGCGAGCTGTTCTGGTTCATGCGAGGCGATACAAACATCCGATATTTGTTGCAAAACAACAACAATATATGGAATGAATGGGCGTTTAAGCGTTGGGTGGAAAGCAGCGAATATTCGGGTCCAGATATGACCAACTTCGGCCTGCGCTCCCAACGGGATGAAACGTTCGCGGAGGCGTACAAGCTGGAGATGGCTGCCTTCAAGTCCAAAATTCTGGAAGACGAGTCGTTTGCCGAGCGTTATGGCGAGCTAGGGGATGTCTACGGGAAACAATGGCGGGCATGGAAGACCGCGCGGGGGGAGACGATCGATCAGCTTGGCGATGTCATCCGCACGATCAAGAGCAATCCGGATTCGCGGAGATTAATCGTATCGGCCTGGAATCCGGAGGATGTGCCGACCATGGCTTTGCCGCCGTGCCACACGATGTTCCAATTCTACGTGGCGGAAGGCAAGCTGTCCTGTCAGCTGTATCAGCGCAGCGGCGACATCTTTTTGGGCATCCCGTTTAACATAGCAAGCTACGCGCTCCTGACGCATCTAGTGGCGCACGAATGCGGCTTGGAAGTCGGTGACTTTGTCCATACGCTGGGAGACGCACATATTTATAGCAATCATTTGGAGCAAATCGAAGCTCAGTTGAGCCGCGAGCCAAAAGCGTTGCCGGTCTTGCGCATAAATCCGGACAAGCGTTCTGTATTCCAGTTCGAGCTTTCGGACTTGTTGTTGGAAGGTTATGATCCGCATCCGGCGATCAAAGCGCCGGTAGCGGTCTGATGCCCCGGAAGAGAGGTTAGAACATTGACCATAACATTAATCGCGGCGATGGACCGCAATCGTACAATCGGCAAGGGCAATGCCATGCCATGGAAACTTCCGGCGGAGATGGCTTTTTTCAAAGCGAACACTTTGGGAAAGACCGTATTGATGGGACGCAAAACATTCGAATCGCTAGGCGGCAAGCCGCTTCCCAATCGACGCAATATTGTATTGACCCGTCAGACAGACCTCGAGCTTCCGGGCAGCGAGATTGTTCATTCCGTTGAAGAAGCGCTTCGATTGATCCCGGAGGACGAAGAGCTGATGATTATCGGAGGCTCCGACATTTACGCGCAGTTCCTTCCTTACGCAAACAAAATATTGCTGACGGAAGTTGAGACAGAGATCATAGGTGGAGACGCAGCTTTCCCCGAATTCAATCCAAAGGAATGGCGGCGTATCGTCGGCGATCGCAAGGAGCCGGATGAACGCAATGCCTACGCCTTCACTTTCGTAACCCATGAGCGACTATAGATGAATTTGACTGCTTCCTGCGGTGTAGACATGATTTGACGAACGATTTGTCAATTAGTGCAAATGATTGTACGGATAATCCATTAACCATCCCGTCACCGGAATGCTAGGATATTATATTATAGTTACCGAAATTTACAACGGGTTGAAACGGTTGAAAAATGAATGGATTCCCGATATATTTTTAGAGAGAGCAGGAGATGCAGCAAACGGGAATACGGATGGAGGAATAGCGATCATGTCTACACCAACGGGATTTATGGAATATCAGCGCGAACTGCCAGCCGATCGCGACCCGATTGAGCGCATTAAAGATTGGAACGAGTTCCACAAGCATCTGTCAGACGAGCAGCTTCGCACGCAAGGCGCGCGCTGCATGGACTGCGGCACTCCTTACTGCCATACGGGCATAGAGCTGTCTGGATCCGTCTCCGGCTGTCCGGTCAACAATCTCATACCAGAATGGAATAACTTGATCTATAGAGGGTTATGGCGCGAAGCGCTGGAACGCCTGCACAAAACAAATAATTTCCCGGAATTTACCGGCCGGGTTTGTCCTGCTCCATGCGAAGGTTCTTGCACGGTAGGCCTGATCGGCGATGCCGTTACAATCAAGACGATCGAGCAAGCGATCATCGATCGTGGTTTCGAAGAAGGTTGGGTTGTTCCGCAACCGCCCAAAATGCGTACAGGCAAACGAGTTGCCGTCGTGGGATCCGGTCCTGCCGGGATGGCTGCGGCGGCACAGCTCAACAAAGCCGGGCATACAGTAACGGTGTACGAGCGCGCTGACCGTATCGGCGGCTTGCTCACTTACGGCATCCCGACAATGAAGCTGGAAAAACATGTCGTACAAAGACGTGTTGATCTGATGATCGAAGAAGGCATCGAGTTCGTGACGAATACCGAGATCGGCAAGGATATTGCAGCAAGCGAGCTTCTTGCGCAATTCGACGCGGTCGTTCTATGCGGAGGCGCTACGAAGGCGCGCGACGTAGAGATCGAAGGCCGCGATCTAATCGGCGTTCATATGGCGATGGATTACTTGAACGGTACGATCAAAAGTTATCTGGATTCCAATCTGGAGGATGGCAAATACCTCTCCGCCAAGGACAAAAACGTGATCGTGATCGGCGGCGGCGATACAGGAACAGACTGTGTCGCAACGGCATTGCGCCATGGCTGCAAGTCGATTACGCAATTTGGCACGGTCGGCAAGGCGCCGCTTACGCGCGATCCGATCAAAAATCCTTGGCCGCAATTCCCGAATGTGTATACGCTGGATTACGCACAAGAAGAAGCCAAAGCGTTGTACGGCGATGATCCCCGTGCTTTCTCCGTACTTACGAAGAAGTTCGTAGGCGACGAGAACGGCAATTTAAAGGAACTGCACACCGTTCAAATCGAACGTACGGTCGATGAGACGGGGCGCAGAATCTACAAGGACATCCCGGGTACGGAAAAAGTATGGCCGGCAGATCTGGTTTTCATCGCGGTAGGCTTCGAAGGACCGGAGTCGACGCTGATCGACCAGCTCGGTCTAGAGCAAGATCGCCGTTCCAACGTCAAAGCGAAATACGGCGAATACAGCACCAACGTTGATAAAGTATTCGCTGCAGGCGATATGCGCCGCGGACAAAGCCTTGTCGTATGGGCGATTAACGAAGGTCGCGAGGTAGCTCGCGAAGTTGATAAATATTTGATGGGTTCCTCAATGCTGCCTTAACGCAGCCGAGGAACGTCTTCCATAGGACATGGAAGAGTCAAGAGAAGGTAAAAGCGCCCTCGGGCGCTTTTTCTTGCTTTTATGGTATTATCGTATAGAAAGCGAGGAATGAACGATGATCAAATACGGATTGGATACGGTCGCCGAGCTCAAATTCAGCTCCTTCGAATTCCGTATCGAGCGCAGGGATGAACAATGGGTCGATATTTACTTGCAGCCTGGGCTTGAGGAAGAGACACCGGTCCCAAGCGATATGATCGCCTTTACGATATGGGTCATCTGCACGCATGACGGGACCGTCGTACAAATGCTGCCGCAAGATGAGGATTGCGACTGCGAATACGGCTTCACAGTGGGGGAGAAGGAGCAAATTGCCGCTTTTATTGCCAGCGAAGCGGTTCAAAGCGAAATCGCCAATCTAACTTCGCCGTAAGCAGGGAAGTTATGGTAGAATCGGTGTAATAGATTCGTAGGAGGGGAACTGCGGATGACAGCCGATCAAGCTTATGTGCTTACACCTCGGGACGTACGCCAGATACGAAATTACGTATTGAACAAATACGCCGGGATGCCAAGCCGCAAGCGCGCCGAGATCGTTGCCGATGCGGTGTCGCGAATCATTTACAGACAGCTTCCCGATTTCGACGGGGCTGTTAAACATGCATTAACAAGCCAACTGATCCGAACGATCGTATTAGAGGAGAACCGATCTGTCCGCAGCGATGATATTTTCCAACTATGTATGGAGCTTGATCACAATGATGAAGCGATACGCCGGCCTCTTGATCAGTGGGTCCGGGAGCAGGAGCGCAAACTGCAATCAACTGCAGAATTAAGTACTGGGGAGTTCGGAATAAGGGATTGGTCAAGCGAGTCTCCGATTAACGCGGTTGCAATGCCAGACAGTCATAACAAACGCATGCGTCGGCGAGTGCTAACGTATGGCCTTCTATGTCTGCTAATCGTTGCATCTATTACCTTATATACGTGGCAGTCAGCAACCCCCATCCTGCAAGGAGGGCGTCCTTCCGTCGTTATACCGGTGCCCCAGCAGCAGCATGTCGAGGCTCCACCGACCGCTCTTAACGAATTGCCTGCCGGATTGCGGTATGCTGAAGTCGATCGGGAACGGTTAATGGCTTATTTAAGTGAACGGAATTCGTTATTGGCGGAAAAGCACTATCTGGATGCGATTCTAAACACCGCGGAGCAATTCGACATTCATCCTGCATTGCTGTTCGCGATTACAGGGCAAGAGCAGGGGTTCGTGCCAGTCACTCACAAGAAGGCCAAACAAATTGCGAATAATCCATTTAACGTCTTCCACAGCTGGGAAGAGTTTAATACGAATATCGAACAATCATCGGCTATAGCCGCTCGGACGATTAATCGTCTCAGCAAGGACAGGCCGTCGGATGTGGATCCTATTGTCTGGATTAACAGAGAATACGCGGAGGATCCAAACTGGTCGAAAGGCGTCAGCTTGATCATGCGTGACATTGAAATGTCATTGGATGGATCCTAGCAGCCTGGAATGAAGCAAGAGAGGGAGCGGAGCTCATGATGAAGACGCTGGTCATTGCAGAAAAGCCGGATATGGGACGCAACATCGCTTCCGCTATTGAACCGAAGGCGAAAAATCATCGAACTTATATCGAAGGCGAACAGTATATCATTACATGGGCGATCGGTCATTTAATCGGACTCGCTGAGCCCGACGCTTATGATGAGAAATACAAGAAGTGGAATATTCAGCATTTGCCCATTATTCCTGATCAATTCAAGCTAGTGCCCAATCGCAAAACGATCGACCAGCTTAAAGTCATCGGCGAGCTGGCCAAGAAATGCGGATCGCTTGTAAATGGCTGCGATGCAGGGCGGGAAGGGCAATACATCTTCTCGCTTATTCAACGTCACTTGAAGCTGAAGCAGCCCGTTAAGCGGCTCTGGATCTCCGATTTGACGCCGGAGACAATTCGCAAAGGATTCGCGGAGCTAAAGGAAGGCAGCGAGTATGACAATCTGACCAAGGCCGCCACCGCGCGCAGCGAAGCGGACTGGCTGATCGGCATGAACGGCTCGCGCGCGTTTACGACGAAGCATAACGTCCTGCTTTCCGTAGGACGCGTGCAGACTCCCGTGCTGGCCCTAATTTACGATCGGCAGAAAACGATCGAGGCGTTCACGTCCCTGAAATATTTTGAGGTGGAGGCGACCTTCATCCAGGACGATACGACGTATCGGGGGATGTGGCAAGGCGAACGGATGACGGAGAAGGAAAAAGCGGAGGCGATTGCGGCCAAGGTAAAGGGCAAATCGGGGAGGATTGCATCTTACGAGATCAAGGATGTCAAGGAATACCCGTTCAAGCTGTATGACCTGACCTTGCTGCAGAGGGAAGCGAACGGCAAGTACGGCTTCTCGGCCAAAAAGACGTTAGACACTGCCCAATCCTTGTACGAGAAGCACAAGGTCATTTCTTATCCGAGAACCAACTCCAACTATGTGACGGAACAGAACATCCCTGAGATGCATAAAACCTTGCAATCGTTAAAAGGGACGACTTATAACGAATGGGCCGAAGGCGCGAACCGTTCCCTGGTTCATAAGGGGAATAAGTTCGTATGCAATCCCGCCAAGGTCGAGGATCACCATGCGATTTTGCCCACCAATCGCAAAGCCGGAGGATTGTCCCCCGATGAGCAGAAGTTGTACGATCTGATCGTCCGAAGATTCCTGTCCCACTTCTATCCGGCAGCGGAATATAAAACGCATACCGTTGTGACGGAGGTAGAGGGAGAAAACTTCAAAACGAACGTAAAGGAATTGCTCAGTTTGGGCTGGAAGGCGATTTATGCGGACCAAAGCAAAGGCAATGAGAAAAGCACGAAGAAGGGCAAAGAAGAGGAAGCCGAGCAAGAAGACGAAGTGAACGAGCCCTTTCATCTTGAGCGCGATCGTCCCGTGTTGTGCCGGAATGCGGCGATGAAGGAGAAGGACACTCAGCCTCCCAAAGCTTATACAGAAGGAACGCTGCTTAAAGCGATGGAAAGCGCAGGCAAGCAGATCGAGGATGAGGAAGTTCGAGATGCCATGAAGGATTCCGGGCTCGGAACGCCTGCGACGCGCGCGGCCACGATAGAACGGCTTAAAAATGTGGGTTACATCGAGATGCAAGGCAAAAGGATTTTGGTCACGCAGAAGGGAAGGACGGCCATCGAGCTCATCCGTGCGGCTGGCGTAGAGCTGCTTACTTCACCCGAAATGACGGGGATGTGGGAGAAACGACTGACCGAAATTGCGCGCGGAGGAGCATCCAATCTGCAGTTCATGGACAACGTGAAGAAGTTCGCCACTATGATTGTGGAGAAGGTCAGACTGCAGTCGCGTGCGGATGTAGCGGCATTTGGATCTGAGCAGTCGGCGGACCGCGGCAGAGGAAAAGGGGCGGCTCGTGGACCACGCTCATCTACAAGAGGGAGAGCTGGAGCCGCAGGGAGAAGCGAGACCGGCGCCTCAAAAACAACGAGGATATCTTCGGAGCAGGTCCAGGACGGAGAGCCCCGGACTATAGCGGCGTGTCCAAGACCGGGCTGCGGCGGGCGCCTCTTTATGGGACGCAAAGGCTATGGCTGCTCCAATTATCGCAGCGGCTGCAAGTTCGTCATCTGGAAGGAAAGCTTCGGCCGAAACTTGACGGAGGCGCAGGTCAAGGCGCTTGCGGAGAAAGGCAAGACTGCCAAACTGAAGCTGGTCCTGGATGACGGCAGCAGCATCGAAGGCCGCATTGTCGTTCGAAACGCCGCAAACGGCGAGCTGGCTGTTGAGAATTAGTTTGTGTACCTTTATTTATTATTTGCCAATAAAGCGGTGAATCGCCGGAGGAACATCTTGCAGATGATCCAGCGTCAGGAACGCGCCCTTAGGCTGCACGTTAATGCCAATGACGTTGTACTGCCATTCCTCCAATGTCCGCATATGAATGGCGTGGATGCCGGCTGTTAACGCCGGTACGACATCCGTACGGATGGAGTTGCCGATCATCCAGGTGTGTTTCCGATCAAAATCGCTGTTCTTCAGGATTTGCTCCAAGGCATCGTTGTTTTTCAGTTGGCGAATGTAGATGCGCGAGCCGAAGTAACGCTCCAGATTCATCTGCTCGATCTTGCGGCGTTGGATAAGCAGCTCTCCGCCTGTATAGAGATGAAGCTCATGTCCCGCCGCGGCCAGCGCGTCAAGCGTCTGCTCCATATGGGGATAAGGCTCTGTCTGATGTTCGTAGACGCCAAGACCCAGCTTCCACAGGAAATCGACTTCCACGGCTGAGCGCTTGCGTCCGGTCAGATCGCTGTAATACGCGTAGGTATCTATAAAGGATTGTGGGAAATGTTCGCTCTTGAAGCCGCTGTTCCCAATAAGAGCAACATCGATTTCGTGCTGCATCTCCCTTACGGAGTCAGCTGTTACGACCTCGTACCCTTGAAACCAGGTGGTCATGGAGTCAACGAATTGGTCCACTACGAAGAAAAAGTATTTGTTGCAATAGATAAGCGTGTCGTCGAGATCGAACAGGATCTGTTGTTTCATATGTGCAGTCTCCTTTGGCAAGGGTATAGCCGTGTATGATCAATCTACCGTAAAGCCATTGCAGAGTCAATCCAGAGGAGCTACATAGATTGGCCCTCACCTTCGCATAATGGTAGTGGAGGTGAGGACATGCCGCATAACAAAAGCAACAAAAAGAACAACCTTTACAACGAATCCAGCATCAACGAACCGGAAGTGACGGTCAAAGCGGAGAAGGGGGCTAAACGCCCGCCAAGCTTAAATGGCATAAACAAGCAGCAGAGTTAGCCAAGGGAAGCCATTCCCATAACGGGAATCGCCAGATCGCCATGTTGCTTAAGCGCTACAACAAAGGGGCTGTCAAAGTCGCATTGACTTGAACAGCCCCTTATTCCTATATAATAAATCCAGTCGGAATTAAGCGTATTTCAATTGCGAAGCAGCCACGACATTTTTAATGAATGCGATGCGCTTGCGAACGTAGAAGTCACGGCTATCTCCCCTTAAATCCTTGGGGCGTATCACCTCCTCCGTGTTGTTATCGATGATAACAAGTTTCCCGTCATTGTAAAACTTGAAAGTCAAATCTCGGTGTGGACGTGCTTTCTCGACATAGCGGAAATTCTCACAGTTGGTCTTCATGGTGATCTAGCCTCCTTATAGGGTTTATGAAGTTTTAGAACGTTTGTTCCTATTTTTATTATACCAAACATTTGTTCGGGTGGAAAGTGTTTTTTATTTCACGTAAACTAGATTTATAGAAGCTTTTGCAACGACAGAAAGGGAGCGGAAGATGCTACGGATAAAAGGATTGACGAAACGTATTCCCGGAGGACCGAAAGTACTCAGCGACATCAGCTTCGATGCTTACGAAGGGGATTTTATCGCGGTGAAAGGAAGCAGCGGCAGCGGCAAGTCGATGCTGCTGAAATGTCTTGCCTTGCAGGAAGCATGGTCGAGCGGAAGTTATCAGTTCGACGGCAAGGACGTGCTCGGGGGCGGCTGGTCTGCCAAGATGAAGGTCAAACGCCAGGTAGCCTATCTGGAAGAGAAGCCTTACTTGAATCCGGACAAAACAGGTCTCAAAAACGTCATTATCGGTTCCGTCAGTCAGACGCCAGCGTGGAGACGATGGACAGGCATGATGCGCAATGACGATTACATGGGCGCCATGGACATGATCGAGAAGCGCGGTTTGATCGACAAGGCCCATATGAAAGCGAAGCATCTCAGCGGCGGCGAACGTCAGCGAATGGCGATTGCCAGGGCGCTTGTGCACGGTGCTAAAGTCATCGTGGCGGACGAGCCGGTATCCGGACTTGATCCGCATGCGGCGGATGCCGTGCTTGGCGAGTTGAAAGCGCTATGCAAGGATGAAGGCATTATCGTCATAGCCGTCCTGCATCAAGGCGACTGGGCGGAAAGGTACGCGGACCGGATTCTCGGCCTTAACGGAGGGCAGCTGGTGCTGGATGTGTACGGCCGCAGGTTGACCGAACGTGAGAAACGACAGTTGGATTAACTTATTCGGGAAAATTGCATTTTTGGATGGATCTCGAATGGAATAGGCAGAACGGAGCATAGAATAGAGCATCTTTCAAGACAGGAAGGTGTGTTCTTCTATGCCTACTCCCAATCCGCTCGTCGTGCGGACGATAGTAGCTACATTTCCGAAGGCCAGCATTAAAATACCGCAAGTATCGGGGAGCTCTCATCCAGGCGCCGACTTGCTTATGAACGAAACGATTATGGCCCATGTCCGCCAGCTTGTTCACGAGCAGGGAAGCTTGGAAGATCCCAAAGCGGAGATGATCGGCTACTTTGAGCTCAAGACGAACGAAAAGGACGTATTCAGCTTGTCGTTGATCAACTATGCCTACACGGGAGGAGCTCATGGCATGACGCTTCAGGTCTCCCTGACGTTCCGATCTTCGACGGGCCATACTTATGAGCTTGAACAGCTCTTTAAGCCCGGAAGCGATTATGTTGGAGTAATCAGCAAGATTGTGGCGGCTGGAATCAAGGCAAGGGGAATCGAAACGCTAGAGCCTTTCAAGGCAATCTCGCCGGAGCAATCGTTCTACGTTGCCGACCGTTCGCTTGTGATCTACTTCCAATTGTATGAATTGGCTGCTTACGTATACGGCTTTATTTATTTCCCTATCCCGGTTTACGAGTTGCAAGCTATCATTGCGGAGGATGGACCGCTAGCTCCAATGCTGGAAGGTTAGAAACGACTTATAGTAGATTCCATAAATAAAATATCGTAATTATTAAAGCGTCCTGCCTGTTGGCGGGGCGCTTCTTGGCGTGCTTGGCGGTATTTGCCGGCAATAAGGGTCATGCAGTATGAAGCGCGATCATACATTATCGTAGGAGGCGATACGATGGTCGTTGCAATATTAGGCGTGCTGCTTGCCGCCATTCCGTGCTTGTTCAGTGTACTGGTCGCCCGGAAGGCTCAGCGAGGCTTGCGTGCCGGCACATACCAAAGTTTGATTCCATATGGCAAGGACATGCAAGCCGCACAGGATAAAAGCGAGCTCCAGCGGTTCGGTCTGCCGCAGGTTCTGCCCCGTAAGGGGGGAGGCCTGTCCGCCGCCGCGAAGTCGTTTAATGCTATAGGCATGGTCGGCGGCGCCGCCTTATTATTTGGTCCGGCTCTCGCATCCGGCGGCCCGTCTGTCATTGGGTTCGGCTTGCCGCTGGTCGCGCTGTTATCACTCTGCGTCAGCGCGGCAATCGCCGAGCTGGCTTCCGGAGTTCCGACTGCGGGAGGCGTCTACCATGCCGCTTATCAGCTCGGAGGACGCAAGTGGGGGATGAGGGCGGGTTGGCTTCAGCTTGCGGGAAATATGGTCAAGCTTGCACTGTTTATAGGAGGCTTTGCATATTTGGCTGATGGTCTGCTGGCCTCGCGATTGGGGTATGAAAGCTCGGCGATTTCGTTGTTTATCGTTGCCGCAACAGCTGTTTTGACTCAAGCGTTAATAGGGCAATATACATCCGGATTCTCGGAGAAAATAGAAGCAGGGGGCACATGGCTTCAATTAATCATCATGTTGTTGGCGCTTGCCGGGCTCACATGGTTGTTCTGGCCAGGGGATTATTCTCCCGTTGTTTTGTATCAAGGACTGGATAGCGGTTTAACGGATCCTGTCGGGCTGCTGCCGTTCGTCATCGGTTTGTTGTTGCTGTCTGCCTTGTTTACGGGCATGGATGGGGCCGGGCATGGAGCAGAGGAGATCGTGGAGCCGCGTATACGCGTCCCGTGGGGAATTTTTTTGTCCAGCTCCTACACCTATATAGGCTTGTTGATCGTTTTGCTGCTTATGACGCTTATCACCCTGCCTGGAAGCGGGGTGCTTGGGGAAGCTTACGGTGTACTTCAAACGACGGGACTTACGAGTTTTACGGAATATGCCGCCGCTGCCTGGGGAGGCTCTTACCTGCTCCCGGCGCTAATTCTCCTCTCTTTGTGGCAGAGCGGTCTGCAAACAATGACGTCTTGCTCCAGAGTCGCGTTTAGCTTGGCGAGGGATGGAGCGATTCCGTTCAGCAGCAGGCTGTCGATGTTCTCCTATCGACGAAACGCTCCACTGAACGCGATTTGGTTTGCCGCAACGGCGACCATCTTGCTGCTTGTCAGTACAGTTGTATGGCAAGCGAACGAGAGCTTTATTGCCCTTGTCTCGGCTTCGATTGTCTTATTGCATCTAGCAGCCGCAATCCCGATCGGCCTCAGATGGCAAGCGGATCGAAAGGCTGGGGCGGCCAAGCGCCGGATGACGAAAGAGGCATTTAAATCGCGACATGGAACCAGCGATCCGCCGCCTCCTTGGCATTTGGGGAATTGGGGGCAAGCCATCCGCCTGGTGGCGTTGGTCTGGCTTGTATTCAGCGCTATTATGACAGCGGGTATCGTTCATTCGTTCGGAGGTATCGTTGCTGCAATCGTTATGCTTGCCGGGACTGCGGGGAGCCGGCCTAATCGCGGTTAAGCAGCCGTCAAGCCATTGAGACGGTTAGCCGGGATTATGATCACGTCGACATAAGAATCTTGAGAATGTTCAGACAATTATGACAGGGAAGAGAGAAACGGGAAATGGAAGGGGAAGGTTGGGAAATGAAGGTCTGTTTATAATAATCATTTCCCGGGGAAGCGCAAGTTTTTACAGAATGAAGATTGTTTCGACAGCGCCGTCCAATAATGGGAGGAGTATGTGTCGAAAAGGGAGAAGTTATGAAAGGTGGCAGGTTTGGTCGGGAAATAAACGAGTTTTTGCCATGATCTCCCTCCTGGGCGTATAATAAGAAGGATAGAACAGTTACGAGGAGGGGCAGTTGCATGGTACATACGGCGGTCACGCCTGCCATCTTATCGCTGCAGGTCGGGAAACCCGTCCTTATTGCCCATGGCGCCAAGGAGGTGCTCAGCGGCATCTTCAAGACATCAACAACGGATGCGGTATTTGCAGGTGCAAATGGCCTGGAGGGGGATGGTCAAGGCGACTTGATCAACCATGGAGGACCGGACAAAGCGATATGCGTATATAGCGCGGCCCGATATCCTTACTGGGAGTCCGAATTCGGACGGCCATTTCTGCCAGGAGCCTTCGGAGAAAATCTGACGATCGAACCCTGGACGGAACAGGAGCTCTGCATTGGCGATATCGTAGCGGCAGGCGAAGTTCTGCTGCAGGTTAGCCAGCCGAGGCAGCCTTGTTACAAGCTGGGACTTCGCAATGAGCTACAGGAGCTGCCTGTACGAGTACAGCAGACGGGGTACTCCGGCTTTTATTTCCGAGTGCTGAAGGAAGGATATTTGGCTGCCGGAGAGAAGCTTAGGATCGCAGAGCGCCATCCTGCCGGAATTACCGTCATGGAGGCGAATTTCATCATGTATCATCAAAAGGATAACGAGTCCGCTATCCTGAAGCTGCTGAGCGTGAAAGAGCTGGCTGCCAGCTGGCAAGAGCAGCTGGGCAAGCGGCTGGACAAGCTTCGCGGCGGAGCATAACGTTACCCGAGCGGAGAGGAGAAGCATGGTGTCCGACATTGAACAACAAGCGGCAGACGCAGCGTCGCGATATGGCTGGCAAGGTCCATTTCGCACGGAAGCTGCCGCAGTCAGCGGCATGAACAATACGACACGAATCATCAGCTGCGGCAAGGACAAATACGTGCTCAGGCTCTATAACAACCATGGCGACGCCGATACCGTTCGTCTGGAGCATGACATGTTGAAGGCGCTTTCGAACAAGTATTTAACGTTCCGGATCCCGAGTCCTGTCTACAATCTGGATGGAAGTACAATAACGGAACTACCGGACGGCAAGCTTGCTTGCCTGTTCACCTACATAGAAGGAGAACGTCCCTCGCCAGAGAAGAGTGCCCACGTGAAGGCGCTTGGAGCGGCATGCGGCGAGCTGAGCCGAATCCTTAGCGGCATTAAATTCAAAGCAGCTTCCGGGTACAGCCCCTATTATGATTTGGCAGAGACATATGCCTCCATGGACAAGGCTTCGCTCCTCGGACTTGCTGACAGCGATGCCGGCATTGCCGAACGGATCCCGAAGCTGGAGTATTTGCAAAATGAACGAGAACGCGTGCTTCAAGCTTGCAAAAACGTGGCCCAATTGCCGCAGCAATGGATTCATGGCGACATTTGCTTCGGAAACGCACTGAGCATCGGGGACGCCATCTCAGGCATTCTCGACTTCGAATTCGTCACGATGGATTGCCGTGCCATGGAGCTTGCTGTCCTTCTAGTTGATCTGCTGAAGCCGGAGTTGGCGATAGGAAGCAAGGAACGGTTGGAGCTCGCCGCGCGGGCCTTCCAGACCGCGGTCCCTCTTAGCTCCGAAGAGAGGAATCTGCTTCCGACGCTAATGAAGCTGCGTTTGCTCGACGTAGCGCTTCACTTCGCCGTTCGTTACCGCGATGGTCTGGACGGTCCGGAAGTATTGGCGGACATAGTGGACAACTGCGCTTTTGGTTGCGAATGGCTTGCGTTTAACCCTCTTGATTTTTGAACTCACACTACTTAGGAGGAATTAGGAATGAGTCTTGCACAAGCGTTAGGATATAAGGAATCTGACCGATTGCTGTTAGTAAATGCAGACGATTACGGTCTAAACCATTCTGTGAACATAGCGGCTCAGGCTTTGTTGGAATCGGGCGATATCAGTTCGGCTACATTGATGACCCCGTGCGCCTGGGCGCGAGAGGCTGCGTTATGGAGTGCCGAACGTCCGCATCTGGATGTTGGCATCCACTTTACCTTCACTAGCGAGTGGGGGCCTTATAAGTGGGGACCTGTTACGACTAATGCGGATGTATCCTCGCTCGTAACGAAGGAAGGATATTTCCATGCCGATTCCAAGTCGTTCGAGGAGCATGCCGATGGCGAGCAAGTAAAAATCGAGTTGATCAATCAAGTCGAACGCGCGATAGCTCTGGGCATGCAGCCTTCCCATGCGGACAATCACATGGGCAGTCTGTACGGCCTGCAGACAGGCAAACACTTTATGTCGCAAGTGCTGGACGTATGCGCGGCGTACGGCCTGCCGTTCCGCCTCCCGAGATTTGTGACGACGGAGCCTGGACAAGTCGCTCCGCCGCATGTGGAGGAACAGGCCAGGCAAGTAGCCGCGCTCGCGGATTCCAAAGGCGTGGTCATTCTCGATTATTTGGTTGGACTGCCTTTCCGCCTGGAGGAGAATGAAACCTACGACGGCTTCAAGTCGTCCATGAAAGCATTATTGTCGGGATTGCAGCCGGGCGTAACCGAGCTGATCATCCATCCTTCCGTTGCTAACGAAGAATTGAACGTCTTCCATCTGGAGCCTGCGAAGCGGGTGATGGAGTACGATATTTTCCGGGATGAGGAGATCAAGCGGCATCTGAAGGACGAAGGGGTTATTATGATCCGTTGGAGCGATCTCCGCAAGCTTCAGCAGGAGCGGGCAGGGCAAGGTCAATAACAAGAAGGGACTGTGGAATGGATGTCATATGATTTCATCAGGACGCTGACGCAAGATGTGAAGACGAATATCGGGAAGGTAATCGTAGGCAAGGAGGATGTGATTGATCTGCTGCTGATCGGATTGATCACCTCCGGTCATGTACTGCTGGAGGACGTGCCGGGCACCGGCAAAACCATGCTGGCCAAGTCGTTCGCAAAATCGTTGTCGCTCGACTTCAAACGGATACAATTTACGCCGGATTTGCTGCCATCCGATCTCAGCGGCATTCACTTCTATGATCAGAAGCGGAACGACTTCGTCTTCCGAGCCGGCCCGCTTTTTACGAATTTGCTGCTGGCGGACGAGATTAACCGCGCAACGCCGCGCACGCAGTCCAGCTTGTTGGAATGTATGGAAGAGAGGCAGGTGAGCATTGACGGAGAGACGAAGACGCTTGATCGTCCGTTTATGGTCATCGCAACGCAGAATCCCGTCGAGCATCAAGGCACGTTCCCGCTGCCCGAGGCGCAGCTCGACCGCTTCTTGTTCAAGGTGAGGATGGGCTATCCGAGTCAGGACGAAGGCATGGCGTTGCTTAAGCGATTCAAGTCGGAGGATCCGCTTGCCCGATTGGAAGCCATTGCAGGCTCAGCCGAGATTGAAGCGGCACAGCGCGCATATGCGACAGTTCCGATTCACGATGACGTGCTCCGATACTTGCTGCAGCTGGTTGAGCGTACACGGGGACGGGAGGATGTGGCGATCGGAGTCAGTCCGCGCGGCAGTCAAGCGCTTCTGCGCGCTGCTCAGGTGCATGCCGTTCTCAAAGGCAGGGACTTCGTCGCGCCTGATGATGTAAAAGCAATGGCTAAGCCGGTGATGTGCCATCGATTATCGCTGCGCGGAATGGCAAGAGGGGCTCAAGGAGAAGCCGAGCGGATTATCGAAGATATCATCAAGGGAACGGAAGTGCCGGCGGAAGCCGGGCTGACCGCAGGTTAACGGCATGATTTTTTTCTGGTTCCTGTTGACTGCCGCTCTTATTATATACGTGCAGGGCGTGTTATTCCGCCGTTATTCGCTTAGAAACTTGAAGTATACAAGACGGTTCCAGAAGAACACATGCGTGCGCGGCGACGAGATCGAGCTGATCGAGGAATTGTCGAATGAGAAGTGGCTCCCCGTCCCATGGCTGAGGGCGGAATCGCAATTGTCGGCTCATCTGAAGTTCCGGGGCGGAGACAACTTCGCCGTCAGCAGCGGCCAGCATTACCAGAATCATCGCAGCTTCTTCAGTCTTGCGCCCTATACGAAGCTGAAGCGCACGCATCGCTTGACGCCTGTCCGCAGAGGTGTATATACCCTCAGTTCGATTACGATGACTGGCGGAGATCTGTTCGGGAGCATTGGCGTCTCCCAGCAGATCCAATTGCAAGGGGAGCTTCTCGTATATCCCAAAGCCGCTGACGTTCCCGTGCATGAGCTGCCGCATCATAGCTGGCAAGGCGAGACGGAGGTTAGACGATATATCGTCCCTGATCCATTTGTCGTAGCGGGAGCCCGGGCCTACCAGCCCGGCGATTCCTATCGTCAGGTCAACTGGAAGGCAACGGCCCGCTCGGGCAGTCTGCAAGTCCATCAATATGCCTACACGGCGAGCCGGACGCTGATGATCTACGTGAATGTGGAAGACGGAGAATCCATGTGGCGGACGGTGACGAACGAGGCCCTAATCGAGCAGGGCATCGAATGGGCGGCAGGAGCGGCGCTGGCGGTAATTAATGAAGGCATGGAAGTCGGTTTCGCGGCGAATATGGCCAAGGAGGGCGAGATAGACTCCGTTCGCGTACTCCCCAGAAGCGGGCATGAGCAGATGAACATTCTGCTGGATACGATGGCAAGGCTGAAGCTGGAGCGGACAGAGCCCTTCCGTACGCTGCTCGCGCAGGAAACGGGAGTCGGCTATAATGGCCTCGACCTTCTAATTATATCCGCCTATTGGAATGACGAGCTGGAGCGTGAGTCGGAACGTCTGCGCGGACTTGGACATGCCGTCTCCGTATGGACTTTGCCATCCGCCAAGGCGTTGGCAGATGGCGACTCGTTGCAGGAAGGAAGGGCTGGCGCATGAACGAATGGCGATCATCAAAATTCCTTCTTAATAAAGTAGCCAAGGGGCTGGCCGAGCTATTGTTTTTTATGCCGATCTGGCTGACGGCTGGGCTGTATCTCATCCCTACAGAGTTCATCATCCTTTGGTGCCTGTTGTTGCTCGCTGTATACGTTGTCGCTGCTGCGATTGCGGATCGCCGTCCCGTCATGCGTATTGCGTCGCGTTGGTTAATCTCGCTTGTTTTAGCCGCTAGTACGGGCCTTGTAATTGGCGGACTTGGCGGGGGCTTTAGCGATTACAAGTTATGGATCGCGGCCATCGTTTGCGGCATCGGCATGGCTGAGCAAGGAGCCGCCATGATCCGAAAGGGCTGGGCGGAGTCGTTCCATACGGTGAAGATGGGCGTCGGATTACTGGCTTATATATTGTGTATCCCTTTCTCGTATTGGTTCCTTCATGAACTGGCGGATCTGCGAATCGTCTTGGCGTTATGCGGCATCATAGCTGTCCTTTTGGGGTTGTACATCCTGAATGACCGTCATCTGTCGAAGGAGTCCGTGGACGGTTCCAAGTCCAAGACGCTGGTCGAGGCGCGTCGGCGCAATAGGTGGCTGCTAGTAGCCTTATCCGTTTTTATGCTTGTGCTTGCGGCTTTTCGGCAAATCCAGCAATGGATTGAGGACACTGTATTGGCAGGGCTAAGAAGCTTGTTTGCCAGGCTGGGCAACGGAGAGGAGCCGCCGCAGGCCCCTCCGGATCAGCCGCCGCAGCAACAGCCTGAGATGCCGCCGATGGAGGGAGGCGAGCCCGCTCAATGGCTGGTATGGCTGGAGCAAATCGTCAAGATTGTCGTCACGATTTTGATCATAGCCGCAGCTCTATTCTTGTTATATTGGCTGGTTAAGCGGTTAGCTGTTATAGGCAGGAATTGGCTTGACAGGCTGCTTCAGAGACAGTCTTCTATAAGCCAAGACGAAGGAGCCTATACGGATGAGATCGAAAGCTTAATGTCATTAACCAAATGGAGAGACCGGATGGCCGACAAGCTGAAGTCTCGCCGTGGCGCGAAAGGCGATTCCGAGCCTGGCTGGGATGAGATTTCGGAGGGGAAAGAGCGGATGCGTTGGTTGTATCGAAGATGGCTGCGAGGGAGTATGCGCCAAGGCTACGAGCCGCAGCCTTATCTCACGCCGCAAGAGGTTGCGCAGGACTTGGCGCAGTGGAGAGGCGGCGACGGCGAAAGGCCGGGAGGCGAGGAGTTTGTCCGAGGTTATGCATCAGTGAGATATGGAGAAACTCAACCAGGCGAGGAACAGCTCGAAGGGCATCGTCGTTGGGTGGAGGAACAAATTTCCGCCGAACGTGCTTCGGGAAACAGACGAAGAAAATCCCGGGATTAAAGGTGCTCAATGAAAAGGACCTTGCACTCCACGCTATGGTGGAATGCGAGGTCCTTTTGCAACTTTGGCAGCAAAGCAGTGATTATAAGTGAGTGAATATCCACTATAAGCCAGCTTATAATTTGCTTCTTATATCCTCAACGATCTTTTGTCCGTGGAAACGTCCCGATTCGATAAAAATTTCGTTCGCCTCATGTCTGGAGGCCACTACACCGGCAAGGTAGATTCCAGGTACATTGCTCTCCATTGTGTCTTCGTTAAACGTCGGGTAACTTTCGTCTTCCATCGTTACTCCTGAAGCGGTCAGAAATTGACGGTCCGGATGGAAGCCTGTGAGAGCAAGCACGAAATCGTTAGGAAGCTCCGTTACGCCTTCGGGAGATTCGATGATAACCGCTCGTGGAGTAATCTCGACGACTCGAGAATTAAATTTCATAACAATGGCGCCATTGTTTACTTTGTTCTCGATGGTAGGCCGTACCCAGGGCTTGATGCTTCGAGAATAGTCCTCGCCGCGGTACACGATCGTGACTCTGGCACCGACCCGCTCCAGTTCAAGCGCGGCATCGATGGCAGAGTTGCGTCCGCCGATGATCGCAACCTCCATGCCGATATAGGGATGCGCTTCGCGGAAAAAATGGCTCACTTTTTCCGATGTCTCGCCGGGAATGCCTATCATATTGGGATGATCGAAGTAGCCGGTCGCAATGATGACGTTTTTGCTTTCGTAGGACAATGCATCACCGTGGCGGTCATGTCCTCCCAGTACGAAGCTGCCGTCTTCCCTGCGTTCGATGGAAGTGATCGTTTCGTAAGGCCGGATACGCAGCCCATGACGCTGTGCGGCAGTTCGATAGTAGTGCAGAGCTTCGATCCGCGATGGTTTCTCGTTGGCGGACGTAAACGGAATATTGCCGATCTCCAGCCTGTCCGCCGTGCTGAAGAAATTCATGTACGTAGGGTATTGGGAGATGGAGTATGCGATATTACGTTTTTCAATGACAAGCGGGTTCAGGCCTGCTTGCTGCAGCTCGATGGCAGCCGCCAGTCCGCAAGGCCCCGCTCCGATTATTATGGCTGATTCCAATGACATGATGCCGATCCTCCTGAATGATGAACATATTCCTCTATATTACTCCCGAAGCTTCGGCAATGGCAAATTTGGCGAATGTCTGTCTTGTACAGCCTACGGAATATTGTATAATAGGAGGAAACGCTCAAGTAAACCACCAACAAGATCTTACAGGGGGAGAAGCCATGCAACGACGGTTTGTAATAGAAGCAGTAATGGTAGCTACGTATGGCCATCTGCTCGTCCCGAGTCGTCCCGTTGATTATGTCATTCCATATACATCGATTGCGGAGCTTTACGATATGAGAGATAGCCAGGAGCCCGTCATGGATGACCCGGATGATGATGCGCACGTCAAAGCCAAAATTAATGAACTTATTGCATTCTTCGAGGATTCCCTGAATCGGAAGAAGATCGAGAAGGCTTTGCAGGTGCCGTGGAGAGAAAGCGCTCCGTTGCTGCTGAACGACAGTATCCAATTTACAATCGTCAATGCCGTGGACAACGCGCAATATGGGGAGATTTTCGACCCCGTCGAGACGGAATTGCTGCTTTCCAGCCTCAAGCTTAACGTTCCGCTGTTGTCCGATCAATTCGAATTTCAAGATAAGCTTATCGATGCGGAAGTGCCGGTACAGGTATACGACATCGAGGATTTCGAATTCGCCGTTGAAGAAGGCATTACGCCTGTCGATATGGAGCTATAGTTCGCAGCCGGACATTAAAGCCGTCAGCGGATAAAAAGGGAGATCCAACATAAAGGGCAAGCGGGAGACGCTGGGAGGCGTCAATCCGGCTTGCCCTCTTTTTGTCTTCTGTCGATGGCTTCCGCCATTGTTTTATCCGTCAGATGCGCATAGATTTGCGTCGTCTCGGGAGAAGCATGTCCGAGCTGCTCCTGCGTCTTGTAGATATCGTTTTGCAAATAATAGTCCGTCGCGAACGAATGTCTGAGTTTATGTACGGAGAGATAGGGCTTGCCGAATCGCTTGGCATACTTGATCACCATGGCCTGAATCGCGCGTTTCGTCATGCGGGAGCCTTCATTTTTGCCGTTAGCGATGGCGAGGAACAGCGCTTTCTCCTTGCGCGGCGACTTGTATCTGGTTTCCCTAATGGCCATATACGCAGTCAGGTCTTCGACGGCTTCCTGACGGAAGTATACGGGCGTCTTAAAGGTATCGTCGTTCTTGCCCTTGCGAAAAACATAACAAAGCTTCTTTTTTAAGTCGATATCGTCCACGTTCAAGTTGACGACCTCGGATACGCGCAGTCCGGAATGAAGGATAAAACTAATGATGCAAGCATCGCGAACGCTATTTAGCTGAAACGAATGGGAGGCTTGTTTATTGTCAGCTACGTCCGTGCCGTAATGGACCTTAACGTAAGCCATAAATTCCGATATCTCTTCCTCTTGAAGCAGCTTGCCCTCCAGCTTGGCCGCCGTGTCCTTGGGCTTATGCGTCCGTTTGATCGTAACTTTGGCCATAACATTACGCTTTAACAAGGGATAGAAGTCGTCATCCTCCGCAATTTGGCTTAAATAATGAAAGAGAGAACGAAGGGACGAGAGCTTGCGCGAGATCGTCGTTCGATTATTGCGCTCCGGCTTGTGCGTCGAAAGAAACATTCGGTAGTTGTCGATGCTCTCCATCTTAAGCACCTCCAGCTCAGTCAGCTTGACCTCGCGGTAAGAAGATGCCTCCGTCAATCCTTCCGCCATCAGCCACTTCATAAATGTTTCGTAATCCCTAACATACTCGAGGAGAGAGGATGGGGACAAATCGGGAAGCTTATAAGCGATAAATTGTTCGATATACCAAGGCATAGATGGAAGCTTGGCATCAAGCTCCTCACGGTCCTTCTGCTTAAGCAGGTTCATGCACTAACGCCTCCTGTACCACAGCCTGGTCGGCTTATATCCCGACTCTATGTTCTTATTGTAACAACGGCAACAGCCGGGGACAACAGGCTCGGAGACTTACATGGACGAGTATTTATTGAAAATAGCAATTATATGTAATTTCTGCAGATCGGTTACATTCCAGCCGGGGCTATGTTACACTCTTACGAGTCGCTTGCCAGCATTGGCCGGCGATAATCGGAAGAGGAGGCATGATGCCAAGATGATAAACAAACTTAGAATCGGCGCCATGGTCGCCGTCCTGCTTGCATTGACGTTAGGGACTGTGTTGCAGCCGGCTTCGGCGGCGGCACCGGCCACATTACAATATGGATCCACTGGCGCGGATGTGCCGGATCTCCAATATAGACTCAAGACGTTAGGTTACTTCAATGAAGGACTCACATCTTACTACGGCGGCGTTACCCGCCATTCCGTGCTGCTGTTCCAGAGGGATTACGGTTTGAAAGCGGACGGAATCGCTGGACCTGCGACATGGGAGATGCTTAAGAAGGTATCGGTCAACAGACACGAACTTGACATGCTTGCGCGTATTATATACGGCGAAGCGAGAGGAGAACCGTACGTGGGACAGGTAGCAGTCGGAGCGGTCGTCATGAACCGATTGGCTCATGCCAGCTTCCCGGATTCGGTAAAAGACGTAATCGAGCAGCCTAGCGCATTTACCGCAGTGGACGACGGTCAATATTACATGAAGCCGGATACGACAGCATATAAGGCGGCGCTGGACGCCGTACGCGGCTACGATCCGTCTGGCGGAGCTTTGTATTATTTTAACCCGGATACGGCAACATCATCCTGGATCTGGTCCCGCAAGCAGATTGGCAAGATCGGCCGTCACATCTTTGCTGTCTAATAGATAAAGCATGATCGTGGAGCAGCATGTTGCTGCTTCCATCGACATGCTTTTTTTTGTGAAGACATGCTATAATAGATCGGTACATAACGGGGAGGTGCAAGATGAAGGTCGAAATATGGTCGGATTATGTATGTCCGTTCTGCTATATTGGCAAAAGAAAGTTCGAAAGCGCGCTTGCCAGCTTCGAGCATAAGGACAGCGTCGTAACAGAGCTGCGAAGCTTCGAGCTGGATCCAAGTACGGATTCTTCCCTCGGCATGACTACCCATGAAATGCTGTCGCGCAAATACGGGATGAGCCTGGAACAAGCGAAGTCGACTGGCGATGGCGTCGTTCAACAAGCGGCAGCCGTCGGACTGACGTTCCGCCTGGATGGCGCTTTGTCGCTTAATACGTTTAACGCGCACAGGCTGGCGCATTACGCCGAGGAGCAAGGCAAGGGAGCTGCCATGTCCGAGCGCCTGCTTAAAGCTTATTTTACGGACAACTTGAACATCGATAATCCAGAACAGCTCGCTGCGCTTGCAGACGAGGTCGGACTTGACAAGGACGCGGCGCTGGCAGTGCTTCAATCCGACAGCTATGCGGATTCCGTCCGGGCGCAAGAGCAGGAAGGCAGCCGGCTTGGCATTCGCGGCGTGCCATTTTTTGTCATCGATCGCAAATATGCGGTGTCCGGCGCCCAGCCGCCGGAAGTTTTCCTGGAGACGCTAAAAAAAGCTTGGGCGGAGAAGTCCTGAAGGAGCAATCAAGCCTGCGGTATGGAACCGGGGCCGCTTGCACAAAATAGATCACGGCAGCAGGGAGAGGATACGGACATGTCTACGCAAGAGAGCCCATTGTACGTTTTTGTCGGTTCTTACGCTAACCAGGAGGATAACGGCGTCAAAGTATATACGCTGGACGAAAAGAGCGGCAGCTTGACGCTGAAGCACGAATACGCGGGTCTGCGCAATCCGACCTTTTTAAACGTGGATGCCGCTCGCGTCCGTCTCTATGCGATAGCGGACATTACGAAGGAATCGGGCAATAAAGTCGGGATTGGCGTCTCGTTTGCTATCGATAAGGAAACGGGCGAGCTTACGGAGCTTAATCGCGCCGAGATGGCAGCCAATACGACATGTCATATTCAGCGTGACCGCGATAGCCGCTTTCTGACTGTAACCAGCTATCACGGCGGCATGATTGGATTGTCCGCAATCGGAGAAGGCGGAACGATCGGCGCTGTTTTGGACACTGCCCAGCACGCCGGAGCGAGCACGGGCGTAGATCCGCAGGACAAGCCTCACCCGCATTCCAGCTTCTATAGTCCCGATGGACGTTACCTGTTCGTGCAGGATCTGGGGCTCGATCGCATTGTTGCTTATCGCCTGGATGACGAGCAAGGCAAGTTGATCTACCACAATGAAACGGTCATTCGTACCGGGGGAGGTCCACGGCACTTCGTGTTCCATCCCGGCGGCGAATTCGCCTATGTCATTAATGAACTGGATTCAACGGTAACGGCATTTCGATATGACGCGGAGAACGGCGTGTTAAACGAGATTCAGACAATCAGCACATTGCCTAAAGAGTTTGACGGAGAGAACGGCTGCGCGGAAATTACGATTTCGAGCGATGGCAGGTATGTGTATGGCTCAAACCGCGGCCATGACAGTATCGTCGTCTACCAAGTACAGGAAGGCAGCGGCGAGCTGAAAGTTGTTCAGCATATCTCGACGGAAGGCGGCCATCCGCGTCATTTTGCTTTAACTCCGAACGGCAATTATTTGATCGCGGCCAACCGCGACGGCAATAATCTCGTCACCTATCTGGTGGACAAGGAGCAAGGAACGCTTACTTGGACGGGACATTCCACGAAGGCCTCCAAGCCTGTGTGCGTCATTCCAGTATACTTATCTTAATCAATCACAGCATCATGCATTTTTTGGCGAAAGAAAGGAACTAGATACTCACGTGACGACAACAAGCGACGGTACCAAACCGAACTTAAAACCTACTAAAATATGGAAATGTAAAAACACCGAATGCAAAGCGTGGGTACGCGATGAATTCGCGGCAGCGACAGAGCAGCAATGTCCCATCTGCAAAGGGCCGATGCTTCGCAGCATGAGACATCTTCCTCCGGTTCAGAACAAGGCGAAGTCGCAGCCGCGCAAGCCAAAAAACGATTTCTAACAGCTCAATAAGGAAACAGATAACACCCCTTTCTCCGAGGCTTACTCATTAGAAAGGGGTGTTGTCTGTTCAAGAACAGCCTAGCCGATTAATTTGAGTCCGATTACGCTGGCAAGCACGAGGGCCATAAAAAAGAGCCTGAGCGGCGTTCGGGGCTCCTTGTAGAACAGAATGCCGACTAACGCGCTTCCCACCGTTCCGATGCCGGTCCAAACCGCATATACCGTGCCCATGGGCAGGTCCTTCATGGCAAGCGACATAAATATGAAGCTCGCTAGGAAGCCTCCTCCCATCATGAGGATACTTCGGGCAGATACACGCTTGTTCAGCTCCGAGATGCCAACGACTCCGATGACTTCAAGCATTCCCGCTAAAATGACGAACAACCAGCTCATGACGATGTTCCTCCTTCGGGTTCATGCGTAACCAGCTTGAGTCCGATTACGCCGGTTAACAACAAGGCAATAAAGGCGATCTTGCCCCAATTAAACGGCACGCCGAATACGGTCATTTCCGCGATGACGCTGCCGGCTGTTCCTAATCCCACGAAGACCGCATAGACGGTGCTTGTCGGCAAAATCCTGGAGGAGTAAATGAGCAAGCCAAAGCTGACTACGATAGCCACCCCGGTTACAATCCACTCCCATACGCTGTCCGCGTGTTTTAAGCCGATGACCCAAATAACCTCGAAACAAGCAGCGATGACGACGATAAACCAATATTTGTTGTTAGATGAAGACATGTAGATCTGCTCCTCTCCGCTTTTGTTAAACCTAGCATGGCATTTGCGGGCGCAAACAATCCGTGACGGGCATCACAACAAAAAAAGCCCGAGAAATATCGTATCGATATCTCCCGGGCTTTTGTCCCTCCGTGTCATTCGCAATAGAACGGCTATCGCGCGGATTCCCTCGGACCAGTCCGGCGCGAGCGCCGCGGAACCCTAGAATCCCTTTGCCATATTCGGTTCGTTTGATTATAGTACAGGATGCCCGGCAAGGTCAAGTGCAAGAATGGCGAATCTATGATAGGATGAGGGAAGCTGTTGGAGGAAAGTAGGCGAGAGAATTGGAGAATGATGAACAAAATAATAAGGAGCGGCGGATCGAACAGCCTGTCATCTTGATTGACGGTCACTGCTACCTGTGTCAAGATATTGTTCGTTATTTGGTAAAGCGCGATTCCCGCGCCCGCTTCCGATTCGCTGCGTTGCAATCTCCCGCTGGCCGGTCGATTCTTAAGGCAATGAATGATGGCGGGGACACGGATGATTTCGATTCTTTCATCCTTGCCGTTAACGGCCGTTACTACAACCGGTCGGGAGCGGCTCTCCGGGTATGGAAGGGACTTGGCGGCTGGCGTTCGCTTGCTTACGCGCTGATCGTCATACCCGCGCCAATCCGGGATGCCGTCTATCGGTTTATCGCACGCAACAGATACCGCTGGTTCGGCAAGTCGGAACAATGTTTGCTGCCAACCAAGGAAGTTAGGGAACGATTTCTGCCGGAAGGTTTCTAATTCTAAATAGATGGGGCTCAGTTCATGAAACGATTCAAGAAGTTCTATATCGAAACAACGAGTATATGTAATTTATCCTGCCACTTCTGTCCGCCTACGCAGCGGGCGAAAGGGTTTATTTCGGTGGAGGATTTTATTAAAACGCTGGATCAAATAAAACCCTATACCGACTATATTTACTTCCATGTCAAAGGGGAGCCGCTGCTGCATCCCAAGCTGGACGAGCTGCTGGATATTAGCCACGAGAAGGGCTTCAAGGTCAATATTACGACGAACGGGACGCTGATTTCCAAAAATCGTTCCAAGCTGCTGGGCAAACCCGCCCTCCGACAAATGAATTTCTCGCTTCACAGCTTCGATGGTCATGCGGGCTCCAAGGATAAAGCCGGCTATCTGGCGGCCATCTTGGACTTCGTACGCGAGGCGACAGCCCAGAGCGATCTCATCGTATCGTACAGGCTATGGAATCTGGATATGGATAACGAAGTTAACCAGCAGCGGGACAAAAACAGAGAGCTGCTCTCCATGATCGAAGAAGCGTACGGTCTCGACTATCACATTGAAGAGAAATTTAAGCCGGGTACGGGGGTAAAGATCCAGGATAGGATCTACCTTAATCAGGATCCGGAATTCAAGTGGCCTGATCTGAAGGAGCCGGAGGATGACGGCAAAGGTTTCTGTCATGCGCTTCGCAATCAGGCTGGCGTGCTGATCGACGGAACGGTCATTCCGTGCTGCCTCGATGGGGAGGGAGTCATTAACCTGGGCAATATTCACAATAGTCCGTTCGCGGATATTGTGGAGGGAGAGCGGGCTGTCAAGCTGTACGACGGCTTCTCGCGCAGGGAAGCCGTCGAAGAGCTTTGCCGGAAGTGCGGGTACCGTCAACGCTTCGGGACGTAGTGACGGATATGGGATTCGTAGATGCCTCGTCCATAGGCGGCATAGTAGCTGATCCCGCATGCCATGGCGAAGTAGGCAATGCCTGATGGACCAAACAGCTCCACTCCAAGCAACAAACAAGCGAGGGGAGCTCTTGATGCGGCTCCAAAGACTGCGATAAGACCCAATGCGGCCAGGAACGGCGAGGGCAGCGATAACAGCGGCGCCAATGCGCTGCCGAGCGTGCCGCCAATGACAAAGAGAGGCGTGACCTCGCCTCCAAAGAAGCCGGCTCCTAATGTAAGAGATGTAAAAAGAATCTTCCAAGCAAAGTCTTGAGGGGCTGCCGTTCCATCAAACGAATCCGCTAACAACGGAAGTCCCAAACCTAAGTAGTCGCGCGTTCCTAGACTATATACAAGTGCAATAATAATAAGACCGCCGACAATAGGGCGAACCGCGGGATGAGGAACATACCGGGCAAACAGCCCTTTCAGCGACGAAGTAAGCCGTATGAACAGCCTGGCGGCGATACCGAACAGAATCGCGGCCGCCGCCACCTGCGCCGTTACGAGCCAATCGAGCTCGGGCAGCGGGCCAATCTTGTAATGGCTATGATGCGCTCCCCAGGCAAGCGTAACATAATGACCTGTAAATCCGGCAAGCAAAGCGGGAATCAAGGCTCGGAACCGCATGCGTTGCGGCGCAGCTACTTCGATACTGAAGACAGTACCGGCGAGCGGAGTGCCGAACACGGAGCCAAAGCCGGCGCTAATCCCGCAAATGAGCAGCAATCGTCTATCCTCTACGGGAAGCGAAAGCCGCTTGCCGATGGCTCCGGCAAGACTTCCGCCCATCTGAACGGCCGTTCCTTCGCGTCCGGCGGAACCGCCAAACAGATGGGTTACAACCGTGCCTAACAGCACTAGCGGCGCCATTCGGAACGGAACCTCGCCGTTGCCCGCATGTACTTGTTCGAACAAGAGGTTGTTGCCTCTGATCGATTGCCCTCCGACCTTAATATAGAGGATGCTGACCAGCGCCCCGCCTGCAGGCAGGAGCCACAATAACCAAGGATTGGCGAACTGCTGCGCAGTCGCTTCCTCCAGCATGAGGAGAAAGAGTGCGGAGGCGGTGCCTGCCGCAATACCTGCGGCAATCGCGAGACTGCACAAGCGAAAAAAAGAGAACCAACGAGCATTCACTTCTGTAGACAACTCCTCAAACGAAAAGCCGACACCCGTCGCAGAGGGATGTCGGCTTCGCTTATGATTGGACTTCGACGAACACGAGCTTCCTGCGTTCGTCTCGTTCGGCGGCAGACTTATTGTTTACTATTCTACAACAGTTGCGGGCCGCGTCCAACTAATGACGCCATCGTCGTCCATGATTCCGATCGTAACATCCGAAATATCAGGATCACGAAGCAGGTTGTCGATGACCTTGTGTTTGATTGTGGTCGCTTGTGCGAGACTTAAACCTTTGCTTAACTCGATATAGGCTTCCACATGATAAGCGCGGCCTTCCTGAACGATCCGCATTCTGCCGATATCCGTCACGTCCGTTTGAGACAAAATATTGCGGCTGATTCGATCTTCCACGTCCTTGGGAGCTGCAACCCCGATTAAGCCGACCATATTGTCGTAACCAACCTTAAAGGCGACGCCGATCATCAGGAACGAGATCAGAATGGTGGCGATACCGTCCAGCAGCTTGAAGTCCGTAAATTCGGCAAGAATAACCGCTATGAGAGCGAGCGCCTGTCCAAGCGTAGCGACGACATCCTCATAGAATACAAGGCGGGTGGGAGGAGCAGCTCTTCCCGCATTGCGGACAGCGGAAGAGATAATGCCAAAGCCTTTCGCTCCGGAGCGGGTTTCTTTGACGATTTCTTTCATTGCTTTGATCAATATGGCTCCGTCAATGCCGATTGCGATCAGCAAGACAATGAAATTAAGCCAGAAGTTGGTGGATTCCTCCGGGTGCTCTAGCAGCTTAACGCCTTTGTGAAAGGTTTCGTACGCCATAATCGTAACCACGATGACGGCAACCATGCAGAAGAGATTGACAACGCGACCGAATCCCGTGGGAAACCGCTTTGTCGGTTTCTTCTCCGCCAGGACGCTGCCGGCAAAGACGAAGCCCTGGTTAACCGCATCCGCGATCGAATGCATGGCGGAAGCGAACATGGTGCCGCTGCCGCTGATGGACGCGGCGATGGCCTTGATCACCGCGAGGCCCGTATTGCCAAGAGCCGCGATGCCTGACGAGGTGTTGCCTTTCTTAATTAATGCGATCAAATTGCGCATGCTACGATTACTCCTCCATATACCGTAAATTTACATGTAATTATATGCCTTTTCGATTATTTCTTCAATGTAAAGTCTAATATGCATTTAACGAGCTCCGTCATTCGACACTTTACTTTTGGCAATTGTCGATAAACCTTATATAATGATAAAGGTATCACGAAAGGAGTCGCTGTTATGATAACAACCGAGAGAGCGGTACATAAGGAACAGCTTGAGCAGGCATTTGCCATCCGGACGGAGGTTTTTGTCAAAGAACAAGGCGTTCCCCTTGAAGCGGAAATCGACGAATATGAAGGAGAGTCGAGCCATGTGCTCGTTCGATACGACGGAGAGCCGGCCGGTACGGGGCGTGTTCGAAGTCTGGACAGAGTGGCCAAGCTGGAGCGGATCTGCGTAAGGGAGAAGTTCCGTAAAGCCGGAATTGGCGCAGCCATTATGAAAGAGCTGGAAGCGATCGCGCGTGAACAGGGGTTGACGAAGGCCAAGCTTCATTCACAGACGCAAGCAGCGGATTTTTATGAGAAATCAGGATATACAATCGATTCGGATCTATTTATGGAGGAGAACATCCCCCACGTGAGAATGATCAAACCATTATAGAGGCAATCCATTTATCCAATAACACGCGGCGAAAGAAGGGTTTTGCGTGATATTCTCTACCTATACGTTCATCTTCATCTTTCTACCGGTTACGTTCCTCGTCTATCGCGTTTTGGCGAGCCTGGGCTGGAAGAATGTGGCCAAGCTGTGGCTTGTGCTGGCTTCGTTGGCTTTTTATGCAAAAGGAAGCGGCACCTTCGTCCTCCTGTTCATCGCGGATATAATGCTGAATTTCATGATCGGCAGCTTGATCGTGAGAGCGGCCAAAGCAAACGCAAGGTGGACAAAAAGATTGCTGCTCACGGCGGGTCTTGTGCTAAACGTCGCTTTCCTGGGATACTACAAGTATGCGAACTTCGCCATCGAGAATTTAAACCTGCTAAGCGGCGGTTCTTTCCCGCTGCTGGAGATTGTGCTGCCGCTTGGAATCTCGTTCTATACGTTCCAATTTATCGCGTACCTGGTCGACTGTTACAAAGAGAGAACGAAGGAAACGCCTGTTATCGACTTCCTGTTGTTCATAACCTTTTTCCCGCAGCTGATCGTTGGACCGATCGTCCATCACGAAGATATAATTCCGCAATACAAGGAAAAGGGATTCCTGCGATTCAACAAGGCAAATATGATGCTCGGCATTTTTCTGTTCGCCATGGGCTGCGCCAAAAAAATTATGTTGGCCGATCCGCTTACGAGTTATGCTGCAACATTTTTTGGAGATGTCGGAGCAGGAGATACGTTTGCGGCATGGGGAGCGTCCTTTGGCTATACCATCTCCTATTATTTCGATCTTTCCGGTTATGCTGACATGGCGCTGGGACTTGCTTTTATGTTCAATATCCGTCTGCCCCATAACTTTAATTCGCCCTATAAATCAAGGAATTTCCGCGAATATTGGCAGCGATGGCATATGACCTTGTCGAAGTTTTTGTCCGATTACATATTCAGAAGCTTCTACCGAAAGGGAAGCGGCAGCTTTAACTTCTACTTCTCCGTCATGATGACGTTTTTTGTTTCGGGTTTTTGGCACGGAGCAGGCTGGCAGTTTATTATCTGGGGTCTCGTCAACGGAGTGTTCGTCTGCATGTCCCACATGATGTATCGGAACAAGTGGCAGCTGCCCTTTTTCCTGGCGTGGGCGCTTACGTTCGCGGGCGTTGTCGGCACGCGCATCCTGTTCGTATCCGACGATATGAAGGAAGCGACGGCGGTCTTCCGCAAAATGTTCAGCCTCAAAGATTATTCAGGCCTTGGCTTTAGCGGCTTCGCCGACCAGCTCGTCATCTACGCGGCCAATAATGCCTATATTCTCGCGCTGCTGTTTATCGGAATGGCGATCACGTTTTTTGCTCCGAATTCGAAGCAGTTGACGGACGACTTCAAACCGAAGATCAGGCATGCCGTCGCAGCCGCGTTCATGCTTGGCATTTCGCTGGCGCAGATGACGTCGGTATCTAATTTCTTATATTTCCAATTTTAGAAGAGGGGTGTTCCTCATGACGTTCCGCAGATGGATAACTGCGTTCCTTGCGTCGCTGCTGCTTGCGGCTGCTGCACTCGGAGGGTTCAACATGATCGTGGATCCGTTCGGCGTGTTCGGGGACAAGGTGCTGGGCTGGCACTCCTACAACATGGTCAATAATCCCAGGGTCGCCAAGATCGGCTATCTGGATCAATATCACGACCGCTACGATTCTTATATTATCGGAGGGTCCAAATCCAGCTCGATCTCTCCGGAGCTCCTGAACGACTATTACGGCAACGGGGCCAGCTTTTACAGCATGTTGATGTACGGCGGCGACTTCAACGATTACGAGAAGACGCTCTATTATCTAATCGACGAGTACAAGCCCAAAAATATCGTGCTCCACATGAGCTTGCAGGAGATCAGCCACTTTAACGAAACGCCGACGGACTTCAAGCAATCGCTGCATGCGAAGGTGTCAGGCGAGTCCAAGTTTAAGTTTTACTGGGACTACTTGAAGCTCAATCCTACGTACGGCTATTCAAAGCTGGAGGGGTATGCTCAGCGGTCGGTCGATCCGTTCCAGTACTCGCAGTTCATTCCCGAGACGGGCGTCTATAACAAAATAAAACGAGACGCGGAGCCCGTCGACAATCTCGAGACGTATATGACCGCAAACGCCGCGGCGTTTGCGCCTTTCGGCAAGCTGGATGCAGTGGCGCTGGACAAAAACGTCGAATCGTTAAAAAGAATGAAGGCTTATACGGAGGAGCACGGAGCCACCTTTAGGCTTATAACAGGCGCGACGGCGGATCAGGAGCTGTTAAGCTATGATATGGAGGCGCTCAAGACGTATTGGACCAAGATCGCGGAAGTCACCGATTTCTGGGACTTTAGCGGTTATTCGGGCGTCAGCGGCGATCCGCGCTACTTCTACGATACGATGCATTACAGGAATACGTTAGGCGCCATGATGCTGGGTTATATTTTTGAGGACCCGGACGTGTACGTTCCCGCGAACTTCGGCCACTATACGACAAAGGATAATGTTCGTGAGAGGGCAGAGGAAGCTTTTACTCGTCCCCCTAGCTTGAACGGACAATCTGTAGCCATACCGATTCTCATCTATCATCATATCGACGACGACCCATACGAGCCGAATTCGTTGATTACGTCGCCTGCGAAGTTCCGAAGCGACATGGAAGCGGTAAAAGCTGCAGGCTACAACACGGTGCTGATACAGGACTTAATCGACTACGTGGACGGAAAGAAAACGCTACCTGACAATCCTGTAGCCATTACGTTCGATGACGGATATCTTAGCAATTACGAATACGCCTATCCTGTTCTCAAGGAGCTGGGCATGAATGCCACGATCTCCATTATCGGCTGGTCGGTGGGACGTAACGAGCACCGGATCCCAGGCAAACAATTTTACCCACACTTCACTTGGGAACAAGCCAGGGAAATGCAGGAGTCCGGGGTAATCGATATTCAAAATCATAGCTTCGATCTTCATGAATCAACGCCGGATGATCCATCCGTACGCAGCGGCGTGCTCCAGATGGAGGGCGAGAGCAATGGCGCCTATAGCGAAGCCTTTGCCAAAGATGTCTCGTATTTGGCCAGCCTTATCGAAGAGGAAATTCCGAATCATGAGGTTAACATATTTACTTATCCGTTCGGCTATTACTCGCATCTGTCCGAACAAATTTTGATGGATAAGGGCTATCGCTCCACATTATCGACAACACCTGGCATTAGCGTGATCCGACAAGGGGACAAGCGCAGTTTGTTTGCGCTAAAGCGGATTAACGGTGGACCTGAGGTGGCCAGCGAAGCGCTGGTCAAGCTGCTGGAGACTAAATAGAAATGAGGGGGTGAAAAACGAAGGCTGCCCAAGAACGGGGGACGTTCCAACCGGCAGCCTCCATCTGTTCGCCGTTAGCCTGTAGATGGGCTGTTCGGCGTATGTCCCTTCTGATTGCGATTCTTTGAAACGGATGCAACAGTTTGGTTCTCTGCATGTTTGGAGTTGACTGCATATGCATAGTTCCTGCTTGTCACTGATTGATGTCGATGACGACTCATGTCAAGGTGACCTCCATCCATAATGTTCATTGATTTCACAATGGGACATTTCTAGCCTGTCCTAATCGACATCGTTCTATTGAGGGAAGTTTCAACCAAGTATCTTTTCTAAGCTAAACTGTTCTGCAATCGTTAATGAATGTTAACTTGTATAGGGGAGTGGAGAAGGAATGAAACCTCAAGTATTTGTAGATCGGCAGCTGGCTCCTGAAGTCGTGCAATGGTTATCGCAGCACTGCGAGCTGGATATGTGGACAGAAGGGGATACCATCACAAGAGACGCGCTTCAGCAACGTCTTTCGAACGCGGACGGCTTTATTACATCCGGACGCCGAATCGACGAGGAGCTATTAAATGCCGCGCCTAAGCTTAAGGTTGTCAGTTCTATTTCGGTTGGCTACAATCATTTTGATATCGAGGCGATGCAGCAACGGGGAGTAATTGGCACGCATACTCCTTACGTGCTTGACGATACGGTAGCGGATCTGGCATTTGCGTTAATGCTTGGATCGGCGAGGCGAGTGGCGGAGCTGGATCGTTACGTTCGCGATGGCAACTGGAAGCGCGGAGACGGCGAGAATCTGTTCGGTGTCGACGTACACCATGCGACAATAGGCATCATTGGCATGGGACGGATCGGCGAGGCCGTGGCGAAACGCGCCCGGTTCGGCTTTGACATGAATGTGCAGTATTATAATCGGACTCGCAAGCCGGAAGCGGAAGAACGTTACGAAGCCGCATATGTCGATCTGAATACGCTTCTCTCCACCTCCGACTTTGTCGTCATGCTGGCGCCGTTAACAGAAGAGACCAGGGATATGATGGGTCAAGAGCAATTCTCGCGCATGAAATCATCGGCGATTTTCATTAATGTATCCAGGGGTGCGACTGTCGATGAAGACGCATTGTATGAAGCGCTCGAGAAGGGCAAGATCCGCGGAGCTGGACTAGACGTGTTTAAGCAGGAGCCTCTCGATGGCGGACATCCGCTGTTGAGACTATCGAATGTTCTCGTTCTGCCGCATCTTGGCTCGGCAACGACAAAGACCCGAATCGTCATGGCTCGAGCAGCTGCGGAAAATTTGGTTGCGGCTTTGAAAGGCGAAACTCCGCCATACCTGGTCCCGGAATTTCGTTCGTAGCGATTAGCTGTGAATAAGAAGAGGCTGTACGGCAAGATTTCGATGGAAATCTGTTGTACAGCTTTTTATTTGTCCATTGCAAAGCTATTAGATCTTCAATACTTCCACCCGATTGGAGAAAAACGTAGCTCCGCCGCCCATATCAGCCAGACGCTGCGGCGTAAGAGCGTTTACCGAGCTGAGGCCCTTCTCAGCGTCATCCCACCATAGGCCTTGCGTGACCAGAACGCCAGGCAGCACATCTTGTCCAATCCTCAGAGTTAGCTTGGCTTCGCCTCTATGGTTGCGTACCAACACATGGTCGCCGTCCAGCAAGCCGAGTGATCCCGCATCTTGCTCGTTCATATTAAGGAAAGGGGCTTTCTCCAGCTTCTGAAGCTTGGATTGATTGCCGAATGTAGAATTGATATAGCTGTGATTCGGACCCGTTATCAGCAAGAACGGAAAGTCCGTCTCCTCGAGAATGGGGGTATAGGTTGGAACGGGAGTCAAACCGTTCTTAAGCATCGCGTCAGAATAGAGCTCGATTTTCCCTGACGGCGTCGGGATGCGCTCTTGCAAGGGGAGCTCGCGTCCGCCGCCAGCCTTCATCCATCCATGTTCCCTCAAAGCCTCCACCGTGATTCCTTCCAGCAGCGGATTCAACTCCGCGTCTAACGCCTCCGCAATCATCTCTTCTTCTGTCAGATCAAACAGTTCCCGCTCGAAGCCCATGCGAAGCGCCAGCTCCTTGAACAAGGTGAAATTCGATTTGCTTAACCCGGAAGGGGCAAGAACAGGCTCGCCAATTTGCAGATAGAGATGCCAGTAAGAGGTGTACAAATCCAAGTTCTCCAGATGCGAGGTAGCCGGAAGGACGAGATCCGCGTATTTGCACGTGTCGGTCAAAAACAAATCATGTGTAATCGTAAATAAATCCTCGCGAAGCAGTCCTTCCCTAACCTTGGATTGATCCGGGGCGACGATTGCAGGATTGCTGTTATAGACGAACAACATGCGAACAGGCGGCTCTAGCCTTGTCAGGACATCGCCAAGCTGGTTCATATTTACCGTGCGGACATCGGGATCAGGCAACAAGTCGGGCCGTTCCAGACGATCGTTGTTGATCCTCGAATACCAGCCGTTCCCTTTCATCGCGCCGCCCCCCGGATGTTTCCACTGTCCGGTCAAGGCAGGAAGACAGGAGATTGCGCGCACGATCATGCCGCCGTTGTCATGATGCTGGAGCCCGTTGCCGATCCGGATAAACGACGGGGTCGTCGTCCCGTACATTCGGGCCAGCCACTCAATCCGCTCGGGTGGGACGCCAGTAATCTCGGAAACATACTGAGGCGTGTATATCTGCGCTTCTTGCTTAAGCTCCCCGTAACCAATGGTAAACTCTTGAAGGAAGCTCTCGTCCACCAATTCGTCACGGATAAGAATATGCATCAAACCCATGGCAAGCGCGCCATCGGTACCGGGACGGAGATGGACAAATTCGTCGGCCCAGGTCGAAGTCCGATTGCGATGGACGTCGATATGCACGATGATTGCGCCATGCTTGCGCGCTTCCGTGGCAAGCATCGTCTGATGCATATTGGTTGATACCAGATTGCAGCCCCAGAGGAGGAACAGCTTCGTATGAACGGTTGCTTCCGGATCGATGCCGACGGAGCCCCCCATTGTGTATTTGTAGCCGGTTGCTCCCGCAACGTTGCAGATGGTACGGTCCAGTTTTGTGGCGCCAAGCCGGTGGAAGAAACGGCGATCCATTCCCTCCGCGTTCAGTACGCCCATATTGCCATAGAAGCTATAAGGCAGGATAGACTGAGCGCCGAAGTCGCGAATCAATAGCTGCATTCGGCCGATAATCTCGTCATAGGCTTCCTCCCAGGTGATCGGCTCAAAGTCCAACGTGCCCTTGGGACCTACACGCCGCATGGGGTGCAGCAGGCGATCCGGGTGGTGGACGCGATCAGGCAGCTGCCGGACCTTGTTGCAGATGGCGCCTTTCGTGACGGGGTGAAGAGGATCCCCGGTTACTTTCTTGACCTCGCCGTTCTCAATCGTAATATGCAAGCCGCATGTATCCGGGCAGTCGAAGGGACAGACGGAGCGAACAATGCCGTCGCGAAAGCTGTCACGATCAATATTTATGTTTAACGTCATTAATCATCTCTCCCTAACCATATTAATATGAATCTCTATTATACCTGTACTCGCCGCTCAGAGAAATACTGCGATGGAGGACAGCCCCAGGTTCTTTTGAAAATGCGCTGGAAGTAGGAGACATCGGCGTAACCCAGATAGTCGCTTATTTCGGCGATTGTAAGCAACGATTCCCGGAGCATATAAGCAGCGGTTCTCATCCGAACTCCGTGGACATAATCGCTGATCGTCTGTCCCGTCACTCGGCGGAAGAGGGAGGCGGCATGATTGGAACTTCGGTCTATCACGTCGCCGAGCGTCTCCTTTGTGATTCGTTCGCGGTAATGATCCTGGATGTACGATTTCATCTTATCGGCATGCTGCAAGGAGAGGTCGGATTCCTTGCCGCGATCCAATTCCCTGCACCATAAAGCGAGCGTTTCGATCACGGCAGCGGTCATCCGCACCCGCGCGTAAGGAAAGTCATCCTCCCACTCGGCGCATGAGGCACGGAGCCGCTCCACGCAGAGCTCGTAGCAGCCGGCCTGAGCAGCTACAACCTGCCTCGTTTGGAAAAGGGGCAGCGAGCTGCCGCTTTCCTTGGCCGCAAGGGCGAGAGTGAAGACAAGCTTTTCGTGGAACACCGTCGGAACGCTTTTGCCGTAGAACGTTACCCCTGGGGGAAGCCAGACAAAATCGCCGCGCTGCGCCATATACTTCTCGCCGTCCACCCAATAGAGACACTTTCCATATGTGATAACCGCCAATCTGGCGAAACCATCGGATCCGTCGCTTTCGGTGTACCAGCCAAGCCCTTTGTTCAGTTCGTAGTCGATTATCTCAATCATGACACACCTCGTCGTACTATAATCCATTAATCATACTATAATTCATGTACGATGTCCGCTACATCCTCTACAATAATGAAAGTGAATAACGGAGGGATGAATAAGATGAGTCAGACGAAGATTGTATGCACGATGGGTCCGTCCAGCAACTCCATATCGATCCTGAAGGAAATGATGAAGTCCGGCATGACCGTAGCGAGGCTTAACATGGCCCACGGGGAGCTGGATGACCATAGCAGCCGAATTGAACTGATCCGTGAAGCGGCATCCGAAGCATCCGCCATCGTGGCTATTATGATGGATATCAAAGGACCGGAAATTCGTATCGGTACGCTGGAAGAGGGCGGCTACGAGCTGAAAGCGGGAGATACGCTTACACTAACAAGCGAACCTATTACGGGTAATGGAGCGCGCGTTGCCGTCAATTATCCGGATATGCCGAGCGTCATCCAGACCGGCAATCGCATTCTGATCGATGATGGATTAATCGAGCTGATCGTTCAAGAAGTTAAAGGTACAGAAATCGTATGTACCGTCATGAACGGCGGTCCGCTTAAGCCCCGCAAAGGCGTTAACCTGCCTGGCATCAGCACGACGCTTCCCGGCGTGACGGATCGCGACATCAGGCATATCGCGTTCGGCATCGAGCAAGGCATCGACATGATCGCGATGTCGTTCGTTCGCAAGGCCGAGGATGTGCTGCAAGTTCGTCAGCTTTTGGAGGATGCCGGAGCGGCCCACATCCAGATTATTTCGAAAATCGAAAACGAGGAAGGCGTCGATAATTTGGACGCGATCATCGAAGTGTCGGACGGCATTATGGTCGCGCGCGGCGACCTTGGCGTCGAAATCCCGGCGGAAGACGTGCCGATGATTCAGAAGACGATGATCGAGAAGTGCAACTTGGCTGGCAAGCCAGTCATCGTGGCTACGCAAATGCTGGATTCCATGCAAGTAAATCCTCGACCGACGCGCGCGGAAGTGAGCGACGTGGCGAACGCGGTTCTACAGGGAGCGGACGCGATCATGTTATCCGGGGAGTCCGCCGCCGGCAAATACCCGCTGGAATCGGTACGCATGATGGCGATGATCGCGGAACGCGCGGAATCGACCATCGATTACGCGGAGCAATTCAAGTCAAGGATAAAGACGCCTACCGGATCTATAACCGAAGTCATCAGCCAAGCGGTCGTCAGCTCGTCTCTGCAACTAAACGCCAAAGCGATTTTAACGCCGACCGAGAGCGGATTTACGGCGCGCATGGTCTCCAAGTATCGTCCCGAATCGCCTATTATCGCCATTACGGCGCATGATCATGTATTGAAAAGGATGACGCTTGTTCGCGGCGTTATCCCAGTAAAAGGCGAATCGATGCCTTCGACGGACGAGCTGTTTAAGGCTTCCATCCGAGGAGCGGCTCGCACGCAGCTTCTGCAATCCGGCGACTTCGTTGTTATCTCGGCCGGCGTGCCAAGCGGCAAGGCAGGCGCGACGAATCTGATCCGTATCCACCAGATGGACTAAAACCTGCTGCTATTGACAGGACAAGCATGAAAATGCGACAATGGCTTTGGTCATCGGCTTCGGCTGATGGGCTAACGTGAGAGTGCAATGATTCATTCGTATAACTCCGCATAACGGTTGAGACACAGGGCGGGGGTTCTACGGGAAGCCTAACTTCCTTGCTACGAATAACGACACAGCTGCGTAAACGATGTTCGCGCAGCGGTCGTTGCGCGTAGCTTTTTTGCGTGTTGTCCTACAGTACGATCGGGACAAGTGAATATTATCGCGCGTCATATTGCCGCTCTGTCGATTAAATAGGAGAGAAGTGAGGGAACAAACATGAAACATATGGTAGCCGTGTTTCTCGGTGCGGCCAGCTACGGCATTTTGTCCACATTCGTTGTCCTGGCTTATGGCCATGGTTATACGCTGGGAGAGGTTGTTGGCAGTCAAATGATGATCGGCTTTCTGCTTACATGGGCGTTGTCGGCTGGGCTGCACATGCGAAAGAAGCAAGCCGTTAAACGGCAAACGAACATGGCAAGCCATCAAGCAAACGGGCCTCAAACAAACATGCGGACCAAAGCTGTTTTAACGCTCAAACAAAAACTGCTGCTGATGCTTGCGGGATTGCCTACGGCTATAACGGGCTTGTTATATTATGAATCGTTGCGGTATATTCCGGCTTCCGTCGCAATCCTGCTGCTGTTTCAATTCACCTGGATGGGCGTGCTTATTCAAGCGGTACGCATTCGCAAACTGCCGGAGCGCAAAGTTTATTTGACCTTGGCGATTCTGCTTGGCGGTACGTTGCTTGCGGCCGGTCTGGCCGAGCCTGGCGCTGGAGCCTTTCATCTTGGCGGTATCGTTCTGGGACTGATGGCTGCCGTCAGTTATACGCTCTTTATGTTGTTTAATGGAAAAGCAGTGCCGGATGCAGAGCCTGCAGATCGCAGCAAATGGATGATGCTTGGAGCCATGCTGCTAGTATTTGTGCTGTTCCCGCCGCAATTTCTGTGGAATGGCGATTTATTAAGCCCATTGCTGTTGTTCGGGTTGCGCCTTGGCGCTTTCGGGGCATTCATTCCGCCGCTGTTGTTCGCTTACGGCATTCCTCATATCGGCGAAGGCTTGGCCGGGATTCTCGGCGCAGCGGAGCTTCCGGTTGCCGTTATGTTGTCGGCGGTTGTTTTGCACGAAGAAGTCAGCTTCTTGCAGTGGATCGGAGTCGCCATCGTCCTCGCGGGCGTGGCTTTACCGGAATGGCTAAAGCGCCTTAGGCGCGTGACTGTTGTCAATCATTGACAACGAACTTCCCCAGGCGTACAATTTTGTTGGATTTGACAATTTGCTTGTCATGAATTCATCAATTGGACTGGGGGAGTTAGGATGACAGTTATCGGCAATAAAGCCGTCGTGTTGTTCCAGGGGGACAGCATTACGGATTGCGGCAGAAATCGTGAAGTAGGGAGCAGTCTGGGAACTGGATATGCCAATCTGATCGCGTCGGAATTCGGATTTAAATATCCGGAAAAGAATGTTACGTTCTTGAATCGCGGCATTAGCGGCAATCGCGTCGTTGATCTGGAAGGGCGTTGGCAGGAGGATTGTCTGGATTTAAAGCCAACCATGGTTTCCATCTACATCGGAATCAACGATACATGGCGCAAGTATGACAGCAACAATCCGACATCCGCAGAGAGCTATTACGAAGGGTACCGCCGTCTCATTATAAACACAAAGGAATCATTGGATGCTTCGCTTATTCTAATTGAACCGTTTGTATTGCCGGTGCCGGAGGACCGTAGGGGCTGGAGAGAGGATCTCGATCCAAAGATTACGGCTGTCCGTTCCTTGGCGGAGGAATTCAAGACGTTATACGTCCCGCTGGACGGGTTATTTGCTGCAGCCAGCATGTCCACGGGCGCCTCGTATTGGGCAGGAGATGGCGTACATCCTTCGCCGGCAGGGCATGGGTTAATCGCGGATGCCTGGCTAAGAGCTGTTGGCGCTAAGGGGTAATCTGGTAAAGTTTCTTTATAAAAAGTTCTTTCGCTACCCTATGCCCATTCTTTGGAATTATAATAAGGGTGTCGGGGCCGACGAAATACGCGCGAAAGGAGATGATCCAATTGAATCACAACGTAGAGGTGATCTCCGAGTAATCGGAGAGAATCATCGATACAGAAGAGGCCGCCAAGGCCTCTTCTTAATTTCTGGAAACGATTCGCATTGTGCGATGGAATGTTTTTCTTTATAATGGAAAGGCGGTTCCTTTTAACGGAATCAGCAAAAACCCAAATTCGAAGAAAGGGAGGATGATTACAATGATTGATTTCCGCATCATGAATCAAACAAGTATTGCCGCTCAGCCATCTGCGTCCCAAGCGGCGCATTACAATCGTATAGACCAGTTCGAGGAGGATTTTGAACGTGAACTACAAAAATGGAAGAGACGTGCTTCCCCCTAGCCTATTATTAGAGCTCCAAAAATATATTCAGGGCGACCTCATCTATATCCCGAAGCCGGCGAATCAGCGCGCGAGCTGGGGAGAGGTTAGCGGCACCCGCAAGCTGCTTGCGGAACGCAATAAGGAGATCGTGCAATGTTATGTCAACGGCGCAACCGTCGCGGAGCTGGAACGGAAGTATCATCTGTCCAGCGAAAGCATTCGCAAGATCATCGTGAAAGCCCGTTAATGAGATGAACAATCGCATCATATCCATAATTAAAGAACCTCCGATTCCCTTATCTGTCGCCAGATGCCGGGAACGGAGGTTCTTTTGTATGCTTACACGGATGAAGTCGTTGCTGAAGGAAGGGCTACCTTCGTTCTTGGATATTTATAATCATCCCGATAGCAGCGCGTCTCGGAGTCGTAATCCGATTGAGATAATCGGTGGGATACGTCGAATATGGGCAAATCCGGATTCACATGCAGGGTAGAGCCGAAGAAAGAACAAGATTCGAAGTGAAAATCCAGCGTCGTGATAAGAATAACACAATTGGAAAACGTGCAATTACTAAACGAAAATCCGTCGAAAGCGATCGTTTCATTTTGGAAATGTTGATTCATAATTAACTTCATTTGCAACTCTCCTCTGTAATGATTAGGCGACTCAGGCGACATATCAACTATGCTAACAGATCGCAGGCGAAATGTTTGTCGCAACTTGACTTCCGTTTGAAATAGATATCGACAAAGACCGATCCTTTTTCCAGGAATTTTATGGGCCATCGTCAATTTTAAATTTATAAACAAAAATGATTATTTATAATCTGAAAATCAGTTCCTCTGATTATAAGCTTATATTATATAACATAGATGAAGATGTCAGTAAACGTTCGAATTAAGGATGATCGGGCAGGATATGGGAGCAATTGGGAGGACACATGGGGTCAGCGACGCTCAACCTAGGAGAGCTTTAAATAGGAGAGGATATGCCGAATTAATGGAAATGACCTCCAGCCGGATTCATGTTAGCCTTTTAAGTGTTCGAAAAAAACGTAGCGAAAGGCTGGTGGAACGCAACGTGCGTAAAAAGTGGATGATGCTGATCCTGGCGACAATGGTGCTCTTAACCGCATGTTCCGAAAACGGGAACAGTGGCAAAAACGATGGAGGTCAATCAGGTAACGGAAATGCGGCAAGCACCTTGGAGAAAGTCAAGGAACAAGGGTACATAACGATTGGATTCGCAGGAGAGAACCCGTACGCTTTCAAAGATGAAAACGGCGAGCTGACGGGAGAAGCGGTCGAAATTGCGCGAACGATTTTGAAGCGGCTTGGCATTGAAGAGATGAGGGCTGAATTGACGGAATTTTCAGGCTTGATTGCCGGTCTGCAGGCTAAACGATTCGATATGATCGCCGCGGGCATGTTCATTAACCCGGAACGTTGCGAAGCGGTATTGTTCGCCAATCCGGAATACAGTATCGGGGAAGGTCTGGCGGTCAAAGCCGGCAACCCGCTGAATTTAACAAGCTACAAAGCAATTGCAGAGAACAAGGATGCCAAAGTAGCAGTCATGTCGGGAGCGGTCGAGATTGGATATCTCGAGGCAAGCGGCGTAACGGAGGCGCAGATGGTAATCGTGCCGGATCAGAATGCAGCAATAAGCGCGTTGCAATCCGGTCGTGCCGATGCCATGACAATGACGGGACCCGCGCTGCAGTCCAGATTGGATCAAGCGGGAGACGAGGGCCTGGAGCGAGTCATGGATTTCGAACAACCGACGGTTGACGGCAACAGCGTGAGGGGCTACGGGGCATCCGCATTCCGATTGGATGATGTTTCCTTGCAAGAAGCGTTTAACACGGAGCTTGACTCTATGAAAGAGAATGGAGAGCTGTTGCAAATTTTGCAGCAATTCGGATTTACCGAACAGGAGTTGCCAGGAGACGTTACAGCGCCGCAGCTTTGCTCTCCGCAAGCTTAACTCATGAATGTTCCCATCGGACAGTGGCTGCCCTTTTTGATGGACGGAGCAGTCGTCACTTTGAGAATAACGGTTCTTGCAGGACTTCTGGCATTTTCCTTATCCGCATTATCGGGCATGGGGCGATTGTCTGCCCTTACTCCAATTCGTTGGATCTCGGGCTGTTATATTGAGCTGTTTCGAGCTTCGTCGCTGCTTGTCCTGCTGTTCTGGGTATACTTCGCGCTTCCGGTCGCCGGACTGGAGCTCAGCAAGACATGGTCTGCCGTGCTTGCGATTGGACTTAACATCGGCGCTTACGGAGGAGAGATAGTCAGAAGCTCCGTACTTGCAGTTCCAAAGGGACAATATGAAGCATCCATCGCGCTTAATTTGCGTCCGTACACTACATTTATCCGTGTCGTGCTTCCTCAAGCTTTTGTGCGGATGCTTCCTCCAATGGGGAATCTGTCTATCGAGATGCTGAAGTCGACTTCTCTTGTCTATTGTATTACAATGGCCGATTTGACTTACGAAGCCATGATTTTGAGAAACAATTATTATCCCCATACCCCGATCATATTCGGATTGCTTCTCCTTATTTATTATCTGATGTCCTCTTGCGTGTCTTGGTCGGTTCGGCTGCTTGAACGCAAGCTGGCTGGCTGGAGGTGACGATGTAATATGTGGGAATGGGAATATGTTTATGAATTGCTGCCGAAGCTGTTGCGAGCGTTGCCGGCAACATTAGCCGCCGCATTTGGCGGGTTCATCATGGCGGTTCTTCTCGGGATACTCCTCGCCATGGCGTCCAGATCCCCTAACAAATTCGTGAAGAGGGCGACGACGGGAGTCGTCGACTTCATTCGAAGCACGCCGCTGCTCGTACAGCTGTTCTTCCTGTACTACAGCTTGCCGATGCTGACACCGCTTGCCATGTCAGCGTTCGCGACCGGGGTGATCGGTCTGGGTTTGCATTACGCCTGTTACCTCTCGGAGGTGTTCCGATCAAGCATTGACGCGCTGCCGAAAGGCCAATGGGAGGCTGCTACGGCATTGAATCTCTCGAAATTCAGAACGTGGTTCGCGGTCATCCTGCCGCAGGCGATTCCGCCCGTCATCCCCATAATGGGCAATTATCTGATTGTCATCTTCAAGGAAACGCCAATCTTGTCGGCGATTACATTCGTCGAGCTGCTCATGCGAACGAAGAACGAGACTTCCATCTCCTATCGCGCATTCGAGCCTTATACCATAACCGGCTTAATATTCATCGTCGTCAGTCTGCTACTTTCCCTTGGCGTTAGCAGGCTGGAGAAGCGGTTTCGCGACAAACCGGCTGGATAGCCGTGAAAGGAGGTGTTAGTGCAAGATGAATGCGTTATATATGCCAAAGCAGGATACGGCTGCCGCAGCAACTCAGGAACAGCCGATTATTCTGTATGAAGGCGTCACGAAGTCATTCGGAGATCTCAAGGTAATCAAAGGCATTGATCTCTCGCTACATGCGGGCGAAAAGTTAGCCATTATCGGCCCAAGCGGCTCTGGCAAGACTACACTTGGACGCATGCTGATGACGCTGGAAGAACCTACGAGCGGAAAGATTACGATCGAAGGAGAGACGCTCTGGCAAATGAAAGACAAACGGGGGCAGCTTGTACGCGCCAACGAGAAACATCTTCATCGGATGCGAGAAAAGATCGGCATGGTGTTCCAGCATTTCAACCTGTTCCCGCATCTTACGGCGCTTCGCAACGTCACGCTGGCACTCATTTCCGTTCTTAAGGTACCCAAGGACGAAGCGCGGGAACGCGCCGCCGAGATGCTGGGGAAGGTGGGGCTCGCGGCCAAATTGGACGAATACCCTTCAAGGCTGTCCGGCGGGCAAAAGCAGCGTGTCGCTATAGCGCGCGCGTTAGTCCTTCGGCCTAAAGTCATCGTCTTCGATGAGGTTACCTCGGCCTTGGATCCCGAGCTTGTTGGCGAAGTACTAGACGTTATTAAGGAGATCGCGGAGGATCGGGAGACGGCTATGATGCTCATAACGCATGAGATGGAATTCGCCAGAGAGGTGGCCGACCGCGTCGTCTTCGGGGCTGACGGACTCATTGTTGAACAAGGAACGCCGGAGGAGATATTCGATTGTCCCCGAAGCGAGCGGCTTCAGACCTTCCTTGGCCGGTTCCGTTAAAGCAGCATTAGAAATTGTCATCGTAAAGGAGGAGATTAAAATGAATAGAAGAGAACCGCCTGCCATTCTGTATCGCAGACCCGAGTCGAAGGACGGGAGCGAAGTATGGAGGCTAGTCCGGGATTCGGGAGGCCTCGACTTGAATTCTGCCTATAGCTACTTGATGTTATGCGATATGTTCCGCGACACTTGCTGTATCGCACAGTCCGAGGATCGTATTGTCGGCTTTGTGTCCGCGTTCCGGAAGCCTGCGGATGAGCAAACGTTATTTGTATGGCAGATCGCAGTAGATGGCGGATTTCGAGGCCAAGGAGTTGGAAGACGATTATTGCGAGAATTGATAGACAGAAAAGAAAATGAAGGCATTCGTTATCTGGAGGCGACCATTGGACCGAACAACATTCCGTCCAGAAGCTTATTCCTGGGGATGGCTCAGTCGCTGAATGCGGAAAGTACGATGGCGAGCAAATATGAATCAGGTCTATTCCCAAATCCGGAAGGTCATGATGACGAGTTGCTGTTCCGAATCGGTCCGTTCGACCGAGAAGGGTTGCTAAACATCAAATCACAACGAACGGAGGAGATTCATAGATGACAGCCATACCAAATCGTATCGGTTCAATAGATCAGGATGTGTTCAAACAATTGGAATCGGAAGTTCGCAGCTACTGCAGAAGCTTTGATACGGTATTCGCCAAAGCGAAGGGAGCCAGGCTCTGGGACAAGAAAGGGCGCGAATACATTGATTTTTTCGCCGGCGCCGGCGCGTTGAACTATGGACATAACAACGAAAAGATTCGATCACGAATCGTTGACTATATGATGAACGACGGCATAACGCACAGTCTTGACATGGCAACGGAAGCGAAAGAACGTTTTCTGCTGACATTTCAGCATAAGATTTTGAAGCCCAGAGGAATGTCGTACAAGCTCATGTTCCCCGGTCCTACCGGAACGAATTCCGTCGAGAGCGCGCTTAAGATCGCCAGGAAGGTTACGGGAAGGACGAATGTCATTGCCTTTACAAATGCATTTCACGGGATGTCGCTAGGATCGCTGGCTGCAACAGGCAATGCCTATAAAAGGGGCGGAGCGGGAGTTAGTCTTTCGGGCACGACGTTCCTCCCGTATGACGGGTATATGGGGCCGCTATTCGATACATCGCTTCTGATGGAGAAAATGCTTAACGATTCGGGAAGCGGAGTCGATAAACCGGCGGCTGTAATCGTTGAGACCATGCAGGGTGAAGGCGGGTTGAACGAGGCCAGCGCAAAGTGGCTTCAAAGACTCGAGAGCCTTTGCCGCGAACATGAGATGCTTCTTATTGTTGACGATGTGCAGATGGGCTGCGGCCGCACGGGCACGTTTTTCAGCTTCGAAGAAGCGGGGATACGGCCAGACATTGTCTGCTTGTCGAAGTCTATTGGCGGATACGGACTGCCAATGGCGCTTACGCTTATTAAGCCGGAGTATGACATCTGGAATCCTGGCGAGCACAACGGAACGTTCCGTGGCAATAATCTCGGGTTCGTGGCAGCGACGGAGGCGATTGCTTTCTGGGAGGATGGCACGCTGGAGCAGCGGATCAAAGAACACTCCCTTTCGATTCGCAAGTTCCTCGAGCGCGCTGCGGCCAGATACGTCGGCAAGATTATAGAAGTGCGCGGGAAGGGAATGATCCAGGGGCTGGTTTTCAACAATCCGGATGATGCCGGTCGATTATGCCGGAATGCGTTCGAACGGGGAGTGATTATGGAAACCTCTGGCTCACGTGACGAAGTAGCGAAGCTGATGCCTCCTTTGACGATCGAAAAGGAGCTGCTCGCTGAAGGTATTGCAAAAATCGAAGAATCGTTGAGCGAAATGTATGAATTTGACTTTGCAGAACAAAAGGAACCGGTCGGCATTCGCCGATAAATGATGAAGAACTGGAGGCAATGCTTATGATCGTCAAACAACTGAATGACGTTGTGGACACGAAGGACGATATTGATGCCGAAACCTGGAATTCGAGAAGATTGCTGCTTAAGAAGGACGGAATGGGTTTCTCCATGCACGATACGATTATAAAAGCGGGAACGGAGACGCTGATCTGGTACAGGAACCATGTCGAAGCCGTCTATTGCATCGAAGGCGAAGGAGAGATAGAAGTAATCGGAGGCCAAACCTACCCCATTACGCCAGGAGTTTTGTATGCGCTGGATGGTCATGAAAAACATCTGCTCCGTGCCAGCAAGCAGTTGCGCATGGTTTGTGTATTCAATCCACCGCTTACTGGAGCCGAAGTACACGACAAAGATGGCGTCTATCCGCTCGAAGCGGAAGCAGTCGAAACCCCGTGAATTTGTGTCGTTGCTTTAGTTGCCTTAGAGAAAAGTGATTCTATATTCATTCCCAAGAAGGAGATGTTCTCTATGTCCAATTCTACTGCCAATCCTCATGTCGACCGTTACCCTTCCCGCATTGCCGATCAACCACAGCTCACGGAGCGACTCGATCCCGTCGTGTATACGAAGTGGTCTGACGCTAGTCCGTTATCCAAGGAGCAATCGGCCTTCTACGAGAACAACGGCTATCTGTTCCTGGAAGAGTTTTTCACCGAGCATGAAGTCGAAGCATGGCGTAAGGAGCTAGCGAGGCTGCAGGAGAGCTACAGCGACCGCGATGAGGCTCATGTCATTCGCGAGCCGCAAAGCAAAGAGGTTCGTTCCGTCTTCTCCGTTCACGAGAATAACGGCGTCTTCCGTGACCTGTCCCTGCACCCGAGGCTCAAAGCGATCATGAACTACTTGCTCGGCTCGGAGACTTACATTCATCAATCAAGAATCAACTTCAAGCCGGGTTTCACGGGCAAGGAATTTTATTGGCATTCCGACTTCGAAACGTGGCATGTCGAGGACGGCATGCCCGCCATGCGGGCGCTGAGCTGCTCTGTCGCGCTAAGCGACAATCATCCCTTCAATGGACCGTTGATGGTTATCCCCGGCTCGCATAAGCAATTCGTTTCTTGCGTGGGACGGACGCCCGAGAACCACTTCAAAGAATCACTGCGCAAACAGGAATACGGCGTGCCGGATCCCGATAGTCTGACGAAGATGGCTGACGCGGGAGGCATCGAAATGCCGGTCGGCAAAGCCGGCTCCGTGCTGTTATTCGATTGCAATCTGATGCACGGCTCCAGCAGCAATATTTCCCCGTACCCCCGGAGCAACGTGTTCATGGTCTATAACAGCATAAACAATCGCCTGGTCGATCCTTTCTCGGGTCAACAGCCACGTCCGGATTATATCGCTTGCCGCAACTAAGCGTGAAACTCTATGAACGCGCTAATGATCATTGCATTAATCATGGGAATCAATATTTGTTACGTAACACTGTTCACTCTTCGTCTAATTCTGGTGATAAAAGGAAAACGGAATGCGGCATCCCTATTAGCCATGGTGGAAGTTTTTGTCTATATCGTCGGTTTGCAGATTGTATTAAACAATTTGTCCAGCCCCCTGTACATAGCAGCGTATTGCTTGGGCTTCGGAATCGGCGTCTATCTGGGGAGCCGGATCGAGGAAGCGTTGGCGCTTGGGTATTCCGTCATTCAAGTTATTACGGATACCGTGAACACAGGTTTGCAGGATCAACTGAGGAGCTTTGGTTACGGAGTGACCGCATGGCAAGGCGAAGGTCGCTCAGGTCCTCGACTTATCATGCAAGTGCTTGTGAAGCGCAGCAATGAAAGAAAGCTGTTAGAGCGGATCGAGCAAATGGCCCCCAAAGCCTTTGTCATCTCGCATGAACCTCGTCACTTTCGCGGAGGTTTTTGGACGAAGCTGTTGGAAAAATAATAATGAAGAGAAACCTAACTTCAGTAATGAGGTTGGGTTTCTTTTTTGTCTCCTGCGGATGCGGTAAAGAAAGGACGTTGACAAAAAGTATTTTAGAAGTTAATATTTCAATAGTTGAAATATATAGCGGTGAAGTAAATGATTCGAGGTGATGAGATGGAAACGTTCGTGATGAGATTCCAACGATCCCTGATCTACTTAAATCGAATTTTTTCCGCTGAGATGATGAAGCAGATGGACGTGCAAGTGACAAGCACTCAAATGTTCATGCTGCATTTTATCAGGGAGAGCGGGAGCTGCCGGCTGACAGCGCTGGCGGAGAAACTGGACGTACAGCCTGGCGCAGTGACCGCGATGATTGATCGTTTGGGTAAATCGGGTTATGTCACTCGGGAGAACGATGCCAAGGACCGGAGAGTTATTAGGGTTCGTCTAACGGAAGCGGGTGAAGATATTATCAAGAAATCGCATGAACTTCGGAAGGAGATCGTGGCGAAATATATGGAGAGTCTGAGTTCGGCCGAAGTTGAAACAGTGACCGTTCTTATGGAGAAGCTGGTGGCTTCGGCTCAAACTTTATCGAATGAGGCAAACTAAAGGCATGTAAGGTATACAACTAAGACAGAAAACCGGCATCCTATTTTTGAAGAGAATGAGGGAGAAATCAACATGGAACATCTAACACATAAACGCAAGATGAGTATCATGTTCGCGATTATTGCGGCTATGTTCTTCTCGGCGATCAATCAGACAATCGTAAGCACAGCTATGCCGCGTATTATCGCCGTACTAAGCGGAATGGAGTATTATAGCTGGGTCATTACGATCTATATGTTAACATCAACGCTTGCGACCGTACTTGTCGGCAAGCTGTCCGATATTTATGGCCGGAAACCATTTATCTTGACAGGTATCGTTATATTTATGATCGGCGCATTATTAACGGGCTTCTCCAAGGATATCTTTCAACTGATTATTTACCGCGGTGTGCAGGGTGTTGGCGCCGGCATTATTATGGCTACCGTCTTTACGGCAGTCGGGGATCTGTTTTCGCCGCGCGAGCGGGGCAAGTGGACCGGCGTCATGATGGCCGTTTTCGGATTTTCCAGCGTCATCGGACCAACTCTCGGGGGATGGCTGGTAGACAACATGGAGTGGAAGTGGCTGTTCTGGATCTTCCTGCCTCTTGGCGTCGTTGCTTTCTTTATGATTCTGTTCCTGTTCCCCAAGGTTGAACGCAAACCATCCGAGAGCATCGACTATGCGGGTTCGTTTTTCCTCAGCATCACCATCATTGCCTTGCTGTTGGGTTTTACTTGGGCAGGCAGCAAATACGAATGGGCTTCTTTCGAAATTCTCGGACTGTTCGGCGCAGCGATTATTTCGCTTATACTCTTTATTTTGGTCGAACGCCATGCCAAAAGCCCTGTACTTCCGTTGTCCTTGTTCCGAAATGATATCGTAACGATCTCTAACGTCATTGGTTTCTTGATGAACGCCGGCATGATGGGTGCCCTGATCTACTTGCCATTCTTCGTGCAGGGGGTAGAAGGCATTTCGCCAACCTATTCGGGTTACGTTACAATGCCAATGTCCATCGGGATGGTCATTATGAGTACCATTATCGGACGTCAAATTACGAAGACGGGCAAATACAAACGTTATGCCATAATCGGAATGCCGATTATGGTTGCAGGATTGCTGATCATGGCATTCATGAACAGCGTATGGGTTGCGGTCATCGCGATGATCGTATTCGGTATCGGACTAGGCGTAGGCATGCCGGTCTTCTCCCTAACGGTACAAAATGCCGTTAAGCCGACTGAGCTCGGTGTCGCTACATCCTCGTCTCAGCTATTCCGTAACCTGGGCGGCACAATCGGTATTGCCATTATGGGAACGATCATGCAGTCGGCGCTTGTACGCAACATGAAGGAAGCGTCGTCGTCGAGTACGGGCTTTCACTTCGACGAACTGGACCCGGAGCTGGCCAAAGAGCTGTCGGCCTTCCAGAATCCGGAGATGTTGCTGGATCAACCGAAGTTGGAGCAACTTCAGCAGACGCTTCCTGCAGACGTTCAGCCATTGATTACTCAAATGATCGACATGCTGAGAGATGCGCTTAGCCATTCGCTGACGGTCGTATTCCTGGCAGGAGCTTCGCTAGTCGTCGTTGCGATGATTCTTTCCTTCTTCCTGAGGGAGATACCGCTTCGCACCTCCAACAAAATGCCGGAGCAAGAGCCTCAAGCTGAAGCCGTCTAACCTAAAGAATTTACCGCCCCATATCCTTATATCATTCATGATATACGGGATATGGGGCGATTCTTTGTCTTTTCTGCCGATTGGTGTTGAGTTGACGGGGCGATAACGATTATAATATAGCGGAGTATGAAATTCTTACAGAAAAGGTGTCATTCATGAGCATATTAAATGTAGAACGTCTCAGCCACGGCTTCGGAGACCGTGCGATCTTTAACGATGTATCGTTCCGTCTGTTGAAAGGCGAGCATATCGGCTTGATTGGCGCGAACGGCGAAGGCAAGTCGACCTTTATGAACATCATTACTGGCAAGCTGCAGCCGGATGACGGCAAGGTGGAATGGTCCAAGCGTATGCGCGTCGGCTATCTGGATCAGCATGCGGCATTAACCAAAGGCATGACGATTCGCGACGTTCTAAAGAGCGCCTTTCAATATTTGTTCGACATGGAAAACGAGATGAACGACATGTACGGCCGAATGGGCGACGTATCGCCAGAGGAGCTCGAGAAGTTATTGGAGGATGTTGGGACGATCCAAGATACGTTGACGAATCAAGACTTCTATATGATCGACGCGAAGGTCGAAGAGACCGCTCGCGGACTCGGGCTGACGGATATCGGTCTCGACAAGGACGTTAACGATCTGAGCGGCGGTCAACGGACGAAGGTTTTGCTGGCCAAGCTGTTGCTCGAGAAACCGGATATCTTGCTCCTCGATGAGCCTACAAACTATCTTGACGAAGTGCATATCGAGTGGCTAAGGCGTTATTTGCAGGAATACGAGAATGCGTTCATCTTGATCTCGCATGATATTCCATTCCTCAACAGCGTCATTAACCTGATTTATCATATGGAGAATCAGCAGCTGAACCGTTATGTCGGCGACTATGACCACTTCATGGAAGTGCACGAGATGCGGAAGCAGCAGCTGGAATCCGCTTTTAAGCGCCAACAGCAAGAAATTGCAGATCTGAAGGACTTTGTGGCGCGGAACAAGGCGAGCGTAGCTACCCGGAATATGGCGATGTCCCGTCAGAAGAAGCTGGATAAGATGGACGTCATCGAGCTGGCCAAGGAGAAACCGAAGCCGACGTTTAATTTTAAAGAAGGCAGAACCGCAGGCCGCGTTATCTTCGAAGCCAAAGATCTCGTCATCGGTTACTCCGAGCCGCTTTCCCGTCCGCTTGACCTCCGCATGGAGCGCGGACAGAAAATTGCGCTTGTCGGCGCTAACGGCATTGGCAAGACGACATTGCTGCGCAGCATTTTGGGCGAAATACCAGCTGTCTCCGGCCATGTCCAGCTCGGCGAAAATTTGGAGATCGGCTATTTCGTTCAGGAAGCCAAGGATGCGAACTACAACACTTGTATCGAGGAGATCTGGAACGAGTTCCCTTCCTTCACCCAATTCGAAGTACGTGCGGCGTTGGCAAAATGCGGCCTGACCACCAAGCATATCGAGAGCAAAATCACGGTTCTGAGCGGCGGCGAGAAAGCAAAGGTTCGCCTCTGCAAGCTGATCAACCGCGAATCCAACTTGCTCGTACTCGACGAGCCAACAAACCATTTGGACGTTGACGCGAAGGATGAGCTTAAGCGCGCGCTCAAGGCTTACAAGGGGAGCATTCTGCTTATTTCCCACGAACCGGAATTTTATCGCGACGTCGTGACTGAGACTTGGAACTGCGAGTCCTGGACGACAAAAGTTTTTTAATCGCAATAGAATAAGAGTGGTTGATCAAACCTGTTTCCTTATTACCCAAGGAAGCAGGTTTTTTTGTGGTAAGTAACTATGTAGATAAGATTTCAGAAAATGTTCAGTTTTAAAGTATAAAATGTATTGTTGCAATGCGAAAACAATCGGATTTTCGGAGAGGAAGTTATTAAAATCATGTTCGATCAAAAAAATCGGTTAATGTTGCTGCTTGCCGCTGCAGCTGCAGCTTTATCGGCGTTAATATACGGACTAGCGCAAGTTTTTCATGTAATCGGAGGATCGGAAGGCCACGGTCATGGAGACATGGCAAGTCATGTACCCACAGCCGGATGGGTATCCAGTTCAATTCTTCTATTAGCAATATTACCCTTTGTTACACTCGCAGCAGCTATTTATACGTTTATTGCCAATAGAAACCATCAAATGTTACCATGGTTAAATACTTTGACGCTAACCTTGTCAAGCATTGCTATCATAAGCGGAAGCGGCGGTGGCGTCGAATTTCATTTCTCGATTTTTATGGTCATAGCAGCATTAGCCTATTATGAGAACGTCATGTTAATAACGTTAATGACAGTATTATTTGCGATTCAGCACTTGGTCGGATTTGTTTGGTTCCCCCAGATCATCTTCGGTACGAATTCTTATCCAGTACTTATGTTGATCATTCATGCTCTGTTCTTGCTGCTTACATCCGGCGCAACCATCCTTCAAATCCGATCGAAACATCGTATTACGCAAAAGCTTGAACAAGATAAGGCTGCCAAAGAGGAACGGCTAGTCGACTTGATCAGTAGGGTCAGAGAACTGTCAACATCCATTCAACTATCAACCGACATCGTTGCGGAAAAGTCCCAAATGCATATTGCCGCCAATGCAGAGATGCGAAAGTCCTTTGACGAAGTGACTACTCGGCTGGATTTGCAACATCGTTCTGTCGGAATGGCGGAAATAAAGCTGAACGAAATGGGATCAATCGTTTATCAGGGGATGGAGGCATCTGGCTCCTTGAAGGAAAATGCGGAACAAACCGAACACATCATGGGGGAAAGCGATCTGCTTGTACAAGAGATTGGTTTGAAGCAACAAGAAATTGAAAAAGCGATTCAGGCATTAAGCGAATCGATGGCGACAACCCGTAAATCCGCTTCCGAAGCTCAGGAGCGTCTGGCGGCCATTGAGACTATTGCCGATCAGACCGCATTGTTATCCCTTAATGCTTCAATTGAAGCAGCACGCGCTGGGGAACAAGGCCGGGGATTTGCCATTGTTACGTCGGAAATCCGAAAGCTAGCGCAGCAAAGCCGCACCGTGTCGGATGAGATGAAGTTGATGATTGCGGATATACATCGGGAAACGGTGGATAACTATCGGAATATGGAGCAAGGTCGCGATTTGGTGAAAAATTCGACGCTTCATCTTGCCCAATTCCAAGATCGCTTCGAGCATGTGCAGAATCTTATCATTCAGACAATCAGGTTCGTCAGGCTTATGAATGAGCAGATGGTAGGCATGTCTAAAGGTTCTGCAGTTATTACAGATGGTATGAAAGACATCATGACCGCCGTTCATCATAACTGGCTAGCTTTGGAACAATTGACAGCTGCCAGCCAGTCTCAGACCGAGTCCGCTGTGCAGGTAGACGAAGAGATACGCCAGTTAAGAGGTTTGACTCAAAACTTGGAGAAGGATTTAAACCGATAGTCAACATGAGTTAGAATATAACTATAAATTGAATTTCGCTGGAAGAACCAGAGGAACTAAAGTCTTAGGACTTGGTTCCTTTTTTGTTTCCAGTATTTTGCATGGATGATATAATGGGGGGGAATTCTGATGACAATAACGTTAGTAAAAGTAGACGAATATAAGATCCGAGCTTCTTGGAAAGAATTTAATACCGATTATGTCAAGTATATGAAAGCTCTGAAAGGGAGCAGATGGAAGCCGGAATTAAAGGTATGGGAATTCCCTTACACGCTACATCTGCTGGAGCAACTCATTGAAATAGCCGGCTATGAACATTTGCGTGCTGACTCGGCTTTAATGGAAGAATGTTATTTGTTTCATCATGATGATTTGGATTCATGCAATCAGCGTACAGACAAACGCATACAAAAGATATGAGATCCCGAAAGCAGACAGAAAATGACGGAAGCGATGCGAATAAGGGGATTTTCGGCTACGACAATCCGTGCTTATCTGAAACTTATGGAACGATATTATCTTTTCCTTCGGGAATCCGGCGGCAGTATTGGGATACAAAGGCCGTTCAATCCTATTCCTTGCGACTTCTGGAGAATGAACGATCCCATTCCTATGTCAATCAAGCGATCAGTGCGATCAAATTTTTTCGAATGCGGGTGATGTCGATTCAGGATGATACTTCTTATGTAAGGCCGAAGAAAGAAGCGAGACTTCCTCAAGTGTTGTCCTTGGGAGAGGTCAAACGTTTATTCGAAGCATTGGAGAATCAGAAACACAAGGCGCTGCTTATGCTTTCGTATTCGTCTGGTCTGCGGGTAAGCGAGGTTGTAAAACTAAGACATGAAGACATTGACGTTGAACGCAAGACTTTGCGAGTACGACAGGGGAAAGGGCGAAAAGATCGACTGACCTCATTGTCGGACCACGCGCTTGCCGTGCTCCATTCTTACCTAATACAGCATGGAGATACAGAGCCATGGTTATTCCCTGGTCAATACGCGGGCAAGCCGTTAACGGAACGAACCGCTCAGAAGATCTTCGAGCAAGCCTTAGCCAGTTCAGGAATCGTTAAACAAGCAGGGATACATTCTCTGCGGCATTCATTCGCTACTCATCTGCTTGAGGGAGGCATCGATTTTCGGTATATTCAGGAACTTCTGGGACATCAGAGCAGCAGAACGACGGAGCGATATACGCATGTCAGCACGAAAAACATCAGCCGAATTAAAAGCCCTTTGGACTTGTAATGGGAAAAATAATGATGGGCTTTCAGATGTTTTATTCACACCATACGCAAACACCACTGTATTCAGCATTTTATTGTAATACAGAAATAAGGAGTTATATGAAATAACCAGATTTCAAACTTAAAAGAGCGGTGATGTTGTTTGTCTTCTTTAGAATGTAAGGTCGAAGAGGTATTCAAAATTACTGGTAGAGGTTACGTTCTCACACTTATTCTCAATGATTCTGATGTCTCTTTAAAGATCGGAGATACTTTAAGATATCAATCAAATGAAAAAACGAAAATTGCTATTAAAGGCATCGAAATTCTTAATTATGGAAGCAACATAAAGAACATTAGAAAAGATATTATAGGAATACTTGTTGACCTTTCCGAAGAGCAAGCGCTTAACACAAAAGGAAAGATATTAATAAAGCATATTTAAGAACGAATATAATTGTGAAAGATGTTCGAGAAGTTGGTTACTTCATATAACACCATATTCACGCATCGGGCGTTCGCCCTCGGTCCCAGAAGCGGCTTCAAAGAAGCGGTTGCTGTTGACACACTCGACTTCGTCGAGCGTCGTGAATATACGAAACGTTAGCTGAAATTGACCGAAAGGTAGGAGAAACAAATTAAAAATCCCCAACCAATATTAAGTTTGATAGGAATACTTCTTTGTATGATAACTGTTGGAGTGCACCTGTCCTATAGATTTATAAAAATAACAGATTTAGGAGTGGGGATGCTTTTATCTCTTGCTAATGCCTTACTATTAGTCTTTACTTTGTTGTGGGGTCTAATGGGAATACTTGAATTCAGAATGCTATTAAAAGCCTATAAGAATGCAAAAAACAAGCTATATTGTGAAGGATTAAACACAGATGATTTTATAACTGATATAAGGAAATATAAATATAAGTTCGCAATAAATATAAGTTATTTGATCATTATATTGTGCCAATCAGTTTATGTGATTTACAACTGGGATTAGATAAATATATAAAACAAGTATTTTTTGAAAGTGGATTCAAGAAGTTGTCAACTACAGCTAACACCATATTCGCGCTTCGGGCCATTCGGCCCTCGGTCCGGACAGATGATATTGGCAGAGACGCTGAATCAGCCGGACACATCCGACTTCGTCGGACGTCGTGAATATACGAAACGTTATGAGAAATCGGGGTAACACTATAAAGATCAAAAAAAGAAAACAATAAGAGCAGGTGACAACAAATCAAAATACTATTTATTTGTAGCCGAAATAAATGGCGTAGTTTAACTGCAGAAAAGATCTTTGAAATTTATGACGAATATGATGTCCGATCTGCTGGAACAGAAGAAAATGCAAGAATAAAAGTGAACGAAGGATTAATTGGCTGGGCAGAAATTATATTTGTAATGGAGAAAAAACATGTTAGAAGACTCAAAGATAAATTTTTAAATAAATTAATGAATAAACAATTAGTATGTCTGGATATACCTGATGACTACAAATTTATGGATGAAGAGTTAATAGAAATATTGAAATCAAGAGTATCTGAATATATTGAAGTGCCTGATTGAAAGATTGATAAAGAATAATAAGATATATAGGGATTTTATAAGTAACCTCTGGAAGCCCCCAACATCTCATAACATCGTATTCACGCTGCGTCGCTATCGCTCCTTGGTCCGGCGGAAGTAGGAAGAAGGGTATTCAAAGTAGCTGTATCAGTAGCAGGGAAGCATAGTCAACCGGACAACCTTGCACAGCCTAACCGCGTCGCGTCCGTTCCCTGGTCTCTTAAGGCAGTGAAGATTCGTAAATACACAAACGTTATATGAAATAACCAGATTTCAAACCTAAAAGAGCGGTGATGTTGTTTGTCTTCTTTAGAATGTAAGGTCGAAGAGGTATTCAAAATTACTGGTAGAGGTTACGTTCTCACACTTATTCTCAATGATTCTGATGTCTCTTTAAAGATCGGAGATACTTTAAGATATCAATCAAATGAAAAAACGAAAATTGCTATTAAAGGCATCGAAATTCTTAATTATGGAAGCAACATAAAGAACATTAGAAAAGATATTATAGGAATACTTGTTGACCTTTCCGAAGAGCAAGCGCTAAACACAAAAGGAAAGATATTAATAAAGCATATTTAAGAACGAATACAATTGTGAAAGATGTTCGAGAAGTTGGTTACTTCATATAACACCATATTCACGCATCGGGCGTTCGCCCTCGGTCCCAGAAGCGGCTTCAAGGCAGTGGTTGCTGTGGACACACCCGGCATTCGCCGGGCGTCCTGAATATACGAAACGTTATATGTAACCGGCAAAAAAATATGAAAATTAAAGAAGGAGTGCTTGAAACATAATAATAGTATGGATCATCCTTAGTGGGATTTTTCTGTTATCTTTATGGAGTGTTGTAGAAGGATTCAAGAATAGGGAAAGATTCAAATTAGCAGCTAGAATAAAGTACTATTTTACAGGCTTTTTCTTGTCACTAATTTTGATTATGTACCTGTACTTTAATATGAGAGAAAGAAATATAGGACTGTTGGTTTCTGTACTAGTATTGTTCACTTTACTTATGGGGAACTTATTTTATTATTCAAGAGCAGAAGGAATTAGAAATATATTAGAAATGAAGTTTAGAATATTGAAATATATGTTGTTTTCACTTTTCTTTTTAATAGTAGCTTTAATCATAACTGAAATTTAAAAGATATTTAGAAATTCGCTTGTAAGTTTTTCGAGGAAGTCGCCGGCAACATATAACACCATATTCACGCATCGGGCTGACGCCCTCGGTCCGGCAGGAGATATTGGCAGGGAAGTTGAATCAGCCGGACACATCCGACTTCGTCGGACGTTGCGAATATACGAAACGTTAGCTGAAACCCTCTTAAAAAAAAGGAATTGGAAGGTGGAATATGATTTTAATAATATTAATTCTTATTCCCACATTATTAATTACATTAAAAACAATAGAAAAATTCGAAAGATTCAATAACTTAATTTCAAAAATTCTTACAATATTATTTAGAGTTTTAACTCCCATAATCATAGTATATGGTTTGTATAACTTAATTACTAATTGGAAAGATTATGACCAAAAAAATATTAAGGAATCTATCATTATTGTTTTTTTAGCGTCAATTCTCGCAGTATTGTTTGAAAGACTAATTAAAAGAATTGAATCAAAAAAAGACTCTAAAACAAAGAACGATAAATGAAAGAAGTATAATAATTAATTAATATTTGAAAGGATATTCAATGATGAGAGGGCATCAGCTAACACCATATTCACGCATCGGGCTTTCGCCCTTGGTCCCAGAAGCGGCTTCAAGGAAGGCGTTGCTGTGGACACACCTGACTTCGTCAGGCGTCGTGAACACAAGAAATGTTATGTGAAACCTGTGCAGATATTTAAAGGAGATCAATTTAATGAATCGATTAGCTACGTTATCAAGGCCAATTAAGAGGATATACAGATTAGTTCTTTCACAATTTAAAACAAAGTGGACGCTTAACGATTACCCCATTGAGTATAGGCAGCAAGAAATGCTAGATCTTTCTGATACGAATCTAACTATGTTTCCTTGGGAAGCTAGGATCATTAATTGGTATTGGATGAATGGTGATGGACATTCAAAAAAAGAGGCGTATATAAAACTTAAAGAGAAATTTGATGTTTATAAATCAGAAGGTCATGAACTACCAAGACCAGGAACAAAAGTGAAAATTAAGTTTGCAAGTGTTGCCAGAATAGACAACTTTGATATAGAGGCGGTTCAATTCTTTAAAGATATCTTTGAGATGGATTACAATGGAGTGTTTATCTCCGATGAATCATCGATGTATGATTTTTGCTGGACTGATGATTCAATATTGGAAAAACAAGAAAGAATAAAAGAGATTTATAATATTGATATTAAAGAAATTGAAGGATTGAAAATTGTGGGAATTTTGGAGCGAATCAGGGAAGGCACAGGCATCACATAACACCATATTCCCGCATCGGGCATTCGCCCTCGGTCCCAGAAGCGGCTTCAAGGCAGTGGTTGCTGTGGACGCACCCGGCATTCGCCGGGCGTCGTGAATATACGAAACGTTATGTGAAATACCTGAAATCCATATAAATTACTTTACAAAGAGGTTAGTAATATGAAAACCATTCAAATCATTAAAAGTGATGAGGGCCTGATAACATTAACACTTTACTGTGAAATGAGTAATACAGAAAAGAAGAACTTCTATGAGACAATTGATGCTGCAGGAATAGAAATCAAAAGTGGTAATTATTCAGTTTCAGGTGTTCTTTGGATTTCAATTGAAGATATTAGATTGTTCTATATAGAATTAATAGAGGCACATAAAAGATGTAAGGGAGTAGCTAAATTAAATAATTATGAAGGAACATTAGAATTGAATATTGAGTATAAAACCAGAGGATATATAGAAGTAAAGGGAACTTTTAGAGAGAGACATGATAAGGACAATGAATTAACTTTTAATATTGAATCAGATCAAACCTATTTGAATGAACTTGTAAAAGAATTAAATAAGATTTTTGATTGATATTCCAAGAAGTCAGGTACTTCACATAACACCATATTCCCGCATCGGGCATTCGCCCTCGGTCCGGACAGATGGAATTAGCAGGGAAGTTGAATCAGCCAGACACACTCGACTTCGTCGAGCGTCGTGAACATACAAAACGTTAAGCGAAATTACCAAAAATCAATTCATTAACCCGGAGGAATAAAATGGAGAAGCGATATCAAGTATTCATAAGTTCTACTTACCAAGATCTAATAGAGGAAAGGCAAGAAGTCATGCAAGCGCTACTAGAATTGGACTGTATCCCCTCAGGGATGGAGCTTTTCCCAGCAGCTAATGATGATCAGTGGAGTCTAATTAAAAAGGTAATTGAAGATAGCGATTATTACATGGTTATTATCGGAGGGCGATATGGATCAATTGGTCCCGAAGGGATAAGTTATACAGAAATGGAGTATCACTATGCTGTTAGTTGCGGAAAACCAGTTATTGCTTTCTTACATAAAAGTCCTGGTGAATTACCAGCCAATAGAACGGAAAGAACTCAAGAGAATATTGTCAAACTGGAGCAATTTAGAATGTTGGCCGAAAAGAAGCTTGTGAAGTAGTGGAATTCACCTTCCGACCTTGGCTCTATGGTATCTAGGAGCTTGATCAGACTAATCAAAACTTCACCGGCAGTCGGTTGGGTTAGAGCGGATCAAGTTCCAGACGAAAGCTCGACAAAAGAACTACTGAAGTTGCGTAGGCACATAGAAGAGCTTGAGAATCAGTTAGCAGAATATAAATCAAAAGTTACAATTGGTTCTGAAGAGTTGGCTCAAGGTGAAGATAATGTAAAAATTAATTATTACTACATTTCGAGAGATTCAAAAACATATAAACGTGTTAAATGAGCATCTTATTTACAAACCAATTGGAATGTTATTTTCTTCCGATTGGCACCGTTTATGATTGACGAGGCAAATGAAGTACGTTTAGAATCCGCAATAAATGATTTCATTGTGGAACTTGAAAAGAATGAGATAATGAATGGCGAAAAAATGAAAGGTAAAACTATTGAAAAAATATGGGTGGACGAGTCTGATTTTCAGACCATAATTATTCAATTTAGAGCTCTTGCCTTAATAATTAAAAATAATCGTCAGCGAAGCCTAAGAGATACAGGTACTTATTGGTCGCTAACTCCGTATGGCGATGAAATAATCACCAAACTGAGGGCAATAAAAAGAGGCAAAAGTGATTTGAAAGAGTAGACAAAGAAGTTGGTAACTTCGCTTAACACCGCATTCACGCATCGGGCATTCGCCCTCGGTCCACGTGGAGTATTTTCAAAGATGTGGATTCAGCGGACAACCCTGCACTGGCTAAGTCTCCGACTCGGCGGACCGATCGCTGCGCAGATCGGCCGGCAGCTTAAGCCAGTGAGGGTTCGTGAATACAAGAACGTTATGCGAAATGATTGTAATACTTAATTAAGTGGGTGAATTCAAAGATGTCAATACAAGAGTATATTGACGAGTGTTTGTCCGACATTCAATTTGAGCCTCCTCTTTTTTATAACTCTAAGTTTGGTATTCATTTCGAATTAGGATTACCGTATAGTTGGATAGATGATGAGACATATTTTAAGATAGTTAAAGAACGGGCTCAATCTTTATTTAGTGCAATTTTCAAAGAGAGTAGTTCAATGTATGTATTATATGTTTCATTTGAAACCCTTGAACCCCTCGATGCATACATAGAGGGTGAAGTGGATTTTTCCACTACATTTTTTTATGAAAGTACTAAAAGCGATGTAGAGGAATTCAAAGTAGAAGAAGTATATGATGAAGAGACCAATGAATTATTTGGTTACACAAAGAGTTATGGAGTTCTATGTACATTAGAAGACATAGATTATAAATCTATATTGGGTGTACTAGGTGGATTCTCTAACGAAGATGGCATGTTTATAAGTGGTCGTGTCTACTTTATCGAGCCCAAAAGCAATATTGTTTATCATATTTATGATAATCGCGGTCTCGACGTAGTATCGCCAAATAAAGAATCGATTTTTTACTTATACCGTGAATTCAATCAATGGATACTAAATTATGATAAAGAACAAATTGATAAGACTTTTAGTGGCATGTCATAGATGACAATCACTTCGCATAACACCATATTCACTCTTCGGGGCGTTCGCCCCTCGGTCCGGCAGAAGTAATTGGCAGGGAAGCTGGGGCAGCCGGACACACTCGACTTCGTCGAGCGTCGTGAATATACGAAACGTTATAGGAAATCAGCGCTTAAAGTGAAATTACAAACATTTTATCATTTATTAGAGACAATAAACTCGAATCGACGGTGATTATTTTGTTTGACTATTTGAGTATATATTCAGATGAGGTGTACAAGAGTTCTATAAAAGCAATTGATTTTGAACGATTTGTAATAGAGACTTTGAAGTTTGGGCAGTCAAAACGAAGTTGAGATTTTATAAAGAAATTTGTGGAGAGTTGATTAGACTTACGGGAATTCAAGCGAACTCCGATGGAAATTACGCTTTTGATACTCTTGATGGAGTAGAGAATATTAATTTAATAGAAATAGATGTGCCAAGTCGACTTGACTTTGAAACCGAAAATGAAATTGTAAAAATAGCTAACATAATTGCTAAAGAATATTCCTGGATAATTGATTTACGTGAAGAGTAATCATTTAGGGGTTAAATCGAAGAAGGCGCTGACATCCTATAACACCATATTCGCGCATCGGGCTACGCCCTCGGTCCCAGTAGCGACTTCGGAGAAGTGTTTGCTGTGGACACACCCGGCATTCGCCGGGCGTCGTGAATATACGAAAAGTTATACGACATACCTGAAGGGCGTTAAATGATGAAAGAAGAAAATCAAATGAGTTGTAGTTTTTTACTTAGTTCAGCTATTAATTATCATTTGCTGCTCTTTTTCTAAAAATCAAAAAAAGATTAAAACTAATGGAAACATGAAACAAGGAACGTTACGAATTTAGTGCCATCTATATGAAGAATCAAATATGAAAGACTAAATTGAATTTGAAAGGAGTGTTTAATATCGAATTCGTAATTATTTTTTACTTATAATAATCGCATTACTGCTTTTTGAAATTAATAGTAAACTACCGAAAAAGGATTATGTAAAAGAAGCGATGTTGAGAGATGAACAAAGAAAAAACGAAAAAGACATTTAGCGAAGTCATGAAGCCCAGGTACATCGTATAACACCATATTCACTCATCGGGCTGTCGCCCTTGGTCCCAGAAGCGGCTTCAAGGAAGTGGTTGCTGAGGACACACCCGGCATTCGCCGGGCGTCGTGAATATACGAAACGTTATCGGAAACCCCCTAAATCAAATTTGGAGAACTTTATGAAGATAATCTATAAGATCTATTATGAGGAAGAGTTGAAGGCAGCAAATCTACTTCAATTAGAACAAGAGCATAATCAAATTTATGGTGAGTTTAATATTGTTTTTGGAAGTCAATATTACCTTCCGTATCCAACAGAAGAGACAATAGGGAAGCATCCAGAGATCTTTTCAGAACTATTACTTACACATTTCGATCAAATGAATTTAGTCTGTATGTCTTTAGGTGAACAAGTTACAAATTATGTGGCTATTCGGTACATTGAAAGTCCCTGGGTATGGCTTGAATACAAAAGAGTAAATGATAGAATATTTGTTTCAGAGATTTTTCATGAAGATGGTGGCCCCAATAGTTATGTTTCATTTGAAGAAGAATATTTTCAAAGATCTAAAAAAGAAAAAATTGCATGTATTCCATTGAATGAATTATTAGTTGAGGTCACTCGAAAAACTAACAGCTTTATTGAAGAACTCCAAAAGATAAATCCATTATTATCTGAAAGTAAAGCAATTAAATCATTTTTGAGTAACACAAGAAGAGGGGACATCCGATAACACCATATTCATGCATCGGACATTCGCCCTTGGTCCCAGTAGCTACTTCAGGAAGCTATTGCTGTGGACACATCCGACTACGTCGGACGTCGTGAATATACGAAATGTTATCCGAAACTGCTGAAAACACTAAACAAATTTAAAGACCTACAAGATATAAAATCTTATTTCATTGGAGGTTTTAAAAATTAATATTAATAATGATTTTACAGAAATAATGAATCACACTCATTTATGGAATTGGCATCCTGATTGGGATGTAGTTCAAAAGATATATAATGCATTTCCTGAGTCTTATTCTGTATTAACACCTTTTGCATTTTCGTATTTAGAAGAACTTATTCGATCAACAACATCTGAATATGGCATTCAAATTTACGATGATTTTGGTAACCCCAAAAAACGTAAAGTAGGCATGGCTTTAATAAGGCTTGCTATTGATGAGAACAAAGATCGAAATTCGGAACTTGTCTCATTGTTAGAAAAAATGAAGACCTATTATCAACACTCACAGCCGATAGATAAGGGTGATAATCGTAACAGTGTTGCTCATGGAATTATGCATTCAAGATTTTGGGAAAAAACTTCCTTTGAGAGCTTGATTCATGACATTTCCTTGATTTCAAAACATGCTGGATTTTAGACGAATTTTAGTTCGATAATTTTGATAACATAATGGATTGATTATTATAAAGAACAGCGAAAAATAAAGTGAAAGAAATATCGAAGAAGACAGCATCATCTGATAACACCGTATTCACGCTTCGAGTCATTCGGTCTTCGGTCCGGCAGAAGTTTGAAGTGGAATCGAAGAGGCAATTCAATAGCGGGGAAGCATATTCAGCTCGACACACCCGCACCAGCTAACCGCATCGGGGCCGGTCCCATTGAGACCTTAAGGTGGGGGCGTTGTGAATACAAGAACGTTATCCGAATCTGTGGATCTTAAAGAAGTGAACTAAGTTTGCCTTTAGTGAACGGAGCGTATGCACATAATATGCAAGCTTGTCATACATACAAGAGTATTGTCGAAGCATATTCGAATCCGAAGCGAGCCCGGCAGTTCAAGAGAAATTTAAGAGCTGAATGAGATTTTTGAATGTATTTCAGGAAGCCATGGCAGCATCGGATAACACCACATTCACGCATCGGGCATTCGCCCTCGGTCCGAGAAGTGACTTCAGGGAAGTGGATGCTGTGGACACACCCGGCATTCGCCGGGCGTCGTGAATATACGAAACGTTATGTGAAATTACTGTATTAAATAAAATATAGAGCTAAGGAGCAATACATGAAGAAAAAAGCGATCATAACATTATTAATAATACTTGTTCTCTTATCAACTATATATTTTCTCCTATGCCTAAAGGAAAAGAAAAATGTAGAAAATACTTTAAATGGTTTCTATAAGGATTTCATTAATAAAGAGTATGCAAATCTCTATAAGTACTTTGATATAAAATTTAGGACAGATTTAAATCTTAATGAAAAACATGGATATATTGTACAACCTTTAATAGATGACCGACATTGGTATGGTGATATTAAAGGCATTCAATACAAACCAATACTTTGGCTTGGAAAAAATAAACGATATGTTTTTGTGGAAGTTGAATATGGATATGAAAGTGCTATGACTGAGACGGATAAGATTAGACTTGAGAAATTAAATAACGAATGGGTAATTACTAAATATAATTCGGGATCACCAGTTAATTTACCATGATAGTAGAACAAACATTTTTGTATGTTGTTCATAAGAAGACAGTAACATCACATAACACCATATTCACGCATCGGGCATTCGCCCTCGGTCCCAGAAGCAGATTCGGAGAAGTAGTTGCTGTGGACACACTCGATTTCATCGAGCGTCGTGAATATACGAAACGTTATCTGAAAGATCCGAAGAGTTAGCGTTCGAAATCTATTAACTGACACGGAGTTGATTTAATTGAAAGAATCAGTTAAATACAAAATTTACACGATGTGTATGATTCAAGACAGAGGAAGAGTTCTTCTTATTAACAGACCTGAAAAGCTTGGGTTTCCAGGATATCTTGCACCTGGTGGGAAAGTGGATTTTCCTGAAAGTATAGTCGATGCAGCTATAAGAGAAGTACGAGAAGAAACAGGACTGACTGTTAAAGATATTATTTATAAAGGACTAGATGAATTTTGTGAACCGAGTGATGGCTTGAGATATATGGTTTTTAATTATTTGGCAACATCTTTTGAAGGAGAATTACTAGAAAACCCACCAGAAGGAGAACTTCTTTGGGTAGATATTGATAAGGCCATGGAACTTCCTATGCGGGATTGGTTTAAGAGAAGATTTCCCCTATTTTTTAGAGAAGGAACATTTGAATTAAGTTTTATTTGGGATAGAAATAATAACGAAACACTTAAGGAAACTATAAAGCATTATGGTGCAGGTAAAGTCGAAGAAGTCGGATCCATCAGATAACACCATATTCACACATCGGGCTACGCCCTCGGTCCCAGAAGCAGCTTCGGAGATGTAATTGCTGTGGACACACCCGGCATTCGCCGGTCGTCGTGAATATACGAAACGTTAGACGAAATTAACGGGTTTAAGATTCAAGAAATATAGAACAATTGTTCTTCATCTTATTGGTAGATGATGGTACAATAGGAAAGACAATTGAATCTTGGGTGGGCATGGTTTCCCTTCGAAAGGAGGTGAGGCCATGGAGGTTAAGGATGCAATGACGATCATGTTTTTATTCGGATCGTTTATTCTGGCACTTTTAACATACATCAACTCTAACAACAAGAGAAAGTAAAAACCCACCCAAAGGTTAGAGCCAGAGGTGGGTTTTTAGTCCTTTTGAACTCAGAAGGGATAACCATCCAAGCCAATTGTTAAGCCGAGTGTTAGCCGCACTCGGCTTCTTTACAAAGTATGATAACACAATTGGAAAAAGAAGTGAACTAGAAAAGCGATTAAGAAAATTAAAAATCATAGTAATGGCGATAAAAAAACTGGAATAACAAATCGTATTTAAAGGCGTAATAAAAGCATATTGAAGGGCGATCAAATCGTTTGTAAGTAGCGCAAAGAAGCGTTAACCTCGTCTAACACCATATTCACGCTTCGGGCTACGCCCTCGGTCCGGACAGATGAATTTGGCAGTGAAGTTGAATCAACCGGACACATCCGACTACGTCGGACGTCGTGAATATACGAAACGTTATGTGAAATACCTGAAATCCATATAAATTACTTTACAAAGAGGTTAGTAATATGAAAACCATTCAAATCATTAAAAGTGATGAGGGCCTGATAACATTAACACTTTATTCTGAAATGAGTAATACAGAAAAGAAGAACTTCTATGAGACAATTGATGCTGCAGGAATTGAAATCAAAAGTGGTAATTATTCAGTTTCAGGTGTTCTTTGGATTTCAATTGAAGATATTAGATTGTTCTATATAGAATTAATAGAGGCACATAAAAGATGTAAGGGATTAGCTAAATTAAATAATTATGAAGGAACATTAGAATTGAATATTGAGTATAAAACCAGAGGATATATAGAAGTAAAGGGAACTTTTAGAGAGAGACATGATAAGGACAATGAATTAACTTTTAATATTAAATCAGATCAAACCTATTTGAATGAACTTGTAAAAGAATTAAATAAGATTTTTGATTGATATTCCAGGAAGTCAGGTACTTCACATAACGTTTCGTATATTCACGACGCCCGGCGAATGCCGGGTGTGTCCACAGCAACCACTGCATTGAAGCCGCTTCTGGGACCGAGGGCGAATGCCCGATGCGGGAATATGGTGTTATGTGATGCCTGTGCCTTCCCTGATTCGCTCCAAAATTCCCACATTTTTCAATCCTTCAATTTCTTTAATATCAATATTATAAATCTCTTTTATTCTTTCTTGTTTATCCAATATTGAATCATCAGTCCAGCAAAAATCATACATCGATGATTCATCAGAGATAAACATTCCATTGTAATCCATCTCAAAGATATCTTTAAAGAATTGAACCGCCTCTATATCAAAGTTGTCTATTCTGGCAACACTTGCAAACTTAATTTTCACTTTTGTTCCTGGTCTTGGTAGTTCATGACCTTCTGATTTATAAACATCAAATTTCTCTTTATGTTTTATATACGCCTCTTTTTTTGAATGTCCATCACCATTCATCCAATACCAATTAATGATCCTAGCTTCCCAAGGAAACATAGTTAGATTCGTATCAGAAAGATCTAGCATTTCTTGCTGCCTATACTCAATGGGGTAATCGTTAAGCGTCCACTTTGTTTTAAATTGTGAAAGAACTAATCTGTATATCCTCTTAATTGGCCTTGATAACGTAGCTAATCGATTCATTAAATTGATCTCCTTTAAATATCTGCACAGGTTTCACATAACACCATATTCACGCATCGGGCATTCGCCCTCGGTCCGGACAGATGGAATTAGCAGGGCAGTTGAATCAGCCAGACACACTCGACTTCGTCGAGCGTCGTGAACATACGAAACGTTATCTGAAAGATCCGCAATAAAAGAATGAAAAACAGGAGGAAATTAATCATGAGCTTTGTTGCATTCCCATTATTTCTACTCATCTTGTATTTAATTTTGATTGGGCTGGGGATCTTTTGTCTGATCCTTTTTATCAAACTAGCTCTACGTGGAATAAAAGCTCTTGATATTTACATTGATGAGAAATCAAATAAATATTAAAGTGCTCGATATTATAAACTATATTCAAAAAACTTGGCAATAAAGAATAAATATAATAAATGAATATGAAAGAATATAAAAACTTAAAAGAATATTAAATGCCTATAAGAGATGTATTGTAAGTGTATCAAGAAGGCGTATCCATCAGATAACATCATATTCACGCATCGGGCTTCGCCCTCGGTCCCAGAAGTGGCTTCGGAGAAGTAGCTGCTGTGGACACACTCGACTTCGTCGAGCGTCGTGAATATACGAAACGTTATCAGAAATCATATTATAAAGGACCAGTGAACATGAAACCTATTGATTATATTAGTTTAGCATCAAGTTTAGCTGCACTATTTTCCTCATTAATCGCTTTACTAACATTATTCGAAATGCGCGCTCAAAGACGAAACTCATTAAGACCAGAGATTGTAATTAAGAGATCATATATATATTTATTTTGGGAGGAAGAAGGCAAGGGGGACCTACCTATTAACTGGTATAACAATAATGATAGTGCTAGATCAAAAAATTCAACACAAAAATATACATTACGAATTATTAATATTGGTTTACAAACAGCAAAAGATCTTACTGTTGAGTGGCAATATGATATCAACAAGTTTATTGATCTTATACATAAATATAATGATGATAACCTATATAGGATAGAAGTTAGTGATAGTAAATGGCTTAATATAAAATCAAAAAATGGTGATCAAGGAATAAATTTAAAAAATGATCTTTCTGAATACTTGGGTTTTATGGGAACAGGAAAGAATGATGACGAATGTCTCTATTTAGATGTTCCAATAAGTCTCCAAACTTTAATATCAGTATTATTAAGCCTTTGTGATAGTTCAAATGGTAAGGTCTTGGAGTATCAACCTGAGATCTCATTGATATTACAGTATAAAGATATATCTGGAAAGGAATATTCCAAAACTATTAAATTGTTGTTTTCTGTTAGTGCATTTCATATTAAATACAAACCTGCAGAGTATGCTGGGAGTGCATTGCTAAAAGAAATTGACATATGAATAATGGTTTAGGTTAGACAAAGTAGACATATGACTTCTGATAACACTATATTCGCGCATCGGGCTTACGCCCACGGTCCCAGAAGAGGTTTCAGGGTAGTAGTTGCTGTGGACACACACGGCATTCGCCGGGCGTCGTGAATATACGAAACGTTATCCGAAACTTCCTAGTTCAAGACAAGAACGGTTTTAAAGATCAGAGATCAAGAGTGAATATTGCAAGATCGAAGTTCAAGTGTTTACAGGAGAAAGATGAAGGTCAAGTACAAATTGGATAAAGGTCAAGACAAGTGCGAAACGGTTTAAGAGCAAGTTCAAGAACAATTTATTTAAGAGCAAGATCAAGAGCGGTATAGGTTAAGATCAAGTTCAAAGGCGATATGGTTTAAGTTCAAGATCAATAAGAATTGACAATACTATTTTGAGGGTAACACGAAGATGCCGGAAGCATCGGATAACACCGTATTCACGCATCGGGGCATTCGCCCCTCAGTCCGGTTAGAGGTAATTGGCAGGGAAGTAGAATCAGCCGGACAACCTTGCACAGGCTAAGTCTTCGACCCGCACTAGCCATGCAAACAACCTAACATAAAGAATTGAATCCTTTGAGAGCTCTATATATCAGTGAAATAATGAATAATTTTACAGTCATAATTCGGCCTTTATATCAAAAAGGAGAAGGCCTCCTGAAATCGTGACATAGTTACCTTTTACTGGTAACTATGTAATCTGGCTTATCGAACGATGACTTTCCGTTGTACCGGCATATCGTAGGGGTCCGGCGAGCGTTGTCGCCCTTTGGAAGTACGCGACGGTTTTCTCGCCAATGCCTTCTGCATCGCCGACCATGGTTGATAGGCATAGATGCGTATCAATTTAAGTATTTCCCATGTCGATTTAGACGTTGCCGTTTGAAGGAGTACGAATGTACAGAGTGCAAAGGATATGAGCACCAGGTACAACTGATTCCAGATGCCTTGTGGAGAGTAGCTAAACACTTTCACCAACCGCAAATGCTGTTTGATCCATTTGAAAAACAGTTCAATGAGCCAGCGGTACTTGTACATTTGAGCAATATCTGCTGCAGCAACGTCAAAGCAATTCGTGATCAGGTAATACTCCTTCCCGTCATCGTCCCGAAAGATGAGAAGTCGCAATCGACGACTGCTTTTGTTGAGGATGACCTTTCGATCCGAAACGATGAAGCCTCGATCAGCCTTTGGAACCCGGAAGTCTCTTGTCACTTCGAACTGCGTATTCTCGCGAATCCGTGTGATGAAGTTCATGTTGTGCTGGTCCCAATGTTCGAAATGCTCGTGCTTTTGAAACCCGCGATCCATGACATGAATGGCCTCAGGGTCGGTCACAAGTTCAAGCGACAATTCCGTCTCGTTCACATCAATGGTGCTAGCGATGATGCGATCGGGATAGACTAGCTTTTCAGGATCCGCGACCACGACGCGCGTATGCATTTTAACTCCGTGCTTGCTTTTGGAACAAGTGGCCCAACTGGCCCGTTGCAAGGGGAACGTGAGCTCCGTGGCGTCCAGAAGGCGCAACTTTTTCCCGCCAGGCAATTGAGTTAGTCGATCGGGATGGAGTTGCTGAATCGCAAGAACCAATCTCACAAACAAAGCTTGAAGTGTATCGGTGCATAGCGCGGCCGTTTTCCGAGACAACCTGACGGACTAACGGAGGTTAGACCGGTCATCGCTTGCAAGGGCTCATGGGCTTGCAGCTGCTCGGTGATCATGTCATACGACGTGGCGCCGAGCAGTTGCCCAGCCACATGCAGTTGAATGGCGTTGCCAGTGAATAGCTTTTTCGCCCTATGATCACCCAACAATGATCGGAAATTTTGGAGTTCTAGTTGATTTAGGCATTGACAAACGGTCGATAAATTCGGTACGTTATCCATGGGTGTTCTCCTTATGTGAGAGTGGTGGATAACGTGTACCACACTCTTACATTAGGAGAATTTTTTATGTTTTGGAAGACAAATTTTGAATAGGTCTCGATTGTTTTCCTACTTTATTGTGAACATTCATGTTAGGTTTGACGCATCGCTAGTGTTCGACCCGGCCATCTGATCGCTTCGCTTGATCAGATTCGCTGCTTAAGCCAGTGAAGGTTCGTGAATACACGAAACGTTATAGGAAATCAGCGTTAAACTTTTAAACCATATTTTTAAGGGCGTGTTATGCATGACATACTTGGATTATTTAAAATGTGGTGATCATCAATATGAAATCGAAAAGATATTAGAGAAATATAAATCTCAGCCTGTAGGGTACGGCTATATTGATCTTATTACGCATTTTGATCAAATTGAAAACTTGATAAATGAACTTACAAGTATTGGTGTTGCAATTAATGGAGTTACTTGGTGGTGTCATACAAATGAAGATAATAAGAAGCTTTATAATTGTCCTCATGGACTCGGGGGACCATCCAGTATCTTCTTTAACGGTTGGTTTAGTGAAATGGGACCCGATTATGAAAGTTTTGATCCAACACAAGAAGTTTACGATCAATTTGAAGCGGAAATGGTAACTCAAGGAGAAATTAATATTCTGAATGAAAGTGTAAGGAGATATATTAAAGATTTTAAGAAGAATGACTTATTTGAAGATTGTTTTTATCCAGCGATATGGTTACATGTACCGAGGGAATGGCGAAGACTAAATTATTTAATTTAAGAACATTTGATAGTGATTTCTAAGAAGTCGCTGACATCCTATAACACCATATTCACGCATCGGGCAATCGCCCTCGATCCGGCAGAAGAAATTGGTAGGGAAGCTGATGCAGCCGGACACATTCGACTTTGTCGAGCGTCGTGAATATACGAAACGTTATACGACATACCTGAAGGGCGTTAAATGATGAAAGAAGAAAACCAAATGAGTTTGTAGTTTTTTACTTAGTTCAGCTATTAATTATCATTTGCTTCTCTTTTTCTAAAAATCAAAAATAGATTAAAACTAATGGAAACAAGAAACAAGGAACGTTACGACTTTAGTGCCATATATATGAAGAATCAAATATGAAAGACTAAATTGAATATGAAAGGAGTGTTTAATATCGAATTCGTAATTATTTTTTTACTTATAATAATCGCATTACTGCTTTTTGAAATTAATAGTAAACTACCGAAAAAGGATTATGTAAAAGAAGCGATGTTGAGAGATGAACAAAGAAAAAACGAAAAAGACATTTAGCGAAGTCATTGAGCCTAGGTACATCGTATATCACCATATTCACGCATCGGGCTGACGCCCTCGGTCCGGCAGGAGATATTGGCAGGGGAGTTGAAGCAGCCGGACACATGCGACATTCGTCGAGCGTCGTGAATATACGAAACGTTATGTGAAACCACCGAATACTAAAGACTTTGAAATGCAAAATTTTTGTCGGAGGTGAATCGTCTGGACATTAAACAGATCATTTCCATAACAGATGCGGGACTGAATTATCAAGATAATGAAGGACAAACTCATTTTATTGATTTTCATAAATACAGAATAAACTTTTCTAAATTTATGATGAAAGAAAATGACCTTACAGAAGAAGATAGAATAGATTTAGAACAAAGAACTAATTGTATTGCATTACGGGATGCTTTTACTAAACCGATGTATATTGAATTTTTTTCAGAACCACCAATTAGGATTGAATTTAAGAAAAAGCTATTTAAAGATCCATACAAAGAATTCAGAAAATTAGTTGATATAATTAATGAACATGGCTGGAAGACATTTGATATGGGATAAAACATGATTGGTTAATTCGGAGAAGCGGAGGCATCACATAACACCATATTCACGCATCGAGCCATTCGGCCTTCGGTCTGGCAGATGATATTGGCAGGGAAGTGGGGTCAGCCAGACACATCCGACTTCGCCTGACGTCGTGAATATACGAAACGTTAGCTGAAATCAATGTAATTCAGAGATCAAAACATAAGAGGTAGAAGCTATGATGATTAACTTAAATCAGATAAGTTCAAATAGAAGTAAAGTCATTGAAGTTGAAGAAAATGAATTTTTAACTCTAAGTACTCTTCTACAACAATGACTTCAAATGGTGAACTTTTGTATAGTACGCATTTTCAACTACTAAATGAAATTAAGAATTTCATTCCATTTAAATGGCTTTGGAGTGAAAAAGTAACTGAAGCATGTATTGTGAAAGATAGAACTGATTCCATCATTGGAGCAGTTCAACATATCAGAAAGGAATTTACATTAAGTTATTATGAAGTCAATTTTAAGAATGAAAACATAAAAATATATGAGGTCACTAAAAAAAGTCTCGTTCATTTACTAATCTTTTATGAAGACAAGCAGATCGGCCAAATTGAAAAGAGTCTGAAGAGATACAATAATCTAGACCAATACCAACTTTTCCTTTTAGATGATTTTTCGAGGTTTAAAGATATCTTAATACTATTTGTTGGTTATTTTGATAACTGGAATTATTCAGATATCGGTGAGGTTGTTGCTCTTAATAGAGAAATATCATGGGAGTGGTCTTATAGTAAAGCAAATTCTAAATATAATAAAAACTGGATTCAGGAGAATTTCCACTTAAGTGAAGAACATAGAGCAGCAATTAATAACGAACAAATGGGAATTGTTTTTATATTAATTTTTGTGTTAATGGGGCTAATGGGAATAGCAGTAGTTATAGGTTTTATAGTTCAAAAGTGAATCTGAAGGGGACTTGAATGTGAATCAAGTAGACATTGACTTCAGCTAACACCATATTATGCGAACCTTTTTTTGCCCCTTTTAAAATGCCCGAATCCCTTTCCCCGCAAGGCTTTTCCCGCTTTCCCCACTTCGCTGTTGTCGCTTTGTCTTCGCATAACTTGAATTATCCCAGCTAAGATATACGAACCAGGCGCTGAAAAGATAAGCGAAAAACGAGATATACGCACCTGTTTTTTCGAGATATACGAAGCTGATGATGAAAGTGTAGCTTATCGGATTTCATCAGTCAAATGTATATGGAAATCGTCTGAATGCTCAACTGAACAGTTTACATATGCTTGAGAAGCATGCCGAGAATGCCGACATTGAGAGCGGCTCTTTTTGTCGAAGTAGATGTGAAAGAAGGAATAATCACGAGTTTTGCCGAATATTAGAATCTGTAATTGGATTATAGTATTGAAGGTTTATCGTGAGAAGGGCATACAGTAAGAGGATTCTATTGGTTAATCACGAACCACTGATAGGGAGTTGACGGGAGTCATGCCAATCATAAATAATCATCCATCTGAAAACCATCCATTTTCCATGTCACTCACATGTTCTGATGAAAACGCTACTAACGGTGTTCCTCATAGATGCTTAATAGAAAATGGACACCATAATGTTTTTCTTGACTACATGACATTAGCATTACAGAATCATCACATTAGTCCTGAGGCTCTGGAGCGCCGTAGAGATTTAATTGAGTCTTTACGGATAATTGGTGCACCAATGCCTCTGGCTCCACATCCACGGAATCTTTCAACCCAGAAAGGGAATTTTGCTGAAGTTTTTCTGGCAGAGTATTTGTGTGAGGCGACTGAGGCTGAACTCCCTATTTATAGATTAAGATACAATCCAAATGTAGAGCAATCAATGAAAGGCGACGATGTTTTGCTTTTTGATTTGGATTCTGATCCGGTGCGTATTATTGTTGGGGAATCAAAGTTCAGAGGAGTTCCAGATAAGCAAGCAGTGGTAGATATAGTTGACGGGCTTGTACGTTCAAACAAAGCAGGGCTACCTATTTCATTAATGTTTGTTGCTGAGCGTTTGTTTGAAGCGGGTAATTCTGAGTTGGCAAAAAGGGTCCAGAATTGCGCTATATTATTTGTAACAAATCAACTGCAAATAGATTATGTTGGTCTACTGATGAGCAATCACAATACGAGAAGAATTGTAAATACCCATGCCTCGAGTGAGCTTCATAATTTATTAATAATGTCGCTAAATTTAGAATCGCCAGAGACGATTGTGCAACAAGCATTTGCACGATTGGAGAATAATATATGAGTATCCCTACAGATTATGCAATATCTTTGCTTCGCAGTTTAGGACAAAGTAGAATAGAAAACCTCGTCGCTCAAGCTGATGCACGACGAATTTTACAAGAAGTTAGAGAACTCCCTGAAAATTACCCTAATTTTGATTCTGCACTTACAGAAAAAGCAACACATATTGCGTATACTTTGATTTCTTGTGGTTGTTCATTGATAGAAAATGAAGATGCAGAGACTCATGAAGGGTTAGTCGTGCTAGAAAAGGCCGGAAAGATATTGTCAGATGCATTTAAATTTAATTCTGACGAAATTGAGACGAAAAACTATAATCTTTTGATTGCCGGGATGTCGTTATATGCAACTAAGCAATATTCGCGCGCATTTATTGTCCTCCATGATATTGATGTCGATTTTACTGTCGGACAAATAATCATTAATTTTATAAAGAAAGACTTTGAATCTATGCTTCAAATTGTAAGTAATGTTCTATTCACGCAAGCGCCGGAACAGTTATATCTTCGTGATTTTGATGAATGGGTAATATCACACGAAATTGCGCGCTGTTTTTTAATCGTTGAGGATTTCATTCAGACGGGCAATCAAGAGAATTTTACACTCATTAAAGATATTTTAGAAAAGCTATTGGCAATTTCTTCTGAAAGCGCTTTGACACTATACTGGCTAATTATTCGATTGTTAAGAATCATCTTTTCTACTTTTCAAGCTTCATCCCTATGGTCTATTTTGCCGCCGTTTCTTCCAGCAAAGTATATCACTGAAAAATATATCCGTTTACTCAGCGGGTTTAGATCTCCCGTTACAGAAATATGGCCATCTCAGTCAGCGGCATTGCCGCTTGCTGTTGGTGATAATAGTGGGGCAGTTATTAACCTACGTACAAGTGGTGGAAAAACAAGAGTAGCAGAGATAGCTATCCTAAGAACCTTATCTACTCATCTATTATCAAAGGTTTTGTATCTCGCACCATTCCGCTCCTTAGCTTTTGAAATTGAGCAAAGTTTAAATAGAACATTTGGACCACTAGGCATTACGGTTTCGCAGTTATATGGTGGTTCAACTGCAAATGTTACAGACTTTGAACTAATCAATAAATCACAAGTTATTATCGCCACACCTGAAAAGGCAAAAGCCCTTATTCGTTGTGGATCAGGACTTGAACAAGAAATCAAGTTAATTGTTGTTGATGAAGGACACTTGTTAGGTGCAGAAGAAAGATATATCAAAAACGAAATGTTTCTTACGCATATCAAGGAATTTGCCTCAAGAAACCAAATAAGAATGTTACTTTTATCTGCTGTATTGCCCAATGCAGATGATTTAGCTCAATGGATCACAAGCGACTCGGATTTGGTAGCAAGGTCAGATTGGAAGCCTGCTTTGGAGCGGTTGGGCTTATTACTTTGGGATGGTAAGCGCGTTAGGTTGGAATGGAAAAGTGAAGGTGAGCCATTTAACCCTAATTTTATCCAAAAAGGCCCTTTGGGATTTGGACTTAGAAGGAATCATTTTCCAAATAATAAAAACGAGGCAGTAGCCTCCACGGCAGTTCGATTAGCGCAAAACGGAACAGTTATGATATATTCCGCAAGAGCCAATTCAATTAATGGGTTGGCTGGGAGCGTACTTCTAGCACTAGGAGAGCGACCAGAAGATTTTCTGTGGGATGATTCCCTATGGAAAGTCTTTGAAAGTATCTGTTTTGAAGAACTGGGCAATAACGATATTGTTCTAACAGCCGCAAGAAAAGGGGTCATATGTCACAATAATCGATTGCCAACACTTGTTCGCATTGCTATTGAAAGGCTCATGCGTTCTAAAGCTCCACGAATAATCATTGCTTCCTCAACACTCGGACAAGGAGTTAATGTTGGTATTTCAACTGTGATTGTGTCAACTCCATACTATAGTGACAAAGTAATCAGCAATAGAGATTTTTGGAATATTTGTGGAAGAGCAGGACGTGCTTTTTCCGATGTCGAAGGAAAAATACTCTATATGATTGATACAACAAAAGCACAGTGGCAAGTTAACAATGATAGACGACTTGCCCAAAATTATTTTGATAATCGGCAAATGGAAGAAGTGCGAAGTGGATTGCTCGCTGCTTTAATGGCTATTTGCAGGAATGCCAATCGTACGGGAACGGATTTCACATTGCTTGTTGAAACAATTGCAAATGACTTTATTGAAGGGAATATTAGTGAAGATTTTTCTAAGTGGTTAAACTATATTTTTGACTTCATAGATGATGAGCTTCTTGCAATGCATGAAGATTTTAGCACAGATGATGCCCATATAAACTGGATTGATGATGTCTTTAGAAACTCGCTGGCTCTTATTCAAGCAGAAAGCGAGAACGAAGAATCTTACCTAGCTCTTTTTAAAGCACGTACCACTGCCCTGCTGCGCAGAATACCAAATAGGACGGATAGAAAAAAATTAATTTCTTCTGGCGTTCCGTTGTCAGTGTCTAAAGCTATGTTAGAGGATACTGATTTTTTTAGAAATCTTGCTACGACATTCATTCAATCTTCTGTTGGCGAACATGATGTTATTGAATTAATAGATAATATTATTCGTGAACTGGAAATTTGGAGCATTCAAAAAGCACATAATTTAATGAATTTTGTACCAGAGCAAGCGGTTCTAGATAATATACGTCACTCTTGGATAAGAGGAGATGCGCTCGCTACAATAATTACGATTGAACAAGATTCGGCTGAAATTTCAAAAGACTTCTATGGCTTTACGTTGCCGTGGATTATACACGCTGTTGCTCAATTATTTGATCATGAAACAGAAGAGAACATGGTTCAGTTGTATGCTTCGCTTGCCATGTTTGTTGAACTAGGCCTTCCTAACAATATAGCCACGAACATATATTTGGCAGGTGTGCGTTCGAGAAGCGCAGCTTTAGAGATGTCCACTTTTGATGTTTTCAAAAACAAGGGTGTTTCAGAAATTAAGCAAACACTATTGAACTTTTCAACATCGGATCACGCTCTTTCGGACAGTTCGAAGGTATGGATTGAGTTACTTTCAGAAACTACAAAATCACAATCACCTAAAAAAATATCTTTCCCTCATTTTACATGGAAGAGACACAATCTTCCTGATAAACTGTACCTTAGAGAGGTCAAAGGGGAGTATTTTCTTACTTCAAGTGACGGTTATTTCTATGAAAAAGTTGAATCAACAGATGATTTGCCATTTTCAAATATAGCCAATATTCCAGGACTGTTCTTCGTATATGAAAATGACAATTGGCAATTGTGCTCATATAACCCTCGAATAGTTGTAAATGATGAAGATTAGATTATTCTGTCAACAAGAGTAAGAAAGGAGCAGCATTCAAATATATGAATTCCATAAGTGAGATAACCAAACGTGATATTTTCGATTTGTTTAAATTCGGGATGGATGTGCCTGATTTATGGGAAATGCGAAGAGTGCAATATAAATACTTTGGACGGTTAGAAGAAAGAGAGTTTCTCCAGAGAATATATGATTTAAAGGGAATGCCAAGTCTGGATACAAGGTACCACAATGCTGAGGAAGATATTTGGCAACATACAGTAAATAATGATGATTATCCATTTTGTTGGGTATTTGAGGACGAGCGCTTCCAATTAAAATACGGAAGTGATGAAATATATTTAAAATTTATCTGTGAAATATTTCACCCCACAGTAAGGGATGAAAAAGGATATTGGAAAGAGTTTCATCAAGGGGTTAACAAATTGCTACAAAACGATGGATATGAAATTTATCCAGCAGAAAAAATATCCAATCGTGATTTGTATAGTTGGAGATTTTTTGATTCGATAGAAAACAAACTATTTATCCCTTTTTCTCAACGAAATCAAAAGGCAATTAAAGAAAAAAGAATGTCACTTTCGATCAAACTAAGCACAAGAAATCAAATGTATCAATTTCTAGAAAGACATAATGATGTTTTTCAAAAAACAGATGAAACTGGTTGGAATTTTAATGTTACGACAAGTGATGAGGTGTTCAATGACATTCGGCAATTTTACATACCTAAATGTTATAATACACAGAGAGAGTATGTGGAAACAGATAGCCTAAAAGATTTTCTGTGCCATACTTCACCCTACTGTGTAATCGATGCAATAGAGTTTTTTGAGAAGTATAACCAGAATACTGATTTCGAGGCACAAGTTAATGCAATATTAAAACTGAATGATATTGCCCTAAAGCTGAATAATGGTAAAATTGAAAGTACATTTAATTCCCAAATAAAAGCTAATACATTAGTTCCAATTCAGGAAGCAGGTCTCAAAGAGTTACTTCAAGAAGCAGCTACTTATTACGACGAAGGTAACCTTAAAATTGCTGTTGAAAAGCTGTGGGATGCTTTTGAAAGGCTCAAAACATATTATTCTCCTACATTAGATAAGAAGAAATCTACAAGCAGGATTATTAATCATATGAGTGGTCAAAAAGCCCATTATAAAGAACTATTTGAGAAGGAGTTTCTTGAACTCACACAAATTGGGAATAACTTTAGAATCCGACACCATGAAACGACAAAAACAGACATTGAGGATCATAGACACTATGATTATTTTTACAAGCGATGTCTTTCGCTAATTTCAGTTTCGATTCAGTATTTAGATTATAACGGAATGACTTAGTCAAAATAAGTTGGCAAAATTCATTGGGCGATCTGAAATAAATTTCTCAATCCTGAAATGATTCGAACCAAATATCTTCGACATCTTTACCGTCAAGAGCAGCTTGTATGCGGCAGTTTTCAGTCAATTCGAAAGCGCTACAGAGAAATCTCGCTACAATTTTTTTATATACCTCAAGCTTAGTCAGGTTCTCTTCGCCATCCAAGAACGAATTTTTGCTATTAGAGAGACCCTCGTGCACATAGCTCCCCCGTAGATTGCTCATGCGCTCAATGATTAGCCTTCGAGATTCTATGCCTACTTCCTCAATATTGCCCAACTTAGAGAGCCTACCCTTGATTTTCCGTGATTTGTTTCTTTCCTCCTGGTTTTTTATAAGAACGCACTCACTTGCTATATTCAACAGCAGTATTGCATCCGACTCTGGATTGAAGAAGCGGTTCCCGCTCTTAACATTAATTCCTCTTGCAAAAAATCGGATTCCCCGCAAAAATCGATCAGATAACCCGTTTTGTTCGTATTTAAAACTAATCAGATTCATTAAATCTGATAGTCTCTTCCCGTGAACTTTTTCATTGAGCCAATCCAGATTAAAATTGCAGTTATATTCAAAATTAAGTGGTTGATGTCCCCAATTAGAACTGTTTACGCTTTGTATCACGGTATGCTGATTTACGTGCTCTCGCCTATCCCTGAGCAAGCGTGTATGACTCTTTGCTCTATGGGTTGGAGTAACATATCCCCAATACAAGACATTGATGAAGTTGACGGCATAATATGCAATCGCAACTGCATTTTCGCGGACAATTCTATGCTGATGATTAATTTTTATCACAAGCAAGGGATCATTGAAAAAATTAGGCGACCTCGATTTTTCCGTATGTACAAATCGAGATTCTGCCTCATGCGGTTCTAAACCGATAATTTGGGTTAACTTCTCTAGTTTTTTCTCTCGTTCCCCTGCTAGTATAGAAATATAATCACTGATTTTGATGCTCTGCGTAGCTTCCGCATTCAGTAAAGGAAGTACGATCCAATAATCGGACAAGTTGATCAACATATTTTTATTCAATAGCTGGAGAAAATTGTTCGCCTCATGGGCCCTGATGCTTTCTTTTGAGGGAAACTCAAAATTATTAAATAATGTAGGCAAAAAGTCAGCCGCCAGTTCTGGGTCCATAATGTTTATAAAAGAAGGATCAGAACCAACCGCATTGATAAACCTCCAGGTTGCTTCATCGTCAAGCCAATTATCCCACTTATTCCTCTGCTGGTTGAATTCAAAAAGAGAAATCAAATCTTCCGTTAATGCCATATAGTTCACTTCCTTGTTCCATATTAATTCTCATATTATCATAGCATGGGTTTGAACAGAAAAGTCGCGTACCAAAAAACAGGCATTATAGGGGGATTGGACGAGATTCCGACTGAATTGTAAAGCCATCGTACATAATCCTTAACAGATGGTCCCTTAATTAATTGTCGCAGCACTAAGCTCTATTTCGAGTTTGGTTCTGAGCCTCCTTTTTGTTTGATATTTCCAATTGTGATTCGCCATGTTAAAATTGATGGTAAGGTGTATTTAGGTTACTTCTCTACTGAAATATAAGTTATTAAAGCAAGACAAGATGAAGTTTTTGATCCGGAATTCCCTTATGATGAAAAGTTTCCAGTGATTAAATTTCAATGAAGTCCAAAATAAAGAAATAATGTGCGAGCGAAAAGAAAATGTTTTGGAGGTGAGCGGTGTAATGAAAAAATCCATATCCCCATATGAGCTTTTAAAAGCTAAGAGACCTGAAAAATTTTCCGACTCTACAATTATCCGTAAAGCAAATTTAAATAGAGAAATATTTGACTTTTATCTCGATAGCTTAACAAGCAGAGGACAAGAAAAGGACTTTGAGGTATTCTGCAGACGCATGGCAGAACATGAAATATGTCCAAACCTTCTACCTCAGACTGGACCAACCGGAGGAGGAGATAGTAAGGTTGATTCGGAAACATATCCGATATCCGATGATTTAGCATTATTATGGTTTAGTGGAATAGGAAGAGAAGCATCCGCCGAAAGATGGGCATTTGCGATAAGTGCAAAAAAAGACTGGAGATCCAAAATCAAATCTGATGTTAAGAATATCATTTCCACGTCAAGAGAATACAAAAAAATCTTTTTTATAAGCAATCAATACATTCCTGATAAAAAACGAGCAGCTATAGAAGACGAATTATCCAATCAATATAAGATTGAAACTAGAGTGCTTGATAGATCATGGTTATTGGATAAACTGTTTTCAAACCATCGTGAACAAATAGCGGTTGAATCTTTTGGGCTTTCAGATTCATTTGCCGATGAACGGAAAGTAGGCCCATTAGATTATAAACGTCAGTCAGAGTTGGAGAAAATAGAAAGAGAGATAAGTCAATACATCGTTGAAGGAATAAACAGTGTTGCTCTTGTAGAGAATGCAACACAAGCAGCAATGTTAAGTAGGGAACTAGAACTGTCATTTGATATTACAAAGGGACGTTTTGAGAGAGCTATTGCGCTTTCAGATAAATACGGAACGATCATTCAGCAAAAAGAATGTGCTTATCAATGGGCATGGACCTTGTATTGGTGGTATGAAAAGTTCGATCTGTTCTATGAAAAGTATTGTATTTATGAAAGTATTATTCTTAATGGTAATAATTTCTTTGAACTTGAACGATTAACAAATCTATGGATGAATCTATATACTATTACTGGAGGCAACTTTGAAGTAAGTAATTTTGAAGCACACACTAAAACGTTGATAGAAGAATACAAAAAATTTATTGACAATAAGACACGCCCTAATGCTGCTTTGGAAGCTAGGGCTAACTTTGTCTTTGTAAAATTAATGCTGGGGGATAATGTCGATGAGTTAGTTTATGAACTAACGCAGATCATTAATGATTGTGAAGGGGTACTTGATTTTAGCCTTGATACACTTTCTGAATTGATTATGAATGTTAGCCCAAATTTAAAGGATAGCCCCAAATATGATTCCTTATTTGATACAATAATTTCAGCTTCAAGCAGCAGAAAACAAGAATTAGTTGCTGCAAAATTACTCTTAAAACGAGGAGAGCAAATAATTGAATCAAAACCATATAGCGCTATACGTTATATTGGTCGTGCCCTCCAAAAGTTATATAAAGATGAGAGTAAAAATGAGTACCTATTGGCAATGACTTTAATGGCTCACGCTTGTGAAAAAGCTGACTTATTGTGGGCGGGACGCGGTTATTACCTTAATGCTTTCTATATCGCCTTTATTGATTACATGAAGTTTGGAAATGTCAGTCCCTTATTAGTTGGTTGTTCTACCGAACTAAAGATGATTGAACTTCGGCATGGGAGAATTCCTCATTCGCTAGAATGGTATAAGTTAGATCGACTGGTAAAAGGCCTCCTAATATCAAGTGGTTACGATGCAACGAGGCTAAACGAAATCGAGGATATAAATTTATACGATGCAATATTGGGAATGCTTCTTTTAAGAACATCCTTAGAGGATCTCCACTCACTTGCATCATTACCAGATGTATTAGATCATGAAGGTCTTCATATGGCTGCCATTGCATTGAAATATGCACTAGGTTATGTAGATGAAGAGATTCAGAAATCTTACAACGATGATAAAAACTCTATAGAAGAATTTATGCAGCAATGGTATAACCAACCTGCAAAAGAGCAAATACCGGATAATCCGATACTTTTTATCGATGGTATCCAGTACTTTTCTTCAAAAATAATGGGATGTCTGATTAATATTGAATCAGATGCCAAATTTCCATGTATCGAATTAGCCGAAAGTATATTAGCTGCAATCGAAAGCTTCCTTGCAACGGCTATTTTAGATGGATTGGTAGGTACGATTCCCCGCGCAACGATTAGAGTGAAATATGTTGAGACGGTAAAATATCATCTTGACTTCAAAAATGAACCCAGTGATATTGAACCTATATTCACTATTACTTGCTCCGATTTTGGTGAGGAAGAATTTTTTGAAGCGCAGCAACAAACTAAACAGTTTATTCTTAATTTCTTTGCGGCATTTGTTGCTCAAATAGTAATGTTTAGAAATACAGAACAACTTGAAAAGCTGATCATTGAGGATCAAGCTTTCGATAGATCATTGAATTTTACAAACAGTATTTTTATCATTGCTGATTTATTCGGTAAGAATAGGCTCTCTTTAAATAAATGGCTAAATCCTGAGGAAAATAATTATCCGTTAATACGAGATAGTACAATTAGATTGCAGTTAGATAAATTGGATGTAGGCAAAACAGATAAGCAAGAAATAAAACGTGGAAAGTCGGATAATAAGGAGAAGCTTGATACTGAATCAGTAAGTCAAAAAGACATTGAAATTACAAAAATAATTAATATACCATTATGGAACAGGGCGCAGTGGAGAGGAATTTACTTTGGTTGGACTCCTGATAATGAGCCTCCTTTATTAGCTTTAGCATTTAATAATAAAGAAGCAGCTATTTCGATTTTTAAACAATGGCATACCTTAGTGGGCAAGGCTGATGAAAATGATAGAATACGAGTTGGATTAATAAAAGGAATTGATAATAAAAATCCCTTCTTTTATAAGGCGATATTAACCGCAAATCTTGAGAACTCATCTGATTCGCAAAAAGCGGGATTGATTACTGTTCTGTCAAGGTTTCGTACAATGGATGTTGACAATGATTTTAATCTTAGAAATTTCGAAAGTGCCCTTAAAAAGGTAGAGTCAACATGGAAATATATAATACTTCCTGCTTATATTAATCCCAAGAACCAGAGGCCAGAATTATTATTTGACTATCATATCCTGAAAAAACATATTAAAATAAAAAATGCATGGGAATTAGAAGAAGATGACTGGCTTACTTACGCTATTACTCCTGATGATAAGCCGATTATTCCGCCATTCGTTAAACATGCTCGAATTATGGATTATATTGAAAATTTAAAGCGAACCCATTAAGTCATATGAGTTGTTACATGAAAGGCCACCCTCGATAGGTGGTCTTTCGCTTTCTTGGCTACGATCATCAAACACTTGCAATGGCAAGTGAACCCTCATTAACCCTTAGCTAAAGCTGCTGAAAATGTAGACTTAACCTTAATTTAGTTCTAACATCAACACAATTAAATTGCCCATTAATAAATTGTCGCAGCACCAAGCTCTATTTCGAGTTTGGTGCTGTTTTTTTTATTTTCGATTTTTTTTGAAAGAAGGGTCCGATTTGACCTCAAAAATGAAACGGATGGTAGAGGGACACGCCCTCGACCGTTCTTTGACAATAACATATCTTCTCATCCGGTACGTTCCCCGCATGCCCAATAGGGAAAGCCATTTTGCAGGTACGCCACGATCATTCTTTCATCAATAGAATGTTAGCGATCACTACCTATGCAAAAATAAATGACGGTAACATTTAGGCGATAATCCATGCGGAGGGATAATGATACATCCGTCCAGCCACAGTTATCGCAATGGGGGCGGCTTGCAGTAATCCTGGAAGAGGCGCTAGCCTATGAGGACGGTTAACCACTGTCCGCCGGACGAGATTATTTTTGTTGTGCTGATACATCCAAAACAAATTGGAATTATAAATATTGAAATGTTGTGAGCAGCAGAAGTTCGATTTCAACACTTTGTAACGTTAAATGACCTTCACGAGACGGTGACAATTCTGAATAGGAATATTCAAGAGAATGTTTTTTGTGGCGTTCTCTTTTTATATAGATATTATTTCAAAAAGCCGGTTGCCTGATTATTCAGCGTAACCGGCTTTTTTGTAAGAAAGGGGATTTTAACATGTCCAAAGTAATCGCCCTCGCCAATCAGAAAGGTGGCGTGGGCAAAACGACAACAGCAGTTAACCTTGGCATTGGCTTGGCGGCTGAAGGCAAGAAGGTTTTGTTGCTGGATGCAGATGCGCAAGGCAACCTGACGGACTCTCTTGGCTTTCACGAGCCGGACAGTCTTTCTGTATCACTGGCTACGATGTTGGTGAAAGGCATGACGGAGGAGCCATATGAACCGAAGGAAGGCATTCTTCATCATTATGAAGGTATCGACCTAATGCCGGGAAACATCGAATTATCGGCGGTCGAAGTGGCACTCGTGAATACAATGAGCAGGGAAACAATTATGCGTTCGTATATCGATTCCGTAAAAGCAGATTACGATTACGTGCTGATCGATTGTATGCCAAGCTTGGGTATGATGACGATCAACGCATTGGCAGCGGCGGATAGCGTCATCATCCCGGTACAGGCACACTATCTGCCCGCTAAAGGAATGACTCAGCTTTTGCAGACGGTTGCCCGCGTCCGGCGTCAAATTAATCCGAAGCTAGCTGTGGATGGGGTGCTGCTCACGATGGTAGACAACCGAACCAATTTCGCCAAAGATATTTCTTTCGTGTTGCGCCGGGATTACGGAGACAAGCTGTGTGTATTCCATACTGAAATTCCCCTGTCCATTCGTGCGGCTGAAACAAGCGCCAAAGGCAAAAGCATTTATGCCCACGACCCAACCGGACAAGTCGCCAAAGCTTACGCTTCATTAACGAAGGAGGTGCAGGATATTGGGAGCGAAAGAAGATCGACTCGCCAGCATAAAGCTGACCAAAGTCGATGATTTGTTCTCGACAGAGGAAAGTCGCACCGATTCGCAGCGGGAAAAGGTAATGGATATTCCATTGACTGACATTAGCGATTTTCCCGGCCATCCCTTTAAGGTAAGAGCAGATGAGGCGATGTTGGAAATGGCAGATAGCGTTAAGCAGTATGGTGTTCTTGTACCAGGTTTGGTTCGTCCGAAGGCAGGCGGCGGTTACGAAATGGTATCCGGTCATCGTCGCAAAAAGGCAAGCGAATTAGCTGGTATGGAGTCAATTCCTTGTCTCGTTCGCGAGTTGGATGACGATCAGGCAACTATCATTATGGTGGATAGTAACCTGCAACGGGAATATATCTCTCCGAGTGAAAAAGCCTTTGCCTATAAGTTGAAACTTGCAGCAATGAAACGGCAAGCAGGCAGGCCAAGCAAAGAAAATCCTACCCAAGTTGGGCAGGATTTAAAGGGAAGATATTCGGTTGAGATTTTAGGTGAACAAGTAGGCGAGAGCCGAAATCAGATTCAGCGCTTTATTCGCCTAACTGAACTCACTCCGCCCATTCTCGAAATGGTAGACGACAAGCGGATTGCTTTTAATCCTGCCGTTGAACTATCTTACTTGGCCGAGAAAGAACAGCAAGCCTTGTTCGACACCATGCAGTCCGAGGATTGCACACCTTCGCTGGCACAGGCGCAGCGTATGAAAAAGCTGAGTCAGGATGGACGGCTTAACGTAGATGTCATCTTTTCGATTCTTACGGAGGAAAAGCCGAACCAGAAAGAGCAGATGAAAATCCAGCGTGAGCGGATCGACCGCTTTTTTCCGCGAGATTTTTCCGAAAAGCAAAAAGAAGACTTGATCGTGCAATTGCTGGAAGGATGGTATAGAAAACGACAACGGGAGCACGAGCGGTAATTCATCCGTTTCTGCCCCTGTTCATGCGACCTCTCCTCTGACGGAGAGCTTTTTTTTATGCCCATTTTCGGGGAGGAGATAATCAATGGACTTTACGAGAGGCAAACGGCGCCAGTATGAACGCATGATGAAAGAAAAGCCAAGCTTTGTACGTAGCGGGCCATCCAAGCAGGAAAAACAAGCGCTTCGCAAGCAGACCCAAGAAGCCGAAGGCAAACAAATGAAGCATGAGCGCAAATCAAATCGGGAGGGCTGACGATGGAGCAGGAGAAACGCATGGCTGATGATTACAAGGTTTATCAGGCACTGCCCATTGGCAGGGTCGAGGTTATTTTAGGCATCGACATGGCGAATACTGAGAAGCCCTATCTGGTTTGCTACTGTTCGCAGAACAATTTGTTCGGTATCGATCAGTATTACGGTGCAGAAGGATATGCGGATTATCTGGTTGCCATGCAGGAATTTGCCAAGCTGTTGCAGTGGGAAATCGAGAAGCTCCAGACCGAGCGCTCTGCGATTACGGAGCCGATGCCTACCGTTCAACCCGCTCAATGCATCCCGATTAAAAGTGATGATGATCTCAGCGGCAGGATTGTTGTGATCCGCCCGGAATGGCTGCGGCCGGAGTTTCGAACAGCAGATAACCAGCTTGTTTGGGTAACGGGAGGTTTCGGGGCCACAGGGAATTCGCGTGGGCGTGTTGTCTTTGCGGAAACACTCTATTCCGGCGATGAATACCGCTATAACCGGGAAAACCTGATGGGCTTTCTGAAGCCGGAGCATACACCGGCGTGGGCAGCCGAAAAGCTGGCACAACGACAAGCGGAGCACGGTCCATCGAAGCCGCGTCCGCGAGGCGAAGCGCGTTAAGTGAAGCACTATATAAATGAAAGGAGATCATGAACAATGTCATGGACGTATCGACACCGTAAGGCGCTGGTTATAGGAGCTATCACTGTCAGCTTAGCACTACTGATTGGAGCAGCCCTATACATGCTGATGCAGCACACCGACCAGCAGCAAAAGCAGCAACAGATGAAAGAGGAGTATGAGAGGCAGATTCAGCAGTTGATAAATGAGGAACAGCAAAATAGCCGAAATGTGTGGATGACTGCAAAAACGATACCGGCGGGTGTTACGATCAAAGCAGATGACCTGGAGTCCGTTCCGATGCCGGTCAGTTTGGTTCCACCTGGCGTCATTACCGACCGGGAGAGCATTGTCGGCAAAAATTCGAAAATCGGGCTTGCGCCTGGAACGCCGTTGTTATCTTCTCTATTGTACGAAGGACAGCCCATTCCGAAGGATTTGCGAGTGCAGGAATTTCAGGTTATCCAGCTTCCCTCTAATCTGAGGCCTAACCAATATATCGACGTTCGCATCGGCTTTCCAACAGGAGAGGACTTTGTTCTCTTATCTAAAAAGAAGGTACAAGAGCTATCTGGGACGGTTGTGTGGTTGGAACTGAATGAGATGGACATCCTCCAGACGTCCAGCGCTATTATTGATGCTTATTTGCAAGGAGCGCGGCTGTATGCTCTCCCATACATCGAGCCGGGCCTCCAGGACGCTGCTGTGGTTAATTATCCCGCCAATCAGAAGGTGTTGGACCTGATGACGGTCGATCCCAATCTGCTCGAAACCGCACAAATCGAGCTTGCTCGCAAATTGCGTCAAACGCTGGATGGCAATTTGAAAGCGGTCAGCGAATCGGACAAGCTCCGTGTTACCAGCGGCAGCGTAACCGTGCAGCAGCAGTTGCAAAACGAACGGACAACGACGCGGCTGGGCAATGCCATGAGCGGAACGGAGCCAATTAGTACGCCACAGCCGGAAGAATCATCGGTTTCGACGAGTGGTTCGCAACCTACAACGGGCGACTCTGCTGGTACAACAGGTTCACCATCGGAGGGAAGCCAACAGACATTCTCTCCTTCCGATTCGCCATCGCTGCCTTCGGAGACGCCCCCGGCAACCGAAGTTACTCCGGAAAGCGGAGATAAGTGGGAAGACATCTTCAATCAATGAGGAGTGCGAATATGAAAAAAATTGTTTTTATGGGCATTTCGGAAAAGGCGCATGCCTTATTGGTGTTGGGTCGTTTGCTGACAGTGCTTGGACATAAAGTGCTGCTGGTCGATTCCACGATCGCGCAGTCGATTCGGGGCTATTTGCCGCATGCTTATGCGACTAGCGCCGTTCTGGACTTTGAAGGTATGGATGTGGCCTACGGCTATCTCACTCCCGACCAGCTTGAGCGAGGCTTGGCCCAGGCAGGGACGCTGCCATCATACGACATTATGCTGGTGGATACGGACCATACGGAATTTGTGTTCCGTCTTAATTTGTCCCAATGTGACAAGCGGGTATGGTGTTGGGATGGTAGGCGATTATCGCTGGAAAAAAACGAGGAGCTGATGCTGCGACTGGGCTTACAGGATGCGGAATCGCCTGTCACGTTTTTTGAAATGCTTGCCCCCGCCATACCGGGTCATCTGGCTGCTTGGCGAGCTGAAATGAGGATGCGGCATATCCAATGGGAGGAGACCGTTTTTCGTTTTCCTTTGGACGAGCGGGATGTAGCCGCCGATTTGAACAACCAGCATCACGGCCGTATTGACCTCCGAGGACTGACTGGAGCATACCGCAATACGCTGCTAATGATGCTTGAGCAACTTGGAGATTGCGACCGCAAGGCGGCGCGGCGGGCTTGGTCGATAGCTCGGAAGAAAGTGCGAGTATGGTAGAAAGGAGAATGCATATGGGAGTTACCGTTGTATTTTGGAGCCCCGTTCCCGGTCAGGCGGGGACAACAACTAATCTGCTCGCTGCGGCAACGTGCATGGGTCTGGAATATTCGGCGCGACTGCTGCTGCTGGGACATTTGCAAAACAGCTATGCCGCTGTCGAGCGGGCTTATTTCCGGCCTACCGCTTGGAATGGCATTCATGCCCCGGATACGGGAATTGATGCGCTCATCCGTCTGCTGAAAAACCGCAAGCTGGAGCCTATCATGCTGCGAGACTATGCCCATCCGTTGCTGCACGATCGACTGGATATTTTGCCCGGCTCCATCAAGTCGGACGATGTCTTTATCGAAATGGCAAAGGAATGGCTCACACCGCTGCTGGAGGTATCCCGCCGTGCCTACGATGTGGTGCTGCTGGACGGTGGGAGCGGCAACGGATCGGCTTGGTACGAATTGGTGCGGCAGCAAGCCGATGTATGGGTTGTCTGCTTACCGCAAAACCGTTTGCTGTTAGAGCGATTTTTCCAATCGGCGGAAGTAGCGACGTTGCAGAGCCGAAGAACATTATTTGTATGTGGACAATACGATCCTTACTCGACGCTTACCGTTAAAAATCTCATGCGCCAATTCCACATTGGAACCTCTATTTACTCTGTGACGCATAATACGGGCTGGATGGACGCGGTACAGCACGGAGAATCGAATTCCTTTTGGTTCCGCAACTGGAAGGCAGCAAGTGGTCATGAAAATCATCTTTTTGTGCAACAAGTGCGCCAATTGGCACAGGCTGTGATCGATAGTGCGGGCGCAAGGCAGTCCCTTTACGGAGGAAAGGGGGACGACACACCATGACGGCCATGCTCAATATTTTAATTCTGATTGCGCTCCTGTTGCTTTCGCTCTTCTTCCTCTACTTGCGTCTGAGCCGACGATTGCCCGAACGGGCAGACGAAACGTCGGTATATACGTTAGAAGCAATGACCACTTTCGTGAAAACGGCGCTTCACGAGTTGACCAGCAGCAGCTTGGCTGACTTCGGATTGTCAGAGGAAGAGTACCGCCGTCGAAAAAGCAAACGGGCGGAGTTGAAAAAGGCGCTGCGGGGCTGTACTTCTGGTGATCTACGGGACAAAGAATATGTCAAGGAGATCATTGCCGACCTGCTAACGCAACAATATGAACTGGACGATGCACATTTGAACCTCCTACTGCCGTTTCATCAGGAGGGGTCTCTCTCCGAGCAAGACCAGTTTGACATTCTGCTTCATATGTATAAAAAGGAAGCCGGACTTCATGCGCTCGATCGGCTCATTCAAACCTATGACTGGGATCAGGAAAGACGAAATGAAGAAGGCCAGCTTAAAGCATATCGAATTACGGCGGAGGATATTCGTAGTGTCTTTGCCCATGAAGCGCCGCGTTTGACGACGGACGATAAGCTCCAGATTGTCGTCCAGCGGATTTATCAGCAATATAAAGGATTCAGCGTTGTGGACGAGTTGCGCGACATGCGTGTGGACGGTGTATCCGGAGGCGTATCCGGTTTGCCGCCGCTTATGTGGGATGGAGAATGGTCGCTGGAGGAGGATGACCAATTTCAGTCACTGCCCCGTTCGCATGATAGTGTATGGCTGTTTTATAAAGGCAAGTCTATTCACCTGAGCTTCTTGTCCTTCGGCTCCGAGCAGGAACTGCGACGAGTTTGTCAGATCATCTACAAGCACAATTTTCCCGGCCAGTTGTCTGAGGCGAACGGGTTTAAGGTCAACGAAATGGCGGACGGCTCCCGCGTCGTCGTGCTGCGCCCACGATTTAGTGAATCGTGGGCTTTTTTTGTGCGCAAATTTGATGTGCAAAGCGCGACGTTGGAGCAGTTGATTCAGGATGACGGAGCGGAATTGCCGATTGGTCTCATTCGTTATTTGGTGTCGGGTGCGCGGATCACGGCCATTACCGGTGCGCAAGGCAGCGGCAAAACAACGCTGCTTATGGCGATGGTCCATCATATTCCAGAAGTGTTGCCGATTCGGGTACAGGAAATGAGCTTTGAGCTTCAGCTGCGCAAAATTTATCCAGAACGCAACATCGTCAGCTTGCGCGAAACCGAGACGATCTCCGGTCAGCAGGGGCTGGACATCCAGAAGAAGACGGACGGCTCCGTCAACATTTTGGGCGAGGTGGCGACCGATCCGGTTGCAGCTTGGATGGTTCAGATGGCACAGGTAGCGTCATTATTCACTTTGTTCACGCATCACGCCAAAACCTTCCGCGACCTGGTGCTGTCCCTGCGCAATTCCTTATTAAAAACAAAGGTGTTTACGAACGAGCGTGTGGCGGAACAGCAAGTCGTCAGCGTCGTCAACTTCGATATACACCTTCGCCGCGATTTGAACGGACGGCGCTATATCGAACGCATTACGGAATGCGTACCGGCGCCGGAGGAGACAGCGTACCCCGAAGCCTTTCGTGGGAAAATGACAAAGGATGAACGGGTGGCGGCCTTTATGGAAACGGCGCTCGAATATTTCCGCCGCACGACGGATCGCCCACTGTATGCCGCACGAAATCTCGTGGAGTTCCGGGACGGCCGTTACGTTGCCGTTCATCCACTGTCCGAGCAAAGTCGCCTTGAGATTGCGGAATACCTGAGCGGCCCCGATCAGGCTGTGTTTGATGCGTTTCTGGCGTCCCATTGGGGGGATGAGACATGATTCGAGACTGGCTTTCTCCCATACTCGGGATTGCAACGGTGTTATTCCTTGTCACTATCGCCGCTTTTCTGTGGCTGTCACGGCGTGATTCAGAGGTGGCGGCAGTTCGACGCTATGAAGCACTGCGCAAGCCGGGACAAGCGCCTCGGAAGCAGGCGATTTACAGCTTCATGCAGCAGCTATACCGCGTTTGCGAGCAAGTTGCTGTTTTACGTGCGTACTTGCAGCATCTTCGCAGGCGGCTGGTCATCCTGCGACTTGGGGACGAATGGAAGTTGCGGTTGGAAACGATGAAATCGGCGCTGCTCATGTGGCTTGTCTTGCTGATAGCTGCAATTCCGCTTGTATGGGCAGTGAGAGATCCCTTCACCTTAGCCATGCTCGGCATTGGTCTTTGGGTCGGCCACGGCATTCTCTCGGATATGGGTGTCCATCGGCTCGAAATGCGGCTGTTGCGTCAGCTCCGTCTCTTTCTTGGCGATGTACGGCATCACTACCATCGTCACGGAATGGTGGAGGAAGCTATCTACGAATCGGCGGACAGTGCGCCATATGAAATGGCGCTGCACGGGCAGGAGTTGTACGACATGCTGACGGACAGCGATGCTGAGGAGAAACTGGCGCAATATGTGGAGATTGCCCCGAATCGCTATTTGCAGGGCTTTGCTGGATTGTCCTATCTCATCAAGGAACACGGTGACCAGCAAACCGAAACGGGCTCTGTCTACCTCAAGGGACTGGAAAAGCTGTCCGTCGAACTGAATCTGGAGTTGCTGCGCCGCGAGCGTCTTAGTTACTTATTACAGGGGCTGACTGTTATTGCGCTGTTGCCGCTGTTGTTTACTCGTCCGATTGAAGCCTGGGCCAGCCACTTTTTTCCGGCAATGGACACCTTCTACGCCAGTGCATTCGGATGGGCGGTTAAACTCTGTCTGCTTGTCGTCGTGTGGCTATGCTACGTGCTGCTGCGCAACCTGTCGGAGCTGGATGCGACCGCAAGACCCACCAGCCGAAAAAGATGGGAGCAGCGGGTCTATGGCTGGCCGTGGGTGCGCTGGCTGGCCCATCGGTTAGGTCCGATTCCCGGCTCGCGAGAGGCACAGCGGATGACCCGGCTGCTCAAGGATACGGCTTCGCCCTTACGTCTTGAATGGTTTTATGTGCAGCGAATCGCCACCGGGATTGCAGCATTTTTAGCGGTACTGGGCTTGTTCGTGTCGCTGCATGTAGCGGAGCGGCACCAGGTACTGTATGCGCCAGTGAAGCCGGGAACGCTGTTCGGGCAGTTATCGCCGGAGGAGGAAGTGAAGGCGCGGGAAGCAGCCGCGCTGGATCGAAGAATACTCGATCAATTAAAGGAGGTGAGGCCGCGAAACGAAAATAGTATCATCAGCCTGCTGCGCAAAGACCCGACTGTAGCGGTCAAGGAGGATCAACTTCGACTTACGGGGCGGCGAATTCTGGGCAAGCTGGAGAAGCTGAACCAACCTTTACTGGTTTGGTGGGAAGCGTTCCTGGCTTTCTCCTCGGGGTGGGGCGGGTACGCATTGCCGGTTGGCATACGACTGTTCCATCGTCGCATGCGGCAGATGGAGATGAAGCATGAGGTGGATCAGTTGCATGCTGTTATTGCCATGCTCTCCGAGATGAACCGAATGTCGGTTGAACAGCTTCTGCTATGGATGGAACAGTTCGCGAATGTCTTCAAGGAGCCGCTGCAAGCTTGCCTGCTTCATTATGAGCAGGGCGAAGAACAGGCACTTGCACAACTTAAAGAAGATGCGCCATTTCTTCCATTTCTTCGGATCGTTGAAAAGCTGGAGATGGCATCGCAGCATTTGACCATCCGTCAGGCATTCGACGATCTCGAAGCGGAGCAGGCTTTTGCGCGGGAGCAGCGCAAGCAGGAATATGAGCAGTTGATTGAACAAAAGGCAGGCTGGGGCCGCTGGATCGGGTTTGCCCCCTTGATGACGCTGATATTCGGCTATCTGGTTATCCCCCTGGTTATCGTCAGCCTGCACCAGATGACCACTTACTATGATCAGCTTCATCGTATCCAGTAGTCCGCACAGACGTTTTCCCTTATCAATGGGAAAGCGTTTTTTTATTCCCTAAATTAAAGGAGAGAATTGAACATGTCCAATGCACAAAAGGCGCTCGTAATGGCTGCTGGTATTTTCCTTGCAATCGCACTTATCACGTTGTCAGTCGTACTGTTTATTTCCGCTCAGGACTCTGCAAAGACGGCGCAAAACAGTTATAGCAGTCTGACACAGGAGCTGGCGCAGACCGCGTATACGGTGTATGACAATACGACACTTTCAGGTAGCCAAGTCGTCAATGCACTGCGTAAGTTTCATGATGAGGAGCAATTCGGTATTCAAATCGTCACCGGCAAAAATCCAGCCGGCCAATGGTATGGCAAGACCATTAATACGGGTGTTCCGCTGGATAGCGTCACGTATGGAACGGTCGTCGGAATCGCACCTGGTCAACTTAGTCAAGCGCTGGATGAGGCAGACATCAACTATGTCAATCCGAGCGGCAAGTTCCGCAGCATGCTGGTGCTGGACAGCAGCAATGCCATTCGCGGCATCGTTTTCCGGCAACAATAAGGCCAAATGAAGTTGCGAAAGCGTCCGGCCCAGGCTGGACGCTTTCGTCATGAAGGAGGTCCGCAGCATGCTGGTGCTGGACAGCAGCAATGCCATTCGCGGCATCGTTTTCCGGCAACAATAAGGCCAAATGAAGTTGCGAAAGCGTCCGGCCCAGGCTGGACGCTTTCGTCATGAAGGAGGTGCATCGCATGGACTATGCGCCAAGAACAATGCTGGAGATGAGCGTAGCCTTGCTCGTTTTCCTCATGGCCGCAGGCAGCGGTCTGATGCAGTTTCAGAACGGCGCTTCACTTAATGCTCTCGCCTATGTGACCGGTCAATCGCAGGAGCGCAATTTGCAGCAGACCGAAGAACAACTCACTGGTGATGGTACGGTCTCCGGAGCGGAAGTGCTGCAAGCCATCGCTCGCTTAGAGGATGGAGACGCGGAAATGGTGGTAGACGGTATTCCTTTCGCGCCGCCGCTGGATCGGGAGCAGCTCTCGTCCGCAGGCATACGTTTGAAGGGGTGTTATTCTTCTAGCTATGAGCGGGATGCATACGGCAACTTGCAGCGCTTGACGTTAAGGAGCTTGCCATGAACAGTATTATCAAAATTTTCGCCGTGTTAATTGCTGTACTGCTGCTCTACCTGTACCCGATCTCTGCTGCCTTTGACCAGCAGGACGATATTTCAGAACTGGTTGCCTTGCGTGCGACGACAACCTTCGTCGATGCGGTTCGGGATAAGGGCGGCATTACGCCTACGATGTACAACGATTTTCTGGCCGCACTCGCTGCAACCGGTAATACCTTTGATGTACGAATGGAGCATGACAGTAAAAAGTATGTGCCGGTTTATGACGATCAGACTCGGCCCGAAACCTTTAAGGGCAGCTATGAGATAAAGTACGATGCGTATTTCAATTCGCAGATCCTGGTGGTTCTGTTTCCGGGCAATCAAGCAGCAAAGGACGACCCGAGCCGCCGTTACAGGATGCGCGCAGGTGACAGCTTCTCGGTGATCGTGCGCAATACAAATCGGACGTCAGGCACGTTGTTTTTTGACTTTCTCAATAACACGATCAGCCCAAATGAAAAGATCGTGATCCCTTACGGGGGAGTGGTGCGCAATGAAATGGATTGAATGGGCTATCGTCGGCGCGTTGATTTTTCTGCCCTTCGCGACGGTCAACCGATACGAGACGGACACGCTGCGGAGGACAATGCTGACGGAGCTGAAATATGACGCTGCGTTGGATGCGGCGGTAGACGATGCAGCAAGCATGCTCGTTGTAAACGCGAGCCAGCAGCAGGAGGCGCAATACGGTTCGGTTAAACGTATCGTACTGAACAAGGAAGAAGCTATTGCAGCCTTCTACCGGACGTTGGACGCGGGTTTTGGCATTGCGGATGATTCGGTGACGCAGGGAGTCCTGCATCGTTACATTCCGGCTATCGTGATTGTCGGATACGACGGATTTTATGTCTATTCCGAGCAAGAATGGACGGGGACTGATGGAAAAATCGTCATGGAACCGGCGTGGGGAACGAAGAAGCCCTATGCCTATTCCGATTCGGCTGGCAACAGTTTGTCCTTTACGCTCGACCAGCAGGTGCTGGCCTACGATGCTGCCAGCCAAAGCTGGCATGAAGGCTTGTGGCAGGACATCTTGCTGCAAACGACAATTCCGCTTTTGCAGGATGCTGCGTTGTTCGAGCAGGTGCGACGAAGCACGATTGTGAGGGCCATACAGGACGAGCTGGCATACCAGATCAACCGGTATAACGAAACTGTCTCTCGAAACGGTCTGATCTACACGTTCACCTTGCCTCTGATTTCCGATGAGGACTGGAGTAATACGGTGGATGATGTGGGCGTTTTGGCTTTTGTACAAGGCATCCCGATGGGAACGAAGATGTACAACAGCTATGCCCTTGGCGGGAGTCGCATTGTGAAGCGTCCAACGATTATTGGGGCCAAGAAAGGTAGCATGAAGGTGTATTATCGCAGTTCATGCGGTTACACCTATCCGGCCGAAGAAACATTCGCCAGCGAGCAAGCAGCCGCGCGCAAGGGATATATGCCCCTGCCTTGTCCCGGCTAGGCTCTCTACCCGGGACGCGTGCTTGCAGGCTCATGTGGGCGAGGGTAAGCGGAATATAAGGAAAGGAGTTCATCTATGATTTGGTTTCGTCTTCTGTTGGCGGTAATCGTTTTTTTGATAGCTGCCGGATTTACAACACCTGTGGAAGACCAGCAGTTGTTCATCAGCGGGAATAGTGACCGGATCAATCCTGAGCTCAGCGCTTACGTCGAGGACATTGTTCCCGGCGACAAACGTCAGTACACGGTTCATGTCACGAATCCCACTGATGGGGAAATAACAGGTTTGCTCTATGCGGCAGATGCTATGCCTGCGCTGGGCGGCGGTAAAGAATTTGATTTCACCCTGCCTGATGATCCCGATACCGGTTCGGCTGCATGGTACACAACACCTGATCGTAGTTTTACCCTTAAGGCTGGCGAGACGCAAAGCTTTACAATGGAAATGCAGATACCGGAAAGTGTAAAGCCGGGTCAATACGTATCCGTAATCGGCGTTTATGATGAGCATCAAAGAACGCGGGAGTCGGCGGGGAGAAAAGTCGGGTTACAGGTCGTTCTTAACTACAAGCTGGACCAAGCGAGGCAGCCCGAGGCTGTCCCGCACGCGGCCACATACATGGTGGAAAATGGAGAGGCGTACCTGACGGTTTTGCTGGTCAATGAAGGGGATAGCTTGTCCGAACCGGAGATATTGGTGCGAGTCAAACGACAGGACGATTCCAGCATGTTTTTGTATGAACGGCATTCAACGGTTGATCCAATCTATGCAGGCACGGTCGCTCAGTATAGGGCCGAGCTAAGCAGACCATTATCTCCCGGTTCTTATATAGCAGAGGTCAAGACCCTGCTGGACGAAAGTTTGGAACAGAGAGAATTGCTTTTTGAGGTATTCAGTGAGGATAGTCAAACCGATTGGGTGACTACGCCATTGGAAAACGTGGATCAGGTGGCCGATAGTGGCTCTTTATTCCATGAAGATTCTTTTAGTTTTCGCCCATCCTACGTCTACGGGGGCTTGCTGCTGATTCTTATCATCATCGTTGTAGTTTTGAGGAAAAGGGCTTCACGCAAGACGTAACGCGCGGCTCCTGTTTCCTTTGCCAGAACAAGAACACGTTGCCTGACAGTGGACAGGCAAGAGAATCGGCACTATGATGTAGGAAACAGCAAGTTTTTCCAGTCCTACACATTTTCTTTAAGGAGTGAGGCAATTGAAAAGAAGTTTAATATCCCTTCTCATTGTGACACTTATCGGAAGCATATTCAGTTTGACAGCAAGCGCAGCCAGCAAACCGCCAACCTTTGTCGGTATCGTCATGGACGGCAAAAAAATCTGGTTTCCCGACGCGCAATCGTTTATTGATTCGAACGGGCGAACGCTTGTCCCGGTGCGCTTTGTTGCCGAATCGCTCGGAGCCAAGGTTGGCTGGGAATCGAAAACGCAGACCGTTCCGATTTCAAGAGACGATCAATCTATCGTTCTGACCATTGACCAAAATGTTGTGCAGGTGGATGGTAAAGCGGTCACTTTGGATACGAAAGCCATCCTGAGCGGCGGGCGGACGTTTGTTCCGCTTCGGTTTGTGAGTGAGATTCTGGGAGCAAAAGTAGAATGGGACAATGACACATCGACCGTATTCATTTTTACGAAGAAGGCTGCTGATAATGCCCGGTATGATGAATGGGGGCGTTTGATTCGCACGACCAATCTTCCGAAAAATGCGGCAGATTACCCGTACATCCTGGCAGATGTAGCAAATGAGATGTATGAAATGGGCTACCCTTATGCCAGACCTGGCCGTAGCAAAGTGGCTGCCGATCTGTATGCCAATGAACCGGAATACAATAAGGGAAATATAGACTTATGGATGAAACGTTTGAAAACATTCGGCGCACTCTGGTTGAATGTCGATTACAGAACGATAGACGATACGTGGGCGAAAGCTGTGCTTGATACGAAGATGAGAAACTCTGATGCTGAACTGAAATATATTCGTGAGTATGTGGATTGGGTCAAAAGAAATCAAATTCAGGTCATCGGTTATCTGGACCCGGAGCCCTCTATGATTTTCCATGACGGGTTTGGAGCGGACTATATTCGTGCCAAGTTTCGGATACAATTCATCTCTTTTCAAAAGCCTGAACGCTTAATTTATGATGAGTGGTTCCCACAGAAAGCCGATTTTGAAAAAAAGGTGTGGTATGAAGGGTATACGGATATTAAGATGGTAACCAATGTTGGTGGCGATTGGGGAAGCACATTAAAAGTCTCGCCATCGGCAAGTTTATTCAATAACCACACCATTAAAAAGGTGGAATCATCACATGAATAGGATAAATCGTTTCAAACGTGTATTGTGCATGCTGCTGGCATGCACTTTTTTTATGCCTTTTATTGTGAATCAAAAAGCAGAGGCTGCGGCTCCTCAGATTGTTATTCGTGACGGTATGATCCAGTTTGAAATCACAAGTACGGCAGCAAGCACCTCAATCCGTTATCGAACGGTAGGTTGGATTGTTGCGCGGGAACAAGTTTGTACGGCGACATTGCCTAAACAGTGTAGTGATCCGCGAAGCAAGCCGCATGCGTTATTTTTAAATGAAGAAGTGCAGCAAACCGGACTGTATCCCGATCCTCCGATACCGGGGCAACCGCTGACATCATACTACGAGATACCCGAAGCTGTAGTTACGCAGCGGCTTTGGCAGGCTGGTATGGACGGCATTCAAGATAACGATAATCTTTACTTTTATGCTGTAATGGTTTCGATCAATGGAGATGGCACAGTGCGGAAAGGTCCATTTTACACCTTATCTGGCATTAAACAAGCTGAGGGTTGGAGAGTTCCAGACGATCTGGATGACTATTTTGGTTTGCATATCCCTTACCGCAGTGCAAAGTTTCCTGTCGATGTCATTGCTAAAACGGTGAGCGGACGGATCATCAATCAACCAGCAGCGACTTATCACAAGGGGAAGTATAAGATTGGCGAAACGATCAATCATGAATTTCCGGCAACCATCGAGGACGGCGGCAAAACCTATTCAATTGTTCGTTCCTACTTATCTCCTAAGCAGGATTTAACACAAAAGAAATGGTTGCAGGAAAATTCCGAAACCAATGATAAAGTACGCATTCGCAGTTTTACGACGGCGCTTGGGGGAACGGATGCGATAGCCGAATACGCCGAATATAACCCGGTGAAGGTGATCTATCAGAAGGAAGATGGTACGAAGCTCAAGGAAGTCAATAAAGGCGTCTATGAGACTGGAAATGAAGCCAACCATACGTTCGAATCACAACTTACATCGGGAGGGCAGACGTATGAAATCATCCGGTCCTATATTACAAACAACAATAAGCCGGACGAGAAGATGTTCATACAGGAAAAAGGAGATGCAAAGCTGCGGGAACGTTCCATTCTGGTCGGTTCAGGCGGCTCCAACTTCGTCGGCGTCTATAAAATCCCCTCCCCGGTCACAGTAACATCCCGTATCGACGCGCCAGATAATGTCGGTGCTTCGGTTACCTCAGTGAATGGGGAGTTTGTATTTGAAGCGAAGTCTTCCACGCCGCTCAAGTCGTATGAGATCACCAACATAGAGAATGCAACGTTCGTTACGCCCAGCGACAAGTCCGGCTCGCTCAGCGGGCTGAAGGCGAGTAAAACACTGCCGATCAAAATCCCATTCAGTTCTGGCTCCAGTGTAACCGTTAAAATCACAATCGTCGTGAAAGATGCGAACGGTAACAGTGGGGATTCCACATCGGACCATACCATACGCAAAGGCGACAGTGGTGGCGGTGATACCTCGTCTCCCGGCACGAGCCAGCAAGCCGAAGCAATGGACGCAGGCGCTTCCGCCGTCATCAAAGCAGATACGCGCGGCGCGGAAAAATTCGATGTATTGCAAGGCATTCCGACTTCGGAGAGCCTGTATGCAAATGTGTTAGCCAAATCATATTTGTACCGTAACACATTCACGGAAACGAAAGGTACGAAGCAATATCCCATTAAGGTGAGCAAAACCTATACCCTTACGTGGACGGAGACACAAGCTGGACCACCAGATGACAAAGGCAATCCGACTACAATCGATGTTCCGCGTTCTGCGACGCAGACGATCACGAAAGATTATACGATTGAGCGAAAGTACAGCTTCTGGACGATTCAAAATCTCGAAGTGTATGGCCTGCAAAGGGCGACGGTCGCCAATTACGCATTGCCTTCTGGAACGGTAACGCTCCAACCGAGCGGCTATACACCTCCAGCAGTATCTGCCACACACGATGCTGCGCTCAGCGCACATGTAACAGACCCGGTTTATTCGAACGTGACGCTCTCTGGTCAGACCCTATCGGGAAGTTCCAGTCGTCCATCCATTCCGAACGAGGATTGGAAGTCCGTTGCGGAAAACGCCATTGGCAAAATCAAGGTGAAAAACGATTCACTCGTGTTTAACGGCAGTACGGTGATGGATAATCGGACGGTTGAGGAAACGGCTCCAACGCCAGGAAAGATTCCAGCGTCTACCGTGATCGGTCAGAATGTGCTGTACGGCTCGGGATATGTCATCGACGGCGGAAAAACGAATAAAGCTAGCCAACCCAGCTCAGGCATGATTTATTATACGCTCATTAAAGGCATTGGCGGTGGTGACAACAAAAGCTACCCGATCAATGGCATCAATTCGGTGACGGTGCATACGCCCGTTGTTAATCAGGCATCCGTTTCCGACGATAAGGCGCATAACCAAAAGACAACGCCGACAGCCGGACGAGCCGCGCTCATTTTGGATAGACCTTTCACGGTCACTATTCCAACCAGTGGCGCACACAAGGACATCAAAGGCTACGGCAATCGGGACTATGCTAAATATGTGCGCATCAAACAGGTGCGGTTCCCGTTCGATGTATATAAGTCTGACCGCGCAACTTTAATTCCGAAAGACACCTGGACTTCGATTCCTGTCAGTCAGCTAACGACTACTTTTTACATGCCCGTTTGGGTGGACGAAGGGAACTACGATGTGCTGTTCCGCACGTCTGCTGAAAACAGTCCGGCTTCATTTACATCACAAAGTAATGCCAATCTGGACTTAACTCATCATGTAGCGACGCAGGTTGTGGCTGTCGAGGTTATAGGCCGTCTGTTCGATTTTCGCATTACCGACATAGCCGATTTTCAGTGGGAAACGGTGTTCAGAACAACGACAGGCAGCGCGACTCCGACCGGAAATAGTTATTGGGTAGGTACAAAAGGGATCGACGGCGCGGCGCGCGGAAATGCGTCTCCTTACGTGCTGCCGATTCGACCGGGCAGTCACCCGGCGAGTGGCAAGAAGAATGTTGCTGTCAAAACGGGCTATCACCTCAAATTTGAAGTCAAAACGTTAGGGAATATGTTTGGCGCGGGAGACGGCGTGAAAATTACGCCTACCTTTTATTTCGTAGACAAGAAGGGTCAGAATCGGCAAAGGGTGGACTTGTACTATCATTCGGACAACAAGCGGTTTATTCGGATTGGTTCATCGGAGGATACCGAGCAGCGACTGGTGACGCTAGATACCCGTCTGCGCAATGTGTCACAGCAGGAGCTAACGAATACGGCAAAATCGCAATGGAGTCTGAACGGTTCGTCTGGTAATCAGACTTCGTATGTGCAGCAGGTTTTGAAGGACGCAACGCAAAAGCGGATTTATGTAGGGGGCTACGATGGCATGTTGCTGCCTTCGCAGCTTCGGACGTTTATCGGCAGCATGCAGGTACCTTCAGGCATTAATACGGCGCGGGCGAATGCCTCGGTGCAGCGCTGGTTTGGCGAGTATAGTCTTCCCGCTGCTCCTTATGCAGTGCCAGCGGGCATGAATCTGGCCGAGTACGGACGCACCCATCGCTTGGACGATAAGGCGCCGATTTTCCTGCGTGAAGGCTATATCGTGGTCAATTTCAACATCGAAACCATTCGCAACAAGGACATCAGCCGCCCGCATTTGCAGTACAAAAATGCGCCGCTTACTAATCAATGGCAGATGGAGGGTTATCAGCGCAACTTCGTCGATCCTTATGGAGCATCGTTCTCGCTACTGGATGGCGATGTTGTGTTTTACCATGCCGATTTGTCCAGCTACGATGATTTCGGAACGGGAGGAACGCATTAAAATCACCAGCCAGGAGGAATAGAGATGGAAAAGCTGCAAAGCGCCGCACCCGAGGATGCGGCGCTATTTTATTCCGGTTCTGCAGAGGAGAATGTTCAACGTGGCTGCATTGGCCATCTTCGCAGCGATTTTGGACGTTCGGGCGAGGAATTTTGGATGAGCTGGTTCGGCAGGAACTCTTCATTACAGACGCCAGATTTTGAAGCGGAACTGGGAAAAGTGATGCAAGCCATTGGGGATCTGGGTGTACTCAAGAGCCGCAGAGAGATGCTCAGATTTTGCAGTCAGCACCCGGAGGCGCGCATTCAGGGCGGATGGAGTACGGATGTGTATGGTTTCCGCATGCAAACACAGGAACATCGTTACTATTTGCGCTGCTTTCCCTTTGTCGGAGATTATAACTTTTACTTGTATTGCTATGCTCGTCCCGAACGCCTGACCGAGCAGAATCGGCAGCAGCCTTCAATTCCCGCTGCACTCAAGAAAAAGCCGGAGCCGGAACGATAGGAGGACGAATTTATATGAATGATCTTGCCCGTTACCGGCTGCTGGCCGGAGTATCGGTAACGCCTGCGGCGAAGCTGTTGTACAGCTATTTGTTGGATTGTGCAGGCGGACGAAATGGCATGGTATTACTTTCGTCCAGACGGCTTGCGGCAGAGGTGGGTCTCTCCACTTCTGCTGTACGTCGCAACCTGCATCGGCTTCAGCAAAACGGACTTATCCGGCTTACGCCCCGATATTCCGAGGAAGGCATTCGTTTGACGAACCAAATTACCTTCGTATGAGGAGGTGCGACCTTTGACAGCCAAGTTACAGCGAATAGCTACGCTTGCCGCGAACACGGCCCATGCGGTTTCGAATTCCCCCGAGCGTTTGGCCGATTTTCTGCGAACGGCAGCCTGGAACTACAAATATCCGTTCCAGGATCAACTTTTGATCTACGCGCAGCGTCCGGATGCTACGGCCTGTGCGGCGATTGAAATCTGGAACAAGCGGTTGAATCGTTGGGTAAAGCGCGGCGCAAAAGGCATCGCGCTGATCGAGGATCGAGGCAGTCATTTGGGAGTGCGTCATGTCTTCGATGTGTCGGACACTCAGAGTCGAAGCCAACAGCCCGTTTCCTTATGGCGTATGGAGGAGCAGGATACGGAGGCCGTCATCGAAACGCTGGAAAATGCGTTTGGCAGTGAGCGAGGACCGGGCATGGAGTTGGTTGACACGCTGTTGTCCGCGGTCCGAAACGCGGTGGAAGACCATAGTGCAGATTACGTGCAGATGCTGCTGGCTGAACGTGACCACAGCCTACTGGAAGAACTGGATGAGCCGCATGTGGAACTGCTGTTCAAGGAAGCCGCTGGGCACGCGGTCGCCTTTATGACGCTGACACGCTGCGGTCTGGAACCGTCCCATTACATCAGCGTTGACGATCTAGCTGGCGTCGGTTATTTTAATACACTGCCTACACTGTCACAGTTGGGCGCGACTATCAGTGACGTAGCCGAAATGATGTTGCGCGAGATCGAATCCACCGTTCGGTCGATGCGCCGAGATGACCAGCGAAAAAAAGAGCGTCAGGCGAGCCACACCGTTGCAAGGTTGGAATCCTTGCCACACAATGAAGCTAAAATACACGAAGGGATGATGGAGCATGGAATTGACCTACACGCCGAGAGGGGATTACCTGCTGCCCGACCTGACGATGCCCGAACCGATCAACATCGGGAAATATGGAATGTTGCGCAAGACATTTCTGAAGGAGCAGCGGAGAGGCACTTACGCGCACCTGATGCTGTCGGAGACATTGAACCAGCACCTGACGAACATCGATCGGACAGCGCGAGAGCAGATCGACCTGACGATGCAGCAACTGATTCGACAGCATCCGGCCCCGGACAAGGCGACCGACCCAATGGGCTGGACGGGTCACATGAACAGTCTGAAACAACAAGCCGAGGAACTGATTCTCACGGAACTGATCTATCATTAGAATGGTACGACCGATCAACGGAAGACAGGAGTCTTCCGTTTTTTCATGACCAAGCGATTATTAATGATATGCTTCGCGTTGCGCCGCTTATGGAGAGCAAGGCAGCTATCGAAGCCTTTTTCGATGTACATGAGGAAAGTCGCGAGCGAACGTTGTATATACGCAGCCTGTTTCCAGAAGGAATCACTGAATTGACACTAGCCGATGGTATGCAAACCGGTTTTGAGCCGTACCGCAACGTTCTGCATCTTTGGACGGGTACGGCGGAACAGCGGACGGCGCAGAGTTTTTACGATTGGTCGGTAATTGCCGGGCATATCGCGAATATGATCATTCTTAACGAATTTGATCCTGCTCGAAAGTCAATGCCTTCTATGCAGCAGCAGACATTGTGGATGGAGCAAACGGAGAGCGAACGCGCCTCCGCTTTTTCACTTCCACAAGCGGCTATTGACGCCGTTCTGCAAAACGGCAGCGGCTTTGAGAACGGAAAGCTTCGCATTGCGCTCTTTTTTGGGCAGTCGTTATCTGCGCAAGAAAACGCGGATTTTCTGAAACGGGAATATGGCACAGGTGGACGCCTCCCTGCTCTGACCGGCACCGATATTCATGAAGATCACAATAGCAAGGGGATTACGATAACACGCGGTTCCATCATGAACCCGGATGCTCAGGTTTTGTTGTCGTGGATCAAGGTGCAGAAGCGTATCGGCGAATTGCTGACAGCGGGACGATACCTGAATCGTCAGGAAGAAGAACGATTGCCTGCTTATGCCGAGCAGCAGGAGGAGCAGCGTAGGCAACGAATAGCGGAAACGACGGAACGCCTCATGCTGCGTTCAGAAGACCAACCGGATGAATCACGGCAAACACCCGATCGGGTTCATGGTCATTCTGCGTATGTCGAGGGCAGTAACGTCTTTATCGGTGCAGACGAATACGAAATTACGCAACTGGAACGGCGAAAAGTTGTGCTGCAGAACGTTCAATTTCCTTTATTCATACAGGAAATAAACCGCCGGGATTTAGAGCGCATGCTGCGCGAGAATCCACTAAACGATCATCTCATTTCTGATCAGCAGGATTGGGATTCGGAACAAGCGGAATGGGATGCGGAAACGGTGGACGAAACGGAGCAAGCGGCACATGATGAGGGCGAGAATTTGGCTCCGGTTTCTCTTCCCGCTGTCCCCGAGCTCCAGCGTGAATCGGTTTCAGCCAACAACTACCGGATCATGGATAATGAATTGGGGCATGGCGGCGCAAAAACCAAGTACAAATGGAACGTGGAAGCGATTCGGCTGTTAAACGAGTTGGAGCAGGAACAGCGGCAAGCGACAGCGGACGAACAATCCATACTTGCTCGTTATGTTGGCTGGGGCGGCATTCCGCAAGCATTTGATGATGGGAATCCGCAATGGGAAAAGGAATATGCCGAGCTTCGAGATTTGTTGGACCCGGAGGAGTATGCATCCGCCCGCGCTTCCACGTTGAATGCGCATTACACCTCTCCGACAGTTATTAAGGCAATGTATGAATGCCTGGAGAGGATGGGCTTTCGTAGCGGTAATATTTTGGAACCCTCTTGCGGGATCGGTCATTTTTTCGGATTAGTGCCGGACTCGTTCAAAGATTCACAGCTTTTCGGCGTAGAACTGGACAGCATTACCGGCCGTATTGCCAAGCAGCTTTATCCGCAGGCTTCCGTGGCGGTCAGCGGCTTTGAACAGACGCATTTGCCGGATAGTTTCTTTGATTTAGCCATTGGGAACGTACCGTTTGGCGGATATGGCGTGGCAGATAAGCGATATGACAAGCACAAGTTCCTCATCCACGATTATTTCTTTGCAAAGACGCTGGATATGGTTCGTCCGGGCGGTATCATTGCTTTCATCACGTCCAAAGGAACGATGGACAAGCAAAATCCTGCGATTCGAAAATATATGGCAGAGCGTGCTGCACTGCTCGGAGCGGTGCGTCTGCCGAATAATGCGTTCCTGGCTAATGCCGGAACCGAAGTGACCGCCGACATTTTGTTTTTACAAAAACGGGACCGCATGGTAGCGGTAAGCGAGCAAAATGAGGAGTGGCTTGCGCTTGGTGAGACAGCAGAAGGAGTTCCGGTTAATGCCTATTTTGCAGCCCGTCCCGATATGATGCTTGGCACGATGGCCTTTGACGATCGGATGTACGGCAATCAGCAGGAAACGACCTGCCGGCCCTACCCGGACGCTCCTTTGGACGAGTTGTTACGCGAGGCGCTGGCGAACATCCATGCGGAGTGGGTCGAGTTGGAACGGGACGAACAGCCGGAGGAGGAGGAAGCCTCCTTGCCTGCCGATCCGTCCGTTCGTAATTTCAGCTTCGCGCTGGTTGAGGGGCGCATCTATTTTCGTGAAAATAGCCGAATGCGGCCGGTTGAAACTTCGACCACGGCGGCGGGCCGAATCAAGGGCATGATACAGCTTCGAGACACGGTTCGCGAACTTATCGAATATCAGACCGAGGATTACAGTGACGAGATGATCCAGGAACAGCAGCGCAAACTGAACACGCGCTATGATCGGTTCACTGCGCAATATGGGCTGATTAACAGTCGGGCCAACAGCCTTGCTTTCTCCGACGACAGTTCATACTTCCTTCTTTGTTCTCTTGAAATCGTAAATGAGGAAGGACGGTTGCTGCGCAAGGCGGATATGTTCACGAAGCGTACCATTCGGCAACGCACCAACATCAAACAGGTGGATACAGCTTCGGAGGCGCTGGCGGTTTCCATCGGTACGAAAGCCCGCGTCGATCTGTCGTATATGGCAGAGTTGACCGGGCTCACGCAGGAACGAGTTGTGCAGGAGCTTTGCGGCGTGATCTTCCCGAATCCTGAAAACCTGGACGAAGAAGGGCAAGCGATATACGAAACAGCGGATGCGTATCTATCGGGCAATGTCCGTGAAAAGCTGCGCGTCGCCAAACAGTTCTCCGCTTTTGAAGCGGAACGCTATAGCGAAAACGTCAATGCGCTGGTAAGTGTGCAACCAAAGGATTTGGATGCCTCGGAAATTGATGTGCGGCTGGGAGCAACCTGGTTGCCGCCGGAAGTCATTCGAGCATTCATTTTTGAGTTGGTGGATACACCGTACATGTATCAGTCCTATATCGACGTACTGTATTCCGGCTACACCGCAGCTTGGAACGTCAAAGGCAAAAGCGATGATCGAAGTAACAATATTAAGGCCAATGTCACTTACGGTACGAATCGCATCAATGCGTATAAAATTCTCGAAGATACGCTGAATCTGCGGGATGTACGGATTTTCGATACGGTCGTTGAAAACGGCGTGGAAAAACGTGTGCTGAACAAGCAGGAAACGGCTATCGCACAGCAAAAGCAGGAAATGATGAAGGAGGCGTTCCGGGATTGGATCTGGCGAGATCCGCAGCGCAGGGAACGTCTTACGCGACTGTACAATGATCGGTTCAATTCCATCCGTCCACGCGAATATGATGGGAGTCATATCCGCTTCACCGGGATGAACCCGGAAATCCAGTTGCGGCAACATCAGGTCAATGCGGTTGCCCGAACGCTTTACGGCGGCAATTCCCTGTTCGCCCATTGCGTCGGCGCGGGCAAAACTTTTGCGATGACCGCCGCGGCGATAGAAAGCAAGCATTTGGGCCTTTGCAACAAGAGCATGTTGGTCGTTCCTAATCATTTGACCGAGCAATGGGCTGCGGAATTTTTGCAGCTCTATCCGTCCGCAAACGTACTGGTTGCCACCAAGAAGGATTTTGAAACGAAGAACCGGAAGACGTTTTGCGCACGGATTGCCACTGGCGATTACGACGCCATTATTATCGGACACTCGCAGTTTGAAAAAATTCCGATCTCGATGGAGCGCCAGCGGCAGCAATTGTTCGAGCAAATTGCCGAGATTACAAACGGCATCCGCGAACTGAAGGAAGCCAAGAGCGAGCGGTATGCCATCAAGCAACTCGAAAAGACCAAGAAGACGCTGCAGGTCAAGTTGGAGAAGTTGAACGACACAAGCCGTAAGGATGATGTAGTGACCTTTGAGGAACTCGGCATCGATCGATTGTTCGTCGACGAAGCAGACTCGTATAAAAATCTGTTCCTTTATACGAAAATGCGCAACGTCGCCGGGTTGTCGCAAACCGAAGCGCAAAAATCCTCGGACATGTTTGCCAAGTGCCGCTATTTGGATGAATTGACCGAGGGACGGGGCATCATTTTTGCTACAGGTACGCCGATCTCCAATTCCATCACGGAGATGTACACGATGCAGCGCTACCTGCAATACGAACGGCTACGCGGGCAAGGCTTGCAGCACTTTGATTCATGGGCGTCCACATTTGGAGAGACGGTCACGGCGATTGAGCTGGCACCAGAGGGAACGGGTTATCGCGCTAAAACGCGGTTTGCCCGTTTTTATAATTTACCGGAGTTGATGAATGTTTTTAAGGAAGTGGCGGATATTCAGACGGCCGATATGCTCCAGCTTCCGGTTCCAAAAGCTCACTTCCACAATGTTGCTGTGCCTCCGAGCGATTTTCAGCGTGAAATGGTTGCTAATCTCGCTAGCCGGGCCGAACTGGTGCGGGCGAAGCAAGTAGAGCCGCATGAAGACAACATGCTCAAGATCACCAACGATGGACGCAAGCTGGCCCTCGATCAACGTCTTGCAAGCGCAATGTTACCCGATGACGAAGGCAGCAAAGTAAGCGTCTGTGCGGAAAATGTTTATCGGCAGTGGGCAGACAGTCAAGAGCAGCGACTCGCGCAACTGGTTTTTTGTGACCTTTCTATTCCCAAGCAGGATGGCACCTTTAATGTGTATGATGAGTTAAGACGCAAACTGACGGAGAAAGGCGTTCCGGCTGAGGAGATAGCCTTCATTCATGACGCCAACACAGAAGTGAAGAAGAAAGAACTGTTTGCCAAGGTGCGAACGGGACAGATCCGCATATTGCTAGGATCGACGTTCAAGATGGGCGCGGGGACGAACGTTCAGACCAAGCTAATCGCACTTCATGACCTAGACTGTCCGTGGCGTCCGCGCGACCTGGAGCAGCGCAGCGGGCGGATTGTTCGGCAAGGCAACCAGAACAGCGAGGTTCACATCTTCCGCTATGTCACAGAGAACACGTTTGACGCTTACCTTTATCAAACGCTCGAAAACAAGCAGCGGTTTATCTCGCAGATTATGACCAGCAAATCGCCGGTGCGGTCTGCCGAAGACATTGACGAAACGGCTTTGTCCTATGCCGAAGTTAAAGCGCTTGCGACTGGAAATCCGTACATCAAGGAAAAGATGGATCTCGACATTCAGGTATCCAAGCTCAAGCTGCTTAAAGCGAACCACTTGAGCCAGCGATATGCACTGGAGGATCGGCTGCTCAAAATGTTGCCGCAGCAAATCAAGTCTACGGAGGAACGTATTGCTGGGTATGAGCAGGACGTGGCCTTGTTCATGCGCGCCGAGGCGTCGGAAAAGGATAGCAACGACGTTTCCCGTTTCCCCGGCATGACCATCAAAGACTATATGTTCTCGGAACGTGCTTCGGCGGGCGCAGCCCTGTTGGAAGCCTGCAAGGGCATGACCTCTCCCGATCCGCAGAAAGCAGGCAGTTACATGGGTTTTTCCTTGTGGTTATCTTTTGACAGCTTCATGAAGGAGTATAAGGTGACGCTGCGCGGCGCATTGGGCCATACGGTTACGTTAGGTACGGATGCAGGAGGCAACATTACGCGGATCAACAATGTGTTGTCGGACTTGCCTGGAAAACAGGTATATTACCGTGAGCAGTTATCCACCCTCAAGCAGCAGATGGTAACAGCGAAGGAGCAGATTGAGGCACCGTTCAAGCAAGAACAGGAACTCCAAACCAAGTCTGCGCGGCTTGCAGAATTGAACGCCTTGTTGAACATGGACAAACGGGAAAACGAGGGCGTGGATAGCATGTCGGATGAAGAGCCTGAGCGGAAGGCTGTCAATCGTGAACGTTGACTGTCTGGTACGTTCGCGTTTTCCCACTCCCTCTTGTATGTTGTTTAAGAAGGGAGGGGCAATGATGGAGTCGCCGTTTATACTAGAGCTGGAGAGCTTGATCGATGAAATAGCTAATCAAGTTATCAAGCGTTTGCGTAGTGATGAAACGTATGCGGCGTTGTTAGGGAGACGTATAGAAATTCAGTTACAATATCCCTTTGTCATGCATGTTTATGAAGGCTGGGAAACCATATTTTCAAGTGTCGAGGAGCATCGCGCATGGCTTGAGGTTAAGCGGACGCTTGATGAAACGGAACAAATGGAACGTTTAGCGCTTTATGTTCAAGGACATACCGATTGTTTCGCATATTTGCGCAAAATTGGCGTGCTAAAGTTATGAATCGTATGACGAAAAGGACTCCTGCTTGGAGTCCTTTTTCGCATTTCTGGAGGAATGTGCATGATGTATCCCATCCCAAGTGGCAGCGGATGCTTTTGTCCGATTCTGCCGCTTTTTTGTTACGGAACCGACTCGACCGAGGAGGGAGAAACCGTGTCAACATTGGAGTTGATATCCAAAGAGAAGAACATATTTGGCGACATGTATTATTACATTCGTGATTCGAATGGAGTGACCACTCGAGTCTATGAAAATGATTTGGCCGCATTTTTGAAAAAGAATGGTGTAACGGAATTGAGAAGAGGCAGGGCTTATCGATATCCCAAAAAGCGGAGCATGGAACGATAATTTCTCTGAAAGGAACTACAGTAATGAGCTATGTAAGCAAGGAACAGATCGAACGTGCAAAGCAATTGGATCTGCTCACCTATTTGCAATGGTTCGAGCCATACGAACTGGTTCGTTGCTCACGCAACGCTTATTCAACCCGAACCCACGACAGCCTTAAAATTTCCAATGGAAAATGGTTCTGGTGGTCGCGAGGGATCGGCGGGCGCTCGGCATTGGATTATCTCATTAAAGTACGAGGCCTATCGTTCCCCGAAGCGGTATTGCAAATTGACGATAATCCGCCCGTCCATATATCTTCGGCAGCGCCAGTTGTTCAGCAGGATTCTTCACTTGCGCAGTTGGAGCTTCCCGAAGCGAATGAGAATTCAAAACGCGTCATCGCTTATCTCCGAAGACGTGGCATTTCTCGCGATGTAATCAATTTTTGTCTCCATTCAGGCCGCTTATATGAAAGCCGAATGTACCACAATGCGGTTTTTGTAGGTTTTGACTTGGAAGGCACTCCACGTTATGCTGCGATTCGAGGGACGACCCAGACGGGCTATATGGGTGAAGCGCCAGGCAGCGATAAACGGTATTCGTTCGCTATACCGGCTGATGACAACGGCAACAAGTTGCATCTGTTTGAAAGCGCGATTGACCTATTATCGTACTGCACACTTTCGGAACATTCGGGGAGAGGCTGGCGACAATTGCATCAACTTTCATTGGCTGGGATATACAGTCCAAAAGAAAAAAAGGATGAAGGCGTTGAACCAGCTGCGCTCACCAATTATTTGCAAAACTATCCGCAAGTGAAGCACCTAGTTCTGCATTTGGATAACGATGCACCAGGTCGTTCAGCGACAATGATGATTCAGCAATTACTCGGTGATACTTACTTGATTTCCGACGATCCACCTATCGGGAAAGACGTAAACGACGACCTGAAGGTCTATCTTAAACAGCGCGAGGATGCGACCCGATAGCGCAGTTCGGCACATTGGTATTCAGATCGGCGTCGTGCGAAAGTAGAAGTGGCATCAATATTTTGATTCCGAGGAGGCGGGACATGAGCGAACAGGACAAAATTGTACAGGCTGAGGAGATTGAAAAAGTACTGTTGGAGGCAGAGGAACAAGCGCGAAACAATCCGACACGTTTAGACCATCACACAGTGATGGAGAGTGTACGCAGGGAGATAGGCAAGGAACGTTGATGGAAGCCAACCACTATAACGTTTCGACAAAAGACGCTGAGAAATCAGCGTCTTTTGTCGTTTCGATGCCCTCCTCTTTTTCCCGGCAGGTGGCTTTCAGGGCAACGCGAGACGAATGTCTCGTGTTGCAGCAAGCACTGAATTTGGTCTCCCAAATTCGCTTGTTAGGGGCAAGCCCCTAATACCCCTGTCTCAGCAGCATGCTGTTTTATCAAGAATGGAGGTTTTATTTGTTCTCTTGAAAAAGGAGTGAACATGATGAGAAGACGAGCGATTCGTATTCAGGTATGGGTGAATAATGATGAAAACGCAAGACTCCAAGCGAGTGCCAAAAAATCCGGGCTTTCGCAGGAGGGTTACATTCGATCTTTAATTAATGGCTATGTCCCGAAGGCGATGCCGCCAACGGACTATTTCGCGATGATGCGAGAGCTGCACGCTATAGGTAATAACCTTAACCAACTCGCAGCGAAGGCTCATGCGACGGGACATCTGGATCGGACGTCTTTTCAAGAGGAGGCTGACCACTTGCGCCGCGCCGTCCAGCAGATTCAACAGGCTGTGACAGCACCGGAACCAAGAATCGAGCCGCAAGGAAATCCTAGCGTACATCCACCTTAAAGGGGACGGCGTATGATGGCGACAACCGCAATATGGGACGTTACCGACCGCCTAAAGCGTGTGCTGGATTACGCCACCAATCCCGACAAAACCGATCAAGCGCGTGTAGCGCATGACGATTTGCAGCAGGTGCTCGCTTATACCAGTGCGGACGCCAAAACGGAAAAACAGCTTTACGTGAGCGGGATCAATTGCGATCCGCTTACCGCCTACGAACAAATGCAGCGAACCAAACGACAGTATCAAAAGACCGATGGCATCCTGGCTTTTCACGGGTATCAGGCATTTGCACCGGGCGAACCGACACCGAAGGTGGCACATGCCATTGGTGTTAAATTGGCGCAGGAGCTATGGGGAGAACGCTTTGAAGTTGTTGTATCGACCCATTTGGACAAGGAGCATTTGCACAATCATTTCGTATTAAATGCTGTGTCGTTTTTGGACGGTAAACGCTACTACGATAACAAAGCCTCATACGCGCTTATGCGGCAAACATCCGATCGACTGTGCCGGGAGCATGCCTTATCGGTCATCGAGCAGCCGGAACCGGGTAAGGCCAAACATTACGGAGAGTGGAGAGCGGAACAGGAAAGCAAGCCGACTTGGCGCGGCTTGATTCGCGAGGACATCGACGCTGCTATTAGTGCAGCCATGACGATAAGGCAATTTTTCGCGATCCTCCAAAAGCAGGGGTATGAGGTGAAGTCAAACGTCAAGTATTTGGCGGTACGCCCGCCAGGCAAAGAGCGATTTGTCCGATTGCGCAGTCTTGGCGACGAATACACGGAGCATGCGATAAAAGAGCGTATTCTACAAAACCAGCTTCCGCAGCGTCAGCCACCCGTACCGTTGCCGCGGCGCAGACGAGCCGTTATTGTTCGCAGCACACTACACATCAGGCGTAAATTTAGCGGTTTGCAAGCCTTGTATTTGCGTTACTTATTCAAAATGGGGATTCTGCCCCGTACCCGTGCGTCCCCTAAACGGACGTCTTTTTTATTGCGTGAAGACTTACGACATCTAGCGGCCATCACGGAGCAGACCAAGCTGCTATGTCGTCAACGGATCTCCAGCAAGGCGCAATTGACAGATTATCACGATGGACTGCAAACGGAGTTGAAACAAGGATACGGCTCTCGCAAAATGCTGTACAATCGCATTCGCCGCTGCCAGGATCCCGAGCAAATCGAATGGTATAAATCGCAGATTGCCGAACTTTCCCGTCAGCTCGCGAAGCTACGAAAGGAGGTGAGGCTCTGTACGGGCATCCTTGCCCGATCCGACGAACTGGCAAACAAGCTGCAACGTAACGAGGAAGACCAATTGGCACGAAGGGAGGCAAATGTCCATGAGCAGCGGAACCGAGGCGGCCGATCAGGTCGTCAGCATGAGTCTGCGTGGCATTGAAGTCATGGCGAAAATTTCCGGCGAAGGCGCAAAGCATCTGGCCGTTTATTTGTTCGCCGCCCTGCAAGGGCAAAAGCGAACAAGGGGCCGTGTTCGTTTGGAAAGCATGCTGCGCAGTGGCAAGGAACTGAAGGTGTTTGCAGTGCGAAATGAAGACTTGCCGACTTTTTGCAAAGAAGCGAAGCGCTATGGAGTCCTCTATTGCGCGCTGCGTGACAAGAAAAACGTGGACGGGCTTTGCGATGTGATGGCACGGGCCGAGGATGCGTCCAAGATCAACCGGATCGTTGAGCGTTTCAAACTGGCGACCGTAGATACAGCCAGCATCAAGCAGGAAATTGTGAAGTCTCGCAGCGAGAGGCATTCGGACGAGAGTAGAGGGGCGGCGCAAGAAATGGAGCAAGTATTGCCAGCGCCCGAAGACGGGACCAGCGAACCTCGGGCAACAAACGAGGGGGCAGTGAGCGAAGATTTTTTGGACAATCTGTTGGGAAAGCCCGAGCCGGCAGCGGAGGCTCAGCCGGTAAACGAGCAACAGGGAACCGATCATCCGGCGGCCGAGGAGTGGGAGGTCGGAACGGAACCAGATCGTCCGCGCCCCCTCCCACAGACACAAGAGGAGAGGACAACGGAACCATCCTCTCCGTCCGCGCCTACCTCCGAGCGCAACGCGGCATACGAAAAGGTTACGATTGACCCTGAAAAGCCAAATGAAAAAGTATCCATTCGTCAATTACTGCGTGAAATCCGGGAGGAAAACCGGGCAGCAGAGGCAAGGCGGCGGCAACCGGAGCAGGAACCATCGTTGCCTAAGCGCAAAAATCGCAGTAGAGCGGCGTCCGGCAGTAAAGTATCCGTCCCAACAACCGGGAGTCGAAAGCGAGGGAAATCCAAATGAGCGAACTGGACGAGTTATTCCAGCCCCAAGCCTCTGCAACATCCAGTCAGCGTGAGCAGACATTCGATAAAGATGCATGGGCGCAAAAAAAGCAAGAACTGCGGCAGTGGACGTATGAGACGATTGATGCTGCCACAGCCGTCATTGCTAAAAACGGTGAACAATTCCAGCACTATCTGGACGTACAAAGCCGTTTTGATCTCTATAGTGTCGCTAATGCGCTGCTTATTCACACTCAGCGCCCGGATGCCACACGTATTGCTGATTTTGAAAGCTGGAAAGAACAAGGCGCCTATATTCGTCGCAAGGAGACCGGTTTTTACATTCTGGAGCCAGGCGAGGAATACAAGCGGGAAGATGGGAGTACCGCGATAAGCTACAACCCAAAGAAGATGTTCGATGTTGCGCAAACAACCGCACCGAAAAAAGAGCCGCCGATCTACCCGGATGACCGGACACGCATCAAGGCGTTGATGGATCGTTCACCAATTCCGATTACAAATGGAGATGCCTTGCCTGCGGAAGTTCATGCGCTCTATCAGCCGGATACCCGAAACATCGTGATACGTCGTGGACTTGGGGCGGGTGATATTTTTCGGGCGCTCGCGCAGGAGTTGGCGCATGCGGAGATCGATAGCGGCCGTAACGACTACAGCCGTTCAGCTTTCAATTTCCAGGCTTACTGTGCTGCGTATATGCTTTGCAAAAAGTTCGGCGTCGAGACGGCTTCTTTTCGCTTCGGTCGGGTTCATGAACGGCTCAAGGATATGGAGCCACAGCAAATTCGAGCCGAGCTAACGGTAATGAAGGATGCGGCACACGACATTTCCCGCCGTATGCACCGCATGCTGGCCCAACAGCGACAGCAGCAACCGAATCGTAGCGATTCTACCCGCTAGATGTGGCATGAATCTACTTTTCATTATTCTGTTGGGAGGAGTGGCAATGAAAGAGGAAGAACGCATCCTAAGAATGGATCAGTACGAGCACGGCATTGTCATCAACGCTTTGAATGTGTTGCGCAACGATTTGATCGGTCAGCTGCGGCCGACTGATCCTGTTGACGATTTATTGCTCAAAGCGATTGACGCTCCCTATAAAAAAATAAAGCGCCGGAGTCATCATGCGGCGCGCTGAAACCGCAAGGAGTAATCTTTTACTCTTTGCGGTTTTTTTTATTCCTGTCGTGTGGGCGGCTCTGCTTGCCGCCCCCGCTTTGTCAAAGGGCTTACCCGAACTGCTGCTGCATCTTAGCGTAGCGATCAATCATCCTTTTCAAATTCAGTGGGTCGATGATACGCCGCGAAGTCTGTTGCTGTTTACACTCATTTACACGGTTTCGGTTGGCGTATATCTGGCATCTCCGCGCAATTATCGTCGTCGTGAAGAACATGGCAGCGCTAAATGGGGGAAAGCGAAACAAATTAATGCCAAATATCGAAGCAAGCAACCGGAGCAAAACAAAATTTTGACGCAGCAGGTTCGTATCGGCTTGGACGGCCGTAAGCATCGCCGAAACCTGAATGTCCTTGTCGTGGGCGGTTCCGGGTCTGGGAAAACACGGTTTTACGCCAAACCGAACGTCATGCAGGCGCATACGTCCTTTGTTGTGCTCGATCCCAAAGGCGAGATCTTGCGCGATACCGGGCATCTGCTCAAGTCCAAAGGCTATGACATCAAGGTGTTGGATCTCATCAATCCGCACCGTTCGCATGGCTACAATCCCTTTGCCTATTTGCAAGACGACAAAGATGTTCTCAAGCTGGTCACCAACCTGATCCGCAATACGACACCAAAGGGCAGCAATACAAGCGACCCCTTTTGGGAGCGCTCCGAGACCGCTTTGCTGGAAGCGCTTGTGTTATACCTCCTATATGAAGCACCGCCCGAGGAGCAAAATTTCCCAATGGTTATGGAAATGATCGCGGCTGCAGAGGTGCGAGAAGAGGACGAAACATACCAGAGTCCACTTGATGAACTGTTCGAGCGGTTGGCCATGCGCGACCCGGAACACCTTGCCGTCAAGCAGTACAACATTTTCAAGCTGGCGGCGGGCAAGACGGCCAAGTCGATTTTGATTGGCCTCGGCGTTCGGCTGGAGAAGTTCAACCTGCATACGATTGCGGGGATGAGTATGGTCGATGAAATGGAATTGCCCGTTATGGGAGAGAAGAAGACGGCGATGTTTGCTGTCATTCCTGATAACGACAGTAGTTTCAATTTTATTGTTGGCATGTTGTATACGCAGCTTTTTCAATGCCTGATGTACGAGGCGGACTACCGCCATGGCGGGCGTCTCCCGATTCACGTTCACTTTGTCATGGATGAGTTCGCCAACGTGGCGCTTCCCGACGAATTTGACAAACTGCTCTCCACGATGCGCAGCCGGGAAATTTCCGTCTCCATCATTTTACAAAATTTAGCGCAGCTCAAAGCGCTGTACAAGGACGCATGGGAATCGATTGTGGGTAACTGTGATGAATTTTTGTACTTGGGCGGTAACGAACAGTCCACCCACAAATACGTCTCGGAGCTGCTTGGCAAGGAAACGATTGACACCAATACCTACGGTCAGAGCAAGGGAAGGAACGGCAGCTACTCGATAAATTACCAGCAATCAGGCCGTGAATTGCTCACGCCTGATGAGGTGAGGTTGCTGGATAACCGCTATTGCTTGCTCCTTATTCGTGGCGAGTATCCAATTCAAGACGACAAGTATGATTTGCTCAAGCATCCTCATGTTTCGCTCACGACGGATGGCAACGGTCTTCCCTACCAACATGGTGGGACAGAGCACGCTTTGGACTGGCGATCCGTGTTCCTCCATGAGGACGGAGATTATGAGCTTCTGTCGGAAGAAGAAGTAGAGTCGCTATTTTTGCGAAGGGAATGATGATCTTGAAATTCAAAACGAAACGGCTACTGGCCCTGTACATCGTTCTAATCTTAACGGGGACTATATTCGTCTCCACCGCTTATGCAGAGGGCGATCCGATGACGACAATCAACAACCTTTCCACTTTCATTTTCGGCTTAATCCGGGCAATCGGCATGATTATTCTTGGTTTTGGGATTGTTCAGATTGGGTTGTCGCTAAAGTCCCATGATCCGTCCCAACGTGCAAATGGATTTCTGACGCTCGCCGGAGGAGTCATTATTACGTTTACAAAGGAAATTCTTACCCTGATTGCCGGATGAGCTTGAAGCTTTTGCATAAGGGGGGCGGACGATTCGTCCGTCCCTCGTTTACGGAAGGGGTGAGAATATGGCAAAAAACAGTTGGGTGATCGACAATCTCGAAAATGCTTTGGATACCTGGAACGATAAGATGAATGAAATCTGGCAACTTGTTACCCAATCGCCAGCGGACTTTAAGGGCGGGGGTGTTTGGAGTGTCATCATCAATATTCATGGCGCATTGCAGGCGACTGGACTGGCGCTTCTGGTCTTGTTTTTTCTGATTGGCGTTGTGAAGACGACCGGCAGTTTTGCTGAAGTGAAGAAGCCGGAGGTGGCCGTCAAGCTGTTTATCCGCTTTGTGCTAGCGAAAGCGGTAGTAACTTATGGGCTGGAATTGATGATGGCTCTATTTACGATTGTACAGGGGATCATCTCGACGATGATGGGACGTTCCGGATTCGGAACATCAGAGGCAATGGCCTTGCCGGATACGATAGCGCAAGCGATTGAAGACGTGGGCTTCTGGCAAAGCATCCCGCTATGGATCGTCACCATTCTAGGCAGTCTGTTCATTACCGTACTATCCTTTGTGATGATCCTTTCGGTGTATGGACGATTTTTCCGTATCTATATGTATACGGCAATTGCCCCGGTTCCGCTGTCCGCGTTCGCGGGGGAGCCAAGCCAAAACATTGGCAAGTCGTTCCTGAAAGGATACGCGGCTGCTTGTCTGGAAGGTGCAATTATTGTATTGGCGTGTATTATCTACTCCGCCTTCGTCACCTCGCCCTCGGCTGTCGATGAGGCTGCAGGTGCGGTCACGCTGGTATGGACCTATATCGGGGAACTCATTTTCAACATGCTCGTTCTCGTAGGTACGGTGAAAATGGCAGATCGCATTGTGCGTGAAATGATGGGGCTGTAACGCCACCACACCTTTGCGTGTCTTCTTCGCTCGTTGGTAGACTTATTTCTATGCTTCGCCAAGCAGTTCTCGCAGAGATAAGTCCAACGCAAACATCCAACTTGTCAGTCATTGCAAGACACCATTCCATATAGACATGGAGGCTGACCGATGAAAAGATTACTGTCGCAATTGGAAGCGGAACGCAAAAAATTAAACCAGCTTGGGATCGAATCGTTGGAGCAGGGTATCCCTCTGGCCGAAAATAAGGCGGTTCAGGCGCAAAGTCGGAAGATCGATCAACTGATTGTCCGACTGAATAAAAAAAATGCTGGACGTGGGCAGCATCAGCGATAATGCAGAAGCGAAGGAGGATGTGGTGAAATGGAAGTGAAGATTAACCGGGAAATCCGGGACTATACGGAAAGCTTGTACTTTGGACTGTCCTTGCGGCAGTTCTTTTTTTCTATTCTGGCGGTCGCTGCGGCGATTGGGTTGTACTTCGGATTGCGCAATCACTTCGGACTGGAAACACTCAGTTGGATGTGCATATTGGGAGCGGCTCCCTGTGCCGCATTCGGATTTATCCATTTTCACGGTATGACAGCGGAGCAAATACTGTGGGCATACGTGAAGTCGGAGTTCCTGATGCCAAGACGGCTTGTATTCCGCTCAACCAACATGTACTACGAAGCGCTGAAAGGAAGCTTGCACATGCATGAGCAAGAAAGGATGAAGCGCAATGATTAAGACGCTCAGGCGCACTCTGAAACAGGACAAGGAACGGTCTCCTATTCCTAAAAGCGTACAACAAGCGATCCCGATCCGTGCCATCTGGCCGGACGGGATTTTTGCTGTCGGCAACAAGTTTTCGAAGTCGTTCCGTTTCGCGGATATCAATTACGCTGTCGCATCGCGAGAAGATAAGGAAGCGATGTTCCTTTCTTACTCCGAATTGCTTAATTCGTTTGACAGCGGCACGACGACGAAGATAACGATTCATAATCGGCGGCTTCATCAGGCAGAGGTGGAACGTTCGGTTTTCATTCCGCTTCAGCAGGACGAGCTTGATGTGTATCGGCAGGAGTACAACGACATGTTGCTGGGCAAAGCGACGGACGGCAACACCAATGGGACGATTCAAGATAAATACATCACCATTTCCGTTGTGAAAAAGAACGTCGACGAAGCCCGCCATTACTTCGCGCGGGTCGGTACGGAGTTGACCGCACATTTCTCTCGCCTCGGCTCAAAGTGTACGGAACTTGATGCGACGGATCGTTTGCGCATCCTACACGACTTCTTCCGAATTGGCGAAGAAGCGGACTTTCATTTTGACATGCAGGAAATGATGCGTAAGGGTCATGATTTCAAGGATTATATTTCCCCGGATTCGTTCGAGTTTGCGAAAGACCATTTTCGGATGGGGAACCATTACGGACGGGTCATCTTTCTGCGGGATTACGCCAGCTACATCAAGGACAGCATGGTAGCCGAATTGTGTGACTTGAACCGCAACTTGTTGTTGTCGCTCGATGTAATCCCGATTCCGACCGATGAAGCTGTACGTGAAGTAGAGAACCGTCTGCTCGGCGTGGAAACGAACATTACGAATTGGCAGCGGCGGCAAAATCGTAACAACAACTTTTCGGCTGTTGTCCCTTACGACATGGAGCAGCAGCGTAAGGAGAGCAAGGAGTTTCTTAGTGACCTGACCACGCGTGACCAGCGGATGATGTTTGGACTACTTACGATGGTGCACATCGCGGACAGCAAGGAGCAACTCGATAGCGACACGGAGACATTACTCACGACGGCGCGGAAGCATCTATGCCAGTTTTCCACGCTCTCCTTTCAGCAAATGGACGGTTTGAATACGGTGCTGCCGTATGGGCAGCGAAAGGTCCATGCCTTACGGACACTAACGACCGAAAGTACGGCTGTCTTTATCCCGTTCCGAGCGCAGGAGATTATGCACACATCCGGTATTTATTACGGGCAAAACGTCATCAGCAAAAATATGATTGTTGCCAATCGCAAGCAACTGCTGAACGGAAACAGTTTTATTCTCGGAGTATCGGGTTCCGGCAAGAGCTTCACTGCAAAGCGAGAAATCGTCAACCAGATACTGGCGAGCGATGACGACATTATCCTGATCGACCCAGAGCGGGAGTATTCCGCGTTGGTAAGCGCGTTGGGCGGCGAGACGATTCATATTTCAGCGACTTCGCCGAACCATATCAATGCGATGGATATGAACCGGGATTATGGTGACGGTGCCAATCCGATCATTCTAAAATCGGAGTTCGTTCTGTCGCTGTGCGAGCAGTTGATAGGTGGACACCAGCTTGGTGCGAAGGAGAAATCGCTCATCGACCGCTGTACTGCCGCTGTGTACCGCAAGTATTTGCAGAGCAACTATAAGGGACTGCCACCGACATTGCAAGATTTTCGTGCGGAGCTGCTCAAGCAGGCAGAACCGGAGGCGCAGGACATTGCGCTGGCTATTGAATTATTTACTTCGGGCAGTCTGAACACGTTCGCCAAGCCAACTAATGTCAATGTCCATAATCGGCTTATTTGCTACGATATTCTCGATTTAGGCAAGCAACTTCTTCCGATAGGTATGCTAGTGGTGCTGGACAATATACTGAATCGGATTACGCAAAATCGTGCCAAGGGTAAGAATACGTTTATCTTCATTGATGAAATCTATCTTCTGTTCCAGCACGAATACAGCGCCAACTTTCTGTTCACGCTCTGGAAGCGCGTCCGAAAATATGGCGCTTTTTGTACGGGCATTACGCAAAATGTGGATGATCTCCTGCAAAGCCATATCGCGCGGACGATGCTCGCCAATAGCGAATTTATCGTCATGCTGAATCAAGCGAGCACGGATCGCAGGGAGCTTGCGGAGTTGTTGAACATCTCGGATCTGCAGCTTTCTTATATGACAAACGTAGATGCCGGGAACGGACTACTGAAGATCGGAAGCTCTCTTGTTCCGTTTACCGACAAGTTCCCGCGACACACGAAGCTGTATAGCTTAATGACAACGAAGCCTGGGGAGTAATCAAGCAGAAGGGGCTGATTGCAACAAGATCAGCCGCCTTCTGCAGTGTTATCCATGAACTTGTTTGAGTTTAGTAAGATTGAACAAGTATACTGTCTACTAGTTTCTTTTCTCATACATGAAGTTACTTCAATATTCATAAAGCAGAAAGCTTATTGTATGCTAGGTGCGATTGTAGCAACAATCACATTTCTTAACTCCTATTTGAAATATGTGTTGTATTACTATTAGACAATAAATAGCAGTATTAGTAATGGAACGTCTGAGTATGTAAACGAGGCGATTATAATTTGTTTAAAACATGAACATGTGTTCATAATTGTGAACAAGATATGATCGAATTGTGTGAGGCAGGTGAACAAAAGTTGACTATCTCATGACATCGTATATTTAGACTACGTAACTTAGTTTAATTGTAGTAGCATAATCTTTGAGCTGCATGCATGCCCCCAATTAGAAAGGAAGGTGAACTGAACAAATATGTTCAAGAATGTTAAACCGTGGTTAATTGTGATTATAAGTTTATTTTCACTGATGTTAATTGCAGCATTAGGTATCCGCAGCGACCTCATCATATTAGATCCAAAGGGTCCGGTTGGAGCAATCCAAAAGGATCTGATTATGTACTCAATCTACTTTATGCTTGCTATCCTAATCGTCGTTTATGTTTTATTTGCAATTATAGTCACAAAGTACCGTGATCGCAAAAATTTTAATACTAAAGATTATAAACCGGATATGCACGGTAGCACGAAATTGGAAATCATCTGGACGATCATTCCAATCATAATTGTAACTGCATTATCGATTCCAAATGCAAAGGCTCTCTATGAATTGAAAGAACCGCCTAAATCAACTATTGAGAAGGAACCTATCGTTATCCATGCTACTGCCGCAGACTGGAAATGGATATTTAGTTATCCAGAGGAAAATATTGAAACCGTAAATTACGTAAACGTTCCTGAAGGTCACCCGATTCTCTTTAAAGTAACTGCTGCAGATTCTATGGCTTCTTTCTGGGTTCCGCAGATAGGCGGTCAAATATATGGGATGCCAGGAATGGTAAATGAACTATACTTACAGGCAGATGTGCCAGGAGAATATAAAGGCAGGAACTCTAACTTTACTGGTGCAGGCATGACACATCAACAGTTTAATTTTAATGCCTTAGAAGAAGAGGAATATCAAGATTGGGTGAAACAAACACAAGAAAGTGCGCCAATATTAGTTGAAGAAACTTATGAAAAATTAATGTTGCCAGAAACAGTTGATGAAATGACGTTCTCGTCCACTCATTTGGAATTTGTAGATCATGGTCAAGATTCCGAGTATGCAATGAACATTCGTAAGAAATATGGTGTTGAAGTAAAGGGAATTAAAGTGAAAACGGATGACAACGAAAATAACGAAAATGAAGAGACGGTTTCAAATAATGGTACTCACTCGAACCATTAAGAAGGGACGAACAAGATGTTTAATTTTATAAAGGATAATTTAATTCTAAATGATCCAATGATTCTTGGAGCGAATATTTCCATTTTATTAACCGTGATTGGAATAGTGTTTGCTCTTACTTACTTTAAAAAGTGGAAGTGGCTTTGGACAGAGTGGATAACATCAGTTGACCATAAACGAATTGGAATCATGTATATCATTGCTGCCTTATTGATGCTTTTTCGCGGCGGTGTGGATGCATTGTTAATGAGAGCTCAATTAACAGTGCCTAATAATACATTCTTGTCAGCACAGCATTATAATGAGATTTTCACAACACACGGTACTATCATGATTTTATTTATGGCTATGCCATTTCTACTCGGATTGATGAATGTCGTTGTTCCTTTACAAATAGGAGCAAGAGATGTAGCATTTCCATTTTTAAATAATTTAAGTTTCTGGTCATTCTTTTTTGGAGCAATCCTTTTTAACGTCTCCTTTGTTTTTGGCGGATCACCCGATGCAGGCTGGACGAACTATGCTCCACTAGCTATTGAGGGAAGTCCGGGACCAGGAATAAATTATTATTTACTAGGTTTACAGGTTTCTGGGATTGGTACTCTATTAACAGGTATTAACTTTATTGTAACGATTATTAAAATGCGAGCACCTGGCATGACATTACTGCGTATTCCGATGTTTACATGGACAACGTTGATCACTTCTTTTATTATTGTCTTTGCGTTTCCGATATTAACAGTTACTTTAGGGTTAATGACATTCGACAGATTATTTGATACACATTTCTTTACATTGACTGGCGGCGGAAATCCAATGCTTTGGTCAAACTTTTTCTGGCTGTGGGGACATCCTGAGGTATATATTGTTGTATTACCAGCTTTCGGAATCTTCTCAGAGGTTATAGCAACTTTCGCAAGAAAAACATTGTTTGGCTATAAATCGATGATTATTTCTTTAGTCGTTATTTCAGGCTTAAGCTTCCTTGTTTGGGTACACCATTTTTTTACAATGGGAGGAAGCGCAGCGTTAAACAATGTATTCTCAATAACCACAATGGCAATAGCCATACCTACTGGGATAAAAATCTTCAATTGGCTTGGCACCCTGTACAAGGGCCGAATACAATTTACTACAGCAATGTTGTGGGCGCTAGCATTTATTCCGACATTTATTATTGGTGGGGTAACAGGTGTTATGCTTGGAATGGCAGCAGCAGACTTTCAATATCATAACAATTACTTCCTTGTTGCCCACTTCCATTATACGTTAATTGCTGGAGTTGTATTTGCTTGCTTCGCAGGCTTCGTGTACTGGTATCCAAAGATGTTTGGACATAAAATGAACGAACGAATTGGAAAGCTGGCGTTTTGGTTCTTTGCGATTGGATTTAATGTCTGCTTCTTGCCACAGTTCTTATTAGGGTTTGCAGGTATGCCGAGACGTGTATATACTTACCTTCCGGAAGATGGATGGACAGCATTAAATGTTGTTTCCACCATTGGGGCAGTTGGTATGGGAATTGGCTTTGTGATCTTGGTTTACAATGTAAATTATAGTATGCGTAATGCCAAAAAAGAGACGACGGGAGATGCGTGGAACGGACGCACGCTAGAATGGGCAACCACAACAGCTATTCCTCCACATTATAATTTTGCGGTTCTTCCTGAGATTAAAGAAATAGATGCTTTTTGGCACATAAAGCAGCAGAATAAAGAAACAAAGAAAGAAGACATGGATTATAAACCGATTCATATGCCTAGCAACGCATCTACACCATTTATTATGTCAATTCTCTTCTTTGTTGGTGGTTTCGGTTTAGTGTTTGAATTGTGGTGGATGGCTATAATTAGTGGAATAGGTATACTTGCTTGTATGGTACTACGTTCACTCCGCTCACATAAAGAAGATGAAGGATATTATGTTAGTGTGGATGAAATTAAAAAACTGGAACAAACTTTTCAAAAGGAGGCGTGAGTTTATGGGGAACATAAATAATAGTGCAAGTACAAACACGCCCTTGGAATATCAGTCTGAAACAGGCAAACTGAATATATTTGGATTCTGGATTTTCTTAGGTGCAGAAGTTTCGTTATTTGCTACTTTATTTGCGGCATATTTTGCCCTTAAAAATGGCACAGTGGGAGGTCCGCTTCCCAATGAAGTTTTTGACTTAAATAATACAATAATTATGACGTTGATTTTATTAACTAGCAGTTTCACTTCTGGTTTGGCGATTAATGAGATGAGAAGAAACAACGTTAAATCAATGATTATTTGGTTGATAATCACATTATTATTCGGTTTAGGATTTCTATATATGGAAGTTGCTGAATTTATGCACCTGGTAAAAGAAGGTGCAACACTTGGTACAAATGCTTTCTGGTCTTCTTTTTATCTTCTAACTGGTACGCATGGGCTTCACGTATCACTTGGAATTGGTTGGATAATTTTGATTATAATACAAGTTCGTAAAAGAGGTTTAACACCAGATACTGCTAAAAAGGTTTTTGTCTCCAGTTTATACTGGCACTTTTTAGACTTTGTATGGATTTTCGTCTTTACAGGTGTATACCTATTAGGGATGGTGGGATAATGGAAAATAAAACAGTTAATCGCAATCATTTTCCATGGTCGCAGGTCATTGGTTTCCTCCTATCTATTGCTTTAACTTTTATAGCAGTTTGGGTAGGAAGGAGTTTAGATTTAACGTATAGTGCAATTGTTATCATTGTATTTGCCCTAGCGTTCATCCAAGCGGCCATTCAATTATTTATGTTTATGCACGTATCAGAAGGAGAACAAGGAATTTGGCAAATTGGCAAGATGATTTCAGCTGCTTTTATTGCAATTGTAATTGTTGTAGGAAGTATCTGGGTATTGAACCAAATGCATTGAAATATAAGTAATAAAAGATGGACGTAACGCAAACTATCGCTACTTACATCAAATCGCACAAGCGGACGGCCCATTGCAGAAAGTTTGCTAAAGCGTGACTTTATTGTTGGTGGCGGTGGTGTTCTTGCTCCGGTTATTGAATTCTATGAACAGCTTAATGCGTTGATGTTCAAGCAACTGGTATATCGCCTCGGCATCGTGCGCAGTATCCAGGAGTATAATGACAATTGTGCCCGAGGAGAATCGTTGCTTGAATTCAGCCGAGCTGACGATCAGGCAGACGGCATTATGCCGCGAGGCCGGATTTTTTATAATGAAGTGTGAAACTGCTAGAGAACAGTCTCGATGATGGTATTTAATCATCGAGATTTTCTTTGATTTCACCCATACAAATACGACAAAGTCTCAGTGTTCTTGTTCATAAACATCACATTTAGTATCTGATGTATCGATCTGAATTGTGGTATGCATAATTCTAAACTTATTAACTAAAACATCTTTCGCTTCATTTATTACTATTGTGTTAACTTGAGAATCATCAACTACGATATGGCAACTGAGGGAGGGGGTGTCTGAAGATATTGCCCATATATGAAGATCATGTACTTCTTTGACATGCGGCAGAGAATGGAGTGCTGACCGTACCTCACTCACTTGAATATGGGGCGGAGCACCTTCCATTAGAATATGGATGGATTCACGAGTTACTCTATAGGCGCTGAAGATAATAAGGACAGCCACCACTACGCTTGCAATTGGATCTGCTAAGTTCCAACCAAAGAACATAATTAATAAAGCTGCTGCTACGGCACCGACTGACCCCATTAAATCGCCAATGACATGCAAAAAGGCACTACGAACGTTTAAGTTTTCAGATGTATTGCCTTTCATTAAAATAAAAGCGGCAACAATATTTACCAGCATGCCTATCCCCGCAATAATAAGCATGCCACTACTCATGACTTCTGGAGGCTGCGAAAATCGGCGATAAGCCTCCCAGAATATATACAAAGAAATAAGCATCAAGGTGATACCATTGATAAATGCCGCCAGCACTTCAAAACGCTTATATCCGAAAGTTTTTAACTCATTTGCTTTTCGCTCTCCAAAAGTAATTGCCAAAAAGCTCAATCCAAGTGCGGCCGCATCGCTTAGCATATGGCCTGCATCAGAAATTAAAGCCAAACTGTTGGTCATAAATCCGCCGATCGCTTCGATGAACATATAGGTAGCGATAATAATAAAGGAAAGCTTTAAGGCTTGTTTATTCGTGTTTTTTCCATGCTCATGGGAATGACCGCTATCATGAGTATGCTTAATGGAAGGTTCTTGCGAGTGATGATCGCGATTTTGTTTGTAAGCATGTGGCTCAATATTTCCCATCTTATATTTCACTCACCTTTGTCCACAATTTTAGGAAACCGCCGATGCTCTGGCATAGACGGTTTATTGACTTATTGCTTTTTGATCAGACTAGTCAAGCTAACGAGTGTTACGAAGATTGTTACTCCCATATCGGAGAGAATGCAATCCATAACGTCAGTCAACCAGGGATGGTAAGTAAACCGCTTTTGCTTTCAAGCCGAGTGAAACAGAAATGTTAAACTAAATGATCTGATTCACTCGTTTAGCTACAGATACCGCTTCTGGTAGTTTACCCAAATGATCCTGAATTAGTACGATATCTGCAGTTTCGATGGCTCTGTTGGTAGCTTTTCCCATCGCAATGCCAAGTTGGGCAGAAGCAAGGGCGGACGCATTGTTTATTCCATCCCCAATCATGGCTACTTTTCCAAGTTTGGAGAGCTCCTTGACGCGTCTTTCTTTATCTTCTGGTAAGCCGCCATAAAATTCGGATAATTTAAACATATGATCATAAGATCATGTATTAAGAAAAAAACGGCACCATATCAAACTAAAATTCTAACATTGTGCAGACATTGTGGTCGTGGAAAGGAGATTGGTCAAGATTATTTAGATGAGTTCAAAGTCTGATTTTTTAATTGGGCGATAGACTTAGCATCTTCACCTACTCCGCCTATAAGAGCTAAGCTTCTGCGGTTCTGCCAAGGTAAGCCAACAAGATAAAGACCACTAACCGTAGTTATACCATGATTATGAGCGATTGACCCATTTGTTTGAAAGTGAACATCGGAAATGTCAAGCCACTCATAACGGGATTGAAAACCTCTGCACCATATTACATTTGCAAACATTTGAATTGACCCATCAGATAAATGAATGCCGTCAGTGTTAGCGTTCGTTGTTTTTGACTATAGTTCAACAGCGGAGGATTTGATACGTTGTTTCAATTCCATACCGATAATCGGATCAGGTCTTGACTGAATCTATCGGCCAATAAATGAGCGGGACGGAGCATTTAAAATACTTAACTTGTCGAACCTAAAAAATGATTTTACCGAAAAACTCTAATGACAGGAAGAAAGGCGATGACTAACCGACATATAAGTTTTTCATAAGCTCGATATTTCTACAGAAATCTGAGCCCCTGAATTTCCTCCTCCTACAATCAAAGTGTCTCTAGGGAGAAGTTGATTGGGGTTTTTATAGTCAGACGAATGCATTTGAATTACATTAGATGGCAAGTTGGAAGCAAAAGAGTGGGAATTTCCCTTTTGGAAAGGTCCGTCGCTATTTTAATGTTTTTGAATATATACTTACCGTTGGTTCGTCCAATCTTGAAAGAAACCGTTCTGTTTTAATGCTTTGGTTACCTCGACATTAAGGTGAACAGGGAGATGGAACGTTGTAGCACAATTCTCCAATTAGTCAGCAGTTTCATTTTTGCTTGGGAATTTATCCGGATTTCCCGGAAAGGGCATACCGGGAAGTCCGCTGTAGGTTCTTGGTGTAAAAAGAACAAGGGAATCGTAGCGCGCCCTCCAAGAACCGCCAATTCGAGAATAGATTTCAACGATTATAAAAGGGATGCCCAACTTCTTCAAGTGAAAACCAACTGCTAAACCAGCTTGTCCTGCTCCAATGACGGGAACATCTGTAACTGTGTTGTTATTTGAAAATCCTATGTATTGATTTACAGCAATGAGCTGGATATTCTATTATATTACCATCAATTGAACGCATGCTCATATAAAGGTTTTTTTGGGCTTGCTAGCTCATTCCTACCGTTAATGTTCTCAAAGTTGTTACACTTTTCATCCAATTAACTGTATTGAATTTGTTATACTTATGACATATTTAATAAACTATATAACGTAGTGTAATTGGTTGCCGCTAATTAGCGAGAAATGAGCATTGATATTGAGAGAGAGTGAGGTAGAGTCGTGATGAACGAGTTAACGATTCGTGTACTCATTATCGACGATAACGATCAGGTTAGAGAGGGTATACGTACCGTCCTAGGCAGCGATTCAACCTTTCAAGTAGTAGCAGAAGGAATCGGCAGGGATGCGCTTGTGTTAACTGAGCGATGGATCCCGGATCTAATTTTAATGGACAATCCGATTTCGGGAGTAGATAGAATAGAAACTGCGAAACTGGTCAAGCAAAAACCTCCCTTAGCCAAAATAGTTATTGTGACGGATTCTAAAGATATTACTCAAATATTCGAAGCGTTTAAAAACGGAGCACAAGGTTATCTTTTAAATAGTTTGCAACCACCATTTTGGCACGAGTATTTAAAAGCTATTGCGATCGATAACGTACCGATGACAAATGAGCTATCGCGTCTTATCTTGAGAGAGTTTAACCTATTAGCAAAACCGGAACACAAAAGTTCGTCTTTGACACATCGCGAGGAGGAAATACTTGGGCTGGTAGCAAGCGGATTGGTTAATCGTGAAATATCTTATACCTTAGGGATATCGGAGAACACGGTCAAGAACCATATCAAAAACATGATGTATAAGCTTCAAATGGTGAATAGGGTGCAACTAACTAAATATGCTATTGAACGTGGCATGTTTATGATGTGAATTTACTCATATGAGAACGGTGGGGAGAAGTCTTTGTACATGCGAATGTTATATATTTTCACTATTGTAAGCTTGCTTACTGGTGCGGCGATGTCTGCGCCTGTATATGCACATACGAGCTTGGACGATTCATACCCAGAGGCAAACACAATCATGACGGAGGAGCTAGAAGAAATCGTCCTGGAGTTTAATAGCGAAGTAGCACCTTTAAGCACCTTGGAAGTCATCAATAGCGATGGGGGAATCATTCCGATCGACACTGGTAGCAAAGTTAAAGGAGGCGGTTCCTAACGGAACATATTCCGTGCGGTGGAGGATCGTCGGCAAAGACGGTCATCCCATAGAGGGAGGTCTAAAATTCGATATTCGTATACCGGTAAAAGAATCGCCGACACCAGCAAAGAACAACAGTCATCTCCAAAGCCAGTCCCTACTTCCGGACCTATTCCTTTTCCCGACTCGATGTATGATAGTGATCCAGACCAGACAATAAAACCTGAACAAGCTATTGTCTGGATCAACAAATCGTTCAGGGCACAAAGGTTATAATAGGAGTTGGCACAGGTGCGTATAGCTAGCCGATACATAACGAGCAAATTCGGTAAGCGTTGGGGCAGACTACACGCAGATACTGATGCGGTATCATCTAATTTGATCATCAAAGTCTTCCGACAACGGGAAGGTAAAAATGGCTGCCTAAGATAAAAGTTATGGTAATCATGTCATTGTAACTCATCAGAATGGTTATCAAACGTTATATGCTCATCTTAGCGAGATTAGCGTAGAGAAAGGTGAAGCTTTAGAAAAAGGAGACCTTATAGGAATTATGAGGACAACAGGACGTTCGACAGACGTTTATCTCACTTCGAAATTAGAAAAGATGGTGTACAGCTGAATCCTTGAAGTTTTTGGAGTAATGGTACGACAATAAGAGATCCCAGTTGAGGGTTCTCTTAAATTTGTCGTAAGTGCAGCGATATTAAACTATATATAATGGTTTAATATTGCAAGAGAGGACGAATTGGATGAATGATAGAAAAAGCATTCTAATTTTTGAGCATGATGAAGCTTACAGAAGTCAATTAAAGAAACAACTCGAACATGAACATTTCGTTGTTGAAGCAGTTGAAAATGCAGATAATGGGTTACTTTACTTATTACAAAACGAGATTGACGTTATCCTATTGGACATGTATCTACCCGGAATAAGCGGGTTGGATGTACGAAATATGATTCGTAAGTTTAAATCCACACCGATCATTTTTTTAACGACAAATGAGAAAGGGGACATACGTCTGGAAGGGTTTCAAGGAGGAAGCGATGCATATATGGACAAGTCCTCCGCCCCCCATGAAATAGTATCCAAAATAATTGATTTACAGAGTAGAACAACCGAGAAGGACTATGAGGTTAGAACATCAAGCGGGAACCAGTTAGTATTTCCATACTTCATTATTGATTGGGATAACTATCGAATAAGCTCAGACGATCTTCATATCTATCTGACAAGAAGGGAACGTGACTTGTTGCAATATCTTCTTAACAGACCCAATGTCATTTTGACAAGAGATCAACTGTTAAAAGACATATGGGCTAATGAAGCCACGGTTAATACACGAACGGTCGATACAACCATTAAACGGATCCGGGATAAGCTAAATAAAGCATACCCTCAAGCTGCTTCGATGATTAAGACGGTATGGGGAATAGGTTATATTGTGAAATTTAATATCTAAAAGCTTTTTAGAAGAAACTTGAACATAGTATCTATCGTACGAACTGCGAGAGAATAAATTGTTAAATATGAACAGTTATTTATACTTGTGATTGATTTGTGTGTGCAAGGTTCAAATCCCTTCGCCTGCAAGAGTGAAGAAATGGCTGCCAAACAACAATGTCTATGCATGCTTAAAGGGGCTTGTGCTTAGGCTATGTATAACTATTTGTCTTGGAATAGCCTTTATATTTATCACGGATGGTGGGTCAGGTTCCAACGGCAAAATTCAGTCCAGAACGATTTTGTTTGCACTTTTTATTGCGATTTCGTTGGTAGCAGGATCTGTGTGGGTGTTATCCTCCGGTCACTCCTGAGTGGCGAAGATGACTTTGTCTCGAGAATCGGACATGGTACAATAAGATTATCCATTGATTTTCGAGGAGGGGACTGTATTTGAGGGTAAAGAAAATAAATATGAGCGAAGAAGGTCTCAACCGTTTTTTCGGCTCGCTTGAGGTAAAAGTCATGAACACGCTGTGGGATAAGGAAAAACTGACTATCAAACAAACCCACCAAATTTTAAATAATGAAGATCCTATATCCATCAATGCGGTCATGACGGTTATGATCAGGTTGTCCGAGAAGGGGCATCTTCGAAAAGAGTCGACCGGCGGTGGGAGAAATCGATTGACGTTCTTCTATCCGGTACAAACTAAAGAACAGTTTATAATAGAGGAGACAAGGGCAGTAACAAACGGATTAATCGAGGATTTTGGTTCATTAGTGGTCAATCATTTTATAGATCACCTGGATGATGCGGACCCAGAGTTGATTGAGATGCTCGAAAAACGAATCAACGAGATTAAACAAAAATGAACAAACGTACAAAACATTCTTATTATAATCCCGAGGCCATTCTTGCATTCATCTTTGTTCTTGTTTGCTGGATACTTGCTCAGATGAGCTATAGTTTAGTTCATCAACTAGGCGATGTTTCCACAGGGGCTAATAACCAAACATTATTCTTGGCCGTGTTTAGAGACATTGCATTGAATCATGCCTTGTCCGAGCAATTGTTTAATGGTTTTATCATTTACTTGTTGATAGTTAGCATCTATCATACGGTATTACAGGCAAATCAAAGAATCAAGCTTCAACTTTATTTGAAAAGTCGTTTGGATGAAGAGAGTACTGCATTTTGGAATTATCGCTACAAGAATGACGGTGTGCAAATAGTGGTCGTAAAGGAATCTGCTTTCGTAGCCATGTCATACGGCATGTGGATGCCTAAAATCGTCATTTCGACGGGAGTACTGTCTAGGTTCGATAAAGAAGAAGTCGAGGCGATCCTTTTGCACGAGCTTTATCATTGCAAAGCGTTCCATCCTTTACAAATGAGTCTCCTAATGTTGGTAAGCAAAGGACTTGCGTTTGTGCCGCTAATAAAGGATATGGTTCATTATTATTCAATCTGGACGGAGCTGAGAGCTGACCGTTATGCAGTTAAACGTATGAATTCGGAGCTTCCAATCGGACGCGTATTGTTGTCGTTGATTAAAAGCAATGCAACTTTTAGCGGAAGAGCTGGCGTTCATTTTGCTAATGAAGCTGTTAATTATCGAATTCGACAGATTATTGATCCGTCAAGAGATTTATACATTACACTCACCAATAGGAAAACCATTGTAACGTCCGTCATTGTTCTATTCGTCATGTCTTTGTTTTTAATTGGGAATTGTTTAAGATAGATATGGGCAAGGATCGCTAGATATTCCTTGCCTTTCTTTTTTTGTTTATACTACTAGTTGTAGTCAATTCGAAAGTCGGAGGAGGATATTGGTGACAAAAGTTATTGTTTTTTTTGCAATCGTTCTTATAGCCGCGATTATACTCTCAGTAGTAGCTATTCGAGCTGTCAAATCATCAGCGGTTACCTCTGCTTATAAAGAAGATGGCGAAAAGTGAAAGCATTCTAATAAATAAACGGAAGGATAAAAGCCCATTTTAGCGAAATAAACTATAATATGTAGTTTATTAAAAGGTAAGTGAAGGGAGTAAGTGGTTTGAGGAAAAGTGTCATGATTGTATTGTCGAGTCTAATGTTCTTGCTTGGAGGCGGCAGCGTATTTGCACAAAAATCGGAGCCAACAGTTTTGATGGAGTCGGTTAACGAAGTAATCGGCTCTCCTTACAAATGGGGAGGAACAACGGTTAAAGGGTTTGATTGTTCTGGATTTATTTTGCATATCTTTAATCAGTTTGATGTAAAGTTGCCTCGTACTTCATCTTCACAAGCTGACACAGGCATAGAGGTAGCGAAGGGTAAATTGCGGGAAGGCGACTTGGTTTTTTTTAATACGAGTGGAAAAGGAATCTCCCATGCGGGTATATACATAGGTGAAGGAAAGTTTGCTCATTCCTCTACAAGCAGAGGCGTAACTATTAGCAAGCTAAGTGACGATTACTATAAAAAACGTTATGTAACAGCCAGACGCGTCATTTCTGAAGATATTTTTGATGCAATGATGGATATAAAGTAACGGTTTATTAGGACGGTTTTGAAGATCCTGGTCAGCGAGAAGAGGCTAGCCGAAAATCATCACTTAAAAAGTTTAAAAGTGCACTTTCTACATTTGTTCAAAACAATAGGGCTACACCGTTATAAGAAGGAGTCTAGCTTGGTTAAGCAAGGCTTCTTTTTTTGTTGTTGCGTGCCCAGAGGCACGCATCTTCTAGCTGGTGAAAGTCCAGTCGCGGGAAGAGCCAAGTCCCCGCGTAGCTAGGATACCTGCGTACGGCGAAGTCTGTGTGTAGAAGCGTATCGACGAAAGTACCTGTCGGAGACAGGGCGAGCAACATACCAGGCCGTAACATAAAGTGAATCCTGCCGCGTCGTCAAAAAGGCCTCGCAAGAGGGAAGAGAGGAAGCCGAATCTCGAACAACTGGATAAAGGCCACGGAAGCTGTTAAGAACTTGGAGTGACAGCGAAGAATCCTCCGGCGTAAGGGGATCGGCATGGTATGGATGCAGTGAACTGGGGATGCCCTCCCCTGCACGAAAAAAAATCGTAAAGAGGCACTCTATAAGCCCGGAAGGTGAAATGAGCGGTCTGTAGGAAGGGACTCCGAGGGGCTCATAGTACGTGCGTGGCAGCACGATCATCAGGTGGGTTAAAGTCCCACTGAGTCTCGGACTAGGGGACTCATATCCAAACTCGGGGGTAACGCCTCGGGGGCCGGCGAATTTTTTTTTTGCTGGAGGGCAGGGCGTCTGCCGTGAGGCAGAGTCTGAAGGGCTTGAGGAGAAGTACCAGGCCGTAGTGAAACGGGGCTACCCGAATTGCGAACCGGTCGGCCAAAGATGGGGCAAGGTCGAGTCTGCACTATGGAGACGATCGTTCTAGTCCACCCATCGTACCAAGGTGTGTGCGGACGGCATGGTACGGAAGATGACGATGTGACCCATGGAGATCTCGCCGTGTCTGAACAAATGCATTACAGGCCGAGTGGTTAAACAAAGTCGAAGCGGTCGCGCCGCGCCCACCGCTTCCCAAGATCGCGCGGCAGACTCAGTAACGGATGCTATAAGGAAACCCCGAAATGCATACCGGACGCACGGCGAGAAGTCGGAGAGCTGCGTACTACTTTAGAACGGGCGAACAAGCAGAAACGTCCGGATCAGCCGCCCAGGTGCGGTTGGCTTCCACCCACTCAAAAGGTGAAACGGAAGGGGAAGGCAGCTCGCTTTATAGAGACCGAAGTGGAGTGAGTTTCGAGAGTAGGCGGCAAGGAACGGACAGTTCCCTACGCGAAAGACCCAGAACTTGCAGGCGGAGGATACGAAACGCATGAAAGCAGAAGGCACAGGACGAAAAGTTCATTCATTAATCGACAAGGTGTATCACCGAACAAACTTGGAAATGGCATGGGAATCGGTGAGAGCAAACGGAGGCAGCGGAGGAATCGACAAGGTTTCCATTCCGGCATTCGAAGCAGTCGCCGAAGCCGAACTGGAACGGTTGCAGGAAGAGCTGAAACAAGGCACGTACCGGCCGATGCCGGTCAGACGGACTCTTATTCCCAAGAAGGGGAAGCCCCAAGAGAAGCGTCCGCTAGGTATCCCTGCTATCCGGGACAGGGTATGTCAGCAAGCGCTGAAAAACAGAATGGAACCGATCTTCGAACCCCTGTTCAGCGAATGTAGTTTCGGGTATCGTCCGGGCCGTTCCACCCATCAATCGATGAGGAAGATCTATCGCGAGCTGATGGACGGATACGAATGGGTTGTGGATGCGGATTTGCGGGACTTTTTCGGGACGGTGCATCACGAGCCGCTCATCGACATGATCGCAGAAAAAATCAGCGATGGGAGAATTCTCAATCTAGTCAGACAAATGCTCGAAGCCGGGTACATGGAAGGCGGGAAGAAATACGAAACGCCCAGCGGCACACCGCAGCGTTGCAAGCCCGCTGTTTAGTAACATTTACCTGAACCGATTCGATCATGAGATGACGGGCAAAGGATATCGCCTGACGCGTTTTGCCGACGATTGGGTCGTCCTTTGCAAAACGCAGGCGGAAGCCGCGAAAGCGCTAAGAGACGCTAGAACGATACTAGAATCTCTTGGACTGACGCTTCACCCGGATAAAACAAGGATTACCCACATTAAATGGGGATTCGAGTTTTTGGGATACAAGCTGAAGCGAGGGAAGGGACTGTCGTTACCGCAGGAAAAGGTGAAGAAGCAACCGAAAATGAACATCTATGCCTTTCCCAAGGACAAATCGATCCAATCATTCAAAGATACCATTCGAGCCCGAACGCATAGACGAATTCCGCTGACCGTCTTTGAGCTCATTGCTTCCATTAACCCGGTCATACGAGGATGGGGCAACTATTTCCGTAAAGCCCATGTAAGAAAGCTCTTCAATCGACTCCAACGCTGGATTATTCGGCGAATTTGGAGTCACCGCTTTAAACGTTGGCGCAACATGGGATGGAAAAAGTTACATGAGTCCGTCCTCTACTCCAAGTACAAATTGGTAAACCTCCTGTCGTTAATTCCAGACTTGAACCTACGAACTGCACCCAGAGGGTGACATGAAGGAAAGCGGATTGCGGGAAAACTGCACGATCCGTTTGAACGAGCGGACGGAGGAAGGCGCAAGCCGACCTCCTTCGACTCTACACCATCACCACAATAAGAGGGTAGTGTTAACTTATGGTGGTAATTGACAAGGACAGCTTGCGCTTTTTCATGGCATCTTCATGAAATCGCCATTGGGCTGTGTTGGCCATCTGCCGGTAGGAAACATCCGGAGTGGCTTCGGCCATTTTGGTCAAACCAATATTCGTAACTACTGCCATTATTGTAGCCATGAGCACCTTTGTTTCCTCTTCATTCGGAGGTCGATTTGTTGAAGCGTGAATGAATTGCTCATGAAATCTTGTCCAATTTGGCTACCTCCATAAGTAGATCGGTCAGCTTAATACGAGGAAGCAGCTCATACAAGGATACGCTGAAATCCCGCGCTTCTTCTGGAGTATCCTTTTCCAAACGTTCGATATGCAACTTACCATTGTCTACGTTGATACCTTCGAGGATATCCACATTTTTTGAAACCCATCACAGCCTCTTGAGCAGCGATTCCGTACGTTCAGCCAAGTAATCGCTGGGCGACATACTCACCGCGAGTTTTATAGTGCCAGGTTCGATTCGTGTCCAATTCTCTTTCGGAACGAGGTATTCATCGAAGTCTTTATGCTGACGGCTGCCGACAATGGAGACATCACCGGAACGGACATAATTCCGAAGCTCGGTGAGAACAGCCATTTCATAATAATGTCTGTTAATTGTTCCATCAATATCATAAACATGCTTCTGCCAGCGGTTTGAAACAAAATTCAACGGTGCGCCTTCCGGAACCTTCCGCTTCCCGGATTCGATCATATTCCGGATAATATCGATAGCTTTGATAAGTGGATCTGCTGATTTGGTGGAGCGAAATTCCAGCGATTTCAACAGTGTTGGTGTATACTTTCGCAACTTATAAAATTTCTTTTCGAGTAAGTCCAAATAATCGTATTCAAAGGGACGTGCCAGCCGCTTTGCCTCTTCAATGGATTCAACGAGCTTGTCCCATGGCATGACGGCATCGAGTGCAATAAACGGATCAATGCCTTCACTCCTAGCCTTTATGAGTGCTGCACCAAGATCGGCAAACTTGAATACACTTTGCCGATTTTGTGCGTCAGACTCGCCTACACATGCGGTAGCGCAGTGTTGGCATTCGACTACACAGTTAAGGCATGCATCGATACAAGATTGGTGAACAGCGTGCAATTACCTCATCGCTTTCTAAATACAGATCAGGATTAGTTTCCCTACATTAGGAACTTTAATCAGGGCATGTATCGTGATCGGGTCATACAATAAGATGAAAACCTGAATCAAGTAGTGATAGGTAGGTGTATACCCATCCAAGTACCTGGTATTTTGGCAGTTGGATTTTCTTTTATTCAACCTCTCCATCTCATGTTGATTGAATAACACGCGAACGAATAAAGTTGCCCAAGTTTAAGAATTCTATGTATGGGAGGTATTCACGATGATGGATGGCATGATGATGGATAGATGGATGATGGTTATGATTTGTGTTATGATGTGCATCGGGGCGCTCATCGTTATACTTGTGATTGGAGCAACCGTTTACGTTGTTGCCCGATTGTTGATGATGAAGAGCTGTGTTGTGGATCGTCCCTTGATGATGCTGAAAAAACGCTACATTAGAGGCGAAATTAATGATGATGAATATTTACGAATGAGAAAAGTCATCAATGACGTGAAATAAGGGAGTACCAGCCATGGATGAACAGTTGTATCTAATCGCCCTTGTTGCCGGGTTTGCCGGGGCATTTGGATTATGGACATATCCCAAGATGAAACGAAATGAACCAAAAAACAACGAATAGTTCTGTTCAGCTTGGCGCTTCTCGATAAGAGGCGCTTTTGTTGTATTAAGACCTTTCCACGAGAAAAAGCAGCTTCATGCTTTCAACAAATTTAAGTTGTAAAATAAAGCTATTATCGAATGAGAGATTCTATGCAAAGACTTCATATACTTGTTGTCGATGACGAATGGCAAAACGATACGAAAAAATTAGGCGAAAATTGTTCTGGGCTTTTGCTTATAGGAGGCCGATCGGGTATGTTAAGCGAAATGACGTCAAAGCCCGTCTATCTAGCTTGTGGCAGTACCGATCTACGCAAATCGATCGACGGCCTTGCCGCACTCGTCCAGGAAGGACTCGGGATGAGTCCATTTTCTCCATCGCTGTTCGTTTTCTGCAACTGTGAGCGCAACAAACTTAAAATATTATACTGGGAGCATAACGGATTTTGGTTGTACTACCGCAGGATCGAATGCGGTACGTTCCAGTGGCCGCAGGCAAATCGGGAGCCTGTTGCGATCACAAGCCGCGAGCTTCGCTGGCTGCTCGATGGGCTATCAATAAGTCAGCGGCAGGCTCATCCGAAAGTACCGGCTGAAGTAGTGATTTAAGAAATCACACCTTACGCAAATCGTCAGACCTGGCAGCAGGTACTCGCCTGCGCGGTATCGAAATCATTTAGTATGGAAAAGCGAACGGAAACCCCTGACCCCGAGTTTCTTCAACAGAAAATCTCAAAACAGGAACAGCAAATTGCTGAACTGTCTGCGAAGCTCAAATGGTATGAAGAGCAGTTTCGCTTGGCTCAGCAGAAGCGCTTCGGCGCTTCCAGTGAGAAGACGCATCCCGACCAACTGGAGATGAATCTGTTTAACGAAGCTGAAGTGCTTGCTGCGTCCGCTCCTCAAGAGCCAGACGTCGAGACGGTTACGTACAACCAGAAGAAACGTGTTGGCAACCAAGAAGCCAAGCTAGAGCAATTTCCTATCGAGATGATCCACCATGCCTTACCGGAGTCTGAGCAATTCTGCTCGTGCTGCGGCGGTGGACTCCATGAGATGAGCACCAAAACGCGTAATGAGATTGCGGTCATTCCGGCGGAGGTGAAGGTCATCCGTCGTGTGCGGCTCGTCTACACGTGTCGCCGCTGCGAGAGGGAAGAGATCCGTACACCGATCGTCACAGCGCCTATGCCAAAACCGATTCAGCTGGGAAGTCTCGCATCCCCGTCCATTGTGGCACATGTGATGAGTCAGAAATATGTGGACAGCCAGCCGCTCTATCATCAAGAGCAGCAATTTGCCCGACTGGGCCTTACCCTGTCACGCCAAACGCTTGCAAACTGGATGATCTACGGATCTGAGCAGTGGCTGTCGCTCCTTACAGACCGCATGCGTATTCAACTGCTCGAGAAAGACATTTTGCATGCCGACGAGACGACCCTACAAGTCCTACACGAACCCGGTAAGGCCGCCTCTTCGAATTCGTACTTGTGGCTGTATCGAACGGGTCACACCGATACGCCGATTGTCTACTATGACTACCAGCCGACGCGCGGAGGCGAGAACCCGAGGAACTTCCTCAAAGGTTTCAGCGGCTACCTGCATGTCGACGGCTATTCCGGCTACCACAAGGTCAAGGAAGTGACCCTTGTGGGATGTTGGGCCCATGCACGCCGGAAGTTCGACGAGGCATTAAAAGCGTTGCCGCTTCCACAAGACAAGACGGCAACCGCTGCCCAGCAAGGACTTGCCTTCTGTAACCAGCTATTTGCGATCGAGCGCGAGTTGGCCAAGGCGACAGCTGAAGAACGTTACACCATCCGTCAGGAGCGAAGTCTCCCCATTTTGGATGCTTATTTGCTGTGGCTGAAGCAGCAGCGTTCGCGCACATTGCCAAAGAGCAAGCTAGGAGAAGCGATCACCTACAGTATCAATCAGTGGGAGAAACTGACAATGTTTTTGAGAGATGGTCGGCTGGAGATCGACAACAATCGGAGCGAACGTGCGATCAAACCATTCGTCATTGGGAGGAAGAACTGGCTGTTTGCCAACACACCGCGCGGTGCAAAAGCAAGTGCGACGATCTACAGCGTCATCGAAACAGCAAAGGAGAATGGATTAAACCCGTTCAAGGACCTTCAGTATCTTTTTGAACAGCTGCCTCAGCTAGCTGATCCCAAAGATCCAAATGCACTGGACAGGCTGCTTCCGTGGTCATCATCGCTACCGCTAATTTGTCGCGTATATAAACAAGAATAAACAAAGCAACAGCCCTCATCTTGGTTTCAAGGTGGGGGCTGTTTGACGCTTACTTTTATAAACTGTGGCTAAGTTGCATGACAAGTGAGCGACATTACTCTATCGCAGTTCAAACACATTTGCTCACACATTTGATCTGAGTATTTTAGCATTCATTTCCACATATCTCACATACATAAGCACAATATTCGCAAAATTAACTTCATCAGAGTACTGTTTCCAGAGACGAATTTAGCACACACTTCACAATTGGTTGCGCAATCGCCTAATAATTTAATTTGAGCTCTTCTTAAATGAGCATCCGGCCTATTCAACAGCATATCGCATGTTCCGGAACAAATACTTGCACAATCTTGAAGCATTCGAAGCGTTCCTGTCGGCATCATCATTTGGGTTGGCATTATCAGTTCTCCTTCAATATGTGGTTACCCTGATAAAGTATTCACTGTGCGTATGTCCTGACCTATTTGAACCAAAAAGGCAGAAGCCGGAGAACTGGATAATCTACGGTGCAGATGAGTTGCTCACGTGATACGGACCGGATGCAGATACATCAGCTAAACCGGGACATTCTACATGAGAACGAGACGATACTTCAGGTGCTGCGCGAACCAGGTAAGTGGCTCAGTTGGATTATACGGACCGTGGCATCCGAAAAATCCTAGCCAAACATTCAGGAAGAAGCACAGCTCACTCAAAACCTGTCGCCGCATATACTGAGGCATTTTCTCCTTACATGGTTAAAAAACAAGGTATTTATGATGCACACATTTAATCCATAAGCTTGTGGGTGGCTGTCAGCTACGCTGGTACTACCCCGAGTCAGAAAAAACGCTAATCCGGTCTTATCCGAAGGCTTAGCGTATATTTTCGTTAAAAAGTTGGCTGGACCCCGATAATAGATTCAACAGGCTGTTATATAATAAAACGCAGACGCGGCTGCACATCGTGGTTATTGTGATTTAACTAGTGGGTAGCATATTCAACTTCTTGAAGGGAAATAATGATCCTTGACCATGTACCATGGTACATGGTTTATACTTTATTTAGAGGTGATGAAAATGAATTATCGCTCCGGAGATATTTCTAAATTGTGTAACGTTAACAAAGAAACATTAAGATATTACGAACGAAAAGGTTTGATTCATGAACCAGTAAGATCGGATGCTGGCTACAGGCTTTATCCGGAAGATACGATAAACCGAATCATGTTCATTAAACGGATACAGGAGCTTGGTTTTACATTGTCTGAAATTGATAAATTGCTGGGTGTTGTTGATAAAGACGATGTGAGATGTGCGGATATGAATGATTTCGTTGTTCAAAAGCTGGAAGATGTTCAGTCGAAAATTAGAGACTTTCAACGAATCGAAACGATGCTAATAGATTTAAAAGACCGTTGTCCAGATGAAAAAGCGATACACGAATGCCCAATCATCGAAGCGCTCATTGACAATAATCAAAAGGAAAAGGAAGAAGTCCAATGAAAGAAAATGCGAAAAAAAAAGGTTGGGGCTTTTTAGCTCTGCTTTCCTGTCCTTGCCATCTCGTTTTGATTCTCCCTTTACTTGCGGGAACTACGCTTGGAGTATATTTTGCTGTCCATCAAACAGCTGTCAGTGTTAATTTGGGAATCGTATTTGTGATTTCTCTTGTCATGATGTTTAAACGAGCCAGCAAACAAGCAAAAACCGATAAAATCATACGATTGCTGCTCAAGATTTAATTTCAAAGGTCGATGGGGATAGCAAAGTAGACATTGAACCCATGGAAAACAAAGGGAAAGTTACGGTTTCCTTCGTTGATAGAAGAACTGATTTAAAGCAGATTCAAAAATCGGTTACAAAATATGGATTTGGCGTAATGGGAGGATAAAAAATGAAAAAGTACCGTATACATGTGCAAGGCATGACTTGTACTGGCTGTGAAGAGCACGTTGCAATGGCACTTGAAAGCATTGGAGCTGCGAATATTGAGGCGAGCTTTCGACGCAATGAAGCCACGTTTGATTTACCGGATGACGTTGCGATCGAAACAGCCCAAAAAGCCATCAACGAGGCAAAATATCAATCCGGAGATGCGGAAGTTATCGAATCCCATGATGCTCTCGGCGATGAGGGCGACTATGATTTTCTTATCATAGGTTCAGGTGGGGCAGCGTTTTCCGCCGCGATTCAAGCGGTCGAACATGGTGTAAAAGTGGCGATCATCGAGCGAGGAACGGTAGGCGGAACCTGCGTAAATGTGGGCTGCGTGCCATCGAAAACCCTGATGCGTGCCGGTGAAATCAATCACTTAGCCAAAAACAACCCTTTCTTGGGGCTAACTACATCTGCAGGAACTGTGGATTTGGCAGAGCTAGTGAAACAAAAAAATGAACTTGTAACCGAAATGCGTGAACAAAAGTATGAACATTTGATTGGTGAGTACGGATTTGAACTCATTCGCGGAGAGGCAAAATTCGTTAATGAAAAAACCATCGAGGTGAGTGGACGAAAGCTTACCGCGAAAAGATTTTTAATCGCGACAGGAGCTTCACCATCGATTCCGGATATTCCAGGTTTAAAAGACGCTAACTATTTAACAAGTACGTCACTGCTTGACCTTAAAGAATTGCCAAAAAGACTTGCTGTGATTGGCTCAGGTTATATTGCACTGGAATTAGGTCAGTTGTTTCATAATTTAGGGTCAGAAGTTACGCTGTTGCAAAGAAGTCCTCGGTTGTTAAAAGAGTATGACCCTGAAATTTCCGAATCTGTGACAAAAGCAGTCACCGAGCAAGGGATGAATCTGATTACCGGTGTCACGTATGAGCACGTTGAAGATAATGGGGATTTGAAACAAATTCATATTTCAGTAAACGGCGAAAAGAAAGTCATCGAAGCCGAGCAGCTACTTATAGCAACCGGCAGAAAACCAAATACCGAAGCACTGAATCTTCGTGCCGCGAATGTTATTATTGGTTCCAAAGGCGAAATCGTGGTCGATGATTTTTTAAAAACCTCAAATCCTTGGATTTACGCCGCAGGCGATGTGACGATGGGTCCGCAGTTTGTGTACGTAGCTGCCTATGAAGGACGCATCGCGTCGGATAATGCAGTAGGTGGGTTAGAGAAAAAGGTAAACCTTGAATCTGTTCCGGGGGTCATGTTCACTTCACCGGCGGTGGCGACAGTAGGACTTACGGAAGAGCAAGCCACGGCAAAAGGATATGAAGTGAAGACTTCTATTCTTCCTTTGGATTCGGTGCCTAGAGCACTTGTAAATCGCGAAACAACAGGCGTTTTTAAATTAGTTGCAGACTCCAAGTCGTTAAAGGTGCTCGGCGTTCATATTGTCGCCGAAAATGCAGGAGATGTGATTTACGCCGCCACACTTGCTGTAAAATTTGGTTTAACGGTTGAAGATTTACACGACACCCTAGCTCCCTATTTAACGATAGTTGAAGGATTAAAACTGGTGACTCTTACGTTTAATAAAGATGTATCCAAATTATCCTGTTGCGCTGGATAAGGTATATTATCTGTGGTAATTCACATGGTTGGGGAGAACGATTTCAATAAACTGCAGGCTGCCCGGGCAGCCTGTTTTTGCGCATATATGGCTATTGAATCTTATAAATATACCTTAGCGTACGTTTTCCACGTTTTGTTGGCGGTACCTCAGTATGAAGTTTGGTTGTCTTTCCGCCACGACTGACGCCGATGTGCTGAGACTCTTACAATATGGACTTAATTGTAAAGTACGATCAAACCGGTTGGTCGAAGAAATCCGTAAGCCTAACTTACGGATTTTTTATGTTTTAAAAATATGGTTTTAGAATGAAGTTCTTGTTGAGTACAAGCCTACAAAAAATCACTTTACAAAGCGACCAAGGTAGCTTATATTCAAGACAACAAAATGTTTACTTAGAGAAACATTTTTGTCTTTAGTTAAAAATAATTCTTTTGGACAATCTTTTTCCCCAGGGAAAGAACTGAATCTATTCTATTTCATTCGGAGGTGTATCTACAATGTCGCTTGAGCCAGATCGAAACTTATCGAGAAGAACGATCCTAAAGGTTGGTGCTGCCGGTTTCTTAGGAATGTTGGGAAGCAGCTTGTTTAATACAAGTTCTTTATTCAGTAAATCCGCGAGTGCAATGGAGAAAACGGAGACTCATCATATGTTGCAGAATCAAATGGCGCAAGGGATGGTTCATGGTTATGAGCCTGGAACAGAATCAACGCCTGGCTTGGAAGCAGCTGTAAAAGCTTTAACAGCTTTTGATTACGGAGTGATAAGCAAAACTCCAGATGGCAAAACAATGAGAGAATACGAAATTTTGGCATGGGATAGCAATGTGGAGATTGCGAAGGGAATAAAGTTTCCCGGCTGGACATTCAACGGCACGATACCTGGACCAACCTTGCGCTGCACAGAAGGAGATATCATTCGAATTAAGTTCGGTAATGGTTCTGCTCATCCCCACTCCATTCACATGCATGGAATTCATCCTACGAATATGGATGGTTTGGAACCAGTCCCTACAGGCAAGTCATTCATTTATGAATTTGAAGCGCAGCCGGCTGGGCTGCATCCATACCACTGTCATGTACCGCCGCTTGCAAGACATATTCACAAAGGGTTATATGGGCATATGATCATAGATCCGAAAAAAAACAGGAAACCGGCAAAAGAGTTAAGTATGGTGATGAACGGGTTCGACCTGGATTTGGATGGAGAAAATGAGGTGTACACCGTCAATGGATATGCCTTTGCCTATCAATCCAGGCCAATTAAGGTAAAAACAGGGGAGTTAGTACGCATCTACTTAAGTAATTTAACGGAATTCGATCTGATTAATTCATTTCATTTGCATGCCAATTTCTTTTATTATTATCCAACAGGAGCGGACCCGGATGCTCGTCCGCAATATACGGATACAATTATGCAATGTCAAGGAGAGCGAGGAATCATTGAAGTTGTTTTTCCTAGCCCAGGCAGGTACATGTTCCATGCGCATCAAAGTGAATTTACAGAGTTAGGCTGGATGGGGTTCTTTGAAGCCGAATAAGAGAGGGGGGATTTGGAGTGCAGGTTGAGCCCGTGCAAGCATTCAATAGGAAAACAAATTGGTTTTTAGGCATTTTGCCTCTAATTCTGTTGGCCGGAATTATTTTTGGAATTGTTAAATGGGGGACGGGTGTTGAAGAACAACAGGCCGCTCCTATAGAAGTTTTAAATATTGAACGTATCCTCCTTACAAATGAAGGGTTCGAAGTTAAAGTTCTGAATTCTGGTCCAGAGAAGTTAACGATTGCGCAAATCGTTGTTGATGGGGCTTTTTGGAATGCAACATTCTCTCCAAGCCCTGTAATCGAACGATTTGGCAGGGCTACCGTGTATATTCCATATCCCTGGGTAGAGGGGGATCTGCATGAAATAAAGCTTATTACGGAGAACAGCTTGATTTTTGTCGGGGAAGTTCCAGCTGCGATGAAAACTCCGGTTGCTGATGTCAATCGTTTCCTGCAATATTCGTTAATCGGTTTTTATGTTGGCGTGATACCGGTGGGTCTAGGGTTGTTATGGTATCCATACATGAGGCGGTTTTCATCCAAAGGGATTCAGGCAGTGTTGGCCTTTACTGTGGGGCTTCTCTTCTTCCTGGCAATCGATACGATCCAAGAGGGGCTTGAACTTGGCGCCTTGGCGCCAGGCACTTTCCAGGGGACGGGGCTCGTATGGTTCGGAGCGGTCCTGAGCTTCTTGTTTCTACTTGCAGTTGATCAAAGCAATACGAAGAAGTCGAAGATGATTAGGGATAATGAAAAGGCGGTATCGTACAAAATAGCTGGAGGGATCGGGCTTCATAATCTTGGAGAAGGGTTGGCGATAGGTGCTGCGTTTGCATCAGGCGAGGCTGCGCTTGGCACATTCCTCATCATTGGTTTCACGCTTCACAACATCACAGAAGGAATCGGCATTGCAGCTCCATTGTTAAAAACACAACCCACCTTTAGGACGTTTTTGACATTGGCGATTCTCGGCGGAGCGCCTGCTATATTAGGTACTTGGATTGGCGGATTTGTTTTCAATCAAACGTTGGCGGCATTGTTCTTCGGTATTGGAGCCGGTGCCATCGCTCAAGTCATTTATGTCATTCTTAAAATGATTATGAGGGATGCCAAAGCGATAGGAGCTCCTTCCGTATCATGGCTTAATTTTTCTAGTGTAACGTTGGGAATCGTACTTATGTACGTAACAGCATTATTGGTAAACTTTTAAATATTTCGAACGGAGGTTTATCCGATGCCGATGAATTTTGGCGTATCAGGAATTGTTTTAATTGTTATATTGGGATTGTTGCTGTTTGGACCATCCAAGTTGCCTCAACTGGGAAGAGCGATCGGTTCGACTTTTTTGGAGTTCAAGCGCGGATTTGGCGGAGGAGTTGATCCTGAGAAACAACCGAAACCTGAAGAGGAAAAGGAGCAGCTTCAGGCAGGAAAAGGATCGAATCACTTGTAGAGTAACTGCCATGGAACCATGGCATGTGGCCCGTAAGAGACACTTTCCTAGAAGTGTCTCTTACGGGCCATAGTTTCAGTTCGCGTACAAGCAGTTAAATGGTAAACTCAACGGGACTTTCTCTCGATTAATATGGTTAAACTGACAAGCGTAACGAAGATGGTTGCGCCCATATTGGACAGGATAGCAATCCATAACGTTAGCCATCCAGGAATCTTAAGGAACAGTGCAATGACTTTTATCCCCAATGAAACGATTATGTTGAAGCGAATAATCCGATTTACCCGTTTGGCCACCGACACGGCTTCAGGCAGTTTGCCCAAATGATCCTGCATCAGCACATATCTGCTGTATCAAAGGCACTGTCGGTACCTTTCCCCATTGCAATGCCGAGTTGTGCAGATGCAAGTACAGGAGCATCATTTATTCCATTGCCGATCATCGCCACGGTCCCTTTATCAGAAAGCTCTTTCACGCGATTCACTTTATCTTCGGGTAGCAAGCCTCCGTTTTTTGATGATCGCCTGTCAACATAACCGTCTTCTTTATTCCTAACATATGCAAGGAAGCGATAACCGAACGGCTTTCATCACGGATTTCATCGGCGATGCCAATCAAGCCAAGAATAAGTTCATTATCAGCTACAAGCACAAGCGTAAGACCGTCAGCTTTCATGGCATCAAAATGCGTTTGTATAACAGGCGGGATGGTAATATGTTCTATACTTTTTTCATTGCCGAGCCAGTACGGTCTTACATCAATTTTTACTTTGATTCCTCTGCCGGTAACTGTCTGGATCTCATCGGGATCAGGAATAAGGACGTTCTTGCTTTCTATCTCCTTCATAATTGCTCGAGCCAATGGGTGGGATGAAGATTTTTCGATAGCTCCGGCAATCGGGTAGAAACGCTCCTCATCATAAACTTCGAATTGAGCAACATGCGGCTCGCCTTTTGTCAACGTTCCCGTTTTATCAAAAGCTAATGTATCAATTTTTCCAAGCTGCTCTAAGAATACGCCGCCTTTGACAAGAATTCCATTTCGAGCGGTTCTTGTAATTCCCGATACAATTGCAATCTGCGAAGATAGAATCAATGCGCAAAGACAGCCGACAATCAGAACAGATAGGCCTTGAAACTGACAAGGGAAGTCGGGACTGATGGTTAATTTTCCAGAGGTGTAGCTTAACTTAGTGTCAGTGCGCTGTTCCAGTTGTTTTATTTCATCCATCGGTTTGATCGTTATCTCTGTATCGGTAACGCCGCCTGATCTAATATCCGACTACTGGTTTGGATTCCGCTAATTATCTTATATGAAGTTAGTATACTTTTTTCCGAAAAAGTATAGCGAAAATTAGAACTCGCTGATAATAAATTGTAGAAGCGGGACATGCGTGAGCTTAACGCATTCCTATGGAAGTTTATCTGAAGAGAATTTATTTGCTTAGAGATAGATAATACATTTTAACATGAATCGTACGGGGAAGATGCGGATTGGGGGGATGGTTATCGATTATTAATCTGCTTGTCGTTTTGTTTATGGTGCTGCTCAACGGCTTTTTTGTTGCTTTGTTCGTGTCCAAAATTCCGAAGAGTTTTCAGACAAAGGCGTCCAAATCCTTTCTTTCCAATATCGGGATCCTCGATCTTTTGTGCATAAAATGTACAATCCTTGAACTTTATTGAACTTAGATTGACGGAAAGTGTATTGAGAAATTAAACTATTATTCGTAGTATATATTGAACAGAGAGAATAAATGTGACAGAACTAATTATTTTACTAGGCTTGTGGCTGTCGTTGCTCGTAAGCATGTTCTACTCTACAGCTCTCAGAACAAACATCGAATCGCTGACGATCATATGATCAAGCGGTAGTAGTATGGGAAATCTTATGGTATAAGAAGGGGAATAAAAAATGAGGAGTGAAGTTTTGATACGTTATTATGTAATTTCGATCATAGTATTGGTTGTTGACCAAATTGTAAAACGACTTGTGGTTGTTAATATGAAGCTGGATCAGGAAATCCCGCTCATCCCCGAATTTATTCAATTGACATCCATCCGAAATCGCGGCGCTGCATTCGGAATACTACAGAATCAGCGGGTTTTGTTTATCCTGATTACTGTAGTGGTTCTGGCTCTCATATTGATTTATTTAAAGAAGGTTTACAGGGGGAATGTCGTGCTTTCCTCAGGTCTGGCTTTCATAATGGGAGGAGCGCTCGGAAATTTTGTTGACCGCGCCCGTAAAGGAGAGGTTGTAGATATGCTCGAGTTTACTTTTATTAATTTTCTAGTGTTTAATGTTGCGGATGTCTTTATATCATTAGGTGTGGGGCTGGTCATAATTGATACTTTGCTGAAAGCCAAGAGAGGAAATCGAAAGATCTCATCAGCACCCTAACAGGATGAAGGAGCAAATAAATGAGCACTGTTAATGTTGGTATTGCGTTTGCGGCAGGTTTTGCTTCTTTCATATCTCCATGCAGTTTACCGTTGTATCCTGCCTATTTATCTTATATTACAGGTATATCGGTCAATAAACTTAAAGTCGGAACAAACCGTGCGATTCGTACAAAAACGCTGAGCCATACCCTATTTTTTATTTTAGGTTTTTCTGCTGTTTTCTTTGCGCTTGGCTACGGTTCCAATGTATTTGTCAATGTATTCAGGGATAATCAGGACGCAATTCGTCAAGTATCGGCAATCGTGATTATTTTGATGGGTCTTGTTCTTGCAGGAGTATTTCGACCAAGCTTGTCGGCAACCGATCGGAAGCCGACTGCCGTCATGATGTCGTTAAACTATAGTTCTCCGAGGGAGCTTAATCTGCTGGTTATAAAATTATATCACTTAGTGTAAGAGAATCCCCTTTGGAAAGCTTTTTTGTACTGATTTGCCTCTTCTAGATAAAGTTCTGCGTATTCATTAGTAAACCAAACGTCGTACCAAATAGATAATGCTTCACTACCGTCTATAGGTACGAAATGAAACTTATAATCTGGAGGTCTAGACATGCTATGCTTAGCTTTTTCCCAGCCCTCTTTTTGAGCAACGATTTGACGGTTAGAATTGTACCTTTATTAGTAATCTCTTTGTAATTTCCATGATTATTTTCAGTTCCTAAACGTTTGAGAATTACCAACTTGTCATAATTTATCTGCTTTTTACTTTGGCACCCAACGACTAAAAGCATCATTGACATTAAAATTAGAAATGATCTCCCTATGAAATCCACCTCCTTAATTACAAATACAAACGAAACACCTTAACCAATAGTTGAAGATTTTACCAAACAAAACTACCCTTTAGCTTAATGAGGCGCCGGCGGTCTACTTTATTTTCTTAGTCTAAAACTTTATTTTCCTAGTTTATCTATTTTCTCAGTCTAAAACTTTGTTTTCTTCAAAAAAATGGTGCACGATGAGGATCGTTTTCCTCCTTCACCAAGGCTCTTTAGAAAATCAGTAATTATCTTCTCACTTAATAAATCAATTCCGACAAAATATCCATCTCGATTTGATGTAGAGCGGCATTCCCCAAATAGTCGACATTAAGTTTATTTTTATCAATGTTCTCAAATTTGTTACAATTTTCTCTGAATTCATCGTTTCGAAATTGCTATACTAAGCTCATGTCAATAAAACTATGTATCGTAGTTTTTTGACGTGCCTAAACGATACCAAAGGCATGTTGTTATATTCAATGGTACGATCTACTCTAATTGTCGGAGGTACATTATGAATCACATCAAAAGGTCAAGAATGTTCGTAATTTACACGCTTATCGCACTTTTGCTAATTGTCGGCATTTTCACCATTACCTGGTTGAACAATGCTGAAGATGCCTCCAGTAAGACCATCTCGGAATCTCCTTCAATAGCTGGACAACCTCAAGACGGAAATGAACAAACAAAGGTATCAATCGTCGAATTCGGCGATTACAAATGTCCTTCCTGCAAAATTTGGGGAGAGCAGGTGTGGCCGCAGTTAAAACAGGATTATATCGATACAGGCAAAGCCACATTTGCTTATATTAATACCATGTTTCACGGAGAAGAATCGAATCTTGCCGCTCAAGCAAGCGAAGTCGTATATATGAATTATCCCGAATTGTTCTGGGAGTTCCACAAAGCGATGTTCGATGAGCAGCCGTCGCAAGCCAATCATGATGATCTATGGGTAACAGAAACTAATGTGCTGGAAATTGCAGCTGCTGTCATCCCTGACCTAGATGTTGAAAAGTTTAAAACGGCTCTCTACTCGCAGAAGATTCTGGATGAGCTTGACCTAGACCAGCAACAAGTCGATCAATTCAACATCCAGCAAACGCCGACCATTGTCGTAAACAACATTGTCATGGATAATCCGTTCGATTACGCAGCCATCCAACGAGCGATTGAGCATGAACTAAATATCGAGAGATAGTGTTACGTAGACTGAAACCGAATTTTATAAAATGTTTGACACACATATTAGCGAATGCTAATATCATTATCATATTAGAAACTACTGATGTGATAATGAAGGAGGATGTACTCTTGGAACAACATACATGCGAGCTCAAGGCTAAATTTATTAGGGGCTTCAGCGATAAAACAAGATTGCTTATTCTCGAATCTATTCGTAATGAAGAAAAGACGGTAACGCAGCTCGTCGAAGAGCTAAACGGAAATCAATCCAACATATCTCAACATCTAGCATGCTTGAAAGGCTGCGGCATCATCGTTGGACGACAAGAAGGCAAATTTGTATACTACAGCTTGCGCAATGATCAAATTCTTCATCTGTTGGATGCTATGGATTCCGTATTTCTCATCGTCGAGAATGAAGTCCAAGCATGCGAAAAAACGGACGAGTTGGTGCGTTAGGAGGAGCGTGGTTATGACGAATGATAGCGTAAATAAAAGCGACTCCTGCTGCTCGTCTGCGGCAACCAACGAAACGAAACCGAAATTGAAGTTCAAGAAAAACTTAAACGTCATCCCGATTACAAATACAACGACAACCTGTACAGACGCGTGCTGTCAGGAAATAGCTGAAGAAACAAAGGAAGTTGCGAAGTACGAGAAGTCTCCATCAACTTGCTCAGACTCCTGCTGCTCTACTGAACCGGAGACTCAAGAAGTAGAAGATATTACAAACGAAACTGCTGGTGTCAAAAGCGAGTATTTGGTCCACGGCATGGATTGCTCCGCGTGTGCAGTCACGATTGAAAAAGCGGTTCGCAGGGAAGAAGGAATTTCTCAGGTTCAAGTGCACTATAGTACGGGCAAAATGCGAGTAGTCACGACCGAGCCTGCTGCGCTGGAACGTCTTCCAGAAACGCTTAATAAGCTCGGTTTTATGCTGGAAAAAGTAGAACAGATAGGGTCGGCTAGAGTCTACGAAATCGAGGGCATGGATTGCGGATCTTGTGCGTTAACGATCGAGAACCACTTCAAGAATCATCCAGGCGTCATAAGCGTCAGTGTTAACTTCTCAACGGGCAAAATGACGATGGAGCATGAAAACGAGGTCGAAGAAATTCTGAAAGAAGTGACGAAAACCGGCTTCAAAGCTACTCTCGTCACGGGTAGAAGGAGGGCAGAAGTCCATAAGGAGAAGTCTTCAGTCAACGGTCTCGTATTGTCAGGAGTATTATTGCTCGCTGGCTTCGTCGGCTCGTACACGAGTGTATCATCTTTGCTCATTACCGTTCTATATGTGTTAGCCATTGTTATTAGCGGGTATAGACCCGCCAAGAGTGCCTATTATGCCGTCAGAAGCCGCTCCCTGGATATGAATGTGCTGATGACCGTCGCGGTGCTTGGCGCTGCAGCTATCGGGGAATGGTTTGAAGGTGCTACGGTAGTCTGGTTATTCGCTCTAGGCAACGTCCTTCAAACCCGTTCTATCGAAAAAACGAGAAACTCCATACGGGAATTAATCGATCTGGCTCCGCCGGAGGCTTGGGTGAAAAACGGGCAAGAGCTGATCAGAAAACCTGTGGAGCTCATTAAAGTCGGCGAAATGATCGTAGTCAAGCCAGGAGACAAAATACCGCTGGACGGCTCCATAGTCCTTGGCGAATCCAGCGTGAATCAAGCTCCGATCACGGGTGAATCAATCCCCGTCGACAAGCAGCCCGGCGATATTGTATATGCTGGCACAATTAACGAACACGGTTCGCTGGAGATCAGAGTCACGAAATTGGTGGAAGACACGACCATCGCAAAAATCATTCATTTGGTAGAGGAAGCACAAGAACAAAAGGCGCCGACGGAAGCTTTTGTCGATAAGTTTGCCCGCATCTATACTCCGATCGTATTTGTGTTCGCATTGTTGGTTATGGTATTCCCACCCATCATCGGACTTGGTTCATGGTCGGAATGGTTCTACAAAGGATTAGAGCTTCTTGTCGTGGCCTGCCCATGCGCGCTTGTCATATCGACGCCGGTCGCCATCGTATCCGCCATTGGGAACGCGGCAAGGAACGGCGTGCTGATCAAAGGGGGAGCTTTCCTTGAAGTCGCGGGGAAAGTATCGGCTATCGCGTTCGACAAGACCGGTACCCTTACGGAAGGCAAACCGAAAGTTGCACAGGTCATAGCTTATACCGTCTCGGAAGAAAAGCTCTTATCGGTTGCCAAAACATTGGAAGAGTACTCCACGCATCCTATCGCCAAGTCGGTCGTGAATTATGCCAACGAATTAGGTATTCAAGCTATGCAAGGCGATCAATTCCGGAATATTGTCGGCAAAGGCGTCAGCGCTACGATTAATGGCCGAGACTATTATGCGGGCAATCTGAAGCTCTTCCAAGAGCTTGAAGCCAATATCGAGGAAAGGCTAGCTCAGATCGTGAAGCTGCAGCAAGAAGGCCATACTATCGTAATCATTGGCACGATAGAGGATGTGCTTGGCATGATTGCCGTGGCTGATTCGGTGCGACCGGCTTCAGTTCAAGCGCTTGCGACGATACAAGACGTTGGAGTCCGTCAAGTCGTTATGTTGACAGGCGATAACGAAGGCACGGCGAAGAAGGTTGCTTCTCAAATGGGAGTAAATCGTTATATTGCAGAGCTGCTGCCCGAAGATAAAGTAACTGCAATCAAGCAATTGCAGCAAGAAGGGCATATTGTCGCGATGGTCGGGGACGGCATCAACGATGCGCCAGCTTTAGCCACGGCAGATCTTGGGATTGCCATGGGAGGCGCGGGAACCGATACCGCCATGGAGACGGCGGATATTGTCCTAATGGCCGATAATTTAGAGAAATTGCCGCATACCGTTACATTGAGCCGCAAGGCATTACGAATTATTAAACAGAACATTTGGTTTTCCTTAATCGTGAAGGCGGCCGCATTGGTCTTGATCTTCCCGGATGTTTTGACCTTATGGATTGCGGTCGTCAGCGATACCGGAGCCGCGTTAATCGTCATTCTCAACAGTATGCGTCTGCTTAAGCTGCGCAGTTCCTAGAAGAACGTTGTGGAAGATGGGGATTCTTATGAATCCCCATTCTGTTTTGTTTCCACAGCATGATTTTGCCTACATCTATAGAAGAACGAGAAGCGGAGGCCATCCCTTTGTTCATTCGATTATTAAGTATGTTCCTTCTAGCAATTCTAATGGTGGGAGCTGCTATGTCCTTACCTGTCCATGCTCATACAAGCTTGGACAATTCGTATCCCGAAGCAGGATCCATCGTTGAGGAGCAGCTTGAGGAAGTCGTATTGGAGTTTAACACGGAAGTCGCTCCATTAAGTACGGTCAAACTCAGTCAAGGCGATGGATCTATCATTTCGCTCGACAAGATTGAAATACAAGATCACCGAATCGTTGCCATTCTGAAGGAGTCCCTGTCGAACGGGATGTATAAGGTGGAATGGAAGATCGTAGGCAAGGACGGTCATCCAATAGAAGGAGATTTCTCCTTTGAGATAAGTATGCCAATGAAGGAGTCGCCGACGCCTCAAGCGGAACCCGTGCCAACGATGACTTCTGTTCCGACACCTCGGCCGGAGCCTCTCGAGGAATCTGTCGTTGAAGTTGTTGGCAACCGAACCCCTAACTCGGAACAAGCAGGAATTTGGATCATCGGAATTTTGTCGATAGGGGCAATCATTACCATAGCGTTGGGCTATAGGAGGAATCCGTCATAATGTTCTATTGGTTAACCGAGCCGATGCTTTATTTATGTTTCGCAATTGTTAGCGGCTATGTCCTTCTGAATGTGGTTCCGGCGCCTTATCGGCCTGTCACGCTGATATCTGGCAAACTTGTTGCGTTTGCCGCGTTAGGGATCGGCTTGTTTTCCTTTTTCCCCATCCTCCGAATCGTTTCCTTCTTCTCGGATGATATCGGCTGGGGCTTGACGTTTACGAATGTCATGTCCGAATTTGCGGAGGGTAAAACCTATTGGTTGACGTTGATCGTTTCCTTGCTCTTGGCGGCGAGAATTTATACGGCGCGAAGAATCGATCATGCGGCTACACTTAGAATCGTCTTGCTCATGTTGGCTATCTTGATCATCGCTCAGGGCTGGATCAGCCATGTAGCCTCATGGTATGGCACGTGGGGGATACTGTCTCAAACGTTGCATATCCTAGCCGTGTCACTTTGGGTAGGCCCATTGTTGTTGGCAGGGTGGTCTAAAGGCCGTACGGAACATTGGAGCGGTTTCCTGAGCTGGTATCATCCCATGGCCATCTTATGTTTTATGGTTACAGCAGCTTCGGGGTTTGTTCTTACGATCGGAGTCGCGCCTGAGTATACGAATGCATGGAAGCTTCCCTACGGACAAGCATTGTTAATCAAACATCTTTTGATTGTACCTTTAGTTTTGTTTGCATTCATTAATGGATTCTGGATTAAGCGAAAACTACGACAACAAGAAGACTTTAATCCTAAGATATGGGCAAAAGCGGAAAGTTTGATTTTATTGCTAATCTTCTCCGTTACAGGTTATATGAATCAACAGCCGGCGCCTCACGATGTTTCGAATACGCTCAACGAATCGCCTGCTTCACCGCTGTATCTTTGGTTTAACAACGGGCTGTTAGAACAAGATCGGGACGTTATGTTATCGGCGACTCCGCTCACCGTGTTTGCGTTCATTGGAAGTTTTCTCGCAGTCTGGGCAGCCTTGGTTTGTTTCCGTCGCAAGAAGGTTATTCAAACCTTTGCATGGTCGTTAATCAGCGCGTTTTTACTTTATTACGGCTTGATGCTAGCGATTTAAAATTCCCCGCTACTGCCTTAAACGTAACGTTTCTGATATAATGGGTATCATCAACGTAAGGCGGTGACCAGCGCATGAGTAGGACAAGTTTGGAACAAAGCGAAGAAACTTGCACCGTTACACATCTAGATGCGGATAGGATGAACGCGGCCAAGATAGATCAGCAGTCGGCCGCTGATTTAGCCGAGTTTTTCAAAGTATTAGGCGATCCGACAAGAGTGAAGATTATTCACGCGTTGTTGAACCAAGAACTATGTGTCCATGATATTTGTCTTGTTCTGGATATGGCTCAATCCGCCGTTTCCCATCAATTGCGGTACTTGAGGAATACCCGAATGGTCAAACGACGCAAAGATGGAAAAACCGTTTATTACTCCCTGAGCGACGATCATGTGAAGGAGATCTTTTGTCAGACGATGAATCACTTGCAACATGATTAGCTATAAGCTGATTGTTCAAAGGGAAGATGCAAAATAGGCTATTGTCTCTCAAGTACCATAGACAATAGCCTATTTTACTTTTACCGCATGTACATATCTTGTGCTCTGACAAGCCATAATGAGATTACGTTGTAATTTGAAATTGACTGATCATTCATTATTAAGCTATAATAATTATATGAACATTTGATCATATGTACAAAGGCGGTGTTGGCGTTGGAGAAATCAGAAGAACGAATAGTGCGTTCATTCACTTTGGAGGGATTGGACTGCGGCAATTGCGCGATGAAGATTGAAGGACAGATTCAAAAGATGGATGGCGTTGATTCCTGTTCGGTTGCTTTTGCTACCAAAACAATGACTTTATCCATCCCGAAGAGCAAGGAGCAGGAACTCGTTAGGCGCGCAACTCAAAAGATTAACGAGTTGGAGCCTCAAATTCAGGTTATCGATAAGAACAAACAAAAACAGGAGTTTACACATGATCACGGCACAGCGTCTACTCGCAAGATGATCGCCAGGCTTGTTATCGGTTCGGTCTTTCTAGCTGGGGGAGTTTGGGCGCCACTGAGCCAGCCCCTTGAGTTGTTATTCTTTTTGACCGCTTATCTCATCATCGGCGGCGACATTCTGTTGCGTTCGGGGAAAAACATATTACGCGGTAAAGTTTTTGACGAAAATTTTCTCATGAGCATTGCGACTATTGGCGCTTTCATTATTAAAGAATATCCAGAAGGCGTAGCCGTTATGCTCTTCTATCAGGTAGGGGAGTTGTTCCAAAGCATTGCCGTCAATCGATCTCGGAAGTCCATTAGTGCGCTAATGGATATAAGGCCCGATTATGCCAATCTTAAGATTGGCAGCGAAACGAAGAAAGTGGATCCGGAGGACGTGCTTGTCGGACAGCACATCATTGTCAAACCGGGAGAGCGAATCCCGCTCGACGGCAAAGTAGTAGAAGGTTATTCGGCTATGGACACTTCGGCATTAACGGGAGAATCAGTGCCGCGAGAAGTCGAACCTGGGGAAGACGTATTAAGCGGATTTATTAATAAAAACGGCGTTCTGACGGTTGAAGTGACCAAAGTTTTCGGCGAATCCACCGTATCCAAAATTTTGGATTTGGTCGAAAACGCCAGCAGCAAAAAAGCGCCTACCGAGAATTTCATCACGAAGTTCGCCAAATATTATACGCCGGTTGTCGTTATTATTGCCTTCCTGCTCGCAGTTGTACCTCCATTGATCATCCAGGGAGCAACATTTACCGATTGGATTTATCGCGCTCTGGTCTTTCTTGTCATCTCCTGCCCATGTGCTCTTGTTGTGTCCATCCCGCTTGGATTCTTTGGCGGGATTGGAGCAGCTTCGCGTAGTGGCGTTCTAGTCAAAGGCAGCAACTACCTTGAAGCGCTCAATGACGTCAAATATGTGGTGTTCGATAAAACGGGCACTTTGACAAAAGGAGCGTTCGCCGTAAGCTCCATTCGTCCCGAGGCCGGAATAAGCGAAGATGAACTGCTTCGTTACGCGGCTTATGCGGAATTACATTCTAATCATCCCATTGCGCATTCCATTCGGAAGGCCTACGGCGAAGAGTTGAACGAAAATGACATTTCATCCTACAACGAAATATCGGGGCATGGCATTCAAGTGCGATTCGAAGGAAAAGAAATTCTCGCTGGTAATCGCAAACTAATGCAAAAGGAAAAAATCGAATATCTTACGCCTGAAGAAATTGGAACGATCGTATACGTTGCCGTCGATCGCAGGTTTGTCGGTTATCTAGTCATATCTGACGAGGTTAAAAACGATGCTGCCGAGGCCATTCAATCCTTGAAGTCGCTCGGCATTCGCAGGACGGTCATGCTTACCGGCGATTTGAAAAGCGTTGGCGAAGCAGTGGGGAAACGGTTGGGCATTGATGAGGTTCGCGCCGAACTCCTGCCACAGAATAAGGTGGAGGAAATCGAGAAGCTGGAGCTCAAGAAGCACAGGAAGGAAAAGATCGCATTTGTAGGCGACGGTATTAACGACACTCCCGTGCTGGCACGAGCGGATGTCGGCATTGCGATGGGAGGACTCGGATCGGATGCGGCGATCGAAGCTGCGGATATTGTCATAATGACCGACGAGCCTTCCAAACTGGCTTCCGCTATCCGCATTGCCAAAAGAACGAGGCGAATCGTTTGGCAAAACATCATGTTCGCTATGGGCGTCAAAGCGTTATTCCTCTTCCTTGGAGCCTACGGCGTAGCATCGATGTGGGAAGCCGTATTCGCGGACGTGGGTGTGACGGTGCTTGCCGTTGTGAATGCCATGCGCGTCCTTAAAACAACCGCATAAAGCTCTTCACATTAATTAGCTTCCTTAACTACTTACGAGGTTAGGGGAGCTATTTCTGTTGATTTTGAATTTTTATTATATAACGGACTAAAAACGTTCGTAATTCATTCCTAAAGTATCTAACAAGAAACAATTGAATTTTGGTATACTAGTCTTATCCTTTATTATACTATGATTTATAGTATAATAAACTCAGTAGTATCCAAATAAATGGGAGGGAAAACATGTGAAAGGCCGTTCGCGAAGATTAATTCAACTGATTATTTTAGGAGCAATACTTATTATTGGCGGGATTGCAATTGGCCAAACTTTTGCCGACGATTCTGGCACATTGCCCAAGGTAGGTAAAGAGCCTCCATACTTCGAGTTATCGGATTTGAACAGAAATGTGTATCGCCAAACCGACTTCACAGGGCAGCCTTATATCATTAATTTCTGGGGCACATTTTGCCCTCCCTGCGTGAAGGAAATGCCCGAGTTTCAGCGGCAATACGAAAAGTGGGGAGACAAAGGGCTTAAAATTGTCGCGATTAATTTAAGCGAAGATGATTTGACCATTCGGAACTTCTTAAGAAGCTTTGAATTGGAGTATAACATTTTAAAAGACATAAACCGAACAGTTGAACGGAGATTCGGGGTTCGGGCGTATCCTACCACGTATTTCGTGAAAGCCGATGGTACAATTATGGAAATCGTTCAGGGCGGTATGACTGAAGACCAAATTAATAGACGGGTAGAGAAGCTTTTTGATTCAAAATAGCTAGAATGGCAGGATGTATTTAAAGATTGATCCAGTAGCAATTATGCTTCGATTCAGAGGTTACGGTATTACGCTCCCGGTCAGAAGACTTTGTCTCGAGAATTAGACATGATACAATAAGATATCTATTGATTTTCGAGGAGGGGACTGAATTTGACGGTCAAGAAAATAAATATGAACGAAGAAGGCCTCAACCGTTTTTTTGGTTCGCTTGAAGTAAAGGTAATGAACACGCTGTGGGAAAAGGAAAAGCTGTCCATCAAACAAACCCATGAAATATTAAATAATGAAGATCCTATTTCCATCAATGCGGTCATGACTGTCATGATTAGATTGTCTGAGAAGGGCCATCTTCGAAAAGAAACGACCGGCGGCGGGAGAAATCGATTGACATTCTTCTTTCCTGTACAAACAAAAGAACAATTTATAATCGAAGAGACAAGGGCAGTAACGAACGGATTAATTGAGGATTTTGGTTCATTAGTTGTTAATCATTTTCTAGAACGTCTGGACGATGCGGATCCAGAGTTAATTGAAATGCTTGAAAAACGGATAAACGAGATTAAACAGAAATGAAGACACGTCTTAAACTTTTTCCTTATCAACCTGAGGTTGTTCTTGCGTCCATCGTTTTTCTTGTTTGCTGGATACTTGCTCAGATGAGCTACAGCTTAATTCATCAACTTGGTGATGTTTCCATAGCTGCTAACAACCGATGGTTAATTGTGGACATCATCAGAGACGTTGCAACGACTCATGCATTGCTTGGGCAATTATTTAATGGTTTTATCATTTATCTGTTGGTAGTCGGCATCTATCAGATGGTACTGCAGGTGAAACTGCGAATGAAGTTGCGACGCTATTTGAAAAGTCATTGTGATGAAGAGAATACTGCTCTTTGGAATCATCGCTTCAAGGATGAAAATGTGCAACTACTGGTCGTAAAAGAATCTGCTTTTGTGGCCTTGTCATATGGCATGTGGATGCCTAAAATTGTCATATCGACAGATGTATTGTCTCGGTTCGAAGATGAAGAGGTTGAGGCGATTCTGTTGCATGAACTTTACCATTGCAAAGCATTTCATCCGTTACAAATCAGCCTTCTAATGTTTGTTAGCAAAGGACTTGCTTTTGTACCGATAATCAAGGATTTGGTTCATTATTATTCGATTTGGACTGAGCTGCGGGCTGACCGTTATGCCGTTAAGCGTATGAACTCGGAGCTCCCGATCGGACGTGTATTGTTGTCGTTGATAAAAAGCAATGCAACATTTAACAGTGGGGCTGGCGTTCACTTTGCCAATGAAGCTGTTAATTATCGAATCCAGCAGATTATTGATCCGTCAAGCGAATTGAATATTACACTAACAAATAGGGAAACCATTATTAAGTCTGTCGTTGTTCTAATAATCATGTCCTTGTTTTTAGGGAACTGCTTGAGATAAGCAAGGAGCTGTCCAGAAAGTCAGTGAAAACTGACTGCTGGTTTGCCTCATTTTCGTTGCATGTAAAAAATAAGTACAAAAAAAACTTCTTTTCTTGTAAATGGAAGTTACCAGACACCCATTCAAGAAAGGGTGATTTTTTGCGTAATCTGACGACTACTACCGAACAGTATTGCATGCAATAGAGGCTTCCTCTAGAGGATAAAAAGGGGTGTAGAAACGAAATCTGGCCCCTACCTTTAAGCCCTATCAAAACAAACAGGCTCAGATGATTATGGATCTGGAACTATGGATCCCTCCAATCATGTAGAGCGTGTCATTCGGAAGATGGTTGAAGCTATCCCGGGCGAGCAGTTGTTTACTCACTATGGTATAGCCGCTTATCGCAGTAGCCGCCAAGAAGAGCAATAAAATGGCTTGATTACCCAACTTGCCTTCAAAAATAAAGCGGGTATCCGAATGGAGGTTAGTTGAATGAACTGGTGAATTCGCACCCTCTCTTATTCACTTCATAGAGGCAGGACCATTCTCAATAATGGAGTTAACGATGTACTTGGCGTCTTCGTCCACGCCGCCAATAAGTGCAGACGTTCTTCTACTCTGCCAAGGCATGCCTACGATATAAAGTCCATTTACTGTTGTTATCCCGCGTTTATGAATGATTGAGCCGTTCTCATTATAGAGAGCTTCCGGTATGTTCAACCAGTTGTAATCAAGTTCAAATCCAGTACACCATATAATATTGGCAAATTCCTTCACGGAGCCATCGAGAAAATGAATGCTGCTTTGAGCAGCATCAATGGCTCTGGGCATTAACTGGACGCGGGATGACTTAATCAATGGCTTTAATTCCAAACCAATTATGGGGTCAGGCCGAGTTTGAATTTTTCGCCCAATAAATGATTGAGCAGAAGCACGAAGTATACCTAATCTGTCAAACCAATAAAATATGCTCTTCCCTGCAAGTTTTATAGGCAGGAATACCGGAAGTTGACTAACAGACAAAAAAACTTTGTGCCGCATCGAAACCTCAACAGCAATTTGCGCTCCTGAATTGCCTCCGCCAACAATCAGTGTCTCTCCTTGGAGTAGTTGATCCGGGTTTTTATATACCGAAGAATGGAGTTGTTTTACCCCCGTCGATATTTTTGAAGCGAAGGAAGGAATCCTTTTTCTTTGAAAAGGTCCCGTCGCGATGATAACGTTTTTGGCTATGTATTGGTCTTGATTCGACCATATTCGAAAGAAATCGTTATTTTTTATTACTTTATTAACCGTAGTATTTAATTGTATAGGAAAGTCAAATTTAGCAGCGTAGTTCTCAAGGTAATCTGCTGTTTCGTTTTTCGTTGGAAACTGATCTCGATATCCAGGAAACGAAAAGCCTGGAAGATCACTATATTCACGGGGAGTGAATAAAACAAGGGAATCATATCGATTTCTCCACGAATTACCTACCCTTGATTGAGTGTCGACAATGATGAAGGGAATTCCGTTTTTATGTAAATAATAACCAGTTGCTAAGCCGGCTTGTCCTCCACCTATTATGAGTACATCAGTAGTTGTTGCATTAATGGCAGTTCTCTCCCTTACCGGATAGAATTAAACTTACTTTGATGTATTTTTGAAAACTAAGGTTTTGACTCTGTCAAGCAATTTATATCATATCACATTGTATTCATCTGAATGTATGTTCATATGACAATTATCGTACAAACTTGCAAAGCTCGTCCCGGAACGGATTAAAGTAGAACAGACTCTCTGCGGATGATATCGAGTTCCATTATGCTCTAATGGTAGCTGACATCTAAACAAAATGATCTAGGCTGCTTTAAACGTAATCTTCCTAATATTTTATTACACAATTTGTCCATAATGAATGAGAAACATTAATTCTTCGTGTCGACAACGCTCTCTTATTGATGAATACTTGTTCATATGTTAAGGTAGTTTAAGATTTTATTCTACTGTGTGAATAGGAGGTAACAATGCCATCACGTTATACCAAAAAGCAAATAAGCAAGACGAAGAAAATAATGATGTTAATTGCACTTATATTGCTTGTTTTGTTCTACAGTGGTTTTATTTTAGTTTCACAAATCAAGACCGTATATCAAGTAACATTTAATGGTACGCCAATTGGCGATGCGTCCAGTCCGGAGATTGTATTTCAATGGATCGGGGAACAAGTCAATCGTTTTGAAGGCCAGTACCCAGGTGTTTTGTATGAAACGAATGAAAGTGCTATTTCGTTCACGGAAACGAAACGTTTAAATGCCAAGGCTCGGGATAGCGAAGTCATTGCCTCACTTCAATCATCTTATGAGATAAAAGGCCGCGGCGTACAGGTTCTAGTGGATGGTCAAGTCATGGGAATTGTCAGAGACCAACATAGCGCAGACCAGATCCTGAATCAAATACAGCAGCCATATTCTGGTGCGAATAATGATCCAAAAGTCAAAACACTCAGTTATAATAATGACGAGAGGGAAAAAGAAGCAATGTCGCCATCAGTTCCAAGCTCCATTAGCTTCGTGGAAAAAGTCGAAATCAAACCTGTTGTGGCGGATCCTGTTAACTTTTCGTCAGAAGAAGAGTTAATCAAACGTCTTAAGGGAACGGACTTAAAACCTATCAAGTACGTTGTTAAAGAGGGAGATTGCATCTCCTGCATTGCGCAGAAGTTCAACATCTCGCAAGATACTGTATATAAGAATAATCCCTGGATTGAAAATGAATTCATAAACATAGGGGACGAGTTGGATTTGACAGTACGGCAACCTAAATTGTCCGTAAAGACTGAGGGGCAATATGCTGAGACCGTCAGCATCCCGAGCGGGGTAGAAGTTACTTATGATGCAACGATGCGTGTGGGAGTTTCAAAGGTTGCGAATCCGGGAAAGGCGGGCAAGAAAAAATTAACGTACCAAGTAACGAAAGTAAATGGCGAGTTGGTTGAGGAAGTTGTAATAAAGGAAGAAACGTTGGAAAAAGCAGTACCTAAGCAAGTCATTCAAGGTACAAAAGTCATTAAAGGCGTGGGAACCGGTTCATTCACATGGCCGATAAAAGGGCCGACGATTACGAGCAAGTTCGGAAAGCGTTGGGGAAGACTTCATACAGGCACTGATGCGGTATCCTCTAATTTGAATATTAAATCTGCCGATAATGGAAAAGTAATAAAGGCGAAATATGATTCCAGTTACGGGAACCACGTTATAGTGGATCATCAAAATGGTTATCGAACATTATATGCCCATCTAAGCAAAATTAATGTGGAAGTTGGCGATCTGCTGGAGAAAGGCGATCAAATTGGAATTATGGGCACAACAGGACGATCGACAGGCGTCCATCTACATTTCGAAATTCGAAAAGAAGGAGTGCAGTTGAATCCATTAAAATTTTTGGAGTAACGGAACGGAAATAAGAGATCCCGCTTGTAGGGCTCTCTTATTTTTGTAATTATTGATTTATATAATTTAAACTATTCTTTGTAATATAATGTTTTCGCGAGAGGAAGAAATCGATGAGTGATAGAAGGAGTATTCTGATCATCGACCACGAAGAGAACTTAGAAATGAATTGAAAAAGGAACTTGAGAAATAACGATTTATGGTAGAGGCTCTGGAAGATGGGGCGAAGGGGTTACTATATATGTTGCAGAACGAGGTTGATTTGGCGATTATGGAATTACAACTACCTGGAATAAATGGTCTAAATGTATGTAAACTTGTTCGTCCAGATGAAAACAACACCAATCATTAAGCTAATTGCAGAATGGAGGGAAGCAAATCGATTCGAAGGTTTTCAAATTGGAATCGATGATTATTCCGTTACGTATAAGCAACCAATCGCAACGAGAAAAAAACAATAAAGATTGATGAAAGATTTCTATTATAAAAATGAAGGATTAAGTCCGAATTGGTCGAATTTAACTATTTTTCGAAGTATTATATTTTGCCAAATTCTGTTCTATGAAACGGGGGAACCACCGAGGGGGAATTGCTTTAGAAGTTTTCTTCAAGTATAGGGAATCTTCGGCCGAGCCCATAAGCTAACCTCGTAGGCAACGAAGGGAGAAGTAGAGTTGAGAAAAGGTTTAGTCGTATTGTTGTCCAGTGTGATGTTTTTGTTTGGAGGAGGGTCAGTATTTGCGCAACAGTCCGAGTCAACCGTCTTAATGAAGTCCGTTAGCGAAGTAATTGGCACGCCGTATAAAGGGGGGGAATGACAACAAAAGGATTCGATAGTTCAGGATTCATCTTGCATATCTTTAATCAGTTCAGTGTAAAACTGCTTCGTACTTCTTATACTCAGGCCGAGGTTGGTGTGAAGGTAGAAAAAAACAAGTTGCGTGTGGGAGATCTTGTTTTTTTAATACCAGCGGAACAGGTATCTCTCATGCAGGTATTTACATAGGAGAAGGGAAGTTTGCTCATTCTTCTACAAGCAAAAGGGTAACCATCAGTAAGTTAAGTGATGAGTACAATGAAAAATGATACGTTACGGCAAGGCGTGTAGTATCTGAAGATATATTTAAAGCAATGAACGATATGAAGTAATCATGAATGAACGGTTATTTAACTAGTAACCGTTCTTTTTATTGAAGTTTCCAGATCATAAATGAGGTGGAATATGAAACTTAAGGGAGTCAGACGGAAATAATTCAAGTGTCCCTATTAATCGCTGCATTAGTCATAGGAGGTTATGCCATCATCAAGACTTTAAATGGCGCTCAACCTTTACGAAGCGATGGCGGAAGTGTATCAGGATCCTAACTATGAAAGCCATATTTCGCCCATCGACTGATTACAGTACAGTTGAATGATCTCGGCACGTTTTATCATCATTTTGCATGGGTGTACCGGACGCTACTGAGGAGCACGACAAAGCTGGAAGCCGAGGCTTAGACGGTTCAATCCGGCATCCGATCTTGGCGGCGTTTCGATGGTGGGACAAGCAGCGAATAACGAATACATATATTTCAATGAGGTGAAATTAGGTACCGGAATCAGCAAGATTCGCCTGCGTTATTTAAGTCTGACAACGGACTCAAACGTCACCTATGCGAAACAGATTAACTTGGGATACATCATCATAAAGTAATCCTGCTTCAGTAACTAAAATTTGCGACCGCTTCTTGGTAAATGCAATCGATCATTTACCAAGAAGCGGTTACTGTTAATTTTTATGAGTGCATCGTGGAGTATATGGAAACGGCAAAACTGTCGAAAGGCAGTGACGCAAAGTCACGGGTCTTCTCACAATTCAAGTGATGGCAGTTGGGTTACCCAATTTGCCGAGCACGGCTATTTGGGTCGTGTTTTTATTATTCGTTTATTTGGGATACAGAGGAGAGTAATATGGAATTGGAAGCAGATATACATCAGGAACTTCCTATAATTTCTAAGAAAAACAATGAGAATATAAATGTTGTGCTAGTGGACCGCGATCCGGAATGGTGTTGCCGCTTTGCTGATTTATTCGAAACAGAGACAGATATTCATCTCATAAATACTTCCGCTACAAAAGAAGAGGCAGTGCGAGCTAGTTTACAATTAGACGTGGACGTTGTAGTGATGAATGCAGCACTCCAGCCGTCTGGACGCGATGGATTAGATGCAATAAAAGACATTCTCGCCAAAAAGGATGTTCCCGTCATTACCGTCGCTTCAAGCGCAGACCCTGAAGTGATCGTCGAAGCAATTACAGTCGGGGCAGTGAATTTTATAAGCTATGCCGATATGGGGGACATTATCTTGGCGATTCGCGAAGCACATCGACATAGTCCATCTTTACACCCGAAAGCATCGAAGGTGCTTCGCGATGAGCTCATCCGCTTAAAGCGTCAGGAATTTTGGTGTAAGCTGACCACGACTGAAAAAGAAGTGCTGCAATTAATCGCTTGGGGCTACTCCCGGACCAAGTTGATTCAGTTGATGGGTATATCGCCTAATACAATGAAGACACATATTCGTCATATTAGTAGAAAGCTCGGCACAAAATCAATCAAAGAAGCAGCAATAAAGGCGAGGCAGCTTGGACTCGAGAAACACATGGATAATAAGGAGTATGATGTATAGTGACGAATTTCGATTTGGTTCGACAAAACTCCAAAGCTTAGGGTGACTAAAAAATCATCCTGCCGGAAGATATCGAAAATTGATAAAATTAGGCATATGGTGGGATTGAAATAGAAAGAATGGCCCACGATGAATAGGAGGGATTTGTGGCAAAAGTAACTAAAGGATGAAGCATGGGATAGTTGTCTGTCATGTGGAGAACGGGGGGGGGGACAAGCCCAGTGGTTCTTAATACTCATTCACCGTTTGGGTTGTCCCCAAAATGATGAATGAAAGGATGATCGACATGTGTCGAAAAGAAATGGAGTGTGAGTTATGTCTGGATAGCCAGATAGGAAATGGGGGAGCAGCGCATGTTGGTAGCTGAACAGATAACCCCTTATGAAAAAGTTGAGAATTGGTTGATCGCTTACGCAGATTGGAAAGCACGTCTGAAATATGCACAAACGGAGCTTGCACATATTCCGGGATTGACAAAAGCATTGCATGAAGTGGCAATCTATGGCTGCGGCCAACCCAATGACACGTTGCTTCGGACAGTCATTCAGCGTCTGGAAATCACTGAATATGAAATACCGTTTCTTCAATCCAGAATAGGATTGATCGAATATGCTTTGTCGGCTCTCGTTCCAGAGGAAAGACGATTCGTTCAATTACGGTATCAAGATCAATTGGCGTTTTCAATCGTTATGGATCGCTTGGGACTATCGCGTCGCGCCTATTTCTATCATCGAAAACGAGTTTTGAAGAAAATATATGGAAAAATAAAAAGTCGAACAGCATTATTGGAGTATGATCCGTTTGGTGAAAAGTAAAAGATCTATTTCCGAAAAAGATGCTACTACGCATCTTTTTTTGGTGACTGGAATTACATGTACGTTATTAGGGGTACCGCCAGCAAAACGCGGATTTACAACGTTAAGATTAAAAATCCCAATCTCTTAGTGATACAAATAAGAAATTGGGATTTAATTATTCAACAATTGCCTTTTAGTTCAACAAGAACTTCAACTAATCGTATTAGAATGAGCCTTTTTTTCAACCAGACGGTAAACCAAGTATCCTAGCACATTTAATAAAGCAAATAAAACTATCCAGCCAATGTTCAAACGTTTATGATGATACACATTGATTGTTGCCCAAATCGTAAACAAGGTTAAATAAATCGCAACACCTACAAATAAAACTAAAGTCATAAATGAACCAATATGTCTTGTTTCCATATCAACATACCATTCAGCATCACCGTTCCCATATGGAAAGAAATCAACAAGCAACCATTCAGGAGCCCACACTTTTCTTTCATACTGGTAGTTTGGTTTTGCCTTTTCTACATATTCGAATATAGATCTGAAGTTTTCAGCTTCTATTTCTACGTCTCTAACATTATAGATTTTAACTTTCGAAATTTGGTCTGTTTCTTGTACTAAGGCTTCTATCTCCCTTTTCATATCTTCAGTAATCTCTTCTTTGTTTTCTAAAATATCGAATATAGTTGTAGCGACAATAGAGTTTTTATGAGAATTTTGTTCTTCTGCTGTCCATATAAATCCAAATACAGTTGAAGCAGTAACTAGGAATATTACGGCTAAATAAAGCACCCACTTTGCAAATGTTTTCTGTGCTTTAAACAATTGACCAACAATAGAACGCATTTCTTTTTCTCCACCGAAACGCTCAATGGCAATATCTATAGCTTCTTTCTCCGATTTTCCTTCTACTTTCAATTCATGAACAGCATCTAACAAATGGCTTTTCATTTCTGCTTTTAATTCTTGTATTTCTTTTTGATTTCCACCTACATTTTGATAAACCGAATCAACAAATGCTTCAATTTGCTTCATATTTTTCTCCCCCTTCCAAAAACGAATCAATAATTTTTTTTACAAATTGCCATTCAGCACGTTTTTCTTCAAAACCTTCTTCACCTAAAGGCGTGAGTTTATAATATTTTCTTCTTCCTCCTGGTCCTTGTTCATCACCCCAGTAAAACGAAATCCATTTATTTTTTTCTAATCGCTTTAAAGACAAATAAAGTGTACCTTCTTTTAATTCAAACTGTTCATTGCTTTTTTCTCGAACAAATTTTGCTAACTCGTAACCATACATATCTTTATTATGTAATAGCGATAAGATTAAGGTATCAATATGACCTTTCAAAACCTCTTTATTAATATCCAAAACTTTCACCTCCTCGATATAAATATAAAATATAATACTATATAATACAAGGTATTAATGTAAGGTATTTTTTATGTTGAGGCTACTGTCAAAAAGCATACTTTATGACATGCTAGAAAACAGGTAGTTTTCAACATGTCATAAAGTGTCATTTTTTGTTTCGCAATATTTCATTTTATTGGTATACTTTTTTGCATGGATTATGGAAGGGAGTTGGTATTTTGAAGCGGGGGTACGCTCGCGTTTCAGCCAAGGATCAAAATCCGGAACGGCAGATTAAAAAAATGCGTGAACTTGGAATTGAAGAGCGCCATATTTTCGTTGACAAGCAAAGCGGAAAGGATTTTAACCGACCGCAATATCAGGCGATGCGTCTAATTATTCGTGAAGGGGACTTGCTATATCTTGATGCACTGGATCGATTAGGTCGAGATTATGATGGAATCATTCAGGAATGGAAGTATATTACACGAGTGCTAAATGCAGATATTGTGGTACTAGAAAATGAGACTTTGTTTAATAGTAGGAAATTTCGAAGCATGGGCGATCTTGGAAAGCTAATGGAGGACCAATTTTTAAGCCTGCTCTCTTATGTGGCCGAGCAAGAACGTAAAAAAATAAGCAATGGCAGGCCGAAGGAATAGAAGTGGCAAAGAATAACGGCGTGAGATTCGGACGACGTAAGTACGAGATTAATGCAGATTATATTCAGGTGTATAATGAGTGGAAATCCGGATCGATTACTGCAACGGAAGGAATGAATCGTCTTGAATTAAAGCCGAATACTTTTTATCGACGAGTAAAGGAGTATGAAAATTAAAGAAAGGTGTGGGTTCCATGCGTGGGAAAGAACTTCTAACAACTGACCAGCGACTAGAATGGATGACCCCTCCCAATGGTGAATGGGAACTTGCTACATACTACACTTTCTCACAACATGATTTGGAGATAATTAATCGTCACCGATGAGATTACAATCGATTAGGCTTTTCCGTACAATTAGCACTACTCCGTTATCCAGGATGGAGCATAACTGATTTGAAGGAAATCCCTGACTTCTTGCTTGACTATCTATCCAAACAGCTGGATATTGAGCCAGGAGTTTTTTCCTTGTATGCCCGAAGGGAAAACACGCTGTGGGATCATCTGAAAGAAATTAGAGAGGAATATGAGTTTACTACGTTTACAACAAATGATTATCGGCGGGTGTTGAAGTACTTATTCTATCTCGCGCTGGAAAATGGGAATGCTGTTCACTTAATTCATTCTGCATTAGACGAGCTGCGCCGCTCAAAAATTATTCTGCCGGCCATTACGACGATTGAAAGGGTCGTATGGGAAGCACGGAATCGTGCGGAAGAACGAATTTACAGGCAGATCCACTCATCTCTAACCTCTTACCAAAAACAGAAACTAAACAAGCTTATCGAACATATGATAGGTAATGAAAATACAACACTTGGTTGGCTAAAAGAAACGACTGGACAATTCTCTCCTGAAGCGTTCTTAAAGGTTATTGAACGGCTAGATTATATACGGAACTTGCAACTAAATATCGATATGAGATCAATCCATCCCAACCGGTTAAGACAACTCTCGCGCCTAGGATCACGATACGAGCCACAATCCTTCCGACGCTTTCATGAAGCAAAACGATATACGGTCTTGGTTGCGTATCTTTTGGAACTTAGTCAGGATTTAGTTGACCAGGCTTTTGAGATCCATGATAAGCAAAACTTAACCTTGCAATCAAAAGGACGGAAACAGCAAGAGGAGATACAGAAACAGAACGGCAAAGCTGTTAATGAAAAAATTATCCATTATGCTGACTTCGGAGCTGCCCTTATCAAAGCTCGGGATGAGGGTATTGATCCTTTTGTTATGCTAGAAACGGTCATGCCGTTGGAAAAGTTTGTTGAATCTGTAGAATAAGCTAAGAAACTATCGCGGCCACTCGATTATGATTATTTAGATCTTTTAGAAAGTCGGTTTAATTATCTTCGAAAATACACACCTACCCTACTAAGCGCGTTGAAGCTTCACTCAACGAAGTCAGCCGAACCCTTGATGAGAGCGCTCGATACGATTAGAGAGATGAATGAAAGCGGTAAACGAAAAGTACCTGAAGGTGCTCCATTAGATTTTGTATCCAACCGATGGCAAAAGCATGTTTTCGACGAGGATGGGACCATTAACCGACATTACTACGAGATGGCTGCACTTATGGAATTACGAAACTATGTGAGATCCGGAGATGTTTCTATTGTCGGAAGCAGGCAACATAAAGACTTCGACGAGTACCTAGTGTCACAAGACGAATGGAAACCTACTCAGGCAACCGGTACTAGGTTGGCCGTGAACCTGAATGCTGGTGACTATCTTGAGGAAAGAACTACGACGCTCCTACGCCGATTACAAAGGATTAGTGAGAACATCGACACACTTGAAGGAGTAAACGAAGAAAAAGGTAGAATACATGTTCATCGATTTGAAAAGGACGTTCCAGAAGAAGCGAAACAATATAGCTCCACTCTCTACGGCATGCTACCAAGAGTGAAGCTGACAGAGCTACTTTTAGAGGTGGCAAGTTGGACTGGCTTTCATGAGCAGTTTATCCATGCTTCGACTAATCGTCATCCTAAAGTCGAAGAAAAGCCGATTGTTCTGGCAGCGCTAATGGCTATGGGAACGAACGTCGGCCTAACAAAAATGGCTGATGCTACTCCTGGTATCTCGTATCATCAAATGGCCAATGCTGCTCAATGGCGAATGTACGATGATGCAATGAACAGAGCGCAAGCAACACTTGTGAACTTTCACCATCGACGATCATTAGCGGCTTATTGGGGAGATGGAAGCACATCAACGTCCGATGGTATGCGCGTACAAGTGGGTGTTTCATCTCTTAGCGCCGATCCTAATCCACATTACGGATCAGGCAGAGGGGCTACTATTTATCGATTCGTCAGCGATCAATATTCATCGTTTTATACGAAAGTTATTAATACCAACGCTCGTGACGCGGTACATGTCATTGATGGGCTATTACATCATGAGTCAGATCTGTTAATTGAAGAGCATTACACAGATACCGCAGGTTATACGGATCAGGTTTTTGGTTTGACTCATTTACTTGGGTTTCGATTTGCCCCACGCCTTCGTGACTTATCGGACTCAAAGCTGTATGTGATCGGAAAGCCTAGCGACTTTCCCAGATTGGAGAACCTTCTACGTGGCCAAATTGATAAGAAGGTGATACGTGAAAATTACGATGATGTTTTGCGCCTGGCGCACTCAATTCGGGAGGGCAAAGTGTCCGGCGCGCTCATCATGGGTAAGCTTGGCTCCTACGCTCGGCAAAATAAAGTTGCCAAAGCACTTCGAGAGATGGGACGAATCGAAAAGACACTCTTTATCTTGGACTATATTTCAAGTGAATCGATGCGTCGCCGTATTCAACGAGGATTAAACAAAGGAGAAGCAATGAACGCACTAGCACGTGCCATTTTCTTCGGGAAACATGGAGAGCTAAGAGAACGTGCTTTGCAGGATCAATTGCAGCGCGCAAGTGCTTTAAACATCCTGATTAATGCAATTAGTGTTTGGAATACGGTATATCTAGGTAAAGCAACGGATCTACTCAGAAGTAAAGGCGCGTTACGAGAAGATTTATTAAAGCATTTGTCTCCATTGGGATGGGAGCATATTAACTTCCTTGGGGAGTACCGTTTTGATCCGAAAGGAGTTACCACATTAGAATCACTGCGGCCGTTGAACAAGGGATAACAATAAGGCCGGTTACACCCTTAGCGTGGTGAAAACCGGCTGTTTTTGTGTTCAAAACTTCTAAGCGTTGTAAATCCGCGTTTTGCTGGCAGCACCCCTATTAGACCTACTCTATTTGTGGGCATTCGTTGATGCACTCTCCTTGCACCTATCATGCACCTATCAGGTTATGGTATATAAACCTAATTTCCCCTTTCTTGCACCCCGTTTGCATATTTCTCATGATAACATAGTATCGTGGACAAGATAGGAACAGTACGTTTCCGTCCTATAAGTTATAGCTGAAAGGAGGCTTCGAGGAGTATCCTTTTCTTATATTGTCGAGAGGCGACGGACATCCGGTTTCGGAGAGTCTATTTTTTGTTATGGAAGGGAGAAAGTAAATTCCGAATCTGGATACCCAGGATCGGCGTATCTCTCCTCAATATCGTTCTCTCATAATCAGACATCGAGCGCCGTTTCTTTTCCCGATCAGGAAGAGTTGCGAGGCGCTCTTTTTCATTATGAATGACAGCACCTGCATAAACAGATGGCTTTTCTTCTCTCACGGTGTTGCCATGTGAGGATGGAGCTGATCGGTTTGCGCCCCTAGTTGCCGTAATGCCAAGCTGCGATCTTGTTTTAGTTCTGTTTTACGGTTTATCATACGATTACGTTTAGGCTTTGCCATGATAGAGTGTAGGTTTGCTCTGTGGCATAGCCTTTTTTGTTTTCTGGAAAATTATCATGAATGCCTCAAAGGGAGCGTTGGCTGCCGCTCTCCCCCACTCTGTTTTGGTTTATCCACAAACCAAAATGGAGGGACGAATATGAGAAAGGTTAATTTACGCGAGCTTTATCCTTATTTCAAGACAGATGTATGGGTCGAGGTAGAGGATGAAGTGGCACAAGAAATCCGCCAATTCGATTTAGATGAAAATGCATACAAATTACGAACTTACCGTCATCGTGCTTATTACTCGCTTGATCGGAACGACGGAATCGAGCAGGATGTACTTTTTCGTTCGATTTCCCCGGAGGAATATTACGAACGTAAGCTTTCCCATGAGCAGCTTTATGCGGCTATGTGTCGATTACCAGAAAAATCGTTCAGACGAATTTATGCTTACTTCATCTTAGGCATGAGCAAAGTTGCGATTGCCCAAGCTGAGCAAGTTGATGAACGTGCTATACGCAAGTCCATTGAACGCGGCTTGAAACAAATGGAGCAGTTTCTCAAAGAAATGTGATTGTGGTTGGTTAAACGGGTCCGATTTGCCTGCCTAGATGTACAGATAGTTAAAGGGACAGTTTAGCGGCGGCTGGTCATGACCAGCCGCTCATTTTCCATGAGAGGGGCAGGTAACATGAATCCGATTCGATTTCGAGATGTTGAACATGAAAGTTTCTTTTATCGAATGTTGGAAGAAAGGCAATGCAGCGATGGCTATCATCGAGCACTCTTCTACACATTGGGCATTTCCCGAGATACGCAAAGTCATATCCGCGAATTGTTTGATTTCTCTAGTGGGGGAATTAAACCCGGAGGTCTTACAGCCTCGTGGCAAACCGGCAGTTCTATTCGCGTCTGCAGGCTTGCTTTTAATCTGTGGAATGGCTGGACGGAAACAGGCGGGGAACGTTATTCTACGCCCCATGAATTATTCGATTGCAGTTATGCCCCCTATTTTTTTGAAGCGATTCAACTTCGTTACCCGGAAAATTTCCGAAGTCAAGAGAAGATTTTCAGGCGGCTGAACGAACAAATTCGCTGAATAGCAACCAGCTACGGGAGTGAAATAAGACGATGAAGGATATTAAGACTAGGGCTGTTGTGAAAGATATTAAACATTTTGACAGAATGCCGAATGTGATGAATCGAGTAAAACATGTGAGTGCCCATACAAAACAGCCAAAAGACAAGGACAAGACGACTTCACAATCTCCACTTGAATATGCGCAGTACCATTCTACGTCGACCGTTGACAAAACAGTACGGGCTCAATTTGGTATGAGTGTGGTTGTTGGTAAAAGGTTGATAAGGCTCATTCAAAAAAAGAGGACAATGTCAGGGGATAATGCGGTAGTGAGGCAGAATCCCACAGTAATCATTACTAAGCCTTCGGGAACACGTCAATTGCGACTTGCCCGCAGGTTGCATCTCTGTAAGGCGATAGATGGAAAATATCTCTTGTCATCTAATCATCAATCAGGAAAACAGCGTTTCATACGAAGCCGGGTTAACGCTCGGCTTCTGTATCCTTCTCGCAAAGATAGCGTTCCTGACCGAAACTTACATCGAGGAAGTAGACTTCAAGAACCAGCCGGGAAAAAAGGAACATCAGCCTCCGCGGTATCACGTTCTGCAAATGTACGCGGGAATCGCCCAACCGTTAACTTGAAGAAACGGCAAATCAGGCAACCATCATCCAATATCCCTGCCGCTAGATCCAAGCGAGCAAACTTTACAATCAAACGTAAAGAATGGAAGTTCAAAACACTATCGCCATTTACAAAAACGGGACAACGGCTAGAACAGGTTAAAAGCCGTTCTGGTAATCAAGCGGAAGAGAAAATGAATAGCGGCATGACAGCTCAGCAAACTGCACAGATGGTGATGACTGCCCGCCGTTCCCTTCAAAGAGCGCAAGCTGCTGCGCGATTAAATATTCGAATCATTAAAATGGTCGTAAAAGTAGCCGCGCTGCTTGTCAAAGGGGTAGCTGCTCTTTTGGGGGTCAGCAGCACAGTTATTGTAGTGCTGTGCATTGTAATGGCATTAGCTGCTGTTATTTCCTCTCCTTTCGGAATCTTTGTTTCCGGTGAAAACACGGATGCCGATGTAAAGTTGCTTTCCCAAATCGTTCAAGAACTGGATACTGAGTTTGCCGACCGACTGGCAGAAATACAGCAATCCGCTGACCATATAGACAGGGTGAAAATTCATTACCCCCGCAGCGCGGACAACACACGAGTAGATAATTGGATGGATGTTATAGCCGTCTTTGCCGTGAAGACTGTCATGGACTCCGAAGACGGAGTGGATGTGGCCACACTTGATGCAACAAGGATCGGTATCATCCATTCTGTGTTTTGGGACATGAATCAACTGGAAACCCGTGTAGAAACGATTGAACATACGGATACCGTTACGGTAGAAAATGAAGAGGGGAGTACCAGTGAAGAGACGACTACCAGATATGAGCACATTTTGTATATTACCGTTACGAGCAAAACTGCAGAGCAACAGGCCGATTCCTACCACTTTACGAATGAACAGATGGAAATCCTGAAGGAAATGATGTCTGGGGAGTTTAGGCCACTCATGCTTGCGATGCTTGGCAAAGAAACGGATATTGGCTTATCGTCGGGGCAACTTGAGAATGTTGAGCAGAATTTGCCAGAAGGAGAACTAGGCAGCGAAGCCGTCAAATTGGCGCTAACTCGTTTAGGAGATCCATACAGCCAACCGAAGGCCGGACAGGATGACTTTACAGATTGTAGCTATCTTGTTCAGTGGGTCTATCGACAGCTTGATATCAACCTGCCACGTACCGCTGCAGAACAGGCCCGATACAGCATTGAGAATGGCTTGACAGTAAGCGCGGCTGATTTGGTTCCTGGCGATCTTGTATTTTGGAGTTACGAGCGCAACGGTAGATTTATGGATATTACCCACGTTGGAATTTATGCGGGGAACGGAAAAGTGGTGGATGCTTCCTCAAGTCGGGGGCAGGTTGTGTATCGCAATCTGTTTGATTCGGATAAGCAAGTGATGTTTGGAAGACCGCATATTTAGGGTGAGAATTGAATATTCTTATTTCAGAAGTGACGCATTTGAGCCCCTATTATTAACCAACTAAAAATCTCTTCGAGTTAGAAGCATTGCATTGGAAAGCAAAAAAAGGATATATAGCATAGAAAGAAAAATACAGCTGTCAGCAGAAAATAATGTATCAGATTGAATGACTTTATCCCAATTTGCTTTTCGAATAACGAGTTTTAGACTGCCCTGCAAATTGAAACAGCGACAGCCAAGGACGAGTAAATAAAGTCCTAGACTGTCGCTGTCTTATACGTTTTTAGCTAGCTCAATCTTCAAAAATTCACTACGTGCCTATAAGCTGCTCCATCATTTAGTTACCTTACTGACTGGAATAATATCGAGGTTATTTCGCTTTCATCCGTACATCGGGTAGTACCAACGTAGCTGACACCACCCGCAAACGCTTGGATTAAATGGGAATTTATTTATAACCTCGTTATATTCATTTTGCGCATCAGTAATAGCCAGATTAACTCGAGTGCGAGGATAACCGGACGGGGAACATCGTTATTAGAACGAAAATCTAGAATACTAAGTATTTTTGGAACTATCCGGCGGTAATGACTGCCATAGGAGGCGCGAATTACCGTAAGAATTTTTTCGCGGTATGCCGGTCCAGTATGTTTAAATTCTTTGGCCAAATCTTTTAGTGTTTGTTCGTTTACAACTGGGTACAGGACATCTTTAATGATTCCAGCAGGATTCTCGATGGCAGTCTGCGCCATGTTAAATAAGATACCGTACTTGTTGCTAACTCGTCGTAGATCGTTCAGAATTTCCTTTTCGATCTTTCGTTCGGCGCGTACTCCGATACGGTGAATAATTTGAATAAGTAGATCTACCAGGCTGTCCGATATTTCTATGCAGCGTAACCAAAAGAAAGCTGACATCAGCGTATATCGAATCGGATCGGGATGTCGACGCTGCTCGCGTAGATCCTCAGTAGAAACGCGCTGCTGGTACTTTTTCAGCACCTTATGTGGAATGTTTCGAAATAAATCATCCGAAAGCTCCAAAATGCGAATTGTCCGCAATTTGTTAACTTCCTTCAGCACGCTATCCACCCCAGCACGACCAGGATCTGCCTTTAACTCATTAAATGATATTTGGGTGCTGCCATCACTGGCGGCTTCTTCTTCGTCAATCTCTAAATACGAAATGCTATCAATCAGAAAGTCTAACTGAGCTAAAGTTGTGGAAGGGAGCTTTTGATACGTCCCCTGGAAGAAGGATTCTTCATGGGTGTGAAGGGCTGAACGGATCAAGCGCTCAATGCGGTCCGATGTAGGAGGCACGATTTTTAATTCATGAAATCGACGGTACACGCGTTCCTTTAAATGCTCAAGTTCATGAACGTGGTACAGAACATGTTGGCATAGCCAATCTGTCATTTCCCCTGAGCGTCCTCTATCGTATCTTCGCGAAAGCCGAAGAATTCCCGGATTTGAGTTCTGAGGTATGTGATCGAACGACCAGTCCAATCGTACTGAGCATATAATTCCGGCTCAGAGTAAATTTACTTTGCAATGTACGAGATCACCGCTTTGGGAACTTCGTACTTATGAGTTGGAAAACGAGCTTCATTTTGAAAAAACTTGAGTAGCACGGCAAATCCAATTCTGGTTTCCCCGGTCTTATTCTCGATCAGACTCATCTCGTTCGGCAGTATTGTGAAATGCTCGATTAGCTCATCTAGTTCCCAATTTCGCTTGATGTCATCCCCTCCGAATAAAGTTCCTATAAGCGTGAGTATCGGAACATATGTCGTAAATCTGTATAGATTTACTCAGTGTATTCCTGCAATTCATCACCCAAAGAACACTATATTTCCAATTCCAAAAAAATTTTCGGAACTTAGATATTTCTGACCTAATGATGTCTCTCCATGTTTTTCAGAAACAATCAAACTTTTGTTTGAATGTATAAAGGAAATGTATTATGATGATAATAATCAAATAAAGGTTTGAATGTTGGGTGAAGATATGAGCGCGAAAGAAAAAGGTTTCATGTGTTGTCTAACGAAGCAAGAATGAAAATTGCAATGTCCTCAGCGAAGTAGACGAGTTATGTGTTTGTGACGCCGAGGTGGTTCAATCTATCCCTTGGGATAATAATATTTGTCGAAAATATCATCTCGTCTATTTAACAGAAATCATGGTTTAGCATGGTATTCCGTAGCCCCAGCGGCCAGGTGAAGGAGGAAGGAAAGATGAATAAAGGAGATAGCGAAACCGATTTTATTCCTGCTCTACGATTTCATTGGCTTACTTCTCTTTATGATCCGATTCTACGTTGGACGATGAGGGAAGCTGCCTTCAAGAACCGACTAATTAAGCAAATTCAAGTTGATCCGGGCCAACGAGTGCTAGATCTTGGATGCGGGACTGGCACATTAACTCTCCTTACGAAACAGACTTACCCGAAATCTGAGGTAGCCGGACTTGATATTGATCCTAAAGTTCTCCAGATTGCAGAGAAAAAAGCTGCAAAAATGGGATTGGAAATAGTGTTTGATCAAGGAATCTCGTTCGATCTGCCCTACCCTGATCAATCACTTGATCGAGTTGTCACAAGTCTTATGTTTCATCATTTAACTCTAGAAAATAAACTCCGAACGATGAAAGAAATTTTCCGTGTACTTAAACCACTTGGTGAACTTCATATAGCGGATTGGGGGAAGGCACAAAATTGGCTCATGCGTATTGCATACCTATCCATTCAAATCCTCGATGGATTCATGACGACAGCAGATAACGTAAATGGCCTCTTACCGCAACTTATGACTAAAGCCGGGTTTGCTAGATCTAAAGAGACGGATAGGTTCATGACAGTATACGGAACCCTTTCTTTATACAAAGCGAAGAAAATTACGATGTAATTATTTACAATAGCAGGACTATGACAACTTAAACAAATCTCAGTAATGCGATAATGATCAAATAATCATTTTAATGTAAATGTCAGAAACCGACATTTACACTAAACCAACCATGAATGGTCGACCTAATCAATTTCTATTTGTCCACGGTGTGCTTTTCATGATTCATGGGTATGAGAGGGGAGGGGCCCTTTTTCGCGAACCAAAGATATGAGATCCATAGTTTAAGAAAAATGTAGACAAAAAGAAAACTTAAATTCGTATGGAAGGAACAAACAAAAATGTTGATCACTTCAATTCTTACTGCTATAGGAACATTTATAGTCACTAATATTGACGACATCTTTATACTTATGATCTTTTTCGCGCAGATCGAGAAAGCGCGGCACACGCAAGTTGTTCTAGGCCAGTACATTGGGTTTGGTTTGTTGGTTATACTCAGCTTACTTGGAGCTTTCGGATTTACGTTCCTACCACCGGAGTGGGCCGGGTTTTTGGGCTTGATACCTATTTTTCTTGGTGTTCGAATGTTCTTCAAAAAGGAGGAGGAAGACGAGGCGGAGGAAGCCCTTGAAAAATTGGGTGATGTAAAGTCTCAAGCTTCAAACAATCATTTTTTTGGGCCACTTACCAGTAAAGTAGCGGCGATTACATTCGCTAACGGTGGCGATAATCTGGGGATCTATATCCCGTATTTTACGACCCAGGGCAATGCGTCCTTGTTCTACATCGCGATAGTTTTCTTCGTTATGGTAGCAGTATGGTGTTTCCTGGGTTATCGTCTTGCAAGCCTCCCTGCCATACTAAAGATTCTGCAGAAATACGGTAGTGTCATCGTGCCTGTGGTTTTTATTATCTTAGGTATTTCCATTATGTTGCACGGTGACTCATTTGCATATGTAATGAGGCTGATTGGGTAATGTTAATGACAATCGAAATTACGAACTGGAGGGAAACAAAATGGTAGTAGGTGATGCAAGTCAGCACGTCGAGTTGTTGGTGATCGGCGGCGGTTCCGGTGGGTATGTTGCTGCGATACGAGCTGCGCAGCTTGGCAAAAAAGTATTGTTGGTTGAAAAGTCGGAGCTCGGCGGCGTATGTCTCAATTGCGGCTGCGTGCCGTCCAAGGCGCTGATTTCAGCGGCACATCGGTATGAACGTATGCTGGAAAGCGGAATATCTGGGTTAAAGGCCAACGGCGTAGAGGTAAATTTTTCGGAGATTCAACAGTGGAAACAGTCCAAAGTAGTGAATCGTCTTAAAACCGGTATTCAATCCTTGTTTAAAAAGCACGAAATCGCGGTTTTCAAAGGAGAGGCGCTTTTCATTAATGACCGGGAAGCGCGTGTTTATAATGATCAGGAAACACTTCGTTATAGGTTTGATCAATGTATTGTTGCCGTTGGCTCCCGGCCGATCGAATTAAAACCATTCCCGTACGGCGGCCGTATCTTGTCATCGACCGAGGCGTTGAGCTTGTCTGAGATTCCCCAGAATTTGATTGTAATCGGCGGAGGTTACATTGGCATTGAGCTTGGGCAAATGTACGCTAAGTTTGGATCGCAAGTAACGGTATTAGAAGGCACGCCATCGATACTGCCCGGATTTGAGAAAGACATTACCAGAATTGTGAGCAAACATCTGGATTCCCTTGGTACAACCGTTTATTTGGGAGCTATGGCTCAATCAGCCGTGCAAACGGATAAAGACATTACCGTCACATTTACCGTAAATAGCGAGCAAAAACAAGTAACCGCAGATTACGTTTTGGTGACGGTCGGCCGTCGGCCAAACACTGACGGGGAGCTCGGTCTCGACAGGATCGGAGTGAAAATCGATGAACGCGGACTCGTCGAGGTGAATGATTCGGGGCAAACGACTATCCCACATATTTACGCGATCGGTGATATTATCCCCGGACCATCACTGGCACATAAGGCGTCATACGAAGGGAAAGTTGTTGCCGAAGCCATTGCAGGTCTGCCAAGCGTGTTCGATTATAAAGTAATACCTGCCGTCGTCTTTTCCGATCCAGAAATTGCCTCCGTTGGACTTAGCGAACCTGAGGCTAAGGAACAGGGATTTGAGGTCATGGTCGGCAAGTTTCCATTCGCGGCTAATGCGCGAGCTCTCTCTTTGAGCGCTTCTGAGGGATTTTTTAAGCTTGTTGGCGATAAGAAAACAGGGTTGATCCTTGGTGGGCAGATCGTCGGTACCAACGCGTCTGACATGATTCCTGAAATTGCCTTAGCGATAGAAATGGGAACGACTATGGAAGATGTAGCTCTCACGATTCATGCGCATCCGACACTTGGGGAGTTGTCCGCTGAAGCTGCGGAAGTTGCCCTTGGCCACCCCATTCATATTTAATTGTATTTATTTTTGACAATCCACTGACTTAGGAATATATAATAATCAAATGAATATTAGATTGAGGTGATTCCAATGGAGCGCGTTGATACGTGCGATATCTTTTGTTATGACGAGCATAAGGTCAATCGGGTTAAGGAAAAGCTAAACAAATATGATTTTCTGGATATGGCCCAAATCTTCAAGTTGCTTGCTGACCATACGCGGCTGAAGGTAGCCTATGCACTGTGCAATGAAGACGAGTTATGTGTCTGCGATGTTGCCAATATTATTGGCTCAACAATGGCAACTGCTTCTCATCATTTACGGCTACTGCGGAACATGGGCATTGCGAAGTACCGCAAAGAAGGAAAACTTGTTTTTTATGCACTGGAAGATGAACGGCTTATACAAATGATTAGGCTCGCCATTGAGCATCAGAAGGAGGTTGTTGTCGTTGAGTAAAGCAGCGGAACCATTAGAGAGCAAAAATGTATACCGGGTTGAAGGATTCACATGCGCGAATTGTGCCGGGAAATTTGAGAATAATGTAAAGCAACTGCCGGGCGTTCAAGATGCGAAAGTGAATTTTGGCGCTTCAAAAATTGCCGTTTACGGTGATGCAACGATTGAAGAACTGGAGAAAGCCGGTGCATTTGAAAATCTTAAGGTGAACCCGGAAAAAACTGTTCGGGAAGTAACACAAGAAGTCAAAAAGGAAGTTAAAGAGCCATTTTATAAAAAACACAGCACATTATTGAATGCAGTATTATTGGTTGGTTTCGGTTATCTTTCCCAGTATGTAAATGGTGAAGAAAACCTGATCACTTCCTTGTTATTTGCCGCCTCGATCATCATCGGTGGATTCTCGCTCTTTAAAGTTGGTTTTCAGAACTTATTGCGATTTGAATTTGACATGAAAACCCTGATGACCGTGGCCATTATAGGCGCAGCGATCATTGGGGAATGGGCCGAAGGCGCGATCGTCGTAATTTTGTTTGCCATTAGTGAAGCCCTTGAACGATTCTCGATGGATCGGGCAAGACAATCGATTCGTTCCTTAATGGACATCGCACCAAAAGAAGCTCTGATTCGACGGAACGGGCAAGAAATGATGATTCATGTGGATGGCATCGCTGTTGGCGACATCATGATCGTGAAACCCGGTCAAAAGATCGCCATGGACGGTGTGGTTGTAAGTGGCTACTCCGCCGTTAATCAGGCAGCGATTACTGGTGAGTCCGTGCCGGTTGAAAAAACGGTCGATGACGACGTCTTTGCCGGTACGTTAAATGAAGAAGGCTTGCTTGAAGTTAAAGTAACAAAGCTCGTAGATGATACAACTATTGCAAAAATTATACACCTAGTCGAGGAAGCCCAGGGTGAACGAGCTCCTTCGCAAGCCTTTGTTGATAAATTTGCGAAGTACTACACACCAATCATCATGATCGTGGCAGCTTTAGTCGCTGTCATTCCCCCTTTGTTCTTTGATGGAAGCTGGGCAACATGGATTTATCAAGGCTTATCTGTTCTGGTTGTTGGCTGTCCCTGTGCACTCGTTATTTCGACTCCAATTTCCATCGTTTCGGCAATCGGAAATGCTGCCAAAAAGGGCGTCCTTATCAAAGGCGGCGTTTACCTCGAAGAAATGGGAGCCTTAAAGGCCATTGCATTTGATAAAACCGGCACGCTCACAAAAGGGGTCCCTGTTGTAACGGATTTCAACGTATTTAGCAAGGAGACCAATGCATCGGAATTATTGTCCGTCATTACTGCATTAGAGTACCGTTCCCAACATCCTCTTGCTTCAGCCATTATGAGAAAAGCCGAAGAAGAAAACATTTCGTATTCTAATGTCAGGGTTGAAGATTTTTCTTCCATTACAGGCAAAGGCATTAAAGGTATTGTCAACGGAACGACGTTTTACATTGGAAATCCTAAACTCTTTAAGGAACTGCCAACAACTCGGTTCAGCAGCGAGCAGGAGCAGTTGGTTACAACCCTGCAAAACCAGGGCAAGACGGCCATGGTTGTCGGAACTGATCATGCAATTCTCGCGGTGATCGCGGTAGCGGATGAAGTCCGTGAATCGAGTAAGGAAGTTATTCAAAAGTTGCACCAGCTTGGCATCAAAAAAACCATTATGCTAACCGGTGACAACAAGGGTACGGCAACTGCCATTGGCGGACATGTCGGTGTATCGGATGTACAGGCCGAACTGCTGCCACAGGACAAATTGGACTTTATTAAACAATTGCGATCTGATTACGGGAACGTAGCCATGGTTGGGGATGGCGTCAATGATGCCCCTGCGCTGGCTGCTTCAACGGTTGGCATCGCCATGGGCGGAGCCGGCACAGACACAGCGTTGGAAACGGCAGACGTAGCGTTGATGGGTGACGATTTAAGGAAACTGCCATTCGCGATAAAACTAAGCCGAAATGCACTCAGCATCATTAAACAAAATATCACCTTTGCACTCACAATTAAATTGATTGCTTTGCTGCTCGTTATTCCGGGTTGGCTAACGCTGTGGATTGCCATTCTTTCCGATATGGGCGCAACGCTCCTGGTCGCGTTAAACGGTTTGCGACTCATACGCGTGAAAGAATAAAGGATCGATAGCAGTCCACGAAAAGACCTTGCCCACTATTAAGAGCCTACATGGTGATGAGGATGATGTGGTGAGATTTGCACTATCGACAATCTTATATTGTACCTTATTATTTCAGTAGGCTTCGAAGTACACGCAGATAAGGTTCAAATGCTAATTCAGTCAGCGGGAGACGTGGCATCGGAACAGTTGAAAGTTACCTCTGAAGAAAAACCGCTTCTAACGGTTGTCTTCGTAATTTTTATGGCCTATCTAGTGCTTTCCCCGTGAATAAAATGATTTTGACCGTCCTAAGGGACCTTACGAAAGACAAGGATACCTGATGTCCGCTAGTGAACATTTATGTCGAGTTAGGGGCGTCGCCCTTGACTCGGCTTTACTTGAAAGGATGTGTACATGTGCTTCGTTACTATATCGTTGCGATTGTCGCCTTTGCCGTTGACCAGTTGATCAAATGGAGTGTTGCGACTTATATGGATATTGGTCAAAAGATACCACTTATTCCGGATTTTATTCAACTGACATCCAGTCGAAATCGGGGGGCCGCGTTTGGCATCTTGCAAAACCAGCGGCTATTTTTAATTGTGGTGACCGCTATTGTTCTTGTTGGTATTATCATTTACTTGTACAAAATCTATCGCAAGCAAAAATTCCTAGCCAATGCGTTAACCCTGATTTTTGGAGGAGCGCTGGGGAATTTTATAGATCGTGCTCTTCATGGAGAAGTCATAGATATGCTGGAATTTACGTTTATCAATTATCCAGTGTTTAATATGGCTGATGTCTTTATCTCGACAGGTGTCGTTATGATATTGATCGATACGCTGTGGGCATCCAGAACAAATGCTAGATCGAGTCAGACGTTGCCAGAGTAATAGGGTGGTTGTACTGAATTGGAGTAGTTTGCTTTATGTATTGCTGGCGGCGGCAGCCAATGTGATGGGCGGTCTCATTTTTCTGTTTAAACGTAATTGGTCGCTCAGGGGACTGCACGCGTTGATGGCTTTAAGCGCTGGTCTATTGATTGCCATTGCCAACTTGGATTTCATCCCGGATTCGCTTAAACATGATTCCTCTAGTCCGGTGTTTGTTCTGATTGGTCTGCTTGCAATATATTTTTTTCTGCATTATGTGTCGTGCCATTTTCACTTCGGGGAGGAAATCCATGTACATCAACGTGTTAAAAGCTCGGCAATAGGAGCGATGGGTGGTATGCTCATCCATACTTTTTTTGATGGGTTATCGATCGCATCCAGTTTTACGAAAGACTTACATCTTGGAATCACAGTATTTATCGCTGTACTTCTCCATAAAATCCCGGACGGAATTACGATTTCGTCCATTATTTTTCTTCTCACACGAGATAGAAACAAAGCATTGTTAGCTGATTTGCTCTTAGGAGTCTCGACGGTTGCAGGTGCTTTTACAGCAACTTTACTTTCAGATTTATATTTGCCAAGTGAACAAATTGCCGCAGCAGCGATTGCCTTTTCCGCTGGAATTTTTATTTATGTGGCAGCTACTGTTTTGCTTCCCGCTGTTAATTCTGCCGGCAACCGTCTTACGTCTTCGTTTTTTTTACGGCGTTATTCTATATTTCTTGCTTAATTGGGGAACAAATTTATTAGTACCATCCCTGCATTAACTTTAAAGTGAGGTGTTTTATTTGATTGCTGCAAATCTTACAGTGTGGCTGGCGTTCGGAGCCGGCTTTTTATCATTTATTTCCCCGTGTACTCTCCCATTATACCCTTCGTTTTTATCTTATATAACTGGAGTTTCCACGCAAGAATTGGTCCGAAAGAAAGGTGTGTTTCAGCATCAAGCATTACTACATACACTATTATTTCTTCTTGGTTTTTCAATTATCTTCTTTGCATTAGGCTTGTCAGCTAGCCTGCTGGGAGACTTTTTTTCAAATTATCAAGACCTGATCCGTCAATTAGGTGCGGTTTTGATTGCACTGATGGGTTTATTTATGCTCGGCGTCTTTCAACCTAGTGTACTAATGAAAGAAAAACGCTTTGAACTAAAAAACAAGCCTGCAGGTTATTTGGGTTCCGTCTTTGTTGGGATTACGTATGCGGCAGGATGGACACCGTGCATTGGACCTATTTTCTCTGCAATTTTGGCTCTCGGTGCAACAAGCCCCGAACAATCATTGTTTTATGTATTAGCCTATACACTGGGATTTGGAATTCCGTTTTTCATTATGGCCTTTTTTATCGGAAAATTAAAATGGATAAACAACTATACACAGTTGATAAGAAAAATCGGCGGCGCCTTGATGTTATTAATTGCGATTCTCTTATATACAGACCAAATGACCGAGATCACCATATTGCTGATTCGTTTATATGGAGGATTTACCGGGTTTTAATTACGTTTCATAGAAAAGGAGTGTAATGATTTTTGCTCGTGATAGAAAAGATCCACACATATAATGGTTGAAAGTTTGAGGATAACAACTATTAACAAGCTTATGGTGACAGCTGTTTTCAATCAATAAATTGAGGATACGTTTACTAAGATGATGGCATTCACATTAATTTAAGGATGGGTAGGTGTATATTCATAACCGTTCATTTTGATGCAATAAAATAACAGGATTTAAGGGGTGACGGTAATGAAGCTGATAGGACCAAATCGTAAATTCATACAAATTTCCATTCTAATTGTCGTATTAGTGATAGGCGGATTTGCAATTGGTAAGACATTTATTAAAACAAATAACTATCCGCAAGTAGGTGGAGAGCCTCCAGAGTTTGAATTGACTGATATGGAAGGGAACGTACACCGATTATCCGATTATAAAGGAAAACCGTATATTATTAATTTTTGGGGAACCTTTTGTCCTCCATGCGTTAAGGAAATGCCCGAGTTTCAACGTCAATATGAAAAGTGGGGGAGTAAGGGGCTAAACGTACTTGCGATTAATTTAAGTGAAGATGATTTAACTGTTAAGAATTTCTTAAGAAAATTTGAATTAGAGAACACCATCTTACGTGATCGGGAAAAGGCAACTGAAAGACGATACGGTCTAAAGGCTTACCCAACAACCTACTTCGTAAAAGCAGATGGAACGATAATGAAATTTTCGTTGGAGGTATGAAAGAAAGTGATATCAATGCGAGAGTGGAAAGGTTATTGAGTGATTCATGATTGGCGCGATAATATCAACATATTTTTTTTTTTGGTGAAAATAAAGTAGTAGATTGAGAAGTATACATGCGTGACGTCCTCGGCAGGTAACCCCGCCAATTAATAACGAGGCTGAGTTTCGTTGTAGGTATGATGGGTCAGATAATCGGCAGTATGGCGCAATAAATGAAGAGAAGCCGAGTTCTTTGAGCTCGGTTTCTCTTTATGGTTGATTGCGTGCCCAGAGGCACGCATCTTCTAGCTGGTGAAAGTCCGGTCGCGGGAAGAGCCAAGTCCCCGCGTAGCTAGGATACCTGCATACGGCGAAATCTGCGTGTAGAAGCGTATCGACGAAAGTACCTGTCGGAGACAGGGCGAGCAACATACCAGGCCGTAACATAAAGTGAATCCTGCCGCGTCTTCAAAAAGGCCTCGCAAGAGGGAAGAGAGGAAGCCGAATCTCGAACAACTGGATAAAGGCCACGGAAGCTGTTAAGAACTTGGAGCGACAGCGAAGAAACCTCCGGCGTAAGGGGATCGGCATGGTATGAAAGAGGATGCAGTGAACTGGGGATGCCCTTCCCTGAACGAAAAAAAATCGTAAAGAGGCACTTTATAAGTCCGGAAGGTGAAATGAGCGGTCTGCAGGAAGGGAGTCCGAGGGGCTCTTAGTACCGAAGAACCACAGGACAACATAACCTGCGGGAGGGAAGGGGCCCTGCTTTGTACACGTTTCTTAAGGAGGTACGAGTCAGTGAATGCCAATCGGCTAACAACACCAAAGGAAAACGTTCAACAACTCCAAGAGAAACTAGGTCATGCGACCAAGGATAACAAGAAGCGCAGATTCCACGCCCTGTATGACAAGGTCTACCGGATGGACATCTTGTGGGAAGCATGGCGCAGGGTGCAAGCCAATAAAGGGTCGGCTGGTGTCGACGGCAAAACACTTTCGGATATCGAGAGACAAGGAGAATATTTCTTCTTGCTTGAATGCCATCGGCTCCTAAAAGAGGGACGGTACCACCCACAGCCTGTTCGGCGGCATTACATCCCGAAGAAAGATGGGAAAATGCGGCCGCTTGGCATACCGACCGTCCGAGATCGTGTCATACAGATGGCAACCAAACTAGTCGTGGAACCGATCTTTGAAGCGGATTTTCAGGAATCCTCGTTTGGATTCCGTCCGAAGCGAAGTGCGAAGGGGGCGCTCGATCGAATCCGGAAGGCATGCAACCGCAAAGGGAATTGGGTGATCGACGTTGACATCCAAGGCTACTTCGACAACATCAATCAAGAGAAGCTTATGAAACTGGTTGAAATGCGAATCAGTGACAGACGAATATTGAAGCTTGTTCGGAAGTGGTTACAAGCGGGAGTGATGGAAGAGGGGACGGTAAGGCGCTCAGATTTGGGAAAACCGCAGGGCGGGGTAATATCTCCGCTGCTTGCGAACATTTACCTCAATTACTTCGACATCCTGTAGGAACGACATGGGAGCGGACATGGAGAACTAACGCGTTATGCGGACGACTGTGCGCCACGAATGCGCGGCGCGTAAGAGCCAAGCAATGCTGAACAGAAGATGAGGGAGGGCCCCTCGGAGCCGCTGTACAGGCGGAGGCTTCAAACCACCTTAAGCTGCTGCGGTCAAAAGCCGTCGGTGGTGAGCGTTAAGGAAAAGGCAGGGCGAGACTCTGTCAGGTGAGTGCTACGGAGACGAACACAAGTCAATGGCTGATAAAGTGTCGAAAGCGTAGGGCCGTCATCAAAACCGGGAGGGAGTCGTTGGCCCGGGATAAGTCTGGAGGAAAACTGTTTACTGTCCAGATGGTGGCCGGCATGAAGGCGGCGTGAACGTAGCACAGGCTTTTGTTCGGAACGTGGGAACCTACGACTCCGATGCCAATGGAAAAATCCAAGCGGAAATCCCGTAAGGATGAAAGTACAGATGCGGAGTATAGGGGCGGAATAGCCCGTAGTAGTGATGAACCCACTGAAAGGTGGCGGAGCCAAGGGGCTGTGTTATCCCGTTTTGGAAATGCGACAACCGCGAAAGTGGGAGGAACAAATGGACAAAACAAAGCCGTATGAAATCTCAAGGCACATGGTTTGGGAAGCGTATAAGCTAGTCAAGGCGAACAATGGGGCGGCCGGAGTCGACGACGAGTCGATACAGGAGTTTGAAGCCAACCTGAAAGACAACCTCTATAAAATCTGGAACCGGATGTCCTCGGGCAGCTACTTTCCCCCGCCGGTCAAAACATTAGAAATACCGAAGAAGAACGGCGGAGTGAGGATTCTGGGCGTACCTACCGTATCGGATCGCATTGCGCAAATGACGGTCAAACTGTATTTCGAGCCGTTAGTGGAACCAGTTTTCCATCCGGATTCGTACGAGTACAGACCGGGGAAATCGGCAATTGATGCGGTTCGAGTGACGCGAACACGGTGTTGGCGATATGACTGGGTGCTGGAATTCGACATCAAAGGTCTGTTTGACAACATTGACCACGAGTTGCTCATGAAAGCAGTAAGGAAGCATACGGATTGTCCGTGGGTCCTACTTTACATCGAAAGATGGCTAAAAGCTCCATTTCAAATGAAGGACGGGAGCAAAAGAGATAGGATTTCCGGTACACCTCAAGGGGGGGTCATCAGTCCGGTACTTGCGAATCTGTTCATGCACTATACGTTCGACAAATGGATGGGAAACAAACACGCGCAAAAGCCGTGGGCAAGATATGCGGATGATGCAGTGATCCACTGCCGAACGAATGAGGAAGCAGAACAACTGCTGGAGCAACTCAAGGAACGGTTCAAACAATGTAAACTCGAACTGCATCCGGAAAAGACCCGGATCGTCTATTGCAAAGATGATGACCGTAAAGGAGACCATCCCGAAACCAAGTTTGACTTTCTGGGATACACCTTTCGTCCAAGGCGGTCAAAGAACCGATGGGGAAAGCACTTCATTAACTTCACGCCAGCAGTCAGTAATAAAGCAAGCAAGGCGATGAGACAGACGATAAGAGGATGGCGGATGCATCTGAAACCGGATCTGGGGATTGATGACCTATCGAGAATGTTCAATGCTTCCGTCAGAGGTTGGATTAACTACTATGGCCACTTTTATAAGTCGCAATTATACACGGTTCTACGTCATATGAATGATGCGCTCGTCAAGTGGGCTCGGCGGAAGTACAAGAAGCTGGAGAGACACAAGACGCGGGCTATTCGGTGGCTAGGGCGACTCGCGAGGAACGTTCCCGAGCTATTTGCTCACTGGCGATTAGGCATATTGCCTGCGGTTGGATAATGGGAGCCGGATGAGCCGAGAGGTTCACGTCCGGTTCTGAGAGGGCCTGAGGGTGCGATTCCCTCGGGCTACTCACCTCGTGGTCGTATGCAAGACGAAGAAAGACGCAGACCGAGCGTACGAACTTATTCGTGCGATTATGGATCGTCTCGAACTCACCTTGCACAAGGCCAAAACGCGCATCGTCGGACTGTGGACAGGAGAAGAAGGCTTCGACTTTCTCGGTATGCATCATCGCAAGACGAAAGCTGAAACCTCTAAAGGAAAAGTGTATTACACCACTCAGCAATGGCTGACTCGGAAAGCGGAGGAACGCATCCGGGAAGTCGTGAAAGACCGCCTGGCACCGCCGAAGATGCGGCATAAGTCATTTGTGGAACATGTAGAATGGCTGAACCCCAAAATTCAAGGCTGGCGGAATTATTACTACACGGCCCACAGCCAGCAGAAGATGGCAAAGCTGGACTGGTCCATTCTTCAGAGGCTTGCGAGATGGTACGCGAAGAAGCGGCAACGCGCACGATGGACGAGTTCTGTGCGCGAGGTTAAATTCATGGCTAGACAACATGGACTCAAAGCGCTCTTGTAATCTGCATGCACATGAATGACGAACACCGGAAAGCCGTATGAGGGAAAACCTCACGTACAGTTTGATGAGGAGGGGCTGAAGTATTTCAGCCCCTTACTATAGTCTAAGAGTAAAAAATATAAATAGATACCATATCAACCCATATGATAGCGGATGGTGTAGCTACGCTGGTATTCCCCCTACATGACTAAATATATAAAAAAAAAAGGACGCACTAATGATGTCATAAACACAACTAGAAAATAGAGAATTCGGCTACCGTTCAATCACTAGAAAAGGAAGTTCTCCTCGTTTATCAAGCAATGATGATACTTTTGATTCGAAAGTTCTCTACACTTTTCATTTTCACTTTCAACAATTTTTTTAACTTCCAACCAAGGAGTCGAAGGGTCGAGTTTACGAATCACATATCTGTTGATGTCCAATGTATGTAAGTTATTAAAATTTCTCCAGCGATTGTTATGCCAAATATGTTCTTTTTGTAAATCAAAGGCTGTAGCCAATTCAATACTTTTTGCATTAACGGTATCTTCATGATGAAGAGTAAATAGAATGTATCTGCAAGTTGTCAAGGCCAATCGATAATTATCTGTAAAAAGCATTATTGCTCCTAACAGTCTGATCCTTTATTTCTGCGAAATATTGAGACGAGACCGGTGTTTCAGTAATTTGCAAAGTTATATTATCGTTAATATGTATTCCTTCTTTTCGTAACTCGGCACTTCTCATCAGATGGAAATGACAATTCGCAAGATGAGCTACATCGAAAGCATTCACATTTGATTTGTCTATTAAATCAATAAGTACGTTGCCAGCTACGTTCCCTTCTGTTATTGTTCGAAAAACGAACACGCTATTATTTAGTAACCCTGTTCCGCGGTCATTATCAAAGTCAAAAGCAACAAAGTCATATCGATACTCGGATTGTAGTTTTAAAGGTTCCCCAAAGGTTAACGAAATTGTTAAATTGTACATTCTTTATAACTCCTCCATTTGAATGAGAGACACATATTTTTAGTTCCAAATATTAACCTTAGTTCGATTGTTTTTAAGGTGCTAATGCCGAATGTCCCGAGCACTATTAACTCAAATAATTATTCGAGAAATACGTTTAATTTCCTCCATTTTTCTAAGTGAAGAATAATGTTAACCTGTCCTTAAGCTTAATGGAGCGTTAGCAGTCTCATACTTTATTTTTTCAGTCTTGCACTTTGGACACCGGCAAGCTTCACTGTTCTATTACTTAGAGTCTAGGGAGGGCTGAGACTTCTTCTTCTTCTCATCAGGCTTTGTCTTCAAGGATATGTAAAGACGTTTTCAATAGTTTTTCATTTCTAAGTATAATAAGATGAAGCCTTTTCCGGGTTCTAGTTAAGATTTGGAACAGCATTTTGGTCGGATTGTAATAGTAATTTCCTTTAATGTTCAATTCCCCTTCTTCTGTGTAGTAAAAAGTTCCGTCCAAAAAAGCAACGACGTTATCGTATTCTTGGCCGACGACAGAATGGGCGGTGTCAAAGATGACATTACGATAGGTGTCAGCAGTAATTTTTGTGTACTTTGAAGGAGTGAGGTTAATGACCTTCCATTCATCCTCACTTAGCCAATAACTCTAGTTCATTGCCGCCTCTGCATTAGAAAAATATTGAACAGAAATGTTCCTATATTCTTGATTAGGGTTACGACTTTTTAAATCAAACAAATTGGCAATAAATGATGCAATCTCTTTATTCGTTCGGATCCTGTTCGTTAATTTATAGCCGTAGTGCGGGGTAAGGCTTTGAATAACCTGGGGAATGTTGTTTTTCATTTCCCAATCAGAAAGACATTGTTCCCCATCATAAGAGAAAATTACAGTAGAACCGGCTGCAATACTATCGATGATCGCATCTAGTTGTCTCCTGCTAATACGCTGTACTTCATCGAAGACAATGACATCGAACTTGGTGAAATCTTGTTTTTCATAATTCTTTACCGGCATGATTTTCCACTTATATTTCCGATTTAACTTAAGCTGACCAGCGTTCAAATTGCCTACGTGAATGATAAGGACGGATTTCCCTTGGCTCTTAAACTCCTTTGCGATTGTGTACGTCAGCAGGGTCTTCCCTGTTCCTGCAGCTCCCTCAATGGAGAAATAATTCGTGTTTGATGTTGGCTCCATCTTCAGGATTTTATTTTTTATCTCTTTTTGATGATCAGTCAGGAAATATTGACCATCCATGAATTTATCGGTTGAATTAAATGGCGAAACCAGATAGTTCGTCGGATCAAAGAAGGAGTAAATATTATCAATCGGAGCGATCTCTTGTTCTTCAAGACACCTCAGTAATTGATCAAAAGCAACTTCCGAGTACGTATCTTCTTCCTTATTGAGATAGAACAATTTGTTCTCGCCTGACACATATGTAAAGCTATGGATGCTTTTCCCAAGGAACCCCAAATAGTATTGATTCTCCAGCAATTGTTTTTTCATACGATCGCCCGTATTCAATTTCTTCAACTCGATGTTGATTATGGACTCTTTGCCCATGCGAATTAGATCGAACTCCTTACTAATCTGGGGAATGGTAAACCCAACGTAAAAAGCGTCAAGCATTAATAGTCTCTTCGGATGCTCAGTTAGTTCGTCGACTATCTGAGAAATGCCTTCTACTTCATGATCTTTTATCTGGATGGAAAAAGCATTCATGTATTGTTCAAAAATGGAAGGGGAAAGTGCCTTTTTGGATTGTACCAAGGAGAGCAGATTAATTGGTTTCATTGAAAATTCCATCTCCATCTGTTTAGTTTTTCTCAAATCTGAGAATTAGTTGAATCAATTATAGCATGGCAATAAGCGTCAACATCATAACAAAGAACAAGCTCTTGAATTCGTCCTTGGACGGTTCAGGAGTTTTTTATATTTGGGATGTAGAGGTGACTTTGTGGCGAATGGAAATGAAAAGATAGCATTCTATTTCCCATCCGACGATATCGCTTCACCTGAGGCCATAGAACACCGACAAACTATTTTTTAGAGGGTCCGGTTTTGTCCAGAAAATGAAATGATTAGTGAGGGGGATTTCAGAATACGCCTGTTTGGAGGGAAGAGGATGAGCGGAAATGTTGTAAGCCTGTTTAATCAAAGCCAGAGTGGTAAAGTGAATAAAAGACGCAGTAATGATTTATACGATGTAGATTCGTTTTCCAGCTCAGGTTATCGGTTAACGTGGGAAGAAGCCGTGAAATTATTTATTCAGGCCCGTCGTGCAGAAACGTCAAGCGAGGAAACAGTAAAATTTGAACGGAGCACTTTGAAATGTTATGAGCGAATTCTGCGAGAGCAAGAGATTGAAGCCGATGTCTATCATGTATCAACAGACTTGCTGCGGAACAAATTTATCATGGCTATGGTTGAGAAAAAAGGCTACAAGCTTAATACGATCAATAACCGAATTAAATCAATCAAACGCTTTTTTTTATTTTTACATGAAGAAGGATGGATTCTAGACAATCCGGCAGAAAACTTACGAACGCGCAGAGGTCATCAGCCAACTATCTCATCCTTCACAGAAGAGCAAGTTGTAGCCCTACTCAAACAACCGGATCAAAACACGTTTACGGGATTTCGTGATTTTGTCATTCTATCATTGATTTTTGACTGCGGACTGCGGGTCGGAGAAGTAACAAAACTAAACATAAATCAAGTTGATATTAAAGAAAATCAGCTCCTTGGTGTCATAGGTAAAAGTAAGAAGCCACGAGACATACCTTTTTGCGATGATGTACGTAAACTTCTAATTCGTTATATTAAAGCAAGAGGGGACATTCGTTCATCTCATTTTTTTATCACACTTGATGGTCGCCCGCTTGGTGTCCGTTCTTTTCAAGTGGCTTTAAGCCAGTATGGGAAGGATGCTGGGATCACTAACGTCCGGGTAAGCCCACACACGTTAAGGCATACCTTTGCAAAAATGTATATTATCAATGAAGGCGACCCGTACAGCTTGCAGGATATTCTCGGACATACTTCGCAGGATATGGTGAAGCGCTATGTTAACTTATGGCGTCCAGAAATGAAATCGAAGCATACGAAATCTTCTCCCATGCGCCGATTGTATCAAAACAGGATGCTTTAATGATCAGCAAAAGGTTGCGGAGAGTCGGAAGTAAAGGCCATTCCATAACTGAATAGCCTTTACTTTTGCTTATGGCAGGGTTTAAATAATTCGTTTCATATTTTCAACTGGGCTATATTTTTTGTGCTGTTGCTTAATATCGCTACTAAACAGCTCGACGTAATATTCAACCATTTTAAGTGTAGCGTGGCCTAAAATTCGTCGGAGCGTGAACGGATCACCGCCGTTCAAAATGTAGAACTTGGCCATCGTATGCCGGAATGTATGAGGCGATACTCGCACCCCATTGATGCTCGAAGCAAAACCGTATTCATGCATTTTCTCTTGTAGTGCTCGAGTGCTGATTTTTTCATTATTCAAATTAACGAATAGAGCATCCGTCTCCAAGTCTCCCCGATTATCCAAGTAACGGCGTATCACTTTGGCGCATGTTTGTTGAATAGGAACGCGTCGGGCCTTTCCTCCTTTTCCCCTTGTAATTCGAATCTCTTGTTCTTTAAAGAAGAGGTCGCTAATTTTCAAATTGCATAACTCGCTGATTCGCATCCCCGTCTCCAAAAGAACCAACATCATTGTATAGTCCCGAAAGCCGGAGAATGTATTTCGGTCCGGTTGTTCCAACAAGGATACGACTTGTTCTTTGGTAAAGGTTTGAATCATCAATTTTTCTGCTTTGGTGGCATGGATCTCATCTGAAATGTTTTGAAGGAGCCAGCCCTCTTCAAATAAGTATCGCAGGAATTGCTTAATGGCCTTGATACGCCCGTTAACGGTATTGTCAGATCTTCCTAGATCGAATAAATAGGCAATAAAATGATTCTTAATATCCCGAGAAGTGATGGAGTAGATATCAAGTACCATCTCCTGGTCTCTGAAAGCAGCTTCCAATTGTTTTGCGCTATCCTGATAAAAACGAATCGTGAGCGGCGAAAGGTATATTGATTTGCAATCGAGAACAAAAGAGTGAAGCAGATCGCTATAGCTTAACTGTTGTTTGGCGTCGCTTGCCTTATCGAGTTTGGTCAACTTATTTTGTCTGCGTCTGATACTCATTCTCCTTGCACCCCGCTCTCCGTGAAGAGTGAGGGGAATTCATAACGGCGAATAGTTGGCTTGGTTAGGTTTCTGGACTTGCAGTCCATGAGAAACAAACGAACAAGGCTTGACCAATCGGTCATATTTGGTTGAGGCACTTCGCTTTCCTCCTTTGTTGGATAAGCGAAGCAAAGCAGAAATAAGAAGTGGGCAAGGGGAGGTTCGTAAAACATTCGGATACCCGCGGGCACATTCACGACGTATTCTACTTTGCTAACGTGGGATAAAGCCGGAGGGCTTATTCGCCTCGTTGACAGTACTTGTCGTTTGGGATTTAATTTTTGGGATAGCTGGTGCTCTGTGGCGTATGGAGCCGTGTGGCCCTCCCTTATACCGCGACAGTCAGGGAGGCAACAGCAGGTGCGTATTGCGGCCTCTCTAAAATAAAAAGTGAAGATATCCCGAAATAGCCAAAATTCTATCTCAATCCATGGTTACTCTAGTTATCTCTAGGCTCTTTCTGAAAAGTTGACGAAGGCCAAGTTTAGCACCTAGATTTGAGAGTTTATTTTTCACTATCTTGCTCTTATATTCGATACTAACCTAGTTCAAACGTTTTTTTAGTATAGTATATTAGACAACTGCTATGGAGATATGGGGGATCATGTGCCTCGCGTGGCAACCAAGTTTTTTGAATATGAACAAGTGGAGATGGAGGCACTCAAATCAAGAGATCCTGTGCTAAGAAGGGCGATGGAGCGGCTCGGTAAGTTGAACGCGAGATTATTCCGGATCTGTTTGCCGCGCTGTACGCGAGTATCGGACAACTGGTGTCCGTCAAAGCTGTTCATACCGTATGGGAGCGCATGCACGAGAACGGAGGTATGATTACTGCCGAGCATCTTGCCGGGAAAACGCCGGATGAGATTCAAGCCTTTGGTATGACCATGAAAAAAGCCGTGAGTATTCACCATATAGCCCAAATCGTAGTTGCCGGAGAATGGAATCTTGAGGAGCTTCGCCAGTTGCCTGACGCGGAGGTCGTTCGCCAATTGACCAAGCTGAACGGGATTGGGCAGTGGACTGCAGAAATGCTGCTGACCAACTCGATGGAACGGCGGGATGTCGTCAGTTGGGGAGATATCGCCATTCGTAGGGGAATCATGAAGTTGTATGGCTTGCCTACGCTGTCCTAAGCAGAATTTGAACAATATCGACGCATGTATTCGCCGTACGGTTTGGTCGCTTCCATTTATTTGTGGGCCATTTCGTTTGAATAGAGAAGGGAGTATTGGAGTGGAACAAGCATTAAAAGAGCAATTAAAGGCTCTGGCGGAGCCGGAATACCAGGTTTTTGCAGCAGCTCTCATTCCAAATATCCAGAATGTGATGGGGGTGCGCTTGCCCGCGCTGCGGAAGATTGCGAAGAAACTGGCTATACAGCAAAATTGGGAGACGATATGTGTAGAGGCGCCTCAGGAATGCTTTGAGGAAACGATGGTTCATGGCATGGTTATTGGTTATTTAAAGTCCGACATTGAGGATGTACTGCGACATGTGACCGAATTTGTGCCCCGCATCGACAATTGGTCGGTATGCGACAGCTTTTGTTCCGGGCTGAAAATTACGCTGAAGCATAAAGATAGAATGTGGCTTTTTCTTCAGCCGTATTCGCACTCCTCCGAAGAATATGATGTGCGTTTTGCAGTCGTGATGATGCTTAACTATTACATGGAAGACCACTATTTGAGCGAGGTTCTGGAGCGGCTTGATCGCATCCGGCATGAAGGGTATTATGTCAAAATGGCTGTCGCTTGGGCGATTTCCATTTGCTACATCAAAAGTCCGGTTCCGACAATGGCTTACCTGCAAGCCAATACGCTGGACAGAGAGACCTTCAACAAAGCGCTGCAAAAAATAACGGAGTCCTATCGGGTCGATCCGGAGACCAAACGATTGATTCGCAGCATGAAACGGAAATAACAAGAGCAGGCTAGAGGAGCTGTCCGTACCCTCTGGCCTGTTTTTTTTAATTTTCCCATTTAAGCGCAATAGGAACTTTTCGTCGTTTGCTGCGGGTGACTCCTTCTCGAACAAAAGCATTCATAATGGAAGAGAACAAAGATAAAGGCGTCAGGGCTCAAATCCTTCTTTGCTAATCCAGAGCTCATCTTCCGAAAAGTGCGATTTCATTCGCTCTACGACCAAGCGATACGCACCGGGGTGGTACCATTCCTCCATGCCCAGCTCGTGATAAAGGGCTTGCAAGCCTAGCTTTTTCGTACGTTTGCCGCCGCTGCCGTCCCCCATGAAATAATCGTCAATGCATACTCGATTGACGAGCGGGCGAAGCATCTCGGCAAATCGATCACTGCTAGGCAGCACCGGGGCAATAGTAGCCTGGGTAGGGATACCGGCTTCAGTTAATAACCGAAGCGTATACAGCCGTGCCGGAATGGGAGGAGAGTAGGGCGCAAAGTGTTTGCGAATGTCTTCGCGATCCGTTTCCACGGTCATGCTGACTCGCACTCGATCTCCGAGCGCTTGCAGCAGTTCTATATCTCGTCGAACAAGCGGGCTGCGCGTTTGAACCAACAGGAAGTCGAGCGGGTGTTCCGCCATTACTTGCAGCAAGGAATGGGTCACCTTGGCGCTGTATTCGACGGGCTGGTAAGGGTCCGTACTTGACGACATGAAGATGGTGACGGGGCCTTTAGCTTGGGCCCGAAGCAATTCTTTCCGAAAAAGCACCGCCGCCTCCTGCTTGATATCGACCCAACTTCCCCACTCCTCGCCGCGAAACGTGGATACGGGCATTTGCCGCACATAGCAGTAGGAGCAGGCGAAGCTGCAACCCGTATAGGGATTTAACGAATGTGTGTAACCGGACAAAAAACCGGTGCCTTTATTGAGCAACGTCTTGGGCGTTTTGTGTTGGTAGGCGACCTTCATAGCGACCAACCTGCTGCAGAAATCCAACTATTATATAGCATCATGAAAAATAATCCCCGCACTGTAGCGAGTTCCGGAATGGACAGTACCGACACCATGCCGCAGCGTTGCTCTGTAATAGCCTCGTGTACCTTGCACAGGGCGATGTTGAGTTGGAAAAATGAGGCCTTCGCCTTGATTAAGCGTAATGACATGTCCTCTACTTTGCGCCCGCGGCCGCTGCTCCAACAGAATCGACTCTCCTCCCGTATAATCATCATTGCGCTGGTTGAGCACAAACAGTACTTGGAATGGGAAATAGATATCGCCGTAAAGGTCCTGATGCATGCAATTGTAACCACCGGCCTTATACTTCAGAATAAGCGGCGTAGGGCGGTTTTGTCCGGCTTGATGGCATTGGTCCAGAAAGGCGCCGAGTGTATCCGGGTAGATTGCCGGTTTATGGAGCAGCTCGAGCCAACGATTGGCCGCTTTGGCAAGCTCCGGGTAGAAGCTGTTGCGCAACTGCTGCAGAACGGGCGGTATGGGAGATTGATAATACTTATATTCCCCGATCCCGAAGCGATATCGCGCCATATCAATGGTTTTTCGGTAAAGCTCATTCTGATCATAGTCTTCCACAAGCTGGCGGCATGTATCCGGACTCAGCAGGCAAGGCAGCTTGGCAAAGCCCTGTTCATCCAGCGTCTGATGCAACTCAAGCCAATTCAGCTCAATTAATTCGATCGAATTACTCATGTCAACGCTCCTTTCGTCGTGGTTATGCTTGCTGCTCCAGGCGAAGCAAGCTTGACTTCATCTCTACTCCTCCTCGATAACCTGCAAGTGATCCGTTCTTGCCAATTACGCGATGGCAGGGGATCGTAATCAAGACCGGATTTGCTCCGATTGCAGAGCCGACCGCCCGAATGGCTGCAGGATTGTGAATGTGCGCAGCAATCTCGGAATACGAGCGGGTTTGGCCATACGGAATATTCTGCAACGCTTTCCAGACGGCTTCCTGAAAGGGTGTGCCGCGATAGAACAGCGGAAGAGTAAACTGGCTAAGCTTGCCTTGAAGATAAGCAATGATCTCATTGGCATAAGGCTGCAGCTTTTGTTCGTCCTGTACCCATTCACGTCCCGGCAAGCGGCTTGTCGCCCAGGTAGAGAATTCTTCGAAGGGTTGGTTTTGCGAACCAACAAAGCATAAGCCTTCTTCTATTGCTGCAATGTACATCCGCCATTCCTCGCAGGTTAGCAAGGACCAATAGATAGGACTGCTGTTTTTGGTGATCATTAGGATGAAACCTCCTTCAGTATTGACGTTGCTGTTGCCGACGAAAGGCATCGGGGGTTAATCCTGTCTTTTTTTTGAAAAGGGTAATGAAGTAAGGCGTATTAGCGAGTCCGACGGATTCACCAATTTGTGAAACGGGTAAATCAGAGGCCAGCAACAACTGTTGAGCTCGTCCAATACGGATTTGCTGGATATAATCAACAGGCGTGATCCCCTTTACCTTTTTAAACGTTCGATGCAGGTGATAAGGCGTACCATGGCTCAAATGTGCGAGCGTATCCAGATTCAGCGCTTCGCTGTAGTGCGCATCTATATATTCGGTGACGATTGTAATCCATTCCTCGTCGGGCAGGCGCTGTCCTGTTGGCTTGCAGCGTTTGCAGGGCCGATATCGTGCCGCCATTGCTTGCTCCGCCAGTTCAAAATAGCCGATGTTCTCACGTTTGGGCAACCTGGACTTGCACGAAGGACGGCAAAAAATGCCGGTTGTTTTGACTGCATAGAAAAATTGTCCGTCAAAGGAAGCATCGTTATTGGCAACAGCCTGCCATTGTTCATCAGACAAAGGAGCCAGGATAAATACCGTGTCCATATCCATGATTGGATCAAAGTTGTTTGAGCCAGCTTTCTCATGATCAAGCATGTTCTCTCACCTCCAGCGTTAGTATAACCCGGAGTAAACGCATTTGTGTAGATTTTTGAATGTAAGAGCAAAATAGCGAAATTACAACGAAGCGGCTCTGTGTGACAATAAGTGTAGGAGAAACATGGCCAAAGTCGCGTGAAGGAGGAAGCGTAGTTGGGTGCAACAGACGACCTTCAGGATGAATGTCCCCGCTACAAGTTGCTGGGTGCGGATGGTCGTTACTTTTGCAGCGAGACGCCCGGGGTATTGGGGGGCTATAAACGCAGTAAGATTTATGGAAGGCTGGATTGTTCGTCTGCACGCAGAGCAATAGACAACGGAGATTATGTAAAGCATCGCGTTTTCTTTGCCGATGAGGCCACAGCGGTGGCATTGGGGTATCGCCCATGTGCCGTATGTATACCGCTTGCTTATCAGGCATGGAAAGCTAGGGAAGTGTTTGAACCGGAATATGAAGAGGCAACCCAGGACGGAGGCATGAATGTGGTTTGTATTTGCAGTTGGAGCAGCATTTGTTTTGGCATTCGTGGAATATTATATCAATGGACGTCCCAGCGGCCGGTTGATCGCAATTTGTTGTTGTGTGGCGTATATGTGTCGGGGGCATTGATTGCGTTTACGATGAATCTCTTTGTTGGCAACCATTGGACAAACGGGGTTTGGTTTGGCGTTCTCATGGGCTTGTTTTCGTTTATCGCGAACGGTTCCATGTACAAAGGATTTGCAGTTGGAAAGGCTTCGGTTATCGCGCTTTTTACCGGACTCCCGCCACTTGTTGTCGTGACTTCAGCCTACCTGCTATGGCGTGAATCGCTTAATCCGCTTCAACTGATCGGCTTTAGTATTGTCTTAATTGGCATCCTGACGATCCGATATGCGAATGACTTGAAGCAGGGGCAATTTGTAGGTTGGCAATGGGGCATACTGACCATGTTATTCTTTGGTTTTACAGATGTTTCCTCCAAGCAGGCAACGATTGCAGCGGCAGAAACGCTGCCTGTACTGACGGTCATGTATGGGACAGGCAGTCTATGTTTTGCCTTCCTGATGATGAGATGCCGCTATTCGCGCAAGAAAATGATGTCCGACAACGGGGCGGAGAGATCTGCCCAACGCTCTGAAGTCGCTTCGGCGAATCAACAAGCCCAGAAGGGCTGGACGTCAAGACGGACCTTTCTTTGGGGAATGGTCGTAGGGATTTCTAATATAGTCGGGATGATCTTTGTGGTCCCCGCATTTCGGGATGGCGTCACGGGCATCGTATCAGCGATCAGTGCCATGAATGTATTAATTGTTCTATTGTACGTCCAATTTTACCTGAAAGAAAATCTGAGCAAGCGGGAAATAAGTGGAATAGCCGTGACCCTGGCAGGTATATTGTTAATTCGCTTGGCTACATGAAGGCAAAAAGCTTCTACGCAAAGGAAAATTAGAGGTTTTTGGATTGGGATAGATCCATATTCATGGACATTAAAATGAAATCCATTTGTTACTACAATTATATTATCCGATCAAAGAAACAAGCATGTTCGATCACAGACATTTAATGAATGGTTGCGATAGCAAGGAAGAAGGCAGGATAAGTAAACGATTGGAGGAGCCTTTCATGGCAAGGAGAATGGATTACAATAAGGTTACGCCTGAAGCAATGAACATCATGATGAGCATGGATACCTACATCAAGCTGACGGAGATCGATCCCGCACTGATCGAACTGATCAAAATTAGAGTTTCACAAGTCAACGGATGCGCCTTCTACTTGAATCTGCATACCGCTGAGGGTAGAAAAATGGGTGAAACCGAGCAACGGATTTATTGTGTGAGCGTGTGGGAAGAATGTACATTTTATACGGAGGAAGAGAAGGCGGCGCTGGAGCTTGCCGAACATGTTACAATGGTGTCCAATATGCGAGTTCCTGATTCTCTTTACAATCACATCAGGCGATATTATGGGGAGAAAGATTACGCGGATTTGGTTTTTATGATCAACCAAATAAATATCTGGAATCGACTGTCAATTGCCATGGGTAACGAGGTAAACCTCAAATGAGCGACAGACACAGACATACCTGGGTAGAAATATCGCTGGATGGAATTCGGCATAACATCGTTCAATTTCAACATCGGAAGAAAAAAGAGTGTTTGCTAATGGCGGTTGTGAAGGCGAATGGATATGGGCATGGTGCTGTTGAGGTCGCAAGGGTGGCGCTCGATGCTGGGGCAGACTACTTGGGGGTGGCCTTTGCCGATGAGGCTTTTGAATTACGAAGTGCAGGCATAACAGCCCCGATTCTCATCCTGGGTTATACGCCGCCGGAGTTTGTTCCTGCCGTCGTTCTGCAAGAGGTTACGATGACTGTATTCACCGATGATGTGCTGCAAGCTGCCTCGGCTGCCGCATTACAGTTTCATAAAAAAGCGCGTATACACTTGAAAATAGATACGGGAATGAGTCGAATCGGAGTTCAACCATCCGATGATTGGAGAGAGTTGGTCAAGGCAGCTTTTTTTTTCCCTCAAATTGAGTTGGAGGGGGTTTTCACACATTTTGCAGAGGCTAATGGCTCGGGGTCCGCGTACACCCGGCATCAGTTTTCTACTTTTCAGCGTGTCCTCAGTGAAGTAGAGGAGGAAGGCATAACGATCCCGATTAAGCATTGCTGCAATACGGCCGGCACACTTCAATTCCCAAATATGCACATGGATATGGTACGAGTTGGCGTTGGATTGTATGGGGTGAATCCTTGTGACAGCGGGATAGCCGATGAAGTGAACCTGGTTGAAACGATGGCTGTGAAAACGCGCATAGCAGCGGTAAAATGGATTGCTTCTGGGCAGGCCGTCGGTTATGGCCGCCAATACTGTGCTACTCAAGCCAGGAAGGTTGCCACCTTGCCTATTGGGTATGCCGATGGCATACCACGGAAACTTTCCAATACCGGTTTTGTTGTCATCAACGGGGAACTTGCGCCCATTATTGGCGTCTTATGCATGGATCAAATGATGGTGGATGTAACAGTCATTGAGGCAGTAGAACCGGGCACGGCCGTCACATTGTTCGGCGGTCACATTCGCTCGCCGCAGTCACAGCATGTTTCTGTTGAGGATGTGGCAGCTTGGTCGAAAACGATAAGCTACGAAGTGATGTGCGGAATCGGCAAGCGTGTGCCTCGTGTATATATGAAATATGAATCTTGAAAAGAGGTACTTGAAATGAATCATAAACGTGACGTTTACTGGGATGAGCTCCGTCATCCGATTTTTCAGGACAATGCCTATTTATCTAGCGGCGACAGCGAAATGCATTTGTTTGATCACGGTTCCGCATGAATCATTCAATACCTTGCAATTGTGGGTTGAAAAAACAGGTATGCATGCCGAACCAATCAACGACCCTGTTAGAATGGTTCCCTACACGGAACATTGAAAACATATTTGAATGGAGAGCGGCAGAAGTTTACATTTGAAATTGACCTGATCGGCACGGCATTTCAATGCTCGGTTTGGCATGCCCTGACTGAGATCCGCTACGGTGAGCTTCAAAGTTATGGCAAAATTGCCGAAAGGATCGGAAATCCGCGAGCGGTTAGGGCGGTAGGGGCGGCAAACGAAAGAAATCCACTTCCCATTGTTGTGCCCTGTCATCGCGTCATTGGGAAAAGTAAAGATCTTACGGGATATAGGGGGGGATTGAAGGTTAAGAGCGGTTACTGGATCTCGAATGAGTAGTCGGATATCGATCGAATGGCCATGAGCGTTTTCGCTTTTAGTTGTTTTTAATCACGTACTTGTGATAACTAGCTGATAAGGATTTGAAGGCAGCCAGTTCAACAGCATGGCTGCCTTTATTAATATCAAGTCATAATGGCAAGCGTACATCCAAAACAAACACTCGATTTGTTACGTTTAAATCTTAAAATATGGAGAAGCCGGAAACGACAGCCACGGCCCTTATCGTATCTGCTAGCTTCAGCCATCGACTCCTACATCATGCCGAAAGCAGCAAGCGCTTGAATCCCCCAAACGAACGTCAGAAATTCTGCTCCAGCAGGTTCTTGACTCCGCAGGCGAACTAACAGTCTTCTCGGGCGAAGTGGAGGTCCCAACAATCTTCTGGAGCTACGAGCAAAACGGACGCTTTATGGATATTACGCTTGTGGGCATTTATGCCTGTAGCGGCAAGGTTGTTGATGCCCTTCCAGTCGCTTGCAGGTTGTTTACAGTAGTGTATTCGACGAAGAGCTTCAAGTGATGTATGGGAGGCCATACTTTCAGGGGTGAAATAGGCGGTGATGTGAATTTTGAAGCGTATCACTGCCCTGCAGACCTTCAGTCATATTACCGAAGTGCTGTAGGGTTCTCGTTTAACAAACATATTCTTGGTGTCCAGGTACCCGATTTAAGCCTCGAAATGAAAAGGTTAGTAGGAGGACATTTTGGGGCAGAGGAAGCTATAAACGGATTATACCCAAATTTTGGTGTCTGGTGAGACAAGCAAGTGTGAGTAAATGACGCATGGCAGCGATGGGAGAACGGTCTAATCATTTAATTGGATAAGAGGCATGAGACATGAGAGGAATGTGGTTAACTTATTCGAGAAAATGGATAGTACCTTAAACGGTGAAGCAATGAACTCTATGATACAGCATCCTTTTCGCATTCTGGATACCGTTTAACTTGGCAAGAGGCGGTGAATCTGTTCCCGTAAGCCCGCCGCGCGGAAACTTCAAGCGAGCACACGGTGAAATATGAACGGATCAGCTTGACCTGCTACCGGCGCATTTTGCAAGAACAGGAGATAGGAGCAGAAATTTAAGAGGTTTCTACGGACTTCCTGCGAAATCAATTCATTATGGTGATGGTCGAAAAAAAAGGGATACAAGCTCAATACGATCAATAACCGAATCAAAGCCATAAAACGATTTTTTCAGTTCTTATCTGATGAAGGGTGGATAGCGCATAATCCCGCTGAGCATTTGAAGTTGCGAAAAGGACATCAGCCAACGATCGCTTCATTTTCAGAGGAGCAGGTTATTGGACTGCTGCAGCAACCTGATCAGCAGACTTTCACAGGCTTTCGTGATTTCGTCATGCTGTCCCTGATCTTTGATTGTGGACTGCGGGTAGGAGAACTGAACAAGCTTAAAATGAACCAGGTCGATGTGAAGGAAAGTCAATTGCTTGGGGTCATCGGGAAGAGTCGGAAGCCACGGGATATTCCGTTTTGCGATGATGTCCGTAAGCTGTTGATTCGGTATATTAAAGCCAGGGGAGAAGTGCCGTCATCGCACTTCTTCGTCACATTGGATGGGCATTCGCTCGGAGTGCGATCTGTTCAAAGCGCTATTCGCAAATATGGGGAAGCAGTTGGAATTAAGGACGTGCGCTTCAGCCCGCATACTCTCCGGCATACCTTTGCCAAGCTGTATATTATGAATGAAGGCGGTCCCTACAGCTTGCAGGATATTCTGGGGCATACCTCGCAGGACATGGTCAAGAAATATGTGAATCTGTGGCGGCCGGAGATGCGATCCAAACATACGAAATCGTCCCCTATGAGGAGATTGTATAAAGAGCGGCTGCTGGAGAAGAAATAACGATAAGATTGAAGGCACCGTGAAAATGCCTTCTCTTTGTTATAATTGCGTACCAACGAGTCGTGTGATGAACAGACAATTACCTTAATTATAGTGATAAATGTCTAGGCTGCTGTATAATGAACCCCAAGGGTGAGACTCGATGAGGGAATAAAATAGTTATATTGAAACTATGGAAAAACGGAATCGATATACCTCATAGATTAAATCGAAGGTCGTCCTGAAAGTGCTTCGAGAAGAGCAGAAATCAACACAGGCTTGGCCATAGGAATTGGCGTTGGCGTTGCTATGGGAGTTTTAATGATAATATTGCGATCGGCATCGCGCTAGGCGTGGCCCTTGGAGCTGGTTTTGGAGATGCAACGCCTAAAAAGCAGCTAAGGACTTTTAGACAAAACAATTCAGGGCGTCTCAAAAAGCATGCTTTTTGAGACGCTTTTTTTGTCCATATGCGCGCCTAGCCAAGCTAGGTACAACTAGCCGGTGAAAGTCCGGTTGAGGTAAGAGCCAAGTCGCCTCATAGCTGACAGGCAACTAGTGGAGAGATCCTAAGGTTGAAGCCCTGTGACAAAGTATTCCGGAAGGAATGCGAGCAAAACAACAGGCCGTAACATGAAGTGAATCCTGCCGCACCGTCAAAAAAAGACCCGAAAGGGACAAGAGAGAGCCGAGCCCCGATGTGGTGGGCGAAGGCCATGGAACGTGTGAAGCCCTTGGAAGTGCAGCACGGAGGAACTCTCCGGTGTATAGGGATCGGCATGTTGTGAAAGTTGTGCTTGGAACTAGGGAGACCCTCCCCCGCACGGCGGAAGTCGTAAAGAGCGGACCTATAAGCCCGAAAGGTGAAGTGGCGAGCTGCGGGAAGGGAGTCGGAGGGGGCGGTAGTACCGAAGAAGTGAGGACAACAAAAACCTCATGGAGGGAAGAGCCCCTGCTTTGTCCAAGCAAGTGGAGGAGGTACGAGCGAGTGAATGCAGAGTCTGCTAACTACGCCAAAGTTAAAGCTCAAGAACTTCAAAACAAGCTATATCTTGCCGCCAAGGAAAATCCGAAGCGAAGGTTTCATGCGTTGTACGACAAGCTATACCGAGAAGATGTGCTCTGGGAAGCGTGGAGACGAGTCAAAGGGAATCGAGGGAGCGGTGGAATCGATGGCATAACCATCGAGCAGATCGTGAGGGAATACGGAGAAGAAAAGTTTGTTGAGGACATACGGGAGAAACTGGTGGCAGGAACGTATCATCCCCTGCCGGCAAGACGCAAAGAAATACCAAAAGGGGACGGGAAATTCCGCCCGCTAGGAATACCAGCTCTTGTGGATCGCACCGTACAAATGGCAACAAAGATGGTCATCGAACCGATCTTTGAGACAGACTTCAAAGACTTTTCTTATGGATTTCGGCCTAAGAGGGACACCAAAGGAGCTATTCGTCATATTAGACGAGCGGTGAAACAAGGTGTTTACTGGGTAGTAGATGTGGACATCGCCGGGTATTTTGACAACATCCCGCATGAGAAACTGATGATGCTAGTGGAACAACGAATCAGCGACAGGAGAGTCCTCAAGCTCATTCGAAAATGGCTGAAGGCGGGATTCGTGAAAGATGATCAGTTCTACGAAACCGACCTCGGGAGTCCTCAGGGTGGTGTCATCAACCCGCTACTTGCGAATATCTATTTGAACTATCTCGACACGATCTGGGAGAAGAAATTCACCGAACTGGGCACGATGGTTCGCTATGCGGACGATCTGGTCATCCTCTGCAAAACCAAGGAACAAGCATTACGATCCATTGACGTGCTCAAAGCTGTATTCGCCAAGCTCGAACTGCAAATGAACACGTCAAAATCCAAGCTGGTCAACCTGTGGGATGACAAGAACGGATTCGACTTTCTAGGCATGCATCATCGGAAAATTCCAAAACAGATAAAGGGAAAAGAGCACTATATCTTGAGAAGCTACCCGTCGAAGAAAGCCATGAAGAAAATGAAAGAAAAGGTGAAGGAAGTAACAGAACCACGCAACCGTCTGTTCTGGACTATGAACGAAATGGTCAAGGAACTAAACCCCAAGATACAAGGGTTGAAAAACTACTATGCGATGGACTCTTTTTCCATACCGTTTCTGAATAAAATTGACTGGTACATTCGAAAGAGACTAACGCTGTTCTGGAACAAGAAGCTTAATCGTCGCAACAAGCATAGTCAATCCAACAAAGTGGGGATCATCGCTCAGTTGGCAGGATTGAAGAAACTGATTAGCTAGGAAAGTACCGTAACGCGGAAGAAAGAAGGACATCGGAAAGCCGGATGAGGGAAAACCTCACGTCCGGTTTGATGAAGGGGGAGCTGGAAAGTAAATAGAGGGCTTGCGCCCTCAGTTGAAAGCCAGTTCTCTACTCTACATTACGTATCAAAAAGCTGAGAAATGAATATTAGAACGTTTCAGATTTTACATACATATTTTGAAACTATTATCATGGAGGGATTAGTTTGAAACTTGCAAATGGAAGAGTATCTTCTAAGGATCAGAATCCTGAACGACAGCTTATTAAGTACAGAGAACTTTGGAGTTGACGAACAATACATATTTGTGGATAAAATGAGCGGAAAGGATTTTGACAGGCCGAGGTATCAAGCCTTACGACTTTTGATCCGGGAAGGGGATTTGGTGTACATGGAAGCGTTGGGTCGTCTAGGCAGGCCGGGACTACGATGGGATTATCGCAGTGTGTAAGCAAATCACACGAGATCTAAATGCTGATATTGTTTGCTTGGGCAACGAGGCTCTTTTCGATTCTAGAGAATTTTGAACTATGGGCGACCTAGGGAAATTGCTTGAAGATCAGTTCTTGAGTATGCTTGCGTATGTGGCCGAACAGGAGCGTAAAAAGAATCGGCAGCGGCAAGCAGAAGGAATTGATGTTGCTCGGGCTAATGGTGTTACATTTGGTCGACCTAGGTTTACTGTTGATCAAGTATTTGTCCGGGCGTACGAAGATTGGCAATTGGGACTTATTTCAGCTACAGAAGCCATGAAAAGATCCGGATTAAAAAAAGCGACGTTTTATCGACTTGTGAAAGAGTATGGAATTGTATACTCCAACATAAATCTCCCTAAAGATTGATCATATGACAAAATCCTAACCGTGTTGGAGATTGGCGATTAGATTTTTTTACAATGTTATATTATAATTCAATTATATATGAATGTAATGATACGGAGGCTTAATTATGCAAACCATAGATAACATGGCAGATACGTTTAAATTGCTCTCCGATAAAACCAGATTGGCCATAATGGGATTGTTGAACGAAAGAGACCTTTGTGTTTGTAATATCGTAGATATTTTACAAATGTCACAACCTGGCGTGAGTCAACATTTGAGAAAAATGAAAGCAGGCGGACTGCTGAATGAGTACCGGAAGGGGAAATGGGTTTATTACTCTCTAAATATAGAGGATAAACCATATGTGAAAGACATTTTAGCAAATATCCCTTCCCAAGTAGAGAAAATTGAATGGTTGGATCAACATTTGGCTGCAACCACTTGTGATTAATGTTAATTGATACATTGTTGCGATGGACAGAGGTCGGAGCATGTGAATCGATATCCGCTTCCACGAACGGATTCAATTCGCATCTCCTCTTGAAATAACGCTAGACGCTTCCGCAAGGAACTGACATGAACATCTACTGTTCGAAGTCCGCCTTGATATGTGCCGCCCCAGATTATGTGCAGTAACTCTGCTCGACTGAAAATAACCCCAGGCCTTTTGGCAAAGGTAATGAACAATTCAAACTCCTTTCGCCGGAATGCGATTTTTTCCCCCCTTAATTCTGCAACTAGTGGTTTTGAAGAGATGATGATTTGGTTCTGATTGACAGGCGTATACATTTGCTTGCGATGCAGGTGACGAGCTCTCCGCAAAATCGTTAAAATTCTCGCCAGGAATTCCATGATCCCAAAAGATTTTAAAATAAAATCATCTGCGCCAGCTTCCAGCCATTGGATAACCTCATTTTCTTGATGTGTTGATCCTAATACAATGACAGGTGTTCGATTTCCTTGATACCGTAAGTGTTCTAGGAAATGAACTCCTTCTTTTTCTCCTGACAACTTGTGACCTAATATAAGAAGATCGAAAGCAGATGAATTTATTAGTGGAGTAGCTTCTTCAATATTTGTAGCAAAGTGAACCACATACTTGCCTTCCTGACTTAGCAGCAGATTAAACATGTTTACAGTAGTAGGATCATCCTCAATCAAAAGCACTTTTGTGTTCATTCGGAGTCCTCATTTCACAATTTATTTTATATCATCATATAAACATGTTATTATATGAATTGCAAGCTGTTAGGTGAATTTGATCTAATTATTTACACTCCGATTACAAATCAATAATACTCTCCTAATAATCAGGCATTACGATCATATTGCAACATAATTATATGATGATATGGAGAGTGGGAGAACGTGTTAAAGAGAGCGGTATTGGTGGGTTCCTTGGCAGTTGTTTTGACAGTAGTATCAGCGTGCGGTCAGGCAAATAATGGGTCGGGTAATTCGAATGTTACAGGAGGCCAAAGTGCTTCCCCAAACGTAACTGCAACGGCAACGGTGGAACCTAGTGCAAATTTGAGCGGAGCAATTGAGATTGATGGATCTAGCACCGTATTCCCTTTGATGGAAGCAGTTGCCGAGGAGTTCAGTAAAGAAAATAAAGACGTGCGTGTACCGGTAGGTGTTTCTGGAACAGGCGGGGGATTTAAACGCTTCTGCGCTGGCGAGACAGATATCAGTAATGCTTCAAGACCTATTAAAGCAGAAGAAGCTGAAACGTGTAAAGCTGCTGGTGTTGAATATATTGAATTAAAAGCGACATATGATGGTTTGGCGGTCATTGTTAATCCACAAAACGATTGGGTGGATCAACTTTCTGTTGAAGAACTGAACGCAATCTTTAAACCAGAGAGTACAGTTGTCAACTGGTCAGATGTCCGTCCTGAATGGCCATCAGAAAAAATCGAGATTTTTTCGCCCGGTGCAGACTCCGGTACATTTGATTATTTCACGGAAGTGATCAATGGAAAAGCCCAATTAAGCCGCAACGATAATCAAGTTTCCTTCAGCGAAGACGATAACGTCCTTGTTCAGGGTATAGCCGGAAGCAAGAACGGAATTGGTTACTTTGGACTTGCCTATTACGAAGAGAACAAGGATAAAATAAAGGATGTCGCTATCGTTAATGAGGAAGGAAATGCAGTACTTCCATCACAGGAAACGGTTATGGATAAAAGCTATAACCCGCTTGGAAGACCATTGTTTATCTATGTGAAAAAAACTTCGTATGAACGTCCGGAAGTAGCAGCCTTTACGAAGTATTTTATGGACAATACAAACGAATTAGCAGCAGAGGTAGGATACATTCCATTGCCAGAAGAGATGCTTGCGGAAGAAAAAGCGAAGTTGTAGTCCATTTCTTTGGCAATAAGCGATTGCGAGTGCCTTGAAAGCTCTTTGAGGGCCCCCTGTGCGTCAAGGGGGCCTTTCAATTGAAAGAATTTATTTTATTGCAGTATGGAGGAGCGTAGGAATTTGGATAATGAAAACTTCGATACGAATAGAATCGGAATTTCTGAATCATCTCCTTTCAGAAATCATCGAAAGCAAACAGCAAACTGGCTGATGCCCAAGTTACTATTTTTATGTGCGACGGTTTCTATATTAACAACTGTTGGAATTGTTTACACATTATTAACCGAAACGATCCGTTTCTTTGAAACAGTCTCTATTGTTGAATTTTTCACATCTACAAAGTGGGCTCCATTAATTGAACCTAAAGCATACGGTGTACTTCCACTGTTGGGTGGAACATTGATGATAACGATTATTGCGTGTTTGGTTGCTATGCCAATTGGGCTAGGAAGCGCCATTTATTTAAGCGAATATGCACCGAGTAGAGTACGCAAAGTGGTTAAACCCATACTTGAAGTGTTAGCTGGCGTACCTACGATCGTCTATGGTTACTTTGCATTAAGTTTTGTAACACCGATTATCCAATGGGTATTCCGTGAGATGTTCGGACAGGATGTTTCCATTTTCAACGCACTGAGCGCAGGAATAGTGGTCGGCATTATGATTATTCCTATGATCGCTTCATTAAGTGAGGACGCTATGCTCTCTGTACCGAGATCATTGCGTGATGGAGCCTATGCTCTAGGTGCAACACGTCTCGAAGTAGCACTGAAAATAATAGTGCCTGCTGCATTGTCAGGCATCGTATCCTCATTTGTTCTTGCTTTTTCCAGGGCTATAGGAGAGACGATGATAGTGACAGTTGCTGCAGGATCGACTCCGAAGTTAACAGGAAATCCACTCGAGAGTATACAAACAATGACAGCCTATATCGTTCAGGTTAGTCTTGGAGATACTCCGCACGGGTCCATCGAGTTCGGGTCTATTTTTGCAGTCGGTCTTACGTTGTTCGTCATTACGCTTGTCCTCAATTTGCTGGCACAGTATCTGGCTAGACGATTTAGAGAGGAGTATTAAATATGATTTTCGAGGATGACAATCGGGCGTTAAATCGGTCGAGAAGAAGAGTCGATCTTTATTTGCATCTTTTGTTTATCGGCTGCACTGCTATTGGGATTTTGTGTCTGGCAGCTTTAATTGTCGATATTTTAATAGATGGACTAGGCTCACTTGCCCCTCATTTCTTCACAAGTTACCCTTCCAGACGGCCAGCAGAAGCTGGAATCTTGTCAGCGTTAGTGGGGACGGGATACATGGTAGCCATTATGGCGCCAGTATCATTATTCCTGGGCGTAGGGGCCGCAATATACTTGGAGGAGTATGCGCCGAAGAATCGACTGACTAGAATGGTGCAACTAAATATCAGCACATTAGCTGGCGTGCCTTCCATTGTCTATGGCATGTTAGGATTAACCTTATTTGTACGGGCTGGCGGATTTGAGTTGCTTGCCATGGGAAGAAGTATATTGGCTGGTGCCCTGACCATGTCCTTATTAGTATTACCCATTATTATCGTGTCTGCACAAGAAGCGATACGTGCTGTCCCACGTTCTCGGCGTGACGCTTCATATGCGCTGGGGGCTAACAAATGGCAAACCGTTCAGAAAGCGGTCCTGCCTTCGGCTATTCCCGGTATCTTGACAGGTGTCATACTAGCTTTATCCAGGGCAATCGGGGAAACAGCGCCGTTGATCATGATCGGTGCGCTAACATTCGTAGCCTTTTTGCCAGACAATCCGTTGGATCAATTTACAGTTATGCCAATTCAGATCTACAACTGGGTTTCAAGACCGCAGGTCGAATTTCACGAATTAGCCGCTGCAGGAATTATTGTTTTGATGACGCTTCTGGTGCTCATGAATTTGTCTGCAGTGCTTGTTCGAAATAAATATCAGAAAAAAAATTAATGGAGGGACTTATGAAACCAATCGTTAAAGTCCAGGATCTCGATTTATATTATAGCGAATTCCATGCGCTAAAGAAGGTTAGCTTGGATGTTAAAGAGCGGTCAATTACGGCGTTTATTGGTCCTTCAGGTTGCGGTAAATCAACACTCCTTCGAACGCTTAACCGAATGAATGACATGACGCCTGGAGTGAAAATAAAAGGGTCCGTATCGATCGGAGGCTATGAGATTTACTCCAAACAAGTAGACGTAGAGACTCTTCGCAAAAAGATTGGGATGGTATTTCAACAACCGAACCCATTCCCCAAAAGCATATATGACAATATCACCTACGGCCCTAAAATTCATGGTATTCGTAAAAAAAATGAGTTGGATGACATTGTAGAGAAGAGTTTACGCGGTGCTGCATTATGGGAAGAAGTAAAGGATTATTTGAAACGTTCGGCATTTTCTCTCTCTGGCGGACAGCAGCAAAGATTATGTATCGCACGCGCTCTGGCGGTCAACCCGGATATTTTACTCATGGATGAAGCTACATCTGCATTAGATCCGATCTCTACATTAAAAATTGAAGAACTTGTCCAAGAGTTAAAACATAATTATACAATCATCATGGTTACGCATAACATGCATCAAGCGGCGAGAGTTTCGGATGATACGGCTTTTTTCCTCAATGGAGAGGTCGTAGAGTTTGACGAAACAAAGGAGCTATTCTCTGCACCTGAAGATAAGAGGACAGAGGACTACATTTCCGGTCGATTCGGCTAGGTTAACAAATACGCTAAGTGAGAAGGAGATAATATGTCCTACCATCTACTTCTGTTCGAAGAGGATCCTACATTAGCTAATATTCTCTGCTATCAGTTGAACAAGTCGGGACATAGGGTACAATTGTCATCTGCAAAAGAAACCTTGGTTCAATTTGTTGCAGATTATTCGTTTGACATGGTTATATTAGATGTTGATCAACATGGTATATCTAATTCCAATTCGCTTTTTCAATTAGTGACATCAAAGTTTGATGTGCCGTTCATTATTTTAACGGCAATTGAAGAAGATGCCGATATAGCATTCGGATTTATGCAAGGTGCAGAGGATGTCATTCGAAAGCCCTTCGGTTATGGGGAATTGATCTCTCGTATACATGCTGTCATGCGACGTATGCATGAGAATAGCCTTCTCCCCTTTTTCGTGGGGGATTTTGAATGTGCTTTTCAATTTGGCTTTTTCAAGCTATATCCTCAACGACTAGAGCTTCACTTTTATGATCAGGTTATTAAATTAAAGCCGTCTGAATATAAGCTTATTTATCATTTCATGTCGTTCCCCAATCAAGTCATATCTAAACAAAATTTAAGTGAAGTTCTACATGGTGAAATGAAGGAAAATTCAAGCCTTGTTCAAGCCATTGCTGCCGTTCGGAAAAAATTGTTGCTGGTCTCGACACACATTAGGATAGAAACGGTACGCAGTGATGGATATAGGCTAGTAATGGACTAAACGACATAATTATATAATTCTTTACTTATATAATTATATGTGTATAATGAAATTTGAGTAAGGCAAATAAGCAAGTGGGGAGGGATAGGAAGCGTGCATATGTATACTGAACTTGCTGATGAAATGAAATTATTATCGGATAAGACGCGACTCATGATCTTGGCTATGCTGAATGAAAAAGAGCTATGTGTTTGTGATATCGTTTCTGTGCTGGACACAACTCAGCCTAATGTAAGCCAACATTTGCGAAAACTCAAAGCTGGAAACCTTGTTAGTGAAAAGCGTAAAGGGCAATGGATATACTATTCCATAAATAGTGATAATAAGCCATATGTACGAGATATTCTAAATTCACTTCCTTTAATTAAACATAATGACTTGGAATTTCAAACACTAGAAAGATGTTAAGGTAGGCAGGAGGAAAACATGGTCATTATTGCATCATTAATCTTTATCGTTACATTGGTGTTCGTGATTTGGCAACCAAAGGGTCTTAATATTGGGTGGTCTGCATCTGCAGGCGCTATTCTTGCCTTATTGTGTGGGGTCGTATCGTTCTCCGATGTGGGGGATGTCACTCAGATCGTATGGAATGCAACATTAGCGTTCGTAGCAATCATCCTCATCTCGCTCATTCTCGATGAGATCGGATTTTTTGAATGGGCAGCGCTGCATATGGCGCGTTTTGCTGGCGGAAATGGTCGACTGATGTATGTGTATGTCATACTATTAGGTGCAGCTGTTGCAGCATTTTTTGCAAATGATGGGGCGGCGCTTATTCTAACACCTATTGTTCTTGCAATGGTGAGAGCATTGAAATTTGATGATCGACTAATATTACCCTATATCATGGCCAGTGGTTTTATTTCCGATACTGCATCACTTCCGTTGATTGTTAGTAATTTAGTTAATATTGTGTCAGCGGATTTCTTCTCCATTTCATTTGTGGAGTACGCTAGCCGAATGATTGTTCCTACATTATTCTCAATTGTTGCGAGTCTGCTGGTTCTGTTCTTTTATTTCCGTAAGAATATACCGACAACATATGATCTGAAGCAACTGAAGGAACCGAAAGAAGCGATTAAAGATATTCGCTTGTTCAAAATTTCATGGTTGGTCCTGGTTGTCCTGTTAGCCGGTTATATGATAAGTGAATTCATTCATGTTCCGGTTTCGATCATTGCGGGAATTGCAGCCATTGTTTTCTTAATCTTCGCTAGACAAAGCCCAGCGATTCATACTTGGAAAGTAGTCAAAGGCGCACCGTGGGCTGTCGTCATATTTTCGATAGGAATGTATGTCGTGGTCTACGGACTCCGAAACGTTGGACTGACGGATGAGCTTGGTAAAGTATTTCAATGGATAAGTGAACAAGGATTGTTCCTGTCAACGGTAGGGTCGGGGTTCATTGCAGCGATCTTATCCTCCGTCATGAATAACATGCCGACCGTGATGATTGATGCTCTTGCCATTAAAGAAACGGCAACAGAAGGGATCATCAGAGAATCCTTAATATTCGCCAATGTGATCGGTTCCGATCTGGGACCAAAAATAACGCCGATTGGATCTCTTGCAACCTTATTGTGGCTGCATGTATTATCGCAAAAAGGGGTTAAAATTAGTTGGGGCTACTACTTTAAAGTAGGCATTGTGTTGACTGTCCCTACTTTGCTTATTACCTTGATTGGTCTGTACTTGTGGCTCATGGTCATTGACTCCGTTGCTATAAATATATGGATCATCATTGCAGCAATTGCAGTTGTAGCAGGGCTTGCACTGTTCGCTTTTAACAAATGGCAATCAGGCAAGTCGAAAAAACAGCAAGGCCAAAAGCAAATACAAAAATAGACAACTCTAAAGGAGAAATGACGATCATGGAAAAACAACCGCTTGTTTACTTTTTGTGTACTGGTAATTCTTGCCGCAGTCAAATCGCTGATGGTTTCTTGAAAGCACTTGGTGGAGATAAGTACGAGGTGAAAAGTGCAGGTCTTGAAGCTCACGGACTTAATCCGAGAGCAGTGGCTACGATGCAGGAAACAGGCATTGACATTTCGAAGCATACATCCAATGTGATTGATCCGGAAATTCTTAACCGAGCTGATTATGTAATTACGCTGTGCGGTCATGCAGATGAGCATTGTCCCGTAATCTCCAACAAAAACGTCGTCAAATGGCACTGGGGATTTGACGATCCAGCTAAAGCTACTGGTACGGAAGAGGAAATCACGGCAAAGTTCCGGGAAGTGAGAGATTCGATAAAAGCCCGCATTAGTGAATTTGTGGAAACAGGAAAATAATATGAATAGTTAGGCAGACGCACGTTCATTCAAGAATGTGCGTCTTTCCTAGATCGGAGGAAAAATGGCTGTTAAAAGAATGCATGTTGCTCTAAATTGTACAAATTTAGAATCATCGCTTAGCTTTTATCGTAATTTTTTTGGGACAGAACCAACGAAAATAAAAGACAATTATGCTAAGTTTGAGCTCAATGATCCTGCATTACATTTTTCATTGAACGTACGACCTTTTGAAGGGAATGGTGTTCTCAATCATCTTGGTTTTCAGGTTGATGATACTATGGATGTTTTAGCAATGGGGGAGCGTTTGCGTCAATCGAATCTTCTTACCATCGATGAAATGAATACGACATGCTGCTATGCTGTTCAAGACAAGGTTTGGGTATATGATCCTGATGGTAACGCTTGGGAAATATTTTGTACTAAAGAGGATTCTGAATTTGAGTCTGCTGGAGAAGCGAGAGATCTCTCACTTTGTTGTGCGCCACCTTCTACTCCGGTTGCTGTTGAATTTACATCTTTTAAACGAAGGGGAAATATTTGATGCAAAAGAATTATCATAATCTCGTGGATGACAAAATCTTCTTCGGTGGAGCTGCAGACGTCGAGGATATGTTTAGAAATGAAGGTATTGAGGTAGTCGTAGACTTACGTGCTGAAGCGACCGAGTGTTCTTATTTTAATGAAAGTTTGAAATGGATCCAAGTTCCGCTTGGAGACAACGCAGAAGAACCGCAAGATCAACTTTTCAAGCAAGCAGTAAGCCACGTTGTAGAAGCATACAAAGCCGGTAAGAAGGTTGGTTTCCACTGCGGAGGCGGAAGCGGTAGAACAGGAGCTGTAGCTGTTGGAACCCTTATTGAACTAGGTAAAAGTCAAACGATTGATGAGGCGGAAGATTTGGCCAAGTCGATCCGACCTAAAGTCAATATAAAGCCCCCACAGCGTGCTGCATTGGAGAAGTTGTATAAGGCCTAAAGTAAAGATACATCAGACATATTAAGCTTAGTGGTAACGATGCCGGCCACGGAAGCAGCTTGTCCAGCGCATCTGCGTCTTTAGGATCAGCAAGCTGGGCAGCTGCTCAAAGAGATAATGAAGATAAGGTTGTGTCAGCTCAGACTTTATCTTCTCGTCCAAGACGGCCGCTATTTCTACAAAGATTTTGTGATGTGAGAAGCCGAGTGGGATTTAATGAAAAATCAACTTAAATTATATTTTCCAAACATATACTTGCAAAATGCAAGTATGTGTGATAAAACGTATATAGGAGGTGTCGGGATTGAACGATTCACGTGAACTATTACAAACGTTAGCGAGGCAGTTTGGCTTGTTAAACAAGAACTGTTGTCAAATCAGTGGCGTGGACATCTCGCTCATTCATAGCCATATTCTTTATGAAATTGGACGACAGAGTATGCCATCCATGCAAAAGGTCGCAGAGACGCTTGGCGTGGACATTACAACGTTTAGTCGTCAGATTCAAACCTTGATAAAAAATAAATTAGTGAAAAAAACAGCTTCTCCTGAGGATGGCAGAGTGTATCTGCTTTCGCTTACAACAGAAGGTAGATTCGTTGCTGGCTCCATCGATAAAATGATGAAAGATTATTTGGAAGATGTTTTTTCATTTATGAATGAATTTGAGAAAGATACCGTAATCCGATCCTTGCAGCTATTGAATACAAGTATGCAAAAATCAAAAATGTGCTGTACACCAATGGGGTAATAAAAGTTACTCCATAATTTTTAGATAAATAATTGCAATATACAAGTAAAGTTAGCGGGGACAAAAAATGAACGAAATTTATGACGTAATTGTTATTGGATCTGGCCAGGCAGGTCTGGCTGCCGGCTATTATTTGAAGAAAAAGGGACTTCATTTTGTTATTTTAGAAGCAAATGCTGAAGCTACAGGCTCTTGGCCACTATATTATGATAATTTACGATTATTCTCACCAGCCAGCTATTCCTCATTGCCTGGAATGCCTTTTCCATCTAAAGCTGACAGGTATCCGACTAGAGAAGAAGTTATTTCATATTTAAAACAGTATGCTGCATATCATCGCTTTCCTACACACTTTAATGTTCGAGTGGAACGAGTGGAAAAAGCAGATCTTTTCTTTGTACACACTGCCGATGGGCAGGTATTCAAAACTAAAAACCTTATATGTGCGACTGGCTCGTTTAATCAACCGTTCATACCAATATTGGAAGGAGGTGAAGCATTTAAAGGGGATATCCTTCATTCATCGACTTATCGAAATCCGGCTGTCTACCAAGATAAAAAAGTGGTTGTCGTGGGTAGAGGAAATTCAGCCGTGCAGATTGGAGCTGAAATCAGTGAGGTCGCTTCTAAAACTTACCTTGCGGTCCTCCAGCCGGTGCAATTAATGCCTCAGCGATTCCTGGGGAAAGATCTTCATTTTTGGCTGAAAGTGATTGGTTATGACCGTTTTCCTTTTTGGCGTCTTGGTGTGAAAGTGGGCAGTCCAAGCGGAGCCATCGATGTAGGTAATTTCAAAAAAATATTACGTGAAGGTCAACTACAACAGAAAGCGATGTTCAAAAGTATGTTTACCGAAGGGGTGATTTGGCCCGATGGGACAAAGGAAAAGGTTGACAGCATTGTTTTTGCAACAGGCTTTAAACCCATTATCCCCTATTTAAGCGGGATCGAGGGGGCATTGGATGATCGAGGCTATGCAATACAAAAGGCAGGCGTGAGTAGCTCGGTACCCGGATTGTATTATCTCGGTTTATCTGGCCAACGATCATTTGCTTCTGCAACCATACGTGGAGTAGGTTCTGATGCTAAATATGTGGTAAAACATCTCAAACGAAATGGGCTTTCCTAGCGTGTAGACTAATTTGAGGAGGAATTAACATGAAACCCGTAGCGATTATTGGAGGAGGACCAGTTGCTTTGGCAGCTGCAGCGCAATTAACTAAACGAAATATGCCCTTTGTTTTATTGGAGCAAGGAGCAACTGTTGGGGCGTCAGTTTTGGAATGGGGGCATATCCAAATGTTTTCCCCATGGGAATTCAACATTGATGCGGCAGCTTCAGAGCTTCTTGCTGAAACGGGATGGGTAGCGCCTCCTAAAACAGATCTCCCGACAGGCAAACAATTATTTGATTCCTATTTGAAACCATTAGCGGAATTAAAACAGTTGAAATCGAGCATTCTGACGGAGTCGCGCGTTATTGCGATTCATCGTAAAGGTTTTGATAAAATGAAAACGGCTGGAAGGGAATACGTACCTTTTGAAGTCGTTTACGAAAATAATGGTGTTGTCTCACGGATAGAAGCCTCAGCTGTAATTGATGCGACAGGTACTTGGAAAACGCCTAATCCTATCGGTGCGAGTGGAAATTTTGCGGCCCAAGAGCTGGAATACAGCTCACATATTCAATATGGCATTCCAGATATTAAAGCGGAGCCTGCCGAGCGTTATGCAGGCAAGAGCGTTGCAGTTATAGGTAGTGGCCATTCTGCCATTCATGCCATACTTTTGCTTCATGAGCTGCAGCTCAAACACCCTGAAACGACGATCCATTGGATACTCAGAAAACAAAAAGTTGATGATGTATTTGGAGGCGGCGAGCTCGATGGTCTGCCTGCTCGAGGAGAGCTTGGTTCACGTGCTGCCGAGCTTGTGAAGGATGGGAGCGTACACGTTCATACCCCGTTTTTCATTCATAGTCTGGTTAAAGAAAATCAAAAGTTAACGATTGTGGGGACCAACGAAAGGATTCCAGGAGTAGATGAGATCATCGCGGCAACTGGAGCAAGACCGAATTTTTCATTCTTAAGAGAGCTTCGATATGCCGCTGATTCTTCCATTGAATGTGTACCAAAGCTGGCAGACCTTATTGACCCTAACCTTCATAGCTGTGGCACGGTTCGCCCGCATGGAGAGGCTGAACTAAGCCAACCGGAGCAACACTTCTATATTGTAGGGGCGAAGAGCTATGGACGTGCACCAACCTTTCTATTGGCTACCGGCTATGAGCAAGTGAGAAGTGTCGTAGCTGCGTTAGCTGGCGACTGGGATTCAGCGCGTGAAGTGAAGCTGCGTTTGCCTGAAACAGGGGTTTGCAGTGTAACAAGACCTAAATTCGCCTTAAAAGTGACCAGTTCCAATCAATCGTGCTGCGGACCAGTAGATGAATCTGACAAGCAGTAAGTTATCTGCAGATACAAAAGTTAAACTTGTTGCAGTGATAACGGCAGTTTGTTTACTGGGAGATACGATGCTGTATGTCGTACTTCCTATCTTTGGCGAGCAATTTGGTATTTTATCTTTGTGGCAAGTTGGTGTTCTGCTATCCATCAATCGATTTGTTCGAATTCCCATTCATCCGCTTATTGGCTGGTTCTACGCTACCTTTCAAATTAGAACGGGTCTAATCATCGCCATTTTGCTTACGATCCTATCCACATCATTTTATGGAATGTTAAAGGGATTTTGGCTGCTGCTCATCGCAAGATGTATTTGGGGAGTAGCGTGGGCTTTTCTTAAGCAAGGTGGACAATTGCAGGTAGTAGCTGCTATCGAAGAAAAAGGCGGTAATGGTGGAAGGCTATCCGGCATTTACAACAGTATTTCGGGCATTGGTGCTTTGGTAGGTATGCTGGTCGGGGGTTGGGTATCAACCTTCTATGGCCCTGAAATGATTCTTATCACTTTTGCTATACTTGCTTTTTTAACTTTATTGATTGTAGGTAGAATTGAAGGAGCAGCCTTTATTGAAAAACAGCAGGCTGAGAAAATAAGAGTTTTTAATAAAGAATTAATAATGCTTATGATTATGGGATTCGTACTGACTCTAATATTTCAAGGCTTTCTCAAATCAACCATGAGTTATTGGGTAGGGAATCAGAATTACGAGTGGATACCATTCATGCAAGCTATTGGAGCTGCCACTATAACCGGGTTGTTGATTACTGTGAAATTAAGTTTAGATCCGCTCTTGGTCCCTTGGATTGGAAGAATAAATGATCAAAGCCGACACAGGGATCAATACCTTGTCATTATCACGCTTATAACCAGTTTCTTGTTAATCTTGTTTCCAATGAAGATGAACGTGGTCATGTGGTTAGGGATAACGATCTTATTGCTTCTTTTCTCAACCGTACTCATGACCATAAACGACGCGAAAATTTTCCGACATTCCACAGCTAACCATCGACACAGAATCATTTCCGGATATTCGATGTCCAGTGATTTAGGTGCGGCCGCAGGCCCGTTATTGGGTTTCTCTTTTATTTCGTTAGTTGGAGATCTAGTAACAGCCTGGGTGGCTTCTTTACTTCTCATACTTTGTTTGGTTTTTGAAATCACGATGAAAAAACAGATGGCCGTAGTAGCGAACGAGAGTTGAATAAACTCCTGTAAAGAAAGAGTATGCTCATGATTTCATCATGAAGTGTGCTCTTTTTATATAGATTCTGTATAAAAAATAGAACAACAGATGGTTTTAATACAGAGCCGGGAGTAGAAAAATAACAGAGCTAATTTTATTGAAAAATAACAAAAAATAACGAAAACTCCGGCGGGACCTGAAATGATTTGAAAACTATTTTAAATGCCGATTCGATTGTAGTTGATTGTATAAGCAAATTGATTGAATTTGAAATAAACCGTTGTGGACTGATAGATGTGCGGCATGATGTAAATAGGGGGACAAAAATATTATCTAGGAAGTTGCCAATGTGTGGGAGTTTAGCCTTCCTCGATTAATGGCTAAGAAGAGAAGTACTCTGCAAATTGAATCAGGAAATTCGGGATGGCCTCCTCGAAGTGATAAACATAGTGGAGAGACTAAGCGTTAGTCGGGTTTTGTTGCAGATATAAATATGGAGGAGGGGTGGTCTTAAAGACCCCCTCCTATTAAGATTATAAAATGTGTTTCATATTTTCAACGGGACTAAATTTCTTGTGTTGCTGTTTGATATCGCTGCTGAACAATTCGACATAGTAGTCGACCATTTTTAATGAAGCATGGCCAAGAATACGTCTTAGCGTAAATGGGTCTCCGCCATTCAGAATATAGAATTTGGCCATTGTATGCCGGAACGTATGCGGTGAAACTCTGACGCCGGTAATGTTCGCCATGTTACCGTAGGCCTGCATTTTGTCTTGCAAGGCTCGTGTACTAATTTGTTGGTTGTCAATGTTGACGAACAAAGCATCCGTCTCAAGGTCGCCTCGAATGTCCAAGTAATTGCGAATGATCTTTCCACATGTTTGTTGAAACGGTACTCTGCGTGCCCGTCCGCCTTTTCCCTTAGTAATTCGAATCTCCAGTTCTTTGAAAAAGATGTCACCTGTCTTTAAATGACATAGCTCACCGATTCGCATTCCCGTTTCGAGCAATACCATCATCATAGTAAAATCCCGGTAACCCGTGAACTTTTTTTTATCAGGTTGCTCAAAGATGGAGACCACTTGCTCTTTAGTAAACGTTTGAATCATTAGCTTCTTAGCTTTGACCACATGGAGATCGTTGGCGATATTCTCTGTCCGCCAGCCTTCTTCAAATAAGTATTTAAAAAACTGCTTTATGGCCTTGATTCGTCCGTTTACCGTATTGTCCGACCTGCCTTGATCAAACAAATTGGTAATAAAATAATTCTTGATTTCGCGAATCGATACCGTATAGATATCAAACGGCACTTGTTGGGCTAGAAAGGCTTCTTTCATCTGCTTGGCGCTGTCTTGGTAAAATCGAAGTGTCAGTGGTGAAAGGTTTTTGGCCTTGCAATCGAGAATAAAGGAATGAAGCAGATCTTCAAAACTGAGTTGTTGTTTGGCTTGACTTGAGTTCTCTACGTGTTCTAGCTTGTTTTGTCGACGACGAACATTCATTTGCTCTTCACCTCGCTTTCGGATAGCAGGTGAAGAGCTCCGGCTAAATGTTCGATAGGACTGAACTTCTCATGCTGGGCTTGCAGGTCGCTGTCAAATAATTCTACATACATTTCAGTCGTCTCGATTTGGGCGTGCCCCATTATGCTCTTGAGCGTGAAGACGTCGCCGCCATTTAATAAATATTTCTTGGCAAATGTATGTCGAAAGGTATGGCAGGAGCATTGAATGTCATCAATTTTGGCGGATTGGCAGTATCGGGCAATCATCGTGCGAATGCCACCAGGCAAAAAGGGCTGATTATCCAAGTTGACCCAAAGGGCATTATGCTCCAGTATGCCACGTTCCAGCAAATAGTGCTTCAATTCTCCCGCGGCAATTCGTTCAATCGGAACTAAACGTGACTTCCTTCCTTTCCCATGGTTAACTCGCAGGGAACCTTCATCCAGTAAAACATCCGTGACTTGCAGTTTGGCCAGTTCTCTTAATCGAATGCCGGTATCGAGAAGGGTTAGCATCATTGCATAGTTCCGTATTCCTGTAAACGTTGTACGATCAGGCAGTGCAAGCAGTTGGAATAGATGCTCGTCGGTAAACGTGTGGGCAGAAGATGGTTGTAGTTTAAACGGCTTGATATCTGCGTCAAAGGGCTCATCAATCCAACCTTCTTTACTTAAAAACTGAGCAAAGGACTTATAGATTTGAAAATTACAATTAAGAGTGCGTAAAGCGAGACTCTCGTTAAGCAGGCTGGGCAGCACTTGATTTTTGAAGACGGCAGGTGTGAGAGCTCGTAGTTGCAGTTCCAAAGCATTGAGGTGCTGTTGGAGTTTTTCCAGGCCATTACGATAACGGCGAATGCTCTCCCTACTGAAGTTCCGTACTTTGCAATCTTGAAGAAATAACTGTACAGCATCGTTCCAATCCGAGTGTAATATGAAGCTTTCCTTGTTTAGCACTTCGCATTTCCTCCCTATGGAGTTATGCGAACCAAAGCGGATATGCGAAGGAGGGGAGTGGGCTTCGTATAACAATCAGTTATACACTTTCGTATAACTTGCCCGAAAAACCGGGTTATTTGAAGGATATTCGCGTTCCTCGAAAATCGCCGGAATCCCTTGATACATATGGATTTTTGGGCATTTTGAGGGTCAGAGGTTTTCGCTGAATGGCTCGTATAACACCATATTCACGCATCGGGCATTCGCCCTCGGTCCCAGAATTCGGAGAAGCAGTTGCTGTGGACACACTCGGCTTCGCCGAGCGTCGTGAATATAAGAAACGTTAGCCGAAAGAAGTTCTTAGTTTAGGAGGAGTCTATATGATATTAGAAAAAGTTATGAATGGAATTGCAATACAAAGTGAATATAAGGATTTTGTTGATAAGTATTTAGATAATATACTTACCGAATTTAAAGGTAAGATTCATAGCATTTATATGTGTGGCTCGATTCCAAAAGGAACTGCTAAACCTTTTAAGTCAGATGCAGACTTTACTATTGTATGTGTAAATCCCAAAGATATTGATTACGAAAGATTGTCAAATATTAAAGACAGGCTTTTGGAAGAATATCCATTAGTAACTAAGATTGATACGATAATTTGTTCGATTGACGATGTATTAAGTAAACCAAATGAGTGGGGTTTTTGGATTAAGATAATTTGCGTTTGCATATATGGTCATGACGTTGGTGAAAAAGTACCACCGATAATTATTTCTCCAGAGTTCATTATAGACTTAAATACAGAGACCAAGGAGGAAGTAGATCGTATACATAGTTTACTTTCTAATGTTAGTGATAGCACAATGAAAACTAGATATATTAAAGGTTACTCTAAAAGATTAATTCGTGCATTATACTCTTTGGTTTTAGAAGATACAGGTGTATGGCAAGATGACATTATTAAGATGAAGAATGCCATATTAAACTATTGTGAGATTGACTCCGCTTTAGTTGATTATCTGTATGCTTGTTACTTGGATAGTAATGTACTTGTTGAAGAGTTTCTGGAAATTGCAGATGAAGTATATAGCTATTTTGAGAACGCCTTAAATGCAATGGCTGCTTCCAGAACTTCCTTGGGCTAACACCATATTAACGCTCAGGGTCACTCTTAGAAGCGAGTGACCACATCCAACCCCTAAGCCCGTCGGGACGTCACTGCATTAAGTGTTCGGCAAGCCTCACAACTATAAGCAGCGAATCTTAGGGGCCAGAACGTCTTCAATACAAAACGTTATAGGGAATCAGCGCTAGACCAGAAACACAACCCATATTATGTTTGATGTTAAACTAGTAGCTTTGTTGAGAAGATATGGAAGAATGAAAGTATAGAAAAGGAAGTGCAGTATTGGATGATTTTTATGAGGTATTAACATATGTAAATGATAATTTTTATAAGCCAAACAACTTGATGATCAAGGATATCCAAGAAGAAATTCAAAATGAAAAATATGGTTCAGGCATATTTCGAATAAATTCTAAAACGGTTAGATTTAGGGTTGCGAGAAAAACACCCAAGAAGATAGGTCAATTTGTCGTCTGTTGGGAAAAAGGCAGTGACAACAAAAATCAAGCATATTCATATGAAAATGCTACTGATTTGTTAGTCATTAATACCTTCGGAAGTAATCATAAGTTTGGGCAATTCATTTTTCCCAAAGATGTATTGTTAAAACATAATATTCTCAAAACAGATACTTCAAATGGGAAAATGGCAATAAGAGTGTATCCTAGCTGGGATACACTTACCAGTAAACAAGCTATAGTAACACAAAGATGGCAATTACCATATTTTATAAACTTAAATCATACTTCTTCTTTACAAGAACTTGGTAAGTATTTCGAAGAAGACGCTGACATCTAATAACACCGCATTCACGCTGCGTCGCTGTCGCTCCTTGATCCGGGCCGAAGCATAAGATGAGGTTTCGAAAAAGCTGAAGCAGTAGCAGGGAAGTTTATTCAGCCGGACAACCTTGCACTGCCTAACCGCATCGCGGCCGTTCCCTTCGCTCACTTAAGGCAGTGAAGGTTGAATTCAAGAACGTTAGAGGGAATATCCGCAAAACAAAAACTTAAAAAAATTGAGGAGAACTATGAATAAATACTTATCTTCAGTTTTTCATCAAATAAAAATTGCTGTTGATTCAGTTATTGAAATAATCAACCAATTACCTGAAACTGATTTGAAATCAAAACCTATAAACGATAAAAGATCCTATATAGAATTGTTATCTCATATTTCGCTTATATGTAAAGCTGATTTATTAATCTTAAATGAAGCTAGTGAAAAAGAGATGCAAGGATATTATGAAAGAAATACTCTTAGAACAATTGAAGAAATAAAAAAGAATCTGATAATGAATTACAATGAATTAGTTGAAGAATTTTCTAATTATTCGGAAGAGGAATTGTTTGAATATAAAGAGTCTTATTGGGGAGTTAGGTACACAAAATTTGAATGGCTTTTAGAAATCCTAAGTCATTTATATCATCATAGAAGCCAATTACATTCATATATTTCTATTGATTTTAAAGAAATTAAAGTTCAGTTATTTGAATAAAAATGAAGAGAGTATTACGGGGAAATTCGAAGATGGCAGATATATCTTCTAACACCATATTCACGCATCGGGCATTCGCTCTAGGTCCGGCAGAAGATGAAGCGATAGCAACCGGACACACCCGACTTTGTTGGGCGTCGTGAATATACGAAACGTTATTTAAAATTCCCTAAGAGCGTAAGAAACAATAAAACATTTTACTGGAGGAATATTCATGGGAGCATGGGGAACTGGGATCTTCGAGAACGATGATGTTTTAGATTGGAAAGCAGATTTACTTGATTCTGAAGGAATTGAATTTATTGAAGAAACAATTGAAGAAGCTACAGATGAAGAATATATTGAGTCTGAGTTGGCTTCAAATGTTTTGGGTGCTATTGAGATCCTCGCATCATTACAAGGAAATCCAGGAGTTGAAATAAGAAATAATTCGAGTTATGCAGATGATCTCAGTGGTTGGATTACTATACATCAAGGTCGAGGCAAGAAACTGATATCGAAAGCGAAAAAGGTACTAAAGAAGATCAAAAAGGATTCAGAGCTCAAGGAATTATGGGAAAAATCAGAAGAATATCAAATCTGGCTCAATACAATAAACGACTTAGAAAGTCGATTGTAGAGATAAGGTGATTGTTGATCGAGGGAACTTCACATAACACCATATCCACGCTTCGTGCCATTCGGCCCTCTGTTGGCTATGTATCAAGCCAACGTTGCTTGCTGTTCGTGGAAAAGATCTATCAACAAAACTAGAAATGTATCAACAATTAAATCAAGGACAACAGGGAATATACATTCGCCTCTCGGTCCGGCAGAAGTAGTTGGCAGGGGAGCCGATGCAGCCGGACACATCCAACATTCGTTGGATGTAGTGAATATACGATACGTTAGATGAAATAGTCGAAAGAGTTATTAATAAAAAAGCAAAGGGAGTAATTGAATAATGTCAATTTCAATTAGATTTGGAAGTCTATTAGATTCAAGTGATGTGTTCACTGGGGACCAGCACGTTCCAGAGCATATTTTAAATTGGAAGCTGAAAAACCAAGAAATTATTCTGGCAAAAGATGATGAAGATCTGATTGGATATTTGAGATTAGAATATTTATGGTCAAAGTATCCATACATAGGGTTGATAATGGTTCATCCTGATTATAGAGGAAAAGGACTTGGTAAAAGATTATTGAAATATGTTGAAGAACATTTGAAAAGCAAAGGAATAAAAACAATATATAGTTCGTCTCAAGTGAATGAAGCCGATCCACAAGAATGGCATAGGAAAATGGGATTTAAGGAATGTGGAATAATAAATGGTATAAATAAAGGCAAAATCGGGGAAGTGTTTTTTGTTAAAGAGTTATAATATCGAAGGTAACTCGAGAAGCTGCTACATCATCCACATTGTATCCACGCTTCGGGCCTATCAACCCTTGGTCCGCGAGAAGCGAACACCATAATCACGCATGGCATTCGCCTTTGGTCCGGCAGGAGAAGTAGAATCAGCCGGACACATCCGACTGCGTCGAACGTCATGAATATACGAAACGTTAACTGAAATTCCTGTAAGACTTATTTAGGTAAGGAGAGTCGAAGATGCCTTATACAATGGCTGTTATAACTGATCCATATTACGATAAGCCTAAATGGATTTCAAACGATGTTACTCGAAAGGAATACATGTGTCTCTCATCAGAGTCAAGCAGTCATGATGTAGAACTATTCCTAACTCATCTTTTTGGCTACATGAATATTAATGTTGAGCATACATTGCTCATATCCTTTAATGAATTGTTTGAGCAAGATTATATAGCACTTTCAGGTGGAGTCGCTTTCTTTGCTGACGAACATAATTATATTTTACCGAGCTGCTGCTGCGGGCTTGAAGATTATTCAAATGTAATTGATTCGATTATAAATAAACAAAGCCCGTGGATGGGACACGATCCCTCACCGGGTTTAACTTACAACAATAATCAAGTTTACGTATGGCCAGATGATCCAGAATCATCAAATAGTAGCGAGAAATCTATTGATTTCTCATACGAAGAACTCAAAGTGAACCTCGATAAAACCTCAAAAGAGATTAAAGGATTTATTGAAGGACCATTATATTATTGGATAGCTAAAGAAAATAGTGAAATTGCTGTTGCGATGAAAGAAAAAATGAAAAAGTGGTTATTGAATGAATAACTTTGAAGGTAAATCAAAGATGAGTGGAACTTCAGTTAACATCATATTCACGCCTCGGGCATTCGACCCTCGGTCTGGAAAGATGATATTGGCAGCGAAGCTGAAACAGCCGGACACATCCAACTACGTAGGACGTCGTGAACATAAGAAACGATAGGTGAAATTCTGAAGTGATTATTTGAGGGGAATTCTATGAGACTTAATAAGAGTGTGAGTTGGTCAGTCATCATATTGCTGTTATTTATATTTATTTTAGTTTGTCTTTATTCTTATTTATTAGCAGATTGGCCTGTTGATGATTCGATCGGTCCATATATGACAGAAAAGGATTGGTATGATTATAGCATTGAGAGTGCAGTTTACGCATTCGCTTTTGGTTCTATTATTGTTTTATTCTTATTGGTTTTCAGTTTTTTAATAATCAAATTTTCTGGCTTTTTTAGAATCAAAAAAGCAATACTTATTTTAAGTGCTATATATATATTTATATTAATTAATACCTGCATTTTTAGTGCGGTAAAGATATATTCGAATAAGTCTTGGTTTTAATACTTTTCAAAAGATATTTAAGTAACTCTATAAATCTTGAAAGTAACTCTATTCACTCTTCGGGCTGACGCCCTGGGGCCGGCCGGAGAAGAACGGATCATTATGAACATACTTGCTGTAAATCAACAAACAAGTGAATATGTTGATGTAGAACATCCCGTAATTTTTATCGACTATAATTGTCGCCGAAGTAACAAAGACTGATACTGAAGTAATTTGGAGTCGAGTTGGAGTGGAATCAAGTCAATTAGGAACTCCTTATAATTATGAACTTATAGGCACTATTGTAACCTGGTTAGACTTAGTACCTGAATTGAGGTTTATTAAAGATCAATATTTTGAAAATCTTAATAACATTTATAAGCCTATTGAATGAAATTATGTGTGATTTGATAGAATTTCAGTGAAGTCAGGTACTACGCATAACACCATATTCACACATTGGGCTGACGCCTTCGGTCCCAGAAGCAGCTTCAAGGAAGTGGTTGCTGTGGACACATCCGACTTCGTAGGACGTCGTGAACATGCGAAACGTTATGTGAAATTGCCAAAAACAAATCTATAATGTTTGGAAGTGATATCTTTGAAGCGATTTTATCTTATACGACATTGCAAGGCTGAAGGGCAGGGGGCGAATGCAAAATTAACGATTGAAGGAAACGAACAAGCTATTAAATTAGCTGATTTTCTTCATGAAAAGCAAATTGATTATATTATTTCTAGCAATTATGTAAGAGCTGTGTCGAGTATCCAGCCTTTAGCGGAGAAGATTAAGTTGAAAATAAATATTGAAGATAGGTTAAGTGAGAGAGTTTTAAGCTCAGAAAATATAGAAAACTGGATGGATAGATTATCAGAATCGTATGAAAATCTAGATATAAGATTATTTGGCGGTGAATCATCAAGGGAAGCAATGGAACGAGGTTTGTCCGTAATTAATGAATTAATTGAACGAAAAGAAAGTAGTATAGCGATTGTAACACATGGAAATTTAATGTCATTAATAATAAAAAATTTTGATAATAATTTTGGGTTTGAAGAATGGAAAAAATTAAGCAATCCAGATGTTTATGAACTAAAGATCTTAAATTCAAAAAAAGAACAATATAGTTTAAGTAGGATCTGGGAGTAATTCAATGAAGCAAGCAACGAAGAAGTAGAATAAGAAGCTAGGAAGCATTAAGGTGAAGGTACGAAGAAAAATACTTAATGAGGGTGAACTCAATGCAACAAATTAAAATTACTCAATCTCAGTTCGAAGAGCTGATATTTGCTTGTGAAAATACAGGGCACGAAATTTGATATTATTTTGATAAGCAAACAGGCGAAGTCGAGATGATTGACGATTACATTGAAAATGATCTAGAACTTGAAGACGTGCACTCAGTGGTGGAAAAGGGGTTTGCAGTAGATTTAAAGATTCCGTTCGGATGATTGTTGGAAGAATGGTATAAATTCAAGAATCAAAAAAACAGGGAAAGAGTTGTGAAGGAACTTGAAGAAGAAGAACTGATTAAACTGATCATAGAATGAATGTAAAAATCTCAAGGTACCTTACCTAACTCTATTTTCATGCTTTGGGCCATGGTTTGGCAGGGGATATTAGCAGAGATGCTTAATAATAAACTGAATATGTGATCTTATGAATTCAGTTAAAATCTGATGATATTGAGAGCGAGAGAACGGTAGATGCAAATAAATAAGGGGTGTCAAATGGATTACAAGATTATCCATAAAGCAAAAGAAATATCAGTAAGAACTATTCGCCAAGCAGGAGAGATTTCTAAAGAAAAATTTGATAATTTTGTAGATTTAAGATCAAAAGACGAATTTGGCGATGTGGTCACTGAAGTTGACCATCTAGCTGAAGAAATCATAATCAAACAAATTCGCACTACATTTTCTACCCATCAGATACATAGTGAAGAGGCAGGGATACTAGGAACGGAAAACGAGTGGCTTTGGCTTATTGATCCTTTGGATGGAACTAATAATTTTGCAATAGGATTGCCCGTATTTACTACTTCAATAACGTTGATGTATAGAAGAGAACCCGTACTTGGGGTGGTTTACGAGCCGTTGACCGATAGATTATTTGTATCTGTCCTTGGAGAAGGAACGTATTGCAATAAACGTCAGGTTCAGATAAAAAGTAATTTCAATATTTTTAAAGGGAATATTGGTTGGATTCAAGGCCACAAAGTACAGAACGATAGAAGGGCAGTTAAATTAAGACAATTTATTGATGTAAACTTCAAGAGAATGATGAGATTATGGGCTCCAACACTTCAATGGTGCATGCTTGCCAAAGGGGACATAGACGGAATAATTCTTTATAATTCTGAAGGTGACGATTTGTATTCAGGTATTTTAATGGTTAAAGAAGCTGGGGGCATCGTAATAGATTTTGATGGAAACCCTTTTACAGGAATGAGAGAAGAGCCTTACATAATTGCTTGCCATCCAGACCACAAACAAGAATTATTGAGAATAGTAAAAGAGGGACTTAGTTAACTCGAGGGAGCAACTGGCTTCATTTAAAATACCATATTCGCCCATCTTGCGATTCGGTCCTCGATACGGCAAAAGGTTTTCGGTCTGGTGCGTTAATATTGACAAAACAATTTGATTGTTGAACTTTATCGTAAAGGTTGTGTGTTTTATATGCTAGTAGTAATTTTAATCATCGGATTAGCCGGAATTATTGGAAATCAATATTCATCTATGAGAAGAATGGAAGGCATCCAAAGATCACTTGATGATATTAATCAAAAACTAAGGGATATGAATAATTCTAATAATAACCGATATTAAAGAGTTGGGTTAGATGAAACAGCTAAATCGTAAACAATGGAGGGCTTTCATGGGAGTAGATTGGTATAACTCTATCGCCCGCCGAAATGGCGGGTATAAATCAGATGCGAAATTCTTAATTAAAGGTGTTTCCGCTGAGAATATTTTCGAAACAGAATTAACTAATATGCTGCCAAACTATAGTCACGTTCTAGATGCTGGCTGTGGTCATGGTGATTTTACAATAAAAATGTCTCAATTCGCTAAATCAATCATTGGTTTTGATAATTCAATCGAGATGATTAAGATAGCTCAGTCTTATCAGTTGGATAAATCAAATTTGGAATTTGTATATGCCACAACAAAGGAAGAACTTCCATTCAAAGATGAACAATTCGATTTTATATATGATCGTAGAGGCCCTACTTCTATTATAAATCATAGCCGGATTTTGAGATCTAAAGGTACGATTATCGGTATTCATTCAGGCGCACTTGATATAGTAAAGGAACGGCTTGATCACAACGGTTTTAAGAATATTGAGATCAGAGAGTATAAGGATGCAAGAATTATATTTCCTAACCGAGAAGAATTTACGAAATTCCTCTCTGACATTCCTGGAAACCCCAATTATACAGAAGACCATATGAAAGAAGAACTTGAAATTAGGATTAATGAGAATACTATAAATGGAATTATACAATTGAAGGAATATAAATACATATGGAAAGCTATAAAACCTTAAGCGTTATTCAGCAGTCGGCCAAATCCTCTAACACCATTTTCCTATACCATTTTTTTTAACCAAGTATAGACTTGATATCCGAGGAGGAAAAAACCATGGAAAATAATAAATTACTGAGAATGGACAATGTCGGAATAGTTGTAGAATCCCTTGATGACGCAATTTCTTTCTTTGAGGAGATTGGCTTGAACCTCGAAGGGCGAACCACTGTCGAAGGTGAATGGGCTGGTCGCGTAACCGGACTAGGTTCTCAGTGCGTAGAGATTGCTATGATGGTTACCCCAGATGGCCACAGCCGAATTGAACTTTCGCGATTTCTCACCCCACCTACTATATCAGATCACCGGACGGCTCCAGTAAACTCCCTTGGTTATCTACGCGTCATGTTCACTGTTCAAAACATTGACGAGATGGTATCCAGACTCACTAAATATGGTGCGCAGCTCGTTGGCGAAGTGGTTCAGTATGAGGACTCTTATCGGCTCTGCTACATTCGTGGTACCGAAGGAATTCTAATCGGTTTGGCGGAAGAACTCGGTAACAAATAAGTAAGTGACGGTTTGAAAAAGCCTTTACTGATAAAACCAACAGAATCAAACATATTAACCTCATTAAATAATGTTGGAAGGTGTATCCTATCATTGCACAAGCTGTTATCTTACAAAACGACAGCCTCTTGATGGTTAGACAATATGTACAACGAGGAGATATCGTATGGAATTTTCCTGGAGGCGGAATTGAAATAAATGAAACCCCTGAAATGGCTTGTATAAGAGAAGTTAAAGAAGAAACGGGAATTGAAGTAAAAGGATTATATCTAATACATGAACAGAATGAAAAATACACATATCTAATAACCAAATTTGAAGGGCAAATAAAACTAGATAAAGACAATAAAGATAATGAAGACATAATTGAGGTTCAATGGATTTCACAAAAAGGTATTAATTATCTTGATTGTTACACAAAGCCGATAATGGATATTGTAAGTGAGAAATTGGAGCTAAAGACATCATAAAATACTCAAAGGAGCAAATTATATGGCGAAGACGTCTAAGGAAATGGTTGAAGAATTCAAATCCTTTATTAATTTCGTACAAGATCTTAAAAAAACAGATGAAGACCATTGGAATAGGCCTCTTTCTGAGGGGAAATGGACTTTAAAAGATGTAATCAGTCACATCATGCTTTGGGACAAGTATTTCTATGAGGAAGGCATAAAGAAGATCAAGCTTGGGCAGCCCGTGTCGGTAAGGCATTTAAACTTTGATGAATTCAACGCCAATGCAAGGGAGTATGCAAAAACCCAAACCAGGGATCAAATTATTGACCAATTCCTTGAATATAGGAAAAAGATCATAAGTGACATTTCAGGATTACCAGAGGAAGATTATATTAAGGAATATAAAGACGGGGATAAAAAGAAGTTTTCGATTCGGGGATATTTAAGAGGATTTATTTCCCATGATAAACACCATAAAAAACAAATTGAAAAGTATAAAAAATCAATACATATAGAAGAGTAAATAACTCCAAGATGGACCGCTCATTTCATAACATCATATTCGAGTTGAATTACTATCACTCCTTGGTAGACGAAATCTTCGAATCAAAATCAATCGAAAGTAGGTACAAGGATGATTTTCTACGAAAGTGGCGGTATAACTGTGCGGAAACTTGAAATGAAAGATCAAAAACATCTGGTTACTTGGCTCAATGACCCATTGGTTTTAACGTATTATGAAGGGCGCGATCGTCCGCATGATTTAGAAATGATAATAGAAAATTTTTACAAGAATGACGAAGAAGAAAAGAGATGTTTGATAGAATACAATCAAGAACCAATAGGATATATACAATTCTACTTGATAGATGAAGAAACATGTAAGGAATTTGGGTACAGTGATAGGAATGAAATGATTTATGGAACGGATCAATTTATTGGAGAAACGAAATATTGGAATCAAGGAATTGGCAAACAGCTTATGAAATCTATGATCAAATATTTAACGCATGAATTAGGGGCAGATCGTATCTTAATGGACCCACAAACATGGAATTTAAGAGCAATCACTTGTTATGAGAGATGTGGATTTAAGAAAATAATGAAACTAGAAAATTATGAAATGCATGAGGGAGAGCTAAGGGATTGTTGGCTGATGGAATACTCGAAAGAAGATATCGATCCATTCGGCACTCGATGTAATTACGAAGAGATCTATAATTAAAACCTGGAGGTGTCCGAATGTCACGGCAGATCACATTGGCTGATGGACGAACTGTCGAAGTAGATTGCCTGAGTTGTGCTCTGACAAGTGGATTAATTGCTCCCACAGGCGGAGTGATTTATGAATCTAAACATTTTCATGTACATCAAGATGTTGCTTATCCAATTAGAGGATTAGTAATACTAGCTTCTAAACGGCATTTTTACTGTATGGATGAGCTCTCGGAAGAAGAACGATTGGAATACATATCATTAATACATAAGATTAGAAGCGAACAAAGATCAAGACTAGGAATTGATAAAGTTTATTATTTTTATAATGAAGATACAACACATCATTTTCATATGTGGATGGTTCCGAGATATGAATGGATGAAACAATTTGGAAACTCCGTTGAATCTTTGAGACCAGTATTGTTACATGCAAGAAATCAAATGAATAATGAAGAGAATATGAAAACTGTAATTGAAGGAATCAAAGAATTAAGGGAAGGATTAAGTCATTTTGAAATCAGCGCAGGGTGACTTCACTTACACGATATTCACGTATCGGAGCATTCGCCCTCGGTCCGGAAAGAAGTAATTGGCAGGGAAGCAGGTCCAGCCGAACATTTAAGACATTCGTCGGACTTCGTGAATACACGAAATTTAGATATACTTGCAGAAAGCTCGAGGTGAAAGATATGGACAGAGTAGCGAGTATAAGAATAGAAGAGAAGAAATATCATGATTTCTGTTACGATAATTACAATTTATTTGAATCAGGTTCCTGGCTGCATAGACCAGTAAAAACTGTAATCGACCTTTTAGCAGAATATAAAGATCAACAATCTTTATGTGTATTAGACTTAGGTTCAGGAATTGGTAGGAATAGCATTCCTATAGCTGAATCATTGAAGAATAATAATGGCAAGGTCGTTTGTGTTGATATCTTAGAATCCGCTATAGATAAATTACATTATTATAGTCAGAAATATGATGTTGAACAATATATTGAGGCAATATTATCTGACATTGAACAATTTACTATCGAACAAGAAAAGTTCGACATTATTATTGCTGTGTCTGCCCTGGAGCACGTAAGCTCGGAGAGAGAACTGGAAAGAAAACTCAATGAAATGACATGTGGAACCAAATCAAATGGGTCAAACTGTATTATTATTGGATCGAATATAAGAGAAATATGCCTTGAAAATGGGCAAGAATTTGATCCAATGTTTGAAGTGAATATATCTACCGAAAGAATGCTGACATTATTGGATCAATGTTATGCCGGATGGGTAGTTAAAAATCGGTTTGTAAAACAATTAGAATATGAGATAGACAGAAATGGACAAAACGTAATGCTGACTACTGATTGTATAACATTTGTAGCTAAGAAAACAAAGTAAGTTAGTCGTTGAAACCTGCAAGCACCATCTAACAATGTGTTCAAGCATCGGCGGACTAAGGGGGAATGACCGTTAGATGAAATCTCCGAAAGAAAACTAAAAAATCTAAGAAGGTGATCGTATATTCATTTACATCTTAATGATAATAATCATTATAGGATTAGCTAGTATAGATGGATCACTTAGAAAAAAAACGAAGAATGATGAAAGAATAATTAATAGACTAGACCTTATAATCAATGAATTAAAAAACAAAGAAGATGATTTTAAACCTAAAGATTCTTAAGGAATATGTTCGATTAGAAAAATAAAGAAGGGATTGAATTAAATTGATCGTATTAAGATTTACGCAATCTTTATTGAAAGACATGAAGTCTGCTCAAATTCAAGTCGACGATATTTCACCTCTTTTCAGTTGGCATGTGAATATATATAAGTTAAACAACAAAAAACACATACTATTTGTTAATGATTTATCAAGGCTTTGTCTAATCATTGATGGAATTAGATCATCGCAACTTTCTTTACTAAAGGAGAAATTTTTGATAACACTGGAAACATATTTACAGGAAGAAGAAATTGAAAAAAATATGATTGATAGGTATTTGAAAGAAGGTTCTGAATTAAGTATTTCAAAAACCAACAGCAGAAGTGTGCTAGGGACAATGAAAGAAATATCCATTTTTGAAACAGATAATTTTACAGACAATATGCATAGAATGAAGTGGCTGAACCGATTAATTTATAAACCGATAGAATATAATGAACCAATCAATGTTTTTAAAGAAGCTCTTAAAAAATTATCTAATTGAACTGTTTGGCAGGTGAAGTTTCAATGAAGAGAATCATGATTATTGGATCTGGTGGAGCTGGCAAATCCACTCTTGCCAGACAACTGGGAGAGTTATTACAATTGCCAGTTCATCATTTGGATGCGTACTATTGGAAGGCTGGCTGGAATCCTACTCCTAATGAACAGTGGGATTCGTTTCAAGAAAAACTTGTACTAGAAGAACATTGGATTATTGATGGAAATTATGGTCGTACTCTTGATATTAGAATAAAACGAGCTGATGTTATTATTCTCTTGGATTTTTCAAGACTGATAACTGTATACAGAGTGATCAAGAGAAGGATTAAGTATCATGGCAAGGCCAGACCCGACTTAAATGAAGAATGTCCGGAAAGTCTGGACTTTGAATTTATTAAATGGGTGTGGAATTTCAGAAAAACAAGGACTCCAAGCATCATTCAAAAACTAAGAGATTATAGTGACAAACATATTATTGTGTTGAAATCACCGAAAGAAGTGAAAACTTTTCTAGCACAAGCTAAGACATTAGGCGCGGGTATTTTCGAAAAAGGCGAGAACTTCTCATAACAACCCCATCACACAATTGCATGAGAAGAATTAGATGGAGGAGAGCCGATGAAAATTTTGATTGTCTCCGACGAAGAGTCCAAATACATTTGGGATCATTATGATCCATCCAGGTTCGAGGGAATTGAATTGATTCTATCATGCGGAGATCTCAAAGCCGAGTATTTGTCTTTTCTGGTCACAATGATTAAGGCGCCTCTATTCTATGTGCATGGAAATCATGATACGACATATATAACAAAGCCTCCTGAAGGTTGTGAGAACATTGAAGATAAAGTTGTCAAATTTAATGGCGTTCGAATTATGGGACTCGGTGGTAGCAATCGATACAGCCAGGGTAGCCATCAATACACCGAAAAACAGATGAAATGGAGAATAACTAAACTCAAGTTTAGGTTGTGGAAAAACAAAGGTATCGATATCCTGTTAACACATGCACCAGTCTATAAAATTGGAGATGGCGAAGATCTCTGTCATAGGGGATTTCAATGTTTTATTGATTTTATGGACAAATATCATCTCAAGTTGTTACTCCATGGACATCAGCATTTGAATTACGGTAAAGGCCAAAGAATTCATCAATATAAAATGACGAAAATAATTAATGCTTTTGGGTATCACATTATTGAGATGTAGTCAGGCACTGCCGTTCAATCGGAGCAATACGAATTAAACAGAAACAAAGGAGGCCAGGGCAAAATGATCCAATATTCTTTTGATCATAATCTGCAAGCATCAGATGTAGCGGAAGTTTTCCGATTGTCGGGTATGAAACGGCCATTTGCGGACTTGGAACGGATTCAGAGGATGATTGACAATGCTCATGTCATTGTATCGGCTTGGGAGAAGGGGAAAATGATCGGCATTGCACGAGCGATAACCGATTTCTCGTACTGCTGTTATTTATCCGACCTTGCGGTAATCCAGCAGCATCAACAGGTGGGCGTGGGCAAGCAACTCGTTCAGCATGTTCATGATCGAATCGGAGACGAATGTTGTCTTCTCCTTTTAGCGGCACCAGGAGCGATGGACTATTATCCGAAGATTGGATTCGAGAAGGCCGAGAACGCTTATCTCATCAAACGCAAACAATAGATAAGGCTAACCAACTTCAACTGCCAACACGATGAGCATCACAAAATACAAATTGAAACGAGAAAGAAGGAGATCACGCCATGACTGTCAAAAAACAAAGCAGCCAAGAGCAGGTTGCCGCCTTTCTAAGCGAATTACAGCATCCGCTCAAAGCTGAAATCGAAGAAGTTCGGAGAATTGTGTTGGAGGCTGTACCCGAGCTCACGGAGCATATCAAATGGAATGCGCCAAGCTTCTGTTATGCAGCCGAGGACCGAATTACATTCCAATTGCAAGGGAAGGGCTTCTTTAGGCTTGTCTTCCATACAGGGGCTAAAGCTCAGACACGTACGCAATCAGGTAAACTAATCGAGGATCATACTGGTTTGCTCGACTGGGCGGCAGATGACCGTGCAATTGTTAAGCTTACTGATCTAAAGGATGTCATGGCGAAAAAAGATAAATTAATCGACGTAATAACCAAATGGATTGAAGCGACAAAGCAGTCGTAAGCAATTCGTAATGCGGCCAAACGGATCACATCGTTTACGCGAGGGGCATTAAATGAGAACTTTAGATACTTCTCGACTCCTTTTCAAGAATCGAGTATTTTGATACAATGACCATGTTATTTGTAAGTAGACGCCTTTTGAGATACTGTTACAGCAGTATCAAGCTAAAAGGCGTCTTTCTTATCTCACTCGCTATTAGAGCAAGCAGTTACAAGGCTGGAGGGGAAAACGATAATGAGGGTATTATCGCGCTTAAGAAATCTATCCATTTTACACAAGCTTATCCTAACCTTTATTCTAATCACATTACCTTTATTTGGGATAAGTCTCCGCATGAATGAACTAGGCAAAAAGGAAGTGCAAATGCAGCTGTCGAACACGATGAGGTCACAGATTCACTATTATTTCTTATCCCTCCAAAATGAAATCCAGCAAATTTTCAAAAACCAACAAGAGATTATTAACGATGAGCAATTGCAAAATTTAGTCGGTATGGAATCGATATTATCCGATTACGAAAAAGCGCAAGCCATTAATCACTTGCAAAACAAGTTAAAGAGCTTCAAGGAATCCAACGTAAATATTAAAGATGTTAGCCTTTATCTGCATTCTATGAACGATGTGATCACTACAGCGAATTTTAGATTAAGTAATGTAACGAAGGAAAGTATGGAGGAGATATCAGAAGCGATCTACCTTAAAGGTTTTCCGCTGACTTACTTAAACGATCGTTTGTACGTCAATTTAAATTTTCCAAGTTACCCAATTTCCGAGCAATCTAATGAAAGCGCATCATTTATTTTTCAAATGGAATTATCTATTGATGCGCTTAGAACAGCACTTAATAATTTTCATCCAATTGGTGAAACCGTGTTGTTTGGAGATACATGGTCTATTGGTAGTGAAAAGGATTTAACGCTTTTTAATCAAATCAGTAGCCAACTCCATTACGATCGACTTTCGGAAAGTGTACCGTCGAGTATTTCAATATCCGGGGTAAAATATCTCATCTTCTATGAAAGGTCTCTAGAACTCGACACTGGGCTTCTGTTTTACATTCCTGAGGACACGGTTTTGGGTACGTTAAAATCCTACCAAAACTGGTTTTGGCTGCTGATCATCAGTTCTCTGATCATCGTTATTTTGTTTTCTTATTTTATTTATATGCTCATTCATCAACCGCTGAGACGATTGGTGGAACAATTCAAGAGAGTGGAAGCCGGGAGATTCGATGTTTACACAGCTTATACCAATCAGGATGAATTCGGTTATTTGTTTAGACAGTTTGACAAGATGGTGCACAATTTAAAGGTATTAATTGACGATCTTTACGTACAGAAAATTAGGCTTCAACATGCCGAATTGCAGCAGTTGCAAGCGCAAATTAATCCGCATTTTCTCTATAACAGTTTTTTTATACTGCATCGTTTAATTCTGAATTACGATATCGATTCTGCAAAAGTTGTTTCCAAAAACTTAGGAGGTTATTTCCAATACATAACACGAAATGCCAAGGAAGAAGTTTCTCTATTAGCTGAGGTGAATCATGCACGTTCCTATGTAGAAATTCAGAATGTCCGTTTTTCCAATCGAATCATCGCTGTATTTGAAGAATTGCCGGATCGTTTTCATGAAGTTCAGATTCCGCGGTTAATTTTGCAGCCGATCATCGAGAATGCCTACCAGCATGGACTTGGAGAGATCTTAGAGCGAGGTAATCTGATCATCCGGTTTGGATCAACTGACAAGCAGCTGTTGATAATTGTTGAAGATAGCGGCCCGGGTATAAATGAGTTAGCAGCCAAAGATCTACTGCGCAAATTAAATCAAGTCGAAAATGGGGGAGAAAGTACCGGTCTTATCAATGTTCACCGTCGGCTTCAGCTTAAGTATGGAGAAGGCTCAGGAATTTCAATCGAGCAGAGCAGCTTGGGAGGCTTACTAGTGCAAATGAGTATACCCTTTATTGGTAAGTGAACAAGTAGTCACTTTTTGCTAAAAAAACATTCCGAAGAAGACAATCAGCATCAATGAAAGTAGAAATAAGCTTGTATTTTCGAATAACGCTCCTATTTATAATTAAAGAAGCAAGCGAGTTCATAGATTGAAAGCGGTTTCCCCATTTTAATCTTGAGGAGGAGCGAATGATGTTAGGAGATGAAGGCGCCAAAAACAAACTGAAAGAGTTAGAGGAGGGTCCAAGCAAAGAGGCTGGGGGGGAGATGACCAGAAGAAAATTATTAGCTTCGATGGCGATTACCGGAGCGGCGATAGTGGCAGGGAACTTATTGCCGTCACGAGCATACGCGGCGGAGGGAAAAGGAAAGGGAAAGGGGAAAGGAAACACTGCAAATAGCTGTGATCCGGACGAGCTTTGCGACAGAGTAACCGTTATCGAGAACGAACTCGGAGATCAGGTACAGCTAGTTGACTTTGGAGCTGACGGAACTGTAACAGCTGATACTGCGGCTCTAGCTGCTCTTACCGGTTATGTCAATGGATTTCCCAATGGAACCCAGCCGCTCGGCATTGTCGACGGCATTCCGGTTCGTGTTGGGATCAATCGCGCCTCTGCACCGTTGAAGTATACCTTTAGCGAAGGTGTGCGATTTACTAGACCGGTGGAGATCGTAGGAAGCGCGTCGAAAGTGCTGAATTATACGGGTACCGGCATCATGTTAGCTATGGGACCGGATGATGGACGCAACAGCGGCAATTTATTTAACGACGACCACTATTCTCTAGATGGTCTCCACTTTACTGGTGGAAAAAACATGACGGCCGGAATTAGCTTTGCTCCTTTTACCGGTCTGTTGGCACGAATCAAGGATTGCGTGTTTAACCAATTTGGCAATTCCTCTAGTTGGGCGATTGTGTTTGAAGCTCAAAACTGGTGGCCGGAAATTAAGGGCTGTCGTTGGGAAACATTGGACGATCAGGCTATGAACTTCGTTAAGTCGATTGATGACGGACGCAGCGGCGCTTATAGGGGCTCTGGAAATTCACGATTGAGCTTCGTTGATAACAAATGCAAATGGCACGGCGCATTACTTGGCGGAACCGGCATATACACAAATGCTGTGAAAACTTTAATCAGCCGCTGCGATTTTGAAAATGCTGGCGTAGGCGTTCAGTTTGGCTACCCTTCATTAATGTCGGAGATCGTGAATTGTTATTTTGAGCAGCCGCTTGGAGGAACCTCAGTTCGCTTGGGAGACCAAACGTCGCAGGGGAACAATAGCATCAATTTGATCAACATCAAAGATATTTATGTTAATTTGCATGGTAATGGGAAATTTTTGGATACCGCGAACGCTAACGTTACCGCTGGGTTGCAAATCGATAACGTGACCCTCATTTTGGGAGGGGAACAAAATCCAGTACTTCATTTAAATGATCTTCCGGGACAATCGGTCAGAGTGCGCAACCTGACAGCCTCATATCAACCGCTTTTGCCGGTAACGGCCAACCCTATTCATGTAATCGATGTGGATGGTGTACTTAATAGGTCGGTTGTAAACGGAGCATTAGCGGTCTCCCAATTGGGTAACAGCTATACCATCCCGGCAAACAATCTCCAACAATTGGCCGATATGTGGTATGCCAAAACGGATTTCTCAGCATGTTCGGCTTCTCGTGTACAACTGAACAATGCCGATTTTATGCGCACCAGAAAATCACAATATGCGCTGAGATTTACGCCAGGCGGTATCGGAACTTACAAGTCGGTTTATTTTATGGTTCCGGCATTAAGTGAAATGGCCGGCCATGTTAGCACGGTCCAATTGTTTGCCCGAGCTTCTACTAATGCGAATCTGCGTGTCGTTGCCCAAGCCGCCTATTCGGGGTCAGCCATCGTGCCAGCGGAAATCAAAGCGGAGAACGTTGCTTTGACTTCCAGCTTTCAAGAGTTTACTTTCCCATTCTGGCTCGGCAACCATGCTTCATTAACAAAGGATTCTTGGTTTATGTTGGAGCTCCGGATGCCTGATTCTCCGGCATGGTATGAATTTACGGGAGTTCGAATTAACCATGGCGACTTCGGTTTATGTGCGAGTAATGACTATAGGACGGAGGGCGAGACGCTGGAAAACGTTCAGCATTATTTCGAGCGACGAACATTCGCATTATCCGGTTCAGGTCAGAGCAGCGTTACGGTAGATATGGCTCCCAAAGCCAAGGCGCTTGCCTCGGCTGTCATGACTTTTACTAATCCAGTGCGGAGTCCGCTCGCTGGTGTTGAAGTGCAAGGGGGCGCGGAATTTAGCTTTGGAACTTCCATTACTAACTTAAACGCCATTGTGGACTTCGACACAAAAGCTTTCCAATTCTAATTTACGCCGAGGAGGGAATTCGATGCACCCAACTACAGTAACAGGTTTTATATTAATACTCATTGTTGCACTATTGTTATTTGGCCCGAGCAAGCTTCCGGAGTTAGGTAAAGCAGTTGGACGTACGCTTAGGGAATTCAAGAACGGGGCAAAAGAATTAATGCCGGATACAGAGTCTATAAAACGGGAGATCGTGCTGGATCATGAGTCTCAGCCAAACGAAATGGAAAAGCAGTCTGTTAAGCAACTATAAATGGATTGAATCGCTGAGCGGGGGGCAACGGTGATGGACAAAGAAATGAAGCTTTCCCTTCATTTGGCAGAGCTTCGAAAACGGCTCATTCTGATCTTAGTTGTTCTTACTGTAACTATGGTAGGAGGTATAATGATCTCATCCGGAATTCTAAACTATCTACGAACTTTGGAACCGGCAAATGAGATTTCCTGGAATGTCTTTTCTCCCTGGGATAGCCTTCGGCTTTATTTGCAAATTGCTTTGATTTTTTCGGTCGGGATTTCCATGCCCATTATCCTCTTTCAGTTGTGGGCGTTCGTCCGACCGGGTTTAAGTGTTGAGGAAAGGGGCGCAGCATTTAGATATATCCCGCTGGCGACGTTATTATTTCTGTCAGGTCTGTTGTTTGCCTATTTTGTTGTATTCCAATCGGCGTTTCATTTTGCGGGAGAGCTAAACAATCGAATGGACTTATCGGAAACTTACGGCGCAGCCCAATATTTTTCGTTTATGTTCAATATCTTGCTTCCCGTCTCGTTGATTTTCGAGCTCCCGCCGTTATTAATGTTCCTGACGAAGCTGCGAATTCTAGAACCGGATTTGCTGCGAAAGTTTCGCCGGCATGCCTACTTTGGACTGGTAGTCGTTTCAACATTTATCGCTCCTCCGGATTTTATATCCAATATTTTTATTGCGGTCCCGCTTATTATTCTATATGAATTAAGCGTTCTACTTTCGGTGCATATCCGCCGAAAACAGATTGAGCGAGATCATGCTTTTAATTAGATAGCAAGTTTGATATGAAATAAACAAGGGTCTATCAACCGGCGTGAAAAATGTCGGAGATAGATCCTTTTCCCATAAGTTAAAGCTTTGGCTCGACCAAAAATTGAATCCAAATCTCAATTGAAAGTGAGGAATAGAGATGTACAGACTCTTACTGGTTGACGATGAGCCGATAATCGTTAACAGCATGTATCAATTATTCCGCGAGGCCGTCCATCTAGATATTGAAATCTACAGAGCCTATACCGTCTATGAAGCATTGGATTTTCTCCAACATCATCGGATCGATTTGGTATTGTCCGACATTCGTATGCCGGGATTAAGTGGTATTGAATTGCAAAAAATCATAATCGATAAATGGCCAATGTGTAAAATTATCTTTTTGACGGGTTTTAATGACTTTGACTACGCCAAGCAAGCCATTCGCAATGGCGGAGTGACCGATTATTTGCTTAAGCATGAGGATGATGACATGATTTTGCAATCTGTAGAGAAGGCTATTGCGCAGATCGCAAAGCAGGCCTTGTCTGACAGCTTTGCCCTGCAGTCCAAGACGAAGCTGCAATTAGCGCTCTCTGCAGCGCAGAAGAACGTGTTGTTTGATTTGATAAACGGAAATAAGCCTTTACCGAAGTTTTTAGATCAGAAGTTTGGACAGTTGGAGATGCCGCTTAAAGTGGATCAACAAGTCTATCAAATTATAGGACGAATAGATAGCTGGGACCAGGTTGAGGTTGAGGGCGAGAAGGACCGCGAACTTCTTGCCTTTGCCGTGCAGAATATTGTAAATGAGTATTTGGGTTCAGCGGCTGTATGCGTCTCCGTCGTGTTCGAGCATTACAAGTATCTCTGGTTGATGCAACCGACGGATTGTCATTTAGACCATTCGGACAAAGAAATGGAACAGCAATGGAAACTTTTGACCGCAAGGGTGCAAGGCATATTAGAGGATGCGCAATTTGCTTGCAAGAATGTGATTAACGTATCCGTCTCATTTGCCGTTAGCTATGAACCTGTGACGTGGGAAGAATTCGGTAACCAATTTCATTATTTGAAAATGCTGCTCGGACATGGTCACGACGGCAAAAACGAACTTTTGATTCAAGAAGGGAATAGGCTGGGCGGATTGGATATCGATAAAAGTCGGCGATATTTTGCGGACTCGCAGCAACTCAGGAAGCAGCTGGGGCAATTGGAGGAGTATCTGGAAAGCGGACAAGCCGAAGAATTTATGGAGCTTTACGGCCAAGTTATGAGAAGGGATCCCTCTCATAGTCAGGCCGATTTGCTTGAGCTATTTTATTCCGTTTCCCTTTATTTGCTGTCTTTCTCTAACCGTACGGGATTGCTGCATATCCTTTCTTCGAAGATGAACATTGGCAAGATGACGCAATATGACGCTCACGAGACATGGGATGGCATTATCCGATATTTTATGGAATTTGCGCAATTATTGTTCGATAACAGGCAAAGCAGCCCGGAGATGGGCATGCAAAGAACGATTCAAATTATTCAGCAGTACGTTCAGAGTCACCTCAATCAAGAATTGACCTTAACGAATCTTGCGGAGCTCGTTAATCATAGTCCAGCTTACCTGTCCAGATTGTATAAGAAGGAGACTGAAGTGACGTTATTCGATTACATTACGGGATGTCGTATGGCTAAGGCAAAGGAGTTGCTATCCAAAACCGCGATGAAAATCCATAAGATTGCTGGAGAAGTTGGTTATGAATCACCTCCACAATTTACCCGCTCATTTAAGAAATGGTTTAAGGTGACGCCGCAAGAGTATCGGGATACCTTTCAGATTCTCGATCAGTCATGAGGATAACAGCAGTCAATGAAAGTAAAAGAAAGCCTGTATTTTGCCGGCTCTTCGTTCTCTATAATTGGTTGTAGCAATAAGTAAAGAGATAAAAAATAGACTATGGAGGGTGTTAAGCGTATGGGAGTAAAGAAAATTAAAGGAACAGCAATCGTATTATTAGCTTTTGTGCTAGTGATGGTTACGGCTTGTAGCAGTAACAAATTGGAAGTGGAGAGTACGGAGTCTTCGGCTCCTTCTGAAGCTGCCACGACTCAACTGGATGGTCAACAAGCAGGCGATGAACAATTTGATCCATTAGGTAAGTTTGATCCTCCTATTGAAGTTACGACGGTACGCGCGGCTAATATTTTGAAATTCGACGAAGGGGAAACCTACGAAAAAAATGGTTGGATGGATTTCTACGAGAGTGAGTTTGGAATAAAGGTGAAGTTGTTATGGGCTTCAGACCAGTTTGATCAAAAGATGAACACGACGATGGTATCTGGGAAACTGCCGGATATTATGCCGCTCGGCGGCAATCAATATAAACGCTTGGCAGAAATGGATCAACTGGAAGATTTGACGGAAGCGCTTGAGAAATACGGCTCCGAGGATTTGAAAAGGGTTTACGAAGGTGGAGGTAAAATCGGACTTGACTCCGTTACCAAAGATGGGAAAATCTTGGCGCTTCCTTGGTTGGGGGGATATACAGGTTCAGCACCTTTGTTATGGATTCGAACGGATTGGATGGAAAAGTTGAATTTGTCTGAACCTCAATCGATGGATGATGTTCTTAAAATTGCGGAAGCATTCGTCAACCAGGACCCGGATGGAAATGACCAGAAGGATACTTATGGATTGGTTGTGAACAAGGATTTGTATACCGATCTGTTCGGAATAGATGGTTTCTTTAACAGTTATCATGCTTATCCAAAAATCTGGGTCAAAAATGAGGCTGGGGAAATTGTGTATGGCAGCATTCAACCGCAAATGAAAACAGCATTGGCAAAACTGCAAGAGCTGTATAAAAACGGAACGCTCGACAAAGAGTTTGTTGTTAAAGATGCGGATAAAGTAGGGCAAATGGTTAACGCAGGTAAATTAGGGATAACTTACTCCGTAGACTGGCTGCCGCTCTACTTACAATCAGGTAAAAATCAGGATCCTAACATGGAATGGAAGCCGTATCCACTTCTGTCTATCGATGAAACACCAGCTAAACCAAAAGCAGGTTACCCGATTAATGCCTATTATTCTGTACGAAAAGGATTTGAACATCCTGAGGCCTTGGTGAAGATGATGAATGCAAGCTTGGTATTATGGAGTAAAAAATATCCGGATAGAAATCTTTCTCCGATACTTGAATCCAATAATGGTGTTGAAAAGTGGGTTTATAGACTTGTTCATAATCAAATTCCAACACAAAATCTGGATGCTTTTAAAAATGTTAATGCAGCTATAGACAATAATGACGAATCGTTATTGAATCCTAATTCGGGCGAACCGGACGTTTATAGAAATATGAAAGCCTACCTGGACGGCGATATCAAAGGGTGGGGGTATTATATGGATTTCGGACCGGAAGGTTCTCAATCGATCTTAACGGAGTACGACAAAAACAATGCTTTTAATATAACAGAATTTATCGGTGTACCTACGCCAAAAATGGTAGAGCAAGGCGACACATTGGCGAAGTTGGAGCTAAGCGTCTTTACGAAAATTATTATGGGTGAAGCCTCTATAGATTCATTTGATGAATTCGTTGCAAATTGGAAAAAGTTAGGCGGAGATGAAATTACCCGAGAAGTTCAAGCTGCGAAGTAATAGCCGCAGAGAAAGAGCTTTTCTAAAAGATTGGAAGGTGTGGAATGAACCATTCCACCCTTCCCATCTTAACTTGAATGAGGTGGTGTAGACATTTTGCCTAAGACAAACTCGTGGAGACGACTGCGTGAACTTCCTTTGCATTTCATGCTGCTACCCGGTGTTATAGTCCTGTTTATTTATAACTATGTCCCAATGGTGGGCATCTCCATCGCATTTCAAAATTTTTACCCATCGAATGGGTTGTTTGGATCCGATTGGATTGGGCTTACGAACTTTCGTTATGTGTTGCAGATGCCGGATATTATGCAGGTGTTATGGAATACGATGTACATCGCATCAATGAAAATTGTTGCTGGTTTGGTAGTTCCGCTAGTTATTGCGCTGTTATTAAATGAACTGAAAAAGGAATTTATAAAAAGAGGGATCCAGACCTTAATTTATTTGCCTCATTTTCTGTCATGGATCTTATTAGGCGGTATTTTAATTGATATTTTGTCCCCGTCCCAAGGAATTATCGCACAGATACTGAAAGCGGTAGGCATCGATCCTATATTCTTTTTGGGATCTACTAAATGGTTTCCATATGTGATGGTCATATCGGATGTTTGGAAAGAATTTGGTTTTGGTACAATCATCTTTCTGGCTGCCATAACTGGAATCAATCCGACGCTCTATGAGGCAGCTATTATGGATGGAGCTTCTCATTGGCGTCAAACCTGGCATGTTACCCTCCCTGGCATGATGCCAATCATTGTATTGATGGTCACATTAAGTTTAGGCAATGTGTTAAATGCGGGCTTTGATCAAATTTTCAACCTGTATAGTCCTGCAGTCTATGAAAGTGGAGATATATTAGATACAGTAGTCTATCGTATGGGATTAATCGATGCACAATTTGGAGTAGCTACAGCGATTGGATTACTAAAATCGGTTGTATCTACCGTACTTATCTCGATTTCATATTATATGGCTTATCGTTTGGCGAATTATCGAATTTTTTAAAGAAGGGTGATTACTTTGAAGCATCATCGTTCGATGGGACGAAAGGTTTTTATACTGGGTAATTATACCTTTCTTATTTTCCTTTCTTTATTATGTTTGTTTCCGCTAATCCATGTGCTCGCGATTTCTTTTAGTTCCAGTTCTGCTGCCGGGGTCGGCTTAGTGAAACTGTGGCCGGTCGATTTTCAATTGTCTTCCTATCGGTACATTTTACAAAAGCAGGAGTTTATCCAATCTTTTGTTGTCACACTCCAACGGGTTGTGCTTGGATTTTCAATTAATATGCTGATGACTATTTTATGTGCTTATCCACTATCAAAGGAAACGAGCACATTTAAATACCGGACCCACTATGCGTGGTACTTCATCATAACAATATTATTTGGTGGCGGCCTTATTCCTTGGTATATAACGGTTAGTGAAACTGGGTTAATTGATACGATTTGGGGACTTGTTATTCCCGGTGCGGTGCCTGTGTTTAATGTGATTTTGATGCTTAACTTTTTCCGCGGGCTACCCAAAGAGATTGAAGAATCTGCATTTATGGATGGAGCCGGACATTGGAAGGTTCTCTGGCTGATGTATATTCCGCTGTCACTCCCTTCTATGGCTACAGTGTCGTTATTTACACTCGTAGGTCATTGGAACGCTTGGTTTGATGGCTTGATCTTGATGAATTTTCCGGATAAATATCCGTTGTCTACTTATCTACAGTTAATGGTGATCAACAGTGATCCTATGAAGATGAGTGCGGGAGATATTTATAAGTTTGCGGAAATATCGGATCGAACCACGCGAGCAGCACAAATTTTCTTGGGTGCGCTGCCGATCTTGCTCGTGTATCCGTTCCTGCAAAAGTATTTTGTTAAGGGGATTGTGTTAGGAAGTATTAAAGGTTGATGCCATATCTTATTTAAGCTAAGGGGTGATGGGTTCTATGCAAAATACATTACAAGTTGCATTTGGAAAAGTGAAAATTACGCCGGAGGAATATACTCCATTGCAAGGCTATGATGTAACTACGAATATTGCAAATCCAGCACAAGATATACTCGACGATTTGTATGCAAAGATTCTCATACTGGACGATGGTGTAGAGCGCAGCGTTATCGTAAGTGTAGATTGTTGTTTAGCAAATGAAGTGCCGTTTTTGGCTGTAAAACCGTTTACGGACAATGTTGGCTATAATTTTATTTCCAGTACATTTCCGGAGGGAACGAAAGCCTCTTGGGGGGAAGCAGCAGATGTTGCGGCTGACAAGGTGACTGTACATGCAAGCCATACGCATACTGCGCCAGCTTATATCGGGCAGAAATATACGTCGAGAATTGCAGCGGAAATCAAGGAAATGTCGAGCAGATTGCGGCCTGCAGTTGTGAAAGTCGCCTCAGGGGAGTCTGTCGTGTCAGTCAATCGCAGGCCGAATCTCCGTCATAATGACGAGTTGGCCATTGATCGTTCGCTTCTAGTGGTTTTGTTCGAGACGGAGCAAGGAGAGTCTTTAGGGGCGCTTGTTAATTGTGCCGTCCATCCGACGTTAGTGTCGAATACATCTGCTAGAATATCCGCAGAATTTGTAGGACTGGCGATGAGTGAACTCGAAGAACGTTTTGGCGACGGGTTTGTTTCTATGTTTATCCAAGGCTTTAGCGGAGATGTCGGCCCGATTAATCAGTTTTGGGCAGAAACAACCGATACGTATCCGAAAGTAAAGGAAATGAGCCGTCATTTTTGTGAGAATATTTTAAATCTGCTTCCGAATGTAAGAGTCATCGAGGGAGTACCTATTCGAAGTGTGCATAGGCAGGTCTCATTACCGACGAAAGAGCGTTACTATCAGCCTTCTATAGAGGCAAATATGCATGCTTTGATGATTGGAGATGTATTGCTGTTTGCTACCTCATTGGAGTCGTTTAGCGGTTATGCCGAACAAATCAGAAGAAATTCGCCGGCCAGGTTTACTCTTGTTTCCGGTGTGTCAAATGGTTATGCGGGTTATCTCCCAACAGTCGAAGCCATCCGTGATGGATTGGGTGGTTATGAGATCGAGACGACTCCTTATTCGGAGGAAGCATGCGAGATATTTGGTTCAGAAGCGTCAAGGCTGATCAATGAGTTGTACCAATCATGAATGTCATGGATCGAGAGGGACTTCTATGAAACCCGTTATCTTGGATACCGATATCGGACCGGATTGCGATGATGCGGGAGCACTCGCCATATTGCTGACGTTGGCTGATCAAGGGGAAGCAGATATTCTGGGCGTCATGCACTGTACGTCAAGTCCTTGGGGGAGCGGTTGTATTTCCGCTATTCATACGTATTATGGGAGATCGGACATTGCAATCGGTACTTTGCAAGAGGAGCGTTTTTTGGATGAGGCTATTTATCAAAAGTATAACCGATACCTTGCCGAGCACTATCCGAATCCCCTTCGGCAAGGGGAAAAGCCAGAAGATGCAACGGCCCTCTATCGGAAGTTGCTCGCAGGAGCTGCAGAACGAAGCGTAGTCATTATTGCCATTGGTCCTTTAATTAATTTATATCATTTACTCAGGTCTGAATCCGATGATGTTCATTCTTTGAACGGAGCAGCTTTGATCAAGGAAAAGGTCGAAAAGTTGGTTGTAATGGGAGGGGCTTTTCCTTCGGGGAAAGAATGGAATATTGAAATGCATCCCGTTGCAGCAAAATTTGTTGTCGACCATTGGCCAACTCCTATAGTATTTAGCGGATATGAAGCCGGCGCAGATATACAAACTGGTTCGCGATTGTTTATGGATGCGGATGCTGATCACCCTGTTCGTAAAGCCTATGAGCTTTATCTTGATGGAGGACAAACCAGAAGTAGTTGGGACTTGATCACTGTTTTGATTGGTGTACGAGGTTTGTGCGGATTATGGGAGTTGGAGCAAGAAGGTTGGGTCGAAGTAAAAGCTTCGGGAGAAAACAAATGGAATAAAGGGAAGCTGCCCGGCAAGGAGCATAGCTACATTAAAATGAAAAATAAGAAGTCGGAGATAGAGAGCATACTTGATGAGTTGTTAGTTAAAGAGATTGAAAATTAAGAAAAATAGCAAATGCCCTGGAGTGATCATATAAATGATTAACATTGCGATTATCGGCTACGGTTTTAGAGGGAAAGTGTTAAGTACTCACCTTTTGAACATGAACGAAAATGTTAGAATATCGGCTATCGTGGATAACCGGAAAGAAGAAATTAGAAATGAATTAGCGGAAAGTGCGAATGAGATCTGTTTTTACGATACGGTAGACGAGTTGCTTAATCGTGAAAAGCCGGACGGCATTATTATCAGCACCAGATGTTCGTCCCATACTCTAATTGCGATTAAAGTGCTGGAGAAACGAATTCCTTTTATTCTTGAGAAGCCGGTCTCCACCAATCTACAGGATTTGTTAGCCCTTAAGTCAGCCTATGAACGAAGTGGAACCGAGGTAGCTATCCCTTTTTCCTTAAGGTTGAACACACTTGGCCAAGCCGCTAAGGAAATTGCGGAATCGGGCAAACTGGGGACGATTGAGCATGTGCAGGCGATCAATAACGTTTCCTACGGATCGGTTTATTATCAACACTGGTACAGAGACGAAAAGGAGACCGGTGGACTATTTTTGCAAAAAGCAACGCATGATTTTGATATGATACAGTACATTTTAAAGCAAAAGCCGACCTGGATCAGTGCCGCGAAATCCAAACAAATTTTTAAAGGTAATAAGCCGGCGGGATTGAAATGCGAAGCATGCGAAGAACAGGCAACGTGTCCGGAGAGTGCAGTCCTCCATAGAAGACGGGGGGAAGCTGTTCATGGTGAAATGTGTTGTTTTGCAGAGGATACGGGGAATGAGGATTCTGGAAGTGCGATCATTCAATATGAAAGCGGGATGCATGCCAGCTATTCGCAAAACTTTTTTGCCCGCAATAAAGCGGCTACGCGAATGTTTCGGTTTTTGGGTTATAAAGGAACAATGGAATTCGATTATTACACGAACCGCATCCAAGTATATATGCATCATACGAATCGGATCGAAACGTACGAGATACCTTTTGGAAATGATACTCATGGCGGCGGTGACATTGCTGTATGTCAAAGCCTTCTTGATACTATTACTAAAGGTCTGCCCTCTCAAACCCCTATGGAACAGGGGATGCAAAGCGCACTGCTTTGCTTGAAGGCAAATAAGTCAGCAGAAACAAGAACTTTTCAGGAAATAAAGTGGACGGACTAAGTTTTTAAACTTAATCCTGATATACTATAGTAAGAACCCACCTCAAGGTTGACCGCCAAGGGTGGGTTCTTATTTCCAGTTATTTCATAATCACATGTCGATTGATTTTGTATCGCAATTTTTTGATTATGGGACTGTGTCAGGGAAACGATTAGTTGCTTTAATCCGTCAGGAAATATTCGAGGAAGTTTCAAATAGTCATTTAGAGGGGTTCATTTTCACCTATTTGTGGGGGTTCGATCTCCAATCCGATTGGGATTACATTCATTCTATAACGGAGCTCTTTGAGTCAAAGGGCGGCCAGGTATATTGGGTTGAGCTGGAAGCCAGCGTAGAAGAAAGACTGCAACGAAATCGTACCGCAAATAGACTCGAGCATAAACCAAGTAAAAGAGATGTAGAAAAGTCGGAAAAGGATTTAATTACAACTTACGAAAACCATCGGCTAAATTCTAATCCTGGAGAAATTACGAGGAGCAACTATATTAAAATCAACAATATGAATATGTCGCCAGATGAAGTTGCCAAAAAAATTCGAAACGAATTTAATTTATGAGACCCTGCGAGCAACCCGAACGTTAAAGAAAGAGTAATTAAGAAATGCGGGACGAGTTAATTTATATTTGACTTTTAGGGCGGGGGAGTTCAAATGAGTTATCTGTTCATTTTTGTTGCAATGATCGGAATTAATGCGGTAGTGTATTACAATTTTGGAATCCCCGGTGTTCTCATTCTAAACTTCTCGATAGTGACTGCTTTACTCATCCTTATTCACGATAGAATTAAACCATTTGAGGTATCGAAAAAGGTCAAAGATGACTTCGATGCTGGTCAATAGGCGCTGCCGTGTTTATTTTTACTTTCGCAGCTTATTATTTCTTAAGAGTATGGTTCGAAAACAAGCCTGATCGATGATATGATAATACTATTGGGATTGATTATGTAAATAGAGGAGAATTTCCAAAATGCCGCTCGAAACGTTAGCGCTGTATCCGACATTATCCAATCCGATTGAGTGGGGACCTGTGCATGCTTCATTCGTGTTTGCGTCTGGGACGGACGAGGCGCGAGTAAGCAATGTTAGTATTGTGCCTTGCTCAGGGGATAAATACATCATCTTTCAGGTGGAGAACGGAATGTGGGAGCTTCCGGGAGGGACTTTAGAGCCAGGAGAACATTATTTGGACGGCTTGCGACGCGAAGTGATGGAAGAGCTCGGCGGCGAACTTGTTTCCTATACGATCTTCGGGCAGTTCAATTGCGAGTCGAATGCCGCGGTTCCATACAAAGCTCATATTCCGCATCCCCGATTTGTAAGATTGATGGGGTATGGCCAAGTGGAATTGGTAGGTAAGCCCTTAAATCCGCCGGATGGCGAACAAGTCGTGGCCGTGGAAGTCGTAAGCCTCGAAGAGGCTTTACAAAGATTCCATAGCGTAGGCCGTTCCGACCTTGCCGAGTTGTATCAATTAGCGGATGCCATTCGAAAAGAAAAAGGGGATACAAACGATGGGAACTGTCTATGACAGCATTAAACCTGATCACGAAACGTTTATTCGGGAACAGCATCTGTTTTTCGTAGGAACTGCAGCTCCTGACGGCCATGTCAATCTATCTCCAAAAGGACATGACGTGTTTCGAATTCTATCGCCCAATCGGGTGGCTTATCTGGATTTGACAGGCAGCGGCAACGAGACAAGCGCACACCTCTCCGTGTTGGATCGTATAACATTTATGTTCGTAGCGTTCGAGGGAAAGCCGCTTATTTTGAGATTGTATGGGAGAGGAAAGGTTGTCCTGCCGGATACGGAAGAGTGGGAGGGGCTTGCTCCATGCTTCGAGCTGATGCCGGGACATCGGCAAATGATTGTGGCGGACATTGATATCGTGAAGACCTCATGCGGCTTCAGCGTACCATTCTACAGTTATGAAGGCGAGAGGGAAACTCTACTGCAATGGGCAGGCAATAAAGGGGAAGAGAAGCTTACGGAATACCGTAAAGCCAAAAACGCAACAAGTATGGACGGTATACTGACACCTATTGGCGAGAAGTTTCTATAAAACGTGCGAATTCATCATGACGCCGAAGGGATGGAGTTGAATACAATCAAATTTAAGGATTCCAAGCGAGGCAAGGATATAATTAACGCCGTGAAACATTGGGAACAGCGGACATTGGTAGCCTGGGCAGCCGATTGTGCAGAGCAAGTGCTGCCATTATTTGAGAAGCAAGTTCCGGGCGATGATAGACCGCGAAGAGCGATCGAAGCCGGAAGGGCATGGTCGAGGAAAGAAATCACGATGAGCGAAGCGCGCAAGGCCGCTTTTGCCGCGCACGCTGCTGCCCGAGATGCCGGTAACGATGCGGCGACTGCAGCTGCCCGAGCTGCAGGGCATGCAGCTGCAACATCACATGTAACAGGACATGCGGTTCATGCAGCTACCTATGCAGCCAAAGCTGCTGCTTACTCATCGGGAGCAGTGGGGCCGGGAGCCTCGGTGGAAGCCATTCGAGAATGGCAATATCAACTTGTGCTCGAGAGAGAAGGGAAAGTTTCGACATGACTACCATACGAATCATTCCATATAAGGAAGCAGCAGCCTTCTGGTCGCTTCGACTGGAAGCGCTTCGTCTGCATCCTACCGCCTTCGGCAGTTCATGGGAAGAGGCGAAAGACACGGCCGATGAAGGTATACGTGACAGACTTCGGAACGACGATAACGGATTCGTGTTAGGTGCGTACCAGGACAATCGCTTGGTAGGCATGATCGGCTTCAAGCGGGGAACGTCGATCAAGGAGCGTCACAAAGCATTCATCTGGGGCATGTACGTCGCATCTTCGCATCGCGGGCAGGGGATTGGCAGGTTGTTGATGGAAGAGGTTATTCAACGGGCGACCGCAATGAACGGATTAGAAATCGTTACACTTTCCGTCGTTACTACGAACACGGGCGCGCTTAAGCTGTATCGTTCGTTAGGATTCGTAACCTATGGCACGGAGCCGTGCGCGCTTCGAGTCGACGGAGAATGTTTGGACGAGGCGCATATGGCGTATCGAATCGGTGCGGCTCCTCGGTCGAAGGATCAAGAGCAGCCAATACTGGAAGCCGCTCTTTTGTCGATCATACCAGGCAGGAAGGAAGAGTTCGAAGCTAGCTTTATTCAAGCATCCGCCATTATAGCCGGCATGCGCGGTTATTTGGGACATGAGCTTCGCGCCTGCGTCGAGGACGATCACAAATATTTGTTGCTGGTTCACTGGGAGTCGCTGGAGGATCATACCGTCGGGTTCCGCGAATCTTCCGCTTACCAGGAGTGGAAGAGCCTGCTGCATCATTATTATGACCCGTTCCCGGTGGTGGAGCATTTTCATCCTAATTTGCTACCCGGAACCAAAAGAAATGACAAAGAAGAAGGCTCGCCCCCCAGTCAATAAGATGGGGGCGAGCCTTTCCTTGTTTTGTTATGGAGCGTTAGCCAAACGAGCGAAATGTCCTTCCAGCGTCTCCAGATCCGTTGACCCAATGATGGCATCGATGACTTCGCCTGCCTTATTAACGAAGTATAAAGCTGGGAAGCCGCTGCCTCCGTATTGCGAATAAACTGATCCGTCCCGATCTAGAAGAATCGGGTACGATAAATTATGTCGTTCTACATAACTGCGGACTTCCGACAGCTTATCGCGGTTCGTGATATTGACTCCGATCAGATTCAAACGATCTTTGTATTTCTCGTGCAAGACGGCCATCTTCGGCGCATCTTCGTTGCAATAGGTACACCATGAAGTGAACAGCGAGATAACGGTAGGTTTCTCTGCGAAATCGACCGTGACTTGTTGTTCGCTTCCCAACTCTTGCAATTGAATGGAAGAGGCTTGCACCGTCTCCGCTTTGCCTCCCCAATTCGCCAATCCCACATATAAGATGAACGCGACAGCGGCCGCCGCAATGGTTAACGTGATTAAGGTTTGCCTTCGTTTCAACGAATTTCACCCTTTCGTGTACCTCGAATCCTAATCACCAACAGTATACAATAGTTGGGATGATTATCCAAACAAAACACCAACTTTGTTCAAAATCTCGTCGACACTTGTCCATTCCCATAAAAAATCGGTTATAATGTTGGAGGATAGATTATCGTAGAAAGTGGGAGCAGCATGGGTCGTAAATGGAATAATATCAAGGAAAAGAAAGCATCCAAAGATGCCAATACAAGCCGCATATATGCCAAATTCGGAGTCGAGATCTACGTAGCGGCAAAGAAGGGCGAACCTGATCCGGAATCCAATCGCGCGCTTAAGGTCGTTCTGGAACGAGCCAAGACGTACAACGTGCCGAAGGCCATCATCGACCGCGCGCTCGATAAAGCCAAGGGAAGCGCGGACGATAATTACCAAGAGCTGCGTTACGAAGGTTTCGGACCGAACGGCTCGATGGTGATCGTGGACACGCTGACGAACAATGTAAACCGCACGGCTCCGGCCGTTCGTGCCGCGTTCAACAAACAAGGCGGCAGCATGGGTGTGAGCGGCTCCGTCGCTTATATGTTCGACGCCACGGCAGTATTCGGCGTAACCGGCAAGACGGCGGACGAAGTGATGGACATTATGTTGGAAGCGGACGTCGACGTGCGCGACATCCTCGAAGAAGAGGATGCCGTAATCGTCTATGCGGAGCCGGATCAATTCCACAACGTGCAGGAAGCGTTCAAGAAGGCCGGGGTAGAAGAATTCACGGTAGCGGAGCTGACGATGCTTGCCCAGAACTACATCACGCTGCCAGGCGATGCGCAAGCGCAATTCGAGAAGCTCATCGACGCACTGGAAGACTTGGAAGACGTTCAGCAAGTATTTCATAACGTCGAGCTGGAAGATTAATCTTCCGGACTCGCCCGAAGGAAGCCGCGATTGCTCGCGGCTTTTCCTTTCCCAGACCTGACAAGAGGGAGGAGTCAATAAGATGGACTACAAGTATCCCATTGGAACTTTTCAACACCAAGGCAAGGTTACTTCCGATCAGAGAGCGGCATGGATCAAAGAGATTGCGGAGCTTCCTTTGCTGCTTAAACACTCGGTCGCGAATTTGACTCAGGATCAGCTCTCCACACCCTATCGGGAGGGCGGCTGGCAGGTTCGGCAAGTCGTTCATCATCTCGCGGATAGTCACATGAATAGTCTCATGCGGTTCAAGCTGGCCCTGACCGAGGATCATCCCACCATCAGACCCTATGACGAAGCACTCTGGGCGGAATTGGCAGACTCGTTGCAGGAGCCGATCGATACATCGATCTCGCTCATCGCCACGCTTCACGGTAGATGGGTAACGTTGCTTGAATCCATGAGCGCCGAGCAATTCGCTCGCACTTTCTACCATCCCGGATCCGGCGAGACGGTACCGCTGGACCGTTGCCTGGGCATGTATGCATGGCACGGGAAACATCATCTGGCTCAGATCACAAGCTTGGCCGTTCGGCTGGGCTGGTAGGGGACGGAGTCATGGACGATCAAGTACAAGCCCTTATAGAGGACAATTATCTCCGTACAATCGGCGCGTACCTTGCTAAGCCATCTGGCGATCAGCGGATCGGAGCATCGGATCATGGAAGATATGCCGCCGAGTGGCGGAAATAACGTCGCGTATGGAGAATCGCGGCGAGGCGCGAGCTTGCCGTTCTGGAGCTTGCGCCTTTTTTATTGTCGCTGCAACCTTTTCGTGTCATGGAACCTGAATGCAATGGTTTGCGTAGAGGGAGACATGGTTACAGCTAGAGTAGGATGCATCTGCACTGGCGTCTGTGATCAAGAAGAAGGAGGTGGTACCATTGAGAGCAAAAGGACTCGCGGTCATCCTTGCCGTTACGTTATTGCTTGCGCAAGGCTGCGGCATGCTGGACGGGATTGGACAAACGGTCAATTTCGCCACGGAAACAACGACGTATATGAATGAATTAAAGACATTCGGCGAAGACATGAACGGACTCGCCGAAAAAGCGGTTGCGGATATCGATGCCCGAACGGATCTGAAGGCGCGGATTGTAGAGCTGAAGGATCAGGTGGTCGCCTACGGTAACCTTACCGTACCGGATTACGCGAAGGACCTGCACGCTTCGATCGCTCAGTATAACGATACGCTGCAACAAGGACTGGATCAGGCGTTAACCAACATCGAGCAAGGCAGGGCGGCATTCGATGCAACCGGCATACCGGATACTATTGGCAAGGTAAATGAACTTCTGACGCAGCTAAACGGGCTTGCGCCTTAATCTGCGTTCTCCTTATTGCGAATCCTCGGTTCTCGCGATACAATAGGCGAACGACAACCTAGGATTCTTCCAATCAACAAGGAGAGTGCAATAAGATTTGACAGCACAGACATCTGCACCGGCATTGCTTTCTTCCAAATTTCGACTAGGGGCTTTGTTGCTCGTCGTCGTCGTGGCGGGGATGAGCCAAGGCCTGCTTCTGCCGTTATTGTCCATTTTATTAGACCGGTCGGGCCTTTCGTCCGAGTTGAACGGCATGAATTCGGCCGCCATGTATATCGGGATTTTCTTCACCATGTTCGTGATCGAGAAGCCTGTCGTCCGGTTCGGGTACAAGAGGGTGATCGTTGCGGGAATTACGCTCGTTACGCTCTCCACCCTGTTATTTGCGACAACGGATTCCCTCCTGGTCTGGTTTCTCTTGCGAATGCTGGTCGGAATCGGGGACAGTTCGCTCCACTTTGCGACCCAGCTGTGGATCGTCAGCTCCAGTCCCGCCGAGAAACGAGGGCGAACGATCTCGCTTTACGGCATGGCTTACGGAACGGGCTTTAGCCTGGGACCGCTAGGCATCAATCTGCTGCCTTACGGAGAGAGGCTTCCGTTTCTGGTCAGTAGTCTTTTTTTTGCCATCGTATTATGCCTTGTCCTGAGAATACCAAACGAGTGGCCGGAGCGCTCGGCGACGGCGTCTTCCTTGGGCCGGCGTCATCTGAAGACGTACAAGCTGGCTTGGTTCGTCCTCATTCCCGGACTGTTGTACGGATTGATGGAATCTTCCATGAACAGCAGCTTCCCGTTGTATGCGATTCGTCTTGGTCTGGATCAGCATTGGATCTCGTTCCTGCTGCTGGCATTCGGGATCGGCGGTCTTGTCCTGCAGCTGCCGCTTGGCATATGGAGCGACCGGATCGGGCGCAAGCCTGTCCTGATTGGCTGCGCAATGATTGGGGCTATTGCCTTTCTGACTGTGCCAATCGCAGGTGATGAACTACTTGTATTGTTTATCTTGTTCATCGTTGCCGGCGGAGTCGTGGGATCGTTTTTCTCCTTGGGCCTTGCTTATGCCGCCGATATTGTACCGCGGAGCATGCTGCCGTCAGCCAATGTGATCGCCTCCGTACACTTCAGCCTGGGGAGCATAGCAGGGCCGATGCTTGGCGGTATTGGGCTTCGATATGTTTCGCCTAATAGCTTGTTTTTGTTTCTGGGACTGGCGTTCGCCCTCTTTGCGATCAGGGGGATAGGGTACAAACCTAAAGCAATCGATGTTACGGATACGCCTTAAGCGAAGCCTAATCGAGACAAAGGAGTAGATTGATGATGTGTCAAACATCCATTCCGCTGCCCAAAACATCCAGACCTGCCGAGCGGGCAATGAACCATGTCGGCATAACGACGCTTAATCATCTGACGTCGATAACCGAAGCCGAGTTGCTGCGTCTCCATGGCATGGGGCCCAAAGCGATTCGCATTTTAAAAGCGTCGCTAGAGGAACATGGACTAACCTTCGCGAATGCCAAAGAGTAGCATTCAACTATGCCAGGCTAAGAGGTGCAGATTAGTATGCAGATCAAGATCGGAATTATCGGAACGGAAACGATTGTCTCGAAGACGCTTGCCGTATTAAAGTCGTTCCCAACGTTTTTGCCCATATCTGTCGTCGTCGAACATGAACGAGAGGTGCCCAACGTCGCGACGCGGCTTAGCGAGGAAGTAGAGGTGCTGCTGCTATCCGGTCCCCAGGCGCATCGCAAAGTGAAGGAGATGCTGCCGGCTTCCATTCCCGTTCATTACTTGCCGTTGACCGGCGCCGGCTTGTATAAAGCGATCTTTAAAGCCATGCAAGCCGGAAAGCTCGAGAGCGGCATCTCCATCGATACGCTAACCCGCAATATCATCACGCGAACGCTCCAGGATCTCGGGCTCGAGGATACAAAGCTGATCGTCTATGACGGACCGGCGCATGCGGGCTCCGATAAGCTGGTCGCATTTCATGCCGCGAACGTAACCGAAGGAGCTTGCTCCATTGCGTTTACTGGCAATGGAGACGTCGCGGAGCTGCTAGACATAAAAGGTATTCCGAACGAATGGCTGCTGCCCTCGGAGCAGGATATTATCGTAACCTTGGAGCGTGCGCTTCTATCGACGGAATCGCGTCGAAGCAAGGAATCGCAAATAGTCGTCGGCATGATCAAAGTCGATGACTTCGGCAAGCTTGTGATGCAAAGGCATAACGAACACGAGGTTCAGAAGCTGAAGCTGGACATCCATCGGATGGTGCTTGGATATGTCGAATCACTGGACGGATACTCCATGTCTGCAAGCGGAGACGAATTTCTATTCTGCACGACCCGGGGCATATTCGAGAGGGAGACGGGCGGATACAAGACGATTCCGTTGGCGAAGGAGGCAAACAAAAGCTTCGGCATCTCGCTAAGCGTCGGCATCGGGTTCGGCTTGACTGCAAACGAAGCCGGCACAAACGCGCGAATTGCGCTTCGTAAATCCCGGGAAGCAGGCGGCAATACCGGATTTATCGTCAGGGAAGACGCAACGGTAATCGGCCCGCTCGAGATGTCCGATCCGGTGCAATCGGTGCTTGCTCCTACTGAACCAGCCCTGATCCGGCAAGCGGAGGATGCCGGCATGACCAGCGCTTATCTCAGCAGATTGCTTGCGAATATGGCCAAGTCGGGCAAGTACGAATACAAGGTTCACGACCTGGCGGCTACGCTCGGCATCTCGGTTCGGAGCGCGCATCGCTTGGTCTTGCAATGGACGGATAACGGACTCGTGGAGGTCTCGGGTGTGGAGAAAGTGCCCAAAGGCCGTCCGCGCCAGCTCTTCCGTTTCGCCTTTCTGAAGGACAAATCGTTGTAATGACAGCGATTTGTCCTTTTTTTGTCGCTATATAAAGTCAATTTAAAGACTTGTCTTTATATAGCTTTCGGTCGTAAGATGAACGTAATCATACGATTGGAGGTCATCACATATATGAAAACGATAACGGAACTGGAAGCCAATCTGGCCGAGCCGTCACAAGCCTTGGTGAGCGATTTGTCGAAGGTGGAGGGCGATATTATTCTGCTTGGAGTAGGGGGCAAAATGGGGCCCAGTCTCGCCAGATTGGCGATGAATGCGATACGCGAAGGCGGCTTGAATAAACGGGTCATCGGCGTCTCAAGATTTTCCAATCAGGAAGCAAGGAGAGAACTGGAAGAGTTCGGCGTGGAGACCATCTCCTGCGAGCTGCTGGACAACGAGTCGCTCTTTTCGCTGCCGGATGCGGCGAACGTTATCTATATGGCCGGCAACAAGTTCGGTACAACGGGCAACGAACATTTTACTTGGGCGATGAATACTTATCTGCCCGGCCGCGTAGCGGAGAAGTTCAAGGATTCCCGGATCGTCGTGTTCTCCTCTGGCAATATCTATCCGTTCAAGCCGGTCAGCAGCGGCGGCGCCAGCGAATCGGTCGCGCCGGAGCCGCTTGGCGAATACGCGCAATCGACGCTGGGGAGAGAACGGATCTTCGAATACCATTCCCACAAAAACGGCACGCCGATGGCTATGTATCGACTCAATTACGCCATCGACATGAGATACGGCGTTCTGCTTGAGCTGGCGAAAGCGATCCAAGAGAACCGCTCCATCGATTTGACGATGGGCTTCGCCAACGTCATTTGGCAAGGTGATGCAAACGCGATGGCGCTTAGAAGCTTAAATCATTGCTCCAGCCCGCCGACGCTGATCAATATTACGGGTCCGGAGACGGTATCCATCAGGTGGGCGGCAACCGAAATTGCGAAGCGGCTTGGCAAGGAAGCGCTCTTTGAAGGCACAGAATCCGAGACGGCGTTGCTTAATAATGCGGCCAAGTCGCATCAATTATTCGGCTATCCGCGCGTGTCTCTGCTTCAAATGATCGATTGGACGGCGGAGTGGGTGCTGCAGGGCGGCGCAACCTGGAATAAGCCGACGCACTTCCAAGAACGAAAGGGGAACTTCTAATGGCTGCACAAACGTTATCGCCGGAGCTGTTGAAAGCTTTGCAGGATGGGCTCGTCATTCCAGCGCATCCGCTCGCTTTGGATGAGAACCGTCAACTGGACGAAAACTACCAACGAGCCTTATCGAGATATTATATCGCTTCAGGGGCGGGCGGCATTGCCGTAGGCGTCCACTCTACGCAATTCGAAATCCGCGAACCGCAGCATAATTTGTTCGAGACCGTTCTGCGAATGGCAGCGGAAGAAGTGGATGCCGCGTCGCTGAACCGGCCATTTATTAAGGTTGCAGGCGTATGCGGGGGGACTGAGCAAGCGATCGGGGAAGCCGAGCTTGCCCGAAAACTCGGCTACGACGCGGCATTGCTCAGCATGGGCGGACTGCAGGGCTGGAGCGAAGCCGAAATCCTCAAGCGGACAGAGCGCATCGCGGCGATCCTGCCGGTTATCGGCTTTTATCTGCAGCCGTCCGTCGGAGGAAGGATTTTCAGCTATGAATTCTGGCGCGCTTTTGCCGAAATTCCTAATATCGTAGCGATTAAGATGGCGCCGTTTAATCGATATCAGACAATCGATGTCGTGCGTGCGGTATGCGCTTCTTCGCGTCGGGACGAGATCGCCTTGTATACGGGCAACGATGATAATATCGTCGCAGACCTGCTTACGACGTATCGGTTTAATGTAGATGGCGAGACCGTAGAGAAGCCGATCGTCGGCGGGTTGCTTGGCCATTGGGCCGTATGGACGAATAAAGCCGTTGAGCTGCTGGAAGAGATTAAAGCCGTGCGTAAGGAAGGCGTCTTCAGCAAGGAATGGTTGACTCGGAATATCCAGGTGACGGATTCCAACGCGGCATTCTTTGATCCGGCGCATGGCTTCGAAGGCTGCATTCCGGGCATTCATGAAGTGTTAAGAAGACAAGGCTTGCTGCGCGGCACCTGGTGCTTGAACCCGGACGAGAAACTTTCCCCGGGGCAATCGGAAGAGATCGACCGCGTATATGAACAATACCCGCATCTGCATGACGACGAATTCGTTAAGGCGAATTTAACGAAGTGGCTGGCCAACGATTAGAGGCGCACATTACGGAGGGGAACCCGCTTGCGATTCAAGGACGTTTTTTCGATAATCGGCCCGAGCATGATCGGCCCTTCCAGCTCACACACAGCCGGCGCCGTAAGGCTCGGCAGATGCGCCAGGCAAGCGTTAGGCGTTATGCCAAATGAGGCGGAAATCCGGTTCTACGGATCGTTCGCCGACACTTACGTCGGCCATGGAACGGATCTCGCGATCATTGCAGGACTGTTGGATCTGGACACCGACGACGTGCGTATCCGGAATTCCATACAGCATGCCGAGCAGCTCGGCATGCAAATTAAATTCGTGCCGATGACACGGCCGAACGTTCATCCGAACACGGTAACCATGCTTCTGCAAGGAGACGGTCGAAAAGTAACGATGACGGGCTGTTCCATCGGCGGCGGAAGCATTGAAATTATTAATGTAAATGGTTTCGACGTGAAATTTACGGCCGTCTACCCAACCCTGCTGATTTACCACAAGGATCGTACAGGGATGGTTGCAGAGATATCGGATATTGCCAGACAAGCCGGCATTAATATCAGCTATATGGAAGTGGACCGCAAGATGCGCAACGGCGAGGCGCTGACCGTCATCGAAAGCGACGAAAGGCTTCTGCCGAAAGCCAAGCAACGATTGGAACAACTGACCGACGTCAACGAGGTCTGCATCATCGATCTGATGAAAAAGGAGGCGCAGTCATGAGATTTTCGAGTCTCAATGAGCTGAAGGAGCTGTGTTTGACGGAATCGCTAACGATGGGACGACTGATGGTTCTGGAGCAATCCCTGGAAACCGGCGCAAGCGAAGCCGCCATCATGGAACAAATGACGGCCTACTACGGTGTGATGAAAGAGGCGGTACGGAAGGGAATCCAGGAGGATACAACGTCCAGGAGCGGCTTAACGGGAGGCGATGCCAAACGGGTTCTGACGTATTTCTCGGATTCAGGCATGCCTGCGCTCGGCGAATCGGCTTGTACGGCCATGGCTTATGCGCTTGCGGTATCGGAAGTAAACGCTTCGATGGGGCGCGTGATCGCAACCCCAACCGCCGGCAGCTGCGGCATCATCCCCGGCGTGTTCGTCAGCACGCAGGAGAGATTCGGCTGGAGCGATGAGCATATGGTGTACGGATTGTTCGCCGCAGGCGCAATCGGCTATGTCATTGCCAACAATTCGTTTGTCTCCGGGGCGGAGGGCGGCTGTCAAGCAGAGGTTGGTTCCGCAATCGGGATGGCGGCCGGGGCATTAACGGAGCTTCGCGGCGGAACGCCGGAGCAAGCGGTGCATGCCGTAGGACTCGCCTTAAAAAATTCGCTGGGTCTCATCTGCGATCCGGTAGGCGGCCTCGTCGAAATTCCATGCATCGTACGCAACGGCTTTGGTTCGATAACGGCGCTGGCCGCGTCGGACATGGCTCTTGCCGGCGTTCGCAGCGTCATCCCATCGGACGAAGTGATCGATGTCATGCTGGAGGTTGGGGCGGCTATGCCGGAGAAACATCGGGAGACCGCCAAGGGCGGACTTGCTCAGACGCCTACGGGCCGAAAAATTATGAACCAGCTTTACGGCAAGGGAGGCAAGGCAAAAGAATGATATCTTCCCAGAATCGATTCGATATGCTGGCACAATCAGAACGACTGGCACCCGCTCTGACGGAGTGGCGAAGGGAGCTCCATCGATTCCCCGAGTTGAGCCTGGAGGAGTCTGAAACGGCAGAGAGGATTTGCCGCGAATTAGATCGAATCGGCATACCTTACCGTGCCAATGTCGGAGGACATGGGATTATCGCCGAAATCGGGAGTGAAAACGAAGGTCCGGTGGTTGCGTTGCGCGCAGATATAGATGCGCTGCCGATTCAGGAGGAGACGGATCTCGACTTTGCATCGGATCGACCCGGTCTGATGCACGCCTGCGGGCATGACGCCCATACGGCGATGCTGATCGGAGCAGCGGAGCTGCTGGAGCAATTGCACCGGCAACAAAGTTTGCCCGGCATCGTGCGCCTGCTGTTCCAGCCCGCCGAAGAAGTGAACGCCGGCGCGAACGCCATGATATTGGATGGGGCGCTGCAAGATGTTCTCGAGTTGTATGGGCTGCATAACTTGCCGACTTTGCCGGCTGGCAAGGTTGCGACGAAACAAGGACCGTTGATGGGATCCGTGGACCGGATCGAAATTACGCTGGAGGGAAAAGGCGGCCATGGCGCCATCCCCGATCAGAGCATCGATCCCATCGTCTGCGCCGCAGCCATCATACAATCATTGCAGGGAATCGTAAGCCGGGAACTGTCCCCGTTCGAGCCCGTAGTCGTTACGATAGGCAGCATAACCTCCGGCAATGCCAACAACGTTATTCCGCAGTATGCCGTTATGACCGGCACTGTGCGCACGTTTAATCCGGAAGTCCGCGTGACATTGCCGGAGCGGATCGAACGAATCGTCAATCACGTCGCTGAGGGTCATCGATGCAAAGCGCGACTGAAATACATCGAGCAAGTGCCAGTCCTCATAAATCATTGGGAACAGACAGAGGCGACCGAAGCGATTATTGACGGCCTGATCGGACGAGAAGCGAGAGAAGAAGCCAAGCCGACGCTCGCCGGAGAAGACTTCTCCGTTTATTTGAACGAGATTCCGGGCTGCTTTTTCTGGCTGGGCTCCGGTCCGCCGGACAACGCCGAATCGGCATACGGCCTGCATCATCCGAAATATACGTTGAATGAGGAATGCCTTCCCATTGGAGCAGCCTTGCTTGCGGAGATAGCGGTCAACCGCTTGCAGGTTCTCGCAGATGCAGTCCAAAAAACCAAATAAATTCTTTTTAGATGGAAAAATAAAAAGGCCGATTCATCGTCTCCATATTGTGACGTGGATCAGCCTTTTATCATGATGTTTGCTGATGGTGGATTATGAGATGCGCAGAGTTTTAAGGGCGCCGCTCCAAGCGAGTACTTGGTCCAGCATGCCGTTTACGTTCGTCAGATGCAGATCTGCCGGTTTAAACTCGCCATTGTCGAAGTCCGTAAACAAGGACAATGCGGCGTGTATGCGAACATCGGCAACGGACAGCTCTCCCAAAATTCCGCGCAAATGCTCGGCTGCGCGAGCGCCGCCAACGGAGCCGTAGCTGACGATGCCGGCTGCTTTGTTGTTCCAGGAGTCGCGAGCGTAATCAAGCGCGTTTTTAAGCGCCCCCGTGATGCTGTGGTTATACTCTGCAACGATAAATACAAAGCCGTCAAGGCTAGCCAGCTTCGTATTCCACGCCGTTGCCTGTTCCGTCGCGTCCTCTTCGCCAAGAAGAGGCAGCTTGTAGTCGGCGATGTCGACAATTTCGTAATTGGCGTCGCCGCGTCGATCCGCAACCTCCTTCACCCATTGCCCCACCTGCGGGCTAACGCGACCTTGTCTCGTGCTTCCCAAAATGATGCCGATATTTAATCCTGCCATCGTAATCAACTCCTCATAAGATTGGACCTGGTTTGGGACCTACCTTTTAAATAACCATTTTTGTCCGGTTTCATTCATTTTCTGCTCGCGGGTATGGCGGAACTTGCCGATATCGTTCATAATACTTTTATTCATGGTGAATGAAAGGACCAGAGGAGGTTTGTCTTATTGAAGCTATAAATCAGCAACATCTATTTAAACGGACGATGATCGTCGTTCTGTTGTCGCAATTGTTCGGCGGAGCGGGATTGGCAGCAGGGGTTACGGTCGGCGCTCTGCTTGCGGAAGAGATGTTAGGAACAGCCAGCTATGCGGGCTTACCAACGGCACTGTTGACATTAGGTTCGGCGCTGACCGCCTTCCTGATTGGCCGGTTTACCCAGCGTCTGGGGCGAAGACCGGGTCTTGTCATCGGGTTCGGAGCGGGCGGCTTGGGAGCGATCGGCGTCATTATAGCAGCCGTTTACGGAAACATCGTTTTGTTATTCGTTTCCTTGTTCGTCTACGGAGCAGGTACTGCGACGAATCTGCTTGCCCGTTATGCGGGCACGGATCTGGCGAAACCGAATCAACGCGCGACCGCCGTCAGCATGGCGTTGGTATCAACGACATTCGGGGCCGTGGCGGGTCCTAATCTCATCGAAGTGATGGGGAACGTAGCCCGGTCCTGGGGCATTCCTCCGCTAGCGGGTCCGTTTATTTTAGGAGCCGCAGCTTTTCTGTTGGCTGGACTGATCGTGTTTATTTTGCTTCGTCCGGATCCTTTTTTCGCGGCACGTACGCTTGCGGAGCAGGAGCAATTAAAGAGCGGCGGCAAAGGTCCGGAGCTATTGAATGTAATCAATAAAAGAGGTTTAGCGGCAGGAGCGACCGTTATGCTTCTTACGCAGATGGTCATGGTCGCGATTATGACCATGACGCCCGTCCATATGAAGCATCACGGACATGGCTTGTCGCAAGTCGGCATCGTCATCGGCATCCATGTCGGCGCCATGTTCTTGCCGTCGTTGTTTACAGGCCTTCTTATCGATAAAATCGGGCGGATGCGGATGGCATCGGCTGCGGGAATCGTATTGCTTGCCGCCGGTCTCTTGTCCGCGTATGGTTCTGGCGACTCCATGCCGATACTCATTACGGCACTCGCGCTGCTTGGACTGGGCTGGAATCTGGGTTTGATAAGCGGCACGACGCTAATCGTAGATGCAACTCCGTTATCCGTTCGAGCCAAAACGCAGGGGAACATCGATGTCCTCGTTGCGCTTGCAGGCGCTTCGGGAGGCGCTTTGTCGGGCGTAATCGTGGATTACTCAAGTTACGCTACGTTGTCGCTTGCCGGAGGACTTCTGTCCTTGTTGCTTATTCCGGTTTTGTTATGGTCGAACGCGAAACGTCGGGAACAGGCGACTTAGCGGCATCAATTAGCTGAAGAAAGGCATCTCCTTGCCTAAGGGGATGCCTTTCGTTCATCAATCATGACTGTTCTGATAGGTATAACCCGGATGTTTCACGACGGGCTGCTTCACTTTGTTCAGCTTGGAGATCAATGCGGGAGAAACATTAAGATTGCTTTCGACGAGAGCATGCGGCGTCAGCGCCATCCATTGAGTAAGCGAGACGTCCTCGAACCTGTCGGACTTGAACATTTCCAGAAACCAGAGCGATTCCGTACCCGTGTTCTGTACATAATGCCCAAAGGCGAACGGCACGTAACCGACGTCTCCGGCCCGCACGTCATAGGTTCTCGCATTGCCCTCGCCGCCGAAAACGGTCATTCGTCCTTGACCGGTCAAATAGTATTGCCATTCATCGTTGTTGGGATGCCAGTGCAGCTCGCGCATGCCGCCAGGCTCGATCTCCACCAGAGCGGCAGCTATCGTCTTGGATATGGGGAAAACGGTGGAATCGACGATGCGGACGCTGCCGCCGGGCATTTTCATGGGCGGCTGCGCAAGCATTCGATGCGAAAAAGGAAGCGGAACGGCGCCATTAGGCGATTGCACGGCTGTAGAGGCGACGCTGCCGGGAACAATCGACTGGTAGATATAGACCTGTTCCTTCGGAATTCCATCGAACTCGGACTCCGGCACGCCGAAGTTGGCGGACAGCACTTCCTTGGGTGTATGGGCAAACCAATCGGAGAGCGATAACGTGTTCAAATCCGAGAATGCGCCATCGTCGAAAACAAGCAGAAACTCGCAGCCTTCCTCCAGTCCCTGGATGGAGTGGGGGATACCCGGAGGGAAATACCACAAGTCGCCGGGGCCGACATCCGCAATGAAATTGCGGCCATTCTGATCGACGGCTGTAATCCGCGCCTTTCCCAGCAGCATGTAGGACCATTCCGCCTGCTGATGCCAATGAAGCTCGCGAACGCCGCCAGGCTTCAAATACATATTGACGCCAGCGAGCGTGGTGGCGATCGGAAGTTCGCGCACCGTAATCTCGCGCGACCATCCGCCATGATTCAATTGCATATGGGTATCGGAGAAGGAGAACCGGAGATTCGGCAGCAGACCATTATCCGTCTTCGGTGGAACAAGCATATCCGGGTTCTGCATATCCCTGAGCACATCCCGCGGACCTCGGTCGACGCCGCCCGCTCCGTCGCTCCGAATGGGCTGGGGGATAGGAACGGGTGCCGACGGTTGGTAATTGTTATCGTTCATGAACCGGGACCTCCTTACGGACATTGCCGTGTCGATTGAAATCATCGTATCATGAATATGTGCGGCTAACGCCAAATATCCATCCTATCGATGAGAGCTATTTACAAACAGGAGCTTCATTTGTTAGAATAATCCCCATATCTTAAATGCGACGACGAGAAGAGTAGGGAAAACGATCTTGTACAGAGAGCTCCGGCAGCTGAGAAGGAGCCAAGTGACATTCGCCGAACCAAGCCTCAGAGCGGCTTACCGGAATCGGACCCGAGGATGGTAAGACGGGAGCTCCCGTTACAGAGCTAGAGTATAATCATGCGGGGAGTTTTGCGCATGCCGTACTTGAAGAGGTTAATATGGCGACATATTGATAAAGCTGGGGTGGCACCGCGAACAACTTCGTCCCCAAGACGACAAGTCTTGGAGGTGAAGTTTTTTTAAATTACAGGAAAGTATAAGTTTACTCCATACTTGACCTATAATTCTCGGCAATGTTGCGCGCTGCACCGTCAAAGGACGGCGACAGCCGTTTCACCTTGGTTCAAATTGCTGCTATGCTCATAAGGAGGAGTCTGCCATGTCAACCGATATTAACAAACCCGAAGAGGGCTACTTGGCCAATCTTATACGCGAAGAGTTGCATAATAACCCGTTTCATCGCCCTATGGCAACACGATTCCCGCCGGAGCCGAACGGTTATCTCCATATCGGAAGTGCGTACGCGATCATGACAAATGCGGAAATCGCGAGATCGTACGGAGGCCGGTTCCATCTGCGATTTGACGACACCAATCCGCTCAAGGAGGATGCCGCTTACGCGGAGGCGATCCTCGAAGACATAAAGTGGCTAGGCTTCGATCCAGGGTCCCATGTCTACTACGGGTCGGATTATTCGGAGATGTTCTTTAAAGCCGCCATGACGCTGATCAAGAAGGAAAAAGCTTACGTCTGCGACTTGTCGCCTGACGAGTTGGCGGCGGGCAGGGGCACGTTGACCGAACCGGGTGCGGATAGTCCGTACCGCAATCGTTCCATCGAAGAAAACGTTGCGTTGTTCCAAGAAATGAAGGAAGGCCGGTATAAGACGGCGTCCAAGGTGCTGCGTGCACGAATCGACATGTCGTCCCCGAATATGAACATGAGAGATCCCGTGCTGTACCGGATCATTCACGCCGATCATTACCGAACCGGGGCGGCTTGGTGCATCTATCCCATGTACGATTTTGCCCATCCCATTCAGGATGCGATCGAAGGGATTACGTATTCGTTATGCTCGCTCGAATTCAAGGATCATCGTCCTTTGTATGAATGGGTACTTGCGGAGCTTGGATACGAGGAACCGCCAAGACAGCGGGAATTCGGGCGAGTGGGGTTGACCGGTGTTGTGACCAGCAAACGTTATCTGCGCCAGCTTGTAGAGGAAAGACATGTAGATAGCTGGGATGATCCGAGACTGCCAACGCTTCGAGGCTTGAGACGAAGGGGGTATACGCCGGCAAGCATTCGTTCCTTTATTGAGGAAATCGGGAGTATCCGATCCTACAGCACGGTCGATATCTCGCTTCTGGACCAATGCCTGCGCCAAGACCTGAAGGAATCGATTATAAGCGTAATGGCCGTGCTTCGGCCGCTGAAAATCGTGATCACAAATTATCCGGAAGATACGGAAGAGATGCTGCGAGTCGAAAATAACGCTTCGAATGTCGAGCTGGGATCAAGAGAGGTCCCTTTCTCCCGAACGATCTATATCGAACAGGATGACTTTATGGAGGACCCGGTGCCGGGTTATCATCGGCTGCAGCCAGGAGGCGAAGTGCGACTTAAGGGCGCATACTTCATTCGCTGTCAGAAGGTCGTAAAAGATCCTGAAAGCGGCGATATTTTGGAGGTCCACTGCACATACGATCCCGAGACGAAGAGCGGAACGGGCTTTGCCGGACGTAAGGTGAAGGGCACCATTCATTGGGTATCGGCGGCGCATGCGGCAGCGGGAGAAGTACGGCTATACGATCGACTGCTCCGTGATGAGAACATACCCAAGGAGGATGCAGTAGATTGGTCGAAGTGGTTGAATCCCAACTCGCTAATCAAATTGTATGCCGCTCAGTTCGAACCGATTGCGGGCAAGGCAGCGCCCGGAGACCGATTGCAGTTTTTCCGGCATGGTTATTTTGTTGCGGACGTTGGACCTTCAACGAACGAGGGGCCGGTGTTTAACCGGATCGTTCCGCTTAAGGATTCGTGGAACAAAAAATAAAGTCCTTTATGATTTAGCAAGGTGAAAGGAGAGCGATCCGTTGACTCTTCAACAGTTAAAATACGTCATTGAAGTCGCGAGCAGAGGGTCCATAAACGAAGCAGCGAAACGACTGTTTATTTCACAGCCGAGCCTGTCGAACGCAATCAAGGAACTGGAATTAGAGATGGGCATCTCGATCTTTGAGCGGACAAACAAAGGAATAACCTTGTCCAAGGAAGGCGTCGAATTTCTGAGCTATGCCCGGCAGGTAGTGGAGCAGGCGGAGCTGCTGGAGAGTCGTTATTTGAACGCTAAGCCTTCGCCGCAACATTTTTCCGTATCCACGCAGCATTATGCTTTTGCCGTCAACGCCTTCGTCAGCCTCGTACGGGAGCATGGCCACGAGGAATACGAGCTTATGCTTCGCGAGACGAAGACCTATGAAATTATCGAAGATGTCAAGACGATGCGCAGCGAGATCGGGATTTTATACTTAAACGATTTCAACAGAGGGGTCATCGACAAACTGCTTAAGTCCGCGAACCTGCAATTTACAAGCTTGTTTACGGCCATGCCGCATGTATTTATTAGCATTCATAACCCGCTGGCGAGGCAAAAGGTCGTGACGATCGACGAGCTGCAGGATTATCCGTACTTGTCCTTCGATCAAGGGGAATACAATTCCTTCCACTTCTCGGAAGAAATTCTGAGCACGCTGTCGCGCAAAAAGAGCATTACCGTCAACGACCGTGCGACGCTTTTCAACCTGTTGATCGGCTTGAACGGCTATACGATCTCGACCGGCGTGCTGAGCTCCGATCTGAACGGCAACGAAATCATCCCCGTGCCGCTGGCGATCGACGAAGTGATCAACGTCGGGTGGATCGCGCAGAAAAACATGCCGTTATCCGTTCTCGGAGCGGCCTATATCGAAGCGCTCAAGGAAGCGGTGTCTCCGTGATTGAGCTTTTTTGAAACGCGTTACGTCGCCAAGGTACGCCATGGCCAATTCAACTTGCCATCCGTTATAGTTAATAGCTATGACCAGATATAGAAAAGACAAGTTACGCTATATCTCCGTATCCGTGTTATCTTGTTGGTAACAAAGATAGGGAGTGTTGGCGGATGGCAAAAAGCAGTGTATTGGGATACCCGCGGATCGGCGGAAACCGGGAATGGAAAAAGGCGCTGGAGGCTTTTTGGGCCGGCAAATTAGAGCAGGCGGAATTCGAGAACCAACTGCGCGATATTCGCGTAAATCATTGGCACAAGCAGCAGGAGCAAGGCATCGACTACATTCCGGTAGGCGACTTTAGCTACTATGATCAAGTGCTGGACACGGCGGCCATGTTCGGCATCGTACCGGCCCGGTTCGGCTACAAAGGCGGCCCCGTACAGCCATCCTTGTATTACGGCATAGCTCGCGGCACCAAAGAGGCGACGGCCAGCGAGATGACCAAATGGTTTAATACGAATTACCACTATATCGTACCTGAGCTCGACGGAGCACAGCCTGTACTGACAGAGAACAAGCCGCTTATTGCTTACAGAGAAGCCAAGGAAACATTGGGAATCGAGGGCCGTCCCGTCCTGATCGGGCCGCTGACCTTCCTGAAGCTCTCCAAAGGCTACAAGTCTTCGGAGCTCGATGGCTGGATCGACCGCCTGATGCCTCTGTATATCCAAGTACTAGGCGAGTTGGCGCAAGAAGGCGTTGCGTGGGTCCAAGTCGACGAGCCCGTGCTTGCCACGAACGTAAGCGCAGAAGATATCGAGCGCGTGAAACGAATTTACGGTGCCATCGCGAGCGCGGTTCCTTCCTTAAAGATCTTGCTGCAAACGTATTTCGAATCCGTGGAGTTCTATCCGGACATCGTTGCTCTGCCTGTTGCGGGTATCGGTCTTGACTTCGTGCACGGTCTGCAAGGCAATCTGGCCGCCATTCGCGAGTTCGGCTTCCCGCAGGATAAGACGCTTGGCGCCGGCATCATCGACGGTCGCGGAATTTGGAGAGCGGATCTTCGCGAGAAGCTGAAGCTGGTTCGCGAACTGGAAGGCATCGTAACGTCCGATAGGCTTATTATTCAATCGTCATGCAGCTTGTTGCATGTACCGGTTACAACTGCAGCGGAATCGAAGCTTCCCGAAGAGCTTAAGAACGCGCTGGCTTTTGCGGACGAGAAGTTGTCCGAGCTGGTTGTGCTCACGAAAGCAATTAACGGAGGAGAACTTTCTGTAGAGCAAGAGCTGTCGAGCAGTGAAGCGGCGGTCGGTGCGCTCGGCCGTTCCGCAGCCCGTAATTGTACGGAAGTCAGAACGGCTGTCGCAGCCATTAGCGGTCAAGAGCCCGTGCGCAGCAAACCGTTCGGGGATCGTCTTGCCGCGCAGCAGTCGAAATGGCAACTGCCCATTTTCCCGACTACGACGATCGGCAGCTTCCCGCAAACAGCCGAAGTGCGCAAGGCACGTCAGCTTTGGCGCAAAGGCGAGTGGAGCAACGAGCAATATAACGCGTTTATTCGGGAGCAAATCGATGTCTGGATCGGACTGCAAGAAGACATCGGCCTCGACGTTCTCGTACACGGAGAATTCGAGCGAACGGATATGGTCGAATTTTTCGGAGAGAAGCTGGCGGGCTTTGCCTTTACGCAATTCGGATGGGTGCAGTCCTACGGTTCACGCTGCGTGAAGCCTCCGATTATCTACGGAGACGTGGCTTTCGAGGAAGCGATGACGGTAGAAGAGACCCAATATGCGCAATCCAAGACAAAACAGCCTGTTAAAGGCATGTTGACGGGTCCGATCACGATCATGAACTGGTCATTCGTTCGCGAAGATATAACGCGCGAGCAAATCGCGTATCAACTGGCATATGCGCTGAGACAAGAGGTAGAAGCGTTGGAGAAAGCGGGCATCGGCATGATCCAGGTCGACGAACCGGCCGTTCGCGAAGGATTGCCGCTGAAAGCGAAGGATCAAGCAAATTATCTGGACTGGGCGGTCAAAGCGTTCCGCATGACGACTTGCACGGTACAGCCGGAGACGCAAATCCATACGCATATGTGCTATTGCGAATTCCACGACATGATCGACTCCATCGAGGCGATGGATGCGGACGTCATCTCCATCGAAACCTCGCGCAGCCACGGCGAGCTGATCCACAGCTTCGAGGAGAATACGTACGGTCTCGGCATCGGCCTTGGCGTCTACGACATTCATAGCCCGCGCGTGCCGAGCGTCGACGAAATGACGAATATGATCGATCGCGCGCTGCGCGTGTTGGATCCCAAACTGTTCTGGATCAATCCGGATTGCGGCTTGAAGACTCGCGGTTTGGAAGAGACGGTTGCATCGCTTCGCAACATGGTTGACGCGACGAAGCTCGCTCGCGAAAAATATTCGGTAGGCGTGTAGCCAACGAACGATTTTTGGGCAAAATCGAAAGAAGGCCAGGGTATGTCCCTTGGCCTTTTTTCGATTGAAAAACGCATCTTGACAGCAGATATAAGCGATAAGTATATTGAGGTAAAGCTGGCTCGGCATCTCGGCATGTTGATCTACGGCATTGCAGCTTTGTTTAATGATATTTTGTACGCATTGCGAAGGTGGAGGGAAAACAATGCCCAGATGGAGCAAGAGCTCGAAGGTCGCATCGGGAGTCGGCGTCTTGATCGTGCTGCTGTCCGGATTTTTTCTGGCAGACCGCCTGTCCGAACAGCCGGAATCCGTTATCGTTGCTTATGTAGACGGAGAGCCGATCTATGCCGCGGAGCTGCAGAAAAGCATGGAGAAGGAACGTCATGCCGTTGCCATGTATTATTACCATGAGCATGGACTGGAGGAAAAGCCTGGATTCTGGACGAGCCGGTATGAAGGAGAGACGCCTATCGAACGGTTAAGAATGAAAGCGCTTCAAAGCGTGGTTCGGACAAAGCAGCAACAGATGATGGCGCGCAACAAAGGTCTTATCGAGGACATATCCTATCCCGCTTTTCTCAAAAACCTAACGAAAGAAAACGAGCGCAGAAAGGAGGCGGTAAAGAAGAATGAAGTCATCTACGGACCGCTTCAGTATACGGAGGAGGCATACTTCGAATACGTGACGGCCAATTTGCTGATTCAACTGCAATCGCGATTGGAAGGAGCCGAGATTCCTTTAACGGAGCCTCTTCTAAAGCAATATTACGACATGATCAAGGAGGAATATTACAAGGGGGAGGATGCCGTTCGGGTACGCAAAATCCGAATCTCATACATAGGGAAGGACGGAGCGATTAACCTCGAGAAAAAGGAACAGGCATGGGAGCTTATGCGGGAAGCGCAGGTCAGGCTGGGACAGGGAGAAAGCTTCGCCGCGCTATCGGAGCAGCTCAATGAGGCGGAAGAAGAGCGGAGCAGCTACGGCCTGCAAGTTTTTGATCGCTCCACAGCCCGCGAAGACCAAATGTCGGGAGGCGTTTTGCGGCAAGAAGCGATGAGGCTAGCGGCGGGAGGGACTAGCGGGATTATCGAAACAAACAATGCATTGTATTTGCTTTATTGCTTGAACAGGCTGCCTGCGGAAGCGCAGCCCTTCGATCAGGTTCGGCAAGACGTAAAAAACAAATATATGAACTACCGATATACGGAGCTTATCGACCAAAAGACACGGGAAGCGTCCGTCGAGATCAGACAAGCGCAATTCGACGAAGTAACGCTGCCTTAAAGAGGTTGTTCAAAAAGTCCGATCCGAACTTTTTGAACACAGACTTAAAGCATCCGCTCGCGGTACTCCTGCGGTGTCAAGCCAAAATGTTTTTTAAACATTTTGATGAAATGCTGTGTCTGATTGTATCCCAGCTCCGTGGAAATATCGTATACCTTGATTCCTTTATTGCGGAGCAGGGAGACGGCCCTTTCCATCCTGACCTTGAGCACATAGTCGCTAAAGCTCTCTCCCGATTCCGTCTTGTATATTCTGGACAGGTAGGAGGGGTGCAGGAAGACGTGGTTCGCCACGGTTTGAATGGATACGTCATGCTGCAAATTGTGTTCGATATATTCATTTACTTGACTGACGATTGCGGCATGGGAATGCTTGCGTTCGCGGTCGACGATGTCGGAGAGCTGTTCCAATCTGCGAAAGGTCCAGTCGCGCAGAGGTTTGACCGTCTTGAACGGAAGACCGCCGACGACCTTCTCGTATTCCTCGCCGATCAGCTCGGAGAGCCGTTTATGGTTTTTGTGGGCGATGTAAGTGAGCATCCCGCATATTTCGAGGTAAACCTCGAGAATATGCTCTTCGGAATGAGACCAATCCCGCAATAATTCCTCAAAAATTCTCTCGAGCTTCGCGTGCAGCTCCTTCCATTGGCCGGCTTCTATGCATTGCTTGAGTGTTGGCGGTTCGTACAGACTGGAGAAGGAGGCGATCTTTTGATTGTTCTCGCTGCCGGTTAACGTCATAAATAAATCCTGCTCGTCCCCGATCCGCTGGCGGAATGCGAACAAACAGTTCTGGTAATAAGCGGAGATATCATTCGGGAACATAAACCATTCGCTCACCAGCACGGAGATGCTGCCCTTTAAGTAAACATGTACGTAATGCTGCAGCTGGACGGCATGCTGCTCCAGAAGCTGCTTTCTCTTGTCGGCCGTCTGCGCCTTCAGCTTGTCTGTGGCAGCTATCATGAAGACCAAATAGCCGTAATCGTCCCGACAGTTCCACAGATTGAAGTCGTCTTGAAAGATCTCTGCTGCTACATTGGCGATCGCGTATTCGAATAAGGACACGGAGTGCTCGTCATGGCGGGCGAAATCATCCTCCAACCGTATGAGAGCCATGGAAGCAGTGATGCCTGTAGAGAAGGGGAGATGATACAGCGAAAATTTGTCCTGCAGCGCCGATTCCGTCATGCTCCGGCCCTGCAGGAGCTCCAGCAGCAAGTTTTGCCGAAGCAGCGGAAGATGCGCCTGAAGCGTTTGAATCGCCCTTTGGTTCGAGATGACGGCGTGCCATTCGACCGAGGCTTTCTCCAAAACGCGCCGAATGGAAGCAATAAGCTCCTCATCGGGAACCGGCTTGAGCAAGTAATCCTCGACATCCTGGCGCAGGGCCTCTTTGGCGTATTCGAAGTCGGAATAGCCCGACAGCAGGATGATTTTGATGGTTCTCCAACGGGAACGAATTTCGCGGATAAGCTCCAGGCCGGACTTTACGGGCATGCGAATGTCGGTAATGACGAGATCGATCGAATGGGATTCCAGCGTTTCCATCGCATCGAAGGCGGAATAGGCTTTGTGCACGCTGCTTACCCCCATATCGCTCCAGGGCAATGTCTTCTCCATGCTGTCCACGAGATGCATGTGGTCGTCAACGATTAATACTTGATGCATGGCAATCCACCTCCGATAAAATTAGTCAATGACCGTCCATTGAAGGGTCACGCATAGTCCGCCGAGAGCGGCGTGCGACAGAAGGACGCCGGCGTCCTGGCCGAACCGGAATTTCAGCCGCTGATGCACGTTCCATAACCCGCAGCCCATCTCGCCGTCGAGCGGGGCTTCGAGCTTTTGCTTGAGTCGATCCAGCTCTTGATCGCTCAGCGGTTCGCCGCTGTCTTCTATGATCAATCGGACTTTGTTATGAACCCGTTCGCCGGTTACGGACATTCTGCCCCACTTCATCTGGGGCTCCAGCCCGTGAATGATCGCATTTTCCACGATCGGCTGAAGGAGCAAACGCGGAATGGAAAGCTGCAGCATCGTTTCGGGAATATGGATCTCGTACTCCAACCGCTGCATTTGCAAGCTTTGGATGTTCAAATAATTTTTGACGAGCTCCAGCTCTTCCCGCAGCGTTGTTTCCTGATTTTCCACGCGGGTCGTGTACCGGTAATAATGGCTCAGGTTCAAGGTCATGGCGATGACGGCCTCTTTCTCTTCAAGCTCGGTCATGCTTTTGATGAAAGCAAGAGAGTTGTAAAGGAAGTGGGGATTAATCTGCGATTGCAGCTGTTTAAGAGTAGCCTCCCGCGACCGCAGTCGTTCCGAGTAGACATTCTCGATCAGTTGTTCGATCTGGGCGGCCATCTGGTTGAATCGCTGGAGCAGAAACCCGAATTCGTTTCTTTGCTTGTTTTCCAGCCGGACGGAGAAGTTGCCCATCTCTAATTTTCTTACCCCATGGAGCAATTGGGATACGGGAACCTGAACGTTGCGGTACAGCATAAGCGCGACCACGATGCCCATCGCAAGTAGGGTGGCCATGGACGCGTAAAATAATAGCGAACTGTTTTTAATGGGACTTAACCGGTATTCCATAGGCACGTAATCCACGAGAGTCCAGTTCAGCGCTTCCGACTTTACGTAGTTGACCATGTACTGCTTTCCTTGAAGCTTCACGTATTCCGTGCCGCTATCGTTTGTCTCGCTTCCATTGAGGAACTGGACGACGTCATGAGCCAACGACTGATCGGCGGAGCGGTTTAGGATGGGTCGATTATCTTCGTGATAGAAGAAGGGGTCGTTTTTGCCCGTCATCTTGATCTGGTCCAGCATGTTGCGGATATTGTTAACCGTAAAGCTGATTTCAACGATGAGCCGCGAACCCGGATATACGGTATGTTTGACGAATTGTTCGATCGGAGTGCCGTTTTCCGAGGTTTCCCTGTAGAGCCAGTTCTCCGTTATCCGATCCGGAGCGAACATCTTCGTATAGTCGGCTTCATTAAGGGTCGTCACGCCAGTTCCGGCCTGCGGGGAATAAACCGTAAACTGATTGATCCAATTGCTGGAGGCGCCGGACAAGCGCAGCTTCTCGATGATATCCTGCTTGATCACCACCTTGTCGTAATTATTATCCTTCTCATGGATATGGATCAAATCATCGATGACCTGGAATCGCCCGATCGTATTGGCGGCAATGGACAGCTGCTCCAACGTCGCCTCCGCCTGGCTTAACAGAAAGGAGAGATGCTGCAGATTCGATTCTTTGATTTCGTTGCGGACAACATTGACGCTGACCTGGTTGGAATAAGTATGCAGAATAAGTATCGGGATGATTAACAGCAGCAGCATGATGATCAGCTTGCGGAATATCGTCATCTTGACCGGCATGCCTGATCCTCCTAACGGGTGTAAGCGTTGTCAAATATGAGCCTATTATACTATGAATTGCTGCCGCAAAGGAGGGGTTCGCATGGCGAACAAAGGGAATGGTGATGAAAACATCATGAATGTATTCAAACCGACATATAACTGTCGACAGCCAAGATTTACTATACAAGTAAGAAGCGTTTCACTAGAACCTTTGACGACATGAGACCCAAGAGAGAAGGCTTGCGTTCGTATGAGCCGTCGGCGGCGCGTGTTCATAAACCCGGGAGGTCCGAAGAATGAAACCGTATAAAAGTAAACGACTGTCTTGCGCCGCAATGTTTGCCATGCTGTTCCTTGCCGCCTGCTCCGGCTCTGGAGGATCGGTTGGCTCGAATCATGAAGCCGACGAAAAGCCGCTAGAGGTCCGATGGACGAATATCGCTTACGGCACGCCGCCGCTGGGCGGGGACGCCGTCGGCAAGCAAATCGAAGACAAGACGAATACGGTGATCAGCTGGCAGTGGATTCCCCTTAACGGCTACAAGGAGAGGCTCGGCGTCGCGCTGAACACCGGAGATTTGGCGGAAATTACCCAGGTGCCTACGAGCAACCCCATTTACGAGACAGCGACGCATGATGCGATTCAGGCCGGCAAGTTCCATGATCTTACCCCGTATTTAACGGGAGAGAGTTTGAAGGACTATCCGAATCTTGCGGCGTACCCGGATGAAATATGGGACAACATGCAATATAACGGCAAGATTTGGGGCATACCCCGACATCCCAATCCGCCGATCTTTACAACCGTTCATGTCCGAAAGGATTTGCTGGAGAAAGCTGGTTTGGAGCCGCCGACTACTTGGGAAGAGTTGACGAATGTTATTTTGAAGCTTAGCGATCCGCCGGAGCGATACGGGATTGCCATGAAGTCGACGTCAAGCGGGGATGTCATTGCCAATGCCATTACCGGCATTCAGAACTGGTCGGTTGACGAAGTAGGGAATTTTCAATACCGGGATTTTATGCCGACGTTTAAGACTTATCTGAACTGGCTAAAGATGCTCTACGAAAAAGGGGCGATTCATCCCGAGTTTCCCATTGTCGAAGGCAGTGAAACGGATCTGTTCAAGCAAGGCACTTACGCCGTAGTTGCATCCAATACCCATATGTTCACTATACCGGATTGGCTGGATACCCTGAGCCGCAACGCGCCGGGAGCGGATGTGTTGACGCTTAAAGTACTTAAGGGTCCGCAGGGATATACGACCAGTGCGGCGACAGGCTCTTGGACCAATTTGATGATCAACTCGAAAGTTCCCAAGGAGGATATTCCCCGGCTGCTCAGGCTGATCGATTATACGTCATCGACGGAGTACCAAAAGCTTGCGCTTTATGGGATCGAAGGCATCCATCACGAAGTGAAGGACGGCAAGATCATCCGCAATGAGAAATACAAAAGCGAAGGTATTGAGGCTTATACATGGAATGACGGAACGTATACGGGAGCCGACAATTATTTGCTATGGGACGCCGATCCGGAACGGGTGAGATGGTATAAGGAAGTGTTCGAAGATTCGCAGCTCAAATCGACGTATGCCAATCCGGCGTTTAATCTATCGTCGCCCGTTGTGGGCGACAAGTGGGGCGATCTGACTCGGGATCTGGAACGGAACAAGGTGAAGTACGTCATGGACGTTATGTCGGAGGCGGAGTGGGACAGCTACGTTAACGAACTGACGGCTTCCGAAGATTACCGTAAAATCGTCGAAGAACTGAAGCTTTCTTACAACCAATATAAACAATAAAAATATAGCATCGACTTTAAAAAAGATGACTTAAAGGGCTTGCGTTAGTCGTAAGCCAATTTAAGCCTGCTCAAATTTCATGAAAATAGGAGGGGGAAGGGAAATTTACGCTTATATACTGTTAAACAAAAACATTAAAGTTATATAAAGGAGTGATTAAATGGCTCGGGTATCGTTTCATCATGTTTACAAACAGTACCGTTCCGAAAAGAAAACGTCGGTTACCGACTTTCATCTGGAGATCGAGGATGGGGAATTCGTGGTGCTGGTAGGCCCTTCCGGATGCGGGAAAACGACGACGCTTCGGATGTTATCCGGTCTCGAAGACATAACGGAAGGCGAGATTTACATCGGGGATCGTTATATCAACTATGTCTCTCCAAAGGACAGAGATATTGCAATGGTGTTTCAAAATTATGCGCTATACCCCAATTTATCCGTCTACGAGAATATGGCGCTTGGCTTAAAGCTTAGGAAGACGGCCAAACACGAGATTGAGCTCCGGGTAAAGAAGGCCGCGAAAATATTGGAAATTTCCGCTTTGCTCGACAAGAAGCCTAATCAGCTGTCGGGCGGACAGAAGCAGCGAGTTGCCCTCGGCAGGGCGATCGTTCGCGAGCCGGAGGTTTTTCTGATGGATGAGCCTTTGTCCAATCTCGACGCGAAGCTGAGAACCCAAACCAGATCGGAGCTGATCAGGCTGCATCAGGAATTGCAGACGACAACGGTTTATGTGACCCATGATCAGACGGAAGCGATGACGATGGGCTCCAGAATCGTAGTCATGAAGGATGGCATCATTCAGCAGGCGGCAGCGCCGGAATTTATTTATCGGCAGCCGGCCAATCTGTTCGTCGCCGGATTTATCGGTTCCCCGGCCATGAATCTCATCGAAGGGAGCATCGAGGAGGACGGGGGAACGCATTATTTCAGCAACAGGCGCTTGCGGCTGGAGATTCCGCCCCAATATAAGCCGTTCCTCGCTTCCGGTAAATTAAGAAACGTCGTCATGGGCATTCGTCCCGAGCATGTGCTGCTTGAGCCGACGCTGGAGGATCCCAATGATTCTTATGGAGCCGTTATCGACGTTATCGAGCTAATGGGCTCCGATTCTTACCTGTATTTGAGCATGGGGGATATCCGTGTGATCGCCAGGGCGATCGAACCAGGCTCGAAATTTCATGTGACGGACAAGATCGACATCGGATTCCGGATGGAAATGGCTCATTTTTTTGATGCGGAATCGGGCGGCAATCTTGGCATTTTTTGACCACAATACGGGAGGTAGAGCATCATGCTTCGCAAATGGATGGTTTATACGGCTCTGCTGGCTTTGATTGTGTTGGGCTATGCCGTCAGGTCATGGTTGCAGGGAGAAGAGAGCTTTCCCGTCGTCAGCGCGGATGCGATGGATTACGGCAGCGGAGACGGAGATGGCATCCTATTCTACGCGGATCGGCTTCGGAAAGCGGAAGAGTCTGGCATACTGCCGTATACGGGACCGCCAGTAGCAATCGAGCCGATCGCTTACAGCGTGGCTTCTGCCGAAGCGGCTGTCCGGACGGGATATGATGCTGATTTAAACGAGGAGGTTCTTCACTGGACAAATGGCACGGGATGGGTGGAATGGACGGTAGAAATTCCGGCGGATGCCTTGTACGAGCTGGAACTGACCTATATGCCGACCAAGCGGGACAGCAGCAGCTCGGTATTCTACGCGTTATCGATTGATGGCGAAATTCCGTTTTCGGAGGCAAATGGAATCGAGCTGTTGAAACGATGGAGGGACAAGGATGTTCCTTACCGGAAGGATGCGCTCGGCAACGAGATTCGATCGATGCAAGTAGAGACGGTGGGCTGGCTAACGGCTCCGGCAACAAATTATGCGGTTTCGTCCGTCCCGCTTCGGCTGCCGTTGACCAAAGGCGTACATACGCTGAGGTTCGCCGCGCAAAACGAACCGATGTCTTGGGGGCCAATCCGTCTGACGGCTCCGGAAGCGATACCCGCTTATGCGGAATATCTGGAGAGGGCAGGCACATCGGAGCAGGCTGGCGCTCCTGAACGGGCGGACGCTCCACCCGCTATCGAAACGTGGTACACGCTTCTTGAAGGGGAGCGTTATGAGCAGAAATCCCACCCCTCGGTGCAAACCGGAACGATTAACGAACCAAACGTATCTCCGGATGGCGAAGGGCGCCTGCTGTATAACGTCTTGGACGGCCAGCGATGGAAAAGGGCAGGGGAGTGGGCGGAGTGGACCTTTGAAGTGCCGTCCGCAGGCTGGTATGAAATCGACGTGAAATATTATCAGGGCTTCGTCGGCAAAGCAAACGCATTTCGGACGGTGCTGATTGACGGCAAGACGCCTTTCGAAGAGCTGCTTCATTATCCGTTTCCTTACAACAGCAAGCTGGAGATGCATACGCTCGGCAGCCGCGCCGGAGAGCCTTACCGCTTCTATCTGGATAAAGGAGAGCACACGTTGCGGCTGGTAACGGATATCTCGCCGTTAAATCCGGTCGTGCTTTCGATGCAGGAGGCGATCCGCAAGCTGTACGGCATCGAGCAGAAGCTTCGCAAGCTGACGGGCGACTATGGAACGAATACGGGCGATGCGAACCGCACATGGGATATAATGAGCTACTTCCCTGATCTGGAGGCTCAACTTGCCGGCCTTCGGGATCAATTGAAGCTGAGCATGGATTATCTAAACGGCTTGAACGGCCAAACGAACGATACGACCGAGTCTCTCAAGATCGGGGTAGCGATTCTGGATGGACTGCTGGAGGAGATCAATCAAATTCCGAACAGGCTGGGCAAGTTCCCTGACTTGCAGATGAGAATCGGCACCTGGATGGATAAGATGGCAAACGGGGGAATGTCCGCGGATTATATCGTCGTCAGGAGTCCTTCCGCCGTCCATCCGTATAAGGAAACCTCCACTCTGTCCAAGGTGCCTTACACGATAATCAACTTTGCGCGCACCTTCTATTTGAATTATAACGCCAGGGATCTAAACGATAAGGACGCGATCGAGATATGGGTCGGCCGGGGGAGAGACTATGCGTCCCTGCTTCAGGAGATGATCGATCAAAGCTTCACGCCTCAGACCGGCATCGCGGTCAACGTTAATTTCATGCCCGATGCGAATGCGCTTACGCTTAGCAACGCGGGGGGAGATCAGCCGGATGTCGCGCTTGGTCTGGTACAGGATATGCCCGTCGATTACGCGATGCGCGAAGCGTCCGTCGACTTGACGCAATTCGCGAATTTTAAAGAAGTGGCCGAACGCTTTCACCCCGGCGTCATGCGCTCATTTGGTTATAAAAATGGCGTATATGCGCTGCCGGAAACCCAGTCTTACCATCTGCTCTTCTACCGCAAGAGCATGATGAAGGAGCTGGAGCTGGAGGCGCCGGATACGTGGGAGGATTTGCAGCGGATACTGCCGACTTTGCAGGAAAACGGCATGCAATTTTATTACAACGCAAAGGACTTTGTTCCTTTCTTCTATCAGAATGACGTGGAGTTTTATTCGCCGGACGGGATGAAAGCGGCGTTTGATACAGAAGCGGCTTATACATCATTTTCCTTATGGACGGAGCTGTTCGGCAAATACGATCTGCCCCAGGAGGTTCCGGCCTTTTTCCAGCATTTCAAGCTGGGCACGATGCCGATTGGCGTATCGGATTTTAATACGTACGTCCAACTGCTGACCTCCGCCCCCGAAATACTCGGAGACTGGGAGATCGCGCCGATGCCCGGGACCGTGCAGGAGGACGGAAGCGTAGCGAGATGGGCGATGAACACGATGACTTCTGCGATGATTTTGAACAAAAGCGATAAAAAGGAGCAGGCATGGCGTTTTATCGATTGGTGGACGTCCACGGACGTTCAGCTGGAATACGGCAACGCGATCGAATCCTTTTACGGGCCGGAATATCGTTGGAATACGGCCAATATGAAGGCGATGGCAGCCATGCCTTGGCCTGCGGAGCATATCGCGGCTATTAAGGAGCAGAACCGATGGAACCGCAACGTGCCGTTCCTTCCGGGAGGGTACTTGCTCGCCCGCGAGATGGAATTTGCGTTTAACCGGACGATTGTGCAGAAGATTCCGGCCAAGGATTCTCTGGACACTTCCTTTGTAGCCATGGCTCGCGAGATGGCAAGAAAGCAGCAGGATCTCGGCATCCGGAACGGGCAGCAACTGGATTTTCCAGTTGTTGATCAGCCTTATGATTGGGGGGAAGCGCCAAAATGAAAGAACAGGTTGCCTATAAAGCTGCGGTTTCTGCAGCCTTAAAACATCCGGCGCCGCCAACCCGGCTGCAGCGGTTATTGCGGAGTCTATATCGCGAGCGCATCGCTTATCTGTTTATGGCGCCGTTTCTGCTTTGCTTTACGGCGTTTATCCTGCTGCCCGTCCTGATGGCGATTCTGATGAGCTTTACGTCGTACGATGCCTTTCGTATCCCGCATTTTACCGGCTTCAAAAACTATATCTCGCTTATCACGCAGGATACGGTGTTCATGAAGCATGCGCTGCCGAATACGATCAAATTCGCTTTTTTTGTCGGACCGATCGGCTACTTGCTCACTTTCTTTATTGCTTGGCTGATCTATCAGCTGCCCAAGAGCGTTCGCGATCTGGTCACCCTTGCAATCTATGCGCCGTCGATCGCCGGCGGCATCGCTCTTGTCGTCGTATGGCAAGCGGCTTTCAGCGGCGACTACGTAGGATACTTAAATCAATTTTTGATGAATTACAACTTGATCGAAACGCCGGTGCTATGGCTGCAAAATCCCAAATATCTGCTCAACGTGATGATTGTCGTTACGATCTGGATGGGGTTCGGCGTCGGTTTCCTGGCGATGCTGGCCGGATTCGATACGGTAAATCGGGAGCTTTACGAGGCGGGGCGCATTGACGGCATCTCCACCCGTCTGCAGGAGGTTTATTATATTACAGTTCCGTCGATGAAACCTCAGATGCTGTTCAGCGCCGTTATGGCGATTGTCGGCACGCTCAAGGCGGGCGCCATCTCCGTTCAACTGACGGGACTGCCGATTACGAAGCAATATGCCGGCCATCTGATGTTGAACCATATCGACGACTATGCCTTCATTCGCTTCGAGCTCGGATATGCTTCCATGCTGTCGGTTGTCCTGCTGCTGTTCTCGTATGCCGCGATGAAGCTCAGCTACCGGCTATTCGGCCCGAAGGACGGTGAATAACATGATGGCTATCGTAAAACAAATCAGAAGGCTCACTCTGTTCGAAACGTTGCTGCTGCTAGCCCTGCTTCTGTTGGCGGCCTTTATGTCGCTGCCGATCGTGTTCATTATTAATCATGCGTTCAAGCCGTTCCATGAGTTGTTCCTGTTTCCGCCCACCTTTCTGGTGAAGGACCCGACGTTGACCAACTTCTATGAGCTGTTTATGCGTCCGGTGGCCAGAATCGTGCCGTTTTCGAGGTATCTCTACAACAGCATGATCGTAGCCGCTTTATCCATGGTGGCAGTCATCCTCTCGAGTTGCATGGCCGCCTATGTGCTCTCGAAGCTTCAGTTCAGCCTGAAGAAGGCGGTAATGGCCATGATTATGCTGGCTCTCATGTTCGCGCCGGAGACGGTAGCGATTCCGAGGTATCTGATCGTAGGCTGGCTGCAGCTGAATAATACGTACTTTGGTCATATCCTGCCGGTTATCGCTTCACCGGTCGCCGTATTCCTGATCAAGCAGTTTATCGATCAGATACCGGCGGAGCTGCTGGAAGCAGCCAAGATGGACGGCGCTTCCGAGCTGCGCATCTTTATCCGCATTATCATACCGTTATCGATGCCGGCGATTGCAACCATCTCGATCATTACGTTCCAGGGAGTATGGGGCGACGCTTCGGCATCCACGCTGTTTATGCAAGACGAAACGATGAAGACGTTGCCTTACTATATTACGACGCTAACGAGCGGTATGGCGAATACCGTAGCCGGTCAGGGTATGGCAGCGGCTGCCGGGCTGCTTATGTTTCTGCCTAATCTCATCATCTTTCTGTTCGCCCAGCGACGGATTATGGAGACGATGGTGCATTCCGGCGTGAAATAAAGGCGCTCGGCATTTTTAAGGAAAGAGGTTGACGTGATGGCTAAATACACACGATTCATAGCTGTTCTGCTGGCCGCTTTCTTCCTGTTTCCCGGTACTTCCTCGGCCTGGCAGCCATACGATACCTTCTTTATTTCCCATGGGACGGGAGGAGCGGGCACAAGAACGTTCTGGATGCAGGACGTATACACGGTGTCCCATACGGCTGTCGGCCAGGGCGATCAGGCGATGAAGCAGCCGGCCGACCTGTTTATAGCGGCCGACGACCACTTGTATATTGCGGATAAGGGCAATAATCGGGTTATCGAGCTGAACCGGGACGGCGAGTGGGTAAGGGCGATCGGCGACGCGGAAGGGAGCGGGGTGCTGAAGGCGCCGGAAGGGGTGTTTGTCCGTCCGTCCGGGGATATCTACGTAGCGGACACGGGCAATCAGCGCATAGCCGTTTTCGATAAAGGGGGAGCCTTCGTCCGAGAGTACAAGAAGCCGGAGGAAGGTTTAATGCCCGCCAGCTACTTCTTCGTGCCGGTCAAGGTGGCCGTCGACGATCGCGGCGTTATGTATATCGTGTCCAAGGGCTCTTATCAGGGGATGGTCCGGATGAGAGGGGACAGCGGCGAGTTTACCGGTTTTTTCGGCAGCAACAAAACAAGCGGGACATGGATGGATCGGCTAAAGCGCCAGATTTTTACGGAGGAACAGCTTGCCAGGGAGGAGCTGAAGCGACCCGCCGAGATCGGCAACGTCACGATTGACCAAGACGGGTATATTTTCGCCACGACGACCGGCGTGTTAAACGATCAGATCAGAAAGCTGACTGCCGCAGGGGTGAACCGCTTCGAATCGTTAAAGTCCGCCCGTTTCGCGGCTTCGGACCAAATGGTGGACGTTGCGACGGATAAGCGCCATTTTTTCTACGTGCTGGACCGGAAGGAGAACAGATACGATGCGATGATCTCCATCTACAGTCCGGGCGGCACCCAGCTCTTTTCCTTCGGCAAGAGCAGGAAGGTTCCGCAGCAGCGGGGCGTGCTCTCCTACCCGGCAAGCATCGGCATCGACTCGGGGAACAGGCTGTGGGTGCTGGATTCCGATCAAAGCCTGGCCCAAGCCTATGACCGTACGGAGTTCGGGGATGCGGTGCTTACGGCTGCCGCCGATTATTACATCGGCGACTACGAAAAGAGCGAAGCAAACTGGAACAAGGTAAAGTCGCTTAACGAAATCATCAGCCTGACTTATGTCGGTCTGGGAGAAGTGGCGCAGAAGCAGGAGCGTACCCGCGACGCCATGGCCTACTTCAAGATGTCGTACGACAATCAGGGATATTCGGAAGCGTTTTGGACGTACAGACTGGAATGGATTCAACAAAACTTTGCTTATGCCGCAGGAGTTATCGTTGCCTTATGGCTGCTCTTTCGATACGGGCTTCGAATGTTGGCCAGAAGGTCGACACGAAGGATGCCGGAGCATCTTGCTCGTGTCGTGGGGGAGCTTAAAGACGCATGGTACACGCTGTTCCATCCTTATGAGGGCTTCTACCGGATCAAGGGGCGCAAGCTTTCCGTCTTTACGATGCTGCTGCTTTTGCTGCTGCTGTTGCTTGCGAAGATGGCGGCCCTGTACTGGACCGGATTTATTTTCCGCCCCGTCGACCTAAGCCGGATTAGACTCTGGCCCGAACTGATCGGTTTTCTGGCGCCCATCCTGGCCTGGGTTGTCGCCAATTATCTGGTCAGCACCGTTAAGGACGGCGAGGGACGATTCAGGGATGTCGTACAGGCAAGCCTGTTCGCAGTTGTTCCGTACATTACGCTTACCATGCCGATTCTCTTATTGTCCAACATCCTGGTGTTGGAGGAAGGCATTCTCTACTCTTCCTTGCATACGGTCATGTGGCTCTGGATCGGCGCTTTGTTTATCATCAGCTCTCAGGTTATCCATAATTTCGATTTCGTGGAGAATATCGCAAACAGCACCATCACAGTCGTTACGATCGGAATATTGTTCCTGTTTATCAGCCTGACGACAGGACTGTCTTACAATCTCTACGACTTCTTCTATCAGCTCTACAAGGAGGTGACAGTCCTTGCCTAACATGAAGGCCATTGCGTATCCCGGCAGGAGAAAAACATGGCTGTTTGGCGGCCTGGCGTTGGCAATCATCGTTGTCGGGCTGGCATTATGGTCGCTGTCCAGCCCCGGCATATCCAGCGAGCTGGACATCCCCGCGTATGAAGCTTCAGCTATGGCCGACCCTTCGGGGCCCCCTTGGTTAAGCGGTAAACGGGACGATGCCGGATTCGCGTCCGCGGCCCGAACCGACCGCCTCGAGTTGCTTGTCAATCCTGCGTCAGGGCAAGTCATCGTCCAAGAGCTGCGGTCCGACGTTCAGTGGCGAAGCAATCCAACGACCGTGCAGTTGGAGAGTCAGAAGGTAGGGGGGATCCTGCGGACGAACCTGGAGTCGCCGTTCATTTTGGAATACGCGGAGCAGAACAAAGCGCAGCGTCTGGTTGTAAACGGCAAGGATCCCGGCGTAAAGCTGTCATTCTCCACGACGGACAACGGGGTTGCCGCAAACTACGAATTCGACCAGCTGGGATTCCGGTTCAGCCTTGTATACGGATTGACGGACAACGGCTTCCACGTCGCTATTCCGGCAGCCAGCATCACGGAATCGGGTCCATTCCGCATTTTGTCCATCGATCCGCTGCCGTTTTTCGGAGCGGCGGAGGATGATCCCGCCGAGCCTGGATACATGTTCGTACCGGACGGACCGGGCGCGCTCATTCGGTACCCGCAGCAACAAAAGCGCGTTGGCGCGGGCTATTACCAATACGTCTACGGACCTGAGCTGACGAACAAATCGTTTGACCCGGTTACCGTCTCGATGCCGGTATTCGGGATGAAAAAAGGGGAGCAGGCTTTCCTGGCCGTTATTACGGAAGGGGAAAAGGCTTCGGCCATCCGCGCATTGACTCCCGGCTTGGTCAGCTCATTCAATTCGGTCAATACCCGATTTATTTACAGGGAGGAATACAACCGCCGCCTGAATTTGGGGGGGAGAGCGATCCGCGTCTTCCAGAACGAACTGCTTCGGGAGGACCGCCAGATCCAATATTATTTCATGGAAGAGGACGAGGCGGATTACTCGGGGATGGCCCGGCGGTATAGGAAACATCTGCTGGATACAGGCGGGCTTGGACCGGCGCTTGCTCCCAGCTCCAATATTCCGATGCATCTGACCCTCGTTGGCGGAGACACGATCTATTACGGAGACAGCCAATACGAGATCGCGACAACGTTCGCGCAGGGGGAAGAGATTCTCCGGGAGCTGAAGGACGCGGGCGTACATGAACTTCGGATCACTTGGCGAAATTGGCAGCACAAGGGGACGCTGGCGCCTGACATGAGGCTAAATGTCGAGCGAAAGCTCGGCGGGAAGCCGGGATTGCAGTCGTTTATCGATGCCGCGCATGGGCTGGGCTTCAAGGTGTACCTGAACGCGGTATTGACTCAGGCGGATTCCGAAGGTTCGGAGCTGCCGCCCAAGACGTACGGGGTCCGTTCCGTGGAAGGAGATACCTTGTTCGATTACGAGTTTTTCTTTCTGAATCCCAATATTACCTACAACTATGCGCAGGAATTGATTAACGAAGCCGCTGTCCTCCAGGCGGACGGCATCCATTATAGCGGGATTGGAGAAACGGTGTTCCGCGAATATAATCCGCGATTTGCTTATACAAGAAACGATACGGCTTATCTCTATAACCGGATACTGGAACAGACGCAAGGAACGTTAGGCGCCGGCAGCGCCTTTCTCGGCAATACTTATGCGCTCCGCTACCTAAGCGATATCCAGCAGTTCCCAGGTGAGACGCATCAGTATTACGCAATTGACGAGACCGTTCCTTTTTACCCGATGGCGGTGCACGGCCATATAACCTATTCCATGGTACCGGGCAATTTGCGCAGCCAGTACGACGACGAATTTCTGCGGGCGATCGAATACGGAGCGGTTCCTTCCTTTATTGTGACGGCCGAGAGCAGCCGGACGTTGATGCAGACGAAAACCTGGGGCCTATTTACAAGCCAATTCTCGCAATGGAAGGAGAAGGCGGCGGCGGAATACGAGTCGTTTAACCGTTTAGCCTCTCTCCATCACCTGCAAATGACCGGCCATAGCAAACGGACGGAAGGGGTTTACGAAACGGAATACGCGGACGGGACTGTCGTCGTTGTCGATTACAACGAGAAGACGTTTCGCGTGGAGAGAGGGGGAGGTACATGAGCGCGAACGCTAGGCGGCACCGCAAGGCAAGACGGCACTACATGTGGAGAAGCCGCGGGACGGCGTATCTGTTTATGCTCCCCTGGATGATCGGTTTCTGCGCTTTTATGGCATTCCCGATCGGCTGGTCGCTCTATCTGAGCTTTCAGAAGGTGAAACTGACCGGAGGGGGGCTGTTCTCTTACGAATTTGTCGGCTTGCAAAATTTCAAGGACGCCCTGTTTAAGGACAATGTTTATCCGATCGAGCTGATCTCCTTTTTCCAGCAGATGATTTTGATGGTTCCGGTCATCCTTATTTTTTCCCTGTTGGTGGCCGTCATGCTGAATCAGAACTTCAAGGGCCGTTTTATTTATCGGGCGATCTTCTTTTTGCCGGTCATCTTCTCGACTGGCCAGGTGCTGACCGAGCTGTTCCAGCAAGGAGCGGGCAATGTGCCATTTTTGTCCCAATACGGGGCGGACGCGTTTATCAAGGAGAATTTCAGTCCAGCCATGGCGGCTACGATAACGGAGCTGCTTGGCATGACGATTCTGATTCTTTGGTCTTCCGGCGTGCAAATTCTGATTTTCATTGCAGGCTTCCAGACCATCTCGAAGTCAATCTACGAGGCCGTCAGAATCGATGGCGCGTCGCCATGGACCAGCTTTTGGAAAATAACGCTTCCCGGCATCAAGCCGTTTATCGGCTTGAACCTGCTATACACAATGGTAGACTTGTTCACCTTCCCGTTTAATCCGGTAATGGAGCAAATCAAGCTGAACATGTTCAACGTGTCGACAGGTTACGGATACGCAAGCGCGTTAGCCTGGTTTTACTTTTTGCTTATTATCGTACTGATCCTGATTATTCTGTGGTTTCTAAACCGCTCGAGCAGAGAAAGGAGGGGCTGAAGATGAAAGCGGAAACCGTTATGAAGCAGCTCACGTCCCAGGCAAGGCTCATTCTCATTGGCAGGCGCTCGCAGAAGCTGAAGCTTCTTCTGCTGGGACAGCACATTAACGACGGCATGGCCGCCAAGCTGTTTCTTTATTTTATGCTTTCGATCGTGTCGTACCTGTACCTGCAGCCTTTCTTTTACATGATCTCTACCATGCTCAAGTCGCTTGGAGACCTTCTGGACCCTACCGTGCAATGGATTCCGCGCGTCATCGATTGGGGAAATCTTCGGAAGGCGCTCGACGGATTAAATTATTCGGAGTCGCTTGTCAACACGCTGACGCTGGCGGTTGTTCCGTCGCTCATCTCGGTATTGATTTGCTCGCTCACGGGGTATGCGTTGGCCCGGCTTCAGTTCCCCGGCAAAAATCTGTTTTTTGCGCTCATCTTCATTACTTTTTTGATCCCGCCGCAGATTATCATCATTCCGCTGTATGTGATTTACAGCAAGCTGGGCTGGCTGAATTCGCCGTTTGTCTTTATCATTCCTGCCTTATTCGGACAGGGACTCAAGAGCGCGCTGTTTATTATTATTTTCCGGCAGTTCTTCCTCTCGCTGCCCAAAGCGCTGGAAGAAGCGGCGATGATTGACGGCGCGTCGATGTTCAGGCTGTTCTTCCGGATCATCATCCCTTTATCGGTGCCGGCCTGCCTTGTCGTCTTCCTGTTCTCGTTTGTCTGGCACTGGAATGAAGGTTATCTCTCATCCATGTTTCTGACGCATGACTTCATCCCTCTTTCTACCCGATTGTCCAATCTGGAGACGGAGATCTTCGGCCAAGCGCCGTCGATGGAGATGCTTGCGGTTAATCCTATAACGGAGGGAACGAAGATGGCGGGCGCGTTTCTGATTGTGTTCCCGCCGCTCCTCGTCTATATGATCGCTCAGAGGTGGTTCGTCGAAGGAATCGAACGAACCGGACTGGTCGATTAAAGGCGGGTAACGGAATTAATTACGGGAGGTGATGCCGGCGCGGTTGCATGCTTGAAATCGAAGCGGGCTGGAACACGGCAATTTGCAAGGGGTTAAGCGAGTCCAAATGAGAAAAAGGGAGATGTGAACATGGTTAAAAACAATAGGTTCGTTTTCATTATGATGTACATTATGATCGTCGCATTGCTTGCCGCCTGCTCGGGAGGCAACAATACGCCTGGCAATCAGGCAACCGGGAGCAATCCGCCCAGTGTCGCGCCGACCGAAAGCGGCAGCTCGGATGAAGATCCTCCCGCTCCGGAGACGCCTGTTACAATCCGCCTGGTCGTATGGGGGCCCGAACTCTGGACGAAAACAATTCCGGAGAAATTTAATGAGAAGTACCCCCATATTACATTGCAGGTGGAGAAAATCGACGGCGGCGACAACGCTTCCGTATTGGAAAAGATTACGGCCTTGAGCGCGGCCGGCACGCCGGCCGATCTGACATGGGTTCCGGGCATTCCGGATTTTATGAAAGATGACCTCCTTCTCGATCTGACCCCGTATATGCAGTCCGACCCGGTGCTGTCGACCGCCGAGCTCAGCCAGCCGGTAAAGGATGCGCTCTCCTGGAAGGGCAAGCTTGTCGCTCTGCCGCGCGCCGTTGACGCGCATGTCATGTTCGTCAACAAGGATCTTCTGGCCAAACACGGCATCGACATGCCGTCCAAGGACTGGACTTGGGACGAATTCCGGGAAATCGCCAAACAAGCAACCGATGCCACCGCCGGAGAATACGGTCTTGCCCCCGGCCCATTTAATTACATGACGACTCCGCAGGTGTACGCGGTTTCTAACGGGCTGGCGCCGAATCTGAACTTCATGAACGAGGATTGGACGCAGAGCCTTATTGCCGATCCCAATGTATTGTCTGCGGTGCAATGGTATGCAGAGCTGGGCTGGGTGGACGGCTCCCGTCCCTCGGAGAAACAATCGCAGGATGCGGGAATCGACCCCAACGGCTGGGGAAGCTGGCTGTCCGGCAAGATCGCCTTCGATATTATGGGAACGTGGGAAGGCACGGCGCGCAAAGCCGGCGCGCAATTCGACTGGGACGTTATTCCGTTCCCGAGGGGATCGCAGAGCCAGGTCGGCTATAACGCCATATCGCCGATCGGCATTCTAAACGGCACTAAAAACGCGGACGCGGCGGCAAAGTTCCTCTCTTGGCTTTTATCCCCAGACGGACAGCGGGTATTGATGTCGGACGGCAACATTCCGCTCACGACAGATCCGGCGCTATGGGAAGAAGTGCAGCAAACCGGAAGCTGGGCAGGCAAAAGCATTAAGGACGCGGTGCAAGCGGACAGCTGGATTCGCACGATGCCAGGGGAAGACAAATATATTCAGTGGTGGGCGGGCGAAACCGGCGGCTTGTTTAATAACGGCGGAGATCTTAGCGTATTCCAGAAATGGGGAGAAGAATTTAACGCTAATTCGCCAAACGTCCGCAAGGAATTGGGATTGGAATAAACCAAAAGGGAGCCTTATGCGATGACAACAGAATTGGCTAAACCTACGCCGGCACAGCTGCGCTGGCAGGACCTGGAGCTTGGATTGTTCTGCCACTTCGGCATCAACACGTTTTATGACCAGGAATGGGGGCATGGAACGGAGGATCCAAAGCGATTTCATCCGACCGCTTTCGACGCGACCCAGTGGGTGAAGGCAGCCAAGGACGCCGGATTCCGCTACTTGATCCTGACCGCGAAGCATCATGACGGATTCTGTTTGTGGCCGACGGCGACGACCGATCATTCCGTCAAGGCGAGTCCATGGAAGGATGGCAGGGGGGACGTGGTCCGCGAAGTGGCGGATGCGTGCGCGGAAGCCGGCATTCTCTTCGGCATCTATTTGTCTCCATGGGATCGACATGCATCCTGTTATCCGGACAAAGAAGCGTACGACGAATTTTATTGCAGGCAACTAACGGAGCTGTTGACGGGATATGGCCCATTGGTGGAGGTTTGGTTCGACGGAGCGGGATCCGAAGGCAGAGAATACGACTGGGGACGCATCATGTCGCTGGTGACGGAGCATCAGCCGGAAGCCATGGTGTTTAACCTGGGGCGTCCCACGATCCGTTGGGTCGGCAACGAAGACGGCGTAGCGCCTTATCCATGCTGGAATACCGCGGAGACGGCCAAGGTCAGCATGTTCACGAAGGATATGTTGACCTGGCTGCCGGATACGCCTGGCTGGGTTCCAGCGGAATGCGACGTCCCGATCCGCGAACTCCATTGGTTCTGGCATCCGGACGATGAGCACAGCTTAAAATCGCTGGATCGTCTGATAGACATCTATTACCGTTCGGTCGGGCACGGAACGAATCTGCTGTTAAATATTTCGCCGGATGACAGAGGCCTGCTGCCCGACCCGGACGTTAAACGGCTGCTTGAGCTCAGCGGAGAGATGCGGCGCAGATTCAGCAATCCGATCGGCGAGACGTCGGGTACCGGAGAGACGGTTAGCCTGGAATGGAAACAGGCGGAAACCTTCGACCATGTCGTGATTATGGAGGAAATTGCTGAAGGAGAGAGAATAAGGGAATATACGCTGGAGGCCAGAGTGGATGGCAAATGGGTTCGGCTTGCGACGGGATCGGCCATCGGACATAAAAAAATCGACCGCGTCGGACCGGTGCATGCGGACGGACTGCGCCTGCGCGTATTGTCTTCCGTAGGCACGCCTCTTATTCGAAGACTCAGCTGCTACGCGACAGGGAGAGGACGTTAGCCAAGTTCAGGTTATGGAGTAGATGATGATCGTTCCGGCGGAGGGTTTTGCGACCCTCCGCCGGAAGGAGGTGATCCGGGGGCAGCGATAATAGGCCGGCAGAGCAATGCCGGGACACAAGTCCAATGAGGAGAGGGGATTGTGTAAATGAGAAGATGGCGTTCGAAAATCTTATCCCTGTTATTGGCAGCATCGATGAGCGTGACTTTGCTTGCCGGCATGAGCGCGGCACCTGACCGGGCAAGCGCAGACGGGCCTGTCCTCCGTCAATCGTATACATTTGACGAGGGATCGGGGAGCAATACGGAGGAGCGGGTGAGCGGACAAGCGCGTACGATTACGGGCACGCCTGCCTGGGTGTCGGGCAAGGAAGGCAATGCGCTGGATTTCGACGGAGCGAGCACATCGGTCGTCTTGGATTCGGTAAACAAGGAAGCCTTTACGATCGCGGCATGGATTAAACCGCATTCGTACACGTACAATCATTTTGTGTTCGGGCAAGGCGTGTCAGGCGAGCAGGAGTACATGTTTAATCTGTGGGTAAACGGAGGCAAGCTGTTTTTTCTGCTCAGCGACGAATCGGGGAACGGCTTCGGCTTATGGCCGTTCTCTACGACAGAGAACTCGATCCCGCTCAATGATTGGACGCATGTGGCCGTGTCGCGTTCGGGCAATCTGTTCAAGCTTTATCTGAACGGTATCCTGGCGGCAAGCAAGACGGCTTCGGGCAACCTTGATTTGTCAGGCAACCCGAATCCGCTCCGGATAGGAGCGCAGAACGCGTCGGGCGGAGGTCCGATGGGGGTATTCGATGGCCTGATCGATGAATTCAACGTATTTGAGGAAGCGCTTACAGACTTGGAGATCATGATGGTGATGGAGGGTGAGGACTTCGTGGAGGCAGGAACGGACTATTATGTGGACGCCGCCAACGGCAGCGACGCCAATACGGGAACAAGCGAAGGGACGGCTTGGGCTTCGCTGGCCAAAGTCAATTCGACGACATTCCAGCCCGGGGATCGCCTGTTGTTCAAATCCGGGTCGGTCTGGACCGGACAGCTTTGGCCCAAAGGATCGGGATCAGGCGGCTCCCCTATCATTGTGGACAAATACGGCGAGGGAAATAAGCCGGTCATTCACGGGGCCGGACAATACCAGGAAACGGTCAAGCTGTATAACCAACAATATTGGGAAATCAACAATCTGGAGCTGACGAACACGGGAGCCTCCAGGACGACGAGGCGAGCTGTCTGGATCGAAGCGCAGGACATCGGGGTGGCAAACCACATTCATCTCAAAAATTTGGATATCCGGGATGTTAACGGCCAGACCGCGGTGCAGGATCTGGAGTCCGGAGGAATCATCGTACGCGTAACGGGCCACACGACGCCGACCAAATTCCATGATCTGCTGATCCAGGACAATACCTTTACCGACGTCGACAGCACGGGAGTGTTTATCCGCAGCAATTGGCGCAACCGGCTGACCCGGACGGACGGTTCGGGCGCATGGCTAGGGTTTACCGGGGTCGTGCTCCGAAGCAACAGCTTTAACCGGACCGGCGGAGACGCGATCATCGTCTGCGAAAGCGACGCTCCGCTAATCGAATACAACGTCGCCGCCAATAGCTATTACGATTCGGTTGGGTACCATGCGGCGATCTGGGGCATCAACACGGACAATGCCGTCTTTCAGTACAACGAAGCTTACCTCACGCGGAATACGATGGACGGGATGGGCTTCGACATCGATGAGCTGAGCAGCAATTCGGTCATGCAGTACAACTACAGCCATGACAACGAAGGCGGTTTTATGCTGCTGGTAGGCCAGAGGGGCGGCAACGGCGTCGACTACGATCAGGACAGCGTCGTACGCTACAACATCAGCGAAAACGATGAGCTTGCGCTTATTCAAGCCGTCGGTCGCGTTCAAAACTATCAGGTTTACAACAACACTTTTTATACGTCTCCCGGCATGAATGTCCGGTTCCTGATGGCGCCTGACGGCAATAACCTGCCCCAGGGCACGATGAGCTTTAAAAACAACATCATCTACAACCTGGGCACGAATATGACCTATTACTGCGGAAATGCGACTTGCACGTATGACGGCAACATCTATTACGGCAACCATGACGCGAGCGAGCCGACGAACGATCCCAACAAGCTGACGACGGATCCGATGCTGCTGGATCCCGGATCTGGCGGCACGGGACGGCATACGGTATTCGGCTACAAGCTGGCGGCGGGTTCTCCCGCGCTGGGCAGCGGAGTATTGATTGCGAACAATGGAGGCAAGGATTATTGGGGCAATCCGATTTCCTCCTCTGCGGCTCCCAATCGCGGAGCTTACGGCGGACCAGGCCTGGCAGGAGCGCCGATTGCAGCCCGAACCATCACCGTGGACGGAACGCTGGATAACCTTTCTTCCGTGCCGGGAATCGATCTGGGAACGCAAGGCACGGTAGTGATGACGGGTTACGGCGGAACGAGCGACCTGAGCGGAATGGTATGGCTGACTTGGGATGCCAACCATCTCTATCTCTCTGCGAAAATCAAGGATGATACTTTTCACCAGCCGGAATCGGGCGGCAATATTTGGCTGGGGGACAGCATCCAGTTCGCGGTATCGCCGGGGTTGCCGGGCCAGCATGCCGGAATGATTGAATTCGGCATGGCGCTAACATCGAGCGGTCCGCAGCTGTACCGCTGGTCCGGAATCAACCACTCAAGCGGTACGGTAACAAATAGACAACTGTCTATTGCCAGAAACGCGACCGCGAACGAAACGGTATATGAGCTTGCGCTGCCATGGGCTGAATTATCCCCGATTACAACGGCGGACCAGACCTTTAGTTTGTCGCTTCTGGCGAACGATAACGACGGCTCCGGGCGCAAAGGATGGATCGAGTGGGGCGGCGGCATCGGCGGCTCCAAAAATACAGCGTTGTTCCAGCCGGTTACGTTGCAGTAGGGCTGCCGGCATGCAGCCATCTCCTATTAGGAAGAGGTGTAGATGAAATGCTCATAAAAACCAAAATCGGGAAAATGTTGTACCTGCTGCTCGCCTTTGCGCTTCTGCTTTCCACCTTCGGAGGGGCAGCCGCGAATCCGGCAGCCGCGCAAGGCGCTTCGGCAGTCACTGGCGATTCAGAAGATGGAGCGGACAGACGCGGCGGAGGGGGACATTCCGGCACGACCTATTACGTAGACTCGTCCCGCGGAAACGATACGAAATCCGGCAAAAGCAAAGGCTCCGCCTGGAGGACGCTGGACAAGGTAAACGCCACGACGTTCCAGCCGGGCGACAAGATTTTGCTGAAGGCGGGTTCCGCCTGGACCGGCCAGCTTTGGCCCAAGGGATCTGGCTCCAACGGGCGTTCGATCGTCATCGACAAGTATGGATCGGGCCCCAAACCGGTCATACACGGAGCCGGCTTATACCAAGAGACGGTAAAGCTATTCAACCAGCAGTATTGGGAGATTAATAATCTGGAGATTACAAACACCGGAGAGGCCAGAGACACGCGCAGGGCAGTATGGATCGAAGCCCAAGATATCGGAACGGCCAACCATATCTATCTTAAAAATCTGGATATCCATGCCGTAAACGGCCAGACCGAGGTGCAGGACCTGGAATCCGGCGGCATCATCGTACGCGTCACCGGCAGCACGACCCCGACCAAGTTCCACGATCTGCTCATCGAGGACAATACGTTCGTGGACGTAGACAGTACCGGCATCTACATCCGCAGCAATTGGCGCAACCGAGATACGAGAACGGACGGTGTAGGACCGTGGTTCGGTTTCACGGAAGTGGTTATCCGAGGCAACAGCCTGAACCGAACCGGCGGTGACGCGATCATCGTATGCGAAAGCGAAGGACCGCTTATCGAATACAACGTCGCGGCGAACAGCTATTACGATTCAGTAGGGTACCACGCCGCAATATGGGCAATCAATTCCGATAATGCGGCGTTTCAGTACAACGAGGCCTATATGACCCGTACGACAATGGACGGGATGGGTTTCGACATTGACGAGCTGTGCAACAATTGCGTGATGCAGCACAACTACAGCCATGATAACGAAGGCGGATTCATGCTGCTTGTCGGCAGGCGAGGCGGGGACGGCACCGGCTACGACAAAAACGGCATCGTTCGCTACAACATAAGCGAAAACGATGACCACGCCATCGTTCAGGCCGTCGGCCGCATGGATAATTATCAGGTATACAACAATACCTTCTACACGTCGGAAGACATGAAGGTTCAATTTCTGATGGCGCCTGACGGCAACAACATGCCCCAGGGCACGATGAGCTTCAAGAACAACATCATCTATAATCTTGGAACAGACATGACCTATTACTGCGGCAACGCGACCTGTACGTTCGACTCCAATACTTTCTACGGCAACCATGATTCAAGCGAGCCGGACGATCCCAACAAGCTGACTTCCGACCCGCTCCTGATCGGGGCCGGTTCCGGCGGAACCGGGCGTTCGACCGTTGACGGTTACCGGCTGGGAGAAGGTTCGCCTTCGCTGGGCAGCGGTACGGTTATTGCGGACAACGGTGGCAAGGACTACTGGGGCAATGCCGTGTCCTCCACCCAGGCCCCGAACCGGGGTGCCTATAACGGCAAAGGTGTTGAAAACGAACAGATTGGCAGCGGAATTAACAGCTATCTATTCAAGAAGGAAGGCAAGGAAGTCCGTATGGTCTCCTCTTCGACGCCGCAGGAGGTGGCGATCCGAGTCAACGGAAAGCTGATTGTAAAGGATGCCGACGGGGAAGCAAAGTCTTATTCTCCCGATAACGCCGGTTATGTTTATCTGACGCTGTCGAAAATGGCTCTGGAGTTGACGGGGAAGGTAAAGGAGATAAAGCCAAGCGGCAAATACGCGCTGCAGGCAAGCAGCGCTTACCGCGGCGATGCGATCCGTCTTAAGCTTACAGTGGATAACACGGGCAAGCCCCGCTCGGCGATCAATGCCCGGCTTCTCATTGAGGGACAGGAGATACCGGTTAAGGTGGCTTCCGGCAAGACGGCCGAAATCGAAGTGAGTGTTCCTGCTACCGAGTTGGCCGGCAGCTTGCGGCTGGTTGGCGAAATTGTCTCCCATGGCAAGGCAATTGCCCGGATCGCTGCAAATGTTGAAGTGCTTGAACCTCTTCAGATGGAGGTGAAGCATGAGTTGAATGAAAATAGGGAAGCGCTTCGAGTCCGAATTCGCAATGTGTCGGATTCGAGCAGAGTTCTCAATGGGCTGTTATGGACGATTGGCGAGCAGGACGGAGTCGAAGCGCTGCAAGCCTCCGTTCCGGCAGGCGACGATTACGTTGCCCTGCTGCCGCTGGATGCCTATCGCCCTTCGAGCAGCTACCCGGTCAAGATTACGCTGGAAGCCGCCGGAGGAGTATCTCTCGCTTACGAAGGACAATTGACCCTCGCCACTTTGCTGGCGAACAAGAGCATCGCGGTTGACGGCGAACGCGACGATTTGGCCGACTTGCCGGTTATTCAACTGGCGGAGGAAGGAGCGGTCCAAATTCCGGGGTATGGCGGTGCGGCGGATGTAAGCGGCAGCGTTTGGGTGACCTGGGATGAGGAGTACCTGAACATAGCTGCCGCCATTCGTGACAATGTCCATTCGCAAGAGCAATCGGAAGGCCAAATATGGCTTGGCGACAGTATCCAGTTTGCCTTGTCTCCTGGAATGCCTGGCGACCAAACGAGCATGTACGAGTTCGGGATGGCACTGACTCCTTCCGGGCCACAGCTGTATCGCTGGTCAGCCATCGAAGGCGAAGCCGGGTTGATGGCGGATCCGGCGCTGGCCGTTGCAAGAGACGTGGCGCGTCAAGAAACGTATTACGAGCTTGTTCTCCCTTGGACAGAGCTCTCGCCAATCCTGCCTGATGACGGATTGTTTGGTCTATCGTTGCTGGTTAACGACAATGACGGTCAAGGGCGCAAAGGATGGATCGAGTGGGGCGGCGGCATCGGAGGCATTAAAGACCCGGGGCAATTCAAGCCAATGCGCTTGATCGGCCAGGTTGACCGCGTGCTGGAAAGTCTGTCGATCAACGAACCGCTCGCTTACAGCGCTCTGCCCGTGACTTTGACGGCAACGGGAACCTTTGACGACGGCTTCGTATCGCGGATTACGCATGCCGAGTGGTCGTCCAGCAATTCCGACATTGCAGTTGTAACAAACGGTACCGTGACCTTCACGGGCGAGAAAGGACCGGTTACGATAACGGCGTCTTACCGGGGAAAGGAAGCGTCGGTCAGCGCTGTAATCCAGGATTTGGGGCAATATTACGCATTCGATGAAGGAGAGGGAACGACGACGAAGGACAGCGCAAGCGGCATCTCCTATGCCATCGAGGGCGAGCCGGTCTGGGTAGACGGCAAAGTTGGCAAGGCGCTGCTGTTCTACGGGAATTCGGTCAAGATCAGTCCGATTGCCAAGGACGACTTTACCTTTATGGCATGGATCAAGCCGGAAACCGATTTGCATAACCATACGATCGTAGGTCAGGGAATTACCGGAAGCCAGGCGAATATGTTCAACTGGTGGATTACGAACGGGCAGTTGTATTTCCTTGTTAGCGATGCGGAAGGGGCCGGACACGGCATGTGGCCGTTTAACACGGAGCCTGGCTCCATTCCGCTGGGCGAGTGGACCCATGTGGCCGTGGCGAGAGAAGGCAATACGTTCCAGATGTATCTCAACGGCGAAAATGTGTTGACGAAAACCGTGCCCCATCATCAAAATCAGCTCATTAATCCCAATCCGTTCCGAATTGGCGCGCAGAACAATGGCGAGGGCGGTCCTTCCGAAGGTTTTCACGGCGCAATCGACGAGTTGAGGCTTTATCCCGAGGCGCTATCGGCGGATCGAATTCGGGAGCTGAGCGGGGTAGAAACCGAAGAGAAGCCGGCAATAAAGGAGGTGGAAACGCTGATGGCCGTTTCCAACGTGGCTTACGGTAAAACCGCGCTTGTCTCGTCGTCGCGTGACGGCAACGTCGGATCGCGAGCATTCGACGAGTCTGCCGGAACGAAATGGGAGAGCGAGGCGTCCGATCCGCAGTGGCTGATTGCCGACCTGGGCAAACCACATCGGATCAACCGCACGAAGCTCACTTGGGGGAGCGGCGGAGCGGGTCGGGCGTTCAAGATTCAAGTATCCAACGATATGATTCAATGGACGGACGTATATTCCACTACGACTGGGAACGGCAGCGTGGTGGATGTCAGCTTCCAGGATACGGATGTCAGGTTCGTCCGCGTTTACGGCACAAAACGGAACGGAACCGGCGGTTACGGGGTCCAAGAGTTCGAAGTATACGGGGAAGAGATTCCGTACCAGCCGCCTGCGGTACCGCCCGTCCTGCCTCATCTGCCGATTCCGACGGAGCCGCAGATTGCCTATCAGAAGATGGAGACGATCGCATTTGCCCATTTCGGCATGAATACGTTCACGGACCGGGAGTGGGGAACGGGAACCGAGAGTCCATCGCTGTTTAATCCCACGGATTTTGACGCGAGGCAGTGGGTCAGCGCGCTTAAGGATGCGGGATTTAAGCTGCTGATTCTGACCGCGAAGCATCATGACGGCTTCGCGCTGTGGCCGAGCGCTTACACGACGCATGACGTAGCGAGCAGTCCTTGGAAAAACGGGCAGGGCGACGTGGTCAAGGAAGTTTCCGATGCTTGTCTGGAGTTCGGCATTAAATTCGGACTTTACGTGTCGCCATGGGATATGCACGAGCCGACTTACGGCTCGGGTCTGGCTTATAATGATTTTTTCGTCAACCAATTGACCGAGCTGATGACGAACTACGGTGAAATAAGCGAAATCTGGTTCGACGGCGCAAAGGGAGACAATACCCCTCAGGATTACGATACGGAAAGATGGTATTCCGTCATTAAGCAATTGCAACCCAATATCGTCATTTGGGGCGCTCCTGGAGATGCTCGATACATCGGCAACGAAGACGGAATCGCAAGCGAAACGAACTGGGCCAAGGTTGTCCCGCAGCAGCCGGGCAATCCTTACTGGACACCCAACCAATATGGAGAGGGCAATCCGAACGGCACGGCATGGCAATCCGGCGAAGCCGACGTACCGCTGCGGCCGGGCTGGTTCTACCATGATTGGGAGGACACCCATATTAAAACGTTGCCGGAGCTGGTCGATATTTATCAGAAATCGGTAGGGAGAGGGGCCAACTTGCTGCTTAACGTATCGCCGGATAAACGAGGCAAGCTGGTGGACAGCGACATTAACAGATTGATGGAGCTGCGCAATTGGATCGACCAGGCTTACGGAGTAAATCTGGCAGCGGGGTCATCCGCTTCGGCAAGCAATGTCAGGGGCAATGCTTCCGCATACGCGGCGGGCAAACTGACGGATGGCCAATATGACAGCTATTGGGCAACGGACGACCAGGTGACTACGGCTCATGTCGATTTGAATCTTGGCGCGGCGAAAACGTTTAATGCGGTTACGCTCCAGGAGTATATTCCGCTCGGTCAGCGCGTATCCGGATTCAACGTGCAGGTGCGGATCGGCGGCAGTTGGACGACGGTAGCGACCGGCACAACGATTGGCTACAAGCGAATCGTCACGTTCGATGATGTTCAATCGGATCAGGTAAGAATTAACATTCTCTCCTCCCAAGCCGCGCCTCTGCTTAATTTTGCCGGCGTATACGATATCGGCGAGCTGGGTGCCGGCGGTGGAAGCCAGGATGCAGACCGCGAGCAATACTTCGACTTTGATGAAGGCCAAGGCTCCACGGCGACGGAAAGCGTAAGCGGGCAGGCGCTGTCCATTGAGGGCGGCTACAGCTGGGTGCCAGGCAAAGTCGGCCAGGCGCTGCGTTTCAACGGATCGGATACGTCGATCGTGACGGATTCCATCGTCAAGGACAATTTCACCTTCGCGGCCTGGATCAAGCCGGAATCCGACGGCGCGAATCGGATCATTCTCGGTCAAGGCATTACCGGCAGCCAGACGAACATGTTCAATTGGTGGATCGCAAACGGCAAATTGGAATTCCTGATGGCGGATGCGCTTGGCCAGGGCCATTCGTTATGGCCTTTCGTGACCGCAAGCAGCTCTATTCCGCTTAACGAATGGACTCATGTTGCGGTATCGAAGGCGGGAAGCCAGTTCAAATTGTATATTGACGGTCAGCTCGCCTTGACCAAATCGGCTTCGTCGGATATCGTTCAGACCAATAATCCGAATCCGTTCCGAATCGGCGGGCAAAATGCCGCTTCGCAGGGCGCGGCAGAGGTATTCCACGGCGCCATCGACGAGCTCCGGATGTATCCGAGAACGCTGACGGATCAGGAGGTGTTCGCTTTGAGCCAGGCTGGGGGACAGCCGCCGCAAGTGATCAATGTCGCGCTTATCGGCGACAGCATTACGACGGGCAGTTACCCTGCGCAGCTGCAAACGCTCCTCGGCCCGAATTATTATATTAATCCGTATGGATCTGGCGGTACGACGATGCTGAAAAACGGCGATCACCCTTATTGGGACAGCTGGGAATTCGTCAACAGCTCGAACTGGGAGCCGGATATCGTAGTCATCATGCTCGGCACCAACGATTCTACGGCGATCAACTGGCAGCACAGCTCGGAGTTTGTGTCCGATTATGAAGACATGATCGACCATTATCGAAGCCTGGCTTCGCAGCCGACCGTCTACGTTGCGACTTCTCCTCATAATTATTGGCCGGGAAACGTCGTGACGAGTCAGGTGGTGCCGCTGCAGATTCAAGCTGCGGCCAACAAGGGAAGCACTGTCATTCATGTCAATCCGGGCACACAGAACATGGGGCATAACTTCCCCGACAATGTCCATCCCAACGATGCCGGGTCGACGACCATCGCCACAGCGATATACAACGCGCTCAAAGGAACCGGCAAACCTTCGTTGACCAGTGCCTTTTCTAAGATCGAAGCGGAACATTACAGCTCCAAAAGCGGCTCCGTACAGGCCGAGCCAAGCAGCGAAGGGTCGGATAATCTCGGTTTTATCGGAACGGGAGATTATACGGTCTATGAGGATGTCAACTTCGGCTTTGGCGCAACCTCCGTGGATGCCCGTATCGCCGGTTCGACTGTAGGCAAGATCGAGATACGACTCGGCAGTCCGACGGGTACGCTGATCGGTACGGTGAACGGGGTAAATACCGGCTCCTATCAAACCTATACAACGGCTCAAGCCGCATTAAGCAGCGTATCGGGCGTACATGATGTGTACCTGGTCTATACGGCCGGATTGAATTTGAACTGGTTCCAGTTCAAGCAATAAGCAATAAACCATTCGAAATACTCAATGGCGGCCCCGATCCAGTCAAAAGGATCGGGGCCGCCGATTCGCGAGCCATCCCCGAAATACATGGGACTAACGATTTTAGCCGATTAATCTCGCAGCTGGAACAACCATCTTGTTTCGTAAAGATAGACAGCCGTCAAAGACGGATTCAAATGAAGTTTCGAAAGAAAAGACAATTGGAACTTGACGAGCTTTCGTTTAAAGTTGCCCTATAGGATCGTAACTTTCGAGGAGGGCGATGTCATGCGTTACGAGGCAATGTCGGAAAAACATCTGGATGGAATGGTGTCCGTCTGGAATTCGGAATGGATCCGGGTGTTTCCCATGAGAGAGCAATTAATCGCGCAAAATGTGTTCGAGGATCCCAATTGGTTGCGTCATGGCTCGTGGGTTGCCATCGAGGAAAGTCGCGATCGGATTGTCGGATTCGTTGTGGCGAAGGCGTACCGGGAGGAACTTGCCCAATATGGCCTTAAGTCCGACACGGGATGGATTCAAGCTCTCATCGTGGAGCAGGACAGCCGGGGCGTCGGCATAGGGAGCGGGCTGCTTGGCCGGGCGGAGGAAGCCCTTCGAAGGTTGGGCGTTCAACGCATATCGCTTGGCAATGATTTGCAAAGCCGCTTGTTTCCCGGCTTGCCGGAGCCGGAAGAGGCAACGAAGAGCTGGTTCGAGAAACGAGGTTATGTCTGTAAAGCAGAAGTTTTTGATTTGCTGAACAGCTATAACCATAGAGCAGGAGTTACGTTGCCCGAAGTGCAGGATGCGCTGTTTAGAGTCGCAACCCCGGAGGATCGGGAACGAATGTCGGCTTTTATGCGCCGCTGCTTCCCGGGGACTTGGGACTATCAGCACCGGGAGTATTGGAAGCGCGGCGGAACAGGCAGGGAATATGTATTGCTTGAGAGAGAAGGCAATATTATCGGTTTTTGCAGAATGAACGACGAACATTCGCCGTTGCTTGCGCAAAACATCTATTGGTCGCCGCTTTTCGAAGAACCCTTGGGCGGAATCGGGCCGCTCGGCATCGACGAGGCCTATCGCGGGTATCGATATGGCATCTCCATTGTGCAGGCGGCGATCCACTATTTGCTGGATCGGGGCAGTCGCCATATCGTAATCGATACGACGCCGTTCGTCGAGTTTTATGGCAAGCTTGGGTATACAAGCTGGAGAACCTATGCGAAATGCGAGAAAACGATGGATCTTACGGGCAGTTCCACGTTTCGGCGAGAATGACCATTATAATGGACATTAAAAATGGAGTACAGACTGGCAACAGTTCTGGGCTCCATTTATGTATTAGCGAAACAATATGCAAAATTTTCCGTCTAAATTGTTGAGTGATTAACAATCAGGGAATGGAGGACAGGCATGAAGGTATCTATTTATCTGCTCTGTTTAGCGGCAATATGTATATTGCCTGCATGTGCAATAGAAAGCAACAACGACTCCGGGGTTAACTTCTCAACTAGCATCACCAGAGAAACCAGCTTGCCCAACGAGTCAATTGCGAATGAAACCGCACAGCCAGACAATGTGTCGTTTCTTAATCTGGACCAATTAGAGCAGTACGGGATAATTACGGGGACATCCAAGGAGTATACCGAAGCGGATATGGCCAATTTGGCAAAGGACGACATGCAAAAGGATTACGTTGCCGTCATTAAAAATTATATGCGGCAGGAATTGGGGCACGAAGTCAGCTACCTTGATAGTGTGGATGGCACCTACAATCCAAGAAAAGTGGTGGTGGGGACGAACGAAGGTAACACCTACATGCTTGAACTTCGAAAATGGTACAATTATAACGGCATTTGGACAGTAACCAATTTTGCACAGTTTAAAGAAGATGGTGCCATGCCTCCGGAACAATCGGCCACATATGAAATCATTGATGTTTCAAGCATTGGCGATCCAGGTATTTTAAAGGAAGCCAACGAAAAAATCTCGGCTAGAAACGCGGGACATTATCACTTTACCGCAGACGATACGCTTTATATACTGCTGGTAGCAGGCAAGGAACATTCTGTTGAATTGTTGAATGTGTTCGGGAATGAAAGCCTGATGAGGATCCAATACGCGACCATTGAAAATAAAGATCCGCGGTTTGGCGAAAACCCCTATTTGCTCCTAAGAGTGGATGCTACGGTAATGGATCTTTTTGTTCAACAATTTTCAAACACGAAGGTTGACGATATAAGATTGAATTTGCCTTGAGTAAAGGCAGTTGCCCATAAACGGGTCAACTGCCTTTTGTTTTGGTTGTAAAGAAACTCTGATTAGCGCCCATAGGCGTTAGTAACGCGTATGGCTCCAAAAAATGGGCAAACGAGCAGCTGTAGGCGTTAAAAACGCCGATGGACTGAAAAGTAACTCTGATCAGCAGCCATAGACGTTAGTAACGCTTATGGCTCCAAAAAGTAGGCGAACGAGCAGCTGTAGGCGTTAAAAACGCCGATGGACCGAAAAGTAGCTCTGAATAGCGCCCATAGGCGTTAGTAACGCTTATGGCTCCAAAAAGCAGGCGAACGAGCAGCTGTAGGCGTTAAAAACGCCGATAATAGTTGTCCGCTATACGAGCGGAAATAGTGGCTGCAAGAATTATTCTTCCCATTTGATGTTCTGTCTTCGGAATTCGCTGGGCGTCATGCCTGTATACCGCTTGAAGACGCGGTTGAAGGAGGCTACCGTAAAGTAGCCGACCAGAGAAGCGATATCTTGAATGAGCAGATCGGTTTCAATAAGCATCTCGGTCGCCTTGTTCATGCGTACAGTGTAGATGTAATCGCTGAAGTTGGTCCCCGTCTTCTCCTTGAAGTAACTCGACAAGTAAGGTCCGGTTATGCCGAGCTTGTGCGCAATGGCATCCAGCGACAGATCGCCGCCATAATTCGCCTCCACGTATTCGAAAACAAACTTCGTAATAGCGTCCGTCTCGGACTTCTTCTCCTGAATGGCAATCGCGGACCTCGTGAGCAGACGTCTAAAAAACGTTTTGTATTGTTCCAACGTGTAGCAGGATTTTAATTGCTCATGCAAATGACTGCCATCCACGACGGAAGCCACAGACACATTCTGCGCATACATAGCCTTGATTGTTCGATTGACGATATCCTTGGACCACTCTTGAAACTGCCCCGCTGTTGCGCCGGCCTTATCCAGATGATCGAGGAATCGCTCGACTAGCGGGATCGTTACGGTTTCGACGCCGGCTTGCAGATTGGCTACCAGCTCCGTCTCTTCGGAAGGAGTAGGGACGAGCAGGGAAGGATGTGCTTCCCATTGCGTAATAATCTGAACGTCCTCGCCAAGCTTGCGCTGCCGGATCAGATCAAGCGCGTTCTGATACGTCTCTGCGAAATCCGTCGCATATTTGCGAACGGGGCTTGGCGCGATCGTGAAGTTGCAGTAGGGCGCATCCGAATCGAAGATCCGGATCAACGTGCGCAGCTCCGCTTCCGGTTTATCCGCTTGATCATCATCCAGGAACAAAATTGTCAGGATTTGATCCTTCTCAAGCTGGAAGGTCAACGATTCGCCGTACAGACTGGTAAAATGGGCATCGATCAATTCCTTGTACGTATTGAAGGCGCGATGCACCGAGCTTGAGATTTCCAGAAGGAAACGTTCTTTGAACTCAAGGTGGAACAACACTAGTCTGTAGGGACGATCTTCGTCCATTCTCGTCTCCAGCCCTGCGCCGCCGCCGATCTTCTTAAGCTTGGACATGTAGGCGAACTGTTGAAGCATGGTGTTTTTGGTCTGAAGATCATGATGGAACTTCTCGTTAGAGCGCGACAAGTCGCGCAAAGTCGAATGCAGCATATTAAATTCCTTGATTCGGCTGCTCGCCGCACCAGGACCTCCCAAAACGCTATAGGTCTGTATGGATCGAATCATCTTCGCAAGCGGATTATGGAACTTTTTCGCAAGGATGTAGGATACGGCCAGACTGATCAAAATCGACAGAGCCAACATGACGAACATAAGCACATTCAAATTGCGAAGCTGATTCGTCAGACCTCTGTCTGCAACAACCTCAACATAAGTGAAGCCCGTCTCGGAGCCGCTTCGGAAGAAATAATACTTGTCGTCCAGCTTTGCGTACCCGCCAAGTCCAGGGTATGTCCCATCCTCCATCTTCAAATTGTCCGGCATTCCGAGCGAAGGAGATGAGGAGTAGATGACTTGCCTATCTTCATCCAGTATGAGCAGGCTGCTGCCGGGTTTGGGCTGATGGAACGCTTCGAAGGCTCTGGCGCTTTTTAGAAGCAGAATGAAAGCCAGACGATCATCGTAAGCGCTTTTGACCAGAATAGGAGTCAGATTGCCGTAAGAGAATTTTTCGAATGCCGTTTCCATACGAAAGTTCGTAGTGGGATAAACCTTAAAGCTGTCGACGGATTCCGCTTGTCTCTTCCAAAATTCCACGGAATAAGTATCGCTGACGTAGAATTTGCCGAACATCGTCTCTGCGTTCCTCGTCCCTTCCTTATCGAACACAAAACCCGTGTCTTTGAAGTAATAAATAATGTTGTCCAGGTAGAGCAGCGAATTGTTCATCGTATTGCGAAGCTCTCGCTGAACCCGCGATACGATATCGTAATGAAACGCGCTGGTGCCGTTCTTCAATATTTGCGTATCGTTTTCGAACAGGTTGCTGAGCATAAAGCTTCGCATGAGCTTAAAGTGTTTCTCGTAGTTGGTGACCGTCGTGTTTAGGTTAAGACCGCTGTTGACGATAATCTCCTCTTTGATCCGATCGCGGAAAAAAGAATACGTGACAAGGTGGATGGAAACGAGCAGCAGAATGATGGCGATAAAGCTGCAGAGTAAGGTGTAAAAAAGGGACAGCTGGTTGTTCGAAATGTTCGGGAACGGGATCAGTCGCTTCATGCCATTATTCCTTTCATTAATTGCTCTGCTTTACAGCTTTACAAAATTCATATAGCGAGTATAGCACGAGGTATTAACAATGGCTCAATAATCAACGCTTACGATCCTTATCATTTCTTATGAAATGGGCGAAATAACGCGATTTTGACGGAAATCGGACAAGGAAAACAAGATTCCACGATACACAAAAGAGCCGACATCTTGATAAGCTAACCTCCGAACACAACGACGAGGGGAGAAACTTTTATGACGGCAAAATACCGGATTGCAGTTGTCGGAGGCGGAAGCATTGCCGCTTCGCATCTGACGGCGATTAAGGAAATGGGCCAGGCGGAGGCTTGCGCCGTAGCCGATATTGCGGAGGAACGAGCGGAGCAGTTGGCCGTCGCTTACAACATTACGCCTTATATCGATTACAAAGTGATGATTAAAACCGAGCGGCCGCATATCGCGATTATTACGCTGCCTCATTATTTGCACAAGGAAGCGGCGATCTTTGCGGCGGAGCAAGGCTGTCATATTCTGCTGGAGAAACCCATGGCGATGAACGTGCAGGAGTGCGACGAGATCGAACGGGCCGTCAAAACCGCGGGTGTCAAATTGATGGTTGGGCACACGCAGCATTATTCCGCAGAAAACGTATTGGCCAAAAAAATACTGCAAAGCGGCGAACTCGGAAGACTAGTCATGATCAACGATCGCCGACATCTGCCTTATGACAAACCGCAGCGGCCGCAATGGTTTTTTGAACGCGCCAAAGCCGGCGGAGGCATTCTGACGAACCTGGGCTCCCATTCCATCGACAAAATTCAATGGCTGACGAGCGATACGATAACGAAGGTGCGGGCATCGGTCGATTACGGACTGAGCCGGGGCGATGTGGAGGGCGGGGGATTGGCGTATCTGGAAACCTCCGGCGGAATACCGGCTATCGTCTGCCAATCGGGATACCCGGGCGCTGCCATCGACGAGACGGAACTGCTCTTTACGGGAGGTAGCCTGCGGCTTCGAACCGGCATCGGCGTTTGGATCAGTACGGGTGGAGCTTATTCGGAGGTCCATGCCGAGAGATTGCCGGGTCCGGCGCTCGCCATGCAGATCCTGGATCTGCTGCATGCCGTCGAGAGCGGCGAGGAGCCGGAATGCTCGATGGCCTATTCGCGAAGCGTTGTTGCGGCCGTCGAGGGACTATACCGTTCCAGCGAGCTGCGATCGGAGGTACTCGTTTAAGCCGCCGCTTCGCAACATTTAAGATCATTGTCGAAAATGCGAATGCTCGCATAATTGCAAGGTTTCGCAAGCACTGGCGATTGTCCAAGGGGCAATTGACCCGCTATCGTTAACGGCATAGACACGTTATGCAGACCAGACAGGAGGATAAGGGATGGCCCAGTTCCTAACCAGATTCAACCGAAGCAAATACTTGCTCATACTCTTTTTTCCAGCGCTTGTGTACTACATCATGTTCAAGTACGTTCCGATGTTCGGCATTCTGATCTCTTTCAAAGATTACAACGCGTTTAAGGGCGTATGGGAAAGCGATTGGGTCGGCATCAAATATTACAAGCTGTTTTTCGAGAGTCCCGATTTTCTGAAGCTGCTTCGCAACACGATTCTGTTAGGCGTTTACAAGATCATCTTCGGATTCCCGGCGCCGATCATCCTTGCGCTTCTATTAAACGAAGTTAGAATTCAAGTCGTCAAACGCGTGGCGCAGTCCATCAGCTATTTGCCGCATTTCATCTCCAACGTCGTTGTCGTCAGCATGATGTTCCTGTTTTTGTCGCCGTCGAACGGAATCGTCAATCAGCTTGTAGAATGGTTCGGTTACGAGTCGATCAACTTTATGCAGGATGATCATTACTTCCGTTCTCTGTATGTCCTCTCGGGAATATGGCAGCATATCGGCTGGGAGACGATCATCTATTTGGCCGCTCTAAGCGCGATCGATCCGCAGCTCTACGAAGCAGCGCGAGTGGACGGCGCGAACAGATGGCATCAGCTTCGGCATATAACGGTGCCCGGCATCAGTTCCGCCATCATTATTTTGTTCATTCTAAATATCGGGCAAGTGCTCGATATCGGATTCGAGAAGGTTTTGCTGATGTTAAATCCATCCATCTACAACACGGCGGATGTGCTGAGCACCTACGTGTACCGTACGGGGATACAAGCCATGAATTACAGCTACGGAACGGCGATCGACTTATTTACGAGCGTCGTTAACCTTGCCTTCATTCTCAGCGCCAACTGGATTAGCCGCAAAGTCAGCAACACGAGCTTATGGTAGGAAGGAGCGTGACTATGAAAATCAAATTTTCGGTATTCGATGTCATTATCTATTTTGTTATCTTCTGCGTAGCTTTATCCTCCTTGTACCCGTTCCTCTATATGATCGCCGTCTCGCTAAGCGGCACGGTGCCCGTATTAAGAGGCGAAGTGTTCTTATGGCCGAAGGAGTTCACGCTTAATACGTATTCCGTCGTATTCGACAATCCCGATATCGGCAAAGCCTATATCAATACCATCCTGTATACCGTGCTCGGCACAACGATTTCCTTGTTCGTTACGGCAGCTGGAGCCTATGCACTCTCCAAAAAAACGATGCTGTTCCAGCGCCCCTTTATGATCATGATCGTCATTACGCTGTTCTTTAGCGGCGGAATGATTCCTACGTTTTTGGTGGTCAAAAGCTATAACTTGATCGACACGATCTGGGCCATGGTCATCCCAACGGCGGTTAGTTCATGGAACTTTATCGTCATGCGCACCTTCTTCATGAACATGCCGCAGGAGGTTGAGGAGTCGGGCAAAATCGACGGATTGACGGACATTGGGATCTTCTTCCGTCTGGTGCTTCCGCTATCCAGCGCCATCATCGCGACGATCGGTCTGTTCTACGGCGTCGCCATCTGGAACAATTTTTTCTCCGCGCTGCTCTATCTGCGCGATGCCGATCTATTGCCGCTCCAGGTCATTATTCGCAACATGGTGCTTCAAGGCGCCGGCGGCGCAAACGGCGCGGGCAATATCGGCGGCGACAGCATGATCGTCGACGAAGCATTGAAGTACGCCACGATTATCGTGACGACGGTTCCCATCCTTTTGGTCTACCCGTTCCTCCAAAAGTATTTTGCAAAAGGAGCGCTAATCGGGTCGGTCAAAGGTTAATATAGAATCCATGGGAAGTAACACCAAGCAAGCGGGCAAGTCATTGTACACCAAATTAAGGGAGAGTGGGGCAAAGTATGAAGAAGAAATGGTCAACCGTTATGCTCGCAACCGTGCTGGGATCAAGTTTGGCGCTGGGCGCCTGTTCCGGCAACAACAATGGAAGCAATACGCCTGACGCTAGCGCGACGACGAAGCCGAGCGACAGCGCCGGAGCGACAAGCGAGCCGCTTAAGCAATCGACGCTCACGTTTTTGAATTACAGCAATCCGAGCTGGCCGTACGACGAAAACTGGATGGTATGGGATATGATCAAGGAGAAGACGGGCGTTACGCTCGATATCCAGCTTCCATCCGGCAACCTGCTGGAGGATTCCATCAGCTTGGCGGTCGCGGGCGGCGAAATGCCGGATCTGATGTGGATTCAATCCAAAGCGGCGGCTGACAAGTTCGGCCAACAAGGAGCACTGGCCAACATTTTGGATTATGTCGATCAAATGCCTAATTTCAAAGCATTTATGGAGAAATATCCGCAAGAAGTACAAAACTTTATTTCTGCGGACGGCAAGATGCACATGACGCCGAATCAAGGCATCGGCGATACGAACCGCCGCGTCTGGATGTATCGCGAAGATATCTTTAAGGAGAACGGGCTGCAAACGCCGCAAACATGGGACGAGCTGTACACGGTCCTGAAAACGCTCAAAGAGAAGTATCCGGACAGCTATCCGCTTACGTTCCGTAACGGACTTCGTTACTTCTACGACTTCGGCGCGGCCTTTAACGTGTCCGCCGACGTCGAAGTTTCCAAGGCGAGCGTGATCCATGATAACGCTACAGGCGAGTGGAAGTATGCGGCCATTCAAGAAGAGTACAAAAAAATGCTGGAGTACTTCAATAAGTTTTACAAAGATAATCTGATTCCGAAAGACTTCCTGACGATCGACACGAAGATGTGGCAAGACATCGTATCGACGGATCGCGCGTTCGTCACGCTGGATTATATCGGACGGATCGACTTCTACAACAACGCGCTTCGTCCGGCTAACGCCGCGTTTAACATGAACTTTATGGCGCCGCCTGCAGGCTGGGAAGGCGGACCTCAGAAGAACGCGTATACGCAAACGAGCGAAGAAGGTTTTATGATCGCGTCTACGACGGACAAAATCGAAGATGCCGTGAAATTCATCGATTTCTTCTATTCCGAAGAAGGCAAACAATTGTCCAGCTGGGGCATAGAAGGCGAGACATCCTCGAACGGCGCGTTCATCGAGAAATACGCCGACGTTGCCGACATGCGTAAGAAGACTGGACTGTCTACGGACGGTACTTATGCTTGGTTCGATTACGACGCCCACATTTCTCTGTCGTCACCGGAGCTGAAGGTTGCTTACGCGGAAGCGCCCAAGTACGACAGCGATCCAAAAATCTCCATCTCCTTTACGCCGGAAGAGCAGCAAATTCTAAGCACGAAAGGCGATTCGCTTAACAGCAACCGAGATGAAAACTTCGCGAAGTTTATCATGGGCACGCGCAGCTTCGATGAGTGGGGCAGCTTCGTGGAAGAGCAAAAGAAGCTTGGCTACGAAGAGATCGTAGCTCTGTACAAGACGGCGCATGAACGTGCGCTTGCGGCCGTAAAGTAATATTTTGCAATGATTCGACAAGCCTCGTTAGCTTTAACGGGGCTTGTCTTCTGACAAACTGTCAAGCGAAAGGATGAGGATTAGTGGCATCATCACGGAGTATGAAACCGTTATCTTTCTTGCTTGTAATCACTTTGCTGCTAGGTTTAATAACATCTGCCAATCTGGTTATGCCGACCGCGGTTCAAGCGGCGGGAGGGATTCCGCTCGATCTGGATTTCCAAATGAACAATATGGACTCCAGCGCGCATAATACAGCCGGCGATACGACAAGCACCTCCGGTCTCGCGGTCCAAATCAATACCGATCCGGATTACGTCCACGAAGGGTCGGGTTCAAAAAAATGGATTTTGGCCATTCCGGATCAAGCCAACCCGGGGAGTCTGGTTCCGGGAAGCGCCATGATTTATTCCAAGGAAGACCCCAGCGTCGACTTGAACAGCTACGATAATCTTTCGTTCTGGGCTTATTCGGTCAAACAGCGTACCGGCAATCAAACCGACAGACCGGTGGAAATTCGTTTCTATATGAAAGGCGACGCGTCGGCCTATTATTATTACAGACTGATGCTGGATTGGACGGGTTGGAAAAAAATCGAAATTCCGCTGGCCACGATAAAAACGCAGATTACGGGGGCTCCAAAACCGTTTGGTCCTCTTGATTATCTGCGATTTAATCCCATTGCGCTCGGCAGCACGACCAATGACCCCGAATTGGCGGTGTATCTGGATGACTTCCGACTGACCGGAAGCGGCGAATTGTTCCCAGCCGTGGCGGACAAGCCTAGCGGCACCTATATGAACAAAGTGAAAGTGAATCTCGTCAGCGCGTCCACGCCGCCTGGAGCGAACCGCATTTACTACAAACGTTCAGGAGTAGACAGCGACTTCCAACTGTATTCCGGCGCTCTGGAACTGACTCAAACAACGGAGTTGGTCGTCAAGTCCGTCATGAACGGCGTGAGCAGCGCCGAAACGACCTATAATTACACGGTTGATATCGATCCGAACTTCGTCGGCGAGGTCAAGGCAGCTCCCGAAGCGGGAACCTTCCCGCAAGTACAGAACGTTACATTGACGTCCGAATCGGAAGATGCGCAAATTTATTATAAATACGAAGGCGAGGAGGATTCCGCTTACCGGTTGTACAACGGCCCGATCGTGGTCGACGAGAACGCCGTGCTTGTGACAAAGGCGATGATCGGAAGCTACTCAAGCGAGCTGATGGCATATGCCTACACGATTGATCTGTCCAGTGCGGGCAGCACGCCGCTCGGCACCAATGAAAACTTTACGACGGGCTCTATCCGTTGGACCAATACGACCAACGCAGCTTCGCCGGCTGACGGCCAATACTCCGGTTATTGGGCGAATCCCGCGACTCCGATCGACATTGTCGGGCATGATGGGGCAAACGCAGGGCATATTACCGAGCTTAACCAAATCCAGTGGCAGAATTACGATCAAATCGAGTTCTGGCTGTATTCGGAGAAGGCCTCCAACAAAAAAGTTTATTTTCTGCTATATGCCAACGATCCCGCAACGCCGAGCAACGAATATTTTATGACATCCTTTTTTGTCGATTGGAAAGGCTGGAAAAAAATCGAGCTGCCGTTCAACAAGTTTTTGAACTCAACGGGAACCGCGGAGATGAACAAGATCAGCAAGCTGATCGTCCACCCGCAATGGTACGGCTCCGATCCCGCGCCGGATCCCACAGATAAGCTTTATTTTGACAATCTTGCTTTAGCCAAAAACGTGGTCGAGCCTTCCATCAAACAAATCAGCCAAAGCGCGCTCCCGGGCAGCACTCTGCATTACAGCCTATCCCTTAAAAACATAGGAGAGGCGAACACGGCCTATAACTTGACGTCAGAGTCCGGCTTCGGTACGGAATATCGGGTCACGTACGACAGCGTAACGGAAGTTGTTGAGGTAGGACGCGCAATTGACATCGAATTCGAAGTACAAGTACCGGCGGACGCTGAGCCTGGCGAAACCAGGAAGGCGATTATTTCCGTTCAGCCTTCCGCAGGCGGCAAAGCGTTGAAGCTTGAGCTCAATGTCACCGTAGGCTCGGAGCGAATCGCGACGAAGCAGCATCCGTACATCATGACTACGAAGGAGCAACTGGAGGAATCCAGGGAGAAGATCGAGCATTACGACTGGGCAGCCGCCTATCTTGCAGCCGTTAAGGCGAAAGCGGATGTTTGGTTGGAGAAGAAAATCTATTATCCGACTCAGCCGGCAGGGCAGACCACCTGGTTCGTCTGCGGCGACGTGACTTTGACGTACAACTACGATTCGCCTAACAGCCATCTATGTCCCGCCACCAATGAATACGTAACGGGCGATCAGGTCGATGCAGGCTGGCGGTTTACGACCCACACGCTGAATACGGAAGCGGCGCGCAATCTCGCCATTGTTTATGCGTTGACGGGCGAAGAGAAATACGCCGAGAAAGCGAAGGAAATCCTGGTCCGTTATTCCGAGCTGTATCCAAGTTATCCCGTGCAGCCGCAATACGGCAAGCTGTTTTTCCAGACGTTGGACGAAGCGGTTCAGATGATCCAGCTCGTGCAAGCTTATGATCTCATCAAGCCAAGCGGAGTGCTTGACATTGCAGAGTCATATGGCATCGAACAGAACTTGTTCGCGGCGTCGGCTAAGACGTTGCAAGGCTACGATGTTGGCAAGTCCAACTGGCAAACGTGGCATAACGCCGCGATTGGAGCCATCGGCGCCGTGCTGGAGGACAAGACGCTTATGGACTTCTCCGTCCTGGGTCGAAGCGGCTTCGATTATCAAATGACGAACAGCGTATTGTCCGACGGTTTCTGGTACGAGGGAGCCATCGGCTATCACTTCTACGCTCAGATGGCGTTATTGCTTCATGCGCAATCCCTTAAGGAGATGGGCTACGATCTGTTCGGCAACGCGAACTTCAAAAAGACGTTTGACGTCACGCTGCAGTATGCCTATCCCGACCTCGGCATCATCAACAGCAACGATTCCGGCAAATATCCGACGAATCTGGGCGCTCCCGGCCGAGTCGTGCCGATGGATTACGAAGCTGTGTATGCCGAATACAGTGATTCTTCTTATGCGGCTTTGCTGAATAAGCTGTATATCGACAAGGAGAGACCGCGCGGCGGTTATGTTGTTCCGAACAATTCCTCCAGCGGAATCGTCGGCGAGCAGGCGGTGTTTTACGGCAAGACGGATATCGCGTCAGGAGGAAGCTTGCCTTCCGAAAGCTTGAATTTCGAAGGTTTGGGCCATTCCGTCATTCGCGTAGGCGAGGGCAACGACCAGTTGTTCGCTTTGGTCGACTACGGTCTGCACGGCGGGTATCATGGGCATCCGGACAAGCTGCATCTCGATATTTTCGGCAAAGGCGAGCGTCTGGCGCCCGATCTCGGCATTCCGCCTTACAGTAATTCCATGTATACTTCTTATTACAAAATGACCTTCTCCCACAATACCGTAGCCGTTGATGGGAAGACGCAAAATATTCCTACCGTCAATAATGTTGAAAGCTACGAACCGACCAAGCTGTATCTCCCTTCGGAGAGATTCGGCATTATGACGAATACATCGAGCAAAGCGTATGACAATATAAGCCAATACGAACGTACCGTAGCTGTTACCCCGGACTATATGATTGACTTGTTCGACGTGGCATCGGCAAGCGAACGCCAATTCGACTGGATCATGCGGGGAATCGGAAGCTTCGAGACGGACGCCGAGATGGAACCGATGACTGAGCCGCTTGGCACGGAGGATGCTTATTCCTTTTTCCGCAATGGACAATCGGCGCAGGCAGACGGCATCTGGGAAGGGACATGGCGTACTTCGGCAGGCAACGGCCTGAAGCTGTTCAGCCTGACGAGCTCTGAACAACAGCCGACTACGATGATTGTGGGCGAGTCGCCGGGTCCTGGCAACGATACGGATGCTTATACGCCAACGGTCGTCAACCGGGTGAACGGGACGGAGGCCCGCTACGTGTCGGTAGTGGAGCCCTTTAGCGGCGAGAGCAAGATCCAGTCGGTTCGTCGGCTGAACTCGAAGCCCATCGAACAGATTGAAGTGAAGCTGACGGATGGGCGCACGAATCTGTTCCAATACGAGTTCGGAGAGCTTGAGCCGGGACAGCTTCAATATGTATTCCTTGAGGGCGCCGAGCTGGACACCTCGGATGTTAGTCCGCTTGCTTATATGGACGGTGCGACTCTTCGTGTCACATTAAACAATGGCGTAGAGATTGATCGCGGGACGTTTATCGTCTATGCGCCTGGCGCGGAGCAGGTTCGTTGGAACGGCGAAGCGATTTCGTTTACATCGAACAATGGGTACGTCATGATTCATGTCGAGACGGAGGAAGAGCCTGCAGTGACGCCGGAGCCGTCGCCATCGGAGTCGACAGGATCAACGCCGCCGCCAGCAAGCACGCCGAGACCTTCGGCTACTCCGGCACCTACAAACACGCCTAAACCGTCTGCTACTCCGGCTCCTACGCCGAAGTCGAGCGCAAAGCCGGCGGTGAGAGATATTGGGGATCATTGGGCGAACAAACAGATTAATGAAGCGATCGAGCGCGGCATCTCGCAAGGATTCGGGGACGGTTCCTTCCGTCCGAATCAGTCCGTAACAAGAGAACAATTTATCGTGATGATCATGAATGCGCTCAGACCGAACGAAGAAGCTTCGGCCGCTCCAGCATTCAAGGATGGTGCTGATCTATCATCGTGGGCAACGCGAGCTATTGCACTAGCGGATGAAATGGGACTGATGTCCGGCTACGAGGATGGAACGTTCCGTCCGAAGAACGAATTAACGCGGTCACAGCTCGCCGTAATCCTTGCGAGAACGCTTGGCACCGACGCGCCTAATGTGAATTTGGCTTCCGGCTACGCCGACGAAGCGACTATTCCGGCATGGGCGAGACCCGCAGCTCGATTGCTTAAGGAATTGGGCATCATGAACGGCCGCACGGGCAACCTATTCGCGCCTTTGGATAAGGTGACGAGGGCGGAAGCCATCACCGCTATTTTAAGACTGGTTCATTATTTGGAGGAAGAAAAGTAACCACCATGAAAGAACTGCTAATATTTTGAGAATGTCCCGGCACGAAGTCTGTCTCCAGAAGACAGGCGCTGTGCCGGGATTTTTGTTGTATCGCGGTGTGAAATGATGTTTGTTCAGTTGGCCCTAAAGTCAGTCCCGACTTTAGGGTCGGCTATTACGAGGATTTAACCAAGTGCATTAATATAGCTTCGTCAGCTTCCACCAGTTGATGTCGAACCCGCCGACGACTGCATATATACCGAATTGGTGGGTTCCGGCTGGGATTTGCACTGTATGCGTAATCGTTTGATAACTGGACCAACTGCCCGTATTGGGGACGTCCGCATAACCGAGAACGGTACCGCCCGCATTGATATCCAGCGAGATTCGCCCGCCATTATTAGGGGATGCTACACGATATTCCACCAGGTAAGTGCCGGCCGTGGGAATGGAAACATTGCTGAAGGCAATCCAATCGGTTGCGTCAATGCCTCCAACATTTAGGCCGCCTCCCGTATCAGGAGTCGGCTCCGTCATGACGCCTTTCATGTTGGAATAATTTTCGGCCTGGTAGAATCGGCTTACGCATCCGCCGACATCCAACTCGCAAATATCCGACTTCATTGTCGACACTTTGATATCATCGTACCAGACATACGAATTGTTTACGGGAGCGAAGGAGGGCGTAGCGCCGCCGAAGAAGGAAGAGAAGTACGCTTTGTCTACTTTGTCCGCGTTGCGCACGAAGCGCAGTCCCGAGATGTTAGCGGCAGAGACGCCGTTGTACCAAATCTGGATCTGTCCGTCCGGGTTAGCGTTGCCATTTGTGACGGTATTAACCTTCAGCCGTTGGACGATATTGATCCATTGCCCCTTCTGATAATAGATGTCGGAACCATTGTTGTTCTTGAGAATGGCGTAATCGCCGTATTGGCCGCCGTTGCCCATATGATAATAATAGATCGCCGCCTGGCCCCCGCTGCGCCAGATGATGCGGGAGCTGAAGCCGTTGTAGCCAGTACAAGGAATCCCTCCGGAGCATGCTCCTCCGCCAGCGAGGCCAAGTCCCAGCTTACCCGCGAATTCCGTTGTGCCCCAGCTGAAGTCGCTGCTGAATCGCACCCAATAGGACAGATAATATTCCTGGCCTGGCGTTACGGCAAATGGCGCTTGAGCTCCCGAATTGGCGGGGCCGATCTGATCTTTGGGGTAAAATACGCGCAGCGACTTGCCTCCGGTGTGGGAAAATGCGGTGTCAATCATGGTCCGATTGCTCATGCCGTTGTCCCAAGGCGCACTCCAGCCGTCGAAGCCCCACTCGCTCAGCGAATAGGCGCTTCCCGCCGCCGGCCTCTCGAACGTGTTCACCTTGGGAGCCGCGACCGCCGCGACGGCATCCATCATCAGAAACAGCATCAATGCGGCGAAAATCAATTTCCTTCTCATCAAATTACCTCCCGATCGTTGGAATATGGTTGTACTATGACGACAAACAGCACCAGGTCCAGGATTATTTCCTCCAGACTAGGTGCTGATTGCGTAGATCAATCATAACAATGCATGCAGGAATCATGTATTGTCCTTTATTGGAATTCTAATCCATTATCATGTTGCCACCGCCATTAACAAGTTGGTCGATATTATGAAAATTAGCCTCAATTCGAAAGCGGAATTGACGAAACCCTATAATGGGGTTATTATAGACTCATTATATCTGCAATAAATTCGGAAGGAGGATACCGTTGAAATATTCCAAAGCGACGAATTACGCGCTTCACAGTATGCTTTTTCTCGCCGTAGCCACGCCGGAGAAGCCCATAGGCGTCCAGCAGCTTGCGGAAAAGCAGAATGTCTCGCCAACCTATCTGTCCAAAATATTGACGAAGCTCGTCAAAGCCGGCATGATCGAATCCGCATCCGGAGCGAGCGGAGGATACCGTCTCAAACGAAATTGGGAAAAAATATCGTTCCTCGATATCATCCATGCGATTGAAGGTACGACCTCTTTGTTTGAATGCAGCTTGGACCATGGTCCGGAATGCGTCATTCAGAAGGTGGTGCTGGCTGCGGAAGATCAGATGGAGCGGCGCTTGCGCGAACAGACCATATACGATTTGGCCCAGTCGATAAAAAACGTGCCTTAACGGACGTTTTTTTCTCGGCTTCAATCATAGATATAAAAACTCTACAAAATCTCAATAAAATTGGAGGAATAATGATGAATACCTTTTTTGACGCATCCGTGTGGGAGAAAGCCTGGAAGGAAGACCGTAATACCGCCGTTAACAAAATGTTGAACGCAGGCATGGACCCGACACGCGTCTTTGATAAAAGAGCGGTCGCATTCAATAAGGAAGTGTTTAGCGAAGGGGGAAAAAAACGTACCAATCGTATCTTGAGCTGGATTGAAGGCCAGAATGTAGACTTTAACGGAATGACGGTGCTGGATATTGGAGCCGCGTCCGGCGGATTCTCTGTTGCGTTCGCGGAGCGGGGAGCCCGCGTCACGGCCGTCGAGCCAAACGGTCCTCTGAGAGAGCTGCTGCAAGAGAATATTCAGGACTTGCCCGAAGGAAGCGTCGAAGTGATCGCCGAACCTTTCGAAGATATCGACCTGGAGAGCAAAGGCTGGCTAAATAAATTCGATCTCGTGTTCGTCTCCATGTGTCCAGTCATTAACGATTGGGAAGGCGCGGAGAGAGTACTCGGCTGCGCCCGAGGTTTCTGTTATATCAGCATGCCGGCAGGACGCAGGGAGCATAGCCTTCTGGATGATGTGCGAACACTAGTCACACAGGAGCCGATTCGTGACGAAATCATGGAATTTGCCTATTTGCTGCACCTGCTCTATCTGAAGGGATATTCGTTCGAATCCATCCTTTCCCGTGAAGTCAAAACGACAAAAAGCGACCGTGAGACTGCTTATAAGGAGGTAATAAACTGGCTGAAGATCCACGGTCTGCCGGCGGACGAAAACAGCCTATCCATCATTTCGGAATATTTGCAGCAAACATACCCTGACGGTCATGTGGAATACCAGGAGGGCGGACGATTCGGGAAGGTGCTCATCCGACTCCAGGATCAACGCATGTATACGCGAAAGCCTCGTCAAGCTTAAGCGATTAGCAGCAAATAACATTATAAGAGGTTGTTCAAAAAGTCCGCTTACCATTACGAAGTAATTCTAGAAGCTTACTCGACGTCGAACATTGAATTCAGCCGAACCTTCCGGTGCTCACGTAGTTCCACTACGTTCCGCTCCTCAGGCTCTAGCTTCATCCAATCTTCTCGGTACTGATAACCGAACTTTTTGAACTCGCACTTTAAGGTCCTTGAGCAAGCATGCATGTTGCTCAAGGACCTTTTTGCGTCCAGAGGAGTATTGGCGATTTATATATTTTTTTTATATCGAGGCGTTATTTCTTTACCCCCTTTTTACCCGAACCCGTTCTAAGATGAAAGTGTGAATCCGGACTTCATGAAATGCCGCGGCTTCGGCTTTATGCCAGAAGCAAACAGAGGAGAAAACGAACATGAACAAACACGAAAATGTCCTATTAGTTTCGGCTCCTAACCTGAGGGGAGAGCAGTTCGTTAGAGCTCTTCTCCATAGGCATATCCCTTTTGCAGCGATCGTCAACAATGAGCAGGAATACGAGCGGCTGCTGGGATTAGGCGTCGAGACGATTATTGCTGTGGACACGTCGGACGAAGGAGTCTGGTCGGCGGCCCCCGATATCGGCATAGGCCGAGTGTATTTGTTCGAACGAAGCTTGAATCAAATCTGCCGCTATCTCTTGATCTGCAGGAAGTGGAGCAATAATCCCATCTATGTCATTACGGAACAGGTGAGGCCCAAGCTGATGTATCGAGGTCTAGGCGCCAACTACGTTATTTATGCAAGCGGCCAGGATTCCAACTTCTTAATTACGGACGAGATGACGGATCAAGAACCAATGGGAGAGGATGACACGAAATGATGGATGTGTATATGGCTGCGACGCTGGCTGCCGCGTTTGTCGTATTTTACGGATTCACGGCATGGTGCGGGCATGTCATTGAAGATAAAGGAGAGGATTCCCGGTGACCTTGCTGCTGATCTGTGCCCTGTTCGTTTTTGTTTATTTGGTATACGCGCTGATCCATCCGGAGAAATTCTGATCCGGCCCAAACCGTACCCGAAGGAGGATGCCTCATGGGCATTGTACAAATCGCCATCGTCTTGATCGTGATTATTCTGCTTGTCAAGCCGCTAGGCACTTACGTTTATCACGTGTTTTCGAATAAGCGGAACCGGAGCGATGTCGTATTCGGACCGATCGAGAACTTGTTGTACAAACTTATTGGCTTAAAATCGTTTGCGGGCATGACATGGAAGGCCTATGCCTTAAGCGTCTTGCTTACCAACGTTGTATTAGTAGCCATAGGTTACATCGTTCTTAGAACGCAGAATCTGCTGCCGGTCAATCCGAGCGGAATCGACGGCATGGAGGAGACGCTCGCCTTCAATACCATCATCAGCTTCATGACGAATACGAATCTGCAGCATTACAGCGGCGAAACGGGACTTAGTTATTTCTCCCAGATGGCCGTCATTATGATGATGATGTTTACGTCGGCGGCAACGGGCTTCTCCGTGGCGATCGCGTTCATTCGCGGGTTAACGAGCAGAGGAACGACAATCGGGAACTTCTTCCAGGATTTCGTCAAGGCGCATACCCGTATTTTCATTCCCGCTGCTGTTCTCGTAACACTTGTTCTTGTTGCGCTGCAGGTCCCGCAGACGCTTCAATCGACTTTAAATGTTACGACTCTGGAGGGGGAGGCGCAATCCATCGCAATTGGACCCGTCGCCTCGCTGGAAGCCATCAAGCATATCGGTACGAACGGCGGAGGTTTTTTCGGAGCCAACTCGTCCCATCCGTTTGAGAATCCAAGTCCGCTGACGAATGTCATCCAAATTTTATCCATGTGGTTATTGCCAGCTGCGCTGCCCTATACATACGGGCTGTTTGCAGGGAATCGCAAGCAGGGCTGGGTCGTGTTCAGTGCCATGATGACTCTGTTCCTCCTATTCCTTACAACTGTATATATAGCGGAGACGCGAGGCAACCCGGTCATCAACGAGTTAGGCATCGACGCCTCGCAAGGCAGCATGGAGGGCAAGGAAGTGCGATTCGGCATTCCGCAATCCGCCTTGTTTACGGCCGTTACGACTGCCGCTACGACAGGTACGGTCAACAATATGCATGACACGCTGACTCCGATCGGCGGACTTGTGCCGCTGGCCGAGATGATGCTGAACGTCGTGTTCGGGGGCAAGGGCGTCGGCATCGTGAACATGCTGATGTACGCCATTCTCGGCGTGTTTTTGGCAGGGCTAATGGTGGGACGAACGCCGGAATTTCTCGGAAGAAAGATCGAGCCCAAGGAGATGAAGCTGATCGCAATCGTCATACTCGTGCATCCGCTCATTATATTGGGACCGACGGCCATCTCGTTTCTGACCGAGCTTGGTCAAGGGTCGATCACGAATCCCGGCTTCCACGGCATAACGCAGGTTCTGTACGAATTCGCTTCATCCGCCGCCAACAACGGGTCCGGCTTTGAGGGTCTCGCCGACAATACGCCGTTCTGGAACATATCTACCGGGATCGTCATGCTGCTGGGAAGGTATGTCGCCATGATCGCGATGCTTGCCGTAGCCGGATCTCTGGCCGCCAAACAATGGGTGCCCGAGACGATCGGGACGTTCCGTACGGATAACGGGCTGTTCGCAGCCATACTGATTGGCACGGTTGTTATCATCGGAGCGCTCACGTTCCTGCCAGCGGTCGTTCTGGGACCGATCGCGGAACAGCTGACGCTTCGTTAATGCGAAGAATGAGGTGACGAAAAGAATGAATGAGCAACGCAAAGCGCTGTTGACGCCTGCTATCGTAAAAAATGCCGCGATCGACAGCTTCAAGAAATTAAATCCCATGTCCATGATCAAAAATCCCGTCATGTTTGTCGTGGAGGCCGGAACATTCGTCGTCCTGATGATGACGATCTTTCCCGACTACTTCGAAGCAAGGGGACAATTCGGATTTAATATAACCGTCTTCCTGATCCTTCTGTTCACCCTGCTGTTCGCGAACTTCGCCGAAGCGCTCGCGGAGGGGAGGGGCAAGGCGCAAGCCGATACGCTCAAGAGGTCGAAGGGGGAGATGACGGCGAACAAAATCGTCGGAAGCGGGATAAAGGTCGTTCCTTCCACGGAGCTGCGCAAAGGGGATATGGTCGTGGTCGCTTCGGGAGAATGGATCCCAGGCGACGGAGAAATCGTCGAGGGGCTGGCCTCCGTAGATGAATCCGCGATTACGGGCGAATCGGCTCCCGTCATTAAGGAAGCCGGAGGCGACTTCAGCTCCGTAACAGGAGGAACGCGCGTCGTGAGCGACCGGATCGTGGTACGGATTACGAGCGACCCCGGAGAGTCGTTTATCGATCGCATGATTTCGTTGGTCGAAGGAGCGAAACGCCAAAAAACGCCGAACGAGCTGGCGCTGAACACGCTGTTGACAAGCCTGACGCTAATCTTTTTTATCGTGATCGTTACGCTTCCGCCAATCGCGAGTTATGCGGGAGTCGACCTGGAAGTACCGGTTCTTATCGCGCTGCTCGTATGTCTGATCCCGACGACGATCGGTGGGCTGCTGTCGGCTATCGGCATCGCCGGCATGGACCGCGTGACGCAATTTAATGTGATTGCGACATCCGGCAAAGCCGTGGAAGCTGCCGGTGACATTAATACAATGATTTTGGACAAAACGGGAACCATTACGTACGGGAATCGGATGGCCAGCGCCCTTATTCCCGTGGGAGATGCAACGGAGAGCGAATTGGCCGGTTGGGCAGCGATCAGCTCGCTGCTGGACGAGACGCCGGAGGGGCGTTCCGTGCTTGACTACATGAAAAACACGGGAGGGAATTATTCGGCCGAGCTTGGAGAAGGCGCCGCGTTTATTCCTTTCCAAGCGGAGACCCGGATGAGCGGCATGGACTTGGCCGATGGCCGCAAGGTTCGCAAAGGCGCTGTTGATTCCGTAAAGAAATGGGTAACGGCTTCGGGCGGCACTGTTCCAAAGGATCTGGAAGAGAAAGGGAATGCTATTGCGTCCAAAGGGGGAACGCCTCTGGCGGTAGCCGTCGACGGCCGCGTGTACGGACTCATTTATTTAAAGGATACGGTTAAGCCGGGTATGCGCGAGAGGTTCGAGCAGCTGCGGCAGATGGGCATCAAGACGATCATGTGCACCGGCGACAATCCGCTGACGGCGGCCACGATCGCACTGGAAGCGGGAGTGGACGATTTTATCGCGGAAAGCACGCCCGAGGACAAAATCGCCGTTATTCGCAGAGAACAAGAGCAAGGCAAGCTCGTCGCGATGACCGGAGACGGCACAAACGATGCGCCGGCGCTTGCGCAAGCCGACGTCGGGCTGGCAATGAACAGCGGGACTGCCGCCGCCAAGGAAGCGGCCAACATGGTGGATCTGGATTCCGATCCTTCCAAGCTCATTGAGGTGGTGGCGATCGGCAAGGGGCTGCTCATGACGCGCGGAGCATTGACGACGTTTAGCATCGCGAACGACATTGCCAAATATTTTGCAATTATCCCGGCGATGTTCATGCTTGCGATTCCCGAGATGGGCGTGCTTAACGTTATGAATCTGGGATCTCCCGTATCCGCGATCTTGTCGGCGCTGCTATTTAATGCCATTATTATTCCTCTGTTAATCCCGCTCGCCATGCGCGGCGTCCGTTATCAACCGATGAACGCTTCGAAGCTGCTAGGCCGCAATATGATCATCTATGGGCTCGGAGGCGTCATCGTGCCGTTTATAGGCATCAAGGCAATCGATATGATCGTACAACTTTGGGTGTAAGAGGTTGTTCAAAAAGTCCACTTTTGATCACGAAGTATTCCGAGAAGCGTATTCGACATCGAATATTGAATGCAAGCGAAACTTCCGGTGCTCACGTAGCTTCCACTACGCTCCGCTCCTCAGTTTCTACTTTCATTCAATCTTCTTGGTGCTGAAAACCGAACTTTTTGAACACGCACTATAAGGAAGGAGACGCGACTAATGTCAAATCATACTGATCAACTTCGTTCGGGGAGAACGTCTTTGCTCATCGCAATCCGAGCGGGCGTCACGTTTATTGTCTTGTGCGGATTGCTGTACCCGCTGCTATGCACGGGTCTTGCCGGGCTGCTCATGCCGAATCAGGCGGGCGGAAGCTTGCTGAAAAACGGGAACGGGGATGTCGTCGGGTCTGAACTGATCGGACAAAAGTTTACAGACCCCGCTTACTTTCATGGCCGCGTATCCAGTATCGGCTATAAGGCGGATGCGTCGGGATCGAACAACTACGCCCCTTCGAACCCTGATTTGCTGGCGCGAACTCGGACGTCTATTGACGAATGGAAGCAGAACAATCCCGAAGTCCCAATCGAACAACTCCCGATTGCGCTAATTAGCAATTCGGGTTCCGGGCTTGACCCTCATATCACGCCTGAGTCAGCCTACGTGCAGGTTCCGCGAATAAGTAGCCTGACGAATCTTACGGAAGAGCAGCTTCGTTCGCTTGTCAAAGCGCATACGGAAGATCGCGATCTCGGCTTATTCGGCGAGCCAAGGGTCAATGTATTAAAGCTCAACATGGCGCTTCAAGCGATGATCTCCCGTTCATGAATTCTTACAGACGCAAGACGCCTGAAGAAATATTGTCTACTATAGCCAAGCTGCGCAAAGGCAGATTGACGATCTTTATCGGCGCGGTAAGCGGCTCGGGCAAAACCTATCACATGCTGCGGGAAGGGCAACGCCTGAAGCAGCAAGGCATGGACGTCGTGATTTGCGCGGTCTCGACCATGGGGAGGCCCGAAACGATGGAGCAGTTGGGGACGCTGGAACGGGTGCCAAGCATTCATTGGCAGAAAGACGATGTCCCGCAGAAGGATTTAAATCTGGAGGCATTGATTGCCCGCAATCCCGAAATCGTACTGGTCGATGGACTGGCGCATCGGAATCGCAAAGGAGCCTCTAATCCAACCCGGTTGGAGGACATACGCGAATTGCTTGGCAGAGGGATCAGCGTAATGACGACCGTAAACGTCTACGAGTTGGAAGGCGTATCGCATGTAGCGCACAAGTTGACGGGAATACAAGGGGAGGCGACGGTGCCGGACGAGACGCTGGAATCCGCCGAAGAAGTGAGACTGATCGACGTCACGCCGGAGACGATGCTGAAACGGATCGAAGAAGGCAGTCTGACCGGCGTGCGATCAGCATCCATGCTGGCGAAAGGCAATCTCGGCGTGTTGCGGGAGCTTGCGCTGCGGCAGATGGCCGAAGAGGTCAACGAATCCTTGGAGAAGCACCGGGGAGAGTTGGGACTGACCGGTCCATCGGGAGCCAGCGAGAGGATTCTGGTATCCGCACAATATCACTGGAACGGGTCTATTTATGTCCGCCGCGGCCAGCAGATCGCCAAGCGATTGAATGGAGATCTGCATGTCGTTTCGTTTGCAAAAAGCAGCTCTGCGCTAAACAAGGAAGAGACCATGTTCAAGGACTCCATAAAGAAATTAACTTCGAAGATCGGCGCAACCTTTACAGAGCTGCCGTACCCCGGCAGGCGCCGCATCTCTGACGCGCTTGTCCAATACGCGATAAACAATGGCGTAACGCGAATCGTCATGGGACATTCCAAACACGATCCGTGGAAGGAATGGCGGCAAGGTTCTATCGTAAACGGATTGCTGGATAAGATCTGTAGTACGGATGTCTTTTTTGTGGCAGACAGGTCGGATCAAGAAGGCGAACGTATTATGCCGGCAAAGTCTAACCGGGTAGCGGAACGCTCCGAGTTTTATAAACGATTGAACGAACAAGAAAGGGATCGACGAATCGATCGGATTAGTCGAGGGTCGTTCAAAGTATATATTGGCGCCGCCCCCGGCGTTGGCAAAACCTATACGATGCTGAGAGAAGGCAATGCTCTTTTACGCAAAGGAGTTCACATTGCAATTGGACTGCTGGAAACGCATGGGCGGCAAGAGACCGTCTCTCAAATAGGCGAGCTTCCCGTCGTGCCGCAAGCCGTCATCGATTACAGGGGGACGCAGCTCAGGGAAATGGACGTTCCGGCTATTTTGGAGGGAAATCCGGAGGTGGTGCTGGTCGACGAGCTGGCTCATACGAACGTGCCGGGAAGCAAAAACAAAAAACGGTACGAGGATGTATTGGAGCTGCTGGACGCTGGCATTAACGTCATCTCCACTATGAACGTCCAGCACTTGGAGAGTTTAAATGATGCCGTGGAGCAAATAACCGGCATTCGGGTGAGAGAGACCGTGCCGGATTGGATGCTGGGCATTGCCGACGAAGTCGAATTGATAGACGTCTCGCCCGACCGGCTGCGGCAACGGATGCGCGAAGGCCGGATCTACGCGCCGGACAAGATCGAACAGGCGTTAGGCCGGTTTTTCTCGAAAGGCAATCTGATCGCGCTTCGCGAGCTTGCTTTAAGGGAAATCGCGGACGACGTCGACGAACGGCTGGAAGCGTGGGATCGGAAGGAATATTTGCGGGGACCATGGCGAAGGCGGGAGAGCATCTTCGTAGCGGTTACGCTCGGTTCGGGCGCGGAACGGCTCGTTAGGCGGGGTTTCCGCATCGCGCATCGGCTGAAGGCGGTATGGCATGTCGTCTATATCCACGCCAATTCTCGGCTTAAGGAGGAAGAGCAGAAACGTGTCGACGAAATTTGTACGTTTACAGCGAGGCTTGGAGGACGTTTCGAATACGCTGTAACCGAGTCGAAATGCGAAATTCCACGCATCCTGTTAGATATGGCTTCAGCATACGAAACGACGCAGATGATCGTAGGACAGCCGTCCAGACGCTGGATGCCATTTTTGCAACGGGGCTCCGTCGTAAAGACCTTACTGGGCCGCGGGAGACATATGGATGTGCTTGTCGTAGCCGACTATGCACGGGAGGCGAAAACGAGATAAAAACTTCAATCGAAGTACTTCAGTTAGCGGTAAACATCTTCCGCCGCCGAGTTGCCTTGCCTTCGTTCTCCTGTGTATGATGGTGTTTATAAAGTTAACATGTGAGGGATGAAGGTCATGAGGCAGCAGGTATACCTATGGGTAACCGTTGCGAACGCGATTTTGACGTTCGTGTTTTCGAAGTGGTGGCCGACGGTTGAACTTGTAAACATCGCTCTGCTTTATTTGCTGCCTGTGTTGATGGGGGCAGTGTACGGCGGGAGAGGTCCTTCTCTTTATGCTGCAACGCTAGGGCTGGTTTCGTTTAATTACTTTTTTGTCCCGCCTTTTTTCAGCTTCGCCGTTTCGGATCTACGCAATTTATCGACGTTTGTCGTTTTCTACGTCGTAGCGGTTTTAACGGCTAGTCTCGCTTCACGGCTGAAGGCTCAGTTGAAGGAATCCGAGCGGAAGGAAGGTTATACCGCCTCGTTATACGCGATTAGCAGAGAAATGAGCGCGTTTACAGACATTCAATCGCTTCTGCATAACGTATCGGATCAAGTATCAATCAGCGTAGGGGCGCCAGCCGTCATTTATTTGCCGGACGACCTGGATGTTCTGGCGGTTTCGGCATCTACCAAACAACCAGACGATTGGGGGAGTGGCGATGCAGAGCTGACGATTGCGGATTGGGTATACAGAAACGGTAACAGAGCGGGAAAAGGAACTTCGACGCTCAATGCCTCGAAGGGGTTGTATTTGCCTTTGCGCACCGAGGATCGCGTTCATGGCGTACTTGGCGTTAAGCTGGATGATGTCGTGCTGTCATCGGACTCGGTCTCATTCCTGGAGGCGCTCGGGGGGCTTGCGGCCATTGCCATGGCCAGAGTCAAGTTGAGCGAGGAGGCGAAGCTGGCGCAATTGACGGCAGAATCGGAACAGCTGCGTACCGCGATACTGGACTCGGTCTCCCATGAGCTGAGAACGCCTCTGGCGAGCATGATCGGTTCAGCTGGCGCTTTAATGGACAATGATGCCCTGTTTACTTCGCAGGACCGAATGGAACTGCTCGGCACGATCCGGGATGGCGCGCTTCGCATGAACCGGCTCGTCTCCAACCTGCTCGGAATGGTCCAACTGGAGAGCGGCATGCTGCGGCTTCGCAAGCAATGGTGCGACGCGGAGGATATGATTAGCGTCGTGCTGTCCCAGGTCAGGGACTTCCAACATAACAGGAAGCTGAAGGTGATCATTGCGGAAACCGTTCCCCCCATCCCCGGAGACGAAGTGCTCCTGGAGCAAGTGCTGACGAACGTGGTCAGCAACGCGATCAAGTACTCCCCAGACGGAAGTGAAATTGTCATTGAAGTACTCACCGTCGGTGCCGAGGTGTCGATTGCCGTGGCCGACCAAGGCATGGGTATTGAATCGGCTGCGATAGAGCGCGTCTTCGACAAATTCTATCGGGCCGATAAAACGAGTCATTTGCCGGGAACGGGCTTAGGACTTGCCATATGCAAGGGAATTGTCGAGCTGCACGGGGGGCATATATCGGCGGCTCCTAACGGAGGACGCGGAACGATCATCACGATTCGTCTCCCGCTGCAAAACCAGGAAAAGTCACTGGAACAAATGTTGGAGAGGAGCATGGACGCACCATGAGCGCACCCGATAAAGGAGCCAAAATATTGATCATAGACGACGAACCGCAGATTCGCAAGCTGCTCAAAGTAACGCTTCATGCACATCACTATGATGTGGCCGAAGCCGGCAGCGGCGAAGAAGGCATTCTGCAAGCGTCGATGTCGCATCCGGATTTGATCGTCCTTGACTTGGGCTTGCCCGATATGGGCGGCATGGACGTACTAAGGCGAATCCGCGAATGGTCGCAGACTCCCATCATCGTCTTGACCGCGAGAGACAGGGAAGAGGACAAGATCGCCGCGCTCGACGAAGGCGCGGACGATTACGTGACGAAGCCGTTCGGCATGGGGGAACTCGTCGCGCGCATACGCGTCGCGCTCAGGCATGTTGCGGGTTCCGTCAGCGAACCCGTCCTTCGTTTCGGTGCCTTAACGATCGATCTCGCTATGCGAAACGTGGAGCTTGGAGGGGAACGGGTCAAGTTGACGCCGACCGAATACGATTTGCTCAAAACGCTGGCTTCCAACGGGGGCAAAGTGATGACGCAGCGCCAATTGCTGCAGCAAGTATGGGGGCGTCACTATGGCGAGACGGAACAGCATTACCTGCGCATATACGTAGGCCATCTACGCAAGAAGCTGGAGACCGACACTACGAGACCACAGTACATTTTGACGGAGCCCGGAATCGGGTACCGGTTCGCGGTAGAAGATTAGGCATTAAGGATAGACAATTAGCGTTTTTTATGGCTAGATGGTAGAAGTGACCTGGCTGTCCGCTCGGACAGTCATTTTGTTGTAACATGAACGAAACAGGAGGATGAACAACGATGAGAATCGGAGCCATTGAGGGGGGCGGCACGAAATTCGTGTGCGGCATCGGCAATGAACAAGGCGTAATCGAAGACCGGATCAGCTTCCCTACAGAGGAGCCGGAGAAAGTCATGGCGGCCATTATCGACTACTTCCGAAACAAAGACGTTGAAGCCATTGGCATTGGGACATTCGGCCCAATCGATATTGACCCCGCAAGCAAGACGTATGGATATGTAACGACGACACCGAAGCGGGGGTGGTCCGACTTTCCGTTCCTTGCCACTTTAAAAGAAAGCTTCGATGTGCCGATGGGCTGGGACACGGATGTTAACGCTGCCGCATATGGCGAAGCGGTATGGGGAGCCGCGGCAGGACTGGATAGCTGCGTCTACTTCACGATCGGTACCGGCATCGGCGTCGGCGTTTACTCGGAGGGACGGCTTGTGCACGGATTGGCTCATCCGGAAGGCGGACATATTTTGCCGAGACGTCATCCGGACGATCGTTACGAAGGTGCTTGCCCCTACCATGGAGATTGCCTGGAGGGCCTGGCGGCAGGACCGTCGCTCGAGAAGCGGTGGGGAGTGAAGGGCAGCGAGCTTGCATCGGACCATCCGGCATGGGAGATGGAAGCCTACTATATCGGACAAGCCGTCACATCGACGATATTGCTGCTTTCTCCGAAACGGGTCATCCTTGGGGGAGGCGTCATGCATCAGAAGCAGCTTCTGCCGCTCATTCGGCAAGAAGTCCAACGGAATTTGAACGGATACGTTCAGGTTGACGCTATAATTAATGACATTAATAATTATATCGTTTCTCCTGGACTTGGCGATAATGCGGCATTATGCGGATCCTTGGCGCTCGGCGTCGAGGCTTGGAGAAAATCCTCGGTTAATGTCGATAATGGTTAATGGCGTTAAGTAATGGTGTGGGGAAACAAGATTGCCTATAGAAATATCATCTTCTAAACCGCCCGCGAGGGTGGTTTTTTCACGTTTCATATAAAACCAGACGCAGTTAAAGTCAAGGCATTTCTTTACAAAAATATTTACTAACACTGTCCAAGTTTGGAAGGAATATCGGCGAACATCTCGTATTTAACTTTAGGTAGTTCAAATATCCTATTTTTCGTCGGAGGGTGGAATTTCATTGTTTCGTAAATTCGGCAAATTAAGCAAGCTCGCGATTGCATGCGCAATCGCCGCGGGAAGCTTCGCATGGAGTTTCTCGGACACAACCCACGCCTTGTCTAAGTTAACCATGGACAAAGCATTGCAGGACGATATTCGTTACGAGCTTGGATTGCCGGAAAAGGAGCTCATTACGGAGGATGAGATTTCGATCATTCATTCGTTGTCACTCGATGACACGGATGATATCCAGTCTCTCAAAGGATTGGAGCATGCTTTGTATTTGACGAAAATATTCATCATGAACACCCACGACAAGCTCGACATTACTGCGCTTTCGTCGATCGAATCGCTTCAATTTCTATACATTGACAGCGGCTCTCTCAATGAGGAAGGCCAATATGTCGTGGAACAATTAAAAGAGAAGGGCGTCACAGTCGTCACGAAAATAGATCTGGGCGATATCTCCGAAAGCAGCAGCTCGGCTCCCATTAAAATCTATATCGATGGAGAGCTTGCCGAATTCGGGATCGATCCTGTAATCGTCAAAGGTTCTACCATGGTGCAATTCCGTCCGCTGTTCGAGCAATTCGGACTTGAAGTTGGCTGGGACGGTGAAACGCGCACGGTAACGGGAACCAAAGAGAAGCTGGAACTAAAGCTGGTCATCGACAGCAAAAACGCTTCCGTAAGCGGACAGCCCGTAGCGCTTCCTTCTGCACCCATCCTCATGTCCGGAAACACGATGGTTCCGCTGCGCTTTATCGGAGAAGCTACCGGGAGGAGCGTGGAGTGGGATGCTGAAACGAGAACGGTATCCATCAACAGCACCGTTACCTCCTACAACTTCGAATATTTGTATTCGAACGACACGAAATACTTCGGCGATCAGAAAGATGGGGTTCCTAACGGGAAGGGACGCTTGTTATACAAAGGGACGTTGTTCTACGAAGGAGACTTCAACAACGGGATCGTCGAGGGCAATGGCATTATGTACGATGTAGAGGATACCACCTCTTATTACGATGGACCGTTCCTAAATAATCGACCTCAAGGCGAAGGCAAAATGGTGTATAGCGGAGGCTCGTATTATGAGGGATCGTTTGTCGACGGCATGCGCGAAGGCACCGGCAAGTGGTTCAATGCGGATGGCTCGCTGCGTTATAACGGACAGTTTAAAAGAGACGCGCTGCACGGCCACGGCACTTATTACGAAGCGCCAAGAAATTATTATATCGGCTCCTTCGAGAGAGGTTACTACAACGGCTCAGGCAAATTCTATACCGATGGCAAGCTGGATTATGACGGGGAGTGGCTGAATGACGGACGTTATATTGGCAAGCAATACTACGACGGAAAATTGGGATATGTAGGATATTTTTATCACAACGAGGCTCACGACAGTGGAACCGTTTATTCCGACGGCAGTACCAAATATTATCGGGGCGAATTGACGAACGGCAACATAACAGGGGTAGGCATTTTCTATTTAGAAGACGGCATACGCTATATTGGAGAAGTATATGAAGGCAATATGGACGGATACGGATTTATCCGACATGCCGACAATACCATTTCCAATGCGGGTTACTGGGTAGCGGACGAGTATATTGGCGAAGAACCTCCGCCCGTTACCGAAGATACCACAATTAAGCAGCTGCTTCGGAACTCTTTTTACAGTTATGTCGACGGCTATTACGTAAATGATTATAATCTGGACAGCACGGAAGCGATGATGTTTATCAAGCTTGAAACAGAAGAAGACGCAGAGTTGTTTAACGGGTTGTCCAAAGAAGCCAAAGCCAAGCTAATGAATCATGTTGCGCAGATGCGTTGGGGCGATGTAGTCGGAGTCGAACAATGTTATGTCTATGTCACTTACGATTATGAGGACATTTACGCACGCGCAGCCATTACCTACGAACAAGCGGATGCCGACGTCGTTGTCGAAGCATTTGCAAAAGGCAACGGGAAATACTTTAAATAGCCATATCGCCGACCAAAGAAGAAATCCCCTTCCGAGGTCGGTTTTTTTATAGCGCAATAACTTATACAATATTTAATAGCAACCCGGCCAAGGGTGAGCGCGTATACTCAACTACTTGCCGAAGCGCGAGTATGATTAAGGGCAACAATTAAGGGGCGTTTCCGAGATGAAACAATTAAATACGACGACAGAACTTGCTGATAACTGGTATACGAATGCGGAACGCAAAGCCGCCCATTACCTGGCGCTGCTGCAAGAAGAGCTTGGACATAAATCTTACAGGGACACGCTTTTGGCTGATTTCCGGCTATGGGAGAAGGAGCTTATCAAACCTTCCGCTTGGCAATCCGCATTATCACTAGCGGGCCGCAAACCCGATTACAGGGATTACGGAAAATTTCTGCGATGGCAGCGGCTTACAGGCGGGCTTGACGACTATCTGGAACGCAGCGTTACTTATATGTACATGCGCGATCTTGGCAAAGATCTAGCATCACCAAGCACGCAAACGCGAATCGAAAAGCTGGTTGCCTTCCTGAAACAGCATCTGATTCCTTCATCAGATTCGTCGAACGACAATAAGGGAATTCCAGACCATATGAGTCTAGCCGGGATCTATCGTTGGGCGCAGCGGGAGGGTGTCGAGTTGGCCGTCATTTGGGCGATTAACAAGCTAAGACGAGTTTCCGATCGCATTCCGCCCGAGATGAATGCAGAGCATGCGGTACGCAAACTGATCAAAATCATGATCGGCGTCGTCCTTCACGTCATGGATGACATGGACGATCATATATCGCCCGCCGAACGTTCTCGCCGACTGGATCAAGGCATTCGATTAGGGTATTCCTATGGATTAACTTATCCGTTCATTGACGATTTAATGGATTCCGGTGTACTTGACGACGCTGAGAAATCGCAATATGCGCGCATGATTCGTCACACACTATTGCACGGCTCCGTGCCGGATGTCAAGAATTGGACGGGGAACAACGCCGGCCTGATCCAATATGTGCATGGCGAGCTCCGCGAAGCGTTTGAGACGATCAGAAAACATCAGAACCCGGAGTCTCTGCCCATTTTCTACGAGCAGTCTTATGTTTTCTTCCAATCCCAGGACATCGATCGAGATAAATCGCCGAAAGTAACGAATTACACGAACGAAGAATTACTGTTGCCTATCATTATTAAATCAGCATCCTCACGGCTGATCGTCCGTTCGGTTATCGGCGCGCAAGAGGACGAGGCCTTCGATCAGCGAACATTCTATTACGGCCTATATAACCAATTGGCTGACGACTTCGCGGATATGTACGATGATTTGGCTGCAGGTGCTGTAACGCCATACACCTACTACTGGAGCAACCATCGCGAACGGCCTGATCTGCTTAATCCTTTTGAATTATACTGGGCTGTAGTGGCTCACTTGATCCATCGGGTGTATCGGTCGCAACCCGCTGCCCGCAAGGTCATTCTAGAGCGGGCGATCGGAGGGATTAAGCGATTTAAGCAAAAGGTCGGAGTGGATACCTATCAGTCGTTCATGCGCGTATTCGCCGTAGGCGATGCCTCTTTCGACAATATGCTGGAACGTCTTATACAAAAAGCCGATCGCGTCGATTTTTTCGATAAACTGCTTCGGGAACAGATGGTGTCCACGCTGCGCTCCAATCGCGAACAGAAAGAACGATTTTCCGAAACCGTTAAAGGCGTACGCGAAGAGATCAATGCACTTCTGCCTTTACAAGCGCAGGGAGGATCCGAAATACTCGGCGAATCCTTAACCGATGCGGCCAACTATAGTCTCGAAGGCTCCGGAAAGCGAATACGGCCCATTGTCGCATGGGTGATGTGCGTAGAGGAATACGGCTTATCGCCGTCCTTGATCGCGCCGCTCATCCGTTCGCTCGAATATATGCATACGGCGTCGCTCATCTTCGACGACTTGCCGACGCAAGATAATGCCTCTTCTCGCAGAGGAAAACCTACGCTTCACCTCCTGCACAATAGCGCTACAGCCGAGCTGACCGGTCTGTTCCTGATCCAGAAGGCTATCGAGGAGCAATCTTCGTTGACCGGCTTCTCGCCGAAATCCGTCCTGCAACTGATCCAATATTCCTCTTCGAAGGCGGCCGATATGTGCCGAGGCCAAGAGATGGATCTGCGCACGCGCGGTCAGGCGCTTACGCTCGAAGAGCTAAACATCTTATGTTATTACAAGACCGGTATCGCATTCGAAGCATCGCTCCTTATGCCCGCCATTCTCGCCGGCGCGGATGAGAAGGAAATTCAAGCGTTAAAGAAATACGCTTATCATGCCGGCATCGCGTTCCAAATCAAGGACGACTTGCTTGACGCCGAGGGTAACGTCGCCATGCTTGGCAAGCCGGTTGGACAGGACGAGAGCAATAGCAGCTCGACGTTCGTGACGTTGTTTGGCAAAGACGGTGCTACGAAGACCATGTGGGAGCATTATTGTCTTGCGTCGGAAGCCCTGAACGAACTTCCTCGTGATTCCGCCTTTTTGGCGCATCTGCTCCATTATTTGATTCAAAGACAATCATAAGTCATTTTGAGGAGCGTCCTGACCGGGCGTTCCTTTCTGAAAGATAAGCCGGAAAGAATTGACGGCATCTTTATAGGAGAAACTTATAACAGACAAAAGATAGCTGTTTATGAGCGGACTAAAAAGGAGCGAATACCACAAGCATGAAAGCCTTTATTTTGGATCGCGACGGAGTCATCAATAAAGGTGGGAACATCAACCGAAAATCCGAATTCCAGTTGCTGCCTGGCGTAACGGAGGCGATAAAAGCGTTAAACGACATGGGCTTCGGCGTATTCGTGGCATCGAATCAAGGAGGTGTCGGGTTGGGCTTCATGACCAAATCGGCTCTCAGAAGCATAAATGGCTATATGGTTACTCTTATTCGTGAAAAAGGCGGCGATATCGTGGAAGCTCGTTATTGCACGCATAAGCCGCATGCGGGCTGCTCCTGCCGCAAGCCCAAATCGGGCATGCTGCTTGAGCTGATCAAAAAGTACGATATTGACCGTAAAGCAAGCTTCATGGTCGGTGATCGTGACACCGATATCATGGCGGGACGCAGCGCTGGCGTTTATACGGTATTTATTGGCGACAAAGTTCCTTCCGGCATTGATCCGGATTATGTATTCTCCGGCTTGCTGGAAGCTGTTAACGGCCTGAGGGATCGCAGCATTATACAAACATAAGAAAAGGCAGCCGGTAATCCGGCTGCCTCCTTGAATTATAGAAAAGTATAGGTTTACGCCATACTGGACCTATAATTCTCAGGATGAAACTTGCTGCGCCGCCAAAAGGCGGCTACAGCCGTTGCACCTTGGTTATCCTGCTCGTCGCCGACTTCTAGAAACGTTGGCCGCCGCCGATTTGTTGCTCGGCGATTTGGACCAATTTTTTCGTGATGTAACCGCCGATGGAACCAGCTTCACGAGTTGTCAGGTTGCCGTTGTATCCATCTTGGGAGAGGGATACGCCAAGCGAGGATGCCGCTTCCATTTTCATTTGATTCAGTGCTGCTTTTGCTTGCGGTACTACCAGGTTGTTTGAACTTTGTCTGCTCATTGATTATCACTCCTTAATGGGATGTGAGGTTATTGTGTGCATGATAGAACAAGATATACATGCCTATTCAAAAGAAATGTCATGTAAAAAATGGTAATTGTCTTTTTCCGCATAATGACGCTATTTTCTGACCAAAAAAATTTTTTTGAAGGATATCTGATCGAGCCTGGCAAAAGAATTAGGGTTGTCATCGGCACATGATTGTGATAATCTACTGTTAATTTCATGAATGGAGCTGAATGCAGGATGTAGGATTTTCTTGATCGTTGCGAGTAGACAAATGGGCGAACGTATGAGGACATCATCCGTTTGTTTTGTCGCGTGACTTCAAGAAAGTTACTTCATCGGCTTCAGTCTCATACGGCATATCTCTAATGGACCCGCCCTTTATTCTGGCGCGGATATTAGAGTTGTATGGTAATGAGCTGCGAGAGAGTAACTTTCTTGCGGCTTTTTTTATTTTTTTCCATACGGGAGGGAATCCTTAATGTCATTAATTCAAGTTTCGAAATTAACGTTTGCATACGAAGGCAGCTACGATCCCATCTTCGAGAACGTCAGCTTCCAGATCGATACGAATTGGAAATTAGGCTTCACCGGGCGCAACGGGAGGGGGAAAACTACCTTTCTCAATCTGTTGCTCGGCAAACAGGAGTACAAGGGTACGATATCCGCTTCCGTCGAATTCGATTACTTCCCCTTTCAGGTAAAGAACCGTGGTCGGATGGCGATCGAAGTTGTCGAAGACATCGCTCCGGATTATGAGCATTGGAAGCTGATGCGCGAGTTGAACCTGCTCCAGGTTGGCGAAGATGTCCTGTATCGATCCTTCGAGACGCTGTCGAACGGGGAGCAGACGAAGATGCTGCTTGCGGCGCTGTTCCTCAAAGACAATCATTTTTTGTTAATCGACGAGCCGACCAACCATCTCGATATGGAAGCGAGGGAGCTGGTCAGTCAATATTTGAGAAGCAAGGAAGGATATATTTTGGTGTCCCATGACCGTGCCTTCCTCGACAATTGCGTCGATCACATCCTATCCATCAACCGAACGGATATAACGGTGCAGAGAGGCAACTTCTCTGATTGGTGGGAGAATAAGAAGCGGCAGGACAACTTCGAGCTCGCCGAAAACGATAAGCTGAAGAAGGATATTAAGCGGCTGTCGGAGGCGGCGAAACGCACAAGCAACTGGTCCGATGAAGTGGAGAAATCGAAAAACGGCACATTAAATTCCGGATCGAAGATCGACAAGGGATACGTCGGCCATAAAGCCGCGAAAATGATGCAACGCTCCAAATCGATTGAAGGCAGACAATCGGATGCCATCGAAGAGAAATCCAGACTGCTCAAAAACGTAGAAAGTGCCGACAGCCTGAAGCTGACGCAGCTGCACTATCATAAAAGCCGGCTTGTAGAGCTGGATCGCGTATCGATCTATTATGGAAAAACGCCCGTAACCGGCGAAATCAGCTTCGACATCGAACGGGGCGAACGTATCGCATTGTCGGGACGAAACGGCTCGGGCAAGTCGAGTTTGCTTAAGCTGATCTGCGGGGAGGAGCTGAAATTTACTGGAACGATGAGAAGAGGCAGCGGGCTTGTCGTCTCTTACGTATCCCAGGATACCTCACATCTTAGCGGCAGTCTGAGCCAATATGCACGTGATTACGGGATTGACGAAAGTTTGTTCAAGTCGATTTTGCGCAAGCTGGACTTCTCCAGAGTGCAGTTCGAAAAAGATATATCGGCATACAGCGGCGGACAGAAGAAGAAGGTGCTGATCGCCAGAAGCTTATGCGAACAAGCGCATCTGCACGTCTGGGATGAACCGCTAAACTTTATCGACGTCATCTCCCGCATGCAGATTGAGCAGCTTTTGCTGGACTATGCGCCAACCTTGTTGTTCGTCGAACACGATCGAGAATTCACCAATGCCATCGCGACAGAGCGGATCGAGCTGTCGAACGGATAAGCGACTGTGTTAAACTGATGGAATCCGAGGAATTCTAAGTGAAGCGCATAGGGGGTACCACGATGAAAAAATCGATAAACGCAAAGTATACCGGCGATTTGAAAGTACTACAGCTATTCGAGCAGTTGTCAGCGATTCCGCGAGGATCGGGCAACGAGAAGGCGATCAGCGACTTCGTGGCGGATTTCGCCAGGCAAAGAGGCTGTGAAGTCCTGCAGGACGAACGCCATAACCTCATTATTCGCAAGCAGGCTTCAGCCGGCTATGAACACGCGGAGCCCGTCATCTTCCAGGGGCATCTCGACATGGTGTGCGAGAAGAATAAAGGCACAGTACATGACTTCGAAAATGACCCCATAACGTTTCGCGTGGAAGACGATTTTATCTATGCGGATGGAACGACGCTCGGCGCCGACAACGGAATTGCGGTCGCAACCGCTCTTGCTTTGATCGATTCCGCCGAGCTCGCCCATCCGGAGCTGGAAATTTTAATGACTACGGAAGAAGAAACGACGATGGGCGGCGCATTCGCATTGGATGTTTCCACGCTGAAAGGCCGTCGTATGATCAACTTCGATTCCGACCGCGAGGGCGTATTGTTCGTCAGCAGTGCCGGCGGAGTGAATCTGTACCATACGGTGCCTATCGGCTGGCGCGAAGCCAAGCAGGAGGACGGCGATTCTTATGTCATCGTTGTGCAAGGACTGCGTGGCGGTCATTCCGGCGACGATATTATCCATGAACGCGGGAATGCGAACAAGCTGCTCGGGAGAGCGCTGGGCGAGCTTGACCGCCGTGTCTCGTTCGGTCTTGCGAGCGTAACTGGCGGCATGAAGGCGAATGCGATCCCGCGCGAAGCGGAAGCCGCAGTGTATATCCGCAAGAGTGATCTGGAGGCGACGCAAGAGGTGATCGCCGATCTCAACACCGTACTCGGCGATGAATTCCGCGTATCGGACAAAGATATCCGCATAGAGCTGCATGCTTCAGCAGAGTGGGGAGGAGACTCGCCGCAAGACGGCAAGCTGTTCGACGACGCAACGAAGTCGGCAGCGATCGGGCTGCTTGAACTCATTCCAAACGGCGTGCTTAGTATGGACAAGGCGATCCCGAATCTGGTTCGCACCTCCTCCAATCTCGGCATTGTTTCAACCGGCGATGAGTCCATCGTTATGCAAAGTCTGGCGCGCAGCTCGCATCGATCGCAGTTGGACGATGTACTCCGAAGGATGGAGACGTTATCCGGCTTTGTCAGCTGCGGCTTCCGCTTCGACAGCTACTTCCCTGGCTGGCCGTACCTTGCAGACTCCAGACTTCGTCCCGTCTTTGAGGAGGTATACATGCGGCGGTTCGGCAAGTCTCTTGAAGTCAAAGCCATTCATGCCGGACTGGAATGCGGCGTGCTGGTCGGCAAACTGCCGGAGCTCGACGCCGTGTCGTATGGCCCCAATCTCTACGATATCCATACGCCGCAAGAGCATCTGTCGATTACGTCCGTGGAGCGTTCCTGGGCGTTCCTGGTCGATGTGCTGCGCGCGCTGAAGCAATAGGCGTGGTATGATAGAAGAGAATGGAATTACAGCAAGGAGGCATTGCAAGTTGAGTGAACGATACCGGATTACAAGATCATTTCAGGAGCCTGCAGAGGCTCAGGAGATTACGCTGGAGGAATGCAAGCAATATTTTGCGGCGAAACCAGACTTTGCATATACGTCCGTCTATACGGTTAAAGGGCCGGGCGCCACGATGTCCATCGACGGCGATTTCTTTATGTGGAGCTATGGGGAGCTGGAAATTCCGTTCCGGCATTACATGGGGGATTTGTACGTAGCGGTCACGAACGAGGCCGTTGTACCGAAGATGGTCGAGATCGCAAGCGAACTTCGAGCGGATTTGACGGAGGGTTGAACTCGGGGAAATAGCGAAAGCGTAACCGCCCTTGCGATTACGCCTTCAACTGACTAAATGTAGTGGTAGCTAGCCAATTGCCGCTAAGCGCAACTCGATCAACTATCGAGCATTAGAAGACAGTTGGGCGACTGGGAGCATAAGCATGATTGACTTACTCTTGTACCGCCGTACCATTGATATAATAGCTGTCTTCGCGATAGGCCTGGAACACGATCTCTACCTCGGGATATCCAAGCGCCATTATTGCATCTGTTACAATCCGGGCGAAAGCGGCTCGGGTCTCGCCTCCCCGTTCGAACCAGCCGACTTCGACGAATACAAATGGAGGATCGCCGGGGCCGGCGCCGAATACATTCGTAATCTGCAGAGCATTTAGCGTGAAGTTATCCGTGCCGCAGCCGCAAAGCGCGGCTAATCGTTCCGCCATAGGCAGGGCGGCTGTTTGAAGCTTTTCGGCAGGCACGCCGCGAAATAATAGATGTGGCAAAGGGATGGAGCTCCTTTCATCGTTAACATCTAATCATTATAGAACAAAGTGGCGTTATGGGAAAGACGTGGATACATAGATAGGCATTTCAAATGCGAATAGAAAGCGGGGAGCTGGAATGGAATTTGTGAAATTAGGCCGTACGGGATTGGATGTATCGCGTATTTGTTTGGGCTGCATGAGCTTCGGCGATGCAACGCGCTGGAATCATCCATGGGTGCTCGACGAGGAGCAGAGCCGTCCGTTTATCAAGAAGGCGCTGGACCGCGGCATTAATTTCTTTGATACGGCGAATGTATACGGCATCGGCTCCAGCGAGGAAATCGTTGGCCGCGCTCTAAAGGATTACGCCAGACGCGACGAGGTTGTTATAGCTACGAAAGTATTTTTCCGTATGCAGGAAGGTCCTAACGGCGCCGGTCTGTCCCGCAAAGCGATTATGAGCGAAATCGACAACAGCTTGAAACGTCTCGGTACGGATTACGTGGATCTGTATCAAATCCACCGCTGGGACTACAACACGCCGATCGAAGAGACGATGGAGGCGTTGCATGATGTCGTGAAGTCCGGCAAAGTCAGGTACATTGGCGCTTCCGCCATGTTCGCCTGGCAGTTCCAGAAGGCGCTGCATGTCGCCGAACGACACGGCTGGACCCGATTCACGGCCATGCAGAACCATCTTAACCTGATTTATCGGGAAGAAGAGCGCGAGATGATGCCTCTGTGCAAGGAAGAGGGAATCGGCGTCATCCCATACAGCCCACTAGCCTCGGGCAGACTTGCCCGTGACCTGTCTGTCACGACGCATCGATCCGAGACCGACTCTGCCCAAAAGATGAAATACGACGCTACTGCAGATGTCGATCGACCGATTGTGGATCGCGTGGCCGCCATTGCCGAGCAGCGCGGGGTTTCTCGTGCCGAGGTCGCTCTGGCTTGGCTGCTGCAGAAGGATAACGTATCGTCTCCGATCATCGGCGCTACAAAGCTGTCGCATCTGGATGAAGCGGTTTCCGCGCTATCCGTCAAATTGACTCAGGACGAAATTGCCGAATTGGAAGCTCCGTACGTTCCGCATCCGGTCGTTGGGGCGTTGAAAGAGTAACTAAATGATAGATTAAGTTGATAGGAGGAGAAAAGGATGAAAGCGTTATTTATTGGAGGAACCGGAACGATCAGCTCCGCGATTACTAAGCAATTGGCAGAGCAAGGACATGAGCTGTATTTGCTCAATCGAGGGAACAGGCAGTCCACGCTGCCGGATAACGTCATCACCATTCAAGCCGACATCAACGACGAAAGCAAGGTTGCCGAGCTAATCTCGGAGCTGTCATTCGACGTCGTCGCCGATTTTATCGCGTTCGAGCCTTCGCAGCTGGAACGGGATTACCGCCTGTTTAAGGACAAGACCAAGCAGTTTATCTTTATCAGCTCGGCGTCCGCCTACCAGAAGCCGCTATCCGACTATCGGATTACCGAAGGGACGCCTCTTGCCAATCCATACTGGCAATATTCCCGCAACAAGATCGCCTGCGAGGATTATCTGATGAAACAATACAGGGAGCAAGGTTTCCCGGTTACGATCGTCAGGCCGAGCCATACATACGACGAAAGATCCATCCCGCTTGGCGTGCACGGTCGAAACGGCTCATGGCAAGTAGCGAAGCGCATGCTGGAGAATAAACCCGTCATTATCCACGGAGATGGCACCTCGTTATGGACGATGACCCACAATTCGGACTTCGCGCAAGGTTTCATCGGGTTGATGGACAACCTTCATGCCATAGGAGAAGCGGTGCAAATTACGTCGGACGAGTCCTTAACATGGAATCAAATCTACGAATGCATTGCGTCCGCGCTCGGCGTGAAGCTGAATGCCGTTCACGTGTCTTCGTCCTTCCTCGCGGCTTGCAGCGAAATGGACTATACGGGCGGTCTGATCGGGGACAAAGCGAATTCCGTCGTCTTTGACAATTCGAAGCTGAAGCGGCTCGTACCCGGATTTACGGCTACAACTCGCTTCGATCAAGGCATTAAGGCGACAATTCGGCATATTTTGGGGCACCCCGAGCTTCAGAGAGAGGATGCCGAATTCGACGCTTGGTGCGACAAAGTAGCACGAGCTATGGATGGCGCCCTTGCGGCGGTCAAGGGATCTTAAGGCATGAATGTTAATGCAAAGGGCATCGTCGTCGACGATGCCTTTTGCCGTTGATATCGCCTTGCCGCGAATTATTTCGCCATTAACGCCGACATCTTCGCATCCGTATTGGAGTGCTGGGCAGGCGTGTAGATGCTGCATCTCAGATCCGCGTCTCCGTGAACGTGGAGCGACGTTAATTGAAACAGCATTTTTCCGGCGGAGGCATGGCGGAATTCAAGCAATACTTCCGGCGCATAGCTCACGCTGCCTGCGGCCCACAACCGCGAGAAGTCGGGATAAGCATCCATCATCTCCTCCAGAAACATTTCGTACCATTCATCGTCCGCGTATTGACCATAATAGGCGCGAAACATGGCCAAATACTCCCGCGCGAAGCTCTCCCAGTTCACCGCCAGCCGTCTGAATTCACGCCGGGCGAACAGCAGCCGAATCATATTGCGCTCATCGGGACGCAAATTCCCGAAATCCATGAACACCCGGCCGGCGGCCTCATTCCATGCGACGATATTGCATCTGCGGTCGGAAATGATCGCTGGACAGCCTAGCAGTTCCGTAATCATTCGATTAAGGGAAGGGCTGATCGTAGCAGCCTTTTCCTCCGGAGCATGGACGGCAGCAACGGAATCTCGCGCAAGCGAGAATACGTATTTTCTTTCGTCCGTCGTCAGTCGAAGCGCTGTCGCTATGGCATCAAGAACGGCAGGCGATACGGTGATGTCGCGGCCTTGCTCCAGCCACGTATACCAAGTAGCGCTGACGTTAGCGAGCGATGCGACTTCCTCCCGGCGCAAGCCCGGCGTTCTCCTGCGCGTTCCTTCGGGCAGACCGACTGACGCGGGATTAAGTCGTGCGCGAGCGGCTTTCAGAAAAGCGGATAAGACTTGCAGCTTCGTTTGACGATTCATGAGGGAACCTCCAATAACTCATACTGGTACTAATTATACTAGGATAAATAACAACTTGTAATAGGATAAATCGTATGGCAAGATGAGTAACACAAATAGATGAGCATGGAGGTATCGCTTATGGAACGAGTTGTTATTACAGGCATGGGGGCCATTACTCCGTTGGGTCTGGATGTAGAAGAAACGTGGAAGCAGCTTGTGCGGGGGACATCGGGAATTACGCAAATTGATGCTTTTGACGTGGACGGTTACAAGGTAACGATCGCTGCATCCGTCAAAGGTTTTGACGGCAAGGAGCTGTACGGCGCAAAGGAATATCGAAGGATGGACCGCTTCACGCAATTCGCCGTTGCCGCCGCCGACCAAGCCATCCTCGACGCAAAGCTCGATCTGGCTACGATCGATCGCGAGCGTGTTGGCGTTTATGTGGGATCCGGTATCGGCGGAATCGGGACGCTGGAGGAGCAGCACGCAACGCTGCTTGCCCGAGGTCCCGGCAAAGTCAGTCCCGTGCTTGTGCCGATGCTGATATCCAATATGGCTGCGGCGAGCATCAGCATCCGGCATGGCCTGCACGGACCGACCCTGTCTCCCGTCACGGCTTGCTCCATCGGCAATACCGCAATCGGGGAAGCGTTCCACCGCATTCAAGCCGGAAGGTCGGACGTTATACTGGCCGGCGGGGCGGAGGCCGCCGTGACACGCATCTCGTTGGCCAGCTTTGCCAATGCGACCGCGTTGTCGACGCGAAATGATGATCCTGCCGGCGCCAGTCGGCCCTTCGATAAGGATCGGGACGGCTTCGTCATGGGGGAAGGAGCCGGGATCGTCGTACTGGAGTCCCTCAGCCACGCGAAGCGGCGAGGTGCCCGCATTCTTGCCGAGGTCATCGGATACGGAGCCAGCTCGGACGCCTACCATATGGTGGCTACGCATCCTGAAGGCGACGGTGCTTACATGGCGATGCGAGAGGCGATTCGAGACGCCGGTATTACTCCGGACGAGGTGGATGTCATAAGCGCGCACGCTACGAGCACGGAGCTAGGGGACCGGTCGGAGACGGCCGCAATCAAGCGACTATTCGGAGACGATGCATACCGCGTCCCCGTCACCGCCAACAAATCCATGCTTGGACATCTGCTCGGCGCGGCAGGAGGCGTAGAAGCGATCGCATTGGTGAAAAGCCTGAACGAAGGCATGATCCCGCCAACTATCAATCTGACGGAACCGGATGCCGAATGCGATCTGGACTACGTGCCCAATACCGCTAGAAAAGCCGATTTACGGATCGGCATGTCGAATTCGTTCGGATTCGGCGGCCATAATGCGGTTATTATCGTCAGAACCTTTGAGGGATAAGGAATGGTATAAATTTCGGCAATAAGGGAGCATTCGGCTATGTCAGCCGGATGCTTTTTGGCGTGGTGGAAAAAAATAAAAGTTTCAAAAGCGAACTTTTTGAACAACCTCTGAAGAAATATGCAGCGAAAACGAACCAATGACCGTCTAATAGGTTGGAGGTGATGATCCAGTGAGGCCGGCCGGCTCCAATAGCTACGAAAACGAAAACATTCCTCGCGATTCCGATGCGGCGCTCGAGCTGCTCATGAACCGCTACGGCTCGACCGTCATGCGAACCGCCTATTTCTATACGGGCGATCGGCATCTCGCGGAGGATATTAGCCAGGAGACATTTCTAAGGGCATATCGCAAGTGGACGTCCTTCCGGGGAGACAGCAGCGTCCGAACATGGTTAACGACAATAACGTCAATGTATGCCGGGACAAGATGGGCGCCCGCATGTTCGCGGAACAGCCCACTGATCCAGTCCGCATGGATCGAGGCAGAACGATTAGCGTGGAAGAGGAAGCGCTGGAGAAATTCGAGAAGAGCGAAGTGCTGCGATATGTGCTTCAATTATCTATGCCTTATCAGGAAGCGTTGTATCTTTATTATTACTTGGATCTGGGAACGAAGGAAATCGCGGATGCAATCGGCGCGCCCGAAGGAACCGTACGGAACCGTCTGCATCGGGCCCGCGAAGCGCTCGCGAAGGTAATGAAGAAGGAGGGACACGGAAGATGAACGATATCGACCGTCAATTACGCGAAGAATTTCGAGAGGAGTCGGATCATATGATGTTTAACAATATGGAACTTAGCGAGGCAACCAAGGACAAAATTCGCAGTCAAGCGGCGGCGGCAGGGCAGAAGCGAAGAGGTTTCTCCCTCCCCAAAGCCTGGATTGCAGGAACGGCCGCGGTGGTTATGGCCGTCGTCGTATTCGCGGGATACCCGCTGTTAAACGGGCCGTCGTCAAATCCCGCTCCGCAAACGGGAAATACGGGTGTCAGCCAACCGCCAGCGGATGGAGGCGCATCGTCCGGCACTGGGACGGGGACGGGACTTTCCCAGCTCATTACGGCGAAGTTAGCTACGGTAGAGGAAGCCAAAGCTGCTTTCGGCGAAGGTCTGCTTGTACCTTCATTGCTTCCGGAAGGCTTCCTACTTAAAGATATTACGACAGCGGGCATGGAAGGAGAGCCGCTTCGGGATGTCGTGTTCACGTATGCAGCGGGCGATCGATCGTTCACGTATACGGTAAGCCGCATGGAGGCTGCCTTCCCGCAAGATATGTTCTCTCCAGTGCAGGTAAAGGGAGCCGAAGGTTTCGTATTCGAGCAGCCGGAGCTTGTGGAGCTGTATTGGATCGAAAACGGCATCCAATACGGAATCGTGGGCAATTTGACCGCGGACGAAGCTGTGCAGGCAGCCGAATCGATCAACTGAACGGTACAACGATTGGTATTCATCCCCGCTGTCGACATGGACGGCGGGGATTTTTTTCGAGTAGAACGCTTGACATGACGATGCGTAGTAACTACAATGGTTACAACGGTGGTGATTCAAAACATGAAGCAGATCAGTACGAGATTCTCGATAGCGGTTCATACGTTGTCCCTGATCGCAAGCTTTCCGAACGAATGTACGGGCGATTATATAGCCGGTAGCGTAGGCACGAATCCCGTAGTCATTCGTAGAATTATGGGCATGCTTAAGAAGGCAGGGTTTATTGACGTACGTCCCGGCGTGGGCGGCGCTTCTCTGCTGAAATCTCCGGCAGACATTACGCTCCTGGATATTTATAGGGCGGTCGATGTCGTCGAGGATCAACGGCTGTTCCGGTTCCACGAGGATCCCAACGAACGATGCCCGGTCGGCAGAAATATCGAAGCGGCGCTGCAATCGGAGATGGATGAAGCGCAACTCGCGTTAGAGAATCGACTGGCTGAGACGACTTTAAGCGGAATTACCGCGAAGTTTGTTTGAAGTGGAAGCTCTAATCCAAGAGCTTTTATTTTTAAAAACGTTGTAACCATACATGTTATAACGAATATGGTGACAACGTATAAAACGAGGAGGAACATCAGATGAAAGTATTGGTAACGGGAGCAACGGGGAAATTGGGTTCGAAAATTGTGGAAGTTTTGCTGCGTAAGCTGCCTGCAAGCGATATTGCCGTCAGCGTACGCAATCCGGAGAAAGCGCAATACCTCAAAAAGCAAGGAGTAGACGTGCGACTCGGCGACTTTGATCGTCCGGAAACGCTCGATTCCGCCTTCCAAGGCATTGATCGCTTGCTGATCATATCGTCAGACGGAGATAACGAGACTCGCATCAGACAGCACAACCATGCGGTAGAAGCGGCCAAACGCGCCGGCGTGGGTTTCATCGCTTACACAAGTCTTGCTAACGCGGGCGAGAGCGGCATCTTCCTTGCCGAGGTTCATCGCGTCACGGAAGCGGCCATAGCCGCTACAGGTATTCCATACTCTTTCCTGCGCAATAACTGGTACCTGGAAAATGAACTGGGAGCGATCAAAGCCTCTTCTGCCGGCGCGCCATGGGTTACTTCCGCGGAATCGGGCAAAGTGGGCTGGGCATCGCAGCAAGATTACGCGGAAGCAGCAGCTGCCGTTCTCGCCGGAGAAGGGCATGAAAATTCGATCTACGAGCTGTCGGGCAACCTGCTTACGCAAGACGAATTGGCGTCTGCGCTTGCGGATACGATCGGCAAAGAGGTGCAGGTACGTCACATCGACGATGCGGCATATTCCGATATCATGAAAAGCGCGGGCATACCTGAATTCGTCCTGCCGATTCTCGTCGGCATTCAACAAGGCATTCGGGAAGGACATCTGGAGATCGTAAGCAACGATTTCGAAAAACTTCTGGGCAGGCCCGCTACGCCGGTCCGAGAAGCATTAGCCGATCTCGTGAAGTAATAATGCTTGACAGAAAGGACTGTGCCTCCGGTTATTAGACCAGGGCACAGTCCTTCTTAGTGTTTGCGTTCATCCTTCCAATACCTTAACATCTAACGGGCAATTAGCTCCGTCAGTGCTTCCTTGTGACGGAAGCCGATGGCTTTCTTGACAGGAAGGCCGTCCTGGAAGACGATCAACGTCGGCATGCTCATCACGCCGAAGCGGCTAGCGAGCTCCGGGTGTTCGTCAACATTCACCTTGGCGACATTAAAATCTTCAAGCTCCTCGTCGAGCTCCTTCAAGATAGGCGAAAGCCGCTTGCAAGGCGGACACCACGCCGCCCAGAAGTCCACGAGCACCGTCTTCTCCGATTGGATCACTTCATCAAAATCGCTTTCCGTTGCATGTAGAATGGCCAATCCTATTCGCTCCTTTCACTCTTGCAGAGTACGTACGATTGCTCTTGTCAATCGTGCTGCGCTTTCAGTATAATCCCTGCCATTAATGACAAGGTCAACCCCTTGACCCTGACACTTGCGTTAGGGTTTATAATAGAAGGATAATGATCGAAGAAGGGAGGACTCCCGATGAAGATCGGACAATTAGCGGAATTGACCGGAAGCAGCCTGCGTTCGCTCAGATATTATGAACAGAAGGGACTTTTGTCGCCGCTGCGCCAAGACAACGGCTATCGTGAATATTCGCCGCTTGCCGTTCAACAAGTTCAAACGATACGATTTTATTTGAATCTGGGACTCACTACGGATCAAATCGCGAGCTTCCTCCATTGCGTCATCCGGAATAAAGAATCGTTCTGCGAGGAAGTGCTGCCCATCTACCAGCAGAAGTTGGAAGAAATCGACGAGCAGATTCACAGTTTGAATGGCATCCGGAACAATTTGATCGATCGAATCCATTCCATCAACCAAGAAAGAGTGGCTGCTGGAAGCGCGCTTTCTGTCAGCGAAAACCTAAGATCCATTAACGATCAGGCCAAACCATATGCAGAAAGAAGGAATACATGATCAAAAAAGGTCTGGTCATTGCTGCTTATGCGGCTTCCGTTGCCTTATTGCTGCTTTATCGGGAGCCGATCATGCAGTGGCTGCAAGTAGATAGCGCGTCCCATCACGTCCTTCTCATCGGGGCGGCGATTTTATTCGGTCTTGTTCCTATCGTTCCATACGGCATCGTAGCAGGTATCATCGGAGCAAAGTACGGCCCCTATTGGGGAGGACTCGCGAACGCTCTCTCATCGACCGCGGCTGCCGCCATCATGTTCTATCTCGTGCGGTTTGCCTTCCATGAGCAAGGCAGCCGGCTGCTATCCAAGAACCCTACGATAGGCAAGTTCACGGTCCAAGTGGAACGCAATGCGTTTATCGCCGTCTTGTTCGCCAGGCTGCTTCCGTTCGTTCCCGCAATCGTCGTCAACGTCTATGCGGCTCTCAGCCGGATGCCCTTCCGAATCTTCGCGGTCGCAACGCTGATCGGGAAGCTGCCTACCATGTTCGTTTTTGCCCTGGCAGGAGATCAATGGATGTCCAGCACCGGCGGGGCGATTCGGGTTATTGTCCTTTATATGCTTTTTTTGCTCGTCATCCTGGCAGCATATCGACGATTTCGCTAGTATTATAGCCATAATGTCTGCCGCAACGGTGACAAACGACTATGGTTTGCTCTCCGGAAAACCGAGGTAAGTCAAATAAAACCTTCTTCCGCGAGCGCGAGGCGCATGACACGACACGATCATCATAACATTTAACATACCAAAAACTCGTCTCCGCGTTGGAGACGAGTTTTTTGGGCTTTTGACGGATCATGAGCCGGCACGAGACTGACGGTTTTTGTTCTGCAGTCTGTCCACAACGAGCTTGAGCAGCGGGATCACGACAAAAAACATGAACAGCAGCCGGAATAATTGATAAACGACGACGATGGAGACGTCCGCCTCGGTCTCGTGAGCAATGATGCTCATCTGGTCCATGCCGCCCGGAGCCAGACTTAACAAAGCTGTCAGAAGCGACATGGATTCATCCGCCGACAAGATTAAGCTTTGCAAGTAAGTCCCCAATATAAGCAGCAGACTGGAAGCAAGCGCCAGAGCCAGCGTCTTGAACCGGTTCGTAAACTCCGCAGGCTTAAAGAGCAAACCCAGAAAGGCGCCGATGCAGATTTGAGCCGCAATCAGTACGATAGGCGGCAGCTCGGGACCTGACAAGCCGAGAATTTGAAGCAATGCGGTCCCGAACAGCGGTCCAAGCAGCGGAGCCGTAGGCAGCTTCAGCTTCCCTGCCCCCCATGCGAACAGAACGCAAACAAGGGCAAATAGGGCAGCATTAATAAGAATGCTCTGACCAGCGGCTGTCGTTGCTCCCATTTCGCCTGCAAGCGGCGCAAGCGCGTTGCTGTGTTTTGCGCCGACAATGGGACTGAACAATAATAACGGAACCATGACGATGATCGTCATCAGTCGCATGACCTGCATGACCGTAACGATCGTCACATTAACGCCTTTTGTCTCCTGAGCCAATAAAACGACCTGGCTTAAGCCCCCGGGTACCGTGCCCATGAGCATGGTCAGGAAGTCGCCGCCCGTTAGACGGGTTAGAATCGCTGCCAGCGCTACGCTAAACAATACAAGAATGACCGTCATCAGCAGCATTTTGGGCAAATGGCGAGAAATTTCGTGCAGGACCGTTGCCGTAAAGGAAAGTCCCATCGTATAAGCAATGATCATCATGCCCGTGTTCTGCAGGGATTTGTTCCATGCGAACCGATTTTTAAAGCGGGTCGATCCCAGTAACACGAACGTCATGGGACCCAATATCCACGGCAGGGGAATATGCAGGAAATAGAAGACGCATCCTCCCGCAATAGAAGTTATTAATGTGATAAACAAACGATGGTGTGCTCGAAGCCATCTCATGTCGCCAATCATCCTCTAAGTAGTCAAATCGTTTAGTACTGAACTATTATCATACATGATAACAGCAGGACGATAAACCCGTTTTACCGATTTAACCGAAATTGTCGGGGACTAGCTCCGTATGCGGCGGTGAAATGTCTCGTAAAGGGGTGAATGGAAGGATACCCCAGGCGATCCGCGATGGCAGTAACCGTCAACTCGCTTTCTTGCAACAGGTTGGCTGCACGCCTCATCAGCAGCTTGTGCTGATAAGCCTTCGGCGCCATGCCGGTCTCGCGCAGAAACAGCGCATGGAAGTAGGAACGTTTCATCCCGCAGGAAGCTGCCCATTCGTCGATCGAAGCGCGATCTTCTGGATTCTCGTTCAAGTAGGCAAGGAGTCGTACGATTCGGTAATCGGTAGGCTGACGCGAGTGGACCGCATTGTACCAACCCAGCAGCCAGCTCTGCATCAAGCCGCTCACCAACTCATCTCTATAATAAAGAGTATCGTGGAACAAACGGGTTAGTTGAACGATGGATTCAGATAACCAGGGGTGAGACTGCAGGGAAAACACGCTGGGCAAGGAGTCCAAATCGGCGCAAGTCGGCATGGCAGCCTGCCGATTTGTTTCGAAGGAGAAAGGGGCAGGCGCATAAATGAATGCCCGGTTTCCCGAGAGCGGATGCTCTTTGTCCCACAAATCGCAATAGATATTGTAAGAAGAGAGGGGATGTTTCGCATCGATATGAAAAGCGTGCGGTTGGTTCGGCCTTAAGAACACCAACGTTTTTGGACCGATGGGATGTTTTATGCCGTCGATCTCCATTTCTCCAGGACCATCGTTAAACAAATGAAACGCAAACACATTGCATACCCGCAGCTTCTCCTCGTAACCCCCATCATATAGATAGGGCAAAGCATCTCCAACGTAAGGTTCGACCTCGTGCAGCCGTTTCATGCATGCTCATCCCTTTGCGACTGTTATTTCAATCCCGTAGTGAAAGCTTACCTTATTCTATTTCATTTTTAAAGAAATTTTAATCAAAATTACCGGACTATTTATCAAATGATTGGAGGAGCGGATAAATACAGTTATTCATTGTGATGTTACGATGTAAGAAGAATTCGAACTCAATCAATCAGGAATCAATCACGGATTAATATGCAAATAGACGAAAGTAGAAAGGAGGTGGTTCGTCTATGCTCGCGAACAATAAGGTTTGTCTCATCACGGGAGGCGGATCCGGTATCGGTGAAGTAACGGCGATCAGATTAGCGGAGGAAGGCGCGAATGTCATCGTCGCGGATGTGGACGGGGAGAGAGGCGAGCGGGTCGCGCAAGCTCTTGTGGGAAAAACCGGCCTTTCACCCGCTGTTTCGATTCGAACCGATGTAGCGGACGAAGGGGAAGTTCGGCAATTAGCAACCACGATTCGCGACCGATACGGCAGGCTGGACGTTCTGATCAACAACGCGGCTACGATTTTGCCCAAGCCGTTGGAAGATGTGATGGAGACGGAGTGGCAGCGGGTTATCGATATTAACATGAAAAGCGTTTATTTGCTGATCAAACATACCATCCCGTTGCTGCGCGAGTCCAAGGGCAGCATCGTCAATATGGCTTCTTTAAACGGATTGGTCGGGCAGAAGCAGAATGCGGTATATGCCTCTACCAAGGGCGCGATAGTCGCCATGACCAAGTCGCTCGCGTTGGACTACGCCTCCGACGGAGTGCGCGTCAATTGCATCTGCCCCGCCGGCGTATCAACGCCGCTGTTGGAAAAATGGATCGAGGAACAGGATGATCCCGCCAAGACGCGGATCATTTTAAACGACATGCATCCGCTGGGCCGGCCGGCGACGCCGGAAGAAGTCGCGGACGCCGCGATTTTTTTCGCGAGCGATTTGTCCCGATTCGTGACCGGCGTTGCTTTGCCGGTAGACGGAGGAGCATCGTTAGGTTATTAAAGGGTTATTTTACGCATATTCGATTACGACACTTCAAGGAGGAATTTTTCATGAAAATCACGAAAGCGGAAAGCTTTATTTTGCATGTTCCCATTCTGCCGCCCATTACGGACGCTATTAACGTGGCTACCCATTGGGGCGTGACGGGAGTGCGCATCGAGACCGATGAAGGCGTGACGGGGTATGGCTACACGGGAACCTGCGCGAAGGGCGACGAAATGATTGCCGATACGATCGATCGTTATTACGCTCCTGCGCTCATCGGCAAGGATCCCTTTATGGTGAAGCAGCTTTGGGACGAAATGCGATTCGGCCCCATGCACTGGATCGGCCGTTCCGGCGTGACTCATATGGCGCTGGCGGCGGTGGACATTGCGTTGTGGGACATTATGTCCAAGGCGTCGGGGAAGCCGCTATGGCAATATTTAGGCGGCCATAAGCCGGAAGGAATCAAAGCTTACAACACCAACGGCGGATGGTTGAATTGGAGCAAGGAACGGCTGGTAAAGGATATGACCTCTATCCTCGAGCAAGGTTTCTCCGCCGTTAAGATGAAGGTCGGCAAGCCGGATCCACGGGAAGATTACGAGCGGGTAGAGGCGGTCCGCAAAGCGATTGGCGATAAAGCCGGCCTTATGATCGACGTGAACCAGCAATGGAACATCACGACAGCCATGACCTGGGGCAAAAAACTGGAGCAATTCGATCTCATTTGGCTGGAGGAGCCGCTAAATCCCGATGATATTTCCGGTCACAAAAAGCTGGCGGATGAATTAAACGTGCCAATCGCCCTCGGCGAGCATGTCTACAACAAATACGCGTTCCGCGATTACATCGCGTCGGGCGCTGTAGAGTATGTTCAAGTCGACGTTACCCGCGTCGCAGGCGTCACGGAGTGGCTGCAGGTGGCTGGTCTTGCCGCGGCCTACGACATTCCGGTCTGCCCGCATGTCGGCGACATGGGACAGATCCATCAGCATCTTGTGGCTGCAACGCCGGGAGCCGTCATGCTGGAGTATATTCCGTGGATCCGGCATATTTTCGAGGAGCCCGCTACCGTCAAGGACGGCTACTATGTGCTGCCTCAGCTGCCAGGAGCCTCGACGACGATCCTTCCTCGTTATTTTGACGAGTATCGAGTGAAATAATAAGATTTCGGCATGACGATTATATTCCAAAGGGGAACAAATCGATGAAAGCCATACATCCGGAAGCGCAATGGTTCGACGAAGCGAGATTCGGTATTTTCATTCATTGGGGACCTTATTCGGTCCGGGGCATAGAGGCTTCCTGGCCGTTAATGTCCCATAGCAACCAGCATATGAAGGTGGAGGACTATGAAAGTCTGGCGGATGAATTCAATCCGCAGTGCTACGATCCCAAGCAATGGGCTCGAATGGCCAAGGAAGCCGGGGCGAGCTATATTGTCCTGACAGCCAAACACCATGACGGCTTCTGTCTGTTCGATACCGCCACTACCGACTATAACGCCGTGAAGCGAGGACCGGGCCGGGATCTGATTGCTCCGTTCGTTGAGGCCGCGCGAGAAGAGGGGCTTAAGGTAGGACTCTACTTTACGACGATCGACTGGCATGATCCGGATTTCGCTACAATTCCGATCTCGGCGGGCATACAATCTCCGAAACCGAATACGTATGATCCGGATCGGTGGTGGAAGTTCCATCAACGTTTCGTCGAACAGCTCCGGGAGCTGCTTACGGGTTACGGCCGGATCGACCTGATCTGGTTCGACGTTCCCGGCTTCGGCGCGGATCGCTGGCGGAGCAGCGAGGTGAAGACGATGATGCTCAATCTTCAGCCTCATCTGATCATTAACGATCGTCTCCCCGGTGCGGGAGACTACGAGACGCCGGAGCAATTTGTACCGCATCATCCGCCAGACGAATGGTGGGAAACCTGCATGACGATGAACCATCAATGGGCTTATCATCCTGACGCATCCACTTACAAAAGCGAGATTACGTTGCTGGGCACTTTGCTGGAGGTTGCGACGAAAGGCGGTAATCTGCTCTTGAACGTCGGACCTCGTCCAGACGGAACATGGCCGGAAGAAGCGAGGGCACGCCTGATTGCAATCGGAAGATGGTTGTCTCGCTGGGGCGAAAGCATCTACGGGACGAAACGAGTGCCCAAGCACTATCCTCCCGTGTTTTATGGACCGATGACGAAGAAGGAGAACATCATCTATCTGCATATTCGCGAATTGCCCCGATCCCCAATCGAGCTTCGCGAAATCGGCGGGGAAGTCAAGAGCGTGCATCTTGTTGGTTCCGGTCAGCCGCTGCCGTATCGCATGGAGCGAACGCACGGCTTCTCCGGCGGCGTGGACGGCGACTACTGCGTCAGCAGATTGTGGATTGAGCTCGATCCGGCGGACTGCGATGATTGGAATACGGTCGTCGCGGTCGAATATGACGGCAGACCGGTGTGGCCGGGATGAAAAAAGGGGATTAACAATGAATAGCGGAAAAGGCCTTCCACAACTTGGGAAGGCCTTTGCAGTAACATATGAAAAAAATCACGGTTCGATTATAAGGCTGTAAGCATAATGTCTTTATGTTTTCTTCAGCAGAGCTGGTAGCACGAAGGCGTTAATGGTTTCGTGCAACTCTTCGACCGTTCCCTTCCCGTGATGATGGATAACGTACAAGCTTGCGCTTTGGATCATGCCGATCAGGCCGGCCGCCGCCAATTCGCAATGCATTTCGTTTAGCGCGCCGTCCGCTTGTCCGTAGCGCAGAACGTCCGCCACGAAAGCGATATACTTGTTTTTGAGCGCCACGATCCGCTCCAAAATATCCGGTTCGATTCCGTTTGTGATTTCGTTGGAAATAATATGAACAAGTTCCCCGTAATGCAGGAACAGCTCGATGTGTTTGCTTACGATTGTTTGAATTTGCCAATCCGGGTCCTCGTTTTGCCGCAGCACTTCCTCGATCTTGTCCATCAGCATTTGAATGCCGTCCGTCACGATCCTCTCAAAGAGCTCGCCCTTTCCCGAGAAATGATAATAAAGCGTGCCTTTGGCCACGTTGGCTTCTTTGGCAATGTCGTCCATATTTGTCCTGTAATAACCTTGCTCGGAAAAAAGCTTGATCGCGGCATCGATAATTTTATTTTTGCTCACCGTACTATCGGTCCTTTCCTACAACTCGATCTTCCGTAAAGTATACCATATCCTCAGGAATTAACCGATCTGCAGAGATCTTTTGCCACCTCCAGATGACGAAATGCTCAGATATCCCGCTTTCGTTCCTTCCAGGCCAGACCACTCAAATCCGCTTTCGGAAGAAGTTAGCGACATTGGGCCTGACCGCATGACTTCGATATCGGGAAAATAGATTCTCGTCGGAGCGTCGATACTGCCGTCCTCGTCCCATTCCATCTCGAAGAAGCTGCTGCTTCTTTCGTAATGATAGCTTAAAATAGTTCCGGCCACCTCTGACGGAATCCCCCTGCACACTCCGTTAAAGGAGCTGAATTGATCCATATCAGGATACAAATAACACCAGTAAACGTCGCCGCATAACATCCGTTCGAAGTTTTTCTGTACGTCGAGGCACGCTTGCTCCGCTAGATTGGATTCCCCGTAGGCTCCCCATTCTCCGATCAGCATTGGCATATCCAGTCTGTCGCGGGTTTGCACATGATTGTCAAAAATAAAGTCGATACGTCGGCTATCCGCGGCATGCACGAATTCGGAATCGGTTACCAGGTCGTAGCCGTGAGGCGAGTATGCCTGCTGCTCGTCGCGTCGGCCTTGCGCGTCCTTGATTGGCTGGATCGAGCTGGCAACGCCAAGGTTGGAAAAGTAATTCGTTTCGAGAAACAAAATCCGGTCCGGATCGACTTCGCGGATGGCCTGACCGATTTTTTGGAAGAAGGGGGAGAGCACGGTTCTTTCGAAAACGTCCTGCGCTGGAGCAGTCGCTTGCATGACATAACGGTATGCGTCGACGGAATTCAGCATTTCGAGTGCTTGCAGCTTCTTCTCGTGATCGGTCCAAATGTCGAGCAGCTCCTCCATGTCGGGAGGCTGACCCCTTCGTTCCGCCACCAATTCTCCGTATGCGGTAAACATGCCCCCAACCATCTCCTCGACTTTGGAGCCGATAAAAGGTTCGTTCATCATGTCGTACCCGATCAGGTTAGGCTCATCGCGCAATCGCTCGGCAACAAAACGCCAAGCCGCGACGTAGTGATCCTGCAGGCCGACGCCGTCGGACGCGGGAGTATTGCGCCAGAAATGGTCGAACGCGGTTTGCACCGCCTTGTCAAATAAGTAAGCGTCGCTCCACAGATCGGTCTTTTCGTATACATGTTCGTCGATCAAAGTAGCCCAAGCGGGCGCGCCGTCTGCGTACAACGAGCTGTACAAATCCTGGTGCATATCCAGAAAGACGTACAAACCGTAACGATCAGCCATTCGGATCATCCCTCGAACGTTTTCAATGTATTGGCCGTCGAACTGTCCCGGTTGAGGTTCGATTCCGTCCCATATGATGCCTAGTCGGATGACGTTAAATCCCCATTGCTTCAATTTCAGAAAATCTTTGTCCGACCAATTATCGAGATAACCTTTTTCTTTATCCTTGCAAACCATGCTGATGCCGTGAAGAATGACTTGACGTCCTTGGGCGTCGATAAACCGGGAACCATTGGTTGTCATGTTTTTCAAAGGGAAGTCTCCTTTATTTAAATTGTACTGACTGGTCAGTCTAACTATAAGTCGGAAAGGGAGGACTGTCAATTCGAAATTTTTTTTGTGTACCCTATTGACATGGAATGCAGTCACCCCCTAATATTGAACTGACTGGTCAGTACAAATAAAAGCGAGGGTGATAAAATGAGTATTGCTAATGAAGCCAAAGTGACGTTCGATCCGGAGATCGGGCGACGCGGAGAGAGGGTTAAGCTGCAGATCGAGTATGGCGCTGCCGGCAACGGCGGCGAGACGTTGGAGAGATCGATTATGCGAATATCGGATTATGGGATATACGACGCGATGAAGCGGGAAGGCGACCGCTTGTTCTCATGGTCGTATGTCATCCCATGGGAAGCGCCTCCGGGAGTGTACGATATCGAAATGTATGCAATTGACACGCAAGGCAATAAAGGACCGATTACAACCGCTCATTATCAGATTAAAGCTTAAAACAACGAAGAAGGCTGTCCCCGGTGTAGAATTCTCTACTATGGGGACAGCTTTCTGAGCTTTTCGCATCCTTATTACAAATGAACGGCTGCTTCCGAGATTCGTTCACCGTTTGCCATTATGATCGTATAACGGTCACCGTCCAAATCGACCTCGACGATCGTACCGTCTGCAAACGTAGTGCGTTGCTTGCGCCAGCTTCCGTCCATAAATTCGTGGTTCGTCATTTCAAGCGATCCTATAAGCTGATGGAGTCGGGCTATTGTTTTGACGATCGGAATTTCGTTGTCCGAAGGCTGGATGGGCAAATAAGGAACGCCGGCATTCAACAGCCCATGAAGCAGGCCGAGATCCATCTCCGGAATTCCCCAGGCTCCTCTATCCAAGGACCACGGCACGACGATCGCGTCATGATATACAAGGGAGAACAACGGAGTAGGAATTCCGATAGCCGGACCTTCTCCGGGACCGGGATAAAGGGCATATGGAGCATGATGGACCAGATCCAGATAAGGCACGGCCCAATCGGTTGGTTCCTCCGAACTGATGATCATCCCTCTGGAACGGATCTCTTCGAAGCAGGAGGCACGGTAAGCCAAACACTCCGTTCTTGTCATCCGATGTCTCGGATCATAACATTCGTCACCAGGTACAACGGCGAACACATCGATATAAACCCCATCCGGATATACGCCGTTTTCAATAAGTTTATCGTGATTGCGTTCTAAATAACCTTTAGACAATGTTGTGCAAAGCCAGCTGTGAGCTCCTCCTGCCCAATAATCGCAAAATTCCTGTTCGCCGTTCCGATGCTTGATCGTCAGCTCGGGGTTGTAAGAATCGGCATCGTAATAGAAGTCCCGATAATTATCGTGCAGCGCCAATAAAATATGTTCATCCCTGCAAACCTTTTGGAGTTTCCGCATGCCTTCCCAGCCTCCGCCTTTCGGGCTTGGAGGAAGCACGTCGGGATGGCGATTATCGTAGCCGTTAAGACCCCATCCATCAATGTGGACATAGAGCTTGCCGGCGTATTTTGCCTGGAGCGCTGCGAGTTGCAACGCTCTCTCTTCGAAAGGAACGGCATAATCGTTGTTCTCGGGAATCTCCTTATCGAAGTAATGAGATTCCGGCGCTATGCGAGTATGTACGCTGGTATGGACGACGGCCGAACCCATTAATTCCGACAGTTTCGGATTTCGAAGCTGCTTTTCCGCTAAAGTGTGAAATTTGCCTAAACTTCGTACATATTGACGATACATTTTGGCCATGCCGACATAGTTCAAATCCTTAGCGAATCGGACACGCAGCTTCCGGGTATAGTCAAAACGTTCTAGCGAATGAATCCATACGACTTCCGCATGGGTGTGGACCAGGGGGAGATGCTCCACGGAGAGGCGCGCATCGTTAGGCGTGTCGATGATGGCCAAATATCCGTTGCCTTCTCTGACCTGTCCCCACCAAGGCATATAGGCATCCCGATCGAACATCATGCCATTATGGTATCGCCGAATCGGCTTCTGCCAATTTGCCGGAATCAGGTAGCCTTGCATAGCGGGTACGACCGTAAAGTCGGTCTCCCGATCGCCGGAAAAGGCAAATGATCCCGGCCAAATGACTTCGGAGACCTTATTTTCCGTTGCGCCGCTGATCCCATGGACTTCAAAAACGAGTTCGCCGCTGTGGGTGTTTAGCAGGACGGTAACATCTGCTTGAACTCCGATTATTTTGCCGTTGCTGGAAAATGGGCCAAGCTGAATGCGGACGCCTTGAAGGAAACCCGAGTCGATAGGAGCAAACTGTTTGCTCTCAGCTTGATTAAGTGAAATCCAAAACCGATCGGTATTTTCGAATCCGATGGCGAAGCTCGCCGCCCCGGGAACGGTTTCCCAAGCGACATTATTCTTCACAACGCGGACGTTTAAACTTTTCTTGCCCAGCAAAATTTTCGTGTCGCCGTTTTCTAATAAGATAACGTTATCATTTTCTTGCATGGTTCAACTGATCATCCTCTCTGACTAAACGTTAATCATTCTGTTTTTCAATCTAGCATGCAACGTGCCGTTCAACAATTTGTCGTTTTTAAGATCGTTACGAAAGCGATGGTTAATCGTCGTTCGGATAAAGATATGACAGACATATGAAAAACTGAAAATACCGTCTTTGCCTTTTCGGGTATCAGATTAAATTATGACTGTTGCCTCCCGATGCGATCACGATTAGCATAGCAGTGTAAGTATATTTATTAGTGCGCAACTAATAGTTGTATATGGAGGTCGCTTGATGAAATCGACATTTGAAAAGGAACCGCCCGTCGCTCATGCGTCGCACAGATGGGAAGAAAACGAGCATTGCCTGCACTATGACTATAATGGTAAACCTTTGCTCTCGATTTTTATTCCGGAGGGGGCAAAACCGTACTATCGTGAAGCTTCTAACGGCAATATACAGAGCAGCCCGTTTGTGCAGCAAATATATGTTGCTTTGGATAAGCCTACTTTGGTCAAAGTCATCATTCATTTAAGTAAGGACGCGCTCAACATGCGGCCGCAAAGAGCGGTTAAAGGCCAGGCGATACTGGGTCAGATCGGCAAACCTTTGCTTAAAGGGGTTAACGGGATTTACGATGTTTTTCAGGATTTGTTGATCGATTGGCATGGCGCAGGTTGGTCGTGGACAAAATCGCGCCTGGAACAGAACGACACTGGAGATTGGCAGGCGGAATTGGAAGTTCAGGGAGGTTTGCAGCCTTGGATTGTCAATTTACGGATGCAGTATTATCGCCGTCATCTTCAATTTGAACATCATCGTCCATGGCAATGGCGTCCGAATGTGCAGCCGATTACCGGGTGGAGCTCATGGGAAGCGTTCGCGCAGCGTGTAACCGGACAGGATATCGAAACAACTGCGGCGTTCTTGGAAACTCATTTCAAGCCTTATGGGTTGAATGTGATGCAGATTGATGACGGATTTCAGTCAGAAGTCATACCTCCAACAAAGGAAGGGATCGTCGCCGATGCTTGGGTTCAAACGAATGATCGTTTTCCGGAAGGACATGAAGGATTAATTTCCAGTATTGGGGGACGTGGTTTTCAGGCTGGAATTTGGTCAAGCGCGATGGTTACGAATACGGAATTCGTGGAAGCGAACCGCGAATATTTTGAATGCGACTTGAGCGGCGATCCTTTATATGGTCAGTGGATTTTTAACGTCTTAAAAACGGACCCGAAAACGTTGACTGATCAGGTGGCGCCGCTGTACAGGGGATTAAAGGACAATGGCTACAGCTATTTCAAAACCGATCAAATTCGTCATTTTTTGTATGACGGTCTGCATAAGGCGGTCAATGACGGCCTCCTTTCAAATGAGGAGGCATCCGCGAGTTTGCGCAACTATCTCCAGTGCGCAAGGGAGCAGATTGGAGAAGATTCCTTTTTCCTCGCTTGCTGGGGCGTGTTGACGGAGGCGGCAGGAATCGTTGACGCGTGCAGAATCGCCGGAGATTCGAATCCGAGCTGGTCGGCGATTTGCAAGCAGATGGTTGAAACAGCCCGCTGGTATCATACTCAGCGAATCCTTTATTTAAACGACCCGGATTACATATGCGTGCGTACGGAGGAAGCGTGGGGCCAATCGCTGCTGTCGCTCGTTTCGTTAACAGGCGGACTGTTGATGATCAGCGACAATACGGAGCTCTATGATAAGGACAGAATTCATTCCATTCAGCGTTGCATCCCGTCTCTGGCAACGACGACTGGAGAAACGGGGCAGCTCGACATGACCTTCCCGTTGGATTTTTCCTTGCCGCAGCTCAGCGATCGTCAAATGGATGATGCTTTCGCCTATGCTCTGCTTGGCATGAACGCGGAAGCGCGTGAAAAGAATGCGACTGGGTCGTTGTGGGCGATACACTTTGATCTTCCATTTCGCCGGTGGTGCGTTGCGGGCCGATTTGCGGTTGTGCCTCTAATGGAGACGGTGCTTGGGCTGGAAGCGTTGGCGCTTGCGCCAGATGACGTGTACCATGCGTTCGATTTTTGGAAACAGCGTTATTTGGGTAAAAAGACCGGATCGATCGCGCTGGATGCACTGGAGCTCGGGCATTGTCAGATCGTCGGTTTGTGCAAAGCCGAGAACCGGCCGCAATTGATCGGTTCCTCCAGACATGTCAGCATGGATGCGGTCAGCGTTGCAGACGAACGCTGGGAGGACGGACGATTGCTTCTCGATTTGCGGGGAGTGCCGGGAACGACGGAGCATTATTGGATTTCGGTTCCTTCCTCGTACCGCTACGAGAATTGCAGCGGTATTGGGATCGCAATCGCAGTCGAAGACGGCGATTGCGAGGATAGCCGCCTGCTAAAGTTGAGTATTCGGTGGGAAGAAGAACAAGGTAAGGCTGATCTCCGATTTAGTTGATGAAAGAAGGTTAACGTATGTTTTGGATTGCGATGTCGTTGGTCATCATTTCAGGCACAACGAATGCAATATGGAATTTTTTCGCCAAGCGAAGTGAAAGTAAGCAAGCGTATCTCGCACTGATCGTCATGACGGCAAATGTCATTCTGATTCCCATTTTATTGATGGAATTGTTGAGCGAAAGGTATCCGCTGCAAGTCTATTTATTGCTCCTGTTGTCCATGGCGGCACAAGCGGCTTACGCAATTATGTTATCCCAGGTCTATAAGCTGGGCGATTTGTCCCAAGTCTATCCGATTCAGCGTGGAACGGGAGTACTGCTTATTCCTTTAATTAGCGTCATTTTTATGGGCGAGCGACTGTCCATAGGGGGATGGGCGGGAGTTGCCATCATCCTGCTCGGCATACTGGGTTTAAGCGAATGGAATAAACGCTCAAATCCCGGTCAAGCGGTACAGTTAATGCCCGTATTGACAGCGCTAGGGGTAGGGTTATGCACGACATCGTATGTGTTGATCGATAAAATGACACTGCAATACGTAACTCCGCTTACTCTGATAGCGGCTTCCAACATCGGATTTATGCTGGGGAATGTGCGAACGATGGTAAACGGAAAAACGTTATTGTCCGAGTGGAGAAAAAATAAAGGAACGATTTTGCTCGGATCGGTGCTGATGCCCTGCTCGTATTTCTTATTCCTGTTGGCGATGAACCTGGCTCCGGTATCCCATATCGCTCCGGTCAGGGAAATCGGAACGGTTGTCGCTACTTTGTTGGGAATATGGATTCTGAAAGAGAAAAATGGCATCAGAAGATTGATGACTGCAACGGCGATTACGGCAGGCATTATCGTAGTCGGCATAAGCGGATAATGATCAAAAGGGGATGAAAGAAAATGAAGCAAGCAACGAAAAGAGTAGTAATCATCGGTCTTGACGGGGCCGGCAATATGATCGATCAAGCAAACACTCCGAATATCGACAAAGCTTTGAAGGGCGGATTTATAACGTACGAGGCACAAACAGTACTTCCCACGATTAGCGGAGAATGTTGGGGATCGATGTTCCATGGGGTAAAGCCGAGTCTGCACGGTCTTACCAACGAAAGAGCGGAGCATCGCCAATATCCGATCGATTCGCCATATCCGTCGTTTATGCGACTTGTAAAGGAAGCGGATCCGTCCGCAGTTATCGCCTCGTTTAGCGCGTGGAAGCCGATCAATGACGGCATTATCGAAGAAGGCATCGCAGACTATGTCTCCAACGTCCATGCGGATAAACATTTGGTAAAAGAAGTGGCCGCTTTTTCCGAACAACATCAGGATTTCAAGCTTATGTTTATTCAATTCGACGGGATCGACGGCGCTGGACATTCTTTCGGTTATGGCTCGACACTATTTCATGAGGTTATAGAAGAAACAGATGAATTGATTGGTCAAATTCTTGATATACTTCGGGCAAAAAATAGGCTGGAAGACACTTTGATCATATTTCTGTCAGATCATGGCGGGGGCGGGGCGGACCCGAAAAACCATGGAAGCGATCATCCGAAGGATGTGACGATTTTCTGGGGATGCGCAGGTCCAAACGTCGTGTCGAATGCCGAAGCGGAGCCTGTTGCGATTGAAGATACAGCGGCTGTCGTCGCCTATGCGCTGGGAATCGACTCGCCCGATACTTGGTCTGCAAAAGTGCCTGCTGGTTTATTTAAGGAGGAGTCCCGTTGAGCACAAATCAGTTCAACAACGATATACCAGAATTTTACGAGTACTGGGTTTCGCAAGCCATTAGGCGAACGATGAAGGATCAAAATGAACAGACGGTTCGAGTTATTTTTTACACGGATCCGCATCACATGCCCGGGGGCAATCAGCTTCGCACGGCGGCGGTCATCCGGCAGCTGGCGCAAAACATTCCTGTGGATGCGATCGTATGCGGAGGAGATTTCAGCGAGAACGGCCCGAAAGAGGAGGTCGAACGGTCGCAAATGGAAATCCTTAATGCGCTTCGGGTGCAAGAATGTCCCGTATTTCCGGTAAAAGGCAATCATGACGACAATTCCATTCAGGACTTTCACCTAAAAACGGGCGGCGTGGATCATGTCATTTTTCCGCAACAATCCTACGAGGACTGGCTTAAACCATTGGAGGGCAAAGTAGTCTTCGATAAAGGAAACGAATGCGGCTTATATTACTACTATGACATTCCCGGCAAAAAGACGAGAATCGCCATTTTAAACAGTATCGATATTCCGTACCAGACAGCTGACAGCGGGGAGCTTAAGCATAACGGACAATGGGAATACGCTTTTTCCGAAAGACAGCTGGATTGGGTTGAACGCAAAGTTTTCGATTTTGGCCGGCAGCCGGGCAGCGATGAATGGAAAGTTTTGATTTTTTCACATGTCGCGATTATCCAGGACGGCTTGGAAGGCGTTGATCATGACGTAGCTAATGGGGAAGCCATGTGGGATATCATTAGAAGAAATCAAAAGCACGTCGCGGCTTGTTTTTTCGGCCATGTCCATTGCGATCAAGTATTGGTGAGAGACGGCATTCCGATGATTTCTACTCTTAATGCGGCCACTTACGGGAGATTAAAAGATATGGCATCCGAAACGGCATTCGATATTGTCGGCTTAAATGAGGCAAAAAATGAACTTTCGATCATCCGCTTCGGAGCGGGAGAGGACAGAAGCATCCGCATCTAAAACATGAAAGGAGATGAATGAACGGATGGGAGTGGAAACGTCTGAGCATGGACGGGGCCAAGCGGATCTGGCTGAACAATATCCTGATTTACCGGACAATTATCATATACCTTTAAGCGAAACGATCGATCGGGCAAAGCAAGCGCAGACGGCAGGAACCGTCGACATCGTGTTCTACACCGACCCTCATCATAAGAGGGGAAGCAATCAGCTTCGAGCTGCGGCTGCGGTCAAACATGCAGCTAAAGCGCTTTATATGGACTGTATTGTTGTCGGGGGCGACATCGTAGAGAATGGGCCAAAAAAAGAAGTCGTTTCAGCTCAATCGGAGTTCATGGATGCGATCAGAATGCAAGGCTGTCCTTCCTTCCCGATGAGAGGAAACCATGACGATAACTCGGTCGAGGATTTTCGGTTGAAATTATAAGGCGCTAACAATGTGATATTCCCGGTCGAATCCTATGCGGATATTTACCAATGTTTAGACGGAACGGTCTCATTTGACAAAGGCAACGAATGCGGACTTTATTACTACTACGATATTCCGGAAAAAAAGACGAAAATCGTTATGCTGAACAGCATCGATATTTTCTATAAAGTAAAAGCGGACGGAATGCTGCTGCAAAACGGACAATGGGAATACGCCTTCTCGGACAGACAGGTTGATTGGTTCGAGCATAAGGTGTTCGAGTTTAGCGGCATGCCGGACAGCGAAAGTTGGAAGGTCGTCATTTTCTCGCATTTGCCTATTATTCAGCGAGGGGTTAAAGGATATGTTGACGGAGAAGTAGAAAACGGCGAGAAGATTTGGAAAATCATAAAAACAAATCGCAATCATGTTGTCGCATGCCTGTTCGGGCACGTCCATATCGACCAAGTGCTGTACCAAGACGGCATTCCGCTGATTTCGACTCTAAACGCGGTTAGCTATCGAAATTATGCCGAAAGCCCCGAAAGGAAGGTAGGTACGGCGAGCGCGACGGTGTTCGACCTTATCAGCATGGATTGTTCGAGGGGCGAATTGCGATTGACCCGGTTCGGAGCGGGAGAAGACATGATTGTAATCTTTGAAGTATGATCAGTCCGACAGCACCGGATCAGAATATTAGGGAGGCCGTTACCGCGGCCTCCCTTACTTTGTATCTATCAGCGTTCGCCGAGAGGACTCCCACTTATTCAAGTGGCGAGGTGAATCGGCGACATCTTGAATAAGCGATCAAAATATTCTTCCTTTCTTCCCCTTGTAGCGATACAATATATAAGAACGTATGTTCTTTATTGGGGCGAGGAAGGAGGTGAAGTGATGGCAATTGCAGAAGTCACATACAGAACTTATCAAGTTTGGATTAAGCCGGGCCATCGGCTGTTTGGCTATCTGGATGAAGCATGCCAGAGAGCCAAAAATCTGTACAATACCACGAATTTTTATATCCGTCAGGTGTTTACGGCATGGGGGCGTCAGGAAGACCTGCTCCCACTGCAACAACAAGTAATGGACACGTTGGCCGTACAAATTGGTGCAATGAATGAACGACGGAGCGAGAAAAATCGTTCACGCCCATTTGAGCTGCCGTCACTGGATAAGCCTTTTGTATCGTATGCCTTCCTGGACGCCTTATTCAAAGTGATGGGACAAACGGATTATCGCGCGCTCCCTGCACAGAGCAGTCAAGGGATTATGAAAGTCGTGTTCCAGAACTGGAAGGCTTTCTTCGCGAGCATGAAGGATTTCCGAAAGCATCCAGAGAAGTACACGGGCAAGCCTAACATTCCGGGGTATGCTCGAGGCACAGCGAAGGAAGTTGTGTTTTCTAATCAGGATTGTATCGTTAAAGGCGGGAGATTTCTTAAGTTTCCCAAGACCAACCTGCAGCTTAACATCGGCAAATTGGGCCGTACCGAGGGACAACTGATGCAGGTGCGTGTAGTTCCAAGTCATGGACGTTACGTCGTCGAGCTGGTCTTCGCTTGTCAGGTGAAAAAGGAAGAGGACGTATATGTTCCGCATTTACTTATGGCAATTGATTTGGGGGTGGACAATCTTGCAACCATTGTCACAACATCCGGCTCGAGGCCGATGATCGTGAAGGGCAGGATTATCAAATCGATCAATCAATATTACAACAAAATGAAAGCGTACTATACAGGCATCCTTCGTCAGGGTAAGGAGCCGCGAGAAGGCGCGTTTACGTCTAAACAATTGGAACGTTTGCATCTGAAGCGACATCGCCGGATCAATGACCTGTTCCACAAAGCAAGTCATCACATCATCAAGCTGGCTGTGGAGCAACGGATTGGCACCATCGTCATTGGTCATAACGATGGATGGAAACAAGAAGCTGCCATGGGACGTCGAAACAATCAATCGTTTTGTCATATTCCGCATCAGATGTTGATAGACATGATCCAGTATAAAGCGGAAGAACAGGGGATAGTGGTCATCCTGATCGAGGAAGCTTATACATCAAAAGCGAGCTTCCTGGACCAGGATTCGTTGCCGTGTTATGACGAAGGGAGAACAGTGACATTCACCGGCAAACGAATCTGTCGCGGACTGTACCAGAGTCCGAAAGGTTGGATTCATGCCGATGTCAACGGCGCGGCGAATATTATGCGCAAAGTATTCCCAAACGTCACTCCACAAGGAGCGAATGGGATAGAGGGGTTGGATGGTAACCAGACCATCAACGTGTCAACTCCGCTGGTGTTAAGCATCCTGAACAAGTCAGGTTGAGACATCAGAAACCCCCACTTCAACCGAAGCGTTAACAACGGTAAGTGGAGGGAGTATTCATTCCTGCTGCATCCTGACATGCTGGGTGGGCGTCGTACCTGCAATTTTTTTGAAATGGCGGATAAACGTCCCGGCATTGGTATAACCGACGCGTTCGGCGACATCTTTCATAGCTAACTGCGAATGTAATTGGATAAGTTGAATTGCGGATTGTATCCGTATCAGGTGCACGTAATAGTTCAAGTTATAGCCGGTATTTTTCTTGAAGTAGGTAGACAAATAAACATGAGTGATCGAGAAATGATCTGCAATGACTGTTAACGACAAGTCCGGGTTGGCATAGTTTTTTTCGATATAAAGTTTAATTTGCTCGATAAGCGGCGTATTCGGCAATGCAGATCGCTTTGCAACTACGGCGTATCCGTTGCGAATTTGATTAAATAAATATTGAAGATGGTAGCTCTCCATAGGTGTTGGCGGAGTTAACCCTACCTCCTCGGAGGGAATTTTTTTGCTGTTCAAAATGACAAGGAGCAGGTCGTGGAAATAACGAAGCATATTTTGGAACTGCTCGAATGTCAAACTTTTAAATGTTTTTTCCATTGTTTTATCAAAAAATTGATAAACGGCTTCCGAGTTTCCTTTGAGCACATAGTTGACAAGCTCTTGCTCCTTATCGATGGATAAGTGGATGACCGAAGATTGGCCGCTGTTCTGGGCTTGATATGGATTGACGCGCTTTAAATGGGTTAAGTCCGGCACATGTTTGTCTATCGCGTCTTTCGATTCGTAAATGGCTTTGCCGATTTCTTTCAGTTGCGTTTTAACGGAACTGATGCCGCAGAGAAAAAGCCCATTGATTACCGGAGCGGGATCGCTCTCCAAAACACGATAGATTAGTGCTTCCAGCGTTTCGGTTTCGGAGCATTTTACGATAAGTATACATTTATCGCTATGGTGGTGCAGGCGAATGTACGGTCCAATTTGGTTTAATGCGGCTTCTAGCAATGGGGCGTAATAAGCTGAGTGCTCCCCAAGGTTGTTCTCTTCGATGACAGAAATTACGGCATAAGAATCAAACTTTGCTGACAGCAGCTGGTGGATGTTGGGCTTTAATATATAGTTCTCGTCGGTTGACAGCCGCAGAAGCGCGTTATGCTCCAGGATGTCGGCTTGCTCCGTCATTTCCTGTTTCATGGAGAGTGTCGCGGAATTGAGCTCCTTGAACGTATCGGAGAGAATCGCGAACTCATTTTTTGTAGCTGGCGCTGTCGTCCATTGATTTAACGTTCTCGCCAATAGTCTAAGCGGTCTGAACATGGACCAGTTGACTAATAAAAAACCAAGATTTACAGCAAAGAACACTGCGAACAAAATAAATGTATAACCGTTGGCCTTTTGAAGCTTCTCCTGCATCTGGCTTTCCGAAAACAAAACGGTGTAAGTGAACAAGGGATCCGTATGGGCGATAGGCGTATATTTTTTTCCATCGATCATGATCTGCCTCGACAAATTCTGAAGCCGTTGCCCGACGAGATCTTGATCAAAAGCGGCTGTACTAATAAAAGGTTGATTATCCTTATCGCTTATCACGATGACGTTATCAAGCAAACGGGTTTGATCGTTTAAATAGGCCAACAATTGGTCCTTCGCGATCTGAACAAAGATGTAACCTGTCGGGAATAACCGGTACGAAAATACGATCGTATTGCGGAAATTATGGATACGCTCCAATTCGTTTTGCAGCAGGCAACGACATACTTCCCCGTCGTTTTTAAGATCAAGATTTTCATAGAACACGTTTAAGCTGCGGGTTCCATCGCTGCTGACGACCATATTCTGGTCTGGGAAGTAGGCGGATAGCTGTGCTCGAAACGGGAGCTGCAAATTGGTTTGCGTTATTTTGTTTTTATAAGCTAATAACTCGGTATAATAGGAACGCGAATTTTTTGAGATGTTGGATAAAATCTTTGTCTCCGGACTCACGCTGTAATTGTAAATCATGTTGCGGATCGCGAGCCATTCTCCAGACAATTGACTGGACACTTGCTTTAGAAAGCTTTCATTCGTTCGTAAAACTTCTTCCTTTACATTCGTTTTTAAATACGAGTAGTTAAAACCCAGCAGACTGGTAAGCAAAATGATAAAAATCATGTTTACAATGAGCAACTTAAACAGAACGCTGCTTCTGTGATAGCGAGTGGAAACAGAACGGAACCATTTGTTCAAGTATGAGCCCCCCCTTTTTTGCGGTACGAAATATCGCTTCTATATTGTGTAACCGCTTGCATGACTTGCATGATTTAGGCTGTTTTCGAGATAGTGATTGTATTATTATAGCTGGATAAAGTTTGGCTGTCATGCGAAGTTGAAATACTGAACAGCACATTAATATATGAACGTTCCGGATTTTATGCATCAAATCGATTTTCGTCCGTTCACATGCAATTGATTTTTGATGGAATATGAAATTATTCAAACGATATGAATAGTTGATCATTGTCGATAAATCATCCGCTCCTGTATTCTGAGATCACCAAGTGCGAGACGCAAATGACAACAGGTCGCACTATGAAGAAAGGGCTTACATGATTGTTGTCGTCATGTAAAAGTATACTGGAGGGGTGAAAATTGCAGAATCAACAACTTGTGCGGGAGCTGCAACCAAGAAAAAAATATAACTTTCTGCGCAAATGTCTAAAACAGCGCTACTTGATCTTGATGGTGCTGCCTGGTTTTCTAGTTTTATTGGTTTTTAAGTATTTTCCCATGTACGGAATTACAATCGCTTTCAAAAGTTATGATGCTTCGTTGGGTTTCCTGAGGAGTCCGTGGATTGGATTTGATCATTTTAGGGCGTTTTTTGATAGTCCGATGAGCTGGAGAATTACAAAAAATACGTTGCTGCTTGCATTTTATTCCTTGCTTTTCGGATTTCCCGCACCTGTCATTTTTGCTTTGTTATTGAATGAACTTCGTCAAAAATTATTTAAACGGGCCGTGCAAACCATTACTTATTTCCCTCATTTTCTGTCCGCGGTCATCGTCGTCGGCTTTATTCATGAATTTACTTCGGTCGAAGGAATAATCAATAAAATTCTATCCTGGTTTGGGGCGGAACCGAGGACGCTGCTGTATGTATCGGATGCTTTCCGGCCGCTGTACGTCGGATCGAGTATATGGCAGGAGCTTGGTTATGGCGCCATCATCTATTTAGCGGCTTTGACCGGCGTTGATCCGGCGCAGCATGAAGCGGCCGTTATTGACGGAGCAAATCGTTGGCAGAGATTGAGGTATGTCACATGGCCGGCCATCATACCGGCGACCTCCGTGATGCTCATCTTGAAACTAGGGACTATTTTGAGCACGGATTATCAAAAGGTGCTTCTGATGTATAATCCGAAAATTTACGAAACGGCGGACGTAATCGAAACCTACGTCTACCGGGTAGGCGTGCAAGGCGGACAATTTGAATATGGCGCTGCGGTCGGATTGATGCTCTCCGTGATCAGTTTCTTCTTGATCATATTTGCAAATTACTTTTCCAAGAAAGTATCCGAAAACAGCTTATGGTAAGGAGTTGACAAGCTTTGAAAGTTTATAATGAAGGGCTTTGGTCCAAAACTTTCGATATTTTTAATTACATGCTTATGGTGCTTTTATGTATCATTATGCTTTACCCGCTATTGAATACGTTTGCAGTTTCCATCAGCGATCCGGTTTTGGTCGGTCAAGGAAAAATAACCTGGTATCCTCAAGGATTCGACCTTCATAGCTACCAGTACATTTTTCAGGATAAAAACATTTTAAATGCTTATAAGAATACGCTTGTTTTTTTAGTCATCGGCACTTCATTGCAATTGCTTTTGACCACCTTGTTCGCCTATCCGCTAGCGATCCGGGAATTTATATTTCGCAAACCTTTGGCCGTTTACGTCATCATCACGATGGTGTTTAGCGGGGGACTCATTCCGCAATTCCTTCTAATTAAGGACTTGCAGCTGTTCAATTCGATCTGGGCGGTCGTGCTGCCCGTCGCGATGAGCGCATTCAACATCATCATCTTCCGTACTTTTTTCCAAGATATACCCAAGGAATTGCGTGAGTCCGCCTATTTGGACGGGGCAAATGATTTCGGTATTCTGTTTCGAATATACGTCCCGCTATCCAAGCCGCTGCTGGCGACATTCGCGCTTTTTGGCGCCGTTATGTTTTGGAATATGTGGTTCGAGCCGATGATTTATCTCAATAATGAGAACAGTCATCCGATTCAGCTGCTTTTGCGCAGAATGACCATAGAGCTGACCAATTATACGGATGTTGGCGGGTTGCAGCGTTTTATCGACACTTACAATCTGAACCCCAAAAACATCAGGATGGCGTCCATCATCGTTACTATTTTGCCAATTCTGTTCATCTACCCTTTATTGCAGAAACACTTTGTTTCCGGGATGATGATCGGTTCAGTGAAAGGCTAACATCGGTTAATCTATATTTATATAGATAAACAAATTAAATTAATGGAGGGGTTAAGCTTTGAAGAAAAAAATGGTTTTTATCATCAGTCTTATGCTGGCAGTAACTCTTGTGTTTGCAGGATGCAGCAATGGCGGCAACAGCAAACCGTCGGAGCAGCCAGGTAACACGGATTCCGGCGAAAAAGCGGTCGAAGAAACGATCAAGATTACTGCTTACATGTCCAGCTTCGGGGACGACCCGAAGGATACCGAGCTCTATAAGCTATGGAAAGAAAAGATGGAAGCTTATATCGGCGCTAAGCTCGATATTAAATGGATCTACGTAAATAGTGACGACTATCCGGAGAAAGTGAAGCTGACACTGGCCAGCGGCGATACACCGGACATTATGTCCGGCGTCAAGGATGCTGAAGTCATGTTCCAGTTCGGCAACCAAGGTTCTCTCTTGGACATTGCTCCATATCTGGACGAATATGCTCCAAACTATAAATCCTATTTGGAGTCTACCAAGTTCGCAGACAAGAGTATGTATACGCCGGATGGAAAAATGTATTTCTTCGGAGACGGATTTTTAAACGACACAGGATTTTCCGGCTCGGCTTACCCTTCTCTGTATCGGTTCGATATTTTCGAGAAGCATAACATCAAAATTCCTGGAAACTGGGATGAGTTTTATGATGCGGCGGTTAAGCTGAAAGAGCTGTATCCGGATTCTTATCCGGTCAATTCGCAGGAATGGCCTAAATTCATCGACGCGTTGGCGCTTTCGAACCATACGAAAAACGATATTTACTGGAATGGCGAGAAATATGTTTTCGGACCCGCCGAGGACTCTTTTAAAGAAGGTTTGGAGTTTATCCGCAAATTGTATGATGAAAAGCTGCTGGATCCAGAGTTCCTGAGCCAGTCGCAAGATCAATTGCAGGCTAAAGTCACGACAGGCAAATCCTTTATGCTTCCGATCGCTTGGGGAGGCTGGTGGGAGAAATATTCCGTTCCGGACCAAGGCGTCGAGTGGGGAGCGGCCGTCAATCCGAAAAACGAAAAGTATGGCGACCAGTGGGTGCTGGGTCCGGCATTGTTAGGCAAAACCATCTATGCCAACTACGGAATCATGGTATCCAAAAAAACAAAATATCCGGAGCTTATCGTCAAAATGCTCGATTACCAGTATTCTCCGGAAATGGTTGAACTGATGCATTGGGGCGTGGAAGGCAAAACGTATCAGGTAGTCAACGGCGAGAAGGAGTTTATTAACAAAAACGGAGACTGGAAGGAATTATCCGACTTTGGCATGGCTGAACCTTGGACACGTCAAGGCTTTGTCTTCGCTCCACAAAACTATTCGTCGGACTATATCAGATACAAAGACGTTAAATTTTTCGGCGATGGAAAGATTGAAGAGATGCGTCCTCAAGAGGGGATGGGAAAATATACTAACCCGGAAACGGCTATTGCACCGTATGAAGTCGCACCGGTTCTACGTTTAAGCAAAGAGGATGAGGCTAAGAAAGCTCAGGTCATGACAGCGGTGACAACTTATGTGGATGAGAACATCTATAAGTTCCTGCTAGGCGAAAGAGATCTCTCCGAATGGGATGCTTTCAAGACAGAGCTTTCGAATATCGGAGATTATCAATCGATTGTAGATATGATGAACGCTCAAATATCGAAGTAGGAACAATCCGAAACCTGACAGTGCCGAATATCGGCACTGCCAGGTTTCCCTATTGCGGGAAGGAAGAGGTGGGACTGTTGAATTTAAAAGACAGAAATGATAATTGGCGATCCATTTCCGGAGATTACTACGATTGGAAAGCGACTATGCAGCCGGAAAGTCCTTACAATTTCGATTACAGCCGGACGCTCACGATGAAGCTGGGTATGGCAATGCCGGATGGACAAGGGGGCTCTCGCGTTTTATGCACGTTCGAACGCGCGCTGGACTTTATCCGGGAAATCGATCTTTTAACGAGAGAAATTCCGAAGATCATCTATTTGGTCGGTTGGCAGTATAACGGACATGATGACCGCTATCCGGCTTGGGACGAGGTCAATGTCCATCTGAAGCGACCGCAGGATCGGACGGCGAGAGACAGCTACCTTTGGCTTGTGGAAGAAGCGCAAAAATATCATACGACGATCAGCGTCCATGTCAATATGACGGATGCTTATCCTAATAGTCCGCATTGGGACATGTACTTGGAGAAGGACTTGATCTCTCGCAAAGGGGATGGTTCCTTGCTGCAAGTGGGCACTTACAATGATTTGCCTGCCTATCAGATCTTTTATAAGAACGAGTGGGAGAGCGGCGTCATCGTCGAGCGGATCGAAACGCTGATTTCGCTGCTCGAGCTTGATCGTGCGGGAACGGTGCATCTGGACGCCTATTTTCCGCGAGCGAATGCCTTCCATGACATCACCAAGGAGGAGGAGTCCTCCTACATGCGCCGTACGATTCGTTATTTCCGAGGGCGCGGCATCGACGTGACAAGCGAAAACTTTGCTCATCTGCGCAACGATCCGTTTATCGGCTTGCAGCCCTGGTGCTGGTGGTTCGATCAATGCGAAGAACAGCATTTTCTGGAGAGGCCCGCCAGTCTGTTAAGCGGCGCCGCGATCCGCGATTATTCGCAGCCCGGCATTCCGGTTCGGCACGATCTGGAGTTTCTATTCGGTGCAGGCGTGCACGGTGAGGACGTCTTCTGGGATTTCGAACAAGATGCTCCGCGGGAGGATTGGCATCCTATGTTCATCGAACAATTTTGCACGAGAATGCTTCAATACCAATATTTGAATTCGCTGGATCGCATTCGGATGGATAACGAGGGTGACAACAGAGTCGTTCAATATTCCGAGAGCCATTCCGTCCACTTGGCCGATCGCTCTGTTCGTCGTGACGGCAAGCCGTTGCGAGAGGGAGATCATGTGCTTTTTCCGGCTCTATGGCAAAAACGGCCCGAGCTGATTGCGTTCAGCAAAACGGGATACTCGCAAAAGGTTTGGTCTCTGCCGCCGGATTGGAATGGAGTGAAAGCCGTCGATATTTACCGAATCACTTCTGATGGATTAACGGAAGTCAGACTTGGCCACCCGACTGATGGCGGACAATTGGAGCTTTCGCTGCCTTCCGGAGCAGCCTTTTCCATAGTCCCCTCAGACTGAAAGGGGCGCAGGATGTTTGGAAAAGACGAGTTAGAGCCGCCGATCCAACTATTTCGAGTGACCGATTACGGTGCGATACCGGATTCCGGGGCGGATGCTACAAGCGCGATACAAGCGGCGATCGATGCCGCTTCCAGGGCGAATGGCCCGACAGAAGTTGCATTTCCGCCAGGCCGATACGATCTGTTTCCGACCTATGCCGTAAGATCTGCCTATTTCATCTCCAATACGGCAAGTGAAGAAGAGCATCCCGATCACACCAAGACGATCGGCTTGCGGCTCAAAGGGGCACATCGGATACGCATAGAGGGGAACGGCTCGCGGCTGCTGTTTCACGGGAAAATGACGCCGGTCGTTATGGATGGGTGCAGCGATGCGGAAATAAGGAATTTGACGATCGATTTCGCCCGCCCGACGATTTCCGAAATGCGCATAACTGCGACAGGCGCAAGTCATTGGGACGTGGAAGTTCATCCAGATTCCAATTATAGGCTGCAGGACGATAAGCTGTATTGGATCGACGAGAGCTGGTCACATCGCGGCGGCCCTGCTCAGGAATACGATCCGGTGAGCAATCGGACCTGGAGAGTTCCAAACCCGATCCTGTTGGCTAAACAGGTTGAACAGCTGGGGCAGGGCAAGCTTCGATTACATTTCTCATGCGCGCCGCACACATCGGTTGGTCATGTGTTTCAAATGCGCGACGGTATCCGGGATCAGGTCGGCGCGTTGATCGTCGGCTGCAAGAATATCATCTGGCGCAACGTCTGGATGCAGTATATGCACGGACTTGGGATCGTCGGACAATTCAGTGAAAACTTGATGTTCGAGCGTCTGCGATTGGCGCCTGACCCTTCCAGCGGACGAACAGCGGCGGCGTTTGCCGATTTTGTTCATCTGTCCGGGATTAAAGGGAAAATATCCATTGTCGACAGCGTATTCGAGGGAGCGCATGACGATGCGATCAACGTCCATGGCACCCATCTGCGTATCGTGGAAGTGTTGGATGGCAGGCGGATACGGGTTAGGTTCATGCATCCTCAAAGCTACGGATTTAGCGCATCCCATCCGGGTGACGAGATCGATTTTATTTCCGCAAGCTCGTTGACTTCTTACGCAACCTGCAGCGTTGTCGGCGTCAAACCGCTATCTCCGCGCGAAGTCGAGCTGACGCTTGATTCTCCCGTACCGGAAATGATCGAAGACGGGGATGTTATCGAAAACGTCACTTGGACGCCCGAGCTTACTGTTCGCGGCAATGTCTTTAAGAGAATTCCGACCCGCGGCATCCTGGCAACAACACGACGCAAGGTGACGATCGAAAACAATGTGTTCGAAAGACTGCATATGAGCGCCATTCTGATCGCTGACGACGCTGAAAGCTGGTTCGAATCGGGAATGGTTCGAGATGTTCTGATCCGCCGCAATCGATTTGTCGATTGCGGCAATCGCCAAGCGCCAGTCCTGCTAATTCGCCCAGAGAACACGGAGGTATCCGCCGACCGCCCTGTTCACAGCAACGTCATCATTTGCGACAATCGCTTTGAGCTGGACGGTACAGCTTTGTTAGAGGCCAAAAGCACGAGCGGCTTGATCTTTGCCGACAATGACATTTCGAGAAACGTCGGTAACGACGGACTTTCCGCCGATTCGGATGAAATCATACGTTTGTGGGCATGCAGCGGGGTTGAAATTGTCGGGAATACGATCGAAGATAAGGCAGCCGCAATCGTAAAGACGAATTCTATGAAAGACGGACATCTTGTTATCGATAAAGGGCAGGCTGCGTTTATAAGGAGGGATGGCGATAATGACATCTAAAGTAAAAATCGGCTTGATTGGACTTGGCGGCAGAGGGATGGGGCTGCTCGAAATCATCATTATGAAAATGAAGGACGTGGAGGTTGTCGCCGTATGCGACTTGCACGAGGATCGTCGCGAGCGGGCGGCCGACGTCATCGAGTTCGGAGGAAATGCTCGTCCTGTCACAACTTCTAAGTATATGGAAATTCTGAAAATGGAATCGGTTTATGCCATCGTTTTATGCACATCGTGGTCCTCTCATATCCAGATCGTCATTGATGCCATGGAGAAGGGGAAATATGTGGCCTGCGAAGTGGGCGGATCCTATTCTGTTCAGGAATGCTGGAAGCTGGTGGAAGCTTATGAACGAACGGGGACTCCATGTATGATGCTGGAAAATTGCTGCTATGGCCGGGATGAGCTCATGGTGTTGAACATGGTAAAGCTGGGTGTACTCGGGGAAATCGTACATTGTTCGGGAGGTTATCATCACGACCTGCGTTCTGAAATTGCCTACGGCAAAGAAAACCGTCATTATCGGCTAAACGAATATATTCATCGAAACTGCGAAAATTATCCGACTCACGAATTAGGGCCGATTGCCAGGGTGCTCGATATTAATAGAGGAAACCGCATGTTATCCCTCGTGTCGGTTGCGTCCAAGGCAGTTGGCATGCAGGCATACGTAAAAAGCAATAGAGGCGATAGCGAGCTCGCCGAAACCCGCTTTCAACAAGGAGATATCGTGACGACCGTCATCAAGTGCGCGCGCGGAGAGACGATTACGCTCACGCTGGATACGACGCTGCCTCGTTACTATGCGCGAGGGTTTATGGTAAGAGGCACAAAAGGATTGTTTATGGAGGACAATCACTCCTTGTTTCTTGAGGATGAGCATGCCCAATATGAAACGAAATGGAAGTCGCAATGGGGCAATGTGGAGCAATATCGCGAAAAGTATGAGCATCCGATATGGCAGCGCTACATGCAAGAAGGAGTGCGGGAAGGCCATGACGGCATGGATTGGCTCGTTTTTCAGCAATTTTTTGATAGCGTAAAGAACGGGACGCAAACGCCGATCGACGTGTACGACATGGCTTCCTGGATGTGCATCTCTTCCTTAAGCGAGGATTCTATCGCTTTGGGCGGACATCCGGTTGCGATTCCCGATTTTACGAACGGAAAATGGATCAGCAGCAAGTGATATAGTTAGATGAAAAAAAATCGTGGCGTAGCTTGCCCACCGGGAGGAGAAACGAAAGACAAATGAAATATCGCAGATTGGGAAGAAGCGGACTTCAGGTGAGCGAGATCGCGCTTGGAAGCTGGCTCACCTATGACGACCCTGGGCAGGCCGCTTCTGTAGAAGCCGTTATTCATAAGGCATACGAACTGGGAATCAATTATTTCGACACGGCCAATATGTACGCCCGCGGCGAAGCGGAGCGAGTTATGGGACGGGCGCTTGCGAGATACGAGAGAGACTCTTATGTGCTCGGAACGAAGGTTTATTTTGATATGGGCGAAGGACCAAATCGTAAAGGTTTGTCGCGCAAACATATTATGGAGCAATGCGAAGCCAGCTTAAAGAGGCTCGGCGTCGATTATATCGATCTATATTATTGCCATCGCTTCGACGAGAATACGCCGCTGGATGAATCGTTGAGGGCGATGGATGATCTGGTCACGCAAGGTAAAGTATTGTACGTCGGCATAAGCGAATGGCGGGAATGGCAAATCGCTGAAGCAGCGGGAATAGCGGAGCGATTGAACCTGGACCCGATTGTGGTGAACCAGCCGGAATACAATATGTTCACCCGTCGCATCGAATCGGATATCGTACCGATGTGCGAGAAGCACGGAATCGGGCAAGTCGTGTTTTCTCCGTTAGCCCACGGCGTGCTTAGCGGCAAATATCGCAAGGGAGAGGCGCTTCCTCCCGGGTCGCGTGCAACGAATCCGGATCATAACCATTGGATTAAAAGCCAGGGGCTGCTTTCCGAGCATCGGTTAAACCAAATCGAGCGCTTAATCCAGGTGGCCGAAGGACTCGGCATTAGTTTGGTGCATTTGGCGTTAGCTTGGAACCTTAGACTTCCGAACATTTCCAGCTGCATTATCGGTGCTACTCGACCGGAACAAGTGGAAAATAATGTCGCTGCTTCGGGCATCTCGCTTTCGGAGGATACGATATCCGAAATTGAGAACATTTTAACGGAAGAAGACAGAGACTAAACAGATGCGAAGCGGAGGAATTGGGCGATGAATCATCGGATGACATATCGGGAAGACGGTACTTTTACCATTATTCAATTCACTGACGTGCATTGGCAAGACGGGCTCGAGATCGACCGGCAAACGGAAAAAGTCATACGGGCGGTGCTCGATGCCGAAAGTCCGGATCTGGTCGTATTTACGGGAGATTTGATCTATCCTTCGGATACAACGGATCCCGTGGAAATGATGCGGCAAGCTGTCGAGCCGGTCGTAGAAAAAGGCATCCCATGGGCTTATGTTATTGGCAACCATGATACGGAGAAAAATATTACCCGGACAGAATTGATCGAGGCAATCATCGGGCAGCCTCATTCGATTACGCAGCGCGGACCGGAGCAGTTGTCCGGCGAAGGCAACTACGTCGTCGAGATCGGGGAAGCGGAAGGCGAATGCGAGGTTGCGCTTTACTTTCTAGATTCGGGCGATGTCTCTTCCGTGCCCTCTGTTAAGGGATACGACTGGATTAGGCGGGATCAAATCAACTGGTACGCGGAGCAGTCCCGGGAGCTTGCGTCGAAAAACGGAGGCGCTCCTGTACCCGCGTTAGCCTTCTTCCACATTCCGCTGCCGGAATACGAAGAAATGTGGATGGAAAAAGGAGGTTACGGCAGCAAGCTGGAGAAGGTATGCTGTCCCAAAGTCAATTCGGGTATGTTCACTGCGATGGTGGAGCAGGGAGACGTGATGGGCACGTTCTGCGGGCATGACCACTTAAACGATTTTTGGGGTGAGTGGTACGGCATCCGGTTATGCTATGGCCGTGCTACCGGCTTGAATACGTATGGCCGGGAGGACTTCCCGCATGGAGCGCGGATTATTCGCTTGGAGCAAGGCGCCAGCGGATTTTCGACATGGCTGCGGCTGGTGACGGGAGAGAAGATCGGGCAACAGGAACAGAATCCTCGTTGAAGGAGTGAAGTTAAAGTCATGAAGTACGTACTGGATGCCAGCCGCCATGGAAAAGCGGAGTTGATCGAGGGGCATTTGAAAATGGGGGGAGAGAATCCGTCCGGGGAACAAATAAAAGCGAACAGCAAGTATCTCACCCGCGGCGGAAAGCCTTGGCTGCCGGTTATGGGGGAGTTTCATTTCTCTAGATGCCCTCATGGACAATGGGAGGAAGAACTGTTGAAGATGAAAGCAGGCGGCATCCAAATTGTCGCCACATACGTATTCTGGATTCATCACGAAGAAATAGAGGGACGTTTCGACTGGTCCGGAGATAAGGATTTGCGATCTTTCGTCAGGCTTTGCCAAAAACATGGCTTGGATGCCCTCGTCCGCATCGGGCCTTGGGCACACGGCGAATGCCGCAACGGAGGTTTCCCGGATTGGCTGTACGGGAGAGGCGCTTTGCGAACGAACGACGAGGACTATCTGTTATACGCCAGAAGATTGTACGAGGAAATCTCCAGGCAGGTCGAGGGGCTCGCTTATCAAGACGGCGGTCCGATAATCGGCATACAGCTTGATAACGAGCTGACGGACAATGCAGAGCATTTGCGGACATTAAAGAGCATGGCGCTGGAATCGGGTATCCAAGCTCCTTTGTATACGGTTACCGGCTGGGGAGGTCCCGGCGGGGCGCGCATTCCGAGAGATGAAGTGCTGCCGTTATTCGGAGGTTATCCCGATCATCCATGGGAAAAACATACGAACCCGCTTCCGCCTGGACCGCATTATTTTTTCCATCAGATGCGCAACGATCCGAGCATCGGCAGCGATCTGTTTGGCGAAAAAGAGTCTGAGATTAGAGATTTGGATGATATCGAACGCTATCCCGACGGCTGCTGCGAACTTGGAGGCGGAGTGCAAATCACCTATCATAGGCGTCCCGTCATTGATTCCGACGATGTTGCCGCGATGGCGATGGTCAAAATTGCCAACGGCTGCAATCTGCTAGGTTATTACATGTATCACGGAGGCACTCAGCCCCTCGGGGAACTCTCGACAATGCAGGAGTCGAACGCGAACGGTAACCAACTGCCGGTGCGCAGCTATGATTTTCAAGCGCCGATCGGGGAGTTTGGTCGAATTAGGGATTCCTACAAAAGCTTGAAGCGGCTTCATCTGTTTGTTCACGATTTCGGAGAGAAGCTGGCGCCTATGACTCCGGTATTACCCGATATTCGTCCTGCCTCGGTCGAAGATACCGAGACGGTGCGAGTTGCGGCGCGAATGGATGGAGACGGCGGCTTCCTGTTCTTTAACAATTATCAAAGGCTGACGGAAATGCCGGACAAAGAACGCGTGCAGGTTGAATTGCGGCTGGCGAGTGAAACCTTGAACGTTCCTGCGGCTCCGTTTGCGCTCAAGCATGACGCTTATTTTTTCTGGCCGATCCAAATGGAGATGAGCGGCGCCCGATTGAAGTATGCGACCGCTCAGCCGTTATGTTCGCTTCGCGAAGATGATGTAACGCTGTACGTTTTCTTTGAGGTTGCAGGAGTACGGCCGGAATTTTTATTCGATCAAGCGAGCGTTATGGATATTGAACTCAAGGGGGGTATAGCAGAACGCGAGGGAGGCGCGATTACTGTTCGCGACCTGCAGCCGGGTCTTGCTTGCCTATTTACCGTCAAGACTGTTGAAGGCGAAGTTGTAAAGGTGTTGACGGTCAACGAGCGGCAGTCGCTGCACATGTGGAAAGGCCAAGCGTTCGGACGCGATCGCTTGATCGTATGCGAAGGAAACGTGACGTTTGTGGATGATGCTCTTCATATTAGCGGAACCGAAACCGAACGGATGGCGTTTGCGGTTTATCCTCCCGTCGAGCGCAACCTTGAGCAAGGGGCGATTACTTTATTAGCCGAACAAGAGGGGATTTTTCATGCGTATAAGCCGGGCTTGCAAACCCGGGAAGTCGAAATAACGTGGAAACCGACCCGGGATCCGTCATTAAATGCGAGCTTCTTCGAATATTTGTTCGAAGACGAAGGTCAAATAGGAGATGCTCCGGAATGGGAGATTAAGTTAGACCTCTCCGCCTTCGACGAAGCGAACGAGATAACGCTCATCATCGATTTTGCGGGAGACGTGGCGCAGGCTTATATTGCCGGACAATGCGTCGCGGATCAGTTCTATAGCGGCGTTCCTTGGATGATAGGCTTAAAGCGTTTCCGCGAGATTTTGGCAAGCGAACCGATCGTTCTGAAAATTTCCCCTCTATTAAAGAAAAGCAATATTTATATGCCTTCCAGACCGGAGGAGGATCTCCAGGCGGAAATTAGGGAGGTTCGCGCGGAAGCGGAATATACGATCGTCGTGAACGCCTAGAAGAGTGATAATCCGCTCCCGATGATTTGTAGCCGCAAACGCGATCGTTGGCGACCAATATACGGAAATTCGAAATGAAGATAAACAGCCGCTTCCCCTGAGATTTCAATATTTCTCAAGGTAGCCGCTGTTTATTTGTGTTGTTCTGAACGATTGCACCGAATCTACAAATTCGCGAATTCGGTTTTTAATGGAATCCCGCACTTCGCGGAATTTCGCTATAATTTCCTCTTCCGTTCCGGCAGCTTTGGCTGCGGCAGGAATTGCCCGTGCATAGGAAGTGAACTAACGGTTTGGACGTCATCAACGAATTCTCCTTTGCTTTAACTGAAATAGAGGAAAGACAACCATAAATATAAACCAACCAGCGTGATGAACAGGGTGGGGAGCGTGAGGATCAGTCCTATCTTAAAATATTGTCCCCAGCCAATTCTAACGCCTTTCTGAGCTAACACATGCAGCCATAATAAGGTGGCGAGCGAGCCAATCGGCGTAATCTTGGGTCCCAAGTCCGAGCCGATTACATTGGCATAAATCAAAGCTTCACGGATAACGCCTTCGGTTGTCGTTCCCTGAATGGCAAGCGCGTCGATCATGACGGTTGGCAAATTGTTCATCACGGAGGAAAGAATCGCCGCGATAAAGCCGGTTCCTAATACGGCAACAAATAGTCCTTGTTCGGCAACCCACTGGAATAATCGGCCCAATTGATCGGTCAAGCCTACATTGCGCAAGCCATAAACAACGACATACATGCCAATCGAAAAAACGACAACGGACCACGGCGCGTCTTTGACCAGCTTCCACGTTTGCAAGGCATGACTGCGTCTCGCTAATAGCAGGAAGATGACGGCCACTATTCCCACGATGGCAGAGACTGGCAAGCCTAAGGATTCGCTAACCAGATACCCCGCCAAAAGTACGCCCAGCACCCACCAGGATAATCGAAACAAAGTCCGATCCTTTATGGCTTCCTTAGGTTCTTTCACTTTCTCGAGATCATAGCGGGAAGGGATATTTTTGCGGAAATAAACGAACAACACTAGCAAGCTGGCAGCGATAGAAAACAAACCCGGCACGATCATAACACTGGCGTACTCCATAAAGGAGATCGAGAAGAAATCAGCGGATACAATATTAACCAGATTGCTGACAATTAGCGGCAAAGAGGCCGTATCCGCAATAAATCCGCTAGCGATAATAAAAGGCAGAACGAGCCGATCCTCGAATTTCAGCGCTTTGACCAAAGCCAGAACGATTGGCGTCAATATTAACGCCGCACCGTCGTTGGCGAAGAAGATCGCTACCGCAGCGCCGAGCAGGATGACGTAGACGTACATGAGAACTCCATTCCCGCGTGCCAATCGCGCCATATGAAGGGCGGACCATTCGAAAAATCCGATTTCGTCCAGAACTAATGAAATCAGAATGATGGCGACAAAAGCGAGCGTGGCGTTCCAGACCATTCCTGTAACATCCCAAACGTCTTGCCAATCGACGACTCCGCATAATAAAGCTGCAAGAGCGCCAGCGGACGCCGACCAGCCGATGCTCAGTCCTTTAGGCTGCCAGATCACAAAAAATAAAGTGACTATAAAAATCAAACAAGCAAGTACCAGCATAAGGCCTCCCCATCAATCGCAAGTCGAGTTCGCACGGCCGACAAGCTTTTCTTTCATGGAGGGAAGCTGGTCGATGACGGTCTGCAGATACGGCCTGGACTCCAGATTCAAGGAATAATAGATCCATTGACTGCGCCTGGTTTCATGAACCAAACCGCCCAGCTTGAGCTTCCGCAGATGTTGACTGATATTAGGCTGACTTGTTTCCAACAGCTCCACGATGTCGCAGACGCATAACTCCCGTTCCTTCAAGAGCGCGAGTATCGTTAATCTAGTTTTGTCCGACAAAAGCTTAAGTACTTCCGACATTTCATCAATCGGGTCCATAACAGTGCCTCCTCCGTGAAAACTATTTACATTATATACGCAACTGATTATATAAATAAATAAAAATATAACTATATACTTATTTACATTATGAATAGCCCAAACGAGTCATATCTGCGTACCTCCTCCGTTGTTACAATAGATAGATACTATTGTTTAGTTAGAGAGGTGTGTATACATTGCTTTCAATCATACGCAAAGGTTGGTTTCAAGCCATGCTGGTGGCAGGCGTGGTCGCTCTCGCCGTCTACGTAGTGCTGCAAACCAATGCCGAGCCGCGGAGCAAGGCCGCCGTTGGCGATACGGCTCCGTCCTTCCAATTGAATCAACTCGCCGGCGGTCAGCTTGCATTATCCGATTATGAAGGTAAAGGCGTCGTGCTTAACTTCTGGGCGTCCTGGTGCAATCCATGCGTCAATGAACTGCCGCTTCTAAATGAAGCTTACAAGCTAGCCGGCATCGACATGATCGCGATTAATGTCGGGGAAGACGAGGAGACGGTGAAGAAGTTCGTCGACCGTTACGAGCTTGCGTTTCCGATCGCGATGGATCGCGAGCAGGATGTAAAGCGGCAATATCGCGTCGCAGGTCTTCCACTGACCGTAGTCATCGATGAGCAAGGAAAACTCATAAAACGTCACGAAGGCGAATTGACGGATATGTCGGATATCTTCGCGCTGACGAGGGGGATTAGCAATGAAAAATAAATCAACCTTCAGAAAAGGTTGGGTCGGCATCAGTCTGACCCTCGTCCTGATAACACTGCTTGTAGTTCCTCAACCTTTTGCTCCGCCAAACGATACCCGAATGATTCTCGACCATACCCACGAAGTGTACATAGCTCCGCCATGCTTCGATGAAGCGGAGGCTACAAATTATTTGACGGAGACAACCTGGGATAAAGCCCAGGAAAAAGATTATGTTTCAAACTCCGACTGTACCGCCAAACTCATGGAGCCGGCGAGTTATTCCTTGTTGAAACGAATAGGAGAGAAGCTGGGTTTGATGAAATCCGTTTGGTCATGGTAATTCCACGCGTTCGCAAGGAATCGCAGGTTTGTCACAAGACTGTCGATCTTAAGGGTGACATTGACTACAAAGGGCTATGTATGGGGATGGCCGTCATTGTTACAATTTGATTGGCTGTAAAAAAGTACTTGAATAGCCGCACAACTGAAGGGAAGCGAGGGAGGAGATTTGACCCCAACATGTAGGCTTGCGCTTCGATCCACCATCATGGGTTGGTTGGTAGTCGCCGTACTCAGCGGCGGGCAAGCATCTGCAGCAGCTACGGAAAGCGCCAGCGGCCATCCGTCAACCTCGGCAAATCATACCGGATCGGTGGATGTCTCATCTGCGTCCATGACAACCGATTTACAACCGATTCTGGATGAAGCCGAGCCTGGATCGACCATTGTTCTAAAGTCGGGTATCTACCTGGGACCGGCGGTGATCCGGAAACCGCTGGAGCTACGTTCCGAGATTGCTGGAGAATCCATTCTGCTGAACGAAAGTGAAGAAAGCGCCTTAATTGTCGAAGCCGATGACGTCACCTTGGCTGGAATACGAATCCGCGACGAGGCGTTTAAGCCGCAAGCAACGATCGTCGTATCGGGAGACCGGGCTCGAATCGAGCAATTATGGATGGCTACGGGCGCAGACGGGATTTCCGTGAAGGATGCAGATAATGGCACGATCACAAGCACCGTGATTGATTGGACGCCGCGAGAGGTATCCATGGCTGCCAAGGGCAACGGCATCGACCTCTTTAATTCCCACCGTTGGCGGATTGACGGGAACACGGTCAGCGATGCTCATGACGGTATCTACATGGAGAAAAGCGATGATACGATCGTAACCGGCAACGTCGTCGAGCGTTCGCGTTACGGCATTCATTGCATGTATACCGCCCGAACGGTCATTCGCGGCAACGTCGGCAATGCCAATGTGACCGGCGCCATGGTGATGACGGCTACAGAGGTTGAGGTAAACGGCAATACATTCACGAAACAGAACGAAAATGTCCATTCGCAAGGCATACTGTTATTCGACGCGCATGATTCTGTATTCGAAGACAACAAAGTCGAAGGCAATCGGACAGGCTTCTACGTGGAGCAGTCTAAGGGCAATGTTATCGTCGGCAATGAAATAATCTACAATTTTGTCGGGATCCAGCTTCTCGATGCAGAAAGCAATGTCGTCGAAGGGAACCTCTTCCAAGGCAATGTCGCGGATGCGCAGGCCCGCGGAAGCAGCAACAACGAGATTGCCGGGAACTATTGGGACGGCTTCAGCGGCATCGACACGGATGGGGACGGATATAGCGATACCGCTAATGCGATCAATCCCTTTTTTCAAGGCGTGACGCAGAAACGAGCGGCGTTCCAGCTTTTCTTCCAATCGCCGGGCATGGAGTTTCTCGAGGAGCTCTTCCAAAACAATCGGGATGATTGGTCAACGGATGTCAAGCCGCTTATGGCACCGCCGGGTTTTGACGGCGCTAATCCAAGCCATGGCAGTTCCAAGGCGACAGGCTATTTGAGCCTGCTGTTAGTCATCGCAGTAATCGGTTGGTTGTATATGAACAGGAGGAGAACGATATGAACAAAAAAATAAGTCTGCTCGCCCTCGCACTGGTGTTCGTGCTGACGCTAGCGGCTTGCGGCGGAGAGAAATACGAGGCGCAAGCCATTAACGAAGAGACGGATGTATGCGTCATCTGCAAGATGGCAATCAAGGATGATCAATATGCGACGCAAATCATAACGAAGGAAGGCCAGTCGCTCAAATTCGACGATATCGGCTGTTTAAACACTTGGAAGAAGGAAAACGGAACGGAAACGATCGGCGCTGCGTTTGTGCGCGATTTCGACTCCAAGCAGTGGCTGCGTTACGAGAAAGCCTATTATGCTTATGATCCTACTTTTCAAACACCGATGGCCTACGGCATCGTATCGTTCGAGAAGGAAGAGGATGCCAAGGCTTATATCGCTGAACAAGGCAAAGGAACGCTGATGTCCGCAGATGATCTTGCCAGCCATTCCTGGGCGGTTAACCATGAAATGATGGATATGCACGGTCACGATCATGGCGAGGAGAGCGGCACTCATGATGGCGGAGGACACGCTTCGTGAATCTTCTGAGGCATGTTGCGGCAAGAGAATTGAAGATCGGATTTCGTAATCCATGGGCCTATTCGTTTATGGCCCTTTTTACGCTATTCACGTTCAGCCTGCTCTTGATCAATCTGCAAGGTTATGTAAGCGGCTATTCCGGCATGAGCGGCACGATGTTGAATCTGGCTATTTACCTGTTGCCTTTGATGGCCCTGATGTTAGGCTCCTTCTCGCTTACCGGCGATAAGGAGGAGGGCAACTGGGAGCTGCTGTCTACTTACGCGCTGGGGACGGGAGCGTACCTGCTCGGCAAATATATCGGGCTTGCCACTGTGCTTCTCACGATTGTTGCCGCAGGCTTCGGATTATCGGGGCTCGCCGGATACATGTTTGGCAGAGGATTCGACTTGGCTACCTATGGGCGATTGCTGATATTCGCTGCGCTATTATCATTGTTTTTCCTAGCCATCGCGCTGTTGATCGGCACGCTCTCGAAAAATCGTTGGCAGGCGCTTACTGCGGCCGTCGGCGTCTGGTTTTTCGCCATTATTGCCTGGCCGTCGCTGCTGATCGCCGTACTCGGCATGTTGCCCTATCTCTGGATTAAGCCGGCAGTAACCGCGCTCGTCTTTCTTAATCCGGCGGAATTGACCCGATTGTTCACCGTCGTGAAATTAGGCGGAGGCTCTACGTTGGGTCCCGAATATTATGAGTGGGTGAAGTGGATCCTGCAGCCTTGGGGAACTCCAGCGTTTGCCGGCATCGCTTTACTCTGGATTATGATTATTTTTACCGTTTCCTATGTGCTGTGGGAGAGGAGGAGAGGTCGTGGCTGAAGAGCTGGTAAGGTTCAACTCCGTTCACAAAGCCTATAACAACATTACCGTCATCGAAGCCATGAATTTAAGCATTGGACGTGGAAGCGCGGTGGCCTTATGCGGCGGCAACGGAGCCGGCAAAAGCACGCTGCTTCGCATGCTGGCCGGCATCATGCTGCCGACAAGCGGATCCATTACGGTTGACGGCATCCTTTGGAAGGAGAATCGGAAGGCCTACGCCGAGAAGATCGGCTATATGCCGGATGACTATCGCTTCAGCGCGGGGTTAACGGCGATGGAGACGATGACGTTCTGGGCCAAGCTGAGAGGACTTGGCAAGGAACGGGCTGCCGAGGTGATTACGCTCGTGGGGTTATCCGATACGGGCAAAAAACCGGTCACTTCCTTCTCGAAGGGAATGCGTCAACGGGTATTGTTCGGTCAAGCTCTGCTCGCCAAGCCGCCGCTCATCCTCATGGACGAACCGACGAACGGACTGGATCCCTATTGGATGGAATCGTTCGTAAGTCTGGTCCGGGGGGCTGCCGCGAGTGGAAGCACCGTGTTATTCTCGACGCATCAACTGCCCATAGCCGAGACGTTAGCCGATCGAATCGTGTTCCTCAAGGATGGGGGCATCGTACTGGACGGTAATACGGCCGACATACGGAGCGCTTACGGAAGCGACGGCTTGCACGAGGTGTTCGGCGAACTGTTCGGTTTGGCGGGGAATCGAGGTAAATCATAAAAATGCTATGCCCTTCGGATTTCGAATGGGCATAGCATTTTTTGTTGCTTTGCAACGCTATCTAATGATGATGATCGCCTGAACCGTGATCCGAAGACGCTAATTCTCCTTGCGCTTCCTGCTGCTCTAACGCCGCGAGCCGAAGAACGGCTTCTTCGCCTATCGCAAAGCGTTTGGCCGGCATGGCTTCCAACGAGCCCGCTGTTACACGGCTGCGTACAACATAAACGCCATTCTCTATGAAGCCGTATTCGGCGGTATATACCCCTTCTTGACGCATAAGGCCCGCCACCGTAACCAGTCGATCCGGCGATCCTTCCGGCCAGAACTGGAACAGAATCTCATCCGCCCTTACGGGCTTGTTTGCTTGGGTTACTATAACGCTGAACGGAGAGGTTTCATGCAGTTTCAAGGTCCCAGGGACTTGCAAATCTACATTCAGATGCGGCCGCAGACCGTTCTCGTCTGTCATTCCTTCATTAGCGGTACACGCACCTAACGACAAGGAAGCGGAGAGCAGCATGGTTATCCCGATACGGCGCCATTGATAAGTGTCGATCAACTTCTATTCCTCCTTTCTTATACGGAGAACCAGGCTCTCAGCGGTTTAATATGCCGAATGATCAGCCAGTCCAGCAGTACGACGACGATTATGGACAAACCGACAAGTGGCATGATAGCTCCGCAAACAAGCATGATGACTAGCACGCCAACCGTTATCCTCCGATCCTTGACTCGGGGAGGCGCTCCGAGCTTTCCGTCCGGCTTTCGCTTGCGCCACATGAAGAAGGAACTGACCGCTAGCAGGATAACGCCTAACGCGGTTATCAAGCCCAGCAATTGATTGGCGAGACCGAAGAGTCGACCTTCATGCAGAGCGATTCCCATCGTTATACCCTTGGCCATAAGGCCGTAATTGTCGAAACGAATGTCGGTGAGCACGGCTCCGCTATATTGATCCACATGCAGAGTCGCATCGTCGCCGGGCCGCGAATGAGAGGTAGCGATCGTATAGACGCCTCGTTCTCCTCGCGGGAGCGAGATCGTATACGGCGGAGCAACATTTTGTTTGTCGGCAATTCCCTTTATTTCCTGGACCTTCAGCTTCATGTAGCCACCAACCGCCGATTCGGGAACGGGTAAATTCTCGGAAGCCCAAGGAACATCCTCCGCGATATCCTTCGTAACGGTAACGGATTCCGGACCTGGCATAAAGCTATGCGCGTACGTAGGATAGTTCGTATGGGTAACATTCGCCAGACGATCGATCTGCCCGCCGAGGATGCCGGACCAAGGCAGGCCCGAGACGATCAGAATAACGATAAACAGCGAGAGCCAGAAGGCTGGAACGGCATGCAGATCACGCCAGAACTGGCGGCTTCCGGGCTTGTTGAATCTGGGCAGCATCGTGCCCCAGATCTGGAAACGATTGCGCGGCCACCACAGATATAGTCCCGTCACTACTAGAATTAGAGCCCAGCAAGCCGCCAATTCGACAAGTCTGTTGCCCCAGGTTCCTCCGACGACAAGCTCGCTGTGCATCTTTTTGAAGAAGGAGGCAAATGTCTTGTCGCTGTTCATCATGCCGACGATCTGTCCCGTATAAGGATCGGCATACATGATCTTGGCAACTCCGTCGCGGTTTGCGGACAGCTTGATCGTTTCTCGGGGATCATTCGAGATGACGACGGAAGTAATGGACGTGCCTGGATAAGCCCGTTCGGTCTTGGCGATGATGTCATCGGCGAACATAGCCGCCTCACCGACCTCGCTCACGGTTAACATCTCTTTGTACAAATAACCTTCGATCTGGGGCTTGAACAAATAGACGGAGCCGCTGACGGCCAGGACGATCAGGAAAGGGGCGAAAATAATGCCGGCATAAAAATGCCATCTCCATACCGATTGATACAGGGAAGATAGTAATCGCGAACGGGTTGACGAAACCATAAGAACCTCCTTGGATGCTGAATACATTAGCTACGTCGAATTATAAAATCTGCGAGATCCTGGTACTATAGCTCTTTGTAGTTATCTTGCAAGGAGATGTGTCGGTCGTGTGATCGATCGGGCCGGAAGGAGGCGTGCTTATGAGCGTGCTTGCCGATCGGTTGCACGTTACAAAGGGCGCCGTGACGCAGATCATCACTCGTTTGGAGCACAAACAATTGGTGCAGCGTAACCCCAATCCCGCCGATTCCAGAAGCGTCCTTGTTTTTTTGACGGAAACGGGATTGAAAGCGCTCCTCGTCCACGACGAGATGCAAGAAGCGATGTACCGCGAGCTTAGCGCCAATCTGGACGATAACGAGATGAAAATTTTGGAGAAAGGATTAGAGACGCTTTGCCGTCATTTACAAAGAGACTAATTTTTTTGCGTATATTGTTTAGTTACTAAACTATAAGGAGTGGCGGCAACATGTATCATAAAATAATTGTCATAGGCGGATACGGCAAGGTTGGCGGAGTCATCTGCGATGAATTGAGAAAGAGGTATCCCTATCGCGTATATGCGGCGGGCAGAAGCCTGGAGAAAGCGGAACGGTTCTCCCGGGCTATGAATGGGGAAGTGCTGCCGCTTGAAGTGGATGTAGACGGGGGCGTTCCGGAGAATTGGCCGGATGGCGTGTCCGTCGTCATCATGTGCCTGGACGTGCGGAACATCAGCTTCATTGCACAATGCTTGGAGAAGGGCATTCATTATATCGATGTGACGGCAGACTACTCCGTGATGGAACGAATCCAGAGGCTTCCGTCCCATTCAGCCACAACGGTGTTGAGCGTCGGACTGGCACCAGGGATCACCAATATGCTTGTGAAGCGGGGCGTACAGCAATTGGATCAAGCGGACGCCGCCGATATTTTCCTTCTGTTAGGTTTAGGAGAGAAGCATGGACGCAAGGCGGTGGAATGGACTGTCGATAACTTCAATGCCGAATTCGCGGTTATCGACAAGGGACAGCAAGTTGAGTTTTCCGGTTTCTCCGATGGCCTTCAAACCGAGTTCAATCGGGATATAGGCCGCAGAAGCGCTTATCGTTTCAACTTCTCGGATCAACATATCTTGCCTGGAACCTTGCATATTCCTACCGTATCGACCAGGCTTTGCTTCGATTCCAGATTCGTGACTTGGCTGCTTGCCGCTTCGGCGCGCTTAAGAATCACTCGATTGCTGCTCAAGCCCGGAATCAGAAACAAAGTTGTCGACTCCATCCTCAACTCGAACTGGGGAAAAGAAATCTATGCCGTCAAAGTCGAGCTAAGCGGTCAAAAAGACGGCAGAAACGTACGTTACCATGGCGTTATAAGCGGAGACAAGGAGTTCCATATGACCGGTCAAGTCGCGGCCTACGTGGCTCGATGTTTGTACGAAGAGAAGTACCCACGCGGCGTGTTTCATATCGAAGAACTATTTTTGCCTGATGAGCTGTTTGCTTCGCTTTCCGGTCATTTTACATTAGAGGAGAAGATTGGGTACAAATAACAGGGAACGGCTTCTCTTCAAAGCTTTCACTCGGATTTTAAGGAGTTTACTCGAATCATGACTAGTTTTGGATGTGACAACATTCGTCAGAAACATTTTCCTCAGTGGCAACGTTAAAGAGGGTACACTCGCTGGACCGCGGCCGCAACCGGACTTATTAATTATACGAGGTCCCAGCAGAAATCCATTAGGAGGACCCTGAAGATGAGGAAAATAGCACTGACTCTGCTTGCATTAATTTTATTGTTCGGATTGGCCATCCCTACTGCAAGCGCGGCAACATTGACAACGGAAGAGAAGTTCCAAGTGTTAAAAAATCAAGGCATCATGAGCGGCTTCGAGGATGGGTCTTCACGTCTCCACGAAACGATGTCCAGAGAGCAGTTCGCGACCGTGCTCTACAAGCTTCTAGAATTGCCTCGTTCCCAATCCACGCCAAGCTTCGTCGACGTATTGAAGACGCGATGGTCGTACGAAGCGATCCAAGCAGTCCGAGGTGCCGGGATTATGGTAGGCAAAGGCGAAAACAGGTTCGAACCGACGGCAAAAGTGAAAGTGGAGGAGTTGGCTTCTGTATTGCTAAAGGTCAACAATATTACGCCTAACTCCAACATCGGCTTCGAAGGCAAAGTATCGCCATGGGCGAAAGCTGCTGTAGGAACCGCTCTTAGCAAAGGCTGGATTGCTCATCGGAACGACTATACGATTAACGCAACACGCAGCGTTCTTGTAGATGCCGTCTATGCGGTTTATACAGGTTGGGGAATTATGCTAGATGTCAAGTCTGTCGAGGCCGTTAGCGTCCAGACGGTTCGAGTCAACTTGAAATCCAAGGCCGAGTCCGCCGATATCTCAAGGTTCAGTCTGCGAGACGATCGCAATACCATCGTCCCGATCCTGCTTTCTTCCCTAAGCGGCGACGGCATGTCGATACTGATCACGACAGGGTATCAGGCCGAGAATAGAACGCACTACTTAACCATCGACGGCAAGTCGTGGGCTTACAACTCGACGAGATCGGATATGACAAAGCCCGTGATCACCGCATTCGATCGGATTACGGCGCGAGTCTACGTATTGACTTTTTCGGAGGCGCTGGATCAAGCGACAGCTACCAATCCTTCGAATTATTCGTTCTCCGGCGGACTTAAGCTGTCGGCAGTGCAATTGTCTGGAGATAAGAGACAAGTGACGATTACGACATCCAATCAGTCGGATAATACCCGTTATACGATGACGGTCAAAAACATTAAGGATCTTGCCGGCAACATTATGGATACGCGTTCCGACTTGTCCATCGCAGGCAGCGCGGACGCCACGAAGCCGACGATCGTAGAAGCGGATTTCAAGGTAAACGCAGATGCCTCCTTGACCGTTAGGTTCAGCGAAAAGGTCAATCGGGATATTGCGGTCCAGACCGGACGCTACAGCATCCCCGGATTGGCTGTCGTCTCGGCAAGCTTGGACAATGAAGGTCGTACCGTCACGCTGCGGACTTCCGCGCAACAAGACAAAACCGTGTACAACTTGACCGTATCGGACATTCCCGATCTGGCCGGCAACGTCATGGATGCGAAGTCCGGTCTCCTGTTCGGAGGCATCTCCAATCCGGTCCTTCCCGTGAAGCTGCAGGGCATAACGGCGGTAAATGAAAATACAATCGAAGTTTCCTTCGATCGTGATATTAAGGATTCGGACGTAGGCTCGCTTGTCGTAACGATTTTAAAGGATAACGGAGCCAATGTCTCGATGTCCGGTTGGAGCAAGTACGCTGTGCGCAAAGCCGGCACGAACAGAGTAGTCAGCGTCCAATTCCGAACAAGCAACGACTCCAATCCGAACTTGTTCCAGCCAGGCCGCGTGTATTCTGCAAGAGTAACGGGCGTATCGTCCCTGAATACCCAGAACGGAGAGAACGACACAACTTTCGCGGGTACTGTCGTTCCTAATGAAGCGCCGTACGCGAAGCAGGTCATCGTCATTAACCGTTCGACGATCAAAGTATTATTTAGCGAACCGGTAAAAAACGTGAATGAAACCTCCTTTGCCTTGGCTGAGCAGGGTGGAGAAGCGGTTCGCATCTCCCATGACGAATTAAACAACACGGGAGCGGTCGTCACCGAAGTCACGCTAAAGATGTCCAATGATCTGAAGCCTGGCCAGGTCTATGTTCTGACATTTAAGCCGGGCATTACGGATGCGGCGGGCTTTAACGGTTGGCAGATCAAAAACGGCAACGAAGATATTAGCCTTTCGTTCACAGGCGTATAATTGTACAAATGATAGGCTGAGCAAGTCAGTCGTTTTGCGAGATTTTGACCATTCCGAACAACCTTGATACAATAAGACGACGGAATCAACAATTATTTACGGGGTGGTCAATCTTGCATCACGACAACGAACGATTGGATTTATGGCTGTCCTTATCCCTCATCCATTCCAGCGTCAACGAAAAGTTGGAACAAGCGCTGCTGAAACAATTTGATATATCCTTAAAGGAATTCTACGTTCTTAGATTCGTTTCCGGCTCCGAGTGCAAGGAGCTGCGATTGCAGCAGCTTCAAGAGATGGTGGGATTAAGCCAAAGCGCGACTTCACGTTTAGTGGATCGCATGGAAGCCCCTCATGTAGGCGCTCTCGAACGTCATACCTGCACCAATGATCGACGAGGCATCTATACCCGCATTACGGAAACGGGCGAACAAAAGTATCAGCGGGCCCTTGCTATCGTAAATGATGTGCTTGATTTTGAATTACGCCGAGATGGGACGATGACCGAACTGGAGAAGCTTGTACAACAGCTTCTGAAATGAGAGCCTCTTGACAGGGCTCTTTTCTTTTTGATAATTTATATGCATGCGCATGCTTTTAAAAATATAGAATATGCCTATTGGAGGGTAACCATGACTAACACGCAAACTGTGCAATCCCTGTTCCGTCCTTTTACGATGGGTCAGCTTTCATTGTCTAATCGAACCGTAATGGCGCCAATGACGCGTCAAAAATCGCCGAACGGCGTTCCCGGACCGGATGTCGCCGCCTATTATCGCCGTAGAGCCGAGAACGGAGTCGGGTTGATCATCACGGAAGGTACGGTCATCGATCACGCCGATTCAAGTAATCAGGAGAACGTTCCTTTCTTTTATGGGGAAGACGCCTTAAACGGCTGGGCTAACGTGTTATCGGAAGTGCACGAAGCAGGTGGCAAGATCGCCCCTCAAATCTGGCACATGGGCGCCCGCGGCAACGTGAACGAGTACTCCCAAGACGAGATCGTCGGTATCGTGCAGGAATTCGCCAAAGCCGCGGCGCAAGCGAAACGGCTGGGTTTTGACGGTATAGAGCTTCACGGCGCTCACGGATATCTGATCGACCAGTTCTTTTGGGAGAAAACGAATCAGCGCAGTGATCGGTACGGCGGCAGTCTGCTCGCGCGTACGAACTTCGCCGCAGAAGTCGTGAAAGCTTGCCGCGAAGCCGTTGGTCCCGATTTCCCTATTATTTTGCGGATCTCGCAATGGAAGGGCAGCGATTATTCGGCGAAACTAGTGGAGACTTCGGAGGAGCTGAAGCAATTTCTCGAACCGCTGGTTGACGCCGGGGTTGATATGTTCCATTGCTCGACACGCCGCTTCTGGGAACCGGAATTCGAAGGCTCCAAGTTGAATTTTGCGGGCTGGGTGAAACATTTGACCGGCAAACCGACCATTACGGTGGGCTCTGTCGGCTTGGACGGCGATGTCTCGACATTTTTTACGAAGGGAAGCGGTGCAGGCAACGCCAGCTTGGATGGCCTGATTCCCAAGCTCGAGAATCAAGAATTCGATCTTGTGGCGATCGGCCGAGCGCTTCTTGCAGATCCGGCTTGGGTCAAAAAAATGAGAGACGGTAACCTTGATGAACTGATTCCATTCACGCCTCAAGCGCTCCAAACTTTGTATTAATTCCATCGCTTAGCCGCTTCAACATGGGCATCATTGGGTATATTACCTTTATGTCGATGATTTTGGAGAGGAGCTATGAAGATGACTGAAGCCAAAAAAGTAGCATTTTTGCTTGCTAAGGATTTCGAGGATTCCGAGATGGTTAATCCCTACGAAGAGATGGTTAAGAACGGTCACGAGACCGTGATCATCGGACTAGAGGCACAAAAGGAGCTGACAGGCAAACAAGGTACGGTGACGTATACCACGCATCTGGGGATCAAAGATGCCCATGCGGCGGATTACGATGCCATTATTATCCCGGGCGGCAGTTCGCCAGGTTATCTGATGTATAACGAAGATGTCAGTCGTTTCGTTCGAGAAGCCGACCGGGAAGGGAAAACCATTGCTGCGATCTGCCACGGACCGCAAGTACTGGCTGCGGCAGGCGTGCTGGAAGGCCGAACGTTAACGGCGTTTCCCGGCATTTCTTCGGAGATCGAGGCGGTGGGCGGGAAGTACCTTAACCGCGAAGTCGTCGTGGATCGTAATCTCGTCACTTCGCGCGTGCCGGAGGACGAGCCGGCATTCATTCGGGAGACGGTCGAACGTCTCGGCGTTAACGCCTGGTAACGGCTTAAAGCTCAAAAGCTCATATTATAAAGAAGAGGACTCTTTAGTCGTTATTAACTAACGACTTGGGTCCTCTGTTTAATGTCTGGCTAGCTGTTTGAAAGAGTCAAGCTTCACTTTAACCGAGAATACCCCTGCCTCTAAGGTACCATACTCACGAAGAGAGAGCGTAGTCAGATGATGAATCGGGCATTATATTGGTGGATGAATGCGAACGTATGCGCTATAATTGAAGTGCGAAAAATATTAGAAGGAAGGGACTGGGACATGATTCTTAAAGCGGCCCAACTTACGATTCTTGTGAAAGATCAAGAAGAAGCCAAACAATTTTATACGGAAAGACTTGGGTTTGTCATAATCTCGGATATGGATTTTGGTCAGGGATCGCGATATCTGGCGGTCGCTCCGAGAGAGAGCAATGAAACGTTGTTTGAACTGGTAAAGGCGGAAACGTCAGACCAACTGGCATTGATAGGCAAACAGAGCGCTAACCAAGTCCTGGTCATGTTTGAAACAGATGATATCGAAGGCGACTACTTTGAAATGAAAGAACGTGGCGTCGTTTTCCACGGAGAACCAGCCATAGTTCCGGGAGGAAAAGGAGTCGGTTTTGAGGATTTGTACGGGAATCAATTTGATTTGTTTCAAGCGGAGTAATTCATACATATACAACTAACCAAAAACGTCAGCATTAAAAAACAGCGACAGTCCAGGACTTTATTTTCTTGTTCTTGGCTATCGTTGTTTCATTTTTCATGCAGTTGACACGACACCGAACGGTGTCCTATAATCTAAAAGTCACCAAATGGTGTCCAATTAACAACTAAATATCATTCCTTAGGAGAGGGTGTTGTGAGCGAACACAAACAGTTGCGGGATGTATTTGACGCGATTGCAGATCCAACCAGACGCCAACTTATACGGTTGTTAGCCGAGACAGACGATATACCGCTGCATGAATTGACGACGCAATTCAATATGGGCCGAACAGCCGTGTCCAAACATTTGAGCATACTTAAAGAAGCAGGACTTGTTATGGATCGAAAGGTTGGCAGAGAAACACGATTCAAGCTGAATCCTTCACCGCTTAGAGAAGTGCAAGATTGGCTTTCGTTTTATAACAAGTTTTGGACTGCCAATTTACTAAGTTTAGGTTTCTTACTAGAGGAGGAAGAAAAATGAGTTTAAAGCTGGAGCTGGATTTTCAATACAAGACCTCGATCGAGAAGCTATGGTCGGCATTAACGGATTCCAACAAATTGGCGAAATGGGTGTTGGAAAATGATTTCGAGCCTGTAGTGGGCCATCAATTCCAATTCCGCGCCAAACCCAATGAGTACTGGGATGGCATTATTGATGGCGAAGTATTGATCGTGGACCCGCCATCTCACTTGTCCTATTCTTGGGCTGTCGGCGAAGAGAAGCATACCGTGAACTGGACGCTTCGGGAAATCGAAGACGGGAAGGTTAACCTGCATCTGGAACAAACCGGATTCTCGAATGTACATGGGCTTGAAGGAGCTAGACATGGCTGGACGAATTGGTGCGGCGAGCTGGATAAAGCATTGGCGTAAAAAGCTTGCCAACAATAAGATCGGAAGGATGTCATGAATGAGCGAAAATAATCATAATTTTATCGTCATCTCGGGAGCAAGAGAAAACAATCTTAACAATGTTTCGTTACGCATCCCAAAAAAGAAGATCACGATCTTTACGGGCGTATCGGGATCCGGCAAGTCATCGATCGTTTTTGATACGATCGCCGCAGAATCTACCCGTTTGCTAAATGAAAATTTCAGTATGTTTGTGCGTAATTTCCTGCCGCGCGTGCCACAGCCGGATACGGATGCCATAGAGAATCTGAGTATGGCTGTCATCGTCGACCAGAAGCGACTCGGCGGCGGCTCCCATTCTACGATGGGCACGATAACCGATATTTCGCCCATTCTTCGCTTGCTGTTCTCTCGAGTCGGTCAGCCGCATATTGGCGGGGCTCATATGTTCTCCTTCAACGACCCGCAAGGCATGTGTCCGGATTGCAGCGGACTCGGACGCAGACTTGGCGTGGACATGAGCAAAGCGGTGGATATGTCCAAGTCGCTTAATGAAGGAGCTCTTTTGATGCCCGATTATGCGGTTAACGGATGGGAATGGAATATGATCCCTCAGTGGGGAACATTCGATCTCGACAAGAAGCTGAGCGATTATTCGCAGGAAGAGCGGGAGCAGCTGTTCTATGCGAAGGCTAGCAAAGTTCAGGTGATGTTCGGCGGGAAAGCCATGAACCTGACTGTAGAAGGAGTCATTGAGAAGTTTACCAACAAATATATTAAACGCGATCTAAAGACGATGTCCGAACGAACGCAAAAAGCAATCTCGCCATTCATCTCCGAGGGTCCTTGCACCAGCTGTCATGGCGCCAGACTCAGTCAAGCGGCTTTGAACTGCAGGATCAACGACCTCAACATCGCGGAAATGTCCTCCACGGAGGTTGGTCAGCTGATCCGCGTCATCCGGGAGATCGACGATCCTGTAGCGGCGCCGGTCGTAAAGTCTCTGATTCAGAGGCTGCAGCATCTGGTAGATATCGGACTTGATTACCTGACGCTGGACCGCGAGACGGACACATTATCAGGCGGCGAATCGCAACGAGTCAAGATGGTTAAACATCTGAGCGGGAGTCTGGTCGATGTGACTTACATCTTCGATGAGCCTAGCGTTGGCCTGCATCCGCGAGACGTACACCGTCTAAATGAGCTGCTGCAAAAGCTGCGCGACAAGGGGAACACGGTGATCGTCGTCGAGCATGACCCCGATGTCATCAAGGTGGCGGATCATATTGTCGATGTTGGACCCCATGCCGGCGGACGCGGCGGTAATATCGTATACGAAGGCAGCTACTCTGGCCTCCTGGAGTCGGGTACGCTTACGGGCAACCATATGAAGCACCCGCTTCAGCTTAAGAACGAGTGCAGAGAGCACTCCGGCAAGCTATCCATTAAAAATGCCAGCTTGCATAATTTGCAGAACGTGAGCGTGGATATTCCTGTCGGTGTTCTGACGGTCGTGACGGGAGTTGCCGGCTCCGGCAAAAGTACATTGATCAACGAAATCTTCCTGAAGCAGCAACCGGATGCCATTGTCATCGATCAATCGGCAGTCGGCGTATCTACACGCTCCAATCCCGCGACTTATACGGGCATTATGGACGATGTTCGCAAGGCGTTCGCATCCGCGAATAAAGTCAATCAGAGCTTGTTCAGCTTCAACTCCAAAGGAGCCTGCGAGAATTGCCAAGGACTTGGCGTTGTCTACACAGACCTTGCTTTCCTTGACAGCGTGAAACTGCCATGCGATGTTTGCGGCGGCAATCGGTTCAAGGAAGAGGTGCTCGAATACAAGCTGAATGGCAAGTCGATCGCTGAAGTGTTGATGATGACTGTCGAGCAGGCATTGGAATTTTTCCAGCTGAAAGAAGTCGTCCGCAAGCTTCAAGCGATGAGCGACGTAGGTCTGAGCTACATTACTCTTGGTCAGCCGCTCAGCACATTGTCCGGCGGAGAGTGTCAGCGGATCAAATTGGCGAGCGAGCTGCACAAGAAGGGGAGCATCTATGTAATGGACGAGCCGACGACAGGACTGCATATGTCCGATATCGGCCATCTTATGGCGATCATGAACCGTCTAGTAGACAGCGGCAATACGGTCATCGTCATCGAACATAATCTCGATGTCATCAGCCAGGCGGACTGGATCATCGACATGGGACCGGACGGAGGCAGCAAGGGCGGTCAGGTGGTATTCGAGGGTACGCCTATGGCGATCGTTCAAGCGGAGAAATCGATCACGGGTAAGTATTTGACGTAAGTCGAAAAGCTCACTTAAGGGGATGAGGAAAAATTGAGTTTCTTCAAAGATATGTTCGCCATATTTAATAAAAAAGAATTAGTGTTCTTGGAGAGCTTTCAGGAGGATCGCCAAGTCTATTCCTTCTTATTCGAGAAACCGAAGGATCTGACCTGGAATGCCGGTCAATATGGACTGTTCACTCCTACTCATAAAAAAATCAAGAACGGAACAAAACCTTTCAGTATTGCATCGGCGCCTTCAGAAAATGTCATTAGACTGACGACGCGCGTCGGCGAAAATCCAAGCGAATTCAAGACGGCGATGTCCGAATTAAAAAAAGGCATGACGGTCAAAATGAGCGGTCCTGTCGGCGCTTTTACTTTGACGGACAACAATCCTTCGCTGTTGATCGCCGGCGGGATCGGAATTACTCCGTTTCGTTCCATCCTCAAGCAATTGGATGCTGAAGGTAACAAAGACGCCAGCCATATCCATCTTGTATATACGGACACCAATAAATCCTATATCTTCAAGGATGAGCTTGATGCCCTTGCAAACAAAATGTCGTTCCGGATTACGTATCTGGACTCCAGGGACGACTTGCAGCAGGAGATTGGCAGGTTTGCAGCCTCTCATAAGGTAAACGGCAGGTATTATATAGCCGGACCGAAGTCGTTCGTCGACTTGCATACAGAAAAGTTAAAGCAGCTTGATGTGACCAAAGGAAATATTAAAAAGGATGCCTTCTGGGGCTACTCGTAAGTAAAAAAACCGCGATTTTCGCGGTTTTTTTGTTGTCATTTATGGGCATTCCATTACATTCGCAATTCTGATCAAAAATAGCTCCGCGCATTTATGTTATTGTTGTCTGCAAGAGGTGATCACGTGAAATACCATCCCATGATTTATCAGGCTTTAGATTATATCGAAACGCATCTGGAGGAAGAGCTGACGCTCGAGCAGGTGGCGGCCGCCGCAGGTTTCTCCAAATATCATTTTCACCGCATTTTTCTGGAGCAAGTTGGCGCAAGCGTAACGGACTATAGCCGGTCACGCAGACTAGCCAGTGCTTCGGCGCTTCTCCTCTATACCTCGGAGGACATCATCCAGATCGCGTTCCGAAGCAGATTTGAATCGCAGGAAGCATTTACACGCGCGTTCAAGAAGGAATACGGCATGCCGCCCGGACGTTACCGCAAACTGATGGAGAGCGTGCTTTACACGCAAGATCAACGAGAGGAGAATAAGAAGATGAACGATAAAAACCAAGTCAAAGGGTGGATTCTGAGCGGGGCCGACCCGTCCCTCTATGAGATAGGCATGGATCGGGAGACTGTCCATAGGGGGAAGGTATCCGGTTATTTAAAATCGGTATCCGCAACATCAGAGACGCAATTCGCGACGATTATGCAGCAATTCAGATCCGACAAATACAAAGGAAAACGAATAAAGCTGTCTGCTTTTATCCAGGTCGAGAAGGTTTCAGCATTTGCCGGGTTATGGATGAGAATCGACAACGCGGCGGGGGATACGATGCAATTCGACAATATGAGCGACCGGCCGATTCAAGGTACTGCATCTTGGAACTTGTACTCCATCGTGCTCGATGTGCCATCGGACAGTGCGTCTATCTCGTTCGGCGTTCTGCTTACCGGCCAAGGGAAAGTATGGATGGACAATTTCGCCTTCGACATCGTGGATGAACGAACGCCAAGCACGAATATGCAGATCGGCGGAGAATTGAGGGACGAGCCGGAAAATTTGTCGTTTGAGGAATAAAAGGTGAAACATTTTTTGCTTCGAGCAGTATGTAAGGTCTAAATCACTTATCGAAGCGAGGTATTGCTTTAGAGATGACAAATATAGAAACCGCGGAAGCGTTGAAGTTGGAATTAAAGAAAATAGAAACGTGGGAAAATGATCAGAAGGGACTGTTCTTCTGGGAGAAGCTAGGACGGCTGCCCTTTGCCATTCTGGACCGAATAACGCCGAAGTTCATACAGGACAAAATAGGTACAGCGCTGGACGAGCTCGGCAGCTACGTTCAGAACGGCGGTCGTTATCTGATCAGCAAGGAACAGATGTATCGCAATTTTTTTCCGGACGAAGAGCAAGGCGAAGCATCGGCCCTGGATCGGATCGGGAAGCTGCCTCTGCGTACAATGGATGAAACGGCTGATCGCGTAATCGCTGCAAGCAGCAAGATGGCGGCCGTGCAAGGCGCAACGACAGGCATCGGAGGCATCTTCACGATCGCTATCGATATTCCGCTGTTGCTCGGCATCTCGCTCAAAGCGCTCCAGGAAGTTGCGTTCAGCTACGGCTATGATCCCAACGAAAAGTCGGAACGTATTTTCATCGTAAAATGCATGCAATTCTCCTCCTCCGATATCGTCGGCAAAAAGGCGATTCTCGAAGAGCTTTCAGCCTTCCATTCGGAAGAGAGAAGCGGGCAGGTTATGTCTCAACTTCAAGGCTGGCGCGAGGTCATGCTCACATATAGGGACAACTTTGGCTGGAAAAAGCTGTTCCAGATGATTCCCATCGCAGGCATCTTGTTCGGCGCATATTTAAATCGATCCATGCTTATGGATGTCAGCGAAACAGGCAAAATGATGTATCGAAAGCGTCGAATTCTTGAGAAATTAAAAACTATTGAGGCGCCTTGATGGCGAACCGAAAGTTTGCTTGCAACTGCCCGAATCCTGATGTTAAGGGAATCGGGCCTTTTTTTGTCCGGAATTGGCATCTGGTTTCAATAAAATCATTGAAACCAACAGGTACGAAAGGTATAATTTGGTTCCGAAGGAACAAAAAAAGGTTCGGCAGAGGTTACGAATACAGATACTTTCCGTTGTTCTAGAATGATTGCTGCTTAGGAATTTGAGTCTAAATGAAAAATCTACCGTACTACACTTATTATCAAATGTTAGAGTTCCAAATTTATTAACAGAAAGGAGAGGCTGCCGGAGTGGATGCAAAAAAAATTATAAGATTAACATTCATTGTAATGACGGTCATCCTCATTGATATTGCCATCTTATCCCCAGGACTTTTAGCCATTGGTTTTGGAGAGAATGCGCTAAAAAGCGCAACTGCCGCAGCCACGTTAGCTGGCAGCGCTGCTATCATTTTATATTTCAGTTATACGCTGCTTTTCAAGAAAGAAGCGCGAATCCCCATCCTTGAGGTTCATACGCCCGAAGAATTCGAAATCGCATTGAAGCAGTTCCAAAAAGTAAAGGCTGTTGAGAACGACGTAAGTTTGGCCCTCCACCAAATCGACAGAATCAAGAAACGCCACGACACTCTTCTTAATGTGCTGAATCAAAGATTTGTGCCTGGAGGTCTTAGTTTCGTCAAGTTCGCCGACACCACCAAGGATGTCGAAAATCTATTTTTCACTAATATTCGCGGTATCCTAACGCATCTTCATATTTTTGACGAAAGAGAATATAACCGGGTCATGACTCAAAATGCTGCTTCCCCCTCACAGGTCCAACTGAGAAAAAAAGAGGTTTTCCATGAATATCTGTTATTTATTCGAAGCTCTCTTGAAACAAATGAAGAGATATTGCTTAAGCTCGACAAGCTGATCCTTGAAGTGTCGCGTCTGGATACGGTGGAGCTTAAAGATATGGAGACAATGCCATGCATGCAAGAGATCGATACTTTAATTAAACAAACCAGATTATATAAATCATAAAGGAGATGACTAAATGAATAAGGGCAAGTTTTTCCTTATAGCTAGTTCTTTAATTATCATTGTTTTCATTGCTGTGTACGCGGGGATTACGTTAACCTCCAACTTAGGGAAATCCGATGCCGAGGTGTCGGCCGAAGATGCGGGCAAACGTCTGGAAAAACTATACTCCAAAATATCTGTCAACACCGCCGAACCCGTGAAAGGCCAGATCGATATAAATCCCGTGGACGTTGCGGAATCGTTGCCGGAAATATCGAAGTTTCCAATAACAGTGACAAATACTACGGACTTATATGTAGAGATTTTCTCGTCGACAGAAAAGGGCGGTACCGGTACAGACGGGTGGTTAAGCGACGCTGCATCTGATTTTAACTCGTCTAATCCGTCCATTAATGGGAAGCCCGTATCCGTCATGATCAGGAATATTGCTTCCGGGACCGCAACCGATTATATCAAATCCGGTAAATACATACCCGATGCCTTTACGCCTTCCAATGAACTTTGGGGAGAGATGGTGAAAGCGGCAGGGGTGAAGACAGAGCTCATTTCGAGCAGACTGGTTGGCAATGTGCCAGGTATCGTTATTGCAAAGGCGAAACATGATGAACTCGTTAATAGCTACGGCGCGATCAATGTAAAAACCGTGACGGAAGCGATCGCCAATAATGAATTTGCTATGGGATATACAGATCCATTCGCCAGCTCGACGGGTCTCAATTTTCTCGTTACGGCTCTGAAAACCTTCGATAACGGAAATCCGTTAAGCAGTGAGGCTGTGCAGGGTTTTGAGCAATTCCAGGTCAATGTCCCTTTTATCGCTTCGACGACCATTCAAATGCGCGATGCAGCGACTTCCGGCATGTTGGATGGATTCGTACTGGAGTATCAGACTTTCGTTAACACGCCCGGCGATCTTAAAAATGAATATGTCTTTACGCCTTTTGGTGTCAGGCATGACAGCCCGCTCTACGCGCTTGGCGACATTTCGAGCGAGAAGAAGGAAATTCTCAAAGCCTTCACCACCTTTGTAACCGACGAAAAATATCAAGTCCATGCAAAAGAAAGAGGTTTTAACGGCCTTGATGATTATAAAGCCGAGCTTGAGCCTCTCGACGGTCCTACATTAAGCGCGGCGCAAAAGGTGTGGAAGGAGAAGAAAAACGGCGCTAAACCGATAGCGGCAGTATTCGTAACGGATGTATCGGGAAGCATGGATGGCGAGGCGCTTAATCGTTTAAAAGAGTCATTAACGCAAGGCCAGAAATATTTAGGCAAAGACAACATGATCGGACTGGTCTCTTACTCCAGTGATGTAACGATCAACCTGCCGATCGCGCGATATGACACGAATCAGCAGTCCTTGTTCGTCGGAACCGTTAACAGTCTTCAAGCAAGCGGCGGGACCGCGACATTTGATGGCGTCGTCGTGGCGATCAAGATGCTGCAGGATTATATGGCCGCCAACCCTGATGTAAAGCCGCTCATCTTTGTGCTTAGCGACGGCGAAACCAACGAGGGCCATTCCTTAAAGGATATTCGCGGTCTAATCGAAGGCTACAAAATCCCGATCTATACCATCGGATACAACGCGGATATTCAAGCCCTTCAAAGCATATCCAGCATTAACGAAGCAGCAAGCATCAATGCCGATACGGACGATGTCGTGTATAAAATCAGCAACCTGTTTAATGTTCAAATGTAATCCAACGATAGATTAAGGGAGGAATTTCAATGACATTTTCCATGCAGGTATCAAGTGCTGAAGAGCTTAAAGAAATCGTTGAGGAACAGATTAAACCCATCCCGAAGGAAGTCGAACAACTAAAGGAACAAGCCGACCAGAATGTAAAGGCCATTATGTCGATCGACATGGACTCGCTGGAGAAACGAAAATCCATTCTTACGTCCGTGGAGCAATTCGGATATGATACCATGAAAACCTCCTCATCCAAAAACGCGTTGCTGCAAGTGTCTTTGGGAAGTCTGTCCAAGTCGGGCGAAGAGGGCGGAGTTGTAGCCAAAGGGCTTGGCGAACTTCATATGTATATGAAGGATCTGGATCCAAGCGGCATTGATTTTTTAAAGAAGGGTCTTTTCGGGAAGCTGTTTAATCCGTTAAGGGCTTACTTCCAGAAGTTTGAAAAGGCGGACGCCGTAATCGCGAAGATTGTTCAATTGCTCGAGAAAGGCAAAGCCGGCTTAAAAGACGATAATACGACGCTCTTGATTGAACAACATGCGCTGCGGGATTTAACAAAGAAGCTGGAGAAGGAAATTCAATTGGCTGCCTTTATGGACGAAGCGATCGAGGCTCAGATTGAAGCAGCGAAGCTGCGCAGCGAGGATCCGGAAAAAATCAGGTTTATCATCGAAGAAGTGTTGTTCCCGCTTCGTCAGCGTACGATGGATATGCAATCCATGATGGCCGTCAACCAACAAGGTTACATGGCATTCGAAATTATTATTCGGAACAACAAGGAACTCATCCGTGGCGTTGATCGTGCCAACACGGTTACCGTTTCGGCTTTGCGGGTTGCGGCAACCGTCGCCAGCGCTCTCGCAAACCAAAAAATCGTGCTGGATCAGCTTAACGCTTTGTACGCGACGACGAATACTTTTATCGAAAACACGGCAAGAATGTTGAACACGCAAGGGACGGAAATTCATAAAGGAGCCATTGATTCGAGCATCTCGGTGGACTCACTGAAGCAGGCCTTCGCCGACACCTTTGCCGCAATGGAAGCGATTAGTCAATACAAGCAGGATGCGCTCCCCCGCATGAGAGCGAGCATCGAAGAATTCCGCCAATTAGCGGAAGCAGGAGAGCAGCAAATTGTTCGGCTTGAACGCGGCAATGCAGTTGGACTATAAAGAAATGATATACGATTGCTTCAAACCGCGTTTATCGCGGTTTTTTTCTTTTTAAATCGATTTTCGCTATTGAATCGAAGGCAAAAGCGTGTAGAATAGAACTCAGCCCTAAAAACGAAGGAGGCAAGAATGTCACATCGCGCATGATTAACTACACAGATTGGGAGAAGTGAATTTCATGAAGAAGTACAATACACGCGCCATTATGGCATCGCTGTTAATCTGCGGTTTCGTAGGCATGTTTAGCGAGACGGCACTTAACATCGCGATCAGTAATTTGATGGACGTGTTCCAGATATCGGCCGCAACCGCTCAATGGTTAACGACCGGATTTCTGTTAACGCTTGGCATCTTAATGCCGATGAGTGGACTATTGCTGCAACGTTTCACGACCAGGCAGCTATTTATCGGATCGCTTGCGAGTTCCATTGTCGGTACAGTCATAGCGGCACTCGCGGTAAATTTCGAAATGTTGATGGCAGCCCGCGTCATGCAGGCATTTGGTATGGGGTTATTGCTTCCCCTTATGTTTAATACCATCCTGGTCGTCTATCCGCCTGAGAAGCGTGGAGCGGCTATGGGTTTTGTCGGACTTGTCATCATGTTCGCGCCAGCGACAGGACCGACGGTAGCAGGGTTATTAATTGAGTATTTAACTTGGCATTATATTTTCTGGTTCTCGCTTCCATTTTTGATTGTTGGTTTACTGGTTGGTCTGAAGTATCTGGAAAACGTGACGGAAGTGTCCAAGCCGCGAATCGATATCTACTCTATTGTGTTGTCGACGATTGGTTTCGGCGGAGTCGTATTCGGCTTTAGCAATGCGGGCGAGGGAACGGAAGGCTGGAGCAATCCGGTCGTCATCATTTCCATTGCGGTTGGCCTAGTCGCGCTTGCATTGTTCGTAATCCGTCAGATTACGATGAAAGAACCGATGATGAATCTGCGCGTGTTTAAACACCCGATGTTTATCGTTGGTCTGTTAATGGTTTTGGCGTGCATGATGATTATTTTGTCGAGCATGATTATATTGCCGATGTTCCTGCAGAAAGGTTTGGGACTGTCCGCTCTCGTGACGGGCCTCATGCTGCTCCCGGGCAGCGCGCTAAATGGCATATTGTCGCCGAGAATGGGGCGTCTGTTCGATAAGTACGGCCCGAAGTGGCTGGTAATCCCGGGTTTTATAGTCGTGTCCGTCACCGTCTGGTTCTTTACGACACTGACGATAACCTCTTCCGTAGCTTTTATCATCGCCTTGCATATCGGATTGATGGTAGGCATTTCCATGGTGTGGATGCCCGCGCAGACGAATGGGTTAAACCAGCTGCCGCCTGAATTATATCCGCACGGTACGGCCGTGATGAATACGCTGCAGCAGGTCGCGGGAGCGATTGGCACTGCGGTTGCCATCAGCCTTCTGTCGGGCGGAAGCGAGAAGTATCTGCACAATTCCGCTTCGCCGACATTGCCGACGGAGCTTGCGAATGCGATGATGCAGGGAGCACAGCATGTCTTTACCTTTACATTCGTCGTTACTTTGATCAGTCTTGGGATTGCGCTTACTATACGCCGTGTCTTAGTCAGTCATTCCACCATGCATTCCATGCATTAATTGCGATAGGGGAGGGGGGAGCCATCAGGCTCCTCTTTTTTCATGAAAGGAATTAATAAATACCCGCGCGATTGAGCATTCCCTCCATCTTGATAACTCTCTCTTTCAGATTAGTGAATTCGGATCGGGTTACATCTTGATGATGATCTCCGATGTTTTGTTGCTCTTGCAGCTTCGCGAATTCGGCCGACAATTTTTCATAGTCTTTAATGATCATATCCAGAAACTCGTCCACTTCGTCCTTGTCATATCCTCTATATTTGACGGAAAATTCCTTGTTGTGAATGTCCAAAGGGGTAAAGTGAAGTCCGAACTGCTCTTTAATACTACGTATACGGCTCATGCCACTTCCTCCATTTCTATAATTTGTATGAACTACAACTCATTATACCATCAGACTTTTGCAAGAGCACATTCGTCATGATTACCCAAACTATGGGCATTCTAAAGAAATGCGCTATAATATACAGAACCAAAGTATTCCTGTTTAGAAATAGGAGATGAATCGAAATGAGTCGCAAACGAAATTTGAAAATGAAAAAAGTGGATGTATCGCATCTGGAACAATATAATCAGTTATTGCGCTATGTATTTCAGGTAACCCGGAATGATCTGTACAAGTCTGGCTGGAAGGAAGAGGAGATCGTCCATGCCAAATCTCCCATCCTGCAACAAGCGGACGTTCTGGGCTGGTTCGACAATGACAAGCTGATTTCCCAAGTATCTACCTACCCATTCGAAGTTCGGGTGTTCAATCAAACTTATGCCATGGGCGGCGTGACCGGGGTAGGCACCTTTCCGGAATATTCCGGACAAGGTTTAATGAATAAGCTGCTCTTGCAGGCTCTCACCAATATGCGAGAAAAAAAACAATCGATTTCGTACCTGTACCCTTACTCGATTCCCTATTATCGCCGCAAAGGGTGGGAGATCGTCTCCGATAAAATCGTATTCGAGGTGCAAGATTACCAACTGCCCAAAAATAAACCCGTCCCTGGCGACGTCGCTCGCATAGAACCGGAAAGCGAAGACGTAAAAAGGGCTTATGAACGATATTCGATGCAGACGCATGGCGCGATGCTTCGCAAAGAACTAGCCTGGAGTGAATACTGGCGCTGGGATTCCGATGATTTGACCGCCGCCGTCTATTATGGCGAAGAAGGACAGCCTGACGGTTATATTCTATATTGGATCGAAGAAGAGGTTTTTCATGTCAAAGACATGATTTTTATTCACGAAGAAGCTCGCAGCGGTCTTTGGAACTTTATTAGCGCTCATTTTTCCATGATATCCAAAGTCGTAGGCAACATTCATATGGATGAGCAGCTTTCCTTTTTGCTGGAAGATGCCGATATTAAAGAATCGATCTCGCCTTATTATATGGCCCGGATCGTAGACGTCGAACAATTCATTTCGAAGTATCCATTTAAACCAGCCAACATCATCAGGGAATGGACCTTCACTTTAGAAGATCCATTGCTGTCCTGGAATCAAGGAACGTTTACACTGCAAATTACGCCGGAAGGCAAAGGTACGATCTCGCGAAGCCAGAATCGTCGGAACGAAGACAGCATCAATATTCAGACCTTGACGACGATGCTGCTTGGCTACAAACGGCCCGAATATTTGCATAGGATTGGCCGTATCGCTTGTTCTCCCGAGACGCTTGATCTATTAGAAGACGCCATCGAGCAACAAACGCCTTATTTCTCGGATTTCTTCTAAGTGGAAGGTTAAAGGATTAGGAATGGAGGGATTGGATGGATCGCGACATTAACAAAGTGCCTTTTGGTTACGAGGAACACTTGGACACGCTTACGGGAAAGGGAACATTAGTGTTTTACGATACTTTCCAGGATATTTCCCATGAGCAATTGGAGCGGGCAGCTTCTTTGGCAACTTCACGCTTGTTTACTAAGCTTGTCTTGTATCCGCTGCACGAAGAGACCGCCCGACGAATCTGGAAGCGGCCGATCGAACCCTACTACAAGCGGGAGCGGCATTTATTTGATTGGCGGCAGGAGCGGGAGGACAGTGGAAACATAACCGTTGAGAATTGGGAAGGGAAACGCAAGAAGTATACCCCGATCGAAGCGGCGCTGCGGCATTTGATGGATGTATATACGCAACCGATATTCCTGTATGTCTCGCCGGCAATGGCGAATGCCTTCGCTTCCTTCCATTCCTTTGAGGAGTGGATCGGAAAAATCCGTCTAATTATAAGCGAACCGCCGCCTGACGCTCATCCTAAACTCACGAAATATAGACACCGGTGGGAGGTCGAAGAAAACAGCTGACTTGTTTGAACGTTATGGGAAAGCCACTTTAATTGTCTCGTTAAGACGTGTAAAGTGGCTTTTATCGATAATAGTTATAGTTACAGAACCGGTGACATGCCGCCGTCTATATTAATAGCCGTGCCGGTTATGTAGGAAGCCGCGGCCGAGGCGAGAAACACGATCACGTTCGCCGCTTCTTCCGCGCGGCCGATTCTGCCGAGAGGGATGTTATGCTTGGGAAGGACAGCATATTCGTCCCAGGACAATTCCGGGGCGGTTGCCTGCCAAACCCGTTCAATCTGGTCGCTTTGGATGGCTCCGATGCATACCGCGTTCACTCGAATGTTGCCTGCGGCCAAATCCTTGCTCATTGCTTTCGTTAAAGCCAATCCGGATGCACGGCTGACCGAACTGGGCAGTGACGAACTGGAAGGCGTTTTGCCGCCGATAGCCACAACGTTGACGATCGCTCCATCTCCGGACTGGCGCAGATACGGCAGCACAGCCTGCGAGCAATGTATGGCGCCAAATAACTTAAGGTCCAAATCCGCAGCCCAGGATGCAGTATCTACCTGCTCGAAAGGCTTGCCCGCCATTGCGCCTGCATTATTAACGAGGATATCGATGCCTCCGAATTGCTCGGCCGCGACAGCAACGGCGCGATTGACATCTTCTTGCCGCGACACATCGCCTTGAATAACGAGGGGCTTCGTTCCCGTCTTCGCAGCGATCTGCTCTGCAGCATTCTCCAATGACTCCAGGCCCCGGGCAATGAGAGCGACCTGGGCGCCTTCCGATGCAAGCAGCATCGCTGTAGCGAAGCCGATTCCTTTGCTGCCGCCAGTAACGATGGCACGTTTTCCTTGCAATCCCAATTGCATGCTTGTAACAGCTCCTTTAGAAAAAATCTCCAATCATCAGTAAAATCATATAGCGTAATGGATGGACAAGCAAGAGAAGGATGTCGATAGAGCTAAAATTAGCTTGGTATATTAAAAAATAGGAGAGGGGACACCTGGTTGAAAGTCATTGATTTGTCGATGCCGATCGTGGATGGGATGGACGTCTATCCCGGCGACCCAGAGGTCAACGTAAAGATAACTCATACCTTCGAGAGCCACTCTTGGGAATTACGGCAGCTTTCGATGGGCAGTCATACGGGAACCCATATGGACGCGCCTTCTCATATGCATCCCGGTGCCGCAACATTGGACGATCTGCCCTTGGAGCGATTTTTTGGACCCTCGCGTCTAGTGAGGCTCGAAGAAACGGATTGGCCGGAAGGACGGGGACTGTTTTTCAACGAATCCGTTGGAATCGAATGTTTTGATCGACTCGCGGCACTGCTCCCGCCATTCGTCGGCGGTGAACTGTCCGAGGAATTGGAGCGGGCGTTGTTAGGCATTCATATTGTGACGTATACGGGGCTGCAGAGTTTGGAACGCCTTCCCGTCGGAACGGATTTTATGTTTTACGGATTTCCACTGCGAATTGTCTCCGGCGACGGTTCCCCCGTTCGAGCGGTTGCGGTTGTGTACGATTGAGAAAAAAGAACGGCATCAGGACATGTCCTGATCTGCCGTTCTTTTTCATTGCCAGATCTACAGTCGAGCTTTAAGCAGCTCGTTTAGTTCTTTCATCATGGCGCGATAACTGTCCGTCGCGACGAGCTTTTGCTGGTAGGTTTTCCATTCGTCAATACTAATGGCTCCCATAATGACTTTTGTTTTGTTCATGTTCAACTCGTCGCGAAGCTCGATATATTTGCCCTGGCTCCACAGCAGCTCGGCTTCCGGGAAAGCGCTATCCTCGTACGACACCTTCCGCCATTGCTCCACGGAAGCTTTATACTGATCGAGCACCTTCTCCGGCAAGGCATCCAGCACGGGATTATGTTGGAGCAAATCCGGCTGTCCGAACAAGCTGTTGACGGCTGCCTGATCAGCGGCGCTCCATCCTTCTAGCTTGCTCCAACCGCCTTTTAAAGTCGTCTCTATGCCATAGTTCAGCCATTGAAGAAGGAGGTCGGGATCTTCTTTGGCCATTGCCGTAATGATGTAGGAGCCGTTGCCTGCCGAATTCCAAGGCGCAATCGAAGCACTGGAGGAGTCGGCTTTGAGGGACCCGAGCGGTACCCAAACGGCATCGTCTTCGCTTTGCTCCGCCGCTTGCTCAATCGTAAGGGAAGCAAGACCGGCGGAATCATTCTCTAAACGTTCGATCACTTGCTGTGATCCCAGTACCGCGAATTCAGGATCCACAAGCCCCTCTTGATACGCTTTGGCCAGCCACTGCAGCGCCTTCGTTTCTTCCTCGGATACCGCATGGTCGATAACCTGTCCGTTCTTGATCGAAAAACGTTCCGGTCTGCCGGTAAAAACATGCTCGACCCAAGCGATCGATTGTTCTCCGAACATGGCGCCAGTAAGACCATAGGTATCATTTTTGCCGTTTCCATCCGGGTCGTAATTCGTGAAAGCTTTCATAACCTCGTACAGCTCATCCATTGTTGAAGGAACGATAAGCCCCAGCTTGTCCAGCCAATCCTTGCGGATAGCCGGGAAGGACGCATGATGGGGGTCGCTCAGACGCGGTATGAAATAGGGATCTCCATTGAGATATCGTGACCCGGGACCTTCTTCCGCAAGCTTCTTCAAAGTCGGATAACCGTCCAAATAAGGGCCAGGGTTAACCGTAATGCTCTCCGTAATATTATTGGGGATAAAATACGGATGGTCGAACAACATGATAGACGGCATATCGCCAGCTGCGATCATGACCATGGACTTCTGTCTGTAATGGTCAGGGCCTACCCAGGTGATCTCCGCATCTGCCTTCGCAGCCTTTTTTAGCTGATCCAGCAGAACCGACGGTGTTTCGACTTCTTGCCCCGGAATCAGCGTCATGATTCTAAACTGGGGAGTAGCCAATGGATCCGAGACTACGGCAAGTCGATTTTGAGGAACCCATTCCACTTTTAAGCCTATGGATTGGGCAGTCGCGCGAAGCGGTATCCATAGCTTGCCATCGTCAATAAAAGAAGCTGTGCCTCCAGCGACGGATTTGCCCCCCGCCTGCAACTCGGATCTGCCATCGTGGATCAAAAGCTCGGGGCGCGACTGGTCCGGATTCGTGGCATGCAGCGAGCGATCGGAAGCGTTCCAGGATAAGGTATAGCCGAGGCCGATCAGCAACTCTCGTGCCGGAACCATCATGATGCCGTCTTTCAGCCTTGGCTGCTCGCTTAACCCAATACGCAGATTGCGGAACTCAACGTAGACGCCTTTTTTCCATTGCTCAAGCTGCTCGATCAACGAGGGCGGCAACTGGGTAGTTGCTACTTCCTCTGCACGGACGGGAACTGGGCCAAGAGTCGATACGGTTAGCGCAAGAACCGCCATGCTGGTTACTACCAAGCTGCCTCGTTGCTTAAATTTCTTTCTTTTCATTACGAAACCTCTCTTTCTTATGTATAGATTTAATAGTATAACGCTTTCAACAGCGGAAAAGTTTCTTGTTTTTGGAGAGGGTTGGAATTTGTACGGTCTGCACATACTGTGGATGATTGGAATCCATGCAGATATGATTAAAAGTGGGGGACATTACATGGTATTAGCCGTCTCGATCATCATTGTAGCTCTGTTTGCTATATGGGGCGCAATTGCTCCGGAGCAACTGGCATCCGTTTCCGGATGGGCATACAATTTCTCGATAAGCAATTTCGGATGGTTTTATTTGATTGCTACGTTGTTTTTTCTGGTCTTTGCGATTTATCTGGCATTTAGCCGATTCGGTCATATTCGACTTGGAGATGACGACGACGAGCCGGAATATTCGACTCTGTCCTGGCTATCGATGTTGTTTAGTGCAGGCATAGGGATTGGACTGGTATTTTGGGGCGTGGCCGAACCGCTCTCTCATTACTTGTCGCCGCCGGAGGGCGCGGAAGGAGGGACTGCGGATGCTGCGAGGCTGGCGATGCGGTATTCGTTTTTCCACTGGGGTCTTCATCCATGGGCCATCTATACCATTATTGCGCTTGCTCTCGCTTATTTCCAATTCCGCAAAGGCTATAAGGGACTGATCAGCTCCGCGTTTATCCCGCTTCTTGGCGAACGGCTAGTGAACGGAGGGATTGGCAAAGCCATTGACATATTGGCGGTTATAGCGACCGTATTTGGCGTCGCCACCTCTCTAGGCCTGGGTGCATTGCAAATTAATGGCGGGCTCCATCATCTGTTTGGTGTGCCCCTTACGGTCTGGACCCAAATTATGATTATTGTCATCGTGACCGTGTTGTTTCTTATATCCGCCGTCTCGGGTTTAAATAAAGGCATCCAATTATTGAGCAACACGAATCTGGTTATCGCCGTTTTGCTGATGCTTTTTGTATGGATGACGGGCCCGACTGCGTTTATTTTCGAAACGTTTACGACCACACTAGGCAGCTATCTTCAAAATTTGATCAATATGAGCCTTCGAATGACTCCGTTTTCCAAAGGAACGTGGGTAGGCACCTGGACGTTGTTTTATTGGGCTTGGTGGATAGCATGGGCGCCATTCGTCGGTACTTTCATCGCCAGGGTATCTAGGGGAAGAACGATCAAGGAGTTTGTCATCTTTGTCATGATGATCCCCAGTCTTTTTGGTTTTATTTGGTTCTCCGTTTTTGGCGGAACGGGACTTCATCAGGAATTGTTCGATGGGGCGCAACTGGCGGAGAGCGTTAAGGAGAATACGACCACAGCGCTGTTTCTCACTTTGGAGAACCTGCCTCTCGGTATGATTATGTCCGTAGTCGCTACGGTTTTAATTATGATTTTTTTTATTACGTCGGCCGACTCGGCGACATTTGTGATGGGGATGTTTACGACGGACGGCGATCTAAATCCAGGCAATAAAGTAAAGATCGCCTGGGGAGTTCTGCAATCTGCCATTGCGGTGACGCTCCTGATCAGCGGCGGCTTGGCCGGACTTCAGACGGCTTCCATTGTGGTCGCATTGCCTTTTGCATTTATTATCATCGGCATCTGCTTCTCTTTGCTGAAAGCTCTGCAGGCGGAAGATAAGGAACGACGCATGAAGGAGAAGCATCAGCGCCGAAGATTAAAGCAGCTTCTGGAAGAGGAGCTTTGACAGAACGCCAATGGTTGTAAAAAATCCCATCAGGCCGCTTCGGCCTTGATGGGATTTTGGCATTTTTTAGTGCACCGCGTTCTGATTCTCGTGCTCGGAAATCTCGCTAAGCGCTTGACCGGCGTCTCTGCTAGTCGTGTTGCCCAGCGCGAGATCGCCAAGCGAGATGACGCCGACGAGTCGTCCGTCGTCGACGACCGGCAAGCGGCGGATTTGATGAGCGGCCATAATATCCGCGGCTTCCTCTGCATCTGTCGCAGAGGATACCGTTACCAGCGCTTCGCTCATCACTTCGCTGACCGAACTGGAACCCTGTTTCTTTTGCGCGTATCCCCGAACGACCAGGTCGCGGTCCGTAATTGCGCCAATAAGCTTGGCGGAGTCATTGGTTTCCACAACGGGTACGAAACCTACATCGTTCCGGGCCATGATGACCGCAACCTCGTACACGTTATCCTGGAGCGTAACCGTTTTGCAATTCGTGGACATGAGATCTTTCACTTGTTTCAATTCCTTCAACACCTTTCGTATTCGTAACGTGGCAACATGTTCCGGAGACGGCCACACATCGATAGGATGCTTCCGAATAATGGATTCTATCCTTGGCACGCTGCGAGAAAAGGTTGAAGACAGAAACTCAGCCCGCCATATTATTATGGGCATCTTTCGGAGAGAACACGGATATATGATCGACCCGATCCTTGCTGGCCGGAATAACGAATTTCAGTTCGTATTGTTCGTTAACTTGATACACGTAGATATCGTCGTCTCCATTCTCCGTAACGGAATCCGCTTTGCCAAGCGTTTGCTCGATATCGCGAAGCGAAAGATCCTTTAGGTCGTCGGCATAGGAACGCACGTCGAAAACGACGCTTCCCTTATTGTAGCCGAAAGCAGCATGATGGCTTTCGTAGGTGGCGTAAATCCCTTTGCCCGCCGAGTCGGTGCGGTCGGCTTCGCCCCAATCCTTTTCGATGTCGTCGATCAGAGAGGTATGAACCGTATAGGACAGGCCCGGCACGCGTCCTTCTCTTGCCAGCTTCCGGATTTCGATCAGCTTGTCCGCGGTTGCGACAGAACCGTCTTGCTGGGACTGCTCGCTGGGCTTAGTCGGCTGTTCGGTGGCCGTAGCTCCCGGAGTGGGTGATGTGCTTTCCAGGGAGGGTTGAGCGGTTGCGGTGGCAGTAGGGGACTGTGAAGAGTCGTTCCCGTTATCGCCGCCATTAGCGCAAGCCGTCATCGTTAGCGCGCCAGCCAAAGCTGCTGCGTACAGCCAGAGTTTCATATTCATTACGATCCACACTCCTTTGTCTGTCTCTGCATGTTGTCTGTTGCTCGAAATATGGTGTAACAGACGAGCCATGTCGCCCTAAGGTTGCACGAAACGGGCATGGCTAACGGACATACACCAAAAACAACACCCCCGCCGCTTCGGCAGGGGGGAGAAGGGTATTGTATATCACTATCGTACAGGCGGGAGGAAGGGCAACGTCACCATTTTCGATTAGGATTGGCCGTTAACCGTCTGTTTAGTTCTGGCGCCTCCGTTTTCTTTGTAAAAAACAACGCCTTGCGTTTCAAGCTGTTTATGCAAAGCAGGGATGGAGATGTCCGCGAGGTTGGAACCCGATTCGATGGCAAGCGCAGCAGCGACGCCGGCCGCTTGACCCAGCGCGTAGCAGGTTGCCTGCACGCGCATCGACGACATGGCTACATGCGTGGCGGAGATGCTGCGACCAGCAACGATCAAGCCTTCTACGTTCTGAGGAAGCATGCAGCCATACGGAATATCGTATCCGTCCAGTTTGCGTTCGTCCGTGTTCGCTCCGCCGGTCGGGTTGTGAATGTCGATCTCATAGTTGGTCTGGGCAACCACGTTCTCGAAGCGGCGTCCGCTCGTCAGGTCTTCTTCGGTCAACGTATAACGGCCTTCGATCTGATTCGTCTCCCTGACGCCTACCTGTCCGGGAACATGGGACAAAATATGGTTCGGATGATTCGTTCGCTGCAGGTAATTGGCGACAGAGAACACTTGACGAAGCGATTCCTTCTCGGCATAATTAATATCTTTAATATTCGCTCCATTGCCCTTGACGCGCGTCATGTTGACGAGCAGCGTGCCGTTGCCCATGCCTCCCCAATACAGATGGCGGCCTTGCGGAAGCTCCTCGATCGATTCGTACTTATAACAATCGTCGGGCAAATATTGGCGGACCGGCTTGCCTGTGTCCTGCATCATGAACATAAGCGTCATCGGCTGCGTCAACCCATCCTCGTCTCGTCCGGACCGGGTAGGCACGCCGGAATCCTGGGCGACTCTGGCATCGCCGGTGCAGTCTATCACGACGCGTCCCGCGAACGCCCGCAGACCTTCCCGCGTATTGGCCACAACGCCAGCAACACGCTTGCCCTCCATAATAGAAGAGACGAAGCTGGTATGGTAATAAACCTCAACGCCTTCCTTCTCCAACTTGACGTTTAAATAATGCCGCAGCTCGAACGGCGAATATTGCGGCCAAATGGAAACGTGATGCGAATCCGGAAGCGCCTCGGGCAAAAACTCCGAGATGATCTCCCGATAAATACCCGTTACGTTGCCGACGCCCATGAATACGCTTACGTTGCCTAGCGTTCCCATACCGCCAAGCTGCCCCGAATGCTCCAACAGAATCGTCTTTTGTCCGCTGCGGGCGGAGCTGATGGCTGCAGCCGTACCAGCCGGGCCTCCCCCGACAACGATGACGTCGACTTCATCGAATACGGGAACGCTGCGTTCCAATTTGATTTCGCGATTTGACACAATGACCAACTCCCTTTACAAATTGTTATTCTTAATTTCAATTGTAAGGAAAATGAAGCATGATTTATAGTTTCATTTTTGTTACAATCAGAATCAGCATAACCTGCAAGGAGGAGCATGGATGTCGATTAGAAAACAAGTGACTTTACGAACGATTGCCGATGAGCTTGGCTTGACCATTCATACCGTATCCAAGGCGCTGAGAGGGTTGCCCGGCATGTCCGAAGCGACGCGCAAGGCCGTCACGGATTGCGCCCGAGAGCTGGGATACCGGACGAAGGAGCAAGAAGCGGGCATCTCGGCGGAACGAATTCCTTGGTCGTCGGCGAAACCTCGGCGCTTCGCGATGCTGATCGTCGGCGACTCCGACTTCCATCAGATGCAGTTGGAAGGGGTTCGCGTGCGTCTGAACGAGCTCGGACATTCGCTTTATCCGCTGCTCGTGCCGGCCGAGATATCCGGCGAGGACGAGCTTCGGCATTGGCTGGATAACAACGGACTGTTCTTCGCGGATGGTCTGTTCCTGACCGCGGTAATTCCGGAGTGGATGGAGAGCATTCTGCTTGAGCTTCCGCTGCCCAAGGTGCTTATAAATTACCCACCTGAAGTAACGGCGGTGGACAGCGTCATCTGGGATGTGGAATTCGCCATCCATCAATCGATGGAAGAGCTATATCGGGCGGGACATCGAGACATTTTGTACATCGGGGAGCTCGGGCGGCTTAGAGGATTTCGTATGCGATGGAGCGCGTTCGCCGCTTCGGCGGAGCGGCTTGGATTGCATGGCCTCGCTAACCCGGCAGAGCACGTAACGGAGAGTTCTTCGGACCGTGCCGCATGGATGGAACGTTTGACCTCGAAGCTGAGCTCCGGTAAATACACGGCTGCCATTGCCGCCATACCTGGCATAGCCGAATGGGTGAGAGTCGCGGCGGGTTTTCTAAAGCTGAGCATTCCGGGTGATCTGTCCCTTGTCGGGATGGAGAACGAAGCGCATCCCCGTTATGAAGCCATGTCGCGGCCTTTGCTGCTTGTCCGGGAAGCCGGCGAACGCGCGGCGGAGCTGATGCTGCGAAGAATCGCGAATCCGCTGCTGCCTTACGAGCAAGTGAGGCTGAGAGGGACATTTTATCCGGGCGAAACAATAATTCGGATCAAACCATAGAGGAGAGTGATCCAGACAATTTCCCCACTTCGAGAGTCCAGGCAGAAGTTTTCGTTTGAAAGAATGGATGGTTACCGTACTGCTTTAAACTGATTGGCCTTATAGCTCTTATATCCCCCCGAGAGGTTCCTTACTTTAAAACCATTTTGAGTTAATATTTGAGAAGCGATATAACCGCGCATTCCTACTTGGCAATAAGTATACACGGGCTTTGATGGATTCAATTCGTGCAAACGCTCGCGAAGTTCGTCCACTGGAATGTTTATAGAGCCTGGAATTGCCCCAACGGAGTGTTCATCTTCCGTACGAACATCGACGAGTTGCGTGTCTTGAATCTCTAAATCGTCCAGCTCATCCGACAGCCAAACATCGGTTCTTCCATCCAATATGTTCTGGGCGACATAGCCTGCCATGTTAACAGGGTCTTTGGCAGAAGAAAATGGCGGTGCATAGGAAAGCTCAAGTTCAGAAAGGTCTTGGACCGTACCTTTTAACCGCATCACGGTTGCAATAACATCGATTCGTTTGTCAACGCCTTCTTTACCGAAGGCTTGGGCTCCGAGAATTCGCCCTTCATCGTTAAAGATCAGTTTCAGAGTTATCGAAGACGCACCTGGATAATAAGTTGCATGGGAAGCCGGATGAATAAAAGCTACATGAGGCGTTTGGCCGTTCCGCTTGAGTGTCCGTACATTTACCCCTGTAGCCGCTGCAGTCATTCCGAATATTTTTAAAATAGAAGTCCCTTGTGTACCATGATATTGACTTGTTAATCCGGCAATGTTGTCAGCCGCAATTCGTCCTTGCTTATTGGCCGGACCTGCAAGAGGGATTGCCGTTTGATTGCCGAGAACGAAATGGTTTACCTCTACAGCGTCACCAACGGCATAAATTCCTGGAATGTTCGTCTCCATCCGTTCGTTCACAACAATGTGACCGCGGGCACCCATTTCAATGCCTGACTCACGCAGGAAACTGGTGTCTGGCGTCACTCCAATAGCGAGAATGACCATGTCGCTTGCGATTTTCCGTCCGCTTTTCAATTGTAGGTGTACTTCGTTTGATACCGCTTCGAATGATTCGACGCTGTCCCCGAGCACAAGACGTGCGCCTTTGTCCTCCAGCTCCTGTTCCGCATATACAGCCATATCGGAATCGAAGGGAGCCAAGATGTGTGGAGCAGCTTCAATTATTGTAACCTCAATACCTCTCTGAATTAAATTTTCGGCCATTTCTATTCCAATAAATCCGCCGCCAATAACAGCAGCACGTTTAACACGATGGTCTTCAATATGGGACTTGATGCGATCTGTATCAGGTAGACTTCGAAGCGTAAATATGCGCTCACTATCTATCCCAGGAATGGACGGTTTTATCGGCTTTGCGCCAGGAGATAGCAATAAGGCATCAAAGCTTTCCTCATACTCTTCGCCATTACTTTGTCGTACAGTAACCGTTCGCCGTAAGGCGTTAATACTGATTACTTCACTTTTGATACGGACATCGAGATTAAAGCGGCTCTGCATCGCTTCCGGCGTCTGGACAAGCAGTCTGGAACGATCCTTGATGTCTCCACCGATATAATAAGGAAGTCCGCAATTTGCGAACGAAATGTATTCGCCCCGTTCAAACAGGATGATTTCTGCTTTCTCGTCCAATCTCCGCATTCGTGCAGCTGCCGAAGCGCCGCCCGCAACGCCGCCTACAATTATTACCTTTTTACTCATGTTTTTTTCCCTCCGTTGATTGGAATAATAATTCAACGATCTGTTTCACTTGTTCGTTTTTGAGTGAATAAGTGACTTCAAGGCCTTGTCGCCGCGCTTCGACAATGCCGGCTGCCCGCAGCTTCTGCAGGTGGGTAGAGACCGTCGATTGCGGAAGACTCATGCAATCCTGGAGCGCCGCAACATTGAAGCTTCCTTGCCGAGCCAAACGCGTAACGATGCATAATCGTTCAGGGTGGCCAAGCGTTTTGAGCATTTCAGCCGTATTCTGAAGATGCTGTAAAGTATAATCCATCTGCGAGAACTCCTTCCATATCGGGATATCGTAATATTACGATAAAAAGATACAGAGGTCTATGATCTAAGTCACAGAGTGATTGATTTTTAGCGACATGCCCTAGTTATTCATATAGAGGGTTGACGAATATGAAACAATAGCTTATAGTATCAATATACCCATACGGGTATCTGTATTATAGAAATCAAAATGGATCGGACGGATAAATGAAAATTGTAAAGTGCTCATTTTTTTTGGTCATTTAAATACCCCATAGGGTATTATTAACGATCATAAATGAACGCATTACGTTTAGCCGGTCCGAAAAACAGAAAGGAGGAGACCCACTTGGATTTTGCCTGGATTCTGACATTGTTTGCAATCGGGTTTGTCGGTTCCTTGATTTCCGGGATGGTCGGTATCGGAGGCTCCATCATTAAATACCCGATGCTGCTTTACATTCCCCCGGCACTAGGATTCGTTGCTTTTACAGCACAGGAGGTTTCCGCAATTAGTGCAGTACAAGTATTCTTTGCTTCGTTAGCCGGGATATTTGCCTTTCGAAAGGGAGGTTTTATCAATAAGTCGCTCGTGTTATACATGGGCGTTGCCATCGTAGTCGGCAGCTTTGCCGGCGGTTATGGCTCAAAGTTTTTGCCTGATGAAGCCATTAACCTGACCTATGCCGTTCTTGCGCTTATAGCTGGTATTATGATGTTTCTTCCCAAAAAAGGAGATGAGCTAGCGGACTTCACGAAGTTAAGTTTTAATAAAACACTTGCGGCTAGCTTGGCCGGACTGACCGGGATCCTCTCCGGCATTGTAGGAGCAGCCGGCGCATTTATTACGGTTCCTATTATGCTCGTTGTTTTGCGAATACCTACACGCGTTGCCATTGCTTCATCGCTAGCGATTACTTTTATTTCTTCCATCGGCTCAACTGCAGGAAAACTGATGGGCGGCCACATGCTGCTACTGCCATCAATCGTTATGGTTATTGCCAGCACAATCGCATCGCCGCTTGGCGCTATCATAAGCAAGAAACTGAACACCAAAGTATTGCAATGGATTCTCGCGGCACTGATTATTGCGACGGTCATAAAGATTTGGCTTGATATTTTGACTAATTGAAGGGAGAACTGTTTACCATGACAACAACTCTTAAGGTTAACCGGACAATCGAATGCGAAGGCTTGGCTTGTCCATTGCCGGTTGTAAAAACAAAAAAAGCAATGGAGGAACTAAACACCGGAGAGGTCTTAGAAGTAAGAGCAACAGATAAAGGTTCCGTAGCGGATCTGCAAAGCTGGTCCAAACGGACCGGTCATCAATATATCGGACTTAAGGAGGAAGGCGGGGTATACCGCCATTACATCCGGAAAGCCGATCCAACTGAAACCAAAGAAGACGTAAAATTTCAACACACGACTTCACTGGAGGAAATTCGCAATAAACTTGCTTCCGGTGAGAAATTGAACATTCTTGATGTACGAGAACCGGCTGAGTACGCTTTCGGAAGAATACCCGGAGCCCTATCCATCCCTGCAGGAGAGCTGGAATCTCGTTATCAGGAGCTGGATCCAGACAAAGAATATCATGTGGTCTGCAGAACTGGCAGCCGAAGTGACATGACATGCCGTACCCTGGCTGACAAAGGCTTCTCAAAGCTGAAAAATGTCATTCCGGGGATGACCGAGTGGGATGGCGACTTGGAGAAAGATATTTGATAACAAATCGATAAGATCAAGGTTCAAAACTATTTAATCACATTAATGAATTGGAGGATTTAACAATGTCTAATAAACTCGCGATTATTGCAAGCAATGGCGGATTGTTCGATGCTTATAAAGTGTTCAACATTGCTACGGCAGCTGCCGCTACGGATACTGAAGTCGCCATTTTCTTCACATTCGAGGGCTTGAACCTGATTCATAAACAAGCTTATGCCCAACTGCCAATGCCGGCCGGCAAAGAGCACTTCGAACAAGGCTTTAAGGAAGCCAAAGTTCCATCCATTCCTGAACTTGTCGGCATGGCGCAGGAAATGGGCGTAAAAATTATTGCGTGCCAGATGACGATGGACGTTATGAATCTCAAGAAAGAGGATTTCGTCGACGGTATAGATGTTGGCGGAGCTGTAACGTTCCTTGATTTTGCTCAAGATGCCAATGTGACACTAACATTTTAATTTACTGCCTAAGGGGGAAATCATATGTCCACGAACAAAATTAGGAAGAAGTCGGCAAAAGAAGTTGCACAAGTTGTCTTTGGAGGCGAAGAACTGTTTATCCTCGATGTGCGAAATGAAACTGATTTTATCGATTGGAAAATTGAAGGCCGCAGCGTGCAGATTATCAACATCCCATACTTTGATCTGATTGACGGCGTTGATCCCGCGCTTGAACAAATTCCGGATGGCAAACCCGTACTTGTCGTATGTGCGAAGGAAGGCTCTTCGATGTTTGTTGCCGAGCAAATAGCGGAAGCCGGCAGAAGCAACGTGTCTTATTTGGAAGGGGGGATGAAGTCGTGGAGTGAATACCTGGAGCCTGTAAAGGTTGCAGATTTAACAGGTGGAGGCGAACTGTACCAGTTTGTTCGTATCGGAAAAGGCTGCTTATCTTACGCAGTGCTTTCTAAAGGCGAGGCTGCCATTATCGATACAAACCGTATGATGGACCAGTATGAGAATTTCTTGCAAGCAAAAGGCGCCAAACTTGTTCACACCATTGATACGCATCTGCATGCCGATCATATTTCAGGTGGCCGGGCTTTGGCAGAAAAGCATGGCGCGACCTATCACTTGCCCGAGAAAGACGCAGGCGAAGTGACATTCCACTACGAGAAACTTGAAGATGGCAAGGATATCCACGTAGGTAGCGAACGAATTATTGTACAACCTATCTACTCACCCGGGCATACAATCGGTTCGACATCGTTTATTATCGATAATAAATTTTTGTTGTCCGGCGATATTTTGTTTATCGAATCGATCGGACGCCCGGATTTGGCAGGGTTGGCCGAGGATTGGGTAGGCGACCTTCGAGAGACGCTTTACAGCCGATATAAAAATCTGTCTGAAGAATTAATTGTTTTGCCGGCGCATTTCGGTAAAATTACCGAGCTTGGCGAAACGGGGCTGGTATCTGGCCGACTCGGCGACCTCTACAAGCAAAACCCAGGCTTAAATATCACGGATGAAGGCGAATTCCGCAAGACAGTTACCGAAAACTTGCCGCCGCAGCCAAACGCTTATCAGGAAATTCGCCAAACGAATATGGGGAAAATCAATCCCGACGAAGAAGAACAACGTGAAATGGAAATCGGTCCAAACCGGTGTGCCGTTCATGATAACTAATAAACTCTGGAGGAATGTATAATGGATCACAATAAATTGTTAGACGCAACTGGATTGGCGTGTCCGATGCCTATCGTAAAAACAAAAAAGTCGATTGATGAATTATCATCCGGGCAAGTGCTGGAGGTACATGCTACCGATAAAGGAGCCCAAAATGATTTGACCGCTTGGGCCAAAAAAACAGGTCATGAAATATTGGACAGCAAGGAAGAAAACGGCGTTTTCAAATTTTGGATTAGAAAAGGTTAAATACTGAGGAGGGAATGACAACATGTCATTTTCTCCTTCCTAAAATTTAAATCCATTACTGTTAGATTTCACTTGTTTATTATTATGTATAAAGAAAGGATGGATTTACTTCATGACACAAGTTGGAACCACTGAAAGAACCACGATTGTGCTTTTCAGCGGAGATCTGGATAAATCGATTGCTGCTTTCATCATTGCGAACGGGGCAGCTGCCTACGATCATGAGGTTACGATATTCTTTACGTTTTGGGGCCTAAATGCACTGCGCAAAGATCAGCCTGTTCCGGTTAAAAAGGGGCTATTGGAAAAGGCATTTGCCTGGATGATGCCGCGCGGTTCCAAAAAACTCGGCTTATCGCGCATGAATTTCGCAGGCGCAGGCCCGGCTATGATCAAGCATGTGATGAAAAAGCATAATGCACTTAGTTTGCCACAGTTAATCGAATTGGCACAAGCGCAGGGCGTTAAATTGGTGGCGTGCACAATGACGATGGATTTGCTTGGTCTCCAACAAGAGGAATTGCTGGATGGCATTGAATATGCCGGTGTTGCAGCCTACCTTGGCGATGCGACGGAAGCGAAGGTCAACTTGTTCATCTAAGTTCGAAAACGGACATCACCTTCGCATTTGGTGTATTGTAAACTTTGTGATCTTTGTTCATAATATACCTGTTCGTTTAATTGAGGGGTGATATTCATGAAGTATGATGATGATGTGAAACGAAGATTGAAGCGAATCGAAGGTCAGGTTCGAGGCGTTCTTAACATGATGGAAGAGAATAAAGATTGTAAGGATGTCGTAGGCCAGCTTTCAGCTATTAGGAGCGCAACGGACAAGGCGATTGCCTATATCGTAGCCGTTAATTTGGAGCAGTGTCTTGTTGAACAAATGGAACAAGGACAAGAGACCGGACAGGTTGTGAAGCAAGCGGTTGATCTGCTAATCAAAAGCAGATAAAAAGGGTAAGGAATGATGATAAAATGGATACATCAACGATGATTAACATTTTTATCGCTTTAGTCGCTATTTTATTTTTTTATAAGCAGTTTGCTCCGGTTAAAGGAGTGCGGACATTACATTCAAAAGAGTTCGAACAAGAGCGGATGTCCACAAAAGATGCCATTGTCATCGACGTCCGTGAGCCGCATGAATATAAGGCAGGGCACATGCCAGGGGCGAAGAATCTTCCGCTTTCGCAATTAAAGGGCAGAATGAACGAACTTCCAAAGGATAAACCCGTATTTGTTTATTGTCAGAGCGGAATGAGAAGCAAACGGGCTGCGGTAATTTTCAAAAAAAACGGTATCCCCAGTATCGTGAACCTAAAGGGCGGCATAATGGCTTGGCATAACTCGCTTCGAAAATAAGAATGGAGTCCCTTACACATCAGGGGCTCTTTTTTTGCGTTATTTCTTAAGCTTTAGGTAATAATACATCGGTAGTGTAATTATTTCCCAAGACCACACAGCAGGAGGTTCCCCATGTTCCACTATACAGTTCAAACAAACAAAACTGTCGATGAGGCCATACAAACACTGGAATTATCGTTAAAGGAGGAACAATTTGGCATTCTCTGGCGCTTCAACATTCAAGAGAAACTCAATGAGAAAGGGATTGAATTTAATCAACGTTACGAAGTGCTTGAGGTATGTAATCCAGTCGAAGCCAAAAAAGTGTTAAGCGAAAATGTATTAAATGGTTATTTTTTGCCTTGCAAGATTACAGTATATGAGCATGAAGGGCGAACGAAAATCGGGTTGCCTAAGCCGTCATACTTGATTGGAACGGCGGGAGAGGAATCTGCGACTGCTCTAAGGGATATTGCTTTGGACATCGAACGTCGCCTAATTATGTGTTTGGATAAAAGTATTCGCAAATAGTTTCATAAACCGAGGTGCGATATACAGCGATAGTCCGGACTTGTTTCCCGTCCTTGGCTGTCGTTTTTTTATATAGCTGAAAGTTGCACCATAATATATATTGACATGTATATACACATTCGTATATATTAATGTCATGAGAACAGCAACCATGCAATTAACGTTACTTACTCTTGCCGAACCCAATCGATTCAACATCGTTGAGTTGTTAAGAAATGGGCCTAAATCGGTAGGAGAAATTGTCCAGGCACTAGGCATCAGCCAGCCGCACGTATCCCGTCATTTGCGCATCTTGAGCGAGGCCGGGATGGTACGCTCTCGCAGCAAAGCACAGCTGCGCATTTACAGTCTCGAAGCCGGACCGTTCCAGGAGCTGGACGAATGGTTTGATTCCTTCAGCATTCTATGGGAAGAGCGTCTCGACAATTTCGAGGAGTATATGCTGGATTCTAAGAAGAAGGAGGACTTATGAAAGGTATCAGCCGTTTTATCGCGAGCTACATGCTAAATTACCGCAACGTTTGGAACCAAAGGCTGGATTCCCTTGAAAACTACCTAAAAAGGATGTCTGCAGATGAAAAGAAAAACAACCGTTCGTAAAAACCGCGAGCGCAGAGAACTCACTGTCGAGCGTATTGTCGCGATGCCTGTCCGGCTTGCATGGGAAGGCTGGACGGAGCCTAAACATATTACAAATTGGTGGGGGCCAAAAGGCTGGACGACCACCGTTTATGAAATGGATGTACGGCCAGGCGGGGTGTGGCGATATAGTCTCAAAGCCGATGACAATAGCGGCGAAGAAGCCTATTGCAGAGCCACATATGAAGAAGTGGAGGCACCAGGCAAACTGGTCTACATTGACACTTTTGCCGACAGCGATTGGAATATGGTTTCGGATAGCGAAATGTACACGACAGTGTTGTTCGAGGAAGTTAGCGGAGGAACGCGAATTAGCATCGTGACGCGATTCGCTACCAATGAACAATTGGACAACGCGGAAGCTATGGGCATGATCGAAGGATTTACCGATGCCTATGATCGACTGGAAGACTACTTAGAAACCTTAATGGGAGGCAAAAACACGATGGAAACCGTTATTTCAAAAGATGGGACACAGATTGCTTATACCAAACAAGGAACCGGTCCTGCAATCATCCTCCTATCTTCAGCAGCTGCTGACCATCAGGATGCTTTACCGTTAGCCGGGCACTTGACGGCCAACTTCACCGTATACAATTACGATCGTCGCGGACGTGGCCAGAGTGGGGATACCGCTCCATACGAACCCGCTCGGGAAGTGGAGGATATCGAAGCATTAATTGCAGCTGCCGGGGGACAAGCTTACTTGTTCGGGAGTTCGTCCGGAGCCGTGTTGGCGCTTGAGGCGGCAAACCTGTTAGGAGACTCGATCGCTAAGCTCTATTTGTACGAACCACCGTTTATTATTAACGACAGCCGTAAGCCTGTGCCTGTTGACTACGTAGAACATTTGAATACGCTCATTGAAGCCGACAAGCGGTCTGAAGCAGTCGAATATTTTGCATCCGAGGCTCTAGGCATACCTGGAGAATTTATCGGCTACATGAAGGCCGACGCTTCCTGGAACAAAATGGAGTCCTTAGCCCATACGCTTGCTTACGACGGCATGATTATGGGAACGACACAATCCGGTAACCCACTGCCAGCCGGCCGATGGAACGTTGCCATTCCTACTTTGATAATGACAGGGGAAAATAGCGAACCGCTATTCCATGACGCTGCACGCGCGCTTGTCGAGCTTCTTCCAGGGGCTATTGCTCATTTACTCGCCGGTCAAGACCATTCCGCAGTTGTGATGTCCCCTGATGTAGTGGCAAAGGCCATAGTTGATTTCGAGCGATAAGGAGAATGGAAGTATGAATGACTCTTCAAACTCTGGATCGATTAGTCGGTACACGGCAAAACCTTTAACGGCGACGGCCTCTAGATTCGCGCTTGTAGCGATCTTTTCAGGAGCATTGTTCGTGCTTATCCTAATCAGTCTGCATCTGCTGCAACCTGAATTTGATCCAACATGGCGTTTTATCAGCGAATATGCTCTTGGCGACTATGGTTGGATGATGCACCTTGCATTTGGATTGCTGGCAATTGCTCAAATTAGTGTGGCGATTACGATTTTTCCGCATATTCGAACGGTTTCGGGATACATTGGACTTGTCATTCTTGGAATCAGTGCAATTGGCGTAATAATCGCGGGTATCTTCGTGACCGATCCCATCTCCGTTGGTCCGGATGATGCAACGTTTAGCGGCAGCATGCACTCGATCGGAGCGATGCTGGACTACACGCCGGTAGCCGCCTTGCTGATTAGTCTTTCGTTATGTCGAATAGATGCTTGGAAACCTATGAAGAGAGTGCTGCTCACAAGCGCGGTTATTGCAATCGTCGCGATGCTCGCATTTGTACTTCAAATTCCGCAAGACGGGCAATTCGGGCCAGGAGTTTTGGCCGGTTTGTTCGGACGATTCTTGATCTTGGCCGACATTGCGTGGCTAATCATAGTGGGAATACATGCAGCCAAGCTGGGAGCTACTAAGTAAGTCTTAATTAGAGGTATAGGGCTGTAGAAAAAATCATATAACGTCGAATTATCGAAAACCGGCCGCATCGCGCTTGCAGCCGGTTTTCGTCTGAAATGGGGCAAAATTCATTTCAATTGTGGTGACTCACTATATATTACTTTACAGTTATATAACCATATGGTAATATTGAAATTGTAAAGGAATTGCGCACGATACATGCTTCGAACATGAGTTAAAGAGAGGAGAAAAAAGATGAAGACACTTTCTATTCACCATCGTACGTTTATAAACGCTTCGCCGGACGAGGTCTATGATGCGATTGCAACCGGTTCGGGCTGGGACGCGTGGTTTACGCAGGGAACGACCGTAGATGCAAGACCGGGCGGAACGATTCATTTTCGATTCCAAGATTTTGGGCCCGATCATATCACGCTCGAGGATGGGGGAACGGTTCTCGAAGCGATTCCTGGCGAGAAATTTGTCTATCAGTGGACGCCGGGCGAATCGACGACGACGATTTCCTTCGTATTAACGAGACTGGGCGAAGGGACTTTGGTTTCATTAGCGGAGTCGGGCTATAAGCAAACCGACATGGACTTGAAGGCATTCGCCGATTGCGCGGTCGGATGGGGCGAGGCTTTGACTTTGCTCAAATATTACCTGGAGCATGGAGTGACGTATGGCGCAGTGCCGAAGCATCGACTTGAGAAGCCAATGACGCAGCAATACTCCAATCGAACTGACAACTTCATGAGATCGAACCAATGAATTACATATACTGCCGACGTTACATCTAAGAGTAGTACCAGCGTAGTTCGCAGTGAGGGACTATTTTGGTACTTGGCACTTCATGAGAGCTTTGTTGGTACGACCCCGTATAGGCTGCTGAATCATTTCAGCAGCCTATTTGAGATGAAGATTAATAAACCTGGAAGGATGGAAACGATTACGAATCAGCTTGCTTGGATTTAACCGCTTCGATGCCGTCGGCATTACCGCCGTCAGTTCCAATATGACGCAAGATGACGGCCGCGAGTATGGAGAGGATCGCGATGCTGACTGCGATTGTTGCCGCTGCTGCATTAAAACCCGCCGTGAATGCTGCCTGCGCCTCCTCAAGCAATCCGAGAGGCAGTTTTTGCGCTACCGAGGAAGCTCCCGCGAGGCTGTCTCCGACTGCCTTGTGGACATCCTGATCCAGCGTATCGGGTATTCGGTCGAACATCCGGCTGCGATAGACGGCGGTTGTGAGACTACCCAGCGTGGCAATGCCAACCGCCAGGCCGAGTTCCTGCACAGTCTCGGATATGGCCGAGGCTGAACCTGCTTTCTCCGCTGGCGCCGCGCCTACCACCAGATCCGTGCCTAGAGCGGCGATCGTGCCAAGGCCGAGATAGACGAGTGAAAACGCCGCGGTGACCAGAGCAATGCCAGAAGGCCCGTTTTCGAGTCGCGTGAGCATCAAATAACCGATGACCGACAGACCGAGCGCGACCGCGATCACATAGCCGGGCCTGATACGTCGCGATGCCAGTGGAGCCGCTATGCCAGCGGCCAGCATAGCGAGCGCCGGAGGCCCCATCCAAAGCCCTGCTACCAGCGGCGGTAGGCTGGCGACCAATTGTAGGTACTGAGTGACTAGCAGCATCGTTCCGCCGACGCCGATGAGGCCAACAAGGAGTACGGCCAATGCGACGCTGAACACCTTGCTAGAGAAAAGATCCAAGTCGAAGAGAGGGTTTTCCAATCGGCGCTGTCGCCGAACGAACAAGATCACGGAGACGAATCCCACGGCAATCGCAAGCGCTGTTTCGGTACTGAACCCATTTTTTGAGATCTGCTTGATGCCGTAGATGATGGGCAGCAGGGCTAGGAGCGAATAGGTGACACTCGGGATATCCAACCGGCCATTCTGTGGTGCCCGGTATTCCGGAAGGAGAAATGGTGCGGCTACAAGCAGGAGCCCGACCACCGGCACCGCGACAAGAAAGGCCGCACCCCACCAATAGTGCTCTAGCAATATACCGCCCACGACCGGGCCGGCCGCCATGCCAAGCGCGAACATGGTCGTCCACACCCCAATCGCCAGCGCACGCTGGTGACGGTTTACGAACATGTTGCTGATAAGTGCCAGCGTCGATGGCATTAGTGTCGCGCCAGCCACGCCAAGCACCGCACGTGCTGCAATAAGCATGGATGCGCTGGTCGAATAGGCCGCGAGTACAGAAGCGATTGCAAAGGCAGCCGCCCCGACCATCAGCAGCTTGCGCCTCCCGATGCGATCACCCAGCGTCCCCATCGTGATGAGAAAGCCGGCGATCATGAAGCCATAGACGTCCACGATCCATAGGGCCTGCGCGCTCGTTGGCTGCAGATCGATTGCTAGCGCTGGCAATGCCAGATGCAACAGCGTCAGATCGAGTCCAAGCAGAATGGTTGGCATGGAGAGAAGCGCGAGCCCGGCCCATTCGCGCGGTCCGGCGAACTTCACGGACTGAACGTCTCGCCCCTCAAGCCCTTCAATGGCACATGAGTTTGCCAAGAGAATCACTCCTTCTTCAATCCATAAATAAATTAGCCGAACAGAGAGGCCAGTGTTCCATTTTCACCTCCACTCTTTATAGTCAGAGTCGAGTATACATGCATATTTTCATCAAGTATAATGATTGTTAGTGATGTTGATATCACTATTTTTGATGGGGGTGTGATTCTTGGAATTAAGCGACTTGAGGATCTTTCAAGCAATTGCTGAAGAAGGAAGCATTTCTGGAGCTGCAGTGCGATTAGACTATGTTCAGTCCAATGTAACTGCAAGGTTACGGAGACTAGAAGATGAGTTAGGAGTCCTGTTTTTTTATAGAAGTCCAAAAGGAGTTCAAATCACAGAAAAAGGCGCACTTTTTCGCAAGTATGTCGATTCAATTTTGCAAATGGCAGATGAGTCGATCAAAATACTTCAAGATCACGGCAAACCAAGTGGATCATTAAAAATAGGTGTTGTTGAAACGGTCACGTGCGGGAATTTCATGAACCTAATTGCCTCTTATCAATCGCGGTATGAACAAGTATCTCTTAGTTTAGAAACAGGCAATCCTCTAGAATTAATGGAGAAGGTAAAGAACTTCGAGTTAGATGCTGCTATTGTAACAGGTGAACTGACTAAAACAAATCTCGTTACAGACTATTTATTAACGGATGAAATTGTATTATTATCTGGCAGGACATTAGATGTCTCAGCTTTAATAGATCAAAAGTGGGCAGTCTCTCCAAGAGGTTGTCCATTCAGAATGAAATTGGAACAATGGTTGAAGGATGAGGGAGTTGCACTAAAGAATTTCATTGAGATTAGTTCATTAGAAACGATTTTAAGCAGTGTAAAAGCGGGGTTGACGTCAACCATTCTACCTAAATCGGTTTTAAAAGGTCCATATGAAGATTTAAATGTGTACCCTATACCCGAAGCGTATCGATCTATTGAAACAGGTCTTATCAGAAGAAGAGAAAAATATTTGGACTATGCTTACAAAGCTTTTGCAGAATTAGTTAATGAGGAAGGTCTGTAAAAAGTAATGTTCCTAGATGTCAAGTAGACAATAAATACGGCGAAAAAAAGGGCCATGGCCACTGTATTGGCAGCGGCATAGCCAGAGCCAGCTGCCTGATATGCTTCTAAAATTTACGATATAATTGATTATTAGGTATTGGCAATCAGAAAATAATGTTATGAGATTTAACGAACTAAAGCGAAGTATCGGTTCGATCACCTTTAAAACGCTCAGTATCATGTTGAAAGAATTGGAGGAGGCGGATAATATTATTATACGCAAGGAATTTCCGCAAGTACCTCCAAAGGTTGAGTACTCATTATCTGAACGTGGGTTATCTCTCATGCCGCTTCTGAGTATGATGTGCGAGTGGGGGGAGCAAAACATGGCGCCAAACGGAATCGTACGGCAATAAGGTTGAACAATTTTCAAATTCTTAATTATATAATCATTTACTTATATAATTACATTCGTATATAATTAATTCATGAAATCTTAGCGGAAGGAGGAGGGCAGGATGAATCCAATCAACAACATGGCAGATCAACTCAAACTGCTAGGGGATAAAACTAGACTTACGATTGTGGCCATGTTGAAAGAACGTGCGCTTTGCGTTTGCGACATTGCCGAGTTACTGGAAACGTCTCAGCCCAATGCAAGCCAACATTTGCGTAAATTAAAGGCAGCAGGGATAGTCGGTGAAACAAGGAAAGGGCAATGGATCTATTATTCCCTTCACATCGAAGATAAACCTGAAGTAAAGGTAATTGTAGGACTTCTTCCATCCCTAAAGGAAAAAGTGGATCGATTAAAAAATGAGTGCAATTAGTACGGGGGACTTTTCATGGGTATTTTAGCTGTTCTTATTTTCTTGATTACTTTGACTTTCGTAATCTGGCAGCCGAAGGGATTAAACATTGGTTGGTCTGCAATAGCAGGCGCTATCCTTGCTTTAATCTTTGGCGTTGTGAGTTTTGCTGATGTAGGAACGGTCACAGGTATCGTCTGGAACGCAACACTGGCCTTTGTAGCAATTATCCTTATCTCCTTGGTACTCGACGCCATTGGGTTCTTTGAATGGTCAGCCCTGCATATGGCACGTCTGGCACAAGGAAACGGTTTATTAATGTTCCTGTTCATTATTTTATTGGGAGCTGCAGTAGCTGCATTGTTTGCAAACGATGGAGCGGCGCTAATCATTACACCAATCGTCCTGGCAATGGTCAGAGCCCTGCAATTCGAGCAAAAAATGATTCTTCCCTTTATTATGGCAAGCGGTTTTATTGCAGATACGGCTTCTCTACCGCTCATCGTCAGCAACCTGGTCAATATTGTTTCCGCTGATTACTTCAGTGTTGGTTTTGCGGAATACGCTACGCGAATGATTGTACCGAACTTTTTCTCCATCGTCGCAAGTGTAAGCGTGCTCTATCTATTCTTCAACAAAAGTATTCCACGGAATTACGATTTGTCGCAATTGCAACAGCCACGAGAAGCGATAAAAGATATTCGGTTATTCAAACTATCCTGGGGCATTTTAGGAACGCTGCTAATCGCCTATTTCGTTAGTGAGTGGTTCGAGATCCCCGTATCCATCATTGCCAGCCTTGCGGCTCTAGCATTCTTAGTTACTGCAAGGAATAGTCCTGCTATTCACACTTGGCAGCTGGTAAAAAATGCTCCTTGGGCTATCGTATTTTTCTCCATTGGCATGTATGTCGTCGTATATGGACTCCGAAATGCCGGACTTACCGATGCGCTAGGCGATGTCATCCAGATGGTGGCGGACAAGGGACTTTTTGCAGCGACGGTAGGAATGGGGTTTATTGCCGCCATTTTGTCTTCTGTTATGAACAATATGCCTACAGTTATGATTGACGCGCTAGCTATTCAAGGTACACAAACGAATGGATTTATTCGAGAAGCCTTGATTTATGCAAATGTGATTGGATCGGATTTAGGTCCTAAAATTACGCCTATTGGTTCACTTGCAACGCTACTTTGGCTGCATGTCCTGTCCACAAAAAATGTAAAGATCAGCTGGGGATATTATTTAAAAGTAGGGATTCTACTTACGGTTCCTACGTTATTGATTACGCTTTTGGGTTTATTTTTATGGCTTTCACTACTCGAAACTTTTCAAATCAATCCTTGGCTGGGCATATCCGGCGTAGCTATAGTCTTTCTATTGATCGCAGTTGTCGTCACGAAACGATTGAAGCTACGGCCGTATGTCAACAGTCAAGAAACTACCACAAAAGGAGATTAGAATCATGGAAAATAACAAACCACTTGTCTATTTCTTATGTACAGGCAATTCCTGCAGAAGCCAGATTGCAGATGGCTTTTTAAAAGCTATAGGAGGAGATCAATTCGATGTAAGAAGTGCCGGGTTAGAGGCACATGGACTTAATCCACGGGCAGTGCTTGTAATGAAAGAGGTCGGCATAGATATAAGCCAAAACAGCTCCGATGTGATCGATCCAGCTATTTTGAACCAGGCGGACTACATCATTACGCTTTGTGGACATGCCGATGAACATTGTCCTGTTATATCGAACCAAAATGTAATCAAGTGGCACTGGGGATTTGACGACCCTGCCAAGGCAACCGGTACAGAAGAGGAAATCATGGAACAATTTCGAACAGTGCGTGATTCCATAAAAGAACGTATCCAACAGTTTGTTGAAGTGGGAAAATAAGCGAATACCAGAGAAACCACTTCATTAGTGGTTTCTTTTTAACATTACTTGCATTTTACAAATTTATATTGTATAACTGAATACATGAGGTGAAGCTGCATGGAGGATATACGCGGTCTATTTCAAATTATGACACGCCGCTTTGGGTTTCTGAATAAAAATTGCTGCACAGCCGGAGGCTGCGATATTACGCTAGTCCAAAGTCATATTCTTTATGAAATTGACAGACAACATAAACCGTCCATTCAGCAAGTATCCGAAGCGTTGGGTACGGATATTACAACGTTTAGCCGTCAAATTCAGGCGCTCATTAGAATGAGTTTAGTTAAGAAAGTATCTGATCCGGATGATCGAAGAGTACAAATTCTTTCGCTCACGACAGAAGGCAAGTACGTGGCCACGACAATTGATGAGCAGATGAAGGAATACCTAACGGAAGTGTTCTCGCAGATGAACGACTTTGAGAAAGAGACAGTCTTACGATCGATCAAACTTTTGAACGACGCCATGGCAAAATCCAGTTTATGTTGTTCCACCCCTATCGGGTGATTTCCTTTTGTTCATTACTTGCAATTTGCAAATAAAAATACATAAATTAAGGAGAGTTCGATATGCATGACAATTGGTACGCAATAGAAATGCTCATTAGAGATCGCCAACAAACAATTGAATTAAAGGCAAGAGAGGCATGGAAGTGGTCAGTACCGACTGATAACCAAACAATGAGCCAAGAGCTACTTCGCAGATTTAACGCCACAACAGCGTCTTGCTGCGCTGCTGGTTGCTGCTAACAAATTATTTAAGGAGAGTGGAGTCATGAGTCAATTAAGCAATGATCAAATTCGTCAAAACGTTCGTAGCCGGTATAAAGAGATTGCCTTACAGCCTGTTGAAGTAGGTTCTTGTTGTTCTTCTGCCGCATCAAGTTCGAGCAGCTTGGGTTCGCCTGAAACTTCTAAGAATGTATCTTTGCAGCTTGGTTATACTGGAGAGGATTTAACTGCAGCACCGGAAGGGGCAAACCTCGGTCTGGGTTGTGGCAATCCTCAGGCTATTGCGGAACTAATACCAGGGGAGGTCGTTCTGGATCTAGGTAGTGGCGGTGGCTTTGATTGTTTTCTTGCGTCGCGGCAAGTAGGAGAGACGGGCCGCGTAATTGGGGTAGATATGACTCCGGAAATGATTAGCCGCGCCCGTCACAATGCAACGAAGGGCGGATATTTAAATACTGAATTCCGACTCGGGGAGATTGAGCATCTGCCTATTGCAGACGGGACAGTCGATGTAATTATTTCGAACTGTGTCATTAATCTATCTCCAGCAAAACAAGTAGTTTTTGATGAAGCCTATCGAGTGATGCGCTCCGGAGGACGTCTTGCGATCGCAGATGTCGTCACAACCTCAGATTTACCGGCGGAAATTAAAGAGGATCTGGATAGCATGTATTCCGGCTGTATATCCGGCGCATCTTCAGTGGAAGAGATTAAAGTTATGCTAACTAAAAGCGGCTTTACGGAAGTACATGTGGAGCCAAAAGAAGAATCAAAATCGTTTATCAAAGATTGGGTTCCAGGCTCAAATGTCGAACAATATATTGCTTCAGCTGTAATCAAAGCCATGAAACCATAATTAAACGATGCGACGCAGGCTTATCGAATCGGAAAGCGCGTTTGGAACAACTGAAGAACAACAGGTCCAATCGGAATTGAGGCACTAACGCCAGGTCTTGTCGCCAAAGTAGTTGTCTCTTTCATCAGAAGATGCCAGTTTTATGAACGGTACCGTTGTTACCGCCAAAGGCGGTTGGACTGTTTAACTCCCTATAATTTCTCAGCACAGGTTTAATCTACCCCTTTTCAATCGAATTGTTCCGCAAGCCGGCCACGCCGACAATGATCATCCCGCCTATGAAAACGTAGATCCAAAGCCTTTACCTTGTCATCTTTTCACAATTGCGGTACGAAATCTGTCCCACAGGATGCGCTGTCGCTCCAGGAAGGTTTCCCCGTCATAGATCCCTTGCTCCATTGTCAAGCCGTTCGTCAGCGAGCAGAATAACGCCAGAATTGCAGCGGGATCCTGGCGTGCGAAGTCTCCTGCCGCTACTCCCGCCTCCAGTACGACCGACACGCATTCCTTCAACCTCTCATCATAGCCCATGAACGATTTACAAAGCGGCTCCTTCAGATGCTTGGGCGGAAACAGCACCGACCGTCGCAGAAAATCGGAGGCGGCGGTCACCGGAGCATGGTCGGTATAATGACGAAACGCAGCCTCCATCCGCTCTAAAGGCGGAGCACCGAACGTTCGCTTCAGCACGTCGGCCAGGTCTGACATGTCCGCCTGCAAGCTGTCCTCGAACAGGTCGAGGAACAGCTGCTCTTTTGAGGCAAAATGTGCATAGATGGACGGCGTCCGAACGCCCACTTCACCGGCGACTTCTGCCAGTGATACGCCTTCATAGCCCCGTTCGGCGAACATAGCCACCGGAGCGATTTTACAGGGATTGGGCTTCGAACTGTCTTATGAAGCCTCAGGAAAACCATTCGAAGAATTGAGCGTTGAGGCGCTCAGGGATATGCCAGCCGATGCCTATGTTCTGCTGCAAAGCCCGCAATACACGGCGGACGTAAATCCCGAAAAATATCCCGTATTTGGAGGTTGTTAAAGCCGGACACGCTCATATGGTCTGCAACGTGTTTTTGAAAAGGCGGCGAAGGGAGAACCTGAACCGCCTTTTTTGACTTTTCGTAAAGGAGTAATGGAGGGAATTTATGGCTAAGAAAGATCGATGTTTTTGCGGAAGTGGGTTTATAATTTGATACCAACTAAAGGAAATCTGTGAAAGATTAACGAACTTATATGTAATCAAGACTAAGGCGGTGTCGTATTTTGAAGGATAGTAATATCAAAAACACAAGCGATAGTCTACAGGATACAAACAAGGCGGGAAATCAGCTTAATGCTAGCGCTCCTCCCGAGCACTCAATTAGCCAACTAATTAACACTCCTGCTAGTTTTTCAAGTGGAATGGTTGCTCAACTCCAGCGCTCTTCTGGGAATCAAGTAATTCTTCAATTGTTTAAGAATTCCGGTGTGATGCAAAATACAACGAGCGTCATTCAAGCCAAAAGCACAGATGACTCAAATCTAAACTCTATCAATGACCTTAATGCCGGGAATGGTTCGGGAATGCCCAAAAATCTTAAAACAGGAATTGAGAACCTCTCCGGCGTTTCAATGGACAATGTTAAGGTCCACTACAACTCAGACAAGCCGGCTCATATCGGAGCGTTAGCATATGCCCAGGGATCCGAGATTCATTTGGGACCTGGCCAAGAAAAGCATTTACCTCATGAGGCATGGCATGTTGTGCAGCAGGCGGAGGGGCGGGTGAAGCCGACGGTCCAATTAAAAAAAATAGATGTGAATGACGATGCTCAATTAGAGGCTGAGGCTGATGTTATGGGCAGGCTGGCATTACATTCAGAAGCATCAGTTCCCAAACAAGAAGGTTCAATTTCTCCTGACTCCAGTGACCAGAGTCGAGCGGCGGACTCATCTTCACCCGTGCAACGCATGGTCGATCCAACGATAAACCGTGGGGCAACGCGGGTCGTACAGCGCAAGATCGGACCGTCTTTAGGCACGTCAGTTTCGTATGCGAAGGAGAAGCGTGCAGTCTATGACGCTAACGGAATGCGGATCGGCGTCATCACCTATGTGTATGAAGACGGAACTTATCGTGTGGAGCGGGGCGATGAAGAAGGCGCACTGCGCATTCGATTCGACGATGACCGTTATTTTCTTGAGCCGCCACACCGGCCAGAGCAGGATCAGGATCAGGTGCAAGAGCAGAGGCAAGAGCAGGTAGAACAGGAACGGGTGCCAGACGAGGCAGAGACGAAGCCGGTCAAGCAAAAGCCGAAGAAGAAAACGGCTGCCAACCCGCCAAAGGACCCGCTTTCGGACTTTATCAGATTGATGGGGCCGCTCGCCGACATTCGCGAAGCGCTAGCTCGAACAGCCGGCACGTCAAGTAAGGCTGATTGCGAGCGAATGGGCGTGTTGCTGGATAGGCTGGGCAGCAGCGAGCATGCCGATACGCGGTTAAAGGATTGCAACGAATCGACACGGCTGTGGGTCAGGCTGCGCGAGCATGATCCGAAGCGATCGGGCAAAGGAGCCTCATCTTCGGCTGAAGCAAAGCAGATGCCAAAAGATGATTCACAAAAAATGAGTATGGATTTGGGGAGAGAGGCTTACCAGAATCCTTACAGGCCTAAGCCGAGCACCAGCGGCTCGGCGAAGGGCAAGAAAGACCCGGCAGTATCCGACAAAGGAGCCGGCGATCATGTATTCAACGATCCGTTTAGCATTGTCGCCGACGCGCTGAAGGGGGAGAGCAATCCGCTCGTTGCCGAGGCGCGCGATCGATTGCTGCAAATTGCCAAGACATGGGCAAGCGAATTGCGAGACAATCTACGCGCTTATTTCGTGCAGCAGCGTGAAGGCATTACCGATGCGAACTCGATTGCCTTCGGCATGTTTGGCGAGCAATTGCGTCATTTGCTTAAGAAAGCTTATACAGCAAAGGAGTTCAGGCAGGTCTATACGCTCATTTCTCGTATGTTCCGCAACGGCATGGTCGATCCGTCCGCCTACAAAGAAGTGCAAGAGAAGGAGAAGGAGAAGAAGACGAAACTGCTGGCAGAAGCGGAGCAGTTTCTAGAAACGCATCTGCACGATGTGGAGCAAGCGGTCGACGCCCTGCGAGAGGTGCGGATCGGGGGCAGACTGTTCAGCGAAATCCGGCTGATCGCTAATCGCTGCATTAAAAAGCTGCGTAATGGCGGGACTGGGGTGATGGCGGAGGAGGATATAAAGAAGCTACAACAGTTGAAGCATGAGGTTGGCGAAAAGACATTCGGCGAGCAGATTGACGGGCTAAAAAGCGACCCGCTGCAGAAGGTGAAAGCATCGGAGCTGGACAAGCTGATGTCTTCGATTGCCGCATCTGCCGCGCTCTCTGACGAACCTATAATCGAATCCACCAAGGAAGAGTCCGAAACGTTGCCGAAAGCTTCCTCGCCGAAGAAGAAAAAAGGCGAAGAAGCGCGGGGAGGGCAGGGAACTAGAAGGGCTTCGCCGTTACGAGCGGGCAGTTTGAACTTGCTGCACAACTATAATCACTACCATCTACTGTTGCAGACTCCGGGAGGCGGTATTCTCGATCTGAACGTGCCTGGCGACGGAAACTGCTTCGCACACGCCGTAGCCTGGGGAGAGCTGCTGTCGGGTGAATGGGCGACGTATATTGGAGATGCTGCCAATCTTCCGCTTGAGGAAGACAATGTACGTGAAATGATGGGAGAGCGTATTCGTGCGCTGGAAGAGGCCGAAGGCGATGCGACTCGCCAGCTACGAGTCGACATTGCGGGCGAACTTGAGCAGGCGGGCGACTACACGGCCGACATCTACTTCGCTCTGGCGGACTATATCAATACGGCGCGGTACTTGAACGATCAGGAACTGGACGCTTCGGACTGGCATTTCGAAGGCGCCGGCGTTTTGCTAAGCAGCGTATTGCAGGAGTTCGTAAGCGACCATTTGGAGGCTGTTCTAGACGAGGGTCAAGATCTTGTGTCCCTTGTTGCAACCGAGCCGCTTCTGAAGCAGGTATATATCGAGAGCGTTCGGACCGATGAGCGAATGTGGCTTGGTAATGCCGAGGAACGTGCGCTTAATGCAGTTCGGGCGTGCAATCAGGCGACGCCGATTCACGTCGTGCTGCCAAGGGCGATGCCGCGCGCGGACATGTATATGGACGTAGACGATGCGCTGCATGAACCGAGCGTCGACGGGGAATCCGGTAGTGGGCCGGTTGTTGGCGGAAGTCAGCAGCTATTCAATGTGCCGCAATGGACGTACCGAAATCTGACCAAGGATACGCGCGGTTTTCTGCTTGAAGATCTGACCAACTTTTTCATTGAACAGGGCTGGGCGCATGATGCGAACGGCAGTGCTCATGTCATGAATTGCCGAGATGTTCCTGAGCCTCTGGAACTGCATGCTTCGCTGACCCAGAAGGATCCAGTCAAGTCACCGCGCGTCAATCAGGTCGAGTTCGTCATGCGGATGAAGCAACGAGAAGACGGCGGCAAGGATCGCGGTAGCAGCGTGCGCTGGTGGTACTGGCTTAATGTTGACGCCGAGCAGAATACGGTTCGGCTACAATTCGACGGCAATGTCGGCGGCGACGCGTCGAAGCTGGTCGGGGAGAAACTGGAGGAGCAGAAGAAGCGGCAAGCGCAATCCGACGAGAACGAGACGGCGTATTACCGATACTTGATGGATTCCGGCTTTGACGCAGCAGCCGAGATGACGCGTATGGTGCGACAACTGGAAGCTTATTTAACACGGGAAATCGCCAAGCGGCCGAAGTCAGAGCCCGTAGTTCCGAAGGCGAAAGAAAAGGCGAAGGCGAAGAAGAAGTGAGTCTGTAATGAAAGGCATTTATCGATCAAAGAGAGCTGTTTGTTCAAAAAGGACAAGCGCAGCATTTGATACCCTAACAAAATTGGAATTTCGACACGGGATCAAGTACAATGGTCAGGAGGTTTCAAGCTTCAGTCAGATTTCGTAATCATGGAGGATTATATGTTGAATTGGAAATCGATCGTTAAAGGTATGGCTATGGGATCGGTAGAAACGGTTCCGGGCGTGAGCAGCAGCACCATTGCCATGCTTATGGGAATTTACGAAAATTTGATAGAGTCAATCGGGAATTTGACCTCCAGGCGCTGGAAGGAAGGCGTAGCCTACCTGATTCCGATCGGAATCGGTATGATCGGCGGTTTTTTGGTATCGGTGCTGCTGATCAGCTACCTGCTGGAGCATTTCATGCAGCCGACGCATTTCCTTTTTATGGGTCTTGTTATCGGCATGCTGCCTTCCTTGTGGAGAAATTCGCGGAAGGAATCGGGCGGCACTTTCCGTTGGAGCCATATGGCGCTTTTGCTATTGGCCTTTGCCGGGATTGCGGCAACCCGTTTTCTGGATCAAGCCGGGGTCGCGACCATGGTCGACTTGTCGATCGGCGATTATTTGTTTCTGTTCGCTTCGGGCTGGCTGGCAAGCACCGCCTTGATTCTGCCAGGCGTTAGCGGGGCTCTCGTCCTGACTATTCTTGGCGTTTACTACACGGCGATTACGGCCATATCCGAAATGGACCTGCCTATCCTGCTCGCCATCAGCGGCGGCATCCTAACTGGCGTGCTCATAACAAGCAAGCTTATCCGGTTCCTGCTGTCACGCCACACGCTGATCATGTATTCGCTGATGATCGGCATGGTGGCAGGCTCCACCGTCGTTCTGTACCCCGGCTTTGCCGACGGTGCCATGGGCGTGGCGGTCTGCATCGCCGCAGCGGTCGCGGGCTGCCTGATCGCCTTGTTCGCCGGACGCGTCGGGCGACGTTGAACGAGCTGGCGCCGCGCGAATCCATACGACTGCTTCAAGGGAAGGCATGCCTCGAGCTGATGCCTTCCTTTTCTATTTCCGGATCCCGTAGCCAGCAGACCTGTCTGTTCTGACAACACTGCTGTACCTACAGAGGCGAACGCCTCGTTAGCCAAGAGCAAGGGTATCGCCGTGAGACGGAATCAGAAGGAGGCTGAAGGCAAATGCACGAACCAAGGTACACGAACTCAATTTGAGGCAGGGATAGTCGGATGAATCACCACTACATGACAAAATCCTAAATCGCTAAAGGCTAGGGTGTGATCAATACAAAGATCGAGGACAATTCAGAAGCGCACTTTGTATCGAATGTGATAATTAGATGTGCTAACTCAAGCATTGCCTCCATACAAAACTGTGGTTATAGCAATTGCTGGAAGCCGACTGACGATCAGCTGCTTTTTTTCAAAAATCTGTAGAAGCATAATCAAGAGATGCTGGAGATGGAGCATGGCTTCTGATAGCAACAGGGGGAAGGAAAAATGGGGGAGCGGGCTAACGCTATATGTTTTTGTCCTCCGACACCGACAGACATCAAGGCATGATAAGATATTCGCTCGATTTATATACATATGTACAAAATACGAGTTTTGTGTAAATGTATATAGGAGAAAATGAATGTCTATTGATCTCATATGTATTCAGCATTTATTCCTTGTCCTTGCTTTTGTGCATCATTGCATTGATTGGTGTTTATCCTTGTCTTTGATTCCTGGTCATTTATGACTTCAAGTTTTAGCTGTTACGTTTTTATCTGAAATGTTTTGTCTGGCTGTTCATTTTTTATAATCGTTTTATGAATTTGATTCTGATTATGGATCAGCAAAAAAGCCGGAACGCCATTAGTTATTTCGCACAGCTCGCTATTCAGATCATTTTGGAATGGCCGTGATTTACTCAGTTTGCGTCGATATCTACGTGAACGAACATAATTTCTAACAATTAACCACATTAATCGTAAATTGGTTCAAAATTGTTTACATAAATATAATTACGTGACTATTCAATTCGAACACCACACATATTCTCGAATCACTTTTTAAATCGTAATTATTACATATAATCACTGCGAATACACAACTTCATTCAGTTAACCTCATTAACTATATTTATTTACTTTAATGTCTGGAGCATTGTTACAAAGGGGCATCTAGATGCCTATCTCCATCACCTAACCAAACAAATTGACTTCCTCTCATACTAGACACCTGCCATCTGAAATATTTGTTAATAAAGCAACAAAAAACCTATTGTCTACAAAGAGGCAATAGGTTTTCCCGTTGAGGTACCACAATTTTTGATTCGCTATTTAGTCAATAACGAACCATCTTAGAACCTAATTACGGAGGTTAACCGTTAAGACCTTCCAGTCTTACCGTTCATGGAAATGTTCAATTCTTGTTCTCCGCACAATGTTTGATCCATTTATCGGTATGAATTTATTGCTGTCTTCTCAGTTTCTTATCTAACATGCATTTTATGTCTCTAACCAGTTGTACTGAGGCCTCTATTTCTAATTTTCTAGTTGAGACACTTTCAACACTGCAACCAACAGGGATTCCTTTTTCCAGTGCAAAATCTAATATATCTTCAAAAATTGATTGAGACAATCTTATTGATTTTTCCAGTATATCATTTGAGTATTTCAAGTCATTTTCTAACCATGATGGGATACTGATTCCCAACCATTTCATGAATTCCAAAGTTTTTTCAGAGCCACAAGGTGCAAGATTGAACAAAATGGGCACCATTTCCATTCCGTTATTTGTGCAGTAATAAAAGTAATCCGATAAGAAATTTTTCGATGCCTCTACATTATATGTTGCCTGTGAAACGAAAAAGGTACATCCGTTTTTGATCTTGTTGCTAACTCGTATATGCTCGTCATTCTTTTTCATATGTCTTTCAGGTATAATAACTCCCCCAAAAGTTAATTTGCTATTTAATCTCTTACTTAATTTAGAAGCCTCTGAAAGATCTAAGTTAACCGCCTGCCTACTCGAAGAAGCACCTACGTATACGGAATATCTTTCTCTTTCTGCGTCTGCTTTTACCCAATTCACAAACTGTTCTTCACTATATTTTCCCACGCAACGATATATAATTTGGGGAACACGCAATTGGTTAAAATATTTATCACTATACGTTTCAGGGTCAATAGTTGGCAAATACGGAAATGGTCTTTGTTCTTCAACTCGTTCTGCTTCTTCCTGAACATCATATAGAATTAATGCATCTATATCGAGATCGTTTATTCTTTCAATTTGCTTCTGTGAAATCTCTGCTATTTTATGTGGGGTATTAGTTAACTTAGGCGGCGTCATACCATATGTTAAAATACCGGCCTCTTTACTCAATATTTTTTCTTTTAACATATACTTTTTAGCCTCCAAAGCAGTCAGTCTACAATAATCTATTAGTAATAATAGCATTGTCGATTGGCTAACAGGTAACTTCCAATTCCTATATTCTACTATAGCCTGAAGCTATAACTAGGCATGGAGTTAGTTGAGCATAACTGCCCGTTACTTCAACGAGCAACGACAGCCAATCGATGGCCGCTGCCGTCGTGTCATCGATCGAAATGTAATCAAACTCTGTTTATGTAAAATGATTCGAAATCAGCAACAGAGTCGAACTGGTTCAAAGATACACCTTCTGTTCTTAGGTGATTCTCTAACTTTTCCATAAGCTGCAGAACGGATAATCTTAACGGTTCAAAATCTGTTGGATCCAACAGCGCGACAAGATCTGGATACCCATAACGAAGTAATGGCCTTTTTCGCACGCGCTTAACAGTTTGTTCATCATCCCCCTTTCCTCTTCGTAGTACCCCTTCAATCGCTCTTTATAAGAGCGATACTCTTCTTGACTGTTTTGTCGTTCCGATATAAGGCAAAGTGTATCTGCAGTCAGTTTCTCACACGCTGACATAATTTCAACAGGAATAAGGCTGAACATAATGATATCAAGGTATTGATCTAATTAGACGTTTGGCTGGTTTCTTTGTGGAAGCCTCCTTTACTTTCATGTTAAACTGCCGTTACTTTAACGATCAATGGCAGCCGTTAGTATATTTCGAAAGAGAAGCTCCAATTGAGGTTCCACATGCGATTTGAAAACTGAAGGTTCGGACAATCTGTTTCGCGACATTCTAATTCAATTAATTGGAGAGGAGAGCATCACGACACGACTGCAGTCGGCCACACATTAAATAAAATCATTCGTCGCAATTGTTTACATAATAATTTTTACGTTAACGAAAATCGGTATATTAACATATAATTTATTATGTAAACTTTTAAGTGATTGAAGGACAACCAAAAGGTTATCCTTATCCGAAGAAATGACTAATGTAGATCATAAGCAGCAATCCCAATATAAACGAATAAGTAGCGGATCGTTCAAAGCCATGTCCATGCGATTCCGGGATCAGTTCCTTATACACGATAAACAGCATCGCTCCTGAAGCGAATGCCAGGCCGTACCCGATTAATGCGTTGATATAGCTCGCCGTAAAGTAGCCCGCAATCGCCGATACGACCTCCATAAGTCCAGTCAACGTGACGATAAGCATCAGCTTGAGCTTGCTTACATTGGATCTTGTCAAAAATACGGCCAAAACCAGCCCCTCAGGCATATTCTGAGCCCCGATCGCAATGGCTACCATGGGTCCCAGCCCTTCATTCGCGCTCGCGTAGCTGAACCCCGTGCTTAACCCTTCCGGTATGTTATGGATAAATAACGCAAACATAACGAGCAGAGATTTCGAATCGAAGGAGCTGACATATTTTTTTTGCTCAACGTCGATATGAGGAATGGATTTCTCGATCCAATCGAGCGCCACGACGCCCAGTATAAGCCCAATCGTGAGCTGGATCAGCCCCGATTCCTTAAGTGCCTGCGGGAGCAGACCGAACATCGATGCCGATACCATAATGCCGGCTGTAAAGGCGACCAGAATATCCTTCCAGCGCTCGGACAATGATCGAACGAATAACAACGGCACCGCCCCTAACACGGTAGCCATTGCGGAGATAAAGCTGCCTAGCAGCGCGGCGGTCATTCGGAATCCCTCCTGTTTACGAATAAATACGATTAAGCCTATTTAAAGAGATCCCTTCCCTTACGATCCCGATTTTACCATCGTTTCACATTATAATGCACTCGATACCCTTTGTCATGCAGAAAGTCCGAAAAAGCCGAGTTCCTCTACGGGAACGTCGGCTTCCTGGTGTTAAGAACTTCTATTAATGTATTGCGGCAATCCTATTCTTATGACTTAACGAGATTATGAACCATCAACGTCCGAACCGCACCACATCTTCATACGACAAGGAGCCGCCGAATATATCCAGCGCGCTGCCGATAGTCAAATCCAGCTTGCCGCCGGATAAATCGCGGAATAGCTCCATATCGGCAATGGATCTGGCTCCGCCCGCATACGTAGTCGGAATAGAGGTCCACTTTGCCAGATCGGTTACCAAGCTTTGTTGAATCCCGCTCTGCTTTCCTTCCACATCTACAGCATGTACGAGGAATTCGTCGCAATACTGCTCCAGATAACGGATATTGTCCGCATTGACCTCGAAGTCGCTGAAGAGCTTCCACTGATTCGTAACCACGTACCACTTGCCGTCTTTCTGCTTGCAGCTTAGATCGATGACGAGCTTGTCCTTGCCGGCTTCGCTAACGATTCGGGACAAGTTGTCTTCATCCAATCTGCCATCCCGGAAAATATAGGACGTTACAATAACATGGGTCGCTCCTTGCTCCAGATAAAGAGCGGCATTGTCGGCTTTAATGCCGCCTCCGATCTGCAGGCCGTTCCGATACCGGTTGAGTGCCGTAATGGCTGCAGCTTCGTTGCCTGGACCGAGCATGATAACATGTCCGCCTGTCAGAGCGTCTCGCTTGAACAACTCGGCGTAATAGCCCGAATCGTATGTGGAGACGAAGTTTTCGACGATGACGCCCTCTGTTAACGTCTCGCCTACAATCTGCTTTACTTTGCCGTCATGTAGATCGATACAAGGTCTGAATTTCACGGATAACCCTCGATTCTTTCTGTTGTTCTGCTCGTGCTGCCCTTATTGTGACACACACCTTTATGGTAAGCAATACATTAATCGATCTTGCAGATCATTAGATGGTTTCCGTCGGGATCCTGGAATCCGAACCAATGGCCGTTTTCAATGTCGGTTGTCAGCGTTACTCCCTTTTCCTTCATATAGGAAAAAGCCTCATCAATATCGTCCGTGTCAAAATGAAACATCGGCGTCTTGAACACGTTCTCAGGCGTATACACTTTGCTATCCAATACGATATTTTGTCCGCCTTGCATGGAGATGCAGCACAAATGGCCCGAGATAATATCCATACTTGGCTCCATCCCCAACAATTCGCAATACCAGGCTCTTCCCTCTTCAATATCGCTCACGGGTACAAAAATGCCGCTTATCCGATTAAATATAGGATTTTGCATAAAATGTAAGCCTCCGTAAGGTGTCATAATAATAGTTATGTCAACTATAGTTTGGACCAAGTGGATCGAGTCATGCCAATCCTCATGCCAACCCGTTCCATATTGCGATGGCTTGCAGATCCATATGCGCATTGTGCAACAACAAGTCTGCATCCAAGCTGGCGAGCAAGAAGCAGACGATCCCTAAGAATAGCGGTATGAAGACCTTTAGCCCGCTCCTCCGGCAATGTAGCCGCGAAGGTAAATGAAGCCATTCCGTTCATCACGAACATAACGCCTACAGAAGCAGCCCGTCCATCTACAAGGCCTAGCCGATAATGCCAGCCTGGTCTGTCATGTAGCAATCGGTTATTATCCGCGACGTGTTCCCTTCCGGTGATGGAAAGTCCTGTACCCAGACAATGAATGTCTCCATAGGTTGACCATTCGTCATCCGACAGCTCTCGGACTTCGATCTTGTCATCGTGTAAGCGCGCATCCGACTCCTTAACCGAATCCTTATACATGGATACATGGAAGCCGGATTGATAGAAGCCCCGCTTGGCGAGAAGCTTTAATGTATCGGGTTCATAAAGACTTGGCGCGATTTGAAGCTCCGGCTGACGATCTCGTTCCTCATAGAACGAGATGACTTTTTCAACATCATCGGGGGACAATCGCCCCTTTACATGATTGAATAGCGACCATGGCATACTCCGGCTGTAATAAGCGATGGCATTGTCCAATCGCAGCATCTCGACTCCCATAGGGTTGCCCGGCTGCTCCAGCATAGCCGTCATCCGGTCCGACATATAGTCCATCTCGGACTGTACCAGTGCCAGTACGCGTTCGTCAGGATTCATCATAAAACTCCATATGACTCATATCTGCTTTGTAGTAGGCAAGCCGATCGTTTAATGTACCGGTATGCAATTCGAACATATGACCGTCCGGATCGAGGAAGTAGATCGACTTTTTGTCCCGATCATCCCTTGGCCGCCCTGCGAACAACTCAACTTCCAGCGCTTCAAGCCGCCTGACTTCGTTGTCGTATTCCTCTTCCGCAATCGTAAACGCAATATGCGTATACGTGCGAACATTGTGATGCAGTTCGATATCTTCTTGATTTAGCGCGATCCATAATCCGTTAAACTCGAAATAAGCTAGCTTCCTTCCTTTTACTTTCAGCTTCGCGTCGAACACATGTTGATAGAAGGAGATAGATCGTTCAAGATCCGTGACAGAAAAACATAAATGGTTGATAGAATGTACGTTCATCGCTATTAATCTCCATTTCTAAAGAAAACAACCCAGCCCAAGATCAGCTATTCTCTCTTAGGTTGGGTTTTGTGTCGCTTGGCAGCTTCCATGATTATACAACTTTTGTAGCCAGCGTTAAAGCCCTATTCTTTGCCAATCGCTAGTTTTGGGTAATTCTGACTAATATCGTACAATTGTCATCGTAATTCGAACATGTCGGACATCATTCGACGAATCGGTTTGGCAACTGACGACAGGAACGAAAGCCGATTGATGACAACGTTAGAATTTGTTAGGACTAACTAGGTCCGGAGCAGCCCCGGAAGAATAATGTCAAATATCAGCTTGCGCGACCAGATGGCTTCATTACGCTTCGTAATCCGTTTGCGCACCATAATGACCGTATCCAATTCCGGCACGATCATTAAATATTGGCCGCCATGGCCGAAAGCGAAGTAACCATCGGCTACGCCGTTATGGTTGGATGGCGTGCACCACCAATGATACCCGAAGCCGCCGTAGATCGGGGGCTCGTAATGCAATAAGGCACGATGATGCATGGTCGTTGAATCCGATATCCACGATGTGGACAAAATCCGCTTGCCATCCCATAGGCCCTCCTTCAAATAAAGGACCCCGAACTTCACCAGATCGTTTCCTGTCAGCGCAAGTCCCGTCCCGCCTTCGCTAATGCCTCCCCGCTCCGACCACTTTGCCGCCCGGAATCCAAGCGGCTCGAACAGATGCTCCCTCGCATATAGGAGGGCAGACTTCCCAGTCGCTTCCGTCAGAATCGCAGATAAAAGATGCGATCCGCCTGAGTTGTATGTAAAAGCATGCCCCGGTAAATGTACAAGGGGCTGATTTAACGCATAAGCGACGGGGTCCCTGGATTTGCGCAGCTCCCAATAAGGCTTGTCGAAATCCGGCCATTCGAATCCAGGGGTCATGGTAAGCAATTGCTTTATCGTGATTTGCCCCCAAGAGTCGTCTCCTCCGCCGGCTGCATATCGCTGGAACCACCTGTCAATGGGTTCATCTACTCCCGGCAAGTCACCTCTGTCGATGGCGATACCGATTAGAGCCGATAATACGCTCTTAGTGCACGAATATAGAGGTCCGATAGCGTCCTCGCCCCCCTCGTGCCACTCTGTCTCCTTTCGATCTCCTTTATGGACGATTACCGAAGTGATTTGCCAATCTCTCCATTGCCCCTTTTCGAGTAAGTAAGACATGATAGCGCTCCTGTATGTAAATGTTGTCATTTTATTCGTTTAAATACCCGCAGCAGCTTGCTTTTTCTGAAAATTCGTTGTTTCTTGCCCCATTTGACTGCGCAAACATTGCTTAAGAATATAGGGCCTTCGATTCCGCACATCCAGTTTCCAAAATTCGTTATCCTGAAATAAAGCCGTTAACGCCCTCTTGGCGACGGCGCAAGCAGCCTGCTCGTTATCCGTCAGGGACAAACATATTGTATATACAACAGGCTCAATCTCTCTAAGCTCTGCCACCTTTTGCTGGAATGCATACATCTCGACGTTCTCTCCCCCGGTATTCCCCATTCGCTATTTTCTATGTTAACGCAACAGCCGTCGAAAATAGTTACGAAATAGTTAAGAATGAAACGCCGACGCTCAGGAGACGTAAGTAAGGTTCTCAGGCCTTCGAAATTGTGATAACTTATAATTATAGACTGTACGAATATCAAACGAGTGATGTTCAGAAAGCGAGCAAATGCCATATGGGCTATGATTTATTATTAACTATAATTGAACAACTCGGTTATGTCGCGCTGTTCCTGGTGTTATGTCTGGGTCTGATCGGCTTGCCGATCCCGAACGAAGCGGTTGTCATGACGGGAGGCGCACTTGCCTTCTCAGGCGTATTATCTCCCGTTCCCGCCTTTATCATGACTTGCCTGGGCATATGTTCGGCCATGAGCTTCGGTTACAGCATCGGACGATTCGCAGGCGCCAGACTCGCCGACTGGTTCCGCAAGCGCAAAAATATCGGAGCCTTTATCGACCGTTCCGAGGAGCTGAGCCATCGATTCGGCGGATATGCGATCAGCATCAGCTTATGCTTGCCGTTCCTGCGACACGTGACTCCTTATGTAATGGGCATGAACAAAATGAAGTACGGCCGCTTCGCGTTATTTGCTTATCCCTCTGCGTTCGTTTGGACGATGATCTACTTCCTCATCGGAGGTTTCGTCGGCGACCAGGTTCAGCATATTTCGGATGTCATCTACCGGTATGGCATTTGGATCATTGTTGCGCTTGCCATTGTCGCGGCTGCTTACCTCGTGTACCGTGTCCAGAGGCGCAGCAAAGTCCGAGGACAAGATTCCTCCATCGAACTGTAGACAATATGTAGACAATATAAAGCCTCTGCAGCCCAAGAATGGCAATCCGCCGTTCCCGGCATGCAGAGGTTTCTTCGTTTTCGTTATGCTTCCAGCTTGCTCTTTGCCGTTTGAATCAGGTAATCGAACAGCTCGTCATCCTCTTCCAATTCGTCCTCCAGCGCCAGAAGCTGCTCCTCGTTACCCGAATTGTGCAAGAAAAACAACCCGTACCCCCAATCCGAGCCGCGTTTGCTTTGCAAGGCAATCTCATATTCGTTGTCGTGGCCCTCTACGCTAAATTGCACCCTGCCTACAAAACCATCTTCTTTGGAATGAGTCATCGACGCGTCGATAATAACGATCTGCAACATATGTATATCCCTTCCTTTCCTTACATCCGGAGCTGTCTGCTATGTAGAATAGCACAGCTGTCATCGCCTGCGCAACAATGGTTGCTTCTCAAAAGGAGAGGCCGCGTCCAGCAAGGAACGACTGGCGTTGATTGGATGAACGCCTACCCTCCCGTCTGCATACTGTACACTACGGCAGCGCCTGCAGGCTGTCGCAATTCGTCGGGAGGATGAAGAGGCATGGTTATCGAACTGACAGCACTGCATTGGGTCTATTTGGCCTTTATCGTTGCGATCATCGGCTTTATGCTGATGCGCAAGGATACTACGCTCGTCTGCATAGCGGGCATACTTGGCATCGGCATATTGGCGACGGTGTCGATCGACGGTTCCGTGAGCGGTATTTTCAACAGCTTTATTTATGCCATTAAGGAATTGCTCGGTACGATTCTCATCATATCCGTGATCGTTGCATTAAGCCGGATTCTCATTCGAACCGGGATTAATGAAATTATGATTGCTCCGTTCACACGATTCTTGAAAACGCCAACACTCGCCTTCTGGGGCATCGGCATCATCATGTTCACCGTATCGTTATTTTTCTGGCCGTCTCCGGCGGTGGCGTTAATCGGAGCTGTCCTGTTGCCCGTCGCGATGAGAGTAGGTTTGCCTGCCCTTGGTGCTGCGGTGGCGATGAACTTGTTCGGTCATGGCATCGCGTTGTCCGGCGACTACATTATACAAGGCGCTCCCGGGCTGACAGCCGGCGCTGCAGGCATTCATGTCGACGAAGTGATGCTTGCGAGCATTCCGCTGGTTATCGTCATGGGCGTCGTAACGACGGTGACCGCTTTCTGGATGATGCGTCGCGATCAACGTCTGGGTCGCTGGAATGATGGCTTAATTGCGTCTGTGGATACAAGCGGTTCTGGCGAAAACAGCAATGAAGCGGTTGACCGCGAATTGTTGTCGCTGGTTACGAGGCGGTGGCTTGCGGTGATCATCCCGCTCCTGTTCGCGCTTAATGTAGTCGCGATGTTCTTGCTTAATCTGCAGGGAGGCGATGCAACGGCGCTCATTGGCGGCACGTCGATTCTGATTATGCTTGTCATTACCATGTTGGCGCATCGGGGCAAAGGGCTGGAGAAAACTACGGGTTATTTGATCGAAGGTTTTGTATTCGGCTTTCGCGTTTTCGGACCCGTTATTCCAATCGCGGCGTTCTTTTATCTGGGCGACGCCGGCTTTTTCTCTTTGTTCGGCGAGAAGCTTCCTGAGGCATCTGCCGGTATTGTCAACGATCTAGGAGTCGCGCTTGCAGGGGAAGTTCCTTTGAACGGTACGGTCGGCGCAATCACATTGACTGTTGTAGGGGCTATCACAGGACTTGACGGTTCGGGATTTTCCGGAATATCGCTTGCCGGCTCCGTGGCTGCGCTGTTCGGTCACGCACTTGGTTCGGGCGTTGCCACGTTGACCGCGCTCGGGCAAGTCGCGGCTATCTGGGTCGGCGGAGGGACTATCATTCCTTGGGCGCTCATTCCTGCCGCAGCGATTTGCGGCGTCAGCCCTTTCGAGCTGGCACGCCGCAATTTGAAGCCTGTATTGATTGGTCTGGCTGTAACAACGCTAGTCGCGATTTTCTTGATTTAATTACTTTTGCCGCTTGATACGCAACCCTGCGTAGATAGCTGCTGCTAATACCACGATAAGTCCGAGCAGGATCATCACTTGACTAATACCGAATGCTCCCGCTCCATCCACTCCCGATGAAGGCTTTGGAGGAATCGAACCGCTGCCGAGCTCTGCCAGATCGGAGCCGCCGGCTGACGTCAATGTCGTCCGGCTGCACAAGCTGACCTCCAGCGAGTCCCCCGTCCCTCTCGCGTACACGATATATCGCTGTCCCTCTCGGAACTCGAAGCCGCAACTTGCGCTGCTCTGCGCAGAGGTCACTGTAATTCGGGGAGCAACCTTTCCCTTCCATACTTCATGGGCTTCGAACGTCCATGTGACTGGATCGGCCGACGATTGACTGAAGCTGAACCACTTCCGCGGCGTATGGCTGGCAACAACCGTACCGTCGAATACGGCATCATTGCGGTTCAGCGCCTCCGACACGGAATCCGATATGGCGCAGCTGCACGCATAAACCGGCTTTGGCGGCAATGCGAGACTGGAAGCCAGAATAATGATGGCGAGGAGCATGGAAATTCCCAAATGTACTCTTTTTTTCATTGTGTCCCCCTTGCTTGTACCCTATTATGAATACCATTCCACTATACAACGAACAAGAATGGTAAAATGTTGCATTCCGCAGGCAAATTGAAAAGGCTGCCTAACCTTCCTTATTAATAAGGGCAAGTTATGCAGCCTTTACAAATTTATAGCGTTACAAGCCGATTAACGTCCTGCTTCTTTCATCTTAACGCCTGCTTCCTCCGCCTTGCCTGGCCAGAACGCCCGTTTGCCCAGAATCGAAGTTATGGCCGGCACCAGGAACGGACGTACGATAAACGTATCCATCAGTACGCCAATGGCGGTAATCAAGCCGAATTGGACAAGCACCTGGATAGGCAGCGTAGCTAGCACCGCGAATGTGGCGGCGAGGATCAGGCCAGCTGACGTAATTACGCCGCCCGTCTCCGCAACGCCTTCCTTAATTGCCTGACGCAGAGGCATGGACTTGCGTTTCTGCCAGATGCTCGAGATCATAAAGATATTGTAGTCTTCCCCCAGGGCGATCAAGAATACGAACGCGTACAGCGGAATGGAGCCCTGTATCGCCTCGATTCCCATAAGCTCGTGCAGGATCAGCCAGCCCAGACCAAGTGCAGCGGCATAAGAGAGCAAGACCGTGGCGACAAGATAGATCGTTGCCGTAATGGAGCGCAGATAAGCCAATAACAAAACTACGATTAGACCGATTACGATCGGGATGATCAATTGGTTGTCTCTCACCGTAACTTGCTGGGAATCATGCTGCTCGGCCGTCTGCCCGCCGATCCAGACGTTGCTGGCCGCATCGGCCGTCCCTGCTTCGGCAAGCGCTGCAACAGCAGCTTCCTTAAGCTCCGGAATTGCATTCATTGCCGCTTGATTGTAAGGATTCATACGATAAACAACGGAATACGCCGTGAGCGTAGTGTCAGTGGTGCTGACCTCAGGTTCGCCTACGTGATCGACCAGAGGATGCTGCGACAGCTTCTCCGCGACGGCGGCAGGCGCTCCTCCTTCCGAACGAACGACAACGGTAACAGGTGCCAGTTCGCCCGGCGTATATGCCTCGGAGATGACTTTAAAGCCTTCAACGGATGGCGTATCTTCGGGGAACGTAGACAGCAGATCGTACGTGTATTTGACCGGCAGCGCAAAGGAAGCAAGCGTTGCTAGCAACAGCGTACTTACGAGCGCAACGGTCCATGGCTTGCGAACGACAAGATTGCCGATCCTCGCGCCAAGCTTCCGCTCCGGATCCCGGCGAACATACGATTTTCCCTTTGCAGCGGCACGAGCTTTGGCCTCTTCCTCCGTACGCGGGATGAACGGATAAAACGATGCGCGGCCGATAATGGATAAAAGCGCAGGTACAAGCGTAAGACTTGCAATCATCATGATGAAAATCGAAAGGCTAAACGGAACCGCGAATCGATGGACGGCACCGTATTGTGCGAACAATAATGCGAACAGCGACAGAACAACCGTGAAGCCGCTCATCGCAATCGCTCCGGTCGCATTTTTATAGGAGCGGCGGAGCGCCGACATCCGGTTGCCTTCCCGGGTTAACTCTTGACGAAAGCGGGTGATGAAAAAGAGGCAATAGTCTGTGCCTGCGCCGAACAGCAGCACCGTCATAATGGCGATCGCTTGTCCATCCACCGTAATCCAGCCTTCTCCGGCCATCCAGCCGAGGATGGGACTTGTTACGGCATAAGCGAACCCGACGCCGACAAGCGGAATAATGGCAAGGATGGGCGAGCGGTAGATGAGCAGCAGCAGCACCAGGACAAGCAATACTGTCGCTACCATCAGCACGAAGTCCGCATTTTCGAACAAGCCGGTAGCGTCAACGCTAATTCCTGCCGGCCCGCTTATACGGACGCTGAGCTCCGAACCCGAATCAATGGCAGCCTCGAAAGGCAATCCGCCTGTCAAAGCTTCAATTTTCTCTTGAATCGCATGCAGATTTTCTTTTACGATATCCGTCTCCAGATAAGTTTCAAAGGTGACAGGCAACACGAGTGTAGTCCCGTCCTCCGATGAAATCCCCTTTAACGCAGGTGCCGGCATCTCGTGAAGGGGGATGATTGCCTCTTGCCCTTCCAGAGGGGATTCGGCAAGCTCCGCGGTTAAAGCCTGCATGGCGGCATAATCTTGTTCCGTCAGTCCGCCAGCTCTGTTCCAGACCAGCAAAGCCGGCAATCCCGATTCATTCGGAAAGTGCGTACGAATAAGTTCGTCCGCGATGACCGATGGACTGTCGGCAGGCAGGTTCGGCGCATTGTTAATCTCTTTGTCCCCTACCGCCGGCAACGTCAGCGTCAAGATTGCGGCAATGGCAATCCAGACCAGAAGCGTCACCCAGCGTGATCGCGGCCCGGCGAACCAGGCCCCCATTTTCTCCAGCATGTGCATTACTCCTCCTTGTTCGATCCCGAACGATGTTATGACTTTGGTTCGGACGGCAACTCGTGGTAAAATGAACTTGATGACATTATTATATATACCCAAAGGTTAATTAATCAATGAGCAATTTGTTAACATTCGTTGAACGGGTATCTACAGGAGGTACACGACATTGAAGTCGGACAAAATCAAGAGAAAGCCGGGACGTCCCAAAGCGAGCGAGTCTCCGCAGACAATGGCGCTGCTGCTGCGCACCGCTTCCTTCCTTTTCATGGAACATGGCTACGAGAAAGTGTCGCTGGAGACGGTTGCGCAGGCATGCGGCGTTACCAAAGCGAGCGTTTATTATTATTTCGCCAATAAATCCGTCATCTTTACCGAGGCGCTGCTGTTCGTCCTCAAGATGGCGCATGACCAGACTGCTGCCGTCATCGAAGGTCCTGGCACGCTGAAAGAACGGCTCCAAGAGGTCGCGAGGCGCCATATGCGCAATCAACATGTCGACTTCGAGACGATGATGCGGGAAGCTTCGGCCGATCTCTCGGAGGAGCAAATCCGTTCCGTGCGAGAGCGTGAAGCGGATATTCACCGGCTTCTGGAGCGATTGTTCGCCAAGGCAATGGATGACGGCGAGATGAACCGAAGCGATCCCCTGCTGCTCTCCCATGCGTTCGTGGCCATGATGACAGTTCGCAATCGGACGGAAATTGTGAACGATCTGAGAACTTCGGGACAAGCCGCCGAAGAAATCGTACAATTGCTATGGACAGGCATTGCTCCTGTCTAGACTTAATAGTGCGAGTTCACAACCTTTAACACTATTTCTGCATCCGGAGGTTATTTTGAATGAATAATACCGCAATCGGCCGACTTCGTTTTGTCGGATTGCTCGAGGGCACCTCGTTCCTCGTCCTGCTGCTTGTCGCCATGCCTCTCAAATACTGGGCGGATATTCCGGAGGCTGTAGCTGTGGTCGGCGCGCTGCACGGGGGCTTGTTTGTGCTCTATCTGGTCGCTGCCGTCTGGGCAGCCATCCGTTACCGCTGGACGATCCTTAAGCTCGGCGCCGCATGTATCGCGTCCGTCGTTCCATTCGGCCCGTTCATCTTCGATCGCAAGATTCTGCGCGAAGAGAAATAACGGCTAGCCTTGCCACACAGGTTTATACGCCAGAACACAAAACAATCGCGGCAGCCGGCAGTTGCACCGAGGAGCCGCGATTGTTCGCGTGGATAAGATTTTTGCGAATGAGTTGTTCGTTAAAAATCATATTCCGCATCTTTTGCTTGTCGAATCGCTGCATAAGCATCAACCAGAACTACGGTATCTTCTACGAGTCGATCCAATCGGAAAAGAATATCGTCATTTACAATTTCTTTTCTAAGGTAATCCTTATCTTCTATAAATACATAAGTCGGTACAATATGCGCCTTCATATAAGCTAAAATCGGCTTTAACTGTTGCTCGGCCATCAAATAATGTTTGGCTGTTCCTGCGGTTACAAGCATACTTACCACTTTATCCCGAAAAGCGTTAACCGGCAACAAATCGAAAATATTTTTTAAGGTGGCCGGAATAGAAGCTTGAAACGTAGGCGTGCCTATAATGATGGCATCCGCAGCCATTATTGTTTCTGTCACATATTTAGTGTCGCCCTCATATTCCCAGTAATTACGTCCATCGCTAAAGACCATTTTATATTCTGCAAGGTCAAGTAATGTTATCGTTGCATCCGGATATTTATCCCGTGCCCTCTTAAGGGTATAATCGATCGCGGTTCTTGTTTTAGATCCAACATTTGATCCTGCTATTCCTACGATATTCATGGTCTCTTCCCCTCCTTACTTTTGGGCTGTATGCTTCCTGATTGCCGGCAAGATCTCAGTTGCAATCAGCTCGATGTTTTTTGCGATTTTATCAAACGGCACGCCGCCAAAATCAATTTGGGCCATGAATCGTTGTTGACCGTAAAGCTCGTATTGATATAACATTTTTTCGATAATTTGCTGCGGACTTCCAATCATTAACGCATCCCGATAATCAATGGCTTGTGCGAACTGTTGCTTTGGATAACCGCCGCCGCGTAATGCCTGCATGCCTGAATTAATAAATGGATAATATTCACGTAGTGCATCCTGAGAATTTTCTGCTGCATAAAATAAGCTGGTTGTCGCAATTGGCAGTGTCGATGGATCAAACCCGCTACGCTCTGCGGTCTCACGATACGCATCCACAGAGGCTTTAAAACTAATAGCGGGGCCGCCTAATGTCGTCAACATCATAGGTACGCCAGAATAGCCGGCTTTAATGGCGCTTGCCGGAGGGCCGCCTACAGCTCGCCAAATCGGCATATGACCGTTTCGAGGTTGTGGAAGAATCGTCGCATTTTCCAGCGGTGCACGGAATTCTCCCTTCCAGGTCACCTTTTCTTCGGCATTTAATTGGATTAGAAGATCCATCTTTTCTTCAAATAATTCTTCATAATCGCGTACATCATAGCCAAGCAAGCTATATGCCCCGACGCGTGAGCCACGGCCAGCAACAATTTCGGCTCTGCCTTTTGAGATTAAATCGAGCGTTGCGAAATCTTCATATACACGTACGGGATCAGACGTACTCAGCACTGTTGCAGAACTCGCAATTTTAATATTTTTTGTCGCTTGAGCTATAGCTCCCAAAATGACTGTATGCGCCTGGGTAGTAAAATGCAATTGATGACTTTCGCCAACGGCAAATACATCTAAACCCGCTTCATCGGCTAGCTTGCTTGCCTCAATTAATTCATGGATTCGTTGTTCGGCGCTAATCTGGCTCCCTGTTACGGGATTTAGTACATGATCGCCAATCGAATATAAACCAAATTCCAAACCTTTTTTTGTATCAATGCGATATTGTTCCATGATCGTCCTCTCCTTTTAATCAATTGGCTTTAAATTGGCTTCGATTTCTTGACGTCTCGCTTCTAGAAATGGCGGTAAATCCAATTCTTTTCCTAACGCTTCAACAGGAGAATCTATCGTAAACCCAGGTCCGTCTGTTGCGATTTCAAATAAAATGCCATTCGAATCACGGAAATATAAGCTTTGGAAGTAAAAACGATCGACGATACCTGACGAATGAAAGCCGCGTTCTTTTACCGCTTTGTCCCAATAACTGAGCTCTACCTCGTTTTTCACCCGAATCGCCAAATGATGAATACTTCCTCGACCAGGCTTTTCACTCGGCCCATCTTCTTGCTTTACAACAATTTCACCAAATGCTTGTCCTGCAACAGACTGATATATGGTTTCACGATCCGAGTGCGACACTTCTATATATCCAAACATATCCCTTAAAGTTCTCGCCGTTTTTTCCAAAGAACGCACTGTCAATTCCACTGTACCCATTCCTAAAATGCGATGGTCTTGCTCAACGGCAGAATCTTCCCAAGGCGACCAGAAATCGGGTATCTCTTCGCCATTATTGTTTAGTAAAATAAGCCGCAGCCCTTCTGAGTCCTCAAACGGAAGTGCCGCTCGACCTGCATACATGGTCACTTCTCCATGCTTGACACTAAAATGATCAAAACGATTTTTCCAATATGCCAGACTTTCTATGGACGGTACCAATAAACCGATTTGAGTAATTGCGTTTGTCCCGCGAACGGTTCTTCCAACCATAGGCATTTCGAAAAAGGATAACTCCGTGCCTGCGCTTCCCGTTAAATCTCCGTAAAACAAATGATACATGGATGGATCATCTTGATTGACCGTCTTTTTAACTCTTCGTAAACCCAACACATGTTGATAAAAACGATTATTAGTCTGAGCATTTTTTGTGATCATCGAGATATGATGATGTCCGGGGATTTTATACATAATAATTCCTCCTCCATTTTTTCGCTTGATTAATCAAGTGACACTTTAAAAAAACTACTCGGGCGGTATTTTTTTAATTAGGCTATGTTTATGCACGCGTGTAATCAGTGAATATAATGTTTTCATTTCCTCCTCATTTAATACATCCTCAAAAAAGGAAGATTGCAGCGCAAGCTGAGCTGGCATTGCTTTTTCCACAATCGCTTCACCCTTCTCGGTTAAACGAATCGTTTTCGTTTTCCAATCTTGCTTGCGAACAATATATTTTTCTTTCTCAAGACGTGCAAGCATGCGGGAAATACCACCTTGTGTGACGGTTACTTTTTCTGCTAACTCCATTTGCGTAAGCGGCTGATATACTTTAATTTGTATAAGTACATCAAACTGCGCTGTTGTTAGATCAAATCTTTTTAAAAATTCGTTAGAAAACTGGTTACTGTGGTTCGAAAAACGCAATAATCGCAACCAGATTAATGAACCTCTTGTATTATTGCGCATTTCGATTCCTCCCCTTCGGTAACCTTGTTATCACTTTACCACTCAAATGAATAAAATGCAAGCTAAGAATCTTTAATTTGAGATTATTAATTTTTAGTTGTTTTTTAGCTATGCATGTCCATACTCGCTCATTTCACTTTCCGCATCGTCGGCGAAAATTTCGATTTTGCGAATGCGGTGTTCGTCCCGCTCCCGAATAATGAATCGCGTCGAGTGATAACGCCATACCTCGCCCTCGGACAACGCCGGCTGCTGCCGATAGATCCAACCGCCAATCGTATCCGCTTCATCGACAGGCAACCCAATGCCAACTGCATCATTAACCTCATTAATTAACGCTTTGCCATCAACCAGATAATGACGACTCTCCAGCCTTTCAATCTCAACGGTCTCGTCCTCGTCGAATTCGTCCCGAATTTCTCCAACGATTTCTTCGACGATATCCTCCATCGTAAGCAATCCGGAAGTGCCGCCGTATTCGTCCAGAAGAATAGCCATATGTACCCGATTCATCTGCATCAGCCCCATCAGCTTGCTGACAGGCATAACATCGGGCACGGACATCGTTGGCTGCAGCAGCTCACGGAGGCTGGGCTTTACCTCCCCGTAATCGTGGATAAACAGATGTTTTGTATTTAGGATACCGATAATCGTATCTTTATCTCCGTCCGCCACCGGATATCGGGTATATTGTTCTCGCCGAATGATGGCAGCATGCTCTTCGCGATCCTGACCGACGAACAAACATACCATATCCGTTCTAGGTACCATGATTTCGCGGGCAAGCCTTTCGTCGAAGTCGAAGATTCGGTTTACATAACCAAATTCGTTGCTATTGATTTTGCCGCTTTCGAAGCTCTCGGATAAAATATGGCGAATCTCCTCCTCGGAGTGCGCCTCATGCTCGCTGGCTGGACGTAAGCCAAGCAGTCGGACCAATCCATTAGCAGAGCCGTTAAGCAGCCAGATGAAGGGATACGCTACGCGGTGGAATCCGATCAGAACAGGCGCCGTCCATGAGCTGATCCGCTCAGGCTGGATGATGGCGACGGTCTTGGGAGCAAGCTCGCCCAGGACGACATGCAGATAAGTGACAAGTAGAAACGAGATCAGAAAGGAAAGTACCGCAAGCCCCTTGCCTTCAATTCCAAGCGTATGGAAAAGAGGATGCAGAAGCTTCTCCACTGTAGGTTCGCCAAGCCAGCCTAATCCAAGGGCCGTGACCGTAATGCCGAGCTGGCATGCGGACAGATAGCCGTCGAGATGCGACGTCACATGGTGAACGGACTTGGCGTTTTTGACGCCTTCATCCACCATCTGCGCAACCCGGCTGGGGCGCATCCGTACGATTGCGAATTCCGCCGCGACGAAAAAAGCCGTACATATAAGCAACAAGGCGAATGCGGCAAGATTAATAATCATGAAAGGACTCCCTTCAAAAGGTTAGTTGGAACAAGCAAACCCTGGTAAGACGGTCAAGGACCGTCTCCCCAGGGTTTGATCGTCTACCTATCATCCTTGCCCGCAAAACGGGTCGGCATACCTAGCCAATCCCTTAACTCTTTACCAGGGAACGTCGTCTTCGCTGCCAGCCGCTGCTTCTGATTCGTTATAGCGGCCGGTTGCGTCCTCCTGCTGTTCCACCTTCGTGCCGATGAGGGGGATGACGTCGACAAGCTCCATCGGCTGCAACAGCTCGACGGGCGACATTCCCTTCTCGAATTGGAAAAAGTCTCCTTCGATGACCGCAATGTATCGGCCGTTATGTTTGGCGAAGCGAAGCGAATTTCCGAAGTCGGACAACAATCCTTTTACCGTTACGCCGCCCAGCTTGAAGCTAAACGGAAGATCCGGCTTCTGCTCCACCAGCGCGGCGGCTGCCGTCTCGACCTGCTCTTGCGACCACCATTCTTGCAGCTCCCGCTTCTCGCTTGCCGCCCACACTTCAACCGCATTTTCTTCCTCGCTGCGTTCGGAGCTTGTCTCCTCCTGCCATTTGTCCGCAATATATTGATGGACCATCTCTACCACCTGATCGCCTATGACTTCAGGCAGCGGTTTCTCGTAAGATACATATTTCAAGAAATCCTCGAAATAACGCGCATGCGAGGCTTGATGAATTTTAAGCTCCCACTGATCGAGCGAACCCTCCTCCGGCATATGAGGATATTGGATCGACTTGATGCTCCTGGCGCTGATCGCCATCTCCACATGGGAAATCAAACTGCGTTCGTCGGAGATCCGGGCGATCTTGGGCTCGAAATCGCATTTCAACAAAAACAAAAACGGCTCGTCGAAATAGGTATTCAGCTTGGCGCGGGCGATGACGAAGGCGCCGCCGCGCACCGCGCTCGTATCCATATAGATGCGCACGAGCTCGTCGGCAATGCCAATGAACCTTTCTCGCGTATCGGCGTCGCGGAGCCGCTGGAACAGATTGTAGTTCTGATTGCTTCCAAGCTCGTATCCCGGTTCCACCATAAATCGTCCGATCTTCGTCGGCGCTCCGGCGCTGTTCGGGTTGCGTTCCACCTTGCGTTTCACGATTCGTTTGAATTCCTCATCCAAAAAATTTTTGATCTCGCTTTGCTCGTAATCGACGCCATCCAGCGTCTGATAATGTTTGAACCGTCTGCCGGACGAATCATCTCCGTCCCCGTCGGTCAGGATGACAAAAAACGATAGATACTCCATACGAAAATCCACGCCAGCTTTTCCCCCCGATAAAATTGTGTCGTTATTATAGAATATCATATGGAACGCGGAGGAGACATAACGTATTTAGTCGTTACCCTAGGGCGTGTCTGAATACTCCGAGGGGAGCAGATTTTGCCGAATTTTCGTTCCATGCAAGGAACTTTTGTGAAGGCGTACCGGGGGTACGTCAAGCAAAAGTGACGAAGCAGGGGGCGGAAAGGCGGTGAAAGATGCCCCTGAGCGGGTTTTCAGACACGACCTAGTCAATGTTGATTAATCGGCAGGATGCCAGCCTTCCAATAGCGATGTTCTAGTGTCGCGATAAAGCAACGTAAGCTTGTGCAGCGCGCGGGTACAGCCTACGTATAGGAGTTTAGCGTCCATGGGACCATAAGCGTCTGCTCCTGCATCCGCAATCAGCACGGCGTCGAACTCCAAACCCTTGGACAAGTAGACGGGAACGATGGTAAGTCCTCCGTCATAAGCAGGCTGCTTGCTGAGGACAAGCGATGCCGTCATTCCATCTCGCATAAAATAGCTGTAAATGTCCTCGCATTCTCTGGCCGTTCGGCCTACAATCGCGATCGTATCGTATTCGCCAGCCTCCTGCCACTGCCTAACCGTGTCCGCAATACGACGCAGCCAATCCCCATTCGTCGCCCCGACATGTTCTACTGTGACGGGATCTCCGCTGCGGAAAACAGGGACGGCCGGTTTGACGCTGCCAGTCATGCCTCCCAGGATAACGTTCGCAAACTCAATGATCTCCATCGTCGATCGATAGCTCCGGTTCAGCTCGAAGAAGTCCGCCTGATCGTCCGGGAATAATTGTTTAAGCTCGTCCCAATCCCGAATCCCCGTATAGCCATGTATGCCTTGCTGCAGGTCGCCGAGCACGGTCATGGACACGGTCCGTTGGCATAGCTTCAACGTCTCGAGCTGGAACGGCGAGTAATCCTGCGCTTCGTCGATGACGACATGATCGAACGGCGCATTTTGCAATCCGTATAATCGAAGCTGGATATAAGCAAGCGCCGCCAAGTCCTCGGCCGCCGCCTCGCCTCGGGCCAGCCGCTCCGACGTCGTTTTGGCGATCGGCTTCGGTACGGTAGTCAGTGCCTGTTTTCCTTTGAACAGCGAGGCATACAGCTTAACAGCCGTATAAGATGGCATACGTTTTACGAAGGCGTTAAGCTTCGATAACGCCGTAGATCGCAGTTTCTTGTCGGCGATTCCTTTTGTCTTAAGTTCCGACTCCAACCAGCGGCGAATCCGGCTGGCAAGACGATCCCGCTTCTCCATGAGCGATTGCTCGCCATAATCGGTATCGTGCCACTCCTGCATTTGCTCCGGTTTAAGCTCCATCCGCGGCAACGGCATAAACGATACATCCGGAACGATGTTGTCCGCAAGCTCCTTCAACCGCTCGTCGATGGCCTCCTTGAAGTCAAGGCTCCCCTTATATAATCCGGAGGCTTGCTCAAGCTCCGCGTGCGTCCGGGGCTGCTCGAACCAATAAGCCATTGTCTCCGAAGGATCGGATAACGCCACTTCATGCTGGAGCAGTCCGATCGCCCAATCGGAATAGGTCGTCTGGCTAATGTCGCCAACGCCGAGTTCGGGCAATACGCCTGAGATATAATCCAGGAACATGCGGTTGGGCGCAAAAATAATCATTCGTTCTGCTTTGATCCGGCCTTCGTACTGATAAAGCAGAAAAGCTAATCGATGGAGCGCCACTGTCGTTTTGCCGCTTCCCGCGACGCCCTGAATAAATAGCGCCTTATTCCGCTCCGCACGGATAATGCGGTCCTGCTCCTCCTGAATCGTCGAGACGATATCCCTCAGCTTGTTGTCTTTGTTCTCGCCCAGGCGATAAAGCAGGAATTCATCGGACACGGCGCCTTCCTCCTGGCCTCGGACATAACTGTCGACGACACGGATCAGCTCGCCGCTGCGTACCATCAAATTTCGTTTAAGGTGAACGTAACCGGAGACCTCCCCGTCGGGAGAGTCATAGACCGCCGGCGCGTCACCGCCCGTAAACGAATAGAACAAGCTGGCGGCGGGCGCCCGCCAATCGATGACGAGCAGCTCGTTGCTGCCGCCCTTGGCGACTCCTGCCTTGCCGATATAAAGAGCTTTCTCTTTGCCCGCTTCCGCTTCTATCGAAGTCTTTGCGGACTCCGGCAACTCCTGAAAGTCAATTCGTCCGAAATAAGGCTCTTTCCTCGCAATTTCCAGCCGGCGCTTCCGTTCCTCGCGCTGCAAATCGAGCATTTGCTCGGTGAAATCGTTGCCCGTATAGCGCGGTCCGATCTCTCCAAGTTGCGCTTCGATATCCCGGAGCGACTCTGCCAATCTGCGTTGTTCCTCCGTATAGATGTCTTGCTCTTCCATCTCTCTTCCTCCCAACCGTAAAGAGCCGAGTCCGTTCAGACTCAGCTGCTTTGTCATTTACTGTTATTCCATTGCCCGCATGGCGCTAAACCCGATCAACGTCAAATAAACCAGGATATTCACGGCGACCAGATAAGGTATGCCTACCGTAAATGTTCGGTGCTGCGTCTTGTGACGCCACGTCTTCATGCCCGCCCAAATGCCAATCGCTCCTCCGATGGCGGCAAGCAAAAACAACTGTTTCTCCGGCACGCGCCGTCTCCCGCGCTGCTTGGCCCTTCGTTTGTCCCAGCCCATCAAGAGGAACGCCCACCCGCTTAATCCGATCCATAACAAGATCCATACATAGATGATCGTCATCATGCCGTTCCTCCCTTAATCAAGATTCCTTTTCCCTCGTTCAAGACTTTGGCCGCGGCTTCGTTCTGTTTGTCGCCACGGCCTCGTATGGATTATCCGGCCATACATGCTTCGGATAGCGCCCCTTTAAGTCTTTCTTTACTTCAAAATAAGCAGTTTCCCAAAAACTTGCGAGATCCCGTGTAACCTGAACGGGCCTTTGCGAGGGCGACAGCAGATGAAGCGTAAGCGGCAGCGTGCCCCTCGCTATGCGAGGTGTCTCTTTTTGCCCGAACATCTCTTGCAGGCGGACAGCCAGTACAGGCATCTCGGGATTGCTATAATCGATAGGGATACGCGAGCCGCTCGGCACCACATAATGAGTGGGTACCTCCTCATCGAGCTCCTGACGCTGCTTCCATGTCAGCATGTCCTCCACGATAGACTGCATATTTAGTTTCTGCAGCTCGGCTTCCCTGCGTATGCCGTACACATGAGGCTTCAACCACTCGTCAAGCGTGGACAGCAGCCCCTCTTCGCTTGCATCGGGCCAGTCCGCGGCTCCGCTTCCATTGATCAGCCGTATGCGCCCCAGCAAGGCGAGCGCCTGTTTGCTGAACGGGAGCATAGTCAACCCTCGTTGCCTAATGGCTTCGAGCAGCGCATCGGCAACCCGATCCGGATCGGCGTCAGCCATTGGCTTCTCCTGCAGCACGATAGCTCCCAATCTTAACCGTTCAAGCGCCCTTACGGCTTTCGCTCCGCTATCCCATTCCACAACCTTGTCGAGTCGCAGGAAGTCCGCAAGACCGGATTCCATCTCTGCGCTGGTGATCCCTTCCGCCAATCGGATGCTGGCCTCCTGCCCCGCATCGTCAAGCTCGCTTACAACCAGATACGGGAGCTGCGCCAGCGGGCCATCTGCTTTCATCACGGCGCCACGGCCGTTCGCCAGCAAATAACGGCCATCGCTTCTGCGCTTGGCCACCCGGTCCGGGAAGGCATACGCCAGCATCCGGCCGATAGATAAACGATCTGCCCCATTTCTAACCGTCGAGTCTTCCCGATCAAGCATTCTGTTCCACTGCTCCGCCAGCTGTCTTATCCGCTGGATGGCAGGATCATAGCCGTTGCCCCGGCGAAGCTCTGCCAGGCGAAGGCTAATATCCGGACTGCGCTCCGACGGCAGCAGGTCCCGTTCGCTGATGAGAGCGGCAAGCTCGCATGCCTCCCGGGCGCTGCCCTCCCTGGCGGAACGAAGCAGCATGGAACCGAGCCTGGGATGCAAACCCAGCTTGCAGATCCGCTTGCCTTCCGCTGTCGGCAAGCCGGATGCGTCCAGCACATCAAGCTCCTGGAGCAGCGTAACGGCTTGTCCGTAGGCGGACTCCGGAGGAGGCGTCATCCAATCCAGCTCTCCGGGATCTCTAATGCCCCACACGGACAGCTCCAGCGCCAGAGGCGCAAGATCCGTCTCCGCTATCTCCGGCTTGCCTTGCTCCGGGAGATAACGGTGCTCTTCCTCGGACCAAATGCGATAGCAGACGCCTGGCGCCAGCCTGCCCGCGCGTCCCCGTCGTTGATCCGCGGAAGCCTTGGACACGGGTACCGTTTCCAGGCGGCTCATCCCGGTCCGTGACGAGAAACGCGAGACGCGCATGAGCCCGCTGTCGACGACGATTTTCACGCCCGCTACAGTCAAGCTGGACTCTGCGATGGACGTCGCGAGCACGATCTTGCGTCTGCCGGCCGAACAAGGCGCGACAGCTTCCGTTTGCTCCTCGAGCCGCATGCCGCCATGCAGCTCGCGGATATCCACGACGGAAGACAGGTTAAGCGACTGCAGCGCTCTTGCCGTTCGACGAATTTCCCCGATTCCCGGGAGAAAGGCCAGCACGTCTCCGTCATGCATGCGCAGAGCATTGGCAATCGTCGCCGCCATAGAACGGTCAATCGATACGCGGTCCCGCTTCATGGGGGCATACACAGTCTCAACCGGATAACTTCTCCCCTTGCTTGTAATGATGTCCGCACCGCCTAGCAGCTCCGCAACAGGAGCGGAGTCCAGCGTCGCGGACATCACGAGGAGGCGCAGGTCGTTGCGAAGCAATGTCTGCGTCTGAAGACTCAGCGCAAGACCAAGATCCCCATGCAGATGCCGCTCATGGAATTCGTCGAACAGAATGGCTCCGACCTCCTCGATCGCCTGATCGTCCTGGAGCATTCTTGTCAAAATGCCTTCCGTCACTACCTCGATGACGGTACGCGGACCGATCTTCGAATCCAGCCGAACGCGGTAACCGACCCTGTCGCCGACCTGCTCGCCAAGCTCGCGAGCCATATAGATGGCGGCGGAACGGGCGGCAAGCCGTCTTGGCTCCAGCATAACGATGCGCTTGCCGGCCAGCCACTTCTGCTGCAGCAGCGCCAGCGGCACACGTGTCGTCTTGCCTGCTCCAGGCTCTGCGACCAGCACGGCATTGCGTCCGCGCGCAAGCGAGTCCAGCAGCTCCGGCAGCACTTCGTCGATCGGCAACGGCCCCATCTCCATCCAACCCTTCCAAGCTTTATTTCATAATGCGAATCATCTGAACGACAGGCCGATTGTCCCCCGGCAGCGCCGCTTCTTTGCTGAGCAGCTGCGAGGATCCGTCTCCATCCAGAAAAATGCCGTCGACTAGTCCCTGATCGTCCAGCAGTTCCTTAATCCCGTCCCGGAACGACTCTAATGTGCCAGGCGTTTCGCTCACGATTAAATACAGGAAACCTTTATCGTCATATACGGCGCCGGATCGCAGCCTTAGATCATCCGGAAATGGCGCTGCCTCTGCAAGGATTTGCGCTTGCCAGCCCGCATCATCGCCAAGCGACATGCTGATTCCGCCTTGCGCCCAGAAGCGCTCGACATCCTTTACCTTCAGCTCCGTAGATTGCCTCACGACCTGAACGCTTAGTGAATCCGACTTACCGTCCCAGACGAGGGTGCCTCGCGCATATTTCATATTTTCCCAGCCGCTGCCGTAATCACTTTTGGCACCGTTTACCGGATGGCCCCCTACCACGGCTAGACTCATCAGATCCGTCCCGTAGAAGAACCCCCCATTAACGCCCGCTTTGCCGGACAACGTCACATTATTTGAGATAACCTCCAGTGTCACGTTAGCAGGTTTCGTCTTGAGGATATGCAGCTTCAAACCATTCGTCGCTTCGGCCGCCTGGTAGGTGTAGCCCGCAACGGAATCCAGCACATTGTTTTTTTGTTCCGACTTCTGATTAAGCGATTGGACGAGCAACATAAAAATGACCGTCGCGACTGCAATGACAGCTATGAACACCGATACGACAATGATGACCTGCTTTCTTCTACTGCCGGGAGGCGTCCCTGCTTCGTGATTCATCAACTTCCTCCTTACATCGCTCCTCCATGCCGGGGTTTGCGTGCCGCAAGCGTTAGAGCGCTTTCTAAATTCCGACTGTTCAAAAATCGACGACCCGAATAAACCCGAACTAATATTTTAATATGAAGCGCACAAGATGTCCAGATGAAGATTAGCGCGGAACAGGCATCGCAGCCTTCGAAGGAAGGAAGCGATGCCTGTTCATTGGTGCGGCATATGGCCTTGCCATTACTCGCGCTTATAACGCGCGATCGTCGAGCGGATAGAAGATCAGGTTAATCGGGAATGCCGATCCGGCCGGCGGGCTGAATTCAATATCGAGCGAATCTTCCTTGCCGGTTGTTTTGTGCAGCATAATCATGCCGTCGAAAGCCGTCAATACGCCGGAAGCCGGCACCTTTACAAGCTCTCCGTTAATTTTGAACGGACCTTTGAAGGGACCGCCCTTGGCCAGTATCATGATGGCCATCTTCTGCGGCTTGTCGGAATGGATGCGGTACACCGTCCCATAGTTGCCCCAAAGCGTAGCTTCTTCGCCGCGCTGCGGATCGTAGCCCATTTGGAACGGATCGATCTTGCCGTCGCCGATGACAAGTTTAGTCGGTTTCTTCAGGCCGTTCGCGGATAGGTCCACTTTCCAATCAAAACCCGCAATCTGGAATGTCCCGCGAATATGGCCGGTGAAAGGAAGCTTGGTCATATCCAGCATGTTCTTCGACACGGTATCGGCTGTCGCGAATGTAAATTGAACCTCGCCGTCCGTCTCGACATCGTACATCAAATTAACGCCTTGACCGGGATAGAAATCCGGGAACTGCTTGTAGACGAAAGTCTCGCCCGGCGGAATCGTCATCGTCTCGGTTTTGGCGTCGTACGCAAGAAAGTCTACCATGGCTTCGCTTCCGATGAGATGCGCGTAGATGGACGGGAACACCTCGCCTTTGTTCGTCGTCAGGATTTTGACGGGTTTATCCGTCTTGTTTGTTGCCATAATGGCGAAACCGACCTTGCTGCCTGTACCATTGAGATGATCTGCGTACAAACGGCCTTTGCCATTCATGACATCCTGATACAGAATGCCGGTTTCCGTAAACGTCTCCGGACTATCGCTGAGCAGCAAGGTCCGCGATTTGTCTTCGGTCACGGTCTTTGCCAAATCCGGCAGGTTGAAATAATGCGCGTACAACGTCTTCCAATCCGTCGCAATGTAACCGCCGATCGGCTTGGTATAGATCGGATATTCGACCTCGTTCATGTAGATTTCGTCTTCAATGACAAGGTGACGGGTGTACGACTTGCTTTTGTTGCCTTTCTGATCCGTAACCGTCAATGTAACGGGATAAGTTCCTGCCTTAAAGAAAACTTCTTCATTGCCTTCCCACTCCATGCGAACGCCTTCCGCATCGGGGTCGTAGCTCAGATTGATGTATTTGACGGGTTCACCGATCCGGTAGGTTGGTTTGCCGAAGGCGAACTTTGCAACCGGCTTCGAATTGTTCTGGTCCGGGTCATAATTGCCCTCCGGCTTGTTGACGTACAGAACATCGACGCGCCGAAGCTCATGGTTGTACGTGTAGGTGGCGCCCATGTAATCCGACAACCACGTCAATTTAATAAGCAGCCTGCCGTTCTTGAGCATCGCAACATCATCGAATGGAAACTGGATGCCATTGACCCATGCAAACTTGTTCACCGTGTCCAACAAAATTTCGTGAGACGGCGTCTCCATGACGATCGTCCGTGTAGACTCCTGCCATTCCACCTTCATGCCGAAGGCATCCCCGAGGAATTTGACAGGTACGTATGTACGTCCATTTTTGACGGTCGCGGGCGAATCCAGCGTAACCTGCTCCCCGTTCAGGAAAGCCTCCTGGTTATTCAAATACAAAATGACGTAGCTGGTGCCCGATGTAATAGGCGCGTCCAGCGCCGACACCTGTCCGACTGGCGAAGCAATTAGTGCAGCGGCTATCGTCAGTGCAGCGGCTTTTCGTTTCCAGGTTTGTCTGCGTTGTCCTTGCAGCATCTCCACAACTCCTCTATCTATTCCTGCGCAATGCCATGTATGGTCCCGCCAGAAGCGTATGCCGCCCTCTTAAGCCGTCCCTGCGCGCTATCGTATAGACGTTCAGATAATGGAAAAGTTGCAGGGTCATTACAAAAAAAGATCGATTTGTTCAGCATTCCCCTGTCGAATCCGGCTCAAACCTCCCGCTAGGCTTCGCTTTGCGTAGCAACCGCTTCCCATACGGCTTGGAAGACGGCTTCGCCAATCGCGCAGCCGATCGTCGTCGCGACGCCTGCATAAGCATGCGTCGCGCTTCCTCGCTGACTGACACAGACGGCTATGGCGTCGGTCGTGGTGCCGGTTGCCAGACGCTCCGTCCCCCACTCCTTGATACCCAGCTCTTGCAGCACGGCGCTCTTCGCTTCCGTTGCCGTGATGATAGCTCCTGCCATCGCCGATTCTGTCATGCGTCCGTCGATAAAGATCGCAATATTAATCGTCCCCGGATCATAGGCCGAATAAGTCTCGCGACCATAGCCGGCACGCGCGGCGTTGCGCGTGCCGGCGGTCGTGCAGCATACAAGTTTGCACTGATCTCCGTCACGCTCCTGGATGGAGGCATGGGTCAGCTTTGCCGCCGTCATAAATCCAATCGTTCGTGCAGGGTCCTCCCCCGCCAGCTGACATCGCGACCTGAGCTGGGACAATGGATCGCCGCCGCCGTAATCGAGCGGTACCTTCCAGTTTAGCAGCGCATCGGCCATCGAGAAGCCGCCGGGCAGTATGGCGCTGCTCAGTACATGCAGCCCGACAGGAAACGTGACGCGAAGCAAATCTTCTTCCAGCTCCAAACTCAGCTCTGGCCATATTACAGGCGAGTATCGGGCCATTGTTCGGAAGGGCTGGGTCAAGCGGGATCACCGCTTCCGTCTTCTGCGGCGCCCAGGCATTCCGATAAAGCGCGCAGGAGCCGCTCATTCTGCTCCCGAAGCTTAATCGCTACACGAATGTAGCGATGATCCAGACCCTGAAAGCGGGAAGCATCGCGAATGAGGACGCCGCGCCGTCCCATCTCCAATTGCAGCTGACTTGCGCTAAGCCGAAGCCGGGAGCTTTCCGGCAAGCGGAGCAGCAAATAGTTCGCTTCGCTTGGAGTGACTTGCATGTCCATGCGTCTAAGCTCATCGGTTAACCACTTTCGTTCGGTCACCAGCCATTGCCTGCTTCTCGCCTCAAATTCCGCGTCCATCAATGCTGCTTCCCCGATCTGCTGCGCCAGCGAATTGACGCTCCACGGCACTTGGAGCTTGCGCAGCCGAGAGATTGTCGAAGGTTTTCCGACGGCATACCCTAACCGTATGCCCGGAACCGAATAGAACTTCGTCATGGAGCGAATGACGATAAAACGTTCATGCTGCGCAGCTGCCTGCACAAGCGTGACCTTTCCTTCGTCCGGGACGAAGTCAAGGAAGGCTTCATCCAGTACGACATACGCGCCGCTGTCCAGCAGCCTGTAAATCAGGCCGGAATCTACCAGCCTCCCCGTCGGATTATTTGGCGATCCCAACATATATAAGTCGGCGCCGGATCGCTCTAATGCCGCATCGATCTCCGCTTCGCCCAATTCGAATTCTTTCTCCGCATCCAACGGAATGGGATAGATCTCTCCGCCCAACTTGCGAACGGCATCCACGTATTCGTCGAAGCAAGGCATCGCAAGCGCGGTTATTCCCGGCCTAATCGCTCTTACGGCAAGATCAATAATCTCTGCCGCTCCATTGCCGACAAGAATCGCGTTCTCCGGTATGCCGTGTCTGTCTGCAAGCGTCTGCTTTAATGCCCGTGAAGCCGGGTCCGGATAAGCATGAATATGTTCCAGGTATCCTGCAAGTACATTCCTTATCGACGGCGGCGGTCCCAGCGGATTCATATTCGAGCTGAAGTCGTCGAAGGATTCCGCGCTTCTGCCGAACACTTCCGAGGCCGTCCTCAGATCGCCTCCGTGTCCATACCTCTCTAACATGCCAGCACCTCCCGAATGCCAATAATCGTTTGCTTATAGTGCGTGTTCAAAAAGTTCGGTTTTCAGCACCGAGAAGATGGAATGAAAGTAGAAACTGAGGAGCGGAGCGTAGTGGAAGCTACGTGAGCACCGGAAGTTTCGCTTGCATTCAATATTCGATGTCGAATACGCTTCTCGGAATACTTCGTGATCAAAAGCGGACTTTTTGAACAACCTCTTATAGCCAAAGTCGTACACCGACGACAGCCAGGATCAGCATCGCCGCTTCGACCACCTCGTTTATCGCTCCATATGTATCACCGGTCAAACCTCCTAGCTTGCGGGCCAACCAGCCGCCAAATCCCCAGACAATTAACGACATAAACAATGATGCGACGAGCGAACTCGACAATGAAATTATTTCATTAACCCCATTAACATTTAATATAATGTAACAAAATGCGACAGATAAAGCATAACTAACGGACGCTCGTCGTTTATTAACCTCATTAAATAACGAACCCAAACCTTCCGTTTTACGTGCTGGCGGCCAGCCGACAATCGCCAAAGCCATCGCGGTTCTGCCAAAACAGGAAGCAACAATCAGTGAGGGCAACAATGCGGTGATCCCATAACCCATCAGTTCAACAAGCAGCGATGCTTTGAGCATGAGAAGCAGAATGGCCGCCGCCGCTCCCATCGCGCCAACCCGACTGTCCTTCATAATATCCAGCATTCGCTCGCGGGAACGATGGCTCAGTACGCCGTCTGCCGTATCCATCCAGCCATCGAGATGAAGTCCCCCGCTTAGTCCGAGCCAAACGGCTAATGTAAGAATCGATGCTGGCCAGAGCGGCAAGACAAATGACAGCAACCATGTCGATCCAGCAGTCAAAACGCCAATAGCCAGACCAGCCAATGGAAAGTAAGCCACGCTCCTTGCCAATACACGCGGCTCGAAAGGCACGACAACGGGTATAGGCAATCTGGTGAGAAATTGGATGGCCGCAATGGCCGCGAACCATTCTTCCTTCAACGAACGACGAACCATGTCAGCACCACTCCTATTCCAACCATACAACTAACCGCATATAACAACCTGATGACGGAGCGGGTATCTTCAATTGAAATCGGCCGCAACGGATACCCCATTCTCGCCCGTTCGCTGACCGTGCCAAAGTATACATTGCGTCCCCCAAGCTCGATTCCGAGCGCGCCGGCAGTTGCCGATTCCGGAATGCCGCTGTTCGGGCTCGGATGACGGCGGGCGAAAACCCATATGCTTGTCAATGCTCTCCATGGATTCATTCCCGGCAGAATAGCTGCCGCGATAACCATGCAGAGGCCGGTTACTCTGGCCGGTATAAGATTGAGAAGATCATCCATTCGGGCGGAGCACCATCCGTAATAACGATAACGGTCATTGCGGTAACCAACCATAGAGTCGAGCGTGTTAACGCCACGATACAACATGGCCAATGGCGCGCCTCCCAATAGCGCGAACAAAATGGGCGAAACGAACGCATCAACGGTATTCTCCGAAACGGTCTCGACGGTCGCCCGCGTCACTTCCCGTTCATCGAGACTGGAAGTATCCCTGCCGACGATGTAGCCGACATAACGGCGAGCCTCCGGCAGATCGCCATTGGCAAGCGGTGTATAGACAAGCATTGCCGCATCTTTCAGCCCTTTGACCGCAATCGTCGTCGAGATCAGCCAAGCCGAAACCGCATAACCAAGCCAAAGATGAATGAAGTCGGCGATTGCGACTATTCCCCATACCGTCCCCATGCAGAGCAGCATAGTAGAAACTGTAAGCAGACAACCTAATGATCGCCCCGCGAAGGCATGTCTCCGATGCCGATCCGTCAATAGCCGCTTCTCGATCCAGCGTATCCATCGCCCTATCCAGATAACGGGATGAGTCGCCCAACGGGGATCGCCGATGATCCAGTCAATAACGATGGCCGCAGCCGATAACAGCAGGAGCTCCTGAAAGCTGTAGATCATATGTCCTCTTCGAAGCGGAACGCGATGGAACGAAGATCAACCGGGATGCCGGACGTCACGAGAAAAACGCGTTCGGACACGGCTGCTGCGCGTTGATTTAATCGACCTGCTTCGTCGCGGAATCGACGCCCGAGCGGATAGCTGGGTACGATTCCGTCGCCGACCTCGTTGGTGACTAGGAGCAGGGGCAAGGGGAACGCGGAGATGGCGGCGATCAGCTTGTCGATTTCCACGGATAGCTGTACAGACGGGTCCTCCTCTTCCCTCAGGAGATGATTGGTCAGCCATAATGTCAAACAATCTACAAGAACAACGGGACCACGCAAATTGCCGCTTATCGCATTCGGACGGGAATGATGGGGCTCTGATTGGAGGCTACTATTAGAATGGCTATTGTCCGTGTAAGCTTGCAGCCATTCCGCTAGCTTGAAAGGTTCTTCGACTGTTGTCCACGTTATCCCGGCCTGTTTCTCGCGATCAAGGCGATGCTGCCGGATTCGATCCGCCATTTCGTCGTCAAACGCTTGTCCTGTCGCCACGTAGATGCCTTCCTTGCCGATGGAGCGGGCGTAACGCTCCGCGAACGCGCTTTTGCCGCTGCGCGCTCCTCCCGTTATAAGAACGGCCATACTTCGTTTCCTCCTATCCTTTCGAGACGCCCGCGCTGTCGAACGTCGCCATCTCCGTCATTAATTGAAGAGCTGCGTCGATCAAGTGGAAGCTAAGCACAGCTCCCGTTCCTTCACCCAAACGCATCTCAAGATGAATGATCGGAGACAGACCGATTACCTCCAGCAAAGCGCCATGCGCGTGTTCATGCGACAAATGGGACGCCAACATATAAGGCAACGCTCCTGGCGCCAACCGCGCAGCTGCCAATGCCGCGGCAGACGAAATGTACCCGTCGATCACGACGGGACAACGGTTCGCCGCGGCCCCTATCATAACGCCCGCCAGTCCTGCGATCTCCGAGCCGCCCACTTTGGCCAAAACATCGACGGGGTCGCCCGGATTTGGCTCATTTACCGCGATGGCCTTGCGTACGACTTCGATCTTGCGCATCAGAGCTTCATCTCCGATACCCGTCCCTCTGCCGACGGCCAGCTCCGCAGACAAACCGCCCAACACGGATGCGATTGCCGCGCTTGCAGTCGTGTTGCCGATTCCCATCTCTCCGGTAGCGAACAGGGCGATGCCTTGCTTTGCCTTCTCTTCGGCGATATGAATGCCTGCCACAATGGCCTGAAGTGTCTGATCTCGGCTCATTGCCGCGCCTTTCGCCATATTGGCGGTTCCATAAACAACTTTACGCGAAATCAAATCCGGATGAGACAGCTCTGCCGCTACCCCCATATCTACGCAGACCACCTCCGCGCCGGCCTGGCGGGCTAAAACGTTCACTGCCGCGCCTCCGTGCAGGAAGTTCATGACCATCTGCGGAGTTACGGCGGATGGAAACGCACTGACCCCTTCCTCGCAAACGCCATGATCGCCGGCCATCACGATAACCGCTCGCCGCGACAGATCCGGCCACAGCTTGCCGCTTATGCCAGCCAGCCTTGCCGCCATTTCCTCCAGCTTGCCCAAGCTGCCGGGAGGCTTCGTCAATTGATCCGAATGTCGCCGTGCCCGTTCTGCGGCATCCGTGTCATATGCAGGAATAGACATGATGACGTCCTTCAACTTCTGCTCCAATTCCTCGATTGCCATTATGATACTTCCTCCTTGATATCGGCTAAAGCCGTCTTACATTCATATCCAGTCACACTCTTAACAATAGGTAAATGATTGGTTTCGAAATTTGTTTACATAATTATAGTTATGTTAGCAACATGCAAAAGGAAATGAGGGCTCTTATTTTGATGGTTTGGCGTGATATTAAAATCTAACGGAACCCTGCGACTTTATTTGTGAGAAGCGTTGTATAAAGTAAACCTAAAACAAGCCGACTGCTCAGGCGCCCGATTCCACTTTGAAAGGAACGGTAGAATCGGGAAAGGTGATCGGGGGAGCAAAATTCTAACGGTCAAATCAGCGCCTTAGAGACTTTTTTCGAGGAGTTCATATTTGTAACGGACAAACGAGACGCGTAGAAGGCCAAAAGTGGAGAAACATCATCGATTTGACGCTCTAAGAGTCACTGATGTCCGTTACATGATTAGATTTGTCGATTTCGTGCGCTAAGTGTCGCTGATGTCCTTAAAATAGAGCTCCTTCCATAAAAATGGAAGCGTTGCGGGTCAAGCACAGCAACAGGATGAATCCATTACCCGCGCTCCGCCACGCCAGGAGCGAGCATAACCTGAGGAACGTCCAGGTCGGGATGACGAATAATCGTCGCTCGCGTCTCATACATCGTCTCGATGAGATCAGGCTGCAAAACGGCATCCGGCACGCCTCTCGCCAGCACTTTGCCTTCATGCAAAGCAATAAGCTCGTCCGCATACATCGCCGCCAAATTCAGATCATGCAAAACGGCGATAACGAGCAGCCCTTCGCTCTTTTGCCAGGCCCGCACATTGTCCAGCAATTGGAGCTGATACCCGATATCGAGGTACGTCGTAGGTTCGTCGAGCAGCAAAATCCGAGGCTGCTGCACCATCAGCTTGGCAAGCGCAACGCGCTGACGTTCGCCTCCGCTTAACTGATGCAAGCGCCGATGCTGCAGCCCAGTCAACCCCATCGACTCCAACGCTTCATTAATTAACGGCTCCGGATCGGCAGACTCGCCTCCAAGCCAGCTCTGGTATGGAAAACGGCCCATCCGCACAATCTCTTTTACGGTAAAACCAACCGGCGCCAAGCCGCCTTGCTGCAGAACCGCAACGTCACGAGCAAGTTCCTTGCGCGGGATAGCGCTAATGTCGCGTCCGTCCAAACGAGCTTCGCCCTGCTCAGGCTTCTCGATCCCGGACAGCAGCTTGAGCAGCGTCGACTTGCCAACGCCGTTAGGCCCAATAATGCCGTAGAATCGCCCCGGTTTAAAGCTCTCGTCTATGTTTTGCAAGATTCGTTTGCCTGGCACGGAATAGGAGATGTTACTCAGCGAAAGCTCCATCCTACTCCTCTCCTTTCTGATCCTTCATCCGGCGATGCAGCAAGTAAGCAAAAAAGGGCGCGCCGACCAGCGCCGTAACGACTCCGAGCGGCAGTTCCTTTGGACTAAGCGCCGTCCTGGCCAGCGTATCCGCCCACAGTAGAAAAATACCGCCGGCAATCGCCGACAAAGGAGTGATGTACCGATAATCCGGTCCGACGATTAGCCGGATCATATGCGGCACAACGAGACCTACAAAGCCGATTACGCCGGAGACGGACACCGCGGCTGCCGTTAGCAGCGTGGATGCGATCAACACAATCAACTTGGTTCGTTCGACCCTTACGCCAAGATGGGCGGCCTGCCTTTCTCCGAGTACGAATAAATTCATCGTGCCGCTGTATGCGATCAATATGACCAGCCCGATCAATAGAAACGGAAGCAGCATCGTCACATGCTCCCATCCTCGCATCGCGAGCGAGCCCATGATCCAGAACAGGATTTGATTGACGACGCCCTCCGACATCGACACCATCAGCGAAACGAAAGCGCCAAGGAAAGATTGTAGAATGACTCCGGACAAAATAAGCGTCTGGATCTGCATCACGCCATTGGAACGAGATAAGGCGATTACGCCCAGCAGGGTCACAATTCCCGTCAGGAAAGCGACAATCGGAATCGTCCAGACGCCAATGGCAAGCTGGAAGCCGAATAAAATCAAGAAAGCCGCGCCAACCGAGCTCCCCGAAGCAACGCCAAGCGTGTACGGATCTGCAAGCGGGTTGCGAAGCACGCCTTGAAAGCCAGTGCCCGCAAGCGCAAGACAAGCGCCGACTAGTACGGCCAGCAGCACGCGCGAAAGTCTGACCTGCATGACGATCGCCACTTCGCCGCGGGACCAAATCGTATCCGCGTCCGGCATCCAGGGCAGCTGATGGAGCAGTATGCCCCATACGTCCGCGAAAGACAGCCCAGCGGAGCCCATAGACAAACTGGCAGTGATAGAAACAGCAAGAAGGAGCATAGCTGCTCCTCCATAACCGATTAATGTTCTGTTCATGTGCTTATTTTATAAGCTCGGGATGAATAGCCTTGGCCAGCTCCAGCAAGGAGTCGGCCAGGCGCGGACCCACGCGTACGAGGGGATCGTTCGCGACGGCGATGATGGCATCGTTTTTCACGGCGTCAAGCTCAGACCAGCCTGGGCGCGCCACGATATCCGCTTCAGTCGGGCTTCCTTCTCCGTATTCAGGATAGATAATAATTTGAGGATTCTGCGTAATGACTTCCTCGACGTTCACCTCGAACCACCCTGGCTGCGAAGCAGCGACGTTTGTGCCGCCGGCCAGCGTAATCATAGCGTCCAGAAACTCGCCTGAGCCGACCGTCCAGCCAGGGCTAATCTCCAGGTAAACCTTTTTCTTTTCGGCATCCTTCACCGCGTTCGTCACTTGCGCAAGCGTTGAGCGCATTTTATCGGCCGCTTCCGCAGCGGCAGTATTCATATTCATTATTTTACCAAGATCCTCGAGTTTGGCAACGACTTCTTCGTAAGACTTCGGATCCGTTACGTATACGGGAATATCCAGTTCGCGGAGCTTCGTAATGGCATCGCCGTTCATAGAAGCAGCCAGGACGAGATCCGGATTCAGCGCGGCAACGGCTTCGATATTCGTGATATAATCGCCGACCTGCGGCAATCCCTTCACTTCCTCCGGATAATTGCTGTTGCTGTCGACGCCAACGACCTTTTCGCCGCCGCCGATGGCAAAGATGGATTCTGTCTCGCTAGGGGCGATCGATATTACAGCAGTCGGCGCTTTGTCAAATACAAGCTCCATCCCGGTAACGTCGACCATCGTCAGCGGATAAACCGTCTCTTCGGCTGTCGCTTCCGTCTCTTGCGGTTGTGTCGAAGCCGTTGGCGACGGCTCGGCCGATGCGCCTCCCGTCGATTTGTCATTGTTGCCCGAGCATGCCGCAAGCGTCAGCATAAGGACGATCATCAGCAAGCTAAGCCAGGATTGCGCGCTCCATACTTTTTGTTTCAAGGTTGGTTCCCCACTCTCTCTTCATCTTAGACCCGTTTCACAGTTCATGATTTCAGCGAAGTTAACAACAAAAAAGCACTTCCAGCACATGTGCCGGAAATGCTCGCGTATACCCGCCAATTCGGCCAGATATTGCCCCATCCAACACCAGCCTAATTCCGCGTAGGCAACGGCGTAAAGATACAGGCTGGTATCCTGGCTTGGAAGTTGAGTCGGCACGTTTTGTCGAACGGGATGTTCGATGTTTTCATGCTGCCGCGCTCGGAGACCATGCAAACAATCTATGCAGGCTCCCTTCCTTACAGTGGCGGGTCCGCGCCGGATTTCAACCGGCTTCCCCAATTAAGTCAAGGCTCAACCGCGCGGGACGCTGGGCAGCGGCCTTACGGTAGAGCTTGACGCCTCTATCATTGCTATTCAACTTGGTCAGTAGTAACTATACACTTGCTCCCCACATTTGTCCATCGTATATCCGTATTTTTAATGCCTGATTCGCATAACGGGTGCGCGTCCCTGCATACGAGTAAGAAACGGGAACCTGCTCCGGAACCCGGCGGTACATGTTTGAAGGAGGTAATCGATTGTCTAAAACCGAGCTTACGAATGCAACCGGGCAGAAAACAGCAGGATCGTCAAACCGATGGAAATATATGCTTTGGGCAGCAGCCATTTTATTAATAGCTATTGTCATCTATTTGACCACGCTCTCCTTGTCTACCGGCGCTTCCGATTCCGCTACAACGCTGCATGAACGGCCCGATGTGCAAATCGAGTGGTCCATCGAACAATATCCGGCCGTCGTCCTTCAACCGAACCCTTTTGTACTCGTTTTGCGCGACGACTTCGGCGAGCCTCTAACGGATTCCGTTATTAACGTAAAGCTGGAAATGCTGAATATGTTATGCGGCGATTATTTATTCGACCTGCAGGAAACATCCCCCGGTCAATACGAAGGAGACGGCATGCCGCTTATGGCTGGCTTATGGCGTGCGACCGCCGTTATTGAGCCTGCTAACGGCGAACCTTTTACAATCTCCAGAACTTTGAAAGCTATATATTAATGTCATTAATATTTAATTGCAGTAACTTGTCCGGCTATCTGATGCTGCACTATGCGATGACGCCCTACCTTGCACCGTAAATTATTCGTGTTCCCATTCGCCGGCGGATTACCACAACCAAGGCGAGATCGACGGAATCCATCCGTTTACCGCCAGCCCTCTGAGAATCGCGACAACGCCGACGGCAGCCGCCGTGACGACGCCTGCCCTGCGCATAAAACGCCGCCAGCGACGGTTCGCGAATGCCGCGATGGATGCGGCTGCCGCCAACGCAGGGAAGGTGCCGAGTCCGAACAGCATCATGATCAAAGCGCCTTCCAGCATCGAGCCTGATGCCGCTGCATTCATCCCCATGGCATAAGTTAAGCCGCAAGGCAAGAAACCAAAGGCGATGCCCGTAGCTATCACGTGCATGGAGTCGCTGGTACGACTCGGGCGCGCAACGGATTCTCCATCCGCCGAAGCTCCCCCGCCCGCGAGACCTTGATGAAGCATGCCGGATAGCCTGCCCATAAGCGGAAGTTGAAATCTGCGCCAAAGCCAGAGGAGCACGAACGCGCCTCCGATGATGGAGGCCAGCCCCCGCACGCCAGCCAGGTCGCCCGCAACATCGACGAACGAACCTACGGCGCCCATCATCGCGCCCATTGCGCTATAAGACAAAATCCGTCCCGCGTTATACAACAGCATCGACCTCGTAGCCGTCAATCCCGAATGCAGCGATACCGAAGATACGATGCCGCCGCACATGCCGATGCAATGCGGGGCGCTGAACAATCCCGTCAGCAGCACAAGTCCGGCCGTCTGCCAGGTGATCATCCTTGCAATCCTCTTGCTTCCGTCATGCTCAGCCCTCCCCGCAGGCGCAGCGCGTTGCCGACTACCGATACCGAGCTAAGCGCCATCGCGGTTCCGGCCATCCATGGCTGCAACATGCCCATCGCGGCGAAGGGGATAATGAAGGCGTTATAAAGCAGCGCGAAAGCCAGATTTTGCCGAATGTTGCGCAAGGTTTGGCGGCTGATCCGTATGGCCTCCGGTATGGCGGGCAGCCTCGAGAACAGCAGCGTCATATGGCCGGCGGCCAGCGCGCCTTCCGTCCCGTCTCCCATCGCGATCCCGACATCCGCGGCAGCCAGCGCCGGCGCGTCGTTCCAGCCGTCTCCGGCAAAAGCAGCCCTTGCGCCGCGAGACTTCAAGCTCTCGACATAAGCAAGCTTGTCTTCCGGAAGCATGGACGACCTTACATCGCGGATGCCAAGCGTCGATGCCGCGGCTCTCGCGGGGGCTTCATGATCTCCGGTCGCGATCATCGGTTCGACGCCGAGCTTTCGAAGATCCTTGACAGTCTGTGCCGCGTCGCTTTTCAAACGATCCGAATAGCCGACGATGCCGATACATTCCCCTTCCTTCATCGCATACAGCACCGTCTCCCCAAGCCGCTCCCGCAGCTTGGCCGCCTGCCCGGCAGCAGATCCGATGCGGTATCCTTCGCGTTCGATATGCCTCAGATTGCCGTACGTGTAAGTAATGCCATGTATGCGTCCCTTCACGCCTCCGGCGACGGTCGTCACAATCTCCTCCGCTGCCGTGACTTTCATGCCGAGCCTTCGCGCTTCCTCCCGCAACGCCTCGGCCAAGGGATGGCGGGATTCCGCTTCCAAGGCTGCGGTCACTCGCAGCAGGGCTGATTGGCCCATCGAAAATGCCTGCATATGCTTTACCTTCGGCTTGCCCTCCGTCAACGTTCCCGTCTTGTCGAGAACGATGGTCCGAATCGCGGCAAGCCGCTCCAGCACGCTCGCTTCCTTTGCGATGATGCCGCGCTTCGCAAGTCTGCCCGATGCGATGGCGAGCGAGATTGGCGCCGCCAGTCCCAACGCGCAAGGACAAGCGGCGAGCAGGACGGCAATGGCGCAAGTCGCCGCATGCCCCCAATCGCCGGGCTTCAGCCATAATCCCCATAACAATAAGCTCAATGCAGCCACCATAAGCATCATCGGAACGAACCAGCCCGCAGCCGCGTCTACCTGCGATTGTATGCTTGACTTGGAGCGCTGCCCTTGTCTGACAAGCTCCGCAATTCGGCTTACCATCGTATCGTGACCGGCCGCCTTGGTCTGGATCCGCAGCGTGCCGTATACATTCATTGTCCCCGCCCATACATCGTCGCCGGGCAGCTTCGCCGCGCCTAGACTTTCGCCGGTCAGCAACGACTCATCCACCATGGATTCGCCGCTTGCGACCGTACCGTCCACCGGAATCAGATCGCCGCCGTTCGCGATTACGATCTCTCCTTCGCGGACGAATTCCGTCCGGATCTCGACGATCTCCCCTTCTCTCTCCACTTTCGCCGTGCCGCTCTGAAGTTGTCCGAAACCGAACGATTCGTCGTATGTGCGCAAGGAAGCGTTCGTCTCGATCAGCTTGCCGAGGAGAATGGCCGTTATGACGACCGCCGACGTCTCAAAATAAAGCGGAGCCGCATGATGCGGCCAATCCGCCGAATGAACAAAGCCTTCCGTAAAAACGACGTAATGGCTGTACAGATAAGCCGCCGTCGTGCCCAGCGCAACAAGGACATCCATATTGGCGCTGCGCTGCCTGATGGCATGATAAGCGCCGAAGTAGAACGGCATTCCGATGACGAACTGGATCAGCGTAGCCAGAATCAACTGCAGCCATGGCTGGTGAAGCCATAGAGGCAAGAAGCCCGCTAGGGGCTGCAAGAAGGGAATATGCTGCAGCATCGAAGCCAGCAGCGGCAGCGTGAGCAGCGCCGAAGCGATAAAGCGGATAAGCAATGCGGTACGTTCCTTGCGCAGCCCTCGTCCCGCCGACTCCGTCGTCATAGCGGTAAATCCGAGAGTATTGATTTTGCGCTCGACTTCCTCGCGCGAAACCTTGCCGGCATCCATCTGCACCCACGCTGTACGAAGCGGGAAGCTGACCGCCGCTTCATGAACTCCTTCCATTCGGCCAACCGCACGTTCAATTCTGCCCGCGCAGGCCGAGCAGCTCATCCCTTGTATCGTAAAATCCAGCTCCGTCGCGACTCCGTCGCGACCGGCCTCCTCGAAAGCTGCGCTTCTCTTCATCCTCCATCGACTCCGATCCGCAGGGACTGACGGCTCGTCTCCAACAGGCTGGCGCCAGCGGAACGGGCTCGTACTTCTGCCCTAAACTATATGCAGAAGAACAAAAAAGATGATTCCCGCTTCCTGCCAGGAATCACCCGCTGTTTGAACCGCTTCTTTCGACTTCCCTTAATCCCGCTCATAGATGGAGCCCGAGCGGCTGGCGAACAGTTCCGTATACACCTTCTCGGCGTAGGCGTCCGTCATGCCGGCGATGTAATCGGCGACAAGCCGTTCCCATGGCCATGCGCCATTTTGCGTGTCGTAGCTCTCCACCCAATCCGGCGGCAGGATGAGACGCCCGGTCTCGTAATCTTCCAGGCTGTCCCATAGACGCTTCAACATATTCTCGCTCCGCTTCTGCAGCCGTTGTACGCGGAAATCCTTGATCAGCGTCACCCATGCGAGCTTCTTCAATATTTCCATCGTCCGCAGCAGCTCCAGATCCTCCGCTCCGTCTCTCACGAATGTAATTCGTTTCCACCCCGTCCTGGGATCGTCGATGATACCGACGCTGTTGGCGAACCTGCTGACCCACCGCGCCTTCATCTCGCGGCGTGTTCGCGAAGCCTCGCGACCGTACTGGACGTACACTTCCTTCCATTGCCGGTAGTAGTCGTCGAGGACCGTCTTTACCATGCCCCTTAGATCCGCCTTCTCCCAATGGACAGCCTCCATCGTTGCGGGATCATCGATGATCTCCTGCACGACCCGCTTCACAAGCCGATCGTCCTCAAAAAAGTCGTCGGACAACAGGATTTTGCCCGCGCGAATGCCGTCTTCGATGTCGTGGGTGGAATAGGCGATATCGTCGCAAAGATCCATGAGCTGGGCTTCCAGCGTGCTGCAGCCCTCCGGCATCCCCCATAATCCGCGCAAATAGTCGATTCCCGCCCACTCCATGGGATAAACGCCCTTCATCCGCCCAGGGTCGTTCAGATTAAAGGGGTATTTATTGGTCGCAAGAAGTACGGCGGCAGATAAGTCTAGACCCCGCTCGCTTCCGGCCCGCTTTTCCAGAAACATGAGAATACGGAAGTTCTGCGCGTTGCCTTCATACGGAATGCCGTATCCGGCCCGCAAAATATCATTCAGCACCTCTTCTCCTTTGTGGCCGAACGGCGGGTGGCCGAGGTCGTGCGCGAGCGCCGCGCATTCCACCACCTCGGGAACCAGCAGCAAGCCCGGATGCTCGTTCTTCGCCAGGAACGAATACGTTTTGCCTAGCCGGCGCGCCACCTCCCTGGCGATCTGCGATACTTCCAGCGAGTGGGTCAGCCGGGTGCGATAGTAATCTCCGGAGCCCGCGCCGAACACCTGCGATTTGCCTTGCAGCCTCCGGAATGCCGGCGACTGGATCAGTCTGGCGTAGTCCTTCTCGTATTCGTCGCGATCCTCGCTCGATAGCGTATTGCCTATGTCATGCAGCCTGAGCTTGCGAATATTCATCAATCATCACCTTTTCCGCATTGTCTAAGATGATAATGGCATAACTTGCCCCTGTTTGGCAAAAAAACATCTAATAAGCTATCAAATATCGTTCAGAGGGATTCGTTTGCACATGGCGAGTCCCAAACATCGGATTCTCTGCATATTTGTACATTTCTCCCCAATTTCCGAAACCTATTTGGCCCCTGTACAGCGATTTTTACGAAAATACACAAATTCTCGCTTCACATCGTCATTCGGGACCCCTCTGAAATCTGAGAGTGCCATAACCAAGCCGTCACGACCTGAGCACCTGGGTCCTGGGATAACTCACTCCCAAGTTGTCCGAATGCAACCGATACATGCGACTCAACCGTAACGGAACTGAAAGGCTTTATTTCATCAAAAAACGCCATTTCGCCATTCTAACGGAACTGACAGCTCTTAAGAGAGGCACAAGTCGCTTGTTTGCCTCGATTTCTCACGAATAACGTCGCCCAGTTCCGTTAGATTCTACTAACACGCCAAATAATCAAAATAAGGCTTCTCAGTTCCTTTACAGGTTGTCCATGATCGGTTATCGCTTCATTTCCAGCTTTGCAACAATGAATCGATAGTCTCTTTTCTCGGGCTATCGCATCCCAAGTCGCTCCGCGCGACTCCAAAGAATTGTGCGCGAAAGCGAAAGGAAATCGCGAAATCAGTACGTTATCGGTTCGAAGGATGATTGAACCGGAGAGCGTGTTTGGGAAAATAAAGAATAACCGGGGATTCCGACGTTTCCTGTTTCGAGGCCTGCCGAAGGTAAGCCTTGAGGTCGGGTGGCTTTCGCTCGCCCACAATTTTGCTCAAGAAGGCGGCAATCGACCAAAAAGCAAAAATGGTGGTGCAGGGATAGCCTCCCTAGCACCACCATTTTTTCATTTTAGACGTTTCATTCATCAAATGAGCTATACATCAACGAACGCTCTTACTTTTGAGACAGCCCCATGCCGACTGGAATTAATCATATTTCGCTTTTTTTATTTCACCCAATAGCCTTCACCGGTCTGCGGTCATGCCCAAATCAATTTCTTTACCTATCCGAGAAGATTCATACGTGCCCAATATCATTAGCAGCGCATGAATGCCGTCCTCGCCCGTTACGACAGGCTCCCGGCCTTCGCGCACGGCATACGCCATATCGCGGATCTGAATACGGTGGCCGTCAGGAAGAACGGCGAATGGCTCGAATGCCGGCAGCTCTACAGCTTCGCCGTCTATCATAAGCTGCTTAATTTGATCATCTTCATAGACGAGAGTCCCTTTTTCTCCATGAAGCTCAACCCGTTGTCCAAGCTCCGGATTAGAGGTTGTCGTCATGACCATGACCCCCAGTCCGCCTCCTTCAAAGGTAAGCGATGAAACGGCTGTGTCTTCTACTTCAATGTTTCTTTGCAGAGCACAGGCTTTTCCATAGATGGTTCTCACCGGACCTGCAAACCATTGCAGAAGGTCAACGATATGAATGCCTTGATTCATCATCGCTCCGCCGCCGTCAACCGCCCATGTTCCTCTCCAGCCGGCGCTGTCGTAATATTGCTGAGAACGATAAATTTTTACATAGGCATCGCATAAGGTGAGTCTGCCCAGCTTGCCTTCTCCCAGCAGCTGTTTCACATATTGCGCAGCTGGCGCCATCCGTCTAGGAAACACCGTTGCCAGCTTTACGTTCTCCTCTTTGCATACCCGAATCATATGCAGCAGGTCGTCCAGCTTGATTGCCAGCGGCTTCTCGCAAATAATATGCTTGCCTGCACGAGCGGCAAGCATCGTGTGCTCAGGATGCATCCCGCTTGGCGTGCATATATTTACAACCTCAATATCTGGATCGGCAAGCATTTCCTCATATCTCGCATAGTATTTGGCGCCAAACTTGTCCGCGAATGCCCGTCCCTTCTCCTCGTCTGCATCACATACGGCGGACAGTACCGTTTCTTCAAGCCGGTTAATGCCCTGCGCATGAATATCGGCGATAACTCCACAGCCCACAATCGCAAATCGAACCGGCTTAAACATGCGGCCCACTCTCCTTGGATGATGGAATTAGCTTATAGAGTACGGCAGCATCAGCGTCCAATACAGCTCTGCTTGCTTTGATCAGCTCCTCATGCGTAAGCAGAGAAGCTTCTCCTTGTATAAAACCAAGAAAATCTGCCGTAATGGTGGCATGAGGCTGGATTAGATCCACCTCGCTCCATTCCGCTTCCTCGCTAGCGTACAGCATGATTGGAGTGCTCGACCCCAATAAAGGATCGCCGCTAAGCCGCAGCTCGGCAAAGCCCTTTGTTCCTGTAACGAAGATACGCCCGTCGCCCCAGGTCCAGCTCTTTGACGGCGTATGCCAATCGGCGTAAAGCTGCGTCAGTAAACCATCGTCAAGCTCTACTTGAACATTCACCGTATTATAGAAGGTTGGATGCTCCGGAAGAACGCTTTTGCCTACCAGACCTGCAGAGCTCTTAATCTCTTGCCCCGTAAACCAGCGCAGAAGGTCATAGTCATGAATTAACAAGTCGATCAAAATCCCGCCGCACTGCTCCTTGTTAAAAAACCATGCAGGGCGTGAAGAAGCGTTAAGCTTATGCGGCTTTCTCATGCCAATATGAACAAGCTCCCCCAGCTTACCTTGGTCGATATATTGCTTTAGCGTATAAATAGCCGGATGGAACCTTTCAGTTAAAAGCATCCCCACTTTAATCTGGTTTCGCTCAATAATCGCTTCCAAGCGCGCCAGTCCATCATGATTTACGACAGCCGGCTTATCGACCATAATCGATTTACCGTACTGCTCGCACAGCTCAATCACATCTATTTTTTCATGATTCATGCTTGCGCAGCCTACGATTTCAATAGCTTCCCCCAGCAAGGAGAGCTTGTTCTCCACGAGCGGGATTTCGTACTTCTCCGCGATCACTGCAGCTAATGTTCGATCATGCTCCTCAAAAATACCGGCGCAGCTGTAGCCCAACTGATACATTTGCTCTATGAATATTTCAATATGATTATGCTGACAGCCGATAATAGCAAACTGCTTTTCTCCCATATCTCTTCTCCTCTGTCTTACACTATCCGTTATTTCTAGCAAAAATTTTGTCGGCCTCTACGCGGAATTCCTTAACCGCTTCATCGATCGTAGCTTTGCCAAATTGATGCTTCTGAATAACTTTCTCGAATAATGCCGTTACTTCGCCAGCTCCCTTTGGACCTGCATCATACCAGGCTGGATTGCTTTGCGATACATGCTCCAGCATCGCAATCATCTTTTTGTCGCGATCCGTAAATTTCGGAGCTAAATACTCGCGCACTTTTTTGTTCTCTGGCAGTCCGCGCTCCGTTTCCAATACATCTGCCGCCTCTTCGCTGTTGACTAGAAAATCAATTAACAAAGCGGCTGCTTCTTGCTTCTTGGATTTAGCGGAGGCGCTAAAGAACATCGCTGTTTGCAGTACGCTGCCTGTTTGCTCTGCGCGCGGATAAGATATCATATCCACATTGTCTGTCATGACGGATTGATAAGCTGGGAAAGCGGCAATCCAAGTAGGTCCCATCATCGCTACTGTTCCTTTTAACAGCGCATCCTTATTCGGATCCGCATTGCTTAGCGGCAAGGCTGAAGCCGTAATATTAGCGGGAGGAGCTATCCCTTCCTTGCGTGCAGTCTCCCACATGCTCATCCATGCTTTAAGATTTTCATCGTTATAGCCTAGTCGATTATCTTCCGAATACATCTTGTCGCCTTTGGAGAACAAATAGTACATAAAGGCCTCAAGCGAAGACGAGGAGTCGAACATTCCGTATACATTGTCCCCTAACGCCGCCTTCAGCTCACGCGATATGGCAAACAGCTCATCCCAAGTCGAATCCTTTTCAGGTTTGCCGATTTTAGCTTGGTCGAACATTTCATTATTAACGAGCAAGACGGATGCATTATCGGCAACAGGGATGCCTGTCAGCTTTCCGCCTATTGTACCTTGATTGCTTAACACATCCGCATTTAAATCGTCGATCTTTAGAGCGCTGCCAACGAAAGGATTGAGATCTGCCAATACTTCGCGTTCGGAATACTCTTTAATATACAAAATACTCATTTGCATCACGTCAGGCGCGTTGCCTGCCGATACCTGTGTAGATAGCTTCTCCCAGTACCCATCCCAAGAGGAATATTCGGGGATCACTTTAATGTTCTGATATTTCTGTTCAAACTTTGCAATCGCTTGCAAAGTTCTGTCATGTCTGCCCTGCGATCCCCACCAAGCAAAGCGCAATTCGATTTTTTCTTCTTGTGCTCCTTGCTCCTTATTGCCATTTTCCCCTTTTGTTGCGCTGCTGCCGCCATTGCCGTTGTCTTGACCGCATGCTGCTAATAGCGACATTAGTAAAGCAGATATTGATGCGATCAATAAAGGCTTTTTAAACCACTTGTTGCTGCCCGTCATGTCATTCACTCCTCGTATGCTTTTATCCTTGCTGTCTTTAATTATAGGAAACCGTATCGTAAACAAAATAATATAAATCTATAAAAAGTATCGTTTATATATGAATACGGTTAACAATAATCGGACGGGTTGCATCCCATATGCTTTTTAAACTGCTGACTGAAATAGGCATTATTTTTATAGCCAACCATAGCCGTAATTTCATATAGCTTATATTTTCCGCTCATCATAAGCTCCTTAGCCCTCTCCATTCGAACATGCGTCACGTAGCTGTTGTAATTTTCGCCCGTTACATCTTTGAAAATTTGACTTAAATAATTTCGAGTCAAGCTCACTTTATCGGCAATGATGTCTAACGTAACATCCTCATTCAAATGCTCTTTCACATACTTTTTAATATAATCTACCGTTTTTTTATGCTTGTGATTCACTCGATTCGCCATCGCATCGCACACGAGAGCCATCGTTTCCTTCAGCCAGGACTCCAAATCCTGTGCATGATTGATACGCTCCAGATCCTGATACCAGCGGACATTCGAATAGATATCCTCCACATTAATACCTTGCTGGTACAAGCTGATCGTCAGCATACCCATCAAATCAGTGACAACGCTTCGCATATAATGCACATTCATCGCTTTATGCTCATTCAAGGTAAGAAGCAGGCCCGAAATATGGGCGGCAAGCTCATCGGAACGTCCCTCCAATACGACTTCCATCAGTGACTGATAATGCTCAATCGGCTTAGATGGAAGCGATTCGGACAGCTTGTTCAAGCTTTGCTCATTAACGACGAGCCAATTCTCCTCTACAGATGCTCTCTCAACCAGGGCATTGATCGCATGGCGGTAGGATCGCCAAACCAAGGAAACCTCATATTCAATTGTGCCCAGCGAAGCCCATACATCCAGCTTCAAATAATTTTTAATAGGCTCTATAAACTGTTTAATAACATATATCATTCTATTTTTAGACGTCTCTTCTCTCAGATGTTGAGGCTGCGCGAATACGAGAACAAATTTATTTTTCTGAACATCCGCCAAATAAACGTTCGCTTGCTTGGATACTAATTCTTCCAATATATTTGTTACCGCATAGGTATACGTTAATAAATCCTTGCTTTCAAAATGAGCTTTGCCGATCGGAACCGCATATTCGAGCACGGCAACCGTAAATATCTGATTGGTAAAGTTCAGCCCTAATTGCTTCGTTGCCTTTTCAAAAAACTCTTTTTCACAAAAATGAGGCTCAAGCATTCCCTTAAGCAGTCTCTTCTTTGTTTCTGGCAAATGGTAATTTACAAGTTCCTTAAGCTCCCGTTCTTCCTGCTCATGCTGATTGCTTTGCTTTATCTTTTTGATGGTTTCCAGCAGTACGGCTTCAATTTCCGGAACGGTCGCCGGTTTGGACAAATAGTCGGAAACCTTCAGCTTTAAAGCAGACTTTGCATAATTAAAATCATCATAACCGCTTAGAATAATGACCTCTGCCTTGGAGCCTGCTTGTCGTGCTGACTGCAGCATAGCGATTCCATCCATTCTGGGCATGTAAATATCCGTCAATATTAAATCGGGCTGATGCTCCTCAATCATCGCAAGCCCCTCCATGCCGTCAATCGCGAGACCAGCAATCTCTACATTCAACTTTTGCCAATCAATCGTTCTGGTTAACCCCTGCAGAGTCATTTGATCATCATCGATAATGACTGCTTTAATCTTTGCGCTCATGACCATCATGCCCCTCTCTTAACCTTTCCCAATCCCCTGGAACAGACGAAAGCTTCGGAACTGAAATTGTTACTGTTGTGCCTTTATCAAGAATGCTTTCTATATTTACGCCATAGGCGGAGCCAAAATAAAGATCAATTCGATCCGAAACATTGCTCACGCCATGATGCTGCTGTTCCCTTACCTTCGCCGTATCTTCCATACCATGACCATTATCTTCAATAATAAAAACAATGGAATCGGTCAACTCCAAAGCACGAATGGCTATAAACCCTTTTCTTCTGGAATGAAAGCCATGAATAATCGCATTTTCGACAAAAGGCTGCAAAGTTAATTTAGGTAAATAATAATCATTTATTGTTTCCGGAATATGAAGAAGGATATGAATTTGATCCTGATATCTAATTTTTTGCAGCTCAACGTAGCAGGTGATATGCTCAACCTCTTTTCTAATCGGTATAAAGGATTCGCCGCTCGAAAGCGCGATCCTGAGCATTTTTCCAAGTAATGAAAGCATACGGCTAATCTCGCCCGCTCCTGCTTCAATGGCATGCCAATTCATCACATCCAGCGTGTTATAAATAAAGTGAGGGTTCATTTGCTCCTGCAGCACCTTAATATCCGCTTCTCTTTTTTGCTGATTTTTTCGATTCAGCTGCTCGATAAGCTCCTCAATATTGATAGCCATATTATTAAAATGATTGTTCAAATAGCCGAATTCGTTATCATATTCATTGTCGATTCGCGTATTCAGTCTGCCCGTTTTCAAATGTTTCATCGCATTTACAAGCCCTTTAATAGGATGAACAAATTGTCTCGCCAAAAAATAAGCAAACGTTATGGCCAACACAACACAAATTATCGCCACAATGACAATTGTATTTTTAATTTTTTGACTGCCAGCCGTGATGCTCGTCCATGAAATTAAATCCAGCGACACCCATTGCGTGCGCTGCTGCTTGCTCCAAACCAGCAGCTGTTTTTCATCAAAATGGTGAATGGCATATTGCTTTTGAAAGTTCCCCTGATTCATCAAGTCAGGAAGCGCTTCGGAAATAGCGGAATAGGGCAAAGCGTCGTTTTTCACTTGACTGGAATCGAGAATTAGCCTTGAATTCGTATCCAGCAAAAATCTTCCGGCATCGGCTGCATGACTCGACATGAGCTTATGCATGTATGAAATATTCACGTTAAAAACGAGCACCCCCAGCTCCTTGCCCTCAGGCGAGAGCACCTTGCGGCTAAAGCTGACGACATCATCCTTGCGCTGCACAAAGCTGCCATTAATAAGTTTATTGGTACCCAGCCAAATATAATCGGCATGCTGGATCATGTCATACATCGGGGATTGCTCTAAAATCGAGTAGGCAAAAATGCCGTTTACCCCTGAATAATAGTTGTTGGAACTACCCTTGGCATACAGCTGAACAGAATGAATACCTTCCTTAATATAGCTCTGTCTGCTTAGCAGATCGATCACTTGCTCATTTTTCTCAATTCTGGAGAACGAGTTTTCCTCCTCCTGCAAATACTCTACGATCAGGGGATGACTGGCCGCAACTAAGGAATCGTATTCAACAGCCTGCAGTTGAATATCGATTTGCTTGTTAATTTCATCCAGCAATAAAATGCGCGAAGAGATCGTCTTGTCGACGACCTCTTGATTCGTAATCATATAACTGGTTATTCCGAGCGTTAAGATGAGAATAGCAGAAATAATAATAAAGGAAGTAAAGAGATTGGCCTGAAGGGAAAACACTTTAATCGGATTTTTCATTTCCTTCACCGTCGTCTCATGGTAGTAGTCTCGTGGTTCCAGGTTAATAGATTAATTGATTTTTAGTCAATTGTACACGAGAATAATTTTCTACTTGATCCCCGTAGTAGCAATCCCTTCCACAAAGTATTTTTGCGAGAACATAAATATTATAAAACAAGGTAAAATAGACAGTACGCTCATGGCATACATCGGGCCCCAAGTAACAGCAGAAGAGTTATCCAAAAATAGGCGAAGCGCAAGCGGTACCGTATATTTCGCCGTATCTGTCAGATAGAGCATCTGTGCAAGAAAATCATCCCATGTCCAAATGAAGCAAAACAGTGCTGAAGTAATAATAGCCGGCATACATAGCGGCAGCACAATTCGAAACGCAATGCCAAGCTGAGAACAACCGTCGATTTTCGCAGATTCATCCAAATCATTCGGGATGCCGCGCACAAATTGGTTAATAAGAAACACATAGAATGGTCCTACCGCCAAAAAGTGAGGAACAATAATCGGCAGCGCCGTGCCAATCCAGTCGAAATTTTTAAACAAAATATATTGCGGCACCAAAGTAACCTGCGTTGGAAGCATAAGCGTAATCATGAGAATCGCAAACCAGAAGTTTCTAAGCGGAAATTTAATTCGCGCAAAACCGTATGCAACGAGCGCGCTTGACAGTACCGTGCCGACAACAGATAGGCCGGCAATAAAAAACGAATTCAGAAAAAACTGTCCGAAAGTAAATCCCGGTATAGCGGTCCAGCCGTCCAAAAAGTTATTCCATTCGAAATGAGAGGGAAATAAACTCGTGCTGTTCATTTCCGTATTGGATTTCACTGAGCTGCCGAAAAGCCATAGGATTGGGTAAATCATTAAAATACTGCCTGCAATCAGGACGATATATTTCGTCCACAGCTTTGTATGAGCCATCACATAGCTCCTCCTTCTTGCCGCTTATTCGTATTAGTTTTCATAGTGCACCCACTTTTTCGATGTGCCAAAAATAATGACAGTCGAAATACCGATAATGACGAGCAAAATCCATGCAAGCGCGCTGGCATAACCCATATCGAAAAATACAAACGCTTTTTGATACAAATACAAGGCATAAACTAAAGTCGAATCAATGGGTCCGCCCTTTGTAATAACAAATGCCTGCGTAAACATTTGAAAGCTATTGATCGTTTGCATAACCGTATTGAACAAAATAATCGGTGTCAGCATCGGCAGCGTCATTTTGAAAAAGATACGAGTCTTAGAGGCACCGTCAACCGCAGCGGCTTCGTATAAATCCTTCGGAATTTGTTTTAAACCCGCTAAAAAAATAACCATGGATGAACCGAATTGCCAGACCGACAAAACAATAAGTGTAGATAAAGAAGTGTTAGGCATATTAATGAAATCCGTCGCAGGTATTCCAAATGTGCCAAGCAGCTTGTTGACCAATCCGTCGTATCCGAACAAATTACGCCAAATCGCTGCTATAGCTACACTGCCGCCTATCAAGGATGGCAAATAATAGACAGCGCGGAATATCGACATCCCTTTGATCGATTTGTATAAAAGCATCGCTACGCCCAACGCAAACGCCAGCTTCAGCGGAACCGATACAAATACATAAAGAAAGGTTACCTTTAATGCTTGTGTAAATGTTTGGTCATTCATAAAGATTTCTTTGTAGTTCCCAAGGCCGGAGAACTGAGGACTCTCAAGCAAATGATAATTCGTTAACGAAAAATATAGCGATTGTCCCATTGGAATAAGCGTCAAAAGAAACAACCCGATTAGCCAAGGCGATATGAATGCGTATCCCCATAGTCCGTCGACCAACTTATTGCGCTTTGATATTTTCATGGCATTCGTCATAAATAACTCTCCCTCTTTGTTGCGTCTTATCTGTGATGCTCTTATTGTATCCAGGGGAGCTTGGAACAAAAATAATACAAATCTATAATATGTAATGCATTTATACAATGAACAGCAGTCCGAAGAATGAGCGAACCTGCGCACTCGCTGATCGAAAGTTTGCGAAATGGTCGGTCAGGATACCAATCCTTGACCGACCACTGCAACAAATACATCCCATCGGCGTTATTAGCGACTATGGAGCTCGTAACAGCAACAAATACATCCCATAGGCGTTATTAACGACTATGGGGCTCGTAACAGCGACAAATACATCCCATAGGCGTTATTAACGACTATGGAGCTCGTAACAGCAACAAATACACCCCATAGGCGTTGTTAACGACTATGGGGCTCGTAACAGCGACAAATACACCCCATAGGCGTCATTAACGACTATGGAGCTCGTAACAGCAACAAATACACCCCATAGGCGTTGTTAACGACTATGGGGCTCATAGCAGTAACAAATACATCCCATAGGCGTTATTAACGACTATAGAGCTTGTTACAGCAACAAATACATCCCATCGGCGTTATTAACGACTATGGAGCTCGTAACAGCAACAAATACATCCCATAGGCGTTTTTAACGACTATGGGGCTCATAGCAGCAACAATATCGACGTTGCAGCTGCCGAAGGTAGGCCTTGAGGTCGGGTGGCTTTAGCTCGCTCACAATTTGCTCAAAAAGGCGGCAATAGACCAAAAATGTAGAAATGGCGGTGAAGGGAACGCCCTACACCGCCATTTCTACATTTTTGACGTTTCATACATCAAATGAGCTATTTCAACAAGCGAGCAATCTTGCTTTTGGGATAGCCCCTTTCTTCGTTTTTACGTTTCATTCAACAAGCGAGCTATTTCATCAAGCGAGCTATCATACTTTTGAGACAGCTCCGTCTGTTCTAAACTGCTCTAGATTATCCAAATTGTTGGACGTATCTCCGTCGGCGTCGCCGCCTTTATTCCTTCATCTTCCTTTGCCAGACATATGGCTCGTCATACGACCATGAATCCCGATTTATAAATGCCGCCAGCAGTGCGATCAAAGTCCCGGTGATGCTAAACAAACCGATCAGCCAAATGGATAATATCGCGTAACCCGATGCCATCCTATTTCCTCCTCGCGCCTTTTTATTACCATATGCGCTGCAGAGAAGGAATAGTAGAAGCACTTCGCCCATCACAAAGGTATATTAACAATCTATTCAGATAGGCCAATATGGTATGGTCGAAGCGCCTTCCCATCCGCCTATCATTCACTTACTATATAACTATACGATTGGAATGCAGAATTTTATTTGAAGGAGTGGGAACATGGAAATATTGTTCGTCGTCATTATCGTATTCTTCATCGTCATCATGATTGCTGGATTGGGATCCAAAAGAAAGTCATATCATCGCGGCGCGCCTTCGGATGGCGGTCATTCGGGGTTTGCTTATAACGATGACTCCCACCGTCGCCCCCACGAAGACAACCAGACGGGTGGACATCACCATGATCATGGTGGAGGACATGGAAACGGAGATAGCGGAAGCAGCGACGGCGGAAGTGGTAGTGGAGGCGACGGCGGCGGAAGCGGCGGCGACTAAAGGACGCCTCCCTCCCACGCTTTTGCTTCAACCTTTCCCGCGAACGACTTGATTCCCCGCTATGAGGTCATGAATGTGGCGTTTGTCCTCGCGCAGCCCAACCATAAACAAGTAGAATAGCCGCTCCCACCAGCATGGCGGTGTGAGCGTCATGCCCGCAGAGATGCGCTTTGCCCTCCACCCTCGAACGGCATTCCGCTTGCTTCGCGTCCGGAATCGGCAGCGCATCCATATCCGCCCTAAGGAGGCACGTGGGTCCCGGCAGCTCGCCCCGCAACAGCCCGACGACTCCCGTACCGCCAACCTCCGTCCGCACGTCGAGTCCCAGACCGCGAAGATGCTCCGCAACGATACCGGAGGTACGAACCTCCTCATAACCTAATTCAGGATTCCGATGAAAGTCCCTTTTCCATTCGATCAACTGGTCGGCTAATTGTTTGGCCGACGCCAACAAAACATGTTCTTTCACATGAACACCCCCATTATTTGTATTGTAAAGAGCCGGCCCCGATTCCGCACTATGGCTGTCTTTTCTTTTATAGGTCGAAACGATACAATACTTGCATTTATTGAATAAGCTTGAAGCGTTAAGGGAAAATAAGGAGGTCTTGCCCATTAAACCAGAGGAGTGGTGGATATGCGAGAAGGAATGATTCCGGCCCTGTTAGGAACTGTCGTAACGGCTTCCGGAGCCGCTCTAGTGAAGAGGAACCATAAGCTGATCGGAACCGGCATTCTGGGATTTGGACTTGCTCATATCGTGCTCGGAGCCATCGATTTGGTCGAACACCGATAGGTGCGGCAAGACGACGGAGGATGCGTATGATCGCATCCTCCGTTTTTCCAGATCTTTGTTTTTGTTGTTTTTTGAATACCGGTCCGCGTAGTAGCCGCTTAAAATAACCTGGCCTCTCTTTCCCGTTCAGCCGAACATTAGTCCGGCCACCTGACCTGGCAGAAGGTTCCAGTCTCGGCGGACTCCTTAGCCTTCAGACACAATAAGGTGCTGTTCAAGCCATCCTCCAGCGTGGACAAGGACGTTTGAGTCTTCCCCTGCATGATCGAGATGAAATTTTCAAGCAACGTAGCGTCTCCCCCTCCATGGCCGACTGCCGTTGCCGCTTGATCGATCTCGTACGATTCGACTCTAGGCGTATGATGCATATATACCTGAATTCGATTCGTAGCCCAATCGAATTCGACCGTCCCTTTGTAACCGAGAAAACGTGCGCCTCTTGCGGCCGCTTTTTTTCTGACGAAAAAATTTTGCGAATAGGATACGTGCATGCCGGATTCATAAGCGATTAATGCACTGCCCGAATCCTCGTTGCCGGTATCCTCCGCGAAGCAACAGTAAGGTCCAAGCGGTTCCTCGAAAGCAAGTCTCCGAAGATTGTCCGGACTTTCCGGACATGTGCTCGTCTCTTCGCAGTCCTTGCATTGCATCCCCGCTCGCTTGTTCCCCTTGAAAATTTGCTTCGACGTCATCGCGCATACGGTTATTGGCTTCAAACCCAGAATATGATTGATATAATCGAAATCGTGCGTCGCTTTCTGTACGAATAATCCTTGCGTTTCAGTCTCGTCTCGGAACCATCCGTGATAATAAATATTGCCATAGTTCACGTTATTTACGGCTTGCACATGTTCCACCGTTCCGATTTTTCCGGAATCGATGATTTCCTTCACAAGCTGCACGTGATGAGTAACCCGCAGCGGGAACGACACGACCGTCTTGCCGCCGTATAAGGAATTCGCATCCCTTAGCATCACCAGGTCCTCCATCGTTGTTGCGACCGGTTTCTCCAGGTAAAGCGGTATCCCTCTGGGCAACACTTTTAAGGCCATTGGAGTATGAAGGGAACATCGCGTTCCGACGAAAATGCCATCGAATTCCCCTCCGTTCAGCATGTCATCTGCATTCTCGAAAAATGAAATCCCTGACATGTCGACCCCGTCGGCTTTCATTCGCTCGCGTATTTCTTGATGGCGAACGTCCGCTATCGCTGAAATTCTGCAATCGCTGTCCATCTCCTGCATCATACCCAGTAGTCTTTTGACTTGATGACCGTGCCCGACTACCCCTACTTTACTCATATTTTTTCCTCCTGATCCATTTAGCCCTTGACTCCGCCCATAGTTGCTCCTTCAATAATTCTTCTTTGAAATAACACGTATACGATAACGGTAGGTATGATCGTGATGACAAGACCCGCGAGCAGCGTTACCCAATCCGCCTTGAATTCCATCATAGCGTTGGCATTATACATGTTCACGCTTATCGGATACTTGTCTGGATCGCTGATGAGAATAAAGGGACCCAGGAAATCATTATATAAGCCCACAAACTTGAAGATGCCGATCGTGACGATGCCTGGCATCGACAGAGGCAATATGATTTTGCGGAAAACCTGAAATAACGTGGCCCCGTCGATAAACGCGCTTTCGTCCAGTTCCTTAGGCAAAGAGCGCATGAAGCTGCCGAGCAAGAGCAGTTCGAAGGCCCCGACAGGAAGACCCGCCAATAGCACCAATCCGTTCAGACTGTTGGTCAAATCCAGGGCGCGCATCAACGTATATTGGGATACAAGAATGTTGATGCCCGGCAAGAACAATGAAATCATGATGACGCTCCACAACAAGGATCTCAGCTTCCATTGGATTCGCGTGAAGGCGTAGGCGTTCACTGTGGAAACAAACAGACTAATAAGCAGACTCAGCCCCACATAATAAAGTGTGTTAATCACCGATTTGCCGATGCCGAGCTGCGTCCAAGCCTTCTCGTAATTGCCCCATTTCAGGTGCGATGGGAAGGCCCATATATCGGCAAAAAACTCTTGATTCGTTTTAAGAGATTGATACAAAATCCAGAATAAAGGAAGCAGGACGGTAAGCGCCCAAACGAACAACACCATTCGCCATAGCCATGAAGTGACCCTGATTCTCATAGAACCCCTCCTTTCAGTACTCGACGCTGTCTTTGGCGAAAAATTTGTCCACGACCAGCTTCAGACCGACGAGCAGGACGAAAATCATCATGCCGATCGTGGATGCGTAGCCGTAAAAATGCTGACCGAGGTTTAAGCCTCCGAAAGCAAGGTTGAACATATATAGGGAGATGACTTCCGTCGAGCCACCGGGACCTCCCTTGGTCATGATGAGCATATATTCGAAGCCTTTGATCACGGACAGAATCAGGAAGATCGTCCCGACCCGAATGACGCCGGACAACAAAGGAAGCGTAATCTTCGTAAACCGTTGCATATGCGTGATTCCGTCCAGAGTGGCGGACTCGTACAGTGATTTAGGGATACCTTGCATGGCATTCATGAATATAACGACGTAAAACCCGACGTAACACCATACGTATAACGGAATCATGGAGAGCAGCGCCGTACTTTTACTGCCTAGCCAGTTATGTTCCCCACCTAGGCCGAACACCTGAAGCAATCCGTTCAGCAAACCGAAAGTACCGTCGTAGATGAACGACCAAATGAGCGCGATGACGACTAGAGACAGCACGTTCGGGAAAAAATAAAGGACTTTATAAAACGAATTTTCCCCGAAGGTACGGTTGACGAGAAGATCGGCTAGTACCAACGAAATCGTAAGAGTAATGGGAATGACCGTAACGAGCAAAATCAGATTGTGCTGCAAAGCCCGCGCGATGAACGGGTCCTGGAACAACCGGATATAATTGTCCCATCCAATGAACGTTTTGACGCCTATGCCGTCCCAATCCAAGAAAGAATAGAAGATGGAGAGGGCATTCGGATAGAGTGTGAATAACACATAGGCTGCAAACGCCGGAGCCACGACAATGAAAAGAAATATCGCTTTTTGAAACCGTGCGCTTTTCAAGAAATGCATAGCGGTCTTCTCTCCTCGCATATCACGGTCGAAAGGCAGTCCGGATGACTTCCTTTCGACCGTTTATTATTCCGTCTATTCTTTGTTTTGGGCTTCTTTGTCGTTCTTAACGGCGTTCTGCAACAGCTTCTCCGCGTCTTGTAAGAACGGCTCAGGTTGTTCCTGCCCCGTCAACACAAGAGCCATATTGTCTACGATAACCTTTAGCGATGCCGCATAATCGGGATGAGTGAGCTCGATCTTGCGATTCTTCAGTTCGAGCACGACCTGATTCTCCTTCATATACGTGGCGATCGATTTCTGCAGCGGCTTCATATTGTCCGCCCGCGTCGGAACGTCTAAGTAATCCTTGCGCAGCGGAAGCGCGCCACCCTTCTCGACCAGCTCTTGCTGGACTTCGTTCGACATGAGCGAGAGAAGGAACTGCTTCGCCCATTTTTTGTTCAATTCCGGCTTGGCCGCCCAAATTTCGAAAGAGTAACTCAATCCGTTATTCATATAAATCGGCCCGTCCGGATTATTCGTGAACGGTACCGCCATGTATCCCCATTGGAAGTCGTCCGGAGCGGATTCCTTCATCTCATTCTCGATCCAATCGCCCGAAGGTACCATGGCCGCTTTATGTTGAAGAACGAGCATTTGCGACTGCGTGTGATTCATGCCTACGCTTTTTTTGCTGATATACCCCTTCTTGCCCATGTCGTAGAGTCGTTTGTACACTTCGATATTTTCCGGAGAAGTATTCTGCGGACCATTGAAATACTCAAAATCATTGCGGAATTGATTGTTTTCGTTTTCTTCCGCAATTTCGAATATTTTTGTATCGAAAGCAAACTGCGCGTAATTGTACAAGCCGGCATACACGATCGGATCAATGCCTTTGCTTTTGATCGCTTCGCAAAGTTGGATAAACTCGTCATACGTCTTAGGACTCTTGTTCCAGCCATTCTCATCGAACAGCTTCTGGTCGAAGAACATGCCGCCAATGTAGTTCGCAATCGGGAATACCCAGGCATTATCTTTATAATATTTCTCCGGATCGTTGAAGCCCGGAACGATCAGATCGTTCAGCTTCTGGCCTGGCGCGTCGTCCGGCGACATCTCGAAAATACCGGTTACCGGCTCCAACTTGTTGGCATTGACGTATTCCGTCCAGGTGTCGCTGTAGAACAAATCGAACATATCGTCGTCGTTGCCTGCCGCTGCCTTGGTCGAGACGAGGTCGCCGATCTTCGGAGAAGCCGTAATATCGAATTTTACGTTTGGATATTTTTCAGTGAAGAGCTTTACGGCATAATCGAACCATTCTCTTCCATAACCCGATTCAAGCAATCCAACCTTTAACGTCACTTCTTCATTTTTAGGCAGCCCGTTCTCGTAATTGTCAGCTTCTTCTGATGATTGTTCGCCTGTCGCGGGTGTCGTGGATCCGGGAGCCAGGTTGCTAGCGCCTTCCTTCGTATCGGCAGCATTCGAGCATCCGGCAGCAAACAAGACCATGCAGAGTATGAGCGCTAAAGAACTCCATGTCATTTTTTTATTCATCGTTAGACCCTCCCAGGTTTCTACTTGTATTTTCAATAAATCGAAAGACCGGTCAGCCAAGCGCCGTCATCATCTTTCAACCGCTGATCGGCTTTACATCCTCCTATGAAGCGGAAGTCCAGTTAAATTCTCGACTACCACCTTGTAGTCCGGTGGGGCGTCGATTTGATATTCCACTCGTCCGTCAACCTTTGACCATTCTAAGCAAACCGCATCGTCCCCTAGAGGAAGCACCCCCTCGCAATAGGAAATTTCCAGATCGCAGAACCTTAGTGTAATGGTTTGCGCGATCGGGTCGATTCTGTAGATGCCTAACACGTCGCGAATCAAGCTGTGTACGACATGGGAAGCGAATCCGTGATTGCAGCTGGCATAATCCCCGTCGTTCTCCCAGAGCGTCCCGGTTCGCTCAACCATGTAATGGAGGTAGTCTGCGGATTCGTCAACCGCCTGCCGCACATATCCGTACCTTGCCAGCAATTCGAGACGTAAATAATTCCCGATAAAGGCATTCGCTTCATGAACGTCTGGATATGTGTTCGTCTGAATTCTCGACGGCCCAAACCGGGTTAACAGCGTATTCCAAAGTTCGGGACTGCTGTCGGGGTCGGCCGTTCCGAAATAGAACGCGTAATACTGACAAATTTCGCTCCTATTACGAGTAAGAACGAGGCTGCCGTTCAGCCGCACGGCATTGTCGATGAAAAATTCTCCATCATAGGACTGCCCTCGGATCACCTCATGCACCTTCTCGGCTTCATGCAACAGATCAGGCAGTTGGTATAATCGACCCGCGGCAGCCAGCGAAGCTGCATAAAGCATATTGGTTGGATAATTGACGTCCTGCACGAAATCGTTTGCCTTTGACCATTCCAGGAATACCCAACTTTCAAGACTCTCCAGCAGCCCGTCTTCGTTCTTGAACCGTTCGAAGTAGTCGAACAATTCAAGGATTCTCGGCTTCAACGCATCGATCAACTGCCTGTCTCCGCTCCGTTCCAGATATTCCTCCAGTTCTATAACGAACCATAGCGTCCAATTCGGAATAAATACGCCGTCGTTATGATCCGCTGGATAACACATCGGAAGCATGCCGTCGGGCAAATGCGGGAAACGATCGGGCAAGAGGTAATTCTCGAAGAAGGCTCGCTCCACCTTCGTCTCCCCCATCAAGTTGAACGCAGCTCGTCCCATGAAGAAGCTGTCGCAAAGCCATCCTGCGCGTTCCCTTGAGGGACAATCCATGAACAGATCCACCACGTTCTGGCGGAATGTTTCCCTTCCTGCTTCAAAGATAGCGTTAAGCCGTTCATCGTCAGATTGAAACCGCGCCTTGCCGGCATCGGCGTTTGCATATTCCCTCATGTATATTCCCGAAACCTCGCATTCCCCTTCGGCTGCGATCCACTTCATATAGCGAAGTGTATACGGCTCGAACGTTTCCAGCCTGTAGGTTCCGGGTTCAAGCTCATACCGCAGAGCATTGACGCAGCCGAAACGCAAATGATCCACATCGTCTTCCCGCAGAACTTCGTCGAATGTCACGTACAGCAAGGTCCTACGGCTGCAACGAACGGTACCGCCAATAAACCCGGTCCGGTTGATTCCCATATCCAGAATTCCGAACTCGTGTGTAGCGAGCAACAAAGAATCTTCTTGCTCATGCGGTTGCTGAACGATTTGTTTGCTACGGACCGGCAGATCGGCCAATTCATCCGACAAAATGAAGGTCAGATCTTTTATTTCGAAGCCTCCATACTGAGGGCCTACGCCTGTCAAAGAACGATCGCGCCAATAATCTCCTTGCAATTTCCGGTGAATCACTTCTCCCCTCGCATATACCTTAAGCGGATAACGCTGGGTGAATTCAGCCATGGGGACGCCTCTAGAAATTAACGTCTTTGCGACCGTCTCCACACAGGCAACCCGGTTGAAGGAAATACTCCCATCCACTCTCCAGCGGTCAAAGCCAGGTTGGAGCGAATAAGCTTCGACGAACGTTCTTTGAAAGCTGAATCGCTGCACCTTCTGTACGCGTTCCTTTAAGATCGTCGCCTCGAAACCGCCATCGCTTCCCGTCGCCAGAACGGTTTCCATGCCTGCTTGAACCTCCGCCTGCAGGAAAGATGGCTGATCGAGTACGTAATAGCTGTTGATATTATAGCCGGCCACCTCAATGGCAATGAGGTTATCGCCCTCCTTCGCGTATTTGCTCAAGTCCCATACATCGACTCGATAATGCCCATGGGGTCCGCGTGCAGGTCCGTGCCCAATGAAATTGCCGTTTATATAACATCGATAGAGGGTTGATGCGGCAATATGCAACGTCAAATTTGATTCCTTCCGCGTAGTTACTACACCTCTGAATCCGGCGGTAATATTTTTTTCCTTCTCCAATTCCTTCGGCCAAATGGGTCTTGCCGATCTAAAATGCTCGATATTCGCCATTCTAGTCACCTTGTGCCTCCTCCAACCTCTTGATAAGAGACCTTTAGTCTGCCTGTAAAAACGACGCCATTGCCCTTCATTCGCGTGCTTCCATGCCGGCGGCCGCTATGGATTGCCCTGGATGATCGCCAGTCGATAGAAAGTCGGTCTGTGGGCAGAAGAACGCTTTAATTGCTTCTTGTTGGTTCAACAATTCTATGGCTTGATCATAATCCGCGAATGACGAATGATGAGTCTGAAGGCATTCGGTATTAAGACCCTTATTCATGACAAGATCGATTAACAGTTGATGATCCCTTGGACCTACGGGCCTGTATTTGTACGATTCCAGCTTTGTACCCCGTGCCCACAAGTCTTCCGAATAAGTAATATCTCCGCGCAGCACTCCGAAGATGACAACATGCTCATTCACATGCGACAGTACATTCTGAACGGAAGAGGCCGCGCCCACGCAGTCGTAACCGAGCTCGAATCGTTGATTCTGCAATTCGTTCGCATGCATGACCGTTCCAAGTCCTAAATTTCGAACATATTGAATTCTGCTCTCGTTGACGTCGATCCCGACAACCTGTGAAGCCCCCCACAGACGAGCCACCTGAACGGCAAGAATGCCGGCAGGGCCGAGACCCGATACCAGAAGCGACTTTCCTTTAAGATCGCCTAGCTGCATTAATCCGATGACCACACATTTCAACAGCTCGAACGAAACCGCCTGCTTAAACGTTATGCTGTCAGGAAGCTTAATCAGTTCCTCCTCACGGAAAGCGGCGTACTCCGCATAGGCTCCTTTAGGGACGATATGCTCTAGAGCCGCGACACGATCCCCAACGGCGAAGCGGTATACACCGGACCCTACGGCCTTAACGACGCCTGCCATCTCATGCCCCGGAAAACCAATAGGCAGCGGATACTCCGGTGATTCGGCATAATTAAACATATCTCGACCAGCCATCATGTTGATGTCCCAGCGCGGGCAAGTCGATACCATCTGTATTTCGACCAGTACTTGATGATCCTGAAGATCGGGCAATTCGGCATCCACGATTCGGAATTGTCCGGCTCCGATGATTTGTAACGCTTTCATTGTTGTTCCTCCCAGCATATATTCGGCTAAATGCCTCTAGCTTAGTTTTATTGTACTTGGGTAACAAAGCCGCGTCTTTGCAGAGTTTATTGTTATGCTTCGTATGACTTGACCATCATTGGGGCATTCGAACGGCGTTTGCGATAAGACGTTTGCACTATACTGACTTTCGCTTCGACTTTCATCGACTAAACGGCTAACTGTCCCAAATAAAAAACCGTCAGAGATAAGTTCGCTCCCTGACGGTTTTCTAAATAAGGGGACTTCATTTTCCCTATGATATTGAGATGCATTCATTCAGCGGAGCTGCCAATCCTTGTCTAGCCTTTCACGCTACCTACGACAATTCCCTTTATAAAGAACCGCTGCAGGAATGGGTACACCAGCAAGATCGGCAACATACCGACGAAGATTTGCGCCGTCTTCACATTTCGAGTCGTCACATTCATCATTTGCGATACATCATGTAATTTGGACATGTCGGGTTGAGTAATGATCGTCTGCAAGAAGGTCTGCAACGGATAATTCTCCGGACGGTTCAGATAAAGCAGACCATCGAACCACGCATTCCAATGTCCTACCATTGCAAACAGGGAAATCGTGGCTATCGAGGGCAGCGAAAGCGGCATATAGATCTTGAATAGGATCGTCCAATGACCTGCGCCGTCAACGAATGCCGACTCCTCCAGTTCCCTCGGCAAACCGCGAAAAAAATTGAGCATGAGAACGATAAAATAAACGGATACGGCTCCGGGTAAAATAAGCGCCCATAGGCTATCGATCAAACCATATGCTTTGATCGTCATATAATTCGGTACGAGTCCCCCACCTATGAACATCGTCATCATAAAATACCAAACGTAGACGCTCCTAGCTGGAAAATGGGTGCTTTCTTTGGACAGCGGATAGGCGACAAGAACGCAAAGCAATACATTGATCAAGGTTCCGAGAACGGTTCTTTGCAAGGAAATCCAGAACGCAGAGCCAAATTTGGAATCGCCTAAAATATAAGAATAGGCATCCAAATTGAAATCGACCGGCCACAGCTTAACAAGCCCCCCGTTGACTGCTGCCGAATCGCTGAAGGAGATCGCCCAAATATGAATAAACGGCAGCAAACAAAATAAAGATAACGCGATCATGAAGGAATAGTTTGCTGCATGAAATAGTTTGCGCGATAGGGAGTTTGGTTCTACCATAATCCTGGTCCTTTCTTCAGAAGATGCGGTAGTTGGCAATTTTATATACCAATCGATATGAGATGATGATCAGCACCATGCTGATGACGGATTTGAACAAATTAACAGCCGTCGAGACGCCATATTGAAAATCCTGAAACCCGATTCGATACACCATCGTGTCGATAATGTCGCCAGAGCGATATACCTGTGGACTGTATAACATAAAAACTTGTTCGAAACCTGCGTTAAGTACATTGCCAAGGCTAAGCAGCGCAAGAAGCACCACGATCGGACCAATCCCCGGCAAAGTAATATGCAAAGTTTGTTTCCAGCGATTGGCTCCGTCGATATAAGCAGCCTCATAAAGCGACGGATTGATGGAAGTTAGCGCAGCTAAATAAATAATTGTCGAAAAGCCAAATTCCTTCCAAATGTCAGACGCGATCAGGGTAATGGGAAACCAGCTGTTGCTGCCTAGAAAGAAAATAGGCTCAATTCCAAACACCCCAAGCAACTGATTCACTATTCCGCCATTCGTTGAAAGAACATCTACGAGTATACCGCCCAATATGACCCAGGAAAGAAAGTGAGGCATATAGATGAGCGTTTGCACAGTTCGGACAACCTTTATGTTGCGCATTTCATTAAGCAACAATGCGGCCATTATGGCTGCAATTTGCCCCAAAACAATTTTCGACATTGCTATAATTACGGTGTTTTTGACTACATCGTAAATATCCGGCATGTTGATCATGTACACAAAGTTGGCAAATCCCACCCATTCGGATCCAAAAAGGCCCCGGTTCGGGATAAACTTCTGAAAAGCCATCGCAATTCCGCCCATCGGAATATAGGCGAATAAGAAAATAAGGATCACGCCAGGTATAATCATGAGATGAAGAGGCAGATTGCGCTTCCAACGATTGCTTTTCATTTCATCGTTTCCTTCCTGCAAAGTATAAGGGGGATCAAATATCCCCCCCTAACATGACATCCAGCACATCGGCGCACGGATGTGGATTAATTCATTTCGTTGACTTCCTTTGTGATTTGCTCCCCGCCCTGCCTGTTCCAATCCTGAACAAATTTATCAAACTCTTCGATGCCTACATCCCCCATAATAATTCTAGTCATCATGGTAATTTCCATCTTGTTCAAAGTAGACATCTTCTCGCTCATCGTTGGCGTTGTCGGGACGTTCAACGCATTATTTACATATAAATGATTGTCCAAATACGAAGCTACGACTTCCAAGGCGCTATGACCTGCTCCGAATATACGATCCGTCAACCATCCCCCGACGTCTTTAGGATTTTCACGGTAGGCTTTGATCGATTCGATTTTAATTTGCGAGTCTTCTGAGATCGTTGACGTATCGCCGTCCTTGAGTGCCTGAATCACTTCGTTGTATATATTCAGATGAATAAGCGGAGGCGAGAAAGACAATATCGCATAAGGGTAATAAGCAACGCCGGTCTCGGCATTCTGTCCAAGACTCCGATCAACATCCACATACTGAGTATGCACCCAATAATTTGCCAGCTTTACGGCAGCCTCCGGGTTTTTGTAACCTTTCTTGACCACAAAGAACGAGCTCGCTGTCGATCCAAGATAGGCATTCGCCGGTGTCCCGTCGACCGATGGCAATGGATAGGCATTCCAAACCGCACCGTCCACGTTAAGAATCGTATCCTTGTTCGCATAGATAGGAGAGGCGAAGTCTCCGTAGAACATACCCGTTTTGCCGGCGTTCAGCGACTCAAATACCTTCGTCGAATCTTGTACGCCGAACTCTTTGTCTATCAGCCCTTCCTTGTACATCTGATTCAGCATCTGCAGGGCCGGCTTCATCTCCGGAAGGATGCTTCCATATACAACTTTGCCGCTTGAATCTTGAATCCATGAGCCGGGGTAAGCGCCGAACCCTTGGAATAATCCGTCCACGCCAGGTGCGTTCCACATGCTCGTGATATCCTTGTTAACGCTTAAACCATACGTATCCTTTTTGTTGTTTCCATCAGGATCATCATTCGTGAATGCCCGCGCAATCTGTAATACTTCTTCTGTAGTCTGAGGCGGCTGCAATTTCAATTTATCCAGCCAATCCTGGCGAATCCATAACATCTTAAGCGTTCCGATCGCCGGTGTCAGTGCCGGTATGGCATACATCTTGCCATCGAAGCTTGATGAATGGATAGCCTGATTGTTATCCTGACCCATAATTTCCTTGAGGTCTTCGCTTGCATACTTCTCGTAAATCTCCGTTAAATCCTCGATCATACCGGCCTCTACAAGCGTCTTAAGCTGAATTGCGTTGACGTTCAAGAGATCCGGAATATCATTGGAGGAAATCGATACGTTTAATTTGCTTTGAAAGGCCTCGCCGCTTGGCACGGTCCACATATTGCTGACTTTAATACCCAAGTCACGTAAGTAAGCGTCATACCAGATGTTATCGTCGATCGTGTTCTCATCGTCGAAAGTCAACCATTCTGTCGATCGCACTACGGACAGGTCGATGGGCGGATCGTATTTGCCCAACGGATCGATTGTTTCATCTGCAGCCGAGCTTTCACCATTAACTGGGTTATTCTGCCCAGTCGCTGGAGGTGAAACGGATTCTCCATTGGACGACGTATTATTCGTCGAACAGGCGCTTAAGGTTAACGTTACGGCGAGCAAAGCAACCATTCCTGTTAAAACATGTCTTCTACCCTTTGACAATTGAATACCCCCAGGCATGTTATGTTATTTATGCGTCCGGTAAACGCCGGGTTATGATCAGTGGCCACCATCATAAAATCTGTCCCGTTATTCATAATTGTAAGCGTTGTCTCAACTTCCAACAACGCTATTCGATTGTCAAAGTTCTCATTTATTGCTCACTTCCAACGCATTTGCAACTAACCGTTCATCAGGCCATGCAATCTGCTGGAAGGTGCCCGTCACCGCGGATTCCTTCGCTTTCAGACAGATCAATGCGCTCGATAATCCCGCCTCTAGCGGGGCGACAGATTCCATGGTTTCTCCCCTCATAATGGCTGCAAAGTTGTCCATAAGTACCGAATCCCCGCCGCCATGGCCACCTGCGAATGCAGCCGTATCAATGGTATACGTCTCGACACGAGGCGTATGATGCATAAACAGCTTCACCTCATTCGAGGTCCAATCAAATTCCACCGTGCCTTTGTAGCCCATGAATCGCGCTCCGCGCCTGGCAGCTTGCTTGCGAATAAAGAAGTTCTGCGAATAGCTGACATGCATGCCGGATTCATATTGAACCAGAGCACTGCCCGAATCCTCATTGCCGGTATCGATCGCGAACCCGCAATATTCCCCATGTCGACCTTCGCCAGAACGCAGCAAGTTTTGCGGACTCTCGGGGCAAGTCACCTGTTCTTCGCAATCGACACATTTCAACCCTGCAGGTTTATTACCCTTGAAAATTTGCTTCGATTTCATCGCGCATACTTGGATAGGCTTCAGACCCAACACATCATTGATGTAGTCAAAATCATGAGTCGCTTTCTGGAGAAACAACCCTTGCGTCTCAAGCTCATCCCTGTACCAATGATGGAAATAGATAGATCCATACGAAACGTTGTTGACGGCCTGAACATGTTCAACCGTACCGATTTTGCCCGATGCGATAATTTCCTTGACAAGCTGCGTATGATATGTAACGCGCAGTGGAAAGGAAACGACGACCGGACTATTCATTCTCCGATGCGCATCCCGTAGACGCATCAAATCATCTATCGATGTGGCAACAGGTTTCTCCAGATAAAGAGGAATCCCTCTGTCCATCACCTTTAACGCCATCTTTGCATGCTGCGAACAGCGGGTGCCGATGAATACGCCATCGTATTCTCCTTGCTGCAACATCTCGTCGGCATCGTCGAAGAAACGAATCGCCGAGCAGTCAGTCCCTGCTTCGAGCATCGACTGCCGGATAGCCGAGCTCCGCATATCCGCGATCGCAGCGATGCGGCATTCGGGATGCCTTTCCTGTAAAATTCCGATTAATCTGCTCACCTGATTGCCATAACCAATTACAGCGATTCTTATCACATGCTCGTCCCCCTCATATTTAGAAAACTGGCGTTGTTGAAGTGCGGATCGTTTATTCTGACTTTGAATCCTAGCGACTATTTGAAGGTACAGCTGGAATCAGTGGAACGAAAGCTTCATAATAAATGCGATGCCCATAATCATTTGGATGATTGATATTGTTGAGCAGCAGACTTTCATGCGTCTTACCGGCACGCAGCTCTTCGTTCCATAACCGATGTACATCTGCAACCGCAACGTTGCATTCCTTGCCAATCCGTTTGAGGATATCCGCATAGATCGCTAAATCTCCGCTGGTATGCTTCCACAGCGGATTCGATTCACACGGCGTAACCAATATGATGTCTGCCCCCGTTGCTTCCTGGATACGAGTAACCATCTGCCGAATATTTCGTTCGAATTCACCTGGAGGAACTCCATTCCTGATCTGCTCGCTCATCGTGCACTGATCGTTCATCCCATATCCGATACTGACAATATCAGGTCGAGGCGCGATCACGTCATCTTCAAACCTCTTTAATCCGTCCACGCTGGTTTCGCCGCCGATCGCACGATTGACAACCTCAAGTTCTGTCCCCTCGAAACGATTTCTCAGTTCGCCAGCAAACAAATGATAGAACGCATATTCATCGCGGCTCGCATCGCCGCCTGCGCTTATACTGTCACCGAAAACAACAAAACGAATGCCTTCGCCCGCCGCTATTTTTGTTCGAACCCGCCGCAGTTGTTCGCCCGCCGCATCCGCGCAATCCGCTTGCGCTTCCTCGGCCTCCTCGATATATTCATAATCCACGTAAACAGTGAACTTTCGGTTGCTGCAATCCGCGTAATCCCGATGGTCAAAACTTTCCTTGCCATATACGACATGACCACGCCAATCTGGAATGGAACTATTCTCCGTTCGTGCAATCGTCCCGGCTTCATAATTAATCACGAAGTTTTCCTGTTCCATATAGGTCACATCTTTCGGATGATCCGACCCTTGACCGGTACTGACGCTTAAACAACGAACCACATTTCCATGGCGAAGCTTCTGCGGCGTTTGCCCAACGAATACAACACTCTCACCTTTACACATTTTGTTCGACATCCTTTTGACCCTCCTCAAGTAGAAAAATAACAAACATTGGGCATCCAAGCTTGTTATTATTGTAATATGGCAATATGGCCGCAACTACGGCAATCCCTTGCACTCTTTATAATTTATTGCCGAGAATCCTATGACTGATAGCTTTGCTTATACTCCTTGGGTGACATCCCCAGGCTGTTCCTGAAGAAAGTCGTGAAGTAGGGTACATTCTCAAAGCCTAATTCGGCAGCTACATCCTTGATTTTGATGTCGTCCTGCAACAGCAATTCCTTTGCGCGATTCAGCTTTTGCTCTTTGATTTTCTGATAGATTGGATATCCTCTTTGAGAATGATACAGTCTGGATAAGTAGAATTTGCTTAGATGTACATGATCAGCGAGCTGCTGCAAAGTTAGATTCCGACTTAAATTTTGGATAATGTAGTTGTCGACCTTCTCTGCGATCTCCTGCTTTTGCTCCTTGGCGTCATCTCCGACGATTAGAAATAATATTTCAGCAAGCCGCACACAGTAGTCCGCGAATGACTGCCAATCTGTATGTTTGTTGAAGTTGGTTAAATAGGTTAAGTCCAGTTTCATTCCGACTTCGGTTGTCATTTGCCGGGAGTTCATATAGGAAAGATATAGGCCGGCCAACGTGATGAATATTTCCGATTGCCTTTCGAACGTCAGAAATACGGATTTCCGAATCGTCTCGAAAAAACTGCGCAATTCGTTCATGAAGGCCAGGAACTCACCTGCTTCAAGCAATCCTCTTAACGCAAGCAGCTGCTTCTTTATCTCCTGAGACTGCAACTGGATATCCTGGTAGCGGGACATAGCTTCTCCCGCGTGCTCCACCTGCATAATTTCGCTCTTCAATCCGATGGCTCGATCCAGCAGTTCCCCCATCTTTCGATTCACATCGCCAATTTGCAGCCATTTGACTTCATGGCCGGATATTACAAATGAACACGACAGCCCCATTCGCTCTTGAATGACGGACTGCACTCGTTCCAGCTCTTCGCTTAAATACCAGTGAAGTTGCGACAAATCATCGGTTACGCTGTCATGATCCATCCTCTTCACTTGGAGCAGCCATACCAGATGTCGAGAACCGTTATAGGGAACAATGCTGCATTGAGGTTGGAGCATGGATACCATCAGTTCCATGATCATCTCCCGCTGCCGCATCTTCTCGATCTCGGTATATGTTAGCGGCCATTGATCGACTTTTCCATTCAACAGAATGAAACATCGATTTACGCTCAGCGAAGCCTGTACATACGCTTCTTCCTTGTCAGCCAGCTGTTGCGGCGTCAACGGCTTCTCCAGAAGCTCCTTCAGCAATTCGTCGTTCAACATACGCTGAGCTTGTTTCAACCTCATCCCGATCTGCTTTTCCTGTTCCTTCAATCGACGTTCCTCTTCAATAATCCCGCATAGCTTGCGCACGGCTTCGATCACGGTCTCGTCGTCCACAGGCTTAAGTAAATAATCGAAGGCTTCTTGGTGCAGAGCGGTCTGCAAGTATGTGTAGTCGGAATATCCTGAGAGAAACAACGTTTTCAGTTCCGGAAATCGGCTCTTGATCATTGCGGACAAATCCAAGCCGTTCATGCCGGGCATCATGACATCCGTCATAAGAATGTCGATTCCTTGCGCCTCCGTCTTTTCGATTATGTTGATCAAATCGAGTGCTTCATCGGCCGAGTAAGCTTTCCATACTTTTAGCGGCAAATTCTCCTGCCCTTCTAACAAGCGATGCAAGCTATCCACGATAATCGATTCATCATCAACCAGCATGAATTGAATCATGATATCGCTCCTTCCCAATAGATCGTAATAACATTCGTCAAACCACCATACTCGTTGCTTTGCAATTGAAGTCCGCTTGCCGGTCCGAATAGGATCACCAGCCGTTTATGCACATTAATTAAGGCATGGCTAGTATCGCACTGTCCCGCATGAATCTTTTTTTGCAGCTCGGCGATATATTCCGCTCCCCCTCCTATCCCGTTGTCCGCCACATGGAGTTCCATGTAATTCCCATAGTCCTTACAGATAATTCGAACCCATCCCTCTTTGACAGTATGTTTGTGGCCATGCTCAACCGCATTCTCGATCAACGGTTGAATGAACAATCTCGGTACTTTCCGATGAAAAATCGAGTCTGCCTGATCCGCATCATCCGGTAATTCCCATTGGAAAGATATTCGATTTCCGAAGCGCATTTGTTGTATCGATGCATAGCTGCTTGCATGTTTGATTTCTTTATCCAATGTGATAAGGTCGTCGTGATTATTCTGCGTAATATATTTAAAGTAATCTCCCAGATGTCTCGACAGGTGGGAGACGCCTTGAAAGTCTTTATCCTGCGACATTCGATATAGAATATATAAACTATTGTACAGAAAGTGCGGGTTGATCTGAGATTGCAACTGCCTAAGCTCTGCCAATTGCCTGTAAATCGTTTGTTCATAGACTTCGTGAACGAGAACCTTAAGCTTCCCTACCATGCTATTAAATCTGGTATATAGAAACTCGAACTCATCCTTCTTGCGATACTGGAGATTCAAGTTGAAATTACCATTCTCAACCATCCTGAAAGCTTGAACGAGCTTCCTTAACGGTTGATGAATAAACTTGATCAACAAATAGGAAAACGAAACGATGACGATCAATGCCAAACCCCACAACATGTAATTCCATACTGTAAACTTGCGAAGCGGCTGTAGCAACTGATCTTGCCGATCATAGACGATCAGCGACCAGTTCGTGAAGGAAAGGGGCTTCGCGATCGAAATTAAAGTCGGATCATTTCCCAATTCTTCGCGAACAAAGGAGTTCCCCTCTATGGAGGGGAACTGATAGCTGCTTACAGTATCCACGATCAAGGATCTTTCCCCTAAGCTGGTGCCGATCATCGATGGAGAAAGCTCGACCACGATCAAATATTGCGTTTTTGTTCCAGCCGGATAACCGCTTAATAAGTAATAATGTTGACCGTCCTTCTTCACATTCGAGGTACCTGAGGCGAGATCCTTATATCGTTCATATTCACCAGTGTTCAGATTCGTTAATACAGAAGTAGAGGACAGACGTTTTTGGAAATTCGGCATCAATACGAACACTTCGGATATATAACGGCTGGATGAAGCTAACGCGGATATTTTAGAATACACATCGTTGATCAGCTTGATCTTTTCGTAATCTCGAAGCGAGTCGGAACGTATGCTTAAATCCTGAAGATCGGAATCATTATTGAACTGCATCTGCAGCTGAACGATACGATTCAACTCCGCATCCAGGGAGCTGGCCAAATAATCGACCTTTTGTTGCATGACTGCTGTTATTTGCTGGCGTATAATATCGACGCCGGATCGATGAATGAAAGCATTGATAATAAAAAAAGGGACAAGGATCAAGATGAATCCCAACAGCGTTTTGAAAAAGATTCCGCGCTTAAAAGTGTACATTTCCATCAGTTTCAACGAGATCGGAACTGGTCTTTAATCCATTCGAATCTTCGATAACGAAACAGTATGCAGTAGAATGATCCGGAATAGAACAAATCAATTTCATTTCGCGAGCTTCAAACTTAGCTGGCATAAGATCCCAATTTCTTGAAGTATACGGCCCGGATTCGGTTGTATAAAGAAGATGTACGCTCTGTACAGTGCGGTTCCCTTCATAATACGCCCAAGCCTCAGTTCCCGATTGGCCGGATGAAGTCGCCCGTAAAAGCGGGGGTTCATCCTTCACGAACGAATCCGCATAGACGAAGAACTCTTGGGTCGACCAAGGCCTGTTATAATCATGCTCCCAATTGGGGAGAAGTCTGAGCGTTCGCGTTCCTTTAGCCTCCCGATATGTCTTCTGCCAGCCATTCAAATAAAAGGCTGGGTCATTCGTGCCGGTTGCCCAAAGCATCGGAAGCTCGGATTGCCCTATGTATTGGCTTACGTCGAAAGCGGCGTTCCATCTTTGCTGATGTTCTATATTCATCCCCCGCAAAATTTCTTGCCAGCAAGACCCTTCCATGTAATATCCCGCAGCGTAGACAGGCATGGCAAAAGCCAACCTAGACTCGATCCCCGCGACGATTTCCGTGACGTAACCTCCCCATGAACTCCCCATCATTCCGATACAGGCAGGATCGACATTACACTGATTAGCCAAAAAACTGACGGCTCGTACGGCCGCCGCCACGGCATGGTAGCTCCACATGTCCGTTAATTTGCTCCCGGATTTGGAAATATCGTGAAACATGGTGTCGTCGGTCATGTCTGGACCGCCTTCCGGCATCCTTGTTTCATCGGCGCCTCTGCCAGTTAGATCCATTGCAATCGCCGCATAACCGCGCTCTGCCCACTGCTCCGCCCACTCGGAGAATGCCTTGCCTCCTCCGCCGTGTACAAGAACGACTCCCGGAACAAGATTATCTCTTGCGCGGTTAGGAACAGCATAATAAGCGAACACTTTTGTCGCTTTCCCTTCATAAATCTCGTTGTTATAACAAAACTGACGCACTATAAACCCGGGATGCTCCTCCGTCACCCCCCATGTGATCTCCGGCGTTTGCATTAACCGATCAACATCCCATGGGCCGGTATATCCATCTTTTTTCATCCATAACGCTCCTTGCTTCTTTTTATTTTTCAAATGGGATCATGACAATTTCACTTAATCCGGCAATCGCCGTTCTGCTTTCAACTGCTCCTGTTGTTCCAGGGAAACGTCTACACGGCTTGCCTGCTTCTGATCGTCCAACAATTCGTTGGCGCCTTTCTTGAATTCGCGCATCGTGCGCCCGAACGCTTTGGCCAGTTCAGGAAGTTTATTCGGCCCGAAGAACAACAACGAGATCAACGCAAGCAATACAATACCGGAAACACCAATACCAGCCATCTTATAACCTCCACTTCTTGAATAGCGAGTGTTCCTTTGAATCTTAAATTTGGTAGTAGCTACTTGAAGACTCGCATGGTATAATTTCGAACAAATTCAACAACCACTCTAGGGAGATGATTAAGTGCACATCCGTATGTACAATTTCGTCAGCGACCTTAGCATTTCCGCTCATCATGTACAGGCTCCCGAATTTTCTCCGCTACTTATCCACCCGGATCACCATGAGATGCTATATATAATTGAAGGAAAAGTGCAGCTAAACAGTATTGATCATAGGTATGAAGTTACAGGCCCAGCTTTAATTCTAATTCCACTTAATACGTTTCATCAGTTGATACATATATCCAAGCAATACAGCTATGCTTATTGGGAGCTTAAGGATAATGCACATGCGTCGTTTCCACAGCCGCACCAATGTATGATCTGGAATAATCTTCAGTGCTCATCAGTCCAAAAGCCCCCCCTAATTGACAATCTATTTCAGCGCATGAATGCACTGGTTGCATTGCTGAGCGCCGACTGGGTACAGCAACATCCGGATATCATTCATGAAATGGCGCATTCTGATCTAGCAACCATATTGTCTTTAACCCGACATGTGCTGAGTTCTTATGATAAACTCGGTGACAATATACCCGCTCCGACTAACAAGCGGATCGCTTCTACCAAAGAAACCGTTGAAATGCTAGTCCGTTGGATGGAAGAAAGCTACTGGGATAACATCACCCTGCAAACTCTCGCCGAAAGAGTCCATTTTAATTCTTCCTATTTAGTTCGAATGTTTAGAAGGTATCAAGGGGAAACCCCTTTTCAATTTCTAAACCGATTGCGAATGAAAGCTGCGATAAGCTACCTGGCCAACAGCAATTTGACTGTGGAAGAAATTTCTTATACGATCGGATACCAAAGCATTCATTATTTTAGCCGATTATTTAAACAAACGTATGGCAAAAGCCCCTCCCAATGGCGAATAGAGCATAAAATCCCCTCATCATGACAGGAACCGAGCATCAAAAAGCAGCTCTTGCACCGCAGCATATAAAGGCGATGCAAGAGCTGAAATCCATTCGCCTACCAGCCCATTTCTTTTCTCAGCTTCATTGTGCTTTCATTAAATTTATCTACACGGGAAACAAGGGATGTAATATCGAATTCTTTGTACATGCTTTCAAACAATGCCGCATCAATGTTTTGGAATTCATCAAAGTCTGGAATGGTCGGTCCCGGCAAGTAACAGCACATTTCTTTGGTCATTTTGATAACTTCGGTGTTCTTTCCTTTCCATGTCGGAGTCCGGTCAATTTCATCATCAATATCAGGATGAATGACAAATGTATTGGAGCCATTTTTCACATTCCACTTCTGTGCCTCTAGTTCAAATTGGAAGCTGATCCATTTAAACGCTGCGTCCTTATTCTTGGATGCACTTAGCATCGCGATCGGTCCAAGAAGCTGGACAGTTACCTGTTTCTCTTTGCCTCTTGGCAACGGCAACACATCCCAGTCGAAAGTGGCCAGCTCATTGTAGCCTGGAATAACCCAATCTGCGCCTAGCGTAAACAATACCTTTCCGGTTAGGAAGTTATTCGCTTTCTCCCAACCAAGCTTTTCTGCTTCTTCATCGCTAGGCCGAACATGCCACTTAGTCGTTAACTCTTGCAACCACTTCATATCGGCCAACACATCAGGCGTGTTCAATAAATTTTGAGACAATTCCTCATTGAAGAACCGCAAATTAGGTGCATGACCGTTAGCAACAGGCAAAATCCAATTAAAATGAGAAGCCATCAAGGAGTCATAGGAAATGCCATATTCATTTGCAGCAGGATCTGTAGCCTTCTTGGCCATTTCCAGCATATCGTCATAAGTCCAGTCATAGGGAGGCATTTCCATGCCATGTTTTTTGAGCAAATCTTTATTGACAACAATCCATTCCGATATCGCGGTATACGGAACCGCCCAAAGCTTGTCATCCGGTGTTTTAAATGCCTCCAGAAAGCCATCTATAATCTTTGCATTTTGTATGGTGGGGTCATTCGCAATATAGGGAGTCAGATCTTCCAACATGCCGTCCTTCAGCCAAGGACTCAACCCTGTTATCCACACTAAATCCGCGGGTTCGCCGGCCGCCTGCATGGCTATAGCTTTATCAATGCCCCACTCCTCCACTTCGATTGTAATCCATGGATACTTTTCATGAAACATATCAAATAATTCTTGATGAGCCCCTACATGCCAAGCCAGCAATTTCAAAGTGACCGGCTCGTGCTCTTCTTCCTCTTTGGGAGGATCAACATCAACTTCTTCTTGATTCGTTTGTCCGGTTTGTTCAGTTTCTTTAGGATTTGCGTTATTTATATTGGAATCTGTTTTCGAACAGGCCGTCATAACCATTAGACATACTAACGCTACCGTCAGTAACTGGCAAATCAAAACCTTCCTCTTCATACTTAACACCCCTTTTGAATAGTGGATTAATAACTTGCTGCCACCAAATTGCCGCCATTGTCGATCGTCACTTTATAACGGTTGCCATTGGGCGCCCTGAGAATAATACCTTCTCCTGCTACATCAAGCGACCTATTTAATTCATTAATCAATGAATTCCGGTAATGATTGTCTACTCTCGTGTACATCTCCATCCCTGTAACAAAGGTGGATCCCGCCTCAGCCGTTATTTTAATCCTCCCATAAGCAGCGTCTGGCGGAATATTTACATGGACCATGAAATCCGACCAGCCCGCAGTCATGTCATCTGTTCCGATCAATCTAGTTTCTAATGTGGAAGAAGCTGTACCATCGGCTTTTGACCAGACGATTCGGATGCCTGCTTGCCCAGAACCATTACTAATTCTCGCTTTTGCCTGAAAGACTGCCTCTGCATTGGCAGCCAAAGTAAAAGGCTTCGAAAGAATATATGCCTCACCTGATGCACAAACCTCGATAGAACTGCTATACCCCTCGGGAAGATCGGAATTCGATTTGCAAAAGTATGTTCCAAAGCCATGCACATTCGTCCAGATCCAGCCCGATTTTTCATCCGTATTATGCGTTGTAGCCATATTCTCTCCAGTTGTGTCTACGGAGGAGAGAAGATTAGCATATTCTCGCTTGTCATGAATCGTATATCGTTTCAATTGATTACCCTGCGTATAAGTAAAGTGGGAATCGGTCACAAAAATCCGGCTTCTTTCCTTAGGTATGGCAATCTTCTGCGGATTCCAATCCCCGAAATCGCACCCACCAATGCTGACGTGGTAATGCGGCGCCCCGTTCAAACCAGAAATCATATAATTGGTAAGATAACCGCCTACGCCAGCGCTTCTGATCATTCTAATATGATTGAGGCGTAAGGAACCTTCTGCATTGGCAGCGATTTCAAACATAGGCAACCCGGAATCGCCCCCCATAAATCCGCCGTGAACGCCATCAATCGATACATCGCCCTCGGCCACTACCCATGTACAAGGCATTTCCATCACGCAGTTCGTTATGATAATGTTTTTCCCCTTGATCCCGCAGCCTTCCAAATCTATCACTTTCAGAAGCTCACTATCTTCCACGGAAACCTGACCAATTTTACAATAAATCAAATAAGATTCTGCTTTTTGAAAAGGATTGCCTTCCATCAGCGACCACTCTCGCTCATGGCAGTCCAGCGTGCTCCCTGAAATTTTCAAAAATCCGTTGGGTTGGTTGCTGATTAGGCAGTTCTGTGTGCCTCTTGTGACATACCCATACAAATAATTTTCACTTTGCGAAGTATCATATGGGTTGGGATCGTCAAGCCAGGCTCCATACTGAATGCCAACCAGGATGTTTCGAATAAACAAGCCGAATATATTTACATAACCAGAATGCGCATGGCCAGGTCGCGAATACCAATGAATGGCTGCTTTGTAGTTGGTATTAAATTGGCCTTCAATTTTAAGATTATGCAAATGCAAATAAATGCCGGTTATTTTCAAGATCGCATCTTTATCGGACTCCGAATGGCTGCCTTGCGAAATTCCGATCAGAAAATACCCGTTAAAATCAATCGTTTGCACATCCCCCTTCATTTCTACGGATCTAACATAGTAATTCCGAGTAAAAATTACGGTTTTGCCAGAATCAAATGCCGCCTGTACAGCTTCCGTATCATCAGGACCAGTGCCCACCTTGTAAAAATCGGGCGTTACGGCACGACCGCCAAATTCAGAATCAATACGGTCGAAATTCCCATTGACATCATTAGGTGTCAGCGGATCTGATTGATTCAGCTTTAAATAGGTTGACGTCGATAACGAAGTACCAGATGACAAAGGTATACAACCACCCGCCATAAAAACCAATCCCCCCGCTCCAAGCGCGGTCAGCAACTTTCGTCTGCTGATGACCTTGCTTGTTTGTCCCTCTTCATTATTCATGCGCGCATCCTCCTTAATGTTTGTTCGGTTTAATAACTTACGCCCCCTCTCCTTTATACCTTTAGTCTACAGAGAGAGCCTGGCAACGTCTTTGCAAATCCTATTGTTTTTATACGCTCACTTCTCTACTGAAAACCCCTTCCGTAAGAAAGCGTTTGCATTTTATTGACTTCCTTTTCCTTTTTACATACATTTTTCCTCGCTTCAACGTCCTTATCCGCCTCTAAAAATCCGTAAGCAAGCATCCAAGGCTGTAAGTTGCAAACGGCTGCCGAAGGCAAAAAAGCAAGCCCGGCAGCCGTTTCATATGGTTTGGATTGTTTATAATCGATTGTATTCCTCAGGATGCCAGCGTGGTAATCGTTTTTTACTCTACAAGCCCGGTACGCTCAATTCCCTCGGAAAACCAGCGTTGTGTAAATGTATAGATAATAAGGGGAGGCAAAATAATGAGAAAGGCCGCGGCCATCTTCGGTCCTTCCGAAATCGGATCTTTCCCTACGCCTGCATTGAAGTTAATCGCGCTATTGCCCATAAGCTCCTGCTGCATCAGGTTAAGCCTTAACGACAAAGGTAAAAACTCCTTATTAAGAAACATCGAAGGTTCATAATACATATTCCAGTACCAGATAAATGAAAACAGAAAAACGACAATGATGGCCGGGCGAGCCAGCGGCAGCATAATGCGAAAAAACAGACGATATGCGCTCGCCCCATCCATTTTGGCAGCCTCCTCCAACGCTTTCGGCTGGGTCAGGAAAAACTGGCGAAATATAATGATGAATAACGCTCCTCGCAGCCCCTGGGCAAACATAGCCGGAATAATGAATACCAGCGGGGTGTTCAGCCAGCCGAGCTTACCGAAAATCGTGTACATCGGGATGATCGTAATTTGCGGCGGAACCATAAATGTGATGATAATCAAAACAAAAGCCGCCGCCTTCCCCGGGAAACGCAGCCTCGCCAACGCGTAGCCCGTGATTGCACAAGATATAACTTGCAAAAGCGAGCACGACAGAGCGATAACAAGCGTGTTCGTGAAAGCCTCAGGGTAGTGAAGTCCTCGCCATGCATCGGCCAGATTTTGGCCATGGAGCTTGCGCGGAATCCATTGGACGACCGGATCAATCAGATCGCTCACCGATTTAATCATAGTAGACATCATATAAAATAGTGGCTGTAAATATAAAAAAGTAATGACAGCCAGCAAAAAATAGATGAGCGCTTTTGCCAGCCAACCGTCGTTCAGATTTTGTCCTAGGAGCACTTTTTTCACTCGCCCCGCCTGCCGGCTTTGCATATACTGCCTGATATTCATTTTAACCTGGTAATAGCCCTCTGTAATTTTCATCGGAAGCCTCCCCGCTTTATTACCGAACGGTATGTTATCCAGAGCACCGCACCCAGCAGGAATAGAATGAGTAGGAAATACATCCAAGCCTGCGCGCTTGCGTAACCGTATCCCGTTTGAGGGCGAAACATATTATCTCTTACCGTATACATCACCGGATTGAAAGGAAAGGTGAATAAATCTACGACTGTGAATATGGCATTAAGCCCAATAAATGGAACCATCTCCGGCAGTGTTATTTTCCAGAAGCTTTCCCACGGCGTTGCGCCGTCAATGCGGATGGCTTCATATACGGAACGGGAGATGGTTTGATAGCCCGCAATAAAGATTAGAATCTGCACGCCCGAATACCATAAAATAATAACTGCCTTGCTAAGCACATTCAGCAACGGCTCGGCGATTCTCGGCCCCACGAATTCCCGGATCACCCCGTCAAGATTATACTGTGCAATAAACGGCAGCTTACCTGCCCCCTGACCGAACAATTCCATCAATACCTGTCCCGTGGCGAAAATAACCGGAAGGAAAAAGATGGCCCGAATCAGCGACCTGCCGGGAAGTCTCTGATTCAGCAGCAGTGATACAAAAAATGAGAATATGAGGATAAGCGGTATGATTAGCAACATTTCTTGAAAATAGGTAAGAAGTTGGATCGGATAGATGTTATCCTCCGTTAGCACACGCCGGAAATTTTCGAGCCCAACCCATTCATATATAAAGCCGTCGTTGGTCAAACGAACGTTATTAAAGCTGTTGAATAATGACCAGCCCACCGGAAAGCCAACAAACGCCGAAAAACCGATGGCCCATGGCAGCATAAACAGGTATCCGGTACCGTAATCTTTCAAGCGGAAGCTCCAATATCCCTTTTGCCTACTCACGGTAAGCCCCTCCTTTCTCCACCTTGAATGTGCTGCCGTTATAATCGACAGTCACCCGGCTCCCATCATCATAGGTCATCGTATAGACGCCCTCTGCCTGCTTGACATGTTTCACCATCTGAAGATGGAGCAGTGGCGCCAACTGATCGAACTTCTTATACTCCTCGATGACCCGCTCCTTCCAAACCCCGTATTCACTACTGTACACATGTTCATAATGCGTTCCTTTAAGCTCGCGGCTGCGAGTATAGGTTAACCGGAAGAATGGAATCGCTCCATATTCGATCGCTTTAAGCATCTCTTTGTCGTACTCGTTGCGGAAATTGCCTTCTTTACCGGAATACAAGACAAAACCGTGTACCGCCATCGGATAAAAAGGAACTGTCTCATCCACGAAATAATCGTAGCTCGATTCCAGTGGGAAATTGGTGAGCAAATCGCTCGCAACCAAACTATAATCGTTGCCGCGCCCAGTGGAGGATAAACCGAGCCGCTCTTGCGTATATGCCAACAGCGACTTGTACAGATGAGCCGTGTCCTCCCGTTGGACTCCTCCATCGTCATAGTCGCGGAAAACAGTACTGCCCGCTCCATCAAATAGAAGTCCGTTCACCCCCAGCTTCTCCAGCTTATCAATCGTATCCTTGGCTGTTCGGACAGCTGTTTCAGGTTTCAGCAGGAAGGTGCCTCCGCGCGTCTGAAATACCGTGGTATCGATGCTGCGGATACCTTCTGTTTTCATGGAAAGCTGTGTCGCGTCGATTTTCATTGAAGCGAGAGAATCCTTCAACAGGACTGGAAATCCCCGCTGCTGCATGCCAGTCGTAAATTGCCGCAACCCCTTTGCTCCTCCCAGCTTTTGCTGTACAGGAAAGCGCCGATCCGTTTCCCCGGTGCCGCCCGCCTGCCAACCTTCATAGACAATAGTCATATTGGCGACTCCCTCGGAGACTAGCTCAGCTATCATCTGCTCGGCCTGCACGAAGGTTGTCGTCGGTACATAGCTTCTGCCGCCGAACGCATCCTTTGTACCTCCGCCCACAAGACCTAATTGAAGCGGAATATGCTCAAAGGGTGTCACTTCTTTAGGCAGCTGATGCGTCTGAAGCAAATAATCACGATAGGCAGCCGCCATCCCGCTATAATCGGCCTTCTCCCCGGATAGCAGCCGGTATTCAATAACCCGATCTTGGCGGATACGCTCCTTCTGCACGGAATTGACCGGCTGGGCCATCATGCTGACCTTGCGCCAATACTCCTCTCGATAAGCAAACTTCGCCCCGATGGAGTGGTAGCTGGTCTGAACGCCGGCTGGCATTGCAGTAATACGCGTCGTATATTTGCCGTCTTTGACAATAGCCGCATAAGCCTGATCCCCGCGCTTGATGCCGAATACGGGGTAAGCAATCGCCTCCTGCGGAACCTTCTTCTCCTGTAGATTGGCCGGGTCATCGTCATAAATCATATAATCATAGCGGTTGCCGGAAGGAGGTCGAATGCCGTTATAGTAGACAAGTCCGCCCGGACCGTCCGGAACAAACAGATACCCTTCCTCTTCTGTGCCCGAAACCGCCCCGAAATAAGGCAGCAGCTGCAAGGAGAATAAATAATTGTCGCCATTTTCTTTAATTCCCTGCGTCGGAACGGTCACCTCCAGTCCATGTTCCGTTAGCTCATAACGTATGGCAAACGTTAAAAAGAGCTTGGGATAGTGATAGGTAATCTCAACCCCCTGCTCCGTTAGAATCGCTGTTTTGTCCACATTCTCCTCCAAGGCGTTCGTCATATTTCGTTGCGCCTTGCCCGCGCTCACATATTCCAGTACAAATGGCGATTCCAGATTCGAAAGAATCATGCCCTTAACCGTTTCTGCGGCTAGTTGATCCTTGGAGGGATTGCTGCACCACAGAAAACCGCTGGTTTTATCCAGCACAGCAATCTGGGTTGTGTCAGGCGCAAAGAATAGCGTAAAACTAGAATTTTCAGTAACGGTCGCAAAGCCATTCTCATTAAGCTGCTTCGGCAACCAGGCTTCGCCCTGCGCCAGCGGAATAAAGTGTTCCATACGCTCAGAGATGCCCATCTCCCGCAGCCCTGGCAAAGTATCCCGATTCCCCCAGGCGATTACGCCCGCCAAAGTAGCGGCCAGTAGAAGCAGTACGACAAATAACCGCTGCCTAGGCTTCCGTGGCCATAGCTGCAACCATTTCAGTGGACGATGCACGTTTTCAACATACCGATTAACATTCGGATCAGCCATAGAACGTCACCTCCCGGTAAATTTGCTTCAAAAAGTCAAACAGGTTAAAACTCAGGCCCGATAAAATAACAGTGAATATCCAGATGATTGCAATAGTAAGGAGAGTAATAACTGCAATTTTCAGCGATTCTAGGAAATCAAAGTTATGAATGACCTGATTCATAATAAAAAATTGGATCGCGATCCATATCCACATGACCTGAGTGATCGCATCGACCAGAATTCGCTCTTCCAGTACTACGATGTTCGATAGAATGATAGCTGGCAGCATTAGTACGATATAAGGCACCAGGGCGTAGACGCTTGCCTGTAGCACCTCTCGAAACCGTCCTTCGCCGCCTTTCACGGCACTGACGAGATAATTGGCTATAATCCAAGTTGTCCATGGCACGAGCAGCAGACAAACCTCCAGCAGCAAGTTCACCTTGCTCAAATCATAGGGATGAAAGATAAACCCCATTTTGAAGATAGAAAGCAAGCGGACGGCTATTGCAAGCAGCACGATCGTCAAAATCATAGCCCACGATATGGTGCGCTCTTTCAGACGGTAGAAGCCCTCATACGGATGAAGCAGCATGTACCATGCGTCCCTGGCTTCCCTTCCATACTGAATGGCAAAGGCCGGCCACGCCCGCCCTTTGACAAACCTCCTGATACGCTTGAAAAAATAACGTAAAAGTAGAGCGAATATAGCTAGTAGTACTACAGCAAAAAATAAGTTGTTTTGTATCCAGTTATTGCGGATGTTCCAGAAAGCTTCGGAGTAGCCGGCAGCGTCGAATGAATCCCGAAAGTGGTCCATTGCTTCCTTATACCGCTTCTCATGCAAGGCAATTTCCCCAAAACCTTTGTAGGGCAGATTCATCATGCCATTCTGCTCCACCACTTCCTCCCAATAGGGTTTGCTTTGCTCGTAGCTGCCTTCCGTATACAGCTTCACCGCTGTCAGAAAGCTATCTCCGAAAGCAGTCCGTTTAAAAACTTGCAAGACATTCAAACTGCTGTCGGCAACCCAAAGCTCCTTCTTGCTGTTCACCCCCAGACTTGTCGGATAATTGACAATGCCATGCTGATGTGCCAATTTATCCGAAGCCCCGAAGTACAGAAGCACTTGGCCATAAGGATCATAGACTGATATTTCTCCCGACTCGCTGTTCATGCTATACAAAAAACGATCCGAATCAATTGCGGTATCCACCAGCTTGCTTTCGTAAAAGGATTTATTTAAAAAAGCATCCACACCGCCGGCATTCAGCTTTTTAATTTGGCCTTTGTCAACGCCGAAGCTGGTCGTCAGTAGAAAGCGATCGGTAGAATACGTCACATTAGAAATCGCCCCGGGACGTTTGGCCACTTCTTGATCGAGCTGATGCTGATTAAGAATCGACCGCTTCAACCGTGTCAGCCAATCAATTTGGGTTTTATTAACGCCAAAGAAGCCTGTGAACTGGCCTTCCCCGTTCATCCTCAGCAGCCCCTGATAGGAATCTTTATTCACGATGTACATGACGCCCCTATGATCCACAACCAGCTTGGTTGGCACATAGAAGTATCCCTCAGGCAGCAGAGACGATTGCGGCTTATTGAAGGCGCGAACAAATTGCCCCTCCGCTTCGTATACGACCACCCGTTTATTGCCCGTATCGGCCACGTAGATCATACCATCTCCGGTAACAAATACACCTTCCGGCGCATTCAGGCTGCCCTCGCTTTCACTTCCCTCCTCACCAATCGAACGGAGGTAGCGCCCCTGCTGATCGAACACCACTATACGGTTGTTCCCGGTATCTGCGACATAAACCAGATCATCGGCGGTGATATATAGATCGCTTGGCTCCGATAAGGGCACATCGATATCTGTGTAACCGATTACTTGTCCGGGTACATAAATCGGTTGAATCCTGATCGCCCGATTTGTCTCTTGATCCATAAACCAGGTTGAATAAGGCAGACTGGCCGAAGCCTTCGGCGGAAATAAAGTCGCCATAGCAAGCTGCAGCCCTGCAAAGCAAGTAACTAGCAGCTTCAATGAGATTCGTCCTTTCATTTATTTCACCCCCGAATGCAGCATCGTCTGAATCATTTTGCGCTGAAACAGGAGAAACATGATGAGGTTTGGAATAAACATCAACAGCGCCGCCGCTGCCGCCATATTTTGACCGGCCACGCTGTTCTGAAGATTGATCGTCAGGCTCGACACATAAAAGCCGATCGTCTTCATCGTTTCCTTCGTCGTGTATAGTGTTGAGCCTTCTATATCCAGGTAAACCGCTTGGAACGTTATAATCGATATTGTTGCTACCGCAGGGGCCGCAAGCGGTATCATAATACGCGTAAAAATATACAAATCATTCGCTCCATCGAGTTTTGCGGCTTCTATTAGCGCATCCGGAATCTGATCAATAAATTGCTTCATCAGAAACACCGCTACCGGCGAAGCAATAAACGGCAATATATGAGCCAGGTACGTATTTGTAATACCGAGGCTGCTTACGATCAGATATCGGGGGATCGCTACGGTCTCGGGCGCAAACATAAGCGACAGCAAAATCATCGATAGTATGAGGCCTTTGAAGTGAAATCGGTGCTTGGAGAGTACATATCCCGCCATCGTGCTGACCAGAATGACAACAACAAGCGAAAGAAAAACGACAATGACGCTGTTGAATAAATAACGGGTAAATGGCACGACAGCTGCTCCCGCATGCAAAAATAGCTGCTCGAAATTGCGCATCGTCGGCTCCTTCACCCAAATCGTAGGCGGGAACAAGAATAGCTCATTCATCGGTTTAAAGGCATTGTTGAACAAGAAAATAATGGGCAGCAGCATAAAGAATGCCAGGCCGATAAAGCAAACAATAAGCAGGGATCTAGATATGGAAACCCGTTTGAGCTTGGAGAGCCTTAAGAATAAAGGTTTCTGGCAGCTCCTGAAGAGCTCCGAAGTCCTGGACAACTGTGAAAGCTTTGGAGGCGGCAATTGGGTCATCGACTATTCCCCCTCCTTTGCAGCAAATAAACGATAGCAAAACCGCATAACCAGATACGAGATAACTAATAGAACTACCGAAACTGCCGAGGCATAACCCCATTCATAACGTAAAAATGCGTAATCATCGATATGATTCGTCATCAAATGGCCAGAATAGCTCGGCGTAATGGCTAGGCCTGTCAACTGGGTCGAGATAGCGCCTGCCTTAAGAGTTCCTACTATGGCCATCACCGCACTAAACAGCATCTGCGGTTTCATTGACGGTATTGTAATGTAGTACGCTTCTTGCAGCACATTCTTGATTCCGTCAATTCGCCCAGCCTCGTACAGCTCCGTATTTACGGTCTGCAACCCGCCCAGCATAGCGAGAAAACCTACGCCCATACTTGTCCATAACGTCACGATAATCATAATGTTCATCAAATATTTCGGATCCTGCAGCCACAGCTGCGATGTCTCAATCAGCCCAAGTTTAAGCAGGATATTGTTCAAATAGCCTACACGATCTCCGCTGAAGGTAGCGATCCAAATAACGGACAGCGCTACTCCCCCTGCCATCGAAGGCGCATACAGAGCCAGTGTAAAGTAGTCGCGAATATTCCGGGGCAACTGATGAATGAACCAGGCAAAAACAAAGGACAGCGCGTAGCCCCCTGGCCCTACGATTAGTGCAAATTTGAACGTATTGGGCAGCGTGTGCTTCATAAATACAATGTCTTGCGTCAGCAGGGCGATAAAATTATGGACGCCGATAAATGCCGGAAACGAAAAACCATTAAACGAGGTAACGCTGAGCAACAGGGCCATGAGCACTGGAATTAATATAAAACCGCAAAAAGCGATAAGAAACGGCGCCAAAAACAAATAGGACAGCCGGCTATTCCAGCATTCCCTAAAGAATCGGCGGAACCGCCGAACGAAGCGGGCTCCCCCAGGCGAGGAAGGCGATCCCTCAGCTGGAAGAGTCAGACTTTTATTGTTCATTCGCAGCGACTCCTCCTTTCAAGCTTTTGCTAAATTTTTCTTCACTGCGCGTTATATTCAGATTCGTATCCGGTCCAAAGCCAAACTCCTTCTGCTTGCGCGTCATTTCCCTCTGCAGCGATATCGCTGCCTTGCGAAGCGCTTCATTGGGCGGCATGACGCTCAGCACTGTGTTATTCCAGGCAAAATCCATTTCCCTTCCCAGAAAGTAATAACCCGGCACGTATGGCATATTTCGCCCCCAGCTTGCCTGCTCGGTAAGCACCCGCATATCCTCCTCGGGCCATGGCACATCCTGCAAAGCCTCCAGATTGGCCGAATTCCAACGGTATTCAATCCCCGCGAACGATTCTATATCATTAGCATAGCTGGCTTGCGTGTCCCGCGAGGTCCACCATTCAAGGAACTTCCACGCCTCATCCTTTCGCTCGCTTTTCTCCATCACCATTGCGGCTGTCGTGCTCTGAGCCGACCAGCGAACAACCGTTCCATCCTCCTTTAACCGCCCCGGCAGCGGCGCCATTTTCCACTTGCCGCTAATTTCCGGTGCCGCTACACTAAGCTGGATATACGTATTGTAATCAGCAATGCCGATGGGAATATCACCGAAACGGAAATGGTTAAAAAAGGCCGGAACCTCCTTCGGCACGTTGTAGATGCTGAACAAGTCCGTCCATCTCCGAAATGCAGTCTGTGCCGCCTCGCTATCGATATTCGTCCGCATCCCATCTTCGGTATAAAACTCAACCCCCTCCTGATAGAAGGGCATAATAAATTCTTTCGCGGGGTAATAAAGCTCCATGCCGTTCTCCTGCAGCGTTGGCATTAGGTCCAGCATCTCATCCCAAGTATCCGGCGGATGAAGGCCAAGCCGTTCAAAGACATCGGTCCGATAAAACATCACGGCAAAAGATTGAGTTTCCGGCAAGCCATAAATGCCCCCGTCATACGCGTAGGAACGCATCACACCTGGGCTAAACCGCTGCACAATTTGCTCGAAACCCGGCTGCACGGATAAGTCCGCTGCTGCTCCGCGCATCGCATAGTCAACCGGTGTTTCCATTCCTATGCCCAGCGCAATATCCGGTTGATCTCCGGCTGCATTACCCAGCATAAGCACATTGGTGCTTGGCATCAGATTCACGTTGACCTGTATGCCAGTACGAGGAGTGAAATCAGCCTCAATCATTTTTTGCAGCAAATCGACATAATCCCGCCCCCGTTGCACCCAAATGGTAAGCGCTTCGTCCTCATTCAAATCCTTTAAATCATATTGTTGAAAAAAGGTGCGCACAAAATTATGCGTACCGTAGCTGATTCTGTCCCAGAGACCCGGCAGCTCCAGCTCCGGCTCAGCTTCTCGCTCGCGTACGACCAGAAAGTCCAGCAGAAGCGCCTGGCTTTCCATCGGCTTAAGCCATGTATTGATGCTCGTTTGAATATCCGCAAATACCTTGATTTGATTAGGAATATCATTGACATTCTCAAGCAGCTCTTCGAGGTTGTTCATGGCCGCAGAAATGGCCGTAGTCGGATCGGTCACATGCTGATTCAGGCCATTGGCATAATCCCGAACCGTCCGAAGTCGTTCGATAACGTCGGATAGCTTGGTCTCGATGTGCGGATCATACGTCTTTAACTGCCAGTTCCTTCCTGTATCCAGATTTGAGCCGCTCCCGCTGCCGTAATTGCCGGAAATCAGACGAATTTCCCGCTCCACAACGCTTAGATCCGTCAGTGCGTCCCGCAAGGACTGCACAGCAGGGGCAATCAAAGCGCTATCGGCGATAAGCCTGAGTTGATGATCTCCTTCTTCCAGCCAGAAGAGGTAAGGTTGTCCCAAGTCATCCATGAATGGCTTGATCGTCATATCCGCTTGAGCCGGCAAGGCATAATGCAGCAGCTCGCGGAATGGCACCTTCCCGTCCAGCAGCACAGTGCGATATACAGCTGCCTTGCCGTTATAGGCCTGCAAATACTTCATGTCAATTACATACCAACCGCTTGAAGGAACGGTAAATGCCCACTCAATCCAGTCCCCGGCCTGCTGCCAGCGTTCTCCGCCAATCGTATTATAAACAAGCCTTCCTTTGGGATCGGGTGAAATATAAGGCTCCGCCAGGCTTTGTGTCTGAATCCCTATCGCAGATTTGGCAGCATACTGCTCAGCCTCGATAACCGTATACCAGCTGCTGCCTGGTAATTCGACTGGGGTAGAGTTAGCTGCTACATAGTCGGCATACGACGGAATCCGTTGGGGAGCGGCAAAAATTAAAGAAGCCAGCACTACTGGCTCACGTCCCCCTGTCATCCGAATCGTGTTTTTCCCCTTCTTGAGCGGCCACAAAAGCGGCTCCGACGACACCGCATAATCTACTACCTGCAACGTGCTCCATTTGCTTATTTCGGTCTGCACCGGACGAATTTCGTTGCCGAGCCCGTTGCGCTCATACGGATATTGGCCGTCCTTCCAAAGCCTCTCGAGTATGATTCGCTCCGCTTCCTGATACGGATAACGCTCGTTAATCTGGATGCCGCGTGCGATACTCGCATAGCTGCCCTTTAGTGGAAAATATTCAACCGTAAGCGCATACAAACCCTCCTGCGGAACCTCCACCGTCCACTCAATCCAGCCTTCAGAACTCGTCCAGTCGATCACGTTTCCCTTTTGCTCATCGTTGCGTGCTTGGATCTGGCTGTCATGCGAAATTGCTGAATAGTCCACCGCTTGGATCATAATTTTCCCAGGCTTCATCTCCTCAGCCTGATTGCCGCGCAGCCAATCCGCATACACCGGTAACGGTTGCGCTTTAGGATCGGAAGGCTCCGCAAGAACAGCTCCCAAATGGATCGAGTTGGCTTGATACTCGGGAAACAACTGTTCTTCCTTAAAATGACCTTTTGATATCCACAGCATAAGGATTAGAAACAGGATAAAGCACCAGCTGATTATTTTCCGCATCGAGTATTCTCTCCTCATACGGAACCCCCCCGAAGCAAAAGCGATTCCCCGCTCTCCCGCTCGAATAGATGCACTTTATCCATTCGCAGCACCAACTTGATCGTATCCCCTATGCGCACGGGTATATGGGCATCCGCCCTCGATACGATGGCAGTCCCCCCCAGATCGGTATGTATATAAGTATCAGAACCCATGGGCTCTTTCATTGCAACGGTTACTTGAACCTGCCACTCGCCATACGGCTCGGCTTGCAAGGCATCAGCGTCACATAGCACATGCTCCGGGCGCAGCCCAAGCACAACCTGCCGCCTGCTGGTCGGCAGCCCTTGACTCATTCCTTGCAAGTGCCGTGCATATGCCTTCGGCAAAGGCAGCCTCAAACGTCTATTTTCAAAATAAAAACCATCCTCATGTAAGGCAATTATCCCGTCAATGAAATTCATTTGAGGTGATCCAATAAAACTCGCTACAAATTTATTTGACGGTTCATCATAGAGAATCTGCGGAGCGGCCACCTGCTGAATTCTGCCATCGCGCATGACCACGATCCGTGTGCCCATTGTCATCGCTTCTGTCTGATCATGCGTCACATAGACGAAAGTGGTCTGTAATTGACTGTGAATTTTAATAATTTCCGCACGCGTCTGCGCCCGAAGCTTGGCATCGAGGTTCGAGAGCGGCTCATCCATCAGGAATGCTTTTGGCTCGCGCACTAATGCGCGTCCCAATGCTACCCGCTGCTTCTGCCCTCCGGACAGTTGGGCGGGCCGCTTCGTTAATAGGTGTGAGATTTCAAGCATTTTGGCCGCCCGGCTGACGCGCAGCTCCACCTCATGCTTAGCCACCTTGCGCAGTTGCAGGCCAAGTGCCATATTTTCATAGACCGACAAGTTCGGATATAGCGCATAATTTTGAAACACCATCGCAATATCCCGATCCTTTGGCGATACATAGTTCGTAAATTTGCCGTCGATGTAAATATTCCCTTCAGATACATCCTCGAGTCCGGCAAGCATTCGCAGTGTTGTAGACTTGCCGCAGCCAGACGGGCCAACCATAACGAGAAACTCCCCATCCGCCACTTCGAGATGAAAATCGTTTACCGCGGGATTGGGCTCACCCTTGTAATGTTTGTATACATGTTGAAACACCACGTTTCCCATAGTTCTAAAAGCGCCTCCCCTCAGCTTGTCCGCAAAGCTTTCAAAGCTTTCTTTTATTATCTAATTTATCGCCCCGTCCCCGCTTCCCGCCTTTGTTACTCTAAGTTTACAGGGGGAGAATGGCAGCGTCTTTGCAAATCTTATTGTTTCTTGTTCGCTCGTATTACTTATGATAGTCCCATCCTTTAGAGAGCGTTTGCATTTTATTGACTTGTTTGATGCATGCACATTTACATTCACAAAGCCACATCAATAAAAAAAAGGTATCTCAAGGACAAAGTTCAAGTCCCAAAGATACCGTTTTTTATACCGGATGTTGCCCATCATTAAAACAGATGCTACTTTCCTTCGACAATTTCGCCTTGCCACGCCAGCATGCCGCCAGCGACATTAACGACGTCAAAGCCCTGGAGCGTCAAAAATTCGCATACGCGTCCGCTGCGTCCGCCGCTGCGGCAAATAAAGACAACTTCGCCCTCCACGTCATGCACTTCGTGTGCGCGCGCTTGGAATTGAGAAAGCGGAATGCTTCGCGCTGAGCTGATATGTCCCTCTTCCCATTCGTCAGGCTCGCGGACATCGATCAGATTTAAAGCTATGCCTTGGTTCAACTGCTCCTGCAGTTCGTCGGTCGTCATTTCGCGGTACATCGTTCCATCACCTTTCACCTTGGAAATTAAGCTTTCCTAGCATTGTAACGCGGCTGGACCGTCTCTGTCCAATCCAGCGCAACAAGGCTACTTTCCGCCTCGGTTATTGGATCTATTTTTGGCAGCGAGCAGCCGGTTCATCGTTCCTGCACCATCTGGCTGCCGTGACGAACTCGGATTCGCCGACTTAGATGCGGGCTGTGACTTGTTCGACGAATCGCTTTGCCGCGATTGTTCTTGTTGCGAGCGTTCATGCTGCGCATCTGGCTTAGGCGCGGAGCCACGAGAGCTAGGCGATGGAACGGGAGGCGCCGTCGGCCGAGTGCCGGAACGATCCGGAACCGATGCGCTTTGCGAGGGTGACTTCGGTTCGGTCGATTGCTCCATTCCAGTTGGTAGTTTGGCTTGCCCTTCCAACTGTTTCCTCGTAAGTTCTACGCCAGCCGCCTTCCCGCTATCATCCGCTCCATAAAATCGGGAGCTGGCTGCCGCCTTTCGTTTCAACTGCCCAAGAGCGGCAGCGGTTGTCGTAGCTCCACCGTCCGCTCGCCCCACGACGTTGCTTCGCACTTGAAGCCGAGCTATCGCCTGGCCAACCAGCAACCTCCATGGAATCGATAATCGGCGCACGGCTATGTCCAACAGCCATAATAATAAAATCGTAATCAGCATCTCTCGCGTCCAATCATAAGCTTCCCTTCGAACCGTCTTATCGCCGCGGAAGGCTAATAGCGCATCCTCCAGTCCCAGCTCTCTCCCGCCTGTAAGGGATGCTATCCGCGCAAGCGTCTCTCCGCCTTTGTCATCCTGTATGCGATACTCCGGCGAATAAGGGATGACGAGACCCGCCGTCTGTCCGCCTTCCGATACGTATTGGCCTTCCTTCGACAATTCCCCCACTTTTGCGAGATAGGCTCCAGGCTGCAAACTTCCGATCGACGCCTCGTATTGCCCCGGCGCAACAGGCATCAGCTCCGTCGGTTTCGCGGAACCGCCCTTAGCCAATCCTTCGATTGTCGCACCAAGTTTCGTATTGCCGCCTGCGCCCGCATCGCTGCTGTTTTCTACCTTTAACAACCCGGCTCCGCCCGTCATTTCTGCCGATACCCGGTAAGGCGTGCTGTCGAATTGCGGGAACGTCCACTTCACCCATTCTGCGAACACCTTCGGAAACGACTCCCACTGCATCCATTGCGGTGACCACTTGCCAGTAACGTCGCTTGTCCATGCAACGGTCCGTCCGGAGCCGTATTGCCATCTGGCCAGCACGGGATCTCCCTCCGGCGACCATAGCGCCACCTCGACAAGCTCCTTGGAGGTTGTCGCAATATACGCCTGTAGGGGCGGTACGCCTTCCTTCCATAACGACGCCCATTCTCCGCTGCTGCCGATTGCCGGGACGAACTCGCCGTCCACCACATACGTTCTGGTCATCAGGACCGTCTCGCGGCTGAAAATGGCAGGCAGCGTACTTTGATCCCGCGTAAAATAATACCGGCCCTTCGCATCATTCGCCAGACGCTGGAGGAGCGCCTGATCCGCGCCGTCTCCAACCGCCACAGTCGACAGCGTCATCAGATGATCGTTCATGGCATCCGTGATGACGGAGTAATTCCCCGCGCTTCCGGACTGTCCGTCCGTCAGAAGAATCATATGCTTCCGTTCCGCTTCCAACTCAAGCAACCCTTGATAACCCGATTCCAGGGCCGTATAGATTTCCGTGCCGCCTTCAGGCTGAATTCCCTGAATGTTCTCGATGACGTCTTCCCGGTTCGACAGCTTAGTCGGCTCGACGACCCACCAAGGCGCGGAGTCGAAGGCGACGACGCCTACCGTATCCTCGTCCCTCATCAGCTCCACGGTGCGAATGGCAGCTTCCTTGGCAAGCTCCAGCTTGCCGTCCGACATGCTTCCCGAACGGTCGATCACAAGGACAAGACCAAGCGAAGGAATCTTTTTCCTGCCCTCAAGATCCATACGGACGGGAAGCGCATCCTCGATAGGGGTTTTGAAGTAACCGCCAAGCCCGTAGGACTGCTCGCCGCCAAGCATCATGAGGCCGACTCCGTAATCGGAAACCGCGGACCCCAGCCACTCCATAGGTTTCTCCGCAATGCGGGTTGCAGGGACATTATTTAAAATAATGCTGTCATATGCCGCGTATTCCGCCAGCTCCTGGGACAACTGCTCGGGCTCAATCGTGTCAAAGCCGATCGAGGAAGAAGCAAGCGCCCCCTCCAGATTGACGGATGACCCCGGATCTCCTTCGACGATGAGCACTTTGGGAGGACCATTGACGCGGCTAAAAGCATAACCGCTGTTGTTTGCCGCCTGCTCGTCTCCATCGACGTGAATTTCGGCGCGGAATCTGTGGAAGCCGGGTTCAAGCGCCGTACTTTGCAAAATAAAGCTGTTATCGCCAACCTCCAGTTGTAAGTCGCCGATGCTTAGCTGTTGATCGTTCTGGTAAATCCGTAGCTCGGCTTCCCCGGAGAAGGTGCTCTTGATTGTAATCTCGAAACCGAAGGTTTCGCCTTGCTTCAAGGAGGCGGGCACCTTGAGCTCTTCCAAAGCGGCGTCCCGCTTGAGCTCCGACGTCATCGGCACCACGTCCACTGTGATGCCGCCATCCTTCAGCATTCTGGCTGCGCGAGTGGCATCGCCGCTATTCTCCGAGCCGTCCGACAGAACGACAAGTCGTCCTCCGCCTTGTTCTCGAAGCATCGCGGCGGCAAGCTGAAGACCTTTGGCCAGGTCCGTGTACCCGTCCGACAGCCCCGTCCGGAACCGGTAGTTATCCTCTTCGGCTAACGCTTCCGAGGTTAACCCGCGGTCTACGACAGCGGATAATCCAAACGATACGATGCCACCGGCATCGTTTTTGTCCTTGTCGCGCCAAGACTCCGCGATCCATTGGCCCATACGCGGATCTTCATTCATGCTGGCCGAACGATCCGCTACGAACACCACGTTGCGTTGCTCTTGCGTGCGATAGGGCTGCACTTGCGCAAGCAGAAGTACGATAAGCAGCAGGATAATGGAACGAATCGATATCGCCGCGACTTTGCGCGCGCCTGAAAGTCGGCTTGCCGTCCGGAGCATCCAAATGACATAAGCTGCCCATGGCACAAGCAGCCATAGAGCTAACGCATGCTCAACCGATATGCCCACGGCGGTACACCTCCCACTCCAGCATAATCAAGCCCAGCAGCAAGACGGCTGCCCAATGGATCAAGGATTGCTGCATGCCGTTGTTTTGCTTTTGTCCGGCATTAACGGTTTGATTGTCTTCATCATTTTGTTGCACGGAGTGAAACGCAAGCTGTTCGCCAGAAGGTGAACGAACGGCCTTCAGCTCCTCCATATCCGGCGAAACGGCCAGTAAGCGGGAGGCGATCAGTCGGCCTGTCGCATCGCGTTCTTCCAGACGATAGAGACCCGGCACATCGGGAACGCGTATTTGACTATCGTTCCGTTCCACCTCCAAGGCAGAGCTGCCGGTCTCTTGTTCGCGCGAAATGAGCTCAGGACCGTCCAGCTTCGCCCACCGGGCTGTCTCCGTCTCCGCTTGCAGCGCGACAGACATAGAAGACCCGGCAAGACCGGATCCCAGCTGGGGCAGCGAGCTGCCGTTCATCCACTCCGCGGCTTGCACGATAAGAATGGGAAACTCCGGCCTAAGCGGCAGATCCGTGTCCTGCAGGTTAAAGGTAAAACGAAGGCGAGGACGTCCCTGCTCCGTTCCGGCAATAATTGCGGGATATCCCCCATACGTAAGAACAGGATCTCCCCATGCCGCGTCTTGACCGCCAGGCTCGTACAAACGCCCGATATGCGTGTCCTGCAACGTAATGTATGCCGTAACGGGATGCTCCAAGGCCTTCGCTTCCGTACTTGTCGGTACAACCGTGCCAGTGCCTTCCGCTACCGGATGATCCATATTCCATAGCGGCATGCCGCCAAGCCAATCCGCCCAACCTGCCGATTCCTTCAGCTGTTCTAGCTGACCATCTACGAGAACCCAGTCCAGGTCGCGGGCGATCTCCCCTGTCGGCGGAGGTTGATCGGGACTGCTTTTTACAATCTGAACGCCAGCCAGAGCAAGTGCTTTTTCCAGGAACATGTTGCCGCTAGTGACAAGCAACGCTTTGCCTGTCTGAGAACCTTGCGGAAATTGGAATGCCATGTTATCCGCCGCAATGAAGTCCGGCTCGCCTTGAAGCTCCGCAGTATAGTAATCGGCCGGAGGCAAGACGTCCGTCTCCTCGCTTTGCCAGCTCAGAGCATCCGTCTCCATGTCCACTTCCGTACGGTAAACTTCGCCCTCATCCAGCACGAATGCCTTTATTGTCACGTTATAGATTCGAGAATGCTCGCTATCATTGCGCACCGTAACGGTCGCAAGTTGATGCCCCGGAGAGCTTCCGGATTCGCGCAGGCCAAAGCTTAGAATTGAGCCATTCTCAAACGGTGAGTCTGCCAACTCTGAGGGTCCAGCATGCCATCGCTCCGTTTTCGCGTTCAGCAGCAGCTCCGAAGCTTCCTTTGCGTCGATCCATTCCCCATCCGTCAGTACGATCGTCTGACCACCCTCCCCGCCATGAAGGGAATCTGCAAAGGATAACGCAGCCGAGTTGTCGGATCTGCCGTAGAACGGAACGATGCCGTCCAGAATCTCGGCCAGCCGTCGATGGTCGCTCTCGCGAGACGCCAGAACCTCAGGCTCCGCGCCAGAGACGACAAGCGAGATCGGTCTCCCGGACGGCTGCTCCACCAGCCAAGCCTCGGCTTGCCGGAGTCCGTGCTCCAGTCTGGTCAAACTCTCGGGTCCTTCGTCGCCCCTACTTGCGCTCATGCTGCCCGAACGGTCGATAAACAACACGGCATGTCCATCCGGGGAAGCCGCCCCCCATCTCACGGGCTGCATAAGCGCAAGCACTGCAATAAGCGCGGCAAGCAGCTGCAGAAGCAGCAGCCACCTGCTCCGCAGCTTCTGCCAAGGCCGGTTGGCTTCCTGCTCTCGCAGCAGGCGGTTCCATAACATATGGCTGGGCACGACGGTATCGGTATATTTTTTTTTGAGGATGTACATAAGCGCGATAATAGGCAAAGCAACTGCGAACCAAGCGGATGCTGCCGATAGGAACTGCATGCCGATATTGTCCCCCTTTCTTCATGATGCGAATGAGTACCAGCCCCTAAAGCCGCAGCGTATTCGGAATTGTGGCAAGACTGGCTACTATATCGGAAATGGATCTGGATGTGTCGATGAAGACAAACGGGATGCCGCGATCGGCGCATTGCCGTCTCAGCTCGTCCTGAAATTCTGCCAGCGTTTGACGGTATTGTCGCAGCAAGCCGCCTGACAACGCCACTTCCTTGCCAGTGCCGAGCTCCGCGTCGATCAACCTTAATTCCCCATCCAGGCGCGGATCGAGCTCCTGCGGAGACAACAATTGGACGAACACGACATGCTGACCGGCAGCTGCAAGAGCGAGCAGCATCTCCGCGATCCCCGATTCATACCAGCCATCCGTAAACACCCAGCTCACCCCTGCTCTTCTGGGCAATCTCCCCGGCTGCCGGAAGGGCCTAGACAAATCGGAGATACTGGCATCTGCTTTCAGCGTCTCTGGAGTGTTAATTGAAGGGGATGCTGCAGAGCTCGCTGGCTTCTGATCGGAGAAGCCGATTCCTGCTGCCGTCGTCTCTGACCGTTTAGGCGGAAGGTCTGCTGCCGGGCTCGATGGTTTCTGATCGGCCAAGTACCGAAACAGATGCAACGATGACGCGCGGCCGCCTGCCAGCCGCACACCTTCGTCCATCCCTTGTCCGGCGAACGTTCGGACGGAGAGACGATCGCCGCCGCACAAGGCGGCGTATCCGACGGCTGCCGCCAGACGGAGGGCGCATGTCAGCTTATTAGCCTCTTCTCCGCCGAAATTTGACATGGAAACGGAAGTATCTATATACAACGTAGCATGCAGCTCCTGTTCATCCCAATATTGGCGAATGAACGGTTTGCCCGTTCGTCCGTACACGTTCCAGTCGATCCGTCTAATATCGTCGCCAGGCGCATACGGTCTGTAATCCGCGAATTCCTGGGAGCCGCCGAGCGAGGTCGATCGTCGTTTGCCTGCCAATGTCCCTTGCACGCGGCTTCCTCCGGCCAGACTCATTCGCTCCAGCTTTGCGAGCAGTCCGGACTCCGGGAACAAATAAGAGAAGGACTCGTCTCCGCCCTTTATCTGCCGGAGCTCCTTCGTCGAAGTCATCGCTTGGCCTCGATCTCGCGAATAATGGACATCGTCATGGCATCCGTATCCATCCCTAGCGCCTGCGCTTCGTAGCTAAGCACGATGCGATGCCGCAGAACTGGCAGCGCGACATCGCGGATATCTCCCCATGACACATGAAGCCTGGCGGAGGCTAGCGCTTTGACCTTCGCTACGGACACAAGCGCCTGCAGCGCTCGCGGTCCTGCTCCGAATCTTGCATATCGCTTGATCTCTTCCGGCGAATCCGCTTCGCCGGGATGGGTCATCATGACAAGCTTGACTGCGTTATCCAGCACATCTTCGGAGACAAGCAGCTCCCTCGCCGCGGCTTGCAGCTCCAACAGCTCGCTGCCGCTAATGATCGTGCTCGCGCTTGGTTTCGCGCTTGTAGTCGTGCGGCGAACGATTTCCTTTAGATCTTCCCGCGTCGGATAATCCACTCCGATCTTCAACAGGAATCGGTCCAACTGCGCTTCCGGAAGCGGGTACGTACCCTCCTGCTCGATCGGATTTTGAGTAGCCAATACGAAGAACGGCCGAGGCAGCTTATGCGTCTCGCCGCCTGCCGTTACCGTGCCTTCCTGCATCGCTTCCAGCAACGCGCTCTGCGTCTTGGGCGTCGCGCGGTTGATCTCGTCCGCCAGCACGAGATTGCCGAAGATCGGTCCCGGCTGGAATCGCTGCGCTGCGGCTCCTGCCGCGCCGAAGTCGATCAGCGTCGTCCCCGTAATATCCGACGGCATCAGATCCGGCGTAAATTGAATGCGGGAGAATTGCAGCGCCACGGCGTCAGCAACGGTGCGGACCAGCATCGTTTTGCCCAGTCCCGGAATTCCCTCCAGCAGAGCATGTCCGCCTGCCACAAGACACCAAAGGAGCTGATCCACAACCGTGCGTTGCCCCACGATTACCTTCCCGACTTCCTCCCTTAGCGCCGTAATCCGGCCCGCAGCCTCCGCAAGCTGCTCCTTCGACTCTATCATTGTTAATGCCTCCTCTTATGATCGCAGGGGCTTAGGGGTCCCTGTAGTATTCGAAATCTGCTTTTCTGAATCATGTTCTTTCTTTATAATCGCGTTCTTCTCAATCACTTTCACATCTTCCTGCCGCAACTCCAACATGAAAATGGCAAGGGTTTAATGACGATTCAACATGTGTGATATGTATGTGTATGAAATTTCATACACGTCTTTGACGATTGCCCATACGTGATACGTTTGGGTTTGAAATATCACATCTTTGACGATTCCTCTTGCACGATACGTTTGGGTACGAAAAATCATATACAATGGGGTGCCAGGTACTTTGAAGAGTGATTGAGTATGAGATTTCATACTCAATGGTGGTCAGAAGTTACTTGCTGAGCAGACGTGTACGAAATTACATACACGTCAATGACGGCTGCCCATACGCGATACGTTTGTGTACAAAACATCATTTCCGTCTTCCAGTCAGGTCCTTCTTTTACGTACTACAGTAACACGCCGACCCGTGAGGGCCGGCGCGCAATGCATGGAATCATGCAATCGTTAGTCCGGTTGTATTTGATCAAAGTATTGTTTGACTTTATCCTGCATACTGGCGGGCAGTTGAGTTCGTCCCAGTGTTCGCTTCGCTTCTGCGGCGTATTCGCCGTACACTTCGTTGTATGGTCGAGTGGTACCGTCGATCATCGGAGATTGTCCGCCATTCTGTGTGGTTCCACCAGTCGATGGACCAAAGTCGTTCTCAATCTGGCCCTCACCCTGCAAATTTCTGGGCGTTGTCACCAAGTCCCGACCGCCGACTCCTGATCCGGTACCAGAGCCTTGGCCCGCTCCGCTGCCAGAGCCTTGGCCCGCTCCGCTGCCAGAGCCTTGGCCCGCTCCGCTGCCGGAGCCTTGGCCCGCTCCGCTGCCGGAGCCTTGGCCCGCTCCGCTGCCGGAGCCTTGGCCCGCTCCGCTGCCACTGCCTTGGCCCGCTCCGCTGCCAGAGCCTTGGCCCGCTCCGCTGCCGGAGCCTTGGCCCGCTCCGCTGCCACTGCCTTGGCCCCCTCCGCTGCCGGAGCCTTGGCCCGCTCCGCTGCCACTGCCTTGGCCCGCTCCGCTGCCGGAGCCTTGGCCCGCTCCGCTGTCAGGGCTTGCCCCGCTTCCGCTGCCAGCGCTTGCCCCGCTGCCGCTGCCAGGGCTTGCCCCGTCGCCGCTGCCCGCTTGGCCAGGCGCCCAAGACGGCGGCACAGCGCCGCCCTGGGCGGCCAGCGACTCCGCCAGCTGGCGGCCGCTTTGCCCGAGCTGGCCCGCAGCCGCCCGGGCCAGCTCCTCCAGCTCGCCCTGCGTCAGCCCGCGGGCGAGCGCTTGCTCCAGGGCGGCGAGGCCATCGCCGCCCTCCTCGCCGCCGGCGGGCTCACCCTCGCCCGCCGAAGCTTCGCCGGCGTCGCGCACCTGCCGCGCCGCCTCATCCAGCGCCGCCGCGAGCTCGCCGGCGGCGCCTTCTTGCGGCTGCTGCCCGGCCAGCCGCTCCAACGCTTCCGCCAGCGCTTCGCGCTCCGCTGGCGACAGCTCCCGCAGACGCGAGCGAAGCTCGTCGATCGCGTCTGCGAGCGCTTCGGCGGCGCGGGCCTTCATTGCCTCGCCGATCTTTTTAAGCTCGCGCTGCTCCGTCATCGCGTCCGCTACAGCCTGCAGCCGCTGAGCGGCAGCCTGCGCTTCCTTTGCCGCGAGCTCCAGCTCCTTCATTGCCGCTTCAAGCTCCTTAAGCGCCTTCGCGGAATCGACGCCCGGCTCTTTGAGCTCCTTGCGCAGCTCGTCGAGCGGTTTCAGCAGCTTTTCCTTCTCCTCGTCAGGCAGCTCAAGCTCCTCAAGCTTTTTCTCGAGCTCCTCGCGTTCCTTTTCCATCTGACGGATCGCCTCGCTGGATTCCGCCAACGCTTTCGCCCTGTCATCCAACGGATTAGGCAACAGCAAAAGCAAAACGATCATCAACCATGCAGCTAACGCCCCAAATACGAGAGGGCGCCACCGTTTCCAGACAGGCCATGGCAAAGTTCGTCTCAAATCCGACGTATAACGTCTGGCGGCTTCTTCTGCCTCCTCGCGCTGCAATCGCACGATAATCTCATTAGCGGAACGAACGAAACCAGGCTCCTTCGGCATTAAACCTTCCAGGGCCGTCGAGATGGCATCTTGCGGTTCGCCCCGATCCATCTGCCTGGCCGCGTCGCGTACGCTTGCGCGCCGCCAGATCCCTAATCCGATGCCAACGACCAAGCCAGCGCCTACAACGATCAGTAGCATCTGCCGCGAATGCAGCAAAGGCCAAATCCGGCTGGCCGCAAGTATAATCGCGCCCGCCAAGCTCCCCCCGAGCAAGCCGTACAACCCCATCCGGGTCAGTGCGAATAAGGTCAGGCGCTTTTTCACTTTGCTCAGGTCATGCAGCAATGGATCCTTATTCATCCTGAACCTCCCCCTACAAAGTCATGTTTCTCCAGTTTTCTCGTTCCTTCCTTCGCCCTGGCTTACTTACGTTCGGTTCTCCCCCTCAGCCGAGGGCGCAAATTGCGGATTGCCATCCAATTCGCGAAGATTGCTAGAACGCCGAATACAATCATAAATTCTTGCCACAAAGCCATCGGCGCGCCTTTCGGCTGCGTGTTCCCGCTCCAGCGGTTGACCATGAACGCCTGATCGGAAATGGAAGGGTCAAGAATGCTGTACAAGGCGCCTACAGGATTCAGCGCGATAATATGGCCGACCCAAGAATAGGAGGTAGTAGCCGAGATCGTTCCCGCTGCGCGAGCCTGATCCATGACGCTTTGCATGACGAAGAACAAAATAGCTGTTCCCGCGAACATAAACAACGTCACGCCATAGGTGGAGATTACCGATATCATCGTACGTTTTAACAGGGTCGAGAACAAAACGCCGAACGAACCCAGCACAATCATCATAAACAAGTAGAAAACAAATACGAGCACAAGCTGCTTCGGCGAAACACCGCCATAGAGAAACATCATGCTGTAAACGGGTACCGTAGCAAACACGATGAGAATCATAAAGCTTAAGGATGACACCAGCTTGCTGAGTACGATCGTTGCGGAGCTTTGCTGCGTCGTGAGCAGTAAATTCAGCGTCTGCTTCTCCCTTTCGCCGCTAATGACGCCTGCCGTCAGACCTGGCGCCATAAAGGCAATCAAACCAAGCTGCGCCATGCTCAGAAAATAGAACAATATCTTGCTTTGCTCGGGATTGAAGGCCGCGCCTCTACCCGACATTCCTTGCGTCAAGTAGATGGCGCTCAGCGACATAAGTCCGAGAGCGAATAAGTAGAAAAACAGCGTCCACATGGCACGCGGCGTGCGCATGCGAAGCCGGAACTCTTTGTCGAGCACCGGGTTGATCAGCTTCGAACGCCAATTGAATTTGTTTCTTCCGGCAGCGGCATGTTCATTCATCGGCGGCTCCCCCTCTCGTAATTTCCAGGAACACGTCCTCAAGATTCGTCTGCGCCTCGCTAAAGGATACGATACGGAAGCCCTGCCCCATCAGTCCGGACAACAGCTCCGCCTGATCGGAGTCATCGCCGCCGTAATGGATTCCAATGCCGCGATCGTCGCGCAGCAGTTTATTGACAAATGGCTGCTCTTCCAAGTATGATTCGGCTTCCTCCAGACGGTCAAGCAATCGGATATGCAGAATTCGTTTAACGCGCAGCCGGCTCTGAATATCGGCTACATTGCCTACCGCAACCATTTGACCGTGCTCGATGACGCCGATTTCGTCTACCATCTCCGCCAGCTCGGGCAGAATATGAGAGGAAATAATAATCGTTTTGCCCATCGACTTCAGTTCCTTCAATATTTCCCTCATCTCGATCCGGGCGCGGGGATCTAGGCCGGATGCGGGTTCATCGAGAATAAGCAGATCCGGATCATGTACGAGACATCTGGCTAGGCACAGTCTTTGTTTCATCCCTCTGGACAAGCTGTCCACGTAAGCATCCCGTTTGTCCGTCAGGTTTACAAGCTCCAGCAACTGCGGGATGAGCGCCTCGCGCTCCGCCTTCGGAATGCCATAGCTCGCTCCATAGAAATGCAAGTATTCAACGGCTTTAAACTGGTCGTACACGCCAAAAAAGTCCGGCATATAACCGATTCGTTTGCGAACCTCGTGAGGATGTTTGGTGACGTCGAAGCCGTCTACTTTAGCCACGCCTGCGGAGGGCGCCAGCAGCGTCGCGAGGATGGACATCGTCGTCGATTTGCCCGCGCCGTTGGGACCGACGAATCCGAATACGGTTCCTCTACCGATCGTGAGATCAATGCCTTTCAACGCATGGAAGTTGCCGAAGGACCTCGCTAGCCCGCGTATTTCGATCATCGGAGTTGCAGCGGCTTCCACAGCCATATAGGCTCCGCTCTCTGCTTCATTCTCGTATACAATAGTTGCCTTGTCTTCGCTCATGGCTGCAAAACCTCTCCTTCCAACGTCAGCTGCGGCAACCAGATCATGCCTTCCGATGTACTGACCATCTTGAGACGTATTGATTGCGCGGGAGTCAGGTAAGCAGCCGGCGCTTCCAGGCTGCCGCCAAGCTCGACCCATTGGCCAGTCGATTCCTGCCAGATGCTCCACACCGCGTTTGGATTGCTGTTTCCATTTACGAAATTAATATCCAGCTTGTCGTAGGCGACTCCATATCCGTTCGGCAACAAATATTCCATCTCCATCTCTCCCGCGCTGATTTGCATCGTTCCATCGCCATATGAGCTGTAGCTTTGAATCGTATTCGAGGTCATAATGGGCGACATGGCTCCTGCAGGGACGTGCACCCGCCCGCCAGTCTGGATAACGGGCTCCAGCTCCTTGATCCACATACGTAAATTATCGGATTGGACTTTGGCGCCGTCGACCAAGTATTGGCTCGCATGGTCTTCGCTGAAACCTACGATAACGGGTTGTTGTGCCTGCAGCACTCCGTTATTAAATCGATTGAAGTACATGTCAAGCAGCTCGCGTTGTCTGCGATGCTCATCGACTTGCCTGTTATTCGTTGGATGCGGGAACACGCTTCCGCCGTAATAAAAGTAGCCTTGAGCGGGCATGGACGGCATTACGGCTTCGCCGCTTTCCCCTTTCTTCAGATCGCCAATCGACGTTGAAGATCCTTGCGCAAGCAGATAGACGTCGGTCAAATCAACCGTCGTATTGTTGGTGACGATGGCTTTGGAAGTGCCGTTGTCATCCTTGTAGCTCACATCCAGAGTACCTGTCTCTTCTGCAGCGGCTGCTTGCCGATCTGTCCAAAGCTTGCGAGTGGACCAGTACGGAACGCCCTTCCAGACGGCCTTTGTCTCCGCGTTGCCACTCCATAATTGATAATGCCCGTTCGAATTGAGGCCGTTTCTCATTCCGTTATCGCCATAGAAGCGAATAGGTTTTGCTTCGTCGAACAACGCCGTAACGGTGCCGCCGGCCGGAGTAAAGATGCCTGTGCCTCCCGATATGACGGCATGCCCGTCACCGGATATTTCTACGATCTCCACCGTATGCGACATTACGGACCGCTTATCGCCGGAGCCGATGAAGAATACCGTGACCCCCATGACGATCGATAATACCGGGATGAGCCACCATGCCCATTCTCTGCGATCGGCTTTCGCGAGCACGATATACAACATAGGCGCAATTACTAATATATAAATACCTAACATAGCAATAAGCAGCAGCAGCTCGGGTTGTTTAATGGATGGGAACAAATCGAGAATATTGTTTAGCTGCCAATATTGATTCAAATATCCGCCTGATCCCATTGCCGCATTCACAGATGTCGGCATTAAGGTGTCGCTAAGAAGCTTGGCCCACAACAATGAGCTTCCCGCCCACGAAGCCATCGGCTCCAGGGAAGGATCAAATGCCGCGTATACGACTTGTCCGAAGCCTTGTTCGGCGGACACAGCGAGCGGCACCTCGCCTTCAACAACGATAGCCGTGCCGCGGACGGCTTTGCCAATTGATACCGTAAGACCATTCGGCAGCGCCAGACTCTCCCCGCCAGCCGACTCCAGAGCCAGGGCGCTTGTTAATTGCGAAGTGCCCCCCGCTGCCACAGGCGCCAGCTCGGCAAATGCTCTTGACGTTTGTTCATAGCCGGCGCCGCCGGAGAGGACTAACGTTCCTCCTCGAATGACCCAATCCCGAATCGCCTGGACCCGGCTCTCGCTCCAGTCTCCCGTGGGGATATCGTTGATAACGATAACGTCCAGCGAATCCAGCAGCTCCGTTTCGTCCGGCAAGTCTTCGGGTTTAAGCGGATATACGGCGATATCGTACCCTTTCTGATTCAACTGCGGCATAAAATTAAAGGTATCCGGATCTCGCGATACAACTCCGATCATGTAGCTTAGCGAATTGCGGGAATCAAGATATCCTCTCTCGCCAAGCTGTTTCCCCGTGCCTTTGTCATTGTAGCCACCCTCGTAGAAGGCGATTCGGTTGCTGTCTTTGTTCATAATGACGCCCGGCACGCCAACAGTCACTTGCACCGGCGATCCCGGCGGAAGTTCCAGCGGAACGACGGAATTCGTCGTGACATTATCTCCGTTAATGTAGGATAATACGAGATCGCCTTTCAACGTATCTTCTGTATCGTTTGTCAAGATTAGTCTGGCCGGATACCAGCGACCGTCTTTGTAGCTGCCTTGATAGCCGATCGTGGACTGAAGACTAATCCCGGATTCCTCGCCATCCGCATGGACTGCGAGCGCCGGCCAAGCCAGCAGGAATACAATTAGGGCCAACGCTGCTCTCGCAATGAATGGCTGTCGATATGTACGTTCTCCTCTCACGCCTCTTCCCCTTTTCTTTCAACATTCATTTAAAAGTATGCCTTGCCTCTTTCTATTGTAACGGTTTTTAACGCCATAAAGTTGCTATTTCTTCCAAATATGAAAGTTAGATAAGTCGCAACTTATAGAGGAATAGAAATTAAAAAAACAGCGTATTCATTCAACGCTTCAGGAATAGCTTATCCTGGCTTTGAATAGATCGCTGTTTCTGTCTTTAATACGTTAGCTCTTCGAATTTCACGCCGCGTGAAGTATCCGTCGCGACTTCTACCGATACGGTAACCCGGACGCCGAACTCCCGACCGCTCTGATTGAGCCATAGCCGGAATTTTTCTTCGACTATCCCTTGGCCAAGCTGACTTCGCCCCTCGTATTTGTAGTCGACGATGGCGGCTCCGTTATACGCCTTTGCCGTTTCTTGCACGGCTAACCTCCCCCACTTGGCATAAGCGGGCGCAGCTGCCTGCACAATAGCCGAGTTCTCCTTACCGGATGAGGAAGCATGCAGCAATAGTGGATCGTGGTGCAATGCCGTAACGGATTCGCCTTGAGCGAGACTCATGAGGAGAAGAATGGTTTTCACCACTACATTCCGAAGCACTGTGTTTCACCCCGCCTTCTGCCCGCTTCTTGCGGGCAGTTGTCAGCTTACCCCTTTCTGCGGAAATTTATGCGCAGAACTCCCATTTCCAAACGATTCAATGTATTTTGCATAAACGATCTTCGCGCCATCCATCACCAAATGGACGCGGCCCTCTAACCAGAAGCAAACGTTTGCTAAGTGAGTGCAGGCTTAGTGTCTGTAGAGCAATGGGCATCAGTAGGACGTCGTATGGAGGGAGAGACGTTTAAAGCGGGATAGTCGACATCTGTACGATGATTGTGAGTGCATTGTGAATGCTGCCACTCAAGAAGAAAGAAGATGTTAAAGGAAAATCACCCTCTAATTTTGCTTTTAAACCAGATTTTCCGACTTTAAGGGGATTAACGCCCTCAATTCTCGATCCAATTGGCATTTCCCCATCATTATGATTGAATTAGTGGGAGGATTTCCCTTTAATGCTTCGAAGAGAGATGAATAGCTTATATTAAATGGAGTTTTTCCCCTTATTAAATACAAAGCTATTGATACTTTTTACATCGAGGAACACGGTTACTTTTTACCACAAGGAGCGTCCCTACCTCTATTCCATTTGTTTTTACATTTGTTTTTACAGTTTAATTCACTTCATTATTTCACAGTTTATTTTGGTTGAGCAAGGGGCAGAACAGGTGAGTATCGTTTTCGAATGAAGTTTTTATACTTCATCGGCTACTCGAGCCACCCATACGGCTAACGAAGCTTAGTTTTATGCTTCATTGGCTCCTTAAGCCAGCCATGTGGCAAATTGAAGTATAGTTTTATGCTTCATCAAAGGACAAAAGGTGCCGCTAAGATCTGTTAGATTTTTCAATCGTTTTCATCTAAAAAAAAACTTGCTTACTTACTTCCCCAAGTCTTGAGATTGCAAAATTTCAAAATTAAAAACAGTCCCGCAAATGATTCACTCGCGGGACTGCTCGAAATTTATTTTGCTATAGCTGCTTTTCCTTTTTTTGCTTTTTTGCGATTCAGCACCTCGTAAACGATTGGTACGATGATCAACGTGAGCAGCGTCGAGCTGATCAAACCGCCGATTACCGTCACCGCCATCCCCTTAGAGATGAGACCGCCGGACTCGAAGCCGAGTGCCAATGGAAGCAAAGCGCCTACCGTTGCGATCGCCGTCATCAAGATCGGGCGAAGGCGCGTAACGCCAGCCTCCAGAAGCGCTTCGCGCACGGACAAGCCCTCCCGCTCCTTGTGAATAACACGGTCGATCAATACGATCGCGTTCGTTACGACGATGCCGATCAGCATCAATGCGCCGATCATGGCCGTTGCGCTGAGCGTCTCTCCGGCGATCCACAAGGCGACCAGGCCGCCGATAATGGTAAACGGCAAGGAGAACAGAATCGTAAGCGGAGTCAGTCCGCCGCCGAAAGTTAATACAAGCACCAGGTACACGATGGCAATCGCAGCGAGCATCGCGAGGCCCAGTTGGGTGAACGTTTCGTTAATTTGTTCCGTTACGCCCCCCATTGTAATCTCGATGTTGCCAGGAAGCTCCATGTTGTCGATTGTCTTCTGAATGTCCTTCGAGACGGCGCCGACATCGGAGGAAGCTACCTGAGCGGATACTTCCGTGTAGACACGATCGTTGAGACGCGTAATTGTATTTGGAGATTCGCCCTCTTCAATCGTAACGACATCTTTAAGGGCGACTTCCGTTCCCATTGGCGTCATAATGGATACATTTTCAAGATCGGACAAGCTGGCGTACGTTTTCTCTTCCGTTTTTACATAGATATTAACATCCTCGCCGTCGACCTCGATCGTCGTCAGCACCGGATTGCTCCGCACGGGGCTAAGCGCCATGGCAACCTGACCTGCTGTCAATCCATGCTGGCTCAGCTTGTCACGGTCGGCGACGATACGGTATTGCTCGTACGTCTGCGCCAGACTGGAGTCGATTTTCGTCAACTCGTCATTTTCTTGCAACTTCGCGACCAGCTCGCTTACGACGGGCTCCAGCGCCTTCATGTCGGGACCGAATACTTGCATGGTTACGCCGGATCCACCGAGTCCGCCGCCGGTGAAGTCTTGCTCCTTCCACTCGCCTTGTCCGCCGAGCTCTTGCAGCATGGGAAGGATTTTTGCTTTCTCTTCGGAGAAGTTTGGGAAATCCTTATCGTAATTAATATTGAACAATGCTTGTTTGGACGCGCCCGGATTCATCGGATTTGCTCCGCCGACCGCATATTGCAGCACCTTGACGCCTTCGCGCTTCTCAGGCACAAGGAGCGCTTCCGCCTTAAGAGCCATCTCTTCCACTTGCTCTCTTGTTTCGCCAGGAGCCGGGTTGTAAGTAATGATTACAGCTTTTTGTTCGTCGGCTGGCAGGAAGCTGGTGCCAATGACGGGAACAAGCGCGAAGCTGCCCACAAGCAGTAGAACCGCGACGCCGAATGTGATCAATTTGTGGTTAAGCGACCAGTTCAATACGCCTTTGTACCACAACGCAAGACGACCAGGCTTATCTTCGTGTCTTTGCTCAGGCTTTAGACCATTGCGGAACATCATATGGGCCATCATAGGCACGACCGTGATCGCAACGATGAGGGATGCGACCAGCGCGAACACGACGGTAAGCGCGAACGGCATAAATACTTCGCCGACCATGCCGGACACGAAGCCCAGCGGCAGGAATACCGCTACCGTTACGATTGTCGATGCCATGATCGGAACGAACATCTCGCGAGTCGCATCCGCGATAAGCGCCTTGCCGCTCAGCTTCTCGCCGGCAAGCGACATACGCCTGTAAATATTCTCGATGACGACAATGGAGTCGTCGATAACCCGGCCAATGGCGACGGTAATTGCGCCGAGAGTCATAATGTTAAGCGTAATGTCCATCTGTTTCAGAACAAGCATCGCCATCAGGATAGACAGCGGAATAGATACGACGGAGATAATCGTCGAACGAATGTTGCGCAGGAACAGCAGGATGATGACGATAGCGGCAAGCGCTCCGATAATCGCTTTGCTCAGCATCGTGTGAACCGACTCTTCGATCGGCTCGCCTTGGTCGAAGGAATGCTCCACTGTCATTCCATCGGTGTCCGCCTGTATAGCTGACATCTCATCCTTCACCAGATTGACGACGTCAACCGTATTGGCATCCGCCGATTTGACGATGCTGACGCCAATGGCATCTTTGCCGTTCGTACGGGAGATCGATTCCGCCTTGTCCACGACAGTCAAGTCGGCTACATCGCTGAGCTTAACGCCAGGTACAATGATCAGATTGCGAAGATCATCCTCGCTTACGATATTACCGTCGACCAAGACGGATTTCTCGGATTCGCCGAATTCGAAAATGCCGAGAGGGACGGACATGGCGGAAGCTTGAATAATACCTTTGATCATATCTTCGGTCATGCCGATCTGGGCGAGAGCTTCCGGCTTGAAGGCAAGCTGGCCTTCCACCACGTTTTGTCCGGAGATCTGCACATCGGCAACGCCCTCAAGACCTTGAAGCTTTGGAATGACGCTTTCGTTCACCTGTTTGGTCAGCTGGGCCAAATCCAGCGAATCGTTGGAGATACTAAGCGACAGTACGGGGAATGCGTTGAGGCTGATTCGGGATACGGACGGCGACTGTACGCCTTCCGGGAACCCGATCTCCCCTAGCAGGCTTTTTACCTCTTGCTCCGCTTCGTCCATGTTCGTCTCGTAATTAAATTCGATTACGACGGACGATGCGTTCTCGAACGACGTCGATGATACGTTGTTTACGCCGGACATGTTCCGCGTACGCTGCTCGATCGGCTTCGTTATCTTGTCCATTACTTCTTCCGGCGCTGCTCCCGGATATACAGTCGTGACGCTGACGATCGGTATCGTAATGTCCGGAATCGTCTCCATCTTCATGCTGGTACCGGCCTGCAAGCCTGCGAACAACACGATAAGCGTGATGATCCATAATGCGAATTTGTTGTTCAGCGAAAATTGAATAATACTCTTCAACGTCTCCCACTCCTCTGTCTATCGTCAAATCTTGAATCTATAACCAACGCCCCATATCGTCTCGATATATTGCGGGTTGGACGGATCATGTTCGATCTTCTCGCGAAGTCTGCGGATATGGACGGTTACCGTAGCGGCATCGCCGTTCGAATCCAGTCCCCATATGCGCTCGAACAGTTCTTCTTTCTCGAAAACGCGGTTGGGATGCGATGCAAGAAGCAGCAACAGCTCGTATTCCTTGGAGGTCAGCATGGTCTCTTTCTCATGGATGGTGACTCTGCGAGCCGACTTATCGATCAGCAGGCCTCTTATCTGTACGATATTGCCAGGATTGATTTTATCCCCGGTAAGCCTGTCGAACCTGGCGAGATGCGCTTTGACCCTGGCTACAAGCTCGCTTGGGCTGAAAGGTTTCGTTATATAATCATCTGCCCCTAGTCCAAGACCTCGGATCTTGTCGATATCTTCCTTTTTTGACGTGACCATCAGGATAGGCATATTATGTTTGCCGCGAATTTGACGACAGATCTCGTAGCCGTCAACCTTTGGCAGCATGACGTCCAGGATGATAAGATCATGACCGCCTTCCAATGCTCGCTGCAGCCCGACATCGCCGCGGCTTTCGATCTCTACCGAATAGCCGTGGCTTTCCAGATAATCTCTTTCCAATTCGGCAATGGACTTCTCGTCTTCAATAATCAGGATGTTTTTCATATTTCGTTCACCGCCTTTATTGCTGGCAGCTTCAGGCAAAATATCGCTCCGCCCTCCGCCGCGTTCTCAGCCCATACTGTGCCTCCGTGTCCTTCTACGATCTGCTTTACGATGGCTAGTCCAAGCCCGTTGCCTCCTGTCTCGGAATTACGGGATTGCTCCGCGCGGTAGAAACCTTCGAATATATGAGGCAAATCCTCTTCTTCGATTCCCGGACCCGTGTCCTGGAAGGTGATAAGGGCATCTCCTTCGGACTTTTGTACCGTAACGACGATAGTAGCCTCACTCCGTTCGGACTGCTGATTCATATACTTGATTCCATTGGACAAGATGTTGGCGAACACCCGGTTCAACTTGTCCGGATCGGCGGCCACAAGCAGTCCCGCATGCATCGCATTATTATGAAGCTGAAGCACGATGCCATCCTTCTCGAGCTCGAAACGCTGCTCCTCGAGATAGTCATCCACGTATCTCGCGATATCCACCGTCTTGAAGTCGTAAACCACCTTCTGCAAATCCAGTTTGGAGAACAGGAACAGCTCGTCGATCAAGTGATCCATCTCCGACGCTTTGCGGTAGATCGTGCCCATATACCGGTTTCGCTTTTCATCCGTATTGGCGATTCCATCCATGATCCCTTCGACATATCCTTTAATTGCGGATATCGGCGTTTTTAGATCATGCGAAATATGGGATAGCAGCAGCTTGCGGTTCTCTTCATATTGAAGGCTTTGGTCAATGGAATGCTTTAGCCTCGCCCGCATTTCTTCGAAGGCGGCACCAAGCTGGGCCACTTCGTCTCCGCTGCCCGCTTTCTTCTTGAACATTCTTCTTCTGGGAGAGACCGGCTCTGCCAGATTGCCTTCCTTGATCTGCAGTGCTGCAGACCGGAGCGACTGAAGCGGCTTGATAATGCTTCGGGATACGAAGTAGGTGAGCAGCATGCTTGACAGCACGATCGACAACAACATAAGGATCATCGTCAGGGGATGCCAGAAGAACGGAATTTGTTCTACCCGATAGAGCAACAGCGCCTTTCCTTCTCCCCCATCCGGGTATTGAAAGTCGAGCTCATGAGATGTAAACCGATAATTGTGGAAAAATAATCTTTCGTTAGGCTCATCCGCAAGTTTTTGCCAATCCTCTCCTTCCGATAACGAGCTCAGAAAGGGAGAAACATCGGTAACCTTGTCATTCTTGGAAATAATGAGGCCCGCCCACTGCTCGCTAAGCCGCTCCTGCAGATCCGTCAGGAAGTCCGGATTCTGAAGCTGACCCGTGTCTTCCCGAAGCACGTACATGAGTTCACCATAAACTAAGGCCTGGTTGAAATTCTCGTCTTGCTTCACCTCTGTCAGATCCCTAATGTCCTGCTTGCCGCTGCTGGCGAATATGATCATGATGAACAATATTAACAGGATGACCGGGACGACGGCCATCGCCAGATAAGACATATACAGTTTCAAGCGAATGGACATGCATCACGCTCCGTTCCCCAGTTAGGATGTTTCATCTATCGTTTATCATAAAGGTTAATTCTAAACGAAATTGTAATCAAATATTACAAATTTATTACGTTACGAATGTTATTTCAAACTGCCGATCCGGTCGACCGGCCAAATTCGGAACACCGCCTTGCCCTCCAAGCTGGATAGGGCGACAGGTCCGAAGTCGCGGCTGTCCTGGCTTCTTTCGCGATTATCGCCTAATGCAAGCACATGTCCGGCAGGAACGACGAAGGGTACATCCAGACTACCTGGGAACGTTTCGCCTTTCGCGTAAGGCTCCTCAAGCCTGATTCCGTCCACGAATACATCTCCATCAGCGATGTCAACCGTTTGACCTTCCAGCGCGATGACTCTCTTCACTAGACGAAGCTCATGCTCCGGTCCGTTAATGATGACGATATCTCCTTGCTTCGGCTCGCTGACCCGGTACGACCACTTATCTTCGATCAGCCGTTCTCCTTCGACGAGCGTATTTTGCATGGACACGTTATGTACTTCCGTCTGGGCATAAGCGTATGTCTGAAACAACATGGCCAAAGTAATCGCAATGCCTAACGATAAAGTCCAGTCTCTCAGCTCTTTCATCCCATTGCTCGTCCACCCGCGTTTTCCGGATTCGAGCTTTTCCTTGTTATTTTCCATTAGCATGTCTCTCCTCAAGTTTCGAATGATTGCGCGATACGGCGAATATGCCCAAAACCTATACGTTATACGAAAGTCGTTGGCGAAAGTTTCCTGTTCTTGCCGGTCTATCGTTTAGATATGACAAAAAAACAGTCCCGGGCAAGATAATTACAAGCCGGAGACTGCTTATTTCAATTTCATAAAATTTGTTAATTTCCTTTAGGAAACCAAATTCGGTATCGACCGCTTAGCGCCAGCATCGCGAACAGATACAAACAATTGTCGTAATAGCGGCGGTCGCCCGTTCTTACGGAAGTTTCCCACAGAAGCCTGACGTTGTCCTCGGCATGCGGTCCGTCCGCGGCAAGCGAAGCTGCGGCATTGGAGGCCAGCAAGCCGACGGGATGCAACGCCTTCTCCTCGAAAGGTTCTCCGTTAATCCGGTACCTGCGGTAATCCTCCGGCCGTTTGTCTGCGAAGAAGGTCTGTATGCGATTTGCAAGACTCCGCTGCCTCTCGTCCTTTCGGAACCACTCCCAGTCCAAACCGATATTCGCCGCGACGCGGTAAGCATCGCTAAAAAAATGTCCATAGCCGCGCGTATCGTTCGGCGTTCCGTCATAATAGGCATACTCCGGCGTCAGTCCCGTTTCGGGATGACTCGCAAGCTGGATATAATCGCGGCTTGCCGAAGCAGCTTCCTCCCAGAAGCTTCGGTCTTCGGGGAAAGCCCATAACGCGAACAGCTCGTAAAAGTGGGGCAAATGATAGGATGGATCCGAGAACTCGACCTCCGGCACGAACTTGATCAACTTGTTGTCTTGGTTCCACATCGGATACCCGGTTCCGTCTTCGCCTTGATGGATGCATGTGCGCAGCAGATCGCGCGCCTGCTTCCCGTAATCATAAGGAGCTTCGCCATCCCCCCATCGATGGGATGCGAACAGCAGCGCCAGAGCGAAAAATTCTTCCCCATCAGGCGCCGGCCCGTTCGACAATCGCGTCCCGTCGGGCTTGCAGGACCAGGCGAAATACCCCTTGTGGACACCTTCCTTCATATACATAAAGGAATACGTCCAATTCCATATTCGGTCAAACAAATCCTTGCGTCCGTATTGCACCGCCATCATCATGCCATATGACATGCCTTCCGATCGCACGTCCAGGTTTCCCGTATCCAGCAAATAGCCTTGCGTCTCGCCCATCGGATAATAGATTCGCGTCTCTTCGTTCTCGCCGAACAGCGCTTCCCAAACATCCGCAAGCCTGTTCTCAATCTCATTCGGCCCATAACCGCATTCATCGAACAAATTGCGGTATTTCCCCGTGTAATAAGCGCCTTGTCGTTCAGTCATCCTGTAGTTCCTCCTGTTCGCGGCTGCCGGATTCCTCATGCAGCCTCACAACCTTGTCAGCCTTTCACGCCGCCCACCATCATGCCTTTTACAAAGTACTTCTGCAGAAACGGATATACCATGATGATCGGGAGAGAAGCGACAATCGTCATTGTGGCGCGTATGGAGAACGGCGTAACCCCCGAGCCTTGCTGGCCTACGTTGGCGAACCCGTCGCTTGCCGATTTCGACGTCATCGATGCGTTGGAATTTTGCAATATTTTCTGCAGTTCGTATTGCAAGGTGCTTAATTCGACATTGGACGAGTTGTACAAAAACACGTCAAACCATTGATTCCATTGATAGACGCCGCTGAAGAGCGCCACGGTTGCCAGCACCGGCGTGCTGAGCGGCAGCACGATGCTGAAGAAGTTGCGGTACTCGCCCGCTCCGTCGATACGGGCAGATTCCAGTATGCTCTCCGGCAGACCTTCTATGAAGGATCGTATGATGATGAGGTTGAATACGCCGATCAAGCCTGGGAAGATATAAACCCAGAAGCTGTCGATCAATCCCAAATCCCGGATAAGCAAGAAGTTCGGGATAAGCCCTCCGTTAATATACATCGTCAGAATGAATGCGATCGTCACGAATTTCCGCAGCACGAACTCTTGTCTGCTTACGGTATACGCCACCATCGCGGAACAGAACACTGTCAGGACGGTGCCGATAACGGTACGCAAGATGGAGATCATCGTGGCGTGGAAGATCGTCGCTTCTCCCAGCACGTATTTGTAATTCTCAATCGTCCATATCCGCGGCAGAAGATAGATGCCTCCGCGAATCGAATCGTTGGCGTTGTTCAGAGACACGGCCAGCGTATTGAGGAACGGGTACAAAGTCACGACCATCAGCAGCGTAAGGAAGATAAAGTTGCCGTATTCGAACATGCGGTCGCCAAGCGACATCGGCCTTCTGCTCCGTTTTTTGAATCCCTTGATTGTCATTCCGGCCATCCGGCTCCCTCCTTCTAATACAATCTGGCTTCGCCCAGCCTCTTCGCGATGTTGTTCGCGGCGAACAAAAGGATGAAGCTGACGATCGTCTTGAACATTCCCGCCGCGATGGAGAGCGAGAAGTTGCTTTGCGCAATGCCGTATTTCAATACGAAAATATCAAGATTCTCAGAAAAGTCGATGTTCATTCCGTTGCCAAGCAAATATTGCGGCTCGAAGCCGGATTCCATCAGGTAGCCGATATTCATAATGAGCAAGACGACGATGACGGGCTTGATGCCCGGAAGCGTCACATGCCACATCCGCTTGAACCGGCCCGCACCGTCCATCTCCGCCGCCTCGTATTGGGCGGGGTCGATCATCGTCATGGCGGCAAGGTAGACGATCGTATTCCAGCCAACGTCCTTCCACACTGTCCCGGCGCCGAAGATGCTCCAGAAATATTCCGGAATGCCAAGGAACAATATTTCCTCCTTGATCCATCCCGCTTTCATCAACAGCTCGTTAATGATGCCATCGGGCGATAAAGTCGTCTGGATGATCCCGGCCGCGACTACCCACGAAATGAAGTGCGGCAAATAACTGACCGTTTGCACCAGTCGCTTGAACGCGACTTGCCTTAGCTCGTTCAACAGGAGCGCCAATGTAATCGCGGTTGCGAATCCCAGCACCAGATTGATGCCGCTCATCGCGAGCGTGTTGCGAAGGACGCGAAGGAAACGTTCGTCTTCGAACAGAAAGCGGAAATGCTGAAGCCCTACCCATTCCTGATCCCAGAAACCAAGCGCCGGCTTGTACTTCTGGAATGCGATCGTCCAACCCCATAGCGGCACGTATTTGAAAATGAACAACCAAATCAGGAACGGGACGGACATGACAATAAGCGGATGTTGTCTGCCTAGTTTAATGAGGAACGATTTGATGCCAGACGGCGGTTTGCTTGGTACCGTCCCAGATGCCAAGCCCGCAGCGTGTTTCTCCATCCTGTCTCTCTCCTTCCGGCTTGCATGGTAATTCGGACGCGCGAGAGGCCGAGCCCGCGCAGCAGGCGTCAGGTCGGCCTCTCCAAGCATCGCCATAAATATCGCCTCGGTTACTTGGCGGCTTCGATCAGCTTCTTCACTTCGGTAGTAACGAACGCCTCGTAATCAGCCGTGTCCAACTTGCCGAATTCGCCCAAATATTCGTTCCAGATGCCTTCGAACTCGGCTGGCTTGGCGAGAACGAGTTTAGGGAAATACTTTTTGACGATTTCCGTCTTCTTCGTTTCATAAATTTGCGGAGCGGAGCCCTGCTCCTTCGGAATGCCCCAAGCCGGAAACCACGGGCGATCGTCCGGAGCGGCGAACATTTCCGCATATGTCTGAGCGCCGTATTTATCCAGAATGACTTTATCCGCATCGGTAAGGTCCATCTGGAATACTTCAGGCTGCAGACCAGGCGCAAAAGCGTTGCCGTTCGCTAGCGTGGAGTTCGTGCCGTATTGCGGCCAGTTCCAATCATAGTATTTGAAGCCGAATTTCTCGCGGAACGCTTCATCGATTTTTTTGATTTGCTCAGCGGTGCGGTAGTACCTTCCGTTTGCATCCACTTCGTAAGTTTCTCCCACAATTCCCCAGCTTTTCAGCGTTTGGTTTTCCTCCGTCAGCAGGTTGTCAAGGTATTTGATGATTCTTTCCGGATCTTTGGCGCTGACGGTAATGCCCATGCCGCGGTTTTTCACGAAGCCCGGAGGATCCAGGTATTGATCCTTCTGCCCGTCGAAGGTAACCGGCAGCGGGAAGTACACGAAGTCGTCTTTGGCCGGATCCGCTTTGGCGGCATCCTTGAGCACGTTCTGCGCGTTGGCGATCTGCCAGCCGTAATCGAAGAATCCGATCACCTTGCCAGAGGACAGCTTCGCCAGATATTGGTCATAATTGTCGACGAACGAAGCTTTGTCGAACAGGCCTTCCGCATTCAATTTATTCAGCTCGGATAGCCATCTTTTGGTCGAGTCCGCAGCGGAATAGGTTTTGGCCTCGAACGTGTTCATGTCCACGATGACCTCGCCGTCGTTCGGGAACCCTTCCAGATGCATCGGCGGGTTGGAGGTCGCGAAGAATCTCCAGTCGTGCGTCAGCGATACGAATCCCGTCAAATCCTCTCCGCTATGCTTGGACGCGTAATCGCGAATCAAATTAAAGTATTCGTCCAGCGTTTTGATTTGCGGATAACCCGCTTCCTTCAACACCCGGCGCTGCACCCAGAACGCGCCTTGGTTAATGTTGGGATCCGGCACGTATTCGCCGACTACGTTGGAGAAGGGCAGGAAATAAATTTTGCCGTCTTCCGCTTTCATCTGATTAAAATAAGGTCCGTATACGCGCTTAATGTTCGGACCATGCTCCTCGATCAAGTCCGTCAGGTCGATAAATGCCCCCGCGCCCAATACCTCGTCGATTGCGGCATCCGGGATCATGACATCCGGATATTTGTTGGAGGCAATCATCGTTCCGATTTTGGTATTTAGATCGCCAACCAAATTTTCGATTTTAAAATTTACGCCGGTCTGATCCTCCAGCATTTTGCCGATCGTCGTTTCGTTCGTATTAATGTCCTTGGCGGCACCGGCGCCATTGAAGTACGTAAATGTCACCTTATCCAGCGGCTTCTCCGTTTCCGTCGCCTGTCCGCCCGCATTGTTTGCCGGCGCTTTGGTCGGTTCCGACTTCGAATTGCCGTCCGAACAAGCCGATGCGACGAGCGAGGTTAACGTAAGTACGCTTACTGCCGATACGAGAAATCGTTTCTTCATCGTGTTGCCCCCTGTACGAATATTTGAAAGCACTTTCATTGTAACTTCGAAGGGGAGCGCTGATGACCCCCATAACTTTAGTTCCTACTATAAAAATCTTAGAAATTTTCGATGCTGAAAACCGAATTTTTTGAACTTGCACTTAGAGGTTCATTTTTCGTGCTACCGGAATTCCGATACGCACGGATGTTCCAAACCCGGCTTCGCTGTCTATGTCGAACTGGAACTCTTGGCCGTAGATGAGCTTAAGCCGATAAATAACATTTTGAACGCCGATTCGCTCGCCAAGCTCCTCCTCCTCCGCCAGATAGGAGCGTATTTTGTCCATCTGCTCCGGTGGCATGCCGCCGCCGTTGTCCTGGATGGAGAAGTGCACCATCCCCTCTTCCGAATAAATGCGAAGATCGATATGGCCGCCTTTTTTCACTTGCTCTACGCCATGAATACAGGCATTTTCGACAAACGGCAAATAAATAAATTTGGGGATAAGCAGCTCTCCGGCAGCTGGGTCAACGTCAAGATCGAAGGTCAGGCGATCGCCGAACCTGTATTGTTGAATTTCCAGGAAGCAATTGACGAACTCCAGCTCCTCTCTGACCGTAACCATATCGCGCTTCCACGTTAAGGCGCTGCGGAACAGCTTGGCCATGTTATGAATGATTTTAGCCGTTTCCGTTTCTTTTTTGATGACGCTCCGCATTCGGATCGTCTCCAGCGCATTAAACAGGAAATGCGGGTTGATCTGGCTCTGCAGCGCGTTCAGCTGCGCCTTGCGCCGCTCCAGCTCCAGGCTCTTCTGCCGGATGTCGGCGACGTATACGTCGTTGATCAGACTCCGGATCTGCAGCGTCATCCGGTTGAATTCGCCCGTCAACTGGCCAATCTCGTCGTTGCTCTCTACCTGATGCATCGTATCGAAATGCTGATTTTTTACCCGCTTCATATAACGGAGAATATTGCCCAGCCTGGCCGTGATGGATCTGGCAATCCAGCCGATAATAAGCGTAGGCACGATTAGATTGATGCCGGACATCCAATACACGAACTCCCGGGACTTTCGCAGCTCGCTGAAAATGTCCTTCTCCGATACGACCGCGATCATCTGCCAATCGCCCAGCAGGCTGCCCGCCGGGTAGCTTGTCCGAAGAAGCACCGAATCCGTCGGAAACCGAAGCTGGTCGAATGGTTGACGAACGGTGAACCAATCCGTTTCCGTATTGTTGGAATAAGCTACTTCGCCTTCTCCGTTAACGAGGTATACATTTCCCTGCACGTTCAGATTGGAGAAGATCGTATGGATCGAAGACATCTTGAGCTCGATTTTGAGCACCTTCTCCCAATTGTTTAACGAGTCAAAATAATTCATTCTTCTCACCAGACTAAATGTGTTCACGGCGACGCCGTCGCCGCTGGCAATCAACAGATCCTCGCGCGGCGAACGAACAAAAGCGGTTGCATTCGATGACGGACCGCCTAATGCAAGGTACCACTCGCTCTCCTTGATCTCGGGAGACAAATACCCGATACCGCCGGAATGCAGCAGCGTCGGGTTGTCGAGATAGATTTTGATATTCTGCACCGAAGCGTAGATCGGCGTGTAGCTGTTCAGTATGCGGCGAAAGTAGGAATCGTAGGCTTCGATATAGTCGGCCGGCCGCTTATATTCGTTCTCCAGCAGCTCGTTCAGCTTGTTGTCGGTAAAAAATCCGGAGGAGACGTTAATCGCGCCGTCCAGCTCCGTCAGCAGTTGATTTTTTATTTGCTCCAGCGCCCGAGTCGTATCTTCCAGATTCTGCCGCTTTACGTTTTCGCTCGTCACCTGATAAAACACGATGTTCGTGATGAGGATGGGCAGGAATACGCAGAAGATGTACACGATCATCATTTTATTGCGAAGCCTGATATGGTGAATGCCGATCTTGTTTCCGTTTAGCCATTTGGCTATCATCGCCATGCTCCTCCTTCTGTTCAGCGCAAGCTGTTGCGATACTCCGTCGGCGTCATGCGCTCGAGCTTCTCGAATTGCGACACGAAGTATTCGGCATTATTGAAGCCGACCCGTTCCGCGATTTCGTAGACGCGAAGATCAGTCAGCCTGAGCAGCCGCTTCGCTTCGCCGACTCTTAGCTGCAGGACGTAGTCGTTGAAATAGGTGCCGTACGTTTTTTTGAAAAGCTGTCCGAGATAGACCGGGTTCATATAATATTTCGCCGCGATCGACTTTAAATTAATGTTCGTGGCAAAGTTTGCGTCAATATAACCTTTTATTTTCTGCACGCCGCCTCCCGCCATCTCCTTGCGTTGACGCGCAGCAAGCTGCGAGCATTCCAGCACGAAGCTTTGGATCAGCGACTTGAGCGTCGCCGCCGTTACGTTGCGGTCATACCAGGAAATCATCGGTTCCCTGTACGTCATTGTCCCTACATCGGCTTCCATGCTTTCCAGCGTCGACAACGCTTCGGATACGAACCGATGAAGGCTGGTCCTCACTGCCTCCGGTACATAACATCGATCCCGGAACTGCAAGAAGATGTCTTCTACCGCCTGCCGGATCGCCGCGTCGTTATTCTCCTCCATGCCTTCCTTAAGACCTTGGAATAACGTATGATCCATGATCATGTACTGCAGAGGCTTGGAGCGCAGCTCCTCATGCAGGAACACGAGTCTCCTCTCGTCCATGTATTTGTACAACATGGCTTCTCTTGCGCTGATATATGCCTCCTTGAGCTCCGACAGATGCGTTACCGGATGGCCGACAAACACGCAGACGGGACTTCCGGCCGCCGATTGCAGTCTGCTCTGCAGCGACTTGGCAAGTCTCTCTATGGTCCAATACTCAGGAAGAGACGCCTCTGCCACGACGACCCCCAATCTCCCCCTATGCTCGTAGGTGTGAAGCGCGGGCATGGAAGGGGCGATCTCCTTCAGCGTCGCAAGCGTGAGCTGCCGCACGTCCAGGACGGATAAGCTGCCCGGGTTTAAAAGTGCTGAATCGCTATCATTTATTTCCACAAACATATAGTATAGGTGACCGACTTTCGGAAGCTCCATCGACGCTCGCCACTGTTCGGCTTCTTCCACAGAACACTCCCCTTTGATTAAAGCTGCGATTCGTTCGCTGCCGAGCCGATGCTGCTGCTGGTTGGCGGCCGCGGCTTCCAGTTCCAGCTTTTCCTTTAGTTCGAGCAGCGTCGCTTCCAGGACCGTCTCGTCGATGGGCTTGAGAATGAAATCGCATACGCCGTATTTGACAGCTTGCTGGGCGTATTTGAATTCATCGTAACCGCTTACAATAATAAACTTTGTCGGCAGTTGATGGACCTGCACCGCTCTCTGAACGAGGGCGAGTCCGTCCATGACAGGCATGCGGATATCCGTAATGACCAGATCCGGCGGATCCTGGACGATCATCTCCAGGGCGTCTTCTCCATTATCGGATTCGCCGCATACGGTAAACCCGCATTTCTCCCAACCGATCAGCTCGTTCAATCCTTGCCTGAAGTACGCTTCATCATCGACAAGCACCACTCGAAACATAGATTCAGCCTCCTTTGCATACCTCTTGTATATTGCCAATGCGGCTCCCTTCCGCTACCATTGGATATCAGAGAGGAGCTTTTCGAAAATGACGACGATTAGCGCCGCGCAACGCGGCTTATTTATGGCGGTTACCGTCCTGTACTGGACTTCGATGTACATCTATGTCCCTACCCTGTCTCCCTATCTAAAGGACAGCGGCTATTCCCTGCAGTTCATCGGCATCGTGCTCGGCAGCTACGGCTTCGTGCAGATGCTCGTACGATTCCCTCTTGGCATCCTCTCCGACCGCTGGGGACGCCGCAAGCCATTCATTTTGCTCGGCATGCTGACCGCCATTGCCAGCTGTCTCCTGTTCCTGGTTCCCGGCTCCTGGATGTGGCCCCTGGCAGGTCGTGTCATTGCCGGCGTGTGCGCATCCACTTGGGTCGCCTTTACGGTCATGTATGCAGGTTACTTCGGCAGCGGCGGCACAGGCCGCGCGATGGGCAACATCAGCCTGATGACCGTGTCCGGCCAGATGCTGGGCATGCTGCTCAGCGGCTGGTTGAACGACGGCTTCAGCTCTTCCGCGCCTTTCATTTTTGGCGCCGTTATTGCCGCTGTCGGGCTGGCGCTTGCTTTCCTTCTGCGCGAATCGGACACGAGCGGGCAGCGGCAATCGGGGATGTCGTTCGCCCAGATCGCAACTGTCGTGCGTAATGCAACATTGCTGCGGGTATCCTTGTTATCTGTTCTGGCTCATGGCGTATTGTTTATCACCATGTTCGGCTTTACCCCGCTCAAGGCTCAGGAATTCGGGGCGTCCGGCACGGAGCTGACGATTCTAGTGTTCTCGTTTATGCTTCCCCACGCCATTGCTTCGTTCAGCAGCCCGGCTTGGCTTGTGCCCCGCTTCGGTTACTGGAGCACGATCGCGGCCGGCTTCATCATCAGCGGCATATGCACCGCGGCAATGGTCATGGCGCCCTCCATCGAATGGCTTTACGCGACGCAAGCCTTAAACGGTCTGGCGCAAGGACTTCACATGCCGCTTTTGCTCGGCATGGCCATTCGCGATGTCGACAAGTCGGGGAGAGCTACAGCCATGGGCTTGTATCAAGCGTTGTACGCCATCGGGATGTTCTCCGGTCCTTTTATGGCCGGCTGGTTGAACGAAAATTGGGGCCTCAACAGCGGCTTCCTGTTCGGCGCATTGCTTGCCGCCGCTGCTTCGGCGCTTGTGTGGCGCTGGTCTTGGGCCGATCGCAGGCGGGGCAGCTTACGCCAGAAGAAGGACTTGCCCTTGAACTAGAATGCGTTGATTATACAACATCACGCCGCAACTCAGCTATTTCTTTTTCCGACAACCAGGAGGTTTAACCTTATGCGAGCGTTATCGACTTCTCGAAGTTTCACAAGCCATCCGCAATTTCCCGTATCATCATCAGACAAATCGAATGAGCCGCGGGGCAGGTCCGAAGAACTTGCGACCCGCCCGCAGCTTGTGCTGGATATCGGCGGCGTGCTTGCCGCCAATCTCTCGCCGAAGTTCTGGATGCTTGTCTCGGAGGCTGCCGAAGTGGAACATTCAACGCTGTACAAAATTTATAAGCAGGAGATCAGTTCGAAATTGTGGAGAGGGGAAATCCTGGAGGAGCAATTTTGGGGATGGCTGCAGGATCAAGCGCCGAAGTTGAGTCCATCGGAAGCGAAGCACACGCTTGCGGAATGTCTGTCGCCGCTTCCGGCGCTTCAACGATTGCCGGAGTGGAGCCGTGCGGCGGACTTGCATATTTTAAGCAATCATTTGTTGTCTTGGGTCACGCCTCTGTTGCAGCCCGTTCGAAGTTATTTGACGCATATTGTCATCTCGAGCGAACAAAGCTGGAAAAAACCGCAGCGCGAGCTGTTTGCTCACGCCGCGAGTTTATTGCCGTCCCGGTCCAACGTTTTGTTCGTGGATGACCAGAGGGGCAATCTGGATATAGCGGAAACCATGGGGTGGAAGGTCGTACTGGCTGATGAAGGCGGCGCATGGATAGAGGAGGCCGATCGCTGGATCCATAATAACTCCGCTATGGACTTCCCCATTTTCGAATCAGCCAGACCTCGTTAAAGCAGCCCACCAACAAAATACAAGATGGAACAGCATCCTATCGCCGCGGCCAGCAGCCAGGCATCCGCCCTGCCCGGTTTAAGCTTGAATCCGTACACGGGGTTGCCGCGCGGCCTGTCAAAGCCTCTTGCTTCAAGCGCGCCGGACATCTCTTCCGCTAGCCGGAGCATCGCTCGCAGATATGGCATTAACATGCGATGTATTCGCTTGGCGGGAATGCCGCCGGAAGCCGTCGTTTCTTTGCCCCTCGCCCGGGCAAGCTTGCCGAATCGGCCCCATTCCCGCATCAGCAAGGGGATAAATCGGAAAATAAGCGTCACTAGCAACGTCAGGGAACCAACGGGAACCTTAAGCTTCGACAGCCAGCCAAACGTCTGGTCCAGCGCTCGCTGCAGCCTAAGAGGCGTCATTAGACCGAGTATAGGCATTCCCAGCACCATGACGAACATGAGCTGAAGAAGCCGGGTTGCGGTTGTCTCCACTCGCCCCCACTCCAGAGAGAAAGGCTCGAACGACAGGCCGCCGATCAGAATGAGCACGGCCGACAGAATGGCATATCCTCGAATAACGGGCAGCCAGTGACGGAACAGCGGCCAAAACGGTGCGACTGCTGCTGCGACTACAATTGCGGATAAGGTTAACTGGAGCAGGGAATCTTGCAGAAGTAGAATGGTTGACATCAACAGATAAGCGAATACAACCGCTCGCGGATCGAACGTATGCGGTCGTTGCCATGCCGGCCGCGTTCGTTGATTCCCTGCTGCTGCTTCCTGTACAGTCTTGCGGACATCACTCTTGGTTCTCTGAGGCGCATTTCCTTCAAGTTTGCCATTCGTCAGGCGCAGTGCCATGTCGCGAGGCGACTCACGCATCGTCCGCTCATTCGATGTCGCATCACGGACGGTCCCCCCCTCCACGACCAGCACGTCGTCCGCCAGCGGGAGAAACGTATCCAGATCGTGAGTCACTATGATCACTCCGCGACCTTGAGATCGATAGGTTCTCAGAAGCTCGCATAGGATGGCTCTGCCGCCTGTGTCCAGACCAGCCGTCGGTTCATCCAGAAGAAGCCAATCCGGCTCGCAGGCAAGAAGACAAGCAAGCGCAAGCCTGCGCTGCTGCCCCCCGCTTAATGTCCACGGATCCCGCTCCAGCAGGTCGGGGGCCAAACCCGCCGCTTCCAATGCCGCATAAATCCTTCGCTCTTTCTCTGAATCCTCGTAATCGCCATATGGCTTCAAGGAATAAAATAATTCTTCTCGAACGTTCGATGCGAACCATTGGGATTCCGATTGCTGCATGGCGATTCCGAATCGCAGCAGCACCTCGCGGTTAAGCGGCTGCCTGCGCTTTGACAGCCACAACGCTTGACCGCCCAGACGAATATCGCCGCTTGCCGGCTTGCGCAGGCCTGCGATTGTCTCTAGCAGCGTCGATTTGCCGGCTCCGTTGGCGCCGATGACAAGCGTAATTTGACCGGCATGAAATTCGACATCCGCATCATGCAGCAATGGAGTTGCGTGGTCATCCGCCAAAACAGACACGCGCCTAAACGTCCAATTATCGGTCACCTGCTGCCCACCGCCTCTTGAAGCTTCTCCAGATACAAAGGGATGTCCTGCGCGGGAACGCCCAATACTTCCAGCTCCCAGCCGACCTGAACGGAATATGGAGCTTCGAATCCATATCTTTCCGAGGGGCTGTCGCATGCTCCGGGGCCGCTTCTCCGGAACAATCCGAGGCCTGTGCCTTCGTATGCCATCTCGCCGCCCGACATGACCCAGACGGTATCGCTCCCTTCCAGCTCCTCCAGCTTCTGCGTGATCCATAACACAGTCATGCCGGCCTTATGCAGATGCCGAACCTGCTTATACACTTCACGGGACATATCCGGATCCAGCATGGACGTTATTTCATCCAAAATAATAAAGTTAGGCGACGCGGCCAAACAACCCGCGATCGCGGTTAATTGCTTCTGGCCGCCGGATAAAGTATCAAGCGCCTGCCGCAACCTGTCGTCCAACCCCAACCTCTTTAGCGCATTCTCAGCTGCTTCCGGTATTCGACCGCCCTCCACGGTACCCCATTGCTCCATCATAATGACTACGTCTTCCCATGGCGTTGCTCCGACCAGGCCAGCGTCTGGATTCTGCAGCACGATTGGCGTCGAAGGTCCTGACTTGGCGCTTTTCTCCAGACGCCCCGACACACCCGTAAGAGGCATGCCGGCGATAACCTTGGCAAGCGTGCTTTTCCCGCTTCCATTGCCGCCGATTACCGTAATCCACTCCCCCTGCTTGATGGTGAAGTTCACCGAATGGAGAATCGCGATTCGATCTCTGCCATTAGGCGATATCGCCGACAAGCTCAAATTCGTTCCACGGACGATGATCTCCGCTCCCAAAAAAAATCACCCCGACCTCTTCACAATGTTGGAACGCTGTGATAGAATTCAAATCGTTAACCACAATTCATGATAAATGGTTAACAATAAAGTTGCAACTACATAAAATGCATAAAGGAGCTATATGATGAAAAATGTACTATCTATTCGCAGCTTAGTGTTCACAGCTCTCTTCTCCGCCTTGTTTATCGTTCTCAGCTTGCAGCAGATGAAGCTGACGCTGACGCCTATCCCCATTACGCTGCAGACCTTTGCCGTCATCCTTGCCGGTTTGTTCCTGAAGCCGAAGCAAGCGTTCGCCAGTATACTTGCCGTCATCGCGTTGACTGCAACAGGATTGCCTCTCATCGGAGGCAAAGGCGGATTATCGCTGTTATTGGGGCCAACCGGCGGCTTTATCTTCGCCTTTCCGTTCTGCGCCATGTTCATGAGTCTCGTGGTCGGCAAAATGCTGGAAAACGAGAGGCTGATGCGGAACAAGGCCGTCGCGGCTATCGTGCTTTTCGTAATTATGGAAGGCTTGAGCTCCTTGCTTACCTATGTTCTCGGTATTCCTTGGATGATGAAGGTCCTAGATTTCACGCTTCATGAAGCATTGGTCGCTGGTTTTTATCCGTTTATTTTAGGAGATGCCATCAAGTCCGCGCTTGGCGCGGCAGTCGCGATTGGACTTGCATCGGTCATTTTACGAATTCGCAGCAGCTCAGCTGGCGCACCGTCTGCCAGTCATCACGAAACAATGATTATTAGGTAAAAAAATGGCGGTGCTGGAGATCCCCCAGCACCGCCATTTCGTATGAAATGCAACTTAGTCGCTGCAAGTCTCCGGATCTTCTTCCGGTGTTACGTCTTCCATATTGATACGCTCGGAGACCGTGTCGCGAATAACCGTAACGACAAGTTGAAGCAAGTAGTTGATGTCGGATTGGCTTTGCTGAAATTGGGCGACGATCGGAATGCCGTCCAGCTCATCCTGCAGCGTTTCCATTTCCGCTTCGATTTTTTTGACCATGTCGGGATTTTTGAACGTCTTTTCGAAGGCGACGACTTCCTTCTGTTTTTTCTTGATCTGACCGATCAGCGATTTAACGCGTTCATTATCGTTAATTTGCTGCTCTGCCTTCCGATATTGCTGAACCTCGGCGGAATTGAAGATAACCTCCGCCAGCTCCTTCGTCTTCGCCATAATATCTTCCTTCACGATCAGGTCGAGCGTATGGTACGATGGAATATCCGTCGTGCCGCCAACGTGGCTGCATGCCACTCCGTTCTCGTGAGTATGTCCGCCTTGTACTCCCATCAGTAATCTCTCCTCGATTTACGTTAACTAACGGCTTCTTTCGAAGCCGAATGGACAGGCTCTGCTTTGATATACCAGGTTTGCGCCTCGACGACGCGCGCCTGAACGAACGTTCCGATCCACGATTTAGGCCCTTCCAGATGAACGAGCTTATTGGTGCGGGTGCGTCCGGATAATACGTTTGGATTGTTTTTGCTCTCGCCCTCGACAAGCACTTCAATGATTTCGCCTATCAACTCTTCATGCTTCTCGCGGCCAATTTCCGCGATTAAAGCATTCAGCCGCTGAAGCCGCTGCTTCTTGACTTCCATCGGCACATTGTCTTCCATGGCGGCGGCCGGCGTCCCTTCGCGAGGCGAGTAGATAAACGTATACGCCGATTCGAATCGAACCTGCCGCACCAGCGACAACGTCTCCTCGAACTGCTCCTCCGTCTCGCCCGGGAAACCGACAATGATATCGGATGTCAGTACCGCGTCGGGAATAACATGTTTGATCTTCGCTACGAGCTCCAAAAATCTCTCTCTCGTATATTTGCGGCTCATTTTCTTTAGAACTTCCGTGCTGCCGGATTGAACGGGCAGATGAATATGCTCCACCAGATTGCCGCGCTTCGCCAGCACATCGACGAGATGATCGTCGAAATCGCGCGGATGGCTGGTCATAAACCGAATCCGCGGGATATCGATGGTTCGAATCTCGTCCAGCAGATGACCGAAACGATATTCGATATCCTCGAAGTCCTTGCCGTACGCATTCACGTTTTGACCGAGCAGCGTGATCTCCTTATAACCCTGCCGCGCCAGCTCGCGCACCTCGGCAATGACGTCCTCGGGTCTGCGGCTCCGCTCTTTGCCGCGAGTATACGGCACGATACAATAAGTGCAAAATTTGTCGCAGCCGTACATAATGTTGACCCACGCCCGAAGCCCTTCCCGTTTCTTGGGCATGTTCTCGATAATGTCGCCTTCCTTGGACCATACCTCGACTACAAGCTCCTTGCTAAAATAAGCGGATTGCAGCAATTGCGGCAGCCGGTGAATATTATGCGTGCCAAAGATCATATCGACGAACGAATGTTTCTGCAGGATCCGCCCGACGACCGACTCCTCCTGCGCCATGCAGCCGCATACGCCGAGCAGCAGTCCAGGCTTTTCCTTCTTGAGAATCTTCAAATGTCCCAGTTCGCCAAACACCTTGTCCTCTGCATTTTCGCGAATGGCGCAAGTATTAAGTAAAATGACGTCGGCTAACGTCCGATCCTCGGTTGGCGCATATCCCATGGACTCAAACATGCCTCGCATGACCTCGGTATCATGTTCGTTCATCTGACAGCCGTAAGTCTGAATGAGGTAATGTTTGCCGACGCCCATCGTTCTAAGCTCTTCCGGTATAGAGAAGTCGTAATGGACCTTAATGTCTTCTTTGCCGCGTTTCTTCTCATCCGTATGGGATGGCGCCGCGTTAAGCTGAATGTTGCGACCCTTGATCCGGATGGTCGTTACGCCGTCATCTTCTCCTATAATCTTGGCATCGGAGAAATCAAAGTACTTGGAGTAATCCTTAGTCGTCACTATGCACACACATCCCTGTTCGATAATGTCTCCTTGGGCGGTGAATCAATACAAACATTGAAACATCAATGTATGATTATACCATAATCGCTTGCCGGAATCTATGATTACGTGGATCGCTCTCTTCCGTTCTTATGGAATAACGGCATTACGAACGAGTCTACAAATTCAGAGACGATCCTGTCGGACGTATATCCTTTAGTGAAAGCCAGATGCTTGCACGTATGCGGCGATAACACCGAGATGTAAGAATGAGAGATAAAATCGGCGTGAATGTAACGCGGATCGGATTCGTCGGCGCCTTCCTTCAACAAGGCAGCAAAAACTTCATGTAGGAACCGGTATGGCGGCGACTGTACGAAATCTTCTCCCGTCTTGACGCCTTCATGAATCATCTGTGACTGAATAATCCCCATCCACTTCCACTTATTCTCCAGGAACCGCACGATATAAGCGACGACTTCCCGAATTTTCGCACAAGGAGACTCCGCCGCATGCTCTTGCAAATATGCGCCGATATCCTTGCTGAACTTCTCGAATTGATCGTGCATCATAGCCATGCATAGATCGGCTTTGTTGGAATATCGGCGATACAACGTTCCCTGTCCGATACCAGCGCATTTGGCGATCTGATGCATGCTGACGGTTTCGATTCCTTGCTCCAGAAAGAGCCTGGAAGCCGCATCCAGAATGGCTTGGCTTAGCTCTTCCTTCGATCTCGTATGATCTGATGCAGACATGGCATAACTCCTTGTTTTCAAAAAATGCATTGACTTTCGTCTTGCCCATTGTATATGATTCTATTTGCGGACAATTGTCCGCTGCATGTGGCTCAATTACATTGTAGCCTTGTCGACATGTAAGGTCAATCCACAAGAAAGAAACTCAGAGAAAGAGATCCGGATTCGGAGTAGGAGGAATCAGAATGTCAGCAGTAAAAGTAAACACGCCGCCCGGCGAATTGTCGATTCGAGGGATCATGCTTCCTCTGCTCGCTATTATCGTCGGGATGTTCATGGTCATTCTCGACGGCACTGCCATGAATGTAGCGCTAAATCAATTTATGGAGGATTTCGGCAGCAGCTTCTCCCTTGTGCAATGGACCGTTACAGGATACGCTCTCGCACAGGCTGCCGTAATTCCGCTAGCCGGCTGGTTGTCCGATCGGTTCGGCGCCAAACGCATTTTCCTCATGTCCATCGTCTTATTTACGTTGGGCTCCGCTCTATGCGCCCTCGCGGGCACGGTTGAGCAACTGATCGCTTACCGCATTATCCAAGGTCTCGGCGGCGGCATGGTTGCGCCTATCGCCATGGCTTTTACTTACAGGCTTAGTCCTCCGGGCAAACAAGGCGCCGTCATGGGCATGATCGGCATTCCCATGCTGCTTGCTCCTGCGCTCGGTCCCGTTGTAGGCGGCTGGCTCGTCGAATACGTCACCTGGCACTGGATCTTCCTCATTAACCTCCCCATTGGCGTGGTAGCCGTTATCGTCGGTCTGCGCACGCTGCCGAATTTGGAGCGGCAAACTGTACCGATGCTGGATACGCTCGGCATGATCTTTGCTCCGCTTGCTTTCGCCGCATTGGCTTACGGCATTAGCTCTGCTGGCGGCGAACATGGCGGCGGCAACGGCTGGACAGCTCCCGAGACGCTGATCGGACTTATCGTAGGCGGTATCTCCCTGATCATCTTCATCACGGTCGAACTTCGCCGTACTTCGCCGTTGCTCGAGCTTCGCGTCTTCCGTTCCAGCGACTTCACGAGAGGCATCATTCTCCAGTGGATCGTGCAGATCGCGTTGTTCGGCACGTTGTTCCTGTTCCCCGTCTTCCTCATTCAGGCCAAAGGATACAGCGCGTTCGAGACTGGTCTTATTCTTCTGCCGCAAGCGCTCGCTGCCGGACTCTTTATGCCGATCGGCGGTAAGCTGTTCGATAAACTCGGCGCGCGTCCCGTCGTATTGTTCGGCCTGCTGCTGATCTCCACTGGCGCATTTCTGCTGTCAGGCATATCGGCGTCGACCACGATCGCGGAAATCATGATTCCACTGGTTCTACTCGGAGCAGGCATGGGCTTCTCCATGATGCCGCTGAACACGCATATTATTCAATCGGCACCCAGGCATCTCGTCGGTCGGGTCACATCGCTAACAGCCGCCGCCCAGCAGGTCATCAGCTCCTTCGCCATAGCGGGATTGTCCACGCTGCTGGCAGACAGGAACCAATCGTACGCTTTGACTCACCCGGCCTCCGATGTCGCATATCTTTCCTTCGGGGACGCCTTCTTCTTGCTCGCTTGTATTGGCGTATTCGGCGTTCTTGTTGCGCTGGTCCTTCGTAGACCGAAGCAGCAGCCGAACGAAGAAGGCGAAAGCAAGGGGCCGGAAGTCACCATGATGATGGGCCATTAACGATCTTTAGAAAAGGCTGCATGCCGGAATTTTTGCATTCCAGACATGCAGCCTTTTTGGTTTTCCCTGGTTAGAACATGCTAGTCGATAATTTCGGCGATATCGCCGTTTCGGACGCCGGCAGCGTTCGCTTCGTCCGTATCGATATGCATATCGAGCGCGAATTCGGGCGATACGCGAGCAACGACATGCTCGAACACGACGCCGCGTTCTCCGCCTACGCGAACGCGAAGCCGAGCTTTATCTTGTATGCCGAATTTCTCTGCGTCGCTCGTATGGAAGTGGATATGGCGAGCGGCTACGATTACGCCTTCCGCAATCGTTAATTCGCCTGCAGGACCTTGAATCGTGATGCTCGCGGAGCCTGCGATGTTGCCGGACTCCCGCACCGGAGGATTAACCCCAAGCGCGAATGCGTCCGTGCGCGATACTTCCAATTGCGTAGCTTTGCGCGCGGGTCCCAAAATGCGGACTTTCGGGAACGAGCCCTTCGGTCCCATCACGGCTACCGTTTCGTTCGCTGCATATTGACCGGGCTGCGACAACGGCTTCATCTCCGTCAACGCGTAACCCGAACCGAATAATAATTCCACATGCTCTTGCGAGAGATGGATATGTCTCGCCGATACGCCTACGGGCACTTCTTTTTCCATGCTATTCACCACTCCGCTATTTATTTATTAATGATTGCCTTCCCGCTATAATCCCAAAAATAAAAGAAAGCATACGGTCTATATGACCGTATGCCCATCATACCATTTATTTAAATTCCGAGACAAGCTGATTGAACTGCTCTTCCGTAATAGCAAGCTCCTGATTGGCCAATCCTTCGGACTTGAAGCCGGTAATCATATCCTCGTACGACTTGCGGGTCGTATTCTGGTAGATAAGACCGGTTAGCAATCCGTTCGTCTCCATAATTTTGTTCATGGCCGCCATGCGATTGCTTGGATCGTAATCCGGGAATCCGTCCAGGCTTACGATATTTTCTTTGAACCAATCGTAGGTATTGATCTTGTTAAAGGTGACGCATGGACTGAACACGTTGATAAGCGAGAAACCTTCATGCCTGATCCCCTGCTCGATAAGGCTGGTCAATCCCTTAAGATCGCTGGAAAACGATTGGGCAACGAAGGTTGCTCCTGCCGACATGGCGATCTCCAGCGGGGAGAGCGTCGACTCGATGGAGCCTTCTGGCGTCGATTTTGTCTTGAAGCCTTCCGCGCTTCGTGGGGACGTCTGCCCCTTCGTCAAGCCGTAGATCTGGTTATCCATGACGATATACGTTATATTGAGGTTTCTGCGAATCGCGTGGACCGTATGGCCCATGCCGATCGCGAACCCGTCGCCGTCGCCGCCGGATGCGATAACGGTCAGCTCGCGGTTGGCCAGCTTAACGCCTTGCGCGATCGGTAGAGCTCGCCCATGGATGCCGTGCAGGCCATACGCGTTAATATAACCGGAGATTCTTCCGGAGCAGCCAATACCCGAAATAACGGCCAGCTGCTCCGGCTCCAATCCCACATTAGCCGCTGCACGCTGAATCGCAGCCTGAATGGAGAAGTCTCCGCAGCCGGGACACCAGTTGGGCTTGACGTTGTTGCGGAATTCCTTAAATGTTGCCATCTTCGCTCATCCCCTTACAAGCTTGATAGACTTCGAGCGGCAGAAACGGATTACCGTCGTATTTCAACAAACTTTTGATCTTGTCGCCGAATCCGGCGTTCATCTTCACTTGCGACGCAAGCTGTGCTGTTGCATTATTTTCGATGACGACAACGCGTTTGGCGCTTTGCAAGTAAGGCGTCAGCGCTTCCGTCGGGAATGGATGGATTTGACGTATCGTAATATGATTGCTGGTCAGTCCGTCCTCCTGCAGCTTGGTTCTCGCCGCGTCGATCGTACCACCGGTGGAGCCCATCCCGATTATCAGCAGATCAGGGTTCTCATGCGGCGCGTCAATGCGCAGCGCATCGCGAACCTGCAGGCCGTTCAGCTTGCCAAGCCGTTTGTCCATCATCTTACGGCGATTATCGGCATTCTCCGATGGACGGCCGACCTCGTCGTGCTCGACGCCTGTAACATGGTGCAGACCGCCCTTGGCGCCCGGCAGCACGCGAGGCGAAATGCCATCCTCCGTCAGCTCGTAACGTTTGAACAGTTCGTGACCTTCCAGCGGCGGAGTCTCCTTCACCAGCTTGCCTCTATTAATCTCAACCTTGGAGAAGTCCAGCATCTCACAAGATTGTTTGCCTAGCGATAGCTGCAGATCCGTCATGACGATGACCGGCACTTGATATTCCTCCGACAGGTTAAACGCCTCGACCATATCGTAGAAGCAATCCTCGATCGACGCCGGAGCGATAACGATCTTTGGAATTTCGCCGTGCGTGCCGTAGACCATTGCATTAAGGTCGGATTGCTCTTGCTTGGTAGGCAGACCCGTAGACGGACCTCCACGCTGCGTATTGATGATAACAAGCGGCGTCTCCGTCATACCGGACAAGCCGATCGCTTCCATCATAAGTGACAAGCCTGGTCCGGCAGAAGCTGTCATCGTTCTTACGCCGGCGTAATTCGCGCCGATCGCCATCGTGACCGCGGCGATTTCGTCCTCCGTCTGCACGACGGTGCCGCCGAACTTCGGCAGCTTCTTGATGAGATATTCCATAATTTCGGAAGCTGGGGTAATCGGATATGCCGACATAAGACGACAGCCCGCTGCGACGGAACCAAGTCCGATCGCTTCGTTGCCGATCATGAACAGCTTTTGTTTGCCGTCTGCTTCTTCCAGCTTAAAGTCATCCAGCGGACCGCCAGCCTGCTCCAGGACGAACTCGGCGCCATTTTTTACGGCTTCGATATTTTTTTCCACAATGGCCGGACCTTTACGCCCGAACTCCTCTTCGACCGCCTTGTTAAACACTTCCAGCGGCAAACCAAGCAGCGCCCAGGACGCCCCCGACGCAACCATGTTTTTCATCAGCGAGGTGCCCAGGTCCTCAGCGATCTTCGTGATAGGAACGGCGAACAGCCTTGCATTCACGCCATCCGGAATGGTGGGACCAAACTTCGCGTCCGCGACGATAACGCCGCCGGGACGAAGCTCATGCGCGTTAAAATCAATGCTCTCTTGATCGAACGCGACGAGAATGTCGAGATCGTCCGAAATCGCACGAATCGGCTTCGTGCTGATTCTGATTTTATTATTCGTATGTCCGCCCTTGATCCTGGACGAGAAATGACGGTATCCATATAAGTAATAACCTAGTCGGTTAAGCGCCGTAGAGAAGATCCGGTCGGTACTTTCCACCCCTTCTCCCTGTTGTCCTCCGATCTTCCATGACAATTGGCTAATCAAAATGTCCATCTCCTCTGCATCGTTAAAAAGCCTGACAACTTCGATAACTTGAGCCATTATATAATAGAAGCTGTATCGTCACAACAATTTTATGTTGGAAGCTGCCAAATTGCAATATGTAAACGTTTAATTAAAACATAACATGTTTCGATCATAATGATACCATTATGAGATGGCATAGCTTGTAATGGAATTGTTGCTGCGCTAAACGGCCGGGAGATTCTCACTTAGAAAGGTTAAGGCATTGTTCTGCATAAAACCTGCTACTTGAACTTCCGAATAACGAGCCAGCAGTGCCTCCTTTAACCGATACACTTCGCCTGGATGTTTGAGGTCCGCCATATAGGAATCGATCCCGTCGAAATCCGAGCCTAACATAATATGTTTCTCCCCGCCCAGCGCACATATATGCTCGACATGCCCCAGCAGATCCGCCACGCATGCCTCCCGGTCCGACGTTACGAACCAAGGCACGAAGGTGATCCCCACTCTGCCTTCTCCCTGAATAATGGCCTGCAACTGCCTGTCGGTCAAGTTGCGCGGATGATTGCAGACGGATCTTGCATTGGAGTGGGATGCGATAACCGGCTTCGTCGATAGTCCGGCTACATCCCAAAAGGCTTGCTCGGACAAGTGGGAAACATCTACAATGATGCCAAGCTCATTGCATGCCGACACGAACGCCCGACCTTTTTCCGTCAGCCCCGCTCCCCGCGGCTCCATGATGCCGTCAGCTGCCCAATTCCCATCATTCCAAGTTAGACCAGCTGCCCGCACGCCCAGCCTGTACAACAGCCTAAGCATCGACAGCCGCCCTTGCAGCCCGCTCACGCCTTCCAGCGATAGCAGAGCGCCGGTCTTCCCGCTCTCCTTACAAGACTCCAGATCAGCTGCGCTTGTGACAAGCTGCATCTCTTTGCATGACAATATTCGTTCGTAGAACAAATCGACGGATTCCAGAACAGGTTCGATATTGGCAGATTGGCGAGGCGATATATAAATAGCGAACGTCTGCAGCATGGTTCCAGACTGGCGCAACCGCTCATAGGTGACGTCAAGAGTCCCGTCGGCCCCGCCTTGAAACGTAAGCGCGTCGTTCTTTAGCATCTTGCTAAGCACATCGCAATGGAAATCGATCATGATAAATTCCTCCTTCTTTATTCGCTGCCAAACAAGGCGAACGATACATTTCTGAGAAAACCTCTATCGAGGCCTTTCGAAGATGTACGACCGCGTTCAAAGGTGGGTTTTATCGCCAATAAGAATTTCTTATCCAATGCATGCTTGGAAACTTATAAATTCTTATGTGGTAAAAAAGCAAAAAACCTGTCTACGTTGTAAACAGGCCTCAGTGGACGACAACGATGCATGTATGCCGCTTGTTATCTCGGCTCGACGATGAGCTTAATAGCAGTGCGATCTTCTCCGTCAATGACAATATCCGTAAATGCCGGTATACAGATGAGATCCACCCCGCTCGGGGCCACAAATCCACGGGCAATCGCTACCGCCTTGATCGCTTGGTTGAGCGCGCCGGCGCCAATCGCTTGCAGCTCCGCTCCACCTCGTTCACGCAGAACGCCAGCTAATGCGCCTGCGACTGAATTTGGATTGGACTTGGCTGATACCTTTAATACATCCATGAATAGTACCTCCCCTAGAATGTTGGATGGATTCCACATTTACAATACTATTCGAGAGAATGAGAAAGATTCCTGCTTTTTATGGACTAACTTAACAAAGTATTCTGAAAAATCAGATTATGAAAAAAGACTTCTCTACATGAGAAGCCAATCCTCTTCCGTCATCCGAATTTTATCCAGCTTCAAGGCGCGCCCGCTGCCATCCTCAATCGTTATGACAAGTCCGTGCAAATGCCACTTGCCCTCATCCACAACAAATCTTGCCGGAAGTCCCGTCAGGAAGCGGTGCAGCACAGCGTCGCGCTCCATCCCCAGCACGCCTTCCTTAGAGCCGACCATCCCTACGTCCGTTAGATAACCCGTGCCACCGGGAAGGATGGTGTCATCGTTCGTCTGCACATGCGTATGCGTGCCAAGCACGATGGAGGCGCGTCCATCCAAATACCAGCCCATCGCAATCTTCTCCGAGGTCGCTTCCGCATGGAAATCAACCAGAATGTTATTTGTATGCTCCTTCGCTTCCTCGATCAGCTCATCCGCTTTGCGGAATGGGCAGTCATTCGGAGGCAAAAAAGCTCTTCCTTGCAGATTAATGATCGCCAGCTTTTTGTTGCCTGTGCCGATGATCGCCATCCCTTGCCCTGGCGCTTCTGGCGAGAAATTGCCGGGGCGCACGATGCGGGGCTCATCGTCAATCCACTCGAAGATATCCTTGTTGTCCCATGTATGATTACCCATCGTAATTCCATTAACACCGGCGTCAAAAAACTCTTTCGCGATCGCTTTCGTGATGCCTCTGCCAGCTGCGGCATTTTCCCCGTTTACGACGATCAAGTCCGGATTATGTTTACTTCTCAGCGAGGGCAACACTTGCTTAAGAGCGCCTCTTCCTACATTCCCGACGATATCGCCGATAAATAATACTTTCATCGTTGTGTATCCTTCCTTTATGTAGCCCATCATGCAGAAAAGTGGCTGACTGGCAGCCACTTTTCAACATCATGTTTATTTGGCATATTCGACTGCTCGTGTCTCACGAATAACCGTAACTTTAATATGTCCCGGATAATCGAGTTCTGCCTCGATTTTTTTCGTAATATCGCGAGCAAGACGGAATGCTTCCGTATCGTCAATCTTCTCTGGCTGAACCATAACGCGGACTTCGCGTCCTGCTTGAATCGCATAAGACTTCTCGACGCCGTCGAACGATTCTGTAATCGCTTCGAGCTTCTCCAGTCGTTTGATATACGTCTCCAGCGTTTCGCGCCGTGCGCCAGGCCGTGCAGCCGACAACGCATCCGCGGCACCTACGAGCATCGCGATAACGGAAGTGGCTTCCGTATCCCCGTGATGGGATGCGATACTGTTGATGACGACGGGATGCTCCTTGTATTTCTTCGCAAGCTCCACGCCGATCTCGACATGAGAACCTTCCACTTCGTGATCAAGCGCTTTGCCGATATCGTGCAGAAGTCCGGCACGCTTCGCCAGCGTAATGTCCTCGCCAAGCTCTGCTGCCATGAGTCCAGTCAGATAAGCAACTTCCATGGAATGCTTCAGTACGTTCTGACCATAGCTTGTACGGTATTTAAGTCTTCCAAGAATCTTGATCAGATCTGGATGTAAGCCATGAACCCCAACCTCGAAAGTCGCTTGCTCGCCATATTCGCGAATGCGCTCGTCGATTTCCTTGCGGGACTTCTCGACCATCTCTTCGATGCGGGCCGGGTGGATACGGCCATCGGCCACCAGCTTCTCAAGCGAAGTACGGGCAATTTCGCGTCGGATTGGATCAAAGCCCGACAGAATGACCGCTTCCGGTGTATCGTCGATTATGAGATCGATACCGGTCAATGTTTCCAAAGCACGGATATTGCGGCCTTCACGTCCGATAATGCGACCTTTCATCTCTTCATTCGGCAGAGTGACAACGGATACCGTCGTTTCTGCTACATGATCGGCTGCGCAACGTTGGATAGCCAAAGAAATAATGTCACGCGCTTTTTTGTCGGCCTCTTCCTTCGCCTGCTGTTCGATCTCCTTGATCATCTGAGCCGTTTCGTGACGAACTTCCTGCTCGACGTTGTTCAGGATGATCGACTTCGCATCTTCCATTGTCAAGCTGGAAATACGCTCCAGCTCGCTAAGCTGCTGTTTATAAATGGAATCAATTTGCTCTTGTGTTTCTTCGATTCTTTTCTCCTTGTTGGCTACGATTTCTTCTTTGCGTTCTAGCGCTTCCAACTTCTTATCCAGCGACTCTTCCTTCTGGAGCACGCGTCTTTCCAGACGTTGCACCTCATTGCGCCGCTCGCGGATGTCTTTTTCAGCTTCTGCACGTAGTCTGTGGACTTCGTCTTTCGCCTCAAGCACCGTTTCTTTCTTTTGAGCTTCTGCGTCTTTTTTCGCATTTTCTACGATTTGAACCGCAGCTTGCTCAGCGCTCGAAATTTTGGCCTCGGCAATTGACTTGCGATAAAAATAACCAATCCCAAAGAAAATTGCGCCAACAAGGACAGAGACAAGAATCAAGATCCAGGGATTATCCATCTTGTTCACCTCCTTGCTGCATACACCAAGGCACTGCTTGGGATGTTATTTGGTTTTTAACCGGCTTCCAAACCGTTTCATCATGGATCATTTTGACGAAAATAAGACATTTGAATCAACCTTTGGAAGAAAAATCGATCCAAATGTAAAGGAATACAACTTCATTTTATCTTTTCACAATTTCAGTTGTCAAGCAAAACGCCATCATCTTCCTCTTCCCACCTGTCATCAGATGACAAGTCGACCGACCTCATCGCTTCCCTGACGATGTCGCCAGGAAATCCGCGCCTGAGTAAAAAGCCCATTAGCTTAGTCCGTCTCTTCGCGTCCTCTCCTGTCAAAGATCTTGCCTTCTTATGCGCAAGCGTCTTCGCGGTCTCCAGCTCACTGTTCCGATCCAGTGCGAACAGCGCTTCGGAGGCGAGTTGCTTGGATACGCCACGCTGCTGCAGTTCCTGCCGAATCATCAGTCTGCCCTTTTGGCCGGAACGCAATCTGCTCTCCGCGAATTGACGAGCATATTCTTCATCATCAACAAGCTTCTCCGTTTCTAAACGCTGGATTGCATATTCTATATGGGTTTCGTCCAATTCCTTCTTTGCCAAGTATTGGCCGATCTGCTTGGCCGTTCTCGGTTTGACGCCCAAATACGCCACGGACAGCACGTATGCCCGGTATCGTTGGTCTTCGTCTTTAATGTGGCGAACGGTATCCCCGTCCAGCTCGACTTCCTTCAATAACCTGAATTTGATCATGATATCTTCGTGCACCGACAAGAAAGGCTCTTCTTCTCCTGCTATATAGAGATGGTAACGTCTCTTCTCCTTCTTGTCGCGCCGCACGGAAGCAATAATGTACATATTCGACTCTTCCAATGCTATATTTCCTTCCTGCTCGTCGTGAGAACAACTTCAATCGAAGTTGTTCGAGGATGAGCCACCGCGTTTAATTTGTGGTAAAACAATCGCCGCTCCCATAAGAGAGCGGCGATTCTATATTACTATAGCCTATACGTCAAATTCCAACTCGTCTTCGTCCTCGTCCTCGTCAGCCGAGAAGTTCGCTTGAGACGCATTAGCCGACAGGTTGCTGGCTTCACGAATCTGTCTCTCGATCTCGTTTGCAATGTCGGTCTTCTCCTTCAGGAATTGCTTGGCGTTCTCGCGGCCTTGACCGAGACGCTCGCCATTATAAGAGAACCAGGCGCCGCTCTTCTGAACGATATCCATCTCTACACCGATGTCGACCAAGCTGCCTTCCTTGGATATGCCTTCGCCGTACATAATATCGATCTCCGCTTGCTTGAACGGAGGCGCTACCTTGTTCTTTACAACCTTGATGCGAGTTCGGTTGCCCACCATGTCATTGCCCTGCTTCAGCGTCTCGATACGGCGAACGTCAAGCCGAACGCTGGAGTAGAACTTCAATGCGCGTCCGCCTGGCGTCGTCTCCGGGTTGCCGAACATAACGCCAACCTTCTCGCGAAGCTGGTTGATGAAGATTGCGATCGTCTTGGACTTCGAAATGGCGCCGGACAGCTTACGCAGAGCCTGCGACATAAGCCGTGCCTGAAGACCAACGTGAGAGTCGCCCATGTCGCCCTCGATCTCCGCCTTCGGCACCAATGCCGCCACGGAGTCTATAACGATGATGTCAACGGCTCCGCTGCGCACGAGCGCTTCCGCGATCTCCAGCGCCTGCTCGCCCGTGTCCGGCTGGGACAGAAGCAGCTCGTCGATGTTGACGCCAAGCTTGCTGGCGTACAGCGGATCCAGCGCGTGCTCCGCGTCGATAAACGCGGCTTGTCCGCCAATACGTTGTACTTCCGCAATTGCGTGAAGCGCTACTGTCGTTTTACCGGATGATTCCGGACCGTAAACTTCGATGACCCGTCCCCGCGGCAAGCCGCCGATTCCAAGTGCAATATCTAAGGCAAGCGAGCCGCTAGGCACGGTCTCTACTTGCATATGAGTCGATTCCCCTAATTTCATAATGGAGCCTTTGCCAAATTGCTTCTCGATCTGACGAAGAGCATTATCCAAAGCTGCGCGACGATCCGCCAACTCACTCACATCCTTCATAATTTATATTTGTATAATACCTTATTTCGGACGGGTTGCCAATAGTTTTTTCGAACACACATTCGCAATTTTGACTCTCAGGCATCTTCGACCCCGTTATTCAGGCGCTCTCCGCCTCCCCGTCCCCCTCCTTCAGAACCTGAAAATCCGGTCCAAAAAAATAAAAAACCGCAGCAAAGTATTCTTCGCCACGGTTCTTCCGGTAACTAGTCCTCATTATAGCGCACGGTTCGACAATTGGCAACCGTATACAGCTGAGAATATCGGGCATCCAATCCCGGACTTATGCTCTAAGCGCCTGCCACAATCGGTACAACGCGGATTTCACGGCGCGAATGCGCACCATCTCGCGTACGCCTTTGAAGTGCGACGTATACACGACCGTCTCCTTGCCTTTCTCCGCAACCGCGAAATAAACGAGGCCGACCGGCTTGCCTTCGGATTCCGCAGGGCCGGCTACGCCGGTAAGCGCGACGCCGAAATCCGCTCCCGTTATATTCATGACGTTTTCGGCCATTAACTTGGCGGTAGACTCGCTGATGGCGCCGGGAGCGCCGTCGCCCTCCAACTGGGACATCGGGATGTCCAGCAGCTTGTGTTTCATTAAGTTCGTATACGTGATCACGCCGCCGACATATTCCCCGCTGCTTCCAGGGACGCGCGTAATCAGCTCTCCGAACAGCCCTCCGCTTAAGCTCTCGGCGCTTGCAAGACGCTTCCTGGCGTTTCTGAGCAGCTCCACGACGGAATCCTCGATAGGGACATCCTTCTGCGCGTAGAGATGCTCTCCGACGCGCTGGGCGACGACGGATACCGTCGCGTTGATTTTGATGGCGGCCTCCTCCTCGCTGGAAGCTTTGGTCGACACCCGCAGCGCGACCTCGCCTTCCTTCGCATAAGGAGCTATCGTAGGATCACTCTGGCTGTCGATCAAATCAATTAAGGCCGCCTCCAGATTGGACTCCCCGATTCCTGCGAATTTAAGCACTCTGGAGTATAGAGGCCGCTCCTCCCGCAGCTTGCTTCTAAGCCAAGCGGTTCCAGGTCCCAGCAGCATCGGCTCCATCTCTCTGGGCGGGCCCGGAAGAAGCATGTAGAGCGTGCCGCTGTCTTCTATTCCATTGCCAACGGCAAGTCCCGTGGAATTATCGAGAGGATCGCTTCCTTCCCCCAGTATAAGATGAGCTTGCCGTATGTTGCTCTCCACCATGTGGGCTCCGCGGGACGAGAACAGATCCTCGATAACCCTCATAGAGGGTTCATGAATGCCCATAGGCCTTCCCAGGTAGTCAGCCAGCACATCCTTTGTCAAATCATCCTGAGTGGGTCCCAGACCGCCAGTAAATACCAGCAGATCTGCCCGACCGCGGCCGATCTCGATTGCTTGGCGCAGACGCCCCGGATTATCTCCCACCACAGTCTGGAAGTAAACATCGATGCCTAGATCAGCGAGCTGCTGCGAGATCGCTTGCGCGTTTGTATTTACAATTTGACCAAGCAGCAGTTCTGTTCCCACGGCAATAATTTCCGCCTTCATACGATTCCTCGCCTCCATGCTTTAAGATTCCACCCGAGTCCTGCAGAAGGACAAGAGCACCTCCCGCTTGCAGGGAAGTGCTCTCACGCTTTACTCGACCGGAATTAAATGTTTGTTTTTGACAAAATAATCGATACCCGAATACACGGTTATTGCAGCCGCCACCCAGCTCGCGATAACATCGAACGGAAAGTGGATAAGGGCAAACGGGAAATTGTTGATCAAAAGCGCGATGATCATCGTAATTTGTATCGCCGTCTTCCACTTGCCCCAAGTGCTTGCGGCCATGACGGAACCTTCGAGGAGCGCAATTTGGCGCAGCCCTGTTACCGCGAACTCGCGGCTTATAATAATGATGGCGATCAGCGCGTTCAGCTTGTCCATCTCCACCAGGGAGATCAGCACCGCGGCTACGAGCAGCTTGTCCGCCAGCGGATCCAGCAGCTTGCCGAGATTCGTAACGATCTTGTTTTTGCGGGCGATATAACCATCCAGCCCATCCGTGCTCGCCGCAATGATAAAAATGATCGCGGCTACGATCTGATTGTAGGAAATCGTGAAGTCCGAGAAGCTGACCGATCCCAGATTCACTTTAATTAATAGGAAAAACATAATGACTGGCACGAGAAAGATGCGGGCCAGCGTAATCTTGTTGGCTAAATTCACTATTTTCCCTCCCCAGAAAGGTCAAACTAACAGGCATGCGTTACGCGAACCTTCTGGATGGAACGACCGTTATAAGTATCGCTTCTAGAGGTTGTTCAAAAAGTCCGCTTCCCATCACGAAGTATGCCAAGAAGCCTATTCGACATCGAATATTGAATGCAGGCGAAACTAAGCGTATGCTTTCGAAGTATGTTTCCTCCGGAAACATTGCGGTTGCTCACGTAGCTTCCACTACGCTCCGCTACTCAGTTTCTACCTGCCTCCAATCTTCTCGGTGCTGAAAACCGGACTTTTTGAACACGCACTTCTACCACCGTACCGTTCGACCAATACATCCAATTCATTGCCGATTTTATTGTTTCTAATACATAAGACGCCTTTAACGATAATTTGTAAATTGCAGCTCGATAGGCAGATCGGCGCCGCGCAGCAAAGCCATCACCGCTTGCAGATCATCTTTGCTCTTGCCTGTGACTCGTAATTGATCGCCCTGAATTTGGCTTTTCACCTTCAGCTTGGAATCGCGAATGAGAATATTTATTTTTTTGGAGATGTCCTGTTCGATCCCTTGTCTCAGCTTGATGCGCTGCTTGACCGTGCCGCCGGAAGCGCCCTCGAGCTTGCCGAAGTCCATATTCTTGATGGGCACGCCCCGCTTTATCATCTTGGACTGAAGAATATCGATTACGCTTTTGAGCTTGTATTCGTCGTCAGAGCCGACTACCAGCTCTTCTTTTTCAAGGGCAATGCTGCTCTTGCTGCCTTTGAAGTCAAATCTTGTCTCGATCTCGCGTTCTGCCTGCGTGATCGCGTTGGATAACTCCTGCATGTCTACCTTCGATACAATATCAAATGAACTTTCGGAACTCATATGTAATAGGTCTCCCTTCTAGTTATTAATGCTGTTAATGAAAATTGAAACACTTTCGAATAATTATAATCATCATTCGCCTTTGGTAATGGAGTTCGAGCCCTCGCCGGTCGCTTCAGTTCCCGCTCCGCCTTCCGTACCAACACCGGTTCCGTCGCCAGCAGCAGCATCTTCCTCAGTCGGCTTAAGCAGCAGTTTCTTGGAGTTCGCGCGGTCGCCGTCCGGCACCAAAACGCCATCGACTTTGATCTCCGCGAGATCGGCGCGACCGACGTTTATGTAGAGAACGCCTGTCAATTCATAGGTTTGCACGGCGCCGTCCTCCGCATTGGCGTAAAACAATTTGTTGCCTGAGGAGCTGCCCTCGCGAACCTCAATCCAATTGCGGCCGCCGTTTACCTTAATCTCCAATTGATGTGTACCACCGGCTGGACCGATTAGGTATTGATCGGCACTGCCCGCCTTGCGGTCGAATACGACAGTTGTCGGAGCTTTAGTCGGAGGTGGAGGCGTAGGAGCCACATCCGGCGATGAACCCGTGCTTGTTTCTTGAGGCGGCTCCGAGTTTTCGGTTAGCGGAGTCTCATCGACGGTCTTGGGATCATCGGTATTTTTGTTAATGACAAAATACCATACCACAACAACGATGACAATGAGGAACAGCCACATAACCAGATTGAAGCCGATCTTGCCAAATCGCTCCGAAGTCTGGGATTTGACTTGCCTCGGCTTACGGGCAGGAATCGGTTCGACGGTTTGCTCGATTGGCGCGGCAGGAATCTCATGTTGATATAGTCTCAAAACTTCATCAGGCTCAAGTCCTACTGCTTCGGAATAGTTCTTGACGAAAGCGCGAACGTAGAAGGTTCCGGGGAGCACGCGGTAATCGCCGGATTCGATCGCCTCCAGATAACGTTTGCGAATCTTCGTCAATTCCTGAATGTCATCCAGCGACAAGTTGCGTTCCTCTCTGGCCCTTCTAAGCAAAGCTCCGAGTTCTGACATGTGGACATCCTCCTTTCAGCATAACAATAAATGGCAAGTACGGAGATTTAAAATTCGTCCGTGTAATTAGCGGTGAAGGATTCGTATGAAATCTCTTCGTCCGGCGTGTTGCGAAGCTCGATGATTATGTCGAAATGACTGTAGTCGTATTGCGATTCCTTGATGAAAATATCGGGATGCTCGATAACCTTCGTGGAAGGCAGAGCCATAATTTCCTGCAGCAGCGCGTAATGCTTCTCGTTGGAACGAATCGTGCTGACGATCCCGTCTATAATAAAGATGTTGTTCGGCTGCATCTCTTCTTCGGACAATTGACTGCGAACCGTCTGACGCAGCAGCGTGGACGATACGAATGTCCATCGTTTGTTGGAGCATACGCTTCCTGCAATAATGGATTCCGTTTTGCCGACCCGAGGCATCCCTCTAAGTCCGATAACATGATTGCCATCGCGCTTGAATACTTCTCCGAGGAAGTCGACCAACATGCCAAGCTCGTCTCTAACAAAGCGGAATGTCTTCCGGTCATCGGAATCCCGTTCAATATATCTGCCATGACGTACAGCCAGAATGTCGACGATTGTTGGCGCGCGAAGCTTGTTCACCGTAATATTATCTACCTTTTGAAGCATCTTGCCAAGCAGCTCGATTTTCTCTTCGTCATTCGTCTGCAACAACATGCCGCGCGTCCGATCCTCGACGCCATTGATCGTCAAAATATTAACTTCAAGCATACCTAGCAGCGAAGCGATGTCGCCAAGCAGACCCGGTCTATTTTTATGTATCTTGTATTCCATGTACCATTGCTTGATTTCCAATCTGTTCTCACCGTCCCCTGAAAGCGTAAAAATAGATAAAGTATGATGGGCAACCCTAATTCTCTATTCTACAAATTTCGTCACATTCCTGCAAATATAAATTAAACATTGCAGAAAAGCCCCCTTGTGGAGGCTTTCTGCAAACGTCAAGGTGAAACGCCTTTGCCGTTTTTTGGCGCAGCGAGTTTCTTTTCGAGCATTATAGGTCAAGTATGAGAAAAGTTATACTTTCCTATAATTTTTTAAAAATACTACGAGTGCTCGACCAGCTTGACCATACAGCTTGCGATGGCTTTGCGCTCCGATTCGTCGCCAACATCCCAAAGCTGTTTCAGCACGCTTTCCTCATCATTCTTAGGGTCGACCTTCTCGTCCAGGAAGGAGCCGATCTCATACGCCAGATTAGCGATGGTATCTTCGGTAAGCCCCATCTTTTTCGCTTGCGTTACACGGTCGGACAAAAAATGTTTCCAAGTATCGAAATTCGAAAGGACAGTTGACACGGCTCTTCGCCTCCTCATTGGTTTGGAAAAGAATCAGCAACAGTCCTTATTCTGCACCTTTCGAGCTTTCGTTATACAGCCCTTACGCGTGAGGGTCGAAGGTTAAGTATGCCAGCCACCGTTCGGGCTTATAATCTGTCCAGTAATATACGACGATTCCGGCAACGACAAAAAATAAACGAGCGAAGCGATTTCTTCCGCCGAGCCGAAGCGGCCTGCCGGTATTTCCTGTTGCAGAGCAGCCTTCTCCTCCAGATTAAATCCGTCCATCATATAAGTGTCCACTACTCCTGGAGCAACAGCGTTGACGGTAACACCCGATGGAGCAAGCTCCTTGGCCAACGCCTTGGTAAAGGCGTTAACGCCTCCCTTGGTCGTCGAATACAACACCTCGCAGGAAGCGCCCGACATTCCCCATACCGACGATACATTAATAATTCGTCCGTAACGTTGGGCAATCATATGCGGCATAAATAATTGCGTACTGAGAAACATGCCCTTTAAATTAACCGACATAACGTCGTCCCACTCATCCTCCGTAACGTCGGCAAGCATGCCATAGTGGGCGATCCCTCCGTTGTTGACCAGAATATCGGGCCTAATGTTATGGCTTAACAGCTTGTCGCGCATGCGGGCAAGTTGATCCTTCGATCTTAGATCGGCTGCGATCGTCATGACATTGGCCCCCAGCGCCATGCAGCGCCGGGCCGTTTCATTCGCTCGTTCGTGCGATTCCAAATAATGCAGGACGATATTGACTCCCTCCGCGGCGAAGCGCTGCGCGATGGCAGCGCCGATACCGCGGCTTCCCCCCGTTATCAATACCGTCGTTTCTTGCAGCGTCTTCATTCTGTCCCTTGTTCCACGATGGAGACGGCCAACTGACCGAAGTCGAAGTGTTCGCGAAGCCGCGCATTGACTTCGTCAAGCGTACATTGCTCGTAGAACTTGATCACGTCGAACATATCGCTGTCCCGGAACCGGTAACGGGTATATTCTCCGGCGATGGACTCGGGGGAATTCAGCATTCGCAAGTAACCGCCGATTTTTTTGCGCTTGGCACGCTCGAACGATGTCTGTTCGATGCCGCTGCCCACCGCCTCGGTTACAGCGGACTTAATCGCTTCGATAAGCGTATCGGGCTTCGGCGTATCGCCTCCAATAACGGAGAAGGCGTAGTCGGTGCTGGAATTATATTCGTGGCCAAACGAATCGGAGATCAGCTCCTGTTCGTAGAGCGATTGATATAATGGCGAGCTTGGACCGATCAGCGCTTCCAGCATCAGCTTCGTCACGATTTCCCGTTTCAGCAAGGCGTCTCCTGCCAGGCCGACGTTCTTCTCCTTGAAGCCCAACATACACTTAGGCAGCGACACTTGAAGCTTGGAGACTTTGCGCGGAATTTTGACGGACGAAGGCTCCTGGTCAAAATAACGTTTGATTTCACCCAGCGGCTGGAACGTTTTGGCATCCTGGTTGGCGCGGACAAGCTGGAACACTTCCTCGGCGTTGACTCCTCCCACGACAAACAACATCATGTTGGACGGATGATAAAAGGTTTCGTAACAGCGATACAACGTCTCCTTATCGATCTGCTTGATCGACTCCACCGTGCCGGCAATGTCGATATGAACCGGATGGGTATGGTACAGGGCGTCAATAAGTCCGAAATAAACGCGCCAATCCGCGTTGTCCCGATACATATTGATTTCCTGTTCGATGATCCCCTTCTCTTTGTCTACGTTGGCATCGGTGAAATAAGGGTTTTGAACAAAATTGATTAATGTCGTTAAATTTTCGTTGATTTGCTCCGTGGCCGAGAAAAGATAGACCGTGCGGTCAAATGTCGTGAAAGCATTCGCCGATGCGCCTTGCGCCGCGAACACGGAGAAAATATCGCCTTCCGGCTCCTCAAACATCTTGTGCTCGAGAAAATGCGCGATGCCGTCCGGCACTTTTGCCGGCTCCTGTCCCGATACGGAGAAATGATTGTCGACAGAGCCGTACTTCGTCGAGAATGTGGCGTATGTCTTCTGAAAGCCTTCCTTTGGGAGCACGACGATCTCAAGGCCGTTGCTCAGCACTTCCCGATACAATGTCTCTTGAACATGCGGATAGCGTAAAGTTTCCATTTGCCCTAAGCCTCCTTCCGGTCGCGCAGGAAGTAGATCGTATCCAGCTGCACACGTTTCGCAACCGCTACGATATCTTCCGCCGTCACGTCCTGTACTTGCTTAAGCAGCTCGCCCGCCGTTCGTTCCTTGCCCGTCAGCACGCTATTGAAATCGTACGAAAGCATCTCGTAAGCGGAATCCTGCATCTCCCGGAGATGATTGGAGATCATCGCCTTGGTTTGATTGATTTCCAGATCGGACAGTTGGCCTTGCTTCATGGATTCCAGCTGCTCTTTGATGATGGCGACGGCTTTCTCGTAATTAGCGAATTCGATGCCGGACTGTATCGTACAGATGCCCTTATGGCCGTCAAGCCGGCTAGCCGCGTAGTAGGCGAGGCTCTCCTTCTCCCTTACGTTCATAAACAGCTTGGAATGCGGATATCCGCCTAGAATTCCATTATAAAGCAGAGCGGCAGGATACAAGGCATCATTATAGCCGACTCCGGTTCGAAGGCCCATGTTCAGCTTGCCCTGACTCACTTCGAGACGATCGACGACATTCTTCACTTCCGTCACATCATGCTGCGTTACGGGATGCTTATAAGCAGAAGGTGATCCGCTCTTCAATTGGAAAGCTCCTCGTACAAGCTTCGTCACTTCTTCCAGTGACGTATCGCCTACGACATAGAGATCCAGCGCTGCGTCGTTTAGCCACTGATCATAGGTCTCGCGCAGCGATTGCGGAGTAATAGCCGCGATGTCGCTCCGCTGTCCCAGCGGATGCAAGCGATATGGATCGTCCGCGCACATCTCCTCGATGCAGCGTTCCGCTGCATATCTGATCTTGTCGTTGACAATAGCCTCCAGTCGCTTGCGCAGCGTTTCCTTCTCGGCCTCCACGTACTTGGCACGGAAGCCGCCGTTTTCGATGAGCGGATTCGTGACGACATCGCCCAAAAATCCGATCGAGGAAGCCAGCAGCGAATGTTCGGAAGAGACGAAAGCGTCGTTAATGACATCCATTTTGAATTGAATGATTTGGGAATCGCCCCGTTTGTATACATCGAAGCCGAAGCCGGCTCCGTACATATCGTCAAGCTTCTCGCGGAAATTGATCGTCTCCGGCGTGGACGCCGTCCCCCTGCGGAGCACGAACGGGATCAGAGCAACAGGCGTGACCGTCTCCTCCTGGAGAGGAAGGCCCGCGAACAACGAAATCGCAAACGTTTTGAACCGATTGGTGGGCAGTACATGCAAGCGAATACGCTCTAATTGCCCTCGTTGGAATGCACTCACGTAGGTTGGCTCCTTTCAGCGGCTTCACCTTCTGGTGCAACCGTTTTTACCATTTTAACCGATCAGAAATGGAAGAAGCAACCACGCCTGCTTGCGAGCAGAAGCGGTCGCTTCAAGGTTTGTCCGACGATTGCCGGCACTTGGCCTACATACAGAATATATGTTTGCCAATCGTCTTAATTTGCGTTCTTGTCCAAATCCACGCGGAAGTTGCCGTATCCGGATTAAAATAATACAGACATCCGCCCGACGGATCCCAGCCGTTAAGGGCGTCCTCGACTGCTTCTCTCGCCTTCTGATTCGGCGTCAAATAGATTTGGCCATCAGCCACGGCCGTGAACGCGCGCGGTTGGAAAATAACGCCGTAAACCGTGTTCGGAAAGCTCTCGGATCGGACGCGATTCAGAATGACTGCGGCTACCGCAACCTGCCCCTCGTATGGTTCGCCGCGCGCTTCGCCGTAGACGGCATTCGCCATAATCTTCAAGTCGTTCTCCGAAAGTCCCAGTCGATTGGATTGAGCCAAATTGCTTCCCGAGCCGGTGCCTGCATTACCTCCGGTATTGCTCCCGCCTCCGGTACCGCCTGGAGCTGCCCCGCCGGGAGAAGTAGAACCCGGCTTCCAGTTTTTCGTTGCATTCACCAGCTTTTTCTTCGTCTCGGCGCCGACGATCCCGTCGGATTTCAGGCCGAATTTCCATTGGAACCAGGTTACGGCTCCCTTCGTCTTGGAACCGAACACACCGTCTATCTTGCCATTATAATAGCCTAGATGGGTCAGTCTGCCTTGCAGCTCCTGCACGTCCGCACCAGATGAGCCGACCTTAAGAGTTGCGCTGCTGAACGTCTCCGATACGGGACCAAAGCTTCCCTTAATAGCGTAGAAGGAGCTAAATGCAAGCAGCACGACGAGCGAAGTCACCACGATCAAACGAATTCTCATGTAGGGATCTGCCTTTCTCATGCAAGTTAGTTCGCTACGGATAGCGTTACCTGAGAGTAGTATGAGAAAATTGATTCCCTTCTATGCAAGAATTCGGCAAAAGAGAAGTTTTAAATCCGTGTTGAACAACCTCTTTAGGAGCTGGCGCGGTTCGCTTGGAACTGCTCGAGAGACATCAGCACCTCGCGCGGCTTGCTTCCTTCGTAAGGGCCAACGATGGAACGTGCCTCCATCTGGTCGATCAGTCTCGCAGCACGTGTATAACCGATTCTCATCCTGCGCTGGAGCAGCGATACGGAAGCCTGCTTTGCCTCAACAACGATCTGTACCGCCTGGTCAAACAGCTCGTCAAGCTGCATGTCTTCGTCCTCGGATTCCGCGTCAATTTCTGGCACGAGATCCTCCTTGTATTCCGCCTCTCCCTGATTCCTCGCAAAACTTACCAGTGCTTCCACCTCCTGATCGGAGAGGAAGGCGCCTTGTACGCGAATCGGCTTCGACATGCCCACGGGCAAGAACAGCATATCTCCGCGTCCGAGCAGCTTCTCGGCTCCTCCCATATCGAGAATCGTCCTGGAATCGACTTGCGACGAGACTCCGAACGCGATTCGGGAAGGGATGTTCGCCTTAATAACGCCTGTAATGACGTCGACGGATGGCCGCTGAGTAGCAATAATGAGATGAATTCCCGCGGCACGGGCCATCTGCGCAAGTCTCGCAATGGAGTCCTCGACATCGTTCGCGGCTACCATCATTAGATCCGCCAACTCGTCCACGATGATGACGTAGTACGGCAAAACGGCGGCCGGATTGTCAGCCATCAGCGTATTGTAGCCTTCGATATTGCGCGTCGACGATTTGGAGAACAGCTCGTACCGTTTCTCCATCTCCACGACGATCTTCTTAAGCGCTAGCGATGCCCTGCGCGGATCCGTGACGACCGGAGCCAACAAATGCGGGATGCCGTTGTAGATGTTCAGCTCCACCATCTTAGGATCGATCATAAGGAATTTCACTTCGTCCGGTTTGGCCTTATACAGAATGCTCGTAATAATGCCGTTGATACAGACGGACTTGCCGGAGCCTGTTGCGCCGGCAACCAGCAAGTGAGGCATACGTGCAAGGTTGCCGACGATCGTCTGACCGGATATATCCCGGCCGAACGCAATGGAGAGCTTGGAGGTAGCCGTCTGGAAGGCAGGCGTCTCCATCACCTCTCTCATGGTGACGACGGACACTTCCATGTTGGGCACCTCGATGCCAATGGCAGACTTACCTGGTATCGGCGCTTCCATCCTTACATCCTTAGCCGCAAGAGCCAATGCAATATCATCGGTAAGGCCAACGATTCGGCTTACCTTGACGCCCGTCGCGGGCTGCACTTCGTAACGGGTAACCGCAGGCCCCCGAACGACGTCCAGCACCTTCGCGCGTACGCCGAAGCTTTCCAGCGTCGCTTCCAGCTTGCGCCTGGAATCGTACATATCCGAAGCGTCGGAGCCTCTGCTCATGCCAAGCGGCTTCTGCAGCAAAGTGAACGGCGGCAAACGATATGGCTTGGGTGCAGGCGGAGCAGGCGGGGCTCCGCTGACGACCATTTCTTCGCCAACCGGCCTTCGCGGAACCGTTTCGCCGCTTGCTTGAACGGCCTCGGCGCTATTGTCGTCCTCGTCGAACGTTTCGTCTTGCATGCCGTCTGCGACATCGTCAAGATTCTCTGCAAGCACGTCAGTCTCTTTCATCTCGTTATAGGTTTGATTGTCGTCGTATTCTTGCTGTTGGGCGTTAGGAGGCCAATCGGGATTCCCCCATGCCTGCGCCTCCCCGTACTCTTCTCCTGTTGGGGAGGATGGATCGTTAGGTACGATCCCCTCCGTCTCTCCCTTGTCGGCAAGGTCATGATCATCCTGCCGCATCCATGGAGGGAGCGAATCATTATTATCTTCAAACTGAGTTTCTGTCCCTATGCCGTTTTCATCGGAGCTTTCGCCCGTTTTCTCCCATGGCTGCTCGGCAAGTCCGTTTTCCCATGAACTAACCGCTGCGCCTGGCTGTTCGTCCTTATCGCCAGTGAACTCCCACTCGTCATCCTCGGAGGCATGGCTCTTGCTCTCTTCGTTCCGCCAAGCGAAGAATATCGATTTACGTTTCTTTGGCCTCGGCTTGGCGAATTGATCATCATCATCGATCGTATCGTCATCGTATAATCCGCTTGGCTGAGCAGCCGTCGCTCCCGCAGCGGCAGCGGCAGCTTCACGCTTCGCCTTGTGGCTGCTTCGCTTGGCGTTAAGCAGCTTCAACATCCGTATGAATCTTGTCCGTATCAATCGGACCAGCTCGACATACGACTTGCCCGTTATCAACATGATCGCTATGGCGAACATGACAATATTAATGATGACGGCTCCGTAATAGCCAAACAAGGTGAATAACATTGCTAACATGAGCGCGCCAACATAACCTCCGCTAATAGGCTTGTCTTGAATTCGGAGTTCGCTCACCCCGTCAGAGGCCGAGGTCAGAAGCTGCTCCTGCAGCCCCTGGCTAAGCGCTCCCAAAATAACGCCGCCTGATAACGTCTCTCTTTCGACGCCCTGGAATCTGGCGTTTACATCGGAGATCGAGCTGCTGAGCGCAAGGCCCAGCACAAGCACAAGCAGCCCCGTCTTGCGGCTTGTCCAGCCCCGGGGCCATGCCCTCTTAACCATTACAGTAAGACCTATGTATATGCCGACAAGCGCAAGCACGAAATAAAATTTGCCCAGAAACAAACCAAACAGCTTGGATAAGGCGCGTCCTACAGTCGCTTCGCCGGATAATGCGATGATGGATATTGTAATAATGAGAATACCGTATACTTCATACTTCAGTTGAGCGCCAATCGATTTTTTGCGTCCCTTTTTCTTTGCCATGCCGTCACCTCGGATTTCCATTATAGCACAGTTCCGGGTGACGGACTATTTCACTTCCGAACAACTATTCGAAGCCGAATGTAATAAATGCTCCCGGCGCCAGCGTTGGATCCAGATAGTCGTACAAGGAGCAATCCAACAGTCTTACAATTTTACCGCAGCCTGGCGCTACGGGAACAACAAGCATTCTTACACCCTTTGCCGTAACGTCAAGCATAGGTTCCCCCTCTTCTCCGTAGCCCTGTAGAACCAGCTCTAGAGGCATGATCGTATGCAGGGTCATTGCGTAGCGCCTCCTTCTAAACCGACCTCGCTTGACGCAGCCATAATTCCAGCTGCAACTGATGCGTCTATGCTCGAAGGTTGAGGCGCTGCCGCACGTTTCGTTTCAATCAATCCATTTAAACTCCGAAGCGCATCTCCCAATCCGCCGATATTGTCAATGAGGCCATGCTTTACGGCATCAGCTCCGATTACTGTCGTACCGATATCGCGTGTAAGCTCGCCAGTCTTGAACATGAGTTCTTTAAAAGTAGTCTCAGAGATATTCGAATGAGAAGTAACGAATCGTACGACGCGTTCCTGCATTTTCTCCAAATATTCGAACGTTTGCGGCACTCCGATGACCAGTCCGTTCATCCGGATGGGATGAATCGTCATTGTTGCGGTTTCCGCGATATAGGATAGGTCTCCTGACACCGCTATGGGTACGCCGATGGAATGCCCGCCGCCAAGCACTAACGTTACCACCGGCTTCGACAATGATGCGATCATCTCGGCGATGGCGAGTCCGGCCTCAACATCTCCTCCCACCGTGTTTAGTACGATTAGCACCCCTTCGATTTTCGGATTCTGTTCGGCGGCTACAAGCTGGGGGATCATGTGTTCATATTTCGTCGTCTTATTTTGCGGCGGAAGAATGAGATGACCTTCGACTTGTCCGATGATTGTCATGCAAAAGATATTGGATTCCGCCGGAACTGGCGGAGATACGGTTCCTAATTGCTGAATGCTTTCAATTGCAGCCGATTTCCGCTTCTCGTCTTGAGGCGCTCCTTGCGGTTCAGGTTGGGCCGGCGGCGGCTCCGATCCATTGCTTTTAATTCCTTCATTCATGTATCCATACGACATGCTTATATCCCCCTCATATCCATCATGTAGTTCTACAGCTTGTCATAGTATGGAATGTCATGAGAACAATTATCCGAACGATTGTACCGAAGCATCCGCCATAAAAAAATCGCCTTCCCTCCGGTTGCCCGGCTGAAAAGCGATTTCTATATCGTGATGGGTATTTGTATACCGTCTAAACCTCCATGATGATCGGCAATATCATAGGGCGGCGACGTGTCTGTTCGTAGAGGAATCGTCCAAGAGCGTCCTTGACGTTAGTCTTGAGCGATGCCCACTCATTAACTTTGTCGTTCATAAGCTTGTTGAGTGTTGAAGTGACGATCCGGTTGGCTTCGTCCAGAAGGCCTTCCGACTCCCTTACGTATACGAACCCGCGGGAGATGATGTCCGGACCGGATAGAATCGTGCCATCCTGCTTGCTGAGCGTCACGACTACGACCAGAATGCCGTCTTGCGACAGCAGCTTGCGATCACGCAATACAATGTTGCCTACGTCGCCAACGCCAAGTCCGTCAATAAGAACATTGCCTGCCGGCACCTTGGAGCCCTTGCGACCGGCGCCGCCTTGGAATTCTACCGTATCGCCGTTCTCGACAATGAAAATATTTTCCTTATCGATGCCGATTGACTCGCCCAGTCTGCCATGCAAGCGAAGCATACGATATTCGCCGTGAATCGGAATAAAGTACTTTGGCTTGATTAGGTTCAGCATGAGCTTAAGCTCTTCCTGGCTGCCGTGACCCGATACGTGGACGCCAGACACGGAGCCTGGTCCATAGATGACGTTGGCGCCGAGCTTGAACAGCTCGTCTACCGTACGTCCTACGTAACGCTCATTGCCAGGAATCGGCGTAGCGGCGATAATAACCGTGTCGCCAGGCAAAATATCGACTTTGCGATGCGTGGAGCGCGCCATTCTCGTCAAAGCGGACATGGGCTCTCCCTGGCTGCCAGTGCAAAGAATAACGACGCGGTCGGCGGCCAGCTTGTTCACTTCCTCCGGCTCGATCAGCATGCCTTCAGGGATGTTAAGGTAGCCAAGCTCCGATGCGATACCGACTACGTTGACCATGCTGCGGCCAACGACTGCAATCTTGCGGCGAGTTGCAATCGAAGCGTTGATGATCTGTTGAATCCGATGCACGTTGGAAGCGAAGGTGGCAACGACGACGCGTTGGGTGGACTTGCGGAAGATATCTTCAAGCTCGTCCCCTACCTTGCTCTCGGAAGGCGTATAGCCAGGCCGTTCTGCGTTTGTACTGTCGGACAGCAATGCCAGTACGCCGCGGCTGCCGATTTCGGCAATACGCTGCAGGTCGGCGAACTGATCGTTTACAGGCGTATGGTCGAACTTGAAGTCGCCCGTATGAACGACGATGCCTTCCGGTGTATCCAGGCAGACGCCTACGGAGTCCGGAATACTGTGGTTGGTCTTGAAGAAGCTCGCACGAATGGCGCCGAGTTGAATCTCGGAATCCGCATTGATCAGGATGCGCTTCGTCTCGCCCAGCAGGCCCGCTTCCTTAAGCTTTCCTTCGATCAGTCCGAGCGTCAGCTTTGTTCCGTAGACAGGAACATTAAGATGTCTGAGCACGTATGGCAGACCGCCAATGTGGTCTTCGTGACCGTGTGTAATGAGGATGGCGCGAACCTTGTCGCGGTTCTCCGTCAGGTAAGAAATATCCGGGATGACAATATCAATGCCGAGCATGTCCTCTTCCGGGAATTTGAGACCCGAATCCACAACGACGATATCGTTGTTATATTGGATCACGTACATGTTTTTGCCGATCTCGCCTACTCCGCCCAGTGCGAATATAAGCAGCTTATCTTGGTTGTTGTTTTTCTTAGACAAATGGATCTATACCTCCTATAGAAAGTGTCATTATTCATGCTTTATCCGATTATTGGTATTACAGATAACGCCAGATGCCGCTCTGACGGTAAGAACTGGAATTGATTTTGTTTGCCGCACCCAATCACTTGTGATCATTATACATGATGAAAAAGATGGAATACAAGTGCAACCGGATAATCCTCTATCCGATAGCGTCTCCAAAACGTTTCATCCTTAGTTATGCAAAAAAACCGATGCAGCGCATCGGTTCTTGCTCTAACAGACACCAGCGACGCTATTTGTCCGATTTTTAACCTCAAACAAATCTGTAGAGTAAAGGGCTGGGACTACCAGCCCCTCCTCATCAAACCGTACGTGCGGTTTTCCCGCATACGGCTTTCCGACGTTCTTCACCTTGCGCAGTACGTACTCTTCCAGGTTGTGACGGATTGTAACCCTGCTTCCTTTAGCATCTTGAAGAATCCGGATTGACGCAGCCTCCACCTTTTAAACTTCTTCCGGCAGAAGATCATCAGCCTCTTACGGATATACCAGTCGATCTTGGCCAAGAAGCCATTGGCTAGGCCTTTGTCCGCTTTGGCATAATAGTTTCTCCACCCCACTATTTTCGGGTTGAGTACTGCGATGATCTCGCTGGTCATTTGCTTCAGTAGCGTTCGCGACGACGTGCATGCCTTTACTTTCGTCTTCATCTTCTTCATCGCTTTCTGCGACGGGAAGCACCGGAGAATTCGTGCCACTTTTCCCCCTTTGCGCATGACCGGCAGTCGACGAAAATGATGGCCGAGAAAGTCGAAGCCTTGATCGTCCTCCCACACATTCACCAGCTTGCTTTTCTCCGTATTCATGCTCAGCTCCAGTTTTGCGAATACAGCTTTCAATACCTGTATCGCTTCCAGCGCTTCTGCTTTTCGATGACATAGGATGACCAGATCGTCAGCGTAACGGACCAGCGTTCCGAGCTGCGTGTAGTTCCTCTCCCAGATCGTGTCCAGGTAGTTCAAGTAAATGTTAGCCAATAGCGGAGAAATGACGCCTCCTTGCGGGCTTCCGATGTCCGAAGCATAGAACTCGCCTTCTTTCATCACGCCTGCCGTCAGCCATCCGCGGAGAAGTTTCAGTACTTTCCGGTCGTTGACTCGTTGTTCGACGAGTGCCATCAGCTTCTCATGTGAGATGTTGTCAAAGTAGCCCCGAATGTCGACATCCACGACCCAATATACTCTCCCCTCGTTCGCCGTTGTCAGGATCTTTTGCAGCGCATCGTGCGCGCTGCGTTTCGGACGAAACCCATAGGAGAAGTCTTTGAAGTCGGCCTCGAAGATGCCTTCCAGTACGAGCTTTGTCGCCATCTGTACCAGTCGGTCTCTCACCGTCGGAATGCCGAGTGGTCTTGTCTTTCCATCATCTTTTGGAATATCTACTCGGCGTACCGGCGTTGGTCGATAGGTACCGTTTCTCAGTTGACCGCATGTCTCCGCGATAAACCGCTTCTCGCCATAGTCTTCGTTGATCGACTGGATCGTGATTTTGTCGACCCCGGCACTCCCTTTATTGGCCTTTACTCGCATCCACGCATAGGTCATGATGTCCTCGCGACTGATCTTGTCATACAGAGCATGGAACCGCCGTCCTGGCTTTTCCTTAGCTGCAAGGTAGAGGGTTCTTTGAAGTTCTCGAGCTTTTTCTTTGGCGTTGTTAGCCTTTGCGGCATTCACTCACTCTTACCTCCTTGGTTCCCATGAACGAAGTGGGGTATTGTCTTTCGACGCCCTTCCCTCCACAAGGTTATGTTGTCCTTGCTTCCTCGGTACTACGGCCCCCTCCGACTCCCTTCCCACCGCTAGCCACTTCACCTTTCAAGGCTTATAGGTTTGCTCGTTACGGCCCCTTGCTGCCGTGTGGGGGAGGGTCTCCCTAGTTCCGAACATAACTGTCTCCACATGCCGATCCCCATACACCGGAGGGTTCTTCCGTGCTGCTCCAAGTTCTGTGCACGTTCCATGGCCTTCGCCCGTCCGCTCAAGGCTCGGCTCCCTCTTGTCCCTTGCGGGTTCCTTTTGACGATGCGGCAGGATTCACTCGGATGTTACGGCCTGAGGGCTTGCTTCGCATGATTTTTTTTTTTTCATGCTTTTCGTAGGGCTTCAACCCATGAATTTCTCCATGACCTGCCTACTAGCTACGGGGCAGCTTGGCCTTTACCCCGGCTGAACTTTCATCAGCTAGTTATGCCCAGCTTGGCTAGGCGCACAACGGACTCAGATGACGCTATTTGGTGCATTTCCGCCCATTCTATGCGATTTTGACGTGAATAAGGTCGTCTGGGTCCGTTACAATTTGAACAGACCCCATTTTGCGAAATAGCGACTGCAGTGTCCGTTACGCTCAGCCTTTACTTAACTGCGCTGTCGTCCACAATGAATCGATAGCCCCTGTTAGTCCATTAGATTGTCGAAAAACTAAAAAAATCGAAAAATAGCGTCATTTATGTCCGTTTTACTATGAAATCAAATCGCGAAGAAAAGCCCGCTCCGCTTCGTTTGCATCGATCAGCGGAAGCCGCACCCCGCCAACGGGATAACCTTTGAGCGACAACGCATATTTAACCGCGACCGGATTCGGCACGGGATGAGGACAGTTGAACAAACCCTTGAAAATGGTGAACAGCTTTCCATTTAGCTTTGCTGCTTCCGCGACATTACCCTCTACATAGGCATTAACCAACGCCTTCATGTCGGCTCCAATAATGTGGCTCGCCACGCTGACGATTCCGTATGCTCCGACAGCGAGTGCCGGCAGCGTCATGGCGTCGTCCCCGCTGTATACGCGGAATCCGTCCGGCGCTCCGCTTACGATCAGAGTAAGTTGCTCCAGCGAAGCACAATCCTTCGTTGCAACAATGTTGTCAAGCTGTGCCAGGCGAAGCGTCGTCTCTACGGAAATATTGACCCCCGTGCGCCCTTCCACGTTATAGAGTATGATCGGCAGCGTTGTCGATTCTGCTATAGCCTTGAAGTGGCGGTACAAACCTTCTTGGGAAGGCTTATTATAATAAGGAGCGACAAGCAGGATTCCGTCCACGCCGCATTGCTGGGCAGATTTCGTCAGATGAATCGTATGGGCAGTGTCGTTGCTGCCCGTACCGGCGATGATCTTGCAACGTCCAGCGGCGTGCTCGACCGCGAATGCGAAGAGCTTCAGCTTCTCTTCCTCCGTCAAGGTAGGCGACTCGCCCGTCGTGCCGGAGACAACGATGCTGTCACTGCTTTGCTCGTCAATCAAGTAATCAATCAGCTTACCGGCGGTTTGCCAATCGATAGATCCTTCCGCATCAAATGGTGTAACCATCGCTGTAATCAATCTTCCGAAATCCATAGAGACTCCTCCTAGAATTGTACAATAATGCTGTTAATTGCTTCATAAATGAAGATCGAACTTGAAATGCAGCGCACGAAGCGCGACCGCCATATCTTCGTCGCGGACCAGGACCCAGATTGTAGTATTGGAATCGGAGGATTGCATGATGCTGATGCCTTGCTCCGTCAACGCCTCGACGATACGCGCCATGACGCCCGGCTGACCGTTCATTCCGCCTCCAATGACGGAGATCTTGGCGCAGCCAGGGGTCAGCACCGGCGCGAAGCCCGCTTCGCGAAGCAGCCGTTCCGCGGTATCCGCGTCCCGGTCATAGACCGTGTATAGAGCGCCGCTTGGCGTAACATTAATAAAGTCTACGCTGATATGATGCCTGGCCATCGTCTGGAACACTTGCAGTTGCATGTCGTTCTGTCCCTCGATCGCTTTTACCGCTATCTGGGTAATGCCGGGCACATGCGCAATGCCGGTCACATATCTGTCCCTGAAATCATGATCGGCTGCCGCAGAAGCATCATCCGTAACAAGCGTGCCGACCTCCTCCGAGAAGGTGGAGCGAACCCTTACCGGGATTTTCGCCTGCTGGGCAATCTCGACCGCACGGGGGTGCACAACCTTGGCCCCTTGCCTAGCCAAGTTGCAAATTTCCGCATAACTTACGACAGGAAGCGGTTTGGCATCGGCCACGATCCGGGGATCCGCCGTCAAAATGCCATTTACGTCGGTGTAAATATCGACCATTTCCGCGCGCAAAGCAGCGCCGATTGCCGTCGCCGTCGTATCGCTGCCGCCCCGTCCAAGCGTCGTCAGGTCGCCATGGGCGGTTACGCCCTGGAAGCCGGCGACCACGACAACATGGCCTTTAGCCAATTGCGTGAGGACGGGCTCCGGGTCAATACGCTTAATTCGCGCCGAACCGAAGCTTTCGTCCGTTAAAATCCCTGCGCTTCCACCCGTTAACGCAACAGAGGAAATGCCTCTGGCATTGAGCATGCTGCACAATACGGCTGCCGATATAATCTCGCCGCAGCCAAGCAGCATATCCCTTTCTTTTGCCGGTAGACTGTCTCCGCTTTGCCGGACAAGCTCTAATAACGTATCCGTGGCGTACGGATCTCCGCTGCGTCCCATAGCGGAAACGACGACGACAAGACTATTGCCGTCGCCCCGTTCCCTATTGATATGATAAATAACACGTTCTCTAGCTTCCGGGCTGGATACCGAGGTTCCTCCGAATTTCTGTATGAGGATTCGCAAGCCGTTAGCCTCCTATCTTCGAGTGAAGACGAGAAGCAGCACGTTATCCGTAATGAATCCATGAACCCGTGGAAAATAATTGCTGCGATATGAACATGATCCTTGCCAAGCCTTGTAGATGGTCCTCGGAAGTCAGAGGCAGCTGCTTAACATCCTCGATCGTTTGATCCCATTCGTTATCCAACAATGACTTCTAAAGTCGTGGAACGCCTCAATTATCCGTGCCGCTCTACCAGCATCGGCTGAAGCTGCTTGCCCTGAAGCGCGGCCTCGCAAGCTTCCAGCACCAGATCCATACGAGCGACCAGCGAATTGGGCTTCTGAATCGGATTATCCTGACCAAAGGGTACGAAATATATATGTTTAGCTACTAATAGCTTCGCTATATTCGCGGCGTTAAGGCCCAAGCCGTCATTCGTCGAAATGGCGAGTACGATCGGTCTGCCGTTGCGCATCTGCGCTTTGGCGGCCATCAATACAGCGCTGTCCGTAATTGCGTTAGCGAGCCGGCTCGTCGTGTTGCCCGTGCAAGGCGCGATAACAAGAACGTCAAGCAGCTTGGAAGGTCCAAGCGGCTCCGCCTGAACGATCGTCGAAATGATCTCGTTGCCCGTAATGCCCCTAAGCTGCTCTTGCCATTCCTTCGCCGTTCCGAATCTCGTATCTGTCGTAATCAGCGTATTCGAAACGATCGGCACGACATTTGCACCGGCATCGACGAATCGCTTGATCTCCGGCATCACCTCTGCGAACGTGCAGTGAGAGCCGGACAATGCATAACCTACCGTTATTTCGTTCCAATTCATATCCCATTCCCCCGCTTATTCGTATCATCCATGATCAACTGAGTCAAGCAATCCGCTATGATGCGTCCAGCTGTTTTGGGTGCGACGATTCCGGGGAGTCCGGGTGCGAGCATCGCCTTGATGCCACGTTTCTCTGCGAAGCGGAAATCGGTTCCGCCAGGCTTCGAGGCAAGGTCGATGATAACCGCTCGCGATGGTAGATTTGCGATAATTTGCGCTGTGACTATCATAGTCGGAATTGTATTAAAAAGCAAGTCAATGTTGCCCGCATTATGCAGTAAAGCCCCCGTATAGAAAGGCTCGAAGCCCATCTCCGCCGCCCTTGCAAAATGCTCTGAGCGCCTGACGCCAACCTTGACTTTAGCCCCTAATCCATGCAAAGCTCGAGCCATCGTAAAGCCGGTCCGGCCAAAGCCAAGCACCATGCTTCGTGAACCATGGATTGTAATATCCGTATTCTGAATAGCCATCATCAGGGCGCCTTCCGCCGTTGGGATGGAATTATAGATGGCTACATCGTCCCGATCGAACAGCTCGACCAGCTTCAGGCCGTATTGCCCGCACAATTGTTTCAAGTAAGGCTTTGCCATGCCCGTATAAACCGTACAATGCGCGGGCAGCTTCGCAAGATGTGCTTCGCCGAGCACAATTTCCCGATCGCTGAATACGGCGTGAATCAGGCCATTGTCTTCGGTACCTACGGCAGGCAGCAGCAGCGCGTCGACATTTTCGAACAATGCTTCTTCGAACTCGGCATGCACGGCGCCGTCGAGCGAAGAGTGCAAGCCATCGAAGCCGCATACCGTGACGGAAGCGTCCAGCTCGCTCAGCTTGCGTATAACCTCCAGCTGCCGGGCATCGCCGCCGAGCATCAGCACTTGAACGCCTGTAAGCATTAAGCGTCACTCCTTTCAAAAACAAATAAGCAATCAGATGCTCATAAGGATATAGACCATCTTATGCCGCCGCCCAAAGCGGGGTGAAAGTTTGCGCGCAACAAAAAAAGCCGTACAGCCGATAGCCGTACGACTTCCTCATTATTTCACCCCGGTATGTCCGAAACCGCCTGCGCCTCTCACCGTATCCGGAAGCTCTTCCGCTTCCTCGATCGTCACCTGGGGAACGACCTGGAACACCATCTGCGCAATACGTTCGCCTCTTGTGATGGCAAATGGCTCCGCCCCCAGATTAACGAGCAGCACCTTCACCTCTCCGCGATAATCCGCGTCGATCGTGCCTGGCGAATTCAGGCAGGTAATGCCATGCTTGTATGCCAGTCCGCTGCGCGGACGAATCTGCGCTTCCAGCTCCATGGGCATCGCCATGGAGAAACCCGTCGGAATGAGCTTGCGCTCTCCCGGCTGCAAGACTACAGGCTCGCTTACGGCAGCCTGCAGGTCGAAGCCCGCAGCCCACTCCGACATTTTGCGAGGAACCGCGATGTCCTCGTTGCCTTCCAATCGTTTAAACAGAACCTGGTACAAGCTGATCTCTCCTCAATCCCGCAAATTCTTTGTCCGTCGTGCCCACTGTCGCTACTGCAAAAGGCACGGCCAACATCCGCTTGGTTACTTCGCGGATATGATCCATCGTCACATTATCGATACGCGCAAGCAGCTCGTCAAGCGTGTAATGGCGTCCCAGCATCAGCTCGTTTTTTCCGATCCGGTTCATTCTGCTGCTCGTGCTCTCAAGGCTCAGGATAAGAGATCCCTTAAGCTGCTCTTTGCCTCGATGAAGCTCGTCTTCGCCCAGTCCCTTGACGGACAATTCGTGCAGCTGTTCCATGGTCAGCTCCAGCACGTCCTTCGTCTGCTTCGGAGCCGTACCCGCATAGACCGTAAACAGACCGGAATCCGCATAACCCGTATGATACGAATAGACGGAATACGCAAGTCCGCGTTTCTCCCTGATTTCCTGGAAAAGCCGCGAGCTCATGCCGCCGCCGAGCGCGTTATTAAGCAGCACCATCGGATACAGCAGCGGATCGGCGTTGGAGCAGCCTGGGAAGGAGATGCAGAGATGATTTTGCTCCGTTTTTTTCTTAAAGAAGATATAGTCCCCGTGGAAAGCCGGCGGCGTTACGACTACAGGCTCCGAATGCCGCGAGAAGGCGCCAAAGTACTGCTCCAGCATCGCCAGCAGCTTCTCGTCTTCCACATTGCCCGCCACGCTGATGACGGTGTTCTCAATGGTGTATCTGTCGTTCATGTAACCGCGCAGCGTATCGGGACCCATCGACTCCAGCCGTTCCTTAAGCCCGAGAATGGAATAGGCAAGCGGATGACTGCCGAACGCGGCGCGCGAAGCTTCATCATGGACCTTGTCGTCCGGAGTATCCTCGTACATCGCGATTTCTTCAAGAATTACGTTTTTTTCTTTGGCCAGCTCTCCTTCGTCGAACTGCGAATGGAAGAACATGTCCGACAAGGCATCCACGGCAAGCGGCAGATGTTCGTCAAGCACTTTCGCGAAGTAACACGTATATTCCTTCGACGTAAAAGCATTGACGTTGCCTCCGATGCCGTCGAACAGATCCGCAATGTCCTTGGCGGACCGTTTCTCCGTACCCTTGAACAACATATGTTCGATAAAATGGGAGATGCCGCTGTTGTCTACCGTCTCGTTGCGAGAGCCTGTTTTCACCCAGATACCGAACGAAACGGAACGAACTGTAGGTATATTTTCCACCATGACGCGCAAGCCGTTGCTAAGTACGTATTTATTCACCAAGCGTCCCCCTATATTGGCGTTATGCCAATCTGTATTAACACGAATGATTCCACTATATCAGAATCCAACTCCGCCCTCAACAACAGCGGGCGTCCGCTCCGAAGACAGCGTCTGGCTTACTGTGCCGATCAAGTATCCCTTCGCCTTGGCGCTTGCAATCATGCCAGGCAGCGCTTGGCTCGAAGAAGCTGTCGGATGCATGAGAATCAGCGCCCCCGGCTCCAGCTTTCTGTCGATTTTCTCCACAATGGCACTCGGCGCCGGCTTCATCCAGTCGATCGTATCGATGGTCCACAGCACCGTCTGCAAGCCCAGCTCCTTCGCGATCTGCAAGGTGGCTCCATTGTAGGAACCGGACGGCGGGGCGAACCACCGATTATCGCCAATGCCCAGCCTCTCTTGCAGCAGCTTCTCTGTACGCGTTATTTGGGAAGACTGATCGTTTCGATTCAAATTTTTCATATCCGGATGCGAATACGCATGATTGGATAACTCATGACCGGCATCCATAATTTTGCGGGCAAGCTCGCTATTCTTGTTCAGCCAGGAACCGTCCAGAAAAAACGTTGCCTTGACATTCTCCCTGGCAAACGTCTCCAGGATGGGATCAATGTACTCATTGCCCCAAGCGACATTGACCATAAAAGCGATCATCCGTTTGTTAGGATTGCCTCTGTAGATCGGCTGCGCGCCAAGATCCCCGAGACCGATCTTCGGTTCGATTTCTTTGTATTGATAAGGGATGGAATCCGTCCTGGCTGCTTGAAGAGCCGCTTCGTAGGTACGCTCGATATCGACGGCAAGTCCGTTATAGCCGGGAATGGCATGCCAAACCCGATCAATCCTAGCATCGATTGGCGCCGAATACCGACTTTCGGCTTCCGCGACGATCCGATTGTACAGCTCCTTCTTCTCTTCTTCCGACAAGGAAGGCGGTCCGAACGCGTAAGTCGCGTCATGCCCGGCCTTAACCGAGTGGATAAAAGCACTAATATCCCCGTTTAATCGTATAAATACGAGCACCATCAATAGGCTTGCCGCTATTGCGGCAGCTTTGCGCAGCGCCATGTCCCCCACTCCCCGCTTATCCAGTCCCATCCGGAATCCTGCAGCGCCTGAACAGCTAAAACGGCGGTGCTGTTGGAGTCCGATATGCGGTTATGAACCATCTTATGAGCGGAAGGACAACTTTATGCGGCTTGTACCCAAACAAAAAGAGGCAGATGATATCTGACTCTTCGCTTGGTGCCTATTTAGTTTCGAGTGAAATTACTTGGTTTCCGAGGACGCTTCCTGCGTCAGGAGCACTTTGCGCGAAAGGTTGACTCTGCCTTGCTGATCGATCTCCGTTACCTTCACGGTAATCTGATCGCCAATTTTAACAACGTCCTCGCATTTCGCTACGCGTTCCGTAGACAGTTGGGAGATGTGGACAAGGCCGTCCTTGTTCGGCAAAATTTCGACGAATACGCCGAACTTCTCGATCCGTTTGACCGTTCCCAGATAAATCTCTCCGACAACAACTTCCTTGACGATGCCTTCGATAATCGACTTGGCTTTTTGATTCATCTCTTCGTTGGAGGAAGCGATAAACACCATGCCGTCTTGCTCGATATCGATTTTGACACCTGTTTCCTCGATAATTTTGTTGATGATTTTGCCGCCGGCGCCGATAACGTCGCGGATCTTGTCCGGATTAATGCGGAGCGTCAAAATCTTAGGCGCGTATTTCGACAAGTTCGTACGCGGCGCGCTCATCACTTCCATCATCTTGCCGAGGATATGCAACCGTCCTTGACGCGCTTGCTCCAGCGATTGCTGCAAAATCGCGCGGTCGATGCCATCGATCTTAATGTCCATCTGAATCGCCGTAACGCCGGCAGCGGTACCAGCCACTTTGAAGTCCATATCGCCCAGATGATCTTCCATCCCTTGAATATCGGACAGGATGGAGAAATGTTCGCCGTCCTTGATCAGACCCATCGCGATACCCGCTACTGGCGCTTTGATCGGAACTCCTGCGTCCATCATGGCCAGCGTGCTGGCGCAAATGCTCGCCTGCGACGTAGAGCCGTTGGACTCAAGTACTTCGGATACGAGACGAATCGTGTAAGGGAAATCCGTTTCCGAAGGAATAACCTTGGACAATGCGCGTTCTCCGAGCGCGCCGTGGCCGATCTCCCTGCGTCCTGGAGGACGTAAAGGACGAGCTTCGCCTACGCTGAATGGCGGGAAATTATAATGGTGCATAAAGCGCTTGGTCTCTTCCGGCGAGATGCCGTCAAGAATTTGCACGTCGCCCATTGCGCCGAGCGTACAGATGCTTAGCGCCTGAGTCTGACCGCGTGTGAACAGGCCAGAGCCGTGCGTGCGCGGGAGCAGGGATACATCGCATTCGATCGGACGAATCTCATCGAGACCGCGGCCGTCGGGACGTACCTTGTCATGCGTAATAAGGCGGCGTACTTCTTCCTTCACGATGTCGTAAAGCACTTCCTTCACGTCGCCCAGCCATTCTGGCGTATCGGCGTAGACCGTCTCGAAGTGAGTCACGGTATCGCCGTTTACGGCGTCGATTGCTTCTTGACGCGCGTGTTTTTCGGTGATCTTGATCGCTTCTACCAGACGTTCCGATGCGAATGCGCGAACCGCAGCGTTTACTTCTTCGTTTACGGCGTGAAGCTTGACTGCCATTTTTTCTTTGCCTGCAGCTGCCGTCAGCTCTTCGATCGTAGCCACGATGCCTCTGATCGCGTCGTGCCCGAACATGATGGCTTCCAGCATGACTTCCTCGGATACTTCGTTCGCTTCCGCTTCCACCATCATGATAGCGTCCTTCGTACCTGAAACAACGACAAAAATATCCGTCTCTTGTTCCTGCTCAACCGTCGGGTTGATGATGAATTTGCCATCGATGCGGCCGACTACAACCCCGCCAATCGGTCCGTTGAACGGAACGTCCGAGATCGAAAGTGCTGCCGAAGTACCAATCATTGCCGCAATCTCCGGCGTGCAGTCTTGATCGACGCTCATAACAATGTTGGCAATCTGCACATCGTTGCGGAATCCTTCCGGGAACAGCGGACGAATAGGTCTGTCCGTCAAGCGGCTGGACAGAATGGCCTTCTCGCTCGGTCTGCCCTCGCGCTTAATGAAGCCGCCCGGGATTTTGCCCACCGCATACAATCTCTCTTCGTAGTTGACTGTCAGCGGGAAGAAATCCAGATCTTTTGGTTCTGAAGAAGCAGTGACGGTACAAAGGATAACCGTCTCTCCGTAACGAACCGTTACGGCTGCGTTCGCTTGCTTGGCCAGTCGGCCTGTCTCCAAGCTTAACGGTCTTCCGCCAAGTGTCATTTCAACTTTATGTATCATTCGCGAGCCTCCGTTCATAGTAGAATCAAAATTCTTATAGTGAGAGTTCAAAAAGGACTTTTTGAACAACCTCTTGTAATTTTACAAAAAGCAACCCGTATCCCTCTCAATGGGGACGATCAGGTTGCTTTCTGTTACGCATGTTTTAACGGCGAAGGCCGAGTTTTTCAATCAATGCGCTATAACGTCTTACGTCTTTGTTCTTCAGGTAAGCCAGCAGCTTACGGCGTTGACCGACCATCTTGAGCAGACCACGGCGGGAGTGATGATCTTTTTTGTGTTCCCGCAAATGTTGCGTCAAGTTCACGATGTTTTCCGTAAGGATAGCGACTTGAACTTCAGCGGACCCCGTGTCGCTTGCATGCGTCTTGTGAGTCTCGATCAGCTCTTGTTTACGTTCTTGTGTAATTGCCATCCTTGTTCACCTCCTTCTATCTTAATCGCCATTAGCCTCGCCGCCGCCGGTGAGAGCGGACAACCAAGCCAAGGTTCGGCTGGACCGCGTCCGAATGCTTGTACAAGCTTCGTTCGGTCACAACTTTGACCAGTATATCACATGATAAGGCAGGTTGTCGAGTTTTAAAGACTTTGATTAATCGCACGAGCTTGTGCCGCGTCGGCAGCGATCTGGCTGATCAATTGATCAATCGAACCGAACTTTTGCTCCGAGCGAATGAAAGCTTTAAATTGTACCCTGATTTCCTTGCCGTAAATGTCCCGGTCGAAATCAAACAGATTCGCTTCCATAACGGGCTTAATCTCCGACTTGTTGAAGGTCGGCTTCATTCCGTGGTTAAGTACGCCGTTGTACGCGACACCGTCCAGCCATGCCGTAATGGCATAGACGCCAAGCTTCGGGGCTACGTAAGGATCATGCAGCTCGAGATTGGCAGTAGGAAAGCCGATGGTACGCCCTCTCCCGTCGCCGTGAACGACGGTGCCTGATACTTCATAAGGACGGCCCAACAGGCTGTTCGCCTTGTCAAGATTGCCTTGCTCCAGCGAATCTCGCGTATATGTGCTGCTAACCTTGACGCCGTTATCGTATAATGGCTCGACAATGCTGACTCCGATATCCGGCTTGCACAGCTCAAGCAAAGTCGAAGCATTACCCGCGCCTTTGCTGCCGAAAGTAAAGTCGAATCCAACCACGGCATGACCGACGCCGAGAGGACGCAATACGCCGCTGACGAATTCGGAAGGCGATACCGCGGCGAAGCTGAGGTCGAAGCGCATCACATACATAATATCAACGCCGAGCTCTTCGAACAACGCCTGCTTTTTGTGAAGCGGAGTCAGACAGCTGTAATAGTGTTCTCCATGGCCCAGCACTTCCTTGGGATGCGGGGAGAAGGTCATGACAGCCGACAGCATTCCTTCCTTGCGGGCAACGTCAACCGCTTGCCGGATGACATTTTGATGCCCTCGATGTACGCCGTCGAAGTGACCGATCGCAATGGAGACCGCCTTCTCCTGCACAAGCTCTGCCAGATTCGTAAAAGGATAAGAGATCGAAATCATTTTCACCGCGAATACACCTGCATTTCCATAAAAGAGGTAGTTCAAAAACTTCGCTTCATCCAACCTTCTACAACGTTTTAAAAAAAACGCAGCATCGGAAGCATACGCTACGGTACTGAAAACCGAACTTTTTGAACCTTATTGAAATTTCAAGAGAAAACCTTGACCGGGCGCAAGCCGTAGATGTCCATGTCGCATTCGAAAATGCCAATGAACGATTCGCGGGTATCCGTCACGCGGAACAGCGTGCCATGTACCCAGGGCTCTTGAATAGATGCCGATCGAAGCGACAGCTTTTGTCCGCGCAGCGCCTTGGCTGCAGCTTCCTCCGTAACGACTGCCTTCGGAATATGGTCGATGGCTTCCTCGGGAGAGATAAGACGGCTCTCAAGCTCGCCTGCGGCCTGCAATTGCTCGATCTCCTCCAGAGTCAGGCACTGCTCGGCCTGAATTCCGCCGGACATCGTTCTGGTCAAGCTCTTCATCGTGGCTGGCACGCCGAGAGCCTTGCCAATATCGACGCATAACGTACGAATATATGTCCCCTTGGAGCATACGGCCGAGAACGTTATTTCCGGGTGTTCCATATCGAGCTCGGAAGCAAGGAGCCGAATCTCATGTATGCGAACTTTGCGAGACTTCCGGTCTACTGTTTTCCCTTCCCTGGCAAGCTCGTACAATCGCTTCCCGTCAACCTTGACAGCGGAGAACATCGGCGGCACTTGTTCAATCTCGCCCAGAAATTGTCCCAGCACGGCTTCCAGCTCTTGCTCCGTGAAACGGCGGACAGGTTCCTGTGCCAGAACGTCGCCTGTCATGTCCTCTGTATCAGTAGCAATGCCCAGCTTCAGTACCGCTTCGTAGGCCTTAGGCCGCTCCTGCACATACTCGACGACTCTCGTCGACCGTCCCAGGCATAGAGGCAAAACGCCAGTAACCATAGGATCAAGAGTGCCCGCATGACCAATCCGCTTCATCTTTAATAGTCGCCTTGCTTTGGCCACAACATCATGGGATGTCCAGCCAGCCGGCTTCCATACCGCAAGTATGCCATCCATTGTTAGACCAGCGCCTTTCTCGCGGCTTCGACTAGCAACGCCGATGCGGCCGATATCGGCCCATCCAGCGTGCAGCCGGCGGCACGGACATGCCCTCCGCCGCCAAATGCTTGAGCAATGGCAGCAACATCCGCTTTGCCGGCGGAACGAAGGCTGGCTTTGACCTGTCCGGACTCCGTCTCTTTAAACAGAATGCCGACTTCAACGCCATCTACGTTAAGAGCGTAGTTCACAATGCCTTCTAGATCGTCAGGCACCGCACCGCATTCCCGCAGATCATCCTTTGTCATGTAAAGCCAGCCAATCTCCAAATTGTCGGAGAAAGTCAAACGGCTAAGCGCAGTTTGCAGCAGCTTGAGCTTGCCGATCGTCATCTTTTCCAGCAGATGATCAGCTAGCATGCTGCCGGACACGCCAATAGCGAGCAGATTCGCCGCAATCTCCATCACGCGCGGGCTGGTGTTGGAATAGCGGAAGCCTCCCGTATCCGTCAGCAGCCCCGTATAGATCGCAGTCGCGCAATCGAGATCGGGCGTGATGTCCGCCGCTTCAAGCAAGTCGTACAAAATCTCAACGGTTGCCGCAGCTTCCGGCCGAATGATATTCAACGTCCCAAAGCCGTCATTTGTCGGATGGTGATCGATGTTCAGCAGCGCTGCGCCGGGTGCAAATAAGGTCGCTGCCTCCCCGATGCGGCGATAATCCGCACAATCGACCGCAATGATCGCATCGTAAGTGCCTTCAAGTTTAACAGCCTTTAAAGAATGAATCTCTTCGAATCGATGCAAGAATGACAGCCTTGAAGGCAGCAAACTTTCGTTCACCAGAACAGCGGTCTTCCCAAGTTTGGATAACAGCCAAGCCACAACCGATGTTGAGCTAATGGCGTCTCCGTCCGGCTGGACATGGGAGACAACAAGAAAGGAAGCATGACCTTCAATGAAGGCCAATGCTTCTTTCAACAAGTCGTTATAGCTCTGGGGCCGCGTCACTTCGCGTCGCTTCCTTTGTTAATATCTTCGAGCAAGGATTCGATCCGGCTGCCGTATTCAATGCTGCTGTCGAACTTGAATAATAGCACCGGCGTGTGGCGAAGCTTCATGCGCTTGCCAAGCTCCGAACGAAGGAAGCCTGTCGCGCTTGCCAGCGCCTTGAGCGTTGCTTCCTTCTGCTCGTCATTGCCGAGTACGCTAAGGTAAATCTTCGCTTGCGACAAATCGCTTGTCGTCTCCACGCCCGTAACGGTTATAAATCCGATGCGCGGATCCTTCAATTCCATCTGAATAATGCTGCTAAGCTCTTTTTTGATCTGCTCGCTTACGCGGCCTACCCGAATTTTTGCCATTGCTTAATCACCTCTCAACCGACTCCATGATGAAGGCTTCGATTACGTCGCCTTCTTTAATATCGCTAAAGCGTTCCAGTGTTATACCGCACTCGTAGCCTTGAGCGACTTCCTTGGCGTCGTCCTTGAACCGCTTAAGCGAATCGATCTTGCCCGTGTACACGACGATGCCGCTGCGAACGATGCGCGCCTCGGCCGAACGGGTTACTTTGCCGTCAATAATCATGCAACCGGCAATCGCGCCGACTTTCGTCACCTTGAACACGTTCCGAACTTCGGCATGTCCGATGATGACTTCCTTGTAGATCGGATCCAACATGCCTTTCATCGCTTGCTCGATCTCGTCGATGACGTTGTAGATGACGCGGTGCATGCGCACGTCGACCTTCTCTTGGGCAATCGTTGCTTCCGCCTGAGGATCCGGACGAACGTTGAAGCCGATAACGATCGTGTTCGACGCGGCCGCGAGAATGACATCGGATTCCGTAATCGCGCCTACGCCGCTGTGGATGACCTTGACGCGAACGCCTTCGATGTCGATCTTGGCTAGCGAGCCTTTAAGCGCTTCGAGCGAGCCTTGTACGTCTGCTTTAATAATGACGTTAAGATCTTTGATCTCTCCATCTTTAATGTGGCTGAACAGATCGTCCAAGGTAACGCGCGTATTGGCGCCCATCTCGGATTGGCGATGTTTGATGGCGCGGCGATCTGCGATCGCGCGTGCTTTGCGCTCGTCTTCGAATACCATAAACGGATCGCCGGCAAGCGGCACTTCCGTCAAACCTGTAATCTCGATAGGCGTCGACGGGCCAGCTTCCTTGAGACGGCGGCCTTTGTCATTTACCATGGCTCTAACACGACCGAAACAGTTGCCCGCTACAAATGCGTCGCCGATACGGAGCGTTCCGTGCTGTACGAGAATACGGGCTACAGGACCTTTGCCTTTGTCCAGCTCTGCCTCGATAACCGTTGCGCGGGCGCGCTTGTTCGGGTTCGCCTTGAACTCATTGACTTCCGCTACAAGCAGAATCATCTCGAGCAGACCCTCCAGGTTGATGCGCTGCTTCGCGGATACTTCCACAAAGATCGTATCTCCGCCCCACTCTTCCGGCACGAGCTCATATTCTGTCATTTCTTGTTTGATTTTGTCCGGGTTAGCTTCCGGCTTATCGATCTTATTAACCGCTACGATAATTGGAACGCCTGCCGCTTTGGCATGGCTGATCGCTTCTACCGTCTGAGGCATAATGCCGTCGTCGGCTGCTACTACGATAATCGTAATATCCGTTACTTGCGCGCCGCGTGCACGCATTAGCGTAAACGCTTCGTGACCTGGCGTATCCAGGAACGTAATCTTCTTGTTATTAATCTCGACTTGGTATGCGCCGATGTGCTGCGTAATGCCGCCTGCTTCGCCGCCTGAAACGTTCGACTTGCGGATGGCGTCGAGAAGCGTCGTTTTACCATGGTCGACGTGGCCCATAATCGTAACGACTGGCGGGCGAACGAGCAGATCCTCTTCTTCGTCCGTCTCTTCCACGGTCTCGAAGGTGTCTTCCTCCACCGGAATTTTCACTTCAACCTCAACACCGTATTCGCCTGCGATCAGCATGATCGCATCCATATCGATCTCTTGATTGATGGTAGCCATAACGCCCAGGAATAGAAGCTTCTTGATAACTTCGGAAGCATCCTTATGCAGCAGCTTGGCAAGATCGCCGACCGTCAGCGTGCCGCGGACGATAATCTTCTTAGGCGTGTTGTCGATCTTCTCGCGAGGAGGCTGATTCTGATGTCCTTTGCCACGGCCTTTGCCGCCGCGATTGTTCCCTTTGTTGAAGCCGCCGCCGCGTCCATCTTCGAAACGTCTGGAACTGCCGTTGCCGCTGTTGCCGCCCTTGCCGAAGCGATCGCCGCCGCCTCTGCGATCGTCGCTTCCGCCGCCTGTACGTGCCGGTGCCGGACGGGAATCGAAGCTGCGAGCCTGTCCTTGAGGCGCAGTGCCCGTGCGAGCGCCGCCCTGAGCGCCTTGGCCGCCGCCTTGACCGCCTGTGCGATTGCCCTGGCCCCCTTGGCCGCCTTGACCGTAACCGGAGCGATTGCCGCCCTGCCCGCCGGAACCGCCTTGACCGAAGCCTGGACGGTTTCCGCCTTGACCGCCGGAAGGACGATTGCCGCCTTGGCCTCCCTGACCGCCTTGGCCTCCCTGACGTTGGAAGCTGCCTTGACCTTGGCCGCCGGATGGGCGATTGCCGCCCTGGCCTTGTCCTTGACCGCCGGATGGGCGATTGCCGCCTTGGCCTTGTCCCTGACCGCCGTTATAGGAGCGTCCTCCGCCTTGGCCTTGTCCCTGACCGCCGGATGGACGGTTTCCGCCTTGACCTTGGCCTTGACCGGTTGGACGATTGCCTTGCTGTGGTTTTTGCTCACGCTGCTGATCCCTTGTTTGCTGCTGTTCGGATGGTTGTGTTTTCGTATTAATAGAGTTCGTTGTCCCCTGTCTCTCTTGAGTTGTGTTGCCGCGATTGCCTTGCTGCTGCGCGGTCTGCGGACGAGCCTGCGCAGATACGGCTGCTCCGCCGCTTTCCTGAGCGCGCTTCGCCGCCGCATTCGCTTTAATGTCGCGGAAGAAACCTTCCACTTTATGAACCATTTCGTTCTCCATTACGCTCATATGGTTGTTGACCGGCAAGTTCAGCCTTTTAAGAATCGTAATAATTTCCTTGCTGCTCATATTTAGCGACTTCGCATATTCATATACGCGAAGCTTATCTTTATTGTCCTGTTTGTTGCTCAATAGGATCCACCTCCGTATTTTGGCTCAGATGATTTTCGATCATTTTTCCGAAGTTCACATCGGTCACGGCAAGAACGACGCGTTCCGCTTTTCCTATCGCCATGCCAAGCTGTTCCCTGTCGTATGCCTCGGCGAGTTGTATTCCGTAGGTGCCGCACTTGTCTTTAAATTTTTTTTTCGTATTCGGAGATGCGTCACCGGCAAGAATGACCAGACAGGCCTTGCCCGATCTGACAGCCTTGAGCACGATTTCATCACCTGTTATAAGCTTGCCCGCACGCATGGCCATGCCAAGCGCCGACAACGCTTTGTCAGGCTTCCTCGTCATCGGACTCCAGCTCCTTTGCGGCTATAAACTGTTCCTCTACCGCAACAAATTCCTTTTCGAGCGCATCATAAATATCATCGCCGACGGACTGCTTAAGCGCCCTGTCCAACGCTTTGGTCTTCTTAGCCAGCTTAAAGCAGCTTACCTTGCCGCACAGATACGCTCCGCGTCCCGCCTTCTTGCCGGTCAGGTCGATCGCGACTTCGCCGGACGGTGTCCGAACAATCCGGATAAGCTCCTTCTTGGGCATCATTTCTTGACAGGCGACGCATTTGCGAAGCGGCACTTTTCTCGGTCTCACCGCACACCCTCCTTTATCTACATCTACGGCACTAGCCCGCCTTTGCTAATCGATCGAGACAGAATCCTGATGCATGGTGCCCATCGCGGACTTCGGACGGCCGTATTCCTGCTCGGCCTGCGTCTCGCTCTTAATGTCGATCTTCCAGCCAGTCAGCTTGGCTGCGAGACGGGCGTTTTGACCTTTGATGCCGATTGCCAGCGACAGCTGATAATCGGGCACGATAACGCGGGCCATCTTTTCTTGCTCGAATACGATAACCTCCAGCACCTTGGAAGGGCTAAGCGCGTTCGCGACATACTCCTCGACATTCTCTGACCAACGAACGATATCGATCTTCTCGCCTTTAAGCTCGCCCACGATCGTCTGCACGCGCATCCCCTTCTGTCCGACGCAAGAGCCGACAGGATCCACTTCGTCATTGCGCGAATGAACCGCAATCTTCGAGCGGAAGCCCGCTTCGCGCGCGACGGAACGAATTTCTACGACGCCGTCGTAAATTTCCGGCACCTCCAGCTCGAACAAACGCTTAAGCAGACCCGGATGCGTACGGGACAAAATGATTTGGGGACCTTTGGTCGTATTTTCGACCTTCGTAATAAAAGACTTCACCCGGTCGCCATGCTTGAACTTATCCGTTGGCATAAGCTCCGTCAGCGGCATTACCGCTTCTACCTTGCCCAGATCGACGAACAGATTGCGAACGTCCTGACGCTGCACGATGCCGTTCACGATATCTTCTTCCTTGTCGATAAAGGCATTGTAGATAAGGCCTCGCTCGGCTTCGCGTATCCGTTGGGTAACGACCTGCTTGGCTGTCTGTGCCGCAATTCGGCCGAAGTCTCGCGGCGTAACCTCGATCTCGGCGACATCATCCAGTTGATAATGCGGATTAATTTCGCGAGATGCTTCCACCGTAATCTCCAGTCGCGGATCCAACACCTCATCGACGACCGTTTTGCGAGCATATACCTTAATCACGCCGGAATGGCGGTTAATGTCCACTCTCACGTTCTGAGCAGTGTTGAAATTACGTTTGTAGCTGGATATGAGCGCGGCTTCAATGGCTTCGAGCAGCACATCCTTGGCGATCCCTTTGTCTCTCTCGATCTCTTGCAACGCCTCAATAAAATCCATGCTCATTGGAACGTTGATCCTCCTTTCGAAAATAAAAACGATAATAGGTGTAACCTTTAAAATACAATAGCCAATCTGGCGCTGGCGACTTTGGCGTACGGCAACGTATGCTGTTTTTTGCCTATGCGAACGACGGCCTGCACGCCATCGAACGATACGAGCAAGCCCTCAAATTCCTTGGAGCCGTCAACAGGCTCATATGTAGTCATGAACACATGTTTGCCTATCGCCTTAACCACGTCCTCGGGCTTCTTGAGCGGACGCTCCGCCCCGGGGGACGATACCTCCAGGAAATAAGCGCCTGAGATGGGATCGTTTTTATCCAACTGCTCGCTGACGAATTCGCTGATCCGTCCGCATTCATCGATGTCGATGCCCCCGTCCTTGTCGACGAAGATTCTGAGGAACCAGTTGCTGCCTTCCTTGATGTATTCGATATCGACCAGCTCAAAACCTTGTTCGTTGAGGTAAGGCGTCACCATAGCCTCAATCGAGGATTTGATAGTGGATGTGCTCAAATTGAGTAAACCTCCTGTAATGGTTGCGTGCGCGGAAAAGTAAATTCCGCTGATCGGGGCAACGAGAATGTCCGATTACAAAACGTAAAGAGTGGGTTTCCCCACTCTTCTGCATCAAAGATCTATCCTCATCATTGCCACAAAAATTATAACATAATCCCAAATAAGTGACAAGGAATGATTTCTAGCGCTGCACAACGGCTTCGCGTCAGAATAAAGACAATTGATTGGATTCCGGCAGTCCGCGGAAGCAGCCCATGCCGTTTAGCACTTCAATAATGGTTTTCGTCGCTTTGGACTTCATCTGGAAGTCCTCGATCGACAGAAACTCCCCTTCATTCCTTGCGGCAGCAATATTGCGCGCCGCATTGTCGCCAATTCCCGCAATTGCGGCAAACGGCGGAATCAGCGAGTCGCCATCCACCTGGAATTTGATGGCATCGGAGCGATACAGATCGATCGGCTTAAACGAGAAGCCGCGAGCCGTCATCTCCAGCGACATCTCCAGCTGCGACACCATGTTTTTCTCCTTTGGAGTTGCGTTGAATCCTTTGGCTTCGATCTCGATCAACTTGCGCAGGATAGCCTCGTAACCTTGGCACAACAGCTCCAAATCGAAATCGTCCGCACGAACGGTAAAGTAGGTCGCGTAATAATGGATAGGATAATACAGCTTGAAGAAGGCGGTGCGCACGGCGGATATAACGTATGCTGCCGCATGCGCCTTCGGGAACATGTATTCGATGCGCAAGCAGGAATCAATGTACCAAGCCGGCACTTTGCAACGTTTCATCTCGTCTATCCATTCCGGCGTCAGACCTCTGCCCTTTCGGACGCTCTCCGTAATTTTAAAGGCGAGACCCGCGTCCATCCCTGTCTTATAGATAAGATACAACATGATATCGTCACGACAGCCGATTACCGTTTTGATGTTGCAGGTCCCGTTCTTGATAAGCTCCTGCGCGTTGCCGAGCCAGACGCCAGTGCCATGCGACAATCCGGAAATTTGCAGCAAGTCGGCAAACGACGACGGCTGCGTTTCCTGAAGCATCTGGCGGACGAATTTCGTCCCCATCTCCGGCACGCCATAAGTGGCGACGGAGGAGCGGATCTGTTCCGGCGAAACGCCGAGCGCTGCCGTCGAGTTGAACATGCTCATGACTTTTGGATCGTTCATGGGGATTGACGTCGGATCGACGCCGGTCAAGTCCTGGAGCATGCGCATCATCGTCGGATCGTCGTGACCCAGAATATCGAGTTTGAGCAAGTTCTCGTCAAAGGCGTGATAGTCGAAGTGGGTCGTCTTCCACTCGGCGTTTACGTCGTCGGCCGGATACTGGACCGGGGTGACGTCCTCGACCTCGATATAATCCGGCACGACCACGATGCCGCCCGGATGCTGGCCCGTGCTTCGTTTAACGCCCGTACAGCCGCTCGCAAGTCTTGCAAGCTCTGCCCCGCGCCACTTCTTGTGATGCTCTTCTTCGTATTTTTTGGCGAAGCCGTATGCCGTTTTCTCCGCGACCGTGCCGATCGTACCCGCACGGTATACGCATTTCTCGCCGAACATCTCTTTTGTGAAATTGTGGGCTATCGGCTGATATTCGCCCGAGAAGTTCAAGTCGATATCGGGAACTTTGTCGCCCTTGAAGCCGAGGAACGTTTCAAACGGTATGTCCTGTCCTTCGCCCTTCATCGGCTGCCCGCAATTCGGACAAGCTTTGGAAGGAAGGTCGAAGCCGCTCGGCACGCTGCCGTCGAGGAACCATTCGCTTGTTTTGCATTCCTTGTTCAGGCACAGATAATGGGCGGGAAGCGGGTTAACCTCGGAGATGCCAAGGAACGTCGCAACGACCGATGAGCCTACGGAACCCCTGGAGCCGACCAAGTACCCGTCCCGGTTCGACTTCTTAACCAGCTTCTCCGAGATGAGATAGTTGGCGGAAAACTTGTATTTGATAATCGGGACAAGCTCCTTCTCCAGCCGGTCGATAACGACCTGCGGCAGATCTTCCCCATACATGGACTTCGCCGTATCATAGCAGGTGTTCCGAATTTCCTCGTCTGCTCCCTCGATGTTGGGAGTAAATAGTTCCCTCGGAAACATGTCGTATGCCTCAAAGCGATCTGCGAGCGCCGAGGTGTTCGTCACGACAACTTCGCGAGCGCGCGCTTCGCCCAGGAAAGCGAATTCCTCCAGCATCTCTTCGGTTGTGCGAAAGTGGGCGTCAGGCTTGCGCATACCCTTAAGCGGACTGAATCCGGTAATGCCGCCAATCGTGATGTCCCGATACATCTTGTCCCGCGGGTTCAAATAATGTACGTTTCCTGTCGCGATGACAGGTTTGCCCAGCGCGTCGCCGATCTGACAGATGCGCCGCATCGCGCCTTCGATTTCGGCCTGGCTGCCAACAAGTCCTTTTTCGACGAGATGCATGTAGAAGTCGATAGGCTGAATCTCCAGTACATCATAGAACTCCGCGATATCCTGCGCTTCTTCATGCGACTTGTTTAGCACCGTTTCGAAAAATTCGCTTTTCTCGCAGCCGGAGATGACAAGCAATCCTTCTCTAAGCTCCACCAGCTTGCTCTTCGGAATGGTAGCAACGCGTTTAAAATATTCCGTGTGGGAAATCGAAATCAGCCTGAACAGATTTTTTTTGCCCACGGCATTTAGAGCATAAATATTGCAATGAAAAGGACGTTGATTGGATAAGTCCAGACCGACATAATCATTTAATTGATGCAAATCCCTGACGTTGCGCTCCGCAGCGTCGCCTATCAAACCGAACAATACGCCGCCAAGCGCGACGGAGTCGTCGATGGCACGGTGATGATTGTCAAGACTGATCTTATACTTGTCCGACAGCGTATTAAGCCTGTGATTCTTCATCGTCGGGTGTAGAAATCTCGCCAATTCCAGCGTGTCCAACACCGGGTTGTTTACTTCGGGCAATCCCAGTGATTTGCAGTTCGCCTGGATAAAGCCGATATCAAAGCGGGCGTTATGCGCAACCAGAACATCATCGCCTATAAATTCGATAAACTCGCGCAGCTTCGGTTCAAGCTCAGGCGCATCCTGCACCATCTCGTCGTTAATGTTCGTGAGCTGCTGAATATGATACGGAATTTTCTCATGCGGGTTGATAAAGGTCGAGAACCGATCCACTTCTTTGCCTTCCCGCATCCGAACGCCCGCGAGCTCGATGATCTTGTTGTTTACGACGGACAAACCCGTCGTCTCGATGTCGAATACGATGTAGGTTGCCGTAGCAAGAGGCTCCGGCCGGGAATTCAGAACCATGGGGACCGCATCGTTGACGACGTTCGCTTCCACTCCGAACAGCACTTTGATGTCATGTTTCTTGGCGGCTTTGACGGCATCGGGATAACATTGCACGTTGCTGTGATCCGTCACGGCAATCGCCTTATGTCCCCACTTTGCCGCCGTCTTCACATAGTCGCCAATCGATGTCACCGCATCCATCGTGCTCATCGTCGTATGCAGATGGAATTCGACGCGTTTCTCCTCGGCATGATCCTTCCGATCTGGCGGTGCGAGAACCTCATGCAGATCGTTTGGCATCATAACGAGCTCCGGCTCCTGCATAAAACGGTCGTATTCGATCCGCCCGCGCGCCTTCACCCACTTTCCATTTGCGAGCTGAGACAAAATTTTGACATCATCTTTTGTCTTGGCGAACATCTTCATCGCAATGGAATCCGAGAAGTCGGTCACGTTGAAGGTAAAGAGCGTGCTGCCGTTTCGCAGCTCCTTCATATCAAGCCCGAATACGGCGCCTTGCACCGTTATTTTCTTTTCCTCGTCCTGAATGTTCATGAGAGGCACGGCTTCATCGCGAATGTCGTAGCCGACAGCCAACCGCACGGCTTCTTCGCCGTCGTCGGCTTCGCTCTCCACGTAGGATTCCGCCATCAGTTGCTGAACGGCTTCCCGCTCCTCCTGCTCGATCTTCATCATAAATTGGTCGTAAATCTCCTGGTTTGCTTCCCCTACGGCCAGCTTCACCTTGCATTCGCGGTCAAAGTAAGTCCGATAGAATGAGACGACCGCTTCGTCGACCTTTTTTTTCTTTGCAAGCTCAAGCCCTGTGGAATCCATGAGCGTCAGCGTAATAGCATCGCCTTGAGCGGCAAGCGCCGCTTTCTGCAACCAGCCGTTAACGGAAGCGATCTCTCGCTGAGCCCATTCCATAAAGAGCGGCCAATATTGCATAACGATATTTTCCGTATCGATGACAGGTTCATATTGGATCAAAAACGAAACGTCGGCAATGTGATGGAATTTTCGGCGAACCGCTTCACAGAAGCCAGTATAGGCCTGTAAAGGCACTATGGACGTTTTGCGGATGCAAAACGTCCATTCACGGTTGGACTTGCTTACAATTACTTGCTCGATATGGCCATCCTGGAAATAAGTATGAATAAGCTCCTGCGGCAGCTCCGCTTGCTGCATAAGCAGCTCGAAGCGCTGTCGCTTGTCGTTGGTCATGATCGTTCACTCCTGTCGATTCGAACTTCTGGATCTACGCCGATATTAATATGCGCGCGCAAATACGACAGTGTGTTTGGAAGCGTCGCCGCATACCAAACAGGTTGATTTCTGAGATGCGGGGTTAAACGGTATATTGCGGCTCGTAGCTCCCGTCTCTTCCTTCACTTGTTTCTCGCATGCCTCGGAACCGCACCAGCCCGCTTCCACGAACCCGCGCTGCTCCTCCAGGAATGCCTTCATCTCGTCCAACGTGTCCACGCTGCGGGAGTTGCTTTCGCGGAACGACTTGGCGCGCTCAAACATTTCGACCTGCGTCTCGTCCAGCATACGCTGAACTTCAACAAGAAGATCGGCTTGCTGCACAATGCGCTTCTCCCCTGTAATACGCGAAACAAGGACGACAACGCCGTTCTCCATATCGCGAGGTCCAAGCTCCAAACGAAGCGGAACGCCGCGCATTTCGTATTCGTTGAACTTCCAGCCCGGGCTTACGTCGCTGCGATCGTCGACGCGGACGCGCACTCCGGCTTTCTTAAGCTCGGCATACAGCTCGTCCACTCTTCCGACCACTTGGTCGCGAGTCTTCGCAGGACCAATCGGAATCATGATCACTTGCGTCGGAGCTACCTTCGGCGGAAGCGCCAAGCCGCGATCGTCGCCATGCACCATGATCAGCGCGCCGATTAGGCGCGTGCTGACGCCCCACGAAGTCGTATGGCAGAACTGCAACGTATTCTCGCGGTCCAAATATTTGATATCGAACGCTACGGCAAACTTTGTGCCCAGGTAATGGGACGTTCCTGCCTGCACCGCGCGCCCGTCCTTCATCATCGCCTCGATGGAATACGTATCCACCGCGCCGGCGAACCGCTCGGAAGGTGTTTTCTCGCCTTTAATAACCGGAATCGCCAAGAAATTCTCGACGAAATTAGTGTATACCTCCAGCATTTGCATCGTTTCCTGGCGCGCTTCCTCTTCGTTCTCGTGCGCCGTATGACCCTCTTGCCACAGGAATTCGCTGGTCCGCAGGAAAGGCAGCGTGCGCTTTTCCCAGCGTACGACGTTCGCCCATTGGTTGATCAATACAGGCAGGTCGCGATAGGACTGTATCCACTTCGCATACATATGGCCGATCATCGTCTCTGAGGTTGGACGAATCGCCAGACGCTCTTCCAGCTTCTCGCCCGCCGCCTCGGTTACCCAAGGAAGCTCGGGATTGAAGCCTTCAACGTGCTCCTTCTCCTTCTGGAAGAAGCTCTCCGGAATAAAGAGCGGGAAATATGCGTTGCGATGTCCCGTCTCCTTGAACTTCGAGTCCAGTTCGCGCTGCATGTTCTCCCACAGCTCATATCCTTCCGGACGGAATACGATACATCCGCGCACAGGAGAATAATCCATTAATTCCGCTTTTTTGATGACATCGATATACCATTTTGAGAAATCTTCGCTTTGCGGCGTAATTTCCGTTACGAATCCTTTATCCTTGGACATGAGCGACTGACTACTCCCCTCGTACTAATCGTAAAATATCGTTATAGGTCACAACCAGCATCAATAACATCAACATCGCGAATCCGATGAAATGAACCATACTTTCTTTATTGGGATCGAGCGGCCGCCTTCTGACCGCCTCCAGCCCAAGGAACAGCAGTCTGCTGCCGTCCAGTGCAGGTACGGGAAGCAGGTTAAAGATGCCTAAGTACAAGCTGAGCAATGCCGTCCATGAGGTCAACTGCACGATCCCCTGTTTGGCAATTTGACTCGTTACTTCCGCCGTTCTAACCGGACCGCCTAGATCGTCGAGTTTGAACTGGCCGGTAATCAGCATTTTGAAGCTTTCAAAAATATAAACGGTCATATCCTTCATGAGCGTGGCGGATCTCGTAATGGTCTCCCCGAAGGATGCCGAGCGATTTGGAGGCGCGGCGCTGATTCCTACCTTGCCTTCGCCGGCTTCATTCGGTTTCGGGGTCACATTTATGCTTAGCGGCGCTCCATCCCTGACAATATCAATCTTGACTTCCACGTTCGGCGACTTGGCGATAATATCAATCAGCTTGTCGAGATCGGTGCCTATCGCTATACCGTTTATGGAGTTGACGATATCGCCTTTCTTAAGACCTGCTTCCGCAGCGGGCATGCTTTCTTCCACTCTCGTAATGGACATGTAGGTCGGATTCTCTGCCGGAACGCCGACCATCTGGACGTATGCCCCGAAAAGAACGAAAGCCAGGATAAAATTCATCATCGGACCGGCAAAGATTGCCATCGCGCGATGGCGCAGAGGTTTGCTGCCGAAATGACGGTCGATAGGAGCAATCTGAGTATCTTTGCCTCTCGCGATCACAAGCGCTTGCGTGTGCACGACATACGTTTCGGACTCGCCCTCTACGTTTAGCCTGATGGACAGGCTGCGCTCCAGATCGACGTGCTCAACCTCGCCGCGAACGGTATCGTTGCGCTCATCCAGGCGATCGAGAAAGATGCGCGTCACCTTATCATCCTTAATCCGAACAGCTACCGTCTGACCTGGCTGAACCTCTACTATTTCGGGATCTTCACCAGCCATGCGGACAAAGCCGCCCGCCGGAATCAGCCTTAGCGTATATCTGGTTTCTCCGCGCTTGACGGAGAAAAGCTTGGGTCCGAAGCCGATTGCAAATTCTCTGACGAGAATGCCGGCTCTCTTGGCGAAAAAGTAATGGCCCCATTCATGGATTGTCACAATGACGAAAAAAACGAGCACGGTCATAAATACGACCTGAATTGTTTCCATAGAAGCCTTGCCTCCTGTTCGTTACGGCCTGTACATAGATTATCATTATTCTCCCGTACGAAACAAGAGAACCACTTTCTGGGATGATAGTCAGACCGATGCCGCCAGGCGGCGTGCCCATATGTCTGCTTCTGCGATGCTGTCCAAATCATTGACTTCACTGACGTCATGCCGCGCCAGCACCGTCTCCAGCACCCTTTCGATGTCAAGGAAGGCGATCTCCCCTCGAAGGAAACGATCCACGGCGATTTCATTGGCTGCATTATAGACGGCAGGAGCCGAACGGCCTAATCGACCGCATTCGAATGCCATCCTCAGACATGGATATCGTTCGAAGTCCATCTCCCGGAAGTGCAGCTTGCCGATTGCGGCCAGATCCAGCCTTTCGGTCGGAGTCGCATGACGCTCCGGGTACGTTAAGGCATATTGGATCGGTACACGCATATCCGGCATGCCGAGCTGCGCGACGATACTATGGTCGACGAATTCCACATAGGAGTGAATGATGCTCTCGGGATGGATAAGTACGTTTATCTGATCATACGCAAGATCGAACAGCCAATGCGCTTCAATGACTTCCAATCCCTTGTTGACCATAGTGGCCGAATCGATGGTGATCTTAGCTCCCATGGACCAGTTCGGATGGCTGAGCGCTTCCGCAACCGTCACGCCTTCCAGCTCGCCGCGCGTCCGGTCGCGGAACGATCCGCCGGAGGCGGTGAGCGTAATGCCCCGAACACCTCTCATCGGCTCTCCGTTCAAGCATTGATAGATGGCCGAATGCTCGCTGTCGATTGGAATGATCGGAACGTTTTTCTCTTGAGCTCTGGCCATTACGATATGACCCGCTGTGACAAGCGTCTCTTTATTGGCTAGTCCGATTGCCTTGCCTTCATCGATCGCCGCCAATGTCGCTGGCAGTCCCCGACTGCCCATTATGGCCGTAACTACCGTATCTGCGTCCGTCCCCGAGGCCGATTCGATTAAACCTTCATCGCCGTATACAACACGCGTACCCGCAGGCAGATGCGGCGACACCCGGTCGGCAAGATCTTTGGTAGCCATGCTCACGATTGACGGCTTGAACTCTTTCGCTTGGGCAACGACCAGTTCTGTATTCGAGCCTGCCGTCAAAGCGGTAATCGTAAATCGTTCGGGATGATGCCGAACGATATCCAATGTTTGCGTACCGATTGAGCCTGTGGAGCCCAACAAAGCTATTTTTTTCATCTATGTTCCTCCATTACTGCTACACCGGAATGAGGCCGCATAACAGCAGCAGCGGAAATACGATAATCCAGCTGTCGCAGCGGTCAAGTACGCCGCCGTGCCCAGGCAGCAAAGTTCCCGTATCCTTGATCGCTCTGACCCGTTTGTAGGCAGACTGAATGAGATCGCCGAATTGTCCGGCGACAGCTGCCACAAGTCCGATCAGCAGCGCCTTCGGCAAGCCAATAATATCCGGGGCCGACAAAGCGAATACAACCGCAACGATTAGTGCCAGCGCAACGCCGCCAAGCGCCCCCTCCACGGTTTTGTTGGGGCTGATTTCTGGCCACAGCTTATGCTTGCCGATCGCTTTGCCCACGAAGTAGGCACCCACATCAGAAGCCCAAATACAGCCAAATGACAAGAATGACCAGAAAAGACCGTTTGATTCCATCGTACGGACATCAATCATAGCCGAGAAGCCAAAGCCGACATAGATGGCTCCTAGAAGCATTAGAGCGGCACCGTCGATAGTAAACTTGTTTTTGCTCAAAACGGTAACGGCTAACAGCAGAAACATGAGCATCCAAACGATGGTGGGCATCGAAGGAATCTCAATCTCCCAAGAAGCCCAGGGCAGCACAAACAGCAATACGCCGGCATAACCAACCAGTGCGGCTGGATGCAGCGGCTTAAGGCCATTCATGCGTACATATTCACTAAATCCGATAATGGCAAGCAGAATGAGCAATCCGGTATAGAAAGCGCCTCCCGCGATCGTTAGCGCAACAAATAAAGCCCCGGCGAGAATACCCGTTATCAATCGTTGTTTCAAAGGATGGTCACACTCCGTCTAGTTGCGCTACACGCCGCCGTATCGGCGGGCGCGGCGTCCATACTCTTCTATCGCTTCATGAAAATGTTGTTCCGTGAATTCCGGCCAATAGACGTCCGTAAACCACAGCTCGGAGTACGCCAATTGCCATAACATGAAATTGCTTAATCGGAGCTCTCCGCTTGTTCGAATGAGAAGATCCGGATCCGGCAGTTCGCCGGACAGCAGCCTTTGACTGAATAACTCATCATTGATCTGTTCGGGTGTCAGCTTGCCCTCGCGCACATCCGCAGCGATCGCTTGCACCGTCTCCAGCATCTCCTTGCGGCTCCCATAATTGAGGGCGAAGTTTAGAACTAGCCCCGTATTGCCGGCTGTCTTCGATATTGCCTCTTCAACCGCGCTAAGCGTGTGAGGCGGCAAGTCCTCTCGATGTCCCATCATCTTAACCTGCACATTGTTCGCGATCAAATCTTCCAGCTCGATCTCCAAAAATTGCTGAGGCAGCTTCATCAAGAAATCCACCTCCGCTTTTGGACGTTTCCAGTTTTCAGTCGAGAACGCATACAACGTCAAATATTTGACGCCAAGCCGATTAGCCTCGATGGTTATGCGCTTCACGGTTTTCATGCCGGAATGATGGCCTGCCATGCGAGGCAGACCCCTGCGCTTGGCCCAACGGCCGTTCCCGTCCATAATGATCGCTACATGTTCCGGTACATTCTCGGGCGGAATGCCTTCGGTATGCGGTAAGGACGCTTTCGCTTTGCTTCGATTTGCCCAAAGCCGCTTGATCATCTGACTTCCTCCCAATCAGAAATAAGAAATGAGAAAACCTCTATCGGGAGCCGCAATGCGTTTGCGGCCGCGTGTAGAGGCAGGTTCTTCGCCAATCAGACTTCCATAATCTCTTTTTCTTTGGCGGACAATACTTTCTCGACTTCTGCGATAAATTTGTCGGTTGCCTTCTGGATATCTTCCTGATGGCGGCGGGATTCATCTTCGGAAATATCGGATTTCTCCAGCTTTTTAATATCGTCGTTCGCATCCCTGCGAATGTTGCGGATGGCGACCTTTGCTTCTTCGGCGAATTTTTTGGCTGTTTTCACAAGATCTGCACGACGTTCTTCCGTAAGCGGCGGTACCGAGATACGAATCGCGGAACCATCGTTGGATGGAGTAAGACCGAGATCGGATTTCAGAATCGCTTTCTCGATTGCGGATACGGACGATTTGTCCCATGGTTGAATCATCAGCGTGCGGCTGTCTGGCGTATTAATATTCGCAAGTTGGTTAAGCGGCGTCATTGCACCGTAGTATTCAACCTGAATCCGATCGAACAGAGCGGGACTTGCTTTTCCCGCGCGAAGCGTGGCCAGATCGCGGCGGAACGCTCCAATTGCTTTATCCATGCGCTCATCGGCGCTTTTTTTGATGCTTTGCGGCATTATTTCGCACTTCCTTTCACGATCGTGCCGATCTTTTCGCCAAGGACGACACGTTTAATATTTCCGTTCTCCGTAATCGAGAAGACAATTAGCGGTATATTGTTATCCATACATAACGAGGATGCCGTAGAATCCATCACGCCAAGATTGCGGTTGAGCATATCCAGGTAAGTCAGCTCTTCGAATTTCTCCGCAGTGTCGTCCTTAAATGGATCGGCGGAATAAACACCGTCCACCTTGTTTTTCGCCATCAGGATAACCTCGGCCTCAATTTCAGCGGCGCGCAGCGCAGCCGTTGTATCCGTAGAGAAAAACGGGTTGCCCGTGCCTGCTGCGAAGATAACGACGCGGCCTTTCTCCAGGTGACGAATCGCACGGCGACGGATATACGGTTCTGCGATTTGTTGCATAGCGATCGAAGTTTGAACGCGAGTTGGCACATCGATTTGCTCTAGCGCGTCTTGAAGCGCAAGCGAGTTCATGACCGTCGCCAGCATGCCCATGTAGTCGGCCGTAGCACGATCAATTCCTTTCGCCGTACCGGCGATGCCTCTCCAGATGTTGCCGCCGCCAACGACGATGGCAACTTCAACGCCAAGCTCCACGACTTCCTTTACTTGATTGGCAATCGACGAAATAACCGATGCCTCGATGCCGTAGCCTTCCTGCCCGGACAAGGACTCTCCGCTTACTTTCAACACGATGCGTTTGTATACAGGATGCTCCAACATGTTAACCTCCATCATGCACCTCGGGTGAGGTTCTTTGAATTGTATTTCAGATCGTTCCCGTTTCAAAAAAAGGAGGCGGGGCGGACGCCCCGCCCCGCCTCTCGCGTTCGGATTACAGTTTTGCTTGAGCCATAACTTCTTCTACGAAATTGTCGACTTTTTTCTCGAGGCCTTCGCCAAGCTCGTAACGAACGAAGCGACGGATCGAGATGTTTTCGCCGATTTTGCTGATTTTTTCGTTCAGCAAGTTGCTGATCGTTTTGTCTGGATCTTTAATGAAGCTTTGCTCCAGCAGGCAATATTCCTCGTAGTACTTGGAGATACGTCCTTCGACCATTTTTTCAACGATTTTTTCTGGTTTGCCTTCGTTGAGAGCTTGGTTTTTAAGGATTTCTTTTTCCTTTTCGATCTCGTCGCCAGGAACTTCTTCGCGGCTTACGAATTTCGGATTAGATGCAGCGATTTGCATCGCGATATCTCTGGCGAATTCGCGGAATTGGTCCGTCTTCGCAACGAAGTCCGTCTCGCAGTTGACTTCAACGATAACGCCGATACGGCCGCCTGCATGGATGTAAGACTCTACTACGCCTTCAGTGGCGATACGGCCAGCTTTGTTCGCTGCTGCCGAAAGGCCTTTTTCGCGAAGCAATGCGATCGCTTTTTCAACGTCGCCGCCTGTTTCGTCAAGTGCTTTTTTGCAATCGAGCATGCCTGCTCCCGTTCTTTCACGAAGCTCTTTAACCGCGCTAGCGCTAACTGCCATAAAAAACCCTCCTAAAAGTTTACATCATAATTTTGTGAGAAAAACTTCTATCGAAGTACTTCAGTGATGAGCGACCGCGTTTATTGGTGGTTTTTATCGCCAATAAGAATTTCAGATTTCCGACAAGCTCGGGAATTTATAAATTCCATTGTGGTCAAAAAAAGGGTAGCGAGAGGTTTGCACCATCTGACCACCCTTTGTTGTTTGCTAAATTGTAAATTCGCAAGTATGGCTTAAGCCGTTGTTTGTTCGCCTTGGTTAGCTTCTACGATAGCGTCCGCCATCTTAGCTGTCAGCAGCTTAACTGCGCGGATTGCATCGTCGTTACCAGGGATAACGTAGTCGATTTCGTCCGGATCGCAGTTCGTGTCGACGATGCCTACAATTGGGATACCCAATTTGCGAGCTTCGGCAACCGCGATGCGCTCTTTGCGCGGATCGATGATAAAGAGTGCGCTTGGCAGACCCTTCATGCCTTTGATGCCGCCCAAGAATTTCTCAAGACGTTCTTTTTCTTTGCGAAGGATGATAACTTCTTTCTTAGGCAGAACCTCGAAAGTGCCATCCTCTTCCCACTTCTCCAGTTGCTTCAGACGATCAATACGCTTCTGAATCGTTTGGAAGTTCGTCAGCGTGCCGCCGAGCCAACGTTGGTTGATGTAGAAGTTGCCGCAACGCTCAGCTTCTTCCTTTACGGAGTCTTGAGCTTGCTTTTTCGTGCCTACGAACAGCATTGTGCCGCCTTCAGCCGCGATCGATTTAACAAAGTTGTATGCTTCGTCAACTTTTTTAACCGTTTTTTGCAAGTCGATAATGTAAATTCCGTTTCTTTCTGTGAAGATATAACGATCCATCTTAGGGTTCCAGCGACGAGTCTGGTGACCGAAGTGTACCCCAGCTTCGAGAAGCTGTTTCATGGAAATAACCGCCATTTCTTCAACACCTCCTGTAATGGTTTTTGTGTGTCCCTCCGCCGTTCGCTTCTTCCGTCGAAACTTTCGCCGGGCGAAAGCACCGTCAACGGAATTGAGCGGCGTGTGTTTTTAACACCGTCAATTAATATATCACATTGTACTGACGCATGCAACAAGCTTTCCTCAACATTTGCCGAATTTCGTTGAATTTAACGTTTAATTCCCGCAATGAAACGCTCTTTGCCGCCATAGGACGGCGACAGCCATTTCACCTTGCAGGGTATCTTTCGGCTTGTTTAGCCGTAATCGGTTTTCCGGAGACGATGGCGGCTGCTTGCTCCGCGTTTAGTTCATCGCGGTCAAACAAAAAATAACCGGCTCGTACCGGCGTACTTGATGATTTCATCTCATCGATAAATGATTGCGAATCCTTAATAGCGCCGGCTCGCAGCAGCAGCTCGGCTGTTTCGGTAAGACTCATGCCGGGCTTGATCCGTACGACAAATGGTTCGAAAGGTTCCGAGGTTGCCTCGGCAAGAGGCGTATCGGACGGAGCTTCCGTAGGCGTCGCAGCAGTCGCTTCCGGCTGAGGCGATGGTACAGGCTCCTCTGACTGGGCTGCGGCTCCATCGCGGGAATCGGTTGAATCTTGCGATGCCCCGGTTTCAACGGGCTCTTGCGAGGAGGTTGGCAAGCCGCCTTGTTCAATCTCCTTGCCAAGCTCATCCAATCGATTCTGACTGGATTCGCCCATGTAGAACAACTGAAGCAGCATGGCGCCGACGATAATGCCAAGACCTAATCCCAACATAAATGAACGTTTGTTAAACATGCCGCGCCTCTTCCTGCTTGGCAAGGCCGATGATCAATTGAACCTCGCCTTTGTTCATGCCAAGTTTTTTGGCAATCGCTTCGATGGATTTGCCCTCCTGATACAGGCGGAACAGATCCGAGTATCTGGATGCTATGGATTGTGATTGGTCGGAAGGTCGCGCGCTTGATTGCTCACGTAGCGGATATTGCGCATCATGGCAGTCCAAGCGGGAGTTCTCCCCTTGTGCCGGCATCGAAACAACAGAAGCTTCCTCATGGACTGGTACGTTAGCAGCGGCCTCCGCTGATGCTGTGTTCGCCAGCTTGTCCAGCGTTTGCTGCAGTTGATCGCCCAACGCCTCGCAGCGTTGTTCCAGCGCGGCTATGCGTGCATCCTTGCGTTCCGTTTCCTGCTTGGAGTCCGCCTGCGCATTGGCGATCATCTCCATTAACTCTTCATTATCCTTCTCCATATTCTCCATAAATTGCTCCAGCGCCGTCTCCATGTTCTGCACAGACTGTACAGGCGGATTCGGCGCTTTATTCCTGGGCAGGCTGAGCGCCCATACTGCTATAACGGCGCCCAGCAACGCGATGTAATGCCATGGCTCCACCTGAACTACCGCCCTTCATTTTATTAAAGAGAAATCGGACTTTTTGAACAACCCTTTAAAGTGCGAGTTCAAAAAATTCGGTTTTCAGCACATGAGCTAATGCTTCCGTTGTTGCGTTTTTTTCAAAAACGCTGTAGAAGATGGAATGAAAGTAGAAACTGAGGAGCGGAGCGTAGTGGAAGCTACGTGAGCACCGGAAGTTTCGCTTACATTACATATTCGATGTCGAATAAGCTCCGTGGCATACTTCGTGATCAAAAGCGGACTTTTTGAACAACCTTTTAAAGCTTGACGTCAAAGCGCAGTCCTTTGTAGGGGTGCGGGGATTCCGGCGGAAGCTCCTTCGCGGATTCATCCTTGCCATGTCCCTTGCCGCGGCCTTGTTGTCTTGGGTCTCCGCCTCCGTTTTTCTCCTGGTCGGCTTTAATTCCCGAGTTCGAAGACTGTTCGACCGCCGCGCTTTGGGATCGCTGCGCTTCAGTATGTTTCTCCGTTTGATGTGCGAGCATGTTCTGCTCCGTAATCGGTCGTTGCGCCGCTTGCTGCTGCATGCCGCTAAACTCTTGTGTTCGTGGAACGGATATTTGAAAATCTAACGGTTTGAACGTCATCGATTTCCCTCCTTCGCCACATTCTTACCTGCAAGGGGATGTTTACGGATGATAGGGTGCCAAAGCAATATCGCCTTCCATTAATCGGAAGGATACCCTTTGCGCACTGTCTTTAACGAACTTGGTATATCGGCCGATTACAATCTTTACGCCGCCATATATCGTACCGCTCACATCCACCTTTGAGCGTCCCGAATCCTCAAGTTGTTTCTCGATTTCGAGCATACGATCTTTGCATTCGTCGATGGTGGCAACCGTCTGGCGTTTGGTCGCGTTCAGCTTGATGCGCATAGCCAACCGATCCGGTGACAATTGGCCCGCGGCCGCCATCTGATCAAGAATAACCAGCGCCTTTTCGGTTTTGTCCAGACTGTCAACCGATTGCCTGAGGGATGTACGAAGCTCCATGAGCTCGTCCCTGAGTTGTGGATTAACGCCCGCTTCTACGACGGTATTCGTTGACATCGGATTGCCGATCGTCCTCGCTAATACGGTTTCTCCGGCTTGCACGATTCCGCCGACGATTAACCCCTTTGCACCAGAACATATGACGCTGTGTCCCGCTTTTACTTGAGAATGCATAATGCTTTGGGAGACCAATACATCAGCGCCGGCGATGACATTGCCGTCTTGAATGAAAGAGCAGCGTATATTGTTTTGCGCTCTTACGTAACCCTTGTTGCCAGCCATAATACCGCCGGTAATCTCAATGGAACCGTCGGACTCAAGCTCGGCGCCTTCGACTCCCCCAATAATACGAATATCGCCAGATGCCTTTACTCGGAAACCGCTAAGCACATTGCCGCGAATAACGACAGTACCTACAAAATCGATGTTTCCTACGCGATAGTCAACGTCGCCATTTACTTCGTAAACGGGGAATACGTTGATTTTCACCTTATCCGTAAGCGTAATCAACCCATCGATTGCTGCATACAAGGCAGAACCATCCCCGCCCTGCACGACGTTTTTGCCGACTTTGAAGTGGGCGCGCTTACCGTATTTCGGAGGAATCTCTTCGCCTGTGACCGTTCTTCCCGATGGACCGGCACTTGGCTCTACCAGCTCGGCGATCAGTTGACCGCGTTTTACGTTTTTTAATTGATTGACTTGCTTGAAGTCTATCTTGCCATCTTCGCCCTCTGCTGGGCGGCGCTCGTCATTGTCCATATCGAAAACGAATCGTATCATGCCGTCTTTGCCCGGACTTGGACTCTGGCCTAGCGCAATAATCGTCTGTTCCCTGCAATAAGCTAGAGGATTTCTGCTTATTCCATCCAGCACGTCGGTTCGGAGACCATGGACAACTCCCTTACTTCGCACGAAGAGCTCTAACTCATCGGCCGTACAAGCAAATTCGTCCGTAATTCGAATGAATGCTATAAAGGCAGTCAGCTTGTCCGCCGACGTTTGCAAGCGTAAATACGAATCCAGTTGTTGATTGTCCACCTGTATCCCCCCCTTCCTATTGCTGCATTAATTGATCTTTATGTTTAGCCAACACTCCACGAAGACGAAGAATGGCCTTCGAGTGCAATTGGGAAATTCTCGACGGTGACAGCGACATAACCTCGGCTATTTCGCTTAAGGACAGCTCCTCATAATAGAATAGGGATACGACGGTCCGCTCCTTCTCCGTCAATCGATCTATTCCTTTTACTAACGATTCCTTCAAATAAACTTCATGCACGGTTTGTTCCGGTTTTTTGGCCTTGTCGTCTACGAGCAACGACATGCGAGTCTCCGATTCCTCTTCCCGAATGGGATCCTCAAGGGAGCAGATCGACGCAACCGATATATCTTGCAGCATGACGGTAAATTCCTTTTCCGTAATTTGCAGATACCGGCTTACTTCCGCGTCGGATACAGAGCGCATATATTGCTGCTCCAGCACTTGATAGGCGTCCTCGACGCGTTTAGCCTTCTCGCGCACGGAGCGCGGCACCCAGTCGCCTTGACGTAGCCCGTCGATGATGGAGCCGCGAATACGCCATGATGCGTACGTCTCGAATTGCAATCCTCTTTTATAGTCGAATTTCTCGATTGCGTCAATAAGACCCATGACTCCGTTGCTGGCCAGATCGTCTTTAATGACGTTTTTAGGCAGTCCGATTGCCATGCGATTCGTAACAAAATCGACAAGCGGCAAATAATTTTCAATCAGGCTTTTTTTGGCTTCGATATCCCCTTGCTCTTTCCATGCTTGCCACATCTGGATGTTCGTCAAATGAGGCGACTTTAGCTCTGGCATTGACTCACTCTCCTGTCAGGTGACGTACGGCTTTCGCCAATTCCTCTGGTTGTTTGCCGGCGGTAGATACGAGTTGCGGTGGAGACAATGGTTTGAAGCTGCTTGCTCCTTCATTAGCGCCTTCTTTTACCGGCTGTGCAACTGGCTGTGGCGAAGAAGATGCTCCTTGCTGCAATTGAGCCTTTAACAGTTGGTTCAAATCATCCGACTCGTCTGGCGTACGCAAGTCCATCTCGGCGCCTCGCGGATCGTCAGCCTCCTCTTCGTTGGGACCCATTGGGATCGCCGGAGGCTGCAATATTACGCCCAAAACGAACCGGGCGGCAAATGCGACGACGAAAAAAGCCACGAATGCATATAAACTTCTCATGAGTATAACGGACATGGGATTATTCCCCAAGGAGAATATGACGGTCAGACCGACTCCCGCAATACCGAAACCCACATTCCATCTCCATGAACCCAGCATTGTTAAATCTCCTTTATTCCAAACTGCACGCTCCGGATCATGAGTATGCCACTGCCGCTGTCGAACTCGATTGTCCGTCCGTAATTCCCCCCCGTATCGTGGGATACGATTGGAATACGAAGTCTGTTGAGCATGCTCATACAAGATTCCACGTTACGCGGACCTATTCGGAGAGTATCCGATTGCCCCGCAAACGCGAACATCTGAGCGCCGCCCGCCATCTTGGCTTGAACCCGATTCATGTTCGCGCCAAGCACGGTCATTCGATTTAGCAGCTCCGGAATTGCGGTATCTGCATATTTTGCCAGATTGATTTGCGCTTCCCTGGCAATATCCGATGATGGCAGCATAACATGCGCCATTCCGGCAATGCCGGATTTCGAATCGTATAATGTTAAACCGACACAGGATCCAAGTCCCGTTGTCTTCAATAAGGCTCCGCCATCCACGACGTTTAAATCCGCCATTCCTACCTTTACAAGCGTCTGTCCTGTCATTCTCGCCCGACTCCCAATGATCGAAATATTTTGCCGAAGGAGCCGGGATCGGGAATGAGAAAAAAATGTCCTTCCAACGATTGATGATCTTCGAGAAACGTTGTCTCTATTAGCAGAGCCGAATCTCCCATCTCGCCATATTGCATCAGTCCGTAGCTCAGGATGGCGCCGGCCATATCATGGGCAATAGCGGGTACGGAAGGCATCATGGGCAGTTGAGTGAAATCAGCTAATGACGAGAGGTACGACCCTGCCAATATGTTGCCGATTTCGCATAAAGCAGACAACTCCATCTCGGAGTAACCTTTATCCCCTTCGTCGTGTCTTAATGACAACAGTTGATTCAGCATCCGCTCAGCGGAATTTTCCTCGATTAGAAAAAACATGTTTCCCGGGGCTTCGCCTTCCACCCGCAGGAAAACTCCGAGCACGACCTGTTCGGCTCCTCCCACAAGCTCGGCGATTTCCTCGAAGGGCAATAGGCTAACCTTCGGTACCGCCATGTCTACCGGCTTGTTCAACAGCTTGGACAACGCGGTGGCCGCGTTGCCTGCTCCGATATTCCCCACTTCTTTGAGTACATCTAATTCAAAAGCTTCAAAGTTCTTAAATTCGGCCACCTATTAAACCTCCAGCTGTTCGAGCTGGATAATCTCGTTTCTGTTAAGAACCTCTGACAGATTAAGCATGATCAGCAGACGACCTTCGCCTAATTTGGCAATGCCGCGCAAATATTTGGCTTTAATACCGCCGACGATCTCCGGAGGATTGTCAATCGTGTCCGAATCGATATCGATAACGTCGTTTGCCGAATCCACGATAAAACCGACTTCCAATTCATTTACGGCTACGACAATAATACGGGAATTTTCCGTTGGCTGGGTTTCGCTGAGATTGAATCTACCTCGCAGATCGATAACAGGAACAACGACGCCGCGCAGATTAATGACACCTTTAATGAAAGCAGCCGTTTTGGGAACGCGTGTGATAGGCGTCAGTCTCTCGATTGTGCGCACTTTATCCACTTCGATGCCATACTCTTCCTTGCCAAGCGCGAATACGATAACCTTCAATTCTTCTCCCATTGTAAACCCTCCTTATTTGATCAATGCATTCGGATCGATGATAAGAGCGACATATCCGTCACCGAGAATCGTAGCCCCGGAGATGGCGTATACGTTAGTCAAATATTTGCCTAAAGTTTTAAGCACGATTTCACTTTGTCCGATAAACTCCTCGACCATGACGGCGGCCATCTTATCGCCTTTGCGAATAACGACGATCTCTGTTTCCTGCTCCTGGCTTTCGTCGTAATCCGGTGATTCCAGCACGCTGCTCAGCGATACGAGCGGAATAATGGAGCCGCGGAATTCCACCATCTGATTGCCATGCACGTTCAGAATGCCCGATCGCTTAATGATGCCCGTCTCCACAATCGAAGACAGCGGTATCGCATATTTCTCCGAGCCTAATTTAATCAGCATCGCCGAGATGATCGACAATGTCAGCGGCAGCTGAACCGAGAACTTTGTCCCTTTGCCTTCTGCGGAGGTTACCGTAACGTTGCCGCCAAGCGAAGTGATTTTCGTTTTTACGACGTCGAGTCCAACCCCGCGGCCAGAAATATCCGAGATTTTGTCGGCCGTGCTAAAGCCCGGCGCAAAGATAAGCATCTGGATTTCTTCTTCGGTCAAGTTGCGTGACTGCTCTTCTGTCACAACACCGTTTTTGATGGCGATCTGAAGCACTTTTTGTTTATTAATGCCTCTTCCGTCTTCTTCTACCTCAATAAAGACATGGTTGCCGCTGTGGAAAGCCCGAAGATGAATCGTCCCCGTTTCTGATTTGCCCGAAGCGATACGCTCCTCGACGGACTCGATGCCGTGGTCGCCAGAGTTGCGAATAAGATGAACCAGCGGATCCCCGATTTCGTCGATAACCGTACGATCTAGCTCGGTGTCGGCTCCCGTAATAATAAGTTCCATCTTTTTGTTAAGCGACTTTGCCATATCGCGGACAAGTCTGGGGAAACGATTGAACACAGAGTCAACCGGAACCATGCGCAGTTTAAGCACGATGTTCTGGAGGTCGGAGCTGACCCTCGACATATGCTCCACCGTCTCCGTTAATTCCGTACGCTTGATTTCACTCGCAAGCTGCTCCAGCCTTACGCGGTCGATCAGCAGCTCGCTAAATAAATTCATCAGCGTGTCAAGCCGGTCGATATCGACTCTGATTGTCTTGTTCATGGCTGCAGGAGCACTCTGCGGTGCAGCAGACGGCTTGCTCGAAATTTTAACGCTGTCGTTTGCAAGTGGAGCAGTTGCCGATTCAGCAGCAGCAGGCTTCTCGGGCGCTTCCACGGCAGCTGCCGCTGGAGCGCTTGTCAATGAGGCGAGAGTTTCGGCATCCAGAGGCGTTACCGTTACAGAAGAAATCTCGGAGATATTCATGATCTGTTCGTACAGCTGTTCGGCCGTTAGTGTGGAAATCGTAAATACAGTGAACGTTCTGTCGAATTTCTCTTGCTCGAGATCCTGTACCGAAGGTTCGGACTTTACAATTTCTCCGTTGCTCTCCAGCAAATTAAAGACCATATAGGACCTGGCTGCTTTGAGAACGCAATTCTCGTCAACGCTAACTTGTACGTAATAAGGCTGATGACCGGCCTCCATGGATTGCAGAAGAATCGAGGATTGGAATTGGTCGAGAAGCACGCCGCCCGATGCTTCTCCCCCTCCGGCATTCGCTGATGCTGACGGAGCCGCTGCAGTCGAAGCGGCCGTCTGCGACTTATAATCGCCCTTCAGGATGCCTTGCAAGGAGGCGACAATAGAAGTGACATCCGCTTTGCCTGTCCCTCCGCCCACGATGTCTTGTACCATGGCCTCCAGCGCGTCCAAACCTTTGAACAACGTATCGAAGATAAAGCTGTCCATCTTAAGCTTGCTATTGCGGACAAGATCCAGTACATTCTCCATTTCGTGAGTAAGAGCCGCCAAGTCCTCGAAGCCCATTGTCGCCGACATGCCTTTGAGCGTATGGGCGGATCTGAATATCGACTGCACGATACTAAGATCCTCGGGATTGCCTTCCAATTGAAGCAGATTTTCGTTCAAGGATTGAAGATGATCGTTAGATTCGTCGATAAACATGGACAGATAAGCATTCATATCCATTCACATGCACCTCCTGGTAGGATGATCGTTCGTTCTCCGTTTATCAATTAATTTTTTGCCACGGCCTTCACCAGCTGAGAAGAAATTTCTCCTAGCGGAAGTACATCCTTGACATAACCGCCTTCAATCGCACATCGCGGCATTCCGTACACCACGCAGGTTTCCTCCGATTCAGCAATCAATGAAACGGCGCCTTGCTCTGCCAGCACCTTCATTCCCTTTGCACCGTCACTGCCCATGCCGGTCATAATGACCGCATGTATGCTCAGCTCGCGGAACGACGCCAGCGATTCGAACATAATGTCCACGGAAGGCCGGTGACCGTTCCGTTGAGGCTGTAGCCCAAGCCGAATGACGTATCCGCCGTCTTGCTTCGCCAGCTCCAGATGATAACCCCCTGGCGCGATATAGACCTTCCCTGGCTGAACAGCCATCCCTTGCTCCGCTTCTACTACTGTGAGCTGACTGAAGTTATCCAGCCTTTGAGCGAGCGACTTTGTAAATTTGGGCGGCATATGCTGCACGACAAGCACCGGGGCCGGAAAGTCGGCAGGCAGCGAGCATATGACTTCATGAAGCGCTCTTGGACCTCCGGTAGACGTTCCGAGCGCTACGAGATGTCGGAAGGCTCCGGCTGGTCTCGGTTGCACTTCGGACTTTAAAGGAGGCGCTGATCTGGCGGCCGGCGGCCGGGTTCCATCCAAAAGCTGGGAGCCTTTTGTATTCGGCTTGCCGGATGCTTGGCCCCCTTGCTCCACTATGGCCGTTTCCGCCCTCTTTGCAGAACTTTGAGACGTTGGAGCAGGCCGGGTTACTTGGACATCGCCGCCACTATCGTCTAGTGGTTTGGCGGATTTGGACTTGGAGGAATCCAAGCCTGCTTTCTGAAGCGAATGGTTCGCCGCTCTCGTCTGACGGGCTTTGCGCGCCTCATCCTGGACTTTGTCTAACCGCGGGTTCAACCGCTCATTATGTAAGATGGGTTCGCTCTTGGACGCGAGCTCTTGCCTTTGCAACAACATTTCCTTGCTAGTCTTGACGTATGCCGCCGTTCGAAGCTTCTCGAGCAATTGTTCTCCAACGGCAAGAATATCATCGGAACCAATGCCCGAAGGCTTGCGAATGAAATCGAATGCGCCGAATTGCAACGCCTTGATCGTATCGCGAGTGTTATCCTCGCTAATGCCGGACAACATGATGATTGGTCTTGGATTGTCCTTCATAATGAATTGCAGCGCTTCGATTCCATTCATTTGGGGCATCTCCAGATCCATCGTCACGACATCCGGTTGATGCTCTCTGACAGCGGCGATCGCCTCCATCCCGTTGGATGCGGTCGCCGCAATGGTGAATTGTTTGTCCCGCACGATGAGATCACTTATAATCGTACGCATGAACGCCGAATCGTCCACGACCAGTACGCGATAAGGAGCCATTTGCATCCCTCCTCAACAACAAAGGACTACCTTGCTAGTCTGAATAATTTAGTTATAAATCCTTTGACGCCGCCGTTCCCGGAAGCCGTTGCCGGAATATCCATATAAGCCTCCGCGATTCGGCTAAGCGCGATCGCTGCTCCGCTGTTCGGATATGCAATCAGGAACGGGATTTGCCTTTTAACTGCTTTGGAGACATGAGAGTCGTCCGGGATGGTGCCCAGGGAAGGCAGCTCCGAATGAAGAAACCGACTGGCGACTAAACTGATCTTCTCAGCTGTCTCTTTTCCCTCTCTTGCGTCGGAAGCACGATTGACGATTAGCTTAAACTGTGCGTCAATGCCCATCGATTTCACCATCTTAATCAGGGCATAAGCGTCAGTAATCGATGTAGGCTCCGGTGTTGTAACAACAATCGTTTCTTGAGCCGCGGCGATAAATCTTACTGTCTCCTTCGACAAGCCCGCACCTGTGTCGAACAAAATGACGTCATATTCGCCATGCAGCTTCTCGACCTCGGTGGCAAATCGATTAATTTGCTCCGATGAAAGCTCGAGAAGATCGCGGAATCCGGAGCCGCCTGCGATATAATGGATCCCTTCGACGCCGAGTTGGATAATATCCCAGATCGTTTTCTCTTGTTTGAGCAGATGATAGAGACTGTAAGTAGATGATGTACCCATCAGGACGTCGATATTAGCCATTCCGATGTCGGCGTCGAAGATGAGCACTTTTTTGCCCTGACGCTTAAGCGCAAGCGCGAAATTCAGACTGAAGTTTGACTTCCCGACTCCGCCTTTCCCGCTAGTAACTGTAATAATTCGAGTATTCGCACGATGGTTCTCTTGCTGCTTGACCAAATACCGCAAAGCTTCTGCCTGATCATTCATGTGCAGGCTCTCCTAACAAAAGAGTTACGTATGCATGGCAATCGAATCTGCTAATATCATCAGGCACGTTCTGACCGCTTGCGAGATAGGTTGGATTAAGCTCCATATTCATAACCAGATTAAAAATCGCACCGTATGCAGACGTTTCATCCAGCTTCGTAAATAGAATCTTCGAAACGCCGAACTTCTTGAACCGATCTGCGATGGCAACCATATCAGCCGTCTTGCCCGTAAGACTAACGACAAGAATCGTCTCGCTAGGTTCAAAAGTCTGCAGCAGGCTATTTACCTCGGACACATGAAGCTCGCTGCGGAAGTTCCGGCCTGCCGTATCCATCAGGATCAGCTCTTGATCACTCAGGGATTGATACGCCTTGGGCAGATCCATTGGAGAGAATACTACCTCTAACGGTACATTCAAGATGTTAGCGTACGTTCGCAACTGATCGACTGCGGCAATTCTGTAAGTATCGGAGGTAATAAAACCTACTTTGCGTCCATGCTTGATCTTGTATTCGGCGGCAAGCTTTGCGATTGTCGTTGTTTTGCCGACTCCGGTCGGACCGACAAAATGAAGCACCGTCGCATCCTCACGAATACCGCTAAGACAATAAGGCTGCATCCATTCCTGAAGCTGGATCGCGGCTCTGCGCCATGTCTCGTCATAAGAGAATGCGGTGCCCTCCTCTTTTTCGGCCTCCGTTAAGGCTTCAATAAGACGTTCGCTCCAGACAGGATCTAACTCTTGCAGACTCAATCGATCCTTAAGCGCATTAATGGATTCGGACAACCGTTTTTGCGACTGGCTTTCCCTGGTTAACTTCACCATGTACTCTCGCAGATCGCGAATCTCATTAATGATGAATTGCTCCTTGTCCATTCGGAAACGGGATTGAGGCGACTCCATTTCGTGTTGGGGTTTTTCTGGTTGTTCAACTGCCGATAGCGGTCTCGTTTCAGATGTGGCTGCAACCGGTTGTTTTTGATCTTGGTAGGCAGATGTTACGTTCGGGCGAGCTTGCTGCATGGGCAAAGGCTCCAATGTAGCGGTAGCTGCCCCCGAGCGTTTGGCCGTCTGCAAAATTTGTTCCACCATGGCAGACACTTCCGGCTGGACATGCCGCTGTGGCGGATCCTGCTGTTTTACTGCTCCAGTCTCGACAGCCGCAATGACCTCCATCTTCTTTTTGCGAAACATGCCGAGAAACCCGCCTACTTTGACTTCCTTCGTCTCGAGAATAACAGCATCATTGCCGAGATCTGTGCGAATCTGCGAAACCGCTTCAGGCAAAGCGTTGACCAAGTACCGTTTCACCCTCATAGATTCACCACTCCTACGCTCTGGACTTCAATGTTAGGCTCAAGCTCGCTGTAGGACAAGACAGGGACTTCTTGCATGGTGCGTTCAATAATTTGTCTCAAATACATGCGAATCGTCGGAGATGCCAACACGATTGGTTGTTGTCCCGACTGAATCTGCCTGCTGACATGTTCGCCGATCTTTTGATAAATTTGCTGGGTTGAGATGGGATCGAGCGCAATGTAACTGCCTTGATCGGTCTGCTGCACGGATTCCGCGATTTTTTTCTCCAATTGCGGCCCTACCGTAATCACTCGCAGCGTATCCCCGCCAGGAGAGAATTGCTGGGTAATTTGGCGTGACAGCGACTGTCTTACATACTCTGTCAAAATGTCAGGGTCCTTCGTATATGAGCCATGATCGGCAAGAGCCTCAAATATGGTGACCAGATCCCGTATCGACACCTTCTCCTTAAGAAGCTTGGAGAGAACCTTCTGTACGTCGCCAATGGTCAGAATGGAAGGAATAAGTTCGTCGACAAGCGCAGGGTACGATTCCTTGACATTTTCGACAAGCATCTTCGCCTCTTGACGACCGATAAGCTCATGAGCATGCCGTTTAATGATTTCCGTAAGATGTGTCGCGACAACCGACGGCGGATCAACGACCGTATAGCCGGACAGCTCTGCCCGCTCTTTCATCGCTTCATCAATCCAGATGGCCGGCAGACCAAATGCCGGTTCGGTCGTCTCGATGCCGATGACCGAATCATCCTCGAAGCCCGGACTCATCGCCAAGTAATGATTCAAGAGCAAGTCTCCTCTTGCTACGGTATTTCCTTTGATCTTGATGACGTACTCATTCGGTTTTAATTGAATGTTATCGCGGATTCGGATGACCGGTACGACGAGCCCAAGCTCTAATGCGCACTGCCTGCGGATCATAATGATGCGGTCGAGAAGATCTCCGCCCTGCTGCGTATCTGCGAGCGGAATTAATCCGTAACCGAATTCGAACTCGATTGGATCCACTTGCAGCAAGCTGATCACGCTTTCCGGGCTTCGCACCTCTTCGATTTGCTGCTCTTCTACAAGCAGCTCTTCCTGCTCTTGTTTTTTGGTGAGGCGCTTCTGCATCACATATGCCCCGATTGCCAAAATAATCGCATAGGGCCATGTCGTAAATATACCGATTGGCGTAAGGCCAAGCACCGCGATGGTTCCGGCTGCGATATACAGCATCTTGGGATACCGAAGCATCTGGCCTGTCAAGTCATCCGCCAAAGTGCCTTCCGAAGCCGCTCTCGTCACAATAAGGCCGGCTGCGGTGGAGATAAGCAAAGCCGGAATTTGCGCGACCAGCCCGTCGCCGATGGTCAGGATCGAAAAGGTTTCCAGGGATTCGCCGAAACTCATTCCATGCATGGCCATACCGACGATAAAGCCGCCAATCAAGTTGATGATCAATATGATGATTGTTGCAATAGCATCGCCCTTGACAAATTTACTGGCACCGTCCATGGCGCCGTAGAAGTCGGCTTCCTTCTCGATTTTGGACCGGCGCTCGCGAGCTTGCTGTTCGTTGATGAGGCCGGAGTTCAAATCCGCGTCGATACTCATCTGTTTGCCAGGCATCGCATCCAGCGTAAACCTCGCGGCAACCTCTGCAACCCGCTCCGAGCCCTTCGTAATGACGATGAACTGAACAACGACGAGAATCAGGAAGACGATGAAACCAATCGCGACTTCCCCGCCGCCTACCCAGCGTCCGAAAGTCTCGATCACTTCGCCCGCCTCGGCATGCGTTAAAATGCTTCTTGTCGTGGATACGCTTAGTGCCAGCCGGAATAATGTAGTAACGAGCAGGATCGCCGGGAAAATCGAGAAGTCCAGCGCTTCCTTCGTATTCATCGCGACTAACAAAATCATGAGCGCAATCGAGATATTCAAGATCAACAACAAGTCGATAAGGAAGATCGGGATCGGGATAATCATCATGAGCACAATTCCAATAATGCCAAGTATGATAAATAAATCTTTTGGTTTCATGATGGCGCCTCCTCCCGCGGTTTATCGTTTATTTGGTTCTGCCCTTCAATTTATACACATGCGCCAGCACTTCTGCCACAGCTTGGAACAGATCGTTCGGAATAACGTCTCCGATCTCTGCCCTCTCGTACAGCGCTCTTGCCAGCGGCTTATTTTCCATCGTTATGACGCCATTTTCCTTGGCGATTTCCTTGATTTTCAGAGCGACATGATCCATCCCCTTCGCGATAATCGTCGGCGCTTCCATCTTGGATGCGTCGTATTTGAGTGCAATGGCAAAGTGAGTCGGGTTCGTGATGACGACATCGGCTTTGGGCACTTCCTGCATCATCCGTTGAATGGCCATCTTCCGTTGACGTTCGCGAATCCTTCCTTTGACGAGGGGATCACCTTCCGATTTCTTATATTCATCTTTAATGTCTTGCTTTGACATCTTAATGCTTTTTTCATGCTCGTATTTCTGATACATATAATCCAGAAGAGCAAGTATTACCAATACCGAGCCAATCTGGATCCCAAGCTTTATGGTTATTCCGGCCGTGAAGCTAAATACGGATTGGATCGACAGCGAAGACAAAGCGAGCAGGTTGTTCCATTCCCGCGAAATCGCCATATATACCAAAATCCCGATAATCGTTACTTTCAAAATGCTTTTCAAAAATTCAACCAAACTTCTCATGGAGAAGATTCGCTTAAACCCTTCAATAGGATTCAGCTTGGAGAGCTTCAGCTTCAAAGGATCTCCGGTCAACAGGAAGCCGAACTGTGCCACGTTGCCGATTATGCCGACCAACATCGCGATAGCGAAGATCGGAAGTAAAAACAACAACGATTGCCATAACAGATTCATGAACAATTCGGTCACATTTTCGGTCGTTAACTCCATCAATAGCCAATCCTGAAAGATACCGCCGAACAGTCCTATAATCTTGGTCTTGTAATAGCTGCCCAGCATCAAAAACGAAGCGGAAACGAATAAGAGAATAAATGCGCCGGGCAAATCGGAGGATTTGGCCACCTGGCCCTTCTTGCGTGATTCATTCCGCTTTTTGGGCGTCGCTTTCTCCGTCTTTTCCTGACTGAACAATTGCAAATCCAGCTTTAAACGATAAGCTCGCAAGGTAATCGGCCTCCTGCCTACTCAACTGGCGGTCCTTGTACGATTCCGAGCAAGTGTTCCAGCGAATCGAACATAATAGCGAACAGCTTTTCGAATAACACCGCCATCCCGGGCAATAACAACATCAATAGAATCAAACCAATGATGATTTTTAACGGGATGCCGATGACAAAAATATTGAACTGCGGAGCTGTTTTGACCAGGAAGCCGAGCCCCAGGTCCGTCAGAAACATGGCGACGACAAGCGGTGCTGCCACCTGCAGTGCAAGAAGGAAAGTATTGCCGAACGTCCGAGTCAGAAAGTCGGTAACGCCGCCCTCCATGATTCGGGCAAACAAGTCGTTCGTTAGAGGCAGCCACTGGTAGCTGTCCATCAATCCCGTCAATAAATAATGATGGCCATTCATCATTAAAAATACGACCAGCATGAGCATATACTTGAAGTTTCCCAATAGGGGCGACGAAGCTCCGGTATGGGGATCAACAACGTTAGCCATCGCAAACCCGATTTGCATATCCATAATGGAGCCCGCGGTTTGGACAATCATAAAAAATAAATAAACGACAAACCCCAGCAATATGCCGATCAACATCTCTTGAATGAGGACGAGTATGTATTCCGCGTTCGTAACGATGGATTGCTCCATCCCATAGGTCATAAATACGATGAAGGAAATAAAAAATCCGATACCAATTTTGAACACATTCGGCACGCCTCGCGAAGAAAAGACAGGCGCAATGACGAAAAATGCTGTTATTCGACAAAAAATAAGCAAAAAAATAGGAAACCCTTGAACGATTGCATTCATCCGCATTCACAACCTAACCGATGTAATGATGAAGATTGTTCAGCAGCCGGTATGTGAAGTCGACAACCGTATTCAGTATCCATGGTCCGAAAACAATGATGGAGACAAAAACAGCGACAATCTTGGGAACAAAAGCGAGCGTCTGCTCCTGAATCTGGGTCGTCGCCTGAAAGACGCTGATTAACAAACCAACAACCAAGGCGAGGACCAGCATTGGAGCGCTGGCTTTCAGAACCGTATACACCGCTTCGCCGGCCAATCCGATGACGAAGTCAGCACTCATGAGCATTACCCTCCTGTGGCATCATGTGTTGAAGCTGAGCAGCAACGACTTGACGATCAGATACCAGCCATCAACAAGCACGAATAAAAGCAGCTTGAACGGTAACGAGATCATGATCGGCGGCAGCATCATCATCCCCATCGCCATTAAGGTACTGGCGACAATCATGTCAATGACCAGGAACGGGATAAATATCATAAAGCCCATCTGGAAAGCTGTCTTGAGTTCGCTGATGGCATAGGCCGGAATCAACACAGTCAGCGGAATATCTTCGTACGAAGACGGTTTTTCCGTCTGCGTGTAATTCATGAACAACAATAAATCTTTTTCGCGCGTGTGGGAGAACATAAATTTTTTCATCGGCTTGGCCGCTTCTTCGAACGCTTGCGTTTGAGTAATCTCGCCCTTCAGGTATGGCTGAAGAGCAACCTCGTTTACTTGCCCGAATGTAGGCGCCATGATAAAAAAAGTAAGGAACATGGCAAGACCGATCAATACCTGATTCGGCGGCGTCGTCTGAGTGCCAATTGAAGTTCGAACGAATCCAAGCACGATTACGATCCGAGTAAAGCTGGTCATGAGCACCATGATTGCCGGCGCGATGCTTAGTACCGTAATAATAAGCAGCAACGACAGCGCGCTGGTGCCGGGCGCTTCTCCATCCCCTCCGTTATTGCCGATATTAATCGAAATATCCGGCAACGGCTCCGCGAAAGTCTGACTCTGAAGCAGTAATGATAGCAGCAGAACGGCGAAGAAAGACACCCACTTCTTATTTTTCATCGTCCATCAACCGTTCGTTCTTATTTTGTTTGTTTAGCAAGCTTTCCAATTGTTCCTTTCGATCGCTCTGCTGAGAAAGCTTGCTGTTCAGCAATTGCTGAAAGGATGCCGACTCGTTCCAACGTTCGTCCTTAGGTTGTTTCTCTTCTTTGTCGCCGGTGCGCCAGCGTCTGACCAACGAAACGATATCCTTTGGCGCCCATGTGACCTCGGCTTGCTTCTCCATTGCGGCGATGACTCTCTCGACTTGTTCGGGATCGTCTATTTTGTCGAGCAGCGTAATGGAATTGCCGACGCCAACAATGTAGATGCTGCCTGCAATCTCAACGACTTGCATCGAGCTGTTCTGGCCAAGAGCTATGCCGCCCATTGAACGCATGGAGCGACTCGCGCCCCAAGATCGACTGCGATTCGACAGCCACTTGATCACGACCACGATTAGAGTAATCACGATCGCGAGAGAAATGATCACCCAAACGAGTCCACTGAGAAACTCTCCGGGCTCCGAACCGGAAAAGGGTTCGGGGATCTCGTTGCCGGCTCCGCTCTCCCCGAGCTTGGCTGCGGCAATCCCCGGTAAAACGGACAGGCCTGCCGCGGCCAACACAGCGGTTCGTAGTTGTAATTTCATAGCGTTGCTGATGCCTTATCCCAGCGTCTTCTTAATCGCTTCGATAACACGATCCGCTTGAAACGGCTTGACGATAAAGTCCTTCGCACCAGCTTGTATCGCATCGATGACCATCGCTTGTTGACCCATGGCGGAGCACATGATGACTTTGGCATTGCCGTCCATTTTTTTGATCTCTTTAAGCGCGGAGATCCCGTCCATCTCGGGCATTGTGATGTCCATCGTAATAAGATCCGGTTTCAGCTCCTTGTATTTCTCCACCGCTTGCGCGCCGTCCTGCGCCTCTCCTACTACCTCATAGCCATTTTTCGACAAAATATCGCGAATCATCATACGCATGAAAGCTGCGTCGTCAACGATCAGAATCCGGTTTGCCATGTTCATTTCCTCCTAGGATGTTATTGTAATTTTTGAATACGGTCCCATTGGCTGACGATGTCCGTGACACGCACGCCGAAGTTCTCGTCGATGACAACAACCTCGCCTTTTGCGATTAGTTTGTTGTTGACGAGAATGTCGACCGGTTCGCCGGCTAGCTTGTCCAACTCGATAATGGAGCCTTGGGACAGTTCTAGAATATCCTTAATTTGCTTCTGGGTTCTACCTAATTCTACAGTGACCTTCAGCGGTATGTCGAGCAATAAATTTAGATTCGTGTTGTCTTGTGGTACAAAAGACGCATTGTTAAAGTTCGCAAACTGAACGGGCTGAACATTGACGTTGCGATTAAGCCCTTGCGGATGGGCCGAAGGTCCCTGATAACCCGTTTGGTTGTCGTAACCTGCTGCGGGAATCCCATACCCTCCAGCATTCTGCATAGGCGGTGCGGCCTGCATCGGAGGCTGCATTGGAGGCGCCATCATCGATGCTGCAGCAGCTGATTGCTGAATGGCTGCTTGCTGCTCTGCTTCCGCCGTTGCTTTGGCTGGTTCGGAAGCTGTAGGCTCCGGCAGCTCGGCATCACCCATAAGCGTCGACACCATTTGTTTGGCGAAGGATACGGGCAGAAGCTGCATGATTGTCGAATCGATGAGATCGCCAATCGTCAAGTGGAAAGAGATTTTAATAAACACGTCCACCGGAGGCAGATGTCCCATTCCGTCGCCCCGATTGACATCAAGGATGTCGATGCCAGGCGGAGAAATATTAACAAAACGGTTAAAGATGGTCGACATGGAGGTTGCCGAAGAGCCCATCATCTGATTCATCGCTTCCTGAACGGCACTGATATGAATTTCGTTTAATTCACCGGCTTCGACAAGTCCTTCTCCGCCTAACATCAAATCCGCAATGACTTGAGCATCCTTCGTGCGAATGACCAGGGAGTTGATTCCTTCGAATCCGTCCACATATTGCACGCTGACCGCTACATGGGGTTTCGGGAAAATATCGCCCAGTTCCTCGCGTCTGACCAACGTAACTTGAGGTGTTGTAATTTCTACTTTCTTACCCAGCAGCGTCGACAACGCCGTTGCCGCGCTCCCGAAAGTAATGTTGCCGATCTCGCCAAGCGCATCCTGCTCCAAAGATGACAAGAAGTCCGATAATTGAACTTCATTGGAAGGAAGCGCAATCTCTTCAGGTTCATTAGAGGACTGACGAAGTAGGGCGTCGATTTCCTCTTGTGATAAATAATCTTTACTCATCATGTAATTCATCCGCTCCTTCGCTTACAATTTCGTCAATCTGAACGGCTAACCGATCTTTGACCGAGCCTGGACTTCCGATAAACTTCAGCTTGTCCCCTACCTTAATTCGAAGACCATCCTCAACCGATTTATTAAGGGACAGCACATCGCCAACGCCCAGCGACAAGAACTCCTGTATCGTAATTGACGATTCGCCTAGCTCGGCGATGATGGGAAGCTTCGCTTTGCTCACGCGCTGCTCCAGAATTTCCACTTCTTCCGGAATCCGTTCTTTTTTCTGAGAAACAAACCAATGATGCACAGAAAGCCTTGCCATAATCGGCTCTAACACGACATGCGGGATACATAAGTTGATCATGCCGGTTGTATCGCCGATCTTCGTACTGAACGATATAAGAGCGATCGTTTCGTTAGGGGATACGATCTGCATAAATTGCGGATTGGTCTCCAACGCCTCCAGCCTGGGCGAAATATCGATAATCGTCTTCCAGGCCTCTTGCAGACTTTCGAACGTTCTCGCGAAAATTCGTTCCATGACGGTTGTTTCAATCTCGGTTAAATTGTTTATTTTGGATGGAGCGATACCCTGTCCGCCCAGCATGCGGTCCAACATCGCATAAGCAACGTTCGGATGGACCTCCAGCACCATTCGCCCTTCGAGCGGTTCCGCTTCGAAAATATTGAGAATCGTCATCTTCGGAATGGAACGAATAAACTCGTCATAAGGCAATTGCTCCACGTCCACGACGTTGATCTGGACAAAGGTACGAAGCTGCGCCGAGAAATAGGTTGTCAAATATCGCGCGAAGTTTTCGTGAATGCGAGTCAAGCTCCGGATATGGTCTTTCGAGAACCGCACGGCCCGTTTGAAATCGTACACGCTGACTTTACGCGTAACCTCTTCCTTCTTCAAATCCTCCGCGTCCATCTCGCCGGAAGACAGCGCAGCTAGCAGGGCGTCGATCTCGTTCTGCGATAATACATCAACCAATTCTCTCACCTCCTTCGAGGAAATCGCCTATAAGTTATAGTTCTGTAATAATGAAATCCGTAATTTCGACTTTAATCAGCTTGCCTTTCGGCAGAGCAGGATTAATCAAGTTAAGAAGCTTGGATTCAAGCGCGTCTTCTCCCTGCGACCCATTTAATTCTTCTGCGGTTGTATCGGCGAGAGTGCGGCTGATCATAGGCTTGATTTCAATTTCGAGCAGCTTGTCAAAATCCTCTTTCGTCTTTTTCGCGTCGAGCTGGAACGCAAAGCTGATTATCACAACTTTCTCTTGATCTTTCAGATTGCGGCGAAAATCATTGAGTTCGGCTGTCACCTCGACACGCTTATCGGCCGATAGCTTTTCGATTTCGACCGGCTCCTTGTTCGCTGCTGTACTGGCTGGATCGTTAAACAGCGAACGGAACAAAATGATGGATACAATGGCGATAAGCGTAATAGATAACAAGATCGTTATTAACCAAGGCAACATTTTTTTCATGACGTAGGACCCTCCGTTTGATCACTCTTTTGGGCCGCCGCGACGAGGCCGATTGTTTGAAGAAACTGCTGATTCAGAAGCAGCAGCTCGGAAGACTTTTCCTTCACCACCAGCTTCTTGCCTGTCGTGAGCGTGATCACGGTATCAGCAGCCTCTTCAATCAATTCAATGAGAAGCGCATTAATAACAACTTTGGTTCCATTCAATCGCGTTACGGTAATCATCAGCTACCCCCTTGCTATGTAGGAGGAGACCGCTAGGAACGGCCTCCCGAATTAGCTTGCTATTATTCTAAAGTTTAACGTTTCAAGTTAACGACTTCTTGCAAAATTTCGTCAGAAGTCGTAATAATTCTGGAGTTCGCCTGGAATCCGCGCTGCGCAACGATCATCTCTGTAAACTCCGCCGTCAGATCGACGTTGGACATCTCCAGCTGACCGGAAATAATGGCGCCCGTGCCGGTCTCTGCGTCATTCGCCGTCAACAGATCGAATTCGCCGTCCGGATTGGCATTTACCGTCATCCGGTACAAGTTGCCTCCAAGCTTCTCGAGGCCGCTTGGATTGACGACCTTGGCGATCCCGAGCTGAGCCACCTCCACTTGACCGTCAACCGTCACGCCGATGATCATACCGTCTTGGCTGATAGAATAAGCCGTAACTTCTTCATCAAGCACGATAGGAGCACCGCCGCTATCCAGAACGAACATGCCGTCGGACGTAACCAGCTGCCTGGCCGAGTCAAGAGTGAAATTGCCTGCGCGCGTCAACAACATTTCGCCATCAGCACCGGCCGATACTACAAAAAATCCATCCCCGTCGATACGAAGGTCATTCGGTTGATTCGTCGTCATGGCGCTGCCAGCCGTGTGTATCGTATCAATCGACCCGATCGATACGCCAAGTCCGATCTGTCTGGCATTAACACCGCCACGCTCTCCTTCTTCCGGCGCGGTAACTCCGGCTACCGTCTGGCTAAGAATGTCCTGGAACATGACACGGCCCGCTTTGAAGCCTACCGTATTTACGTTTGCAATGTTATTGCCGATAACGTCGAGCTTCGTTTGGAACCCTCTCATGCCGGACACGCCGGAATACATCGATCTTAACATGGCTCTATTCCTCCATTGGTTCAAATAATGTCGATCATTGCTCCCTCGGTCGCTTCAATCGGTCCACGACCAGGCTTCCTCAAAGAGGTCCAACCTTAGTTCAAAATGATCGCGCTGTCGATTTGTGTAAATACGTTGCTTTTCATTTGATTACCGTCCAGCGCCGTTACAACTGTTCGGCTCGGAACGTTTACGATCATGGCGATATCTCGGTAGACGATCAAAGAATCCTTGGCGCCTTTGGATGCGGCATCGTCCACGGCCTGCATGATTTGAGTCAAAGAATCGGGCTGCAGCTTAATGCCTCTTTGCTCCATTCTCGTCTCGGCATGATGACTGAACTTTAATACTTTGGATTCCAGCAAATCGCGGAATTCCGTAGATACGGGTTTTCCCTGCTGATGGGTATGGGTTTTATCCGCCTTCTCAAGCTGAATAGGCGTCGTTTTGATCGGAAACAGATGACCGATTTTTATCCTATCGCTCATGGCGTTTCCTCCCCTGCGCCATCCTCTTCCACAGGGTCCTTGGCCTCAATCTCCGTTTCCGAGATTGCAACGACATAATCCAGCGCTACCTCTTTATCGCCAGACTTGGCGTACAATAGGCCATCTCTTGACAAAATGGAATCCACTTGTCCCGTCATCGAGATGACGTTGCCTTGTTCGTTGTATTCGTACCATTCTATATGTTTGCCGATCAGGCTCGATGCGGAGCCGATGCTCTGACGCATTAACGCGAGCTCTCCCGCCATGTTCATCAGCTGCTCGACGGAAGTAAATTGCGCCATCTGCGCAATAAACTCTTTATCTTGCATAGGCTGCATAGGATCCTGATTTCTTAATTGCGTAACGAGAATGGACAAGAACTGATCTTTGCCAAGTGTGTCGGTCGACTTTTTGTTCGCCGCGGCCTGCACGTTGGATTTATCGTAGTTGGGCCATACCGTTCGGGTGGACACAGCATCTGACAATTTCCTCACCTCCATCCTTCCAAACATAGATTAGATTGCAAACTCGCAAATGAAGTATTGTATTTATGCCTTTTCGTTAATCGATCTGCCAAAGCCTAACCCCTGAATAGCGGCTTGCTCCACCATCTCCGTCTCAAAAGCATTGTCCCTCACGCGCTCGTCTTCGCGGAAACCTTGACGGTCACCGGATTGACCGCTGCCATTTTGGCCATTGCCGAAGTGCTGATTGGAGAGTTGAGGTGCCGAGCTGCTTTGAGTGACTTCCAGCTTCTCCACGTTAAGACCTTGCGCCTGCAACGCAGCTCGCAGTTGAGCCATCTGATTCTCGAGCATATCCTTGGCCATTGCATTATCGGCTTGGAACAGCGCGGTCAACAGACCGTTCTGCATGGAAATCTTAACGTCGACTTGTCCAAGATGCTCCGGGAACAGCATAAGCTTTGCTTCGGTAACACCGTTTAATGCCCGGATATCGAACTTCTGCACGATGAGGCCTTCCATCGTTTCTGCGAAGTCATCGGCGAGCACGAACGACGTCGGTGCTGCGGACTTGGTTAGCAGCGATGCAAATTCCCGAACGTTATCAGGCCCCACGAACGGAAGCTGAACGGGCTGTGCCGATTCCGATGAGCTTGCTCCGACTTCAGCTTGAACCAAAGTCTCGGTAAACAAGGCTTTTTGTTCCGCGATTGCTTGTATGTATGCAGGATGCGCGGTTTGACGGCTCATTCGCTGCAGGTGGACAAGCGCTTCATTAGAACCGGACTGCTGAGTGACCAGCCACTCAGGCGTCTCGCTGGTTAAGGCTTGCTCTAAAGGCTTCGTTTTAGCACCCTCGAGCTTGGAGGCGATAGCTCGCAGCTGCTCTCCGACGAAGGCAAGCGGATCCTGACCCTGCACTTGTTTAAGAGGTCCTTGCTGCAATTTCGTTTGCAGCCCAAGCAAAGCATCCTGCAGACTGCTCTTCACGTTTAACGCAGCTTCCTGAATGCTGATTGTTTCTTCCGCCAACCCCGCATGCAGCTCAGCTTGCGGCTGCAATCGTACAATCGGAGCTCCTAATAGCGCGAGCAACGCGTTTAAGCTTTCCATTGCGCCAGTCAGCTCAATCAGGTCTTGCTCGGACAGCGTCTCGTCGTCTTGCGCGGACTCGCCCAGGCTGTCGATCAATCCGTCGATAGCGGCCATCAGCTCCTCCAGCGTAGGCGTTGGCAATTCACTCTTGGCTTCAGCAAGAGCTGACAGTCCGGCTATTGCCGACACAAGTGAAGATTGTTGATCTGCAACCTCTTCTCCCCCGGATTGTCCAGCGATGTGATGAACCAACGTTTGTTGAAAACCGGCGGCCGTGTTGCCAGCCTGTCCTTTAGATGCACCTTGCGATACGGCAGCCGTTGTCTGAGCTGAAGCTGCTACAGCGCTGTTAATCATCATTTCCATTGTATTTTCACCTCCTTTCCGATCCTCGTCCATCCATACCGCCTATGTGCCTGGCAACAGCTTTGTCACGATCGTAGCGGTGGCCGCTTCATCCTTTTTCGACATTTCGCTTAAAATGCCTGATCTTGCCGTATTGCTTACAGAGTTGAGGATACGAATCACTTTGCTTGGGCTGATGTCCTTCATTTTCAGAAGCATTTCACCGGCGCTTTTTGCATCCATCGTTTCGAAGGTTGCGCTCAGCTGTTCTTGATTAAGCGTGGAGGAAACCGTTGTTTCTTTTTCGCCTGCCTGCTCGTTCACTCTTGCTTGCAGAGCGGCGATTTGGAGATCCTTTACTTCAACGTTATCCTTCAATTTAACCGTAGCTTCCGCCGCAATCCTTGGATCCATCTTCTCCATAATTTTCACGCGATCATCCGAACGCATGGATGCGAACAACAACACGATTTCGTCAATATTCATGTTTTGTACGATGGGGGCTGCTTTGCTAGGGGTCATCTTCGAGAACATACTCGCCAGTTCTTCTATCTTGGCGGTATACTGCTCAGCTTCAAGCAGCTCCTGTTCGGTCAGCTGCTTGAGCTGCGCATTTTCGTCTTCGAGACCTTTTACGGCTTCCTCCTGGTTCGAGGCCGTCGCGTTAGCGGCCGCCAGTTCCGCCTTCACTGCGGCAAGCTCCGATTCCAGCTCCTCGATCTTCTCGCTCATCTTCTTGTTGCGGATGGCATCATCGTCCATCGAGTTTTCTGATATCTTTGGCTCCGGCAACACCTCGCGCAAGATCGGCACGGAATTGCCGACCTGCAGAGCCTTATTGCGGAATTCCACATCGAATATCGCAAATAACACGCCTAGCAATACCACGACGAACAAGATCGGTATCATCAGAAACATAAATCGTTCAAATCCGTTATAGCTTTGTTTTTCTGTACCTGTTTCCGCCAATTCCACTCACTCCCTCTGCCGGCGCAAACGCATGTTCTTATGGGGTTGGCATCATGAATCGGACGGTGGCCATTTCATCCAGCTCGTTCTGCTCCTTCAATTGCAGAGCATGACGGAATCGATCCCAGGCATGATCCTTCGCCTTAAGCCACACCTTCTCATCCTTTACCTTGTCCGCGAGTCGCGACCGGCTGTGCTCAACAACCCGTTCGGCTTGCAGCACTTCCAAACGTTTTTTGTCGATGCACGTCTGCAAGTGTTCAAGGTATTCTCCGATGATCCGTACTTCGGATAACGGCATGACCTGCTGCGCGGATCGTTGTAACTTCTCTTCCCATTCCTCTTTCGCCAGCACCAATTCGCGAAGCGACATCTCCTGCACGGACAATGCGCTCAGCGCGTCAGACAACAGCCATTCGGCCTGAGTCTTCTGGCTGGTCTTCAGGTCGACTACTTTTTGGAACGAATAATGGAAGGTTGCCACTTCAGCGTTCAGCTCCTGTCAAAATGCTCTATCAATTGCGATTGCGCTTCGCCGAGCGTTACCTTCTCGGTCGTTTTCTGCTTAGCGAATGCATGAATCGTTTCTATTGCTTCGATCGCTTTATCAATTTCTTTGTTGGATCCGACTTGATACGCCCCAATATTGATCAGGTCTTCCGAATCTCTATAGATAGCAAGAAGCCTTTTCAGTTCGTTCGCGGCATCCTGTTGCTGCTCCGTCACGATTTCCTTCATGACGCGGCTGACAGAGGCAAGAACGTCGATCGCGGGAAAATGTCCCTTGTGGGCCAAATGCCGACTTAATACGATATGACCGTCCAGAATGCCCCTTACCGCGTCCGCGATAGGTTCGTTCATGTCATCGCCGTCCACGAGGACGGTATAAAACGCCGTAATGGAGCCGCTTGGTCCCGTACCCGCGCGTTCCAGAAGCTTGGGAAGCGCTGCAAAAACAGATGGCGTATACCCTCTTGTTGCAGGCGGCTCGCCAATGGCAAGACCAACTTCGCGCAGCGCCATGGCGTAACGGGTTACGGAGTCCATCATCAGCATGACGTTTAATCCGCGGTCACGGAAATATTCGGCGATAGTCGTAGCAATCAAAGCGCCTTTCATTCGGATGAGAGCGGGTTGATCGGATGTTGCCACAATGACGACAGATCGCGCGAGACCTTCGGGTCCGAGATCCTTTTCGATGAACTCCAGCACTTCCCTGCCGCGTTCGCCGATAAGGGCGATTACATTGACATCGGCCGAGGTATTACGGGCAATCATGCCAAGCAATGTACTTTTGCCTACGCCCGAACCAGCGAATATGCCGACGCGTTGTCCTTGACCTACGGTAAGCAAACCATCGATGGCTCTGACACCAATGCTGAGCGGCTCCGTCACGCGCGGACGATTTAGCGGATTGCTTGGCTCGTTGTGAGTGGAATAATGCTGCATACGGCTTGGCAGGAAACTTCCGTCGAGCGGATTGCCTAATCCGTCAAGCACTTTCCCCAGCAGCTCCGAACCAACTTGGACCGTGAGCGGTTTGCCCGTTCCGACTACATCGCAGCCTGGGCTTATGGCATGAAGATCGCCAAGCGGCATCAGAATGACCTTGTTATTTCTGAAGCCAACGACCTCAGCCTTAAGCGGCTTGGCGGATTTGGACGGATAGATATAACACAAGTCGCCGATACTCGCATCCGGACCTTCCGATTCCACCGTCAAACCGATGACTTGAGTCACTTTGCCGTTGACGCGGACAGGATCTAGCGGTCTTAAATGCTCTAAATATTTGTGAATATCAAGCGATCTACTCCCAGTCATTTGGTTCACTCCGTTCTTCGCCGCTCTGGTGAGCCAGCTGGAACAGCTCGCGCTTGATCTCGGATAACTGGGTATCGATTCTCGCATCTATGCTGCCGTAAGCAGAGCGTATGACGCAGCCATTGTCCTTAACCGTCGAATCCGGCAGGATATGAAGCTCGGCCTGCGAATCGATCGCGGTATGCAGCTCTTCCCTTGATGCCTGAACGAAAGCCAGCTGGGAAGGTGCGACACAGAGCGTGATGACGCCTTGCTCTCTTCTGCGGGAGAGCGACTTTCGAATTAAGTCGACTGCCATATCTGGAGCCGAAGCCAACTGCTGGCCAATGATCTTCTCCGCTATGGCCACGCTGAGCTCGACTAGAAACGGTTCGGCTTCCTGTATAATCTGTTCGCGCATGGAGTAAGCGCCTTTTAACACTTCGGCCGCTTCCGACAACCGGGATTCCCAGCTCTGCTGCAACTGCTTAACAGCCTCCGCGGATCCCTCGCCGAACCCTAGCTCGTAGCCTTCCGCCCGAGACGCTTCGAATGCAGCCTCGTCCTCGGATCGTTTTTGAAGCCACCATACGTCGATCTGTTGCTCCGCTTCGCCCAGCATCCGTTCGCATTCCTGCGATGTTTCGCGAAGCCTTTCTTCTGCAAACGATTCGGCATCGGACAAGATTTGGTCCCGCAATGCTATCGTCTCTTGATCCGGCTGCCAGGAATCTGTTTCTCCCTGCTGAGCGGGATCGACAGCCGCAGCCGCATAAGGATTGGACCACTGGAGCCGTTTGAGCTGCTCCAATGAAATAACGCTGGAGGATTTGATCAAATTAGACAATGATATCATCTCCTCCGCCGCGCGCGATAATAATTTCACCCGACTCTTCTAACCTGCGAATCGTAGCGACGATTCGAGTCTGGGCTTCTTCAACATCACGCAGCCGGACAGGCCCCATAAATTCCATCTCTTCCTTGAACGATTCGGCCATCCGCTTGGACATGTTGCGGAAGATGGCCTCGCGCACTTCTTCGCTCGCCACTTTGAGGGCCAGCTGCAGATCCGCGTTCTCGATATCGCGAATGATCCGCTGAATGGAACGATTGTCGATATTGACGATGTCTTCGAATACGAACATCCGTTTTTTGATTTCTTCGGCCAGCTCCGGATCCTGAATCTCCAGCGCGTCGAGGATGGTGCGTTCCGTTCCCCTGTCGACTCCGTTAAGAATCTGCACGATGGAATCAATGCCGCCGGCATTCGTGTAGTCCTGCGTAACCGTAGCAGATAACTTCTGCTCAAGCACGCGTTCTACTTGCGAGATAACCTCAGGCGAAGTACTGTCCATCAACGCGATTCTCCGTGCGACATCCGCTTGTTTGTCCTGCGGGAGCGACGATAAAATTTGGGACGATTGCTCCGATTGCAGGTAGGACAAGACGAGCGCGATCGTTTGCGAATTCTCGTTTTGAATAAAGTTGAGAATTTGTGCCGGTTCCGCCTTCCTTGCGAAATCGAATGGTCTCACTTGCAAAGTAGCTGTCAGACGATTGATAACGTCCTGCGCTTTCGCTTCTCCGAGCGCCTTTTCGAGAATTTCTTTGGCATAAGAGATCCCGCCCTGCGAGATGTACTCTTGCGCCAGACATATTTGGTGAAACTCGCTTAGAATCGTCTCGCGATCACCGCTGTCTACTTTGCGCACATTGGCGATTTCCAACGTAAGCTGCTCAATCTCGTCCTCTCGCAAATGCTTGAATATTTGCGCCGATACTTCAGGTCCGAGCGTAATGAGCAAGATGGCTGCTTTCTGGCGTCCGGATAAGCCTTGCATCATGTTTTTGGACATTTATGGCACCTCTATTCGTCTACAAGCCAGGTGCGAAGAAGATTGACGAATTCGTCAGGCTTGCGTTTGGCGAGTGTTTCAAGATTTTTGCGAGCTTGGCTGTCGTTGTTGACGCTGTCCAGATCAAGCGTCGGATATTCCACTTTCGTCGACACCGGAGCCATTTCGACTTCTTCAATCTCCGCTTGCTTGCGTCTGCGGTTTAACAGGAAGACGAGTCCGCCGATAAGCGCGAGCGCGGCTGCACCCAGCCCAATTGCCCAACCTGTCGATAAACCGGCTTTCGACGCTGCTGATGGGTTCTCTGCAAAAGTTCGGGCGATTAATGAAACCTTTTTACCCATTAATACGTCATCATTAACATCTTGACCCGAACCTGCAAGTTGACCGCGAACGACTGTAGTCAAATAATTGGTAATGTCTGTCCTTGCATTTTCGTCCTCTAATTGTGCAGCTTCAATGCCGATACTAATGGATAAGTCCTCCAGAACGTAAGGTCCCGATTCAATGTTGTTTTTGATGCGGTCGTAATCGTAATTCGTAACTTGCGAATTGGTTTCCGAGGAGTTAGCCCCTTGCGAGCCTGCTTCATATCCCGGGATGTCCGTCTCGCCTGTACCGGCTACTCCGCCAGCGGGAGTGGATGATCCTGTTGAACTGGAGTTGTCAATTTGTTCGCTTACCTTGATCCCGTTGTTGTCGTTGTCAACCAGCGGTCGAACGAGGTTCTCTTCCGTCCTTCGTTTATCGAAGTTCATGGAGCTGGCGACGCTGACTACGAGGTTGTCGGAGCCAACGATAGGTCCTAAGAACTGCTGAATTTCTTTTTTGAGGCTTGTTTCGTATTTGTTTTGAATCTGAAACTGCATATCTACCGCATCTGCGCTGCCTGTGCCTGCTCCCCCGACAACCGAGGAGATCAATTCGCCTTGCGGGCTCGAAATCGTAATATCTTCGATCGCGAGATCGGATACGGTGGATTTCACGAGATTGTAGTAACCATCAATTTCCTTCTGCGATGGACGGTAGCCCGACGTGAATTTCATGACGATCGCGGCAGTTGCCTGCGGTTCGTCGGCCGCCGTCAAGAATACACTTTCCTCTGGCCGATTTATGAGCACCTTGGAGCTCTCCACGCCTTGAAGTCCGTTGAGGAGCTTCTGCACCTCGCCGTTCAGAGCCGTTTGGTAGATGACATCGAATTCGTTCTGCGTCTTGCCGAATTGAGATGCGCTATTGCTGAACACTTCGAAACCGATAGATCCGTTTTGAACCAATCCTTGCGATCCTACATCGACTTTAACTCGGGATGCAACCGCGCTCGGTACCGAAATGCTGCTGCCATTGCTGCTGAGCTCGTATGGAATGCTGTTTCCGTCCAAATAATTCATAACGGCTGCTGCATCAGTTGCGTCCATATTTTGAAACGCGAGCTCGTATTCCGTCCTGGTGAACACTATCGTTAACAGAATGACCGTTAACAGCAATCCTCCTATCGACGCCCCCAACCATATTTTTTGTCTTTTGCCCATCTGGCCCCAGAAACCACTGAGCCTGCCGCGATAGTGGGCGATTCTCTCGTTCACGTTGTCACCTCACCCAATACTATGCTGATCATATTGCAGGATTAAAGTTGCATCCGCATCATTTCCTGGTAAGCTTCTACCACTTTGTTGCGGACCTGTGAGGTCAATTGCAAACCGAGTTGCGCTTGCTCCGAGGCAATTAGCACCTGAGTCACATCCACCTTGCCGGCGAGGAACTGGTCATTCAGCGCATGCACTTGTTTTTCTTGATTGCTTACGCTCTCCAGAGCAGTTTGCAGATATTGTCCAAAGGACTGCGTTAATTCCGCAGGCGTAGCTTCTTTAACGGGTTTCGCTCCAGCGATGGCTTGGGATGGTGCAATAGGCCCTAGCTGCATCGATTGTATCATGAATTTCCCTCCCTGTTGTTGTTAACTCTAAGCTCTTCCGATCTCCAGCGCCTTGACGAACATGGCTTTAGTCGCATTAATAGCTGTTACGTTAGCCTCATAAGCGCGTGATGCGGAAATCATATCGACCATTTCTTTAGCAACATCGACGTTAGGCATATGTACGTACCCTTGCTCGTCCGCATCTGGGTGCGAAGGATTATATACAAGCTTGTTCGGTGTTTGATCTTCCTGAATACGCGATACCCGGACACCGGACACATTTTCTTTTCCGCCCATCTGCCCCGCCAGGAGGGACGAAAACGATTGTTGCGTCGGCTCCAGCACGACCAGCTTTCGCTTGTAAGGTTCGAACTTCCCATTTACGTAGCTTCCCCTGGTTACTTCGGCATTGGCGATGTTAGAAGAGATAACGTCCATTCTCATGCGTTGTGCGGTTAAGGCGGATGCGCTAATATCGAATCCGTTAGACAATTTCACTTTCTATGCCCTCCCGTCGATTCCTGTTCTCAACATTTTCAAATCGTGGTTAATTTGTTGGATATAGAAGTTATAGCGTAGTTGATTTTTGGCGAGCAGCGACATTTCGCGATCCACGTCGACATTATTCTGGTTGTTGTTCATGGATGTCGAATTATCGATTATCACTTGCGATGCAGGAAGATTTGAAGAATTCGTTCCGATCGGGATATGTCTGGCATCCGTTGTTTTACCGGCAAGACTGCTGACCGAATCCCCCATCGATTGCTCCAGCAGCTCTTCGAACAGCATCTCGGAACGTTTGAAGTGTGGCGTTTCTGCATTTGCAATGTTATTCGATATGACTCGTTGTCTAGCTTCAGCGGTGTACAAAGCCGCCTCCATGCGTCCAAATGCCGCACCATTCAACAATTTCACTTTTCGTTTCACCACTTTCGCTATGAAAATCATAACTTACCTATTCAACAACATGCCTCTCATTCCTTCTTCATTCGACAAATAAATATTAAAAAAATGAGACGTTCGTGTCGTTTTTTGCTACCACGAATATCTTCTTCAATTTCCTAAATTATTACAATGAGAAAAAAGCCCTATCTTTGTTGAAAGATAGGACTTACGTGTACTTTTGGAACTAGGACTACGATTTGATCTTTTTCAATTCTTGCAAAAGTTGGTGGTTCAGGATTCGGATGTAAGTTCCTTTCATTCCCAAGGACCTGGTTTCGATAACCCCTGCGCTTTCGAGCTTGCGCAGAGCGTTGACGATAACCGATCTGGTTATGCCGACACGATCGGCAATTTTGGAAGCGACAAGCAATCCTTCCTTCCCGTCCAGCTCCTCGAAAATATGCTCTACCGCTTCCAGTTCGCTGAACGAGAGCGATCCGACGGCTACAGCAACAACCGCACGGCTTCTGACTTCCTGCTCGATCTCGTCCGCTCGTTCCCGCAGGATCTCCATTCCGACTATCGTGGAACCATACTCGGCAAGCACCAGATCGTCATCATCGAAGGCTCCGGCCTGACGGGTCAGTATCAACGTACCTAGTCGGTCCCCTCCTCCCGTAATTGGAACGACTGTCATGACTTCATGACTAGTTAATTTGGAGAACGTTTCCATTATTCCGGGATACAGTTCAACATTTGTAAGAGACTCTGCCGTGTCAAGGAAACGGAGGTTGCTCTCCGAGCTGAACCGGAGCTCGTCCGCCGATAAGGAACGGATATAATCGTGATCATATACGTCAACGGCTGCGCAGCCTAAAATTTTGCCTTTGCGGCTGACGACGAATACATTGCTTTGGACGGTCGAACATAACACTTCCGCCATTTCCCTAAAGCTTAGCGCCTTGCCGGCTGCTCGTTGGAGCAGCCGGTTCAGTGTTCTTGTTTTGTTTAATAAGCTCATTATCCCATGTGCCTCCCAGAACTGTAACAACTACAAAATATATTGGCTTAAATCTCGATCCTTCGCGATGCCGCCAAGCTTCTCGCGTACGTATTCCGGCGTGATCGTCATCTTGTCAAGCGACAGCTCGGGCGCCTCGAAGCTAAGATCTTCAAGCAGCTTCTCCAGAATCGTATGCAGTCGGCGGGCACCTATATTCTCCATATTGCGATTGACGTCAGCAGCAATAGATGCCAGTTCGCGAATCGCATCCGGCGAAAATTCCACTTCGATGCCTTCCGTAGCGAGCAGCGCGGTATACTGCTTCGTTAACGCATTTTTGGGTTCTGTCAAAATACTGATAAAATCGTCCAGACTAAGCGAAGTCAGCTCTACCCGAATCGGGAAACGTCCTTGCAGCTCGGGAATAAGATCAGAGGGCTTCGCGATATGGAACGCGCCTGCAGCGATAAACAATACATAATCCGTCTTCACGGGACCATACTTCGTCATAACAGTCGAACCTTCCACGATAGGCAAAATATCCCGTTGCACGCCTTCACGGGAAACATCGGGTCCTGAGCCTCTTGACGGACTTGCGATCTTGTCAATTTCGTCAATAAAGATGATGCCGCTCTGCTCCGCCCTGATGACGGATTCCGTCACGACATCGTCCATATCGATCAATTTGTTCGCTTCCTCCTGCGTGAGCGCTTTACGCGCCTCCTTTACAGGGAGCTTGCGTTTCTTCGGCTTCTTGGGCATCAGTTGTCCGAACAACTCCGACATGTTCATGCCCATGCCCTCCGGACCTTGCCCTCCGGCCAGCATATCCATCATATTCGGCGTCGTGTCTTCGACTTCGATCTCGATCACTTCGTTCTCGAGCTTGCCCTCTGCAAGCTGCTCGCGGATCTGCGAACGTTTCAATTGCAATTCGCCGTCCTGCTCCTTATCCTTCTCTTCTTCCTTCTCTTCCTGATTGCCGCCGAAAAGCATTTCGAACGGATTTTTGTTCGTCTTGACTTTCGCCGCGCTTGGCGCGAGCAACTGAACGATTCGTTCGTTGGCTTGTTTCTCGGCTTTATCTCTCACTTGCTCGGTCCGCTCCGCTTTCACCATTCGAATAGCCGTCTCCACAAGATCGCGAACCATGGATTCGACGTCGCGGCCAACATACCCGACTTCCGTAAATTTGGTCGCTTCCAGCTTTACGAACGGAGCCTTGACAAGCTTGGCAAGCCGGCGGGCGATTTCCGTTTTGCCGACCCCCGTTGGACCGATCATTAGAATGTTTTTGGGCACGATTTCGTCTCTAAGCGCTTCATCGAGACGGCTTCTACGGTATCTGTTGCGCAGAGCAACAGCAACGGATCGTTTGGCTTCCTTCTGGCCTACGATGTACTTATCAAGCTCCGCCACGATCTGGCGCGGCGTCCAAGCATCATTCCCCATCCTTCTCGCCTCCCGCATCTTCTATAAGGTTTTTTCAAAAAGTCCGACTCCCATCACGAAGTATCCCAAGTAGCGTATTCGACATCGAATATTGAATTCAGGCGAAACTTCCGGTGCTCACGTAGCTTCCACTACGCTCCGCTCCTCAGTTTCTACCTGCCTCCAATCTTCTCGGTGCTGAAAACCGAACTTTTTGAACACGATATCCTATCCAATCTCTTCAACTATAATATTATTATTTGTGTAAACGCATATCTCGGCGGCAATTTCCAGCGCGGATCTTGCCATCTCCTTGGCTTCGAGCGTAGGGGCATGGCGTTTAAGCGCTCTTGCTGCCGACAACGCGAAGGTGCCCCCGGAGCCAATCGCAAGGATTCCGTCATCCGGCTCAATAATTTCGCCGTTGCCGGAAATGAGCAGCAGACCGGATTTATCCATGACAAGCATCATGGCCTCCAGCTTGCGCAACACTCGATCCGAACGCCAATCCTTCGCCATCTCGACAGCCGCGCGCTGCAGATTGCCGTGATGCTCCTCCAGCTTCGCCTCAAACTTCTCGAACAACGTGATAGCATCCGCGACCGATCCCGCGAAACCTGCAACGACCTGTCCGCGGTATAAACGCCGAACTTTTTTGGCCGTATTTTTCATCACCATGCTGTTGCCGAACGTCACCTGGCCATCGCCCGCAATAGCTCCCTTGCCGTCATGGCGAATTGCGCAGATCGTCGTTGCGTGAAATTGCATTTCCATCCATGCGCCTCCGTTCCGTATATTGATGTTCCGAAAAAAGTTCGTCTAATCTACTCTATGACGACAATCACGCGAACAGCACGACATGCTGAGCAGATGACTTCCCGTCGCGGAGTTATAGTCTACTGTACGGCAGAATGAGTCAAATGTTGCAATTTAAAAGCATCGATGGCGTCAAGCGCCCGATTAGCGATCGCTTCGTTTTTGTCCTTTTTGTTCCGTATACGCGTCTCGAGCGGCGGGAACAGCCCAAAATTCGCATTCATCGGCTGGAAGTGCTTGAAGTCCGCCGTCGTAATATATTGAGCCATGCTGCCTAATGTCGTGTGATCCGGCAAAACAAGCGGCTCCAGACCGCGTGCCAGTCTTCCAGCGTTAATACCCGCGATCAGGCCCGAAGCCGCCGATTCGACATATCCTTCTACTCCGGTCATCTGTCCGGCGAAAAACAACGAGTCACGCGTCTGCGTCTGGTACGTCGGCTTCAGCAGCTTGGGAGAGTTGATGAACGTATTCCGGTGCATGACCCCGTAACGGACAAACTCGGCATTCTCCAATCCCGGAATCAGTTGGAAGACCCGCTTCTGCTCGCCCCACTTCAGATGGGTTTGGAAACCAACCATGTTGTAGAGAGTCCCTGCCGCATTGTCTTGCCGCAGCTGAATGACGGCATGCGGAAGCTTGCCCGTATGAGGGTTCATCAGTCCGACTGGCTTCATGGGTCCAAACAAGGCCGTCTGCTTGCCTCGTCGCATCATGATTTCAATCGGCATGCAGCCTTCAAAATAAATTTCCTTCTCGAATTCCTTCAGCTCGGCAGTCTCCGCATTAACAAGAGCTTCATAGAATATTTCGAACTCTTCTTCCGTCATAGGGCAATTCAAATAAGCCGCCTCACCCTTGTCATAGCGAGAAGCCAGATATACCTTGCTCATGTCGATGGAATCCTTCTCGATGATCGGCGCCGCAGCATCGTAGAAGTAAAAGTATTCCTCGCCCAACAAGCCTTGTATTTGTTTGGACAGGTCGGGTGCCGTCAGAGGGCCCGTTGCAATGACCGTGATGTCGTCCTGAGGGATTTCGGTTACTTCTTCGTTAAGCACTTCGATGAGCGGATGCTCGCGAAGCCTGCTCGTTACTTCGCCCGAAAAACCATCGCGATCGACTGCTAGCGCTCCGCCTGCCGGGACGGCATTGCGATCGGCACTGCTCAGGATCAGAGAGTCCAGACGGCGCATCTCTTCCTTGAGAACGCCGACGGCGTTAGACAGGCCATTTGCCCGCAAGCTGTTGCTGCAGACCAGCTCTGCAAATTGGTTTGTATGATGGGCCGGCGTTTGTCTGACCGGGCGCATCTCGTACAGGGTAACGGGTACGCCTTGCGAAGCGATTTGCCAAGCGGCTTCGCTGCCGGCTAGACCTGCTCCTATAACGGTAACTTTCTGGGACATGGTTAATTCCAATCCTTTCTGTAAAACTTTTTGAAATTTCTGACGTTAATTGGCACGGTATGGCTAAACAGACATCATCCTCCCTATGAAGGGAGGACGCTGGGTGTTCTCAATGTCGTATCCTCTATGCCTGTTCTTCCTGGTCGTCGTCCGGAACTTCTTCTGTATGGCTGCAGGTCGGGCACTGAAGCTTCACGCCTGCTTTGCTCCTCTTCTCCACTAGCATGGATTCGCAATTCGGGCACGGCTTGCCCGTCGGCTTATCCCAGGACACGTAATCGCAGCCGGGATATTGATCGCAGCCGTAAAAAATTCTGCCCTTCTTGCTGCGTCTTTCGATAATTTTGCCTTCCCCGCACTTGGGACATGCTACCCCGATATCCTTGATGATCGGCTTCGTATTGCGGCAGTCAGGGAATCCGGAGCAAGCGAGGAACTTGCCGAACCGCCCCATCTTGTAGACGAGGTGCTTGCCGCATTTCTCGCAGATTTCGTCCGACACCTCATCCTGGATCTCGATCTCCTTCATCTCGTCTTCCGCGACTTCCAGCCGCTTCTCGAACGATTCATAGAAGTTCGCAAGTACTTTGACCCAGTCCTCCGTGCCCTCTTCTACGTGGTCAAGATTGCCTTCCATGTTCGCGGTGAACTCTGCATCCAGAATTTCAGGAAAAAACTCCTCCATTAACTGGCTGACGAGCTCGCCAAGCTCCGTTGGAACGAATTTTTTCTCTTCGATGGCTACGTATCCGCGCTTCTGGATCGTCTCCAATGTCGGCGCATACGTACTTGGACGTCCGATACCGAGTTCCTCTAGCGTCTTCACCAGCCTTGCCTCCGTATAGCGGGGTGGCGGCTGCGTAAAGTGCTGCTTAGGCTCAACGGCTTCGGTCGCCAATTGGTCGCCGACCGCCAGCGGAGGCAGGAATTTATGCTCCTCTTCCGTACCGTCGTCGTTGCCTTCTACATACACCTTCATAAAACCCGGGAACTTGATCTTGGAACCGGTAGCCCGGAACACTACATCCCCTACGCTAAGGTCTACAGTCATCGTATCCAATACGGCGGACGACATCTGGCTGGATGCGAACCTTTCCCAGACCAGCTTGTATAACCGCAGTTGATCCCTCGTAAGGAAAGGCTTCATGGATTCCGGATCTCGATAGATCGAGGTCGGACGGATCGCTTCGTGCGCATCCTGGGCATTGCTGTTTTTCCTCGTATAGATGCGTGGCTGATCCGGCATATAGTCGGGACCGTATTTCTCGGTGATATAAATCTTCGCCTCCTCCTGTGCTACAGGGGAGATTCGAGTGGAGTCCGTTCTCATGTAAGTAATGAGACCGACTGTTCCTTCCTTGCCAAGCTCTACGCCTTCATACAGTTGCTGAGCTACGGACATCGTCTTGGACGCTCGGAATCCGATCTTTCGAGCTGCTTCTTGCTGGAGGGAACTGGTAATGAACGGAGGCGCTGGGTTGCGCAGCCTTTCCTTCTCTTTCACTTCCTGGACGGTAAAACCTTCGCCTTTCATGGCCGCCAGAACCTCTTGGACATCGGCTTCTTTGCCTAGCTCGCGCTTTTCGCCGCCCAAGGAATAATACTTTGCTTCCAACGTGACGTCTTTCTGCCTAAGCTTTGCTGTAATCGACCAGTATTCTTCTGGCACAAAAGCGTCAATCTCGTTTTCGCGGTCAATGATTAGCTTGACGGCTACGGATTGCACGCGGCCTGCGGACAATCCCTTCTTGACCTTCTTCCATAACAATGGGCTGATCTTGTAACCGACAAGCCGGTCCAGAATCCGGCGAGCTTGCTGGGCGTTAACAAGATCCATATTGATTTTGCGTGGTTGCTTGAAAGCGTCCTTAACCGCCTGTTTCGTTATCTCATTAAAGACGACCCTGCAGGTGTCGCCTTCGTTAAGCTCCAAGTAATGAGCCAGATGCCAAGCGATTGCCTCCCCTTCGCGATCGGGGTCAGCCGCCAGATAGACATTTTTTACTTTTTTGCTGGCGTCCTTCAATTCCTTGAGCACGCTGCCTTTGCCACGAATCGTAATGTATTTGGGACTGAAATCGTTCTCGACCTCGACACCGATCTGGCTCTTGGGCAGATCGCGGATATGGCCCATGGAGGCTTTCACAATAAACTTGCTCCCCAAATATTTGCCGATCGTCTTTGCTTTGGCCGGGGATTCTACAATAACTAATGAATCAGCCACGCGAGGTGCCTCCTCTCTTTGCGACAAGTTACAATATTCTATATATGGAACCAGGCTGAAGCTCAATTGTTCGTTTTATACATAAATTTAGCAGAAGTGAGTTCAAATGTCCAAACGGAATAGCAGTCAGCCCGTGCAGTTCGTCAATCGACAACGGCCGATCCCTTAGCAGAGCAAGCAGCTTGGCCTCCTCCGGCAACTGCGGTCTCTCGTCTTTCTCCTTGTTTCCAACTGTATGTCCGCCTTGCTTGCCCCAAGGTTTTGCAGCATCTCGCAGCCACAACAATTGGTCAAAAATATCATCGATTCCCGTTATAATCCGAGCTCTTTCCTCACGAATCAGTACGTTGGGACCTTCGCTCTTAGGCGAATTAATGGGACCGGGCACGGCAAAAATTTCCCGATTCCAGTCTAACGCAAACTTGGCGGTTATTAGCGATCCGCTTCGCCGCGCACCTTCTACGACGATCGTCGCGCAAGCCAAGCCTGCAATGATTCGATTGCGCTGATGAAATTGGCCGGGATGGAGCTTCGTTCCGAGGGGCGTCTCCGATACCAGCAAACCCTGTTCCCCGATATTTCGGAAGAGCGATAAATTTTGCGGCGGATAACAAGTGTCGATCGGAGTCGGCAATACGGCAATCGTGCTTCCATTGCCCTTTAGAGCCGCTTCATGCGCTCTGCTGTCTATTCCTCTAGCCAACCCGCTAACAACCGTAATACCTGCCTCTGAGAGCTCCTGAGCAAGCTTATCGGCCGTATGCCTGCCATATGCAGTCGGCATTCGCGTTCCGACAATGGCAACTGAAGGCCGTTCTAGCAATTCCGACCGTCCCTTAGCATACAACACCCAAGGCGGCTGCGCAATATGCTTCAATTCGAAAGGATAACCTGAATCAAATGGCGTTAGCAAACGATCCATCCCAATTCCGGCTTTAACGGATTCAGCTCTTATCCAACCTTTATCGTCTCCCGTGTTCCAGAAGGGCTGGCGAAATAAGTTCGCTGCCTTCTCGGCTCGGTCGTCGCGAAAACCTGCCGCCATCCATGCTTCCGGTTTCGTTCGGTCCTTCGTCCAGAGCTTATGCTCAATCGCGTTTTTAATCGCATGCCATCCAATACCGGGAATCTCGTTAAGCGCTACTACCATGTCGCGAATTGCTCTTTTATTGTCGTCCATTTACCCAACCCTCTCGAGATCAGGGCAGGTTGCATCCTAGTCTATTTTGCTTCACGTGGAGGAAGAATGCAAGTCGCCCCTTATTTTGACGCCATTTCGACCGTGCAATCATGAACAAAATCACCTAAAGGTGATTCAAAAAACCAATCGAAAACGTTCAGAGACTTACCACCTAATGGACATAAATGACGCTATTCTTCGATTTTTTAGGATTTCGAAATTCTAACGGACATACATGTCATTATTGGCATCATCATCGAGCAAATTAGCTCCGATACGACCCAATAGTGTTTTTCCTGTCCGTTAGATTTGTTTGAGGTTAATAATCGAAGAAATAGAGTCGCTGGTGTCTGTTAGTTTTTTTAACCTTTGCGTCTTTGGCTGTTTATCAGAGTTACTTTCTGGTCCACAGGCGTTTTTAATGCTTACAGCTGCTCGTTCGCCTGCTTTTTGGAGCCATAAGCGTTACTAACGCCTATGGACACTAATCTGAGTTACTTTTCGGTCCATCGGCGTTTTTAACGCATACAACTGCTCGTTCACCTGCTTATTGGAGCCATAAGCGTTACTAGCGCCTATGGACGTTAATCAGAGTTACTTTCTGGTCTACAGGCGTTTTTAACGCTTACAACAGCTCGTTCGCCTGCTTTTTGGAGCCATAAGCGTTACTAGCGCCTATGGCTGCTATTTAGAGTTACTTTCTGGTCCACAGGCGTTTTTAACGCTTACAGCTGCTCGTTCGCCTACTTTATGGAGCCATAAACGTTAATAGCGCCTTTGGCTGCTAATCTGAGTTACTTTACGATTCATCGGCGTTTATAACGCCTACAGCTGCTCGTTCACTTACTTATTAGTTGAAAAAACAACCGCCAAACCCATTTTTTCTTTTACAGCTGAAGGTCATTATCCACAGTCGGTATGTTGCATAATTTCCTGTAAAACAAAAAAAAGCAACCTCCTCCCTTGGTAGGGTAGAAAGGTTGCTTACCTTTATATTGTCGCTATTAGAGGTTGTTCAAAAAGTCCGCATCCCATTTCGAAGTAAACCAAGAAGCATACTCGACATCTGAAAACCGAACTTTATGAACTCGCGCTTAAAGTTATGGCATTACTTGCGCGTAATGCATTTCTCCAGCAAGCCTTGCTCTTCCAGCACGCTAACAAGCGTGGAGCCCATGTCGGAAGGCGTAGGAGCAACTTTGATGCCGCAAGCTTCGAGCGTTGCGATTTTCTCAGCAGCCGTGCCTTTGCCACCGGAAATAATGGCGCCTGCATGTCCCATCCGTTTGCCCGGAGGCGCCGTTGCGCCGCCGATAAAGCCTACGACCGGCTTCGTCATGTTGGCTTTGATCCACTCGGCCGCTTCTTCTTCTGCCGTACCGCCGATCTCGCCGATCATAATAACCGCATACGTGTCAGGGTCATCGTTGAAACGGCTCAGGATGTCGATAAACTCGGAGCCCTTAACAGGGTCGCCGCCGATGCCAACCGCGGAAGATTGGCCGATTCCGCGAGTCGTCAGCTGGTGAACAGCTTCGTAAGTCAGCGTTCCGGAACGGGAAACAACGCCTACATGACCTACTGTATGGATATATCCCGGCATGATGCCGATTTTGCATTCGCCCGGCGTAATGACGCCTGGACAGTTCGGTCCGATGAGAACCGTTTTGCTGCCTTCCATGTAACGTTTCACGTTAACCATGTCAAGGACAGGAATGCCTTCCGTGATGCAGATAACGAGATCCATCTCTGCGTCGACAGCTTCCATAATGGAATCGGCAGCGAATGCAGGCGGTACGTAAATAACGGATGCCGTTGCGCCAGTAGCTTGCTTAGCCTCCAGCACGGTATTGAACACTGGCAATGTTGCAACAGAGCCGTTCTCCAGTGTAATGTCAACCGTCGAGCCGCCTTTGCCCGGTGTTACGCCTCCGACCATTTGCGTACCGTAATCGAGCGCGCCTTTGGCGTGGAACATGCCAGTCTTGCCCGTGATGCCTTGTGTGATGACCTTTGTATCCTTATTGACCAAAATACTCAACTTCACTCACATCCCCTAATTGAAATTCAAACTCTTATCGAGGTTGTTCAACCTTTATTTTAATGTCTGCCCGCTGGCAACATTATTTCACTAGAGCGACAATCTTCTGAGCGCCGTCGGACATCGAATCCGCAGCCACGATGTTCAGGCCGGATTCGTTTAGGAGCTTTTTGCCGAGCTCGACGTTTGTGCCTTCCAGACGCACGACAAGCGGACGGTCAAGACCAAGCTCTCTTGCAGCCGCGATTACGCCTTCCGCGATAACGTCGCACTTCATGATGCCGCCGAAAATATTGACGAAAATGCCTTTGACCTTCTCGTCGGACAGGATGATCTTGAACGCTTCCGTTACTTTCTCCTTGGTAGCGCCGCCCCCTACGTCCAGGAAGTTGGCAGGGTCCCCGCCGTAGTATTTGATAATATCCATCGTTGCCATTGCTAGACCAGCGCCGTTAACCATACAGCCGATGTTGCCGTCCAGCGCGATGTAGCTCAGATCGTACTTGGAAGCCTCGATTTCCTTCGCGTCTTCCTCGTCCAGATCGCGCAGCTCCAGAATATCCTTGTGCCGGTACAGCGCGTTGGAGTCGAAGTTCAGCTTCGCGTCAAGCGCCATTACATTGCCGTCGCCAGTCACGACAAGCGGGTTGATCTCGGCGATGGAGCAATCCTTCTCCACGAATGCCGTGTACAAAGCCATCATGAACTTGACTGCTTTGTTTACAAGCTCCGTCGGGATGTTGATTGCATAAGCCAGCTTGCGAGCCTGGAACGGCTGCATGCCTACGGCAGGGTCGATAACTTCCTTAAAGATTTTCTCCGGGGAATGTTCCGCCACTTCCTCGATCTCCGTGCCGCCCTCTTCCGAAGCCATCATCGTCACGCGGCCTGTGCCGCGGTCAAGTACGACGCCGATATAATATTCTTTCTTGATATCGCAGCCTTGCTCAATCAGTAGGCGTTTCACTTCTTTCCCCTCTGGGCCTGTCTGATGCGTAACGAGCACCTTGCCCAGAATTTCGCCAGCGTAAGCGCGAACCTCGTCCAAATTTTTGGCAACCTTAACGCCGCCCGCTTTGCCGCGTCCACCCGCGTGAATTTGCGCTTTCACGACGACGACCGGCGTACCGAGCGCTTGCGCCGCTTCTACGGCTTCGTCTACGGAGAAGGCCACTTTGCCCTCAGGCACGACTACCCCGTATTGCTTCAACACAGCTTTGCCTTGATACTCATGGATATTCATTGTTGAAATCCTCCATTTCACAGACTCTATTACGTCCTATGTACACAAACCTTTTTCATTGTAGCATTTTTCTCAGTTGAAAGCGCAAGCCTTTTTGATATGGATATCATCTCAAAAAGAGATCAAACATTTGTCACGTCCACTAGTATGACCCAATGCAGCGGAAATAATCGGCCTTCTGGCCAAGCATTGACACCTCGCCCGCATAGCCGCTATGATAAAAAGAAGCATAGCTAAAAACGATAATCTTTTAACATTTTGCAAACGTAGGGAAGCACCCCCGTTGCCGGCTTATTAACATAGCCCCGGGAGGTGCTTTTTTGTGTTCACCATGATTCATAGCTCCAGCGTATTCGGCGTGGAGGGCAAAGGCATATCGGTAGAGGTTGATATCGCCAATGGATTGCCTCAAGTAAATATAGTTGGTCTTCCCGATCCAGCGGTGCGGGAATCCGTCGAGCGGGTTCGTGCGGCCATCAAGAACAGCGGATTCCAATTCCCCATGGAGAGAATAACCGTCAATCTCGCCCCTGCAGATCTCCGCAAAGAAGGCACGGCCTTCGACCTCGCCATCGCGGCAGGCATCTTAACCGCCAGCGGACAGCTCGATGCGACGCCGTTCGCGGGTACGCTGTTGATTGGCGAGCTGTCGCTTAACGGTGCCGTACGTCCAGTAACCGGCGTGTTAGCCATGCTGGAAGAAGCTCGCCGCGTCGGCATTACGCGTGTGCTTCTGCCGCTGCAGAACCGGGAGGAAGCGGAATGGATCAGCGGTATGGAGCTGTTCGCTTTGACGCATCTGTCCGAGCTTAAGGATTCGGCCCATGCCAAAGCGGTATGGGAGAAGCTGAGCCAAGCGGGAACGGAACGTCGAATTATAGAGCGGGAAGGTCCGGCGCGGAATGACGGAGGGACGCCTTCACAAGGACCATCCATGGGCTATAACCAAGGGAGGACAGCAGCCGATCCGGAAGACTACATGGACATTGTCGGGCAGCACCAAGGGAAACGCGCCATGCTGATCGCGGCGGCCGGCAATCACAACTTGCTGCTTTGCGGTCCGCCAGGCACCGGCAAAACGATGATGATTCGGCGCTTGCCCGGCATTTTGCCTCCGCTCGACGAAGCCGAAGCGCTGGAGGTGACAAAAATCTACAGTGTGGCAGGCAAGCTTCTCGCGAATTCAGGCGGGTTGATGAAGATGCCTCCTTTCCGCTCCCCGCACCACAGTATTTCGACCGGCGGCCTGATCGGGGGAGGATCCATCCCCAAGCCGGGAGAAGTGACGCTCGCACATCGAGGCGTCTTGTACCTGGACGAGCTGCCGGAATTCCCTCGTTCCGTTCTGGAGCTGCTCAGACAGCCGCTGGAGGACCGCGTCGTCTCGATTGCGAGAGCCCGAGCGACCGTCTGCTTCCCGGCAGCGATCCTTCTGGCCGCTTCCTATAATCCATGCCCTTGCGGCTACCACGGACATGAATATGGCGACAAAAGATGTACCTGCAGCGCTGCCGCCATCAGTCGTTACCGTGCCAAACTGTCCGGCCCGCTTCTCGACAGGATCGATCTGCAGCTTGAAATTCCGAGACCTCAATCGCTCGATCGCTCACAAGACAAGACTCATACTTCGACTGCCGAGTTAAGAAAGCTTGTGCTTGCCGCGAGAGTACGGCAAAAAGAACGCAATGCCGCCTATAGCGTCAGTTGCAACAGTGAATTGTCGGGGAAGAGTCTTAGGCAAGCGGCAAGACTGAAACCGCAAGCCGCGAGACTGCTCGAGGATGCGTTCCAGGCGCTCGGCATCAGCATAAGGGCCTATGACCGGCTGCTGAAGCTGGCGCGCACGATAGCGGACTTAGAGGATTCTACAAGCGTGGAAGAAATGCATGTAGCGGAGGCTATTCAGTATCGCCGCCTGGATATGGCTTTGTCGTAAATTCGGCCTCCTAATCAGAACGCCGATTCATAATGTCGGTATTCGTCGACCACGTAATGAGCGCCTAAAGTGACTGAAATGACGTCGAACCGGGTGCGGGCTTCCGGCATTCGATTCTGTCTCAGGTACATCTGAGCGACGAGCCGTACTTTCGCCTGCTTGCGATAGTCGACGGATTCCGCTGCCGTTCCGAACCGGGAGCCGCTCGCCTTGCTGCGGCTTCTGACTTCCACAAATACGATGCAATCGCCGCTTTTGGCTACGATATCGATTTCCCCGCTCCTGCAGCGCCAGTTGCGAGCGAGTATTTCACAGCCGGAGAGGCGGAGCCTGCGCTCCGCCTCTTCTTCTCCCAGCTTCCCTACTCTCAGTCGTTCAGTCGTCATGAAGGTATTCGCCCGCCCTTCGATCAGATTGGTATACGAAGCTTAAAATTTCCGCGACCAGCGTATATAGCTCCGGAGGAATTTCTTGATCGATGTCCAGCTTGGACAATACTTCCACAAGCGAAGCGTCCTCCTGCACGGGCACCCCGTTTTCCTTCGCCTTCTCCAGAATCCGGTCCGCGATCTGGCCGGTGCCCTTAGCGACAAGCACGGGAGCATGTCCGTCTCCCGGCTCATATTTCAATGCTACCGCTTTCCGGGGCGGCGTACGCTTTATGTAGTCGTTCTGCTCCTTGCTCATGCCCGGTAATCGACTCCTTTGTAACGCGCTGCGGTGAGCCACGCCTCGTTTGGCGGCACCTCCGACTTACTGCTCTTGGCTGAACCCGAAGCCGTTCCTGGCTCGCTCCCATCGGATTCGTTCCTCACAAGCGGCTTCGTGCGTATCGACAACAGCTGATATCCCATCTCGTTTAATCGCTCCGTCAATGTCTCTCGAGAGCCGTCAGTCAACTGAGCGATCGCAGGATGATCGTTCCAGAGCTGCAGACTGACAATCTTGTCGGTAATATGCACATCGACAAGCGTTTCGCCCAGCGTTTGCATAGACAGATTGAACAGAAGCCTGCAATTGTCAGCATCCAGCTCTCCCCTACGCCCGCGCCGCGTCTGAATCTGAACGGATGCTGTCTGTTCTCCGCTGGCATCCTTTAGCGGAATGAACATCGTCACATGCGTAAATACGGAGTTATTGCGTTCAGGGGCCAGCAACAGCTGTTGACCAGTAATTTGCCCAATAAGCTGCTGCGCGGTTTCCTTAATATGCGGAGGGGTATCGGCACCGCCCGCCAACAGCATGAGAGCGCTCTTGAGCGACTCCGTCCCTACTCCCCCGCTCGGAGGAGTTGAAGACTGGCCTTGCGCTTGGACAGTCAAATCATTGCCAGTGGGGCCGTCAGCCGCAAGCGTTCCTGCCATTCGGGCTGCAACCGCAGCTCCTTGACCGTCAATTCTGACGGTAGATGCTGTTTCCTGAGCTCCAGCAGGCACCTGCGTTCCTGCCGGAGTCTCTGCACCCGATCGTGGCGTCATGGCTTGCTGCAACTGATTTGTCGTCTGGGAGACGGCCATATTTTGCGCCGTTGGCTGAGTAGTCGTTGAGTGACCGCTCCCGGCGGGTGCGGTCGCCGCATTTCGGCCCGTTGCTGCGGCTTCTCCAGGCGCTTGCCCTGTTCTTGTCAGCACGGCATTGGCATCTCCGTCACCCGCTGCCTGGTTCTTTGAGCCAGCTGCAGCCGAAGCTTGACCGTTCGTGTCCGTGGCCGCCTTCGCCAGCTGCAGCTCGTGATCAACGCCCATCCACTTCATCATCTGCCCCAGCCAGTTGCTTTGCGCCGTGCCTTGAGCTGCTCTAGCAGCCACAGCCCCGCTCTCAGCCTGCCCCGTCCTGCCATCGGCTCCGGAAATGCCGTTCGCGTCTCCCTCTGCGGTCGCGGCTCCTTTGCCTGCGCTGCGTCCGTCGACGTGCAGCATCCCTCCATCCGCCCCAGGCCGCCCTGAAGTATTGGAGGGTGTGGAGCCATGAGGCGAAAACGCATCATCCAGGAGCGACGCGCCTTGCTGCAGCAGCGCAAGAACCCGGGATGCCGCCGTACGCGACTCGCTTCCGGCGCCCGTTTCCGGTACATCCCCGGAAGCAGTTGCACCCAACCCGGTTAATTGGCGCTGCAACTGATCAAGCAGCTCGTGAGCGGGCTTGCCGAACATAACCTGCTGAAGCGAAGATATGGTCGTCGCCGTCATTGGCATGCCGCGCTTGAAAGCCGTTGCGGCAGCCGTCATCCACTGCTCGGCATCGGCCCCCTTCGGCATAGCCGCGGCCGCTTGCTGGAACGCCATGGCCGTCGTTCGGTTGAATGCGAACCCTTCTTGCCGTAAACCGCGAATCAATGCCAACGCCCATTTCTGATCCGGCAATCCAAGCAGCTTGGCATATTCTCTAAACGTATCGTCAAGAAGGCCGGATGTGTTGAGATCGACTGCTTTCAGCAATATGAGCGAACCGTTCGTTTCAGGCTGTACCTGGAGCATTGCAGATTGGCCGGGCTGAAGCGCCATCTCCAGCTTCGCTCTCACCTGCACGCCGTTAATGCCTACGATGGCTTCGTTATTGTCTAGCGCCTGAAGAACGACGCCGCGTACGACCTGGCCGACTTTCAGCTCCATGGCACGAGTCTCGCCGCTCGTCACTTCTCCCAGCAAGCCTCTCATCATTTGGCTAATATTCACTCGCAACACCCCTTATGAGGTAGTTCAAAAAGTCCGCTTTTGATCACGAAGAAGGCCAAGAAGCCTACTCGACATCGAATATTGAATTCAGGCGAAACTTCCGGTGCTCACGTAGCTATCACTACGCTCCGCTCCTCAGTTTCTACCTTCATTCAATCTTCTCGGTGCTGAAAACCGAACTTTTTGAACTCTTACCTCTAGTCATTCGCATCCGGTCATCCCGCATTATTCGATACCTTTATATCGGCGTTAACCTTCTAAGGTTGAAGGGGAACCTCAATTTCCTGCATGATCCCGAAACGCAAATAACGCCAGAGAAATCCCGAAGGCCGATAAAGCGACCCCTGCCCGGGATTCTCAAGCGTTATGAATGAAATAGATTATAATGCCGTCTGAAGAATATCCTCGCCCAGCAGCTTCTTCAGGAACGTCCGCCGATGCAGCTCGCAAGGGCCGTACTGGAGCAGCTTCTCGCGATGCAGCTTCGTTGCATAACCTTTATGTATGGCAATTCCGTACTGCGGGTACAGCGCTTCCCATTCCGATAAGCAAAGCCGATCCCTCGTAACCTTCGCCATAATCGAAGCCGCGGCAATGGACTGACTGTTCGCGTCGCCCTTAACGATGGACTCCTGCGGCAGCGACAGATCCACGATCTCGGCATCCACCAGCAAATAATCGGCCTGCACGGCCAACGTTTCCACAGCAAGCTTCATCGCCAGTCTGGACGCCTGCTTGATGTTCAGCCGATCGATGGAGGCCGCGTCAACGCGCGCCACCGACCATGCGACGCTTTGCTCGGCGATGACATCATACAGCAGCTCCCGCTTTTTCTCGGAAAGCTTCTTGGAATCGTCGACTCCGTCGATGATGAGGCCTTGCGGCAGGATGACCGCCCCCGCGACCACGTCGCCGAACAGACAACCGCGCCCGACCTCGTCTACGCCGGCTATTGCCGAGAAGCCGCTGCCCCATGCCTGTTGCTCGTATTGCAGCATGTCGCATCTCCCCCGTTTTCTTCACTTTGCCAAGCGGCCGAGTCCGCTTCACCCACTCGACACGGCCGACTGGCATTTAAGCATCAGCATTTCAATCGGACTTATTGAACAACCTCTTAAGTTCGCGGCTCTCTGACCGGCATATCGTCGTAAGGAGCCTCTAGCGTAATTCTTCCCAGCTTGCCCGCCCTAAGGTCTCTCAAAATAATGCCGGACGCCTTCTCGAGATCGACTCTCCCGCCGCCCATGAGACATCCCCGTTTACGGCCGATGTCCTCCATTATGCGGACGATCTCCTCATTGTCCTCAAGATCAGCTGGCGGTTTCTCGAGACCATACCTCTCTTCCATGATGGGCCAGTATCGTCCCGCGAGCTCCTTCACCGCAAAATAAGCGATATCGTCCACGTTAAGGATTTGCTCCCGGATCGCTCCCGTCATCGCCAGCCTGTACCCGACAAGCTGATCCTCGAACTTCGGCCATAATATGCCCGGCGTATCCAGCAGCTCCATTTCGGATCCGACTTTAATCCATTGCTGTCCCTTCGTAACGCCGGGCTTGTCTCCGGTCGCCGCAATATTGCGTCCGGCCAACCGGTTAATAAGCGTCGACTTGCCGACGTTCGGGATGCCGACGATCAGTCCGCGCAGCGCGCGCGGATTGATTCCTTTGGCGATTTGACGCGCGATCTTGTCGTGCAAAATCTCCTTGGCCTTGACTGGGATCTCGTTAACACGGGTACCCGTTTGCGAATCAACGGAGACGCACTGATGTCCCTCATGCGCGAAATATTCCATCCACTGCTCCGTTGTGCGCGGGTCGGCAAGATCGGATTTATTTAACACGATCAGCCGCGGCTTCCCATGCAAAATATCGTCGACCATCGGGTTCCGGCTTGATAGCGGGACCCTCGCATCCAGCAGTTCGATCGCGATATCGATCAGTTTTAACTTCTCTTGAATTTGCCGCTTGGCGCGGGTCATATGACCCGGGAACCATTGAATCGCCATGCTTTCACCTCGATTGCTTTCGCTTGCCTTAGTCTAGTATTTGTGCTTGATGAACTCCAGCTTGTTCAGAGGCCAGAAGATAACGTCCGCTCGGCCGACGATCTCGTCATCCTTTACAAAGCCGATCATCCTGCTGTCGGTGCTGTTGTCCCGATGATCGCCCATAGCGAATACCGCTCCCTCCGGTACCGTCATCTCGGTCACAGTATCATTAGGGAAATTATAGCGCGGACCATTGCCATTATACATGCCGCCCGCCGCTTTTGCCGCTTCGATCGCTTCGGCAATATAAGGCTCTTCGACCTTTACATCATTAATATACAGATCGTCGCCTTCGACACGAATTTTGTCACCGGATACGCCGATCACTCTTTTGATAAACTTGCGGCCTTGCTCTGGCACGTCGAACACGACAACCTCGCCAAACCTTGGCTCGCGGATCGAATATAAAATTTTGTTCACGATTAGGCGTTCGCCCGATTCGAAGTTTGGTTCCATAGAAGGACCATCTACAATAAATGGTTCGAATAGAAACATGCGAATGAAGAAGACCAGTACGACGGCGATGACCAGCGCCTTGATCCATTCTACGATTTCCTTCGATGCGCCGCCTTTTTTTGCTGACGCAGCTCCATGACTTTTTGCCCGTTCAGGCATGCTCTCCGAGGCGGGCTGACGCTCGTCCGACGAGCTGACGCCTGTATCCGTCTCCTTCATTCCATCGTCGTTGCGGTGCTGCGAATCCATCAGCTCAGCCTTCTTTCGTCTCTGAAGTTATGTATTCCTTCCCGTAGAAAACGAAAAGGAGCTTGTTTGCGCAAGCCCCTCTTGTCGTTTGATCTTAACGAATTTCTTTAATTCTAGCCGCTTTACCGCGCAGATTGCGGAGGTAGTACAGCTTAGCGCGACGCACTTTACCGCGACGTGCCACATCGATCTTGTCGATCTTCGGCGAATGAAGCGGGAACGTTCTCTCTACGCCTACGCCGTAAGAAATCTTGCGAACTGTAAAAGTTTCGCTGATTCCACCGCCGCGACGTTTGATAACGACGCCTTCGAACAGCTGGATACGCTCGCGCGAACCCTCGATAACCTTAACATGCACCTTCAGCGTGTCGCCTGGGCGAAAGTTAGGAAGATCTTTACGCAGTTGCTCTTGTGAAATTGCTTGTACAATATTCATTGATTGAGTTCACTCCTTCCACCATAGACGTTCATGTAAGCTCCTGATTCCCTGGGAACCGATCTCCACTTATAGCGGACCGTCCGACTTTACGAACAACATTAGAAATTTTACCATAGTTAAATAGACAAATCAACCTATTTCTCATATGACCTCTATCTAGTATACTGTATATGATTGGCAACGACAATAATCGACAAGGAGAAGTTATGTTGAACATCAAACAACGTATCTGCATCATTATGCTCATTCTTGCCATTCCGCTGTCCGATTATACAGCCAGCGCAGCATCCTTTAATGATGTAACACCTTCCTACTGGGCTAATTCATACATAGACTGGGCCGTTGACAGCGGCTTGGCTCAAGGATATATGGACGGGAGCTTCCGTCCGGACGATAAGGTAACCGAGATCGAGTTTCTTGCGATGATGCTCCGTGCTTACGGAAGCGTCACGCGCAAGGATGAACTGGCTTCCGACTGGAGCCGCAGCTATTACAACCACGCGGAACGTCTTGGATGGCCGGTGACCTTCAATAATCAGCGAGGGCAATTTAACCGGGGACAAGCTGCATTATTGATTGCAGCTGCTGCAAACGGCAAGTCGTATAATAGGGACGAAGCTATTCAGTGGCTTCTGGATAGCGGTATCTCGCAAGGACGTTCGTCCGCAACGATTGCCGGCTACGAAGCCGGCGGAGGCGTAAAACGGGCAGAAGCGCTCACTTTCGTCTATATGATGAAAGAAAAGGTCGCCGCGCTGTCGGACAAGCCGCTCCAGAAGAGCTCCTCCGCCTCGCTTAATGGCATCTCGATTGGCGAAAACATCGGCGAGCTTCTGTACCGAATGGGTCAGCCCACTCGAATCGATGCCAGCGAATATGATTATGAATGGTACGTATACAGCAGCGATTATGCTGAGTATGCCATGTTCGGCGTTCGGAACGGCACGATAACAGCTCTGTTCTCGAACGATGAAGGCGGTTGGCGAGATACTGGCGACGCAAAGGTAGATATCAAGCTGGCCGCCATTAGCGCCTCGCTTCCTGCAAGCGTCAAAGCTGCAGCCAAGCAAGCTGATCATTATTACGATTATCGATCCGGCGGAATCCGGCACACGTTGTTTCTGGACAGCCATGAGGACAATCGGGTCGCGGCATTGCTCCTGCAGTCGGACAACTTTACAGCTCGCCAAATCTCCTCATTCGCAGAAAAAGAACGCACGGCCATGGAGCAAGGAATGTTTGATATGGTCAATGCGGAGCGGGCTCAGAGGAGTATTGACCTATTGCAATGGGACAAACTAGCAGGATCCTCCTCTCGAGCCCATAGCGTCGATATGATGAAGAACAACTACTTCAGCCATACGAATAAAAGCGGCAAATCGCCATTCGATCGAATGAAAAGCGTCGGCATCGCGTACACAAAAGCAGCGGAAAACTTGGCGGCAGGCTCGCCCAATAGCATATTCGCCCACTATATGCTGCTTAATTCCGAGAGTCACCGGGAGAATCTCCTTAATAACCAATACACCCGACTTGGCGTCGGTGTCGCTTTCGGAGGATCCTACGGCACTTATTATACGCAAAATTTTTATACGCCTTAAGGTGAAACGGCTGTCGCAGTCCTTTGGCTGCACAGCGCGTTTCGTTACGATAATTAAAGGTCAAGCATGGAGAGAACATATGCTTTCCTATATTTTAAAACGAATAAGGGAATGCAGCCTCCGATCGGAAGCCGCATTCCCTTATTCCGTTTCATACTCAGTGCGTAATGCCTTTCTTTGCTCCTCCAGCCACAACCGCTCCTTTTTGCTTAGCTCCACCTTATCAAGAAGTTCGGGCCGGCGAATCAAAGTACGGAGCAAAGATTGCTCGCGCCTCCAGCTGTCGATTCGGCCATGGTGACCGGATATCAGAACGTCAGGCACCGTCCATCCCCTGAATTCCGGCGGTCTAGTATAATGCGGATGCTCCAGCAAGCCCGTGCTGTAGGAGTCCGTGACGGCGGAAGACTCGTTGCCCAGAACGCCAGGCAGCAAACGTACGACGCTGTCGATCACCGTCATGGCGGGAATTTCGCCGCCCGTCAGCACATAATCGCCGATTGACAACTCGTCCGTGACGAGATGCTCCCGGATTCGTTCGTCATAACCTTCGTAATGGCCGCAAATGAGCACGAGATGCCTCTCCCGCGAAAGTTCCTCCGCCTTGCGCTGGGTAAACGTCTCGCCTTGCGGGCACATCAGGATAACCCTGGGAGCAATGTCTGGCTCGACCGCTAAATCTTCGACTGCCGCAAAGACGGGCTCGGGCTTCAGCACCATTCCGCCGCCGCCCCCATATGGATAGTCGTCTACCGTGTTATGTTTGTTGTTAGAGTAATTCCGGAAATTTACAGCTTGCAGCGATACAATTCCTTTCTCCTTCGCTTTTCCCAATATGCTCGCGCCGAACACGCCGTCGAACATTTCGGGGAACAACGTCAACACGTCAATTTTCATGAAGTTAGATCAGCCCTTCCATCAGACGTACGGTCACAAGCTTGTCCGCCGGCTGAATTGTAAGCACAACATCGTCGATGACCGGAAGCAAGATCTCCTGCTTTTTAGGACCGACGCCTTTCACAACCCATACATCATTCGCTCCAGGGCTCAGTATATCGGTAATTTCCCCAAGCTCCTCGCCCTCTTCCGTCACGACTCGGCAGCCGATGATTTCATGGTAATAATATTCGCCTTCCTCGAGCTTGCCTTGTTCCGACTCCGCTATTTTGAGTGTCCAACCTTTGTAAGGTTCAATCTCATTTATATTATTAAATCCTTCGAGCTTCACAATATACACATTTTTCTGAAGTCTGGAGCTCGTCACCTTCACTTGCAGATTTTTGCCGTTCTCCTCGTTAACCAGCATCAACTTGCTGCCTGGTGCGAACCGCTGCTCCGCAAAGTCCGTCTGCGGAAGCACCTTCACGTCGCCGCGAATGCCATGCGTATTGACAAGCTTGCCGACTGTATACCATTTACCGTCCATGCCATCATTCCTTTGCTTAAACCATTTTGTATGTATTATAACACGTACAAGAGGGCCGGGACATTTGTCCCGACCCCACTGCTTCGTGCCCCTTATGAGATGATGTCGACAATGACGCGCTTACTTGATTTCACCGAAGCAGAGGTCACGACCGTGCGCATCGCCTTGGCGATCCGTCCTTGTTTGCCGATGACCTTGCCAACATCCTCTGGATGAACGGAAAGCTCGTAAGTCGTCGCGCGATCATCATCCTTGATGTGGATTCGCACGTCGTCCGGATGATCCACCAAAGCCTTCGCAATGACAAGAATTAAATCTTTCATAACAAAGCCCTCCGCTTCTCTCTCCGATTATTTCTGTTGCTTCAGCTCATGGAATTTCTTAAGAACTCCGGCTTTGGAAAGCAAGTTGCGAACCGTGTCGGAAGCTTGCGCTCCTGTCTGCAGCCATTTAAGAGCTTTTTCCTCGTCGATGGATACTTGAGCCGGAACTGTAACCGGGTTGTAAGTACCGATCTCTTCAATAAAACGTCCGTCACGCGGCGAACGGGAATCCGATACAACTACGCGGTAGAATGGAGCTTTGTGAGCACCCATACGTTTCAAGCGAATACGTACTGCCATGATTAATTCACCTCCTTCGAGTAATCAATCCGGTTGCCGTTTAGAACGGGAACCGCATATTTTTGCCGAGCATGCCTTTCAGGCCCTTCTTGCCGCCCTTCAAGCCTTTGGGCCCCTTAGGTCCCATCATCCCCGAGAATTGTTTCATCATCTTGCGCATATCGTCGAACTGCTTGATCAAGCGGTTCACTTCCACGATCGTCGTGCCGCTGCCCGCCGCGACACGCTTGCGACGGCTGTGGTTCAGCAGCTCCGGCTTCGCCTTTTCTTCCTTCGTCATGGAACGGACGATCGCTTCGACGCGGCCGATCTGCTTTTCGTCGACCTTCATATCCTTCATGGCGCCCTTCATCTTGCCCATCCCGGGGAGCATATCCATGATCTGGTCGAGGGGCCCCAGCTTGCGGACCTGTTCCATTTGCTCCAGGAAGTCATCGAACGTGAACTCCGCGGTACGCATCTTGCGTTCCATCTCGGCAGCCTTCTCGGCGTCGATGTTCGATTGCGCCTTCTCGATAAGCGACAGCATGTCGCCCATGCCGAGAATACGAGATGCCATCCGCTCCGGATGGAACGGCTCCAGCGAATCGATCTTCTCGCCCATCGCCGCGAACTTGATCGGACGTCCCGTTACGGCTTTGACCGACAGGGCCGCTCCGCCGCGAGTATCTCCGTCCAGCTTGGTAAGAACAACGCCAGTTAGCTCCAGCTGTTCGTGAAAGCTCTGCGCCACGTTGACGGCATCTTGTCCCGTCATCGAGTCTACAACCAGCAGCACTTCATCCGGCTTGACATTGCCATGGATTTGTTTAAGCTCCTCCATTAGCGTCTCATCAATATGTAGACGGCCTGCGGTATCGATGATCACGTAATCATTGCCGTTTTCCCTGGCATGCTGCAAGCCTTGCTTCGCAATCTCGACCGGCGAAGTCTGGTCTCCCAACGCGAACACCGGCGCTTTAATCTGTTCGCCCAGCACTTGCAGCTGCTTGATCGCAGCAGGACGATAAATGTCGCACGCAACAAGAAGCGGCTTATGATTGCCCTTCTGAAGCAATTTCGCCAGCTTGCCGGACGTCGTCGTCTTGCCCGCGCCCTGCAGACCAACCATCATGATGACCGTCGGCGGTTTGTTCGCCTTGGCAAGCTTCGCCTGCGTGCCGCCCATCAGCTCCGTCAATTCTTTATTGACGATGTCGATGATCACCATGCCCGGCGTGAAGCTTTTCGATACATCCAGACCGATGGCCCGCTCCTTAACCTTGGCTATAAAATCCTTAACGACCTTAAAGTTGACGTCGGCTTCCAGAAGGGCAAGCCGAACTTCGCGCATCGCGTCGTTGACATCGGCTTCCGATACTTTGCCTTTGCCTTTCAGCTTGCTGAACACATTTTGCAATCGGCTGCTTAAGCTCTCGAATGCTGCCACGAATCATCGCCTCCTTCTCTCGCCGTTTGTTCCGCGGTCTTGAGCCGCGCTATGACTGCCATCAGCTTGTTTCTATCCGATTCTTTCATTACGACCTCTTCGACGCCGCGTTCCAGCAGGTTCGCGGCTTCCATCAGGCGTTCGTGCTTCTCGAGCAGCAGAAGCTTGTCCTCGTAATTTTCGAGTGCGCCTTCGGCACGTTTAATATTATCGTAGACGGCTTGCCGGCTAATGCCGAATTCCGACGCGATCTCTCCCAGGGAGAAATCATCGTGGTAATAATAAGCCAGTATCGTCCGTTGCTTTTCGGTCAGCAGGTTTTCGTAGAAGTCGAAGAGCAAATTCACCCTCGTCGTCCGAGCCAAGGCATCCGATTGTTCTATCTCCATCGCCAAGCCTCCTCCCGCTGATCCAATCCCGATCCGTCAAGGCATTACCCTTTACAGATTGCTCAACGTCACTTATGATACACGATCGACTGCGGCACTGTCAAGTTTATTTACTTGTCACTTCATCCGGCAAAAGAAAAGGACGAATCGCCGCTTTCCGACTCCGTCCCCTTCCCTGTTGCCCATTGTTACTCGCCGGTCGTACCCGACTTCTCTTCTTCCTTGCCGATCAATCCGGCGAACAAAGCATGAACGAATTGCTCGGAATCGAATTGTTGCAGATCCCCCATCTTCTCGCCCAATCCGACCAGCTTAACCGGCAAGTTCATTTCATTGCGAATCGCAATGACGATACCGCCTTTGGCCGTGCCGTCCAGCTTCGTAAGCACAAGTCCCGTTACGCCGCTTTTCTCTCCGAACAGCTTGGCCTGGCTAAGCGCGTTCTGGCCTGTCGTTGCGTCCAGCACAAGCAATACCTCATGGGGAGCTTCGGGCAATTCCCGCTGAATGACGCGGAAAATTTTGTTAAGCTCTTCCATGAGATTCGTCTTGTTCTGAAGGCGGCCGGCGGTATCGCAAAGCAGCACGTCCACTTTGCGCTGCTTGGCCGCCTGGACCGCGTCGAACATAACGGCGGCCGGATCGGAGCCGGACGATTGTTTAATAACGTCGACGCCTACGCGCTGACCCCAAACCTCGAGCTGCTCGATTGCGCCTGCGCGGAACGTATCTCCAGCGGCCATAAGCACCTTTTTGCCTTCGCTCTTGAACTTGTGCGCCAGCTTGCCGATCGTTGTCGTCTTGCCGACGCCGTTGACCCCGACGAACAGGATGACCGTAATTTGACCCTCGGGGGCCATGCGCAGCTCCGCGTGGTCGTCTCCCTTAAGCAATCCGATCAGCTTCTCGGAGAGAATCGGCTGCAGATCGGCCGCTTGTTCGATTTTGCGTTTTTTCACCTCGGCGCGCAGATCGTCGATCAGAGTCATGACCGTATTCACGCCAACATCGGCGCCGATCAGAATTTCTTCAAGCTCTTCGTAGAACTCTTCGTCGATTTTTTTGCGCCGGGTAATGAGCTCCTCGACCTTCTCCACGAACGCGGTCCGCGTCTTGGACAGCCCTTCCTTGAAGACGTTCGTTACCGCTTCCGTCTTGGCCGCGATGCTTTCTTTCAGTTTCTTAAAAAAACTCATACGTTCCGTCCCCCATCCTGCCATTCGTTATCTATTTTTTATGCCCCGTACCGAGCTTAGGCCGACACCGGTTCTTCGTCTTCCCCGTCCTCTTCCAGTCTCACCGAGACGAGCTTGGACACGCCGCCTTCCTCCATCGTCACGCCGTAGAGGACGTCGGCTTCTTCCATCGTGCCTTTGCGGTGCGTAACCACGATAAATTGGGTGAGCCCGGAGAACTCGCGCAGATACTGCGCGAATCTTGCCACATTGGCCTCGTCCAGCGCCGCCTCAACCTCATCGAGCACGCAGAACGGCACAGGCTTGACCTGCAAAATGGCAAACAACAGCGCGATCGCTGTAAGAGCGCGCTCGCCGCCGGAGAGCAACTGCAGATTTTGCAGTTTTTTGCCCGGCGGCTGAGCGACGATGTCGATCCCCGTATCCAGCACCCGATCCGGATCCACGAGCACGAGATCGGCGCGTCCGCCGCCGAACAGCTTGCCAAACACGACGACAAAATGTTTGCGGATCGCCTCGAACGTCGTCCGGAACCGCTTGGACATCTCGTCGTCCATCTCTTTGATAACCTGGTAAAGCGCCGTTTTCGCGTCGATCAAGTCGTTTTTCTGTTCCGAGAGGAACTCGTAACGTTCCTTTACGCGCTCGTATTCTTCGATGGCGCCCAAATTGACCTCGCCAAGCGACGATATTTTACGCTTTAACTCGCGCACTTCGACCTGCGTTCCCTGCACATCCTCCGGCACCGGATATTGCTCCTTGGCCAACTCGTAGCTCAGCTCGTACTCCTCGCTGAGCTTGCGCAGCAGATTGTCCAGCTCCACGTCCTGCCGGTTCAGCGCAATCTCCGTCTGACGCATGGCATCCTCGACTACGCGCAGTTGGGCGCGCTGCTCTTTCGTCTCGCTCTCGCCTTTGTCGAGCTCGGTAATCCGATGCGCGCGGGCAGCGCGCTTAAGATCCGTCTGTTCCGCGCAATTCGTTTTCCTAATGCGCAGGTCGTTGAGCTGAGCAATCTGCGCCACGCTTTCTTCGCTGTGACGGACCAGTTCTTCTTCCTGCTGAGCGGATACCGATCGCAGATTGGCGAGCTCCTGCTTCGCCCGGCCAATATCGCTGCGCACGCGGTTCGCCTGATCCTCGAAGCTCATCTTCTCCTGATCGGTCTTGGCGACGGCAATCTTTAGATCCGTCAATTGAACCTGGAGCTCTTCCTTGGCGGATTCGCTCGCCTTGCGCCGCTCTTCCGCCATTCGGATCGCTTCCTGCAATCTGGCCTCGTCATTTACAAGACCCTCCAGCCGCTCTTCCGCTTCCTTCGCCATCTTGCTGAGCTGCTCGCGTTCATTCGACTGCGACGTCAGCTCGGAGGCGGACATGGAGCGCTGCTCCGTAAGCAGCTTCTCCTCCGACTTTACTTGCTGAAGCTCGGATCGGATACCTTGCTCGTCAATCCGGCATTTTTCCGCTTGGGCGCGCAGATCTTCCACGTTCTGCGAACGGATCGACTGCTCTTTGCGCAGATCGCTTAATTTCGCCTTCAACTGCGCCACTGTTGTCTCTGCTTCCTTGATCTCTGCGTTAAGCGATTCGATCTGACGACCGCGGCCGAGCAGGCTCGCCCCGCGTTTCTGCAGACTGCCGCCAGTCATGGAACCGCCGGCATTTACGACGTCTCCTTCCAGCGTAACGACACGGAATCGGTATTGACATCTTGATGCTATCCGGTTCGCTTGCTCCAGCGTCTCTGCAAGCAGAACGTTGCCGAGAAGATTGTTTACGATCGCCTGGTAGCGCTCGTCGCAGCCAACCAATTCCGCCGCGACTCCTACGAACCCGTCCTCTGATTGGAAGGATCGTCTGTCATGCTCCGGCACCATTCGGCCGCGAATGACGTCCAACGGCAAGAATGTTGCCCGCCCCAGCTGGCGCTGCTTCAGGAAACCGATCGCCGCACGCGCCGAACGTTCGTCTTCCATGACGATATGCTGCAACGCCCCTCCGAGGGCGGTCTCCACCGCAACCTCGATGCGTTGAGGCACGCGAATGAGCTCCGCAACGGCGCCATGAACGCCGGCTATGCCGCCGGAACCGCGCCGCGCGGCTTTAAGAACTTCCTTAACGCCTTGCATAAAGCCGTCCAACGCGTCTTGCATTTCCTTCATCGTATCGCGTCTGGATATATGGCTGTCCAGCCGCTGCTCCCACTTCCGGATCGCTGCCATAACTTCATCCAGGCCAGACGCAACGGCTTTGCTGCCTTCCGTCTCTTCAAGCATGCGGTTCCTCGCGTTCTCGAGTGCCGTCAGCGTGGATTGGAGTCCTTTCTCCAACACAGCCTTACGCTCCTCCAGCCGTGCTTGTTGCTCCGTCCACTTGGATTCGTCGTCGTTTAACCTCTCCATCCGACGTTGCAGCGTTTCTTGTTGCTGGGCGGCATACCTGATTTCGTTGCGCGTCTGCGCCATTGCGCTCAGTACGTCAAGCAGCTCGCTCTTGAGCTTCTCTTCGGCGTCGACAACCGCACCGCCCGCTACGCCAAGAAGATTCGATTCTTCGGCCGCGAGCTTGACGCGCAGATCCGCCAGAGAAAGCTCCAGCGCCGCCGCTTTGCTGCGAAAATCCGCCTCTTCCTGCGTCAGAGCGACGATTCTGGCATCCTGTACCGCGATCGACTCTTCCAATCCGCGTTTGTTGTTTTCCAGGTTGCGCTTGCGCTCCTTAAGCACCTCGCCGTAGCCCTCGCATTTCTCCACGTCTTCGCTTAGCTGAAGCATAGAAGCATGAAGCTCGTCCAATTGTAGCTCTATCTCCCGCAATTGTTGCCGGTCTTGCTCCAGATGCGCATCATGCTTGCTGACGACCGTGGACAGCTTAAGCTGCTCTTCCTGCAGCTTCTCCAGCTTGTCCGTCGCTTCCGACCAGGCGCGGTGCACCGTCTCGATATTATGTACGTACATCGAAATCTCTTTGGTCTTCAGCTCTTCCTTCAGCGCCTTAAAGTGGACGGCTTTCTCCGACTGCTTGCGCAGCGGCTCCACCTGATCCTCCAGCTCCGATACAAGGTCGTGAATGCGGAGCAGATTCTGCTCCGTCTCGTCGAGCTTCTTCTGCGCTTCCCGCTTGCGCGACTTGTACTTCACGATGCCGGAAGCTTCCTCGAAGATGCCGCGGCGATCCTCGGAGCGCGTGCTCAGAATTTCCTCGATACGGCCTTGTCCGATAATGGAATAAGCTTCTTTGCCGATGCCAGTATCCATGAAAAGCTCAGTTATATCCTTTAATCTGCATGGCTGCTTGTTAATCAAATATTCGCTGTCGCCGCTCCGGTGTACCCGGCGCGTGACCGTTACTTCATTATATTCCAGCGGGAGAGCCCCGTCCCCATTGTCCAGCGTCAACGAAACCTCGCTGTAGTTGACCGCTTTGCGCGCGTCGCTGCCAGCGAAGATAATGTCTTCCATCTTGCCGCCGCGAAGACTCTTCGCGCTTTGCTCGCCGAGCACCCAACGGATACCGTCGGAGATATTGCTTTTGCCCGAGCCGTTCGGTCCGACAACCGCCGTAATGCCGGTGACGAATTCCATCTCCGTCTTATCGGCGAAGGACTTAAAGCCCGCTAATTCAATCCGTTTCAGAAACATGACTTGGGTTTCACCTCACCCCACATTGTAACATATTTTCATGAATTGCGTTACTCCTTTCCGGCTTCGTCAAGCCCCTTTTCGGGACAATTGCCGTCTGCGAAACTTCGCTGACATCAACAAACCGCCGGATCGCTGCGATCCGGCGGTTTGTCCTGCAACTATGCATCCACACGACATAGAAGAACGTCAGCCATTTACTTGTCTGCATCCAGAGCCAGCCCGTTCCACGCCTCGGCGGCGGAGCGCTGCTCGGCTTCCTTCTTGGTGCGGCCGGCTCCGAGGCCGTAACGTTCCTCGCCCAAGTACACCTCGACGATGAACTCCCGGTCGTGGGCGGGTCCGCGTTCCTCGACGACCCGGTATTCCACCGGTCCGAGACCGTAATGCTGCGCGCGCTCCTGCAGCTTTGATTTCGCGTCCTTCATCAGCAGACCAAAGTCGCCCGACTCGATATGCGGGAACATGTGCTCCGACAGGAAGTCGCGTGTCCGCTCGATGCCGAAGTCCAGGAAGATCGCGCCGACGAATGATTCGAACAAGTCGGCAAGCAGCGCCTGCCGCTGACGCCCGCCGAGCTGCTCCTCGCCCCGTCCGAGCAGAACATGCTTGCCAAGCTCCAGTCGTTCGGCGAACATGGCCAGCGACGGCTCGCAAACAACGGAAGCGCGCATCCGTGTCAGCTCGCCCTCAGGACGCTTGGGATATGTAGAGAACAGATACTCCGATACAAGCAATTGCAAGACGGCGTCGCCGAGAAATTCCAGCCGCTCATTGTCTTGCACGGAGCCGCGCTTATGTTCGTTGACATACGACGTGTGGGTAAAAGCCTGTCTTAGCAGCCTGCTGCGTTTGAAATCGAGCTGCAGCTTTCGCTGCAGCTCGTCAAAATTATCATGCTTCATACGCCTTCATCACAATCGTGGCATTATGCCCGCCGAAGCCGAACGAATTGGACAGCGCCGTACGGACATTCGCCTTGCGCGGCGTGTTCGGAACGTAGTCCAGATCCAGCTCCGGATCCTGATTGTCCAAGTTGATGGTCGGAGCGATGACGCCATTCTGCAGCGTAAGCGCCAAAATAACGGCTTCTACTCCCCCTGCTGCGCCGAGCAGATGGCCCGTCATGGACTTCGTCGAGCTGACGGCCAGCTTGTACGCATGATCGCCGAAAGTCTTCTTGATCGCAGTTGTCTCCGAGCGGTCGCCAACCGGTGTCGATGTTCCGTGAGCGTTAATGTAATCGACCTCTGACGGCTCGATCCCGGCATCGCGCAGCGCCTTGACCATACAGCGCGCAGCGCCGTCCGGATCCGGCTCCGTCATATGATGAGCGTCGCCGCTCATGCCATAACCGATCACTTCCGCGTAGATCTTCGCTCCTCGAGCCTTCGCATGTTCCAGCGATTCCAGCACGAGCACGCCGGCTCCTTCACCCATCACAAAGCCGTCCCGATCGACATCGAACGGCCGGCTCGCCTTTTCGGGCTCATCGTTGCGAGTCGACATCGCGCGCATGGAGCAGAAGCCCGCCATGCCCGTCGGGCGAATCGTCGCTTCCGCGCCGCCGGCGATCATCACGTCAGCGTCGCCTCTCTGGATCAATTTGTAAGAGTCTCCGATGGAATGGGTGCCGGTCGCGCAAGCCGTTACCGCCGTGCTGTTGGGCCCCTTAGCTCCCGTCAGCATGGACACTTGACCGGAAGCCATGTTCGCGATCATCATCGGGATGAAGAACGGGCTCACTCGCTTGGGTCCCTTCTCCAGAAGAACATTATGCTGATCCTCCCAAGTGCCCAGACCGCCGATGCCGGAACCGATCATCACGCCCACGCGTTCGGCGTCGGCGTTAACCCCGATATCCAGACCGGAATTCTCAACGGCCAGCTTGCTCGCCACGGATGCAAACTGCACGAAGCGGTCCATCCTGCGCGCTTCCTTGCGATCAATGCCGTAATCCTCCGGATTGAAGTTTTTCACTTCCGCGGCGATTCGAGTCGGATATTCGGAGAAGTCAAACGCTTCAACGACGGATACGCCCGATTTGCCTTCCAGCAGGTTGTTCCAGAATTGTTCGATGTCAGAACCGAGCGAGGTCATTACCCCCATGCCCGTCACGACTACTCTATGTTTCATTCCATTCACCTCAGCAACAGACATATCACGGCATCTCGTCCGTGTAATACTATATAAATAGCGATTAAGCTACATTGTAGCGGTTAAGGCGATACGAACGCCTCTTGGGCAGTACGGTTCGGTTCATAAGCCAGTGACGATAAAAGCGCTTAACATGGAAGAGAAGTCCCGCTCCTTGAAACGGGACTTGTCCATCCTTAGGTATGAGATTGTATGTAAGTTACAACTTCTCCCACCGTCGTGATTTTCTCTGCATCTTCGTCAGAGATTTCCATATCAAACTCGTCTTCCAGCTCCATGACCAATTCTACTACGTCAAGAGAGTCAGCGCCGAGGTCATCTTTAAAGGAAGCTTCGAGCGTGACTTCTGCTTCGTCTACGCCAAGGCGGTCGATGACAATACGTTTAACGCGATCTACTACTTCGGACATCCGGTTCACCTCCTCCACCGTATTATACGAGAATTACATGCAAAATACCATCTTTACCTTACCAAGGTTGTTCAAAAAGTACGCTTCCCATTACGAAGTAACTCTAGAAGTCTACACGACGTCGAATATTGAATTCAGCCGGACTCTCTTACATGTACATGCCGCCGTCTATATGGACGGTTTGGCCGGTCATGTATGCGGCTGCATCGGATGCCAGAAATCTTACCGCGTTCGCGATATCGGCTGGATCGCCGAGGCGCGCCAGCGGAATTTGGCCGGACAGGGCTGTCTTCGTTTCCTCCGGCAGCTTGTCCGTCATATCCGTCTGGATAAAGCCCGGAGCCACGCAGTTCACCGTAATGCCGCGCGATGAAAGCTCGCGAGCGCTGGCTTTCGTCAGACCGATGACGCCGGCTTTCGCAGCTACATAATTGGCTTGACCGGGATTGCCCAGTACCCCGACAACGGACGAAATATTGATGATCCGGCCGGAACGTTGCTTCATCATATGGCGAGTTACAGCCTTCACGCCGTTAAAGACTCCTTTGAGGTTCGTCTCGATGACTTCATCGAACTCCTCTTCCTTCATGCGCATAATTAAATTATCTCTTGTAATGCCCGCGTTATTCACCAGAATGTCGAGTCCGCCAAGCTGCTCGATCGTGTCTTTGACCATGGCATCGAATTCGCTGGTCTTGCCGACATTCGCCTTCACAATGATTGCGCGGCGTCCCAATTCCTCTATCGCCTTCGCCGTCTCGGCTGCGGCAGCTTCGCTGCCGGAATAGTTGACAGCCACGTCGGCGCCAGCCTCGGCCAGCGCGATCGCGATCGCTCGTCCGATTCCGCGGGAAGCACCTGTTACGAGCGCTTTTTTGCCCTCCAGGCTTGCAAATACCGTCATACCTTTCCCCTCCTTTAACGAATTCAACATCTATCCTGAGCGAGCGCTCATCGTTATGATTGGTTCACTTGAATATCCTCTTGAAGTGCTTCTAGCGATGCCAGGCTGTTTACGGATAATACGCGTACGCTGCGGTCGATCTTCTTGATCAAACCCGCCAGCACCGTGCCGGAGCCGATCTCGACGAAAGTGTCAACGCCTTGGTCGATCAGATAACGAACGCTGTCCTCCCACAAGACGGGAGAATAAACTTGCTCCACGAGCAAATGACGGATGTCAGCCGCTGCCGTTACCGCTGTAGCCGTCACGTTCGCGACGACCGGCACAGCCGCGTCGTTTAGCGCGATACCGGCAAGTTTCTCGCCGAGACGCTCCGCCGCAGGTTTCATGAGCGAGGAATGGAAGGGTCCGCTTACTTCCAGCGGAATGACGCGCTTGGCGCCGGCTTCCTTGCCGCGTTCCACAACCGCTTGCACGCCGGTCGCGGTTCCGGAGATTACAATCTGACCCGGGCAATTGATATTGGCCAGCTCAACAGCCGTACCGCTTGCCGTAACGTCTCCGCACAGCTTCGCCAGATCCTCGCGTTCGCCGCCAAGAACGGCCGCCATTGCGCCAAGTCCGCCAGGAACGGCATGCTCCATGTATTCTCCTCGTGCGCGTACGGTCGAAACCGCGTCCTCGAAGCCGATAACGCCGGCTGCGACCAAGGCGCTGTATTCGCCCAGACTATGACCTGCTACGTAATCCGGCGCAAGTCCGCTTTCCTTCAACAGCTCCAGATAGGCAACGCTAACCGTCAACAATGCAGGCTGCGTATTGGCCGTCTGTTTCAGCACCTCTTCGGGTCCCTCAAAAATCAATTTCGTCAGATCGAAGCCCAGCGCTTCGTTCGCTCTCTCGAACACGGAACGCGCCGCTTCATTCGCCTCGAAGGCGTCCTTGCCCATTCCCACTGCCTGGGCGCCTTGCCCAGGAAACACAAAAGCAGTTTTCCCCACGACTGTTCCCCCCATGACAGATCTATATCATTACCAAATAAGGACGGATGAACCCCATGTCAAGCCGCCTCCGAAACCGACGAGCACCATGCAATCGCCTGGTTTGACACGGTCTTGCTCCACGGCTTCCGCCAGCGCAACAGGGATCGATGCGGCGGACATATTGCCGTACTTGTCGAGATTGATCATCGCTTTCTCCTCCGGCAAGTTCAGCCGGTTAAGGGCGGATTGGATGATACGAATATTCGCCTGATGCGGGACGAGCAGATCGACGTCTTCCTTGGTCTTGCCAGCCTTCGCCAGCGCGTCCTCGGCCGCGCTGCCCATAATGCGCACCGCGAACTTGAATACATCATTGCCCGCCATATAAATATAATGCTGCTTCTCTTCAATAGAAGCTGCGGATGCAGGCAGACGCGAGCCTCCGCCTCCGACCTTAAGCAGCTCTCCTCCGCTTCCGTCGGCTCCAAGCTCGAACGACAGGAATCCGCGTCCTTGTTCTACGGGACCCAGCACGACGGCGCCGGCGCCATCGCCGAACAGGATACAAGTATTGCGATCGCTGTAATCGGTGATGCGGGACAACGTCTCCGCGCCAACGACGAGCACATGCTTGTACATGCCCGTTGCGATCATGTTCGTGGCTGTTGCCAGTCCGTAGATAAAGCCGGAGCATGCAGCCGACAAGTCGAACGCCGCAGCCTTCTTGGCGCCCAGCTTGTTCTGCAGCAGGCACGCAGTGGACGGAAAGAACATGTCGGGCGTGATCGTCGCCACAAGAATCAGATCCAATTCCTCCGCTGTGACTCCAGCCGCAGCTATTGCGCGCTTGGCAGCTTCGTAAGCGAGATCGGACGTCGCTTCCGCAACGTCTGCGATGCGACGCTCGCGAATGCCCGTCCGCGTAACGATCCACTCGTCGTTCGTTTCCACCATTTGTTCCAATTCATGATTCGTAAGAATACGCTCGGGCACGTATTTGCCCGTGCCGATAATGCCGACAGGCTGCAAACTCATCGTACACACTCACTTCCCGTTGATTTCTGCGGTAATCGAGTCGATTAACTTCGCTTGTAGCGCGACTCTCGCCTGACGGACCGCGTTTTTGACCGCTACGACATCAGATGATCCATGGCATTTCACTACAAGTCCATTAAGGCCGAGCAGCGGAGCGCCTCCATGTTCCTTGTAATCCATTTTCTTCTTAAGCTGCTTCAACCTCGGCAGCATGATCGCAGCTGCCATCTTCGTCAATAACGATTGTCCAAACGCATCCTTCAGCGATGTAAAGATGGTTCCAGCTGCGCCCTCCATCGCCTTAAGCATGATATTGCCCGCGAAGCCGTCGCAGATCAGCACGTCGCAGTTGCGGTTAAGGACATCCCGCGCCTCCACGTTGCCGATGAAGTGAATGGGGGCTTTCTCCAGCAATTCGAACGTCGCCTTGGAAATTTCGTTGCCCTTCATCGCTTCCGTTCCGACGTTCAGCAGCCCGACCCTCGGCTTATCCATTCCATGAACCTTGGCTCGGTAGATGCTGCCCATTATGGCGTACTGGAGCAAATGCTCCGGCTTCGCATCCATGTTGGCGCCTAGATCGAGCGCCAGTACGCCCTTGTCGTCCATCGTGGGCATCATGGGCGCCAACGCCGGCCGTTCAATTCCTTCCATGCGGCCTACAACAAGCAATCCGGTAGCCATCAGCGCGCCGGTATTGCCAGCAGACAACATCGCCTCCGCATGCCCTTCCTTCACGAGCGTTCCAGCGACCACCATGGAAGCGCCTTTTTTTCTTCGCACCGCACGAACGGGTTCGTCATCTGGTCCGATTACGTCATCCGCGTGGTGAATGGTCACGTTGTCGGGCTTGGCCCCTCCGAACAGCGGCTCAATCGCCGCCGTATCTCCGACCAGCAGCAGCTCCGTATCCGGCCACTCCGCGGCAGCTTCGAGTGCACCCTTTACGATTAGATCCGGCGCGTGGTCCCCGCCCATGGCGTCAATCGCGATTCGCATGGTCCTCGCCCCCTTTATCCTCTGAATTTCCTGCTGATCTGAAAATGACGAAATTGCCTTGGAACACCATTTCGTCCCCTACATAAGTGAACAGCTCCACCTTGGACTTGCTCCGTTCTCCGGAGATGGAGCGGACGTATGCCTTCGCGATACACTTCTCGCCCAGCCGCACGGGACGAACGAAGCGGATATCCGCTGTCACCGTCAGCGCGATGGCGTCATTGATCACCGCCACGGCCAGCGAATTCGCTTGAGCGAACACATGATGTCCGCGGGCGATGGACGTTCTGGAAAATACATGCTCTTCGCGAATTTCGAAAATCGAGATGCCGCTCTTATCGAGCTCCAGATCCACGATCTCCCCGATCACCTCGTGCAACGGCAGCGACTTGACGGAATCATAGGAACGCTCCGCCATCAGCTTCATCCGTTCCCTGAGCTCGGGAATGCCAAGCTCCATCCGGTCTAGCCTGATCGTCTGGATACTCACCTTGAGCAGACGAGTCAATTCCCTGTCCGTAATGAAGGGATTCTCATCTATATATTGGGACAGCTGCTGATGCCGCTGCCGTTTGGGCATTCGTTCCATGATCGGCACCGCCTCCCGCGCTTCTTAAAGTTATATGTATAGGAGCTCATTTTATCACCTGGTACTAAAACAGTATATAAAAAAAACTCGTCCCGCGCAATGCGAATGACAAAAACCTCCTGATCCAGCTCTTCACGGAGATGCAACAGCCCTGCACTAGCGCAAGGTGAAACGATTGACGCCGTCCTCTGCGGGGCAACGCGATTCAATCGGAGTTCAAAAAAATAGCATCTCATCAAAGATGAGATGCTATCGTTACTCGAGTATCATCTTATTGGGAGATGATCTCTTTTGTTTTGTAATATCCGCACACTTTGCAAACGTGGTGACCCAGTTTCAGTTCTCCACACTGCTCGCATTTCACCATGCCCGGTACTGCCAGCTTGAAATGCGTACGACGTTTGTCGCGGCGAGTTTTGGATGTTCTACGTTGAGGTACTGCCATCTTTCCCACCTCCTTCACATAATGAAGTTCAAAAAGTCCAATTTTGATCACGAAGCCAAGCTACGAGGTTTACGCGACGTCGAACTTTTTGAACCCTGATTTAAAACGCTACTCTTTAAACAAATCCTTGAGAGCTGCGAAACGCGGGTCGATCTTCTCGTTTTTGCAGCTGCATGTGTGCTCATTGAGATTCTGCCCGCATACCTGGCACAGTCCCTTGCAATCCTTGTCGCAAAGCGGCGCGAACGGCATGAAGAGCAGAAGCGACTCTTCCAGATAAGGTTTCAGGTCCAGCTTGTCTCCCGCCACTTCCACGAACTCGTCGTTCTCGTCCTCGTCAGACTCTTCGTTATCCGAAAAATCCTTCTCAGTTGGTTTGAACTGCTCGTAAAATGGTATGACGGTTCGTTCCTTCGTTGGTTCAAGACAACGTGAGCACGCCAGCTCCAGATCGGCGGACAATTCTCCCTCGGCAGTTATGTAACCGTCGTGGCCCGTCACTTCAATCGATACATGAAGCGGTCCTGCATGAATCACGTCCGAACGTCCCTTGAACAGATCGTTTAAGTCAAGCTCTTCTTTAACCGTCGTCTTTAAGCCTTTAGCCATCATCTCTCGCATTTGAAACAACATATCATCACCCCAAACAAACAAAGATTATTATATCTATTCTGCTAGCGTTTTGTCAACATTTTCACGCTCTCTACTTTGCGCCCCTGCTGGATTTGCCCGAGCGAAGCTTAAGCCTGTATGTGCCAGAGGCCTTTGTGCTATAGTTGAAGGATCATCCAACGACAGCGAGGAGTCGAGGCATGCGTACCGTAGGTCTGATCGTCGAATATAACCCCTTCCACAACGGACACTCTTATCATTTGCAACAGTCGCGCAAAATAACGGAAGCCGATGCCGTCGTCGCCGTCATGAGCGGTAACTTTCTGCAGCGCGGCGAACCCGCGCTCGTCGACAAGTGGACACGAACTCGAATGGCGCTCGCCGGCGGCTGCGATCTCGTCGTCGAGCTGCCCGTCGCTTACGCGACCCAAGCAGCCGAATGGTTCGCCTACGGCGCGGTGTCCCTCCTGGAATCGACGGGAGTCGTCGACGCCTTCTGTTTCGGTACGGAGAGCGGACAACTGTCGCCCTTGCGGAGAGCCGCGGAGCTTGCGGCGCATGAACCCGAGCCGTTTAAGCGATTGCTGAAGGAACGGCTCGATACCGGTGTCGCTTATCCTCAAGCCTACAGCGGAGCGATAGCAGCATATTTGGCTCAGCAAGGCGACGAAGATTCAGCCGGCTTTTCTTTTGACCAGCCTAACCATACGCTTGGTTTGCACTATTTGATCGCCCATCGCCGTCTCGGAAGCAGGATGGAGCCTTACACGATTGCCCGGGAAAAAGCCGATTATAACCAAACGACGATAACGGACGTTCGGATCGCCAGCGCCACTGCCATCCGCAAGCTCGTGCTTGGCGAAGGTTCGTTGGCTGAAGCTGCTTCGTATGTTCCAACGTCGACTTGCAACCTCCTTGCGGAAAGCATCGAGCGAGGACTTGCCCCCGTCAGCTGGGACAACTATATTCATCCGCTCCTGCACGGCATAGTGACTAGGAGCTCGGAGCAACTGAGCCAGTTGCACGAGCTTGCCGAAGGACTGGAGAACCGCTTGCTCCAGAGCATTCCGCAGCTTGCGGATTGCACTTTCGAATCGCTGTTGGAGCAACTCAAGACGAAGCGGTATACGAGAACGAAGCTCCAACGGGCGCTGTTGTCCGTGCTGTTAGGTCATGCCAAGGATGATTTCACTGCAGAACAGCTTCGTTCAGGAACGGAATATATACGCGTGCTTGGCTTTACGGAAAAGGGCAGGGAGCTCTTGAGACGCATGAAGCGTACGGCAGCCGTTCCCGTTTTAATGAGCGCGGCACGACCGCCGCAGACTTATCGTTATCTGGAATTGGATACGGCGGCAAGCGCCGCTTATTGGCTTGGCGTTCCCGGCGCTTCCGCTGCGGATTTATATCGCGACTTCCGAGATCGCCCCATCATCGTATAATGTCCCCCGACAATGGCGGCCTTCGACCAATTCTGCGAAGCGGCTTTATCGGCGGCTTTTCTCGGCTTAACCTGTCCGATCGACCGCGAATGCCGATATAGCCTGCACTGCTTCTGCAAGTGACGACACGCCTACGATAACCGTGTCGCCGTTCAATCGTTTGGCTGTCCTGCGGGCTTCCTTTTCGTTCCCCTTGGGAACGATGAACAGATCCGCGCCGTATCCGGTGACAGACACGGTCTTCTGCTTGACGCCCCCGATCGCGCCGACATTGCCAGCGGCGTCGATCGTCCCGGTAGCCGCAATCTTTAATCCCCTGGATAGATCCTCTTGCTCCAGCAGCTCGATCGCTTGCAGCGCGAACACCAATCCGGCGGACGGTCCGCCGATCTCGTTCGCTTTTATCGTAATGGCGTCAGCCGTCTGCTCGGGAATGACAGACCCATTTTCGACACGGTATTTGATTTTCGAATAATTGTAAGCAGCTTGCAGAGCCGTATTCTGGGACCCGCTCATAATATCGTTCAACCGGTCGACATATTCGTTTTTGGTTTTCCCTCCGAACACTTGCCGCTTCCAGCGAACATCCATGTTCCGATCCACGCCGGCCTTGATCACGCCCCAAATATTTGGGGCCGTCAGCCGAACTGCCGTCAGCACAAAATCACCTTCGCCGGATGCTCCTTCATCACTGTTCGCACTTTCCAGCACGACCATGGACTCGACGGGAACCGCAATGCCAGGCTCATAGACAACATACGGAGACGGCGCGTACAACAGCAGCCACATGGCAAGAGCCGTCGCACCTCCCGCCAGCATCATGCGCCTTGCCGTAGACCACTTCTCCCCCATTTCTAATCCCCCAATTCTTCCCCCGATGCTAATGATGATGCAGGACAGGTCTAACTTTTCCAACAATCGCGTACTAATGAATGATACGGTTGTCCAAGAGGAGTTGAACGGTTATGGCCAAAACGATCATTTTCGCTGCTTTATCTTTGCTGCTCGTCGGCGCCATTATCGTGCAGCCGGATGCTTCCTTCCAAGCATCGCTTAAAGGGCTGACCGTCTGGTGGAACCTGGTATTTCCTGGTCTGCTCCCGTTTCTCATTTTATTCGAAATCATGCTAGCCTTCGGACTCGCCCACGGCATGGGAGTCCTTCTTCAGCCATCGATGAAACGATTATTCAACCTTCCAGGAGAAGCCGTAATGCCTGTTGTCATCGGCTGGCTTGGCGGCTATCCGGCAGGAGCCGAGGCGGTAGCCTCCCTTCGCAAGAGGGAGCTCGTCAATCGCAGCCAAGGGCAGCGTCTGCTCGCGCTCGCGCATATGCCGAACCCGCTATTCATGCTGGTCATCGTCGGCGCCGGCTTCTTGCAAAAGCCGCTTGCAGGCATGTTTATCGCAGGCGGCGTCTGGCTCTCCGCCATTTGGTTGACACTCCTTGGTTCCGTCTGGAGAGGAAATCGTTTGACGGAGTCGACTACCGCCCATTCGCTTGCCGATGCAGCGGGAGCAGCTGCCGAGGAGAACGGTCAGCGCTCCGAAGCTCCGCAAGGAAGCCTGCTACGGCAAGCCTCCGATGCGATGCTGCAAGGACGAATCAGCGATGGGCGCAGCCTTGGCAAGGTACTGGGAGACTCCGTCACTGTTAGCGTCCAAAGACTGATGATGGTAGGCGGCTTCATGATCATTGCTTCCATGACTGCGCGTTTGGCCGAGCCCCTGTTCGCCCCGGCGCTGAAGCTCGGACTTTCCTTCCTGGGACCAGCACTCTTTGAAGGACATCTTGGCGCTTATGCAGCTGCCGTATGGGAACTGCCTGGCACGGACCTCGCCATGGTGTGCGCGGTCATTGCAGCAGCTCTTGCGTGGGGCGGTCTCAGCGGCGTTATGCAGGCGGGATATTCGGTGTCTGGCACCGATCTGTCTTTGCTCCCTTTTGTCCTGCACCGGCTAAATCACGCCTTGCATGCCTTCATGCTCACGTTGCTACTTTGGCACCCGGCGGGCGCACTAGTTCGCCTGCTTAATCCGAATGCCAGCTTCCCGGTTATCTGGGATGGATTGTACTACGACTCTTCTTCGGGCGTCCGATTCCAGTCAGAAGCCATTGCTGCAAGCAATTTGCCAAGCTTATGGCCTTATGGAGCTGTCATTGCCGTCGTGCTTGGAGTACTGGCGCTCTGTTTGTACTGGACGCTGGTACGGTTCGCAACATCACATAAGAGCTACAGAACATAAATAAGTAATTTAAAAAATCGCATTTGATTTTAACTTTCTTTGTTTATAGAAGAAACGCGGTCGCGCCATGCGTGCCGCTTATTTTTTTCGCAATGCGATCTTTTCCTTGAGGCGCACCTCGACCTCGGGCGGTACAAGCTCGCGAACCTCTCCTTCGAACAAAGCGATTTCCTTGACGATGCTGGAGCTCAAATAAGAATATTTGGGATTCGTCATCATAAACATCGTATCGATGTCGGGATCGAGCAAATGGTTGGTCGACGCCAGCTGAAGCTCATATTCGAAATCCGTCACCGAACGAATGCCCCGTATGATGACATCCCCATTTTTGGACTTTACCAATCGAACCGTCAGATCCCGAAAGCTGTCGATCTCTACGTTGGGAAGGTCTTTGGTCACCTCGGCAAGCAGCTCCATGCGCTCTTCGACCGAGAACAAAGGGTTTTTGCTCGTATTGTTGAGAACCGCTACGACAAGCCGATCAAACTGTCTGGCCGACCGTTTAATAATATCGAGATGCCCGTAGGTCACGGGATCGAAGCTGCCTGGATAGACGGCGACTCGCTCCTTTTTGCCGACGCTTCCTTTGTTATCGAGCTCTCCGCGTTTCTGACCGTTGTCATTGTTCTTCGTCACTAGAATCTCCCCTATCGGCGCTATCATTGCTGCTTAAGTATTCGTATATGGTGACGGCCGTATCGCCGTATTTGGCTTCCCTAACCTGCCTGAACGATGCGAGCTCTTGCGGATAAGATATTTCGGCATCATGTTCCACCAGAATGACGGCGTCCTGCGCCAGCAACTCCAGCTTCGCCATCTCCGACATAAGTTCGTCCATCGTCGACATGCGGTAAGGCGGATCCAGAAATACCAGATCGAACTGGATTTTTCGCCTCGCAAGCGCCTTCAAAGCACGTTCGGCATCATTGCGATAAATCTCGACGGCCTGCTCCGCTCCTGCGGCTGCAACGTTATGACGGATGACGTCTATGCTGATTTTTTCCCGATCTACGAAAATAACCCGCTCCATGCCACGGCTCCAAGCTTCGATGCCGAGTCCGCCGGTTCCCGCGAACAGATCCAGCGCCGTCCCCCCGTCAAAGTAAGGACCGATCATGCTGAAAATAGCTTCCTTCACTTTATCCGTCGTCGGCCTCGTGTTGTTGCCAGGCACGGCCTTCAGCGGCCTGCCTTTGGCCGTTCCGGAGATGACTCTCACTCCAATTGCCCCTTTCCATGCTATCCTGCCTATCGTACCATATTTTCCTTTACCAAATAAAGAAAAGCTCACATGAGCTTTTTTTCAAAAACCGGATGTATAAACTTTCCGGAAACGGAGAAGCTATAATTATCGGCGTCGCAAGATGTCGTAGACAACCGCGGAGAAGACTTACGTTTCCCCATAAGTTCTTCGTCCGGTTTCTCCTCTCCCATGAAAAGGGCGTCCCGAAAGGGGCGCCCGATTTTTGTTGATTTTACGTGGTTTGTGGCCCGCCTGTGGGTATTTTGAACGTTTTGGGATCTAGGCTGGCCGGCGTTAAATTCATCAATCATGAGCGTCTTTTATATTCATTGTTCTTCTCAAATAGCGTTCTTTTAATCTGGCGATTGGATCGGGTTTTAATTTCGGCTTCGGAATCATTGGTTCGATCATTTGTATTTGATCCGATCCAGCAGCCCTAGAAAGTAATCCATGAACTAATTTGTAACTGTTCGGACCCAACCCGCGAATATTAATCAAGTCATAATCGTTAGAATTCAGCAAATTTCCAAGTGTGACTATCCCTGACTTTCTTAGCGCATTGACTATACGGACGAACAACTGGCTATCATCTTGTTCCATCAAAAATTGCTCAAGCGTTCTGATATCGTATTCATAGTATTCATCGGCTATAAGATGTATTTCCCGTAATGGCCGTTCCTCACTCTTCCCCATCCTCTTCACCCTTTAACTTGATGTCTTGTCATAAGTGTAGTTCGGGTGTTTGAACAATATCTATACAGTTAATTTATAAATACTAGCGATTCCGTAAGTGATCCCCATTTGGGCGAAATGGAGCGTCCTCGATACTCACATACTGGGCTTAGGTGCATATAATTGAATGTATAAATACTTACATTTCTGGAGGCTGCACTCATGCATATGGTTTATTCATATTGGTTTAGATCACAATTCATCCCCGTTTGGGCTACATCAACACAAGATGCACTTGAATTAATGAGGAATGCCGTACAAGGTGAACGAAATGATGAACTTTTTTATGACCAACTCATTAAACTTGCTCCGAACCAAGCACAAGCGGAAGTTATTAGCTCTATTCGGAACGATGAAAGAGGACATAATCAAATGTTTCGACAAATGTATAGGGAATTAACAGGACATGAAGTGATGGGAACTAGCAATGAAGTTCCGGAGAATGTTAATTCTTATATTGCCGGGTTGCAAAAAGCCTTTCAAGGTGAATTATCAGCAGTTGAAAAATATCGAAAGATATGGTTCGGTCTTCCTTATGGCATTTACAAGGATACTTTGTATGGAATTATTCTTGATGAGCAAAAACATGCGGATAAATATAATAATTTGTTGCTACACAACTTAGCTGCAAATCAGTAATAATTACTTGTACTGTTCAGTCTGTGCCGCTCAACTGTTAACTGAAACTCATGATTATTCGTCAAGATAGGTAGTTTTTCCGTATGAATGATGAACAGCGGTGGTCCAATTGGACGGAGTCGCCCGTACATTAATGTTTGTCGTGGCATATTCTGTTAATGTATCCACTACACCTATAGGGCTCGCTAATTTAATGTTAGTGGGCCCTTATTCTTTCATTCTTCGCAATATGGATCGAATCCGTTTTCGTCAAACTGAGCAACATTTTTAGATCAAGAATAGAAAACTAAAGATGGGCCTAGACTGGAGAGTAAATACTTATATAGGAGTGACTAAATCCTGTTTAACAATATCCTTTTTGGTTTTATCATTCCCTGGGTATTCGTCAGTCCACTGGTTATTAGGCAGCCGCGATTATTCATTGTGATAAGCCCAATTACCGCAGTTATTTCGGTTTTCATAAATGTCGTAGGCTTCTATTTTGACTTTTGGCACTACAAACCTGAATTCCAAAAAATCGAAACCATTTCTGCCATGCCATTGGATGTAGGTTTATTCGCAGTGCTGGGAGCTTTATTGATTTACACTTCAATAAGAAAACCTTTTGGGGTTCATCCTATCGTCACTTTTCTGGTATTCAGTTTACTTACTACTTTGATGGAATTTGTGGCTTTGAAATTTGACTTAGTGACATACAGCAATGGTTGGAATATAGGATGGACTTTTATTTCATATTCCATTGCATATCTTTTAGTTATCACTGCTTGGAGAGCTGTTCGAATCAAAATTGAACTACTTGCGAATCATTAAACGTTCCAGCTCTTTGGTTTCGTCGAATTTTCGTGATAGTGTGCAGTAAAGCAAGAAAGCCCGCTAAACCACTCAAGGTCAGCGGGCTTACTATTAGGTGGACGGCTTGTTGATCGTCTTTGGCTGCCTGTTCTTAGCCTGCGGCGTAATGTCGCCGGTCAACCCTTTTTGATTGCGCTCTTTCTGAGTTTTTTCCATCAGAGAGCTGCTATCGCCATATTGCTGCTCGGACATTTGTCTTCGCCTCCACTCACGCTGGATGCCTCCGCCGGAATGGATGCTGCGCGGAGGCTCAAGCCGTATTATGCTCGTTATCAGGTTGCGCTATGTGCCAGCAACTTACATGCCTAATCTTCTATTTTATTCCTTACCAACGTTCTTCCCATTGCAATTCGATTCCCCTTCCACTTTGTTCCGCTGATCATGCCCGCCTTTATTTAATGACACGCAATAACAAATAAATTCATGTCCGCTTTTCCCTCCGAAGCTGCCGGAGTCTTTGCATAATATACATTCGTAATTCATCTATATACCCCTCATCTACTTGTAAGTTCAAGCGTACGAACCGCGTTGTTGTTCACCACTATTGTTGATTACCCAATTAACGGGGATTTTAAACACTTCAGTCCAGTTGTCTACATAAAAAAGCGCCAATAATGGCATTCCTCTATCGCATCTCCCAACAAAAAATAAAAAAGCCGCATGAATTTTACCATGCGACTCAACGGATTGTGATATTACTTTGTCTGATAAGATTTCATTCTCTACACAGATGTTGAAATGGAGACAGAATAAACTGCGTTCTGAGTGACGTTCATGTTCAAGAATACAGAAATAGCATCGTTTCTTGTTACGGGATTACCTGGAATATTACTGGTCCAAGTCACGGTAGCGCTAGGTGTAACAACATATGCAGCACCATTCGAGATTCGCACGGGTTGAGCTCCGACATCGGTTGGTCTTATTGGCGCAACTGCATTATTAATAACATCAAAACAAACATGGAATAGATAAACGCCAGCAGGTAAGTTGATTAGAGAAATCGCACTCGAAAATGCAACTACGCTACCGTCTGCGGCATCAACATAAGGAATTGCATTAGAAAGTGCTCCAGGCGATCCAGTTGCACCCGCTGCTCCATCTGCACCTGTTGCTCCATCTGCACCTGTTGCTCCATCCGCCCCCTTTTTTGTCGCCTAAGTAACTTCATGGTCTTTTTTTTCTTTGGATGGTTATCCACCCGCCTCACCTCCTAATTACTCCAAATTAGCATATGAAAGCTTCGTTTAACGAGGCTTTGTGCTTGCCGTTATCACTAGAAACACAAAAAATCCGACCCCATTTTCAGGCCGGATTCCGTATACCAATCGATTGTTGTCAACAATCCTATTCCCCCACATCCCCCTGATGCGCCTCGTTCGAACGTTTGGACTTTACAAGATCAGATATCGTCACAAAGCGGAAACCGCGGGCCTTCAGCTCGGGCAAAATGATCTTGAGGGCGCGGTAGGTTTGAGTCGAACCCCGCACGTTGTCATGCATGAGGACGATGTCACCGTTATGCGCATTGTTCAACACCTTTTTGACAATAGCGTCTACACCGGGAGAACGCCAATCATTTGTATCCTGATGCCACGACCATAACGTGACGGTATAGCCATGTTTGCGGGCAGAGGAAATGACGGTGTCGTTGATGTATCCTCCCGGCGGGCGGAACCAGGGGGAATCCTGCCCCGTCACTTCTTCGATTTTATGTTTGGTTTGCAAAATTTCGTTATCGATGGCTTGAAGAGATTGATTCCCGTTAAAGAACACATGGCTGAAAGTATGATTGGCCACTTCATGCCCTTCATCGGCTTGCCGCCTTATAATATCGACATTTTTGTCGATACGGTTGCCTACGACAAAGAAGGTCGCTTTGGCCTCATATTCCTTTAATAAGTCCAAAATCAGCGGCGTCATGTTTGCATTGGGACCGTCGTCGAATGTAAATGCGATGAGCTGCTCGTCCGTTGCCACCTCCCACATGGCTTCGCCTCGCATCTCATAATAATTTCGGTTATGGGCTTGCGGTACATATCCGCACAGTAAGACAATGCTTATCATACCGATCAACCCGTTACACCAGCTGTTCTTTTTCAATTTTCATCCCATCCCAGATCCGTATTTTCGTCGCGTTGCCGAATGTTTGGCAATTGTGTACACATTATTTTGTTCAAATTCCCCTTCTCCCATTCGAGCAAGAAAACTTGTCTAGTCTCTGTCGGGTATGTGAGATCGGTAAGCCATGTTGCTCCTCTTTTCGCAGAAAAAGCATTGCCTTGTCACCTTGTGGTTATCCTATCCGTAACGACAACGCATCAAGGGAGGATTCATTCATGCATACGGTCTGGAAAGGCGCGATCAGCTTTGGACTTGTCCACGTTCCCGTCAAAATGTTCACCGCTACCGAAGACAAAGACATTCGTTTCCGTACGATTCACAAAGCCTGCGGCACCCCCATCTCGCAAACGCGCCGATGCGCGCATTGCAACCAGGATGTCGAGCCCGAAGAGCTCTCCAAAGGCTTCGAATACGAACGGGGCAAGTTCGTTCTGTTCAGCGAAGAAGAGATCGACGCGCTTAAGCCGGATTCCGCGCGAGTTATTCAAATTCTGGATTTCGTCGATCTCTCCGACATCGACCCCATCTACTTCGTCAAGCCGTATTATCTTGCGCCCGATATGGCGGGAGGCAGCGCCTACGGCTTGCTGCTGGAAGCCATTAAGCAGACGGGCAAGATCGGCATCGCCAAGATCTCCATCCGGAGCAAAAGCAGTCTGGCCGCCATTCGCGTTGTTGACAATTGTCTGTGCCTGGAGACGATGCACTTCCCGGACGAAATAAGGCCGATCGCGAACGTCCCTAATCTGCCGGAGTCGACTTCGGTTAACGACAAGGAGCTGCAAATCGCAAAGCTTCTCATCGAGCAGCTCTCGGAACCTTTCGCGCCTGACAAATATACGGATGATTACCGCGCCGCCCTACTGGAGGCAATCGAACACAAAATAAGCGGCAAGAGCCTGGATATCGTAGCCGCTCCTGCTGACAAAGGCAGCAATGTCGTCGATCTCATGGCTGCTTTGCAGGCAAGTCTTGATGCCGTCAAGATTCCTGCAGATTCCGGCAAGGCGACGGACAAACCCGTTAAAACAAAAAGCAAAACGAAGGCGGCGGACAAAGCTAAAAAAGGAACCGCTTCGTGACACTAAGCGACATTCCTCTCCCCAAGGTGCCCATGTCGCCTATCGTTTCACCCATCATCCCCGAAGGACCAGAATGGGTATACCAGTTGAAATGGGATGGAGTTCGTACATTGGCCAAATTGGACGGGATAGGCGGCGTTAAGCTTTTCTCGAAACGGCTCCAGCTCAAAAACGAGATTTTCCCGGAAATCATCGCGTTGCTCGAGCCGTTGCGGATCGGTCCATGCCTGCTGGATGGCGAAATTGTGTATTTCGACGGAAACAGACCGAACTTTCAGCGAGGCAAGTTGATGGGACGTTCCCGGTACAATAAGGAAAATATGATCTACGTGCTCTTCGATCTTCTTCATGCGGATGGCAAGGACCTTCGGGAGCTGACGCTCAGGGAACGGTTCGCCAGACTCTCGGCCAAATTCCCAGACCCGCAGAAGCGGCTGTTCGTTTCGGAGTTGTATACGGACGGCAATGCTTTATGGGACTGGGTCAACGAAAAAGGATGGGAAGGTGTCGTATCGAAGCGGCTCGACAGTCCATACTCTGCAGGCAAGCATCACGAGGATTGGTTCAAAAAACGAAAAGAGATTCGACTTGTCGCTAATGTTGTCGGTTTAAAACGCAATAACGGTCTAATCGCCAGCCTAGTACTCAGCTACGAGGGCCGCTATATCGGACACGTATCGGGACTTGACCAAGCATCCAAGTCGCTGTTGGCGCAGTTCGCCGAACAGCATCCTGGCGACTGCCCGTTCGAGAAACTGACCCCTGGCATGCTCAAGTCAGACGTCCTCTGGCTTGGCGCGCCTTTTCCTTGCCGAGTCGCTGCCCTCGAGTTTACGGACAGCGGCATTTTGCGCCAGCCCAGACTGCTTGGATTCGGGCAATAAAGGTATTTTTGCTCATATGATTCTTTAGTCTTTCCTACTAAAGTCTTGTATGTTCCACTTTTTATAGGTATAATGTTCCTGGTGTACAGACCACTCATACGATACTGGCAAACCCGTTCGAAAGACGGGGACGCAAAGCTTCAGGCCTAAAGGTTATTATCCCATGGCGGCTGAGCCGCCGAACATGACCGGATTCATCAACGAGATTAATGACAGCTTGAGAAAACGACCGTTCCATTTCGGAACGGTCTTTTGTCGTTACCTGTTATCTGTCATCTTCACACGATTGCATTCACGATCACCATTTCAAGCTGAACCTTCAAATCTATTTCGTAAGGAGAGGTGACCCTGCTGCCATCGCTTTCTCGAATGATTCTTACAATCGGACGTTGAACAAAGGAGGAGTCCACAGATGTAATGACCGCCACCTGGCCGCTGTTGAGCAATACTTTGCTGCCGATTGGATAAATGGATATGTGGCCAACGAACAATTTAACAAGAGATAGATTAAACAATCTGTTGCCGGATCCCAGTAGATATTCAATGGCGTTACCGCGCGCATAGGAATGCCGATGGTGTCGCTCCGATACCAGCGCATCGTAGATGTCCGCGATCGCCACGATCTCGGCAAACTCATGGATATCGGGGTATTTGCTCCGGTAAGGATACCCTGATCCGTCGTAACGTTCGTGATGCTGCAAGGCGCAAATAGCCGCCGTATCTGGAATATCGGTCCGGTTGATGAGCATTCGATAACCTTCGATGGTATGGTTTTCGATTCTTTTTCTCTCTAAAACCGTAAGTTTGCCCCTTTTGGTCAATAGCCCTTTGGGAAGACTGACCATTCCGATATCGTACAGCAATGCCGCGGCGGTCAGTTCGTATAATCTCTTTTCGCTGTATTTATTTGCGAATCCGATAATGGCAGACAACGTCGCTACGTTTAGCGCATGTTCGAGCAGTGAGGGATCTTTCCGGTGCATTAACGCCAGGCTGTCCTTAATGAACTCAACTTTGGCCAACTCGCCAATGATGCTTTGATAGATGCGAAAAAATCGATCGCCAAGCACGGGCACGGACACCCTCCTGCGTAATGTCGAATTGGTTTTCAGCTCCGACATCGACTCCTCCACGAAAGCCTTGGAGTCGAGCCGACTTTGTTCGTGCATATGCTGATCGTATGGAATTAGAGCCGAGTTCAGGAGGTTCGATTTTTCAATCTCGACTTGTCCAGAGACATCTTCCTCGACGTAAACTTCCTTGATTTTCATGTGGAGCAGCCGTTCGATATATTTCTCTGTTAACCGGGTACCTGCGCCTAACATAATAATGCCGTTTTGATTTAACACCGGAACGGCAAGCGTTTGTCCCGGTTGAAGTGCGTAAGCAGTAGTTGATTTCATTCCTATCCCGCCTTTTCAAATCGTTGTTCTGTATTGCTAAGTCGTTGTAATGGAGCTTGGCGACATATCCAGGAAAAGTTCGACGAAGAAGCTGTCGAATTGCCTTCCGCGTTGTCTCCATAGCTCGTCTCGAGCTTGGGCGTCCGTCTTCACGCGGTTATAAGAACGTTGCCTGGTCATCGCGTCATAGGAGTCAAGTACCGCGCACATTCGCGCCCATTTTGGAATTGCCGTGCCATATAAACCATCCGGATAACCGGTTCCATCCCAACGTTCGTGATGGGACCGAACAATGGTAAGTAAATCAGGAGCACGACTACCTAATACACTTGTCAACAACTCGGCGCCTAATACGGGATGCTCTCGAATGAGCGCCATCTCGTCCGCTTCGAGAGGTAGCTTCTTCGCAAGCAGTTCGTGCGGGAGAAGCACTTTTCCGATATCGTGCAAGCAACACGCCATCGTGAAATGATTTATCTCTTCTTTGGACATCCCCAGCGCTTTGGCCATTTCCCTGCCGTGCATTCCTACGCGCATGCCATGTGCGAACGTAACGGCGTCCTGACGCATGGCCAAGGCAAACAGCTCGGTTGGTATTGGATCCGCCAAAATATGATCACATCCTGTTCCTGTGTACATAGCGGCATGATCGCTTGAACATAGAAGGTCGAACAATAATGATTGTTCGAAGTCAAGCCGAGAGGAGAATGGAATGTCATGAATACTGTAACCAAAAAACATCGGGTTTCAAGAGATGCTCCCTTAATGAGCGAAGAGCTTATCGTTCAAAGCTTTCTAGCTGGTTATCACCGACCCAATACGATCCGCAACTACGAGAGAGCGCTTAACAATTTCCGAACGTTCATTGGTGCAAAGTCATTTGCCGAGGTAACCTGGCATGATTTGGAACGGTACAAGACAGTCTTGCAGCACGGCACCACTGCGAATAAGCCTCTGACGGCTTCTGCTATCGCTACCTTGATTTCTCCTCTGCGCTCGTTCTACAAGTGGGGGAGCAACGTCAACATAGGGATATTCGAACATAATCCTGCTTCTTGCATTCGTTTGCCGAAAGTTCAAGTGACGAGCGAGAACCATTTTTTGACCCAGCGAGAACTTATGAATTTGTTGTCGTATTTAAGCCGCAAGAACACGAGGGAATGGATGATGGTTTTGTATATGGTCATATTGGGATTGCGCGTTTCGGAGCTGGTGCAGATGAAATGGAGCGATTTTCATACTGATATTACGGAAAGCAACGCATGGTTGACGATAGTTAATGGAAAGGGCGGAAAAACGAGGCAAGTGAAGATACCGGAGGCACTATGGAAATTGCATAACGACCCTGCCATTCGACTATGCCTGCGGACCAGTAACGTAAGCAGGGAGCGCAACAACCGGGTATTTGCTATAACAAGCCGCCAAGTAGAACGGATTGTCCATCAAACCTGCCGAGAATGTGGTATTGCAAAAAAAGTGACGCCGCATTGGTTTAGACATACGAACGCAACTTTGGCGCTCCTGAACGGCGCCTCGCTCCAACAAGTTCAGCAAACGCTTGGCCATGCACAAATCAACACGACGCAACGATATTTGCATACTGTGGACCTAATGAAAAAAAGCGCAACAGATTTTGTGGCAGAAAGCATGCAAAATATGATGAAAAATGTATTGTTATGACCGAAGAGTTGGTTTATAATGGATAAAATAATAGGTATATCGACTCATTTAAAGTCGAACAATCATTATTGTTCGACATTTATATTGTTGCCGGATTGCCGCTATTTCATAATTCCTTGATATGACGTAATTCTATAGCATGAAACTGAACATTTTATGAACAACGCTATATCAAATTCGAGCTTACAGACAGCTGAGTTGTTAAACGGAGTAGCCAGCCATATTGTTAGGCTATCCATAATTAAATACATGCAAAAGGACTCTCCTCGGAGAGTCCTTTTGCATGTATTTATTTTTTGACGAAGCGTACCAGCGCCTTCTTGTAAACGTTTTTCGCTTGCTCATCCAGCAGCCCAGTATTCCCCACTTGTCCGAACTTCAAATCAACTTATTTCTTCTGCTTTAAATAGTCCGCAAACACCTCTGCAAACGCTTCGGCCGTGCTCAAATTTTCCTGAAGCGTATTATTGACGCCTCCGAATTCAAGAAGCAGGCTGCCGCTCGATACCGACTGGTTGTATTCGCCATTGCCGTTGCTCGAGCCTTTGAGCAACACTCCCCTGGATAGGCCGGGATATTTTTTATTCAGCAATGTGTGTAAAGCATCCGCAAGCTTTTTGTTTTCCTTGTAGTTGGGATTGGCCATGCCAATCACAAACATAACGCGAGCGTATGTCTTCTTACCGATCGTTACGGCTGTTGTGCTGCGAGGCAAATCCGCATCCCGATGGATATCCAGAAAATACGACAAGGAAGCATGGGAGCTGATCGCATTAGCTACAGCTTTGCCTGATTCCGCGTATGATTGCGAATAGTTCAGCTTTTGCTCCGTTAACCTTGCGGCAATATCCGCATTCTCCGAGATGGTTGGAATGCCTCTCTGCTTCAGGGCGGAAGCCATATGTTTGCCGACCAGCGTAATATTTACTTCTTTGTCATCGTACGCGCCGCCGGCGGTGCTGCGTGCAACGTTTTTCCATGATTCGCGATTATGAGTATGGTAGATATATACCCTGCTGTCGCTATCCGGCACTTCCTCCGTTTGAACTACCCACTTGGCAACATACGCTTGTCCGCCGTTCGTCAAAACGATGCGATACCATTCCCCTTCCGAGCCATCGATTCGGAACGTTTCGCCGCTTTGCGCTTTGGCGACGACGCTGTAATCCATCCCGGGCCCGCTTCGCAAATTGGTGACTCCCAGGATTTGAATCACAGTCGCCTTCGGACCGTTGTCGGTTTGTTGCCCTTCACCGGGTCCCTCGATTGCGACTTGCTCCTCCGCATCCGTCTCCACGACCCAATTCGCGATGTAGGCTTTGCCTCCTCCGGGAAGTCCCACCTTATACCAGTCGCCATCGCTGCCTTCTATGGCAAAGCTGTCTCCAGGCTGCGCCTTAGCCACGATTTTGTAATCCATTCCCGGCCCCTTGCGCAGGTTTGTTACAGCGATGATATGTGCAACCTTAGCCTGTTTCCCGCCAACCTGACTTGCATTGAGTGTTGAACCAGTCTTGACAGTAGAGGCAAATGCGACATTTTCCGCACCCGACAACAACAGAATGGCTGCAGCGCCACCCAATAATGCATTTCTCAGTTTCAACGCTCAATCTCCCCCGTTTTCGCAAATATGTCTCTGCAAGTTTCGACGGTAAGCGAGGAAAATCCTGCTAATCTCGTTTTTTTCTATTCGAAATGCTAGTTTTCTAGTCAGAAATAAAAACTTGCTTAACTTTGCATAACGCCCAAGCCGTTCGTCATATAGTTGGGCAAGGAACGATTTGGAAAGGAGCATAGCTATGAATGCGAGCGATCAATTCCGAACCTATCGCCCATTTGTCGGACCACATGATCCCTGTCCTCCAATAAGAGAAAAAAGCTACAATGTGCCGCCGCAATTATTTATTACCTTTCAGCCCCCCAATCTGCCCCAATTCTCCGCCTACGATGCTTTGAAGTACGGGACGTTATGGCCGGCCTTATTTGCCCCATATCCAGATCCTTCTTCTCCTACGCGGGTAACGGGAGGCGATATGTAAATGGCTGAGACAATGCTTGATGAAGCCTATCACAAGCTGTTGCACGATCTGCAGGCTGTCGACTTCGTATTGGTCGAATTAAATCTGTACCTTGATACGCATCCCGGGGACGAAGCTGCAATCGCCCAATTCAACCAATATGCGGAGCTTCGCAAAAGAATAGCCGCACAATACGAAGCGGCATACGGACCGCTCATGAACTTCGGTCACAGCATGTCCAAAACCCCGTGGCAATGGAAAGAAGCTCCTTGGCCTTGGCAAGTGTAGAGCCGCGCGGAGCATGGACGATGATAGTCTGATAGCAGGGAAATGCCAGAACTCGCATGCCGGCTGCAAACGAGTTAGAAGTCCAATGGGAAAGCGAGGAGAAGTCAACCGATGTGGGCCTATGAGAAGAAACTTCAATATCCCGTAAGAGTGAGCAAATGCGATCCGCTTATGGCCAAATTTCTGATGGAGCAATATGGCGGTGCCGATGGCGAGCTTGCTGCAGCGTTGCGTTACTTGAACCAGCGTTACACGATACCGGACAAAGTGATTGGACTTCTAACGGATATTGGGACAGAAGAATTGGTACATCATAGTTAGATGTTAAAAAAACGACTCTCTGCAATTAGTTAAATCAAGGATTCTCGGGAGAGTTTTCGAGTTGAAATTACACCGCTAGATGATTTTCAGTCCTGGGCCCTCATGTTGAAAGAACTTACTTTATACCTGGGTAAGTATTGCGGATAATGACACCTTAACGCAGTAAACCCAATATGCGGAGCTGCGTTGAGATTCTAATGTCGAAAGCGGGGAATTTCGGGCATGTTTGTCTATGAGAAGAAGCTTCAATATCCGGTCAGGGTAAGCAAGTGCGATCCGCTTATGGCAAAATTTTTGATGGAACAATACGGAGGAGCTGATGGCGAGCTTGCAGCAGCGCTTCGATATTTAAATCAACGATACACCATACCAGATAAAGTCATTGGACTACTGACGGATATCGCGACGGAGGAATTTTCTCATTTAGAAATGATAGCAACGATGATTTATAAGCTGACAAAGGATGCGACTCCGGATCAGTTAAAGGCGGCTGGACTTGGCGCCCATTACGCTGCACACGACAGCGCACTTTTCTACACAAACGCCGCTGGTGTACCATGGACGGCATCATATATTCAAGCCAAAGGAGATCCCATTGCAGATCTGTACGAGGATATAGCAGCCGAAGAGAAAGCTAGGGCCACCTATCAGTGGCTGATCGACTTGACGGATGACGTAGACTTGCAGGACAGTCTCAAATTTTTACGTGAACGCGAAATTGTTCATTCGCTACGCTTTAGGGAAGCTGTGGAAATTTTGAAAGAGGAACAGGATCGGAAGATCTTTTTCTAAGGTAACCTACTGTTCGCGTTCCACGACTAATAACTAACAAACTTGAGACCTTTCTCTTCGTCAAGTGTTACAGCCGTTAATAGACGGACTTTGCAACGAAGTATCGCATAAACCCCAGAACTCCCTTGTTACAAGGGAATTCTGGGGTTTCTTGCATTTTCGAACTACGCAGGATAATGCATATAAAAGCATTGATTTGGGGCTAATATTGGGGCTAAGTAGGGCTAATAAAATTCGTGGGTAGACGCAGTTAATGCATAGAAAAAATCAAAAAAATAAACACCTATTTAAAACCTATTCGACACTCACTTTTTAATAAGCTCAGAACTTCACCTTCACCTTGAATGTAATTCAATAAAACTCTTCCACAGCTTTTACTAATCGAGTTGACTAATTATTAAACGACCTACTACTTTTGGAGCAACTCGTTTTGTATTACTCCGGGATGAAGTGTTTATAAAGTTGCAAAGTTGTCATCTTGTCCTTTATAACATTCGTTGTCTTTTCTACCTGGGAATTTATGTGGAGGTTATTGAACAGTTCTTACTGCAATACTGGTCGCTGGAAAGTTGATTTAGAGCAATCTTAAATAAGGGTTGGGGTTTTAGGTCGGCAATACTTATTAAACAGCCTTAGAACTGCTTCTGAGAGCTCGTGCGTGATTGATCAGGGAAGATGTCGATTTTAACTAGTGGCCTTTCTTCCTATCAGTCTCCCAATGTCTCCCCCTCTTGTCGTATCGGACGGTAAAGGCACCACCAGCTTTAATGCCTTTCTTTAGTTTTATGGCTGGCCTTTCAGTTACTATAAAGAATCTATCTGTAACATTGGATTTTAGAGGTGTTGGCCAGGTTGGGAATGATTCAACCCCCTCCTGGGATGCCATTACGTTCCATATGAATGAATTTGATGAATAGAGAAATCCCTGCGAACCCTTTATCTTAATGGGTTCGCGGGGATTTCTAATGTTTAGTGATTTGGCTTTAGAATGCATAAGAAAATCATAGGCTTTATAAATCCACTACACAAAAGGTACACAATGCAATCTTAAATACTGTCAAGTTGTATTAAAGGTTAAGAATCAGTAACCCAATAGTTTTGGCCATTGATAAAGCAACCCAATTTATTCAAAAGTTAAAAGCTTAATAATAATTAGATTGGGACAGGGGCTCGAGGGGGATTGCCTCATATTATATACAGAATGTCAAAACAAACCTTACTCCCAATAAAGGAGCCATTGCTACTGTGGCGGCAAACTTCTCCTAGATCACATTATACAAACGTTTCCCGATAAATTCTCGCTGTATTAACATCTTACAGGGGGCTCTTCTTGAGAGATGAATGATTGCAGAATAGGTGTTTACATTGTACGATTGTTCATGAGACCGTATTACCTTCCATAAAGTTTGTAAGGGTACAAATACTATACAGAATTGAGCGGCGGTTTTTTTAAAACATTTTCTAGATATTCAACAGATGTAAAGATATTAGCTTCATGCCTCTTCACTACGCTATCTTTTTATCTAGGTACTACTTACATTCCCTACTAAACGATAAAATAGTAGCTACCAAATCACGAAATTGAAGGTATTTCTTATGGAATGGGATCAAAATTATTCCGGACATAAGTTGAAAAATGGAATGGATAGTTATCGGTTGGAGATACATTGGAAGATCAAGAGTTCAGAGTAGTATGCCATTTAATCACTAAACTGGAGAGACATTATGCAAAACAAATGGTATTCACGTTTTTTGGAGAAATATAAGAAACCTCACTGGATGCTAATCATAAGTTTGGTTTTTCTTGTTGCCTCTACATTTTTTGGCGCAAGTAAGCTAGACATACAAGCTGTCTCCTTAATATTCTTGCTTTCATTCTTAATCCATGCTTTTGCCCAGAAACAAATTTATCATCTGATTAATTTGATCATCTACGGATGGATACTAGGAATATTATTTGAGTTTTATTTTTTTGCAGCACTCAGTTTGGTTGCGATTATTACCTCAGCACTCGTTATTATACACATCTTAACAATGCGTTTTATTAAGTGGACAAATTTAGAGATCGTCAGAAATTACAAACATAGTTTCTCTCAAGTGATTTTCTTAGTTTGGAGATCTCTAATACTCTTACTAATTATTACTTTACCAATCTTCATATTTATGTTTAGTTTATCGGCTTGGTCAAATGTACAACTTCCAAACAGTGCCCTCGCAATAATTACATCCGCTACATCGGTGCAATCATTCTTCGTGATACTCTCCTGTCATGGTATTATTACTTATTTTTTGTTTGACTACTTTCGTATCTTTTTCGGTAAACTCAAAAAGGATAATAGTAAATATTCCACTTTAAACTTTGCTTTCTCACTCTTTGTTTTTTTATCTTTACCGGATCTTGTTTATACGTTATTTTATTATTTGACTTTAGACTTTAAAAACATCATCAGTTTTACGGGTATAGACGCCCTATCATATATGACTAAAATATTTAGTTTCACTTTTTCTATACACTATGCAATGCCAATTCTTGATGGAACAACAACTGTAAGTACTACGTTAAAACTCTTAAGTAATGATTACGAGTTAAAGTTCATTCAATGGGGTCAAATTATAGTTTCTAAAGCATATGACCTCATTGTTCTAGCTACTTTAATCGAATATCTAAGGAATAGATTTTTCCCAACACAACCTGTTCAAAGTAATAAAAGAGCTGCAGAGTAACTTCTCTGTGGGTCTGGCTCCCGCCCTTTTGTCATAAGCTGCAAAGTATTAAGATAAAATCCCACACTGCAACTTATATTTGATTCCTGAGCAAGTAAAATGAATATCGAATTCCCTGAAGAACGCAACGTGTGTACTCAGGGAACCCGACTGCCTTCTTTGTCAGAGTGCTATCCTGATCAATTGCTTAATGAATCAACCTCAGTTTATTAATTCATTTTTTTGACATTAATAGTATCTGACTGGCTCGAATCCCTCCTGGGACGCTATTACGTTGCATAAGAATGAATTTGATAAATAGAGAAATCCCCGCGATCCCTTGATATTACTGGGATCGCGGGGATTTTTGTTATTTCGAGATGCTAGTGAGAATGCATAAGAATATCATAGGTTTTAGATTTTTTATACACATTTTATACACACGAGTACTCATTTAATAAGCACCTTATAAAGGACAAGGAGCAGCTATATATGAGTCTTGGTCAACTTAAGCTCCTTCTTTAAGAATATACCTTCGACTGCAAGCGGTACATGCATATACTTTTAACGAAGATATCTGGGTCTCGGTCAATAATAATCAAAGCTCTATAAAAGCTGTAAGCTTAGTTCCCGACGTTTATATGAGGATCTTCTAATCCTCCTTCCCTTTGCTTATGAAAAATAGCAGCTGCCACTCAGACAGTCTGCTCCTAGATCATTAACTAAAGTTTCCCTTACCTTTCCCCTATTTACATTATGCCGCCCATACCTCATCCACTTTCAATTTCTTTCATCCTCTTTCATTTTGCCTTTAAAAACTGGTTATTTAACTTCTTGACTTGCCGTTTGTTTCAGTTTCTTTCAGATTCAACTGGAATTTTCGTTATTTTTTTGTTATTTTCAATGACATGATGTTATTGTTTTTTTTCAAAATCCCAATGCTAGGGTATCATTAGAAAAGAGATTTCAATCTTCATTTTCGTAATCCTAACTACAGGCACAGGACCACTTCCTCCCCTGATTTATAATCTACGCCATTAGCGTAATCAATTCAGGCGATTTCGACAAAGGTGCGGATCTGGACTTCTATACTTTTTTCTGACAGTCATTAAGACTTGACGAATATCTATTTAGAAGTAAGGTCTGAACAGACTCCATATTCTCGCATTATAAGGTTCTTTATCGAATTAAACTCCTGTTCACTTATCAAAGATAAGTTCAGTAACTGTCTGAGCATCGCAATCTGCATACTGTATCTCAACAAATCTGCCTTCAAGCGTTCATCCTCCTCAAAACGTCATCGGATAGCATAAATGACCTAAAAAAGCCTTCTACTGACCTGTTCATTTCGAGGCTCAAATCGGGTACCTGGAGATAACGCTCTGACCTTATATTTTACTGATTTATGAGATGAACCGCCTCCCTCATGCGGGACGATCCCCTAAAACAATCATGACTTATCGTCGTATTCCCAGCATAAAATTGCGTTTTAGCGCGACACAATCCCTTCTATACTGAGTAATACGTCGATTGGACAGAAATATGAGACTCTTTTAGGCGGACCACCCCTGTCCCTAAGACAAGAAAGATCGCCTCGCGGCGACCTCTCTTAGCTCTTCATATCTTCTCCTGCCTCGGATAACATCAGCAGCAACAGTCCTTGCCCGTAACCTTCCATACGATCTCGCGCAATGACATGATATTCGTCAGGATGGCTCTGCACCGCCGTGCCGCTGGATACGCAGCGCAGCACACCGTCATAATCCACTAGCGCACATACGGAGCGGAACGCCCTAAGCCCCATATCGACGAATGAAGGATCGATCACCCCATCTCGAATTCCCCTTAGCACAGCATAGGCAATCCCTGCCGCCGCCGAGCTTTCCGTATAGGTATCTGGTTCCGTTATTACCTTCGTCCACAAGCCGGATACATCCTGATAAGCTTGCAGACTCTTCAGTTGCTTGTTCAACACCTCAATGATCGCCTGCCGTTCAGCAACATACGTATGCGGAACAATTCGCAATAATTCTATGGCTACAACAGCAGCCCAGGCGTTGCCGCGCGCCCACATGCAACCGATGACAGTTCCCCTGCCTTCATCCCAGCCGTGATAGAAGAGTCCATTATCTTGCTGCAATGCTTCAACATGTACCTTGAACTGTCTAAGTCCTTCCTTTATCGCCTCTTCATTCCGAAGCCGCAGACCGGCTTCAGTAAGGAATAATCCTGCCATGAATAAAGTATCTACCCACATTTGATTATTGAAGGTTGTCTCCATCAACGTATGTTCATAAGCGCCATTCTTCAGTCGACGCGAGTGGCGCAGCAAATATTCGACACGCTCCCGAAGTCTTGGATCGTACTCATTAGCCTCGTCGCGCGCTCCCTTGAGCTTCAACAAAGCAGCCCACGGCGCCGTAGCATTAATCGTGTTAGGGATCTCGCCCTTCAATTGATCCTCGTACCAAGCTTGAAGATACACGTCAATACGGTCCTGACGATCCCTCTCCCATAACGCAGTCAAACCATACAGCGCTACTCCCTCACTCCAGTTCCATTCACGGAGCGGCATTCTTAATGTAGCATCGATAACTTTTTCCTTTATATGTTCTATAGTTCTGGACATATTCTTCGCCTCTGTAATTCAATATTTATGAAGTCTTGCTGTTACTCCGTTGCTCTTGCAATCGCCCTATTGACGCGCTCCCGCACTTGCAGCAGCCATTCGGCCTCTCGCGGATAATCCGAGAACGTAATGGGCGACGCCGTCCCTTCTTCCAGCAACTGAAGCGTCGCTTCACTGCCGCTCAAACGTTCAAGCAGTCTCAGCGCCCGCAGATCCTGTAACCCTTCATAGAGAACTTCCATGCGGATCGATTCAATCGCCCCTTCCGCGCCGAGATAGACGAGGAACGCATCTCCGGAAGGAAAGGCAAGGCCTGCGTCTGTGACGAGGAATGGATCAATAGGCTTGCCCGAATATTGCGTGTACCAGAAGTTGTAACCCCAATGCAGGAAACCATCGATATTATGCTTGTACAATTGCACACCGATAATCCGATTGCGTGCGGACGGGAAACAGAAGAAGCGATTGGACACCTCTCCCTCCTGCGCCATGCAATAATAAGTCCAGAGCGGCTTCACTTCTCCGTCCATAAAAGACTGGATATGATCAGTTCAAAGGATACCTCGCCTGCTTCTACCTCTGCAGCGGTTTCCAGTACGATACGAATAGGATATAGGCCTGGACTGACTCCGACAACAGGATCCACCGTTACCCACAACGCTCTCCATTGTCGAGGAGGGATGTCAAATACGCCGTTTTTTAGCGGCAGCAACGGATCGGGATACAAGCCAGGAGTTGTTCGAAGCGTTCTCCCCTCCCTATTCTCATGAAGTCGGAGCGGCAATTCGGATGGCGCCAATCCGACTCTTCGAACTGTGATGCTGTTCTCAAGAGGCGATTCTATTCGCACGAAGACCGATTGGAGAAGGAAGTCGGAGCGATAAGCGACCTGGAACGCAAAGGTTTCATTAATAAGCGCGGATGCGCGCGTATATGGCCGTTCAGAATGCTCCTCGTCAGGAAATAGTTTGGCAAGCGAACTGATCGGGATGAGCTCCATATCAGTTCCAGCCCGGCTTGATCTTGGCGCCGTTCTGTTCGATCGATGCCCGTTCGCTTTCGATGAGTTGAATAACCGACAGCGAGTCGGCAAGCGGCACCGTTTCAATCAATGCACTACGTCTAATGACATCCGCAAAATATTTGATTTCGCCGTATATGCCGCTTCTATCATCCAGATCCGGGATAAAACTGCCGCCATCGCGCAAGTTTTCCTTCAAGCCCTCATTCGTTAATACGAGGTTGCCCCGTTCGAAATTTACTCTGAACGTCATTTGGAACTCGTAATCGCCTTCAAGCGACCAGTCTGAAGCAGCATGTATGACCTTCTGATCCCCATAGCCGAAATGAGCCGACACCACATCGTATCCGCTGCCCTCATAGACATTTTGTCCTACAGCAGACACCCACTCCGGCCGACCGAACAGCCAGTAGATCATATCGACATCATGAATGTGCAGATCCAGCAATCCGCCTCCGCTGAGACGTTCGTCAAGCATCCATCTATTCGCCGAATAAAGCGGCGGGTTAGCGCCTCGGAAGAAATCGGCGGATATGACCTTCCCCAATCGTCCGCTTGCGACACAGTCCTTCAAGTAGCGATAATACGTCATAAATCGCAAGCATTGCGCAATCATTAATAATCGATTGTTGTCTTCAGCCGCTTTGATCATTGCCTGGCATTCCGTACTGTTCAAGGCCATCGGTTTTTCGCAGAATACATGTTTGTTGTGCCGCAGGGCTTCAATGGAAGCTTCAGCGTGCAGATACGTAGGCAAGCAAATATCGATATAATCCAGAGTATCATCCCGCAGCATGTCCGTTAGCTTCGTATAAAGATCGTATTCACGATGCTCCCCGCCTATAACACGTTTCACTTGCTCCAGATTCGCATCGCAAATCGCCTGTAATTGTATGGGGGAACCTTCCTTCTCCAACAACTGATAATGTTGATAATGCGCCTGGCCGATCCCCCCGAAGCCCAGCAGCCCAACCTTGATCTTCTCCATCATGGAACCCCTTCCAGGCGTTACATCGCCCACCATTGCTGCAAATCGGTAATTGTTTGACGAATATCCGCTTTCTGCTGCTCTCCCGTTATTTCTCGTTCAATAATAAATTCGCCTTTGAATCCGAGTTGCTTCAACCCGGAGAGAAACTGTGGAAAATCGACCTGCCCCTGGCCTGGGGCCACTTCAGCCCCGAGAGCGTCGCCGCTTGTCGGATACATGCCATCCTTCACATGAATATTCCGAACGTACTTGCCAATGACACCCAGCGCGTCCACAGGGTTCCCCTTGCCGTACATAATAAGATTGGCCGGGTCCAGATTGACACCCAAATTCCCCGTTCCCACTCGATCGATCGTCCTTAACAGAACAACAGGCGTTTCCTGTCCGGTCTCGAACCAGAATTCCAGCCCCAGTTGCGCACAATACTGAGCCACTTCTCGAATGGCTGCCACTACTTCCTCATATTGAGGATCGGTCATATTCTCCGGTATGAAGCCGCAATGCGTAATAATCGCCGGCACGCCAATCCAGTTGGCGAAGTCTGCCCACCGCTTCAACGCCGCCACCCGTTCCGCCCTTACGGCTTCTGGAACAATACCTAGCGTGGTTGGTCCCTCGGCGAAGTCCCATACCAGCCTTCCTGGGACACCTGCCCAGAACGCGCATATACGGACATTCTGCTCCTCCGCCTCTCTCAGCACCCGCTCCGCCATTTCCCGTGTGGCAAGACTCATGTCCCAGCCGCATAACTGACATACGTCCAGCCCTAGCTCACTGACTCGGCGGAAGCAATTGTCGGTTGCATGCAATTCCGTGATGATGCCAATGTTCATATCCTTCACTCCGTTTCGCTCATGAATGGAAGACTGCTGTAAGACAAACCGCTCGTTGCGAGCGGTTTAACTACAGGAACCCTTCCATTAATCTCCATATATTTGATGCCTTCCGTTGATGGACTGTATTCGCAAGCCAGACTGAGGCCCGGCCGACTGTAGCTCGTGTGCCGAATTCGCGTTCCTCTCGTATGCACATTGGAATAGAACCGGTCTTCAAGCAAAGCTCCCTTCATCAGCTTGCGAAATGCCTCAAAGCTGCCGTGCTCGGACACACTCCCGACTTCCACAACAAACCCGTTAGCCATTGTCAGCAGTTCCTGCCTCCCGAAGTCCCGCTCAGGACCCGTGTAATTACAGAAGGAGACCAGCTTGTATGCGCCCGACATATCTACCTCAATCGCCGCTTGGCCGAAGCTCTGGTCATCATGGGCGCCAAGCAGCGGCAGATACGCCATAAACACATCGGCATCTCGAACGAATACTGTAAGCGAGTCGGCATACTCGACTCGCTGTCCCTCGCCTTCGACTCTGCAACTTCCCACCCATATTTCGTCGACACTCCCGGAGTAACAAAGCGTTAGTTTAAGCGAGCTTATCTGCTCCGCCTTCTCCAGCTTTGGCCGGTACAGGAGCATCGCGCTGCTCTTATGCTGCACGCCAATCTTCCGGCCTTCATCCTCCAGCAGCACCTCTCTTGCATCCGGCTTCCTGTCATTGACAATGTATCTGCAATATACCGTGCGAATAGCGCTCTGATGCAGGGCGGGCCGACTCTTCCGATACAGCAGGTGGAAGGAATCGGTCTGCACGCCATTATGAAATTCATGCGAGGATACACCAAGGGCGTAATCCTCGGTCATATACGTCGAGACAACGCCTGATCCCGCTGCGTATTCATCGATATAATCCTTCCGCTCTCCCGAGCGCTCCATGCCGGAAGGCGGCGCCCCCGTCGATGAGCTGAACTCCGTCGTGGCGATGAAGCTGAACGGATAAGTGCGGTTCAGTGCCCATTCCACCAGGTAAGCCGGACAATGATATTGTGTATCTATCTGCCATGCCGACAGAGCCTGCATATAAAACGGCCAGCCGTGAATCACTTCCCCTTCTTGTCCATTAGGGGAACTAAACAGCGTATTCAGAGGATTAACAGGCAACGCGTCGCCAAGCACCGCATACAAAATATCTCTGGCATGATGCGAGTGGCCGTCAGAGTTCACTGTATATGCGCGCGAATACGGCCCCGCCATCTGAGAAGTTTCCTTGTGGTACCTTCCCAGCACCTCAACCCACATACGTTCCTCGCATGAAAGCGCTAGCTGCCGCATCTCTTCGTCTTGGATCAATTCCGCAATTTCGGCCATGGCCAGCACCTGTAGCGGCGTATAGGTAGGACTGGAAAATTCGCTGGTCACCCCTCTACGCTGCAACAGCCGTTTCAACTGTCCCAGTCGCACCTTGCCCTTCTCGTACAAGTCCGGCCTTTGCAGCAGTTCCCCGCCCACAAGCAGGATGGCGGTGCCTATACAAGGGAAATTGTCATTCACACCAACGAAGTCCATCCCATCATCCAGAAAGTGATCCCAGACGGTATCCAAATATCCGTAAAGATGATGTATCGTTGCTGGTTCTAATCGCGTTCGATTCCTGACAAGCAATTGAAGAGCGTTCAGAGGCGAGAATTGGCATCGCTCATACGCGGATGTTCGAATAATCACATTTGCCTTGGCGATCTGTTCCGGGAGCTTAGAATCCAGATATGCAGCGGCATAACAAAGTCGGTGATACAGCGAAGGCGAATACGCGACCTTCCACTGACTGTCCTCCTCCTGCGTCAGCCATTCGCCATGGTCATTGAAACGATGAATCGTATATTCGGTTACAAGTGCATTAAAATGTCGACTGCGCAGGCGTTGGCCTTCCTGATCGTAGTATGTGGCTGACATAACATTCCCTCCCGATTTGACACTGCCATTCCGTTCTTCGAACATTTCCCCTTACAGCATAAATCGAAAGGAAAAACCAACTCAATGTTCATTTATTTGGCGCGCAGAAGTACAGGAGAATCGTTGTTTTGCAGGGGAAGCGGGCCATTGCGCGGCTTCGCTGACTCGCGAGACAAATTAATGAGAATTGAAATGGAACGCCGTTTCTCTTACGATGGAATAATAAGACCCTACGATTACAAGAATCACAGAGATAAGGGGGAGCATTGTTGCGGGTTTTATTTCGAATTCAACAATATATCAATCAGAAGTTGCTGCTGCTGCTGCTCGTCCTGACCATTATTCCCGTAGTGGGGTTCGGCACCATTGCTTACATCATGGGAGCCAATCTCATTAAATCAAACATCGACCAGTTGTCCCGTTTCTCTCTGCAGCAAGCTCAGGAGCATCTGAATCTGACCATTACCCAAATTGAACAAAACATCAACCAGTTCGCGATTCAATCCAATGTTGTGGAATTAAGCAATATCGGCACGCAGACATCGCTTGGAGCAAAACAGTCATCCAATATCATGCGTAATGATCTTGCAGCCATGACCTCGTCCCATGACGTGCTGGAATCCATCTATTATTATCACTTTGCGCAGAAGACCGTTATCAGCTCCGCGCTTGTCACGGATGTCGGAAGCGGATCCATTACCGATCTGGGCTGGTTGCCCTTCGTCGAGCAAGGCGCGCAGCAGTCCAGGAACAACTTCTGGATACCGGGGCGACTGCAGAACAACTCCGAATCCGGCAATCACAAGTGGATTACGTATATCCGCTTTACCCCGCTATTCTCTTCCGAGCATCGGGCAGCGCTGATTGCCAACACTAGCACGGCCAAACTGGCTCAGGTGATTCAGAAGCTGCCGATTACGGAAAATGGCAACGTGATTTTGTTCGCGCCCGATGGAAACATCATCCTCCAGAGCGGACATATACCTGCGCTGAAAGACGATGCAAGCCAGCTTGTTTTCGATTCTTATCTCCGCTTGAGCGACAATACCCAAGCAAGCGAGATGCGATATGACGGCAATAACTATCGGTTAGCCTTTTCGAAAGCGGGCAATGGCTGGATCTTCGCCGCGGTATCGCCTATGGACCGCTTGTTCGCACCGGTCAATGACATTAAAGTAATGATTCTGCTCATTACTGGCGTCCTTGCAGCACTCGCCTTTATGCTGTCGCTGCTCGGCATCAAGCAGCTGCAGGGCAATCTGCGACGAATCGCAAACGCGCTGTTCAGGAATACCCCGCACATTAATACATCAGTGCCATCGCTTATGCAACATAATATCGATGGCATTGAGCGAGGCGTATCGAATCTCATTGAAGAGGTACAGGAAGCAAATATCCGTTGGCAAGAGCATTTGCCTCTGTTGAAAACCTACTTCCTGTTTTCGGTGCTGCTGGATCATACGGCAACAGCGAAGAAGCTTGCTCCGCAATATTCAAGCGTCGAACCCTTCTTCGAGCATCCCAATTTCATCGTATTCATATGCGAGATGGACGAGCCGCCACCCGAAGCACGCTTCGCAGTCGCCGACGAGCCGCTGTTTCTGTTCGCAGCCGGACAGATGATGGATGAGCTGTTGAAGGAGAAGGTGCGCGCTGAAGTTATGGTTACACGCAAAAACGTGCTTGCCATCCTGAATTTGCCCGATCAGTGGGAGACTAACGATATCGTGTCCATTGCCGATCATTTGCGCGAGCAGATCCGGATCTATCTGAAGCAAACGATGACGATAGGCATTGGCGCTGCCGTAAGGCAATTCAGCGACATATCGTCCTCCTATTATGACGCGATGAGCTTGTTACAGCACAACTGGATGAAATCAGGGGATGCCACTCTTTCCAGTCATCAGAATGGGGATGCATTGTCGAACCGAGCGTTCAACTACCCCGCTGAAGAGGAAGAACGAATGATCGACGCTATACGGTCAGGCGATGCCAAGTTGGCGGAGCACAGCTTTGAGCATTTTGCGAGCTATCTCGCTCAGCGCCAAGTGTCGCCGCATATAACCAAAACCTTTTATCTACAATTGCTGGTTTCGATTGTTCGAGTGCTGCAAGACTTCGAAGAAGACCTGCAGCCGATATTCGCTGCGCGAAATCCGTTTGCTGAATTTATGGCGCTGGATAATCAACAAACAGTCCGAGGCTGGCTCAAGAACGAAGTGATCGCTATTGCAGCCCAATATATTGGAAATCGAAAAAATCGACGTAAACAAGATATGGTCGCTTCGGCATTACGAATCATTGAACAAACCTATCGTACCGACCTGAGCCTGAAGCAGGTAGCGGATCAACTCCAGATTAGCACGCCGACGCTCAGTCTCGTATTCAAGGAGATACAAGGGGAAAACTTTATTGATTACATCACACGTTTCCGTGTCGAGAAGGTTAAGGCGATGCTCCGCGACACCAACCTGGTTATCGGGCAGATTGCCGAGGAAGTTGGCTACAACAACGCTCAGCAGCTTATACGCGTCTTCAAGAAGATCGAAGGCATAACGCCAGGGGACTATCGGAAGCAACAGGAGGTGGGCCAGACGCAATAGAACGCAGATAGACAAGGTTTAACAGCTACGTCTTCCTTTGACGGCGCAGCCTTTACGGCTTCTGCATATCAAACAGGCGGCGACGTCCCACCGGGGGAAGTCGCCGCCCTCTTCTTAGCTGACAACATCTGTAGACACTTGTTCGCGCTCTGTCTTGATCCATCCCCACTTCCCTGTCGCCATTCTGTAGAAAGCGATCATGGATGCCAATATCCAGATGGATGACGCGTATACGGCGAACGTAACCATTAACCCTGGCGTGACGTACCAGGGCAGCTTCATTCTGGAAATTCGACTGTATGTCGGCAAAAATATTAGCTGTATCGAAAACGCCATCACCAGTTGAATGGCCATCGGAACCCCTGACCCGTATCGGGCCAATGATCCCATCCACATACTGTGTACGTTCACCCATCCCAATAAGGCGGCTGCGCCTAATGCGTAGTCTGCGGCCAGTATAATCGGAGTTATAATCATCAACAAATATAATGACGTATCCAGCTTGGTGATCAGCCGGCTATCGCTGCGCCAAAGCGCTCCGATCCGCCCCCACACTTGATAGTGGCCTTGAACCCAGCGAGAACGCTGCTTCAATAGTCGGGCGAAGCTGGTTAAGCCATGCTGAACAACAGGCGTTCTCCCGGTAAAGCATATCCGCTGCCCTTGGCCAAGCAGCGCTATCCCCAGATCAATGTCTTCCGTTAACGCGCGGCTCCATGGACGATCGCCTAGCAATTTCATCGATTGATACCGCGTGAACTGCCCGTTGCCGCCCATAGCCACCGAGGAAATCCAATTGCGCGCTTTTTGAATGAGGTGGAAGAAGGCTTGAAACTCTATATCTTGCATCAGCAGCCACAGATTCTCGTCGGCCCCCTTGATCGATACCGGAGCTTGAACCGCTCCGATATCGGCGGATGACTGAAACGTCGCGGCAACCTCGCGGAGTACACTTTGCCTCAAATAAACGTCCGAATCCGTCACTCCAATAATGATCCTGTCGTCTCCCAAATCCGGAAACCATTCCCCCAATTGCGATTGTACCCACACATACGCCATATTCAGCGCCATACCTTTGCCCTGACGGGCATCAGGCACTTTGCGCTGCAACAAATGAATGCGGTCACCTACGTATGGCCGAACAACATCTCCCGTGCCGTCGTCCGAGCCATCGTCAATAATGACAACATGCAGGCGAGCCTTCAGCAAGGACATCTTGGCGCAGGTTTCGCCGATTACCAACGCCTCATTTAATGCCGGCACTAGCAACACGAAACCTAATTTGTCCAGATCGGGCTCGGGCGTCTTGAACGCTCTGAACGACCATATATACATCATAAGATAGTAGACGAACAGCATGCCGAAAAAAACGATAAACAGATCTGCATTCAGGGACATGCCGATTCCGCCTTTCCTTACTATTGCGTCACAGCATCCATTCCATGGACGGCAAACAGAATATATACAAATAGGATCAAAACGACGGACATCACGGTGAGAAATGTTTTTCCCTGCTTCAGCGTTCTAGGCGCCGCTGCTTCCTCCTCTGGCATGTCGTCTCCCCTCCTTCCATGCGACTCCTATCGCTAAGCGCTCTCAAGCCGGGAGAAAGTCGCCCAATGACAGCGGCTTTCCCTTCGGCTTGATGGATCCGGTCGATGTCGATCGCTTGTTATCGATTGTTCACATACGTCAGCAATCCTTGAACTCCCGAACTGTCATTGCCGCCCTCCACAACCAAATGCAAATAATATGCGGCATTGCCATATTGGCCTTGATTCAAGTACCAGAGCGCATCGCCGTATCGGCTGTCGCTTAGATCCCGACTGTGTGCTGCGTCCTCCGCAATTGCCTCTGGAACGTTCGCCGCTGCTGCCAGCAAAGTATATGCCGCATACCCTTCATCCAGATCGCCTTGCTCCATCTGCAATTGCGCCTGCTGCTGCAATTGTGCGGTCGCATAAGCCATCATCGCAGCTACGCCAGTGCTTGTATGGCTCTGCGAAACCTCTCCCAGCCAGTACACCGCGTTGTACCAATCATGTTCGTTCATATAGAACCAGACATCGCCCATACTGCCTCCAGTCTCAAGGCTGCTCGCGGCATCCTGCGCAAACTCCGCTGGAATGCCGTTGCCGCTTGCCAACAATTGATAGTGGGCGTAGGCGGTTCCGAATTGTCCTTGCTCCGTCAAGCTTCGCGCCTGGTCCTGCAGCCTTGCTGCCACATAACCGATGAATGCCGCCATGCCTGAGCTATTGTTGCCGCTCCCAATCTCATTGCTTAAGTAATGTACTGCATTATAGAGATTGTTCTGTTCATAGTAATACCAGGCCAATCCCGCATCCCCGCCAGCAGCGATACTGCTCGCAGCGTCGGCGGCTATAAGCGCCGGAACATCCTGGCTTTCAGAGAGCAGCAGGTACGCCGAATAAGCTCGCGGGAAATTCCCTTCTTTCATAGAATCAATCGCTTGCCTCTGCAGCTCTCCCGCAGTAGCGCCTATCTCGACCGCAAGATTGCCATTTCCCCCGTTGATCGCCATCTGATAATAATAGAGAGCGTTGTACGCATTGCCATGATTGGCATAAAACTGCGCCATTTGAACCAGCGGATCTTCATTAGGCTGCTCCCCATGTCCTTCGTCGTCTTCTACAGTAAACCGGATACGAAGAGCCTCGCTGTAGTTCGAACGATGGCCCGCTTCATCGAACGCAACAATAACATATTCATAGCTTTGTCCGGCTGACAATTCGTCTGACTCCCATGAACGCGCCGGACTCAACACCTCATCGACCCATACACCGTTCCGATAAATATCGTAGCCGTGCACGCTGACGTTGTCGAAGGCGGCATCCCATGACAACTCGCGTGTCGTACCGCTGCCAGTCGCTGTCACCTGACTGCCGGCCCCCCAGAACGGAGCCCGATTGTCAACAAAGGCATCCGCCAACTGAACTTCATTTACGGGATTTCCTCTGCGTTCAACAGCCAATGCAACATTGCTATAGGTGTTGCCTTTCAGGAGCGGACCGTAGTTGCCGATGCTAATGGAAATCCCCTTATTAAGATCCAACAAACGATTGTTCATAATTGTGATGTTCGTAATATCGCCCGCAGCCGACGATGGATTGGAATCGCTGCTAATGAGCCCCGCCCACGACACAATGCCGGATTCCGCCGGCGTTTCCGTATTTTGCAGCGGGATAGCAGTGGGAACGCCTTCAATTCGATTATCCGTAATTTCGATGCCGAATGCATGAACCGCATAATATTGACCCGATACGCCATTACGCTGAGCATGTACAGCAATACCAGCATGTTGGCTGCGACGCGACACGCCGGTGACGATATTACCAGTAACGCGGATATTATAGCTTGGCGTCATTCTTGATTGTGAACTGACCTGCGAGGTATAGATCAGAACACCCTCCGAGTCGATACTAATATTGTCAGCTGCGACACCATCCACCGCATTGCCGTAGAACCAGATGCCCTTGACATTGTTAATGGACGTATTGCGATAAAATGTCACATTATCATTAGGCGTAATGAGCGTCAGCTTGCTTGTGCTATCGGGCAAGACATCCCATGCCCTATCGATCTCAAGACTGTAGCCTTCTATTGACGTAACGCGTCTGAGCTGTCCCATTCCTGCGCCGTCCGTAATCAGGATGGCCAGATAACTGCTTCGAATCGGATAGTCCTGTTGAAGCGGCGCATGCGACGCAAATGTAATGGACATGTCACTCGCTCCCACTACGCTTCCTTCGTCGAAATACCCTCCCGGCATTTCTACTGCCAACGACTCGCCGTCGTTATAGTTTGTACTCGAGGCCCCCATATTCTCCACAATGTTGGCTTCCATATGAATATGGCTTCTGCCGAACAACCCGTGCGCGTCCTCGCCGAACTGAGGATGATTGATGAGATGATTGCCTGTTACAAAGGAATACAACGAAAAAATCGATACATAACCGACAGCAAATTCAAAGCGATTGTTGCTGTAAGTCGCATAACGGGTCACATAGGTCGATGGCGATGCGGCATAATAGCCGGTGAATTGATTGTTCGCCACGAGGACATCTCTGTCCGCAATAATGGTAAACGCGATCCCCCTGCCAGTGCCTGGCGGCGCCTTCTCGATCGGATATTCGATGTTCACGTTCTGAATGAAAAGAGCGCTCGCCGTCCGCTGCGTGTAATCCGTAACCGCCGTTCCCCAATCATGACCAATCCAGATAAACGAGTCGGGACGTTTGTTCGGGTCTGCCAGCTTCAAAGTCAAACGCGCGACACCGTGCCGTCCTTCACTTTTTCCGTCTCCTGCCGAACGAATAAAATTGCCGCTCCCACCGGTATGATAAAGCTCGGTCGTATTCTCGTCCTCTCCCATCAAGACGACGCCTGCCGGCAAGTCGATGGATGACGCATGATAGGCGCCAGCCGATAAATAAACAACACCGCCGCCCGCAGATTTGGCAGCTGCTATGGCAGCCTGAATTGCCAATGTATCCTCTTGCCCGTCGTTGGCAACCGCGCCATAATCGGACACATCGAAGATGCTGTCCCAAGCGAAGTTGCTTGCCCATGCCATCTGCAGTCCTAACGGATCGTCTCCTGCGGGAACAACCGTCAGCCGCTGCCCGCTTCCGACCCGCGACCAGCTTTCGCCGTTGTCATTGCTGACCTCCACATCATAATCGCCCGTCGGCACATTGCCGCCAAGCTCGAAGCGCAACGAATACGGGGTCAGCTTGGATATCGTCTGTATATAGGTTGTCGAAGCGTCGTCTGTTAATCTGATAAGCGTCTCGGTGGACGCCCCGAATTCGCTGCTGGCGAAATTACGTCCCGACAGCTCGATCGGAATACCCGCATAGGCTTCCGTTCCAGATTGAAACAAGGGACGCGGCGCATTCAACCTCGCTGGCTCGCTCCAGCCGAACGCATTGCTTACCCATACATCGTAGAGGCCTGGCGCAAGTTGTTCGTCCAGGCGTGCGGTGACAAAATATCCGCTCTGCGTATCGAGTTGTACCTTCTCCAGCGCAATTGCGTCGACAGGCGGCACGGGAGATGGCGCAGCTCCGGTTGCAGCCTTAACCAGCACTTGTATGTCGGCAGGTTCGCCGAGCTTCATCCCGTACCCTCGTATGGATAACAATCCGTCCGGCTTCACCGCATCCGACATATTCAAAATGACGGGCGGCTTGTCCCAGGCCGCGTCATGCACGGTCAGCGAAGCAAGCGCCTCTCCTCCGCTCAAAAGTTCCATATCATCGTATGGAACATGGGCTGCGATCACGAATTGCCCGGCATACGGTGGAAGATAAGTCAGATTGGCCAATCCATTACCATCCGTTGTTGCCGCTCCTACAACTCGTGGAATTTGAACGCCGACATAAGGGCCGCGCAGCTCGAAGCCGATCTCCTTGCCCGCAAGCGGGCTGCCGAACGCATCAAGCAATACAACGCTTAATTCAACCGCCTCACCCGGTTCTTCAACCGTATAGGCATCTGGGGTAAACTGAAAATCAATGTTGTGATAAGCCGGAACCGATATCATGACCTCGCCGCTTGCTTCCGAATACTTCATCTCCCTGACGGAGCGCAGCCTATAGACGTAGTCGGTTCCCGCTTCAAGCTCGACATCGAGGTAACCGACTTCATCGCCCTCTGCCACCCCTACCGTCGTGAATACGGCGTCGCCGAATTGCTTCCGTTCGATCACGACGTCTTGATCGGTATCATCATTGTCCCAGGTTAGCTGCACATTTCTTGGCGCCGTATATACGGCGGCGATATTGGATACGGATTGCTCCAGCATTTCATCGAAGAAGTAGCCTTGTACACTGACGTTTGCACCCGCAAGCTTCGTCGCCTTGAGCTTGAAGCTGCCACGCACCTCGAAGGTCAGGTAAACGCCGTTCTGAATACTTGACGCCGTTTGTTCTGCCAGCAGGTTGTTCTGCATATCCAACAGCTCGAACTTGGCAACTACACTGTCCACACTGCCGAAATCCGTTGTGTAGATTGTGAAGAGATGTTTCTCGTTATCTGTTAACTGGAAGGCTTGCTCGAAAGTGGTGCCGCTGTAGACATTGATTTTTTTGCGTTTGCTGTTATCCAGCGGGAATGCAGGATCGCGAAGCGCCCGAATGTCCGTCGTAGGATTGCCTTCATTCCAATAATTGGAGCCGTAGGCGGAATAACTGGACACATAGGATGGCAGAAGCGCTACATCCGGGGCCAACGGATTGTCACGTCCATAGGATAACATCGTCGTATAGAAGGGAAGTACATAGCCGCTCGATCCGTATACCCCGATCCAGTTGCCCTGTGTGGAGGCATTATCCGAAATAAATGTTGCTTCCGCCGACAGCGGCGGCTCGGAAGTGAGAATCGCTTCAACTGTGATGTTATCGAAATCGATCACGCTGGGATTGCCCGTACCGGGATTAGAGAAATTGCCTATGCGCAAATCCAACTCCTCGAATCGGCCCGCGACGAACTCATCGGCTTTTCCATTGCCATCTTCGTTCGCGGCATCGGAAGACGCCAGAACTCGGATCGGAACAGCAACCGAATAATGCTCGAACCGCCCGTCTCCAATGGGAGCGATTGTACGGTTATCGACATACTGTGACACTGCTATATATTGGGTTCGATTCGTCCCGGTAATCGCGCTTTGACCGAACAGCCGGAGAAAAATATGCGGCGACGTCGTCACATTCCGGCTCCTGATATCGTAATCGAAGGAAAGCCGGATCTCATATTCGCCAGGCGGCAGACTGTTCAGCGTCGTTCTCGCCGCATTGCTCTGAGCTACCTTAGGCGTTACGTTCACCCCCGATACGGTAGCGCTTTCAAAAGCGGATACCGTTGCATACACACCGCTGGCCGAGGCCCCGGCGACATTCGTCTTGCCATCTGCCGCGAAGCTCCCGCCGCTGATCGCAAGCAAGCTCGCATTGGGATTGTTAAGTACAGCCGCAGGATCATTGCTCCCTTCGAAATCAAGCTCAAGCAGACTGGTTGTCACATTCTGGGCTTCTGCTTGCTGAGGCGTAATGACGAACCCCCCAACAATGAAACAAAAGAGGATGAAACCATACACGGCTTTATACATGGCTTAGCTCCTTTATTATGAAGAGATAAGGCTGGCGGAAGCCAGCCTCTCATTCCGTACCAATTCATTTGTATATCCGGTTATTGAATGCTCTGATACAGCGCGTTTGCTTCCTTTTCCAGCTCGGCGCCGCCTTTGTCGTTCCATTCCTTCACAAAGTCGTCGAAGGCGGTAAGCGGTAAATCGCCGATAATAATACGTGCGAATGTTTCCGTCTTCAGCTTGATCAGATCTCCCCAATATTTCCCTGACGAAGGGAGAATATCCGATTTCCCGAAAATATCCCACACCGGCTTGTTGTACAGGTTATACTTGTCCAGCATTTCCTTGCCATAATATTTGCCTACGATGTCCAGGTTCGCCTGGGCTCCCCAGAAGGTAGTACCCGTCGAGATATCTACAATGCCGTTCTCTTGCAGCTTGACATTATCGTTGTAAGGATCCGGGTGGATTAATCCGCCCGCCACACCGGCGCCAGCGTCCTTGTATGTCCAGTGTACACCTTCCTCGCCCCATGCGAGCGGCAACCAATACTCTTCATCATTTTGCAACGCGTCCATAATTTCCAATGCCCGCTGCATTTTCTCCGGCTCTTTCTCCAGTTGCTTTCCGAAAGCCCAAATATTCCCTGATGTTCCCCATGCCCAGCCGCCGGATTGCCCGCCTGGTCCCACAGGCATCGGTCCGAAATCAATGGTGCCAGTCGAACTGTTGGCCTTTACCACACTAGCAGCCGAGTTAGGGTTGTCCGCGTCAAGCGACGAAACATGGGCGGCATCCATGAAGGCCAGCTTGCCCGTCGTAAATTTTGTATCAATATCCTTGCCGGTAATAAAGTCAGGATCGATATAGCCGGCTGCATACCACTCTGCAAGCTTTGCTAACGCGTCCTTCGACTCTTGTTGCACAGCGGAGTTCACGACGGCTCCATCCTTCAGCATCCATTGCGGCGGAAGTACACCGTATGCGCCAAAGACGGAATGGAAGGCGTTGTAGAACGACTGACCGTTGCTGCTCATGCCGGTTACTCCAATCTTCTTGAGCGCAGCGAACGCTTCTGTCATCTCGTCGATTGTCGACGGGATGGCGGTTATGCCAGCTTGTTCGAGCAAGTCTGTTCTCCAGAGCTGCTTCGTAGTGAACTGCCCGGTGAAATAGAAGGTAGGAAGACCATAATTGCGGCTGTCGACATTTGTATAGAACCAGCCTTGCGGCGCCTGCTCGTCTATTTTCGCTTTGGTGCGAGGCGCATACTGCTCGATCATCTCCATCGGCACTTCAGCAAGGAAGCCCTGGGAAGCGTATTTGCTAAGTGTCGCAGGATCGAATACAAAAAACACATCGGGAATATCGCCAGCTGCAAACTGCAGCTGCTGCTTTTGCAAATAGTCGCCATGGGCGATTGGATACGTTTTCTTCAGCTTGATGTTGAACATCTCTTCCAGCTTTTTCTGACCATACGAATTCTCGCCGATCAGCCCCGGATTATTCATCCAATCCAGCTCAATCGTCTTCTGCTCCGCCGGCTTCTCGCTTGCCGGCTGCTGGCTTGCTGACGGGCTGCTTGAAGCCGCACCTCCCGTCGACGTGTTTGTGTTGTTGCCGCCTGAACAGCCTGCCAGAAGCACAGCCATTACCAGCGCGATCATTGCACACCCTTTTTTTCTGTTCACTTGTCTTTCGCCTCCTATGTTTATTGTACACTCTATATGAAGTCCAATGGAGGACCGCATATCCTGATTCCAGCCTTGTAGCGGCATTCAGCGCTCGGCAATCGCCGATGCGCGGTTAACCCTTCACGGAGCCTAGCATGATCCCTTTAACAAAAAATCGCTGCAGGAAGGGATACGCAAGTAGGATCGGGAAGGACACGATCATGATAATTGCGCTTTTCAGATTCTCAGGCGTTATTTGAAGCGAATCGATAATCTGATATTCCTGACCCAGATTCGTATCGGGATCAATAACGCTGTGACGCAGAAATAATTGCAGCACTTCCTTGTCCGGAGAGGACATATAGATCATAGCGTCGAACCAGGCGTTCCAATGACTGACGGCAGCCCACAGGGTGATGACCGCCAGCACCGGCATGGACAGTGGCATAATGATTTTGCGGAATGTATACATCTCACTAGCGCCGTCTATTCTCGCCGATTCTATAATTTCATTGGGAATCGCCAGGAAGAAATTACGCATGACAATGACATTAAACGCGCTCACAGCACCCGGCAGTACGAGGGACCAAATACTGTCAAGCAGGCCAAGTTGCTTCACCCATAGATACATTGGTATCAGTCCGCCATTAAACATCATGCTGAACACCATCAGCTTCATAAACCCGCCGCGCATGGGAAACGTGCTTCTTGATAGCGGATAAGCAGTCAAAGCTGTAAATAGCACGATACATGCGATGCCTAACGCCGTTCGTATAATCGTATTGGAATAAGCGACATACAGTTGAGCGTTGTTCAGTACTTTTTGATACGCTGAGAAATTAATGCTTTCCGGGAACAAATGCAACCCCGGCCTGCTAATCGCCGCCGGCTCGCTGAGCGAAATTGTAAGCACATACAAGAACGGATACAACGTCGCGAACCCTAGCAGGAGCAACAGTATCCCATTGCTCCACTCGAATATGAACTCTCCGATTCCCCGCTTTCTCCACATGGGCGTTCCCTCCTCACCACAAACCTTGATCTTTGTCATACAGCTTGACCAATCGATTCGAACCTATAACCAGCAGCAAACCTACCAGTGATAGGAAAATACCAGCAGCCGCCCCCAATTCATAATCCATGGTCAGCATTCTTCGCAATACATAGGTATCCAAAATATCGGCAACGTTGGAATTGATCGGCGTGGTCAAGTTGTACACCTGATCGAAGCCTACGGACAAGAAATGTCCGATGTAGAGCAGGAACATCGTGATGACTGTCGGCATCAGAGACGGCAGCGTAACATGCCATATTCTCCGGAAGCGACTGGCGCCGTCCACGATAGCAGCCTCATACAACGTAGGATCAATGGATGCTATAGCAGCAAAATAGACGATCGAGCCCCACCCTACTCCTTGCCAAATCGCAGTCACCACAATAATCGGATTAAAATATACCGATTGCGAGAACCAGCCGACCGGGTTTATGCCAAACCAGGCCAATATTTGGTTTACGCCGCCTTCTGATCCCAGCAAGGAAAACGTAATGCCCGCCAATATGACCCATGAGAAGAAATAGGGCAAGTAGGTAGCTGTCTGGATGGCTCTCCGAAAAATATTGTTCCTGATCTCATTAAGAAATATAGCCAGGAGGATGGGAGCAGGAAATACAAATACGAGCTTCAACACGGCAATCGTAACCGTATTGCGCAGCGCAGACAAAAAATCTTTCCCGCCAAACAGTCGTTCGAAATGCTCCAGTCCTACCCATGCGCTTGCCCAGACACCCTGCAAAAGCTTGTAGTCCTTGAAGGCGATTAGAATTCCGTACAAGGGCACATACTGAAATAAAAAAAACAAAATAAAGCCGGGCAAAAACATAAGAAGCAGTGATCGGTTTTTCTGGATTATCCGAATCATGGATGGCCCCTTCATTTGAGGACGTACGCGATTTCCCGCATCTAACGCAGGTTCAGCATCCCGCGAGCTCATGTTGATTCTCTCCTTTCAAATCGCGTGTTCATTATCGCCGATTGCAATTACATCATAGGGGGAAGGGGAATACCATCTCAATATTCAATAATTTAACTCTACCAATCCCCAACTTTGTCAGGCAGATTAATAACAGACTGTGAATCAAAGCAAATTTTTTCTCGCCCAAACGTTAAAAAAATGCCACCCTTAATGGAATGTCCCCATTTCAGCGGCGCTTATCCATCTCAAGTTGCACTTCACGACAAAAATATTTTTTAAAAATTCCATGGTGGTCAGCGTTAATACAGGTTGATGAGTCTTCAGTTCAGTTTCTCCCTACTTCCCGACTGCGTTTCACTTGGAACTATATGGGTCAAAGTTAAAGACTACATTTCTCAGAACCCCGAAGAAAAATTGTTAACACAAAAACTAAAATTGAACATACACCCTACCTTACATCACTTGAAACTCGACGTCGAATACATTCCGATACACCACCTGCCCCCGACTGGAGGAGGCATCAATGACCTTACCGTTACCGGCATAAATGCCGACATGCGTAATATTCATAAATCGTCCGTTTTGCTCGTAGCTACAGAATATCAAGTCACCGACCGTTAGTTCATCAGCAATATCACCTTAAGATGTATGTGTTTTCATTTAATTCAAACTGTCGAAGCTCGCGAGCCGTTGCTTCCTCTGCCTCCATCCAAATATCGGTTTGGTAGAAGGGATAGATTTTGCGCAGGTTGATTTTTATCTTCATTTTGTTCGCCTCCAATTTGGTTTTTGGGCAAAACCAAACCGGATGGCGGGGAACGGCAACCCCTGCAGCCTATCCATCATCTCCTTCGATTCTCTGGCAGACAAAAAGAACCTCCCGCTGGAGAGGTCCTGACTACAACAGATTTCGCCTTTTGCATGACTCTTTGTCACGGGGTAGGCAAACTGCCCACTACCGGCAGAAAAACACGGGAAAGCCATCACACTATCGTGCATTCGAAGACATCGCGTATCTATCAGCTTCTGCCTGCACAAGGCAGCACCGCCGGGATGCTTGTCTCAAGTTGTCCTGGCGCTAGCCAGGATGCAAATGATGGATGATCGAAACCTCCAGCCTGCTCTACACCACCTGAATAAGTTTTCAGAATCATTTAACCTAATTACAGTTAATTGCCTGATATGTTTTTAGCTTATACTTAATTTAAAATACCGAGTATTCCTTATTGGACTTAATAAAGCCTAATATCTTTTCGGCACATTCTACTGAATTCAATTCTTCTGTATTTACCTCAAGGTCATATTCATCAAAGCAATATACTTTGTCGAACTGGGAACTAGCTAGTCCAATCTGTCGATCTCCTCTTATTTGCTCTCTTCTTATGAGTTCTTCTTTCGAGCATATTACACCTATAAACAATGTAGGCTGATCAAAAAATACATCTAAACACTCATTAAACCTCTTGTCATTGTCGATTACCGTATCTGCGATTACATTCAAACCCATTACTGAAATTAATTTAATTGTCGAATAGTAATATGAGGCTATTGGATCAAAAATGATTTGTGCGATAACTTCATCATCTACTTCTCTTGTAGGTTTAAAATTCGGGAATTTTTTATCAATAAATTCATTGAAATTATTAAAGAAATCATCTATTGATAAATGATGAAACAAAATCTCTTTCTGATTTATCAGTTCATTAGAAATACTAGTCTTTCCTGCACTTGAAGTCCCGTTCAACAACACAACGATTCCTTATTCCAAACGAACCACCCTCACATAAAATATTGGCGTATCTTTCAGATGAACGGTATATTCAAAAAGTTTATAAAATTATCCATCCCAGAAATTATTCGAGAAACAATTAAACTATCCTGCCCGTTAGTTTAATATCGGGGTGAAACTCCACGGTACACTATCACTGATATCTTAGAGGTACCGAGGAATTCGCCCACTTGGAAATGATTGCGACGATGATCTATAAGCTGACAAAAGATGCGACTCCGGAGCAGCTAAAGGCGGCTGGGCTTGGCGCTCACTACGCGGCGCACGACAGCGCACTGTTCTACAACAACGCTGCGGGCGTACCTTGGACGGCATCCTATATTCAGGCCAAGGGCGATCCCATAGCGGACCTCTATGAGGACATTGCTGCCGAGGAAAAAGCCAGGGCCACCTATCAGTGGCTGATCGACTTGACGGATGACGTAGACTTGCAGGACAGCCTCAAATTTTTACGGGAACGCGAAATTGTCCATTCGTTACGCTTTAGAGAAGCTGTGGAAATTTTGAAGGAGGAGCGGGATCGGAAAATCTTTTTCTAAGGCAACCTACTGTTTGCGTTCCACGACTAATAAATAACAAACAGTAAGGAAAGTATGGTGTCCTCCTGGGACGCCATTACGTTTTATAAGAATGTTTTTTGAAAAATTCGAGAATCCCCGCGAGCCCTTGATATTACTGGGTTCGCGTTTTTTTTATATTTCGTTTAAGAACCTTTAAACTAAAGTCTCCCGTTAGTTTAATATCAAGGTGAAACTACACGGTATACTATCACTGATATCTTAGAGTTACCGAGGATTATGCGCACATCGTTGTTATCGGTGATTTGAGTAAGATTAAGACTGAAAAGAGGCTGACATAAATGCAGGCAGCCCTTTGCATAATTTGAACTATCGTGTCCCGTTAGTTCAACCGATCAATGTCGACAGAGCGTAGTTATCACGTTGACAACGCCTGTTTATGTGATGCACAAAACGACAGTGTTGACCGTCGATCGATCTATCCGGAGCATATAGCATAAAACGCCGTATTCCTGGCGGCTCAATCATTCCAGGAAGCGAAATGGGTCGATGGCATGTAGCACACACATCATTCCATATTCTGCACCCGATGGCACAAAAGGACGTAATTTATGTGCTCTCATTGCTTCATCTCTTTAATTTCATTATTTTTCTCGCTTCCGTTCACTATGCTGACTTATAGTTTAACGAATTCCACACCGTACTTATTGAAGATGGCCTCGTATTTATTTTCGAATATAGCCCATCTCTTTTCTGTTCCGTACTTTTCCTGCAAAGCCTTCAAATAATGTTTAGCCGCTGCTAAATCATTGGATCGCAATAGCAAATGAAAGCTCTCTTCGCCCAGATGTAAAAATGGACCTGAAGTGTAATAATCAACAATCGATCTGGCACTGGTCATAGTATTATAGAAATGAATAACCTCTTCTAATCCACTTAGCAGCGTTTTTCTTAAATCATCCATATTCGTATCGGGTGTGATTGCAAATCGATCTGGAGCAGACTCGGCAATTTCCCCAATTCTTGCTCTGAAGTGACACTCCGCTTCTTGAGGTGCTGTCAGAATCGCTCTCGATTGTATCTGTGCCAACTCCGCTGCATAAATACCGCAGTTCACATAAAACATGACATTATCCGCTGAATTGCCAGAGGATTTTTGGAAATTGAACATGTAGATGAGGCTTTCTGTTACCTTACTGAAATATAAACTCTTCTTTGTGAAGCCATGCTTGGAAAGGAACGGCTTTACGTCCTGCTTAATCAAGTCGTTAAAGAGCTGCTGCAACATGATCCCTCCTAGAAAATTGCTATCCTTATGTCGTTTGAATAATCACACAAATGCGGACGACTCGAAAATCAGATTTTTTCCAGACCTACGACTTTCGCGACCGACTCAATCGGGTTTAATCTTTCTCAGTTTGATTGAAGACAGGACATCATCGTTCAATGCTGCAGGCAAATCAGAGTTAGAACCTAACCAAAAGTCACCATAGCGCTCCATGATCAGCACGTCCCCGCACCGGTAAAAGGTATGAGTAGGCCCTTCTTCTTTGGGACTAATATAGTACCCATTTAACCACACTGCTTCAATCGACTTATCAAACAACATCTGTATATGGTCTACTTTTCCTTCTATCAGATAAAGATGTTTGCAGCCAAAAACAACCTCCTGTAAACAAAAACTTTTCAGAAAATGATATAAAGAGTCATTTACAATGGTATATCCCTCTTCATTGTCATCCCAAAGCAAGTGCTCGTCACAGTAGACAGGAGAATCGTTGTTGCCTGCCTCCACTTGGCAAGTCCAGTTTGCTTGATTTTCTTCAAGAAACGTGACCTTCTCCTGATCCTTCTTCAGTCGCTCCACCGAATAAAGACAATCCTGCTGTTGAAATATCTCTGGAGAGTTCTCGAGGTGGTCGTCCGAACCATCTTTCCAGCGTCCTGCAAACGCATATAATTCATACAACGCATTTGGCAGATACGCTGGAATCTCGTCCACTGGCACACCGCAGGAACTGTCATACCTTCCGTACCAGCTGATTAGAAAACCCTTCAGATCATCCAGTTGATCTGTATCTTTCAGCAGCATTGTAATTCCTCCTGTCTAACTTTTCATTACACAACCGAACTCAAAAAGTAGCACTTTCAAAAAGTTAACGTTTTGGAGATAGACAATGTTTCAAATTCTAGCTCGTTTATTGCGCTATTCTGCCCGTTAGGATATCGGGGTGAAACTCCACGGTATACTATCACTGATATCTTAGAGGTACCGAGGAATTCTCCCACTTGGAAATGATTGCGACGATGATCTATAAGCTGACAAAGGATGCGACTCCGGAGCAACTGAAGGCGGCTGGGCTCGGCGCTCACTACGCGGCGCACGACAGCGCACTGTTCTACACCAACGCTGCGGGCGTACCATGGACGGCATCCTATATTCAGGCTAAAGGCGATCCCATTGCTGACCTCTATGAGGACATTGCTGCCGGGGAAAAAGCCAGGGCCACCTATCAGTGGCTGATCGACTTGACGGATGACGTAGACTTGCAGGACAGCCTCAAATTTTTAAGGGAACGCGAGATTGTGCACTCCTTGCGCTTCCGGGAGGCTGTCGAAATATATATTTTTGTTTTCACCTCTTGTTATGAATGCCCCGACCTTCGTCCGGGTTCGCCACCAGCTGTAGAATGTTTCTTATCGGGATGATATCCTTTACACTATAACCATGTGTTTAGGAGGAGCGACCGCACATGATTTACGAACAGAAGGTGAACAACGATATCCTCGAGTGAGAGCACCGGCTCTTCAAGCTTCCCGACTGGCATGCGACTGCCGACTACTCCAAAAACATGGATTGGGGGACGTCCAGAAGGAATACCTCGACGCGATCGACTCCCGGAAGATGCTGCAGATGGTGCCGGGTATCGGAGCCGTTGCCGGCCCCTGGGCCAACTACACCATTTTCGAGGAGCTACGCGAATCGGCAATGAACGCTTACCGGATTCGAAGATTGAATGAGTCTTCCTTGCCTCAAAGTTCTACGAATTCGGAGAATGACGACTAATCTTCGGGAGTGTTGCATCAAGCAAATCCCAGTCGGCATGGGAAGCGTCGAACAGCATCAAGCCGTCGGTGTAACGCATCGCCGAAGCGAACGCGGCGCGCTGCCGTTCGCAGGTGTTCATCTGGTTAATCGCGATGCCGGCATATACGGGAATCTCCCCCTTCGTCGCGATATTGCCGATCGTCATATATTTCTCCGTCTCGGGCAGCGTATCCTGATATGTGCCGATCATCAGATAATCCAGATACCGAATATAACCGGTCTCGAGGTAGTCTTCAGTGTAGACTTCGCCGTCCTGGAACAAGAGGCGGCTGTCGTAAAGGAGGTCGGGGCTTGCCCAATTGGCTCCGTTCCGATAATAGGCATCGTACCAAGAACCGACGTAAGCGGAGAGCTCCACCTTGCGTCCTCCCTCCCGTCGGTTATGTCCCTTTACCATCCTGCTGACATCCGCAATAAAGCCGGTAATAACCTCCGCGCGGAACGCCCACCAGTCGAGGATAAATTTTCCATCCACGCGCACTTCTCCTTCATACCGGAAGATGTCATCGGGCCAGCTCTCCAGTCTCCTCCCTTTCCTCTCCAAATATTCCGTGAAACGGCTTCGGGTCAGCTCGCTGAAATCCGCTGCTTCATGATCATATCGGCAACGGTCCAATATAAGCCCATCCACGTCGTAACCCGTCATGATTTCGCGAATAATCGCCATTTGATGTTGCCGCACTTCGTCGTTCGCGGGATTCGCGAACGCCACCAGACCCGGGGCCTCGCTCGCGCGCTGCCGCATAAGCAGGCCTCCATCCTGAGGCTTAAACACGACCTCCTCCCAATCCGGATGATCATCGAGAACTGCATACTGACTCCTCAATATCGACCCCTCCGCGAAAACGTTCAAAGACGCGTGTATCCGCAGGCCGAGGCGATGCCCATGATCAACAAACATTTGCAGAACGTCAAGCCTCGGTACAGCTTTCGTCGAGGCATCCGTTCTTAATTCGCTTAGATGAGGACGACCGGACAGCGGTGTCCGCATATAAGAGACATAACCCTCGACGCCCTTGACATCCAGAGCGATGTCCGTTACGCCCGCCCTCTTGGCCCGCTCCAGCATGTGGCTGACATCATCCTCCGATTGCCAGCTCGAGGTATTCGATCTCTGATCCACCCATAGTAGTACTTTGCGACGTTCGTCCTGGGTACACGCACGAAAATAGACCGCTACGTTTCGATTCTCTCCTTTGCCGTCCCTGCCGCAGAGCTCCACATCAATGATATGCAATCCCTCCGATCGTTCCAGCTTGCAGGCAAAGCGTCCGTCCCTGTCCACGCTCACGGCGTTGCCATCGATCTTTAATACGGCGCTACCGTCGCTTTCGAATCCCATCAGCCCGCCGGATATAACCGTGAACGGCTCAGCTGTCGTAAACATGGCGGGTTGATCCAGATCGAGACTCAGGCCGCTCTTGGCATCACCCGATATTTCGCAATGATCAGCGACCTCCCCGTTCAAGCGCAGCTTAATGCGGTCTCCCTTGATGAAGTTGGCTGCCAGAAATAAGGCGCTGCTGCCTGGGTCAACCAAACGACCGCCTGACGCCAGCACATAACCGTCTTCTGGAATATCCAACTGATCGGGACCGCTCGCATCGTTCCTGCGTCCGCTGCCTTGAACCATTTGCCTTACATGATGATCGGCTCCGACAACCACGGCCGCCCCATCCGGAGGTACCGAAATCGAATCGCCCCATGACCGCGTAAACAATCCAAGCCAATCCTCCGCCTCGTTAGCCGGAATGGCGTTTATGACCGAGATCATCCGGCGCCGCCCTTCCAGCGCGATCGTAATATCTATAGGAGCCGACTCTACTTCAGCGGAAACCAACCCTCGATTATTCATGTGTCCCTCCTCGATTCATTCCGAATTATCGCTCCAATCGTAAACAGTCAGCTGCCAATGGCAGCTGACTGTCGAAACCATGGTCTAACTCGTCTTCGTACAATTATTTGGACAAGGATGCATACCACTCATTGGCTTGCTTAACCGATTCCGCTCCGCCTTCCGCCATCCATTGCTTGAGGAACGAATCGTAAGTCGCGATGTCTTGGGATCCCGCAATAAACATAAGCACGACGTCGTCAAGCAGCTTGGTCAGCTTTTGTTTGTTTTTGGACACGGCGTCGATCGGAGGCGCGATCGACATCGGGTCGACGACGATGTTGCCTTTGGCCGCATTGGCTTGGAAAGCCTCGTAATAGCCTTGCAGGACCGGATCCTTGCGTACGCGGGCTTGCCAGTATGTCGGATAATCGTATTCATTGACGCCAGTCATGTAAGAGCTTGCATTCGTCAGATCGTCATTGAATTTCGGAAGAATCGGATAATATTTGCCGTCCTTCACTTCATGGTGAACGCCTTCCTCGCCGATTGCCAGCTTGATGAAGTTATCCTTCTCCAGCTTGGCGTCAAGCAGCTTCACGGCGTCTTCCTTCAGTTTGGAAATTTTCGGAACGGCGATAAACCAAGTCGTTGCCAGATTGACGCCGATCGAGGACTTGCCGTCCTTGCCGACTAGATATGGAATGATACCGATCTCCGCATCAGGGAAATTCTTTTTGAGCGCGGCTTCCGCACTCGAAGCGCTCCACCAGGCCAGCTTGAACATCGCGGCGTTGCCGCTGGAGAACTTCTCGATCGCTTTCGCGCTCGTATTGATCGGCATCTCCGAATCCAGAAGCCCTTCTTTGTACAGCTTGTTCATGAAAGTCAGGAAGTCTTGCATTTGCGGCAGCTCTGCCTTGTGAACCAGCTTGCCGTCGACGTCGTTCCAATCGTTCAGCACGCCGAAGGCTGCGGCAATATCGCCATAGATGGAATCCTTCGTTCCTGTCAACGGAACGACGTTTTTCGCCGCTTTGATAGCTTTGAGCACCTCATATAGTTCATCCGGAGTAGTCGGATGCTCAAGGCCGAGCTCATCCATCCAATCTTGGCGTACGACCAGCTCTTCGCCGACGCTAACGCCGGAGCCCGTTTCCGGAATGGCGTAGATTTTTCCGTCGATCGTTACGCTTTTCCAGGAATCTTCCTTGATAGCCGCTTTGATGTTAGGACCAAGACTTTCGATCAACTCGTCCAGCGGCTCCAGCGCGCCCGCGGTAGCAAGCTTATAGAATTGAGCCGAACCCAGCTTCATGACGTCGAAGTTTTGTTGGTTCGCAACCATCAGATTGAGCTTCTCGTCGGCATTCTCGGCCGGCAGCATCTCGTATTTCACTTTGTAGCCCGTTGCCTCTTCTATGTTTTTGGCGACCGGGTCAGCATTGGGATCGAATAGGCTGTATTGCATCAGCATCGTCAATTCAGGCTTGGTTTCGCTGCCCGAGCCGCTGCCGCCAGCATCCGATGGACTCGGTTGCCCGGTCGGCGAAGACGACGGAGCGTTATTGCTGCCGCAAGCGGCGAGAAAAACAGCGAAAGCAAGGACAAGAGCAAGCATCGAACCTTTTTTCATAGAGTACCCTCCCGAATATGTTTGTGTTGAAAAGCCGTATTGCGTTTAACAAGTTCTATCTTCCTTTCCGACAAGCCGACCGCATCACCTCCCTTCATGGTTTCTCCCTCTACCCCTTCACGGAACCTACCAGCACGCCTTTCACAAAATATTTCTGCAGGAAAGGATAGACCAGCAGGATAGGCAGCGTTGCCAGCAGGATCGAAGCCGCTTGAATCGATTGAGGCGTCGTATTAAGCGCCGCGTCCACGTTGTCCTTCAAGAAATCGCTGCTCGACGAGACCAGCAGCTCCTTGAGGAACAGCTGCATCGGCTTCAAGCTCTGATCCGTGATATAGATCATGGCCGAGAAGTAGTCGTTCCAAAACGCCACCGCGAAAAACAGAGCGATCGTGGCCATCACGGGAAGCGAAAGCGGCAGAACGATGGAGAACAAGATTCGCACGTTGCTGGCGCCGTCAAGCTTCGCCGATTCCTCCAACCCTTCGGGAAGACCTTCGAAATAGTTTTTGATGATCAGCATATTAAACACGTTGATGGCCGCCGGAAGGAAGAGCACCGGCATCTGGTTGACCAGCCCAAGCGTATGCATCAGCAGGTAGGTCGGAATGAGGCCGCCGCTGAACAGCATCGTGAAGATAAACATCAGGAGCAGCCACTTCCTTCCCCGAAGCTGGATCCGGGATAACGGATACGCCGTAATGGTGGTCAAGAACAATCCCAGCGCCGTTCCGACGACGGCTAGAATGATGGAATTTTTGAGCGAGTTCAGGAACATGTTGTCCTGGAGCACGTACATATAGGTTCCGGTTTGGAACCCGACCGGCAGCAAATTCACCTTGCCGGAGATGACGGCGGCCTCGCTGCTAAAGGATTTGGCGATCAGGTTGACGAACGGCAACAGTGTGGTTAAACCCACCAGCACAAAAAACAGATAGTTGCAAGCGTTGAACAGCTTCTCCGAAAATGTCGTTTTTAATGGCATGTCATGTTCTCCCCTTCCGCTACCAGATGCCCCGCTGCAAATATTTGCGGCTGAGCGTGTTGCCTACAATGACGAGCGTGAACGATATGACCGATTCGAACACTCCGACCGCGGTCGTAAAGCTGTAATCCTGATTGCCGAGTCCCATCCGATAGACGTAAGTGCCTATGACGTCGGACACTTTGTATACGGTCGGGTTGTACATGACGAGAATCTGTTCGGTTCCCGCCTCCAGGATGCTGCCAAGCCGCAAGATGAACATCAGCAGAATAATCGGCGCGATTCCCGGCAGCGTAATATGCCACAGCTGCTTGAACCGTCCCGCGCCGTCGATCTTCGCCGCTTCGTACAGGCCGGGGTCGATCGTAGCGAAAGCCGCTAGGTACACGATCGTGCTCCAGCCCGTTTCCTTCCAGCCCGCCGAAGTGATCAGCACGCTGCGGAACACGCTGTTGTCGAGAAAGAACGCGATTGGCTCCATGCCAAGAGTCACGAGCATTTTGTTCACCAAGCCGCCGTTGCTGGACAACAGGTCGATGAACAAGCCGCTGACGATAACCCAGGATAGGAAGTGGGGCAAATATATGACCGTCTGCACCGCGCGCTTGAAGAGCATCAATCTTAATTCATTCAGCAGCAGCGCGATAATAATCGGCAGCGGGAACAAGATCCCGATCTTCAGAAAACTTAAAATCAGCGTGTTTTGGAAGACGTGAAGGAAGTCCGGCGAGCTAAACAGCTTGGCGAAGTGCTTCCAGCCGACCCAGGGACTGGCCCCGTATCCTTCGAAAATATTAAAATCCTTGAAGGCGATCGTTATGCCGTACATAGGCGCATATTTGAATAACAGCAGAAACAAAATGCCCGGCACAAGCAAAGCGTACAAATCCCAATCCCGTCTGACATCGGCGGCAAGCCGAGCGAAATAATTGCCTTTAGCCCGGGGCGTGTCCAGTGGCGCAATCGTGCTTTTCATCGTATTCCCCCTTGTTTGTTGCTTGATATCCAAATTGTAAACGCCGGCGAATGGTCGGAGTAGGTGACTCTCATTACTTTTTGTGGTACTTTGATGTTTGATTTACTGACAATTAAAAATAACCTGAAACGCTTTCATCTCATGGAAGCGTTTCAGGTTATTAGGTTTATATTTTCAGAGAAAAATGATGTCACGTTACATGCCACGCCAAAATAAAATCAAACGTTAAACCTTGACGCCTCCCGGATTGACGCCCCAATACTTACGGAACACCTTTGTAAAATAACTGACGTCCCGGTAGCCGACCAAGCGCGCCGCATCGTACACTTTCCCCCCGTCCTGAAGAATGCTCTTCGCGCGTTCCATCTTGCGTTCCAGCACGTAGGTCGAGAACGGCACTCCCGTCTCCTGCTTGAACAACCGGCTTAGATAAGACGAATTAACGAACAGCCGGTCCGCTACGGTATGAAGGGTAATATCCTGATCGATTTCTTCGTTGACGATGGACAAAATGGAGCGCACCACGCCGTTGCTCGTCGTCTTGCGCTGCTGCTGCAAATAGGCGCAGATCCTTCCCGTCAGGCGAATCAGCCAGGACAGAATTTGTTCCTTCGTCGTCAGCAGCCGTATATTCTGGAAGTATGTCATATCCTCTCCCGCTACGCTCCCGATCCGCCAGCCTTGCTTCTGAATCATCCGGACGTACAGACTGCTCAAATAAAGAACGGCTTCATGCACCTCGTCGGCGTTCTCCGCCTGTTCCATGCACTTGTCCCACAGCTCTCGCAGCGCCTCTACCGCATTGGATTCATCGGCCGTGTCCAGCGCAATCTCCAGCGCCTTCTCCAAGCTCTGCTGCACTTGAACGCCCTGCTCCTTCAGACTCGGCTCCCGGTAAGGAATGGCGATATCGCAGCCGTACACGATTCTCTCCCTCAGCGCCCGGCATGCCTCGGCGTACAATACGCTCATCTCGCCGATTGCGCCTGCGGCCGAGCAAATCCCCGCGCTTGCCGTCAAACCTAACGTCTCGCGCGTTCGGGAGAGCAGCTGCACGACGGATGACTGCACGCGCATGGCGGATTCGCCAGGACTCTCGTCCTCCGGCAGCACGAATACGAGGAGCGTATATCCCTGATGATCGGGACAGACCCAGCAAGACGGAGGCGGCAGCAGCTCCTTCGCCAGACATTGCAGCGAGAAATGCCACATCGGCGCATCCTCCGGCCGATAACGGCCGTCTTCCCGCGAGAGCGGGTCGATATCCAGCACGGCGACCGCGATCCGATCCTCCGCGGCAAGCCCGATTTGGAATTCCCTGCTTCTGCGCAGCACTTCGTCTTCATGATACGAGCCGCTCGCCCATTGCCGGATAAAGCCGCTTTGAAGATGCGGCAAATGAGCCAGCCACTTTACTTTCAGCTCGGCCTGCTCCCTCCACTGCTCCATCTCCTCGCGGAGCTGTCTCGCCGCTTCCAGCACGGCTCCCAATATTTCCTCCTCGGCGGCGGGCTTCAGCAAATATTGCGAAACGCCGGAAGCCATCGCGTCTTGCGCAAAGCTAAAATTGTCATGGCCGCTTAATATGATCAGCTTCAGGAGCGAACCGCCCTCCTGCCGCTCCCTCAGCTTGCGGACCAGCGTCAGGCCGTCCATCTCCGGCATCTGCACGTCGATCAACATAATGTCGGGCCGCTTGCGCTGGGCCAAGGCAAGCGCTTCTACGCCGTTGGCGGCCAGACCGACGACCTCGATCCCGTGCTCCTCCCAAGGAATATTGTTGGCGAGTCCTAATCTGAGTCTCAGCTCATCCTCCACGATCATCAGGTTCATGCCGATTTCTCTCCTTTCACCGCCATCATAGGATGCGGCGGCATTCGGAACGTCTCCTTGCATTGCGCAAGCGGCAGCGACAAGGTGACCACCGTTCCGCTCCCCTTGACGCTCTCGATGTCAAGCTTGGCTTCATGACCGTAGTACAGCAGGAGGCGAGTCATCACATTGCGCAGGCCGAACAGATCGGCCGTTCCCTCGTCTTCGGGAGCGAAGAGTTTGTTCGCCCGACGCCCCATCCGCTCGAGCTCCTCCCGGATATACAGCACCCGCTCTGGCTCGATGCCTTGCCCGTTGTCCCGAACGCTCACGCATAACGTTTCCCCGTCCTCGATCCGGCTGGATACAAGCAATTTCCCGTCCTCTGCCTTCCCTTCCATGCCATGCAGAATCGCATTTTCGATCAACGGCTGCAGCAGCAGCTTCAGAAGCGGTACGGACCTGCTCTCCTCCGCAATGTCGTACTCCACGTCGAAGCTGTCCATGAATCGGATTTGCTGAATGCGAATGTAATAATGCAGATGCGACAAGCTTTCGTCCAAGGTGAACACGTCCTTGCCCTTGTTCAAGCTGAGCCTGAAGAAGCGCGACAGGTTCAGCACCATCTCGCTGATTTCCTCCGCTTCGTAATTTTTGGCGGTCCAGTTGATGGAATCCAGCGTATTGTATAGGAAATGCGGATTAATCTGCGTCTGCAGAAATTGAAGTTCCGTCTTCGCCAGCCGAAGCTGCTGTTCGTAGTGCTCCTCGATCATTCTTCTCTGATCCACCACCATCCGGTTGAACGCCTCCGTCAAATAACCCAGCTCGTCCTTGCGCTTATTCTCCAGTTGCACGTTCATATTGCCCGTTCCGAGCCGCTTCATCCCCTTGAACAGCTTGTCCACGGGCGATGCGATGCCGATATACACCACCCAGGAGATGCCGAGCGCGAGCAGTACGCTGACGATAATAATGGCGATCGTATATAACCGGAGCTGATCCGTCTTGGCGTAGAGCTCCTTCTTGGGCTGGATCAGCGTGAGTTTCCACTTGGAGTATTGCGAATCGATGGATACCGTCATCTCCGAATCCGTGATCCGGGGAAGTCCGGGCATCTCTCCCGCATCCTGCATGCCGTTCCCTCCGCCGTCCAAATTGCCCGTTCCGACGACGAGCTTGCCCGAATCGCTATGCAAGTAGATGGACGCGGCGGTCGACGGAAGCAGCGACTTCATCAGCTTGGTCAGCTTGCTCTTGTCCAGCGTAATAATGACGACATCCGCGCGCCGATTGTTGTTGTACAAGTCCATCGTGCGGAGCAGCGAGACGCTGTCCGTATTCACGAGGCTGCCGAAGGTCGCGCCGCTACCGATCGGCTCATCCGCCAGCAAATACGCGATTTCCGTTCCGCTCGTGATCGCGGTATTCTCCAGCCATTGCTGCTGTCCGGCTTCGTTCAGCCTCCTGCCGCCATAATGGGTGGATATCATCATATGGGACGGTTGGTGGTACAAGGAGATCTGCGACACGATATGATTAATGGAGTTGACGTTCGACAGCTGCTTAAGCAGCTGAGAAAAATCGACGATCGACGCCGGAGAGAGCTCCGCGCCGTTCTCCCCAAGCAGGTTGATGAATGCCGGGTCCGTCGCGATCAGCGTGGAAATCTCCTCCACGTTCTGCAACGTCAGGTCGATGTAATCCATCGCCGAATTCAAGGCGCTCTCCGAACGCTCCACCGCCTGGTCGTGCAGGATGACGCGGGAGCGGTCTATGGCGAACAAGCTCACCACGACCAGCGGAAGCAGGATAAGCAGGAACGCGCTTGTAAGCCGGAACTGGATTTTGCGGGAGAAGCGTTCCTGAAACCAGACGAAGGGATTCCTCATGACCCGCCCTCCTCTTCACTTTGCGGGCGCGCGTCCCTCCAGCGGTTAACCTCGTCCGTTACCTTGTCGCCGCCCTCCCGTTTCCACTCCTCGACGAACGAATCGAACCGATCCAGAGGAACAATTCCTAGTACGATGCTCGTGAAGATGTTTTGCAATTCCTCCAGTTGGCCGCTGTACTTGCTCATCGCCGGCGTTGGGTTGCCGTAGAACTCGTTTCGGATCAGATTTTGTTCAATAATCTGCAAATTTTCGTACAGATGGAAGTCTCCCAAGGAATCCAGGCGCGTTTTGGCCATGACCGGATCGATGACGTCGACCAGCGATTGATAGATGCCTCGGTACAAATGTTTGTCGTGTTCTTCGAAATTGGTGACCATTTTGCCCTCTACGATATTCCATATTTCTCCTTCGAAGCCAAGTCTCAACACTTCTCTTCCTGCACCCGCGATAAAATTGAGGAGCTTCACCACTTCTTCGGGATGCGCGGTGCCTGCGGGCACCACGTTGTAGCCGCGGATAAGATCCTTGTCGTATACGCCGCTGTCTCCGCGGGGGCCGACGGGGTAAGCCAGCGGAATCCACTCCGCGTTGGGATCCTTCTTTTTGTTCTGGGCGATCGGGCCACGCGTATCGTACCAAGTGGCCGAGAACATGCCGACCTGCCCGTTCGCAATCTTCTCGATGAACATATTATTGCGGTTCAGCGGGAATACCGGATCCATCAGCCCCTCGCGATAGAGCTTGGCGAGGAACGCAAGCGCTTCCTTCGTCTCGGGCAAAGTGCTGCCGTTCGCCAGCTTGCCGTCCCTCTCCAGCCATAATCCCGGCTGCACGCCGAATGCGCCGAAGAAAGGCGCTGCGCGCCCCATATCCTCCATTAGAATCAGACCGATCGTGTCGTTCAATCCGTTCTGGTCAGGATCATCCTGGGCGAAGGCCCGAATGACCTCGTAATATTCATCCAACGTCTCGGGCGGCTCCAGTCCCAGGTTGTCCAGCCAGTCTTTCCTCGCGTACATCAGCTCTATGCCCTGCACCTCAGTAAGGCTTGGAATGCTGTAGATCTTCCCGTTATAACGCATGCGCTCCCAGGCTTCCTCCGGAATCAATTGTTTGAGATCCTGCCCGTATTGCTCGATATAATCGTCCAACGGCAGGAAAGCTCCTTTTTTCACGTATTCGTCGAACCAAACCGGGTTGAAGCTGTGAATGAGGTCGGGCCGGCTGCCGGAAGCCATGATGACGTTGAGTTTCTCCTCATAGACTTCCTCGGGCGGAATGTTGACCCGCAAATCAAGATTCGTTTGTTCCCTGATATAGTGAATATAGGGGTTCTCGTTCTCGTCCATGCCGTCGGGAAACGTCATGCCGAGTTTGTTGATGACCATGGATATCGGAATGCGGCTTTGCTGAATCGACGCCGGCTGTTCCGAAGGATGGCAGCCCGATGCCAGAATGGTCATCGCCGCCGCGGCAAACAACAGCACCTTCTTGTTACGTCCCATAGTTCCCCTCCATATCTCTTGATTCATGCGCGCCTAAGTGCCCATCCACCATCCGCCATCCGCCATCCGCCATCCGCTCCTGCTCCTTAACGACTCCGATTCGGCGGCTACTTCTCCGTGCCCAAGATTCTCCACAGCTCGGGCAGCAACACCTCGGCCATCATGGCGAATCCAGTCAGACCGCCGCAATTTGCCTCGTAATCCAGCAGCAATGCGGCCGGCCGTTCTATGCCCGCTATAACGCGCGCCACTTCCGGTTCTCCCTTGCCATTGCCCGAGAATCCGAGATTCAGAATCTTAAGATTGACGGACCTGCCGAGCTGCGCGGGGTAGGCCATGCCCGGACGCGATGCGCAGCCGCCTTGCGTGATGGAGGATCCGTAGATAATGATCCTGCCTTCACCGTCGTTTGGACTGGGCTCTGCCGGGCAAGCCTCGCTCTTTAATCCGACCCTGACATCGGCAACGCTTTGATACAACGGGAAAAACAAGGTGACTTGAAGATGACGCCGGTCCTTATTCCGATGCATCAGTGAAACGAATTCCGTTTGACCCGGACGGAAGGACGCCGTCCCCGCGAATTTCTGCTCGCCGGGCTGCCCGATGTAACAGTCGAATCCGCACTGCCCCGTCGGCGCCATATGGGTACATGTCCGCCGCGCCGCTCAAGACGGCCCGGATATGGATCTCCTCGGAATCCGTCGAGAAGGCAATGGCCCCGCCGGCCGTGCAATCGGCAAGCCAGTCACCGCTTCCGGATGCTTCTCGGCGGGATGGCGCGGCATGCGCCGGTACAAGCGTTCCCGTTCGAACCACGGAAACCCGGATATACGGAATGGCCTCTCTCGCGGATTATGCCAGACGATTCCATCCTGTCCGGCGCCGGAGCCAACCGAATTTCCCACGGCCATTCGTTCATCCAGACGCTCTATCATCGGCACTTGGTCTTCGCCCATCATTCTCCAACCCGCATTTTGTAAACTATATTAACATGAATATTGATATATTAGATGTATTTTAATAAATATACAGATAATTCATATTTAATGTAATATTATACGACATGAAAAAAAGCGGTTCCAATCCAATATCGAAAAACCGTGAAAAGCAACAGCCTTTTCACGGGATTCGGAATGTATTCCTATATTCCTTTATTGATAACGTTTAATAAATTCGACCGCTTTCCGAATATCGGATTCCGGCTGGGTGCCGACTTCTCGTTCGATCGTCAGGTAACCATTATAACCACTTTCCTTCAAAGCCGTAAAGTATCGGTCGAAGCCGACGTCTCCTTCGCCTAAAGGTAGCTCGCGGAAAAATTCGCCGGAGCTGACCATTTCCGCGATTTTGGCATGATCCATCGGCTCGTAGCCTAACGCACCGTATACCATGCGGGAATCTACTTCCTTGATGCGGATGCCGTCCTTGACATGCGTATGGACGATGTAGTCCTTCAGCAGCCTGACGCCCTCCGCAGGATCGTCTCCGGTCACCATCACCATGTTCGCCGGATCGAAGTTGACCGATACGCCTTTGCCGCCAAGCGTATCCAGGAAGCTCTTAAGATGATGAGCGGTCTCGGGACCCGTCTCGATGGCAAAATAAGCGTCCATGCTTCTCGCGTATTCGCTTAGCTCGCGGCAAGCTCCTTGCATAACAGCATAGATTTCGCTGCCCGAATCATCCGGCACGATGCCGATATGGGTTGTCACGACCCGAGTACCCAGGTCAAGCGCCAAATCCAATATACGCTTGGACTTCTCTATCTTCTCCGGATTAACGCACTTGTCCTGGAAGCCATGGCCACCCAAATCGCCGCATAAGGCGCTGATTTCCAGTCCCAGCGACGAGATGTAGGCCTTTAATTCCTTGCGGGCGGCGGGACTAAGATTGGAAGGATCCATCTCTCCCGACACCGCATAGATTTGCACGCCATCGGCGCCCGCATCCTTCGCTTTCACAAGACCTTCTCTCAAACCGACGCCGAAGCTGTCCACGATGACGCCAATCGGATTCTCTATGGTTACGCCCATGACTGCCTATTCTCCCCTATTCGAAATGGATCTCTTTGCCTTGAGAAGCGGATTCGTAAACGCCGCATAATATTTTCATCATTTCCACGCCGTCCTCGACCGGGCTCAGCGTCGCATGGCTGCCCTGACATACGCCCAGGAAGTAGTCGATTTCGTCCTGGAAGCCCTGCACGAACTCGAAGGACAAGTTGTCGATCTGAGGCGTGGCATTCAGAATCGTGTCGTGTTTCTCCATAATGAGAGTCAGCTCCGGCTCCAGCTCCACGCCGCCCTTCTCTCCGTAAAGCTTGACGGTCAGCTCGTCCGTCTTGGCGTGCAGCGTAAAGCTGACCTCCACAAGGAGCGACGCGCCGTTCTCGAAGCGGATCAGCGCATTGGCCATATCCTCGACCGTATTTAGATTGGCGTCGTAGTCGGCCGCTTTATAGAATTTCAGGTTTTTGACGTTGGAGCGATTGCCGAGCTTGTTGTACGTATTGCCGCTGATCGACTTGACCTTCGGCCGTCCCATCAAGTACCAGCACAAGTCGATGACGTGCACGCCGATGTCGATCAGAGGGCCGCCGCCGGAGCGCTCCGCATCGGCGAACCAACCGCCTGGATTACCCAGCTTGCGAATGCAGGAAGCCTTGGCGTAATAGACCTGGCCGATATCCCCGCTCTCCATGAAAGACTTGACGATGCGGGTATTGGAAGCATAGCGTCGCACGAAACCCACCTGCAGCGTCTTGCCGGATGTCTTGACGGCTTGCTCGACCGCAAGCGCTTCCTCTACCGTTTTGCTCAGCGGCTTCTCGCAAAGCACATGCTTGCCCGCTTGCAGCGCCGCGATGCTGATCTCCGCATGGGAGTTGTTCCATGTGCAGATGCTGACCGCATCAATCTCCGGATTGGCGAGCAGCTCGCGATAGTCGGTATAGATATGGGGTATGCCGTATTTTTCCGCTTTTGCTTTCGCGCGTTCTTCCTTCAGATCGCAGACGGCAACGATCGCCGCGTCTTTGTTTTTGTTATAAGAGCCAAGATGCATTTCCGATATGGAGCCGGCTCCGATTACGCCGATTCTGACAGGTTTGCTCATCAGGGTTCACCTCTTCGTAGAATTGACGGTTACACGTGGCGCAGAGCCGGCCATTCCAGCTCGATCCCCTCGGCAACCAACAGTTGTTGATAATCGGACAAGGCAGCCGCGCCAGCCCTTACGTCATGCGGCTTCAAGCCGCGGTCCAGGCAGAAGCTGGCGCAGTAACCTGCCGCTTCGCCGATATTCCATTCGATCGGATGAAGGCGATAGCAGCCGTTCGTTATATGGGTAACGCCGATGTTCTTGGCCCCGGCCAACAAATTGCGGACGCGAACGGGTATAAGACTTCCCAGCGGGATCTGGAACGGCAGCGAAGAAATGTCGATATATGGTTTGTTCTCCGTGCTGGGATGCAAGTCGATTCGGTAACAGCCTATGCCAACCGTGTCGTGGAATGGCTCCGCTTTCCCGTCGGGACGGCAATCCGTTGCCACATGCTGCTCTAATATGGTAAATTCCGCTTTAATGCGCCGGGACTCCCGGATATACGGATACATGGCAAGACCATCCTCCGTTCCGACGACGTCCGGCCGCAGCCTAAGCCCCGGATAACCCGTTCCGCCATCCGGCCGCGGCGCCTCGGTCTGCAGCCAGTAGAGCCAGGACAAACTGAGCTGCTTGGCCGATTCCAGGTGACGCTGCCGCTCCTCCGGCTCCACGTCGATGATGGATCCGAGCCAATAATCGTTCTGCGGCCAGTTAACGAGCGAGATGGAACCTGGGTAGACACCTACCGCAAAATGGTCTTTGTCCGCGATCTGACGATAACGGAACAGCGAGAATCGTTCATGCCCCGGGAACAGCTCGTATTGCACCGGCTGATTGGTTGAAGGCTTGACTCCGGTCCAACTGAGCAGACGATCCGGCCAGAAATCGGCTTTGTACTGCTTCCAGAACTCATATTGCTCCGGGCGGTCGATCGTGTGGTCTTCTCCTTCTATATAATCCATTGCGAAACAATAGGTGAAGCCCTGCATGTTCTGGGGCCGGGCCTCTCCTTCAACCGCGTGAGGCTCACCCGTTTCCTTGCGCGATTCGGCTCCCGTCACGTATTCCACTCCCGCGAGCGGAAGCAGATCGCCGCATTCCGTCGCATCGATGAAGTACGGCGCCGTCAGGCGGAGCGTTCTCCCGCTGTCCAAGCTTCGTACCGTCACGGAGACGATATCGTCTCCCGATGTTTCCGCAGCCACAGGCACATGCCTGCGCCATATGGTCAATTGACCGCCATGGACGTACGGAGCCAGCTGTCGTTCCAGCACGGCAAGCGCCGCGCGGGGCTCATGACACAGCCGACTGACGGTTCCTCCCCCCGGGTTCAGCCGCGCATTCGCCCGTGCCTCCCCCTTCATCGGGAAGGCATCGCGATAATATTGACGAACGCCTTCGCGGAACGCCCGGTAGCTGCTCGTGCAGCCAAAGCTTTCAATCCATGGATGTTCGTCCGGCGGCACGGCTTGGCTGGTCAACTGGCCGCCGATCCATTCCGTTTCCTCCGTCATGATGACGCGTTTGCCGGATTTGGCGGCAGCGAGCGCCGCGGCGACGCCGCCAGTTCCTCCTCCAATAATTACGATATCGGCCGATGCTTCATGTTTCATGGGATTCTCCTTTGCCGTCAAGTAATGGATGCAAAATAATCTTAATGGGCCAGCCGTTGATTGACTTGCAATACTCTATTGATGCTCCATTTTATTGTAAAATCCGGGCCCGCGTATAGATAGGGTAGTCCGATGACCATTTTTGGTAACTTGATGCGGACAATAGCATGTCGGAAGGGCGTTATTAGTGTTTCGAGACATTTCCCACGTTCCTCGCCTGGAATTAGCCTAGCCATAACGCGGCATGCCCATTCTGGGACCCCAAGTGCTCGGAGCTCACGGATTCGGGTGCGCACCCGTTTCCATTGCTTCCAAAGACACATGCGTAGTCTGCGGCGAATCCACTGGTCGAATTTCTCGCAGTGACCTTTCGCCGAGGCTAACCGGAAATAGCCAATCCAGCCGATGAGATAGCGGTTTAATTGCATAATCCTGTTCTCCATAGACATCGATCGCGTCCGGTTCGTCAGTTCTCGCACCTTCTCTTTGAATCGCGAAATCGTTTGAGGGGCTAATCGAATCGTCGCGTTCTTGTCCCTCAGAAAACTGAATCCGAGGAACTTACGATTCCATGGGCGGTCTACAGCGCTTTTCTAACGATTCACTTTCAGTTTCAGCTTTCCTTCTACGAAGCGTGTTACCGAATCCATGACGCGTTCACCCGCACGTTTACTGGCAACGAAGATATTTGCGGTAAGTAGCCCGAGGGAATTGCACCCTCAGGCCCTCTCAGAACCGGACGTGAACCTCTCAGCTCATCCGGCTCCCATTATCATAGTACCCGTGGGTAAAGTCGTATTAGTTTGATACGTGCTTGGTAAAGAGACGCTATGGAATGCGTGTTAAAATTGTCCATGACCAGCTTGATTTTTGGGGCTTGCGGATAATTAATAATCTCCTGCTTTCACGCTCTGGCGCTTATAGCAGAACTTTTCGGACGTGCCCGTTAGTTGAACAAAAGCTGCCATGTGACTGTTCCGAAGGTAATCTTCATCCATAGTGCATATGTAACAGCCTGGTATGTGGTTAATTTTTCTGATAAAGGCTTCTCGGCTACGTTGCATAAGAATGAATTAGATGAATAGAGAAATCCCCGCGATCCCTTGCTATTACTGGGTTCACGGGGATTTTTGTTTTTTAGAGATTTTGCAGAGAATGCATACTGGTGAATCTACATGAGTTAGAATACTTAAATCCTCTGCTTAAATGGAAATAGTAAAAAGAGATTCGGTCAAATGGTGATTGTTATCGATTCATCTTCCTTTAGAATCGCAACTTCATTAAAACAAATAACAATTCCATCCCGAACATAGGATATCGTCCTTCCTGCTACTGTGATGCCCCTTATCTCTTTGCCTTCGAGTATTTCGGAGCGGAACTTGTTCAAACCGATTCGACCGTACTTAACCGAGAACTCCAATTTACCCTCATGATGAGTAAATTGTCCCCACCCTTCATTCAAAGACCAGAAAGTGGAAAAATCACTGCAATTGATAACTGGATTAAATCCGATATACCCTTCCGTCATATCATATTCGAAGCCACTTAATGCAAGCAACAGGGAATAGGAGGCCATAGATCTGACGTAATTACTCCCACATTCGAATTCATTCCATGGATTTCTGCGCTCCCCGTCGTACCGATGTCGAATCGCTTTCACACATTCTAAGCCTTCATCGATCATGCCTTCATAAATCATGTGGCATGCCGCCTGATATTCGAAGCCGTTCATACATTCATCTGCATAGGGTACGGGCACCTTTGGACTATTTCCTTTGGGCCAAGTGCTAATTAACAGTCCCTGTTCGTCGTTTAATCCGTAAATGCGGCAAGCGTTAGGATAATCTCGCAAACAATTGATAAAATTATATTTGTAGATCGACTCTACCGATTTTCTCACTTTTTGCTGGTCAATAATATAACCGAGTCCGATAATATGGGCATGCCATTGCCCCAATACCTGATCGATGTGACATCCTTCACCAATTTGATATTTAATTTCACCGAGTTCAGGATCGACTGGGAATCGCGAGTCCTGCAGATCGATCTTTTGGTAGAAATACTCACCATTGAACAAGTTATCATCCATCCATTTTCGGCCAATTTCATACATCTCCCGGTATATTAAACCGGATTTGTCGCCAAGAGCATCCGCCATTAGCGAAGCCGCAAGTAATGCTCCATGATAAAGTCCTGTAATATAAGAGTTTGGACCATAAATTTCTACGTCAAGTGTATGGTGCTGCTCGCCTTCCATCACACCGTCTTTGTCGCGATCCCACCAATCTTCATTTGTCGTATCCCAGGCATATTCCAACGCTTTCTTTACTTCAGGCCAAATACTCTTTAACCACTCCGTATTCCCGGAAATTTTCCATTCCCGGTATACTTTCATGATTCCCCCCATTTGACCGTCTGCCGCAGCTCGCTGCTTGGTACCCGTGTTATGTGATATTTCCGTCGTTGTCCGCTCAGGAGGCAGCAATAAGCGGAACGCCATTTTCCCATTAGGAAACTGAGCGGCCGAGTAATCGATGTTTCGCATCGAACGGGCCAATCCGGGAAATAAAAATGGCGTAACCTGTTCATAATTCCATACATGAGTACAAGATCCTTCGCATGAACCTTCATCCGAATGACATCCTTCGAACCCGTATAACGTACCGTCCGGCAATCGAAGCACCGTTGGCGATTTCAGAATCGAAATGTTTGCGGATATTGCATCAAGTACATACTGTGGAAAACTAGACTGGAACAGCAATTGTTTAAACAAACTGGTCTTTTTATACAAGCGATCATAATTGGCAAAAATATATTTTGACGTTTCAGTAGAGTCGGCAAACAACAAACTATAATAATTTTTCCAGCTTGGCATTGTACAACTAGGCTCGCGGCACCCTTCTCCGGGATTCCAATAATTTATATAATTTGGAATATTCCACGAAAGAATAAATGTGAACATTCCTTTTTCACCCGGTGCAAGAGATTTGTGGTTACTAAGTAAACAAACGTCGCGCCGTTTCTGATGTGCCCTTTCATCATCCAAATTTCGATCATATGGATAGAATCGTTCTTGAAACTTCCCAGGTGTCGTGAAGTCCTTCCAGAAAACAGTTAGATTATCGAACCAGCCTCCCCGATACCAATAACTCTGGTAGCTGATGTCTTCTCCGTCTGTACTAAGCGTTATATCTCCGTATTCCGGATCGTCTTCCTTGTAGGAATTGGAATGAAGTTTAAATCCTTTGAACGAGTTTTGATCAAAATAAGTGTTTATTGCCCCTTTTTTAAACGGATTTGATACATTTCCAACTAAACTGATATCGAGAGGTTCAAGCGTTCGGTTGCACACTTCAAAAGTAAAGACCGCTGCGGGTAATGATGAATCTTTATCATTTAATGGAATCAATGGGTTGAACGCTGTTAATTTAACAGTGACAGGATCTCCTTCGTCATCATAAGTAATTTCAGCGAAAGGAAATTCTCCTTTGAATGACGTGTTACTGAAGTGAGGAAACCCTGACATGTTTTCTCTTCGCGGACCGTAACCGTAGCCTTCATAGACGCCCCTACCTTCCCCTGTATAGGAAGGCAGTTGGTCTCCGTGGAGCACCTTGGCCAATTTTACTGAACCTTCAGATTCCGCTTTGATGGCAAAGAACGAAAAACCGTTATGACTCATTTTATTGGGACGGTTAAATATTTCCCAGTCGATAAGTCTTCCATTCCCTGCTAAGCCAATGCAGCCACTGCCAATCCCACCAAGCGGGAAAGAAATTTCTTTCGTACGGTAGCCTTCATAATTAAAATATCTGTTTGTCATATCCGTACCCCCATAATAGTTCAGTTTGGAAAAATCGTGTTGCTTGTTTTTACTTTAAATCTCTATCCAATAAATCTTCACGTAGCGGAGAAAACGTATCTAGCAGTGCACCCGGCTCAAGCGCTTTGCAGCCAAGTGCCTCCATCGCCTCACGAAAAAAGGGACTTCGAGCACTTTGCTTTAGAAGCTCAAGCTTATGCTTATGCTTATGCATTACACCCTCCTTGAAATCAGTCATATTGGTTATTTTACCTAGTAGTCGGTCATCAAGGAATGAGGGAAATCAAGCAAGCTAGTGAGAGAAATCGACTTTATTCAACAGTCCAACGGTATATTAAATCAGAATAAAAAAAGACCTGGCGCGCATATCTCGAACCAGGTCTTTTTTTATTTCAAATCTTAAGAATAACCTTTATTGCGTAATGATCATAAGCGGACGGTTGGCAGCCGTCGCTTGCTCTTTGGAGCCGTAAATGATGTCTCCGGCGGAACCGACGTTGGTCGGCGAATAAACGCCGATACTGATTTTTTGATCGTTGAGCAAAGCATTGTTAACCAGGGTCGTTACGTCGATTTCAATTGGCGTTCCGACGGACATCGATGACCAGCTGGACAGAAGAGTGCCTGCAGCGGGTCGATTGCTCCATGTGAGGGTCGTCTCTCCCCATGTATTATTGGCGATATAATGGGCTCGGTTTGTTGTGCTTGACGATCCGACGCTTACGGGAATCAACCTGATTTTGGCGCTCTGCACCGTCCCCGTCAACGAGGACAAGTCGAAGCGTAGAAACGATTCCCGATTAACGCCAGACGTACTTTTCTTGGTTACAAGCCCCGGATCCGATCCATAATTCGTGCTTGGAGTTCCGTCCCGAACAAAAGTATCCGCCTCCGGCTGGAGCGTAATCATATTGATCGGGTCTGCGATTTCCTCATTCGAATTTCCACTTTCGCCAGCTGTGCTGTAGGCGGATACGGCAAAATAGTAGGTCATGCCGTTTGTCAGTCCGGTAACCGTTCCATTTGTCGCCATGCCCATGTCGACAACGTTCGTATAGCTGCCCGGCGTGGTCCCGTACTTGACTTTATACCCTGTAGCTCCTTCGGCCTGCGACCATGCCAATGAGATTTGTCCGCTTGCTACGGGTTCAGCGCTGACCAGGATTGGCGCTGCAGGCACGATAGGCTCCGCCTGCGTTATGATCAATTGCGGACGGTTGGCAGCCGTCGTTTGCTCTTTGGAGCCGTAAATGATGTCTCCGGCGGAACCGACGTTGGTCGGCGAATAAACGCCGATACTGATTTTTTGATCGGTGAACAATGCATCGTTAACCTGGGTCGTTACGTCGATTTCAATTGGCGTTCCGACGGACATCGATGACCAGCTGGACAGAAGAATGCCTGCAGCGGGTCGATTGCTCCATGTGAGGGTCGTCTCTCCCCATGTGTTATCAGTAATAAAATAGGCTCGGTTTGTTGTGCTTGACGATCCGACGCTTACGGGAATCAGCTTGATTTTAGCGCTCTGCACCGTCCCCGTCAACGAGGACAAGTCGAAGCGTAGAAACGACTCCCGATTAACGCCAGACGTACTTTTCTTGGTTACAAGCCCCGGATCCGATCCATAATTCGTGCTTGGAGTTCCGTCGCGTACAAAAGCATCCGCCTCCGGCTGGATCATTATAATCATGTAGGCGCTTTCCTCATTCGAATTTCCACTTTCGCCAGCTGTGCTGTAGGCGGATACGGCAAAATAGTAGGTCAATCCATTCGTCAGTCCGGTAACCGTTCCATTTGTCGCCATGCCCATGTCGACAACGTTCGTATAGCTGCCCGGCGCGGTCCCGTACTTGACTTTATACCCTGTAGCTCCTTCGGCCTGTGACCATGCCAATGAGATTTGTCCGCTTGCTACGGGTTCAGCGCTGACCAGGGTTGGCGCTGCAGGCACGATAGGCTCCGCCTGCGTTATGATCAATTGTGGACGGTTGGCAGCCATTGTTTGCTCTTTGGAGCCGTATATAATATCTCCAGCATGACCGACGTCAATCGGCGAATAAACGCCGATACTGATTTTTTGATCGGTGAACAATGCATCGTTAACCTGGGTCGTTACGTCGATCTCAATTGGCTTTCCGACGGACATCGACGACCAACTGGAAAGAAGAGTTCCTGCAGCAGGTCGATTGCTCCATGTGAGGGTCGTCTCTCCCCACGCGTTATTAGTGATAAAATGGGCTCGGTTTGTTGTGCTTGACGACCCGACGCTTACGGGAATCAATCTGATTTTGGCGCTCTGCACCGTCCCCGTCAACGAGGACAAGTCGAAGCGAAGAAACGTTTCCCGGTTAACGCCGGACGTATTCTTTTTCGTAACAAGCGTTGGATCTGTTCCGTAATTTGTCCCTGGGGTACCGTCGCGAACAAATGCATCCGCATCTGGCTGAAGCACAAACATAATGATCGGGTCTGCGCTTTCCTCATTTGAATTTCCGCTTTCTCCTGCTGAACTGTAAGCGAATACAACAAAATAGTAGGTCAATCCATTCGTCAGTCCGGAAACCGTTCCATTTGTCGCCAAGCCCATGTCCACAACGTTCGTATAGCTGCCCGGTGCAGTCCCGTACTTGACTTTATACCCTGCCGCGCCTTCGGCATGTGACCACGCCAAAGCGATTTGTCCGCTCGCTACGGGTTCGGCGTTGTTTAAAGTTGGCGCTACAGGAGTGGTAGCCGCCCCCAGATTGAAGCGGGCATGGAACGTCTTTCCTTTACTTCCATTCACATTTACGGAAAACTTAATGGTAGGACTGAGTTGCGTAACCGTAATGTTAGGATCGGCGTAGAGAATGCCAGACGAGCTGTTATTGATTTCAAAGTTGACACTCTCTGGATTTGATTGTGTCGGGTCCGACACGTAAATATCTACCGCATCCGTTGTTTCGTTAAGCAAGACGGAAGCTTTGTTATCACTGGTAATGGATCCAACCGTTTTCGTCATCGTATTCCAGAAGTTCACGGCAAGAAGATTCAGCGAATTTTCTTGTACGGCCTGCGCTTCAGGCGAATTTTCGACGATCGTAAAATCCGGATCGCTCGCAAACGAAGCCGTTTCGGTAGCCAAGAAATTCGGAAGAATCGCATAGGCATAAGTTGTGTCCGCCGGATCAATACCATGATCAAACCAGAACGTCTCGTAGTTGTTAGAAGTCAATGCCGAACTGGAGCTGCTTTGAATACTCCTCCAGGAACCTGTTCGGGTTTCCCTAACTCCTTTAAGGGACGTCCCGCCCGGGAAATAATAGCCAATATTTGCCCCTGGGACGTTGCCCTCCAGGTTCAACCAATTTACGCCGGAATACGTCTGCGTTCCTTCGGTTAAAGAGGTCGATTGCGCTGTACCATCTACGATGAATGCATTGTTGCCGGTCGCATTCAGTTTCCGATTGTCGACAATCGTTTCAATTCTCCGCCCGGATGTACTTGAAATGCCCGCCCCGAGAGCCACAACCTCGTCATCGAACAGGAACCAAGATTTTTTCCCAGTCAGGCTGCTATTGTACGCATTCCACTGCATCCCTACAGCGCCGTAAGTTCCGTCGGAGACGCCTCCTACCCAATCATGGCTTGTCGTCGTGCTTTGACCAGCTGCATTTGCCAGTGTTCCAACATCCACGGTAGTTCCCGGCAGACGGTATGGATTCACGGTCGGCCAATAATTGTCATTGTACTGGCTTGAATCCGCAGTATAAACATAAGTAGCTCCGTCACCCATATGCCATCCATGCAGGTTATCGCCGTTTAAAGATTCATAGCGGGAAATTCGGCTGGACGACATCGCGATTCCGAAACCATAGCCAGAACTTAGATGGACGGCACGGTCCGCTTGCGTGTATATCTTGTTTTTGATCAGTTCACCTCTCGATACTACACTTGAATCATTCATTAATAGTGTTCTGGCCATTACGATATAGAAAATTGGGCTCATCTGCATAAAGTTGAGATGCGTATCAGCGTTGATCCAATATTTGACCATGCTTTTGTAAGCATTGGCGTCCGAAGATGGAGCAAATGTGCTCAGGAGCAAAATGGTCCTAAGCGCAACATGACCATAGGCATGATCATCTGCGCCGCTATATGAAATTGTGCGTCCACGTGCCATGTCCATAAGAGCACCGTTATAAATAATCGGTTCATAAGCATCATAAACCCATTTATATACGTTGGATGCATTTTCATCCATAATCTCCCACGTGGAGCCGCTCAATAAATACATCATTTGGACGATCAGCGATAAAAAGGTTGTCCCATAATTACCGTTATACGGGTGATTGGTATGCATAATAAATGAACCGTCCGGATGCATACCGGCCCCTCCGTTCACATACTTGAAGACGTTGCTGGCTCCATTAGTCCTTGTCGACAAGGTAGTCGCATCGCTAAGACCATCACGCCCTTGTGCCACTTTGGCGGCATCCTTGATAATAATGCCTCTGAGGGCAACAATCCAGCTCTTCTCCACGCGATTCGCGCCGTTCGCCGTATTGCCGTTCGTACGGTTCGGGTCGGGTGCAAAACGATTCACCGCATTCATATAATTGGTGATCTGTGTAGGCAGCAGTTCGTCGTACATTAGTACGACTGCATCCTCCAGGTTGATCGGCCCGGACATTTCCCAATGATACCAGTTATTATAAGCAGATGTTCTTTCATTATATCGGTTGGTGTACATCCAATCGAGCGCTTCGATGATATCTGTTTTTAAAGTTGCATTGTGATAGAGGGGATTGTATCCTGGTGAGTTTACATTGGATGCGCCCGGTGTTTGATAGGCAAGTGCCATCGCCCGGATGCGGCGAAAATTATTCACGATATTCGCCGATACCGTTGTTCCTCTCAAATCCGTCCACAAACAAGCACATGAATCCCGGTTTGCACCTGTTTGTAACGTATCCCAATAGCCGGTGAAAGAAGTATTCTGCACTTCACTTACAACATTGCCAATCTGCGCGGCGATATCCGGATCGTCGGCATCAGCAACGCCGCCCGTGAGCATATCACTCCACTTTTGTCTTAATAAATCAAATTCATCCATAACCTCATCCGCAGCAAATGTCTGTTGAGGATTGACTGGGGAAAGAAATGAAAACAGCAAAACAAACGTCAACACATAAATGTACATTTTTCGTAAATTTTTCAACATAATGCCTCCTTAATCGAAATAACTACAATTAAAAGCGGTTACAAAACTATTGTGGCGTTAGTTCTCCTTGCAATGTATTCTAAAATTCGACTACGTATTTGCCAGTATTCAATCTACTTGCTCCCGTCCTGAATACTGCTGACGGAACTCAGATGGTGTGAGTCCCGTATGTTTTCTGAACAAATCGCTAAAATACCTTCGTCCAAGGTACCCTAACATCTCTGAAACTTCTTGAACGGGGACGCCATCAATAAGAAGTCTTTTGGCTTGTTCTATCCGCTCCTGGGTGACAAACTGATTAAAGGTCGAACCTGTTATTTTTTTAAACAGGTTGGCGAAATAACTTTCGCTCAGGTGGACCCGTTTGGCGCAATGCGACACGATCAAATCTTCATGCAAGTTATTGCGAATATAATTAACGGTTTGATCAATAATCCGATTTGCCTCATTTCGGTATAACGCTTCAATTCGCTCGCAACCTTTGACGCATATTTCGATGATCTCCGATTTTAAACCTAAAAACGATGTCGAACTCGAACGAATGTCCTGCAACTTTTTTTCAAAAACAGTTGTCTCATTGAGAGGCAACTTCTCTTGCAGCGTTCTAAGCATCATAAATCCAAGCTCGCAACAGATTGTCACCAACTTAGCCGGCTCAGGTAGAGGTTCAAGGATCGAGAGACGAACAAATAAGCTCTCAAGCAGAGATATAGCCCGCAGCTTGTTACCCGAACGAATTGCCAGAGATAGTTCTTGCTCTTCATCGTGCGAGTATAACGTCAAGTGCCGCTCCGTGCTGATTGCATCGTTAAATAGAAAAACCCCATTACCACCCGTGTAGAAATGAAAGGAGAGCGCCGCAAGTGCCCCATCGTACGAGTCCGATAACTCATGGATTTGCCCCACTTCTCTACCTATTCCGATCGATACGGTATATCGGGTATACCGGTTAATATGATCTCTGCACAATTCTGCCAATGATGATATATCGATGAGCTCGGGGACATTAAATACGGCCACGAAACGATTCCAGGATTCCCGAAACACTACCCCGTTCGCGTGTGCGAGTATTGTCTCCTCCACAATGCTTTGCAAAGCATATCGAGTTAGTTCAATTTCACGAATCGAGAATGATTTGCACTCGTCACCGAATCGGTCGATTTCAAGCACCATTACCGCAAGATGTTCTGGCTCCAAATTGACCCCCAAAAATTCCAATCGTTTGCGGGAGTTGTCCCGATCCGATTGATGTCGAATGAGCAACTGGAAATATTCTTGCCGCAGCACTGGCATGCTTTCTTTAATTTTTTGTTCCATTTGTACCAAGTTGTTGGCTTTTTGGCGCTCATCCTGCAATATTCGCTTCGCTTCCAACACTGCATTCTCGATTTGCCTGAGCGAGAAGGGCTTTGTTATGATATCAAGCGCTCCAAGCCGAAGTGCCTGCTGGGCATATTCGAAATCGGTAAAACCGGTAATAAGAAGAACTTTGCTTTCCGGAAGCAGCTGTTTGACTTGTTGCGTAAGTGTGATCCCGTCCAGCCTCGGCATGCGGATATCGGTCAAAATAATATCCGGTCTGCAGGATTCAATCAGACGCAAGCCGTCTTCTCCATTCTGGGCCTTCCCACAGATCGTAATGTCATGACTCTCCCAGTCTATTTGGGTGGCGATTCCTTCTGTCACGCTTCGAATATCATCTATTAGGATCATTTTTACGCTACCCCGAAGCTCTTCCATCCCGATCACCCTTTGTAAATGGTCTACCTGCCAAATCTGCATGAAGAGGAACGACAATCGTTATTGTCGTACCTATGCCTGCCGTACTACTCATGATCATTTCCGCTTCTAGACCGTATTCAAGAAGCAGACGCTGTTTTATATTATCAAGTGCATATCCCTTTAAAGAAGAACTGTCGGGAATCGGCTGAACCTCTTCAGGTTCCGGACTCATGCCGCTGCCGTTATCCTCTACAACCAACTGAATATGCGTTCCCTCGCTTATAACTTTAATCGAAATGATTCCGCCTTCATTTCGATCTTTGAAGCCGTGTAAAATGGCATTTTCGACGAGGGGTTGCAATAAAATCTTTAAAATCTGGTGCTTTATATCGATTTCCTCCGCCACATCGATCCGATATTCGAACAAGTTTTCATAGCATCGTTGTTGAATAATCAAATATTGTTCGACATGGTTTAGTTCATTTTCGAGCGTCGTCATTTCCCGACCTTTATTGAGGCCAAGCTGGAACAGCTGGGATAGCGAGAGAACCATTTCCTGTACGTCGTCCAATTGCTTCATCTGGCTCTTCCAGTAGATGGTATTCAAAGTATTGTAAAGAAAATGGGGATCAATCTGTGCCTGCAGCGCTTTGATTTCCGATTTACGCTTCTGTTTTTCGGCATCCATCACTTTGTCAAACGAACGCTCAACTTCCTCAAGCATGCGGTTGAATCGGTAGCCTAACTGCGCAATTTCATCCTGCCATGGACTTTGGTATCGGACGCTTAAATCGTTAAGCTCAACCTTAATCATGACTCGCTGCAAATCTTTAAGCGGGTTCAGCAGAAGCCTTACAATCCATTGCGTTATCGAATAACAGGCAATTAAGCAAGCCGCAATAATCAAGAGAATAGAGTACTTCAGATCGTCGGTTTGTTTCAACAACTCCGCTCTGGGAATAACGCTGAATAAAACCCAATCGCTTACTGTACTTAATCTTTTATAGTTCACATATACGGCTTGTCCTGCGAGAGCGGTTTCAAACTCACTGTTATTGCCATCAAGCGCATCCAGAAAATCAGCATTTCCGATAAGTTCCTGAAACAATTCGGGGTCGCCGCGCAGCACTTCTTTTCGATCCTGGGAAACAAGAAAGATTCTTCCTTCTACCCCGTTCAAATTCTGAAGAAGATAATGCATCAAGGCTTCTTCCTTGATATTGACAACGAGGTAACTTTCTCTAGTCATGTCATTCATAACGCCTTCTGTCATGAATGACACAACTGCCCGCTCGTTGCTAAAAAAGGGGTCTTCATGTCCTTCTACCCATATTTCACGATGTCCCCCGTTACTTTGCAGGAAGCGCTTGTGCAGATCCGAATTGACAAAACTCTGTCCTTGCATTCTGAATTGTGAAATTTGATAATATTCGCCTTGCGGGGTACTCAACAAGACGGTGTCGATCAGCGGCTCAATCAGCTTCAGTTGAACAAATGTCGACTGCAATCTGGACTGATGCGTATAATAATCGCTGTACTCCGAATTGTTGTCTAACCCTAGCGCAAATCGATAATCCGTGTTGAGCATCATGGAGAAGACCGAAGTTTTTATCTTGTTCAGCTTTTCATCAAGCGCTTGAGAAGTTTTGTTAAGCGTTTCTTGGCTGAAGCGATAAGCATTTTGTTCGGTTGTGCCAACGGCGATCCGATAAGTCAGAATTCCCACGACGGTAATCCCCAAAGTAACGACCAGCGAAACGCATAAATAAACCCGCATGCGGAACGATAGCCGATGATAGACTCTCGTTTTCAATCGCGCTGCTCCTGTCTTGTGAAGTTTATATATGCCTATGCTACCATATTCCTACTTCTTTCGACACAATTTAGTGATAACTCACCTGGTTCGCTACCCTTTAACCGCACCCACATTCATTTGCATAAACGTTTTGTTTGCAAGGAGATAGACAATCAACATCGGTATCATCGAAATACAAGCCCCAGCCAGCATATAATGACTATTCATCGCCCCGCCGAACCCGTACCGAAGGTTCGCAAGACCGACCGTAAGCGGCTGCAGTTTAGGCTGCGACATCGTAAAAACAAGCGGCAACAAATAATTATTCCAGCCGCTTCGGAATGCGAACAAAGAAACGACGCCGATTGCAGGTAGGGATAGGGGTAATATGATACGGGTATATATATAGAAAAAACTTGCTCCATCCATCATAGCGGCTTCATCCAGATCTTTGGAAATCCCCTTGATAAAAGCAAACAAGATAAAGAAAGTAGTTCCTCCTGCTGCCGTCATCATGATAATCAAACCGATCAGTGACTTCTGAAGATTCAGTGAAACCATAAGTTGATACGCTGGTTTCAATGTGATGGCGCCTAAGTGGATGAACATCAAGAAAGAATAAACGGCAAGCAGTGGCTTACGGCCAGGAAATTGCCGGCGGGCGACAGCATAGGCAGCAAGAGAGCAAACCAGGACCGTCGTCATTGTTGAACTAATGCTGTAGATAAGGCTATTCCAGATATAACGAGAAAATTCAGCATCAACCCAAGTGTGCATGTAGTTTTTAAACTGCCAGGTTTGCGGCAAGACCGAAGTTCCTGCTGTCAGTTCCTGGTTGGTTTTAAACGACCCCAACATGGCCATGACAAGCGGAAATAGGATCAGTGCCGCCACTCCGAGTAGAAACACCCAGACAGCGATTTGTCCGTATACTCGTTTCATTAAAGGATCACCCCGGTGCTCTTGTTCAATAAATATTGTTCAGTTTTCTTGTCAAATATAAGTAAATGCCTGTTAGTACCCCTACCAGAAGTGACAGGAAAAAAGCGACTGCCGAACCGTATCCGATATCCTGCGTCACCGATTCCCCCGTAGCCACTGGGAAAAGTAACTTGAACAAGTACAAGAACATCACCTGCGTTTTACCGACGGGCCCTCCACCTGTCAAGACCATGATCGCTTCATAGCTGTCCAGAGCGTTCATAATTGCAATCATCATGATAATGTTGAGTATCGGTCCGAGCATCGGGATCGTAATATAGCTGAATTTTCTCCATCCGATGGCTCCATCCAATTCTGCACTCTCGTATACTTCTTTTGGAATGCCTTGGAGTCCGGCCAGAAACAACAACATATAATTGCCGATTCCGCCCCAAGCCGCAATGAGGATAGAGGTAAGCATCGCATATTCGGCTCCGAGCCATTCCACTCCGGACAAACCGATCGTTCTCAGAAGCTGATTCAATAATCCATTGTACGAATTGAAAATAATGTAGAACACAACAGCCATAACAGCTGTACTGAATATCGTCGGCATAAAAATGATACCTCTTAAGACGTGGCGTCCGCGCAGCTTTCCGTTTAAAATGACGGCCAGAACAAGGGCAACTGGAATTGTCAACACCAATTTGCCTGCGGCGTAAAAAAGTGTGTTCCAGATAGACATCCACAGGTCATGATCATGCCAAAGCCTTGTAAAATTGTCGAACCCGATATATTGAGGCTCGCCGTAGCCCCTATAATCGAAAAACATGTATCGCAATGCCCACAGGATCGGATAAATGCCGAGCGCCATCGTTAAGATGACGCTCGGTGCAACGAACATGTGAGCTTCGATATAACTTTTCCATCTTCTGCTCACTGTAACTGCCTCCCAATGGCGTTATTTGCCTTGCAGCGATTTTGGATCAAAATCAGGGATCACGACTTTTTTGGTCGTGCCGTCAGCTACGCCCTTTTCCAGTGCGGAATTATAACGGTCGTTTACGGTTTGAATAATTTTGTCCAGATCTCCGCCAACCAGTATATAAGCTCCGAATTCATCCTGCCAAGTTTTCCCTTCAAGTTTAAAAGCTTGAGGACTTAACGGCCAATTTGCATCGTACTTCGTCAGCAAAAAGTTTGTAATCCCCGCGATATCGGGAACTTTGGCCGTCTCGGAGATACTCGGCACAACGGACAGCCCGTACCCCTGTTCATGGTAAGCGGTTTGCATATCGTCGCTATACATATACTCAATGAATTTCCACGCCGCGTCCTTATTCTTCGATTTACTGCTCATCGAAAGCCAGACTCCGCCGCCCGGGCCGGCAGTTCCTTTTGGTTCCCCGCCATCTATCGTCGGCATAGGAGCTGCATCCCACTTGATTTTTGGCGGGAATTGATTTTTGTAGACACCCGCTTCGACCGAATAGGAGATGTACATCCCAATTTTGCCTTCGGCGAACTGCGCACGCATCGGGTCCATATCAAGCGATTCGGAACCCGGCAGCGTGCTTCCATCCGCTTTCATCTGACGGAATGCCTCAATTAGAGGTTTCCAGCCGGAAAAATCATATTTGCCCGACTTGTAATCGTAACCGTCTGACATTCCGTTCAAAGCTGCCAATGGCGTCATGGAACGGTTAAGTGCGCTTGACGAACTCTTATAGGGAAGCGACCAGCCATATATGCCGTCATTTTTGCCGACTTCGGTAATTTTTTTAGCCGTCTCTACCATCTCGGCCAACGATTTCGGAGGCGTAACCCCAGCCTTTTCGAAGATGTCGACATTATAAATCAGCCGCAAAGTTGCGCCGGTGTTCGGGAACGAAATGATGTTTCCGTCAAACATATTGTCGTTTTCGTTGAATAGTCCGTCGAACTTTTTCTTAAATTCGTCCGTCATATAACTGTTCAACGGCTCATAATAACCTTTTGCGTTGAAATCAACGGGAGTAAAAGTGCCAAACACGTCTGGCGCCTGATCGCTGGTAAAAGCCAGATCCATGGATTGGGCATAATTCTCAGCCATCATGGTCATTTCCACTTCAATATTGTCGGTATTCGATTCGTTGAACTGTTTGATTTTCTCTTGGATGAAATCGGCATCATGGCGCTGAAAAGTCCAGTAAATTAGCTTTGTTTTTTCAGCTTTCGCACCCGTTGAAGGTGCACTCGAACTTGGCACTGGTTCCGGGCTGCTTTTCGCGGGGTCTCCATTTACTGCGCAAGCCGATAGCCCTGCAGCCATCGCTAAGCTGAGCAATACGGTTACCGGTTTCTTAATCTTTTTCATCTCTGTTTTTCCTCCCTTTTGATTTGGGTAACAAGTGATTTCCACTTTATCTTACAAGGTTTCCAAGGAAAATGGAGTGCAACAAAACGATGTTCCAAGAGCAACAATTCTTTGATTTCAAAAAAAGTCAGATAAAATAATGTAATTCGTCTCACATACAAACACGCACTTTAAAATTATGAGTTACTTAGTTGAACCCGCTTTTTATTCCGAAAATAATATTTATTCCGTTGTAAAACTGTTCCGCTCTGCTGCACCATTCGAGTCTCCGGATTGTTGGAGGTAACGTGTGTGAATATGTGCTAATTCTGCAAAAAAAAGATGCCCATAACAAGAAAAAAACCTTATGATTAGGGGAGCAGGCAGTCCTGTCCAAATCCTAAACATAAGGAGTTCTCGTGGGCAAGGATACTACACGAGACCTGAATCCGGGCATGTTGGCGTGGCGTTTGCTGCCGAACATATATACAACGGATCCACAATATCTACATGTTAATGATCCTTGGACCAAACGTTCATTACAGTGCTGGCATATTGCGGGAGCATTTTAACGAGCCTTCAGCGTTTGATTCCCCACAATCGGTACATATCTTTACTGCCATTATGCAAAACCATCCTTCGTTTAAAACTGTAGTTGGTTGCGTAGATTCCTTCTACTACTAAAACGTATGATATAGGATAAGGTTGTGCATTAACCTGGACTCTACTCAATAAAAGCGGCTGCTGATCTTCTGATCGGCTCCAGCTTTTATTGTTTTGAACTATCGTTCTCCGAGGGAGCTTAACCCTTCGTATATAGATGAGGATAGTTGTTTGCGTAGCCGCTTTTTGTCTACCTTATCTACAGCAGTCCGAGGAAATTGATCTAGAATGAAAAGATGAGTTGGCCATTTGTGCCGCGCGAGACTCTGTTCGCAAAACGTCTGCAGCTGTGCCAAGTCCAAGCTACCTCTGTCCTGAAGAACTACGCAAGCGACGAGCGCCTCACCTTCGCCGGAAAGTGGGAGTCCGATGACGACTGCATCAATAACCATTTCATGAGATGCAATCACCTGCTCCACTTCAGCACAGTACACATTGGAACCGCCTACAATAACCATATCTTTCAGGCGATCCAATACATAAAGGTAGCCATCAGCATCTAGGCAACCGACGTCTCCTGTGCGGATCCAGCCATCGAACATTGCTTCATTAGTCTCTTTTGATTGGCGCCAATACCCTATCATAGTCTGCGCACCACGAACAACTATTTCACCGGCCTCGTTTACATCCGCCTCCCGGTCATCCTCTGCGATGATCCGAACTTGAAATGCCTGTTCCCCCTGAGCAGCTAGATCAGCTGGACGACCTACTGATCGAAGACGAATCGGATCGTCCAGATGATGTTTGGGAAATGATCGGCTGATAGACATTCCGCATTCCGCTTGCGAATAGTTGTTGACGATTATTGCATCTGGGAATTGCGCAATCGCGTCCCGCAAGGTTTTTGGTGGAATGATAGACCCACCACAACCGATCACTTTCAAGCTTTGCATATCTTTACCGGTTGCGGTTACCTCGCGGATAAGGTCGCGTAGCAGTTGGCCGACCGTACTGAGATGCGTAATCCGGTCGCGTTCCACGGCTTCCATTATGCTGCACACATTTGCCGGATAATCATCCAAAAAGACCAAACATCCTCCAGCAGACATGGTCGCCCACAACTGGAATTGTCCGACAAGATGCGAAAGGTTAAGCACCAGCACACGACGTTCAATATCATAACCAAAACCAGCGGAGGGAGTAAACTGATTCCAGGCTGTCATGCCTCGATGCGAATGCATTACCCCCTTGGGTCTGCCAGTTGTTCCGCCTGTGTAGATCAGAACGGCTGTTTCATCTACATTTCGCTTGCAACCCTCATCTGGAGATGAATCAAGATCCTTCTGTATTAAAGAACTCAGCATAGGGGAAGTAGAACCTACTTCAGTGGAGAACAGTCTCGGAGGATTCGAGAGTAGTTGTACCGTGGAGTTAGCTGAATCGGCGTGACGATTGTCATGGATAAGGATTTGTGGTTCCGCATCCTCAACAATGGCTGTGATTTCAGGTACAGCTAACAAAGGAGACACCGCCAGCGGGATGGCACCGATCCCAACCGAGGCATAGAGAGCTACAACAAGTCGGGGATCAGGATCACCGAGAAAAGCAATTCGGTCACCAGGACGGAGTCCCTCGGCATACAGGGCATTACTGAGTTGTTCAGCATGGCGATGAAGTTCCCCATAATTCATAATCTGGCCGTGGCGTAAAAGAGCTGGCGCCGCTGGGTACAACCTTGCAGCCAATGGCAAGCGTTCAGATAGTAGCATGATATCGCCTCCAATATTTAATTTTTCAGGTATGAAAACTAGGAATAAGAAGATTATACCTCAAATATGGGAGTTTCTTGGAATCAGGTTTTCCAATCAAATCCATCAGTTCTCCTGATAAGTCCGCTCCTCTACCAAGAAATCGGTTACCGCCTATGATGTTGAGCTGCCCGTTAGTTAAATATCAGGGTGAAACTCCAAGTTAACATTTGCTTCATTCCATGATGTTGGTGTCCATTGGGGAGCTTCATCAGCCAGCTCCTTTCCTAACTTTCCAACAACCAAAAAAAATCCATAATCGATAAAAAAGAAGCTGCTCAAAGGTTTGAGACAGCTCCTATATGGTTCGAATACACCTTAATATCCTGTTGCCATTCAGTCGACATTTATCAGCGTTACTTCTTTTTGGAAGATGACTTTCGCTTTCCCGCCGTATGGATTAAACAGCGACGCTTGTATGACTGCTGTACTGCTTGCAGCATGATTCGAAATGGAAACATTTCCGTTCAATTTCACGTTCACATCGTCGCTCCCGGATACTTTTGTCCATCTCACAATACTGGAAGGAAGCTCGATATCGAGAACCTTGAGCCTGTATTCGTGCTTCTTGCCGTTCGCCGTTATTTTGACTTTCACATCCGCTTCAGAACGGATAAAAGCAACGATTAACGCGTTAATGGCCGGCACATCATATTTCAGCTTTACCTGGAAATTATACAGCGAGGACCTTATGTCTTCAGGCTTAACATTAAGTTTGTAGAGCATCGCGCTGAGCGCATACGTATTTTTATCATCCAATACTTCAACCAGCGCTTTACTTAAGACCACGTTCATTCGATCCTTATTGACGAGCAGTGCCGCAAGTTCCTTCGGTTTCATATCCTTCAGTATATTGCGGACTGCTCCTTCTATCCCTCCTGCATTTCTTCCATCTCCAAAAAGCAGGATAAGGAAATCGTCCATCGATACATTCGGTTGGCCTACGGCCGCTGCAATCGTCTCTAGTGCCGCTATGAATTCCGGATTCGTCCGAATGGCTTCCAAATCGGACAACGGTGGATCGTAACGTAATGAACCGATAGCCTTGACGATTCGGAACAGGCTGATCTTTAGCTCGGCCTGGTCAACTGATGCCGGCAGCTTGGCGCTGATTTTGTACCATAAGGGATCGATCAGCAATTGATCGGTCGAATCGTCCAGCTCCGCGATTTCTTCGAGCAGATTTCTTACGTCTTGTATGTCCGCTGAATCGCCGGCAACGAGGGCGGCATGAAGCTTGTTAAGCCATTCTAAGAATGGACTAGAAGTCCTCACCGACAAAGACGGTCCATCCTTCGACCAATTGCCGTCCGGCAGCCCTGACTCCACCTTAAAGATGTATCTGGTATCCGGCTGCAGCACCGTTACATCATACGAATGAACGTTTTCGTTCACCGTATCTATGAGTTCCTCGTTCCTGTATATCCGGTAACCATTGCTCTCCCGGGCGGCCGACCAGGATAAGGCAAGTGAATTCCGCCCGACATCCTCTGCCTTCAAGCTGCTTCCTTCTGGCCATACAGATTTCTTGACAGTGAAGTTGCCGGAATGCACTGCTATATTTCCTTCTTTATCCGTAGCACGGATCAGAAGGGAATGGGTGCCATCCTGCAATCCGGAGGCTGGCGCGGTCACGGTCATCGACTCCACGTCATAGCTGGATTCCAGAATTTGATCGTCGACTTTGACAATCAACGAAAAGGGATCCGTCCCCGAATCGGGATCCAAAATGACAGCGGATAAGACCGGATTATTCACGGTTACCGTCTCGTCATCCGAAGGCTGCACACTTCCGATCGTCGGTGCCTTCGTTTCTTTTTTTAACGCAAATAACGTATTGTCAATCGTGCCATATTCTTGCCCGTCTAGCCGTATCAGCCGCAGTTCGGATGTTCCGATTTCTACAGGATCGCTTATTCCGTCAGCCTTATATTTACGAAAAAACAGCTTATTATCGTTATAAAAAGCGACGTCACCGTTTTCGGCTAAGTAAGCGATTATATAAGGGTAACTTGTACTGAAATTTGCAACCTGCTGCTCTTGACCGTCAGGAGCGCGAAGCCATAGCGGCTCGTGTCCGCTAACTGTTCGACGGTTATAAGCTACCCAGCCTTGATTTAATTGGTAGTCCATTCCTCTTACGCTCGACCATACCTCGTCACCTATGACCTGATCGCCATCGGGTCCGCGAAGCACCAAAGAACACGGTGAATCATAGCTAGTGGTTTTGCAAAACAGGGTATAATGGCCATCTGTTATAGTTGATAAGAGGGTTTCGGAGGTGAATTCATCCAAGGGAGTAATAGTGCCCTTGTCGTATTTGTAGCTCCCTCCAGGATTTTCCCAATTCCTGCTGTAAGTTTCAAAATAGACCTCATTTCCAATAAGAAAAAATCTGTTGACGATGAATTCTTCCGGTGGAATTGGAATAATTTCGTTTGTTCCCGTTACCAAATTCCGCAAAATAAGATCTCCATTTTTTCCGTAGAGTGCATAGTTTTTGTTTACGGGTACATCGTGTATGCTGCAAAGAAGATATTCATTTTCACAAGCGGAACTGGAAGGAAAATACCCTAAGGAATTGAGCTTACCGTCTCTCCACTCATAAAGGGCGGATGGGGCATCCATTATCCCTTTATCTAATTGAAGAGCCATAACAGCGCCGTGAGGAGTCAAAAAGCCGTATTTAAATACATCGTTTACAGGGAGATCGTAGGGAACGGTAATGATTTCACCGGATTTTCGGTCTTTGATACCCAGCTGCCTTTTTTGACGATTATCAAATAATATTTTTTCCGTGCTGACATCCAGAATATCGCCGTCCACCGTATCGACCAGTCGAAGCCACTCGCTGTGTTCCGGCCAAACCGTGAAGCTCTGACTAGCGGTTTGACCTCTAGAATCTACGGCCGTTAATGAAATATCAAGTCCCTGCTCGATATACTCGCCCAAATCTACATGCTGATCGATGCTGTTTACTCGAGTTTTTTTTTCGCTGCCATAAGATATCTCTAGTGTACAACCGTTAGGATCATCATCCGAACAGGTTGCCTGAACGCGGAGTTTCGGGGTGTGACCGGTAAAATCTGATGCAAGCTGCTGTACCTGAAGAAGCGGCTTCTCATCGTAGATGATATCGATAGTCTTGCTAACTGAACCTCCATTGGAATCCCAAGCGGTAATCAATACTGACTTTTCCCCTTTGGGTAAAGAAGAAATATCCATTGTTCCCTTCCAACAGGTATAATTTACACCGCATGAAACGAAATTCATAGTAACGTCATCAATCTGTGCCGTCACTTTTGCAATTTGGAATGTTGTATAAGATACTTTAAGTCCTATGTATAGCTGATTTCCCACTATAGTACCGTTAGCAGGAGATGTCACCGTTATTCCCATCCCATTAGTCGCCTCCGTTAAACCACTTTCGGTAACGGCACTCTGTTCCGCCGCATAGGATGACAGGGGAACGAACAGCAGCGCAAGCATACCTGTAATGAGCAAATATTGAACCTTTAATCGCAACCTTTTCATAAATGCCTCCTCATTCATCATCTATCCAAATATATATTATTATTCATTTCGAATAATAATATATCACAAAGTTCTCTTTATGAATATAAAAATGAAAGCGTATTTCCCCCGCCTATCTAGAACAAGCACGAATTAACATCACAGTGAGGTTCATCCAACAATTCGTCAATAGGATCGACCGTGCGTCGGACGCGAGACCCATATTCAGTCGCCTTCGCTTTCCCCCCTTGCCTGATTAGAGAGATTGATTATCCTACGAATTCTTCTTCTGGCAATCTCCGCACTGAAAATCTCAGACATACGTACAAAATTTCTTGTTTTATGAAGTTGCAAAAAGGAGCTGCCGCGGCTGCTCCCGCCCTCTCTCGACAGTGCTCCACTCTGATCTTGCTGGATTAAAGACATATGAGATCCAACGATCGGCATCCGAAACTTTAAACGTAGTCATAAAAAAGCTGAGCTCAGCGACTATTGCCATTCGTAGCAAATCCTTTGGACCAAGCTGCGGACAAAACGATCTCTCGCTGTCATGCAGCAAAGCAGCCTGTTCACCGCCCTTAGCTACAATCCAGCTACCTACGCTGCCTTGTTCCACAAAGTTGTCTTCATCGGCCCGCTCTTGGAGCTGCACGCCTACCAGCACGTATTCGCCATTCACCCATGCCTGAGCAGGATGCGCTTCATCCCACTCAAACAAAAGCTTCGGATCTGATTGAGCGGCTTGACTGTATAGACGTAGCTGTTCTACGTAAATCTTGTAATCCTGGCTTTGCCATAGAGTCTGTGGTTGCACGGTATCCAACTGCACAATGATTGGCTTCGATGTAACTGGAGCTGGGGTTTCTTCAGGTCGAGCGACCTCCGTTGGCTCCACTGTGGACGATACTGTATCATCTTGGTTCGTATCGCGCTGTACATTCAGCAGCCATAAGGCGCTCGCAGCTATCAGCACAACCGCAAAGCTGCAGATGAGTATAGTCCATTTCTTTTGGTTCGAGAACATCTTTTTCATCATCCTCAACGCCCCTTCGGCTCACCTTCCAACTTGATCCATATATGTAAACGACTTTTCTTGCTGGAATGTTTCTATTCATACAAAATAAAACCAAGTTACTACAGCACCTACAAATTCAGCTACTCCGATACTCTAGCGCCACCTACGTTGATATGACCCCATTCCCGTTACTCCAGCTCCCCCAGTAAGTTGCTCCTGTTTCTCCTACTACTACCACCCCCGAGCCCCTTGCTGTCTTGAGAAAATAAAGTCATAGGCTGCAGCTGTTTCATTGAATGCTAACGTTCTCCGTTAAGCGTAATAATTCTTTTTTAGTTCCTCAGCAATAATTGGAATTTTTTCAAGTGGAGACTTACCAAATCGCGTTGTCATTTCTGCCATAAAAAGCTGTTCATGGCGCTTCATTTTTTTTACGCTGCCGATTTTTCACTTATATCCTCCTTAGCCTTGAATTCAGCTAAAGTCTCCCGTTAAGTTAGGTTATTTAACCAGATGTGTCGATTAAGGGTATGGTCTTCATTTCATAGATTTTTTGGAGAGTTTGGACATGCTTCCTCTTCTCGTCATCAGCCTCTGTGTGGAGATACCCCTCCACAAGCCTATATCCGAATACAAGAAGCATGATCTCGTACACACAATGGTCGGCGATTCGGGATACATCCGCATACTCCGAAAAGCCTTTGTAATATGCAGGGATGCATCGCTGATAGTGTTCGACCATGTGATCGATATCCGGTTCATCCGCGATCAGACTTGCAAGATCCTCGCCCAGATAGCCCCATCCGCTGGTATCCCAATCGATGAGCACGATATTCCCATCAGCATAGATAAGGTTGGTTACCCAGAAGTCTCTGTGACATAAAACGAGGGGCAATTTTTCAATACGGTGAAATATCTCGTTTGCTTGCTCATCGATGTCGATGAGCATTTGCCGTACGTGCAGAGGCAATTCGCAGTCCACTGATCGTATATAATCGTAGACGACCGGCCATGACCGGTAATGCAAATACGTATTCTTCATCAGATCCTCATGACTCAGGTTGGTCAGGCTTCGCAGCACGGCGGGTTGCAGAGCATACAGCTTGCCTTGAAAGCGCCCTAGCTCCCTCGCGGCCTTTTCATACATTTCACTAGTCAAGTCTAATCCGGTTACACCATCGATATATTCCAGCCACAGCTGGTATTCATTAACTTCGGCATTGAACTCGGCATGATAACATGTCGGCCAGCGGAGGGCTTCCGAGAAAGCCGCTCCCAAGTCAGACGAATACAGATCATATTCCCGACGCCATGAACCCGGATCACCGTATCGCTCCCATTTCTTTTGGATCTTCAGTACAATACGGTACGGCAATATTTCACCATCTGCGGTTTCGGCGGTCCCCGATACCAGGTACACATTTCCCACGGTTCCGCCCTGTAGCGGCATTGTTTGGCAGTCGGCCGCGATGATATTCTTCTTGAACCGTTGGTTTAAGGCATAAATCAGCTTTTCAAGTTTAATATTCATTAATTCCTCCATCTTCTTCTTTGTCGATAAGGCAGCGCTTATTATCCTGGACATATTCGTCATCATGTAGAGCGGCATAGATACCCATTTATGAAAACAACAGCCGTTTTACCAACTGCTTAGAAGATTATATCAAATGTAATCCCTTATTTTGGGGAGAGTTTTGTTATAACTATACTACCCTTTACTTCAACGAATAACGGCAACCGATCGCGTGATCAGCTGCCGTCATGTCGTGGTGCTATCGTTCCCCGTTACTTCAATGGAATATACCGAAATCACCAATGTTTTTCCATGGCTTCTTCACATCGAAAAAAGCCGTTTCTGGAATAAAACTGAACGCTTTCGTTACTCGGCCAAAGAATAAGAAATTCGACACTTTTCTCTTTTGACCACTGTTCCATAACTGTAAGTATCTTGGTACCGATACCCTTACTTCTATAATCAGGGCGAGTATAGACGTTGGTAACATATCCGAAGTAAGGATCCGGAGACTTGCCTGGCCTCGGTACTTTATGTATTAGTTGCAAATACATATGCGATACTATATTTCCCCCAATCTCTGCCACCCAAATGTACCAATCTCCACCATTTATCGTTTTTATCAAAAATTCGCTACAAATCTTATGAAACTCTTCAAAGCTCACTATACCATTGCTGTGCTCATCTTCTGAGAATTCCCAACGCATTTGGACAAGATCATTAACATCTTCTAGAGTAGCCAGCCGAATAACTGCCATAAATGTCACCCTTTTAATTGTTTATGACTTCCGCTACATATACAATGTATTATCTTTAATTCTCCTCCTCTTTCCCTTACCCGTTGATCTAAACTTAATATGCTGAAGCGTCATAAATATCATCCTTTTAGCGTAGTCCCACCCTATAAATCCTGAGATAGTCGAATCATATCCGTACACTGAATCCCGTTCTCGTAAATTTTTTCTATGTAGTGCCTGATGAAAAACTCGATATCAACCCCAACGATTCTAAAGCCACATTTTTGATAGAGGGCTAGTTGTCCTATGCTTGAATTTCCTGTCCCTATTTCGATTGTCTTAAAACCTTTCCCTCTGGCTGTCTGAATTGCGTGCAAGACCAACTGTTTACCTATCCCTCTGCCATGCATTTCTTCCGCAACTGCAATATTCACTAATTCAACCGTTTCAGGTCTTGTTGATAAAAGTACATAAGTTCCTATAATTTGATTCTCAGTTTCAGCAATAAAACATTCCCCTCTTTTTACATATTCCTCAACAATTTTTCGAGAGGGGTCTGCTAAAAGCAACAGCTCCATTGGATAATTTTCATTTGAATTCAGATTTCTGATATTCATTTTTTCTCCTTTTAGAAAGAATCCACTTCTTTTTTTTAACAAAAATTATTCATTCGCATGGCCCTCAATTATAACTCGATTTGAAGAGCAATTATGTTGAAAGTTCCGAATCGAAGCAAGGAATGCTGCTCTCTCCAGTGCTTCTGAGGACGATGCCATAATGCCCAGAGAATCTTCCGTCACACTTGTTATATGTAAACTCCGTTCAAGCCGAATCTCTTGCCAGAATTCAAATCTTGAAAAGCAGTGGGCCGATACTCAATTTTCACTGTACCTACCTCGCAATCAAGTTTTTCACCGTTAGCTCAATCCCCTAAGGTCGTTACGGTGTATTTCTTCTTCTGTTGGTTCGAGTGGGTGAAGATCTACTTCTCGGTCAATGAACAACGGCAACCGATCGCGTGGCCGACTGCCGTCATGTCGTTGTACTATCGTTTCCCGATAGCGTAATGAAATAACTTTTCTAAGTGATTTCTTTTTTCAAATAATAATGAGTGTGCCTGCCAGCGTTATGTATCGTTCCAAACACTGCAAATCCTTGTTTTTTGTAGAAATCAAACGCTTGAAAGCTCAAGGTATCTAATTTTATAAAATCACACATCTTCTCTTTAGCAATCTTCTCGGCTTCTGACAGTAGTTTCTTTCCATATCCGAATTTCCGGTAAGCATCGTCTATGAAAAGATACTGTACCTCTAACCAATTCCAGCATATTTCACCGACCAACCCACCGTAAATGTTTCCATCAACATCTTTCAAATATAAGTTAACGACCTCATATCTGCCCTTCAAATCATCAGGAAAATGCTTCAGGTTAAATTCAATCATTTTGTTTACGACATAAGATTTGTCGGTATTGTTCGTCTCATCACATATTTTTAATTCCATGCAGAACACTCCCTCAGCCAAGCTATAGATAATAGCTTTAGCTTACCATTTAACCCCAGACTTTGGGACGTAAAGAATACTTATAATTAAGCTAAACTGCTGCCCGATGGCTGAACAACAAAAGGAGGAGCTGCCGCGGTAGCGCCTCCCTAGATAATTGAACTAAAGTTCCCCGTTAGCTTAATCTCCAATAAGAAAAATTCGTAAAGACGGGAGTTGCTCGGTTTAATTGTTGCCGCGGCGTTTTAGTGCAATATTTGACGATAATCGTTGAGAAAATCAAAAATTAAAAACGATTAATCCCGCGCATAAAATTCAAAATTGCTTCAATACGTATTTTATCAGCACAATCTTCGCAACAAAAAATCTTAACCTTTCTTTCCTTAGCTTGTTTATATTTTAGTGAACCTTCGTATACCCTGAATGTTTTCTTACAATTATAGCAAAGTACATCGTAGTAAAACATCGGTAACCCCCTTGGTGACACATCACTTTTTAGTTGATATATCGAAGATTGTAACCAATTCTCTCGTATATTCCAGAACATCTAAATCAGGCTTTCTCATTAATTCCATAGTAAACCCGTCAATGGCATTTCTAATTGTTAACGCCATCACCCTTGCCGATGGTTTGGTAAATTCCCGAAAAAACCCTTCATGCACTCCTAGGGCGAGAATATTTTCAATTGGAAGTAAAATAGCTTTATCATGGTCTGCTGCAAACTGGAGTTTACCTTCAGCAGTTATCTTTTTAGAGCCCAATTCTATAACAGCGAAAACATGCTGCCGATTTTCAGCTACAAATGCAAGATTGGATTCAATATACACTCGAAGCATTTCTTTAGGAGATTTTTGAACTTCTATTCGTGGAGCAATGTAGGATTGCCAAGCAATATAGTATTCGATAGCTATTTGCTCCAATAATTCCTCTTTATTTGCAAAGTGATAAGAGATGACCCCCTTACTGATTTTCGCACGTTTTGCAATCTCTCCTAAAGAGGCTTGAGCGTAACCTAGTTCTGCGATTGTCTCAATCGCACATTCCACAATTTGAGCTCTACGAGCTTTTTCGATGAACGACATTTGTTTTTGGTTAGTTGGTATATTTTTTTTACTCATGTTTTTATTTTAGTACGTCCGTACTAAAAAATCAAACAAAAAACCATTTAGGTGAATATGATCTAAATGGTTATTGAACCCTTTTTATAGAACTAACTTGCCCGTTAACGTAATGAAGCTGCAGGTCAGTCCCGGCAGCTTCATTTTCGTCATTTATTCAACTATTGTCTAATCTAACCCCCTCCTCTACCCACGAAATATCTCTATGGGCGCTTGCACTAGTTTATCTTTCACAAAACCACAACTCATCGCCATCCATGCTTATAATCCCTCCTTCGGCCGCCGCTGGCTGCGGGAGCGTCTGATTATTGTATAAATGGGCATATTAGACTGAGTAATTAATTTAAGGAGGATCCGTTAATGCCCAACGAAAAAGATAAAGAATCGCTGGAGAGTGAAACAAAAGTCGAAAATGATACGCCGCTTATTAAGCCTGGTTTTGATTACATTTGGGGCAGCGATCAAGACGATTTAGTTGAGGACAAGGAGGAGTAACTTCCTCCAAGTCCCTCAATGTTGATGGACATAATCGTCGACTTCGACACATTACTCCTTATTGGTGAAGGAGATTAAACTTACGTGCAGGGCTGTTTAACGCAACAAGCCCTTCTAATAACTCGTATAGAAAGCAACCATGCTTTCGCAGAGGAGGTAATAAATGAAGAACCAATTAAAAAGTAAAGTCACCGTTATTTTAATAATAATATCTTGTTGTATCCTCTTACTTTTAATTTGGTGGTTATATAATGCGGTGATGAATACTCCAAATTCAATGGATCCATGATTCTATAGTTCATTTGACCGCCTTATGTGGCGGTTTTTTTATTCCTCTCTGTCGCAATATGGATCGTACTGCGCAATATTTCGTTTGTTTACCTCTGTATTTTTCTAATTTATAATATTGAAAAATGGAGGTTAACAATGGATACCTTAAAGAAACTTAGAAGCTTTGCACGGAAATTAAAAAATAATCTCTTTGTACTTTACCTATCTTACAAAGATCCGCGAACTCCTTTGTTTGCCAAGATAGTAGCAATCTGTGTGGTAGCCTATGCTTTCAGCCCAATAGATTTAATCCCTGATTTTATACCCGTTTTGGGGTACCTTGATGACCTTATTCTTGTTCCGCTTGGCATCGCTTTAGCACTAAAGCTAGTCCCCTCTCAAATCATAGAAGATAGTAGGGTTAGGGCCCAAGAAATGAAAAAGAACGGTAAGCCAAAAAATTGGTTTGTCGGTACTCTATTCATCACAGTTTGGATTTTATTTGCTATCTGGATAGGAAAACTAATATATAACTGGCTTTCTTGATATCAATTGCTGCACAATATGGATCAAATGCGACATAAAACCTTCACTCATCTTGTTCAACTAAACTCCGTTACTTCAACGAACAACGTCTACCGATCGCATGCCGTTGCCGTCATGTTATGGTGCTAAAGTTTCCCGTTAGGTATAAATCATCGCTCATGTTATTTACACATAGCATTTCAGCTATTTGTTGAACACGTTTGATAGTATTTCCATCTCTTTGTTCAACCGCCAGCGGTGGTCTGTCGGTTCCATTTCTATATATGGTCTAAGACCATCTGCCCTGAGGTGAACCCTTGCCTTTAAGTTTAGCGTATCAGGATAGCAAGGCAGAGCAGTGGAGGATGATTAGAAAACCAATAAAAATCGTTTTGTCGTTTCCATTGTGTTACTGATATTTGTAGCTAGTCAACACGAATGTTGGTTGTTCGGTTGTGCCTTCTTGCAGCCTCATGATGTCAAAAAATTTGTCGACATAAAAACGTTGGACAGAGCTACCTTCCAAACCCAGCTTAACAATGTGGTGTTGGAATATACGGCCATCGACATAGTACCATGTCAGTCCAGTCTCACTGTCCTCCTGATAGTCGCCTAACCGCAACCTTAAACTCGCTTTCTCCACATTAGTCGTAGACGAAAATGAAGATGGCGTTTCGCTCACTTCGGTCCAATCTTCATTCACTCGCAGAGTTCTGCCTAGTGAGTCTACATACAAGCCTCCATTGCTCGCAGTTAGCTTATATGGGGTCGAAACGGCCACCTCGTCTACGATTTCCAGCTCATCATTGAGCTTTAGAACACGCGAGCCTTCTGTATCGGCTACAATCCATGCTTCTTCCTGGCGGATGAAGTCTCTCCCCGTATTCCCTCCGAAACCTTCGGAAATCGATATTGAAACGAATACGGGCATTTCGCCTATTTCCGTCAGCACGCCTGCTGCAGCTGTTTCATTGAACTAAAGTTCCCTTTAACTCAATCGTTCTTGTTTAAAAATACAAGAAAATCATTCCATGCTTTTGTCGCCAATTTAAAACGTTCCGACTCTAACTGCGTGTATAATATTAGTTCCCCCCCTGTCTGCGGTGTCTTCATTAAACTCCCGGTATCCGTCACTTGAGTCAAGTAATATTGTATTTTTCTTTAAAGTCTACAGACAACTCGCTCCAAACATCATATTTATTTCCATCCAGGTCTGTAATAATAAAGTTCCTTCCAGTGTGCCCTCTGTCTTCAATCGCTCCAACCGTTACTCCCTTGTCTTGTAAATCTTCGTGTAGTTGTATTAACGCATCAATCCCGTTAACTTCAAATGTAAACAGAAACATGAGGCCGTCATTTATTGTATTAAAATTAGCAAGAGTACCTTTCTCACTTTGTATCAAAATAAAACTTTGTTGAGCCAGATTAAGAATTACATGGTTATTCCCTTCATCCATATAACTCAATTCAGCCCCTAAATGAGTACAAAACCACTCCGCGGACAATTTAGGATTTGTTACCGGTAAATATATAGTACCTACTCTCATAAGCTTTGATGACATATGGAGTTCTCCTTTGATTGGAATAATAATAATTCACACTTTTCCTTTTGTTTTCTACCGAAAAAATCCATCTTATTTATTCCATTAACCTGCCCTTTCGCACAACGAGGCTGCCGATCCATGCCGGCAGCCTCGTTCTGGTTGTTTATTGAACTATAGTACCCGTTAGTTAACGGACTCATTTGTATCACCCATCAATATGTTTCATACACAAGTGTGTCGTCGAGTTGAAATGTTTTCTGAAAGACAGCGTAGATGAACAGCTGTCCTGCCGGCGTTTCCCCTGCATCGTAACCAAATCGAATGGTACCAAGTTCCTCGAACACCAGCTCAGACAACGCTAGAGAGCTGACATCCTCATCGGGATGAGTATTTGCAATGAGTGTCAATGCTTGATCATGCATCGTCGCCATGTTGTCCCACGTTTTCTTTATGACCGGTGACAGCCGTTTCATTTCCGCCTTTGTGCGCACTGCTACTGTAACGTGAATGTCGGTTCCGTGAAACGGCAGTGTCAACCTGTAGTCTGACATCGACACATCATAGGTAAATGTCCCGAATCCTTTTACGGTATGGTCCGGTTCCTGAATCAGGTTGTTGGCGTAATCCAGCCGTTCGAGCTTTGGAGCCTCGCTTGTGTCCAGTACCGCAATCTTGTTATCCGAGCAATACACTTCGACCAGCTCAGGGTGGTTCAGTTCCAGCTTCGACAGATGGTTTTGAAAACAGCGCAAGCTTTTCAGCCTCAGATTTCCGCTGATGTCCAATTCGGTCAAATGATTACCGTTGCACCGCAGTTCCAGTAAATTTTCACAGTTCGTCACCCGCAGTTGGATCAAATGGTTGCTGCCGCAGTCCAGCTTCTCCAGCATCGAGTGATGGTCCAACTCCAAGGTAAACAAGGCGTTATAGCCGCACTGCAGATGGCGCAGCAGCGGATTGCGCTCCAATTCAAGCTTGGACAAGATGTTCCAGTAACAAATCAACTCCGTCAGCATAGGGTTGTGGCTCACGTCGAGATTGCGGATCCGGTTGAATCCGCAATCCAACGATTCCAGCGCTGCATTCGCCGACAGTTCTAGCGCCAAAATCGCATTAGAATTGCAGTGCAGCCGCTTTAGCGCGGAATTGTGGCTAGTATTGAGCGCATACAACTCATTGCCGTTGCATTCCAAGTCCACCAAACGCGTGTTGCGGCTAATATCCAGCTCAGTCAACTTATTGTATGCGCAATTCAGGACCTCCAGCGACGTAAAATGCTCCAGTCCGTTCAGGCTTGCGATGTCTTTGTGCGAGATTTGCAGTTCGACAATCCCTTCCACATCACTTGTTTGAATCGAATCCCGGCCGCCGCAATACGTTTCCAATAGGAACGTCCGGAACTGTTCATCAATAAAATCGTGGGTAATATTCATCTGTCCTACTCCTTCCAGTAATCGGTCCAAGCTACTTTAAACCGGCAGAAGACATATGCACCACCATCAAAACTCCCAAATGTTTCGCTGGTCCATGATGACACGCAAGCCGCTCTCTACCTGCACATGGTGCCTGATACTGCATCATCATTCGGGATTCCAGAAACAAGCGATTTTCCGAGCATATAGCAAACCCTATTAACTCATGATTTTAATAATGATATCCCGATAATATTGTTTACCGTATTCATTGTTAGACTCTTCTACTTTTTTATTAAAATATTCGATGACCTCATTTTTATATGTTTCCGGAATTTTTTCTAAGTACAAATCCATTATCGTTTCAAAAGAACTATCGGCTATTTTTTGGGTGACATTTTTTTAATATTCATAAAATATTCCCATTTTTCATCATAACTTTCGAAATGTTTAAATCTAGGCAAAAATAACGCGACATAAGGTCCTATGTTGCTCTTATTTGAATTTTCCAGCATGAATTCGTAAATTCCCTTCGTTTCCGGAAGATCATATCTCTGAATCATATTCCCAATTGCTGAAACAAGTAGAACTACAAGTTTAGTAACATCCTTATTCTTATTATAGATATCAAGAAGGGTTTGAGAAAACTTCGGATCATTAAATAAATCTTGATAATAAATGGAAACCTCTAACCTGGGCGTTTTCTCAAACTCTTTTAGAGCAAGAAACAGCTCTCCATCACTCAATTTATGCCAATCAGACACTTTCTCTTTTAATAGTCTGATTTTTTCAATATTTTTTTTAGTGTCCATATTGTTCTATCATCACCATTTTCCTTAGACCTTCCAATTATCTCTTGTGTTCTGTGAATGTGGATTAGTAGGAAATTCCATAACAATAGACGCACATAATAATCAGTTTGTTGCGGTAACCTGTCCGTTTGTGTAATATCAAGATCTTTTTCTAATGGCAAAGGCAAAACGGCGGCAGAATTTTATATGTTGTCCCCTGCGAGTCCGGCTGCGTCAAAGATTCGCAGGGTATATTTGTGTTTTTTTTGGAGAGCAGCTCAAGATTTCCGCTTGTATGCGCGAACCGCAAGTAGATACGCGACGATGAATATCCCGAAGCACCACGCAAGAGCGACCCAGATATCGTTGCCTGTCGGTTGACTAGACAATAGAGCTCGGATGGTTTCTACGATAGAGGTCACCGGCTGGTTTTCGGCAAAGGCGCGCACGACTGACGGCATTGTTTCGGTCGGCACAAAGGCCGAACTGATAAACGGCAGGAAGATAAGCGGATAGGAAAACACGCTTGCGCCTTCCACCGAAGTTGCGGACAGTCCTGCAATCGCCGCGACCCATGTCAAAGCCAGAGTAAAGAGCAAGAGTATGCCCGCTACGGCAAGCCAAGACAATATCCCCGCCGACGAGCGAAATCCCATCATAAACGCTACGAGTATGATGACGAAAACGGATATGGCGTTGGATACCACCGAGGTCAGCACATGCCCCCACAACACGGCGGAACGCGAAATCGGCATGGAGTGGAACCGCTCGATTATGCCACGTTGCTTATCTAAAAACAGGCGGTACGCCGTATAGGATATACCGCTCGCAATCGCAATTAGCAGTATACCGGGCAACAGGTAGTTGACATAGTTTTCGGTACCGCTCTGTATTGCACCGCCAAACACATAGACGAACAGCAGCATCATTGCAATCGGAGTGATGCAAACCGTGAAGATGGTGTCCAAGCTTCGCAAAATATGGCGCATAGAGCGTCCAAACATTACGCTCATGTCGCTGAAAAAATGCTCATTCATGTTAATGCCCCTCCTTTTTACCAATGATAGCGAGAAATATCTCTTCTAATGTAGGTTGTTTTTCCACGTACTCCGTCTTTGCGGGCGGGAACAGCTTTTTCAGCTCCTCAAGCGTGCCGCATGCAATAATCCTGCCTTTATGCAAAATAGCAATTCTATCGGCAAGCTGTTCGGCCTCATCGAGATACTGAGTGGTCAAAAATACCGTTGTACCGCCGCCCGACAGCTCCTTAATAACCTTCCAAGCCTCAATGCGCGCCTCCGGGTCCAGGCCTGTGGTCGGCTCGTCGAGGAAAATGAGCTGAGGTTTTCCGATCAGGCTCATGGCAATATCGAGCCTTCGGCACATTCCGCCCGAATAGGTGGATACCTTGCGGTCGGCGGCGTCGATCAAGTCAAAGCGATTCAATAATTCATCCGAGACATGACGCGGATTTTCTAAGTGTCGCAGCTTGGCGATCATGATCAGATTTTCCCTCCCGGTCAACATTTCGTCCACGGCGGCAAATTGTCCGGTCAGACTGATCGCATTCCGCACATTTTCCGGTTTTGACGCGACGTCAAATCCGTTGATGGCGGCGGTGCCTCCATCCGGTTTGAGCAGCGTGGTGAGAATTTTGACAATCGTCGTCTTGCCCGCGCCGTTGGAACCAAGCAAGGCGAAAATCTCACCTTGCTTTACGTCAAAATCGACACCCTCCAGGACTGCTTTGTCCTTAAAAGACTTTCGAAGACCTTTCACTTCAATTGTTTTATTCATCCCGACTCCCCTTTTACTTTTTATCCGTTACCTTTTTTAGGGCTTTATTTACTTCTTGATTAACAGATTCTTGGTAGATGTCAGCATAAGTTTTTGAATCTTTGATCAGATCGTCGCAGAAAGCCGCTACGTCACTGCCCGTCACTTCGAGCACGCCTTTATCCAAAGCCGCGCCCTCTTTAAAAAGATCGACTATCCCCGAGAGCAAATCCGTCCCTTCCGTTAGCTCGACAGGGCCTACCTTAAAGAGATATTTTTGAATCTCTTTATATACAATTTGATAATCCCGCGGGAGCGCTTTGACACGCGCCATGTGCGCTCGCCACTCTTTTTTACCCTGGATGATATCTTGTATTCTCATGTTCTCCTCCTATTTGCCTAATTTTTTAGCGATATTATTGTTGAGTTGCTTGCGCCACTTGTCGCGATAAGACTTTGCCCCTTCTTCGCCGGCCAGAGCCGAACAAAAGCCTTTGATATCATCACCCAAAACCTCTTGAATACTCTGTCCGTCCGCCGCCGTTTCTTCGAGCAGGCCAAGCACACCGTCAAGGATTGGCATGAGGTTGCGACCGGTGAAATCGGAGTATCGCCAAAGATTGGCATTAATTTCAGCCCATGCTGCCTGATAATCTGCTGGCAGCTTTTTGGCGCGCGATTCAAATTTTTTCAATTCTTTCGTCATGTCGCTGCCGGTGATTTTTTCCCAAAAATTCATTGTTTCCCCTCCTTCAACTCATTAATCTTTGATGAAACGAACTCCCATTTCTCCCAGATCCTCTGCAGTTCCTCGCGCCCAGCATCGTTGATCGCGAAAAACTTTCGCGGCGGTCCCATATCGGAAGGTTTCTTGGTGATCTCCACCAGCTTGTTTTTTTCAAGCCGGATCAGGATGGTGTAAACCGTTCCCTCCACAACATCCGTGAAGCCGAGGGCGTTCAGCCGCCGCGTGATTTCATAACCGTAGGTTTCTTTGCGGCTTATAATTTCAAGGACACAGCCCTCAAGCACCCCTTTAAGCATTTCCGTTAGATTTTCCAGACCAATCACTCCTTGCTATTCTGTATCACTGGTATGAAGTGTTACTTACTACTGCTATAAAGTAACACGTAGTAGTTGATTTGTCAATAACATTATAAGCCTCAACCATCCACGACTTTCGTCCGGTTCCGCCACCTGCTGCAGTCCGTTCCTAATTATGCCGATTTCCGTTACAATGGAGTTATGTCTTTTGAAGGAGCGATCGTTCATGAATTACGAACAGAAAGTGATCAACGAAATTATCGAGTGGGAGCGCCGGCTATTTAAACCTCCAGGCTGGCTGGAAAAAACCTCAAAAACGATCGGAACTCGAATCAACAACCTGATTCCTCCTAAAGTTCACAATATTATTACAACAACCATTAGGTCGATTGTGCGCACGGCGCTGTTCGGCGCTGAATATACACCTCAAAGGCCCGTACAACGGTCATCCGATCTGGAACTTGCCGATCAAGACGCCCAACAATTGTTTTCGTTATACCAAAAAATCGCGGTAGCCGAAGGCGCCGGCACGGGAGCTGGCGGCATTTTTCTAAACGTTGTGGATTTCCCCGCGCTAATCGCGATCAAGATGAAATACTTGTTCGAACTAGCACATGTATACGGCTATGATACTAAACATTTTTCGGAACGCGTCTTCGTTCTAAAGGTTTTCCAGTTGACGTTCTCCGGGCCAGAACAACGCGCTAGACTGTTGGACTCCATCAAACGTTGGGACGTGGAGAAGCTGCAATGGCATTCGGATGCCGATTACTCCAAAAACATGGACTGGGAAACGTTCCAGAAGGAATACCGCGATGCTATCGACTTCCGGAAAATGCTGCAGATGGTTCCGGGTATTGGCGCGGTAGCCGGTGCTTGGGCCAATTACACCATCCTCGAGGAGCTGCGTGAATCCGCGACGAACGCATATCGCATTCGAAAATTGAGAGAGGCTGCCCCTATCGAGGGGTAGCCTCTCTTCTCCTTGTGGGTGCTTTATTTAACGGCAGCCATTATGCTTGGAATGCTGTCGGAATCACTTTGATCTTCAACCGTCTGACTGGCAATGATCTCGCCCTTTTCATCCAACGCTTCAATTGTATAAGGTGTGGAGGCTGCTTTCGGAAGCACCGCATACCACAATCGCTGTTCCCTTCCGTAGTCAACAATCTTGGCTGCTTTCTCGCCGCCCCCTTCACCTTCTATAATTACCTTCACTTCTGATACACTTGGGTTGACAATTTCTCCGAATACAATTGGGAAAGGGCCTTTTATACCTTTATTGCTGGGCATGCTCATATAATTTAAGAGATGCGTATCAAGATGAACGGAAATTCCATAACCTCCGCCCATCTCCCATTTCCAGGCGCCTATCCATGTTTCACGTACGAATTCAAGCTGTAGACTTGTTCTTCCCTTTTCTTTGAAACCTTCGAGAAATAACAGCGCGCCTCCGTTCAAAAATTCCTTGTGAACAACTGTTTTGTTAGAATCACGAAACTTCTGTACGGCTTCCTCCGGTGTCCTCCCTACGGGGATCCTTATTGTTTCCTTCAAGCCCGTGGCTCGCGAATATCTCCAATCGGCCAACCCACCAGGTTTTTCGTAGATATAAACCATCGATGCCATAAGAAATAGAGCCACTATTGCTGCAATCGGCCCAATAAACCATAAACGTCTCGAAAATTTCAGCTTACGTATGTCACTCACTTCCTCTCTTGGCATTCTAGATTTAAAAAAGAAAAAGGCAACTGAAATTTACAGCTGCCTCCTTGTCCGTCTTATTTCGGGTTGTTCAGTCGAATTTTATTCCAACAAAGCGGACGACTCTTCGTCATCGTGTCCCTTGCGCTCCACGAGACGATCGGATCGAATCGTCTGATGACCGTATTCGTAGATCGATGCGGCTACAATGAACAGGCGGTGTGCGCTTTCTCTGCTGTCGTCGCTGTCTGAGGTCGCCTCCTTCATAAACGCATTGTTCTCTTCTTCGATGGATTCGGCCTTCCAGCTTTCCGGCTTGACTTTTTCCTCGAACTTAAGAAGAACGTATTCGTTAAACTTGATCAAGCTCTCCAAATGCCGGTCATATCTCCGATTGATCTCCTTGGTTCGCTCTGATTGAAAATAGTGTTCCTGTACGGTTTCGAGCACCTCATAGCCCTTCTGCAAATTGTGCAGCAATTGCTTATAGACGACTACCTGCCGCGTCTGTCGATACTTTACCCGCTTCAGCTTTTTGAGCTCCTCTTCCAGCAGCTTGTACTTGTCCGTCAGCGCTTGCAGTCCGTCCGCCAGCTCCTGTTTCTGTTCCCGAAATACTTTCTCCTTAATCTCGTCGGATATAGCAGTTCGGAGCAGCAAAGAGAGCTGGTTGAATACCCGATGGATCTGCTTCGTAAATTGTTCTCTTGGATCCGGCGGCACGAAAATAATATTAACCAGGAAAGCCGCTACGATGCCGATCAGGCTGAGCAGGAAGCGATTGAGCGCGAACTCCCAGTCGCCGGATGCTTCCATCACGCTGACGACCGTTACGAGCGTCAAGCCGATGGACTCCGACATTTTTAATTTCATGCAAATCATGATCACAAGTATGCAGACAACGCCAATCGCTATGGGCTCGTTCGAAAAATAGGTGCCTGCGAGCAACGCGATGATGGCGCCGAGCGTGTTCGCCTGAACCTGCTGAAGGAAATATCGCCAAGATCGATAGATCGTCGGCTGCAGCGCGAAAATAGCCGCGACCGCCGCGATAACATGCGGAGTAAATTCGAGCCACATACTGACGTACAGCGCCAGCGTGACCGCAATTCCCGTTTTCAACATACGAGCTCCGAAAGTCATGAAGCACCTCCAGCCCGACGAATCCAACCATCCGTTTCGCGGATCAAATCTCCCGCTGTCGCCATCGCTTTGTCCAAGTCGGCCGGTTTTTCCGTAATCAGACTAATAACTTCATTTACTCGTTCCGCATAGGCATGTGGTGCGAGTGGGAAGGAATCGACGATGGCTGCCGCTCCTTTTTCGTTCATCCAATACGTTTCGTTAATGGCAAACAACACTTGATTTAAGCAGGATATCGTCCGATAAAGTTGTCCAGCCACGTATGATAAATCCTTTTTGTAAATCCCTTTCCCGGCCCCCTCGTACGAGAAGCCCGCTTCCCACCAAAACCGCCGAACGATCCCTTCCCGCATCTTGCTTGGATATGGAACCGTCTTCGCCTTCATTGCCCCGATGGCTCCATACGGATCCCATAAAATATTGCACAATGCCGCTTCCGCCGCATAAACGGCATTAACGAAACCATGCGGATGGCCCGGTTGGTATTCGATCATTATATCTCCGGCGATGCATTGCTCCAAGACAGTCGATACTTGGCCAATGTCGCGATAGAGGAAATCGACAGGCTGGCCATCAATCTTAAGCCAACCTCCGCCGTTAATCCACGGCCCCCATTCGCCGATCTCCGTAATGATATCTTCCCGCCGCTCGTCGTCTAGAATAGATGCAACTCGCCGAATCCCGGTAATATCGAGCCCTTCGCCGCCTTCATAATAGATGCCAATATCGATGTCGGACAGCGCGTGTCCTGTGCCTCTTGCCCTTGATCCGCCAAGCACGATCGCCTTTACGCCGTCGACTTGTCGAAGTTGGTCCGTAATTCGGATTATTGTTTCTTGCGCCGCCAATTCTCTCTCTCCGTTTCCATCCATCTTGTCGATCCTTAGTGTATCATATTACGGCACAATGATCACTCCGAACGCGACCGAAAGGAATTACAACACATCCAGAAAAGTTCCGAATGCTCCAGCCTGACGGCCCCTCAGCACGCTGGGATCATAAATCTCGACTGAAGCGCAGCGCAGACATGACACGAACAGATAATGGTGATGCTGAATATCCAACAGCTTGCTTAGACCCGCTCCCGTCATAGCCACTTCGGCAGCTTTACATTCATTGTGTCCGCATTTGGCGCAAACAAAGTTGTTTTCGATGGCGTGGATTTCGTTTATATCATCCTCATACTCATCCGCCTTTTGTGGTTCCCCTTCGCCAAACATACCGCTCTCTTTTTCCTCCAAATGTTCGGGCAACACTTCATGCTTGCATTCCGGACAAATATCACCGCTAAGCCGAACCTCGTTTCCGCACCATGGACATGTCACTTCCAACTTCCCCGCCTCCTTTGGTTTGTTTGACGACAATACTGCTTTCGTATTCCCTTTATTCTATCTATACGTTCTACTGACACCACAACTTCTGCATCTCCGCGTCGTACTTCTTTTGCGAAAAACTCATTGCGGCTACCTTGTTCAGCCATTCCACCCGATTACCAATAAGCTCGTAATCTGCCGTTAACTCCTCAGCCGTCGTTTGGTCGATTCCGATTCTGTGCCAATAGACTGTCGTCCCATCCATTTCCACGTCTGCGATCAGCAACGTACACCAGACATCGCAATCGTCAGGACACATTAGAAGCGGCAGACGTACGAATGCTTTTGAGGAGCGATGTCTGCTTAAAACAAAGGCCGAATCTTTCTCGTGCGATACCCAGTCCACGATTGTTGGAACTAAACCTTCAAAGTTGTTTTCGGGATATAGGCGAAGTAAATAGATATCGAGAGGAATGCCGTCAATGACAATACACTCATGCTCGAAGTCGCAATACTTGCTGGTCATCTTTACGACTTCTATTTTGTTTGATTCCATAGTCACCAGCTCCCTGTATTCTATGTATCCATATTAGCATATTTTGGATGAAGGGCAGTACAGTAGTATCACCGCATGACAATTATTACGCAGAAACGAATGATTTAAAACCAGCGATTAAAGAAGCGGCAAGCCCCAGGCCTGCCGCCACATTACTATTGCTGCTATTTGCTTGACTGTTCGCGTCAACCCGGCTCCGGATTCTGGCCGCTGACGCGGCGCAGCTCGTTGGCAAGGCGGTTAAACTCCGCTCTCGCTTGAGGATCAGTTGTCGCCATATAGGCGGCGCTCAGAAACCGGATGATGTTATTGGCATCCTTCGGATCCAGCATCTCCTCTTCCTCCTCCTGCAATAAGGTATTGACCTGGGCAACAAAGCTGTCCCAGCCGCCCCAGCCCCCGTCTTGATTCATCTTTCTCGGACAATTTTTGCCGCTCCAGTCGTAGTGGCGGCGCAAGCGGTCCGTCCCCCAGCCTCGTTCTTTGAGCATGGAAGCGGTTAAAGCGGCGGCATTGGCTAACGTAGCGCTATAATTGCCGCTTTCGGTTATTTCGATGGAGATCGATGTCCGATTGCCGCTGGTTGCAGAGTTGCCATCCCCCGCATGCCAGGCGACCTCGGTGAGCGGAATACATTCGATCGCTTCCTTCTGGTCGATCACAATATGATAAGAGGCTGTTGCCGAATTAGACGGATTCGTCAGCCAGTTTCTTTCGTTCCTTGCGGTGCTGGAAGAGTTGGCCGTATTGTGGATCGTGATCGTAGTTGCGTTCAGCGGCAAGCCGGGACGTCTATTGTTCGGCGTCGATCTTGGGATGTGGTCTACGATATACGTATACAACAGGATATCCTCCTCTCTCTCGTCCGACGTCCTATAGCATATGCCGGAACGCCGTTAAGGGGGAGGGCGATTGTTATCCCAGCAAGACGACTCTCGCTCTGGGATCCCATTCGATCGGCACGCCAAGCAGCATGGCAAGCTCCCTGGCTTTGACGTAACCAACCGACATCGACAGTCTCGAAGTCAGCTCCACGCCGTTGATGGTCACCGCCGTGCCCGTCCAGCCCACTATTGCTCCTAAAGCTTCTGCGATTTTTCGCGCCGGCACCCATGTTACCCCTTTTGTTAAATAGCCCGTGCCGATGACTCCGCCCTGCCAAGTGACGGGAATGATCGACGCGTCTTCGAATCCTCGTACCATGGTCTGTGGCGCAGCCGGCACATCATATCTTCTCAGACCGTATTGCTCAATGATTCGCATCAGCTTCGTCGCGTAAGCCGGGTCAGTCGCATAACCGCTAGCCAAAAGCATGGAAGCCTGACGTTCCGGCGTGTTCGCGGAGCGCACTCTTTCGTACCGCGGAGCTTCCAGGAACAAATCCAGATCCTTGTAAAAATGATAGAGGCTTTTGTAAGCCCGGAACGCAGCCTGCATGCTTACCGTCTTGCCATCGATATACTCCCAAGTGCCTTTGACGACCGCCTGTCCCTGCCAATAAGGATTGATAGGACTGCCACCGACCTTGATTCCGCCCAGATTGTTCCAGGCATGGATCTCCCCGCCGGATTCCAGCAAACTCTGCGCCATTCGAACCGATGGAAACATCCTGGACCCTTCCGACCATACGAGCTGAACCGTAGGCGCAATTGCCGCAAAAAACTGCTCTCTTGTCATTTTTGCCATTGCTTTACCTCCTTTGGCTGCTACGCTCTCTCTAACTGTGTATGCGCCGGCTTGGCAAATGGAAACGGCTCCCCGTCCTGTTGGACGAAGAGCCGTCATCATAAGAGGTTGTTCAAAAAGTCCGCTTCCCATCACGAAGTATACCAAGAAGCTTGCTCGACATCGAATATTGAATTCAGGCGAAACTAAGCGAATGCTTACGAAGTATGTTTCCTCCGGAAACATTGCAGGTGCTCACGTAGCTTCCACTACGCTCCGCTCCTCAGTTTCTACCTTCATCCAATCTTCTCGGTGCTGAAAACCAGACTTTTTGAACACGCACATAAAGCTACTTACAAGTTATAAAATTTCTTGCTTTGTAAAAACAGTCCGCGCGCAGCCTCTTCGGACGCGATCCCTTTAACCCTTGCAATGCCGAGCACGGACTCCCGAGCCATCTCGGGCACGGTTGCTCTCCCGCTAAAGGGGCCTTCGAAAGGCCATGGTCCGTCGGTCTCCGCCATCATAAGCTCCACGGGATAACGACGAACGACCTCGATGATTTCGTCCTCGTAAGCAATGTCCGGCGTAACGGAAATGTAATACCCCGCCTCCGCCATCCGTCTCATCGTATCCGGGCTGCCCTTGAACCAGTGAAAATGTGCCTTCCGCACGCCGTATTGCTCAAGCAGCGAACAGGCTTTGTCGGCGTCCTCGTAGACGGCATGAAGCACGATCGGACGATCCAGCTCCGCGGCGAGGGCGACGAAACTCTCAAGCAGCAACAAATACGGCGTCTCGTCAAAAGGCTCACTCGCCTCCTCGGCTTCCGTCCGCTTGTAATACGGCAAGCCGACTTCGCCAATCGCAAATGCCTCGCCCGCCGCATGCCGCTCCCTTATCCAGGTCAGCAGTTCCTCTCTCTCCAGCTCGGAAGGCGCCTCCTGCTCCGGATGGAAGCCATAAGCGGGATGGACACGCCCGCGATGGCGGAGCGCCAACTCGCGCGTTCGGATCGAGGAAGCCAGATCCATCGATACGGCGACGACCGTCTCCACGCCTTGGCTAAACGCTTCCGCCAGCAGCTCCTCCTGCTTTTCGGGGGGATAAAGGTCGACATGAAGGTGAGCGTCCACAACGGGAAAGCTATCAGACATGATCATCATGATCATCCACCGCCTTTCCGTCGCCCTGCAGATGTCCGTAGATGCGGGCCTTCAATTCATTAAATCTGGGGTCGGTCCACAGAGCCTCCCGGCGCGGCCGCTCAAACGGCACGACAATCTCGTCTACCGCGGATGCAGGCGATGCTGACAAAACGATAATCCGGTCGGAAAGGTAAAGCGCCTCTTCGATGCTGTGCGTGACGAGCAGTACCGACTTGCGATGCGTCTCCCAGATCGACAGGAGCCACTTCTGCATGTGAAGCCGCGTCAAAGCATCAAGCGCTCCGAAGGGTTCGTCGAGCAGCATCAGCGTACGCGGCGACAAAAGCGCGCGTAAAAACGAGACGCGCTGCTGCATTCCGCCGGACAGCACATGCGGGTAAGCTCTCGCATACTCCGCTAGCCCCACGCGAGAGAGCCATTCCTTCGTCATGGCCTTCGCCGTCCCTTTGTCGATGCCGGCGATCTTAAGCGCCATCTCGATATTGCCGGAGACGGATCGCCACGGAAGCAGGGCGGCTTGCTGCGGCATATAAGCAACATGGCCGCGCTCGCCGGTCGTGTTGCGGCCCCCGATGCGGATCTCGCCCGCATCCGGTTGCCGAAGCCCGCCGATAACGCCGAACAGCGTTGTTTTGCCGCTGCCTGATGGGCCGATCAGCGAGACGAACTCCCCGTCCTCCACTCGCAAGGTCAGGTCGCGCAGCACTTCCTTCGTCCCGAAGCTTATGCCAACGCCATTTACGTCAAGCTTCATACCGCTCTCCCCCTTCCCTGACCGGCGGACGCCAGCGAATGACTATTCGTTCCGCCCACGTTACGAGTCCGAACATGACCATGCTTACGATAATGATCAGAATAACGGCGGCGAACGCCCGCTCCGGCATAAAGCCGCGAGAGGACAGAACCATAAAACCTCCGAGGCCAAGCTTCGGGGCCAGCATGTCGGCGATGACCGCCCCTAACATGCTGTACGTCGCGGCAATCTTGAGGCCGGAGAACAGATGAACGGCGGCGCTGGGAAGCTCCAGCTTCCAGAACAGCTCCGCCTTGCCCGCTCCGATCATGCGCATATAATGACGCAGTCCGGCATCCGCGCTGGCAAGACCCGACAGCATGGCGACCGATACGGGAAAGAAGCAGACGAGCATGACGAGCAGCGTCTTGGGCAGCGTGCCATAGCCGAACAACATCGTCAGGATGGGTCCCAAAATGACGACGGGCACGTTCTGAGACAGGATGAGCAGCGGGTAGACGCCTCTGCGCACTCCCGGCAGCAGATGCAGCAAAGCGGCGAGCGCAAAGCCCGCCGCCGAACCGCCCGTAAAGCCCAGCATCATTAGCTTGAGCGTCGCCCACGTATGCGCCATGAGGCGCGGCCAGATCTCGATCGCCTCCAGCACAACCGCCGACGGAGCCGGGATGCGCCAGGCATCCACGATTCCCAGCGAGGCGGATGCCTGCCATAGCGCGATCAGAGAGCCCAGCGCAAGCGCGGGCGGCCATAGCTTGGCCCACGCTCCCGTTCCGGACTTTTTCCTACTGGCCATCCGGGTATTTCTCCAGCAGTCGGCCCATGGAGGCACCATTATCCGGATTGTAATAGATTTTAATCTGGGAAATGACCGAAGCGCAGCCCATCTCCGTCATCGCTTCGTTCATTCGCTGCACGATGTTCAGCAGCTCGGACAGCTCCCCCTCCATCGTCGTCTCCAGCGGAGCCACCCGATAAGGTACGCCCGACTCCTTAATGATATCGATAGCGCGATCCACGAAAGGAAGGACGCTTGCCCCTCCCGGCGTGCTCGGCAATATCTGAATGCTTACCAGCGCGTTTGCCATCTGTTTGTTCCCCTCTCCGAAGTTAGCTTCAATCCGACCGGAGCATCCGCTCCATTGGCCGATCCGTCCTTATATGCCTGACTACCACTACTCCCGTTATTTCGGCAGGAACTCGTTCGTGAACGCCTTCTCCGCTTCCAGCTTGCCCTCGAGCAGTCCATGATCGAACATCCAGTTTGCGTAATTCTCCCATATGCTCAGCTTCTGCTCGCCCCAGCGCGGCGCGTCGTCCCGATACTTCGGGCTGAGCCACTTCTGGCTGGCGCGCACAAGATCCGCGTTCAGATCCGGCTCCGCCTTGATCAGCACTTCAGCCGCATCCTCCGGATTGTCGATCGTGAATTGATAACCTTCGGCCGCTCCCGCCGCGAACGCCTTCACCGTCTCGGGATCCGACTGGATCTGCTCCTCGTTCGTCACCAAGACCGGCGTATAATAGTCCAGCTTGTCGCTGTAGTCCGTCAGATAAACCATGTTCAGCTCTTCGCCGCGCAGCTCCGCCTCGACGCCAGTCCAGGCATAGTAGATCCAAGCGAAATCGATATCCCGCTCCACGGCCGCAAAGAAGTCGCTGTCGCCGATGCTCATAATGTCGACCTTGCTGACATCGCCTCCGTCCGCCTGCATAAGGGCGTCGATGACGGATTCTTCTACCGGAGCTCCCCAGCCGCCATAACGCTGTCCTTCGAATTTTTTGGGCGAATCGATGCCTTTCGCCTTCGGCGAGGCGAAACCCGAGGTGTTATGCTGAATGACCGCGGCGATGGAGACGATCGGCACGCCAGCGATGCGGGCCATCGTGACCGACTCCTGGTAGCTGACGCCGAACGCGGCATCGCCGGAAGCGACCATCGCATCGGCGCCGTCTTGTCCCGGTTGAATAATCTCGACGTCCAGGCCGTGCTTCTCGAAGAAACCGTTGTCCCGAGCGACATATAATCCCGTATGATTCGTGTTCGGCGTCCAATCGAGAACGACCTTCACCTTCTTAAGCTCCTTCTCGCCACCAGCGCCGCCATCGCCTTCCGGCTCGTTGCCGCCGCAACCGGCGATTGTCAACGTCAAGGCCAGCACCGTCGCCGTGAGCCCTCTTCCCCATAATCCCTTCTTCTTGTGCAGCATGCGTATTTCCCCTCTCCGCCTTCTATGTCTTCTGGATTGACGTTCCTGCTCTTCCCCTTATTCCAAAAAAACTCGCCCTCCTGTTCAGGAGGGCGAGTTGCAATCGGCTTGGTACGCGCTTGTCATCGCGATTCGCGCGCAGTCCCAACGACTGTACGCCAAATCACGAAGAAGCGCTCGCTTCACGTTCCTACGCCGGCATTATCCGGATCAGGTATACGGGTCGGAATGTTGTCATTCCCTCTCAGCCGGCCTAACCAGCTCCCCGGAGCATATTCGGTTTCGTCAATTACGTAACCAATTATAGCAGACTCCGCGGGTAATGCCAGCATTATTTTCCCATGCTTAACGTTCTATACGCTCGCCGGCAACTTTTTATACCGTTTCCGCACTCCGATCACAACCATGATCAGCGGAATGGCGACCTGGTAGATGGGCATCATCTTCAGCGTAACGGCGAGTCCCGGCCAAATATGAAACGTATGATTGGGCTCCAGAAACGTCATCGCATAGACGACGACTCCGATGGGAAGCAGCAGATTCCGGGTCTCGATGCCTGTCGAGCTGTGAAAGACGAACACGGAAGCGAGGTACAGTGCCGTTATCTTCACGTACAGTCCGATAAACAGAAGCAAGGTCACGATAACGTCGAGGCGTTCCAGGAAATTGGCCAACCGGATCAGTTGCACAGCTTGCAGCAACGGCAGCGAGGTAGCGCCGGCCAACGCGGGCCCCAACACGCAAAGAATCAGCATATTCATGAAGATAAGGAACAGGGATACGCCGCCTTGCGACCATATCGTCATTTTGGTTATCGATTTTTTTTCATTGACCAGACTCCAGAAAACGAACATGACGAAAAGCTGCCCGAACGGAAAGGAAATAAGATCAGGAAAAGCCGCTTGGAGTACGGGCATAGGTCCATTTTCCATGATCGGAAGGATCTGGTCCAGTTTCACGAGGCCGCTAAAGAACAGCAGGAATACAATGATGAGGTAGCTACCGGCTGCAATCGGGAACAACATCTGCACGACCCGAACAAATACTTCCACGCCTTTGCTAGCCGTATAAGCCGCAACAAGCAGGATGCACAGCATAATCGCCCATTGCGGCGTAAATGGCAGCAGAGCGGCGGAAGTCAGCTCGCCGACATCCCGTACGTTCCTCATGCATTCGTAAGCGAACCACAACGCAAAAACGCAGCCCAGCGCGGCGCCGATCGGTTTGCCGAAATGGATTTTCAACAGTTCCCCAAGGCCAGCTTCCGGCGCTCTTCGCTGAATAAACAGATAAATGGTCGTCAACAGAAGTCCCGTCGCAACGGCAATTGCCATGGCGATCCATGAGTCTTGTTTCGCTTTGATGCCAAGCTCGAACAGCGGCGTACTGCCGATCAAGAACAATATAATCAGCAGCGCAAGCTGACTCTTGCCGATTTGCTGTCGCAAAGCCTTTCCTCCCTTCATTCGATTCCGGCGCCTCGCTACTTACCAGTATCCTCCTGTATTTGCTTAAAGTTGTTGCCGCTTGATCCGGTCGTGGACAGTTTGAAAGACACATTAACCGATACTGTCGTCGCTGGGAAAGTCTCTCTCCAGTTCGAGACTTCCTGCTTCCATAACTTCGGATATTTTTTGTGGATGAGATTGCCGAAGCCGACGACATCCGCTTTGTTCGCGCTGATCGCTCTCCAGCCGCTCAAGGCAGTGGAACGGATTTCCTCCTCGATTTTCCGCTCGATTGCTTCGATCTTATCCGGCTTGCTAATATCGCCCTTGCAATTGTACTCCAGCAGCGAGCCCTCGGCCTTGATGTCCACGTCGATTCGCCATTTGCCGTCCTTGTAGCTTGGGGTCCGTTTCGACTCCGCCCGCACGACGCGGATGGAGGAATCCTTTTTGGCGGACTTTCGATCCGAGCACGCGAAGCCGACAGTCGTCCTGTCGACCGTATTGTTTAGCCAATTAATGCCTCTGCTTTCCCGATTATCCACCCATCCCACCAGCTTATCTCCCACGATGAGCCCCAGCTCGCTCAGCCGGATCTTCGATGGCGAAGACGACTGTCCCAGCTGCTGACCGCGTTCCGTGCCGCCCTCCATTTCTGCCAGGGAGAGCACGGGAAGACCGGTGGCCTGCACGCTGCTGAGCAAATCCATCAGGACATCGTTGATCGTCATTTGGCGGAAGGAAGAGTTGTTCGCCTCCTCGTTGCCGATCATCCGGTGGATAGCTTCACCGGGATTCTGTTCGAGCGGCATCAACTGCTCGAGCAATTGGCGCGCGTTGCTTTTGGACAAAAATACGTTGACGTTCTCTCTGGAATCAAGATTGCGAAGGTACGTTTCCAGCAGCTGCCCCAGCCCCTTGCGAGCGGCATCCTGTCCCACAATTACAAGCTGGTTATGCGAGAAATACAGCCGCCTGGACGTCTCCTGACTCGCCTTGCTAATCGCAGACCGAAAGTTCTCCGCTTGCGAGGAGAAAACGTTGATTGCCGCTCCCCGGCTTCCGCCTGATGGGCCGGAAATCGCCTTCGGAATGATGGTCTGGTAGGTCAGTACCCACTCGCCATCCTCCCAATCGACGCCCGTCGCGGATACGATCGCAATTTCGTTAAGCTCCGCCCGGTTTCCACAGCCCGGCAGAGTGGCCAGTACGACTAGCAGAAGCACCGCCCTAATCGTCTTCAACGCACTCCCTCCTTACGGCTTTTTGATTTGCCTTTGTGCAATCGGCCTCATCGAGCGTTTCATTCGCTTGGGATTACGCAGCTTCAGATCCTGGGGACGAAGCACGATGGCCCACCATGGGATTCGTACGAATACGTCTCGCCATAAGCCTCTGACGCTGGCTCCGGGAGCCACGGGCGACATGTAGGGCACTCCGAAGGAGCGCAGCGAAGCAAGGTGAACCAGTATGAACAATATGGCGATAAAAAGGCCGAAAAAACCGAGAAACCCAGCCACAAGCATCAATCCGAACCGGATGATGCGGGACGTCGCGGCAATGTTGAATTCCGGCATGACGAAGCTTGCGATCGCCGTAAAGGATACGACAATGACGATGCCTGCCGAGACGATTCCCGCCTGCACTGCCGCTTGTCCAAGCACTAGCGCTCCGATTATGGAGATGGCAGAGCCGATCGCTCTCGGCATGCGAAATCCGGCTTCGCTCAGCACCTCGAAGGCAAGCACCATAAGCAGCGCCTCCACGAGCCCCGGAAACGGAACCCCCTCGCTCTGGGCAGCCAAGCTGATGAGCAACGTTGTGGGCAGCAACTCCTGATGAAAGGTCGTCACCGCAATATAGAGCGCGGGGAGCAACATGGACACCGCATAGGCCCCATAACGAATCATCCTGACGAACGAAGCGATGTCAAACCTATGGTAGTAATCTTCCGTCGACTGGAAGAAGTTGAAGAACGTAATGGGCGCAATCAGCGCGATCGGAGTGCCTTCTACGACAATTGCAACCTTGCCCTCCAGCAAGGATGCGGCTACCGTATCGGGGCGCTCCGTGTTCATAAGCGTAGGGAACAGCGTAAACGTTTCGTCCTGGATAAACTCTTCGATATAACCGCTCTCAAGCACGCCGTCGATCTCGATATTGGCTAGCCGCCGGTACACCTCCTTGACGACTGCCTCTTCCGCGATGCCGTTCATATAGAGCACGGCAACATCCGTGTGAGTCTCGCTCCCTATTTTGTGCGTTTGCACATGCAAGTTAGGAGAACGAATAATGCGTCTAATTAAGCTGACGTTTGTATTCAAATCCTCCACGAATCCCCGCTGCGGACCGCGAATGACCGTCTGCGTCAGCGCGCTGTCGACCGACCGCTGCTCGCCTCCGCCTGCGCCTGCCATAAGCACGGCCGCATGGCCTTCCGCCGCGATCAAGCACATGCCTCCGGTCATGAGCTGGATCGCCTCTTCCAGCATCAACACGTCTCTTACCTGACCGACGGATAAGATGCTTGTCCGGAGAGCCTCCAGCAACCCGGGCTCTTCTTTGCCGACGGGCTTCGGAAGCTGCATGGACATGAGCGGACTCAGCACGGATTCATTAATCGTCGACTCGTCAACGATTCCTCTTATGTACATGAGCGCGAGCTCGCGCTCCGGAGCCGCATCGCTGCGGAACAGTCTGACGACGAGGTCGCTGCTTCCTCCGAATCGTTCGTAAATCGCTCGCACGTTCGCTTTCAGCGAAGATTGGAACGGCCTTTCATGGGATGTTTCGGATTGTTTCATGGCGCACCCTCTGTTTCCATAATGCCCTTATGTTGGCACTTTCTTGCTGAGATTATGTATGGCACCATCCCGCTCGCTCGCTAATACAATGTTACAACGAACCGTCAGGAAGAAAGGGTGTTGGGTGAATGCTCGGCATTAGCTTGTGCATGATTGTCAAGAACGAGGAAGAAAGTCTCGGCCGCTGCCTGGCCTCGGTGCGGGACGTCGTCGATGAAATCGTGATCGTGGACACCGGCTCCACGGACCGCACCAAAGAGATCGCGGCATCCTTCGGAGCGGCGATCTATGATTTTGAGTGGATCGATCACTTCGCCGCCGCTCGCAACTACGCCTTCGATCAAGCGACGCAGCCGTTCATTTTATGGCTGGATGCCGATGACGTAGTCGAGCCGGAGGACAGAGCGCGGCTCAAAACCCTCAAGGAGGAGAACGACGAGGATTTCCCTTACGACAGCGTCTCCATGAATTACCACCTTACCTTTGATCATAAGGGCAACCCCGTCTTCAGTCTGCGCCGCAATCGGCTGGTCAGACGCAGTCTCGGCTTCCGCTGGATCGGTCCCGTACATGAATATTTGGCCGTCTTCGGCCGTATCCTCCATAGCGATATCGCCGTTACCCATCGCAAGGAGCGGCTTCATACCGACCGCAATCTGCGCATTTATCTTAAGCGTCGGGATGCCGGCGAAACCTTCTCTCCGCGCGACCAATATTATTTTGCGAACGAGCTTCGGGATAACCGCCGGAACGAGGATGCCATTGAGTGGTACGGCCGATTTCTGGACGGCGGCAAGGGCTGGGTGGAGGATAATATCGGAGCTTGCATGAAGCAGGCGGATTGCTACGGAAGGCTCAAGAACAGCAAAGGCCAACTGGCTTCTCTGTTCCGCTCCTTCGGCTATGACACTCCGCGTCCGGAAATCTGCTGCGAGCTCGGGAGCGTCTTCATCCGGCAAGAACGGTTCGAACAGGCTATTTACTGGTTTGGGCAAGCGTTAACGGTAGAACGGCCAGCGGGCAACATGGGATCCACCGACCACGCAACGTCCACCTGGCTGCCCCATTTGCAACTAACCGTCTGCTACGACCGTATAGGCAACCGCGCCAAGGCGCTGGAGCATCATCGCCTAGCCATGACGTTTAATCCCGATCATCCCAGCATCCGATTTAACGAAAATTATTTCAACAAAACCAAGAACTAACGACGGCACCGCTATGTTGGCAGTTGTTAGCCGCTTCATCAATGTCGTATTTCTACTACGCCAAAGGAGAAGCGGCTCCTCGTTGTGCGGCCAGCACGGCAAGCTCCAGCTTGTTTAGCAACAGACCGTATTCATTAGTAATCTCGAAGTTCGGCGGGAAAGTCAGTTTTTGAAAATACTTGCCCACCTGCTCCGGTCCCCGGAACCAATCGCCGGTTTCCGGCGGCTCCGGCTCGTGATCTCCCCATGCGGCATGCAGCGGCGGGCTGTAGAGCGGTGTGGAGCCCGGCTTCAGCTTGCCGCCAAGCAACTTCTCTGCATAAAATCGCTCCGGCGGCTGATGCCGAATCGGCTGGAACAAACCGGACGCGTAGTCCGCGCGAGATCCGGTATGCTTAACGGCGGCAGCGAAGTTACGCACGCCGTCCAATACGCGGGGAATGCCGAATAACATGGCATAAAGTCTTTTGCCGAATTCGATTCGTTCATCCAGCGACTGAAAACGTTCCAGAATAAGCCCAGCGAGCTGCAGCTCTTCCCCTCTATTATCCATCCCGCAGCGATAAGGGAAAAACACCGCATTCATCTGCAACAGCGACTGCAGGCCAAAGAACATCGTCCCCAGCACCCGCTCCTCGAAATAGGGATGGCGTGCGACCCGCTCGTCGATGTAATGCTGCTCGTTCACAATGAGCGCTGTCGACAACATGGCAGAGTCGCCGTCCCTCCAGAAATGCCTCCATACGGGCTCCATAAACGAAGATACGCCGAACGCCGGCAGCAGATGGAACAGACTGCGCCCCAGCCTGCGGCTCCATTCGTACAGCAGAAGCTGTGGATAAGCATCGCCAAAGATCAGCCTGTTGGCCCGCTCCAGGAACAGGAACACATCCTTGCGTTGTCGTTCGTTCAGCAGCCTTGGAAGCCATTCTCCTTGCAAATCGGTCATGTTCCAACCGCCGTTGCGCGATACCATATGTGCGAGCAGCGCCCAATGAAGCTCCGGCATTCGAAAATATATATTACGATACCCCTCCGTGCGTGTCACATTATTCCGATTAAGCTCCTCAGTTTCTAACCGAATACGTGTAATCAGCGCCTCTTCATCGTTCGACAAGACAACAGGCGGTCTAGGAGGATCACCGGGATACGTCGACGCTTTGCCCCATGCCGCCATAAGCTTGGCAGTAGAAGAAGACGGCAGCACAAGCGGCTTTGCTGATTCCAGCATCGATTGCGATGCCTGCATTGCATGCCACTTCCCGGTTGCATAAGCCCAAGCTGCTCCTGGCAGCGCCAGAATATGGCGAATCCAACTTATCAGCACAGCGCCGCTCCCTCCCGCTTTCCTTTCATGCCCATTTTTCACGCCTACTCCCTCCTATCACCGCAGCCAACTGCATTCCCTATTATCACCATTATCCGCGAAGAATCGGCTCCCCATACACCGCACGCACCCGATCGTCACGCCTCTTTCCAGTATTCTCGCGCTTTCTCCAATGCCGATAATAACGGTATAATGAATACATATCCCTCTATGCAGGAGGTTTTTATATGTGCGGAAGATATACGATTACAATCTCGCTCGAAGAGCTGATGTTGCGTTATATGATCGACGAGACTTCAGTTCCTTTCCACAGGCCCAAATATAACGTCGCCCCCGGACAATTCATCTTCGCCGTTATTCACGACGGCAAGCGCAACCGACTTGGCGAACTAAAGTGGGGTTTGATCCCTCCCTGGGCGGATGATCCCAAGATCGGATACATGATGATTAATGCGCGCGCGGAGACGGCAGCGGACAAACCGGCCTTTCGCGAGCCGCTTAAGCGGAAGCGCTGCATTATCCCTGCGGACAGCTTTTACGAGTGGCAGAAGGAAGACGGCGGCAAGCGCAAACAGCCCATGCGCATCCTGAAACGCGACCGCTCCGTCTTTAGCATCGCGGGACTTTACGAGACCTGGCTGTCTCCCGATGGAGAGAAGATCAGCAGCTGCACGATTCTGACGACGGAGCCTAACGATGTCGTCGCTCCCATACATGACCGGATGCCCGTCATTCTGCGACCCGAAAACGAAGCATTATGGCTGGATCGAAGCATGCAGGATAGCAAACGGTTAAAAACGTTATTCGTTCCGTATCCGGAGCGCGAGCTTGAAGCGTATCCTGTCGGCGCCGCTGTCGGCAACGTTCGTAATGACGATTCGTCGCTTATAGCGCCTAATAAAGTTGAGGGGCAGATGGAGTTGTGGTGAGCGTCGCTGGTGTCTGTTAGATTTTCAATCAGAAAAAAAAACGCCGACCTCACGGTCAGCGAAACATCCCCCACAGCTTCAGCAGATGGAAGGTGTTATTGGGATCGATCTTTTGCGCCAGTATAAACGCGACGATCCCATCCTCTTGCGCATCGGTCAGCTTCTCTTGCAGGATGACGGCGGCAGACTTGACTAGCTTGCGCACCTTCGCCCGATCCTGCAAATCATATTTGGTCACATTACCAAGCAGCTGCCGTATCTTGTCCTTAACAACGGGGTTTTTCAGCTTGAGCTTTACGCGTTCAACCAATTGCGGCCGAATGCCGTAATTCTGATAACTCACAGCGGCAGACACCTCCATTCGGCAATCCAGTCTAGGGCGTGTCTGAATACTCCGAGGGGAGCAGATTTTGCCGTATGAAAGATGCCCCAGAGCGGGTTTTCAGACACGACCTAGTCGCTTAACTATATGCCGAAGGAGGAGAATAGTTGCCTAGTCCAGCTGTTCCCCTTGAAATAATCCTTCCCGCCGCAAAATTTCCCACAGCCGGGCGTAAGACTCGTTGCTCCAGAAATCTTCCCGTTCGGTCAGCTCTCCTGCATCCTCCCGGGCTTGCTCCAACGTCTCGTAATCGGCCACCATGTCAGCGATACGGAACTCAGGCAGACCGCTCTGTTTCGTCCCGAAGAAGTCGCCTGGCCCACGAAGCTCCAGATCGCGACGCGCGACCTCGAAGCCGTCGTTCGTCTCCGTCATGACTTTCATCCGCTCTCGTCCCGTCTCGGACTTGGGATCCGCGATCAAAATGCAATGCGACTGATGCTCGCCTCGTCCGACGCGTCCTCGCAGCTGATGGAGCTGGGACAAGCCGAATCGCTCGGCATCCATAATTATAATGAGTGTCGCATTAGGCACGTCAACGCCAACCTCCACGACAGTCGTAGCGACAAGCACCTGGCTGTCGTTCGCGGCGAACCGCGACATCGTTTCGTCCTTCTCCGCGGTGGAGAGCCTGCCATGCAGCAATCCGATGGTCAAATCCGGACAAGACTGCTGGATCTGCATGTAGGTATCGATTGCGTTCTGCACATCCAGCTTCTCGGACTCCTCGATCAAGGGACAGATGACATAAGCTTGACGTCCCGCCGCCGCTTCCTTGCGTATAAAACCCAGCACGCGGTCGAACGCGTCATGTTTTACCCAATAGGTTTTGATCGGCTTGCGTCCCTTCGGCATCTCCTTGATCGTGGAGACGTCCATGTCGCCGAATGCCGTAATGGCCAGCGTTCTCGGAATCGGCGTTGCCGTCATCGTCAGCACGTCGGGATTAATCCCCTTGCGCCGAAGCACGCTTCGCTGGTTCACTCCGAAGCGATGCTGCTCGTCCGTCACGACCAGAGACAAACTCCGAAAAAACACGTCATCCTGAATGAGCGCGTGCGTGCCTACGACGACATCGATCAGTCCCATCTGCAGGCCTGCGAGCAAGTCTCTACGTTTCCGCTCCGTCAGGCTGCCTGTCAACAGTCCTACCTGGATGCCGGTACCCTCATAAAGACGGGCAAGCGACTTGGCATGCTGCTCCGCCAATATTTCGGTCGGAACCATCAGCGCTCCTTGATGGCCTACGCGGACAGCGCCATACAACGCAATCGCAGCGACTACCGTCTTGCCCGAACCAACATCGCCCTGGAGCAGCCGGTTCATCGCGTAATTGCGGCGCATGTCCGTCAGAATTTCATTGATGACCTTTTTCTGAGCATCTGTTAAGGCAAAAGGAAGCGTCGCCGCGAACTCCCGAATCGTCTCGCTGCCGATCGGCTGCGCCACGCCGTCCCCTCGCCCCCGATGTAGCCCACGGTAGGCCTGCAGCCTCAATTGGAATAGGAACAGCTCCTCGTATACCATGCGCCGCCTTGCTTCCTGGCCTCTACTCGCGTCGCCGGGATGATGGATGACCTCCACCGCCTCCGAACGTGACATGAAGCCGTAGCGCTCCATAAGCTCGTAAGGCAACACCTCCTCGATCATGGGACCGTATTGCGTAAGAGCTGCAGCAATCATCTTGCGAATCCAGGCTTGCGTAATATTGCCGCCGACGTGGTAGACAGGCTGCAGTGAATCGGTTTTGGATGCCTTCGCCGAATCGGGAAATTCGGAATCGGCTACCGTCATCTGCAAGCGATGCTGCTCCCACTTGCCTGTCAGCATAATTTCTCTTCCCGGACGCAGTTGTTCTTGCATATACGTTCGGTTGAACCAGACGGCCGTAATCAACATCCCGCCCGATTCGATCTTGCAGGTGAGTCTCGACTTCGCCCGACCGTAGCGCTGCATGATTGGCGCGCCACGCACGATCCCCATAATCGTCGCTTTCTCGCCGCTTTTGACTTCAGCAAGTTCACGCACGCGGTAGTCCTCGTAACGGAACGGGAAGTAATTCAACAGATCGGATATCGTATGTATGCCAAAGGCGTGAAGCTCCCCCTCCTTGAGGGCGCTCACGCCTTTCAGCTGTCTTACGGATCGTTCATCTAATGTCAACATGGTTGTACTCACACCCTATGAATAAGTACGGCCGTCGTACCGGGACCGGCATGCGTGCCGATGACAGGCCCTACCGTCGCGTATCCGATTCGCTGCACGTTCAGCTCGGCTTTTACCCGGTCGCCCAGCTCCTGAGCGGCCGCTTCGTTATCAGTCTTGAAAATCGTAAGCGCGACGGGATCAGAACCATAGCCCTCTTTGACCATGTCGGCAATCCGGGCCATCGCCTTCTTCGTGCCGCGCACCTTGTCTACCGCATGGATGCCACCCTCCGAATCCAATGACAGAATCGGCTTAATATTGAGAATCGAACCGATCAGCGCCGAGGCGCGACCGAGCCGCCCGCCCTTGTGCAGGTGATCCAGGCTGTCAACCAGGAAGTAGATCGTCAGATCGGCCCGCAGCCGCTGAACCTCCGCCAGAATGCTCTCCTTGTCGCTGCCTGCCAGAGCCATCTCCGCAGCGCGCACAACCAGCGTTCCGATGCCGTAAGAAGCGGATTTGGAATCGACGACCGTAATGTCCGCCTCCTGCTCCAGCATAGATTGCGCGATCGTGGCGGACTGATAAGTGCCGCTCAGGCACGCGGCCAGATGAATGGATATTATCGGCGAATCCGGGTCCTCCTGAAGCAGCCGTTCGTATGCCTCGGAGAATTCCATAGGCGAAGGCTGGGACGTGGTTGGAAGAGTCTGCGCAAGCTTCAGCTTCGTATAGAATTGATCCGCCGTAATCGTCACGGCATCCACATAAGTTTCTTCGCCGAACAGCACCTTGAGCGGCACCATCGTAATCCCGAGCTTCTTCCTAAGCTCCACGGGTATATCCGCCGTGCTGTCGGTTACAATTCTTACATTGCCCATAGTAACCCCTCCACCGTATACTTAATCAATGTTATTCTACCGCGAACAAGTATGGATACAGCGGCTGCCCGCCGGGCTGTACTTCGATCTCCAGATCGGGATATTCCCCTTCCGCCCACTCGCATAGCGTAGCGGTAAGCTCGGCTTCGGCTTCGGCTCCGGCTATGACGGTCAGCAGCTCTCCGCCGCCTTCCAGCATGCTGCCCAGCAATTGCTGGCACGCTGCAAGCAGGTCGCCATCGGAAACGACGATGGCCTTCTCCTTGATGCCTATATAATCGCCTTCCCGAATATCTACGCCATCGATGGAGGTGTCGCGAACGGACTTCGTCACCTGGCCGGAGACGACCGCCTCCGCCGCGCCTTTCATCCAGTCGCGATTGCGCTCCGGCCGCTGGTCTTCCTTGAACGCGAGCACGGCGGCAAGCCCTTGCGGGATTGTGCGCGTCGGAATGACGGTCACGTTGCTATTGGACAGCTCCGCCGCCTGTTCGGCGGCAAGAATGATATTGCCGTTGTTCGGAAGCAGAAAAATATGGTCCGCGGCAAGCGCTTCGATCGCCTTTAGGAAGTCCTCCGTGCTGGGATTCATCGTCTGTCCGCCGGATAATACCGTATCCACGTCGCTCGCCAGAAACATCTCGGCTATGCCCTCTCCCATTGCAACGGCAATAATGCCGTAAGGTGCGCGCTCGAACGCTTGCACAGGCGTGACTTCGCTCGCGGCTTGTCCCGACAGCAGCTCAGCCCCGGACAGATCCGCGGATCCGATCGAACCCGCGATGACGGCATCATGCTCGACGATATCGCGATGCTGCTCCCGCATGTTCAGAATATGAATATCGGTAAGCTCCCCGTAAGGAAGCGATAGATTAAAAACATCGCCCGGACGACGGGAATGGACATGAACTTTGATCACATCGTCATCTTCGATGACAAGAATGGAGTCGCCATCCTTCTCGAGCGCCTTTTTGTAAGCGGATTCATCAAAAAACATCATGGATTTACCACTTCGGGTACGATTGATAAAAAATTCCATGTCGTACAGAAATTCAATGTCCTCCGTTGCGAGACGCGCTTGCGCGGAGCTTGGTTCTGCTCTTCGTTCGCTCGGCTTCGGGACGGGCATCGGCACTTCCTCCGGCATTGCGGCTTCCGTCGCGACATACATCGAATCCGTGTCATGACCCGACTCCAGATCGGTCAAATAACGGACGAATCCTTCGTAGATGTATACGAGCCCTTGACCGCCGGAGTCCACAACGCCGACCTGCTTAAGAACAGGCAGCTGATCCGGAGTCCGCTGCAATGCCTCATCCGCTCTGCGATGCAGCTCTCTGATTAAGTCGGGCACCTCGCTGTTGCGTCTGGCGTATTGAACCGCATGTTTTGCGCCTTCCTTAGCTACTGTCAGAATCGTGCCCTCTACCGGCTTTACAACGGCCTTGTACGCCATATCTACGCCGTATTGAAGAGCTGCAGCTAAATCTGCAGCCGTTGCTTCTTTCAAAGTCGCAAGCGATTTCGCGAAGCCCCGGAACAACTGGGACAGAATTACGCCGGAATTGCCGCGCGCGCCCATCAGCAAGCCCTTCGACAACGCCTCCGCTGCTTTGCCGATGTCTTCGGACGGTCTGGATCGCAGTTCTCTGACCCCGGAGCTCATCGTCAAATTCATATTCGTGCCGGTGTCGCCGTCAGGCACGGGAAATACGTTTAATGCGTTTACGCGTTCCGCGTTGTGCTGCAATAGCTCCGCTCCGAGCAATGCCATGCCGGCAAGATCCGATCCGTTAATAGAGCGCTTACCCAATGAAAATTCCCCTTCCCGCTACCTGGATACCCTTACGTCTTGTACAAATATATGGACTTCATTTACCTGTAAGCCAATGACATTATTCAGGACGTACTTCACCTTGGATTGAATGTTGTGCGCCACTTCGGAAATCTTCGTTCCGTAGCTTACGATAATATGGAGGTCGATATGCAGTCCGTCATTCTCGCGCCGCACTTCCACGCCGCGGGACATATTCTCCCGTCCAAGCAACTCCGCGATCCCGTCTTTGAGGCCTTTGCGCGAAGCCATTCCTACAAGTCCATAACAATCCATAGCCGCCGAGCCGGCCAAAACGGCAATGCAATGATCGGTAACATGAATGGAACCTAGTTCGGTGCTTAGCTGCAGTGACATGGAAATTCACTCCTTACTGTTATCTATTATGGACTAAGAACCATTGTACTATAAACAAACGTGATATTGAAGTCCGTACAACAATTCCCCCATGAACCTATAGATTTGGCTTGAACGGAATGGAAGTTTATGATACGATATTCGAGTGTGTTTAATAAGAGTGGTCTCTCGAAGTTGATTTTGTCTCTGGCAAAATGTTAAGGAGGTGTAGTCATGTCCCGCAAATGTTATCTCACTGGCAAATCGCCGCGTCAAGGCAATAACGTTTCCCACGCGAACAACAAGACACGTCGTTCTTGGGGCGTCAATGTGCAGAAGGTGCGCATTCTTGTAGACGGCAAGCCTAAGCGCGTTTATGTCAGCGCTCGCGCGTTGAAATCCGGTAAAGTTACTCGCGTATAATCATGGCTCACGCCATAGACAAAAGCACCTGAGCGCTCAGGTGCTTTTATTTTTCGCTTTTCCCTCATATCTCTGTTGTATGGGCAAGGCTGCGCGCTGCATCGGCATTAACTTTTTTGGAACGTATTCAAAATCGCTTTGACAAATCCGCCCAGAAATTTCGGCAGTTTTATTGTATAGAATTTCATGCCTCATCCCTCCTCAGACACGCTCATGAAATTGATCCGTGACCTATCCCGCGCTCATGTAACCATCCTATGCGAATATTCCATGTCCTATTCCAATCGAAGCCTGGCAATCGCCGCAAACGCAAGCAACCGCTCCCGATAGAACGGGAGCGGTTATTTGTCGTATCGGCCAATTAAGCCGGGATAGGATTGTCCTTGATGTACACATACATGGCGTAACATAACGCTGCAAGAAAGTAAAATACGATGGCAAGCACAATAAAGGCGACTCGCAAGCCGACCGTCTCGAACCGGCGAAAAAAACGGATGCCGATATAAAGCGCTAGCAAGGAAAAAACGTATTTGATCAGATCGGGAATATTCGCGAACAAAGCAAGCGAAACGCCGGCCAAAAACGAATACAAGATGACCCAGAAGCTCGTACGTACAGAATCCTTCAACCTTGTCCCTCCCTAACGCAGCGCCGCGATTGCGGCAGCGCGGTCTTGCTGGGCGAATACGGCGTTGCCGGCCACCAGCACGTTCGCGCCCGCCTCGCGCACGAGCGGAGCCGTCTCCGCGTTAATGCCGCCGTCAACTTGCACATGTACGCCTTCGAGTCCTCGCTCCGTGAGCATCGATTTCACTTGGCGCAGCTTAACGAGAGAATACGGAATGAACGATTGGCCGCCGAACCCCGGATTTACCGTCATAATAAGCACCAGATCCAGGTCGTGAATGACAGGCTCCAGAAGAGAGACAGGAGTGCCGGGATTAAGGGCGACGCCCGCGGGCAGTCCTTTCTCCTTAATGGAGTGAACGGTGCGGTGCAGATGCGTACAGGTCTCCGCATGAACCGTGATGCGATCGGCCCCGGCAGCGATATAATCGTGGAGCGACAGCTCCGGCCGTTCGATCATGAGATGGACATCGAACGGCAGCGTAGTGGCGGTGCGCACTGCGGCGATGACGGGCGGTCCGAACGTCAGATTCGGTACGAAGTGCCCGTCCATCACATCCACGTGAATCCAATCCCCGCCGGCCGCCTCTGCAGCCGCTATCTCCTCGCCGAGCCTCGAGAAATCAGCTGATAAAATCGAAGGAGCGATAATCGTCATGTTGGTTAGTACCTCCGTTTAATATCTTTCATTTCCTCCAGAAACAACAAGTAGTTATCGTAACGACTCTGCTCGATGTCTCCATCCTCCAGCGCCGACAGCACCGCGCAGCCCGGTTCGTGGACATGCGTGCAGCCCCGGAACTTGCAGGAAGGGGACAGCTCTCGCATCTCCACGAAACAGTAGCCAAGATCCTCGATGCCAAGCTCGCCGAAGTCAAGCTGGCTAAAGCCCGGCGTATCCGCGACGTAACCGCCGCCGATGTCTACAAGCTCCACATGGCGAGTTGTATGTTTGCCGCGCCCCAACCGATTGCTTATTTCGTTGGTTTCCAGCGTCAGACCCGGCACGATCGCGTTAAGGAGCGAAGACTTGCCAACTCCGGATTGCCCTGCGAATACGGCAAGATGCCCCCGGAGTCTTGCTTGCAGCTCCTCGATGCCGGAATGCTTGCGGGAGCTTGTCCCGAACACCTCGTAGCCCAGCTTCCGATAGATGCGCTGAACGGAAGAAGCCGCTTCCGCGGCCTCCTCCGTCATCTCTCCCTCGGCTTCCAGATCCCGCTTGCTCAGGCACAAGACCGCCGGGATGCCGGCATGCTCGATATGAACGAGAAACTTATCCAGCAATTGAAGGTTAAGCACTGGCTCCGTCACGGAAAAGACGAGGATGGCTACATCGATGTTGGCCACGGGCGGACGTATGAGCTCGGAGGAACGCTCGCGCAGCTCCGTGACCGTTCCTTCGCCGTTTTCCGTCAAGACGTAGGCAACGCGGTCTCCGACCAGCGGGCTGAGGCCGCGTTTCTTGAACACGCCTCTCGCCCTGCATTGCACGGTGTCTGCGGAGTCGTTCTCGTCGTCCTTCACGTAATAGTAGCCGCTTAACGCTTTGACTATTCTGCCTTCTCGACTGTCGCCGGTTACAACGGGCTCCCTATTGTCCTCCGGCGTTTTCTTCGCCTTCCGTTCCATTTTCGCCATTGCTGTTATCTACCTCCGCTTGCACTTCCTGATCGTCTCCCGGAGCTTCCGTTTGCGGCGGCTCCGTTGCTTCCGAGCCTGGTATGTTCAGGTTCGGCGAATCGTTGCCTGTTCCGATTTCGTCGTAGTGGATTTCCACCGTATCCATGAATTGATTGTCGCGCATGACCGTCACTCGCGCTACCGTGTCGGGCGACAGAATAACGGTTACGGGAATATCGACGGTACTGTTGATCGTCCGTTTGACGCCTTCGATATTCTCGCCCGTAGCGTCGGAATACATGATTTTTACTTCGCTTGATTTGCCCGATTGCGCAGGGGATATCCGAACGTTGAATTGGTACGTTTTGGAATCCGCCGGCGGCCCGGAGCTGACGCGCAAAATGATCTTGGTCCCTTTCGGAACTTGATCGCCGGGATTGTAGTTTTCTACTTTGATGACATGATCTTTCTCATGCAAATAACTAGCCTCGTAGATGGTATCGGACTCTTCGAATACAAGCTCCTTGGATTTTAGCCAGCTTCTGGCGTCCTTGAGCCGCATATCGGCAAGATCCTCCATTAGCACCGTCTCTCGGCCCATGCTAACGACGAACGACACCTCTGCCGTTTCGGGATTGAGCTCCGCGCCCTCATCCGGCGTTTGCTCCAGAATCGTGCCGGCCTCTTCCTCGCTGTGTTCTTCCGTCACCTTGATACGGTCTTCCGTAATGCCCAAGGCGATCAGGTCATCCTTGGCGGCCTGCAGCTTTTGGCCGACATAGGATTTCAGCGCCTTTAACTCGGGTCCGTCGCTAATGGTCAGTTCGATAAATGAATTCTTTTTGACTGAAATGTTTTTCTTGGATTGTTCAATTACCACGTCCTTCGGAACATCCTTATTGAATTCCCGTAAAGGAGGTTCCTTGACCCTAAGTCCCTTCTCGGCAATCATCGCACGGGCATCCTTTTCCGTCTTCCCGATAACATAGGGCACTTCGGCCTCGCCGGGATCCAACTGGCCGAGCACCCATCGGAATCCCAGGAGCAGCAACGCGAGGAGCAGCAAGGTAATGCCTACCACCAGCAAAGGTTTCTTCCAGCCTTTCGGCCGTTTCTCCTCGTCCTGCCAATTCACGCTCGTCGTATCGCTGACGGTCGCCTTGGACTCGCTGCGCACGGCCGTATCCGACGACGCCGCAGCTACGCTTCCGCGAATGGCAGGCATAACCCGCGTCTCCTCCAGATCATGATTGACCGTAAACTCGGCGCGCGGCTCGTTTAGACGATCCGGCCGCAGGCAGGTATCAAGATCAAGGAACATCTCGTGAGCGGAGTTGTAACGTTCTGCAGGGTTTTTGCGCATCGACTTCAAAATAACATTCTCTACGCTCTGAGGAATGTGCGGGTTGACGACGCGCGGCTCCTCGAACGGCTCTTGAAGATGCTTGAGCGCTACGCTGATGGGACTTTCTCCAAAAAACGGCAGCTTGGCCGTCAGCATCTGATACAAGACGATCCCCAGGGAATACAGATCGGACTTCTCGCCGGTATTAATGCCCTTGGCATGCTCGGGAGAGAAATAATGAACCGATCCGATAACGGAGCCCGTTTGCGTAATGGTCGACGACGTCACCGCGCGGGCGATGCCGAAGTCCGTTACCTTGACTCTGCCGTTGTTCCCGATAAGTATATTATGAGGCTTGATGTCTCTATGGATAATATGATTTTGATGGGCATGATCCAGCGCGTCGCAGATCTGCATGGCGATGCGCACCGCTTCGTCCGTCTGGAGCGGCGCTCTCTCCTGAATAATCTCGTTCAGATTGCTTCCTTCGATATACTCCATGACGATGTAGTGGATATCGTCTTCCTGACCTACATCGTAGATGCTGACAACATTCGGGTGCGATAATGCCGCAGCCGACTGCGCCTCGCGGCGAAACCGGCGAATGAATTCTTCATCGCCCACGAATTGCTGCCTCAGTACTTTAACCGCGACATAGCGGTTGAGCAACACGTCGTGCGCTTTGTATACCAGCGCCATGCCGCCCCCGCCTACGCGGGTTATGATTTCGTAACGTCCTGCCAAATCATGTCCGATCATGCACTCGCTCCTCTCGCTTCGCCAGTGCGCTGCTCTTGCAGAAGCACGACCGTAATATTGTCGTCTCCTCCGCCTTCAAGCGCCAGCTGAATGAGATGATCCGCCTTCGCTTCCAGTTCCTGCGATGGATCCGCCACCACCTCGGCGATCTGCCCCTCACTGACCATGTTCGTCAAGCCGTCGCTGCATAGCAGCAGCACGTCTTCCGGATACCATTCGATCGACTGGACGTCGATCTCCACCTCGGGATCGGTGCCGATTGCCCTTGTCAGCACATTACGGCGCGGATGATGAACGGCTTCCTCGGCGCTCAGTTGACCAGACTTCACGAGCTCATTCACTAACGAATGATCCATCGTGAGCTGCTCCATGCCGTTCCCTCCTATACGATAAGCGCGGCTGTCCCCTACATGGCCGATGACGGCCGTTCCCGGCAACATCAAGACTGCAACGACCGTAGTTCCCATATTATGATATCGTTCGTTGCGCGATGCCATCGCATAGATCGTCTCGTTTGCCTCCGCAATCGCCTGGCGAATCAGCATCTTGCCCTCCGCTGCGGATAGGGACGCCTTGTCCGCATGCTGCTCGAAGGCGCCGCGGAACGTGTCGACGGCCGTCTGGCTGGCCACATCGCCGGCTTGATGACCGCCCATCCCGTCTGCCACCATGGCAATCGCGATGCCGCCGCCGAGCGCGCCTACCCAGCACTGGTCTTCGTTCACCTGGCGCACTCGTCCGATATTACTAAGAGTTGCCGTTAACAACGCTCATCACCTCGTCGTAGACTCCATATGTTTGGCACGCAGCTGTCCGCATGCCGCCGCAATGTCATGACCCTGCTCCCGTCTGATCGTCACGTTGATGCCGTTGCGGTCCAGAATACGCTGGAATTCGAAAATATCCTCGCGCGGCGTCCGGACGTAATTGCGTTCGGGCACGTGATTAACCGGGATAAGATTAACGTGACAGAGCAGATCCTTAAGCACGTCGGCCAGCTCTTGCGCATGCTCCGCCTGATCGTTAACGCCTCCAATCAAAGCGTATTCGAACGTAATCCGGCGACCGGTCTTCGCGATGTAATAGCGGCAGGCCTCCATAACGTCTTCGAACGGAAAACGGCGGTTGACCGGCATCAGCTTTGAGCGGAGCTTGTCGTTAGGCGCATGGATGGACAGCGCCAGATTGATCTGCGTATTCTCATCCGCGAACTTGTACATGCTTGGCACGATCCCGCTTGTCGATACGGTAATATGTCGCTGACCGATGTTGAGCCCTTTCTCATGAATCATGAGGCGCAGAAACGTCATCGTTGCTTCGTAGTTCTCGAAAGGCTCGCCGGAGCCCATAATCACGATGCTGGAGACGCGCTCGCCCGTAGCGTCCAGCATCTGCTGGGCCGTGACGACCTGAGCCACGATCTCGCCAGCGGTTAAGTTGCGCTTTAGTCCGCCGAGCGTAGAGGCGCAGAACGTACAACCGATCCGGCAGCCGACCTGCGTGGTCACGCAAATGCTGTTGCCATAGTTGTGACGCATAATAACCGTCTCGATCGCATGAGCGTCGTGCAAACCGAACAGAAATTTAACCGTGCCGTCCTTGGACTCGAACTTCGTAATTTCGGTAAGCGTAATAAACTGGAACTCGGCCTCCAGTTTGTCGCGCAGAGCCTTGGGCAGGTTGGACATCTCCTCGAAGCTCTTTACGCGCTTTACATAGATCCAATCGAACAGCTGATCGCCGCGAAAAACGGGCTCGCCGTTCTCCTTCATCCAATCCTTTAAGTCTTCCAGCGTATAGTCATAAATAATGGGTTTCATCTTCATCACACCTGTATCTGCAAAGTAGACGGCACTAAAATTCGGGAGCTCCGATTCCCGGCCTGTCGCCGTCGTCGATTTATTTTACCACAAACGCCCAAGCCAAGCCATCAACGGACTCTCGACATGCGCGCGATAAAGAAGCCGTCGCTTCCGTAATGCTGCGGCAGCAACTGCAGTTGCCCCTCGAAGGAGCCCTCAATGAGTCCCGCTTCGCGAAACGTCGCCAGCAGCTCCTCCGGCCATTCGGGATCCAATTGGAATTCGGCGTGGTCTCTCAGAAACGCGGCGATTTGCTCCTCGTTCTCCGCCCGCTCCATCGTGCAAGTGCTGTAGACGAGCGTGCCGCCCGGCTTGACCAGACCGCAGACAGACTCCAGCAGCCTGCGCTGCACGGCGCAAATCTCCGCGATGTCGCCTTCGGTCTTCGTCCACTTGATCTCCGGCTTGCGCCGGATGACGCCGAAGCCCGAACATGGCGCGTCCAGCAGCACCGCGTCCATGGATTCCGGAGCGAAACGCTCGCCGAGCGTCGAGGCGTCGCCGGTGATGGCTTCGACGTTGCGAAGCTTGAGCCGCTCCGTCTGCTGTACGATCAGCTCGCGCTTGTGCGCATGCAGATCATTGGCCCATATCTTGCCCTTGCCTTCCATCAGCTCCGCCAGATGCGCGCTCTTGCCTCCTGGCGCCGCGCAGCAATCCAGCACCTTCATGCCCGCCCGGGGATTTACCACCTCGGCGACTAACATGGAGCTCTCGTCCTGGAGCGACCAGCGTCCCGATAGGAAGCCGGCCATATCTGCCAGATGGCCCCCGGATTCCACGACTATGCCGGCCGGCGCAAGCGCGGAAGGTTTCGCTTCCAGTCCTGCTTCGCCAAGCTCTGCCAGAAGCTCTTCCCGGCTTCCTTGAAGCGGGTTGACGCGGATGCTGGCATGCGGAGAACGATTGCCCGCCTCGCAGATGTTCTCGGCAACTTCGTATCCATACGCGTCCGCCCAGCGGCGGACGAGCCACTCCGGATAGGAGTGGCGCAGCGCGATCGTCGCGATGGGATCGTCCAGTTTAATGCGGGACGGCGTCAGCTCGGAGCGGCCGCGATCCATGCTTCGCAGCACGCCGTTTACCATGCCGGATATGCCTGCATGGCCTCGGCGCTTTGCGATAGAGACGGCTTCGTTAACCGCCGCGTGGGGCGGAATGCGATCCAGATAAAGCAGCTGATAGGCGCTAAGTCTCAGAAGCTGATGCACCCAGGGCTGTAGCTTGGCCACACCTTTGGCGACGAACTTATCAAGCCAATGATCAAGCGTCGCCTGCCGCCCTATCGTGCCGTAGACCAGCTCCGTCGCAAGCGCGGCGTCAGGCCTCGATAGCTCGGAGTCCTGCAGAGCCCGTTTAAGCTGCAGATTGCTGTACGCGCCGCTTCCCGCGACTTTGGTGAGTATATCCAGGGCAAGCTCGCGAGGCGTGACCTGTCGGCGAGAAGAGGGAGCAGCGCCGGTTCGGCCGGCATGGCTTCGCGTTTGCGCTTGTGCCCCGCGCTGTCCGCCCGGCTTGCCCGTCTTGACGCCTTGACCGCCTTTGGGGCGGCCGCCTGCGCTGCCTGCGCTCCTTGCGGCCGATTTGCCGGGTCCGGTCGGCTGCGCGCGCCGATCACCTTCTCTGCCGCTCATAACGAGCCTCCTTCGTCGCCGAATACCGTCCCGGGCTCAAGCCGCGCGCCTTTCAGCCACTCTGCGGCGTTCATCGCGCGTTTGCCGGCGGGCTGGATCTCCGTGAGAAGCAGCTTGCCTTCGCCGGTTGCCACGACAATTCCGTTCGGTCCTGCTTCAACGACCGTTCCAGGCTGAGCGGAGACGCCGGAACCGGCATGTTTGCCGGAGGCAACCTCGCAAGCCCGTACCTTAAACACTTCTCCTCCGAGGAAGGTGAACGCGCCGGCCATCGGCGATAGCCCTCTCACTTGATTGAACAGCTCTCGGGCGGAACGGCTCCAATTCATACGTTCGTCTTCTCTTGTCAGATTGGGGGCGTAGGTCGCTTCCGCGTCGTTCTGAGGCACGGCTTTCGCCGTCCCGTCGATGATCGACGGCAGCGTCTCGCCAAGCAGCTCCGCGCCGGCCAGGCTCAGCTTCTCGAACATCGTGCCCGACGTATCTTCATCCGTTATCGGCAGCTCCACCACGCTGATCATGTCTCCGGTATCCAGACCTTCGGCCATGTACATAATCGTTACGCCGGTCGAACTCTCTCCATTGATGATAGAACGCTGAATCGGCGCGCCGCCGCGATACTTGGGCAGCAGCGAGCCATGCACATTGATGCAGCCAAGACGCGGAATGTCCAGTACCCCCTTGGGCAAAATTTGACCGTAAGCGGCCGTCACGATGAGCTCCGGAGCCAGCTCCCGGATGACTTCTACGGCTTCCGGGCTGCGCATCCGCTCCGGCTGCAGCACCGGCAGCCCAAGCTCCAGCGCCGCTTCCTTCACGGGGGGCGGCGTCAACGTTTTTTTGCGACCCTTGGGACGATCCGGCTGGGTAACGACAGCCGCGATGTCGTAACCGCCGTCTACGAGCAAACGCAGAGAAGGGACGGCGAAATCCGGCGTCCCCATAAATACGATACGCATCAATTATTCGCCGCCTTTTCTCGGTCTGTCGGAAATATCATAGACGCTTTCGGCGAGATCCGTAAACAGTACGCCGTTCAGGTGGTCGATCTCATGCTGGAACGCGCGCGCGAAGTAACCGGAAGCATGAACCGTGACGGACTCCCCGTCGCTGTTCTGCCCTTGTACGACAATCGATTCGGCGCGGCGGACTTCCCCGTTCAGGTTCGGAATGCTGAGGCAGCCCTCGGGACCAAGCTGCTCCCCCTCCTGCTCGACGATGACGGGATTCACCATCTCGACAAGTCCGTTCTCGTCTCCCACATCCACGACGATGACCCGCTTGGAGATGCCGATCTGCGGCGCGGCAAGACCGACGCCTTCGGCGTCGTACATCGTCTCGGCCATGTCCTTGAGCAGTTTCTTTAGGTTTGGGTTGAACTTCGTCACTTCCTTCGCGACCTCGCGCAATACCGGGTCCGGGTCCTTTACGATTAATCTGATGCCCATTTCATATCATCCTTTTCTAATCCTATAGTCTCTATCATTGCCTATATAATGACTTGCGGGTCTACATCGACGCTGAACAGGACTCTCCGCTGCGGCGGCGCCTCCTCGAAGGAAGCTAACGCTCTTCGTATAAGGGCGGAGACGTCGATGCTTCCCCGATATTTTACCACACATTGAAAACGGTAGCGATCTTTCATTCTCGGAATGGAAGAGGCGACCGGACCCAGCACCTCAAGCGCTCTGGGCAAACCCGACGCGAGCGGCACGAGTAGCCCCTCATGCTCGGCAAGACCGCGCAATTCGGCCGCGAAAGCTTCGCTCGTCGATGAGAGCAGCGCGAGCTGCTCGTGCGACATTGTAACCAGCACGAGCCGGCAATACGGCGGGTAAGCCATGACCGCCCGGTGGCGGAGCTCCTCCCGCAGGAAGGCGTCATAGTCATGCTTCTGCGCCGTTGTGATGGCATAATGCTCAGGCGCGTAGCTCTGGACGATGACCTCGCCCTTCAGCTCATGCCGCCCGGCCCGGCCCGCCACCTGCGTCAACAGTTGGAACGTGCGTTCCGCGGCGCGGAAATCGGGCAGATGCAGCGAAGTGTCGGCCGCGATAACGCCTACTAACGTTACGTACGGGAAATCCAGCCCTTTGGCCACCATCTGCGTCCCAAGCAGCACATCCGCCTTGCGTTCGCCGAACTGGCCCAGCAATTTTTCGTGTGCGTGCTTCTCCGATGTCGTATCCACGTCCATCCTGATGACCCTGATGCCGGGAAACAGCTTGGCCAGCTCTTCCTCCACGCGCTGTGTTCCCGTGCCGAAATAACGAATATGCTCGCTCTCGCAGGAAGGACATTTCGATGGCGCTCCCTCTGCGTGACCGCAATAGTGGCAGCGCAATACCCTCGACTTTTGATGATACGTTAGAGAGATGTCGCAATGCGGACAGGTCGAAGTAAAGCCGCAGGAGCGGCACATCACGAACGTCGAATATCCTCTCCGGTTAAGGAGCAGCACCGACTGCTCTCCCCGCTCCAGCCGCTCGAGCAGCGCCGCGTGGAGCGACCGGCTGAACATCGACCGATTGCCGTCCCTGAGTTCCTCGCGCATATCGACGACCGAAACCTCGGGCATCGGCCTGCCCCCGACGCGGTCGGGCATGGGAAGCAGCGAAGGCGGCCCGCCGGTTCCCCCGCCTGCAGCCGTTTCCCCGGAGCGGCCCGCTCCACGGCTGGCGGCCGCGTACGATTCCAGCGAAGGCGTGGCCGAGCCCAGCACGACGGCGGCCCCATGCTGCCGGGCTCTTCGCACGGCGACATCTCTCGCATGATATTTCGGGCTCTCCTCTTGCTTATAGGAAGACTCGTGCTCCTCGTCGATAATGATCAATCCGATTCGCTCGAACGGCGCGAATATCGCGGAACGGGCGCCGATAGCCACTTCCGCGCGGCCGCTGCGGATTTTGCGCCATTCGTCGAACCGCTCGCCGCTCGACAGACGGCTGTGCAGCACGGCGACGGCGTCGCCGAACCGGCTCTTGAATCGCTCTACCATCTGGGGCGTCAACGAAATTTCCGGTACGAGCACGATCGCCTGGCGCTCTTGCGAGAGACAAAGCTGAATGCTCTGCAGGTAAACCTCCGTCTTGCCGCTGCCCGTCACGCCGTGCAGCAGCATGGTGCGAGCCTCCCCCGCTTCCAATGCGGCGGAGATAGCGCCAAAAACCTCCTGTTGTCCCTCCGTCAGCGGCAGCGGCGATGTTCTCGCGAATGACCGATGAGCGTAAGGATCCCGCTCCCGTTCGACCTCTCGCAGCGCAAGCACTCCCTTGTCCGCCAATGCCTTCACGCTCGCCGGCGTTACACCTGCTTGAGCAACAAGCGCCTGCAGAGCGATCGGACCGCCGTGCTCCAGCATAAATGCCAAAGCGTCGCGCTGCTTCGCCGCCCGCTTCGGAATGTCCGAAAGGGCCGCAGCGGCGTCTTCGGGCGTAGCCTCCAGAAATACCGTCAGCACTTTGCGCACGGACAGACGGTCCTTGATAACCGATTGCTGGACAAGAGCGCCGCTCCTCAGCGCCTCCTTTACGACTCGGGTGTGCTGAGGGAACTTCGTCAGCAGCGTCTCCAGCTTCACTTTGCCCGACGCGGCATCCAGCCAATCCGCAAGCTCGGAAGGAAGGCCGTCTCCGGCATCCTCATCCTGAGACCAGCCGACAAACCGCTCCTCCTTGCCTTTTAGCGCGGCGGGGATCATCGCCTGGAGAGCTTGCGTCCAGGAGCAGCAATACTTCTCGCTAAGCCAACGCGACAGCTCAATCATGTCCGGCAGCAGCGGAGGGAGCGCATCTAGCAGCTCGGCGACGGGCTTAAGACGGGAACGGTCGACCTCGGCCTCGGCCGCAATCGCGATAACGAAACCTTGGAGCACTCTTCCGCCAAACGGTACGCCGACCCGGCTGCCGACTTCAATCCAATCCGCCATCCCGTCCGGCACGGAATAATCAAAAGGCCGATCCGTCTGGCGGCTCGGCACATCGACAATGACTCTGGCGATCATGAGGCGGAACCTCCGCCTGACGTTTTCATGCGGCGTACGACGACATCCATTATGCGAGCTGCGGTCTCTCTTTTGGATAATAAAGGAACATCCTCCACAAGTCCTTCCGGACCGTAGATTCGCACGGCGTTCGTATCCACGTTGAAGCCCGCGTCTTCGGAGCTGACATCATTGGCGACGATCAGATCGCATTTCTTGCGATTGAGCTTATCCAGCGCATAAGTTTCAAGATTCCCCGTCTCTGCCGCGAATCCTACCAGCAGCTGATGGCGCTTCCGCTCGCCCAGCGTCTGCAGAATATCGGTCGTCCGTTCCAGCTCAAGCACGAGACGCTCTCCCGTCTTCTTAAGCTTATGCTCATAGGTATGCACAGGGCGGTAATCCGCTACTGCGGCCGCCTTGATGACGATATCCATCTCATCGTACAAGTTAAGCACCGTCTCCAGCATCTCCCCCGCGGATTCCGCGCGGACGATCCGGACGCCACCCGGCGGAGACGCCGTCGTCCTGCCAGCAACGACCGTCACTTCGGCGCCAAGAAGCGCTGCCGCTTCGGCAAGCGCAAAGCCCATTTTGCCCGAAGAATCATTGGTCAGATATCGTACGGGATCCAGACGTTCGATCGTGCCGCCAGCCGTCACCAGCACCTTTTTGCCGCTGAGCGTCTTGCCTCGGGCGAACCAAGCCTGAACGGCCGCGACGATATCCTCCGGCTCCGCGAGTCTTCCCTTCGCTACGTATCCGCAGGCAAGCTGCCCCGTTCCAGGTTCTACGAACATCGCGCCTCTTTCGGCAAGCAATTCCATATTGATCACGACGGCGGGATGCTCGTACATATGTACATTCATGGCCGGCGCTATCACAATCGGACAGGTCGCGGCTAGCAGCGTCGTGCTGAGCATGTCGTCCGCATGGCCGCCTGCCAGCTTCGCGATGACATTCGCCGTCGCCGGTGCGACAATGATCAGATCGGCGTGATCAGCCAGATGGATATGGGAAACAACGGATGGATCGCGTTCGTCAAATGTATCGATATGTACGACATGGCGCGAGAGAGTCTGCAGCGTCAGCGGCGTAATAAATTTCGTCGCGGATTCCGTCATAATGACGTGCACCTCCGCGCCCGCCTGCACCAGCTTGCTGCATAATGCCGCTCCCTTGTAAGCGGCGATGCCGCCCGTAATGCCGAGCACTATTCTTTTACCTTGCAACATGATGCCACTCCTATTCCAAGCGTCAGCCGCGCTTCTTTGGCGCGGCTGATGCGTTGCTATATATCGTCTATTACCATTCCAACCGTTCGCGCAAATTCGTAATATGAGCCAAATGATGACGACCATGCCAGGCAACGAATCCCAGGAAGTACGACAGCTTCATTTGCATGCCCCGCTCGGGATGGTAAAATTCCTTCTCAAAATGCTCCCTTTCCATCGAGCGCAATAGCAGCGACCAACGGGCGTATAGGCCGTCGATAATAGTCAAGCTGACTTCAGGCGGCGCTTTCAACACATCCGGCAGCTGGGACCAGGGAGCTTCTTCGAATGGTTTAATGGTTGGATTGTTCTCTGTCAGCGCCAGCTTGAAGCGTGTAAAGCAATTCATGCCTGCGTCCGCGAGATGATGGGTCACTTGGCGAACCGTCCACCCTCCCGTTCGGTAGGGGGTGTCAAGCTGCCCGTCGTCCAGTCCGTCCAGAGCGGCCCGCAGTTGCCCCGGCAAAGCTTCGACCTCGGCAATCCACTTGTCTCGCTGTGCATTATTCATGCCTTCGAATAGATAACGTCCGATTGGATAACGCAATTGCTCCATGCAAATCCCTCCCAAGTATATGCTTTCAAGCGCCGTCCTCTGACGGCATCAGCCGAAGTCTCGGCCCGACAATTGCGTGCGGCCGCAAGCGGCGAGTCATTCTCCTATCATAACATATCGTAATGCAAAAAATATCGGGCAAGATGAAGTTGCACACGAACAAACCTACGGTTGCTTTAACCCTTCGCCCTGCTGCTTCGCATGCCAGCTTGAAGTTCCAGTTCGCCGGCTTCCCCCGCTTTGAGCAGGTTCTGATATTTTTCCGTTTCCTTGCCATACAACGCAATTTTACCCTCGTCGTTGTAATGCACGCCCCAGCCGAATTTCTTGGGCAGCATCGACGCTCTCATGCAAGGATGGCTTTTCGCCAGCAGCGCCGCACGTTCTTCTTCGAGCTCGACCTCGGATAATGTCCCGAGCAGCGCTTTATGACGAATATGTACCTCGAATAGCTGTTCTTCAAACGTATAACAGTAGGGATTTTCCGATAACAGCTCATATTGAATGAGATGCGCCGACTTCTCGGCCCGCCTTTGAGGCGGGATCACGCCTGTCTCGGCAGGACAGTCGTCCGAGACGCGCACAAGCATGTTGGTCCAATGTCGTTCCATCGTTTGCAACCGCCCTTCTTCAAAAAGGTTGTTCAAAAAGTCCGCTTTTTGAACTTGAACATCTGTAACAATGTACAAAAAAAGGAGAGCTCCAGTCTCGAGGCCTCTCCTTCCGTTGATAAATATTTAATTAAGAGGTTGTTCAAAAAGTCCGCTTTTGATCACGAAGTATACCAAGATGCCTACTCGACATCGAATATTGAATTCAGGCGAAACTAAGCATATGCTTACGAAGTATGTTTCCTCCGGAAACATTGCAGGTGCTCACGTAGCTTCCACTACGCTCCGCTCCTCAGTTTCTACCTTCATCCAATCTTCTACAGCGTTTTGAAAAACGCAGCTTCGGAAGCATACGCTCATGTGCTGAAAACCGAACTTTTTGAACTCGCATAATTAGTCTTCCTTCGTCGCGACTTTCTCCACTTGAATGATGTCTCCGTAAATTTCTTCGAGGGCGACGCCCACGAATTTGTGGGAACGCGGATTCAACAATTCCGACTTCTCGCCGTTGCGCAGCATGCGCGCTCTTCTGGAAGCGGCGACGACCAGCGTATATTTGCTGTCGACCTTTTTGACCATTTCGTCAATGGATGGATATAACATGGCTGATTCTCCTCACTCAAGCTTTCTCGATTGCAGTTTTCATACCCGACACATACGGTAAAAATCGATCTCTGCGGCAATGCTCCGCAATGATAATGCTTCGAATACGGTCGCAGGCGGCGTCAATCTCGTCGTTAATGACGGCATAATCATAATGCTGCAGCAAACTCATCTCCTCCACGGCCACGTTCATCCGCGTGTTGATGATATCCTGCGTTTCCGTGCCCCGTCCGGTAATGCGCTGCTTCAGCTCGTCCAAGGATGGAGGCAGCAAAAAAATAAAAATGGCTTCCGGGAACTTGTCTTTCACTTTCAGCGCGCCCTGAACCTCGATCTCGAGAATGACGTCCTTGCCGCCGGCAAGCGTCTTGTCTACGAAATCGCGCGGCGTGCCGTAATAATTGCCTACGTATTCCGCATGTTCCAAAAGCGCGTCGCGCGCAATCATATCCTGGAACTGCTCTCGCGTCTTAAAGAAATAGTTGATACCGTCAACCTCGCCCTGTCTGGGCTGCCTCGTTGTTGCCGACACGGAATACACGATCTCCGGCATTCTGCTCCGCAGCGCGGTACATACCGTGCCTTTCCCCACTCCGGCAGGACCGGACAAAACTATTAACAATCCCATTTGTTCCATAGCTCCCCGTAACTATTCGTCGTTATCGTCATCCTTGGTGGATAAGCGATGCGCAACCGTTTCCGGCTGAACCGCTGATAAAATAACATGATCGCTGTCCGTAATAATGACCGCGCGCGTCCGACGACCGTATGTGGCGTCAATCAACATATGCCTGTCGCGAGCCTCTTGAATGATCCGTTTGATCGGCGCCGACTCCGGACTAACAATGGAAATAATGCGATTTGCGGATACAATGTTGCCGAATCCGATATTAATGAGCTTAATAGCCAAGCCAGGTCCCCCTCCGCGCTTACGATCATCCCATGCGCACTTTGCGCTGCAATCTTAAAATGAACAGAATCATTGCTTTATTGTTGACAAAAAAAGGATGGAGCATACGTTTCCATTGCGCTGTTCCAACTGTACGCCCTATTTTAATTGATTTTCGCCGCGCGAACAAGCAGAAAATAGCCGCGCGGCGTAAATAACATGAGGATTAGCTAAGTTGCTTCGTATTCTGCCAAACATATTCCGTCAATTGCACGGCCATATCGTAGAACATAAACGGCGTTATGAGATAAATGCCATTAAAGTGAGGGAGCGCCGCATCGAGCAGCTCCTTCGCGATCCGCACGCCTTCCGCGCGGCCTGCCTCGCCTTCCAATCCGGTCATCCGGCTCCGCACTTCGTCGGACAGCTGAATGCCCGGCACTTCATTATGAAGATATTCGGCATTTCTTCCGTTGGCAAGCGGCATAATGCCGATGAATACCGGCACATCCAGATGTTTTGTGGATTCCGCGATACGCACGATCAGCTCGGGATCATAAACCGGCTGCGTCATGATGTAATCGGCTCCGGAAGCAATCTTGCGTTCCAGGCGCTGCACAGCCTTGTCTAGATGTTTGACGTTCGGGTTGAACGCCGCCCCTACAACGAATTTCGCACGCTGCTTAAGCGGCTTGCCGGAGAAAGCAATGCCGTCGTTCAACTGCTTGATCATACGGATCATCTCGAAGGAGGTCAGGTCGTACACGGAGCTGGAATCCGGCAAATCGCCGAATCGCGCCGGATCTCCCGTCACGGCCAGAACATGGTCGATGCCAAGCGCATCCAGACCCATCATGTGGGACTGCGTTCCGATCAGGTTGCGATCCCGGCAAGCGATATGAACGAGCGGGCGAATGTCCACGCGTTCCTTAAGCAGCGCGGCCAGCGCCAGATTGCTCATTCGCGTAACGGCGAGCGAGTTGTCCGCCATCGTAATCGCGTCCGCTTTGATCTCCTTAAGAGCCGCTGCCCCCGTCATGAACTTGCTTATATCGAGATCGCGAGGCGGATCCAGCTCTACGATGACCGTGTGGCGCTGCTTAACAAGATTCACGATGTTGGGAGTCTCATCCCTATCCCCCTCGCCAGTGCCTCCCGCAAGGGCTTCCGTGACGGATATTGCTGCTGACTCCGCCAGATTCGCGCCAGGCGCTGCAGGCACGTATCCGGCAAGAGCAGCGGCCATTGCGGCTACATGCTCGGGCGTTGTTCCGCAGCATCCGCCGATAATGCGGGCGCCGCGATCTGCGAAGCGCTTCGCGCTCTCCGCAAAATATTCCGGTCCGGCCGAATACGCATATTTACCATCGACGTAGTCGGGTATTCCGGCATTCGGATAGACCGACATGGGCACATCCTCAGGTCTCTCGCCGATGGAATCGATGGCGCGCATAATCCCGTTCGGGCCGCTGCGGCAGTTAAAGCCGATCACATCGGCTCCCATCTCCTTAAGCTCGCGGAATGCATCGGACAGCGCGACGCCATCCAGCGTTCGCCCGACGTCCTCGACCGCGAATTGGCAGATGACCGCGATATCGGTAAGCTTGCGGGCAATCGACATGGCTAGCTTCATCTCCGCAAGGTCGTAGAAGGTCTCCAGAAGCAAACCGTCGACTCTCTCTTCGAGCAGCGCCTTCATCTGTTGCTCGTAGGCATCCGCGACAAGAGAAGTCCGTAAGTTCTTTAGCTTGCCGTCCCGGATGGAGCCGATTGCGCCTACGACATAGGCATCCGGACCAACCGCGGCCCGCGCGATTCGGACGCCGGCACGGTTGATCGCTTCCATCTCGCTCTCCAATCCGTACTTCGACAGCTTGACGGAGTTCGCGGAAAACGTGTTCGTCTCGATAACGCGTGCGCCAGCTTCGTAATACTGCCGGTGTACGTTCTCAATGACATCCGGCTTCAATACGTTGAATTCCTCATAGGAAACGCCAACCGGAAACCCCATCTGGTACAAATAGGTTCCTATCGCGCCGTCTCCGGTCAGGATGCGCTCTGCGAGCGCCTCTCTCAGGCTAAGTTTCGCTGCCAACGCGCCGCTCATCGGGACACCTCCAAGGACCCGCGGAATACTTCCGCGGCAGGTCCGGTCATATAGACATGATTGTCGGCTTCGTTCCACTCGATAAGCAAATCGCCGCCTTTGAGAGATATCGTAGCGGTACGGTCTGTCGCGTCCGTGAGCACGGATGCAACGAGGGTCGCGCAAGCGCCGGTGCCGCAAGCAAGCGTCGGACCCGCGCCGCGTTCCCAGACGCGCATGTCTGCTTGCGAACGGGAATTAACCGTTACGAATTCCACGTTGATCTTGCGGGGGAACATCGGATGTTTTTCCAGCTTCGGTCCCCAGGTATCCAGGTCGAAGTTTGCGGCGTCGTCCACATAGATAACGCAATGCGGATTGCCCATAGATACCGCCGTAAACGAGAACGTCCGGCCGTCCACTTCGATGGGATGTTCGATAACACGCTCCGCATCGATTGTCGTCGGCACTTTAAGCCCTTCCAAAATCGGCTCGCCCATATCGACGCGCACGCTTACCGCTTTGCCGCCCTCTACTGCGAGCTGAACCTTCTGCACGCCGGCGCCCAACGTCTCGACCGTAATCTCTTCGCGGTTCGTCAATCCGTTATCGTAGACGTACTTCGCCACGCAGCGAATCGCGTTGCCGCATTGCTCCGCTTCCGAACCGTCGGAGTTGATGATGCGCATGCGGAAGTCCGCTTTCTCGGAAGGAAGAATATAGACAAGACCGTCGGCGCCGATGCCGAAGAACCGATCGCAGACGTCAAGCGCCAGCTCGGACGCATTGTCCGGCAGCTGACGCTCGCCGTCTACTATTATAAAGTCATTGCCCAAGCCATGCATTTTCGTGAAATTCATCTATCGTTCTCTCCCTTGCAACAGCTGCTAGTATGGATGATTTCTCTATTACTCATTCCTACTAGCATACCGCAAAAGGTGGAGAAAGGCTATTCACTTTTTATATCAACATTTGCACAAATCCCCCGGCGCGGATTAGCGCGATACCGTCTGGGGACCAAGCGGCCACTTGCCCGCCGGCTTGCGTTTCGTCTTGCCAAGCACGCTGCCGATGCCCATAATGAACGTCGGAATGCCTGCCGCTACGAAGACGAGACACCATTCGCGGAAGCCGATCGGCACCGTCTTGAAGATGGGCTGCAGCGCTTCGATATACAGCACGCCGACCATGAGCAGCAAAGACGACAGAACCGCGAGCACCAGGTATTTGTTCTGGAACGGATTGCGGTGGAAGATGGACCTTGAGCTTCTGCAGTCGAACACATGGATGAGCTGCGCCATAACTAGCGTGGCGAACGCGACTGTCTGAGCCGTCATCAAACCTTTCGGATCGTTCCCTTCCGCGACTAACGTAATCCAGAAGGCGCCGAGCGTGCAGAGGCCGATCAGAATGCCCCGGCTGATAATTTTCCATCCCAGCCTCCGGGCGAAAATATTTTCCTTGGCCTGGCGAGGCTTCTGCTGCATGAGATCCTTCTCTGCCTGGTCGACGCCAAGCGCCATTGCGGGCAATCCGTCCGTTACGAGGTTGACCCATAAAATCTGGATCGGCACCAGCGGCAATGGCAGACCCGCCATCATGGCCAGGAACATGACCATGATTTCGCCTACGTTAGAGGCAAGGAGATATCGAATGAACTTGCGAATATTCTCGTAGATGCCTCGGCCTTCCTCTATGGCGGCGACTATCGTCGAGAAGTTGTCGTCGCTTAGCACGAGCGCCGATGCTTCCTTCGAAACATCCGTCCCCGTAATGCCCATCGCGATGCCGATATCGGCTGCCTTGATGGCAGGGGCATCGTTAACGCCGTCGCCCGTCATGGCTACCGTATGTCCCCTTCGCTGCAGCGCCTTCACGATTCTCAGCTTATGCTCCGGCGAGACGCGGGCATAGACGCTGATGTCATCTGCGCGCTTCTCCAACTCCTCGTCGGTCATCTCTTCCAGCTGCTTGCCCGTCACCGATACGGCGCCGCGAGACATAATGCCGAGCTGGCCCGCGATCGCCTCCGCCGTCAACTGATGGTCGCCCGTGATCATGACGGTTTTGATGCCCGCTCTGCGGCAAGTCGCGATAGCGTCCTTTACCTCCCGGCGAGGCGGGTCGATCATTCCCGCAAGACCGATAAAGACAAGACCTTGCTCCGCATCGTCCTCCGTCTCGATCTTTTCTGCCGGACGGACATCCTTGTACGCAAGGCCCAGCACCCGAAGCGCGGAACCCGCCATGGCTTCGCCTGCTTCGGCGCACTTGCGCTTGAGCGTCGACGTAAACGGAACGACCTTGCCATCCCACAACACGTAGGAGCAATGCTCCATCAGCACGTCCGGAGCGCCTTTCGTACAAATGAGCCTGCCTCCTTGATGAGAGACAATGACGGACATCCGCTTGCGCTCGGAGTCGAAGGGGAACTCCTTCACGCGCTGATATAGCGTCTCCAGCGATTTCGCGGAGGATCCCAGCTTCGCGGCGAGCACCGCCAAAGCCCCTTCCGTGGGGTCGCCCTTAAGACGCCACTCGGAGGCAGGCTCCGGGGCCGCCCCTCTGCGCCGCTTGCCTGAGGGCTCCTCCACCCGTTCGACCTGCGCGTTGTTGCAAAGCGCCCCCACCTGCAGAAGCCGCTTCAGATGAAGATCGTGTTTCGGATCAATCGCCTTTCCGTTCTCATAGATCGCCCCCGTGGGGTCATATCCTTCTCCGCTCACTTCCAGCCTGCGGTCGCTAAGCCACACGTTGGTAACGGTCATCTTGTTCTGCGTCAGCGTGCCCGTCTTGTCGGAGCAAATGACGGACGCGCACCCGAGCGTCTCCACGGAAGGCAGTTTGCGAACGATCGCCTTCCGCTTGATCATGCGCTGCACGCCAAGCGCCAAAGCGATCGTGACGATTGCAGGCAGCCCTTCCGGGATGGCGGCCACCGCCAGGCTAACCCCCGCGAGGAACATGCCGTATGCGGGTTGCCCGTGCAGGATGCCGGCGACGACGACCATGATCGTAAGCCCGATCGCGACCATGATAAGCAGCTTGCCCAGCTGCTCCAAACGATGCTGCAACGGCGTCTCCATAGATTCCGTCGATTGAATGAGACCCGCGATCTTGCCCATCTCCGTCTCCATGCCCGTTCGAACGACGATGCCCTTAGCTGTGCCTCGCGTAAGCATCGTCCCCATAAAGCCGATATTCCGTTGATCGCCTAGCGGCAGATCGCCGTCGGGTATCGGAGCGGCGTATTTGCCGACGGGAACCGATTCCCCGGTTAATGCGGATTCCTCCGCGTAACAGCTGTTCGTTTCGATCAGGCGCACATCCGCAGGAACGCGATCCCCGCTTTCCAGATAAACAATGTCGCCGGCAACCAGCTCGCGTGCCGCTATCGTAATCAACTCGCCTCCGCGCAGCACCTTCGCCGAGGGAGCCGACAGCTCTTTGAGCGCGCGAAGAGAACGCTCCGCGCGGAATTCCTGCACGAAACCGAGCACTGCGTTAATAACGATAATAGCAATAATCGTAATGGCGTCCAGATATTCGCCGAGCAGTCCGGAGATCAGCGTGGCTCCCATCAGGATCAGCACCATAAAGTCCTTGAATTGGTTCAGCAGCAACAGAATCGGCGGAACCCTCTTCCCTTCTGTCAGCTCGTTCGCGCCGTTTTCCTCCAGCCGCTCCGCCGCTGCGGAAGGCTTAAGCCCTTCTTGCAGCGAGCTGCCCAGCCGCTCGGTCAAATCGTTTACGCCGTATTGATGCCATTTCAACTGTTCCATTGCACGACTCCCTCCCGTTTGTTGCCGGTCCAGCAGTCAGCCGCCCCGAGCATGTCCCAAGGTGAAACGGCTGTCGCCGTCCTTGGCGGCGCAGCGCGTTTCAATCGAGAATTATAGTGAACAACCGCTTAGGACAAATGTATTCGGACAGCCCGTAAAATATCCCACCGCACTTAATTTTTTGTCCCGAATATGGCATGATAGAGACATCCTGCAAAAAGAAAGGTACATAAAGACAATGGCACTCGACGGAATCGTAACACGCGCACTCGTGCAAGACCTTCAGCGCTGCGTAGGCGCACGCATTCATAAAATACATCAACCGACTGAGCACGATCTCGTGTTGTCCATTCGGGGCGGTGGAGCACAGGGCAAGCTGCTGCTCTCCGCCAATCCAACGTATCCTCGCGTCCACTGGACGACCGGAACGTATGTCAACCCGCTGGAAGCTCCCATGTTCTGCATGCTGCTTCGAAAGCATTGCGAGAGCGGCGTCATCGAAGCAGTCAGCCAGGTTGGCAATGAACGGATCATTCATATCGACGTGAGGCATCGCGACGAGCTTGGCGACCTGTCAAGCAAACGCGTCATTATCGAAATCATGGGTCGCCATAGCAACATCATTTTGATGGATGCAGGAACGGGTCTTATCCATGACGGCATTCACCATGTCACGCCTGCCATCAGCGCTTTCCGGATCGTCATGCCAGGCAGTGCCTATACGGCTCCGCCGGATCAGAACAAACGTGACCCTATCGACGTGACCGAAGAGGCGGAATTCCGCTCGCTAATGGCGGCAGCTTCAGGCGAGGATCAGACTGCCCTTACCGATGCCCAAGCTTTGGTTGCCGCTTTTAGCGGTTTCAGCCCCCTTCTCGCCAAGGAAATCGTGTTCCGATCCAAGGAAGACGGCAGCGAAGGTTCGTTATGGAACAGCTTCCGGGACATGATAGAACAGGTTCGCGAGCACCGCTATAATCCGGGTATCGTGACCGATATCGGAACGGGCAAATCAAGCTTCTCTATTACGCGCTTAACCCATATTCATGGCGAATGGTCCCCTTATGACAGCGTCAGCGAATGCTTGGAGTCGTTCTACGGCGATAAGGCGGAGCGCGATACGGTAAAGCAGCGGGCCGCGGATCTGATCCGGTTCGTGCAAAACGAAAAAGCCAAAAACGTTGCGAAGATCAAAAAGCTTCAAGAAACGCTTGAGGTGGCTCGGGACGCGGAAAAATACAGAGTGCTGGGCGAACTGCTGACGGCTTACATGCATCAGATCAATCGGGGCGACAGCTCTATTACGCTTGTCAACTTCTATGACGAGAACGCGGCGGAAGTGACGATTGAGCTGGACCCGCAGCTTAATCCATCAGAGAACGCTCAACGTTACTTCCGCAGATATACGAAACATCGCAACAGTTTATCGATTGTAGGAGAGCAGATGAGTCTGACGGAGGAAGAAATCCGTTATTTCGAAGCTTTGCTGCAACAGCTGGACAACGCTTCGCTTGCGGATATCGAGGAAATTCGGGACGAGCTGGTCCAGCAAGGTTATATGAGGGAACGGAATCGCAGAGGCCCTAAACGCAAAAAGCCGACACGCCCGGCCCTTCTCTGTTATACATCTTCAGAAGGCATTCCCGTCTATGTCGGCAAAAATAATACGCAAAACGAATATTTGACCAATCGCCTGGCTGCTCCGTCGGATACCTGGCTTCACACGAAAGACATTCCGGGTTCTCACGTCGTCATTCGCGGCGGCGACTTCGGCGACGCCACGCTGGAGGAAGCCGCGATGCTGTCCGCCTTCTACAGCCAAGCAAAAGAATCCAGCATGGTGCCCGTCGACTATACGCTAATCCGGCATGTGCGCAAGCCGAACGGCGCAAAGCCGGGCTTCGTCATCTACGACAACCAAAAGACGCTGTTTATCACGCCGGACACGGCGCGGCTGAAATCGCTGGCCAGCGAAATCAAATCTTAAGCTGGACAGATGTCCTGAACGCCAAACGGCGGAGCAAGCGCGCTCCGCCGTTTATTCGTTAAACGTTACACCGTCCCGTTTCTCTGCAACAACTTATCCAGCAAGGCACGAATCGTATCGGGAGATGCGTACCTGCTGCCAATTGCGCCATGATAACTTTCGCCGTTCCGCTCTCCATGATAATCCGAACCCCCGGTCGCTATAATGCCATGACGATGGGCGAGCTCCAAATAACGCTGCTCGCTCTCCGCGCCATGATCGGGATGGTAGACCTCGATCCCATCCGCTCCAGCTGCAATCAGCTCTTTTACCAAGGCGTCCCGCCCATATAAGCCCGGATGCGCAATGACGCCGGCGCCGCCCGCCTCTTTGATCCAGCGCAGCGCTTCTACAGGGTGAACCTTGGGCATCTCTACATAAGCGGCCGCCCCTGCCGCCAGATACCGATCAAACGCTTCGCCCATGGTAGCAACGATCCCCTTGCGAATTAACGCTTCGGCAATATGGGGACGTCCGATGCTTTTTCCCTTTGTCCCGTCGGCCGGCCTTCTTTCATTGGCAATCCCTTCTATATCCGACCAGGCGATCGCAATCCCGAGCGACCGGAGCTTCTCCACGATGAGAACGTTTCGGTTCCCTCTTACGCCTCTGAGACTGGACAGACGCTCCTGCCACAACTCATTGTCATTGGCTGTAAAATAGCCCAGTACATGAATGTCGGCGCCTTCCGCATATGTGCTGATCTCTATGCCAGGCACAACCGTTATGCCGAGACGTCCGCCTTCCTCCGCCGCTTCGGCGACACCCGCTACCGTATCATGGTCCGTAATGGCGATGGCGGACAATCCCGCCGCATGGCCTTTGCGGACTACCTCGGCGGGAGCGAACATGCCGTCCGAAGCCGTCGTATGGCAATGAAGATCAATCCGGCCGTTGTCGGCGGTTTTCTTTGCCCCTTTATTCGTTACAGCCATTGCTTCAAATCCCTCTCTCTCAGAAACGTCAGGAACGTCACCGCAGATATCGGCAGCAGCGCGGACTTGAGGTAGATCGAATAGAACTGCCGGTGAAACCGGGCATCCGTCAGCTTGACCGTCTTGATCAATCCGAGAGCCATCTCATGTTTGACCGAAGAGGTCGACAAGATCGAGATGCCGAGCCCCGCCTCTACGGCCGACTTGACTGCGCCGGTGCTTCCGAGCTCCATCACGATTTTCATGGCGGATGGATCGAATCCTTTGTTCCGCAGCTCATCCTCCATGACAAGTCTTGTCCCCGAGCCTTGCTCCCTCAACACGAACGTATACTGCAGCGCATCCGCAAGAGTGGTTTCCGAAACTTCCGCCAAAGGATGGTCCTTATGGACCACTAATACGAGCTCGTCGTTCATCACCGCTTCCATATACATGTCGGGATGATTAACGGGCGCCTCGATTAATCCGAAATTTAATTGATGATTGAGAATATCTTCCATTATTTGAGCGGTGTTCATAACCTTCATGCTGATGGAGATATGAGGGTACTCCTGTCCGAACGGTCCCAGCAGCCGGGGCAAAATGTATTCGCCGATCGTCAAGCTGGAGCCAAGCTGCAGCTTGCCCTTGAGCTGCTTCGTAAATGTCGACATCGCCTGATCGGTATCCCGGATTAGCTCGATGCTGCTCTTGGCATAAGGCATGAGCGCCCTGCCGGCCTCGGTGAGCTCGATCCGCTTCGTTGAACGCTGTAGCAGTTTCGTGCCGAAATATTCCTCGAGCGACTGCACCTGCATCGTTACCGCGGGCTGCGTCATATGAAGAGATTGCGCGGCGGCCGAGAAGCTCCCCCGTTCCGCAACCGTATGGAATATATGCAACTGATGGAAATTAAGCGCCATAATAACCCGTCCTTTCTTTGCCCTTATTATACAATAGGATGGATCGGGATACGACAAAAAAGCGCATGTCTTGTCGACTCTGCGCTCCGATCCAATTAATAATATTTAAGTTTGGCATGAATTGTATTATTTGCGCTTGCGGCTATTTTTGATTAGCGTCATTCGTCTGGAATGTCTTAACCAGGAGTAATACGACTTCAGATCGCGGAGCTCGATCGTCTCCGACATTCGTCCCAGAAACGTCACTACGATCATCTTATGGAGCGGGTTGCCCAGCAAATCCCGTTCGGTAAGCGAATCCGAAAATTCCGCGACAAACACCAGATCGTCATCGATCAAATATACATCTTGCTCATTGCGATAGTATGGTTCAATGCGATCCTTTTTCAAACATTCCCATAAAAATTCGGCAATATCGTCGTATCCGGTCTTCTCCGTCTCGATACGGTCAAGCCACCGGCTCTTCGCGTGGTTGGTAATGATGATGTCAACCACCTTCTTGTCGCCGAGCTCAACATAAAACGACTCATAAGTGCTCCATCTTCTCGTCATTTTATCCTTCATCTCGCAACCTACTCCTCCCAAGGAACCAGGGCTTTTAACCTATGTACATACTATCATTCTATCACGGCTGTCCAATATTTCAACAATAAAATAAAGTCAGGCCAAATATGGCATAATATGTATAATTAGTCAAAAAAAAACGCTCAAGCCCATACCGAAGGGCCCAAGCGTTTCCCATGACTGGCTACAAACTGTAAAACCTTGTTTTGTCCTCGCTGTCCTTGCTATATTCCGTCTTGATCTCATTGCGATAGGAGCGCTCTACCTTGCGCACGTAGGGCAGGCGAGTCATCTGCCGCACGGCTTCCTCCGCCCTGTCCGCATTCATGTACAGTACGACATAATGCAGCTTTCTGGACATGTAGTGGACACTGCCGAAGCGCTCCAATGCTCTTGCCGCTTTTAAGTCGCTGACCCATATAATAAAACCCGTTCGTTCCGGCAACATCCTCTATACGCCCCCTCAACAATCGCGCCAAGCCGCCTTGCTCGCTAGCCGCAGCCTCCGCTTCCGCAGCTGCAAGATCCGCCGCCCCCGCAGCCGCTCCCCGATCCCTTTTCATTGCTCGGCACCTTAATCGTATCCGATACCGATTCGGCGATCATAACCGCAACCTCGTGCAGCATCTCGTCAACCGCTTGCTCAGCCAGCTTGAAACGCTTGACGCATTCCACCTCATCCAGCAGCTTCTCGGCTGCCTTCATCTTGTCTTTGGCCTCATGGTAGTCGGGATGGAATCTGCCAAATCGCTGGCATTCGGCGAACAGCTCCTTCGCCTTCCCGAATTCCCGCTGCCGAAGCGCCGCTTCTTCATTCTGACTAACTGCCGTCTTCCAGTATGTGTACTCGGCAACTTCTGCCGATTGATTAATCCAGTCTCCCAATTCGTAAGCGCTGAGCAGCAAAGACGCCATGTCAAGCGTTGCTTCGGCGGCGTCCCCCTGCCCATCTGCCATCGACATCAAATAAGGTTCGGCAATTGGCATGAATACACCTCTTTCCTCGTGCTTGCTACTAGAGGTTGTTCAAAAATTCCGATTCCCATTACGAAGTACTGAGAACCAAATTTTTTGAACTCGCATTATTACATTATCATATTACAGGGTTTTAGCCAATAGATGTGTTGTCAGGTCGTAATCCCGTCAGGCAAGTCGATCCCCATTTCGCCCCACATGTCAGGAGTAAGTCTGACAGGCTGATCGGATACGTTATCGCCCCAAGAACCGGCTACCGACCACTCCATGCCGCCTCGTCCTTCAAGACGCTCAGGAACAAATGTCCGCATACCTTGGTTCGTCACTATACGGACAGATGTTTCTAGCGTGATCGCTTTCTGCAGCAACTCCTTGCGCGTGGACAGATGATAATCGCGCAGCTGCCTGGACCACATCTGAGGGACCGAAGCCCAGTCCGCTGCGAGAAGCCTTTCCGGAACGGGATCGCTCGCCAGCTCGCATCGGCGAATGGACGCGTGATCGGCAACATACAAACCTTCGACGCCAGGAACCGGAATAACGGGCTGCCACTCCGCCTCCTCTGCATCCTCTGCCTCCTCTGCATGGATTATTGACGCAAGGGACTCCTCTTCCGGAGCACGCCATTTTGGCGACACGCCTTTGCGAGGCGGGAATCCGGCTTGCTGCAACAGCTTGCGTAAAGGGCTAATATGCGCCGCATCCAGGACGAAGACTGCAGGACCTATTCGTTGCAGCTCAAAGGGCTGAGCTTGCACCTGTGCGGCAAGCCAGTCGGCGCGGTCCTCCGAGCCGCACCGAAGCAGGGTAGCCTGCGTGAATTCGAATTGGCAGGCGCGGCTTGCCCATTGCTCCAACATCGATTCCAGCGCAGCAGGCAGGCTTGGCATTACGGCGGCTTCCTGCAGGAAGCGGCTTATCGCATCGTGTGTCCAGCCATGCTCCAATGCCGCGGCGACGGAGGCTGCCGTAAGAACATATTCCGCCAGCTCGCCGTCTCCCCTGCGCTCGGCAATAGCCTCCAACTCCCAGCGACAGGCATATGGGCAGCCAGGTCCCGCAATCAGCTCCCCGCTCGGCTGTACGATTAACTCTCCTTCATGCGGAGCAGGCTCCGATCGCCAGCGGAACAAACGCTCGCCGGTGTCGCCGTCGATCATTAGCCGCCCAAGCTCCAGCCAGCCGAAGTCGTAAAAGAGCTGCAGCCAAATGTCCGGCCAACGGCTTTCCAGCGTCAAATCCGCGCTCCCGTGTCCGACGTCTCTCTGAAGGACACCGTTGCGACGCGCTTCCCATTGGCGCAGCGAGCTCTCCCTGCCCCAATCCCCTCCTCCTCGAGTCCGCTGTCCCACAATGGCGGCACAGATGGCCGAATCGGTTCCAGCGGCTTCCGTAAGCCTGCTGATCAGCCAATCCTGCAGTTGCCTGGCTCTAGTTGTAGAGTGAAGCTGCAGCCACTTATGCAACTGCTGCTTGCGAAGACGCAGTTCTTCTCCGTTGCGGAGCTCTACAAGATCGAGCGCATGAGCGCCCTCCAGAAACAGCGCTGCTCCCATCGGATAATGGATATCGTGCGTCCTTTGCAGACCGAACGGCTCCAGAGCCCCTTCGATGGGACGGAATAGGGCCGCCAGGCGGTCAATCGTTTTTTTGGCCAACAGTCCTTTTGCCGTCACTCCAGTATCCAGCTTGTCAAGCAAAGCAAGACCATATAAGAAAATGCGTTCGTAAGGTACAGGCAAGGACTGAAAAACGCCGTTTTTGTCCATAGGCGGCAGTACCTCGGCGTCTGCCGGAACAGCCTCGGATAGCGGCAGACATTCGTAGATACGGTTCATGAGGGGAACATACGCATCGGACGGCATCACCCACCATCGCTCTCCCCATCCTTTACGAATCGCAAATGCGATCCCCGCCTCTCCTAGACGGGCAAGTCCGCTTCTGATCTCCGCTCCTGGCCGTGCAGTATGTTGACGGAGCATAGCCGTCAGTTTCTCCTCTTCTATCGGCGATGGTCCGCATATAAGCAGCATGGCGCCTAACACCTTCATCGCATATGGAGGCAACCCTTCGCAGGTTTTAGCTACTGCTTCTGCAATTGCAGCTTCGGACTGCCCATCTGACAAGTTTGAGGCCAGCTCGCCGATTGGCGTTCCAATCACTTTACGGTGCCATTCGGAGGGCAGCCGGACCATCATTTGTTGAATCAGCAAGAGCACTCTCCCCTTTCGCGCCGCATATTCTCCGACTCATCCGGCAGTGCTTTCATCGTGTCCTGCTCGTACATATAGCCTTGCTCCATCATGAACAACTGTCGCTTCCAGGCAAATTCCGTTTCCTTGGTCCCTTCGGTCACGACGGTATAGAACCAGGCTTCGTTCCCCCCGCGCTTAGGTCTCAGCAACCTGCCGATTCTTTGCGCCTCCTCTTGTCTGGAACCAAAGCTGCCTGATACCTGGATCGCAACGGCAGCATCGGGCAGATCCACGGCCAGATTAGCGACCTTCGAGACGACGAGCACCCCGATTTCGCCATTCCGAAAGCTGTCATACAGGATGGCTCGTTCCTCCTGCGGAACTTCTCCGGTCAACAAAGGGGCATCCAATTCTTTTGCGATGGCATAAAGCTGCTCCAAATATTGTCCTATAATAAGCGTGGGTTTCCCGTCGTGGCGACCTAGCAGCTTGCGAACGACAGGCAGCTTGTTTTTATTCTCCGCCGCTATTCTGAGCTTGCCCCTTGCCCCGGAATTCGCATATTCGGATCTATGGGAATCATGAAGTCCGACACGAATTTCCGTACAATTGACTATCGATATATAAGCCCCTGCTTCAGCCTTCTTCCACTCCATGTCGTACAGCTTGGGTCCGATTAGCGAATAAACGTCTTCGGCGCAGCCATCCTCCCGTACAAGAGTCGCTGTGAGTCCCAATCTTCTTGTTGCTTGCAGCTTCGCCGTCATTCGGAACACAGGCGCAGGAAGCAGATGCACCTCATCGTAGACGATTAGCCCCCAATCCCGTTCGGAGAACAGCTTCATGTGCGCGAAATCGCCGCTTTTCGAGCTGCGGTGCGTGAGCAGGGTATAGGTGCTGATCGTTACCGGGCGCACCTGTTTATAAGCGCCGCAATAAAGACCGATCTGCTCGGCGGTCAGCGTCGTTTTGTCCAGAAGCTCATTTTTCCATTGCTGTGCCGAGGTGACGCTGGAGGTAAGCACGAGCGTCTCAGTGCCAAGCTGAGTAAGCGAGGCGATTCCTACCACGGTCTTGCCTGTACCGCAGGGCAGCACGACAACTCCGCTGCCTCCCTGCACGCTGCCGTTTTGCAGGAACCGATCCACCGCTTCTTGCTGGTAATCTCTTAGCGCAAAGCCCGCGCCGTTGCCGCGATCCGTTAGAAGCCGGACAGGCAGCGACTCTCCGCTTCGATATCCGGCATGGTCCAGCACAGGGTAACCCAATCGCGCCAATTCCTGCTTGAATTCGCCGCGGTTTTCGGGATACAGCTCCCATATAGTGCCGTGCAGCTTTTCTTTCCTGCACGCGGACAAGGACGAATGCAGCGCAAGTTGCTCCATGACAGCCTCGTCTCCCGTGACGAGCAGCCTTCCGGCATCCTCGGACAATTGAAGCTTGCCATACCTTCCAGCCCACAACCTGATGCTGGCCGACGCCTGGAGCGGGAGATCGTAGCGCGAATGGCGCTTAAGTCCTTCCAAGACGGAGGCTGCATCTCCGCCGGCGCTTAGCGCATTCCAAAGCGTTACCGGCGTAATCCGGTACGTATGCACGTCCCCCGTCCGTTTCGTCATCTCCGCGACTCTCTGCAGCAACTCTCTGGCAGCTTGGCCATCAGCCGCTCTTTCATCCAATAGCACAGTCAGGTCGGATTGCACGATCAATGCCCGATCTTTGGCTTCAACCATCCAGCATTTACCTCCCCATCCAGTCTCATGTCATCAGTATGAATGGAAAGGAGGCATTTTATCCGTAATGCTCTACTTTACTTCGATTATAGGCACAATATATGTTATAATAATGAGAAGTAATCTCGGTTAAAGCCTGACAATCTGTACGTGGGAGGCTACATGTTTGAATCGTATTTATTTATTCCTGCTCATCATGCTCTCCATGTTGCTGGCTGGCTGCGCCTCATCTCCTGCCGCAATCGATCGCACAGCCAAGGCGGGCGAATGGCTGGAGGTAACTGATTACATCGACGGCGATACGTTCCGCGTCAAGAGCGGAAAAGATTCGGTGACGGTGCGCTTGCTATATGTGGACACGCCTGAGATCCATAATGAAGATGAAGGCTCCGATCCTTACGGCGACGAAGCGTCCTCATATACGAAGGAGCTGCTGGAGCAGTCGGGGGAGGTTCGTCTGACCTTCGACAAAGAGAGCAAGGATCATTACGGCAGGACGCTGGCCATAGTCGAGCTTAAAGACGGACGCATCCTGAACGAGCTTCTGCTGCAAGAGGGCTTGGCTAAAGTCATGATCGTAGAGCCCAACGTAAAGATGGAAAACGTCTATAAGGGCTTGGAGCAGCAAGCGAAACACGATATGATCGGAATTTGGAGTTCCGGGCATGAAAAAAGCCAGACCGACATTCCCGTTAAGAAAGCTGCCCAGATCGGCATTGAGTTGACGGTGGACAAACGCGCCGAGCTGGTCACGATCAAAAATACGACATACGACAGCATCAACTTGGAAGGCTGGAAGCTGATCAGCGTTCGGGGCAATCAGACCTATACCTTCGACTCCGTCCAGTTGCCCTCGCAAGGCACGCTGCAGATTTCCTCCAGCGAAAAGAACGCAGCTCCCGATTCAAAAAACATGCTGATTTGGGAAGTCGACAACGTTTGGAACAATAACGAGCCGGATCCCGGCGAACTGTATAACGAAAACAATGAGCTTGTCGCGGTATGGGAGGATCAATAATCTCCCTTGCCCGCGGCAAGCTCATTTTTATGCTGGCATATTCGCGCGATGCTCCGCCATGCCGATCAAAAGTCTGGCGGCATCGAGCATTGCTCTTTCATCGATATCGAATCGAGGGTGATGATGGGCAAAGCTAGCTCCCGTCTCCGGATTGCCCGCTCCCACGAACATGAAGCAGCCCGGAACACGCTCCAGGTAATAGGAAAAGTCTTCGGCGACGGTGATGGGGTCCGCGTTAATGACGAAATCCTCTCCGAACAGCTCGCTCCCTACCCGGAAAAACCGCTCAGCCTCCTGCCCGTCGTTTACGACCGGCGGATAACCGATGCGCATCTCGTACTGACAAGCCGCTCCGTACATCTCGCAGGTCTGTTGGACAATCGCCGCCAGCCGCTCGTGTATCTGCCTCCTGGTGTCTTCGTCAAAGGAGCGGACGGTACCCTTCAGCCTGCATTTCTCCGCGATCACGTTATTCGTGGTGCCCGCCTGGAAAGAACCGATCGTCACGACCGCCGGATGTATCGGATTAACGTTGCGGCTGACGATCGACTGAATAGCCTGCACCATTGCGGAGCCGATGACGATCGTGTCGACGGTGGCGTGCGGCATTCCGCCGTGTCCGCCCTTACCCTCGATGTCGATGACGAACTCGTCCGCGGCGCTCATGAACGGTCCGGGCCTGGAGGCCACTGTCCCGTAAGGGAGAGGCGTCCACAGATGCACGCCATATACCGCATCAACCCCGTTTAGTACGCCGGCTTTGACCATCTCGATCGCGCCGCCCGGCGTTACCTCCTCCGCATGCTGGAATAATAATCTCCGCTCGCCGCGGAACTTGTCCCTGTTGCTATTGTAATAGTCGGCAATCGCAAGCAACGTCGACGTATGCCCGTCATGTCCGCAAGCATGCATGACGCCCGGCACCTTCGAGCTGTAGTCGCAGCTTTTTTCGTCCTGAATGGGCAGCCCGTCCATATCGGCGCGGAGCGCGATGCACGGACCCTCTTGCTCCCCGGCGATCGACACCACAATACCGTTTCCGTACTCGCCGGTCTTTGCCTCGCATCCCAGCTCCTTCAGCCTTCCGGCTATCCACGACGAGGTTTCCCGCTCCCGGAATGAAAGCTCGGGATACTGGTGCATATGCCTGCGCCAGGCCACCATCTTTGAGAATTGATGCTGTAGCGCGCTCTCTGTATGCTGCTGTTGTATGGTCATTTTCGAACCCCTCCCTGTGTACAAATATCGGAAAGCATAGGTTTTCGCCATAATTGACCTCTATTTTCTAGTTTAGCAAGATCGCCGCCAATAAGGAAGTGCTTGCCCGGCAATTAGACAGCCGGCCATAATTCTCAAAAATGTCACGAACATTAGTCCCATGCTGCTGGAGTAAGGCTTGCGCTGACTGGGGAAACATACTATCATGAGTAAAGAATGTACAACTATGTCTTGTGAATTTGGGAGGAACAGAAATGATTATTGAAAACTCCGGATTAAACGGCGTTCAGAGCGAGCTGCACCATCTGGACGATGCGGCCGAAAAGGTCGGTTTCGTTCGTTGGCAATGGGAATATTATCGCGCTACATATGATTTGAAATTAACGGATCGGGCCAGCGGCTCCGACTACTTCCTGCGCATCAACACGCGCGCGATCGAGGGCAAGCTGGAGAACCCTCATGCCGTTCTCAATATCGAAGCGGTCTATATCGGACGCTCTACATTCCCGCACGGCATGGAATACGAGTCCCCGGTTCCGAAGCATATCATGGATACAGCTGCGCAGCGTCTAGACCAACTGAAGAAACAACTTCTGTAAGAGGTGTCGGCATGAAGGCGACAGGGAACGGTAGCAGAGGCAGACCGGACTTTCTGCTGCTCATCATGACACTGATGCTCGTAGGCTTTGGACTTGTGATGGTGTTCAGCGCCAGCTCCGGAATCGCGGTATTATCGCCGAAATTCGACAATGATGCCCTATATTTCACCAAGCGGCAGCTTGTCTTCGCCATATTTGGCATATTTATGATGTTTTTCATTATGAACCTGCGTTATCAGTTTTTTAAACGCGGGTTCGTTTTGCTTCTGATCCCGGTCCTGCTGATGCTGCTGCTCGTACCGTTCGTCAGCGAGGAAGTGAATGGTGCCCGCAGTTGGTTTCACATTGGCCCGATCGGGCTGCAGCCAACGGAATTTGCCAAGCTGACGCTTATCCTTTATCTCGGATCCCTGATCACGAAGAAGGAAGAGAAGTTTCGAGAATTCAAACGCGGCTTATTGCCTGTCATTCTCATCATTTGCTTCTTCTGCGGTCTTATTATGCTCCAGCCGGATTTAGGCTCCAGTATGGTACTGGCCGCGTGCGCAACGATTATGATACTGACAGGCGGCGCCAATCTCAAACAAGTGCTGCTCGCCGGCTCGGTCGCCGCTGTCGCCATCACGTTGATGGTAAGCGTGTCGATGGCGATCAATCCTGCGCCATGGCAATATCGGGTCAACCGTTTTACGGCATTTATGGATCCCATGGGCAACGCGCAGGATGGCGCGTTCCAATTGATCTCCGCTTTGCAAGCACTTGGACATGGCGGTCTGACGGGCGCCGGATTCGGGGGAAGCGTGCAGAAGCTGCACTATTTGGATTACGCTTATAACGATTTTATTTTTGCCGTTATTGCCGAAGAATTCGGATTTATCGGCAGTGCATTATTTTTATTGTTTTTCCTGGTGTTTTTGTGGAGGGGACTGCTCGTCGCGCTTCGTTGCCCGGATTTGTACGGCACTGTCGTAGGCGCAGGCATCGTCGGCCTCTTCGCGATCCAGGCATTTATCAATATTGGCGGCGTAACCGGAACCATTCCGATAACCGGCGTCACGCTGCCGTTTATAAGCTCCGGCGGATCTTCGCTCCTCGTCAGTCTCATGAGCATGGGCGTTCTGCTCAGCATCTCCCGCGAGTCCAATCGTTTGCCGGAGAAGACAGAGAAACAATCGACGAGGTTAATCAGGCCGCACTGAGGCGCTGCGCGCACAACCAAAAAGGCACTTGCCCGGATAACAGGGAAAGTGCCTTCTTCATGTATATAAAATCGCTTATTTCAACCGTTGCTGAATCTCTTCCGGTTCTTCTTCCTTGAAGGCAACGCCCTCCACTTTCACATTTACCTCTACCACTTGCAAGCCGGTCATATTTTCGACGGATTCTCGCACATTTAATTGAAGCTGACGGCACACTTCCTGAATCGGAATGCCATAATGAACGATAATTCGCAGGTCAATGGCCGCTTCGAGCTGCCCAACCTCGACCGATACGCCTCTCTGCGCATTCTTGCCGCTGAGACGCTTTGCCAGCCCTTCGGAGATCCCGCCCGACATGGCGGCAATGCCTGGAGTTTCAAGAGCTGCAAGTCCTGCTATAGTCGCTACAACGTCGTCAGAAATTCGGATAATGCCTGTTTGAAGATCCTCGGTCATGTCTATCACTCCTCAAATTTACCATATATCATGTATTGTAAAGGAATGGGCGTAATGAAGCAAGGAGCAGTATCACTGACAAATGGTAAATATGCCTCTCCGAGCTAATCGGTTTATTGGCATGAAAAAAGCAGCCCTCTAAAGGCTGCCCTTCCGATCAAGCGCTTCATATAACACAGCGAGATTACGCTCCAACCTGCTGACGATCTCCTTGCCCGTTTGCTCCGTTATGAGACCGGCACGCGTGGCAAAGTCGACCTCGCGCGAGAATCCATACATCTGCGTATCGAGCACTTCCTCGTACAGAGGGCACTGACGAGTTGTCAGGTTCTCCATCTGCACCTCAATCAACTTCTCTATCTTACTTGCATCTTCCTGTAGAAGGCGCAACGCTCTCTCCTGCAACTTATCAGCAACTTCCGGTGCGGACATGTTTCTCCCCCCTGTGACTCTTGCCTCCAGCATATATACCTTTTATATTAGACGAAATCATCGGAATAAACAAGGATAAAACAGAAAAAGCGCCTCCCCCATACGGAAGAAGCGCTGGTCACGCCCGTGCTAATGATTAATCCGAAATGACATTAACGTTAAGATTGTGTTTCGCGAACACGGCTGCCATTGCTTTTTTAGCCTCTTCCGCGTCCGGTCCGTGTACATGAAGCTCGTAGGAATGTCCGCCGACCAAAGTCGTGAACAGACCCAGGATACTCTTTACGTCGATATATTTGCTCTCGGCTTGCAATACGATCGATGAAGTAAATTGGCTGGCTGTTTGGGAGATTTCTACAATTGCTGCGTTATTGGACATGGGCGTTCCCTCCAGTTGAATTAGTAAAGCTTTCCTTTGTCACCATGATACTCTGAATCGTGGTATCCATCAAGGGGGCTGGTGAAAAAAACGCTTCATTAGCAATTATTTCAAGCGATCCGGGTTCAATCCTTCCAATTCCGGCAGAACGAACAATCCGTCCTTGCGGATCAGCACGTCGTCAAAATAAATTTCGCCGCCGCCATATTCCGGACGTTGGATGAGCACGAGGTCCCAGTGAATGGAGGAGCGGTTGCCGTTGTCCGTCTCTTCGTACGCCTGACCCGGCGTAAAGTGCAGACTGCCTGCGATTTTCTCATCAAACAAAATATCGTTCATGGGATGCAGAATGTAAGGGTTGAAGCCGATCGCGAATTCGCCGACGTAACGCGCCCCTTCGTCGCTGTCCAGTATTTCGTTCAAGCGATCCGTATCGTTGCTATCCGCTTTGACAATCCGCCCATTTTCGAACGTCAGCGTCACGTTCTGGAACGAGGTGCCGGAATATTCGCTAGGCGAATTGTAGGCAATCGTGCCATTTACGGAATCCCGCACCGGCGCGGAGAACACTTCGCCGTCGGGGATGTTGCGATGGCCGCAGCATTTTTTGGAACCGATGTCCTTGATGGAGAAGCGGAGATCCGTGCCCGGGGATACGATTCGCACGCGGTCCGTCCGGTTCATCAACGCTTGCAACGGGTCCATCGCCTTCTCCATACGGGAATAATCCAGATTGCATACGTCGAAGTAAAAATCCTCGAACGACTCCGTGCTCATTTTCGCAAGCTGTGCCATGGAGGGGTTCGGGTATCGAAGAACGACCCACTTGGTTTTCTTTACGCGTTGCTCCATATGTACGGGATTCCGATAGATTCGATCATACAGCTTCATTTTATCGTCCGGCACGTCGGACAAGTCATTTGCATTGTCGCCGGATCGAACCCCAATGTACGCCTGCATATTTTTCATACGTTCCAGATCAAGCTCTGCCCAAAGCCGAAGTTGCTCCTCCGACGCATGAATCAGCATCGTTCGCAAAATGGATCGGTCGCTGTATTCTACGAACGGTCTCCCGCCGCGCTTGGCGACCTCCTCGATCAAACATTTGGTCAGTTCCTTTTCGCCGCCTATCATATCGATTAAGACGTTTTCCCCTGGCTGTATGTTCACCGAATACTGGACCAGGTTCTGGGCCAGCTTCTGCAATCTTGGATCTCTCATATGCGTGTCACTCCTTCTGATGGTGTTCGGCCCAAGGCCTGCCTATGATTCCCCGGGCATCCATCTTCATCCTAACATGATTCCTGCTTCATTGCACTGAGTCTTCGGCGGAGCCCTCGAACTTCTCGAACCGGACAGACGTATGCCGGGACTCCTTAATCGGCGTACCGCCCCGTTCGTATTCGAAGCTTGTTAATTCCTCCATCTTGATGGGAAGCAGGCGCTGCTTGTCGATGACGATATCGTAACGAGAAGTCGCATGAAGCCGTGACAACATTTCCTCCAGCTCCTTCTTGGATTGCGCAAGGATGGTATCCCGCTTCTCGGATACGTTTAAAGTAATTAATGTGTCCGCTCCGGAGACGCCCGCGATATCGTCGAATTGCTGCCGAAGCAAGCTGTCCCAGCGAGCCGTCGTAACGTCCGATTTCTCTTCGACCCGAATCGTCAACGTCTTGATTGCTCCGGACTCCGTCTCCGTCGCGCCCTCATGGATAATCGTTACGCCCGCATTGGCATCATTAAGCTTGCCAAGTACATCTACCGGATTCCAGCTTACGGGGTTCTGCTCATCGGATTGAATCGTTAGCTGCTTATGGCGGGTAACTTTGCCTTCGAACATCTGCGGCTTGAACATCAGTTCCTCGTTCATCCCCATGCTGATCGCTCCCGTGAAATGGTATTGATCCATGGCGGCCAGACCAGAATAGGCCATCGACAGCCACTCCTTCGGCGATCTATGATTCGCATCAGCTGCGCAGCCGGAAGCAGCAACCGACATTGTCAGCGTCAACAGTAACGCGGCGAACGCTCTCATTCGCACCGACTTCTTACACAAATCCATTCCCTCCCTAATATCGCGCTTCTGCTTCTATCCTCCCAACATAAGCCCTATGTTATGCGTTAATTCGAAGAACTGAACAATCCTACGGTACAAAGAAAAGCGCCTCGCAAGAGGCGCCCGTCGGATTACAATCTAATTATGTCGAACTGCCGACTATGATACAGTTCCTGCCTTTGTTCTTGGCTTCGTACAGGGCCATGTCCGCTCTATAGAACAAGGATTCTACGCTTACCTTCTCCTGGTCAAAGGTCCACTCCGAGACGCCGCAGGACACCGTTACGGACGGCTCCGTTTCTTCGGCGACTTGCTTTCGGATACGTTCTGCGACTCGCAGCGCCTGCTCCGTGCGAACACCGGGCAGATAGATGGCAAGTTCCTCCCCGCCCCACCTGGCAGCGATATCGTCCTGGCGAATCGCCCCCGCAATAATACGGCTTACCTGGATGAGAATCCGATCCCCTACTTGATGGCCGTAAGTATCGTTTACACGCTTGAAGAGATCAATATCGACGAGGATTAGCGAACCGAACGGATCCTTGCGCTGACGGCGCTGAATCTGCTCGTCCAGGTAGTGCCTCGCATGCAGCCCCGTCAAATTGTCGGTGATCACCATTCTTCGCACCTCGGCATGCAGCGACGCGTTTGTCACCGCTAATCCGATATGGGTGCTCATGACCTGCAGCAGCTTATAGTTCTCATAGGAGAAAAAATTTTGCTGCTTATGGGTCACGAGAATAACGCCAATTACTTCTCCGTCGCCAAAGATCGGCGCAGCGATCAGGGAGCGCGAGCCCGTATTGTCCATCAGCCTGGAGGATACGACTCTAGTATTCCAATAATCGGATATAATAAGAGGCTCTTTCGTGCGATAGATCATTCCGCAGAAACCGTACTCCGGCGAGAACGTCTCGCTGGCCATCGAGGGTATGTTGCTTGATTTCACCTCGAACACGTCTTTCTTGGGATTAAGCTGGAGCACGCAGCAATAATCGGCATCAAAGATCGTAAGCAGCTCCGTCGTCGCGAACTGGAAAATCTCCCTCAGCTTAAGCGACTGATTGAGACGCTTGGTCATATCGTTAATAAGACGGAGCTCATTGATCAGCAGATTGGACTGCTCGTACAACTTCGCGTTCTCGAAGGCCGAGCCTGCCGTGTCGGCAATAAGCAGGAACGCGGGGAGATCGAGCTCGTCGCTCCTTTTCCCCGCACTAATAGTAATACACAAAACGCCATACGCAGCTTGCTTGCCGGATAACGGGATCGCCACGCGGGTATTGCCGTCGCGATCCTTCTCCTTTGCGGGATTACCGTCCAGGAAAGCCTTGGCCACTATATCATGAGCCGTATTTTTAAAGACAAGCGGACGTATGCGGGGGTCGCCCTCCACATAATCCTGGGACAGATAGAGATAGACTTCCGATTGCGGATATAACGTCTCCAGGCTGCGGAGCATCTCGTTTAGGACGGATGTGACGTCGATCTGGTCGTACAACCGCTTGGCAGCCTGAAAAAGCTCGTCCCTCCGGTTCGATTCCCTGCTGCTCCTTTCCTGCGTGAGCAGAAGATCCTTTACATACACCCGCTCGAATACGCGGTAGAAGCATCCCCGGTAATGCAGAGCTTGCGCGCCAAGTTCCCCTTCCCCCATTTGCGTACCCGCAGGAGCGACGTACACAAGAATAGCGAACAATTTATCGCAATGGCGACGGAAGATCGGGGTTCCCGCAACGAACCACTCCCCATACTCCGTACTATAGAACGCAAGGTTGTCCAGAACGGACCTTACGGCGGTTTGTACAATTTCCTCGATTTCGATTCCCGCTAAGGTTGAACTTTCACTCGCGCCTGCCGAGCCGTGGCACTTCGCATCTTTGCCGTATATTCCGTATTGACCGCTTCGGAATGCCGTCATGCCCGATGCCTCCGCGCTCCATTCGAGAAATGCTTCCTCTAACAAGGCAGGAAGATAAGGCTCGTCCGCATCATGAATATCTTCATTGGCTAACCAGATGGAATGGCGTTCCTTTCGGTCATTGACCATGCAGCACCTTACCCTTCCTCAGTTGTAACAGGGCGATGAGATTGCTAATTCTATCAACATCATACTTTATTTTTATGATTTTTGCACTAGTCTTTCCATATTTTATAGGACTTTAGCCACCTTTTATGAAGCGATAGGGTTTTGATATACGAAGACGATTCTGCTATCCGCACAATCCTCCTTGACTTTTCCGCTATAAATCATATAATATTTATTGTTGAATACATGGGCGTACGGTTTTGTGTCACCCTCAGGAATAAGGTTCGCTGCATGGCCAGCGGCTGAAGTGTCATCAGGGACGAGAATTGACTTGTCCACCCGAACGTTATTCCGCGAAACACAACCCCATTCTCAAAATTTACTTTGTTGAAGGAGTTAATACGAGACATGGCACGTTATACAGGACCTAAATTTAAACTTAGCCGCCGCCTTGGCATTTCCCTTAGCGGTACTGGCAAAGACTTGAAACGCCCTTTCCCTCCGGGACAGCACGGCCCTAACCAACGCAAAAAGCTTAGCGGCTACGGCGTTCAATTGCAAGAGAAACAAAAGCTTCGCCACATGTACGGCATGAACGAGAAGCAATTCCGCAACTTGTTCGACAAAGCTGCCAAGATGAAAGGTATCGCCGGCGAAAACTTCATGGCGTTGCTGGAAAGCCGCCTGGACAACCTGGTATACCGTCTGGCATTCGCGAACTCCCGTGCGGGCGCTCGTCAGCTCGTTGCCCACGGCCACGTTACCGTTAACGGCAAAAAAGTCGACATCGCTTCCTACACAGTGGCAGTTGGCGACGTTATCGGACTTCGCGAGCGCAGCCGCGGCCTGAAATCCATCAAGGAAGCTCTGGAAGGTCGTCATCACCTCCCGAACTACCTGGAATTCAGCGAGCAAGCCGTAGAAGGCAAATACGTGCGTCTTCCTGACCGCGCCGAGCTTTCGCAAGAAATCGACGAGAAACAAATCGTCGAGTTCTACAGCCGTTAATCGCCTGAAGAACATTATTTACGAAGAAAAAGCCTTGAACCCGGCCGGGTTCAAGGCTTTTTTAAATTATAGAGTGTATATGTTTTCTCCACACTTGGCCTATAATTCTCGGAATGAAACCGCTGCCCCTCCAAAGGACGGCGACAGCCGTTCCCTTGATAGTTGCCCAGAGGCACATTCGCTGGATACTTTCCCTCTACTATTTGTCTGTTTTTGGTGCTTCCATTGCTGCGGGAGCGATAGCCGGCTTGATTTTCGCTATAGCGGCTTCCACAGTATTCGGTGCAACTGGCGCAGACGGAGCAATGGCCTTCGACGTCAGCCCCTGGATCAACTGGTTCACGTCGATGCCGGATACGCTTTTTAGCATCTCAGGCGCTGTCGACATCAACGAGGTTACGTAATTGCTTAGTCGTGCCGCTCCTTCTCCGTTGCCCGTATCGACTACGGTCAGCTTATCGATCGAGCTGATCGGCTCGGCAACCTTGCCAGCGAGCTCTGGCAGCATTTTGACGATAATATCCAGGACGGCCGCTTCTCCGAACTTCGCGAACGCTTCCGCCAGCTTTTCCTTCGCCTCGGCTTCAGCGAGACCGCGCAGCCGGATAACCTCCGCCTCCGCCGTACCTTTGGCTTTCTCCGCTTCCGCCACCGCAAGACCTTCCAAACGTTTCTGAGCCGCTTGCGCCTTCGCTTCCGCTTCAATCCGGTATTGCAGCGCATCGGCTTCGCGAATCCGCTTGGCCTTGTCTGCTTCCGCCGCTTGTTCGACGGCGTAACGGTCGGCGTCCGCCTTCTTCTTAACCTCCGCGTCATATTGTTTCTCGCGACGCAGAATCTCTTTGCCTTCGAGGTCGATTTCGCGCTCCTTGCGGACGAGCTCTACCTTCATTTGCTCCTCGACCACGCTTTGCTTCGCGCGCGCTTCTTGAATAGAGTAAGCCTGGTCGGCTTCCGCCTTTGCCGTATCCTGATCGCGCTTGAAGGAGGCTACCTTCATCTCTTTATCCTTCTCGGCTTCCGCGATGTTGGTATCACGCAGCAGCTCCGCCTTCTGTCCTGCCTCCGCTGCATGCGCCTTCTGAATTCTCGCATCCCGTATGGCTTCGGCTTCGGCGATGTCGGCATCGCGCTTGACGGCTGCGATACGCGGCTTGCCGAGAGCATCCAGATAACCGTGTTTGTCGCGCAGATCCTTGATTGTAAACGAAACGATCTGCAAACCCATCTTCTTCAAATCCTTCGCTGCCACGCCCTGTACCTCTTGCGCGAACTTATCGCGGTTACGGTACACTTCTTCTACCGTCATTGAACCGAGAATCGCGCGCAGATGACCTTCGAGCACTTCTTGGGCTTCGCTCTTTAATCCTTCTGTCGGCTTGCCAAGGAACTGCTCCGCGGCAGTCGCCACGTCTTCCATCGCGCCGCCGATCTTGATGATCGCCACTCCATCGGCCATGACGGGAACGCCTTGCTCCGTATACACTTCCGGCGTAGATACGTCCAGCTTGTGGGACAAGAGCGACAAGTACTCGGCCTTCTGGAATACCGGCAGGATGAAGGCGCCCCCGCCTCGAATAATTTTTACCTTGCGGCCCGATTCGTCCACGAGCGAGTTGCGGGATCCAAGGAACGATCCCGTTACGAGCATCGCCTCGTCCGGACTCACCGTCTTGTACCTCGCCCAGAAGGCAAGACCCAATACGACAAGCACACCTACAACGATAAGGGGAATGATCAAATATTCTGGCAAATTCATGTACAGCATGACTCCTCTCATAATAAAGTACACTTACGACTGTTTCGTTTAGATGCTCAGATTCACTTCGGAGACGTACAGCACGCTATCCTTCACTTCCACGACGACGACTTTCGCCGACCCGGATATGGGCTGTTGATCGAAGCTGGCCGCGATTTGGTTCGTTACTCCCGCTCCGGCCCGTATCATCACTTCGCCATAACCCGTCGCGGGGATCGGAATCGTCACCTCGCCGAGCGTGCCGGCCAGGGATTGGAGCGTGAACGCAATGGAGTTCTCGCTATTCTCCATGGGCCTTACGTACAGGAAGAACACCGCCGCTCCTAGAGCGATGGCAATCAGGACAGCGAGCAGCACGACGATCCATTCGCCTAGCGACGTGTAGCGGGTCAGCATAAGTCCGGCTCCTCCGAAAGCCGTAATGCCACCGAACAAAGTCATCGGGCTCAGGAAGGCGGGACCTTCCAGCGACAAGAAGTCAAGCGCTCCTTCCATGGCTTGGCTGAGCCAGTCTCCGAATATGACGCTGACAATCGCGAACAGGATGCCTAGCGCCAAACAGGATAAAAATAACGTTTCCATCTTCCACCTCCATCCCATGGTCTCCAGAACCTGTAATCTTTACCGTAATTAATACGGCTGACCTGCTACAAAAGTTGCTAAAAAAATTCGACAAACTTCACTTTCATTCAGGCTTTTTTCATTTAATGACATGAAAACTCTCCCCCTTTACTTATTATACAAAACTTTTCCGCCTCGTCATGCGTTTAACAATAAGATAAGATTCTTTTTTTCTTGCCGCCAATCCGCAACGAACTGTACGGCACAGCTTTGCTGAACGGCCGAATACATGAACCGAATATCGTTTTGTGCTATAATGGTAATGCTATTTTGGAGGAGGAGTTATAAGCATGCAAGAGGATACAAAGCCATCGCGGAAGCCCTACGGCAAATGGCGAATGTTCGGACTAGTATCATTTATCACGGTGAAATGGATTATTTACTTCGGCATCTTCTTCGGCCTGCTCGCAGGAGGAGCCGTAACGGGTTATGTCGCCGCTCTCGTCAAAGACGAGGAAGTACGGCCGCAATCCGTCATTCAGGACAAGGTCGGCGAATATTCGATGACGGGTTATGTCTACTTCAACGACGACTCGCTGGTCGGCCAGCTTCGGACAGACGAAGACCGGATCGTTGTGGAGTACGACGACATCCCGCAAAGCGTCATCAACGCTCTGCTGGCAACGGAGGATAATGAGTTCTTCGAACATAAAGGCGTGAGCGTCAACGGTCTCGGCCGCGCCGTTAAGCAGAAGCTGTTTAATGAAGATACGCAGACGGGCGGCAGTACGCTGACGCAGCAGCTCGCCAGACGGGTGTTTCTCAACCTGGACAAAACGGACAGCCGCAAAATCAAAGAAATATTTTTGTCGCTCAGGATGGAACGGTACTTAACGAAAAAAGAAATATTGGCTGCCTACTTGAACAAGATGCCGTTCGGCAACGGCTCCAACGGTTATCAGGTATTCGGCATTCAAGCCGCTGCCAAAGGCATATTCGGAATCAACGATCTCAGCAAGCTCAATATTGCCCAGTCGGCTTATCTGGCCGGTTTGCCGCAGCTCCCATCTTTATACAATGCTTTCACGGGGACGGGCAAATTTAATGAAGCCGGCTTCGAACGCGCAGTAAAGCGCCAGCAGCTCGTATTGTCGCGAATGCTGGAAACGGGCAGGATTACGCAAGCGGAACACGATGAAGCGATTAAATTCGATATTAAAGCCTCAATTGCTCCGCCAAGCGAGAAAGCCTATACGACTTACCCGTATCTCATGCTGGAGGCGGAACGTCAAGCGGCTGAAGCCCTGCTTATGCAAGAGGATCCAACCTTGACAAAAGAAGCCCTTCGCGGCAAGGAAAACGCGGAACTCATCGAACAGGCCAGGGAACAGTTGCTTCGTGGCGGATATCACGTCTACACCACGATCGACAAACAAGTGTACGACATCATGCGCAAGATCGGCAGCAACGAAGAAAACTTCACGCCATACAGCGAGAAGAAGGGTCTGGAGCAGACTGCCGCTATCATGCTGGATCACAAGACCGGCGCCATAATCGGCATGCTGGAAGGCCGCGACTTCTACGAGGAGCAGATGAACTTCGCGACGCAGATGATCCGCCAGCCGGGCTCCACGATGAAGACGCTGGCTGCCTATCTGCCCGCCATCGATTCCGGCATCATCCAGCCGGCGAGCATCATCGACGATGCCCCGCTCGTGCTCAGCGACGGACAGAAGGGTTATCATATCCCGATGAACGTCAATCGGAAGTTCACGGGACTCGTAACGGCGCGCGACGCGCTCAACCGCTCCATGAACTTGCCGGCACTGAAAATTTTCAACGAAGAAGTAACGATCGAAAAGGCTTGGGAGTTCGTCCGGGAGCTCGGCATCACCACGCTGCAGCCTGAGGATGCGTATTCCCAGACCGGCGTTATCGGCGGACTGCGGCTCGGCGTCTCGGTAGAAGAGATGACCAACGCTTACGGCGCCATCCCGAATCAAGGCGTATTCAACGACGCATACATGATCGAAAAAATTACGGACGCGAACGGCAAGATCGTCTACGAGCATAAAGCTCAGCCTAAGCAAGTATTTTCGGAGCAGACGGCCTTCCTGATGACCGACATGTTGAAGACGGTTATTTCCAGCCCGTCGGGCTCAGGCAACGCCATCACGAAGCAATTCAAACAATATGGCAAGATTCCGATCGCAGGCAAAACAGGATCTACGCAAAGCTACGGCGATGTCTGGTTTATGGGTTTCTCTCCTGATGTTACGCTAGGCGTTTGGGCCGGCTATGAGGAGCAAGTCAATTCCTTGTCCAACAACGGACGAACACGGGCACGTTCGATCTGGACACTAATTATGAACGAGGTGTCGGAACAGAAGCCCGGCCTGTTTAATACAGAAGAATTCCCGAAGCCGGATGGCATCGTCAAGGCTACCGTATCATCGGCAAGCGGTCTTCTGCCGAGCTCGCTAACGAGTTCGGCCGGCATGTCCGTCACGGACTGGTTCAACAAGGAGTTTTTGCCTAAGAAGAAAGACGACGCCCTCGTCAGTATGAAGCTGATTACGTACAAAGGCATCAACTACGTGCCTAACGAGCTTACGCCGGACGATATGCTCAAAGAAAAGGTCGTCATTAAGCGCAAAAAGCCGTTGGACGAACTAATGGATGAAATTCAAGCAGCGCAAGCGAAGCTGCCAGCCAGCAGCAGACGTCCTATGGAAATCTACATCCCGGCTGATGCGGGCAACGACGCTCCGTCCAAGACGGATCCGCGCAGTGATGATGGCGCAGCCCCTGCTCCGCCGGTCGACGTAAAGATGGCTCAAGGCGGCAATGGCTCGTTGACGATTACGTTCAAGGACAGCCCGTCGGCGGATGTGGTCGGTTATCGAATCTACCGCTCTACGAATGCGGGGGCTTACGAGAAGTTCGGCAGCTCGCTGCTGTTCGGAGATGATTATTCGTCATCCTTTACGGCTTCCGCTACAGATAGCACAACCTATTATGTTGTGGCGGTCGACGTTGTCGGCAAGGAATCGGCTCCGAGCGCGATTATGTCGAACGGCGTGGTGCCTGGCTTACCAGAAATCCCTTCCATCCCAGGACTGCCTGGCGATGGCAATGAAGGCGGCAACGAGGGTAACGGCGGTTCGGAAACGGGAGCTGCGCCTTCCGCTCCTACCGGCTTGCAGGCCGAAAGCTCTGCTCTAAGCGTAGTCGTGAGCTGGGCTGCGAACCCGGTGTCTGATCAAGTCACTACCTATCATATCTATTACAGCTCCGGCAATGATGACAATTACATGCTGCTGGGCTCGACCTCGCAAACGAATTACGAGCATGTCTCGCCGTTTGCGACAGGCACCTATTACATCGTAGCGGAAAATGCGGCAGGTCATTCGTCACCTTCCTCGAAGATAAAGATCGTGGGCTGACGCCGAATCTGCTGTAGAATCATAACAGAAAGAAGGGTTATTCCGAGGTTGTGATCCTCGGAATAACCCTTTTTAATGTCCGAAACTTAATCTTCGATTGTGGACAGATCTCCTGTCGGCAGGTTAAGCTCCCACGCCTTCAGCACGCGCCGCATAATCTTGCCGCTGCGCGTCTTTGGCAGCTTATCCTTAAATTCGATCTCGCGAGGAGCGGCATGTGCCGACAAGCCGACCTTGACGAATTGGGAAATCTCCTTTTTAAGCTCCTCAGTCGGCTCGTAGCCTTCGCGAAGCGCAATGAACGCCTTAATAATCTCGCCGCGCACCATGTCCGGCTTGCCGATGACGCCCGCTTCCGCTACGGCAGGATGCTCGACGAGCTTGCTCTCTACCTCGAACGGTCCTACGCGTTCGCCGGCTGTATTGATAACGTCATCGATACGGCCCTGGAACCAGAAGTAACCATCCTCATCCATATATGCAGAGTCACCGGATACATACCATCCCTTTAAACGGAAATATTCTTCGTACTTGGAAGGATTGTTCCATACCTTGCGCATCATGGCAGGCCAAGGCGTCCCAATAGCCAGATTGCCCATCCGGTAAGGAGGCACTTCGTTGCCGTTGTCGTCAATGATCGCAGCGCGAATGCCTGGCAGCGGCTTGCCCATGGAGCCGGGCTTAATATCCATGCTCGGATAATTGCAGATGAGCTGTCCGCCAGTTTCCGTCATCCACCAGGTATCGTGAATACGTTGTCCGTAAACCTTCATCCCCCAACGTACAACCTCTGGATTAAGCGGCTCTCCGACGCTCAGCACATGTCGCAGGCTCGACAGGTCATACTGCTTGGACAGGTCGTCCCCTGCTCCCATCAACATGCGGAACGCGGTAGGCGCGCTGTACCAAACCGTGACGCCGTACTTCTGAATGACGTTGTACCAGTCTGCGGGGCTAAAGCGGCCGCCGCGAATGACGTTGGTAGCTCCGTTAAGCCATGGTCCGAAAATGCCGTAAGATGTGCCTGTGACCCAGCCCGGATCGGCCGTGCACCAGTAAACGTCGTCTTCCTTTAGATCCAGAACGATCTGTCCGGTATACTTGTGCTGAACCATGGCGTTCTGGACATGGAACACACCCTTTGGCTTACCAGTAGAACCTGATGTATAATGGAGGATAAGTCCGTCTTCACGGTCCAGCCACTCGATCTCGGCTTTATCGGAAGCGGCGGCCATCTCACTCTTGAAGTTCACGATGCCTTCCTCTTCCGGAACATCGTTGCCGAAGACGATAATATGTTTTAACGCGGGCAATTCGTCTCTCTTAATGCGATGCAGCAGGGCAGGCGTGGTCACGATTGCGACCGCTTCGCTGTCTTGCAGACGATCCTTGACGGCCGTCTCCATAAACGCCTCGAACAACGGACCGACGACGGCGCCGATCTTTAAGACGCCTAGAACGCTGAAGTACAGCTCCGGCGTGCGGGGCATGAAGATGAAGACACGTTCGCCTTTGCCGATTCCGAGACCGCGAAGAACGTTCGTGAAGCGATTCGATTGCTCGCTAAGCTGGCGGAACGTGTATGTTTCATCCCTTTCATTGTCGCTGTAATGAAGGGCAATCTTGTCCCCTTTACCGTTCTCGATATGGCGCTCGATCGCTTCGTATGCCATATTGACCTTGCCGTTCTCGGTCCAGCTGAACGTGCGTTCGATCTGATCCCACGAGAAGGAAGCGGCCGCTTCTTCGTAATTTTTGAGGTTGGGGTTTGTTGCCGTTGCGGGTATGCGCTCTTGATGTAGGTTGCTCATACTATCACTCTCCCATCAAATCTGGAAATCGCCATCATAGGAAGGCGCTTACATAACACTTTTCCTATTATACCATAAGTCTATTCTATTCGACTACGCTTTTCATTTTCTTGATTGTTTGTTATAAAGAGTAGTATAAAGCAATCAAAATAAAGAAAAAAGCGATCACAATAGTAACTTTCCCGAAAGAAAGGTGTTGATCACTTGGAACATCGCAAACGGCTCCAGACCGAGACAATCCCGATAAACGATAGCCGGGAGCTCATCCTAGAAGGTCCTGTCCCTCCTTCCAGGCTCGCGGATTACAAGATGCATGCAAAGCTGGATGCCTTCCGCCGACCAGCGGAGCAGCATGAAGCGCTGGTTGAAATTGCTGGCCTTGCGGAAGGGCGCATCATCATCGCCCGCGAGGATGACTTGATTGTTGGATATGTAACCTTCCATTATCCCGATGAATTAGAGAGATGGTCGGAGGGCGGCATGACCGACCTCGTCGAGCTTGGCGCAATCGAGGTTGCGAATGACTATCGCGCATATGGAATCGGCAAACGCCTGATCGCCCTGGCTTTCGCCGAGGAGCAGCTGGAGAACATGATCGTATTTACGACGGAATATTATTGGCACTGGGACCTTGAAGGCACCAAGCTCAACGTATGGGATTATCGTAATATGATGGAACGATTGATGAAGTCCGCCGGTATGATCTGGTACGCGACGGACGATCCCGAGATCTGCTCGCATCCCGCCAATTGCCTCATGGTGAGGATCGGCAAGGAAGTTCCGTTATCATCCATCGAACAATTCGACCGTGTCCGTTTCCGTAATCGGTATATGTATTAATCGTAACGACATTCTCCGCGAGAAAGGAATGGCTTTCGAAAATGGTATCCAACGCTATCTTCATCCATCATTCCGATTCATCCCGTTACAAATTTAATGAGGACCACCCCTTCGACCCTATACGCCAGACGTTGACGATCGACCTGCTTAAAGAAGCCGGCGCCTTAACGGATGACGAGCTGCTCGCCCCTGGCATCGTCTGCAACGACGAATTGCTGCAGCTGGTTCATCGGCCAGACTACGTAAACGCTGTCAAAGCGCTAAACAATGAAGCCGATCCTCGCAGTCGGGCGGTAACCGCCGAGCAGTATGGTCTCATGACGGAGGATACGCCTTTTTTCTCCGGCATGCACGAAGCGGCTTCCGCGATCGTGGCCGGCTCAGTAGCGGCCGCAGACGCCGTTATGAGCGGCCGGACGCTGCACGCCTTTCATCTGGCCGGCGGTCTTCATCACGCGTTCCCGGACAAAGCTTCGGGCTTCTGCGTCTATAACGACGCGGCAATCGCCATAGAGTACATACGTGAGCATTATGGAGCAAGAGTCTTGTATATCGATACCGACGTTCATCACGGCGATGGCGTCCAGTGGGTGTTCTACGCTGATCCCCATGTGTGCACCTACTCCATACACGAAACAGGCAAATATCTATTCCCAGGTACGGGATATGCAGCCGAGAAAGGAGCGGACAGCGGCTTCGGGACTTGCTTTAATATGCCGTTGGAACCGTTTACGGAAGACGAATCCTGGCTGGAGAGCTTCAACAATACGCTTCGCAAGGTCATTGCAACCTTTAAGCCGGATATCATCGTGAGCCAGCATGGCTGCGACGCGCATGCGTACGATCCTCTCTCTCATATTCACTGCAGCATGAATATCTATCGCGAAATTCCGGCCGTTATACATGAGCTGGCGCATACGTACACAGGCGGCAAGTGGGTCGCGCTCGGCGGCGGCGGATATGACATATGGAGAGTTGTCCCACGCGCCTGGTCCATGATCTGGCTGGAAATGAACGACCACCCTCTGGCTAGCCAATTTCGCGGCCCCGACAGCCCTCTGCTGCCTCAGAGCTGGATAGCCCGCTGGAAGGACCAGAGCCCCGCTCCCCTGCCTACGGCTTGGCTGGATGGCGCGGACGACATTCCCCCCGTCCCGAGGCGCTCACAGATCGTGGAGAGCAATCGCATTACGCAAGGCATCGTCACGCAGGATCTATAAGGTAGTTCAAAAAGTCCGCTTAACCTCAACCCGGCATACTTAACAACAAAGAGCAACCAGGCGAAGCCTTAAGGGCCGCTGGTTGCTCTTTTTATTGTTATATACGCTGCAGGATATCGTCAATTATGCGATAAGAGTGGTTCGAAGCCTGCACAGTAAAGTCAGCAAAATTGGCATGCGCCGAGCCGTCAGCTTTATCCGACATGGAGCGGATGACGACAAATGGAATGCCGTTCATCTCGCATACCTGCGCGACAGAAGCGCCTTCCATCTCTGCACATGCTCCCTTAAGAGACTGATGCAGCTCCTCTACCTTCTCTTTGCTTGCAATGAACTGGTCGCCGGACAATACGACTCCCGTCAGGCAGCGGCCCGGGAAAAGCCTCTCGCTCGCGCTTGCAGCTAACTCGATCAGTCCGGGATCAGCCCGAAACACCGAGTTCGGGTGGTACGGAATCTCGCCTAGTCGGTAACCCAGCGGCGAGCAATCCATATCATGCTGGATGCAAGAACTCGACACAACGATATCGCCAATGTCAAGTCTTGGATCCAGCGCACCCGCAACTCCGGTAAACAAAACATGACTTGCTCCGGCATCCAGCAGCAGTTGCGTACAGACGGCTGCATTTACCTTGCCGACGCCCGACTTGCAATAGATGACATTGTTGCCATGAAGCTTGCCTTCGTAGTACGTAATACCGGCTTTGGTGAACGTGCTCATAACCCGGACATGCTCATGCAGCCGTTCGATCTCTTCGGCCATTGCTCCGATGATGCCAATCTTAGATGCCGTCATCCTATTTAAATGGCTCCGACCGATTGCCGAACGATGATTTCATGCGGCAATACGACCCTGGCATGCTCTACGTTTTCTTTTTTCATTAATTTGGTCAACAAGCGCATCGACACGGCGCCGATATCATACATAGGCTGTGCTACCGCAGTAAGCTGCGGGCGAACCATGGATGCCATTCGGCTGTTGTCAACGCTGATGACGGAAATATCGCCTGGCACTTGCAGGCCGGCATCCTGGATGCAATGAATCGCACCGATAGCCATCTCGTCCGTGGCCGAGAATATAGCTGTCGGACGCTCGCTCAGATCGATGAAATATTTCATCGCTTCTGCACCGGATTCGTATCTGTAGTTGCCAATACGAACTAATGTATCATCGTATGGCAGACCCGATGTTTCAAGCGCGCGCTTATAGCCTTGGAATCTGGCATATCCGTTGGATGGATCCTGAAGCGTGCCGCTGATCATCGCAATTCGCTTATGGCCTTTGCCTATCAGCTTCATAACGGCATCATATGCCGCCTCCTCGTGATCGATATCCACGGAAGGGATCTGGTTGTTATCATCGCTGGTGGCGCACAAAACGATCGGTACATTCGCCGTCTTGAACGCTTGCAGATGCTCGTCCGTCACCGCGCCGCCCATGAACAGCAAGCCGTCGACTTGCTTCTCCAGCAGGGTGTTGATAACGCGGATTTCCTTATCCTTCTTCTTGTCCGCGTTACACAAAATAATATTGTAATGATACATATTCGCGATATCTTCGATTCCGCGCGCTACCTCCGCGAAGATCGCATTGGAAATATCGGGAATCACGACGCCGACTGTGGTCGTCTTCTTGCTGGCCAGTCCGCGCGCAACCGCGTTGGGACGGTAGCCCAAACGTTCGATTGCTTCATATACTTTTTTTCTTGTTGCCGGTTTCACGTTAGGGTTATTGTTGACAACCCTGGAAACCGTAGCCATGGACACTCCTGCTTCTCTTGCTACATCATAAATGGTTACCGTCACGGATTCTCTCTCCATTTGTTCAGATTTGGATTACATCACTATGGTTCAACCTACATACACCATCGGGTAGTACCCGACTGCAAGGTTCACGCATATGTATCGCACGCCGATTATTAACGTAATCATACGACAAAATATTACTTTTCGCAATGTGAGCGAATAAACGGCAACAAATGGACTTCGGATGAGAACAAGCCATGCGGCAGCCGTTCTGACGAAACGTTCAAGCTTATGTAAGCATCGAGCGTCGGCTAAGCTGCTGCAATCGCTTGTTCAGGTCTGCGATCCAATCCTCGTCTTCCAGCGATTGGGCCAACAGGTACAAGTCCAGCAGATTATTGATTCGATGTTGAATCAAGGCTTCCACGTCCTGAGGCTCCGGAGGTTTCTTGTTCACTTTGGCTTCGACGAGCAGATCCGCCCATTCGTTGCATTCGTTAAACAGGAAGGTTTGTTTGTCAGGCTCGGCTCCGAGCTTGGCGATCAGCCCCGTTAGATCTGGTTTCACTTCAGGAATGACTTCGCTTCTGCTGCAAGCAGTACAGGAGAAGATGGGGACATTATCGATTTCGACTTTGCCGGAATAGATCACCGTACGCAGCTTCATCGTCATGATCTCGCCGCAATGGCATGTTTTACGCAAAATGGGTCAGCTCCTTATTCATGCGGCTCAGCCGCTTACCTCACTGCTTGAGTGCAGCCTCGGGAATGTATAGAGGATTCGACCTTTTTTGCGAAAAGTCCTGCTTAATCGTCTCATGAAATTTTTACTACTTCACAACCTTCCTCCATAAGCGGTTGTTCAAAAATTCCGATTCCCATTACGAAGTATGCCCGGAAGCTTACCCGACATCGAATATTGAACGCAACCGAACCTTCCGGTGCTCACGTAGCTCTGCTACGCTCCGCTCCTCAGTTTCTAGTTGCCCTCAATCTTCTCGGTACTGAGAACCGAACTTTTTGAACTTGCACCATAAGCGCTTTACAGGAGGAATAGCCGCGACAACGGTCCATATCAACGCGCCTATACAATCGTTTCGAACGTCGGCCGCATCCATCATCCGACCGCCGACCCACGACTGATGGAGCTCGTCCGTCACGCCGTATAAACCGCATAGAACGACAATGAACGCCTTGATCAAGGGACGTTCCGCCTTGACTCCGAGCGCGTAATCGAATGTCGCAGCGAGAATGAAATAAGCAACGAAGTGTCCCCAATTAAAGTCCGTCATCCAGGGGAACCATCGTTGGAAGAAAGGCAGCATCGTGTTCAACTCATCGCCGGTCCTGGACGATAATGCAAAGATGACGGCCATCCATACAACGGCTGGCAGCCATCGGATCAGCTGGCGCATACGCCGCGAAGAGCTGCTTGTTACGGTTTGATTCATATCTGCTCCTTGGATACAATAGGAATGAATAACTTATTGTCAACTTGTATTGATCATCGAAGGGAGAGGTAATTATGTCGTTGAATAATCAAACGGTCATCTGTCTACTCGATGACGAATTCGAGGATCTGGAATTATGGTATCCCGTCTACCGCGTGCGCGAAGCCGGGGCGACAGTGCTGTACGCCGGTCCGGAGAAAGGCAAGAAGCACATCGGCAAATATGGCGTCCCCGCTGTCGCCGACTTGTCTTTTGACGAAGTGAACGCGGCCGACATTGCCGGCTTGCTCGTGCCGGGCGGCTGGGCGCCGGACAAGCTCCGGCGGTACCCCAAAGTGCTAAGCCTCGTGCAGGAGCTAAATGCGGCGGACAAGCCGATCGGCCAAATCTGCCATGCGGGATGGGTGCTCGTCTCTGCGAAAATACTGGAAGGCCGCAAAGTGACCTCGACTCCGGGTATTCGCGATGATATGGAAAACGCCGGAGCTGTTTGGTTTGACGAAGCTGTGGTGGTCGACGGCAATCTGATCTCCGCGCGCCGTCCGCCCGATCTGCCGCCATACGCCAAAGCGTTCGTGGACGCGCTCCAGCAGCGAATGGATTAACCGTTCGCCGTCTGCTCGTCCTTGAGCTCCATAAACGCCTCCAGCTTGCCGATAATTTCCGAACTCGTCCGGCATTGCTGGAGGTTCCTCCACACTTCCTTGCATTCATCCTGCCTTGTCGAGAGCAAGCGTTCTTTAATTGGCAAGATGGAATGCGCCGACATGCTGAGCCCGTCGACATCCAGGCTGAGCCAGATCGGGAGCGCCCTCATATCTCCCGCAAGCTCTCCGCATACGCCTACCTTGATGCCCCGTTCCTTGGCCGCCTCCACCGTCGTTTTGATCATTCGCAGCAGAGCCGGGTGGAACGGATCATAAAGATGCGATATTTCTTCGTTCATTCGATCAACCGCCAGCGTGAATTGAAGCAAATCGTTTGTACCGATGCTAAAGAAATCCACCTCTTGCGCGAGCAGGTCGGCAATTATAACAGCTGCCGGCACCTCGATCATGACGCCGACCGGGATATTGCGTTCGTATGGAATGCCCTCCGCATCCAGTTCTCTCATCGCTTCGGCAAGCACGACGTTAGCCGCACGGATTTCATCCACTGAGGTTACGAGCGGATACATCACTTTGACGGCTCCATGGACGCTCGCCCGCAGTATCGCCCGAAGCTGCGTCTTGAACAAATCCTTGCGATCCAGTGAGATCCGGATTGCCCGATAACCCAGGAATGGATTGTCTTCCTCCGGAATATCGAAGTAATCCAATTGTTTGTCGCCGCCGATATCCAGCGTTCGGATGACAAGCGGTTCGCCGCCGAGCCGTTCCGCTACGCTTCGGTACACCTCATATTGCTCCTCTTCTTTAGGGAAGCGGCTTCGGTCCATATAGAGAAACTCCGTACGGAACAAACCTACGCCCGTCGCTCCGCCCGCAAGGGCAATCTCCAGTTCCTTAAGCGAGCTGATATTCGCCTCTAACCGCAAATACTTGCCATCCGGCGTCTCCGCGTTGCATTCCGCAAAGTGCTGCAGCTTCCGCTTGGCCTCCGTCTGGCGATCGTGCAACTCGTTGTACAGACTGATTATATCTTCCTTTGGATCAATATAGACGGTTCCGTCGCTGCCATCGATAATGAGGGTCTGCCCCGTTACGATCGGCTCTGTCAAACTGGCTTCCACCCCTACTACAAGCGGTACGCCAAGCGCTCTCGCCATAATGGAGGAATGAGAAGTTATGCTGCCTGCCAATGTGACAATGCCAAGCACATGATCCGGATTAATGTGGGCCAGCTGCGACGGCGACAGCTCCTTGGCAATAAGGATAAACGGCTGCGTATCCGAAGGCAGCGTTACTTCGGGTACGCCAAGCAGATGCTTGAGCAGCCGGTTGCCTACATCCTTGATGTCGAGTGCCCGCTCCTTCATATAGTCGTCGTCGAGCAGATCGAACATGGTCACGAAGTGATCGATGGCTTCCTTGACTGCTACTTCGGCCGCCTTGTATTGGCGTTGGATGATGCCTTGAATTTCATTCATGAATACGGGATCGTCGAGAATGGCGAGATGCGCGTCGAAGATCTGGCTTTCATCCGAGCCGACGACTTCCCTCAGTTCATCCTTAATCTGTTGAATCTCGAACTTGGAAGTCCGAATCCCCTCGTACACCCGCTCGAATTCTCTGGCGAAATCCGCGACATCGACCTTGTTGTCCGGTACCTCCCACTCCCAGTTGGGGAGTACGAAAGACTTGCCGATTGCGATGCCCATTGAAGCGCCAATCCCTTGAATCATGTTCGTTTCCCTCCACCATTGCTCTCTTTAAGTACGACTGACATAACCGAAGACTGTCCCTTCTTCACCGCCTTGAACGGCGCGTAACGCCAGGAATGGACAATATCGGAGTTGGTAATGACCATTGGTGTAGCCAAGGACTTGCTCTCCTTACGCACCCTTTGCAGGTTGAACTTGATCAGCAGCGCGCCAGGCAGCACGGAGTCTCCTTCCTTCACGACCGCTTCGAAATAAGACTTGCCTGACAGCTTGGAGGTGTCGATGCCGATATGCAGCAGCACTTCCAGTCCTTCCGGCGTACGAATGCCGATCGCATGCATTGTGGGGTAGATATGGATGACTTCTCCCTTTACGGGAGACACCAGCTCCCCCTTGTCCGGCAAAAAGGCAACGCCGTTGCCGACGAGCTTGCCAGCGAAGATTGGGTCGGGCACTTCATCAAGCGAAATCATGCGGCCTTGAACGGGCGAGTGGAATAACACTTGGGCTTGATCGCGGGTAATGGCCTTAAGCATCTCCTCGCGGATCAGCTCCGAAAACGTGCCGAACACGACCTGAACATGTCCTCCGCCAAGCCGGATTACGCCTGCAGCGCCAAGATTGCGCAGCGCGTTGACGTCAATGATTTTATCGTTCGACACTTTCAGTCGCAGCCTTGTGATGCAGGATTCCATCTGCACGATATTCTGCTTGCCGCCGATCGCTTGCAAAATAAGCGGAGCGCGATAAGGAATGTCGCCTGCCCATTCGTCGAGCTGCGAGCCCTCTTCGCGGCCTGGCGTAGGTATCTGGAATCTGGTAATCGCCCAGCGGAAGAGCAGATAATATACCGCGAACACAACAATGCCGATGGGAAGAATGAGCCATCCCCTCGTCGCCAAATGTTTGTTAATTAAAAAGTCGATGGCACCCGCGGAGAAAGAGAAGCCATGTCTGATGCCAAGCTCGTATGTCAGCCACATAATACCGCCGGACAATATAGCGTGTACAACGTACAGATACGGAGCGACGAACAGGAACGCAAATTCCACGGGCTCCGTCACGCCGGTCAGGAACGAGGCGAGAGCCGCATACAGGAACGTCTTGCGAATCTTCGGCTTCAGATCTTCCCTTGCTTCGTGAATGATAGCAAAAGCGATAGCCGGCAGTGCGAACATCATCGTGGGATACAAGCCCGCCATGAAAACGCCTGCCTCGGGATCGCCGGCAAAGAAACGCGGCAGATCGCCGTATACCATCGTTCCTCCTTCCGTCTCGTAGCCCCCGATTTGGAACCAAAATACGTGGCTGACGAGGTGATGCAGGCCGAATACGACAAGAATACGGTGAATGAAGCCGTACAAAAATATGCCGAAACCTCCGCCCGAAGCGACGACGTCGCCGAGCTCCACCATCAAATGCTGAAGGGTCGGAGCAAGATTTACCATCCCGATCGAAAAGAGCAGCGAGAGCACGCTTACAAATATCGGCACGAATCTCGGACCGCCAAAAAACTGAATGTATTCGGGCAATCGCAGATCCTTAAAGCGCTCATAGCTCACGCCGGAGACGATGCCGATCATGGCGCCAATCAGCACGGTAGGCTCAATTTCGGCGCTTGCTTCTGCTGTTATGCCCACGTAGATGGCCATACCGACGAGCGAAGCGATTCCAGCCGACAAGGCGTTTCCGGTCAATCCCAACGAGATGCCCAAAGCGAATATAAAGGGCAGGTACACAAAAATAATATCGCTTGCCGCGCGCAGATGCTCCGCCATGCCGGGCAAACCGATCCAGTCCCAGGGCAATTGGCTCAAGCTAAGAAACACTGCTGCGGCAGGAAGCACAATCATGGGCAGCATAAACGCTCTGCCTAATTGCTGCAAGCTCCCTATAAACTTCATTTCGTTCTTAACCTCCTGTTGGCCGGTTGCTTCGTTTATGAGATACCCTCATGTACTGAAAATCGGTAAGTATGTCTTATTTGATGTTAAGCGCTGGCTAACTATTTGTCAAAGCCAACGCTAGCCGCATTAATTGAACGAAAAAAAGCGGGCCGAGTCGGCCCGCTTCCGTATGTTCTAAAATTGCTTCATTGTCCTGACTTGCCTTGCGGAAGCAAAATGGAATCCTCCACTTTGATGCAGCGGTCCATGACAACCTCCAGCCCTCCCGCTTCCGCGATGGCAGCCGCTTCATCACTCGCGATGCCGAGCTGGAGCCACAACGTCTTCGCTCCGATCGCCACCGCTTCCTCCGCCACCTCCGGCGTATGCTCGCTGCGGCGGAATACGTTCACGATATCGACAGGAACAGGGATATCCTTGAGGGCCGCATAGGTTGTTTGCCCAAGAATAGGACCTTTTGCCGCCGGATTGACGGGAATGATCGTATATCCCTTTGCCTGCATCGCCTCGGATACCATGTACGAGACGCGGTCCTGCTTGTCCGACAAGCCGACTACCGCGATGTTCTGGCTTGCCTGCAAGATCTCCTTCAACCGTTCTCTGGTTGGATTGCTGAATGTCATGAATCGTGCACCTCCGTCTTGGATTAAATGCGGCAGCCGGTTTGCTGACAGCTGCGCCTACAATCTACTGTACCCATTCCACGTTCGCGCCAAGCGCCTTCAGGTGGTCAAAATAAATCGGATACGACTTGGCTACATGATGCGCGTCGCGGATGCGAATCGGGGACTTGGAGCGCAAGCCCACGATAGTCAGCGCCATGATGACGCGATGGTCGTAATGCGCGTTGATCTCTACGCCGCCTTCCACGCCTTCCGGTCTGCCATGCACAATAATTTCCGCTTGGCGTTCTTCCACGTTGGCTCCGGCCTTGCGAAGCTCGTTCAGGTAATCCGTAATGCGGTCGCATTCTTTGTAGCGCAAATTCTCGACGTTGTAGAACCGGGAAGTGCCCTCGGCAAATACCGCCGCCGCAACCATTGCCAGCACGGCATCCGTCGCGTGGTCTCCGTCGAATTCCACGGCTTTCAGCTTGCCGTTGCCCTTTACTCGGACGATATCGTTCTCGTGGGTCAGCGGCGCTTCCATCATACGCAGCACGTCGACAACGGCGCGTTCGCCTTGTTTGCTGTTTTCCACGAGACGATGAACGACGATGTCCGATTCCGTAACGGCTGCTGCCGCCAAAATGGCTGCGGAACCCGGATAATCGCCTTGCACGGAATACGTCTTGGCCGCATACTTCTGTCCCCCGGGAACGCGGAAGCGCATGTAATCCTCATCGGCATGAATGACGATGCCCGCCTGCTCCAGCACCTCCAAGGTCTGTCCTACGACGACCTTGGACTTCAGGTCGTGCAGCACTTCGATCTCGCTGTCCTCTTCCAGCAGCGGAGTGAGGAACAACAGCGCGCTGAGGAACTGGGAGCTGATGTTGCCGGATACTTGAATATGGCCGCCCTTCGGTTGTCCGCCTTGAATGCGGATCGGCAGCTTGCCCTCGCGGTGCTCGATCTTTACGCCCATTGCCGTCAATGACTCGATAAGGTCGTCATGCGGACGTTTGCCCAGCGAATCGGGGTAACGGTTTATGAACGTGACATCCGGGCATAACGAAGCAATCGCCATCAAGAAACGCAGGACGGCGCCGGCATTCCCCACATCCAGTTGTTCCACAGGCTTGGGATTGCGGCCGAAGCCCGTAATCACGATTTTCTCGTCGTCTTCTTCGACGATCGCGCCAAGATCGCGGATGCAGCGGCGCATGGCGTCGCTGTCTTCGCTGTGAGCCGGATAGTAGATCGTGCTTGTGCCTTCTGCAAGAGCAGCGACCAGCAGGTAGCGAGTCGTATAGTTTTTGGAGGAAAGCGCTTGAATTTCTCCCGTTAGACGGGGAGTCGGTGTTACGATAACATCCATCGGTTAAGTCTCCTTTGCCATTCCATTATTCGGTTGCATCGCCAGAGCCGCTTGAAGGACCAGGGGCGTTCCACTCGTTCTTGCATGCAATAATTCTCTCCGCCACATCCTGAACGGACAGGCCCGTTGTATCAATGGCAAGATGGGCGAAGTCGTAAGCGCCGCGGCGTTGTTCCAGCAGCTTGTATACCCGCTCGCGGGCATCGCCTTGCAGGAGGGGACGCTCCTCGTCCTTCGAGACGCGGGCGATAATGCTCTCGGCATCCGCCATTAAAGCAACGACGAGGCTCTTCTCCAGCATGATGCTTCTATTGGATTCGCGCAGCACGGCTCCGCCGCCTGTCGCGATAATTCCCGGTTGTTCCTTGTTCAGCAGATCGGCAATGGCTTCCGATTCCAGATCCCGGAACCGGCCTTCTCCATCGGTGGCGAATATATCCGATATGCTTTGTCCTGCGCGCTTTACAATCTCCTCGTCGCTGTCGAGCCTGGCCCAGCCGAGTCTCGCCGACAGCTCGCGGCTGACGCTGGACTTGCCCGTTCCCATAAATCCGACCAGCACGAGCTTGTTCACTTCCATCTGAGCAATCATCCTTTGCCGTGTTTCTCTCGAAAGCAATTCTTCCATATCATATCATTTTTTTGCAGATTCGGTGTATAAAAAAGTTGGATTAGCCGTATGTATGTTAATGATGCAAACTTTATGCCGAGGAGTGATCCCATGATGAACAGTCCCACCCGTTCCATACACCCGACGGAGCTGCGAATCCGTACCATCCTGAGCCCGGAACACCCGCTCTGCCGCGACGATGTTGTATGGATGCTAGGTTACATTAAAAAAAAGGTGGCTGACGAAGATCCCGCATTCATGGATCTGTCGCAGCCACGTCTCATGAAAAACTTTTTATACTTCGCCGAAGCGGCCATGGCGCTCATCCAGCGCAGGCACTGCAGCGACCAGGAGGCGGACCGCCTGCGCGATTGGCTGCGCGAAGCGTCCCATGGCCTGGCCTGACAGCGCTAGCGATTAGGATTGAAGCCAGTTGAAGTGGAACGAACCTTCCTTGTCCACGCGCTTGAACGTATGGGCGCCAAAGTAATCGCGTTGCGCTTGCAGCAGGTTCGCCGGCAGACGCTCCGTGCGGTAGCTGTCGAAATAAGCCAGCGCGCTGGAGAATGCCGGTACCGGCACGCCGTTTGTTACGGCGGAAGTAATCACTTCGCGCCATGCGCCTTGGTACGACTCCACGATTTCTTTGAAGTAAGGATCAAGCAGCAGGTTGCGAAGACCCGGATCGCGGTCGTAAGCGTCCGTGATGTTCTGCAGGAAACGCGCACGGATGATGCAGCCGCCGCGGAAGATCTTTGCGATGTCGCCGTAGCGAAGATCCCAGCCGTATTCGTCTGAAGCGGCGCGCATTTGCGCGAAGCCTTGCGCGTAAGAACAGATTTTGCTCGCGAACAGCGCCTTGCGCACAGCTTCGATAAATGCCGCTTTATCGCCCTGGAACGGAGCTTTTGCAGGACCGCTCAGCACTTTGCTTGCCGCTACGCGTTCTTCTTTCATAGCCGACAGGAAGCGGGTAAATACGGATTCCGTAATGATGGACAACGGTACGCCAAGGTCCAGGGAGCTTTGGCTTGTCCACTTGCCCGTACCCTTTTGGCCGGCGGAGTCCAAAATAACGTCAACCATCGGTTTGCCCGTTTCCGGATCGTATTTGGAGAAGATATCGCGCGTAATCTCGATCAGGTAGCTGTCGAGCTCGCCTTTGTTCCACTCGGTGAAGATTTCGTGCAGTTCTTCCGTGCTGACGTCAAGCACGTTTTTAAGCAGGTCGTAAGCTTCGCAGATAAGCTGCATGTCGCCGTATTCGATGCCGTTGTGAACCATCTTTACGTAATGGCCTGCGCCGTCCGGGCCGATGTAAGTACAGCAAGCGTCTTCGCCTACTTTAGCTGCAATAGCCGTCAGTATCGGCTCAACAAGCTCGTAAGCGGATTTCTGGCCGCCCGGCATGATGGATGGGCCTTTCAGCGCGCCTTCTTCGCCGCCGGATACGCCAGTGCCGATAAAACGGAAGCCTTTTGCTTCAAGCTCTTTGCTGCGGCGCTGCGTGTCGGGGAAATAAGCGTTGCCGCCGTCAATGATAATGTCGCCTTGATCCAAATGCGGCACAAGAGAGTCGATTGTTGCGTCCGTACCCGCTCCGGCTTGCACCATGATGAGGATTTTGCGAGGCACTTCAAGAGAAGCGACGAATTCTTCGATCGTGTAGGTTGGAACCAGGTTTTTGCCTGCGGATTCGCTGATAAGCTCGTCCGTTTTCTCTCGCGAGCGGTTGAACACGGAGACGGTGAATCCTCTGCTCTCGATATTGAGGGCAAGGTTTCTGCCCATAACGGCCATGCCGATAACGCCGATTTGCTGCTTAGACATGAGTTTCTTCCATCCTTTGTCATTATTTTTTTTAAAAGTCTTACAATAGCTTTATTCTACTCTTTTTACATCCGGAAGAAAACCTGATTGGCCGTCCTCATCCATAAGAATAACCGAGAGCAAGGTTGCGTTATTCTTATAGCAAAAAACGACCCTGCGCGCCGCGCCGTTCCGGGCGACTGCATGATCGTTTCTTTAAAGCTTAAGATTTACTCTTCTCGCCATTCCCTCACAACTCTAGCTGCAGCATCTCCGAACGAAGCGCAACCAACCTTTCCTTAGATTCTGCAACCGCTTCCTCATTATGAGCCTCAAGCGCTTCGTGCAGCACCAGCAGCTCATAATCAAGCTCGAACCTCAGCACCGCCGCACGCTCTTCTGCGCGCTTCGATTGGAACGCCTTGATCATTTCCTCTATTGTCACGAAAGGTTTCTTTTGATAGATAATCCGATGCTCCATGCCTGACACCTCCACAAGTCGTATGATTTCGCCGAACATAATGTTCTCGATTACGATTTGCCGATCCTTGATTCGTTTAACGACTGCATGACCCCGTGTATCGTTAATCAATTTCTCCAGAAGCTCCGACAGTTTTTCGTCTTTGATCACATAATCGCCTACAATTTTGTAACGGGTGTTCATTCGGTGGAACTGAAGCTTCACGAGCTTCCTGCCGGTCCGAATGGAAACGAGGAACTGCCCTTCCGTCTCGCTCCAGTATAAGGAATAACCTTCCTGAATGAGATCCCGGATGAGATTTTGGATTTGCCGGCGTTCGAATCGCAGCTCCAGATTACAATATTCGACTTCGTAGCTCTTATTCACGGCAATCCCTCCCTTAACCAAGTGTTATTTGACGAAATGTTCTGACAATTTGTTCTTACCACTATCTTATACTTCATCTTATGTTCTGGCAACTTGGATTATTGACTAATTTTTAAGTCTGGGTTGCCCATTCTTCAATGCTGCCGGTTCTCCCCTCTCTCGCACCGTAGCTGTACCTATTCAGATAGGCATTTATCATGAATTATGTTATAATCATTCTAAAATAATAAAGCTTCTCATCCACATCCCATTATAATGTTAGTAAGGAGAATACGCGAAATGACAATTACATCTGCCGACCATAAAAATACCGCTCATGCTCCGCTTGAAGGCTTCGCTGCCGCCGACTTTGACGTTTTTCAGTTGGAAGGTCTCGAAGCTCGCATGAATGGCATACAGACTCTCATTCAGCCCAAATTCCGCGCCTTTGGCGAGCAAATCGTGGACGAGCTTTCCCGGCTAACGGGACGCGAGATGTACCTCCATATCGCAAAACACGCGAGAAGGACGGTGAACGCCCCCAAGGATACCTGGCTGTCGATCTGCGACAACAAGCGCGGCTACAAGTCTCATCCCCATTTCCAGCTCGGCCTGTTCGACGACCATGTCTTTATCTGGCTCGCACTGATCTATGAGGTGCCCAACAAAAAAGCGATCGCATCCGCCTTTCTGGATCAGCTCGACGACGTTATCGAAACCGTCCCGTCTGACTTCATGATGTCGCTTGACCATATGAAGAAGGAAGCACAGGAAGTCGGAGAAATGGACGAAGCAGCCTGGAAGACGGCGCTCGTAAGATTTCGGGACGTTGGCAAAGCAGAGCTGCTTGTCGGCCGCCATCTCTCGGCGGACGATCCTGTGCTGCAGGAGGGCGAAAAGCTGCTGCGATACGCTGTTAGCACCTACGAAACACTGCTTCCGCTGTATGAGCTGGCTTGCAACCGATCGCGATAAAACGAACCTCCTATTGAGTTCGCGGGGCACATCGTGTGCAGAGCAGACGAGCAAGCCGGAGAAACCAGCGCGCATGTGCTGATTTCTCCGGCTTGCTTTGTTTTTACTCAAGGTTAATTACAAGGGCTGCAGCATCAAACTTCCGTTCCCGCTGCCGCTTCCTTCATTAACGAATCGTTAGTTGCCTTTCTTTCCTTCCTCGATTTGCGGAAGAACAGCAGCTCGTATACACAAGGCACAATGATTAACGTCAACAGAGTCGCTGCCGCCAAGCCGCCGATGACGACGATCGCCAGACTTTGGGATACGATGCTCCCGGATTCATGCGAGCCGAATACGAGAGGCAGCATCGCGCAGATCGTCGCAAGCGCCGTCATGATGATCGGCCTCATTCTTGTCGAGGCTGCTTCTAGCAAAGCATCGCGGATCGTCATGGATTGCTCGTTTTGCTTGACTCTGTCGATGAGCACGATGGCGTTCGTTACCACGATGCCAATTAGCATCAACGCTCCGAACATGGCTGTGAAGTCCGGCGTAACGCCGGAGACTAGAAGCCCTGTGACCGCACCGATCGCGGCTAGCGGCAAGGAGATCATGATCGCAAGTGGAGCCCGCAGCGTTTTGAATGTTAGAACCATGATCAGATAGACGAGACCGATTGAGATAAGAGCCGTCATGCCGAGGTCCGCGAAGTCGCCGGCCTGATCCGCGGAAGCGCCGCCTACCGAGAAATCCACGCCTTCTGGAAGCTGCAAGGCATCTGCCGCCTTTGAAATTTCGGTCCCTACCACAGACAGCTTCGCTGGATCTACGCTAGCCGTCACTCGCAAATATGGTTTGCCTTCCTTATGGTAATACAAGGTGGGTTCTTCCGTCCGAATTAACGTAGCCACCGTAGAGACAGGAACCGCCCCTGCTTCCGTCATAACGGTAAGAGACCCAAGCTCGCTCTCCGACTGCGGATCGACGACAGGCTGCAGCCATACCGGCGTCTCGCCCGTATTCAACGATATGGAGCCTATAGGGACGGGATTCAACGCGAGCTGAAGCTGCTGGGCTATCTCTTCGCCGCGAGCCAGCTCCGGCTTGACCTGGAACGAATAGACCGGCTTCAGATCCTCCTGACTGCTCTCCACCTTCTCTACGCCTTCAATTTTCGCCAGAGCCTCCTCCAGCATGCCCGCCGCCTCGGCTAGTTTCGCCTCTTCGCCCGTCACGTCGACGAACACCGTCGTAGAGCCTCCGCCCATCATCAAATCCGTCGCGCCCGCCAGCAGTTCGGCATCCGGATATTCGCCGCCCTGAGCCCGAAGGGCATCAAGCGTCTTCTCCGCGTCGGCTCCTTTCTTCATGCCCACCAGATAAGAGATTAACGTAGGAGACGACACGGCCCCGAACTGGGCGTCATCAGAGCTGTTGCCGACGGACATCATTGTCCATTCCACATCGGCCCGCTCAACCAGATAGCTCTCCAGCTTCGTTCCTCCCGACAGCACCTCATTCTCCGGCGTGTCGTTAGGATACTCCAACGTTACGCTTAAATTCTCCGCGCTGGAGGAATCCAACGCGGCTTTCGGCATGGTGACGTATGCGCCAACCGACCCGGCCAGCAGAACCACCGCCAGCGTTAGCGGTATCCACTTACGCTGCAAATTCCATGCCAGGAACTTCGCGAAGCGAGGCGCTCCTCCGTGCTCCTTCTCCTTCGTGCCTTTCAGCAGCCATGCACTAAGCAGTGGCACGACGGTCAAAGCGACAAGCAAAGAGGCGAGCAGCGAGTATGTCACCGTCAAAGCGAACGGCAGCAGGAACGCCTGCAACGAACCGCGCAGCAGCCCCATAGGCAGAAACACCGCTACCGTTACGATCGTCGAAGATGTAATCGCAGACGCGACTTCCCTTGTCGCGTCTGTTATAAGCGAGACGGAGAAGGCTTCCTTCTGCAACCTGCGGTATATATTCTCGATGACGACGATGCTGTCGTCCACGAGCCGTCCGACGGCAACCGCTACGCCGCCGAGCGTAATAATGTTCAGCGAAACGCCGGACAGCTGCAGCAAATAAAGTGTGATGCCCAGCGAAAGCGGAATAGATACGATCGTAACGATCGTCGCTCTGAAGTTGCGCATAAACAACAAGATGACAATAGTAGCGAACAAAGCGCCAAGCAGTACTTCGCGCAGCATGCTGTTAACGGAATGCTCCACGGATTCCGCGCTGCTTAGCAGTACCGAAACGTTTATGCCGCCGCCCTCAGCCCCAAGCTCTTCGACCTTCTCTTGTATGGACTTGCCGACCGAAACCGCATTGGCATCGGCTGCCTTCGAGATGGTCAGCAAGACGGCGTCCTTGCCGTTCATGCGGCTGACATTCTCCTTCTCATTAGCCAGCGTCACCTCGGCGACATCACCAAGCTCGACTCCGGGCAGAACGGTCAGACGCTTTAGCGTCTCCAGCGTGCCGATCGTTTCCGTAACGTTAAGACTGACGGCTTGACCGTCAATGCTCCTCTCGCCAATCGACGCCTGTGCGCCTCTGCCCTGCAGCACTCCCATTAATGTCTGTACGGGAATGCCTGCATCTGCGAGCTTGTCAGCGTCCGGCTGAATGTGGATAACCGCCTTCGCTCCGCCCGATACGGATATTTGACCGGCTCCTTCGATGCCTTGCAGCTCGTTTTTAATGGCGGTCAGTCGCTCTTCGCGCTCTTGGCCGCTTACGCTCTCATCAAACGTAACCGTGACCCAGGAGATCGGAATCATCGATGTATGGAATTGGATGACAAACGGCGGCATCACATTGCCTGGCAGAGGAACGGCTGCTACCGCGCGCTCCACCTCCGCTTTCGCTTCCTTCATGTTCGTGGAAGAATCGAAGTTAAGACTGATCTGCGAGTATCCTTCCCCGGAAGTGGAGAACAACGATGTCTTGCCTTTCGTGAACATAACCGCCTGCTCCAGCGGCTCCGTGACGCGCTCTTCCATCGTCTTTGCATTGACGCCTTGCCCGATGGACGTAATCATAACCTGCGGATTATCCGCCGCGGGCAGGAACTCCATCGGCAGCCTTAAGTAACTGATAACTCCTACCGCCAGCGCCATGACGACCAATAACCCGATTGCCGCCTTATTGCGGAACGACCAACCTGTAATACTGTTCATGCTTTCCAATCTGCTCCTTTTCCGAAACCGGTTTTGTTTGTTTTGTCTTTACCATCATACGGGTAAGGAAAAACTTGCAAAAACGTCTCCAGACGGTATTATTGCCACGCCGTTAGCCGGAGGCAAAACAGGACTTTGGTCGGGGATACGCCTCTAGTCTTAAGTTTGCATAATTTCTTAAACTAAAAAAAGCCCCCCATCGAGATGGGGAGCCAGTCTGTCATGCTCAAGGTGAAACGCATTGCCCCCTCTTTTGGCGGGTGCAGCGCGTTACACTCCGAGAAATATCGAGATAGTATGACGTGTTGATTTCCTAATGTTTTAAAATAACGGTCTATCCTTCTGCCGATACGGTTCGCTCCTGTTCGTCCAATTGACGGAAACGGAATACAAACATAAGGGCGGCAATGCATAGAACGCCTCCGATCAAATAAGGCAGACCTTCGCCAATCGTGAAAATAAACGATCCTAACAGAGGGCCCGCGATTCGTCCCAGACTGTCCATCGACGAGCTTAACCCCGATGCGACGCCTTGTCCGACCTTCGTCTTCTGGGTAATGAGCGACGTTACGCAAGGACGGATCAGTGCGTTGCCGACGCCGAACACCGCGAGCGACAGAATCGCCCAAGCCAGCGAGTGCGCGAACAGCAGCAAAAAGAATCCTGCTGCCGAGATGATTAAGCCGATCACAATATAACGCGGCTCCTCGCCTTTCTTAATCCGCCTTCTAACGATGCCGCCTTGTACGAGCGCGCCGACGATGCCGCACACGAAGAAGAGCAAGCCAACCTCTAGCGGCGTTACGTCGAACCGGCTCATCCCGAAAAATTGCAGTGTCGCTTCCATGCCCGCAAGCGTGAATGTCACGAAGAAGGCAAGCACGTACAAATGTTTGAGCGGTCCCTGGAATGCCGTCCACCGCGAAGTTCGCTTCTGGGCTGGTTTCTTGCGCTGCTCGGGTGTCAACGATTCGTTTAGCTTGAGCAGCGCGAGCACGAAAGTTAAGAGCGCCAAGCCGGCAGCCGCGAAAAACGGCGTTTCGTGCGAGACGACGCTGAGCAGGCCCCCGAAGCCTGGGCCGATCGTGAAGCCGAGACCGATCGACATGCCGACGAGCCCCATGCCCTTAGTACGCTGCTCCGGAGGAGTAATGTCCGCCACATAAGCTACGATGACAGACGCGACTGCGCCCGAGAACAAGCCGCCGATCGCCCGGGAAGCGTACATAAGCGCGAGATTGCCCGAAGCGAGACCGAACAAGAGAAAGCTCGCGGCGAATCCAAGCAGACCGATCAAAATGATGGGCCGGCGACCGATTCGGTCCGACCAATTGCCCCAAAGCGGCGATAATATAAAGGATACCGCCGAATATAACGCCAGCATCCAGCCCGTGTGAAGCTCCGCGTTCTCCGGGTCGGCATCCTGTATAATTTCCGGCATAACCGGGATGATAATGCCGAAGCCGATAAAAGTAATCATCAATATTCCCATTACAATGAGCAAACGCTTATCCTTCATGCCGTTAATCCCTCCACCATACTATCGTACCATAAGTAGGAACGGTGCAAGTATGAACAATTTTGTAACAAATACGATAAATCCCGCGCCTGGAGCGCCTTCTACAGATAATCTTTACTTGCAAAACCGCTTGTTTTTGTTATACTCAACTTTGTTTGTACATCTGATGAAAGGCAGGGATACGGCGATGGATCATAATAAAACCCCGCTCTTCACTGCGCTACGCGAACATGCGGCGCATAATCCCGTTCAATTCCACATTCCAGGTCACAAAAAAGGCGTCGGAAGCGACTCCGAATTCCGCGAATTTATCGGCGACAATGCGTTGTCGATCGATCTTATCAATATAGCTCCGTTGGATGACTTGCATCAACCGACAGGCGTCATTGAAGAATCTCAGAAGCTTGCGGCGGATGCATTCGGCTCTGACTTTACTTACTTTTCCGTACAGGGCACTAGCGGCGCGATTATCACGATGATTATGTCCGTCTGCTCCCCCGGCGACAAAATCATCGTGCCTCGCAACGTGCACAAGTCGATTATGGCTGCTATTATTTTCGCCGGCGCGAGACCTGTATTTATTTCGCCTGCACGCGACAGCACGCTTGGCATCGACCATGGCATCACGACCCGTTCCGTTCGCCGTGCATTGGAGCGTCATCCCGACGCCAAGGCCGTGCTCGTTATCAATCCTACTTACTTCGGCATCTGCGCCAACTTAAAGGAAATCGTCGATCTGGTTCATAGCTACGATATTCCGGTACTAGTAGACGAAGCTCATGGCGTGCTCATTCATTTCCACGACAAGCTGCCGATGTCGGCCATGCAGGCCGGAGCGGATATGGCAGCAACAAGCGTGCACAAGCTCGGCGGCTCCATGACGCAAAGCTCCGTGCTTAACATTCGCAAGGGACGCGTAAATCCGCAGCGTGTTCAGACGATCATCAGCATGCTGACAACGACGTCCACATCCTATATTCTGCTGGCTTCGCTCGATACATCACGCCGCAATCTGGCCTTGAACGGCCGCGAAATCGCTGAGCGTGTCATCGAGCTGGCACAGGACGCTCGACGCCAGATTAACGAAATACCAGGTCTGTACAGCTTCGGCGAGGAAATACTTGGCGGTGAGGCGACTTACGACTACGATCCGACCAAGGTCTCGATTCATGTGCGCCATCTCGGCGTAACAGGTTACGACGTCGAAAATTGGCTTCGCGACAACTATAATCTGGAGATCGAGCTTAGCGATATGTATAACATTCTTTGCCTAGTTACGCCTGGAGATACGTCGGAATCCGTAGCGAAGCTTATTCAAGCTCTTCGGGGCTTATCCGATGCGTTTCATGCAGGGGCCGAAGCACGAGAGTTAGTCGTTAAGATTCCGGAGATTCCTCAGCTTTCTCTTACTCCGCGCGATGCCTTTTATGCAGAAACGGAGGTCATTCCTTTCAAGGAGTCTGCAGGACGTATCATTGCCGAGTTTATCTATGTCTATCCGCCAGGTATACCGATCCTGCTGCCGGGAGAGGTTATCTCGCAAGCGAACATCGATTATATTGTCGATCATGTTGAGGTAGGCTTGCCCGTCAAGGGTCCCGAGGATCGAAGCATCCAGTACGTGAAAGTAATCGTCGAAGAAACCGCCATCTCTTAGTAAATCATATTTATTGTCAAGGTTTCCAGCTCATGCTATGATGCCCTTAGAGGTGATGATAGATGAGTCAGAGTGCTTACATCAAGCTAGTGGAAGGCTCAACCGCTCAAGACATTACGCTTCAAGACATTCGGGATACGCTGGCGCATTATGTGAGTCAGACTGCTTTAACCGGCCAACAACTCGATTGGGACTACGCAAGCGCCGCCTTCCCGTACACGGAAGAATCCGCCGGAGACGACCGATGGTTCTACCTTAAAGGAACGGCCAGACCTTATAAGTACATGATTTTGGGAACTTCGGTGACGACGAGTGTCGCCGGCTCAGACGTCAACTGTATTCAGGTCGTGTTGCCGGAAGGCTCTACACACGGCGACAAGGCCAAAGGCAACGAGCTATGCAAGTATATGGCCAAGAAGCTGAAAGCAGAGCTCACGATGTTTAACGGCAGAACGATTTATTACAATCCACGCAAATAAAACGATAACGGGCTGCACAGTCAGGTTCAATACCCGGCTGCGCAGCCCGTTTAATTATTGCTGCATGCTTATTCTTCGTTCTCGGTACGCGCAATCTCTTCGTAGATCGCCGTTACGCGCTCCCACTCCGCATCGTCTTCGATGCCGACCAGAAAGGCTTCGTCGTTCTCTTCTTCAATGCGGAATATAACGCCGTCCAGCTCCGGATCTTGACGATCCAGCAAAACTGCGTACGCATTGTTCTCGGATTCGAACGTATATACCATGACCATCTCGCGTTCTTCGCCTTCGTCATTGGTCACAATGAACACATGCTCTTCGTGTTCGTGATCGTGATCATGACCGCAGCCGCAATCCGGTCCGTGCTGATGCTCGCTCATGTTTGCAACCCCGCTTCCGTTAATTAATCATACCTGCCTATCGTAACATGTCCGTATATCGCGGGTCAAACGAAAGAAGCCCCTCCATGGAGGGACCTCATGATAATTAATGCAGTTAACCTTTGGATGAGGAAGTGATGAGCTTCTCCGATACGACTACCCAATCTTCCGAGTTCGACAGACGCATATAGAATCGTACTTTATATTTGCCCGTGGCTTCGAACTTGTAATCGAATTCATCCGTGATGAACCAGAAGGAATCGTTGTTGTTCGTCACATTCTCGCTTTGAATAAACCGCTCCTTGCCAGACGGATCCTCAATCGTTACCTTTACGGAAGCAAGATCGGTCTTCACATTGTCAATTTGGGAGAATACTTTAATTTTGCCCTGATATCCTTTGTTCACGCCGCCGAACGGCTGACTGCCATTGTACAGAAACATATGGACGTTCGGCTTGTAAAGAATCGCCCGCTTATTGTTTTCGTCCCATCGGACGATGGCTCCCATCGCTTCCGCAATCTGGCGCAGCGGCAAATACGTCTTTCCTTCCAATAATACGCCGCCCTCATCCTGCTCTGTGCCATTGATCATAACGCGTACCTTCTGGGTAGTGGCGTCCGCGAATATCATTGTGCCGCCCCATATGGACAGCAACGTTAGCATTATCGCAATTTTCCTGAACTTCATCGCTGCATAAACCCCCATCCGCCTATTCTGGATGTAAATTTATACTCTTGCTGTCCAACAAAGTTGCGCTCATTTTTTATCATTTTTTCGTCAAAATCATAAATATGATCCATTGTCAAATGCTGTTGAATACTGCGCTTGCCTGGGAAATACAATCAAAGAGTATTACCCGTATGTTCTGGTCAGGATGCACGGCACCCCTTTGCCCACTGCACCAGGCTCTTGCATACGCGCCAAGTAGTTCATCCCTTTGGCGCAAGGCGTCTTGCATACTCTGCAGCTCTCCGACAACACCAGCTTATAATGAACCTGTTTGTGGTCGCTTGCCCCCTTTTTTTTCTTCACGCTTTTTCCTTTGCCGCCTTTGCTCATCCTGACCATCCTCTCCCTTTAGGTCCAGCTTCAACATCGTATGAATGAGGACGGAATGTTGCACCTGGAAATGGCAAGCTCTCGCAAATTTTGTTACAGTAGAGAGAGTAACGGCAAAAATAACCATACGAGCAATAGGAGTGTGAATATATGTACATAACGATGCTTGGAACAGGCAGCGCTTTCGCCAAACGATACAATAATAACAACGCTTTAATAGAGTCGGGAAATTATCGTCTGCTTGTGGATTGCGGTATAACGCTGCCTAAGGCTCTGCATGACCATGGAGTCACGTTCGCAGAGATCGATGCGGTGCTGATCAGCCATATTCATGCAGATCATGTTGGAGGACTCGAAGAGCTTGCGTTCCAAATGATGTTCAAATACGGCCGCAAGCCCCTCCTCTATATCGAGGAGTCCCTCGCCCAACCGCTTTGGGAGCATACGCTGAGAGGCGGATTAGTGCAAGGAGAGCTTAATGCCCTTGATCATTTCTTCGACGTGCGACCGCTGACACACGGCCAAACTTATGAGCTTGCGCCGGGACTGCATGTTAAGTTAATAAAAACGGAGCATATACCTGGTAAAGACAGCTACTCTTTCCTCTTTAATGAGACATTTTTTTATACGGCAGACATGGTGTTTAATGGAGAGCTTCTAACAAATCTGGTACAAGCGGGGGTTACGACTGTCTATCATGATTGTCAGCTTGAATCGCCCGGGGTTGTCCATGCCTGCTTGGGCGAGCTGCTGACGCTGCCTCGGGAAATCCAGGATCATATCTATCTCATGCATTATGGAGACGCGCTTGAGGATTACCGGGGAAAAACCGGGGCAATGCGTATTGTGGAGCAAGGCGAGAAACACAAGTTGTAGCTCAAGCCAAACAACCCCGATCCTTCATATAGAGCAGGCGATCGGGAGAAGAACTCCTTTGCACCAATTCCATAGAAGATCGGGGTCGCTCGCAAACGTTTGATCGTCAGAATTCCTGGTTATCTAGAATAGCGGCAACTGATCCAGGTTGTTGGTTGGATCGCCATCGGCATCGCCGCGCAGATACGTTTCTCCATCCCTGCCTTTGAAAGCATTAACGCCGGAGATTCGACCAGCTTGTACTTCCTGCAAGGCCGTTGCATAGTCCAATTGACGACCCGAGGACGTTTTAAATGCCGTTAAATCACCATCACCATTTTTCTGAACCGCTACAATCGTCTCTCTTGCATCTTCCGAAATTTGATTCTGATCCATACCTGATCACTCCTCCCGAATATTTACAATCGGTACGGAGTTAGCTTGCCTCGACACCCTTAGAAATATTCCCAAAACTGCCGACTGCGAACAACGGAGGAGAGTCATCGCTTCTTCCTTCGAGACCTTTTGCCGGATATCAACGCGAGCAATCCTTCCTCTTCGGCTTGACTATCGTCCTCCTTCTTTGCCAGAAGAAGAGCCCATAAGGCAAGAAGATCGCCAATTACAACGACGACACCTGCAATAATCGCCAAATCATCCGATGAAATGGTCGATTTGTTATTCCCGTTGCTGGTATTGGAGGAGGCTCCAGCCTCCCTTCCTCGTTTAGATTTGGCCATGACCAATTATCCCGCCCGTCAGTAAAGTTATGATAGTAGTCTATTCAGATAGGCGGATAAGGTATGGGCGAATGGATAACGAAAAAGGAGCGGCAGCGATGAATCGCCGCACGCTCCTCCTAGGCTTGTTTTAATTATTTATTAAACACGAACGACTTGAGTACCTGCTATAAAATCGTGGATGCCCCGTTTGTCTTCGCGAAGACCCACCATAAACCAATCCACAATCAAGGCGATTCCAAATGTAACTCCGACAATAACAGCCCATACAACATTGCGCATCAACATGTTACCGATATGCGGCGGCTCATTGTTAATGACCCTAATAATTCGAATGCTGCATATTTTTTTACCGACTGTGTAGCCATTCCAGAAGACGGGCAGTAATAACGCATACAAGAAAGACAATACATTTGTGAAGACGGATTCTCCTGAAGAACCGCCTGTTAAAATGAGGGAAAGAACGCTTAGAGGGATCCCGATAATCAGGCCATCCAGCAAAATGGCTCCGAACCGAACCCAGAAGCCGGCCGGTTCGTTCGGAAGGGGCTGCTGTTGATCCCAGTTGTTGCCCGGATTGAAATTCGTTGATGGGTATGGATTGTTTTCATTCAAGCTCTTCACCTCATTATTGTTATGGGTTAAAACCATCGGGGGAAACGCTTATATTTAACTGTAATGCCCTGCTTCATCGCCCAATGTTTCAGCGCCTCCATACACTCATCCTCTTCTATTCGGCGGCCAAATAATTCTAACGATGACTGATGTATATGTAACTGCGCAGGCTTCTTATTCATAATGATTGCGTTTAGTAAATAAGCAACAACCGCACTGAAGGCAATCAAGATGCTAATTATAAATAGAAGCAATAGACTGCCCCATCCTGGTTCTGTCCGGATGAATAAGTAGATTTGAATGTACATAAAAAATAGAAATACAAAAACGGGCACAAATCCCGTCGAAGGCTTAACCTCAATTGTTTTCTCCATGCCAGTCCCCTTGTATCATCTATCATCCCATATCCAACAATAACCATGAATTCATTATACTTGAAATCGATGGATTGAACACTGATTATTTAACCTTATTCCCATTTCTTTCAGTGCGTTCACCCAGTCCAATTGGAATGCTTCTTCGTAAGATGTGACGAGGAGGAAACTGCCTATGCCCTATCGAAGAATCATCATTGATTTGTCGGATCGTCACTTATATTTATTGGAGGATAATACTGTCGTTCGCGGTTACCCCGTTGGCATAGGCCGAATGGTCACTAGCACGCCTGCAGGCGAATTCACGATCGTCAACAAACAGCTTAATCCTGGCGGACCGTTCGGCGCCTTCTGGATGGGACTTTCCAAGCCGCATTACGGCATTCATGGCACCAACGATCCCAGCTCCATAGGTCACTTGGTATCTCATGGCTGTATACGCATGTACAATCAAGACGTGATGGAACTTCAGTCTCTTGTTCCTGTAGGAACTCGGGTAACCATTCGGCCATAGGTTTTTTCTGGGCTAATCCGAGAAATGAAAGGGGTTCTTAACAACGCCTTTAGCGCTGTAAGAACCCCATAATTTCAGCTATAAAAAAGAAAAACCTATCGAGCCTATCCCGCATTGCCCACTTTCATAATATCCATGAATGGCACTCTTTCTGTTTCGCCATTTTCTTTCTCGACATGAATCAATTTTGTTCTGGAATCCAGCTTGACTATCCTTCCGACAACCGATCCCTGATTCCAGATCTCCAGTTCTACATTTTCTTTTTCTTGATGTGCCTCTACCAGGCGTTCTCCTAATTCCTCTAACACATATTCATCTCTAGTCGGCCTTTTCGGTCCTTTATCTTTTGCCATGCCTGATCACCCTTTATCATTTTTTATTTGATTGCCCAATAGTGTAATCAGTCAAATTTGTCCTGATGCCTGAAGCGCTATAAGAACCTTTTATTTTTAGATTAAAAAGCAAAAAACCCTTGATGTACAAGGGTTTTTCTTTATGATCTGTAGTGGGCTCGAACCACTGACCCCTACCCTGTCAAGATAGTGCTCTCCCAGCTGAGCTAACAGATCGTATCGCAGTGACAAGATATAATATATCAAATCCGGATAAGCTAGTCAATAGTTTCTTTAAAATATTGTAATAATAATTTGTCCCTCCTCCCTGCAACCTATTGGTTAAACTTCCCGTCAATGACAATGCAGCTGCAAAAAACAAAATCAGAGGTGAAATTGATGAAAAAGAAACCGTTGTTTATTATGGCGATCGTCGCGGTCCTGCTCTTCACGTTGGGACAATCCGTCATGGCCTTCTCCGACGTATCCAAGGATCCGAATGCTGACAAAATCAACGCATTAAAGGAACAAGGGATTCTCTCCGGATATGCGGATGGCGAATTCAAGCCAAATGGTACACTGTCTTACGCTTCTGCCATTTCCATGATTGTGAAAGGCCTGGATCTTAACCTTGATCATGTACGCTTTATTCGTATGCCGCTGGCAAGCGACAACCACCCTAATCTGGAAGATGATGCTTGGTACTCCCAGGCTTTCGTTATTGCGGACTTCTACGACTTGGGCATTCCCAAAGACGTGAAAGCGACCGATAAAATTACGAAAGAGCAATTCGCCCATCACCTGTTTAAAGCGATGATGACCAAAGGCGACTACGCCTTCATTGAAATCTTCATGCTTATTAATGACGAGGCGGACATCGACTCGAAGTACATGGACAGCATCCAGAAGCTGCTAATCAGCAAAATCGTATCCCTGGACGACAAACAAAACTTCCATCCTACTAAAGCAATTGCGCGTGGCGAAGCGGCAGGTTGGCTGTTCGACGGAATCCGGTTCGTGGAGGAGCAAACGCCGATCGAACCCGAGCCAGAGCAACCAGCCTACGACTTCGAGCTTAGCGTCGATTCCGTTAATGCGGATGTAAACAAAGTTACGGTTTCTGCTCAGCTGCCGCATCCAGGTTACGGCCTGCGCATTGCTTCTATCGCCTTCGAAGGCGATAAAGCGCTAATAAGCGTTGAAGTCGTGCAACCGGATCCAGACAAAATGTATCCGCAAGTCATTACCGAAGCCAAAGTATCGACGTACGTGGATGCCAAGTTGAAGCCCCAACTGGCTTCTGACGCGGCCACCTCGGCTTCCGGCTCCACGGGTTTCCCAGACGATAGCGTGAGCAGCAACAAATAAGAAAACAAATTAACTTCTGGACAATAGTCATAAAGACTCCTGTCCGGGAGTTTTTTTGTGCGTGCCAATATTGTAGAAACTTCCGGATTCCTTTACACTAAAGAAGTAGCGCATATAGATCGGCAAAGTTGATCCTGTACGAATCTAGTCATCAAGAGAGGAGCTTAAGTTTTTTGTTGAGCAAGAACATCATTGTAATTGCGCTTCTATGTCTTCTGACAGCATGCAGCACTTCTACGGGAACTAACGTATCCCAACCGACGGAGTACGATATCGAGCTGGTGTTCCCAAGCGATAAATATCCGGAAACGGCTCTCCATATTCATGGTGCTATTGATCAAGGTTACTCCAATATCTGTACAATCGATCGTGAAGGCGCGGAAACTAATCGTAAGGAGTCGCTTGCCGGCATTGAAACCCGATCAGGTTATGACCGTGATGAATGGCCGATGGCCATGTGCAAGGAGGGCGGCAAAGGAGCCAGCGTCGCCTACATCGATGCCAGCGATAATCGCGGGGCCGGAAGCTGGGTAGGCAATCAACTGTCGGAATATGCGAATGGGACGAAGGTGTTATTCGTCGTTGATAAGCCCTCTAAGCTATTTCCCGAGCCGGAGACGGCCGAGCAATCGCAAGAACCGCAGCCTACGAAGGAAACGTATTACGCGAACTGTACGGCGGTCAAGGCAGCAGGAGCTGCTCCCCTGCATAAAGGCGATCCCGGCTATCGATCTCAGTTGGATCGGGACGGCGACGGGGTTGCATGCGAAGGTTAAGGCATATTCTAATCATACTCCAACGGACTGACAGACATCAGATACGCTATTCATTTCAATAACCATGATTTCATGTTGTAGTGCTTCTGATGTCCGTCAGAATGTATGAAGTGCAGGATAGACAAACAGCTAGACAAACAAAAATACCTTCATCGATAAGGACGAAGGTATTTCTCGTTTCAATGCTAGTCACGCTATGTAATTCCATTAAATGCATTTGAAGTGCCGAGGACCGGGATCGAACCGGTACGGTAGTCACCTACCGCAGGATTTTAAGTCCTGTGCGTCTGCCAATTCCGCCACCCCGGCAGGATAGCAATGTTTGTGTGAAAAATGGTGGGCCCTGAGGGACTCGAACCCCCGACCAATCGGTTATGAGCCGACCGCTCTAACCAACTGAGCTAAGGGCCCTCGAAGACGTTATAATAACGTTATAGTCGAGTTTGGTTGCGGGGGCAGGATTTGAACCTGCGGCCTTCGGGTTATGAGCCCGACGAGCTACCGAGCTGCTCCACCCCGCGAAATTATCCACTTTCAACACCACATCTTTAATGGCGACATCAATTAATATACTACAGGTGAACCTTTCCAGTCAAGCATTAGTTTTATAAAAATTCACGGTAAAAATCGTACGCCATATCTGCCTCTCTTGGAACGGAATACTTCTACCTCGCGAGGGCAGTCATAACCGTAGATCCACCAATCATTTTCCATCCGCTTGACCAAGCAGCCCGCTTGAAATTTAGTCTCATATAAACGCAGCCAATATACCCATTGTATCTTCATCATGATGCCCTCCCGCTGTTCGAAGAATAATATGCAGTTAGTTTACCCCAAAGCCGGAAATCCATTGCATCTTGATGTCAATCGTCCGTTGCCAGAAGTTCTTAGTAAAGCAGTCTAATGGGTATACTATTAGAAATAACCACCTGCAAATAAGGAGTTGATCAGAATGCTGTTCGGTATTTGCGTCTTTCCCGAAAAAAACGTTCAAGACGAAGCAAATAAATGGCGAATTCGCCATGATCCCCACTATTGCAATATTCCGCCTCATATGACGATCCGGGAAGCCGAAGAATGGGATGAATCCACTTTAAAGCTTGCTGTCGATCATCTGTCCAAGTCGACTGCGTCATTAAGTCCATTCAAGGTCACATTTAATCGGGTATCCACGTTTTTTCCTGTTACGCCGACGCTCTATTTCGCCTTGGAGGACCCCGCTCCTGTCTTGACGCTCCAAGAGACCATTTGCACCGGACAGCTGGCACAGACGCTCCACAATTACGTCTACACGCCTCATATTACGATTGGCAGGAATATGCCCCCAGGAGAGCTCCATGACCTGTACGGCAACCTGAGAATGAAGCAGATGAAGCTTACAACGGTCATCGATCGCGTTCATTTGCTCTACCAGACGGAGCAAGGAGGCTGGACCGCTTACCAGTCCTTTCAGCTCCGCGATGGTTAAATCCATAAAAAAAATCCCCATGCACAAGACTAACATGTGCATGGGGATTTTCGATTAAACTATCACGATTCGTTTACTCTGCGACTACAGCTTCTTCAACCGTTGCCTCGACTTTAACGTCATCTAAAGGTCTCGGAATGCCGACACCGCCGCCTTCTCCCATCTCGGATTGTCCGGCGAGAATCGCATTGCCTCGTGTTTCCCACTCGGCCAGTGCCGCTTTTGTCTCCATAGTGCCTTCAAGCACCTTCTGGAACATTTCGTAACCAATTTGCCGAGCTTCCCAGATACCTGGCTTTTCGCGGTAAATCGCTTCTTCATTGACAGAGGAAGGCGGAAGCGGCTTCAGAAGCGTAAAGGCATCGATATTGTACGTCATGCCGCCTACCGGCTTCAGGAATTCCTTACGCGCTACAAGCTCGTAGTTGCTTCTGGATTTCAGCTTCGCCCAATCTCTGCTATTGGAGAACTTGATGAAGTCCCAAGCACCGTCCGGGTTTTGAGCTTTCGTATTAATCGCCATCAACTGACTCAAATTGATGTTGCCGCCGGCATCGACATTGGTCGGATGCGTTGGTACCGTGACGACATCCCAGTCTACCATTTCGAAGTCCTTGATGCTTGCAGCGTTATCGCTGAATTTCTTTAATTCGCTGACGTAATAAGATTCGCTGATCATCATCGCCACTTTGCCTTGCACGAACAGATCGCCGTAGAACGGATCATTGCCGCCCCCTTGGGCGATTTTTTCGTACATCTGATTGATAAACTCTTGATCCGGTACAATTTTTTCTTTATACAGGCCAGACACTGTGTCGAATACTTCCGCCCATTGATCGCTGTTCACAAGCATTTTTTCGCCTTTGTCATCCCATGTTCTTAGTTGAAGCGCCGTGCTATAGTTCTGCACATCATTAAAGCCGTCGGAATTCCAGCGGTTGAACGAGAAGCCGAACGTACGGTCGACGCCTTCGCCGTTGGCAACCTGACGAGCTTTGGCGAATACGTCGTTCCAGCTCATTTTGTCAGTCGGCGGCTCAACACCCTTGTCTGCGAAGAGCTTTTTGTTGTAGTAGAGCGCAGAAGATGTGAATGTCGGAGTCAGAGCATAGATGCTGTTGTCTCCTGCCGCTTTAATCCCTTCGATAACCGTTGGGACATAATCGGAAAGGTCGAATTTATCCTTCGCAATGAGCGGGTCAAGCGGCTTAAGCAGGTTATCCTGCGTAAATCTTCTGAGCAGATTGTAATCGATGACGACGACGTCTACCGGATTCTGCCCTTCCATCAGCTTTTTCATTTCTTCATAAGGATCAGGTTGATCAGCCGGCTTGCCAGGCTCCGAGGATTGCGTAAATCTTTGATTGTCGTAATTGATCGCCCCAACGATCTCGAATGCGACATTCGGGTATTGGAATTCGAACATATCGGTATACTGCTGACGGAAGTACGGCTCATTGTCAGAACCGCCGTACAAGACGCCAATACGCAGAACGCTGGTTTCTGCTCCGGAAGGATCGTTCCCGCCCGAACAAGCGGACAACATGCCCGCAGTCAGCGTCAGCGACATGCCCAGCATCGTCCATCTGGAGAAACGTGATTGTTTACTAGGATTTATCATTGCCATTACCCCCCAATAATTTTGGCGAAGAGATGATAATCCGCTCTCCGTCGAATTCCATTGTTGCTTTATCCTTAATGCCCAGTGCAGTAAGAAATTCCTTGGGCACTTGCAGCCGCCCTACCCGGTCGACGACTACATAAGCTTCATGCACGCCCGTCAGACCTTTCGCAGTCGGCTGCACGGAATCGGATCCATCTAGACCGATATTCGGATTCCGTTTAATAAATTCGGTGCTCGTTAGTCCATCTCGTATGGCAACAACCCGATCGACCTTGCTTGCAAGCGTCATGTCATGCGTAACGATGACGATGGTGACGCCAATCTCGCGATTAAGCTTCCGGAAAATCCCCATGATCATATCCGACGTCGCGGTATCAACGGAGCCGGTCGGCTCATCCGCGAGCAGGAGTTTGGGACGATTGGACAAGGAGATGGCGATCGCCACGCGTTGCTGCTCGCCGCCCGACAATTGATGGAGCTTATTGTACATCCGCTCCTTCAAGCCGACCCACTCCAGCAATTGCTTTGCATATTCGCGATCGACTTTGCCGGAAAGCATCATCGGCATCTCGACATTCTCAAGCGCCGTCAAGTAAGGCAGCAGGTTCCTGGCGTTGTTCTGCCAGATGAACCCTACAGTTTCGCGCTTGTATTGAACGAGTTCCTCTTCCGTAATTTTGAGCAAGTCCCAAGGCCCAACCTTTACCTGACCTGCCGAGGGACGGTCGAGCCCGCCCAGTGTATTCAAGAGCGTCGACTTGCCGCTGCCGCTGTTGCCGATGATCGCCATCAGCTCGCCATCCTCGACCGTCAAGTTCAAGCCTTGAAGCGCAACGACCTCGAGATCATCCGTTTTATAAATTTTGACTAACCCTTCGCAATGAATCATGGACCGTTAACGCTCCTCTCCCATCTTGACCGCTTGGTGTACCTTCAATCTTCGGATGTGCAGGAAGAGCAGCAACGCGCCTACGAACATCATAAAACCAACGACGTAGAACAACTGATTTGTATCGCTTGCCTCGAACACGACCCGGAAAGGCGGTACAGTCTCCGCGACGTTATCCGCAGTCTGCAGGAACGGCAGGAAGATCAAGCTGACGACTTTTCCGATCACGATGCCGAGACCGATAGCAAGACCCGCGGTGAACAACTGCTCCAGAAGCATCATGCCGGTAAGCTGCTTACGCGACAAACCCATCGCTCGCAATACGCCAAACTGCACGACACGACCGGATAGATTAAAGAACCAATATAGAATGTATCCGGCAAGCGTGATTACGACGGATACAAGAAACCCTAAGCTCAGAATGCCGAATACCCCGCCGCGCGTCGGATGTTTGGACTCGGTTATGAGTTCCGTCCTTACATCATCTACAGAAGCGAGCTCAATGCCTTCCTTCTGCAGCTTGTCGACGATCGGCGCGACCAACGCGTCCGGTTTCATCTTAAGCCATACCTCGTAAGGCATGATCGGAAGCTGGTCATAGATATAATCGAGATTCGTAATAATGAATGGCGATTTGTCCGGATACTGACTCGGCCAGTAAGGCAAGATGCCCACTACCGAGAAATCGATCATGCCATCGGTGAAACCAACGGATACGGTGTCGCCCAGCTTAAGCTGGTACTTCTCTGCAACTCCGGTAGGAATGATCGCGGCATGCTCCACTAGGCCAAGATTCGCCAGGTAGTGGAACGGATGCACCGGGTACAGGTCATCCCGGAACCAACCAACTTCGGAGAAGTCCTTGTTGTCGATGCCAAGAATGGTTCCTTGGCCGATCGACTTTCCGGAGATAACGACATTACCCTTGGACTTCAGCACGCGGGCGGCCGCTTCCACGCCATCCAATGTCCGGAAGATCTCGAATGGCGGCTCGTTGTACAGAATACGCGTAGGCACTCCGCCTCCATTGCCTCCGCCGCCGGGACCTCCTCCATTGCCTCCGCCGCCACCTCCGTTGCCGCCACCGTTGCCTCCGCCGCCATTACCGCCATTGCCGCCATTGCCTCCGCTTGGCTGCGTTACTTCGGCGGTTCCGTCCCATACGGTCTGAATAATGACATCCGATCCGTATTTATATAGGGTGCGTTCGGTCGAGTTGAGATCAATCGTACGTGCGGCAGACGCATTGTATACGCCAAGACCGAGTGTCAGCACAAGCAAAATCATTAACGGGTAATACCCTTTGGACGATCTCGACAGCTGCGTCAGCGTCAAGTACAACGGCACCGGAAGGAACTTGCGACCGAGCCAGTTGAACAACTTAAGCAGCCATGGGAACAGCCTCAGGAAGAACAAACCTAACGCGAATATCGCTAACGCCGGCACGAAGAACAGAAACGGCTGCACATTAAGCTGATCCGTCGTCATGCCCGTCTGGAACGTCAGCATTTGACGTTCATTAAACATATACCAACCATAACCAGCCGCCCCGAGCAGCAGCACGTCAAGGAACCAACGCTGCCAAACCGGCTTGCGGTCCGAACGCGCGAGCTCCTGCTTGTAGCTCACGATGGAGGAACGCGCGTAGATGACGGCCGGGATTACTGTCGCTAGAATAGCCAGCAATACCGCGGCGCAACCTGCGATGATGGCTTCCGTCGAAAAGCCGACCGGAATCGATGCCCGGTTGACGAACGACAGGAAACCGTTAGCAGAGCCGATGCTTTTTGCCATGAACCAGCCGATAAAAGGTCCCGTAGCCAAAGCAACAGCACCTAGCATCAGGCCCTCCAGCAGATAAATCCATATGATCTGCCGCGTTCCTGCGCCTCTGCTTCGCAACACGGCGATGTCGCTGCGCTGCTTATCCAACGATTGGCGCGCATTCATCGCGATGAAGTAGAATACCATCGCAATCATCGGCGCGGCAAGCGTGAACAGCAACGTCTGAAGCTGCAAGCTTTGCTTGCGGAATTCCGTCAATGTGGACGCGAACGAAATTTCCACACGCGTATCCTTCATGCGCTGGTAGAGCTCGATGTTAAGCCGCTCCAGCGTTCTGCCAAGCGGAGACAATTGACTCGTCTTCACCTCGGACAGATCGAATGCGTAATACCAGCCGCCGTTATGCAGCGGTATGCCAAGCTTCTCGAGCAGCACCTTGTGGAAGACGGCTTCGCTGACCTGCAGCGAGCCAAGCAGCCCTTCCAGACCTTGATACCAGTAAGGGTTAGCGGCATCGACTGGATTAAAGGCGCCGACGATCTTAACCCGTAGCGTCAGGTTAAGCCCGCCGTATACCGGGTATTCGAATATATCGCCAATATGGATGTCGTTGCGGTACATCGCCTCCTCCATCATGACGGCTTCGATGATTTCTCCGTCTCCTGCTCCTTCGTCGAACCACTTGCCCTGCGCGATCTCGCCATGTTCGGCGAGGCCTGACATTGTCATCAGAGACAATTGCCTGTTGCGGCCTGCATCGACCTTGCTGGGATCCTCCGGTACAACATCGGAGCTGCGGATAGAATACGTTTTCTGGTACGTGTCATATGTAAAACCAATGCTTTGCGGAACTTCTTCTTTAATGTACCGCTCCAGCTCGGCCAATGCCGTCAGGTCCGTCTTCTCGCCCGGCGTGGATTGAAAACGCATGAGCAGCGAGCCAGCCGGCATGCCGGTGCTCTTTTCCTGCAGCGACTGGGCGACGACGCGCTTAAGCGCTCCGTCCGCATACATCGGAATGCTTGTCGCGAACGCGACCGCCATCGTAAGTCCCGCAAGCGTGCTTAACGTCAGCCATCTTGTATTCCACATCTTGCGGAATATGAATCGAAACAGCGGAATACCCATGTTTTATCGACCTACGACTTTCTGACCCGGCTTCAGCCCCTGCAAGATTTCGATATCCGTTGCAGTCTGCTGGCCGACCTCGACGTCCACCTCGCGTTTGCCTTCATTATCGATAACTTGAACATAAGTGCGCGAACCGATGTTACGGAGAGTGGAAGGCGGAATAACGACTGCATTTTCCGTCCGTTTCGTAATGATATTAATGGAGATCGGCGTACCGCGCGCAATGTCTTTCGGCAATTCCGGGAGGTCAACAATCATGAAATCCTCGGGACGTTCCGGCTTATTTTCCCCTTGAGGCGGATTGTTGCCGTTATTGCCTTCCGTCGTTTTCACCGGCATCTGCTTAACCGTTCCCTTGAAGTTGCCAACGCTGCTGATCGTTACGACAGCTTCCATTCCCGGAGCAATCTTTTCGAGCTCCGTTTTCGTCAGCTTGGCCGCCGGCGTCATAAGAGCGGTATCCGCTACGATGGCGATCGGGGCGTAGGCTTTGATGACATCGCCTTTTTGCGCGCTTACCGATACGATTGTCCCCGAATAAGGGGCCACGATCGTCGCTTTCGCGATCTCTTCCTCCATGTCAACGAGCTTCTGACGTTTCTCCTCGAAGGCGATTTGTTTCTCCTCGAACTCAAGCGGCTCCATCTCGTCGCGCATTCGGAGCGTTTCCTTCATGGCATTCTCTTCGCGTTTGAACGCGAGTCTCTCATTGCGGAGCGTCTTCTTTAAATCCTCGACATCAAGCTCTCCAATGAGGTCTCCCGCTTGCACGGTATCGCCCGTTTTGACGTAGAGCTCTTTCAAGTGTTTATTTTCGAGCGTAAAATATAACGTTTCTTCCTGGGTGGAAATCACTTTGCCGATGACCTGGACCTTTGTTTCCAACGTCTTCGTCGTTACCTCGTATTCCGGCTTTTTCGAAATTTGAGGCGGAACGATCTCCGGCAGCACCTCCTCCGCTTTCTCGTCAGGCAGCAGCGAGCATCCCCCTGCGAACACCAGCGATACGCTCAGCGCGGCTATTATGGACTGTTTAGATAAACTTCCCGTCCACCATTTCATAGACATGGTCGGCAACCTCCAAAATCGTAGGATCATGTGTTGTCATGCAAATTGAGACGTTTTCTGTTGTGATGATATTTTGGAAAACCGACATGATTTGTGCGGACATTCCCGTATCCAGCTCTGCAGTTGGCTCGTCGGCGAGCAGCAAAAGCGGCTTGTGAGCGATGGCCTTCGCGATAGCTACGCGTTGCTGCTCGCCGCCGGAAAGCTCGAATGGACGATGATGCATCCGCTTCTCCAGGCCGACCAGCTCAAGGCACTGTTCAACTCGACTCTTCCATTCCGACCTTGGCGTTCCCGCCATGCGAAGCGAGAGCTCAACGTTCTCCCAGGCAGAAAGCAAGGGCATTAACGCGAACGCCTGGAAAATAAAGCCCATCTGCCTGCGCCTTACATGGGTTCGCTCGTCGTCGCTCATTCGGCTGAAAGGAAGGCCATTAAATAAGATTTCTCCCTTGCTCGGCGTATCCAATCCTCCAAGGCAGTTGAGCAGCGTCGTTTTGCCCGAGCCAGAACGACCCTTCAGCATGACAAGCTGATTGGGCATAACGGACATCTGAATGCCCTTGAGGACATGCAGCGTACTGCTGCCAACCTGGAACATTCGTTCCACTTGGTTAACTAACAGCAATGGTCCGCCAGTTGCGCTATCTTCGCCCTGCTTACCTTGGGCAGAGTCAACGCTGCTGTTCGGAGTTTGCTCGATCATCTCTTGTTTCATCGTTTGCTGTTCCGTACCGGCATACCCCTCCCGCATTCTCTATCTTCATATTTCTAATCTTACATCATAGACGGAATAGACCAAGAAAAAGTTACGCATCTTGGGCATTTATCCCTAACTTTTTTCGTTAGCAAAAAGAAGGCTGCTCCGCAGGGAATAACGGAACAGCAAGATGTCCATCTATGCCTTCACTTTAAATTGGCCAACGGCCGCTCCCAGTTGATCCACGATATGATCCAGCGTGCGGGATGCGTCTGCAATATTGTCCGTCAGCGCCAGCTGCTCTTCCGTAGCAGCCGCTACGTTTTCCGTTTTCTCCAGACTTGCGGCAGCCGTAGCCGCCGATTGTTCCGAAGACGCGCTTACCTGCTCGGAGCTCGCGGACATCTGCTCCGTTATCGCCGAGCTTTCTTGCAGCTGCTCCGTCATCTTGTTGACTGCGGCACTAATCGCATTTAAGCGGAGGTTCAGCTGAGCGACGCGATTATTGCCATCTTCCACCTCTGCAAGCGTTTGACGCATAACGTCCGAAGCGTTGGCGATCTCCCCTCTTGTTTCCGTTACGAGATCGTTAATGCCTTCCGCAGATGCGAGAGAGCTTGCGGCAAGCTTGCGAATCTCGCCGGCAACGACTGCAAAGCCTTTGCCATGTTCGCCGGCGCGAGCAGCTTCGATAGATGCGTTAAGCGACAGAATGTTCGTTTGGTTCGAGAAAGTCGTAATGTTTTCCGCGATGGAGCCGATCTGTCCGGAACGCTTCTCGAGCGTTTCAATAATGCCGGAGAGGCGATGAATGACATCAACCATGCCTTGCATTCGTTCTTCCAAACGATTCAGCGCTTCACGGCCTTCGTCTGCTTCTATCGAAGTGGAAGCGGAGTGATCCGCCATAGTCGACGTATTTTCCGCGATGCGGCCGATGCCAACCGTCATCTCTTCGATGGCGCGAGAAGTCTCTGCGGCGCCCCGTGCCTGCATCTCGGAATTTTGCGTTACTTCCGCGATTTGTCCCGCCACATGCTCCGATGCCGCCGCGGACTCCGATGCAGCGATCGATAAGCGCGTGGAGGAACTTTTAACTTCGGAGGCGTTCTTGACGACGCCCGAGATCAATCCATGCATCCTCTCGATCATGTCGTCCACGGAATGGAGGATCCGTCCAAGCTCGTCTTTGCCATACTTGGCGGCGCGCGGCGATGTCAGATCTCCTTGGCTCACCAGGTTGGTCTTTTCGAGTACTTTTCTGATCGTAGAGGTCATCGCGCGCGTAATCAGGATCAGCATAACGAGAAGCAGCAAAGTAACGACGATGACAGCGACAAACGTAAAGAGCTGCGAGGAGTCCAGGTTTGATTCGATCTCCTCCATCTTCTCGTCCGCAAAGGCTTCAATGTTCTTCACGACTTCGTCTACGCCGGTGCGGGCGGTCTGGAACAAGGAGTCGACTTCCGGATTTACGGCAAGCGGTTTGCCGTCATTTGCTGCCGCAGAGGCCGCCGAAAACCATGCGTTATAGTTGTCATCAAACGAATTCAAAATGTCGCCGACTTTCGCAGCGGATTCTCCTTTGTCCAGTTGGAGCAATCCAGCGGATTCCATCAACGTCTTCGCGGAAGCGACTCTCTCGATTGCTTGATCCTTGTTCGCAATCATCTCTTCATTCATCGTTTTTAGCGAGGCCGCGTCCAACGCGCCCGATTCGATCAGAAGATAAGCATTGTTGGCTTGATAGAGATCGCGGTCTGCATTAAGCATGAGCCTGCTAACCTGATTGGAGGTTTCGTGTATGGACGACTTCATATCGTCGAATACTTTCCGTTGCTCTCCCAAAAGCATAAGTCCGGTCATCGTATAAAAAAACAAAGGAACAGCTGCCAAAATAACCAATTTTAAACCAACTGAAATTTTCATATTCGTCTCTCTCCTCGTCTTATTACCGATACTTATTTATCGGATAAAACGAAGGCAATATGTAACAGCAACCCTAAACTTTTTAAATTTTATTTGTCGAAAAAAAACGTTCCGGCTCTCAACCGGAACGTTCTTTATTTCGGGTGCTTCAAGTACGTCAGAGAATATCGTTACTTCCCGAACGATTGAGGATTTTGGCGCCATGCTTGAAGCGTCGCTACATCAGCTTCTGCCACGAGCCCTTGCTGCGCCGCTTCTTGTATAAGCGCCGAGTAGTTCGACAGCGTCTCAAGCTGGAATCCATCATCTTCGAAGGACTTTGCGGCGGAATCAAATTGATACGTGAAGATCGCGAGTACGGCCAGCACTTCGCCGCCCGCTTCACGAACGGCTTGAGCCGCCTTCAGCGAGCTGCCGCCCGTCGAGATCAGGTCTTCGATGACGATAACCTTCTGACCTTCGGCGATGCGGCCTTCGATCTGATTCTGTTTGCCATGTCCCTTCGCCTTATCGCGAATGTATGCCATAGGCAGGTTCAGCTTCTGCGACACCCAAGCGGCATGCGGAATGCCCGCTGTCGACGTGCCCGCAATGATCGCTGCATCTTGATAACGCTCGCGTATGATCGTCGCGAATCCCTCTGCGATCATATCGCGAATCTCGGGATAACCCATCGTCAAGCGGTTATCGCAATAGATCGGCGATTTGAGACCCGATGTCCATGTAAACGGTTCGTTCGGACGAAGCGCAACGGCTCCAATCTTCAGCAGGCTCTTCGCGATCTCTTGGGGCAAATTCGATAATGTCAGCTTAGTCAACTGCAATCAGCTCCTCGATGATAGATTCAATCGCGGCGCGCGGCTCCGGCGACGCCGTTATCGGTCTTCCGATAACCATGTAATCCGTTCCTTGGCGTAACGCCTCGCCCGGTGTCATGATGCGGGATTGGTCTCCGACATCAGAACCGGCAGGACGTATGCCAGGCGTTACCGTGACGAAATTAGCGCCGCAAGCGGACTTGATCGCGACGACCTCGGACGGTGAAGCGACGACGCCTTGCAGACCTGCCGTTCTTGCCAACTTTGCATAACGAATGACCGACTCTTCCACTGGGCCGGGTATGCCGATCTGTTCGTTCATAACAGAGACGCTCGTGCTCGTAAGCTGCGTCACCGCGATGACCGCTGGCGCGGTACTGCCGTTAGGGAGCGCTGCTTGAACGCCTTCCATCGCAGCCTCCATCATGGCTGTGCCGCCCCCTGCATGGACATTAAACATATCGATGCCCAGCTTCGTTACGCTGCTCGCTCCGCCTTTGACGGTATTCGGTATATCGTGCATTTTGACATCCAGGAAGACGTAATATCCGCGTTTCTTAAGGCTCTCCACAAAGGATGGGCCTGCAGCATAAAACAGCTGCAAACCCACCTTCATATAACAGGGAATGCCCTTCAGCTCCTCGATCAGTCGTTCGGCCGCCGCGGCGTCCGGATAATCCAGAGCCACCATGATGCGTTTCGCGGCCTGTTCGCTTGTCAGCTTCATCTGCAATTCCCCCTATTTACTTGTTATTTGCCGGATTTGCTCAGCACAGGCATGGCATGGGACGAGAAGTTGATCGTCTCCATCATGCGGAGAAGCGCACGGACCGTATCAAGCGATGTCATGCAAACGACTCCGTTCTCGACTGCTTCGCGGCGTATGCGGAAGCCGTCGCGCTCAGGCGCCTTGCCTTTCGTCAGCGTATTGACGACGAATTGCGCTTTGCCTTCGCGGACCATGTCTAGAATGTTCGGCGAACCTTCGCTCAGCTTGTTCACGCGTTGCACATACAAGCCTGCAGCTTCCAGCGCATCCGCCGTACCGCCGGTTGCCATAATTTTATAACCGATTTGGTTGAAGCCTCGAAGCAGCTCCACCGCTTCTTCTTTGTCCTTGTCGGCCACGGTAGCGATGATAGTTCCGGATGTCGGAATTTTCATGCCTGCGCCGATGAGACCTTTGTACAGTGCTTTCGCATACTGCACGTCGCGTCCCATTACTTCGCCCGTCGACTTCATCTCCGGAGTCAGCGTCGGGTCGACGCGGCGCAGCTTGGCGAAGGAGAAGACCGGCACCTTGACGGAGACGTATTCGTCTTCCGGCCACAGACCGTCCACATAGCCCTGAGAAGCAAGCGTTGTGCCGAGAATCGCTTTGGTCGCCAGGTTCGCCATCGGCAGGTTCGTCACTTTGCTCAGGAACGGAACCGTACGGGACGAACGCGGGTTAACCTCGATCACATACACTTTCTCATTGTGAATTACGTATTGGATGTTAACGAGACCGATGACCTCGAGTTCTTTCGCGATCTTGATTGTAATTTCAACGATCTGCTGCTTGATGTCATCCGAGAGCGATTGCGGCGGGTAGACCGCAATGGAGTCGCCGGAGTGAACGCCTGCGCGCTCGACATGCTCCATAATGCCCGGGATCAGAACCGTCTCTCCGTCGCAGATCGCGTCGACTTCCGCTTCCTTGCCCATCATGTAGCGGTCGATCAGTACCGGATGCTCCGGATTGATCTTCACGGCTACTTCCATGTAGTTTAGCAGTTCCTCATCGGAGTATACGATCTCCATAGCCCGTCCGCCCAGAACGTACGATGGACGTACAAGCACCGGATAACCGAGCTTCTGTGCCGTTACAACCGCTTCTTCGACCGATGTTACCGTGCTGCCTTCCGGCTGCGCGATGTTCAGCTTGCGAAGCAGCGCTTCGAACTTCTTGCGGTCTTCCGCCGCGTCGATGCTCTCCAGGCTGGAGCCCAAAATGCGTACGCCTGCTTTAACCAGAGGCGCAGCAAGGTTGATTGCGGTTTGGCCGCCGAATTGCACGATTACGCCGATCGGATTCTCTTGTTCGATGACGTTCATAACGTCCTCGAAGAAAAGCGGTTCGAAGTAGAGGCGGTCGGAAGTGCTGAAGTCCGTCGACACCGTCTCCGGGTTGTTATTGATGATAACAGCTTCGTACCCCGCGTTCTGGATCGCCCACACCGCGTGAACGGTCGAGTAGTCGAACTCGATGCCTTGACCGATCCGGATTGGACCGGAGCCGAGTACGAGAACCTTTTGTTTAGTCGTCTCCGTCACTTCGTTCTCCACCTCGTACGTGGAGTAGTAGTACGGTGTAGTCGCTTCGAACTCGGCCGCGCACGTATCAACCATCTTGTAGACCGGCTTTAGTCCATTCTGCAATCGGAATGCGCGAACCTCCGCTTCTGTTGTATGGCTGCCGTTCGGGAAACCTTCCTTGCGGATTTCCGCGATGGAGCGGTCGGAGAACCCTTTGCGCTTCGCTTCGTACAGGGTTCCCGCCGACAGCGTTGCTTCCTTGCGCAAACGGTCTTCGAAAGCGACGATGGACTCGATTTTGTCAAGGAACCACCAGTCGATTTTCGTGATGTCTTGAATCTCTTGCAGGGAGAAACCGCGGCGGAATGCTTCCGCTACGAGGAACATGCGCTCGTCATCCGGCTTCTCCAGGCGATTGCGCAGTACCGACTCTTCCAGAGAACCCGCTTCCTTGAGATGCAGACGGTGAGCGCCGATCTCCAGTGAACGAACAGCTTTATGGATGGATTCTTCGAAGGTGCGGCCGATGGCCATAACTTCGCCGGTAGCTTTCATCTGAGTTCCGAGCTTGCGGTTGGCGCTAACGAACTTGTCGAACGGCCAACGCGGAATCTTCGATACGATATAGTCGAGCGTCGGCTCGAAGCATGCGTAAGTTTGACCCGTAACCGGGTTAACCAGCTCATCCAACGTGTAGCCTACCGCGATCTTCGCAGCCATCTTCGCGATCGGATATCCCGTCGCTTTGGAAGCCAGCGCGGATGAACGGCTTACACGCGGATTCACTTCGATGACGTAGTATTGATAGCTGTGCGGATCCAGCGCGAATTGCACGTTGCAGCCGCCTTCGATATTGAGCGAGCGGATGATTTTAAGCGACGCGGAACGAAGCATCTGGTACTCGCGGTCGGACAACGTCTGCGAAGGCGCAACTACGATGCTGTCGCCCGTGTGCACGCCGACCGGGTCGAAGTTCTCCATATTGCAGACGACGATGCAGTTGTCGTTCGCGTCGCGCATCACTTCGTATTCGACTTCCTTCATGCCGGCTATCGACTTCTCGATGAGACACTGGCTGATCGGGCTGTAGCGAATGCCGGAAGCCACGATTTCGCGAAGCTCTTCTTCGTTCGCGCAGATGCCTCCGCCTGTACCGCCAAGCGTGTACGCAGGCCGAACGATGATTGGATAACCGATGGAGTTCGCGAAGTCGACGGCGGCTTCAACCGTCGTAACGATCTCGCTCTCAGGCACCGGCTGCTCCAGCTCGCGCATCAGTTCGCGGAACAAGTCGCGGTCTTCCGCTTTCTCGATGGCGATTAGCTGCGTGCCAAGAAGCTTAACGTTCTCGCGCTCCAACACGCCTGCACGCGCCAGCTCTACTGCCATGTTAAGGCCGGTTTGACCGCCAAGCGTCGGCAGCAAGCCGTCAGGACGTTCCTGGCGAATGATCTGGGAGACGAACTCCAGCGTGATCGGTTCGATATAAACCTTATCCGCCATGTTCGTATCGGTCATGATCGTAGCCGGGTTGCTGTTAATAAGCACAACCTCGTAGCCTTCTTCTTTTAGTGCCTGGCAAGCTTGCGTACCGGCATAGTCGAACTCCGCCGCTTGTCCGATCACGATCGGCCCGGAGCCGATCACGAGAATTTTTTTCAATTCATTATTTCTGGGCATACTCAAGCTCTCCTTTCAACGTCTCCGACAAGACGGCTTGACGAGGTTTTTGCGGGTTGTTTTTTTTGTGCTCGCGGATCATCTCAAGGAATTCGTCGAACAGGTAGCTGGAATCGAACGGACCAGGCGCTGCCTCCGGATGATATTGAACGGAGAAGGCAGGGTGCACGTTATGCTTCAAGCCTTCGATTGTTTTGTCATTGTTGTTGATGTGCGTAACTGTCAGCTGCGTGCCGTGAACCGTATGGTCAAGCACCGTATAGCCATGGTTCTGCGATGTAATGTAGCAGCGGTTTGTAGCCAGCTCCTTGACAGGATGGTTGCCGCCGCGATGACCGAATTTCAGCTTGCCCGTATCTGCTCCGCAAGCCAGCGCGAACAGCTGATGACCAAGGCAGATGCCGAAGATCGGGAATTCGCCGATCAACTCGGAAATCATCTTCACGGCATGCGGTACGTCTTTCGGGTCCCCAGGGCCGTTGGACAGCTGTATGCCGTCAGGTGCCAAGCGGCGAATCTGGTCTGCCGTCGTGTCATGCGGAACTACGACTACGTCGCAGCCGCGTTGCGTCAATTCGCGCAGGATGCCGCTTTTGGCGCCAAAGTCGACCAATACGATGCGCTCGCGGTTGCCAGGACTGGAGAAAACATTTTTGGTGGATGTGCGTGCTACCTGATCTCTCAGCAGTTGAGATGCGTTCAGGCGTTCGGCCAGTTCTTCCACTTTTTCGTTGCCAGTCGTGATCAATCCTCTCATCGTGCCGAAATGACGTAGCTTGCGAGTCAGCATGCGCGTATCGATATCGCTGATGCCGGGAATGCCGTACTCCTTCAGCAGTTGCCCCAGCGAATATTGCGCGCGCCAGTTGCTCGGAACAGGCTCATGGCGGCGAACGACGAAGCCGTGAATGTGAGGGCGCAGCGCTTCGAAGTCATCGCGCGTAATGCCGTAGTTGCCGATCAATGGATAGGTCATCGTAACGATCTGTCCGCAATAGGATGGATCGGAGAGCACCTCTTGATAACCTGTGATACCTGTATTAAAAACGACCTCGCCCGTCATTTGCGTTTCCGCACCGAAGGACAGACCGGTGAACAACGTTCCGTCTTCCAACAATAATCTTGCTTGCATCCGTCTCACTCCTCAGCTGTTAGTAAGGTTGTTCAAACATCTATTTCCAAAGTTATTTCGACCAAACAATGTTTCCATTCACGATTGTCGTTACCGGCCAACCCTTGAGCTGCCATCCGCCGAAAGGCGTATTGCTGCTCTTGGACAGCGTATCTGCCGGATTTACCGCTCTTTCGCTCTCCAGATCGACGATCGTGATGTCGGCAGGCGCCCCAACCTCCAGCCTTCCCGTGTTTAACCGGAACACGCGTGCAGGGTCCTTCGTCATTTTCTCCAGCAGGAATCCGAGACTCCAGCGGCCGGTTTCGACGAACTTCGTGTAGAGCAGCGGGAATGCCGTCTCGAAGCCAACGATCCCAAATGGCGCAAGATCAACTCCGCGAGCCTTCTCTTCTGCGCTGTGCGGCGCATGGTCGGTGACGATCATGTCGATCGTGCCGTCCTCCAGACCCTCGATTACGGCTTGAACATCGCGCGGCGTGCGAAGAGGCGGGTTCATCTTCCAGTTAGCGTCATCGAGCCCCGGGATATCCTCATCCGACAAGATCAGGTGATGCGGGCAAACTTCTGCGGTAATTTTTGTACCGACCGACTTGGCCAGACGGATAAGTCTGACCGACTGCTCCGTGCTGACATGGCAGACATGGTAATGAACGCCGGTAGCTTCGGCCAGCAGAGCGTCGCGGCCTACATGGATGGCTTCCGATTCGTTCGGGATTCCTTTGATGCCGTGCTTGCGGGAGAATTCGCCTTCCGATGCCCAAGCGCCCTCCACAAGCGTATCATCCTCGCAGTGTGCGATGACCGGCATGTCGAGCGATCGAGCCAGCGCCATCGCGTCTTTCATCATCTGCGCATTTTGTACGCCTACGCCGTCGTCCGTGAAACCGATCGCGCCTGCTTCCTTAAGAGCGGCGAAGTCGGTCAGCTCTCGGCCCAGTTCGTTCTTGGTGATGGCTGCATAAGGCAGCACCTTTACGATACCGGCATTTTTCGCTTTGTCGACCACATATTTGACCGTCTCCGGCTTATCGATGACCGGGCGCGTGTTCGGCATGCAGGCGATTGTTGTAAATCCGCCTTTGGCTGCGGAGCGCGAGCCCGTAATGATGTCTTCCTTATGTTCGAAGCCCGGATCCCGCAAGTGTACGTGCATGTCGATAAAGCCTGCCGACACCAGCTTGCCTCCTGCGTCCACAGCATCTGCCGAGCCTGTGTCGACATCCGCTCCGCTATCGAGAAGCTCGGCTATGATGCCGTCCTCGATACGGATATGTTTGCTCTCGAGACGTTTTGTCCCCTCGTTCCAGACATTGCCGTTCTTAATCCATAATGACATGTTGACATCTCCATTCGACCCAAAAGTCCGATTCTGTCTCGCCTGCCTTACAAGAGGCTCTTATAATGAAGCTGGACAGCTGACCAGCTGATTGTCTAACTTAGCGCCCGCTCCACAACCGCCATTCTTACCGGAACCCCGTTTTCCATCTGCGGGAAAATTCTCGATTGCGGATGCTCCACCAGCTCGTCGTCGATCTCCACGTTCCGATTTACTGGCGCCGGATGCATGATGATGGCATGCGAATTCATTCGCGAAGCACGTTCCGCCGTCATTCCGAACTGTTCGCGATAGGATTCCGCCGAGTTCAGCATGCCGCTCTCATGACGCTCCAGCTGTACGCGCAGCATCATGACGACATCAGATTGAATCGCTTCTTCTATCGGAATATATGGTGCATCCAGTTCCATCGCTCTCATATTGTCCGGGGCGCAGAAGCTGACGTTCGCTCCCATCTTGCGAAGTCCGTACAAGTTGGAACGCGCTACTCGGCTATGCAGTATGTCCCCGATAATGGATACGTTTAGCCCTTGCAGGCTGCTGCCAAAATGTTTGCGAATCGTGTACATATCCAGCAGCGCCTGTGTCGGATGTTCATTATTGCCGTCGCCGGCGTTAATGAGCGGCACCTTGATCTTCTCGGCCAGTTCAGCGAGAACGCCGATCGGCTTTAGCCGGATAATGCCGACGTCTATGCCCATGGATTCAAGAGTGCGCACCGTATCGTAAATCGACTCGCCCTTCTGCACGCTGGAAGCAGCAGCGGAGAAGTTGATCACTTCCGCTCCAAGCCTTTTTTCCGCGACTTCAAACGAAAAGCGTGTCCGCGTGCTGTTCTCGAAGAACATGTTTGCAGCGAATTTTCCAGCCATATGCGAGTGCACTTTGGATGGATGGTTCTCCCAGTATGCCGCCCGATCCAAAATACCTTCAATTTCCGCCTTGTTGAGCTCTTTCAGACCGAGCATGCTGCGCTCCTTCAGTTGCGTTACCGTCATGCCGCTTACCCCCTATGATGAATGATGGTCACTTGATCCTTCAAGTCGATCTCCTGAAGCGATACTTGGATTTGTTCTTGTTTGGAGGTTGGCACGTTTTTGCCGACAAAGTCCGGCCGGATGGGAAGTTCGCGATGGCCGCGGTCCACGAGCACGGCAAGTTGAATGCTGCGCGGTCTCCCGCAATCCATCAGCGCGTCCATGGCAGCCCTTATCGTACGTCCGGTATATAATACGTCGTCGAACAGAATGATCCGTTTGTCCTTCGTCCGGAATGGGATTCCGTCAATCTCGCCGAGTGCGGCAGCCGATTCCATCTTGGCCGTCGCAACCGATTCGTCTTGGCGATCGTCCCGATATTGCGTAATATCAAGTTCCCGTACCGGTACCGGCTTGCCTTCGATCTCGCCGATGCGTTCGGCTACCCGATTTGCAATGTAGACGCCGCGAGTCCGAATGCCGACGATTACGCAATCGTCAATGCCCTTGTTCTTCTCGACGATTTCATGAGCGATCCGCGTAAGCGCACGACGTATCGCCGTATCGTCCATAATGACCAGATGTTCTTCTTCTGCCATGTCCGCGCTCCTTTCTGCCTCGCCTCATCCGATGATTCCTTGTCGTCCAACATTTAGCGCGTCCCGACGTCGGTCATACAAAAAGACTCCATGCGAAGATGTCCGCAAGGAGTCTGTGACCAGTCGGGAAAAAATCGGAGCCCACTCGTCGCATCATGATTTCGAAAACACGAATGCGGGTGGATTGTCCAATTCCGTCCATTAATGACCAATATTCACGCTACCTTGCCAGCCTCTCGGGACTGAGTTAAAGGTTCTGCTTAGTATCATTGGAATTATCCCACGTTCGACAAGCAATGTCAATAGTCAAAGCCATCATAGCCGATGTTGTCGAATGAAAACGGTTGGTTACAGAAGTCGTGGTTAGTGTTCGTCCAATCCGGCAGCCTATTCAAGGGTAGCGTTGGCAATACGTTCATGTTCGATCAAACTGCCTTACAAGCTCAGCTTGCGGATCCGTTCGACCGCCTTAACCGTGTTCTCGCGGCTGCCGAATGCCGTCAGGCGGAAGTAGCCTTGACCGCTTTGACCGAAGCCTACGCCCGGAGTACCGACGATATTGGCTTCGGACAAAAGTTTGTCGAAGAAGCTCCAGGAATCCATGCCTTGCGGCGTCTTTAGCCAAATGTAAGGAGCGTTTACGCCGCCGAACACTTCCAGTCCGATGGAAGCGAGACCGTCGCGGATAATGCCCGCGTTCGTCATGTAATAGTCTATCAGCTCGGAGATTTGTGCTTTGCCCTCCGCGGAATAGATCGCTTCGGCGCCGCGTTGCGTCACGTAGGAGACGCCATTGAATTTCGTTGTATGGCGTCGATTCCACAGGTCGTTGATCACGACGGAGTTGCCGGCAGCGTCAAGGCCTTTGAGCCCGCGCGGCACTACCGTGTAAGCGCAGCGTACGCCAGTAAAGCCGGCTGTCTTGGAGAAGCTGCGGAATTCGATCGCGACTTCCTTGGCGCCTTCCACTTCGTAGATGCTATGCGGAACGTCATCCTCCTGGATGAAGGCTTCGTACGCGGAGTCAAACAGAATAAGGCAATTGTTTTCGCGAGCATAGTCTACCCAAACCTTCAACTCGTCCTTCGTCAGCGTCATGCCAGTCGGATTGTTTGGATAGCACAGGTAGATCAGATCCACTTTGCGGTCCGGCAGAAGCGGCTTGAAGTCGTTCTCCGCCGTGCACGCCAGGTAGACGATATTATCGTAGCGTTTCGTCTCCCCGTTGTACTTTCCGGAGCGTCCTGCCATAACGTTTGTATCTACATAAACCGGGTATACAGGATCTTGAACCGCTACAATGCTGTCCGCGCTAAAGATCTCCTGGATATTGCCTACGTCGCACTTGGAGCCGTCCGACACGAATACTTCATTCGACGCGATTTCCACGCCACGGCTCCTGTAGTCGTTTTCGATGATCGCATTGACCAAAAAGTCGTAGCCTTGCTCCGGGCCATAACCTCGGAACGAAACCGGCTGCGCCAGCTCGTCTACCGCTCCGTGCATTGCTTTAAGCACAGCTTCCGGCAAGCCGCGCGTTACATCGCCGATACCCAGACTAATAATTTCGGCTTGGGGATTCTCTTGCATAAATTTCGTACGGCGTTTTGCGATTTCGGAAAATAAATAGCTGCCTTGCAGCTCCAAATAGTTCTGGTTAATGGATGTCACTTGCATTCACCTGTCCTTGTTTCGATTTTTATCCGATTGAATATAGGATATCGTACTTGGACGACAAGCATCATGCAGAATGTGAGCAAAAGTTTGCACTTGTTAGCGGTGACGCAGATTAACCAGAATTTGTTCCATATCGCTTGGCAAGGCTGCTTCAAAATGCAGCCTCTTTCCCGTACGCGGATGCGTGAAACCAAGCACTGCCGCATGCAGGGCCTGTCCGTTCAGCGGAACCGTCTTATTGCGTCCGTAGACTGGATCTCCGGCCAGCGGATGGCCGATATACTTCATATGGACGCGGATTTGATGCGTGCGTCCAGTCTCGAGCTGGAGCTCTAACAGCGAATAGTCTTCGCCGATTCGCTCCAGCACGACGAAATGAGTGACGGCCGTCTTGCTGTTGCGATCCGTGACGGTAAACAGCTTGCGATCGGCAGCATCCCTGCCGATCGGGGCGTCCACGGTTCCTTGGTCATGCGGCAGTTTTCCATGCACGAGCGCGATGTATTTGCGCGTGACGCTATGCTCTTTGAGCTGCTCTGCCAGAGAGACGTGCGCAAGATCATTTTTGGCGGCCATCAACAAGCCCGTCGTATCCTTATCGATCCGATGCACGATACCCGGCCTTAGCAAACCGTTGATTCCGCTCAAGTCTTTGCAATGATACATTAACGCGTTGACAACCGTCCCGGAGGAATGTCCGGGAGCGGGATGGACGACCATCCCTCGCGGTTTATTGATGACGATGAGATCACTGTCTTCATACACAATGTCGAGAGGGATATTTTCAGGCTTAATATCCGCTTCTTGCGCCTCGGGAATGACCAGGACGACGGTATCTCCTTCGCTCAGCTTGTAATTCGCTTTGATCGAACGTCCGTTTACCGTAGCTGCGCCTTCTCTGATCCATTCCTGCACTTGCGTGCGCGACAAGCCGGCTTGTCCAAGCTCGGCAAGTTGATCCACTATAAATTTGTCCGTGCGTTCTCCAGCCGTTTCAGGCCGTATCCGCCATTCCAGATCGTCCTCGCGATCAAGAGACAGGTTGCTGCTCATGTTGTTCGGGCTCCTTGTTTTGCTCTTGGTTTTGTTTTCTTTTCTCATCCCTGGCGACGAGCAGCGTATCCAGCAAAATCAATCCGACGCCGATCACGATGCCGGAATCCGCAATATTGAAGATCGGGAACGTATAGCTGCCAAAGTTGAACTTGAAAAAGTCGACAACCTCGCCGAAGCGAACGCGATCAATGAAATTGCCGACTGCGCCGCCCAGCACAAGCGCGAGGCCCGTCAGCAGAATCGGCTTGCCGGATTTGCGCATGAGCTGAATATAAGTAATCAGCCCGATTAAAATAACGGTCGTAATAATGATGAAGAACGTTCGCTGCTCCTGCAGAATGCCAAATGCGGCGCCTCTGTTCCGGTGCGAAGTGATCAGAAAGAAATTGCCGATCACGCTGATCTCGTCGTACAGCTCCATTCGGGTCGCTACGATTTTTTTGGTAATAAAGTCGAGCACGAACACGAATACAGCTAGCAGATAATACAAGAAAACACGCATGGGATCACTCCTATAAAGTTTGAGATGGCTATGTATTCCGGCACATACGACCGCTCCACATAGTGTAGCACAGGAACGGGTACGGAGCCAACGCGGCGAGGCGGGCATCATGCGGGTACGATGTGCAATAACCAGGCTTCCATGCATGTCCATACTGAAATCCGGCCATTCGGCAGAAACTACGCAGGACAAGACGAAGAATGATCAACAAAGGATGGTGCCCCATTCCATGAACTCATTATCGAAATCGCAACGCGACCTGCTCAGAAGCAGATTAACGGATGACCAAGCCGATATCGAATCACGGTTAGAGCAGAACGAACATGATGGACTGTCCGAAGCTTTGCGCGATTCTACAGGCGAGCTCTCGCCTATCGACAATCATCCCGGAGATGTCGCATCCGAGCTGTATGAACGCGAAAAGGACATTGCGCTTCTGGAGCAAGAGGAGTTGCACCTTAGACGAATCGAAACCGCCCTCGACGCCATGGACAAGGGCAGCTACGGAACTTGCGTCGCATGCGGCAAGGATATACCGTTCGAGCGTCTCGATGCCGCACCTGACACCCTCTATTGCATCGATCATGCACCGCGAAACATCGTGAGCGATAATCGTCCCGTCGAGGAAATATTTCTAAAGCCTCCGTTCGGCAGAAGCAGCCTCGACGAACATGAATATAACGGCTTCGATGGCGAGGATGCCTGGCAGATCGTAGAGCGCTTCGGCAATGCGGATTCGCCTGCCATGTCGGAGAACCGGGACGTCGCCGATTACGACCACATTGGCATAGAAGCGGACGAAAACGACGGCTTCGTGGAGCCGCTCGAAAGCTTTGTGGCAACAGACATTACCGGCCGTCACGTCACGATCGTGCGCAATCGGGAATACGAACGGTACATGCATAGCAACGAAGGCGATTTCGACCTGCAATACGATGATCAATACGATGAGAATTAACGCTTATCGCAAGAACGCTTCATTAATAGTGCGAGTTCAAAAAGTTCGGTTCTCAGTACAATAGCGTATGCTTCCGATGCTGCGTTTTTTTCAAAAACGCTGTAGAAGATTGGATGAAGCTAGAACCTGAGGAGCGGAGCGTAGTGGAAGCTACGTGAGCACCGGAAGGTTCGGCTGAATTCAATATTCGACGTCGAGTAAGCTTCTAGAAATACTTCGTAATGGGAAGCGGACTTTTTGAACAACCTCTAATATTGTTTGCCCTCCAGCTGAATCTGTACGATCTTCACGATATCCGCAATGTAATCGCCGATGATGGGCAGGTTGAGCGCACCGAGAATTCGAAGCACATACAAAATCGTGGCAGCAAAAAAAGTAAATCCAATTGCGATACCGATGCCTCTTGCCGTTCCGGCAAGCAGGTTGCGCCAGATTAGCTTTAAGGGCTTGTTGAGCAGATCGACGTACTCCGCAATATGGGTACGTTCCATATTGGTGGCTACGTTCTCCAGCCTCTTGTCAACGGCTTCCAGCGATCTTTGAAGCACGGTGAGGTCCTTAGGCTCGTGCACGGCAGACTGGGTTTCGTGTTTGGCTTGCTTCGGCTCTTTCCTCGCTTCTTTGTCGTCCGTCCACTTCGAGTTATCCCGTTTCATTCGCATCGCAACATTACACCTCCGTTACAGAACAAGGAAAGCCCGCTCCGCCGGCATGGCGGCAAGCGGGCTTCTCACTCTTATACTATAACCTTAACCCTTGATGAAAATGCCAATTTCCTTATCGCCAAGGGAAACTCGGTCCATGCCTTCCTCTACCCCGAAGGATAGGGATTGAAGCAATACGTTTTCGTTCAACACGCTCTCGAATGTCCGTAGCGCCTCTTGAAGCGTCTGCTCGGCGTCCAGTACAAGGTCGATGCGTTTCTCGATGGGCAGATCCAGCTTCTTGCGCGTGTCCTGAACGGCGCGAATCACCTCGCGAACCCATCCCTCTTGCTCCAGCTCCGGAGTAATGTCGGTATTTAGCGCGACGGTCACGCCGCTGTCCGATGCCGATGCGAAGCCCGACTTCGCTTGTTTCTCCACAAGCAGCTCATCGATGGAGATTTCCAGCGACTCCCCGTCGTTGGTCGAGAAGGAGTAGCCTCCTCCGTTAACAACGGCGCGTGTATCCTCTGGCGTCATGGCTTTCAGGGATGCCTGGATAGGGCCTACGTATTTGCCGTATTTCTTGCCGGCAACCTTGAGATTAAGCTTCAAAGTGAAATCAACAAAACCGCTGTCCGAGGTTTGAACGGTGATGGCCTTGACGTTGATTTCGTCCTTGATGATTTCCTCGTATTCGGCAATCGCGAAGTCGCGATCCAGCGATACGATCAACTCCGATAACGGCTGGCGCGTCTTGATGGATGTTTCGTTCCGCACATTCCGCGCAAGCTCGACAATTTGTTTCGCGCTGTCCATATCCCGTTCCAGCGCGGCATCGATCAGCGATTCATCCACAGCCGGGAACTCGGCCAGATGGACGCTGTCTTCGCCGCCGAGATTGCGGTACACGTCGTCCGCGAGAAGCGGAGCGTATGGGGCGATCAGACGAGATAACGTCATCAGCACGTCGCGCAGCGTCGTATATGCAGCTATCTTATCGGCCGAGAGGCCGCTTCCCCAGAACCGATCGCGCGAACGGCGGATGTACCAGTTGCTGAGCTCATCCACGAAGTTCTCGATCGCTTTGGCCGGATTCAGGAAGTCGTTGCTATCCAAACCTTTGGAAACTTGAGCAATCAGGCTGTTCATCCTCGACGTAATCCAGCGGTCGAGCTTGTTGTCCGATCTACTTGATTTGTGCTGCGCAGGATCAAAGCCGTCAATTGTTGCGTACAAGGCGTAGAACGCGTGCGTATTGACGATTGTGTCTATAACTTTGGACTTTGCTTCGCCTACAATGCCGCGCGAGAATCGTTTGCTGTTCCAAGGTGCGCTGTCTGCAAGAAGCGCCCAACGGAATGCGTCCGTTCCGTACTCGTTGATGATCTCCCATGGATCGATAACGTTACCCTTTGATTTGGACATCTTCTGTCCGTTCTCGTCCAGGATATGTCCCGTCGAGATAACCGCCTTGTACGGCGCCTTGCCATTATAGAGCGTGGATACGGCCAACAGGCTGAAGAACCAGCCGCGCGTCTGGTCGATGCCTTCGCAAATGATGTCCGCGGGATATTGCTCCTCGAACGTCGCTTCATCTCCGAACGGATGATGCTGCTGGGCGAACGGCATGGAGCCGCTGTCGAACCAAACGTCGATTACCTCCGGCGTACGTCTCATAACGGCGCCTTCCGAGAACGGCGACTTCAGCAGAATGTCGTCTACATACGGCTTATGAAGCTCAATATCCTCAGGCACTTCACCAACCGCACGGGCACGTAAATCCGCGATGCTGTCCGGTGCATACTGCTGTCCTGTCGCCTCGCAAACCCAAACGTTAAGCGGCGTGCCCCAGTAACGGTTGCGGCTGATGTTCCAATCGACCAGATCCTCCAGAAACTTGCCGAAACGGCCTTCGCGGATATGGCCCGGGTACCAGTCCACCTTGCTGTTGTTCGCGATGAGCTGATCCTTGACCGCCGTCGTCTCGATGAACCAGCTTTCCGTTGCATAATACAGAAGCGGCGATTTGCAGCGCCAGCAGAACGGATAGCTGTGCTCATAACGCTCCTTGGAGTAGAGCAGCCCCTTCTCGCTAAGCATCTTCACGATGTCGACATCGCAATCCTTGACGAAACGTCCCGCAAGCTCCGTTACCTCGTCTACATAGCGTCCGGCATTGTTTACGACGCTCAGCATGCTGATGCCGTTCGCGCGGGCGACTTTGTAGTCGTCTTCGCCGTGCGCAGGCGCGATATGGACAATGCCCGTACCGCTGCTGTCGCTGACGAAGTCGCCGGCAATAACGATATGGCCTTTCTCGATTGGCACGTATCGGAACGGCGGCTCGTAAGAACGGCCTACCAGTTCCGCGCCTTTCACGGTGGACAGGATTTCGAAATTCTCCTTCAGGACGGACTCCGCCAATGCGGCTGCCACAATGTAAACCTCGCCGTCCTTCGACGCGCGAACATAATCAAGTTCGGCGTTTACGGCAAGCGCTACGTTCGCCGGGAGAGTCCAAGGCGTCGTCGTCCAAGCCAGGATGAATTCGCCGGAATCCTGCAGCTTGAATTTCGCGGTCGCGCTAAGATCCTTTACGTCCTCGTAGCCTTGCGCGACTTCATGCGAGCTCAGCGTCGTCTGACAGCAAGGGCAATACGGGCTTACCCGATGGCCGCGGTACAGCAGCCCTTTTTTGTGAATCGTGGACAAGATATGCCACACGCTCTCGATATATTCGTTCTTCAGCGTAATATATGGATTATCCAGATCCGTCCAGTAGGCGATGCCTTCCGTCAATTCTCGCCATTGCTTCTCGTACTCGAACACGCTGTCCTTGCACTTTTTCACAAAAGCTTCTACGCCGTAATTTTCGATTTCCTGCTTGCCGGAGATGCCCAGCTGCTTCTCGACGCCAAGTTCAACAGGCAAGCCATGCGTATCCCAACCCGCTTTGCGCACGACACGGTATCCGGACATCGTCTTGTATCGGCAAATAAAGTCCTTGATTACCCGTCCGAGCACGTGGCCGATATGCGGCGCTCCATTGGCTGTCGGCGGTCCCTCGTAAAAGACGAAATTCGGCTTGCCGGCCCGGTTCTCGATCGATTTCCTGAACGTGTCCTCTTCTTTCCATTGCGCCAGTACCCGCAGCTCGCGGCTGCGCGCGCGTTCCTTAACGTCTACGCGTTGCATTACTCAACAGCTCCTTCACTTGATATGTCGGCAAAAAATAAAATAAACCCCGCCCCTGTAAAGGGACGAGGTTTGCTCGCGATACCACCCTTGTTCCGCAGCCTGTACAGCTCCACCATAGGAACTCTCCGATCATCCCGACGACGATCAGCGGCTGCGACACCTTGTCTGCGAACCCGACTTCGATTCGCGGTCCCTGTAACGGAGGACTGTCCGTCGACGCTTAATGCTGCACTTCTCGCAGGTTAGGCGGCGCTTCTCGGAGAGGATATTCGGTAACGGCTCATACGCCGGGCTTGCAGCAATCGCCGGCTCTCTGTGGAATGATTCCGATACGTACTTGTTCTCGTCATTGAAGTTACATTCATCTTATGTTGTCTTTAATAGTTAAGTTATAACGAATTCTTGAACGAATGTCAAACGATATTGTCGCAAGATTACTCATGCAAACATCGAAGCTGTCTCCAGCCAGCCCCTAACCCCTCAACAATTCGCGCTCCGAATCGCGGCTGGACGAATCCAGCGTCTCCCAGCCGTCCTGCGACAGCAGCTCTAGCTGCGCTTCCACAAGCGTGCGGAACCGCGCGCGGTAGATCGACGCCTGCTTCTTCAGTTCTTCCACTTCCAGGGCGACCTTGCGGGACTTGTTGAGCGAATCGTTGACGATGCGATCGGCATTCTTCTCGGCTTCCTTAATGATCAGCTGAGCTTCCTTCTTTGCATTGTTGCGTACCTCGTCGGCCGCTTCCTGCGCGACGATAATCGTTTTGCTGAGGGTTTCTTCGATATTGGAGAAGTGGTTCAGCCTCTCTTGCAGCGAAAGCATTTGGTTCTGAATTTCCTTGTTCTCGCGAATCAGGGATTCATAATCCTTAATGACCTGATCAAGGAATTCATTCACTTCGTCTTCATCGTATCCGCGTAATCTGCGGGAAAATTCCTTATTATGTATGTCCAATGGCGATAACGGCATTGGAGCACCCCCTCGTATGAAGTTATTACGTGGCGGACGACGGATTCTCCGTTCGCAATACGCCAGCCTGTTGAAGAGTAGGATTCGACAACGTTATCCCTTTTTCCTGCTGCCGCATAAAACTATTTGTGTACGAAAGCCATGATTTCGACAATAGTTTCCTTACACAAATTTGCCGATAGTGACCCGTATTCGTCCCTTTTTAGTAACTCCTTCTACCTCGAGCACCTTAAATCGGCCAAGCCCCTTAATCGACACGACGTCGCCTTCCTTCAGAGGCTCGGAGGGATCCTCTTCCGTTTTCCAGTTCACTCTGCAGCGCCCGGCTTTGATGGGATCCACAATCTTCGAGCGGCTAATCCGGTAGACGTCGCTTGCGATGCCGTCCAGACGCATGGAAGCGACCGTCAAGCTCATCTCCTCCAGCTTGGGGAGCAGCGCCTGCAGCTTCTCAATGGGAAGCAGCTCTGTCAAAACGGCTAAACGGTGAACTTGGCGCAGATGGATATTCAAATAATCGGCGATTTCATCGGTGACGATAATGTGAGCGAAGCTCTCATGGACATGGATATCGCCTATTCGATCGCGTTTAATGCCTAGCCCGAGCAACGCCCCCAGGAAGTCGCCATGATCCAGCTCCAGGTGGCCGTTCCCGCTCGCATGGACGGCAAGTACGGCAATAGCCGCAGACTCGTCATCCAGGCTGCGGTAGTCGGGCGCTATGAGGGCTCGCCGGCGCTCTGCCTCGGGATAACCGCCTTCCAGACGTATCGTGACATCGGCATTGCGTCCTGCCAGCATGGACAGTATTTGCGCTTGTCTCGGGTCTAAAAAATCGGTCCGCTTCAGCTCATGAAGCTGTGCGGACCGCTCGACCCATTCCACAGCCCGGTCGACGAACGTTTTCTCTTCCGGGTGGAAATGTTCATATATGCTTGCTTTCATACTCATCGCCTTAGCCCATACCGAACAGGAATCCGACAACGGCAATCAGACCCATCCGCACGAAATTCAAAGCGAGAAGCGCGATGATCGGCGACAGATCCAGCACGCCGCCGATTGGCGGGATAAATCTGCGGAATATGCCGATGTAAGGCTCCACGATTTTCCCTAAAAATTGTCCAATGAAGCTTTCCCGAGCATTCGGGAACCAAGACAACAAGACATATCCGATGATGAGATAGCTGTAGATGTTTAATGCGAGACCAATAAAATTAATAACTTGTAATTCAAACAATTCAAGGTCACCTCATTTTAGTGTAATCGTTCTCTTCAGCAAGCATTTCTGTAATGGCCCCTTGAATTTCAACCGAATCAGGCGTACACAGGAAGATGTTCGGTCCAAGCTTCGAGATGCTACCGTTTAAAGCGTATACCGTACCGCTCAAGAAATCAACAATGCGAAGCGCAAGATCGCTGCGAACGCGCTGAAGATTCACAATAACCGCCCGGCGGGAGCGCAGATGATCGGCGATCTCTTGCGCTTCGTCGTACGAGCGCGGCTCGCTAAGCACGACGCGCACGTTCTTCTGCGAGTGAATGCTGACGACATTGTTGGCGGAACCGCTGCCAGCAGAGTTGTTCCTGTTGTTTCTACGTTGTTCGAAAGCTGTGGTTTCATGTTCCTGCTCGTCTTGCTGAGCGACGCGTTCTCTCTCCACGACTTCTTCTTCCTCTTGCAGACCGAGAAAATTCATGAATCGGTTCATCACGCTCATAGCTCATCCTCCTCTTTTCCTACTAGAATACTACCCAATCTGATCCAGGTTGCACCCTCCTCGATCGCTACCTCGAAGTCCCCGGACATCCCCATGGACAATTGCGTAAAGGACTCGTCTGCCGCGCCTGTTGCCAGCATCTCGTCCCTTAGCTCCCGCAAGCTTCGGAATACGGGTCTGGCAGCTTCCGCTTCCAGCTCGTAAGGGGCCATGGTCATCAATCCAATGGGTTTAATGGTTGGATATTCCTTAAGAGCGCCTAAGAAACCTTGCAGTTCTGCCGGCTCGATTCCGTGTTTTCTCTCTTCACCGGATACGTTCACTTGAATGAAACAAGATACGATAACATTCAACTTTACGGCTTGCTTATGTATCGCCTCAGCCAGGGACAGCCTGTCCAAGGAATGGATGAAATGAAATTTGCCAACTACATCCTTTGCCTTGCGGCTCTGCAAGGATCCGATGAAATGCCAGATTGGGCTATCTTCTACTGGCGATTCTTCATTAAGCGTGCGCCACTTGGCTTCCGCGTCCTGCCATCGATTCTCCCCGAGATGTCGAAGGCCGCTCTCGTAAGCTTCTTTGGTCCGCTCCAGCGATACATATTTGGTTACTGCAACAACGCCGATTTCGTCGCGTTTACGCCCTGAACGGAGGCAAGCATCTTCTATTCTGCGCTCAACCTGTTGTATGCGATCCTGTATAGTCATCTTGAACAATCACCTTTCTGCCATTCCGATCCAGCTGGCCATACGGCCTGTCTTGCCGCCTTCCATGCGGTGGGAGAAGAAAAGATCAGCCCTGCATCCCGTGCACCACTTGCTTAATTCGATACGAGTCGGCAAAATTCCTGCTTTTATCATAATCTGTCGGTTTAATTCTTTCAAGTTCAGTCTCGCTTTGCCGCTTGCCTCGGGAATCATGCAGGTCAAGGCCAAAGTCTCGCTTAATCCAAGCCGGTTCATCAAAGCTTCGACTTCGGCAATGACTTGACCGTCTACTTCATAACAGCATTCGCCAATGGATGGACCGATTGCGGCAATCAATCGCTCAGGACGAGTGCCGTATGCCTCAGACATTCGACGAACGGTCTCTGCGGCAATGCCTCCTACCGTCCCTCTCCAACCCGCATGAGCAAGCGCTACCGCCCGATGCTCCGGATCAAAGAAGTACAACGGGACGCAATCGGCGTAGAAAGACGTTAGCAGAATACCCTCTACATCCGTCATGATTCCATCGCAGCCTTGGATGGTATCTTTCATCGACGATCGTCCGCGGCCTTTATCTCCTTCGCGCACCTGATGGACGGCGGCTCCATGGATCTGCTCCGCACAGGTCCATGCTTCAAACGGCCAACCGATATCTTCCGTCAGTAATTTTCGATTTTCGATGACATCGCCTTGCTTATCCCCTACATGCAGCCCGATATTCAAGCTATTCCAGGGTGCGGAGCTGAAGCCTCCCGCCCTTCCGGAAAATCCTGCCGTAAGTCCGGGTGCGCCATCCATCCATTGAGACAACAAAAAAAGCGAAGGTTCCTTCGCTGTTCCATCTTTGCGTCGAAACGGTTCCATGCGGATCACCTCTTGCAAACTGTCGTTAAGCGCTGCGCATCTTCGGGCAGCGACTTGTATTCTACAAGTGTATACGCTCAGGTCCGCACATGCAACTCATCCTCTTCATCCCGAATAGACTTGGCTTCATCCATTCGGACGAGCACCACGTCCGCACCTATCTTGACAATGTTGCGCCAAGGGATGACGACCTCCGTGCCGCCATTGCCGAAGAAGCCGAATACCTTCGTAATCTGAGGCACGACGATGAAATCGATTCGTCCTTGTCGCAGATCAAGCTCCAGGTCGCTTATATGTCCCAGCTTTTTGCCGTCCACTATATTAATAACATCTTTGGCTTGGAAATCCGATATTTTCATTTATGCTCACCACTCTTCCGGCGGAATTGTTGCACTGACCGTGCTGACATTTTCGTCCTTTGTATAGTATATGAGCCATTCGCCTAATATGTCCGGCCTTAAGTGAAAATAACGACAACGTTTACGTTTGGCCTACTTAGCCCAACCAAACCGCCGCTTAGATCTCTGTCTCTGTCTCTGTCTCTGTCTCTGTCTCTGTCTCTGTCTCTGTCTCTGTCTCTGTCTCTGTCTCTGTCTCTGTCTCTGTCTCTGTAATTGTGCATTTATGCTCATTTTTTCAATATACCCGTCTCTGATCAGCGCTTTGTTCAATTATACATAAATTTTCTTCCCTGGCGGCGATTTAAGGCACTCCAGGCTCAAAATTAGACATATTAGCACAATTTTTCGGATTTCGGGATCATGCGAGGCAATAATTGTGCATATTTGATCAATTGTATTCCGAAGTTTACTTCACCACTCATCGCTGACACCATATGGGCAGTCTAACGCCGCTCGTTCGCCTACTTTTTGGACCCATAGGCGTTACTACCGCCTATGCACGCTAATCAGAGTTACTTTCCGGTCCATCGGCGTTTTTAACGCCTACAGCTGCTCGTTCGCCTACTTTTTGGACCCATAGGCGTTACTAACGCCTACGCACGCTAATCAGAGTTACTTTCCGGTCCATCGGCGTTTTTAACGCCTACAGCTGCTCGTTCGCCTACTTTTTGGACCCATAGGCGTTACTAACGCCTATGCACGCTAATCAGAGTTACTTTACGATCCATCGGCGTTTTTAACGCCTACGGCTGCTCGTTCGCCTACTTGTCTGGAATGTCGCATAATTTCCTTAATAAAAAAATCCTTTTCCCCGCCGGAAGCGGAGAAAAGGATTTCTGTCGGACATCTAGGACGTGTATGGTCTTACGCATTCATAGCTTTTGAGTTACACTTCAAGTTTTGACGTGCTTCTGCATTTGCTGAATGGCCGATTTCTCCAGTCTGGACACCTGCGCCTGGGAGATACCGATCTCGTCGGCCACCTCCATCTGCGTCTTTCCTTCGAAAAATCGCATCGACAGAATCATTTTCTCCCTGTCGTTGAGCTTATGCATCGCCTCGCGCAAGGCAATCTCCTCGATCCAGGATACGTCCTTGTTGCGATCATCGCTGATTTGATCCATCACGTAGATGGGATCTCCCCCGTCGTGGTAGATCGGCTCGAACAGCGAAACAGGATCCTGGATGGCATCCAGGGCGAAAACGACATCTTCTTTGGGCACGTTCAGCGCCTCGGATATTTCGAAGATCGTTGGTTCCCGCGAATTTTTATTCGTCAGGCTGTCGCGCACTTGAAGCGCTTTGTACGCTATATCCCTCAGACTCCGGGACACCCGGATCGGGTTGTTGTCGCGCAAGTATCGCCGAATCTCGCCGATAATCATCGGCACGGCATACGTCGAGAACTTGACGTTTTGGCTAAGGTCGAAATTATCAATCGCCTTCATGAGTCCGATGCAGCCAACCTGGAACAGGTCATCCACAAACTCTCCCCTGTTGTTAAATCGTTGGATAACGCTAAGCACGAGCCGCAAATTGCCGTTAACCAGCTTCTCTCTTGCTGCCCACTCGTTCCTGGTCTGCAAGGCCGTGAACAACTCGCGCATCTCGACATTGGTCAGAACAGGCAATTTAGCGGTATCCACTCCACAGATCTCGACTTTGTTTCGGGTCAACGTGATTACCTCCCAAGGAGCAACATTAATGTTCATTATCTCCCTGGGTCCTCATTTTATTCCTGCTCCCGACAACCTTCGACAAGCGTATTTTTTTATAAAGTCATTTTTTAAATTTGCAATAAGAATAAAAAAGTTCAGTTTTCAGCACCGAGAAGATTGGAAGAAGCTAGAAACTGAGTACCGGAGCGTAGCAGAGCTACGTGAGGAACGGAAGTTTCGGCTGAATTCAATATTCGACGTCGAATACGCTCCTTGAAATAACATCGTGATCAAAAGTGGACTTTTTTTCATCCTTAAACCATTTTGTTGAATTCTTTGCGGAGACGTTTGATGATACGTTTCTCCAGCCGGGAAATATAGGACTGCGAAATGCCGAGCATGTCGGCTACATCCTTTTGCGTCTTTTCCTCGCCATCGGCCAATCCGAATCGCAGCTCCATAATAATGCGCTCCCTCTCCGACAGCTTATCGAGCGCCTTATGAAGAAGCTTGCGATCTACTTGTTCCTCGATATTGCGATAGATCGTATCATTCTCCGTCCCCAGCACGTCCGACAAAAGCAGCTCGTTGCCGTCCCAATCAATGTTAAGCGGTTCATCGAATGATACTTCCGTTCTCGTCTTGCTATTGCGGCGCAAATACATCAATATTTCGTTTTCGATACAGCGCGAGGCGTAAGTGGCAAGCTTGATTTTTTTCTCCGGATCAAACGTGTTGACCGCCTTGATGAGACCGATCGCGCCAATGGAGACAAGATCCTCGATATGAATGCCGGTATTTTCGAACTTGCGGGCGATATACACGACCAGACGCAGATTGCGTTCAATTAACATCGCGCGTATGGCCGAGTCTCCGGATGGCAGCTTCTCGAGCAAGTACTCCTCTTCTTCGCGGGACAATGGAGGCGGAAGCGCCTCACTCCCGCCGATGTAGTAAATTTCTTCGCTTTTTAGTCCGAATAAAAATAAAATTCGATAATAATATAACTGCATAATGAGTTTGTACTTGACGAGCATCTGGCCCATCCCTCCCCTGATGAATTATGCGGAACCTTGTGACGGTTGTTGTACCATTGACGGATGGATTATCGCTTGATAGGTCCCATCTGCTGTCAGCTTGCCGCCGTCCAACCCGATTAACACTCTGCTTGTTTCGAATATTTGCCCTTCCCTCATGATCTGGACGGAATCGGGCTTGACCGCCAACATGAATTGCGAGCCCCTGTTCACGCCGCGGAACGGCACCAGCCGCATCCGGTCCTGCCACGGGAACGGCTCCGTATCTTGCCCGGCAATAAGCCGGTCGACCTGGGCATCGCGGATGCCTTTCATCCACACTGCCGGAATTTCTGCTTCCCATCGTGACGCCTCCATAACCATGACCGGCGTTCTCGTAAGCGGATCGTACAGCTGGTTGCCTGTGTCGATCAGCCCTGTGCAGCCATATTCCGCTTCTCCGATCCTTATCGTCACATCAGCCAGATGCGTGCCGATTAAGACTTTCTCTCGTTTCTGCGATAACACGGACCGATACACGTAGATTCCGATAACAAATGCGGCGGCGAAATAAAAGATGCCGAGTTTGAGCTCCGCATGGACGCTGCCGCCCGAGAACGTTACCGTCCTCCATACTTCGCCGGAACCCTGCATAAACAGATAATAGAGTCCCAGAACGGCGCCTGCGGCTACGAAATTAACGGCATAAAACGCTAACGTCGTTCGGATGAAACGCTGCAAGGAATGAAAACCGAACGTGATCCATATCATGATGAGGGAGAAGCCGATTTTTACGCCTAACGTGAACAAAAATGACAATTGCGGGAATAACATGAGCACCACATAACAAGCTCCAAAGACGGAAGCAGCAAGCACGCGCCAAGGCTTGGGCCTTATATGGCAAGCCCAGGCGGTCGTCAAAAGAACGGCGCCGTCAACGAGCAGCTCTCGCAGGAATAAAATATCGATATAAATCGCCATGCCCAACCCCTTCCATCCTGCCCGGCAGTGGCCGCTATCGTAAGTGGATGCCCGCTTCAACGATTGAGATTAGTATATGGTAATCCTATTTCAAAGTCTGTCTATTCATGACGGTATCGGGTATCTTTTTTTGTCGAGATCCAAAAGAAAAAACGCCTCTCGGACAAGCCGAGAGGCGTTAATAGTCTAGTAAGGGATTATCTATCACGAGGCTGCTTGCGAAGGAATGCCGGAATTTCCAGCTGGTCGCTGGATGTGCCGGATCCGAAAGGCTTCACGCTGGACGATGCTTGGGAAGGTCTCGTGTCTACCTGCTCTACCGGCATGGAACCCGGCTTGCGCTGAGGAGCGGCAGATGCCTTTGCCTCGAAACCAGTCGCGATGACCGTTACTTTGATTTCGTCCTTTAAATCTTCGTCGATAATTGCGCCGAAGATCATGTTTACATCGGGATCGGATGCGGAGATGACAATCTCAGCCGCTTCGTTTACTTCGTACAGGGACAAGTTGCTGCCGCCTGTAATGTTCATGATGACACCGCGCGCGCCGTCGATCGACGTCTCCAGGAGCGGGCTCATGATCGCTTTGCGAGCGGCTTCGGCAGCGCGATTTTCGCCGGCTGCGATACCGATGCCCATCAGCGCAGAACCGCGTTCCGTCATAATTGTCTTTACGTCCGCGAAGTCAAGGTTGATGAGACCTGGTACGGCGATCAGATCGGAGATGCCTTGTACTGCTTGTCGAAGCACGTTGTCCGCTTCGCGGAAAGCTTCCAGCATCGGCGTTTTTTTGTCGACGATTTCCAAAAGGCGGTCGTTAGGGATAACGATGAGCGTATCCACCTTCTCCTTGAGCGCCTCGATGCCTTGCTCGGCTTGGCCGGAACGTTTGCGTCCCTCGAACGTGAACGGGCGTGTTACGACGCCTACCGTCAGCGCGCCGCACTCGCGGGCGATTTCCGCAATGACAGGCGCAGCGCCTGTGCCCGTGCCGCCGCCCATACCCGCCGTTACGAATACCATGTCGGAGCCCTTGAGCTGATTCGAGATGGCTTCGCGGGATTCTTCCGCAGCCTTGTTGCCTACATCGGGATTGGCGCCGGCGCCAAGGCCGCGCGTCAGCTTGTCGCCGATTTGCAGCTTATGCTCCGATTTGGCAAGGTGCAGAGCCTGGGCGTCCGTGTTCACTGTAATGAACTCAACGCCCTTGACTCCATTCTCGATCATTCGGTTAACGGCATTGCTGCCACCGCCGCCAACGCCGATTACTTTTATTTGAGCGAGCGTTTCAAGCTCCATGTCGAATTCCAACATCTCTCATTGTCCCCCAGTCAAAGTCAAATAAATTCGTTAAACATATTTTTGATCCGTTCGAACATACCGGGTTTGGATGGAGCTGCGGGACTGGCTTTGCGGCTTGCCGCTTTCTTCGTGACGCCTGAGCCTCGTACTCCCATATATTTGGACACGTATTGTATCATGCCAACACCGCTGCTATATGCGGAATCCTTTACGCCGATGTAGTCAGGCAAAGCGATGCGAACCGAGGACTCTAGTTCCACCTGCGCAAGCGCAAGCGTTCCTGGCATGGCGACGGCGCCGCCGGTCAACACGTAGCCATTAACCTTGTCGCCGTAACCCAGCCTGCGAACCTCTTGACGGATGAGATGGAAGATTTCCTGCATCCTCGGTTCGATAATGCTGGCCAGATCCTTCTGCGAGAATTCCTTCTCCATGTTGCTGCCCATTCGCGTAACTTTAAAGCGGACATCGTCCGCCGCATCGCCTACATTGGCACAGCCATACTTGAGCTTGAACTTCTCCGCCTGATCGCTTTGGGTCCGTAATCCGTAGGCGATATCGTTCGTGACGAACTCTCCGCCGATCGGCAGCGTCGATATCGCTGCCAACCCGCCTTGATCGTAGATGGCGATCGTGCAGGAGCCTGCGCCGATGTCCGTCAGAACCGTGCCGATAGAACGTTCGTCCTTCGTCAGCGACATCATGCCGGAAGCAAGCGACAGCAGAATAACGCCGGAAATTCGCAAACCCGCCTTCTCGACGCAGCGCATAAGATTATGTATCGCTGTCTTCGTGCCGGTCACGATCGTAGCTTCCACTTCCAGGCGGACGCCGATCATACCTCTGGGATCGGATATGCCTTCCAATCCGTCTACCAGGTATTGCTTGGGAACGAGATTGATGATTTCGCGTTCGGGAGGCAGAGCGACAACTTTAGCCGCCTGCAGCACGCGCTCGATATCTTCTTCTCCGATTTCCCTGTCCTCATTAGATACCGCAACTACGCCATGATTGGTCTGCAATGCAATATGATTGCCTTGAATCCCGACATAAACGTCGGATATCTGAATGCCTACCATGCGTTCTGCATGCTCGACCGCGGCGCGGATCGAATGCACGGTTTGGTCAATATCGACGATAGCTCCCTTGCGAATACCTTCGGAGTCGGCAGAACCAACTCCAATAATATTAATGGCTCCATTGTTCATCTCGCCGATAATAGCTCGAACCTTGGATGTACCGATGTCCAAACTGACGATGATGTCGTTGTTGCTCAACTCGCGGCACCTCCGTTTCCAATAATTAGTATCTCAAGTTATGTTTACCCAATAAGAATGTAGAAGTTCCAAACCTTGCCGTCAATAGATTCTTATTAGAGATAAAAACGACCTGCACACTCAGCCGCCCTTCTCGGAACGTCCGGGAGCATAGGCTTTCTCGCTAGCTGGCGATGCAAGTACGCAGCGCCCGTCATTTCTGATCAAAAAATGAACAAGTCTCTCTACATATTCAACAGACTTTTTAGTTTCCCTCTTTTTTCAACAAATTTTTCAGAATTATTATTTTCACTGTCGAAAGGGCGATTTCCTTGTCTTAAAAAGAGGGAGTTTGTCGCCGGGAAGGCGCGCCGTTACGGCAAACTTACTCCAAGCTAGTAAAACAAATTCTATCATTCTTTTAAACGAATGAGTAGTCTATTTTTCATTATCGCCATCATTTTCCGAATCGTCGGTATGGAACGGAACATACGTGTCTGCCAGCAGCATCGTAATCTTGCCGGGCTCCTGCGTCTCGATTACCGCGTTCAACGCTTCAATCTTGTCCGGCAGTACCGAAACGGCGGTAATGACCTCAAACTTCGTTCGCGTATACATCCTGATCCGGTCGGGATAAGCCTTGGATGGAATGGGAGCAATCTCCGACAAATCCGACAGCTGCTTCTGAGGGATTAACGCAAGCTGCTTTGTCAGCTCGCGTTTGACGGAGTCTTCCCCGTTCCAGCCCGTCAGGATCGGCTTGTCCAAAAGATAGCCGTCCGTTCTCGCCTCCACGCTGGCACCGCTCGAGAGCAGCGCCTGCACAGTGCCGTCAGGCATCAGCTCGAACGCGACGACAGGATGCTCTTTCACCTCAATCTTGATTACGCCGGGGAACACCTTGACGACCTTGGCTGATTCGACCTGCGGCAGCTGCTGTACGCGAGAGGCGATCTCTCCGGACGAGGTCTGGAAGAAGGCATCGCCGATACTTACGGCGGCCGCTTCCTGTACTTGCTCCTTGGAGGTATGCTCCATGCCTGTTGCTTGAATGTCGGATATTTTGCTAATCGATGAATTAAAGAACAGCACGGCCAGCAAGGCGGCGAACAATAGCAACAGAATGGCAAGCAGCTTCTTGTTGCCTTTGCGTTTGCGGGCGGGTTCTTTAAGCACCGGCATGTTACCGCTGCTCATATCTTGTCCCTCTTTCCTGCAAAACGCCGGCTTCCCTGGCACGATTTCTCCAGAAAAGCCGAACGCTTCGATCTAACTGCATGATGTCATCTGGCTGGTTCGTTATTAGGCACGGGCGAGAATCGGGATATCCGGGCGCCGAGCTTCGCAAGCATATGCTCGATCCGGTCGTAGCCACGATCGATGTGATGCACTTGCTCAACGATCGTGCGTCCCTGCGCGGCGAGTCCCGCGATGACCAGGGCGGCTCCGGCCCTAAGATCCGTCGCTTCCACTGTAGCCCCGTACAGACGGGTAACGCCGCGTATAAATGCTGCATTCATGTCGACGCGGATATCGGCTCCCATGCGCGACAATTCGCCGACATGCTTGAGACGGCCTTCGAAAATCGTTTCCTTCATGATGCTTACCCCGTCGGCAAGCGTAAGAAGCACCATCACCTGGGATTGCAAATCCGTCGGAAAAGCGGGATAAGGAGAGGTGACGATTCGCTCGATCGACTTCGGCCTTGCGGCACTATCAACCTTTATTATATCACCGTCGACTACGATTTGAACACCTGCGCGGCGCAGAACATGTATAAGGGAGGAGAGGTGGGCGGGCTGGGTGTTTTGCAGCGTGACCGCGCCGCGCGTGGCGGCGGCCGCGACCATGATCGTACCGGCTACGATTCGGTCGGGAATGATCTTGTAGCGGCATGGAGTAAGTTCGGCAACGCCGTCGATCGTAATCGTGTCGGTGCCTGCCCCCATTATCTTCGCGCCCATAGCGTTCAAGAAGCGCTGAAGATCCTGAATTTCAGGCTCTCTGGCCGCATTCGTCAGCGTCGTGCGTCCTTCCGCCAGGACGGCGGCCATCATCAGGTTTTCGGTCGCTCCGACGCTTGGGAAGCTAAGATGGATATCGGTGCCCGTCAGCTTGCCAGACCTGCACACGATGCGATTGCCGATTTCTTCGATCTCGGCCCCCAGCGCCTCTAAACCTTGCAGATGAAGATCAATCTTTCTTTCGCCGATCGCGCAACCGCCCGGCTGGTAGACCTGAGCTTCGCCGAATCTTGCAAGAAGCGGTCCCATGAGAAAGATCGAGGAGCGCATCTTGTTCATCAGCGTCTCCGGAACATGGGATGTATGAAGCGCGGTCGTATCCAGTACGACCGTCTCGCCGACGTGCTCGGCGCGGCATCCTAATTCGCGCAAAATGTTCAGCATAACTTCGATATCGAGCAGCCTTGGCACCGAATCCAGTGTAATCGTGCCTTCAGCCAGCAGACTGGCAGCCAATATCGGCAAAGCGGCATTTTTCGCTCCTTGGATAACTATGGATCCTGAGAGAGGTTTCCCGCCTTCAATCACCAATTTGTCCAATGTATCACCTCCGAATTACCGCTCGCCCACCACCCGAACCTCCGGCACCAGCTTCACGCCTGCGCGTTCTTCCACAGTGCCCTGGATGTGAGACATGAGGGCGAGTACATCTCTAGCTGTCGCTTGCCCGGTGTTTACAATAAAATTGGCATGTTGTTCGGATACCTGCGCCCCCCCGATGGAGAAGCCCTTTAGTCCCGCCTCTTGAATCAACCTCGCGGCGAAATCGCCCGGAGGATTACGGAATACGCTGCCGGCGCTAGCCAACTGAATCGGCTGCGTTCGCAGCCTCCGTTCCTTGTAGGTAGCCATCGCCGAAGCGATCTCCATGCGGTCTCCCGCCGCCAGCTCGAAGCCGGCTTCGACGACGATGCCCCGTTGTTCCTGCAAGATGGAATGGCGGTAGGCAAAGCCCATGTCCTCAAGCCCGTAACGAACCAATTCTCCTGTCTCCAGTACAATGTCAGCATACTTGAAAATACGCGACACATCCGATCCGAGAGCCCCCGCATTCATGTAGACGGCACCTCCGACCGTTCCCGGAATCCCCCCTGCGAATTCCAGGCCGGTCAGCCCCGCCTTGCCCGCCATAACGGACAGCTTGATGAATGAATAGGCCCCGCCGGCTATAGCCGTTGTCCCTTCGAAGGTAACGTAATCCAATCCTCCGGACGGTTTGATCACAGCCCCGCGAATGCCATTGTCGCCAACCAGCATATTGGAGCCGCGGCCCAGATTGATCCATGGCACCTCATGCTTATGCAGCAGCTGGACTGCGGTGATGAGTTGTTCTTTGGTGCGTGGAAGGATAACCAGATCGGCCGGTCCGCCGATCTTCCATGTTGTGTGCTTCGAAAGCGGTTCGTTCAGCAGCAGCTGCAGTTCCCCTGCCGCCGCTTCCCTAAGTTCCGCTATGCATGCTTCCATTGTGACTTCCTCCTTCATTGCTGCGGATGCAGGCATTCGCCGCAACTTCATTGTGTGATCCTCCGCTTCCGCAGGTGACGGTCGCGAATATAGGGTATATTATGCCTTGCGCCGATGTTGTGTGACAGACGCCTATTTTAAGGTAGTTCAAAAAGTCCGCTTTCCATCACGGAGCATGCCTGGCGGCATGGTCGGCGTCGAATATTGCATGCTTATCTGGAATAACGCGAAATGTTAAGCAAAATGCCGAGCGCCGTAAGCAACAGCGTCAGCGAAGAGCCTCCGTAGCTCACGAGCGGCAGTGTAATGCCAGTGACAGGCATCATGCCGATAACGACGCCGATATTGATCAGCACCTGAACGCCGATGATGCCGGTAATGCCGACAGCCAGGAAGCTGCCGAACGTGTCCGGGGCCGCGATAGCGGTCCGGATCCCTCGCCAGACGACGACCAGAAATAACAAGATGATAGTGGCTCCGCCGATAAAGCCAAGCTCCTCGGCGAGAATGGAGAAAATGAAGTCCGTCTGCGGCTCGGGCAGGTAGCTGAACTTCTGCCTGCTCATGCCGAGCCCAAGGCCGACAAGACCGCCGGGGCCGATGGCAAAGAGGGACTGGATAATTTGATAACCTCCGCCGAGCGGGTCGGCCCACGGATCAAGAAACGAAGTAATGCGCTGCAGGCGGTACGGAGCGGCCAGAATCAACCCGACGAAGCCGGCTACGCCGATCATCGCCAGTCCGCCAAGGTGAGCCATGCGAGCACCAGCCGTGTAGATGAGAATAAGCGAAGCGCCGACCATGACGGAGCCCGTGCCCAAATCCGGCTGCAGCATAATAAGGCCGAACGCCAAACCCACAAGCCCGAGCGGCGGCATAAGCCCTTTCGTAAACAGCGTAATATTTTGCTGCTTCTCCGACAGCCAACGGGACAGAAACAGGATCATGGCGAGCTTCATGAATTCGGAGGGCTGGATGCCGAAGGAGCTGATGCCGAGCCAGCTTCTCGCCCCGCCCCTCACAACCCCGATACCGGGAACAAGCACGATAACAAGCAGGCCGAAGCAAACGATCAGCGCGGCAGGCGCCCATTTTTTCCAGTTGGAATAATGGGTGTTCATAGTAAATAGTAACGCACCTACGCCTAGTCCGGCAAATAGCAACTGGCGCTTCACATAATAGAATCGGTCGCCGAATTCATGGAGCGCGAGCACCGCGCTCGCGCTGTATACCATAACGAGACCGATTGCAAGAATAAGCCCAATGGCGGCGAGCAGCCAAATATCGGGGGCAGAACGCGCTTTTGCCATAGCGAACACACCTCTTAGCATGGGAAAGTAGGGACAGGCCCCCTACTTACAAGGTATGCGCCGATTGTTTAAACATGCTCCCTCTTTGTTCGTAGGATTGAAACATGTCCCAGCTCGCGCAAGCAGGCGACAGCAGCACGGCATCGCCCGGCTCCGTCATCGCGAAGGCCCGGACGACCGCCTCGCGAAGCGTGGATTCGGCGTCCTTCTCAGCGTTCACCGTTTCTATCCTCGTTAAACCTGCAAGATTCGCGACATGCGCAAGCTTGTCGCGAGTCTCGCCAAGCGCCACAAGTCCTTTGATTTCCTTAAAGAGCGGCAGCAGCTCCATATAATCGGAGCCCCGGTCGAGCCCTCCCGCCACAAGAACGATCGGCTCCGTCAGAGACCTTGCCGCCATCTTCGTTGCCGTCGAATTTGTATCCTTGGAGCTGTTGTAGAATTTCACGCCGTTTTTCTCGCATACATATTCGAGGCGATGCTCTACGCCTTTGAATTCGCGCAGCGGCGCGGCCAATGCCTCAGGCGCGGCTCCGGCAGCGACGCAGGCCGCGATCGCCGCGATCGCATTCGCCGCGTTATGGCGTCCGAGAAGCCCTAGCTCGGCGACAGGCATGATGACGACCTCACGGCTCTCGGACGCCGCTCCTCCGCCAGCAGTGCGGTATACGATATGACGCTGAGCTTCGGCTGCCTTATCGGCCTCCCCTTCGCGCGCGTAAGGAGGATCTATGTAGACGCCTTCCTCCAGCTTCTCATAGAGCGAGAAAGGCAGCAGCTTCGCTTGCAGGCTCCGTGCGGTCTCCCTGCATACGGGATCGTCCCAACCAAGCACCGCCGTATCGGATGCCTGCTGATTGGCGAACAGCTTTCGTTTCGATGCCACGTAATCTTCCATGCCGCCGTGATAGTCGAGATGCGTCTCCGCCAGATTCAGCAGCATCGCGATACGCGGCCGAAACGTCTCTGTCCCCTTCAACTGGAAGCTGCTGAGCTCGGCGACGATCCAATTGTCCGGCGTTGCATCCTGGACGGCATCGCATAACGGCAAGCCGATATTGCCGGCGACGATAGGCTTTTTGCCCGCCGCTTCCAGCAGCATGCCGATCAGCGTAGTTGTCGTTGTTTTGCCGTTAGAGCCGGTAATGCCGATGATCGGAGCAGGCGAGATCAGATAAGCCGCCTCCACCTCGGTCACGACGTCTACGCCGCGCTCCAACGCTTCCCGTACGGGAGGCGCGCTATACGGAATGCCTGGATTTTTGACCATAAGCGCCGTTTCGGCGTCAATCAGATCCTCCGGATGATGTCCGCAAATAACGGTAATGCCCAGTTCTTCAAGCTCGCCCGCCTCGGGGCTGCTCTCCCTATCCTTCTTGTCATTGACGACGACGTCGGCGCCCAGCTTGTAGAACAGCTTGGCTACGCTGACGCCGCTCTTCGCAAGGCCGAGAACGACAACGCGCCGGCCGCGGTAGTCCGCAGGGTGATTCATGCAGCGACAATCCCTTCTATGTGCATAAGTACGCAGGAAGCGGCTCTCGTAAGCGAGAACCGCCTTTGCGCCTGTTTTATGGAGTGTGAATATTAAATACATGTTACCTCTTAAATGACGAACAGGATGCCCGCGGCCGCAAACAACAAGCCCACCGTCCAGAACACGGTAACGACCTTCCATTCGGACCAGCCGATGAGCTCGAAATGATGATGGATCGGACTCATTTTAAAGATCCGCTTGCCCCGCAGCTTGAAGGAGGCGACCTGCAAAATGACGGACAGCATCTCGAGGACGAACACGCCGCCGATCACGATCAGAAGCAGCTCCGTCTTCGTCAGAATCGCGACAGCCGCGATACCGCCGCCGATGCCGAGCGAGCCCATATCGCCCATGAATACTTTGGCCGGGTGAGCGTTGTAGACCAGAAAGCCGAGCACCGCTCCGATCATGGCCGCCGAGAAAATCGCGGATTCATGTTCGGACGTCTGCAGCGCCACAATCATGAACGCGCCGAACGCGATTGCGCTCGTCCCTGCCAGCAGTCCGTCGAGTCCGTCCGTGAAATTGACGGAATTGCTGGCCGCGAACATGATGATGACGACGAACAGATAATAGAACCAGCCGAGATCCAGCCCCGCGCTTGTGCCGGGAATCGTAATCTCGGTGCTATGCCCCATATTGTACAGCAGCACGCAGACGATGGCCGAAAAAAGGAGCTGTCCGAACAGCTTCTGCCAGGCCGTTAAGCCAAGCGAACGTTTGAAAACGATCTTGATATAGTCATCCAGGAAGCCGACGAGACCAAAGCCGAGCGACGCCGTCAGGAGCACCCAGAACTCGCTGGATTTGTCGGCGAATCTCACGAACGCGATCACCAGCGCAATCATTATAATAATGCCGCCCATTGTCGGCGTGCCGCTTTTCTTTAGATGGCTCTCGGGACCTTCCGTACGAATCTGCTGACCGAACTTGAGGCGCCGGAGCAAAGGAATGAACAATGGTCCCAGCAGAACCGTTATAAGGAAGGATACGCCGATTGCGAATAAGTTGACCATCATGTCCATTTCTTCACCCCTTCTCCAAAGCTTGGACAACTTGTTCCATCCGCATTCCTCGGGAGCCCTTTACAAGCACCAGATCATCGGGCTGCAGCCGGTTCTTAAGCCAGTCGGCGAGTGTATCCTTGTCATTAAAATGGATCACGCGGCCCGCCTCGTCAGCCTCGCGAAGGCTTGCTTTCGCGCCTTCGTGCGTATTGGCCGATAACGGTCCGCAGGTAAGTACGCCCTCTGCCGCATCCGGCGTCAGATAAGCGCCGATGCCGCGGTGAAGCTCCGCTTCTTCCGGGCCGAGCTCCAGCATATCGCCCAGCACGATCCAGCGGCGGCCGAAGCTCTCGAGTCCGCCAACCAAATCGATTGCCGCGCGTACGGCAGTGGGATTGGCATTGTACGCGTCGTTTAAAATGACGGCGCCGTTAAACGCCTTTACCGGCTCGATGCGCATGCCTGTCAGCTTGAGCTCTTTAAAGCCGCGATGGATGGCTTCCGCAGGCACGCCCATAAATCTGGCGGCGGCAATCGCGGCAAGGGCATTGCTAATATTATGACGACCAGGCACCGGAATATGAACGGTTCCGAGTCCGCTTACTTGTCCCCGGTGCAGCGCCGCGAATACGCTCTGATCCGGATGGAGCCTAATGTCGTCCGCGGACCATTCGTTATCCGCTCCAAGACCGAATGTCCGGAGAGTAACGCCTTCAGGTAGCGCCGACTCTGCAAGTCCATCCTTCAACAGCGGCTCGTCGCCGTTGTAGAGCAGGACGCCGTCCTCGCCAAGGCCAAGCACGATCTCCAGCTTTGCCTTCGCGATGCCGGCCCGCGAGCCAAGATGAAGCAAATGCGCGTCGCCGACATTCGTAATAATGGCTAGATCGGGAGACGCAAGCTTCGTTAACAGCTCGATCTCGCCGAAGCCGCTCATGCCCATCTCCAGCACGGCAACCTCCGTCTCCTCGTCCAGCTTCAAAAGCGTCAGGGGCAAGCCGATGTGGTTGTTCAGATTGCCTTCCGTCTTAAGGACCGAATACTGTGTGGACAACAAAGCAGCCGTCATATCCTTGGTTGTCGTCTTGCCGTTGCTGCCTGTAATGCCTACTACTCGCACCATCAGCTCGTTCCGGTAAGCGGAAGCAAGCCGTTGCAGTGCAGCCAGGGTGTCTCTGACAACTAGGAACGCCACATCGGGAAGATCAGCGGGGATGTCGCGTCCTTTCTGCCACAGCATCGCTTTGGCGCCGTTGTCGGCCGCCTGCGCCGCGAAGTCGTGTCCATCAAAGCGTTCTCCGACAAGCGGGACGAACAGGTCGCCTCCGCCTCCAACCGCTCGCGAATCCGTCGTCACTCCGCGAAGCAGCATATCCTCGTAGCCGCCCTGGCGCTTGGCGCCGCACATGGCCGTTATTTGTCCTACAGTACGTTTAATCAATGTAAAAATCTCCTTATCGCGTCTTTTGCCGTTAATCGATCGTCGAAGTCATGCACCTCTCCGCCGATCAGCTGGTAGGTTTCATGACCTTTCCCCGCAATCAATACTACATCGCCTTGGCTTGCCATTTCAACCGCTTTTTCAATCGCGCGCTTCCGATCGGGAATGACGGCGTAGCGATCTCCATCCGAACCAGCCGCATTCACCCCTTCCATTATATCGTCGATGATGGCAAGCGGGTCTTCCGTCCGGGGGTTGTCGGACGTCACGATCATATAATTCGCAAGCTCCGACGCGATTCGGCCCATAATTGGGCGCTTCGCCCGATCACGGTCGCCGCCGCAGCCGAATACGCAAATAATACGGCCCTCCGCGAATTCTCGCGTCGCCTGCAGCACGTTCTGCAGGCCGTCCGGCGTATGGGCATAATCGACGATTACGGCAAAGTGCTGGCCCTCCTCCACGCTCTCCACGCGGCCAGGCACGCCGGGAATAGCAGACAGAGACTCCGCTATAGCAGCAAGAGGCACGCCTTCCAGCAGCGTCGCCGCTATTGCGGCAAGCGCGTTGTAGACATTGAACTTGCCTCGCAGGCGGAGCTCGATCTTGGCATCGCCCCGAAACGTCGATACCCGGAACGATGTCCCCCTCGACGTAATCCGAACATCGCTTGCCCGGACATCCGCCGGATTTTCGATGCCGTAAGTCACGACTTCGGCCGCCGTCATTTTCCGGAAGCGCTCGGAGGCCTCGTCGTCCGCGTTGAGCACGGCGAAGGAACGTTCCTCCTGCCTTGCTTCATAGACGTTGCCGAGCCGCGAGAAGAACATCCCTTTGGCATCCGCATACTTATCCATCGTGCCGTGATAATCCAGATGGTCCTGCGTCAGGTTGGTAAAGATCGCGGTCCGAAACCGGCAGCCCTTGACCCGCCCTTGGTCCAGCGCATGCGAGGACACCTCCATCGCGCAGTACTTAACGCCGCTTTCTCTCATCTCTCCCAAATAACGCTGGAGCTCATGCGAATCCGGCGTAGTGCCTTCCATGGGATAAGCACGGCCTCCGAAACGCCGCTCGATCGTCCCGATCACGCCGGCGGATCTTCCGCTGTCGTTCAAAATCGTTTCCACCAGATAAGTTGTCGTCGTTTTGCCGTTCGTGCCCGTTACGCCGATCAGACGCACGCTGTTGCTGGGATAACCATTGATATGGCTCGCAATGACGGCTGCCGCCCCTCTCGCATCCTTTACGATCAGCTGCGGAATATCCAGCGGAAGGGGCAGCTCTGCGACAAGCGCCGCCGCTCCGCAATGAACCGCCGCTTCGGCATAGCTATGACCGTCCGCCTTATGCCCGGGAATGCAGATAAACAGATCTCCTTCCGCAACAAGCCGGGAGTCTCGTGTTATCCCCGTAAATTCCGTATCTCCGTCCCCTATTAACCTCGCTGTAACGAGCAGCTCCGTAAGTTCTCTTAGACGCATCCCTTCCATGCCTCCCTCGAATACTCTGACGGAATACTATATGCCGCCCAGAGTAAACGCGTTAATGGCTAGTGGGAATGCGGAATGTCTTCTTCATCGCCGAGATAGATGCGGATAGTCGAGCCCCGGTCGACTCTCGCCCCTTCCGCCGGCGCCTGCCGGATGACAACCTTGCCGGAGCCTGCGGTGGTCAGATTGAAGTTCATATTCAAATCCTCATAAAGATCGGAGACGCTCTTGCCGATCAGATTCGGCACGGTAACGATCGGCGTTTCTCCGTACTTATACAGCCTGTCAATCTGCGACTCCCTGCGAGGAACCTCCAAAATCGTTAGCGCATCCTCCATCATATTGCGAACGATAGGGGCCGCGACCAAACCTCCGAACTGGATGCCTTGCGGATTATCGACCGCCACGTAGATGACGATCTGGGGATCGTCCGCCGGCGCGAAGCCGATAAACGACACGATATGCTCATTGGGCGAATAACGCCCGTTAACGACCTTCTGCGCCGTTCCCGTCTTGCCTCCGACCCGGTAACCGTCGATGAACGCGTTGCGTCCTGTACCCTTTGCTACGACGCTCTCCAACGCTTCTCTCACCTGCTTCGACGTCTCTTCCGAAATCACGGTACGCACCGCCTCAGGCTCCACTTCTTTGACGACCTCTCCCGTATCCGGATGGATGAGCGCCTTCGTTACATGGGGCTTATACAACGTTCCGCCGTTAATCGCAGCCGATACCGCCGCGATCTGTTGAATCGGGGTCACAGAGACGCCTTGACCGAACGCCGTCGTCGCAAGTTCTACTGGCCCTACCTGACTCAGCTTGAACAGGATCCCGTTCTCTTCTCCGTTAATGTCGATCCCCGTCTTCGTGCCGAAGCCAAAGTCCCTGATGTATTGGAACAGCGTTTCCTTGCCTAACCGGTTGCCTAACGTAACGAAACCAGGGTTGCAGGAGTTTTCGACGACTTCAAGGAACGTTTGGCTGCCATGACCGCCTTTTTTCCAGCAGCGAAGCCTCGCTCCGCCGACCTCTATCGCGCCCGGATCGAAAAAATGCTCGTTCTTGAGATTGACCTTTTTCTCCTCTAGCGCGGCGGCCAGCGTAATGATCTTGAATGTGGAGCCCGGCTCGTACGTCATCCAGATGGGAAGATTCCGATTGTACACCTCGCTCGGCACTTCTTGGTATTTGTCCGGCTCGTAGGTTGGCCTGCTCGCCATGCCGAGAATTTCTCCGTTCTTCGGGTTCATGGCGATCGCGATGACGCTATCCGCTTGCAGGCCAGTCATGGCCTGATCCAGCTCTCGCTCCATGACAGCCTGTATTTCCTTGTCGATCGTGAGCTGCAGCGTCAAGCCTTCTTGCGGCTCAACGTATGTATCGGACGAATTCGGCATCTGCCGGCCAGCCGCATCGGACAAGAAGGATACGTTGCCCTGAATGCCGGTCAGCGCTTCGTTGTATTTCGACTCGATGCCGGTGAGACCTTGATTGTCGATGCCCGTGAAGCCCAGCATGTGGGCAGCGAGACTGCCGAACGGATAATGCCGCTTGCTGTCCTCTGCGACGACGATGCCTGGGAGGTTGAGCGCACGGATCTCATCGGCCTTCTCCGGCGTCATCTTTCTGCCGCCCGGCCCCAACCGGACGATCATTTCTTTCGTTGAAATTTTTTTGAGCAGAGTTTCCTGGGACATGTCGAGCAATGGCGCAAGCGTAGCTGCCGCCGCTTCCTTCTCTTTGACCTGCACGGGTATCGCCCATACAGTGGGCGTGCTTATATTATAGGCTAGCTGCACGCCGTTGCGATCCCAGATTTCGCCTCGCTTCGCGACATACGGAATGTCGCGCCTCCACGAATTTTCCGCTTTCTCTGCAAGCTCAGCGCCTTTGTACAGCTGTACGTAGCCGAGCCTTAAACATAGGGCGATAAACGCCACGCCTGCGAGAATGAGCACGACGAACAACCGTCGCCTAACCGTTACGTTAGATACCTTCATCGTAGAAATCCCCCTCTTCGCCTCCAGCCTTGCGAATAAGCGTGCACTGACGCTCATTCCCAGACTATGAAACACAAGAGAGGGATAGAACAAGCCCCTGATATGGTAGTTCAAAATGTCCGCTTTTGATCACGATGCTGCTCGAAGGAGCTTATTCGACGTCGAATCTTGCACGCTGCCAGTCATTCCGGTGCTCACGTAGCTTACAGCTACGCTCCGCTCCTCATTTCCCGACTTCGTACAACCTTCTTGGTGCTGAAAAGCGAACATTTTGAACCTTTATTGGAATCGCAGTTCAAAAACATCCACCCCTTGATCACGATGCTGCTCGAAGGAGCTTATTCGACGTCGAATCTTGCACGCTGCCAGTCATTCCGGTGCTCACGTAGCTTACAGCTATGCTCCGTTCCTCAGATTCTAGTTTCGTACAACCTTCTTGGTGCTGAAAAGCTAACATTTTGAACCTTTATTGGAATCGAAGTTCAAAACATCACCCAGAAGCTTATTCGACGTCGAATCTTGCACGCTGCCAGCCATGCTCGAAATCGGTCAGTTCTCGCCGCCCTGCATGCCAACCGGCGGTTCGATGTCGGCGTCCGTCGAATCCTCGGAACCGCCGGATTCTCCGGCATCTGATTCGTTATCCGATTGGGATTCGCCGCCCTCTTCGCCAGTATCGGACTCTTCGTCACCGCCGCCGGAGGCGCTCAGCGCTTCGTCGTAGCCTTCAGCGCCCTCTGGAGGGACCAGCTGCACCTTGACCAGCCGCCCGCCGTTCTCTTCTACAACCTGCTGGCTGACGACGTAACCAGTCCCCTCCGTTACGAGGCGCGCGCCAATCAAGGAGGTCAGCTCCAGCGCATCCCGAAGCGAGACGCCCGTCAGATCCGGCACGGCCAGCTGATCCTTTTTCTCCGTCACAATATACACCTTCTGCGCGGGATAGATGAGCGAGCTTGCTGCCGGAATTTGCTTCAGCACTTTGTCGCCGCCGCCTACGACTTCAAACGATAATCCCTTGCCTTGCAGCTCGGCCTTCGCCTGCGCAACGCTTAAGTCTTGCACCTTCGGAACTGCAATCTTCGCTTCCTTATTGGCAGATTCCTCATCGCTTTCAATGTTATAGTCTGGCGCGATCCCCATCTTTTTCAGACTTTTTAAAACGATCTCCCGAAAAGCAGGGGCCGCGACCGAACCTCCCCCGGCAAGCGGATTGTTCGGCTCGTCGACCATGATATAAAGCACGATCTTGGGATTTTCCACAGGTGCGTAACCAATAAAAGAAACCATAAATTTATTATCGGAATATTTGCCGTTGATAACCTTCTGCGCAGTACCCGTCTTGCCTGCGACTCGGTAGCCTTCGATATACGCGTTTTTTCCCGTTCCCTTGTCCTGGTCGGAGACGACTTGCTCCAGATATTCGCCGACTTGTTTGGATGTTTGTTCGGAAATGACCTGGCGAACGAACTTCGGATCCGTCACCGTCGTCGTATTGGTCGAAGGATCTGTAATGCTCTTAACGATATGCGGCTCCATCAGCTTGCCGCCGTTGGCTACAGCTGCGACAGCCGCTACTTGTTGGATAGCGGTTACTTGTACCCTGCCTTGTCCGAACGAAGCCGAAGCGATATCCCTGTTGCCCAGCAAATCTATTTTTCCCGCCAGTTCGTTTGTCAACTCAATGCCGGTCTTCTGACCGAACCCGAATCTCGTAAAATAATCGCGAAGCTTTTCTCCGCCGAGCTTCTCGAAGCCCAGTTTAACGAACGCAACGTTACTGGAATATTTCAAGCCGTCCAGAAAGCTGATTTTGCCCCAACCTCTACGGTTATGTTCGCGTATCGGTCTGGGATCCCCTGGCACGACAATGCTCCCTGATTGGTAGATTTCATCCGGGTTGAACACGCCTTCCTCCACCGCGGCTGCCAGAGTAGCGATCTTGAACGTAGAACCTGGCTCATATAACGATCCTACAGCATGGTTGTAGAAGTTGGCGTAATCGTACTTCGCATATTCGTTAGGATCAAATTCCGGCATATTGGCCATGGCCAATATTTCCATTGTGTCGGGATCCGCCGCGATTGCCGTTGCGCTTTTCGGCGAATATTTTTTCACGATATCGCGCAGCGCCTCCACTACATACTGTTGAATGTCGCTATCGATCGTCAACTTAATATTGTTGCCGTCCTTCGGCGCCTGGAAATCGACCTCTCCCTTGGACAATTGGACGCGTTTGCCGTCTTTCTCATACCGGATAAAACCGTCAGCGCCCTGCAACTGATCGTCGAAGTACGCCTCGACCCCCGTTTTGTTCTCTCCATCAAGACTGACATAACCTACGAGTTGAGAAGCCAGGAAACTCCTTGGATAGAAACGTTTATGCGTCCCTACCATATAGATGCCCGTATCCAGCTTCTTGCCATCTTCCCTCAGTTTTTCTTTCAGCTCGTCGCGGAACGCCGCTACGCCATCCGCCACCGGCTTGTCGATCAGCCAACCGCCCTTGCGCAGCTCCCGCGATCGATAAAAGGTGCCGTCTTCCTTCTGGGCCGTCACCTGCTTCGTCAGCTCGTCCTTGTCGATCCCGAGGGTTTCATGCAGTCCGTCAATGACCTCCTCCGCTATGTCCGCATCATTAATGATCTGCGGGTCTACCGATACGTTATATGCTATCGTGTCCATCGCAAGAACGTTGCCGTCCCTGTCCGTAATCTCTCCCCTCTTCGCCTTCATCGTGTCGGCGGCCGACCATCTTTTTTTCGCTTCTTCATACCACATCGCGCCGTCTACGACCTGCACCATATAGATTCGACCTATCAGGACAAAGAAAAGGAGGGTCATTATCCCTCCAAAAAACAATGTCCGCAGTTTAATTCGTTTCCCCATTGCGATCACCCTATTCTTGCATGACTGTCGTCAATTGCTCGCCGCCCGTCTTCACCGTAATGCCAGCATCCTCGCTGCTCACCATGCCTTGCGTCTCCGCCAGCTGCCTAATCCGCTCGGGATCGTTGAGCGTCTCCACTTGCCTCTTCAGTTCCTCGATCTCTACATTCAAACCTTGGTATTCTGAGTTAAGCTTCGTGATTTGAATATTCATATCGTAGATTTGCGCATATCGGAAAATGATGACTCCTGCAACCACTACGCAAATCAGTACGGTGAACAAATATAGCAGCTTCTCCTGAACCGGCAACGACTTCCGTTTAACGACAAGTTTTTTGGTTTCCCGGATAAGTGGCTCCTGCTGCGGTTTCTTCTTCGGTTGAAGTGCCAGATTTCCATTCACATACGCCACAATGTAATCCCCCTTATGAATAAAATGTTCCTATTTCGCCACTCTATAATTTTTCCGCTATTCGCAATTTGGCCGAACGGGCTCTCGGGTTATCCCCCAGCTCTCTCTCGCTCGGCAGGATTGGCTTCCGGTTAATCAGCTTGAGCGTCCCTTTGTTCCCGCATACGCATAGCGGGAAGTCCGGCGGACACGTGCATTTCTCCACATATTTGGCGAAAATCGACTTGCAAATACGATCCTCAAGCGAGTGAAATGTAATCACGGAAGCTCTGCCGCCAGGCGCCAGGCAGCGAACCGCGCTCTCCAGCGCTTCTTCTTCCGCTCCCAATTCGTCGTTGACTGCAATGCGCAGCGCCTGGAAAGAACGTTTCGCGGGATGCGGACCCGTTCTTCTAGTCGCCGCGGGTATCGAAACCTTGATCAGCTCCGCCAGCTCTCCCGTGGTGGCTATCGCCGCGGTCGCCCTTGCCTTCACGATGTTGCGGGCTATATTGCGGGCGAACTTCTCCTCGCCGTAGCGATCAAGGATGCGGGATATTTCCCGCTCCTCCCACTCGTTGACGATCTCATGCGCCGTAAGCGACTCTTCGCGATCCATCCGCATGTCCAGCGGCGCGTCGTGGTTATAGCTGAAACCTCTTTCCGCCTCGTCCAATTGAGGACTGGATACCCCAAGATCGAACAGAATGCCGTCTACCTGAGGCACGCCGTTCTCGATGCGCACGTCGCAGCCTCTTAATTCCTGCTCCAGATAGCGGAAATTGCTTCTGACCAGCGTTACTTTATCCATATAGGGAGCCAGCCGTTCTCGCGCGTTGCTTAGCGCCCAGTCATCCTGGTCGAACGCAATCAACCTTCCGCCTTCACTTAGTCTGGATGCGATCAGTTCGCTGTGCCCGGCTCCGCCGAGCGTACAATCTACGTAGACGCCGCCAGGCTTGATGGCCAATCCGTCAACTGCTTCCTCCAATAATACTGTCGTATGCTGAAACACGCCGTCTTTCCTCCCGTTCTCGATGTCCGATATACTCTAGAAGTTAAAATCGAAATCAACCAGTTTCTCCGCAATTTCGTTGAAAGTTTGCTCCGATTGCTCGTAGTAGCCTTCCCATGTCTGCTTGCTCCAAATTTCCACCCGGCTTGAAACGCCGAGCACCATACAATCTTTATCCAGCTTGGCATAATCTCGCAGATGGCCGGGTATGTTTACCCTGCCCTGTTTGTCCAGCTCGCATTCTGTAGCTCCCGAGAAAAAAAACCTCGTGAACGCCCGCGCGTCGGACTTCATCAGCGGCAACGACTTGAGCTTTTGCTCCAGTACGCTCCACTCGCTCATGGGGTACACAAACAAACAGTTATCAAGGCCTCGCGTAGCGATAAAGGTCGTACCGAGCGATTCGCGGAATTTCGAAGGAATGATAATACGCCCCTTCTCGTCAATGCTATGTTGATATTCACCCATAAACATAATTCCGCTCCACTCCTTCCCCCTAACGCTCCACTTTGCCCCACTTTTCCCCACCTGAATACAGTAGTTCGCCACCTAAAATAAAAATCCTGCTTGGTCAGCAGGATTTTCTTTAAATATTTTAGGTTGTTAAAGATTAACTTTCCGGCGGCGCGTTCTTTTCTTGCGGCATCCCCGAGCGCGAATTTATTCCTTTTCGTCTATGCTTCGCGAACCAGAATACCGGAATTCCAATGACGGCAAGGATAGCCAGAACGGGCAGCGCCCCCGCAAGTATGACCATAAATCCCTGAATTCCGGCCCAGACCGCCTTGGAGCTGCCGGTTAAAGCTCCTGACAGTCTGGCACCGAAAGATTGGGAATCCGATTCCAAGCCGGTGGCCATCTTCTGATCGACCTGGTAAATTCTTAACTCGACGGTAGAATAGGCAACATTCGCGTCAAGATACCTGATTCGGCCCAATAGCTGCTCGATTTGCTCCTGTACCTCCGCCAGCTGGTTGGAGAACTTTAATAAGTCATCGGCCTTGTCTGCTTTTTCCATCATGCCTAGCAGTCGTTCCTCAACTAACCTTCTAGCCTTCAAACGCGACTCCAGGTCGACATATTCCTCCGATACATCCTTACCGGAAATGTCCTGCTGGAATTTGACGTTCGGTATTTCCGCCATCTTGTCCACGAACGACATGAAGCCCCCCGCAGGCACTTTAATCGTATAGAGAGAAGCGATCTCCCCGTCGTATCTGGAGTCATTAAATTGCAGAATATAAGCTCCGCTTGCATGAATGATATCGCGCAGCTCCGTTCCCGCCTTCGCAATATCTTCTACCCTCAACGTCATTTTGGCCGTATAAATAATTTTACCGCTGAATGGTTCGCCGTTCGCAGCCGATCCCATGCCGGAAGCGCCGGCGCCTCCCCCTGTAACAGTCCCTCCCGAGCTTACGATTGACTTTTCGCCCGAAGCGGCTTGGTTGGATGTGTTTGTATTCGCAATCGAGCCGCTCTCTTCGCTTTCAACGTTTGCCGGGACTTCAAGAGAATCCGCCATGCCTCCGCTTCCTCCGGCGTTTTTAGCCGAATCCGAATCGGATGCCTGACATCCCGTCATCAGCATGGCCGCCACCAGAACAAGCATCATTGCGAGCAGCCATTTGGTTCGTCTTCTTTTTGTTTCAGACATTAACCCCATCGTAAATTCCCCCTTTTTCGTTATGGCAGTCTTCAAACCAAGCCATTGACCGTTGGCTTCAACTTATCAGACGATTATTGGAAGAAAAAGGTTCCAGGGAAAGGAGGCGCTGTCATGGATAAGACCTATAGTAGGCAATCTTTAGCGAATGAGCGAGGTTAGAGGCGTACAGAATTACTTTGCGGTCCATCGGCGTTTTTAACGCCTATAGCTGCTCGTTCGGCTACTTTTTGGCTCCATAGACGCTATTTCCGCCTATGGATGCTTATCAGAGTTACTTTATGCTCCATCGGCGTTTTTAACGCCTACTGATGCTCGTTCACCTACTTTTTGGCTTTATAGACGCTATTTTCGCCTATGGATGCTAGTTAGAGTTACTTTGTGGTCCATCGGCGTTTTTAACGCCTACTGCTGCTCGTTCGCCTACTTTTGGCTTCAGAGACGTTATTTTTCCTATGGCTGCTAATCAGAGTTACTTTTATGCTTCATCTGGCAATCCAGCAAGCCATATAAAAATCTTTTCTTGGTAAGTCAAAAAACCTTCCGCGCAAAACTCAACGCGAAAGGTTTTATGATTCTTGGCGTTATTCTGTAACCGACTTCCCCAGGCTGGCAGTTTTATTCGCCTTCCGCCCAACTGTCCAGATAGGCGATTTGCTCGGCGCTCAGCTTGTCGATGCCAAAGCCTAAAGACTCCAGCTTGTAGCGCGCTACTTGCTCGTCAAGCTCATAAGGCACGTTGACCACTTTGCTGCCGATCGACTTGTATTGATCGTTTACGTATTTGAGCGACATCGCCTGAAGGGCGAAAGTCATATCCATGATTTCCGCCGGATGGCCGTCGCCGGCCGCCAAGTTAACAAGACGGCCCTCTGCAAGCAGATAGAACTTGCGGCCATCGTTCAACTTGTACTCCTCGATGTTGCGGCGTACCGTACGTTTGCTGACGGACATCACTTCCAGCTCTACCTTGTTTACTTCTACGTCGAAGTGCCCGGCGTTGGACAAAATCGCGCCGTCCTTCATCACTTCGAAGTGCTCGCCGCGAATGACGTCTCGGTTGCCGGTTACAGTGACGAACATGTCGCCAAGCTTGGCCGCTTCCAGCATCGGCATGACAGCAAAGCCATCCATATAGGCTTCTACCGCCTTAATCGCGTCGATCTCGGTGACGATGACATTGGCGCCAAGGCCTTTGGCGCGCATGGCAACGCCTTTGCCGCACCAGCCATAACCGACAACGACAACCGTCTTGCCGGCTACGACAAGATTGGTTGTCCGGTTAATGCCGTCGAACACGGATTGTCCCGTGCCATAGCGATTATCGAACAAATATTTGCAATACGCGTCGTTAACGGCGATCATCGGGAATTGGAGTTCGCCTTCCTTCTCCAATGCACGGAGTCGGATGATGCCTGTTGTCGTTTCTTCCGCTCCGCCGCGAAGATTAACGGCATGTTGTTTGCTCTCCGTATGCAGCAACGTTACGAGATCGCCGCCGTCGTCGATGATGAGATCCGGATTGTTTTCCAGCGCCTTCATATTCAATGCTTTGAATTCCGCCGATGTCGGGTTGTATTTCGCAAATACGGTAATGCCGTCTTCCACAAGCGCCGCGCACACATCATCCTGCGTGGAAAGCGGATTGCTGCCTGTAATCGTCACTTCCGCGCCGCCTGCTTGAACAACTTTGGCCAGGTAAGCCGTCTTTGCCTCGAGGTGGAGCGAGATGGATACTTTCAGCCCTTGAAAAGGCTTCTCCTTCTCAAACTGTTCGCGAATCCGGTTCAGCACGGGCATATGCGAGCTTGCCCAATCAATCTTTAGATGTCCTTCCGGCGCCAACGCCAGATCTGCGATAATGCTATTGTCTTTTGCGCTCATTCTGATTGCCTCCTGTTATTTACAAGTATACGATTTCGTGACCGCCGGTTCGGCTGTAAGGCGTCTCCAGCAACTTCTTCAGCCAGTCGTCGCCGTAGCGATTCCAATACACCGCCATATTGACGACACGTTCCTGCGGCTTGCCCAAAGGCAGCAGCGAGATTCGGATGCGATCCAGCTGTCGGGTCGAAGCTTCGAATTGTTTGTTATACGCCTCGATCGTCTTGGATTCCATATAGCTGATCTGCTCCATGATCTTCGCCATATTTGTCTCGCCCAGCTTGATCAGACCAGCCTGAACGGAGCCTGCAAGCTCCAGCAACGGCGTGTACATCGTCTCGAAGGCAGACCTCGCCTCGCCGAAACGGGCTTCGATATGCAAGTTGTCCTGCCCCTTCAGCCATGCCGCTCTCTTCTCCTCGAACGACTCCATGACGTCATGGAAGGAAAGCTCATATTTGGCCATGTTCTTGACGACGCCGCCTTCGACAAGCGTAAAGGACATCCGGGGCACAATAATCGGCATCTCCATGCCAAACGTCCGGAATGCTTCTCCCGTCATTGCCCAGTAGGCAATCTCGCCGGGTCCCAGCACGACGCCAAGCACCGGCAGCAGATAATCCTGCATGATGGGGCGGGTCATGACGTTGTTGCTGAATTGCTGAGGCCGTTCCCCGGCAAGCCGCAGAAGCTCATCCTTCGACCAGAAGACCGTATCTCTCCTGTCTCGGAAGCCGCCCTCCCGCTTGTACAGCAACGTGCGCTCATCATTCTTGTCCCCCTGAAACAGGAACAGATTGGCGGCATCTTCCGCCACTTCGGCCTGCAGCGGGAAGCCAAAGCTTTGCACCTTCTCGGCGGCCGACGAATAAGCGGAGCTGAGCACATCATTCTCTTCCAGCATTCTGCGGAACATTGGCGCCTCCAGCGCGCGAAGCGCGGCATCGTCGGCATCCAGCAGGACGAGTCCTTCTTCGCCGAACATCATCGCCATGATGGACGCAAACATATCCGATAATGTCCCGCTGGATTGCGTCAATTGACGAAGCTTCTCCATAAAGGAAGCTTTGAATTCCGAGGATGGCAGACTCTGCTCCAACTCGCCGACAAGCTTCTCCCATTGCTCTTCGGCAATTCGAGTCCGGCTCACCGAGGTTCTGCTGCCCTCCGGCTTGGAAGCCGTCAGCTTGCGCAGCTCTTGTTCGGCGGTTACGACATAGGCATGATTAGCCTCATCCCAGTCGTGATCCTCGCCGGCGATCCAAAAGACAGGCACGACATGGACGCCAAGCTGTTCGCTTGCCGACTTCGCCGCCCCGATGACGGATACGGCCTTGTGAATGACGAGCAGAGGCCCCGTCCACAGTCCGGCCTGCTGACCGCCGACAACCACCGGCGCCCCTTCCGCCAGAGCCGCTATATTGCGCATGGCAGCTTGCGCCGCCCCATGTCGTTCATTATATTCCCGCAGCACGGAAGCGACCTCCGCCGATGCTGCTCGTGTATTCGTACTGCCTTGCAGCCAAGCGAATCGCTTCTCCCAATCTTGGAGAGATCCGGCGTGATAGCCATACAAGCCTTCCACTACCTCGCGATTGCCTTCTATGTATGCTTGCGTCAGCGCCTGCGCGACAGGAAGCTGATAACGTTCTTGACTCATCCCGGTCTTGCACCTCCATGTCATCCTGCCAGCTCTTATGCACTGAGAAAAATATAGTGAGACCATTCCCAATTGTACAGGAACATCCGCACGGACGTCAAAAAGAAAAAACGTCTCCGCGCTGGCGGAGACGTTACGATACTGCCTTGATCGCGACTACGCCACGGAAAAGATCACTTTTCCTAGCAGCACGATCATGAAGATGACGTAGAGAAAGCTCATGGCGAAAAAGCTTAGCCGCCATATGGCGCGGAATATCCGTTTCACATCCACGTTTCCTCGCTTGCGGAACTGCGCATTGCCAAGCAATCCCGCCGCCAGAATCATAACCAGCAAAATGCCGTAGAAGCCAAAGGTGCTGTCGAACATCAGACTGTACTGTCCGGATACGCATAAGATCAAAAAGATCGTCGAAACATCCATCGCCATGCGGAGCGCCTTCTTTCGGTCTCTCACATATGCGCCATAACCGAACAGCACAATAACGAAAGGCACGATTGGAAATAAAGCCAGCGCAGTCGTCGCCTTCCACAGACTATCTATAATTGCAAACATGTCGCTTACTCTCCCCCCGCTTCCGATCTATCTCTTGCCGAGAGCCTCTACCAGCCGCAGCATCGACTCGTTAAGCGGCGCAGACAATCCCCTTGCGGCTGCCATCCGCGCGATCTCTCCGTTAATGGAATCAATCTCCGTTCCCTTGCCGGCCCTAACGTCGGCTAACATGGAGGACACGTTGCTGCTTGTCCGTTCGCACACGCCGAGCACGGACTCCCAGCTGTCCGGCCACTCCTTCATGCCTGCAGCAAGCAAAACGGGTTTGGTCTCGTCGTGAAGCGCCTTCATGAGCGAACGCCTCGCCGGATGGGCAGGCAATTCGCCGTTTCGCATATCGTACAGCGCCGTCAATGGATTGATAACGGCATTTATGAGCAATTTTTGGCAAACTCGATTATGGATGTCATTCGACAACGAAGCGTCAAATCCTGCCCGATTAAGGAATGTAAGCAACATTTTTTGACGAATATCATCTTCTGCCCCCGCATTTCTACGATCCCTTAGACTCCATTCCGGCGTCCCTGCAAGGAATAAGGAGCCTTGGCCGGTATGTCGTACCGAGCGCATGTCTTCGCGCTTTGCGCCTGAGCTTGTCACCGCATTATAGATGGAGAAGTCTCCTGCCGATGCGGCCGCCAACTTCCCGAGATGTCCTGTGCCATTCTGTATGCAAAGGAGAGGCGGACGATCCGTCGTCCGTCTGATCAGCTCCGCGATGAGTTCGGCAGTTTCCTTCGACAAGTCCGTCTGCTTAAGCGCAAGCAGATACCAGTCAGCCCGTTCCAGCCGACCAGCCTCCATTTTCGCCAATCGTTCCCTGGACAGCCATTCTCCACCCGCGACAATCGTATGTTCCCCGCCTTCCGCATCCCAAAGCCGAATGCCTTCTGCCGCAATAGCGAGAGCTTGCTCCTCCGTTCGGGTCCAGACCGTGACTTCCGCGCCGACTGCTGCCAGCTTCGATGCAAATAGCAGCCCAATGGAGCCCCCTCCAATAATTCCGATCCGCAAGCTGGTTCCTCCCGTAATTGCTCATATTCTGCCATTATACAATAGAGAAACCCGCCGTTCCAAGAACGGCGGGCTTTCATGGCGCATCACTATTCGATTCGTTCCAAATTTCCGTTCGCATCCATTTTGAACCTCGGCTTCGCTTCCTCTTCACCCGAGAGAACGGTTAGTCTGCGAGCACGATCCATGATCTGGATCAGCGTCTTGTAGTCATCGTTGACCGTTCGGTAATCGGTTTGGGCGTTGTTGACTTCGTGGTTCAATCTCTCATTCTCATTGCGGAGCCGGAACAACTCCTCTTCCTTGTCTTTCATTTCCTTTTCGAACAGCTTGATTTGACGGGACAAATCCTGATAAGTCGACTTCCATGTACGCAAGAATCGGATCACCGCATCGACGGACAATCCTTCGTCCAACGAGTTTGTATCCCCTTTGAAGATACGCTCCTCCGTCTCGAATACCGAGATCGAAGATACCTGAGAGGTAGCAGCCGAGGCTGCCGTTACGGTTTGTTTCTTCAAATAGTTGCGTTTCTGGCGTTGCTGCTTCGCAATCTGAATGGCATCCTCGTAACGCTTACGGACACAACTATTCCAACGGAAGCCGCAAGCAGCCGACGTACGTCCAATCCTCTCCCCTACTTCTTCGAACGCGGCAAGCTGGGTACTGCCTTCTCTAATATGGCGCAGCGTCACTTCGGCGAGAATAAGATCGTCGTCCGGACTCCACGCATCTTGTCTTACTGCTGTCATGCCATCGAAACCTCCTAACGTAAAGGCGCTTACTTTATCTCTATGCCCTTGGTAGAGTTCATAGAATCTATTGGATACTAAATTGTATAACCAAATTTTGAACTCCTCATACATGAATTCGGAGAAGGTTGAGCAAACTGTCAAAAGCGGATATCATCTCGTCACAAAAAATTGCGAATTAGTCACGCTTTCAGGTTTACACTCCAGATGACAGGCGTTATAATGAAGTTTAGAAAAAATGGGCCAAGGCGGAAGGGGGATGTAACATGGCACGCATGTATCGGGTACTTGGTTTCTGGTGCTTAGTAATCGGGCTCATGGCTTTTGCAGGCCATATGACCGAATTTGCGCTTCTGTTCTTCGCGCAAGCTGTAGCGTTCGTATTTCTAGGCTACTTGAATTTCTCCGAACGCACTTACATAACGATGTTCTGGGGATATATGGCGATCTCATTTATTGGATTCACTTATTGGTCCGTCTTCAAGATGAGTTTGCCGTTCTAGTCCATCCTGAAGCACAAAGAGCTGTCCGAATGCAGAATACGTTCTGCGTACGGACAGCTCTTTTTAAGTGTACGATACGGATTTTTCGCGTTTCTCCAGCAACAACACCTTAAAAGATTCGCTCATATTATCTCCAAGCAGCAACTGACGAATGGCACGGTTGCGCCGTGACTCGTACGAGAACGGATTGGCACCGTCATGCTCGACAAGCAGCTGTAGCATCCCTTGCTCCACCAGAAACTCCTTCTGAGTGCCATAATAAAGGGTAATTAAGCCCGCTTCCTCGGCACAGCTTCTAACAGCCGTAAAATTAACATGCGCCGTCAAATCCCGTCCGCCCGGCCTATGAAAAGGCTCATCGGAAGCAAGATGATTGCTGTAGGTCATAAAGGTACCCTCGCTTCGATACGGAGCCGACAACTCCTCGCCGCAATCTCCGTAATCGATGATCAGCACCCTTCCGCTCCCCATCGCCCTCGCCAATCGTCTGATCCAATCCCCTGCCGCCAGGCAAACTTCCCTAATATCCCCTTCCTCCAAGGTGAGCTCGCCCCGATCAATTTCCATCCGGATGCGTTTGTCTGTAAGAGGCAGCCGGACATAACGGAACCCGTTCTCCGCATCTCCCGCCACTCCGAGCTCCACTATTACTCCATCCTTGCGAGTTACCCGGTGGACGGGAAAGGCGTCCAGCAGTTCATTTGCTATCAACAACAATGGTCCGGCAAGCAAACGTTCAGCCTGCTCCCAAACCTCGTCCGAGCTTCTTACCACGGGGAGCGGTCCCCCATGCAGCATCTTGTACGTCTCGGCAATCTCATTCTGATGGCCCTTATGATCCTCGATGAGGAGCTGCCTGAAGGGAATCCCCGATCCGTCTCCGCCTTCCGACAAGACGGCTGCCAGCTGAGCGGACAGCCTGCCTGTGCCCGCTCCCCATTCTGCAAGCAGCAGTGACGCAAGATCATCTCTTGCAGTCTCCGAGCGCCATTGGAGAGCGGCTCCGGCGATCGCTCTGGCCATAAGATCTCCAACTCCGGATACGGTATAAAAGTCGCCTGACTTCCCTACTCTGGCGCCTCCGACACGATAATAGCCGGACTCGGGATCGTACAAGCAAGCCTCCATATAGTCTGCGAACGTGATGCAGGCTGCCACGCCGCCAGCCGACAGCTCCGCTCCGCGCAAGCCGGACTCGGATATTCGTTTCTCGATTGCCGCAGAAGCCGGTCCTTTTATGATCGTCATGGGTTATTCATCCTTTTCTTAAACTAAGATATTTTATCGCCAATAAGAATTTCAGATTCCTGCAATCTTATGTGGTAATAGAAATGGCTGTCGCATACAATAGAGGGGTAAGAAGGGAGGATGACGTTGGCCGCTATCTATTATCGACGAAGGATCATCGGTATGCTCGCAGCGATTCTCGTCGGCATTACGTTCGCCCTTCAGCTTCCTGTAATGGCCGAGAAGCAAGTGAATCCGCCTGAGGACGGCATTCGCGATCTGCTGGAGCAAAGTCTGTCCGTCGTTGAGATCGACAAAGAAATCCTTCGCATTCAAGAAAAGCGCAAGGAGCTGCTCTCCACGATGACCGAAGCCGAGGCAGCGCTGCATGAGCAAGAGCTTCGTATCGCGGACAAGCGCGAACAAGCCGGCGATGTGATTCATGCTTATTACACTGGAGAACGGGATTCCATGTTTACAGCCCTGCTGACGATGAAGTCCTGGACTTCATTTTTCCAGGTACTCGATTATATAGATATCATCGTCTCGCATGACCAATCCAGGATGAACGACTATATCGGCGAATACCGTAGCATGCAGGATGACTATCGGAAGCTGGAAGGCAGGCAGACCGAGCTTGCCGAGGTGGAGCGCAGGCTAAATGAACAGCGCGAGCGCGTACAGGCTCTGGAAAAGGACCTCGAAGGACAATTAAAGGGACGATCCGACAGCGAGCGAATCAGACTTCTCATGAAGGAACTGACCAGCTTCTGGGAGACGGCAGGACTTGCCGAGGTTCGCGAATATTTTAAGGCGCTGTCTTCGGCCATGGGCAAGCTCCCGGGCTGGGTGCAAGACAATAAGGATATGCTGGAGATCAAAGGCTTCAATTACACGATCCGCGTGACAGAGGAGAAGCTGAACGAATTTCTTCGGGAGCAGGATGAACGCTTTAACCAGTTTTCCTTTACGTTCGAGGAGAACGAGATAACGGCGCACGGCAAGCGCGATGGAATGGAAATTAGCGTATCCGGACGTTACAGCATTCAAGACAAGCCGAAGAACGGCATTATTTTCCACGTGGATGAATTATTGTTTAACGGCTTCGCCTTGCCTGACACGACGCGTCAATCGTTGGAGGAAGAATTCGACTTGGGCTTCTACCCCGGGCTCGTATTGTCCTTCCTGAAGGCGAAGGAAGTGGAATTAAAAGATGGCGAGCTGATTATCAAGCTCAGCGTGTCACTCTAAAACGGGAACCAATACCGCAAAAAGAATATGCTCGATTTGGAAGAAGCTGCTCTTATTCATGAGGATTGCTCGTAACAGCCGCTAGAAATTCCGCAATACGAAGTTCGCCGTCGCCGGAATGGAGACGCCACTCCGCTTCCCACTGCTGCCAGCGCAGCGGCCACAAGGGATCGGCCAAGGCATTCTCTCCTTCCGGCTGCTTGGCGTTAAGCGCTTCGTACCACCATACCGGCGGCATTGGACTGTTGCGGAATGCGAGCTGGTCTTGCTCGCCGTATAACGAAGCTCGAACAGGCAGCTTCCCGGCGTCACCAAAGGCGGCATCAGAATTGGCGGCCCCCGTCATCTCCTCGATCCAAATCATGGCGTCATCATCGTGTTTGCTGCCCGCAGAGATCACGAAGCTGCTGCCATTAAGCCACGGATACGACAAACCTTCCGAATCAAGGACCAGCTTCTCCTGCACCCCTTTATTCAGCTTCGAATAATCCCCCCATGTCATAACGGCGCTAAGCAAGCGATTTTCTATCAGCAGCTCGCCAAGCTTAAAGGGCTGGGACAGCGGAATGCCGGAGACATATTCCGCATGGCTGTTCAGCCACTCCAGATGAGGCGCGCCTCCCGTCTCTTCCGCTTTTTTTAAGACAATGAACTTTCCTTCTCCTTGATGAAACTTGGCTTCCCAGATCAGCAATTGATGCAAATCGCCAGGACTCAGGTTTGTAAAGTATGCAGGCTCTCCCGCATTCGTATCCGTCATCTTCTTTAACGTTTCATCCAGTCTCGCGACATCCGGGATTGGAGATTGCTGATCGAGTTCGGCCAACATATCTTTGTTCCAGAAGAGAAGATACGGTTCAATGTCGGCCGGGACGCCCCACAGATAACCATTCCAGCGCAGCGGCTCCAATAAGCCCGCGAGCTGATCCGTCAGCATGTCTCCCGTCATAAGCGCGTCGACGGACTTCAAGTATCCCTGTACGGCCAATGGAAGCACCAAGGCATTATTTAACAACATCACATCCGGCGCATCGCCCCTTTTGCCAGCAGTCAGCCAGTCTTCGAAGCTCAGACTTCCGGGAGCTTCGTTGCGGAGATGGACCTTGATGTGCGGGTATTGCGCTATAAATCTGTCGTTTAACTTTGTCAAGCGAGCGAAGCTAGCGTCATCAAGGGAAACGGTTACATAAAGTTCCGAAGGCTGCGTATCCACCCTCTCCGCTCCGACGTAAACAACGGGAGACTGGCTGTCGCCCTGACTTTCCCTTGTCCAATTCCAGTCCAGTACGCGGGTAAAATGCATGAGCAGCAAGGCAGCCAATAGAAGCGCGCCGATCAGCAGCGGGACAATTCTGCGCAAGGTCAACGTATTCGTCCTTTCCGGCTTCCGTTCATAGTTGCGTATAGGATACCAGCTTTTGCCCCTTTTGTCCAAGCCATATCCTTAAAATGGGCTGACCATCCCTCGCAGCAGCAAAAAACCAAGCCGTTGCCGAGAGTCTCCGCTCTCGTGCACCGTGCTTGGTTTCTTGGAGGACATGGCTGTCAGCTAAGCCAACAGATACGTTTTACAGCAAATCAGCCGCATGCTGGGCAAGCTTGGAGCGTTCGCCCTTCTCCAGCGTCATATGGCCGCTGATGCCCTCGTATTTAAACTTCTCTACGATATGCGTCAGTCCGTTGCTAAGCGAGTCGAGATAAGGATGATCGATTTGGCCGGGATCGCCCATGAGAACGATTTTGCTTCCTTCGCCGACCCGCGAGACGATTGTCTTTACTTCATGTTTCGTCAAGTTTTGAGCTTCGTCAATGATTATAAACTGTCCCGGAATGGAGCGTCCGCGAATGTAGGTCAGCGCTTCGACCTGTATGCTGCCCATTCCCATCAGAATTTTATCGATATCCCCTGCCTTCTTCGTATCAAACAGATACTCCAGATTGTCATAGATGGGCTGCATCCACGGACGCAGCTTCTCTTCCTTCTCCCCAGGTAAGTAGCCGATATCCTTGCCCATCGGAACAACGGGCCTGGCAATGAGCAGCTTCTTATACTTGTGTTCATCCTCAACCTTTAGCAGTCCTGCCGCGAGGGCGAGCAGCGTTTTCCCCGTACCCGCCTTGCCGGACAAAGTAACAAGCGGAATATCGTCGTTAAGCAGCAATTCCAGCGCCATGCGCTGCTGGGCGTTGCGGGCGGTAATGCCCCAAACGGGTTCGTTGCTGAGATAGAGAGGTTCCAGCCTTAAGCCGTCCGGACTGACCTTGAGCAACGCCGACTTGGACGTCCCCATCTCGTCCCGCAAAATCACGAATTCATTGGGATTGAGCTTGGCCTTAAGCTGGAGTTGATTGATGCTCAGAAAGCGATACGTATAAAATTCGTCTATAACCGATGGATGAACGAACAACGTCAGATAGCCGGTATACAGGTCGGAGTCGACGACGTTACGGTCGGAGAGATAGTCCTGCGCTTGCAGTCCGAGCACATCCGCCTTAATGCGTACCAGCACATCCTTGCTGACGAGCACGACGCTCCGCTTTTCTTCCTCGAGAACGTCCTCTTGCTCCATCTTGTAGTTCAGCGCAACAGCCAGAATCCGGTTGTCGTTCGACATCTCTCCGAACATCTCCTGAACGCGCAAGAAGCTTCTATGATTAAGCTCTACCTTGAGCAAGCCGCCGCCCGGTAGCGTGATTCCTTCGTGAAGATGCCCTTCCTCGCGCATTTGATCCAACAGTCGCGATACGGAGCGGGCATTGCGGCCAAGCTCGTCGGCCAGCCTTTTTTTGGAATCCAGTTCTTCCAGTACGATCGCGGGGATGATGACCTCGTTATCATGGAATGCAAAGAGCGACTGAGGATCATGCAGCAACACATTGGTATCGAGCACGAATATTTTTTTCATGGTACCCCTCCCGGCATCGGTTATACATTTGCATACATAGCCTCAATTGGCAGCGGACAAACTACTGGACATACGATGCTCGCGCGTTCGCGCATGCGAGTACACACATGAATGAGGTGGCAGACATGTACAAATGGATAATAATCATGATCGCTGCGGCGGTAGTCGTATCAGGCTGCGGCACCAGCGTGCGGAATGAACCATCACCCTCTCCATATCATAATGGGTCCGTCAGAACCCAGCAGAACGCGCCTGGCAAAAAGCTGATCGAGGACCCGGCAGCCGTTGAAGTTCGTCTGGAGGAGCTGGCTGCGGGCGTAGAGGGCGTTGAAAGCGCACATTGCGTTATTGTCGGCAATACGGCCATCGTCGGCATCAACGTCGACGGCAATCTGGAGCGATCCCGAGTCGGCGTCATCAAATATTCCGTTGCGGAAGCATTGCGCAACGATCCTTACGGCGTGGATGCCTTCGTCACCGCCGATCTTGATATTTCGAACCGGCTGGCAGAAATTGGTCAAGATATCCGCCATGGACGTCCCATTGCAGGATTCGCGGAGGAGCTGGCCGATATGATGGGACGCATTATACCGCAGGTTCCGAGAGACATTATGCCTGCCGATAATGATCCAAAATCGCGGCAGCAGTCCGGCCGGCCGAATACGATGAACGGCGACAAATAAGGAGCGCAGACGACATTTGCTTTGCTGTAATTGCAAAAAGCCTAGTGAGGTCCACTAGGCTTTTTTACATAGGCCGGGCATAGCTCGGCCTTCCTTGTCCATTAAGTTGTCTGCAAACATGCTCTCAGCCGATTGATGCAAGCGCCAGGTGCTATTAAGCAGCGGGTTGCCCTTTCTTCTCTCTTCGGTCATCCGCACAACCTCCTTGGCTTGGAATGTGGGGGAATAAGCTGCAGCTTAGCTCCATTATAAGTTATCATATTAAGGTTAGTCTACGCTCATTCTCCCATTTTCTCCTTAAGGGCGGTACGGACGTTCGCAAGGCTTGTTTCGTCGGCATATACATAGGGACTGCGCCAGACGCCGTCAAGGGCAAGAAACGTAATGTCATCGCTTCGGACAGAATAATACGTCTCCAGCATCCGCGTAATTTCCCTGCTTGGCATATCGATTCGAATGTTATTGCCAACCGCCTCGATGACGGAACCAATCTTGGCTGCGCCTCCAAGGGAAGTCAGCTTGTCGACGATCGCGCCAATTACCTCGCTTTGTCTTCGGTTACGGTCGAAGTCGCTCGACATATTGCGGCCGTCATTCGACTTCCGGTATCGTACGAAGTCAAGCGCCTTGTCGCCGTCAAGGTTCTGAATGCCGGGCTGCAGATCAATTTTCGTGCCGTCGGCGTTATCCGTATATTTCATTCGCATGTCGACGTTGACCTTCACGCCTCCCACGGCGTCTACAACATCGCTGAAGCCTTGGAAATTAATGATTCCCGCATATTTGATGTCAATTTCGAAGAGCTTGCCCAGTACGTCGCTCACCGCCTTTTTGCCGGCTAGCTGCGCTTTTTCCGTATCGGCCCCCTTGCTCTTTGCATCGCTATAGAAAGCTGCATAGATGCTGTTGGCCTTACGTCCTTTGTAGCCTTCAACGGCAATATATGTATCTCGCGGAATGGAGACGACGGTTGCCTTTTTTGTCTCGGGATCAAATGCCGCCACCATCATGACGTCCGTATTCAATCCGCCGCCGTGGCTTCTCGAATCGAGCCCCATCAGCACCATAGCCACGGGCTTCTTCTTTACCGACTCTGCGACGGGCACCTTTACACCTTCATCATTATTGCTTACGCTGCTTATATTGTCGATCGCATCCGTCGTCTTGAGAACGACGTAACCAAGCGCAGCTGCGACAAGAATGAGCAGACCTGCGAAGACGCCCAGAAAAATGGACAATCCCCTTTTTCGTTTTTTGACCTTCTTAGGTTTTTTGCCCTTTGCGGGGGTTGGCTTCGTCTGTCCGCGCGATTCCGAGCGTGGGGGCAAGGATGTTTGGCTCATGGAGTCCACCTTCTCGTTAGTTATATTTGGGATTCGAAATAATGTCTTGAAGCAGCGCTTCGCCTAGCTCGCGAGGATAGTGCTGGCTGTATGGCTTGCCTGCCTTCTCGTAGGTTACCTTAATCCGGTCACTGTCCATCGACGAGACTGCAACTTGATCCAATCCATGGTCCTCGCGCAAAATGTCTTCGAAGAAAGCAAGCGTGCGAAGCGCCGCATCGTCATCCGGGCGGCCTTCGGCAACCAGCTTGATCTGCAGCCAATAAAACAAAGCGTCCTCCAGTCTCATCGTCCCGACTCCGGCTTGCCCGTACCGTCTCGGGGCCCTTTGCCTTTCTTCCACTTATCGTACAGCTGCCTGCCTCTCAGCATGAGCATCATAATGACGGCGACAGCCATACACTGGATGATGGGCAGCTTGTCCACCTGAAGAATCATAAGAATAAAGGATCCGAATGCCATCAGCAGATAAACAAGAATCTCCTTAAGAATAGGTAGCCTCGCTTGCGGACGGAAGACTGAATTAAATATGTAGATCGTAAAAGCCAAAATGATCAGATATGAAACCAACTTATGATCGCTTAACCATTCCTGCATGGATATTCCCTCCTACAACGTTAAGGGGAGTCCGCCTTGGCGGCGAACTCCCCGTAATAGGCCTTCCCTCGCGGGTGCGCTGGTTGATTACACGCCAGCTTGCGACATCTTCCGGTGTTTTTCCGCACGCTCGCGCTCGCTCTTCACCAGAATTTTTTTGCGCAGACGAATCGACTTCGGCGTAATCTCGCAATATTCGTCATCGTTCAGATACTCGAGAGCCTGCTCCAAGGAGAAGATGACCGGCGTTTTCAGCTTAACGGTGTCGTCCTTGCCCGCGGAACGAACGTTGGACAACTGCTTCTCCTTGCAAATGTTGACGATGATGTCGTTGTCGCGGTTATGCTCGCCGACGATCATTCCTTCATAGATTTCTGCGCCCGGCTCCAAGAAGAGCAAGCCGCGATCCTCTACGCCCATCATGCCGTAGAAGGTAGATGTGCCGTTCTCGCTGGCAACCAGAACGCCTTGGTGACGACCGCCGACACTGGATCCGGCAAGCGGACCGTAGCTGTCGAATGCGTGGTTCATAATGCCATAGCCGCGAGTCAGCGTCAGGAACGAGGTCCGGTAGCCGATGAGACCGCGAGCCGGGATAATGAACTCCAGACGTACTTGTCCGCTGCCATTGTTGATCATGTTAACCATCTCTGCTTTGCGAGTGCCCAGAGACTCCATAACGGAACCCATGCTTTCTTCGGGCACGTCGATCAACAGACGCTCGTACGGCTCTTGTTTAAGGCCATCGATTTCTTTCACGATTACTTCGGGCTTCGATACCTGAAGCTCAAAGCCCTCGCGGCGCATATTCTCGATCAGGATGCCGAGATGCAGCTCGCCGCGTCCGGATACGACGAAGGCATCCGGGCTATCTGTCTCGTCGACGCGAAGCGCCACGTCCGTCTCCAGCTCCTTAAAGAGACGCTCGCGCAGCTTGCGGGACGTCACCCACTTGCCTTCGCGGCCAGCGAACGGGCTGTTATTGACCAGAAATGTCATCTGCAAAGTCGGTTCGTCGATCTTGAGCACCGGCAGCGCTTCTGGACGCTGCGGATCTGCGATCGTCTCGCCGATGTTGATTTCGCGAATGCCGGCAATGGCGACAATATCGCCTGCTCCGGCTTCAGGAATTTCAATGCGTTTAAGACCCTGGAAGCCGAACAGCTTCTCGATGCGAGCCTGCTTCGTCTTGCCGTCATGGTCGATAACCGCGACCGTCTGGCCTTGATTGATTGTGCCGCGGTTGACGCGGCCGATCGCAATGCGGCCAAGATATTCGTTATAGTCAAGCAGCGTAACCAGGAATTGAAGCGGGTCTACCGTGCTTTCCGTCGGGGACGGGATATGGCTGACGATCGTCTCGTACAGCGCCTGCATGTTGTCGTCCTGTTTCTCGGGATCCAGACTGGATTTGCCCATCAGCGCGGATGCGTACACAACCGGGAACTCCAGTTGCTCGTCGTTGGCGCCAAGCTCGATAAACAAGTCCAGCACCTCGTCGATGACTTCTGTCGGTCTCGCGTTAGGACGGTCGATCTTGTTCACGACCACGATCGGCGTAAGCTGATGCTCAAGCGCCTTGCGCAGTACGAACTTCGTCTGCGGCATACAGCCTTCGAAGGCGTCAACGACGAGCAATACGCCGTCAACCATCTTCATAATCCGTTCTACTTCGCCGCCGAAGTCGGCGTGTCCAGGCGTGTCTACGATGTTGATCAGGAAGTTCTTGTAATTGATGGCCGTGTTCTTGGCCAAAATCGTAATGCCGCGCTCGCGCTCCAGATCGCCCGAGTCCATCGCACGCTCCTGTACGGATTCATGCTCCCTAAATGTGCCCGATTGTTGAAGAAGCTTGTCAACCAGCGTTGTTTTGCCATGGTCTACGTGCGCGATGATGGCGATGTTGCGTATGTTTTCTCTTGCTTGCATAAGAAATAACCACTCCACTTTTTAAATTTCTTCTTAGAGGTAGTTCAAAAAGTACGCTTTTGATCACGAAGTATGCCATGTAGCATTCTCGACATCGAATATTGAATTCAGGCGAAACTAAGCGGATGCTTTCGAAGCATGTTTCCTCCGGAAACATTGCAGGTGCTCACGTAGCTGCCACTACGCTCCGCTCCTCAGTTTCTACCTTCATCCAATCTTCTACAGCGTTTTTGAAAAAAACGCAGCATCGGAAGCATACGCTCATGTGCTGAAAATCGAACTTTTTGAACATATTCTTGTATTCAGATCTTGCGGTCTTGCGGTCAGGCTGACTTACCAACGTTTGCGAGTGCCGAACATCATCCAAGCCCCTGCTGCGATGAGCGCGGCCGCAACAAGGTAGATGCCCCAGCTCCATAGCAGGATCAAGAGAAGAAATACGATAGACGCGATACCGATACCGAGCGATGCGGTGAATACGACGCGCGGCACATTGCTGCCGAACATGTAATATTCGTAGAGCCCTGCAGCAACCCCGAATACGAACAGCGGCCACAGGTATTTAAGGCTCTCCCATCCGGCAATGTTGCAGACGATAAACAGCAGCGAATACACAACGAGCATACCGCCGGGTACAAGCGCGACAGCCGGAACGATTCTGCCGAAATAGAGCACATGCAAAAGCACGCCCGGGATCAAGACGAGCAAAGGCCAGAAGATCGCGCCCAGAAAGCTGAACACCCCTACTTTGCCCAACAGAATAACGACCCCGGCTAACAGCAAAATAATTCCAGCGGAATATTTGTTAGATGGCATAACTCTTCCGCTCCTTACAACATCGATCGTATAGACAAGACGAAAGACGGCGAATTTTATCTATATTAGTTTATAGGAACTGCGGCAAAAAAACCAGTACGAAGAGTTGCCAGAGCAAAAAAAAATCGACCGCGCCTTCCAAAAGGCGCAGCCGAAGCGTATTTTTGCATTTTTACAGGTCGTTCATAAATAGCAATTAAACGGTTTTTTTCTTCCAAACGGCTAGGGCAACGACTAGAGGCACGCATAATAGCGGAATCAGCTCGGACAGCATCTTGGAGTTATGAAACAACACGGCGTTCATGCCGGGATCCTTCATCAGCATCTCGCCCGCCGCGAATGCCAGCAGAGCAGCCCCTATATACCCAAGCGCCGGCACCTTCTGAAGAAGCTTGCCCAGTACCTGGCTTCCCCACACGATCATCGGAATGCTGAGCGCAATGCCGAGAAGCACCAGCACGAGGTCCCCGTCAGCAACCGCAGCGATAGCCAATACGTTGTCAAGACTCATGATGAAGTCGGCCGTCACGATGGTCCAGATGGCATGTCCGAGCGTAGTCGCCCTCTTGACGCTCCCATTGCCGTGGCCGGCGCCGGCATCTTGCAGCAGCTTGATTGCGATGTATAACAGCAGGAATGCGCCGACGGCTTGAAGGAACGGAATTTGCAAAAGCTGCAGCGCGACGACCGTAAGCAGGCATCGAAGCGCGACGGCGGCGAATGCTCCCCACCAGATGGCCCTTTTCCTCTGCGCTGAAGGGAGGTGCTGGCTGGCCATTGCGATGACGATGGCATTGTCTCCGCTGAGCAATACATTAATTAAGACGATTTGTAGAAAAATAAGTGTGCTGTCCACACGCGAACACTCCCCTCTCATAACAGGGGTATGTCCAAGTTTTGGAGAATATGTCCAAAAAAAATGATTGACCATCTTCACGAACGGACATATTTGATGTAGACTTCTTAATGCGAAGCTTATCGAAAGGAGGAACTAAAATATGGATTTTTTCTCGGTCGAGTTTTTCACCGCTCTGATGACCATCGTTTTCATCGACCTCATTCTGGCCGGGGATAACGCCATTGTCATAGGACTTGCGGCTGCGAAGCTGCCCAAGCATCAACAGAAACAAGCCGTCATCTGGGGAACCGTCGGCGCAGTCGGCATTCGTGTCATTGCAACGGTACTCGTCGTGTACTTGCTGGACGTGCCATGGTTGAATCTGGCCGGCGGCCTGCTCCTCGTATGGATCGCGTACAAACTGCTCGTGCAGGAGGAGAGCCACGATACCATCAAGGCGGGCAACACGCTCTGGCAATCGATCCGGACGATTATCATCGCCGACGCGGCGATGGGCATTGATAACGTTATCGCTGTAGCGGGCGCTGCCAAAGGCACATCGCATGGAGAGCACGAGCTGATTCTCGTTATTCTGGGACTGCTGATCAGTATCCCTGTCGTCGTATGGGGCAGCACGCTGTTCATCAAGCTGATCAACAAATTCAGTTGGATTGTCTATATCGGATCTGCCGTGCTTGCATACACGGCTGCCAAGATGATCACGCACGAGAAGAAGTTTAACGGCTTCCTGGAAGACGACAAAGCCATTTACTGGTCCTTCATCGTCGTAGTCGTCATTCTGACCGTTCTCGCGGGTTACTTAACGAATAAACGCAATCTGGCCAAAACAGCCAAGAAACAAGAAAGCAGCGGAGCCCACTAGGGTTCGCTGCTTTTCTTTTTGTAATACGATCAGAACCACGCATCCTCTTGTGACGGATTGTTGCTTTTCGCTGAAGGAGAATTAGGATACAGCTTGATCACTTCCGTATCCCGCACGGCCGTCTCGATCATATCGCTCAGACCGCCGAGTCCCGCTTCTATCCTCTCGACTACACGGAGATTGGGATTCGTGCTCGGCGATTTGGGCAAAAACAACGTGCAGCAGTCCTCGTAAGGCAATATCGACGTTTCATAAGTGCCGATCCGGTAGGCAATATTAATAATCTCCTGCTTGTCCATCATAATCAGCGGTTTGATCAGGGGCAGCTGCGTCGCCCGCCCGATCACGTTCATGCTGGCAAGCGTCTGACTGGCAACCTGGCCGAGGCTCTCGCCGGTGACGATGCCGCCAGCTCCGCTTCTCTCCGCGATACGCTCCGTTATTCGCAGCATCGCTCTTCGCATGAGGGTAATGATAAGATGCTCCTGACCGGATTGGGCAAGGGTGGTCTGGATCTCCGTAAACGGAACCAAATGAAGTTTCATCGATACCCCGCTGAAGTAGGTCAATCTTCTGGCAAGCTCTACGACTTTATCCTTCGCTTGTTCGCTTGTATAAGGGTAACTGTGGAAGTGGACAGCTTCCACCTCAAGTCCTTTGCGCATGGCCATCCAGCCCGCTACGGGACTGTCGATACCGCCGGAGAGAAGAAGCAAAGCCTTCCCGTTGGAGCCGAACGGAAACCCTCCTGCCGCTGGAATAACTTCGCAGAACACATAAGTCGCTTCCTCCTGGATATCGACCTTAAGCTCGACCTCCGGATTTCTGACATCTACGCTCAGCTCCGGGAAGGCTCTCAGAATATGCGCGCCGACGAGATGGTTCATCTCGTGCGAGCTGTGCGGGAAACCCTTCCATGCTCTTTTGACGCTTACCTTAAACGTCTTAGGCGGCTTGCCGAGCGCATTCATTACGGTCATAGCCGCCGATCGAATCTCCTCCAGTCCGCTCTCCGTACTGCGTACGGGACTAAGAGAAACAAGGCCGAATAATTCCTTCAGCCGTCCGGCCACAGGCTCCCAGGGATGTCCGTTCAGCTTGACGTACAGCCTTCCGTACGTTTTCCAATAGGTGACCCCTTCATAATCCGACAGCGCATTTTTGACCTGCCGCAGCATTTTTTTTTCGAACTGGTTCCGGTTTCTTCCCTTCATGGTCAAGTCCCCGTACCTTAAAACGATCTGGTCGAATATCAACTTAAGTGCTCCTCTCAAGCGGCTTCAATTGCTCAATGACTTCTTTAATCGCCGTAATCAGGACATCGACGTGCTTTTCGTCATGTTCGTCGCCAAAGCTGATTCTGACGCCTCCTGCCGCGGCTTGTCCGCTCGCCCCGATGGCCAAAAGCACGCGGCTCGGCTTGTTGTCCTTGGATGAGCAGGCCGATCTCGTGGAGACGATGATCCCTCTCTGCTCCAGACTGTGCACGATAACCTCCGGCTTCATGCCGGCGTAGGAGAAATTGACGATATGCGGCGCCAGCGGCTCGCTTCCATTAAGCGTCAGCTCGGGTACCGCTTCTATAAATGCCTTAAGCTTGTCCCTGAGTACAATCATTTTATGTTCACGCAGGGTCATTCCTTCGATGGCCAGCCGCACCGCCTTCGCCGACGCCACGATGCCCGGGACATTTTCCGTGCCCGCGCGAAATCCCTTCTCATGGGAACCGCCGGATGACAGAGGCTGAAGGTGGACGCCGTCGCGGACGTACAGGAAGCCGACTCCGCGCGTTCCGCCGAATTTGTGAGCGGAACCCGACAGCAGGTCGATGCCCCAGCCTTCGACGTCGATCGGGAGCTTGCCCAGGCTCTGCACGGCATCCACATGGAACAGCACCTTGGGATACCCGCGCAGAAGTTCTCCGATTTCGCGTATCGGCTGAACCGTTCCGATCTCGTTATTGACGTGCATGACGCTTACGAGCACTGTCTCTCTAGTCAATGCCGATCGAATATCTTCCACGCTCGCATGACCGGAACGGCTCACAGGCAAATAGGTAACTTTATACCCTTCTCCCTCCAGTTGCCTGACGGCTTCAATTACGGAGGAATGCTCGATGCCGGTCGTCACGATATGGCGACCTCTCTCCCGATAATAACGCGCGCTCCCCTTGATTGCCAAATTATTGGATTCCGTCCCGCCCGATGTAAACAGCCATGTTCCTTTGCTTGTTCCGAGCTTGGCTGCCAGCTGCGTTCGGGCGCGTTCAATCAGCTTGGCCGCCTCCGCTCCGGGACCGTGCAAGGAAGAAGGATTGGCATAAGCCTTTAGCATAACCTCCATGGCGGTGCGAGCTACCTCCTCGTAAGGGGGAGTCGAAGCGCAATGATCGAAATAAATAGGGTTCTGCATGTTGGTGAACCTCCTCGTTCATGAGAAAAGGGACCAGCGCCGCTCCGCCTGTTACTGCGGTAGCAACCGTGATCCCCGAATACGTTTTAGTTCGTGTGTCTCGTCTAAAAGTGCGTGTTCATAAGCGGACTTATTGAACAACCTCTAAAACTTGGCTTCTTGCACTTTCGCGACGTAACGCTGCGTCTCCTGCGGCAGCTCGCTCAGTCTGGACAGCAATTCCGCATCGGTCGAGATGCCCAGCCTGTCGATGCGGCCTGGTCCTGCATTGTAAGCTGCCAGAGCTACCGACTCGTTGCCGGCGTATTTGCGCAGCAGCAGAGACAAGTAACGCGTCCCGCCTTCGATATTTTGGACGGGGTCGAAGGAATCGGTTACGCCAAGCCCTCTTGCCGTTCCGTCCATCAGCTGCATCAGACCTTTGGCACCCGCATGCGATTCGGCAAGCGGCCTGAAGCCCGACTCCGTCGCGATCACCGCTTCGATCAAGGCGCTGTCTACGCCGAATTTCGCAGCCGCGCTAGCAATGATGCCGGCGAACGGTGCCGCTGCTTCCGAAAAGCTCCCGCCATCCGTGGCCGATTGAGCGCTGGCGTCCCCCCAGATCAGTCTGCCCTCGTAGCCCATCGAGGACTCCACCTGGGCCCATAGCTGATTGGACCATTCTGCGGCGGGCGACGTTCCGTCTCCGCTGACCGCTTCGCCGATATCGGAATTGCCAAGCTGAGCGCTCAACATTTTGTTGAATAAAGAAACATCGTCGCCGTCCTGTCCTGACGCTTTTTTGGCGTTGGCCCCAAAGCTCAGGGATGGCGCCAGCTGTGCCTGTATCATTGATTTTAATGTTCGCGGATCTATACTCACGTTCGTTGCCCCCTAGAGATAACATGAATCCGTACAATTGCGGAACAACTGCATTACTGCAGATACATGAGTATTATCGGTATCCATTGTACAACTTTTTAGCCCATTCTGCCAGGTCTCGTCTAAAAAGCCGGGGGACGGCGCATCAAGGAGCTCTCTAATCCCTTTCATCGGACGGGCTTCCGGCATTGCCTCCGCCTGCTTCGCGCTTCCGATCCCCTTGGATATTCTGGACTGCGTAATCCGCTACAAATATCGGATCGCCGGAGACCGGCTCTTCGTTCGGACCTTCTTCCCTTGCGCGCTTCTCCGCTTCTCCGCCCCTCCACTTGCTGTTAACCCAGGTAATGGCGAACGAGATGGCGCCAAGCGCCAGCAAGGCGATCGCCTTGTACAGCGGCTCCTGTCCGCTTAGATCCACAAAAATCGCTTTGAATGCGACCAGCACCAGTACGATCGATCCGAACCACCTAAAGGTGCGCTCCTTGTAATAATTGCCCCACAGAATGAGCAGCAAGGCGTAGATTCCCCATACGACAGACAGCGTAAGATCCATATACACGCCATAGCCGCTTTGGAAATATTCGGTGAAAATATTCTCGATCTGTCTCGTCATTAATCCGCCGACAATCAGATGAGCCAGCAGAGCAAACAGCCTTGACGTTGCCCTGTTCATAAGCTCGCCTGCGCCGGGCAGCCGCAGTTGTCTGGAGTAGTAGAAGCCGAGTGCGGCAAGAGCGATCCAAGCCATCGCCCCCCAGTTCAGAAACGGGATATAGACGCCAAACCATTCGCCCCTTGGCGTCGTCCAAGTGACAACGTACCAGTAGGCGCCAAGGTAGAACCAGACGATCGCGGCGATCAGCACGGCGGGGAACCAGCGTTTGATATGGCCCACGCCGGTCAGCAGCGCAACAAAGCCGGTCCACATCATCACATTAAACAATGTACCTTCGCCTAAGTTGTTCAGCGACATGAGCATCAGAAGCAAGCCGGCTAATACGAACGAAACAGCCGGTACGGACCAGGAACGGCTCAATCGGAAGAGGACGAAGCCGCCAGCGGCATAGATGACGCCCATTCCCGCGATGACATAGCCGTACGGAACATCTCCTTGCCAGATAAACAGCGCCCAAACGCCGAACAACAGTCCGTTGATGGCATTGAGATACAGATCAACGCTATCGAAGCTCAGCTTGCTGGTCCAAGTGGCCGCAAGCAAAGCGAACGTGTAAAACAGGTACGCGCATATAGCGTATCGGATCGGCATATTCCAGAGGCCTTCGGTAGAAGGGGAGAAATGGATGAAATAGATCGTATACAGCAGCCATGTTCCGCCGAATGCGATGATGCGCAGCTCCATCCAGCCTTTTGTAATGCTCAGATAGAAGAGCGCGATATTCAAAACCAGCAAGTACAGGAAAAGCGTCAGCACGGAATCCCAATCCGGACGAAGCAGCATCGGGGCCAGCAGCCCGCCCGCCAGAGCAATATTCGTCAGCATACGCGAGTTGAACTTATGGGCGTATGCGAGCATGCCCGCCGTAACGGCCGTCATGCCTAGCAGCACCAGGGTAGGCTCCCACATATCGTAATAGATGCCCGCGAACGAAAAGGTCGCGTACAAGATACACGCGCCGATGCCTAATAAGATTTGGCCGGTCAACTCCCATTTGGGCTTCTGCGCGATTCTTCCTCCGCCTAATGCGAAGGCGATGCCTGCCGCAATTCCGATGCCGATCTTCATCGCATTCGTGATCCAGCCTTTATCTATGGAGAATTGGAACATCGTAATAAAAGCGGTAATGACGAACAACGCGCCCAGCAGTGAAGTCCAATGGTTCTTAATCGTATCCTTCATCTCGTTTTCCCCCTAAGCGTCCAATGGACGAAATGGATGATACCGTACATCATCAGGCACATGGCTGCGGCTATCAGCTCCAGTTGTAGCAAATACCATGGCCATGGAGCCAGCGCGTCAAGCAGCGACGCGGTGCCCGGCTTGCGGGCCAGAAACATGAAGTTCGTTGTGCCCGTCGCGATATTGGTGATAGCAGCCGGAATGGCGAGGACGTGGAGCCACAGCAACGCGCCGAACGTAGCTCGCAGCGTCGGCCGATAACGTTCCACGGCAATCAGATACATCGCGGCTGCCATAATGCCGATATGTGCGGCGAAGAAGTGGAAGTATCGGAATTCCGGAAATGGCGCATCCAGGTTTGGCGTGATCAGCGCCTGCAGGGCTCCTGCCACTCCCAGGAAGACGACGACCGGGTACAACCTCTTTGCATTTGACAAGAGCATTGCCGCCGACAGCAGCACCATGAGGCTGCAGAGCTGGAACGGCAGCGATCCCGCACTCCAGTTGTCCTCCAGCACATAAGACAGCTGGAAGGATACTTCGCAGGCAAGGAGCAGAACCGCGAGTCCTACGCGCATGGCGCGCCCGGCCTTTTCCTCCCTCAACTTCGTCCGCCCCGCCGCAATGGCAGCCAATACGGCTACGGTGACGGTCAACGCGGCAAGGTGCGATCCCGAAAACATTTCAAACAATGACTTCACCTCCCCTTCGCACGCACAATTTTATGTTTATTGCGGTTTTGACTTTGTGTTGCTGTTTTGACTTTGTGTTGAAGCTTCAAATAAAAGCTCAAAAAGTTCGCTTTTCAGCACCGAGAAGATTGAATGAAAGTAGAAACTGAGGAGCGGAGCGTAGCAGCGCTACGTGAGCACCTGCAATGTTTCCGGAGGAAACATACTTCGTAAGCATTCGCTTAGTTTCGCTTGAGTTCAATATTCGATGTCGAGTAAGCTACCTGGGATACTTCGTGATCAAAAGCGGACTTTTTGAACATCCTTATAAGGAAATATTACCTTTTGGGGGGAAAAAAAATAGTACCAATTATAACTGGTACCGTTAGATGTCCTTATTCGATTGGTCAAGCAGGCCAAGCTCCTTCGCTTTGTCGGCAGCTTCTTTGGAGCCTTGCGTGCCAAGCTTTCGCAGAATATTGCCTACATGATTTTTGACAGTCCGCAGCGTAATGAACAGCTTATCCGCAATCTGCGGCTGGGAGTAGCCCTGATGGATCAGACCAAGCAGTTGCCGCTCCGACGGGGTAATGAGGTCGGCGATCTTCTTGGTTTCGAACTCTTTCTCTACCTGTTTCAAACGGCGAAATTCGTCACGCAGCCGTTCGGCTGCAGCGGCGCTTATAGGAGACTGTCGCGCATAAGCCGCCCGTATCGCATCAGGAAGCTCTTCGAAGCCGGACTTCAACTGATAGTCGATGGCTCCCGCCTGGAAAGATCGGAAGATAAGCTCCTTCTCTTCCATCGATGTCAGCATAATGACGCGGGCACCCGTCGATAGAGAGGTTTCTTCGGCAAGCGCGATCCCTTCCGGACTGCCGTCGATCATAATATCCATCAGCACAACGTCAGCGCCCCCGTCCTCGCCCGCATCGCGGATCGCTGCGCGCAGCTCTTCGCCGCAGGAAGCAATCCATGCTAATGATACATCAGGCTGGCCAGCCAAATAATCGGCCAAGCCGCGTCGCCAGTCCGGATCATCCTCCAGCAGTCCCACTCGTATCTTCGATTCTTCTTTCCCCATTCGGCCCGTTCCTCCAGTCGTCGCGAATCCTCATTGTCATTCCTTAATCCATCCTTACTGCCTTGACCGCCCGCTTCGGCAAAGTCATATAGAAGGTCGTTCCTTCGCCGGGCCGGCTTCGCATGGTCAAAGAGCCCTTGTGCTTGCTCATGACATGATAGGCATAAGGCAAGCCCAGCCCGAAACTTCCGCTCCCCCGCTTTGTCGAATAAAAGGGTTCGAACGCTTGCAGCCGCTGCTCCCGATCCATACCGGGGCCGTTATCCGCCACTTCGATGACAAGCTCCCGCTTGGTTGCCGTCAGCTTAACTCTCAGCATGGCATCGCCACGCTCCGACATCGCCTGGATCGCATTGGTCACAATGTTGCCGAACGCTTCCGCCAGCTGCGTCTTATCCACCTCGCATTGCCAACCCTCCGCAAAGGCTGTCTCAAGCCTGACGGAGCTTGCGGATGGCTTTGCCAGCTCCAGCGCCTCTCGAAGTACGGAAGACAGCTCGACGCGTTCCGGACGAAGCTCCAGATCCTTCGTACGTCTGTGGACGCGCCGCACCATCTCCTCCATATGCCGAGAAGCCGACAGAACCGCTTCCACATCGGCCAGCAGTTCCTGCTGCGATGTGGCGATGGCGTGACGCTTCATCTTTTCGCCGAACAACCGCAGCTTGCCCGCGTCATTTTTAATGGCATGATTAAGCATGGCCGTACCTGACGTTACGGCCCGCAAAGTGGAATCGTATCTTCTGCGCTGAATGAGTACGCGCATGCCCATGAAACCATAGGTGAACAGCCCGATCACGAATACGGCCGCACCAAGGCCAACTAACCAAGTATTATACACCCACATGCGAAGCATGCCCAGACTGGGCAGTATGTAGTTCATGAACATGCAGAACAGCGCGGGCGGAAGTACGGCGAAACAAACGATCCAATGGGTTCTGGCGTATACCGACGGCGGCACCCTCTTCGATAGCACCAGCACAGCTCCCGTCAACATATAAGGAACGGCCCACCAGACGACTACCTTAAAGCTGATAGGGTAATATATTGTATAATAAGGCGTTAGAAAAATGCACAGAATGATGGGAATAAGCAAGAGAACAGGAAGTGCAAGCGCCAGTCCGCGGCTAAGCCGAAGGCCGCTGTAAGCGATCGCGAACAGCAGGAAAAAATAAGGAATGCCATAATAGGACGAAATCGATGACAGCGCTTGCACTTCATACAGAAGGCGCAGCGTCGATTGACCCGCTCCGGCCTCCCCAGCTTGCGGCAGCCACTTCAAATCGATCATTGCCGCCAACGCGCCAGTTCCGCCGGTAAACGCAAGTCCGCCGAGCCTGCGATTTACCGCAGAGCCCGGCTCCGATATCCATACAATCGCCGCTATGCTCCATAAGGCAATCAATACAAACAGCATCGTTACGCCCCTTCGCGGCTCCAAGCCGCGCCATATTCACCGCCGTCCGCGATGTTATCCTTCTTCGTTCACTTCAATCGTAATCGGCGACCATTCCGCGATCACGGTCTGTCCATGCGCCGACACGCTGCCTTCCGGCGTCAGGTCCTTCTCCGTCATAATGCCGAGAGCTACCGTGAAGCTGTTGAACTTGACTGGCGTTCCCGTCTCTCTGCGAACTTCCCGGCCGTTCACGAAAAAGACCACCTCGTCCTTGTTCCGGTTGTACGTAATCCGGTACGTATTAAATTCGCGCGGAGCGAAGTCCGTATCTTCCTTGAATATACAGAAATATTTCGTTCCGTCCGTCTCCGGCACCTTCACGCCCGGGAACGGCAGCACGGCGTACACGCTGGCATATTGATCATTGCCTACAAAGAAGTCCAATGCCCCGCCAGTCGTAAAATCCAGCAAATTCAAAGAGACGTAGCCGTCGTACAAGTCTCCTGGCGCCGTGTCCTTGGAGCGGGCGCGAATCTTCAGCTCGAAGCTGATTTCCCCGTTCTCCGGCACTGCTACCTGCTCAGCGGAATAATACATATGTTTCGCATTATCGAGTATCTGCACTTGGTTGTTGGATCGGCTGATTGCCGCGCGAACATAAAGAATGCCGTTTCGAACGATGACAACGGCCTCCGGCTCGCGATAAGGCCAGAAGGTACCGTCCTGCAACGGAAAACCTCCTATCTTCCATACTTCTCCGTCATTTAATATGGTATGGAAATCACCGAGTATTTTCGTAGTAGTAGCCATGTCGGCATTCCTTCTTTCCTGGTATGGTTGTAAAGCGTTCGCTCAGCTTGCCTGTTATTGCAGGATACCTTGCAGTACAAGCGCCAAGATGAGGACAGCGCCGCATCGTTTGGTCGCTTGCATCGATGCCCCCATCAGCGGCAAATACGCCGTCGACTTATTATGCGCGCCAAGTCTGCCGTATACCAAATATAAAGGAACCGCCGTAAACACGGCAAGCAAGGCATATAGGGGAAGTGCTCCAAAAACGACGCACAGAATGAGCGCGGCATAGGCCAGAAACAATAACAGCCTGGAAAATTGCAAGGCTCTCTTCTCTCCCCAAACGACGACTAGCGTCCGCTTGCCCGCCTGGCGATCAGCCTCCCAGTGCAGGAAGTGATGGTTAAACAGAATCAGCGTCGTCAATAGTCCGATCGGCAGCGACAACAGCAGTGCACGATAATCGAGATGCGACGTCTGAACATAATAGGCTCCCGTTACGGGCAGCACGCCGAAGGCAAGCAAAATCGCAAGCTCGCTGTAGCCTTTGCCGCGATAGCCGAACTTCACGGGTGGCGCTACGTAGAAGTACGCAATAAACGCCCCTGCGAGTCCGAACACAATAACCGGCCAGCCGCTGATTACGCCAAGCGCAATGCCGCTGGCTGCCGCAACGAAAAAGAGCAGCCAGGTGACGGCGCGGAACTTGCCGACGCTCCAGGCGCCCCCCGTCAGAAATCCGGAGTTGGTCGAGATAGCGCCTTCCGTTGCTTTGGCAGCTTCATCCGTCCCGTTGTAATAATCCCAGAGATCATTAATCATATTGGAGAACAGATGTGCCGCACCCGCTCCCAGCAGCGTCAACAACATTAATCCGATTTGGAATCGGCCTGTCCAAACATAAGCTCCAGCTGCTCCGAGCACGACTGGAATAAGCATGACCGGCAGCACTTTGAATCGCGAGGCTTTCATAAATGATTGCAGCATCGATGTCTTCATCCTCTCTAATGGCCGCCCAGAAACAAAGTGGCTTCGCTATAACGCCTTGCCAGCGCCTGACAGTAGGCCGACTGAACCGAAATGACAGCAACCAGCAAAAAATTTCGCAGCGCTTCACGCTCCGGCTCCGTCCCAAGCGCGAGCAGATTCGCCGCTTTGTCTGCACGCATGCGAACATGCTCCTCCAGCTGGCTTCCAATACGGACGCCGGATCGTCCCAAAACTTTCATCTCTTCATATAACGCGGCGTAGCTTTTGTACAGAGCAACAGGCTCAATGAAGGGTTTGGCAGAAGAGCCCTCCCTGCAATCCGGCTTGCCGAATAGAATCGCGAACAGATTGCGGATGGATTCGAAATCCAGGCTGGACTTCAGATCATCGATCATATATAGGAGTGCCGCTTGACCAGGCGCATATTTTTTTCCCGCTTGCGGGCAGACGAATATAGATTTGAAATCGCGTTTCACCCAATTCTGCATGGAGGTGGCAGAAGGACTGGCAAATTCGACGAGCTGTCCCAGCTCGGCGATTTCGTGCAGCGACAATCCTTTTGGAGTACCGCTTTTCATTAATTTCATGGCGATCGCCGGGAGCGGCTCGGACAATACGGGATGATCGTTCAAACGTCTTGTCTGGCTTCGCGCGCTCCAAGCTTTCTGCATAATATCGGCCGGCTGCTCTTGACCTCCGGACTCCATCGCCATCAATAAATGGCCGACTTCAGCGCGAGTCAAAGAGAATCCATCCATGACATCGCCTCCTTCCTGTCGCATGGGAGTTCATATGAACTCATCTTACGGCTGCGAAACAAGCTTGTAAAGGAGCGAAAAACAATGGGAAAAGCGCAATAATCGCATGTAAATCGACTTAAACGAACGTACAAGGCGAATTACGACCCTTTTGCCGGTTGTCAGTTCGAGTCATGATTCGTTATATTAATTCATAAGTAAATAGAACAATAGTTTGCTGTCCTACAAAAATTATAAAAAAAAGGGTAGTGAGACACGAAAATGGGTAGTGGTATAGGACTTAATTTATTCATGATCGCTTTGCTTATCTTCTTGACTGCGTTCTTCGTCGCAACGGAGTTCGCCATCGTTAAAGTTCGCGGAAGCCGGATCGATCAGCTCGTGCTGGAGGGACGGAAAAATGCGCTTGCCGTTCAGAAGGTAACGAGCAATCTGGATGCTTACTTGTCCGCCTGTCAGTTGGGAATTACGATCACGGCGCTGGGTCTTGGTTTCCTTGGCGAACCGACGGTTGAGAAAATACTTTTACCACTGTTCGAAAACGTTCAGCTCAGCGAAGCATTGAGCCATGCCTTGTCTATCGGAATCGCGTTTGTTATCATCACGTTTATTCACGTCGTCGTCGGCGAACTCGCGCCGAAATCATGGGCCATTCAGAAAGCGGAATTTATTACATTTTTGACGGCCAAACCTATCATCTTCTTCTATCGACTGATGTTCCCATTCATATGGCTGCTTAACGGGTCGGCCAACGCGCTAGTGCGCGCCTTCGGACTGAGACCCATGAAGGAGCATGAAGAGGCGCATACGGAAGAAGAGATTCAGATTATTTTGAACGAGAGCTACCAAAGCGGCATGATCAACAACACCGAATACGGTTACGTTAGCCGGATCTTCGCATTCGATGAGCTGCTGGCCAAAGAAATAATGGTTCCTCGTACCGATATGATCTGCTTATACACAAACAATACGCTTGCGGAAAATTTCGAAATTATCCGCAAGGAACAATATACAAGATTCCCCGTTGCTCTCGAGAGCAAGGACAATATCGTCGGCATGATTAATACGAAGCAACTGTTCCTCTCCTACCAAGAGAACAAGCAATTCGACATTAAAAATCTGATTCATCCCGTACTGAGCGTATCCGAGGTTACTCCCGTCAAGATGCTGCTCAAGCGGATGCAGCTAGAACGCGTGCACATTGCCATTTTGGTCGACGAATACGGAGGCACATCCGGACTGATCACGATCGAGGATATTCTGGAGGAGATCGTCGGCGAGATTCGAGACGAGTTCGACGGCGACGAGCGCAAAGAAATCGAGCAGCTTGCCGACAATTGTTATTTGCTGGACGGCAAGGTGCTGCTCGACGAACTGGAAACCATCGCCGGCAAACACTTTGACGAAGAAGACGTCGATACGATCGGCGGCTGGCTGTACAGCAAGCTGCAGGATCCGAAGCCTGGCAAGGAATATACGCACGAGAATATGAAATTCATCATTCGCGAGACAAGCAAGAACAGGATCCGCAAGATCGAGATGCAGATCGAGGAGCTCCAGCTTGAAGGAGAAACGGCTTAAAATATAGTTCAAAGGGGCAGCCGCCAGGTTCAAAGACCTGGGGCTGCCCCTTTCCTATTCCAAAAAGAAATTGCCAACAGTCGCCCTCCGGCCTATTCCGAAGGTTTCTCGCTCTCCTTAGCCGTCAACTGTCTTGCCGTCAGCTTAAAGACGGCGGTTTTGCTGCCCATGGACGACACGTACCGCTCCACATGCACGCTCGCCAGTCGTTCCCTGTGGAAACCGGGCGCATACTTGTCCAGCATCGCCTGCATAGCCGCCGTTGCTTCCGCAAGTCCCGGAACGGGTTCGATGGCGCCAAATGCCATCACGCTCATATATGCCGTATCCGTCTTTGCGGGAACGGGATGCGGGATCGTGCCGTACGATTCCCCGATTGTTACGCAAGCCTCCGGATTTCGACCCATAATGTCCATCTTTCTCCCCTCTTCAGCCGCATGGAAATAAAATGATCCGTTAAGCCATACAAAATTCAGCGGTACGACGTAAGGAATACCACCGTCCGCCAAACCGAGAAAAGCCGTTTGCGCCTGCTCCAGAAATGCGGCTATTTTGTTTTCGTCTTGGCATAATCTACTGCTCAATCTTACGGTAAACATGGCCTTCTCCCCTTCTCAAGTGCGCTAATCTTGTGATATTGTCACTATATGCAACTATTGTCACCAAGAAAAGTGACAAAAAAATCAAAATTCAAGGGGACAGATCCATCGATGATTGAATCCATTACGCCTGCGATTGGCAAGGAAAAGGGAACTCCGCTTTATACTCAGCTGTATCGATATATTCGCGAAGCGATCGAAGCCGGCAAGCTGTCAAGCGGAAGCAAGCTGCCCTCGATACGGGCACTGTCCCAGCATCTGGGCATAAGCAAAAATACAGTGGAGGCTGCCTATGGCCAGTTGGTTGCCGAAGGGTATGTCGAGAGCAAGGAAAGAGGCGGCTACCATATACAGCCGTTGGATGAGCTATGGAGTCCTCTTCCCGTCCAGCATGTGGAGATGCATAAAAAATGTGACGATCTGGCAACCGTGGCAATGAACTCAACTAACAAGAAGGAGTCCTCCTTCCTCCCTTACGAATTTCGGTACGGCGATATTGCCTTCGACCGCTTCCCATTCGATATATGGAAGTCGTGCCTTACGCAATCGGTTAACGATGCGGCAGCTGCAGCGCCATACGGCATATTAGGCTACGGCGATCGGCTTGGACATCTCGGACTGCGGGAAGAGCTCTGCGATTATGTGTATCAATCTCGCGGTGCGGTCTGCTCCCCTGATCAGATCTTCATAGGTGCGGGCACCCAGTACACCGTCTCTCTCCTGCTTCAGACCCTCGGTCTTCGACAGGCCGAATTCGCCATGGAGGAGCCTGGTTATAACGGCGTTCGAAGCGTTCTTGCCGGCATGGGTTGCCGCATCACATCCATCCCGATAGAGGCGGACGGCATTCATGTCACGGCACTGGAGCAATCGACGGCCAAGGTCGCATACGTGACGCCATCGCATCAATTCCCGCTCGGAATGGTCATGTCCATCGAGAAACGTCAACGCCTGCTAAAGTGGGCATCCGCAAGCGATGCGCTCATTCTCGAAGACGACTACGACAGCGAGTTCCGTTACGGCAGCAGACCTGTGCCATCCTTAAAGGCGCTGGATTACGATGATCGAGTCATCTATCTGGGTACCTTGTCGAAGTCGTTCCTGCCCGGCGCCAGACTCAGCTATGTGATTGTTCCGCGCAGGCTTGTTCCCGTTATGACAGAACGTATGGCGAATTACAGCTGCTCCGTCTCCCCCATGATTCAACAAGCGGTCTGGCTGTTCATCAAGCAAGGCCATTATGGTCGTCATATCCGCCGGATGAGACGTGTTTATCAAGCCAGGTATCGGGCACTGACGGATGCCGTTTCTTCCACGATGGGAGAACGTGTTCGCATCGTCGGCGATTCGTCGGGGATGCACATCCTGCTGCGCGTGCCGGGCAGAGATGCCATGGAGCTTGTTGCGTTAGCGGAGCAAGCCGGCTGCCTCGTGTACCCCGCCGCCAAACATTGGAGCAACCCGGATGCGGAAGCGCGTGAATTCGTTATGTTAGGCTTCGGCGGCATGCAGGAAGACATGTTGCGCGAAGGAGTGCGGAAATTATCCATGGCCTGGTTTGCGAGGTAGTCGAAGCCCAAAGTGAAACGGCTGTCGCCGTCCTTTGGCAGAACAGCGCTTTTCACTTTCAGAAAAGTTGTCACTTTTCTGAAAATTAGAACTTCAAAAAATGGCTTGCATTCATTTTTGGTTTTGTGCAATAATATGTCTTGTCCCCGGTAACACAGGGATAACAACATGTGCCGTTGTAGCTCAACTGGTAGAGCAACTGACTTGTAATCAGTAGGTTGGGGGTTCAAGTCCTCTCGACGGCACCATTTTTTTCTCGGAACTTTTAATTTCAAGACTTCTCGCCGACCTGGTCGCGGGAAGTTTTTTTGTTGTTTAGGAAACTATGCAACCATAAGTCTTGTGGATATGTGGAAAAATACTTATGCAGATTAAGGTGTTTGGAGGATTGAACAGATCTGGTATGAGCGCGGAATGAGATATAAAAGTATGCTTCGTTTGACTGAATGACGGGATGAGCGCCTAATGAGGTTTAAAAGTATGCTCCGTTTGTCCAATAATCGGCTGAGGTTGAAAATCTAACAGACACCAGCGACGCTATTTGTCCGATTTTTAACCTCAAACAAATCTAACGGACAGGAAAAACATTATGAGTCGTAACGGAGCCAATTTACGCGATGAATATGCCAATAAGGTCGTGTGTGTCCGTTAGATTTTCGAAAACCTAAAAAATCGATGAATAGCGTCATATATGTCCGATAAGCGGTGAGTGACTGATTTTGTTTTTTTCCCGCGACACGCCAATAAAACCAGGCGCCGCCGCCTGGCTTTACTGAGGGCGATGATCGCCTTCACCTCAAAACTCGGTCGCTCATCTCCGAAAGGCCACGATAGAGGTTATCTCATTCATCGGTTTCGTCCCATTTTTTCGAATAGGCTTTCCTCGTCACCCAAAGGGTAATCCAGGTCACCAATACGATAATGATCACCGAAAATATCCATACAGAACCGGGCACATTGCCCATTAGCCGCCCCTCCCTTCCACCAGCCTAATGTTCTTTATAGTATCATAATTGGATCGTTATTGGATACCGCCGCAAGATCGGTTAGAATAGAATTCGATCTTCATATTACGATTCAGTTGACAAGCAGGAGGGGAAAGTTATGGATTTTAAGCTGGACCTACTGGATTCCAAGGTCGAGTTATACGAGGCGGATGACTTGAAGTCGCTGGAAGGCCAGATCGAACGGGCGATTGATATCAATAAGGCGCTTATGCTCGACGTTCATTCCGTCTCTCATCAGGTGGTGGTCAATCCCCGTACAGAACGGCTCCTTTATAGCGCCGTCGTGCACTTCAAGCTGAAACGGTAAAGTGATGGGCAGCCCGCTTCTTATATTCGAGTTCAAAAAGTTCGGTTTTCAGCACCGAGAAGATTGAAAGAAGGTAGAAACTGAGGAGCGGAGCGTAGTGGTAGCTACGTGAGCACCTGCAATGTTTCCGGAGGAAACATACTTCGAAAGCATCCGCTTAGTTTCGCCTAACTTCGGGCCCCGCGAAAGTAATCGGAATTGGCATCGAAGCTTCCCTTCACTTTCGTGGGTATCAGGAAATATTCGATGTCGAGCACGCTTCTTGGCATACTTCGTGATCAAAAGCGGACTTTTTGAACAACCTCTTACAGCTTCAGACGGTACTGATGCGGGGAGATGCCCATGGTTCGTTTGAACAGCTGGATAAAATAAGAAACGTTAGGCAGGCCGACTTGCTGTCCGATCAGCTCGATCGGCTTGTCGCTCCCGCGCAGCAGACTGCATGCTTGCTGAATCCGACGCGCAGCAAGGTATCCCGTAATGCTGCTGCCCGTCTCCTGACGGAACAGCCGCGACAGATAAGAACCCGACATATGCAGCTCCGCCGCAAGCTTATCCAGCTGGAACGGCTCCGAATAATGCCGCTCTATCCAGGCCATGATTTCGTCGGAATGACGGATCGGCTTAACACCTTCCCCGGCTATCGGCTCCGCAATTTCGCGCTGAATGAAGGTCAGCAGCTGCAGCAGAAGAATCGCTGCCCCCTCTTCCTCCCCGCCTCCAGCACCACTGTCATAAATGACTCCTTGAAAGCTGTCGAACGCTGCTCCCAGCTCGGTCTGGCAGGCAGAAAGCTCCAAGCTCTGCTTCCGAAGCAGTCCTTTCTTCATCCGCATGTACGTATCTCTAAGTGAAGGAAACGGCGGCAGGAAACGCTCCAGGAAAGCCGGCTCGAAATGGATGATGCTTCTCTCGTAAGGCCGTTCTTCGTTTATATCCGCATGCACCTTATGCAGTTGATTCGGCAAAAAGAAGAAGAGCGATCCAGGCCGCATTTCATACCTCCTCTGATTGACGATCACAACTCCGCTCCCCTGATGCACGAACAGCATCTCGAAACCCCAATGCCAATGATAATAACCGTCGAACGGCTCCTGCGTCCATCTCCGATGCGACCACAGGAACGGCTTGCCCTGAGGATTGATCGACTTATAGAATAAATCCTTCATGTCCTTCATCTCCACGTAATATGTAATGTCAATATAACAACATTTTCACTCATTGTACTGCAACTTTGTTTGTTTGTCAGGCGCTATACTTGGAGCATAAGAAACATGACAAGGAGCTGACCAATCGATGGATCAAACCTACGTTAACCAAACGATGACCGCTATCACGAACAAAGTAGAAGATATGATAAAAAGAATTGGCGGCAAGTCGCCCCATGTGGCCCGAGAGGATGGCATCTACGACGATCTGCGCCATAGCTGGTGGACATCCGGCTTCTGGCCGGGCTTGCAGTGGCTGATGTTCGACGTCTCCGGCAAGGAATCGTTTAAAGAAGGAGCGTGGGACTGGGACGCGAGTCTTGAGCGCTGCTTCTCCGAGCACCCCATCGGACTGCATCATGACGTAGGGTTTCAGTTCCTTCCTACTGCCGTATTTAAATACGAGCTCACGGGAGATAAGGAAGCGCTGCGCATCGGCTTGAAAGCCGCCAATTATTTGGCCGGACGCTTTAACGTCGAAGGTGAATTTATCCGCGCATGGAATACGGATGAAGCAATCGGTTGGGCCATCGTGGACTGCATGATGAATATTCCGCTTTTGTTCTGGGCGAGCCGCACGACCGGCGATCCCCGCTACAAGCATATCGCCATCCGTCATGCCGATACGTTCTTGAAACATGCGATCCGCGACGACGGCTCTGTCTGCCATATTCTGTCGTTTGATCCGGAGAGCGGCGAGTTCCTGGAGCAGTTGGGCGGACAAGGCCTGTCGGGCACTTCGGCCTGGAGCCGCGGCAATGCATGGGCTTTATACGGTCTCTCGATCGCCTATCGTTGTACGGGAGAGGATCGTTACCTGAAAGCGGCGAAACGCGTATCGCACTATTTTATCGCCTCGCTGCCCGAAGATCATGTTCCGCATTGGGATTTCCGGGCGCATCCGATCGAAGGCGAACCGCGCGACACATCGGCAGGCGCCATCGCCGCTTCCGGCTTGCTGGAGCTAGCCGAGCTAGTAGGCGTGGAGGAGAAACGAATTTATGGCGATGCGGCGCACCGTATCCTGCATTCTCTGACAGAAAACTACGCTACATGGGATCGCCCTGGGCACGAAGCCATTCTCGTTGAAGGCACAGGCCACAAGCCTGCCGGTCAGAACATCAACGTATCGTTAATCTATGGCGATTATTATTATGCGGAAGCGTTCGCCAAGTTAAATGGCTGGTCGCATCGCATCTTTTGATCCGATCCCTATCCACAATTAGCCGGTAGACTTCTGTCTGCCGGTTTTTGGTATGACGAGATAGCCGCCATGGAGATACTGCTAAGAAAAGCATACACTTAGGAGCATCTCATGACGATTCTGCAAGCTTTAAAGCATCGGACAAGCCTGAATGCTGATATACGTTTTCAGAAAATGACGTTGTCCGGCCTGGAAGTAGAACTGACGGGGCTGAGCTCCCTGATCGACTTTAACGCCTCGCTCCTGCATATTCAGCAGCAAGTTCACCAGGATACGAACATGGGATTGCCGCTAGAGTCTGTGATCGGCAACCTTGGACCTATCGTAGCCGAGCCGACAGAGCATCAATTATTGACATCCATGCTGGCCGGCCACCTCATTCTCTGGTTCGAGCGATTCGACGCCTACGTGCTTGTCGCTCCTGTTGGCCGTCCCCTCTCGCGTTCGATCGAACCGCCTACGACGGAAAATGTGCTTCGCGGCTCGATCAGCGCTTTCGTGGAGGATATCGATACAAACATAGGACTTATTCGCAAGCATGTCGCCTCCCCTTCTCTACATGTTCATTCCTATTTGCTGGGGACGATTCAGAAGAAGCGGATTGTGTTGTTATGCGACGATACCGTCGTGGACGTTCGGCTTCGGGACGCAATCGTCGCGATGCTCGAGAAGAACAAAGAGATGAACATTCAAAATTTGCAGCAGCTGTCGGCGGCTCTCGGCTTCTCCAAGTGGTCGCTCGTGACCAAGTTCAACACCTCCGAGCTGCCTCAGGAAGCGGAGACGGCTTTAAGCAAAGGCAAGGTTGTCCTGTTTATGGACCGGATGCCCTTCGCCATCATCCTGCCCAGCCTGATGTGGGATATGTTCGCCGTGGAGAACGATCGCAGCTTCCCTGTCATCTTTATGTATGCCATTCGTTTTTTGCGCGTATTCGGAGTCTTGATCAACATTCTCATTCCAGGCTTGTATGTCGCGCTCGTCTCGGTTAACCCGGATGTCTTGCGGATCGAGCTCGCCCTGACGATCGCAAAAAGTCGGATCGATGTGCCTTATCCGTCCCTGGTCGAAACGCTGCTCCTGCTCGTCATCCTGGAGCTGATCCTGGAAGCCAGCATTCGGCTGCCCAAAAGCATCGGTCCCACGCTCACGATGGTTGGAGGCATTATTTTGGGACAAGCCGTCGTCAGCGCGAAACTCGTCAGCAATTTGCTCATTATTATTCTCGCGGCGACAACGATCGCAAACTCGGCGGTAGTCGGCTTTCAGAACTCGGTCACCATCCGGCTGTTCAAATATTTGCTCGTCGTCTTATCGGCGATCTACGGCGTAATGGGGCTGCTCGCCGGCTTGTTCCTGGTTTGCTCCTATATGGCCGGCGTCACCTCGTTCGGCATCCCTTACATGCACCTCATGAAACCGAGAGGTGAGCCGAATGGTTAAAACCTGGCAAGTGGCGAATCTGTATATTTTGACGCATATCGGCGTCATCTTCTTCCTCTATCCGGACAATATGATCCAGGCGATGGAAGTCAGCCACTGGATCGGCATTCTGACGGGTTTCCTGCTTCATATCCTGGTCGTATGGAGCTACATGAAAGGGCTTAGCCTGTTCGATCGGCGAAATGTCGTGGACATCTTCCTTGACGCCGGCAAGTGGATCGCCGTACTGCTGCTTGCCCCCGTCTTTGTGTATTTGCTTGCGGTCATCGTCATCTCGATCCGGTCGTACGGGGAAATGATTACGATCATCTTCCTCTCCAGCACGCCTCTCTGGGCAACGATGCTGCTAACGGCCATCCTTGCAGCCTATCTCGCGCTGCAAGGCATTGAAGCCATTTTGCGAACGGGATTATTGCTGCTCGTGTTATGCATGCCTCCCACCTTGTTCGTGCTGGTCTCGTCCTTTCAGCATGTGGACTGGCATTACGTGATCCCCCTATTCGAAGGCGGAGCATTTCGCTGGTCGTTCGTTTACAACCGCTCATTTTTGATGGGATTGTTGGCGGTAGGCGGCAGCTTCCTCTTCCTCGGATTCGTTCAACCGGAAGTGGCATTCAATCAGCGTTATATTCGGTATGCCAGCTTCCTGTTGCTGCCGTTGTACGGGATTGCCGTGTATGTTCCGCTCTTGACCTTCGGCCATAGCACGGCCTCCAGGTTGATGTTCCCGTTTATCTTCGTGACGGATATCGTAGAGGTGAACTGGCTCATGTTCGAGCGCACGTCGTTGTTCTTTACGATGAGCATGATCGCGTTCGTCCTTCTTTTTATCTCGCTGATGCTCTGGAACGCTGCCTACCTGGTGCAGAGGGTAATCGCGGTACGGACGTGGCCAATCGTTTTGGCTATCGCCTTCGTGTTGCTCATTATCTGCATAAGCATCGACGACTGGGAGCAACTGGAGAAGCTGATTTGGTGGAATACATTCCTCCGACTCTACGTCATGTTCGTCATTCCGGGCGTTACGTTGGCCATGGGCCTTCTTCACAAGCGGAAGGGGGGCGCAGCGTATGGGTAAATCCTTAAAATATCGCTGGATTGCCGTCTGTCTGTCGATGCTGCTCACGCTTCCCGCTGGCGGCTGCTGGGATAACAAAGACATTAATCACCGCTCCCTTCCGATCGTTATGGGCATCGCCAAACGGGATGGCATATACAAGGTCGTCTTGCAGGTGCCGGAACCGACGGAAGGAACTACCGCTCTTCGCGTGATCGAAGGAAAGGGAACGACCATTAACGATATTGTCGATAAAATAAGCACCAATATGGAAAGCCAAATCGATCTGCTGCATCTGAAGCTCATCTTATTCGAGGACGAATTCGCCAAGGAAGGATTGGGAGACGTCATCGAATCATTTATGCGCGCGCACGACATATCCGCCAAGGTTATGGTCGCGATCTGCGACGAGCCGTTGGAGTCGTTCTTTAAGAACATTAATACCTTCCACAAAAACAATGGAACCGTGCTGCTCAGCTTCTTCGAAAAAAATGCCGGTTGGAATCCTCAGCTCGCGGAATCCTCCGTCTGGGAAGTGTTCCGAAGCATGAACTCCTATACGCACGACGTCTCCATACCGATCATTCGCTCCGGCACCGGGACCGTGATCGAGAGCAGAGGTTCGGCCATCATCGGCAGCGGACGGATGGTCGGTAACTTAACCCCCGGGGAGACGTTGATCGTCAATTCGTTTAAGGGCAGCAGCGCGCAGGGCAAGATTGAAGTCATGAAGAACGCGACGGTCGAGATCATCAGCAGCGCCACCGTCCACCGGCATACGATGAAAAACGGCGTCCCCTATTTAAAGTCGAAGATTCGGCTTAAGGTGACATTGCTGGAGACGAAAGGTTCGCCTTCCCAGGAGAGCATCAGGCATGAGGTTAACAAACTGCTGCAGAGCCGATACGACAACATTATCGGCAAGATGAAAGCTACCCGAGCGGATATACTGGCTACCGGGCAATATTTTCGGTCGAACCTGACCCGCCAACAGCTTGAGCAATGGAGAGAAGACTATTTGCCCCGGCTCAACTGCGAGGTAGAATTCGTGACGGTTATTCAAAATACAGGTTTGCTTCGGGGCAGCTAAACTTTGATTTTCTGATCAAGCTCATGCAGAACGGCGGCCAGAGCGTCCGCAGTACGGTAGCTTTCTTCCAGCGTGTTGTCGACACCGCCCATCTCGACGACGAGACTGTTCTTCGACAGCGATTGGTTATACTCTGCATTGCCCGTTCCCGGAGCTTTCGTGAGCACCCCTCGCGAGATGCCCGGGAATTTGGCGTTTAACGCTTCGTGAAGTTGTGTTGCGAACGCTTTGTTGTCCTTCCAGTTCGGATTTTTTTCGCCGATTACGAACAGGATTTTAGCGTAGTTTTTCCCATTAATTTCGACCGTCGTTTTGTTGCGCTTTAAGGAATCGCGGTGGATGTCGAGCAGGTACGTTAGCTCCTTGTTCTCGCTTAACGCGTCGACAACCGTCTGTTTGGAATACTTATAGGAGTAGGCATAATTAAACTTGGAGATCGTGGTCGGATAATCCATCTTCTCTTGCAAGGCGGGAATGCCCAGCTTCTGCAGACTGGCCGTCAGCCGCTTGCCGACAAGCGTGACGTTTACCGTCTTGGAGCTGGCGTTTTTGGTCCCTTCCTTGAGTTCCGGGAAATACGATTCGCGATTATGCGTATGATAGACCAACACTCGAGGCGAGGAGCTTGCGACGCTGACGGGCTTGTCCTTGGCGGGAGACGCCGGTGCAGTCGCCGATGCGGCATCCGATGCAGCTGGCTTGTCCGCCTTGTCAATTGGAGCTGACGCAGCATTAAGCTTGTCCGGAGTATTTGAGGGGGATGGTTGAGCAGTAGCCGCAGATGCAGGAGGTGCGGCGGCTGTTATCAAAGCTGCTCCGCCTTGAACTGGAGCGGTTAACGAAGCGGCATCCCATCCCGGAAACATTTGGATCCCGCCGAGGAACGAAACCTTCGGCTCATGAGCGGGCTGCAGAAATGTCGAAAGACCGCCTGCCCCTTCTGTTTCCGTATGCAAGGCAGCATATGTAGTCGGGTGAGAGTCTGCAGCCAGCCCCCACCCTACACTTAATACCATGGACAACAAACAAGTGGATGCAAAAAAGGTGCCTGAAACGAGTCTTTCGCGAAGCTTGTACATCATAGTAGCAACCCCCAATTCAATCTAGCGTTGTTACTACTATATGAAGCCCGCGAATTTCATAGAAGAGGTTGTTCAAAAAGTCCGCTTTTGATCACGAAGTATGATCGCGTTGCTTACTCGACATCGAATATTGAATTCAGGCGAAACTTCCGGTGCTCACGTAGCTCCACTACGCTCCGCTCCTCACTTTCTACCTTCATTCAATCTTCTACAGCGTTTTTGAAAAACGCAGCATCGGAAGCATAAGCTCATGTGCTGAAAACCAAACTTTTTGAACTCGTATTAGAATAGGCGTTTTCATCATTCTAATAATTGAACTACCTTTTAAACAATCCTCCTAACAGCACCCCGCCAACGATCCATTTGCGCAAAAGCAGGAATAAAACAAGCGGCGGCAGGCTCAAGAGCGCACCGATCCGATACAGGACGGGGTCGCCGCGATCGATGCCCAACTGATCGCTCATATACATCGCATTACGAAATAGCATCATGCCAAGATGTTTGGAAGAATCCGCAATATAAAGGAACGAAGGAAGATAGCTGTTCCATAACACGATAAATTGAAGCGCGCCTAAAGCCAGCAAAGGTTTCCATATCTTCGGCAAAAACAAGGTGAACAACGTGGCAAACTCTCCGCGTCCTTCGAGCTCCGCCTGCTCCTTCAAATGGCCGTATTGGCCGTTAAAGATGCTCTTGAGCACAAATGCCGAAACAATGTTAATAAAACCCACGATGGTTATCGGAAATATGGTATTCACCATGCCTAGCCATTGGAATTGCATGTATTCAAAAAACGTCCCCGTTCCGATGCCCATGACGGCAATCAGCGCGATCCGATACAACGTTCCGCCTGGCAGGCGGCGCGCCGTCATAGGATACGCAAGGGTAATCGAAACGAGCATGCTAATCAGCGTCGCTCCCCAGAACAATACGGCGCCCAGTGCCACGTTCGGCAGCCACAGAAGTTCGGTTAACGGAATTTCCGTTGAGCTTTGACTTAGAAATGGATCTATGAAGATAAAGTAAAGTACAATCAACACGAGTCCCGTGCCTGCAACCCCAACGACTCCTCCGGCAACCGCAGAGCCGCCTTTTAAATTTGCAGCCGAATCGGCATCACGCTGAAACAACGATTCCAGCAAGGTTCCTCGTACAATAAAATAGGCTGCCAGCGCGAGCGCCAACTGCAGTCCATACGAAAGAATCGTAGCCGAAAATGCCGGGCCTGTGTTCATTTGAAGGAAGCCCATCTGATAAACGAACAGATCAACTGTCATGGCCGTGTCCATGACAAGAGGATTAAACAAAGTATGCAGCAGCTCGAAATCCGTCGTTGTAAACATGGCGAGCTGGAGCAGCATAACAGCCGCAACCGCCTTCGCTGCGGGAAGCGCATTCAAACGACCGAACGTCGCACCGCTAATACCGTCGCCGAACCTGGAATGCGTCGCAGAAATCGCCGCCAAAGCAATAATCATCGGTATGCCGCCATACTTCAGAAGCTCCAACGCCAACAGAATCATTCGGAAAGGTCCCGGTTCCCCAAGCAGCAAGCGGTCTGTCGGTCCCAAAGGAGACGAAGTAGCGGAAAACATCAGCATCGCGAAGTGTCCAAGTACGACGGAAGGAATGACGTAGGGCAACACAAGCATCGAAGCGATCCAGCTTCTCAGCTTTCCAGATCGAATACCGCTTAACGCCAATGCGGCTCCAAAGGCAAGCAAGCCTCCGGCAACGATATAGATGATCTTGTAAGTCAATGTATTACCCAATGCGCTCCGGAATTCGGGAGATTGAAAAAGTGCCTTGTAATTATCCCATCCGACCCATGGGCTGCCTCCGACCCCCAAATAAGGTTGGTATTCCAGAAATGACGCATACAGTCCGTTCAGGAAAGGCATGATCTTTAATCCAAAAACGAGAAAAAATGCAGGTATGACGATGATATAATGAAATTTGTATTGCCAAATTCTATCCGCCAAAGACTTATAGCGAGTTGACTGCATAGCCATATCCGACTGCGGCGGCAGATCCCTATCCATCCGGTACCCTCCCCTAATGCTTCAAAATATGACTATCATCATACTATATCAGGGTCTATTTGCCTACTAAAATTTGACAACACAAAAAGTCCGGGCAGCGCCCGGACTAGCTGGTATCATATGTGTTTTCATCATTACGTTATAAATTGGGCCCTATCGATTTGAATCTCTTAGACTAACCGTTCACTTTCAGTACGTCATGATCGACATAACGGGTACCGTTAAGCTCGCTGATCACATTAATAGCGACCTTCGCGCCGTCTCCCGCGGTAATAATCGTATGCATGCTGACGCCTGCAACAGTGCCCGCCGCCCATACGCCGGCCACGCTGGTTTTGCCTTCCGCATCGCAATCCACAATACTTTTGATGCGCGGCTCCGTTCCCGGCTTCACCGCCACGCCGCTAGCCTCAGCCAGCTCAACCGACATGCCGGTTGCTAAAATAACATGCTTCGCTTCGTAGACCGTGCCATCCTCCGCTTGCACACGGAGGTTCTCGCCTGCAGTCTCCAGTGCAACCGCCTTGGAAGCAACCAGCTCTGCTCCGTGTTTAGCCGCTTGCTTTCTGCCTGTCTCTACGAGATCCGGCCCGCTGATTTCAGGCGCGCCATAATGATTTTCGATCCAGGCCCTTTTAGTAATGCTTTGATCGGCGTCCAGCACGATCGTTTTTTTGCCAGCCTTAGCCGTAAAGATAGCAGCACTCGCTCCTGCAGGTCCAGATCCGATAATAGCAACATCATACATGTCAATCGCTCCCTTCGATCTTCAGGTTTGTCTATCTATTCGAGTATACCAGAACAAACCCTAAGCTTTCAAAAGGGAACCAACTTTCCTAATTACACTTACTGAACCCGCATACCGTACATTGTTTGCAGCCTTCGATACTCATTAACGTAGCGGAGCCGCAAGAAGGACATAGATCTGGATGAGTCTCTATTTCGGCCTTGTGTATGAAATGCCCTTGCGAAGATCCGGTTACTGAGTCGGTTGCGTAGTTAGGATAGGCACTCGTTCCGTTCTCGCCAGCTTGAGCTGCTGCCAGCTCATCTGGTACCATCTCCGACTGGAAGACAACGTCAAGCGGCTCCCGACCCCCTTCTATATGCATTTCCAGCGCCTTCGCGACGGCATCGGCAATAGACTCTACGCGATTCGGACCAAAGCCGATTGCACCGGTGCCTCCGATCCCCTTTAAATGTTTGACCAGCAGATTTACTTTGCTGCCGTGATCGCCGTAACGCAGGAACAACGAGCATACTCGGCCGAGGGCTTCGGCCATAGCGAACACGTCGGAACCGGCCTTGCCAACATTGAGGAATATTTCCGCCGGCGAGCCGTCCAGATCGTTAATCGTAATGTAGGCCATGCCGAACGGCGTGTTCATTTTGTAGGTCGCTCCGCGCAATACCGAGGGGCGGCGCTTGTATTGTTTATCTACGGATACAGGATTCTCCAAGCTGGATGTCTCCGTGGCCGTCAATTCAGCTGTGAGATTGCCTGTCTGTTCAAATTCTGTCGGAGATTCCGCTTTATCTTGGAGTTCCGCATCAGACTTTTCTTTGACCGAGGACTTCTTCTCTCCCGCCGACAGTACTTGCACATCCCTGCTGCCGTCGCGATAGATCGTGACGCCTTTGCAGCCCAGATCATAAGCAAGCTCGTAGAGATGCTTCGCCTCCTCCACGGTGAAGTCGGCAGGACAGTTGGCCGTCTTGGAGATGGAGCTGTCGACCCAACGCTGGATGGTCGCCTGGACCCGAATATGCTCCTCCGCCGAGAGGCTCATCGCCGGTACGAAATATTCGGGAAGCTCCTCTCCGGGATGTTCATCCAGCCATTGCTGCGCGATCGGCACAAGCTGCTTGTCGTAGCCCAGCCTGCTCTGCCGGTAATATTCGAAGGCGAAGTAGGGCTCGATCCCCGTCGACGTGCCTACCATCGTGCCCGTACTTCCTGTAGGGGCCTGCGTCAGCACCGTTACGTTACGAATACCGTCCCTGCGGATCGCCTCGCCAACCTCGGGATAGGCCGCAACCAGCTCTTTCATAAATCCGCTTTGGAGATATAGATCCGCGTCGAACGCCGGGAACGAACCTTTCTCCGCCGCAAGCCGGGAGGATGCCAGGTACGCTTCCTTCGCAATAAAGCCGAACAGACGGTCCAGGAAATCAATCGATTCCTCTCCCCCATAACGGATTCCCAGCTTGATCATCAGCTCCGCCAGACCCATGGTGCCTAGTCCGATTCGCCTCTCCAGTTTCTGATTTCGTTCATTTTGCTCAAAGTGGTAAGGCGTCTTATCGATGACATTGTCCAGGAACCGCACGGCAGACTGGGTCACTTGGGCGAGCTCATCCCAATCCACGTCGCCCCGTTTCGCGTCATAAAACTGGGACAAATTCACGGCGGACAGGTTGCATACTCCCCAGCCCGGCAAGCCTTGCTCTCCACAGGGATTAGTTGACACAATTGGATTAAAATACCAACTATTAGATTGCTTGTTATACCGCTCCATAAAGACGACGCCCGGCTCCGCGGAACGCCATGCCGACTCCATCATGACATGCCATATTTCTCGTGCGGGCAACTTGCGATAGGTAACGACCCGCTTGCCGAGCTCACGCCACTTCGCTAAATCTCCGTCCCACAGCTCGTCGTAACCCGTTTCCTTCGTGTCGGGGAATACAAGTTCCCACTCCAAATCCCGTTTCACCGCATCCATAAAGGCGTCGCTCACGCAGACAGAAAGATTCGCATTCGTTACCTCGCCCATCTTCTGCTTGACCGTAATAAATTCCAGCAGATCGGGATGCCAGTCGTTGAGCATGATCATTAAAGCGCCTCTGCGGCTTCCACCTTGCTCAATCAGCCCCGTCGCATAACTGAAAAGGCCGCCCCAGGAGACGGATCCGCTGGAGGAGCCGTTGACTCCTGCCACGACGGCGCGGCGAGGTCTAAGCGAAGAGAGGTTCATCCCGACGCCGCCTCCGCGAGCCATAATCTCCGTCATGTCGCCCAGCGTCGTCATGATGCCGCCGCGGCTGTCCTTCGGCGACGGTACGACGTAACAGTTAAAAAGCGTAAGCTCATCGCTGGCTCCCGCTCCCGCCATGATGCGCCCGCCCGGCACAAGCTTCCAGTCTTGCAGCGCATCGCGGAACCGGCCTTCCCACTCTACGCGTTTATCGGGGCGTTCCTCGGCAGAGGCGATAGACTCCGCAAGACGGTTCCACATGCCGGTAGGCGTAACCTCCAGAGGCAGCACAAGCTTTTCTACGGTCGTATTCACCGAGTCTCCTCCACGGAGTTGAACCGTAACTTCATTTCCTTGGCGAGCGGTGACTACTCCTACTTCCTTCGTCGGGAATTTAGGATCGTCCTTTACAAGCACGAGCACCGTATCGCCAGGTTTGCATAACTGACCGTTAGGATGTTTTTTGGCATACCGATCCAGAAATATTTTTTCGCTTAGACCTTCGAGCCGCATGGGTATTCTCTCCTTTGTTTTTGCATTCTGAGAATAAATTCACAATTACGGACACCGACACCATCTACATATAGTATATACCTCATATTATACCACACTATATATGGTTATTCACTTCATTTTCCAGTCTGTCTTATGATTATGGTCCAACAAGGCAATACTAATGACAACTTCACCCTTTTTTAAGAATGGAAGGAGCTTCCTATGACCGATCAACTTACGTCTCCGCACCAGCCGTCCAGCACGGGAGCGGCAAGCAGCGATACCGCCGTTACGCGTAGACTTCATCCTCTGGTCGATCTGCAATTCGACCGTTCCTGGTACGACGAGCTCCAGAATCGAATATCGCGAGGCGGACCGTGGGATGACTGGACGTTATACCAGCTCGCAATGGAAGCCGAACATGCCAAGCGCGTTGAGAGTTTCGAAGAATTGCAATGCCTGCGCTCGCTGCCGGACTTCGAGCCTCTCCCCCACCAGATCGGCACGGCCGGCAAGGTGCTGCATGAGATGGGAGGCCGCGCCATTCTCGCAGATGAAGTGGGACTTGGCAAGACGATCGAAGCCGGGCTTGTGCTCAAGGAATATATGGTCCGCGGCCTCGTCAAGCGAGCGCTTATTCTCGTTCCCGCTTCTTTAGTATTGCAATGGGTGCGGGAACTCAACCAAAAATTCGGTATCTCGGCCGTCGCCCAGAAACGGGATCATACTTGGGGTTACGACGTCGTTGTCGCCTCCATCGACACTGCCAAGCGAGATCCTCATCGGGAGCTCGTGCTGGGCACCGACTATGATCTCATCATTATCGACGAAGCCCATAAGCTGAAGAACAAAAAAACGACGAACTATCAGTTCGCCAATCTGCTTCGCAAGAAATATTGCCTCCTGCTGACGGCAACGCCGATTCAGAACGATCTCGACGAGCTGTACAACCTTATTACGCTGCTCAAACCTGGACAGTTAGGCGGGCAAAGCGAATTCGCCGCCAATTTCGTCGTGGATAAACGGCTGCCGAAAAATGAAGATCAGCTGCAAGAGGCTCTGTCGAATGTCATGATTCGCAATCGGCGAGGCGACGGAGGCATTCACTTTACCAAGCGGTACGTTAAAAACATCCCTCTCTCGCTGTCCCAAGATGAGAAGGCGCTATATGATGCCGTTACCGGATTTGTGAAGGAACGTTACGAAGAAAGCGAGGGCGACATGACCAGCATGCTGTCGCTCGTTACTTTGCAGCGCGAAGTATGCAGCAGCCGCGACGCCGTTTTCCTGACGCTGGTCAATCTGTTCAAGAAAACGTCGGAGGATTCTCCGCTCCGGGCCAAAATCTGGGGGCTCGTCGAAAAGATCAAGGGCATTAAAGCCAATACGAAAGCAGAAAAAACGATGGAGCTAGTAAAGGAGATGAACGAAAAAGTCATCATCTTTACGGAGTATCGTGCTACACAGGAATATCTGCTGCAATTTTTCCGCGCAAACGATATGATCGCCGTCCCCTATCGCGGCGGCATGAACCGTGGCAAAAAGGATTGGATGATGGACCTGTTCCGCGGCAGAGCTCAGGTTATGATCGCAACGGAAGCCGGCGGTGAAGGCATCAATCTGCAATTCTGCCACAACATGATCAACTTCGACCTGCCATGGAACCCCATGCGTGTGGAGCAGCGGATCGGACGCGTGCATCGACTCGGCCAGACCGAAGATGTGAAGATCTATAATCTTTGCACGCTGGGCACAATCGAAGAGCATATCGTAGGTTTGCTGCACGAGAAGATCAACCTGTTCGAGCTCGTGATCGGCGAGCTGGACCATATACTCGAGAGGCTCGACGGAGGCGAATCGATCGAGAAGCGGCTGGCGAAGGCGCTGCTAGAAGCCGGAAACGAACAGGAGCTGAAACGTCAGCTCGACGAGCTCGGCAGCTCCATATCCGAGCTGCGCGAAGGGGCGAAGTCTGAAGGCGGACTTGCTAAGAGTCCCGACTTGCTGGTGAAGCTGGACCGACTGGGGCAAACTGTGGAGGTGAAGCCGTGAACGAGAAACAAATCCATAAATTCGTTGGCCGATTTCTGGAAGCAACGGGCTGCTCCATCCTGGAGAAGTCGAATGCCCATTATATGGTCAAGCTGTCTCCGGAAGCCGATCGGGAGCTGACGAATCGTCCCTATTACTGGAGCTTTGTTGACCGTGTAGGCGCGGAGCCGGAGACGATGACGTTTCTGTTTGTCACCGACAAGACTAGATACGAGACGATGCTGGAAGCGCCAGCTCCATCACCCGGCCCCTCCGCCAGCGAAAGCCTTGCGCCGGCGGCGGATGCAGCCCTCGCCCGATCGTTCGGCTTCGTCCACACGACCCTTGCCGCGCCCGCCCGCGTTCCTCGCGACGATCTCTATTTCGGCTCGCGCCGGCTGGATCAACTGTTTGGTGCTACTCGAAATAAAGGCAGCTATGTGTTCCTGTTTCAGGAACCGGACAAGCGCGGCGGCAATCCGTACAGCTCGACGCCTTATACGGCATGGCTTGGCATTAATATGCGAGTGGAGCTGACTTGCGATCGCAAGCGGGAGGAAATCCACAGCTTCGGCGTGTCGCTTGTGACCGGGCATATTATTGAAAACTTTCACGACCGTCTTCAGCATAAAAAGCTTACGCCAAGACTCCCTGCGAATATTCATCTAGCCCGCAACGGCATATCCTACAACCGAGCGCTGACGTTAATTGAGCAGGCGTTGGAGCGTAAGCTCAAGGGATACGACTACACTTGGGCGGAAGGAGCTGCTGCGAGGCTGCAAGAGGAGCTTTCCCGCATTCAGGCTTATTACGAGCCGTTGCTGGAGCATGCCCTCCCCGAGAACAAGTCAGCCATTCAGGAACAATACATGCAGCGGCAAGCCGAAATCAAGTGGCAATACGAGCCGCGCGTGACGGCTTCCGCCATTAACTGCGGCATTTTCCATCTGGAAGGCATAGATTGATGACATTGTGACGGGAATCGTTTCATTGCGGCAAAAGAAGCGGTTCCCCGGCAGCTATTGGGCGACAGGTTGCAACAGTCTTCTTGAGGCTTGTCCGCTACAATGAATCCAGAGAGGTGATTACAATGCGAACAAGCTGGAAGATCGCAACGGCCGCGACCGTTCTCGCGGTTATGTTAAGCATGTCGAGCGGAGCAGACGCGAGAATCTATGCAACCGGACAAGCCATGTCGACGCTGGACAAGGAACAAGACCTTTCATTAAAAGAACAAGCACGGTTATGGGCCGAACAGCTCGCGAATTCTCCGGATGGGGCTTTTGCGGAATGGAAGGGCGCTTGGGCAAGCACCGCAGCGCTCGGACCCGGAACGCATAGCTGGCTCGTATTGATGCGACGAGGTCAGAGCGTTGTCGGATATATGATTGTTTATGCCAAGGATGGCGGAGGTTATGTACTGGGTGAATACGGCATCGGGGAATACCCGCCCTTTAGCTCGGCAATATTAAAATCCGCTTTAACCAGACTAGGTCTGAGCGAGACGTCCATGAAAGCGACCCGACTCTATATCCATCCCTTGCTGGCTGCTTGGCAAATATCGGGCGGCATTGCCGGTATTGGATCATTGACCGAAAATCATTATACAGATGCTTATTCGGGCGAACAATTGCCGATTGACGCCGGACTGTGGGCCACTGCCGCTGCTCAAGCCGCCAACGCAGACAAGCATGGGGTTCAGAACGCCCATGCTTCGATCTCATCTGCTGGAGCCATGGCTTCTTTCGATCCTTATGGCCGATTGCCATGGCTCACCCAAAGTCCTTATTCGATTGCTGCCGATCCTCTATCCATCTTATCCGATGCCCTGCGAGACAATAGTGAGCTTAGGTACGTCAGCAAGTCCTTCCAGGGAAAGATGACGTATGTGTGGTCCGTCACGGGATATACGGAGTGGTCGGGCGGAGAGCTGTTTATTTCGCTCGACAGCGAAGAGAATGCTCCGGTCCGACGATATATTCCTGCTTCCTTGCTGCAACCATTAGGATCCTTTTACCTTTGACGTCCTGTCCGGCCTCGCCACCACATCATCAGACTCATGCCGCCGAATCCGAACCATCGCGTCAGCCAAGGCTCTTTTGCCGCTTTGGCTGACGTTTTTGCTTGCTTGCGCGTTTCTGCCGGCGTCTCCATATACGTAATGAATTGCTCCGTCATATACTTCACAAGATCGCTTCCGCCCTTCATCTTCGTCACCTCCAGCTTCTTATAGTGCGAGTTATTACTATCATTATTCCCGCTTTAGGTCGGTCATAATCATGTATGAGATTACCTCCGAACAGCCACGCTAACGTCAAATAAATCATTCTGATTCGGTCGCAGGAGGTTGACGTTGATCATGATTCGATTTTTGCTGACACTGCTTGTATTATTTATGTTTATGGTTCATCCCGTTGCGTCGGCCGCCTCGTTCCCTTCCCAATCCAGCGATCGCTGGGCATTGCCATCGACGACTGTCATTATTGACGTTGGGCATGGCGGAATCGACGGCGGAGCATCGCATGGCGATCTGCTGGAAAAAGACATTAATCTAGCCATCGCGAGCAAGCTTTATTTGTTATTGCGAAGCCGAGGCATTGCCGCCGTCATGAACCGGACAGGCGACTATGCGCTCAGCGACGATAATCGCTGGCACCGTACAAGTTCACGGCATAGGCGCGACCTTTCGCAGCGCCGAGGATTAACAGAAGAGATCGGCAGCGAGCTGATGGTCAGCCTGCATGTAAACTCGGCACGCAACAGCAGGAAACGAGGTCCTCTTGTCCTGTTTCAGAACACAGGCGAAAGCGCCTTGCTCGCCTTCTGCCTTCAGGAAGTTCTTAATCGACAGCAAAATACTTCCGAGCTCCCGCGTGAGGGTAAACCATTTTATTTGCTGCGGAGAGTGGAGCAGCCTTCGGTCATTGTCGAGATGGGCTTTATCAGCAATGATCAGGATCGGAGCATGTTAACCGATTCACGCAAGCAACTGGAGATTGCCGAGGCGATCGCTTCAGGGATTGGGCACTACCAATGGGTCGCCAATTGAAGCACCTATAAGCTCCGACAGCTTTAAGATCTTTGCTTCCGCCTGCAAGCCCGGAATGGATTGTTGCAGCACAGCTGCCGTCTTGAGACCCGGGGAACCGACATGACCGATCGTAATGGTATGATTATGGGTCTCCATATGCTTGCGAATAACGTTAACTTGCCTGGATATGTGCTCAGCCGTATAGACATCATCGAGAAACACATTGTTCTCGAGTACGGGTAAACCAATCTCCTGGGCCAGCTTGGCAACTACGGAGCGGTAGTTCGTCTTGCTGTCCAGAAAGAACAGTCCGCGCTCTTTGCATACGGTTAGCACAATGCGCATGATACGTTCGTCTGCCGTTATTTTGGAGCCCATATGATTGTTCATGCCGACGGCATGCGGCACATCCGCAATAGCAGCCTCTACTCTCTCCCGCACTTCGGCATCGCTAAGATCGGCGGTAATGGCGCCAGGGCCCAGCCAACTCTTTTTGCCATGATTCGGCTCCATAGGCATATGAATCAGCACGTCATGTCCGAGCTTGTAAGCTGCTTCGGCATCCTTCTTTGTCGTGGACAAAAATGGCATGACGGCAGCGGTGATTTTTACCGGCAGCTTCAGCATCTCCTCCGTACCAGCCATCCCGTTGCCGAAGTCGTCGATAACGATCGAGACCGTTTTTTCGGTTCTATCGGATGGCTGACGCGATTCAGACGGTTGATCGACTGCGGCTGTAAGCGTTGAGGGTTGCAAAGCAGCCGTTATAGCTAGAGTCATGGTGAGCGCGGTTGCAGCCCGTTTCCATCTGGGCATCATCCTATTCGTATACTGCACTTGCGGCGATTGACTAGTCTTTTTTCTATTCATTGTTCCGCTACCCCCTAGGGTCAATTTTCTTTTTCCATCATCGATTCCTTCATTTACCTTTCCACGATTTTGCAGGATTTATGTACCATGACATTTCGCAGGGAAAATGATGGAATAAGCTGAAAATTTAAACTTTAGCGTTGGCGTTGACTTCCACTTGGAAGCCATGCTATTATAAATCTCGTTACTTCAGGCATGCGGTCGTGGCGGAATTGGCAGACGCGCTAGATTCAGGTTCTAGTGGTGTAACAGCCGTGGAGGTTCGAGTCCTCTCGACCGCATCAACATAAAAGTCCAAGCTCGTGAGCTTGGACTTTTTATATTTTTACCGGACTAATTAGGTCGTTCTCCTCGATGATCTCTCCACGAATGCCGAGGCGTCCAGCCTAACGTTTTCTTGGCCAATGCATGGCTGACGATCGCTATTTATTCGTTTTTCTCCACTCGGAAACGAAGCACGGTACGAAGCTTGTCCGCCTGTGTTTTCCTTGGGTCGGATATGTATATTTCCTTATGAACCTTCGAGATTCGCTTTAACCCGTGCTCATCGCAGTACCGCTCCATTTTCGCGAAGCTTTGCGGTTCATCGTCATATGAGCCGTGGTGCATCATCTGAAGGCACAAACCTTCCTCCTGCTCGCCGAATATAACCTTGTCCAGCAAGACATGAGGCTTCTTCGCTTTTACGGTTTTCAGCACATCCATCGCCAGCGGTTCCGTAACGAAATCCGGCTGTCTGATCATGATCGTATACAGAAGTTTATCTTTGTCCAGTACCTCTAATCCTCGTGCCTCTACCGCGAGATCCCATACTCCCTCTAAAGGGAATATCGTATATTCGTAATACCCTTCCGGCGCCACGCCCTTTTTGGGCAGCATCTTTACCCCATACGACAACGAGTACAAGACTCCGACGGCTTCCCGGAATGGTTCGTAATTGGGATTGCCCTCTCCGCTGATCATAAAATACCTGAAGACAGGAACCTCGATAATGGTCGGCTCCTCCTTCGGCAGATACAAAGATTTGTCGTTCTTTTTCCATTCGTATTTCACGGTCACCGGCATTCAACTCCGAATCATTTTTCTCCATTATAGAACATTTGTTCCTATTTTGTCAAAAAATTAACTCACCGTTACTTCGAAGGTCAGCCAAGAACTAACAGTATGCCTGGGCGGAAAAACGATAGTTTGACCGGCTTCCGCCGCTTCGGCAAGCTTCAGCTTTGGAATCACGTTAAACATCTCCAGACCGATATTGTATTCGCAGCCATAAAAAGGAGCGCCGCTCGCAGGCTGGAAGTTTTGCCAATACCATAAATAAGGCCAGGTATTACCATCCCACGAGACGTTTAAGCAAATCCCATCCTCCGGTCTTCGCAGCGTGTAACGATAATCCGGCGCCTCTATATACAATAAATCTCGCGCTGTACCCGACGCAGCCATTTGCGATAGATCAATGCTTTGTCCCTCCTGCTTTGCGTGCGGCCAGCTCCAGCGTTCTCCGCTAACCGGATTGCAAACAACGGCGCCTTCCGAAAACTCGACCTTGGTTGCCCCAGTAAGGAACGGCTTGCCATAGGCCAGATGATGCCCCCAATTAGCATGCAATTCGACCGTTGGCGATTCATTCGTTATTTTTTCATTGATTCTAAAAATGGCTTCTCTGGATTTCAAGCAAATTTCTTTTTCAATGAGAAAAGGCATCGAACGCAAGCGGTTAGTCAGCTTTATCCTCACTTCCGCCTCATTGTCGCACAAAATCTCGTAATCCCAGGGAGTTACCGCAGATTCTCCGCGATGGATCATCGCATCGCCCAGCTCATGCGTGTAACTGACCTCCGGAAACATTTCCTGCCACCCTCCCGTATAGGTCGTCTGATAATCGGGAAACAGAGCATGAGCGGGCTGGATACCCATTCTGGTTACCCAAATCAAATCCATATCGGTCGGTTTGTGTAAAAATCGGATAGGTTCGCTGCCCTTGTCCAGCAGGATATGAATGAGCAAAAGCTCATTCTCCACAATGAGCGAACGATAACCTTTGTACATTAAATCATCGGTAATCCTGCAGCCATGGTTGCGAAAGCTTCTGTACAGATTTGTTGCGTGCATATGCCAAATCCCCTCTCTAATCCTTTTGCATAATTGGCGAAATGTAATTTACTTATTGATTAAGTTTATTGTATAATGGAGTCGATTGAATGTAAACCATAACAACCTTGTTGAAATGAGGTGAACTGTTCCCATGTCGATAAAGCAAGCAACGGAGCCGCCTGACCGGCTAACGTTAGATAAAGACCGCCGCCTAGGCGAAATCATTACCCAAATGGCCGGAGAAGGAAAAATAATGTTGGCTTATTCCGGCGGTGTCGACAGTACCTACTTGCTTATTCGCGCGCATCGGCTTGTGGGAGAAAAAGTTGTCGCAGCCATCGCCGCATCGGAAACCTTCCCGACCCGCGAATATAATGCCGCCATTTTGATTGCTCGGCGTTACGGCATCGCGGTGCACGAAACATCGGTTTCCGAGTTTGCTAACCCGCAATTCGTCGCTAACCAACCCGATCGATGCTATCATTGCAAAACCGGACTTTATTCCCATCTAAACGAGGCGGCGCAGCAGCTGAGCTGTTCATTTATTTGGGACGGATCCAATATCGATGACTTGGGCGATTACCGGCCTGGCCTTAAAGCCAAGCAAGAGCAAGGACTGCGCAGTCCTCTGCAGGAAGCCGGCTTATCCAAGTTGGAAATTCGGCAATTATCCTACGCGATGGGGATTCCGACCTGGAACAAACCGTCCTTTGCCTGTCTGTCGTCGCGTATTCCTTACGGTACTGAAATCGACAGGAAAAAAATCGATCAACTGGATGAAGCCGAAACCTATCTGCTCTCTCTCGGCTTCTATCAGGTCAGAGTCAGACACCATGGAGAAATCGCCCGTATTGAAATCGACCCCGATGAGATGGAATTAATGTTTAAATACAACGCCGAAGTTGATCGCCGCCTGCGGCAGCTCGGCTTTAACTATGTGACGCTCGACTTGCAAGGATATCGAACTGGCAGCATGAATGAACGGCTGGGAGCTGCCCGCCACGTTAACGAGGCAGGTGCGTTATGAACCATTTGGAACAGTTACTGCAATCCGTGCAAGCAGGAGAAACGGATATCGCAACCGCGGCCAGGCAGATCGGCATGATCGCCGGCGGCATGCCCGAAGGTCAAATCGCGGAATTTGATTTCGCCCGGATCGATCTGGACCGGGAAAGACGCACCGGTTTTCCCGAGGTCATCTATGGCGAAAGCAAAAGCGCCGAGCAGATCAGCGCCATTGCGAGAAAACTTGCCGAAAGCCATCTCCCTGTTCTAGCCACCAGGGTATCCGCGGACAAAGCGGCTTATATCCAGCAACATATACCTGGCGCAATCTATCATAATGCCGCACGAGTACTTACTATCGGAAGCATGCAGCCCGAAGTGGCGGAAGACGAAGATCGTCCAACGATAGCTATCGTATGTGCCGGAACATCCGATCTGCCGATTGCCGAAGAGAGCGCTTTGACCATTGAATTCGCTGGACTCCCTGTCAATCGTATCTATGATGTCGGAGTTGCCGGATTGCATCGGCTGCTCGTCAAACTGCCGGACATTCGCCAATCGGCCGTAATAATCGTTATAGCCGGCATGGAGGGCGCTCTGCCTGGTGTTTTGAGCTCGCTTGTATCCAAACCGGTCATTGCCGTTCCCTCCAGTGTCGGATACGGAGCAAACCTTGGCGGTATCACCCCGCTGCTGGCTATGCTCAGCTCCTGCTCCCCTGGACTGACGGTCACCAATATCGATAATGGATTCGGCGCAGCTTGTGCCGCCATACGCATCATCAAATTGCTTTCTATGACGGAAAGGAGCCCTTCATGCTAAAAACCGTTTATTTGGATTGTTTCTCCGGCATTAGCGGCGACATGACTTTAGCCGCTTTGGTCCACGCCGGAGCGAGCCGCGAATATATCGCGGAAGAGCTGTTAAAGTTGCAAACTGAGCCCTTCTCTCTGCACTGGCGGCCCGTTATGAAGGAAGGTATTTCCTCTATCAAGCTGGAGATAACGATTGACGACGAAACGGCTCCATCGCATCATCGTCATTATTCGGATATTGTTCAAATCATAAAAGCTTCAAATTTTAACGAGAGGGTGACCAGAGACAGCTTAACCCTGTTTGCCAAATTGGCGGAAGCGGAAGCTCGTATTCACAATGTCCCGATCGAACATGTTCATTTTCATGAAGTAGGCGCGCTGGACTCGATTATCGATATGATCGGCGTCGCTCTTGCCCTCGATTCGTTGGGCGCCGACCTTCTCATCGCATCTCCGATTCCGCTTGGAAGCGGCTATATTTGGTGCGATCATGGCTTATATCCCGTACCCGCGCCAGCTACTCTCGAGCTGTTGCTGGATGTTCCGATCGTCCATTCCGAAGTCAATGCCGAATTGACGACGCCAACAGGCGCTGCAATCGTGGCGGGACTGGCCGATTATTTCCTGACCGGGCTGCCATCCATGATTGTAGAGCATATCGGTTATGGCGCAGGTACCAGGGACCTGCCTAATCGTCCCAATGTGCTGCGCGCTGTTGTCGGACGTTTGTCATCGCATCAATTGACAGCGCTTGGACAGTCGCGCCATAAGAGAGACGCCCACTCTTCGCACCAGGAAAAATCCCGGCATTCCGACCACCATCACCATCACCACCATGATGATCATCATCATAGCCCGAACGAACATCATACCCGCAAACAGGAGGACGCGATCATATGAATAACCCAACTGCATCTGTACCGGTCAAAGGTGTTTACTCTCTGCTGCTTACCCCTTTTCACGAATCGGGAGAAATCGATTATGCAACCTATGAACGTTATGTCGACTGGCAATTGTCGCAACAGCCCCAAGCGCTTTTCGCTTCTTGCGGCAGCAGCGAATTGCTTACTTTAAACGCCGAAGAACGGCTGCAACTGACGCGTATCGCCGTAAAACGTGCCGGAAATATCCCTGTTGTAGCAACTGCCAACGCTGGAAGCGACCCGACCGCCCATCGCGACGAGCTTCTGCGGATGGCCGAAACCGGGGTTTCTGCATTGGTAGCCGTACCGCCCAATGATTATGGACATGATCCTAGTCGTCTGTTGCATTATTTCGCCGAGTTGGCGACTGCCTCGCCCTTGCCGCTCATCCTGTATGAATTTCCCGGCGTAGCCCCGCACTATATCCCGCCGGAAGTGTACGGGACACTGGTCTCCGAACATGGAGTAAGCGGGATCAAAGATACAACTTCGACGTTGGAAGGCATCACGGCCAAACTTGCCATAGCGCCGGACAGCCTTGTATTTCAAGCGAATACGGCTTTTCTTGTGCAGGCTATCACCGCTGGAGCGAACGGCATTATGGCCATTACCTCCACAGCCATGGCTAATCTCAATATCAGACTTTGGAACCGATTGCAGCAAAACGGCGGAATTATGGATGATGAAGTTCAACTGCTACATCGCGAACTTATATGCCTGGATGCGCTGATTTCCAACGGCTTTACCGCTACCGCCAAATATTTGGCCGCTTTGCAAGGTCTTCCTTTCACCCTGAAAACCAGAACCGGAGCTTCCTTGCAGCCGTCTACAGCCGAAGCGCTGCGTATTTGGCATGAAACGCTAGATCCGGCTCTGCAAGGAAACTAACCATGGAGTACGGGAAGCGTAGCAAGGCATCATGCATCGCCATTCTAACCGCCGACGCCAAGAAGCCGACCTCGTGGTCGGCTTTTCCTAATGTCCTAACTGAGTACCACCCTGAACGTCTTAAGCTCGTAAGGGGTGAAGTGAACCGCAAACTGATTCGACTGATGAGCGATCTCCCGTGCTTCGCGTTCCATCAGGTTCACCTCCGCCACTTCCGCTACGGAAGCATTAAACCTGAGGGATACGTTGCCGCGCATGCCTGCATACTCGTAACACCGCACAATCAAAGCGTCCGAATCCTCGGCACGTTTAACCGTGTCCACGACCACATGTCCGCCTTCTATAGCTAACAGGCCAAATGTTAGAGGAATAGCTTCTGCAGAGCCATGCGCCTGATAAGAAAGCTTTAACGTTTCAGGCTTTGTATTCAATCTTGCAGCCTGATCCAATGTACCGGCCTCAAACCAATCTCCTTCATGAGGCAGCAAGGAATAGGTAAATTGATGTTCGCCTAAATCGCAAGTCGGATCCGGATCGTTGGAGGACTTGATTAAAGTCAGCCTCATCACATTGTCCCGGACATCATGGCCATATTTGCAGTTGTTGAGCAAGCTGACACCGCAGCCGCGCTCAGATAGATCAATCCACCGTTGCGCGCAGGTTTCGAATTGGGCAAAGTCCCAGCTCGTATTCCAGTGTGTCGGCCTGCGTACATTGCCGAACTGAATTTCGTGCGTGGCATAGGTAGAGCTGACATTCAGCGGAAATGCAACCTTCAGCAGCTGCTCGCGCTCCTGCCAGTTCACCCAAGTCACAAAGTCGATTCGCGGATTGTCCGGATAAACGATCATATCCTGCTTAATCATCGTTTCGCCGTCATTCCAGGCCATGCGCACGACCGTCCTCAATGGATTGTACTCTGCGATAACAACTGACTGCAGCCCATTAATCTGGCGATGTTTCTCGTAATAGAAAATATCGATTTCCCAGTTGTCGTGAGCAGTCGGCTTATCTTCGTGAACATCAAAACGGTTGGCCGCTTCGCCCGGGGCAATTAATTCCCTTTCCGTTCGCTTGTCATACAAACGGTCCAATTGGCCATGCGAATTCCAGGTCAACTCATAAAATGGCGTGGATAAACCTTGCGCTTTGACGATTATGGCTGGCTCCGCAACGCTTACAGCAGACTCCACGGCCGAACTGTACGAAATGGTCTTATAGCCAACTGCGGGAATGTTCGGAATCCGAACGAGTACCGAACGCTCTCCCGATTCTTTGGCAATCACCTCCGCTGTCAAATGGTTGCCGTCCGCATCCGTCCAGCTGCCTCCAATCGCAAAATCATCCTGCCATGCCAGTTCGACCAATTCGTCTCTTGCCATTCCTAGCGAATTTACAACGATCCAGCATTGTTCCCCGGCAGGCGCTAACGGCAAACGTCCTGCAAGGCCCGACAAGCTGGTTCCTAACGCTTCTCGTGCAAGTCGTTCTGCTTCGCCATATTCCACATGGCAATCCTCATAAACTTCGGCAATAGACGAACCCGGAAGAATATCGTGAAATTGGTTGCGCAATACGATTTTCCAGCTTTCATCCAGCGTGTCTTTAGGATAATCTTTGAACCCGCTTACAATCCCATGAAGTACCCCTGCGGCTTCCGCTGTATGGAGCAGCGATTCCATCTCGCGGTTCATGCGTTTCACGTAGCCTTGCGACGTATACGTGCCGCGATGGAGCTCCAAATAAAGCTCGCCGTTCCAACGATGCACATAACGATCGCTTTTATCCACCGTATGCTCCAGTTGGTGAAAATACTCGTCTACCCTTCCGGTAGTAACACGAGGCAAGCCCGGCATATGCTCTAATCTTCGACGCATCTCCAGCATATGGCGGGTAGGACCGCCTCCGCCATCTCCCCAGCCGTAAGCCAGCAGCAATTCATCGTTGACCTCTTTGTCGCGATAGTTTTTCCAGATCCCGTTCACGGTTTCGGCCAATACCTGACCATTGTAGGTATAATACTTGGTCAAGCTATCTGCAGCTTGCCCAGGTTCGGGCGTAGTTATATAGTGCGTCAGCACTTCCGTGCCGTCAATGCCGCGCCAGTAGAACGTATCATGCGGGAAACGATTGTATACGTTCCAACTGATTTTGGTCGTCATAAAGTAGTTAATGCCGGATTTCTTTAAAATTTGCGGTAAAGCCCAGCTATATCCGAATACGTCCGGAAGCCAGAGATAGTCGCAGCTTACGCCGAAGGTTTGCTCATAGTAACGCATGCCGTACATCAACTGGCGCACCAGCGACTCTCCGTTCGGAATATTGCAATCCGATTCCAGCCACATGGCGCCGCCCGCTTCCCAGCGGCCTTCCTTGACGCGTTCCTTGATTTGCTCGAACAGCACGGGATAATCTCGTGACAAATCATCGTATAGCTGAGGTTGTGTTTGCAGAAACGCATACTCGGGATATCTCTCCATCAGCCGAAGTACGGTAGAAAATGAACGGGCCGACTTCTCCCGTGTATGTTTCAACCGCCATAGCCAAGCGACATCAATATGCGTATGGCCGATGGCACGTACCGTAACCTCATTATTTTTCGGTATGCTTTCGATTTCTTCGTGCAACTTGACTGCGGCGGCAGCTACACTATCATAAAATGCTGCACTGCCAGGGTTCCGATAATCCACTAACAGAAATGCCCGATCTACGGCTTTAACCAGCGCATGGCGTTCCCAACTATTAGAATCCAGCACCTTAATCGTCTCCATCGCCGCACTGGAGGTGAAGTACAAATCGTCCGTCTGTTGCTGAAGCTGTGTTATCTCGGCTTGCTGAAGGACATGGCGAAGTTCGGACATCGGCCCGAACCCGGGAAGCCCGCTCCATACCTTGAACAGAAGCTCAACCTTTTGACCGGCCAATTCCTCCGGAAAAAACACTTCCTGATGAAATGTGCCTACTCCTTGAAACGGCGTGCCGTTAATAAATAACAGCGACTCGAAGCCGGAAGTATGTCCGGGGCCTGTTTTGCCGAAGTTGAACAGACCCACAATGTTGCAACCCCGCTGTTCTGGCAAAAAAACTTCTGTTCTAAGCCAAGCCGTTACGTCACGATCACCCCAGCGATATCCAAGACCTACTTCAGTCCACTCCGCATCTTGCGGCGGCATTGCCGCAACTTCCGCAGCCTCGTCTTTCCAAAATAAGAACTGGCCAATCTCCTGCCTATTCGTATAACGAAACGGCGATAATTCCTTTACCCGTCTCTCGAGCTTTTCAACCGTTAGCAACATCCGAACAACCTCCATAATCAAAGGTATATAATTTATAGATTAAGTTAATTAACGGTCAAGCGCCGTTTCCGGCATGCTCTGGTTCTATCGGCACATTAGTCGGCTCCAAGAACGAGCAGAGGATTTTCCTGCACATGACCAAAAACAAGCGCAACGGCACCCATCAAGCTCTGCATTTGCCCATAAAAAGCCTTTTCGATTATGACGCGTTCCTGCACAAAATCAAAGACGCGAGAACGAACATTTTCAACAATGGCCTCCATATGTGGAGAAAGATAAGGATAAAGTTTGCCGCCCAACACAATGACATCAGGATCATACAAGTTGATTAACGAAGTAAGCGAGGCCTCCAGCATACGAAGCGTATCCTCCATGACTTTAACCGCATGAGGTTCCTGTGCCCGAACCTGAACGATAAAATCGCGAAAGTCCCCATTGCCTGACCATCGTTTCAGGATGCCGGGTATTGATCCGAGATTTTCCCAGCAGTCATAACTAATAGCATCTCCGGCGCCGCCATGCGTCATCAGGCTCATTTGTCCGATTTGGCCGTACAAGCCATTTGTACCATGCAGCACTCGGCCATTCTGAACGATTCCGCCGCCAATACCCATTCCCATCGTAACGAATACCAAATCGCGTCCATCTCGTCCTAGGCCGTACCAACGTTCTGCCAGTGCCGAAGTTCGCGCGTCATCTTCGATAAAAACTCTTGTCTTAAAGCGCTCCTCCAGCGTTGGGCGAATCGGATATCCTGCCCATCCGGGAAATCCCGGCGGATTGATCAATTTGCCGGTGCGTTGATCCATTGGCCCCGGAATGCTAACGCCAATGCCAATCACTTTACGTTTTCGGGATTCCGCCTGACCCAGCAATTTATGTACGTACGGCTCGATTAGCGCCAGAACTTCTTCCGGGTTGGTAATCCCTTCCGTTCCGTATTCCACCGTATCAACAATATTGCCGGTCAACTCGCTTAATACGACACTGACGGAAGTTCTGCCAATATCAATTCCGATAATATAAAAGTAGCTGTTGTCAAATCTCAAATTTACGCGCTTGCGGCCAACCGAATCCGATATCGATTCCGATTCTTTAATCAGGCGGTGTGATATGAGCTCCTGCGTCAAATTTGTAATTGTGCCAGAAGTCAAGTGCGTCATTTGTACAAGCTCGATTCTTGATGCCGCCTCATGCTCCCATATTTTATGAAGGATATGCGACACATTTTGATTTTTGACCTTTTGCAGATATAACACCTTTGATTCCGCCATCTCCATAGCTCCCTTATGCGAAAAATAATAAATTGCAAACTCGCAATCTCGCTTGCTATTCATTCTAATCTTCCGCTCCGGCAAACACAAGCGAAATCCCTGTCATCCTGCCTGGTCGCAATGCCGATTACTGCTGCTTGCTTTCCGATTTCCCATTTATGATTTCATCATACCTCGCCAGTATTTCGCGCCTGTCGGCTGTTCCCGTCATACCTAACTTACGAATGACTACCGCGGCGCCAAGCTGAGCAAAAAACATGGACTCCGGACCGCTGCACCCCGCTCCTCTTGCACAAAGAAACGCGGATGCGAAATGGTCTCCGGCTCCGACAATATCCAAGGGAGGCTGCACCGGATGACCCGGAACCCAGATCGGCGTTCCGCCGTCGAACCACAAGGCTCCACGGGAGCCGATCGTCATACAGCACGGAGCTTCATTATTGTTCTGAAGCTGTTTACCCGCTTTTAGAAGCTGTTCCCAACAAATCTCGCCTTCGCGAGGATCCAGCCCCAATGCCCGCAGCGATTCGATTTCGTTAGGCTTGATGCAGACGCCGTTAAATTTGCCGATCCGGTCGCGGCTGTCCACCACGATTTGTTTTCCCCGAGCCGACCAGAACCGCAATCTGACTCGCACTGCTTCCGTTATGATCCCTAGCGGCAACTGGTCGGTAACTGCCACTATATCCGCCGATTGCATCATTTCATCAAGCGCCGCTATCAATTGTTTCTCCTCATCCGCACTCAAAGCACGCCGATTAATAAAGTCCAGACGCGGGTCTTCTTGTCTGACTCCCTGAAGCCCATGGCGTATAGGCTTGCAATATGCCGGCGTCACCCACTGCTTGAGACTCAGACTGTAGCTATCGTTAATCCCGCTATCCGCCAAACATCGATGCAGCATATTTCCTCGCCAATCATCCGCCGATGCCGTGCAAAACGACACTTCCCGGCAGCCAAGCGCCCGCAAGTTCATAGCCACATTGCCGCCCGCTCCTGGAGACACCCGCTCTCCGATGATCGGCAACGAATAATGCGGCGTTTCCCGGGATAGCGTGCTCAACGACATATCCGCATCCCAATAGACATCCAGACAGCCATCCCCGATTACCGCCGCCCGCAAATTGCCGATCCGTTCGATTATTTCCTCCACGCGTTCCCTGGACATTCCTTCATAAACATGCAGATGCCCGGCAGCAATTAAATGTTTGTTCTCCATCTATATGTGTTCCTCTCTGCCGTTGACATCTCTCAGCAATTGCTTGGCCAGCGCCGGAATTGTCTCCTGATGCATCCCTTCGAAATGATACCCTTTGCCGCCAAGGCTCGTCGGCCGATGAATTATGTTTTTCCTTGGTCGATAGTAATAGTCCCAGTCCTCATAGCCAACTTTCATATGGTAGTTGCCAAGCTTGACAATATCAAAATTAGCCGTTGTAATATTTTTGACCGTATGCTGCAAATTGCGTACGATCGACAAAGCCTTGAGAAAAACCTCCGGGCCGATGACCGTGGAGCCGAAATTCAGAAAAGCCCCGCCCTCAAGCTGCGAAACCGTCGAGCAATAGATCAGAAAATCCCGGCCGCTCGCTCCTCCCTGCTGTCGAAAATCAGCATCAGGATGCTGCTGCACCGCATCCGTGCCGATCGTAATATGCACCGTATAAGGAATGCCTCCGTCTATGCAACTGCCGATCAGGCTATGGGCGAGAAACGGGAACTTTTCGGTATGTTGCTGTACATAAGCGATCAAACTTTCACCGTAGCCCAGCCCGAGCGGATAACCGGCAGCAAGCGCCTCGTTAACGATCTCCGACGGTTCCCGCCACATGCCAAGCCTGCCGTTGCTCAACGCTCCGCTGCTATCCTCTTCCGTATGACCAAAGGCAGCCAATTCCAAATCCTGAAAAGCGTAAGCGCCGTTGACCGCCACATGATCGATCATGCCCTGCCTTACCAACTCGCCTATGGCAGCAGTCGTTCCGCTGCCCGGCACATTGCCGCCTAACGAAACCAGGAGGGGCTTGCCGTTTTTTTTGCTTTCTCTCAGCCGCTCCGCCATTTCAGCGAATAGAGGCGGGGCATATTCCTCCGACAACTGCCGATGCACGGATACTGCCGACCCCAGCCTGAATTTACTGTTCCTCTCCGCGATCGGGAATAGCTGCATGCGTTCCCGCTCAAGCTTCGGCGCCGCCTCGCGGTCTACAGGCCGAAAAGTCAAGGAGTGTTCCTTTATCCGATCCAGCACCGTATGGAATAGGGCAGGGATGGTCTCCTGATGCAATCCCTGAAACAAGTAGCCGGTACCGTCAATCTGCCCCAACCGATCTACGAAATTGCGCCTCGGACGATAATAATAGTCGGACGACGTCTCAGGCGGTTTCCTGCCGGCTTCAGCCGGCACGATGTCGAAATTCGCGGCGGTGATGCCCTTCATGCCCAACCCGGTATTGCGAGCCATGCTGACCGCTTTCAGAAAGATCTCGGGACCCGAAATGGCCGAGCCGAAATTAAGAAAGACGCCGCCTTCGCTTAATCCTGCGATGGACTGGCACATGGTGCGAAAATCGCGGCCGCTTGCTTGCCCAAGCGCTTCATAATCCGCGATAGGATGCTGATGAATGATGTCTGTTCCGATCGAGATATGGCAAGTATACGGCACGCCGAACTGTTGGCACTGAACAAAGACGCAATCATCATAATAGGGGAAACGTTCCGGATGGGTCGACAAGTAACGATGCAAGCTTTCGCCATACCCAAGGCCAGTCGCGCTGCCTTGCCTAATCGCTTCATTCATGTATCTGCCTGTTTCCTCCCACATCCCGAACGATCCGTCCTCGATCGATTGGGCCACATCCTCCGACGTTTCGCCTAGAAAGGCCAGTTCGAAGTCGTGGATGCTTGTTGCCCCGTTTCCGGACACATGCGTGATGACGCCGTTGCGAACCAGTTCGATAACGTATCTGGACAATCCGTTTTTAATGACATGCGCGCCCATGGACCAGATGACCGGTTTTCCTGCGCAACGCGCCGCTACGATCCGATCGATGAGAACGTTCCATTGGGGCGAAGTCGCCCCGCTCCAAGTCGGCCGTTCGTCTTCATAGGGACGGGCCATATTGCGAATGGTCACAAGATTGTGCCGATCATGCACGGAATTAGTTGATACCTTGGCAAGCGACAATCTCGGGAACGGCAATACATCGGCCATTACGATCACTCTCCTCTCTCAAATCGATCATCTTCTGTTTCGTGCAGCGTTTACAACCTATCCTAAACCAAGTCTGCCAAGCCATTCCTCCAAGTTCAGGAAATCCCCGGCAATCCAGTCCGCCCCGGCAGCCAGCAACCTGGCCTCTTTAACCGGATTGATGCCTTCACGCCGCAGCTCGTCGCTTGCCAGCCCGTACGCCGCCGCACCGCTGGCCTTGGCCAGCGTAATCTCCACTTTGCCGTCTCCGATAACCGCCATTTGTTCCGCAGCCGTCGCGCCGGAGCCGAGCAAATCCGAGATGATCTTCTCCTTCGGACATTCCGCCTGGCGAAGCGGCGCGCCATGTATCCCGGCAAAATAACGATAAACGCCAAGAGCCTTCGCTTCGCGCTCTACATCGGGGTGATCCGTTCCGCTGGCCACGTATAGCGCAATATCCGCCTGGTGCAGCCGATCCAGCAATTGCTCCGATCCTTTGATCAAGAAATTTTCTCTCTCCAGCTTGCCGCTCTCAAGAAGCTGCAAGCGCCGCTCCACTTTCTCCATCAGAAGCCGATTGTATTCGGCCTTGTACTGCCACTGATCCATAACCTCGTTGTTCCAGCCGTAACGCCGAACCGTCTCCGCCAGCCACTGCATCTGAAACACGGTCTGAATGCCGGTCGATTGATCTACGTAGCTCTCCACCTCTGCCCTCAGCCGCGCTTCCTCCGCCTCCGTTAAAGCACGGCCGCCCGCGATGCTTTCTTGCATAAATGGAATCATGACTTCCTCCCAGCCGGCGCGCAGCGTGGAAATGGTACCGTCGAAATCGAAGATTACCGCTTTAACCGTACTCATGGCCTCTCCTCCTCTCCACTTTATTACTTATTGATTAAGTTTATTGAACGAAACGATTCCTTGCATCCGCCTTCCCCTCAATCCGGCAGTTGCCCTTCCTGCAACGAAAAGCAGATCCTCGCTTCGTCAAAAACCGTCTTCAACGGCACCTGATAAGCGACTGCCGCCGCCTCGCAATCCGCATGTTCCGGAGAAAACTGAACCATGCGCCCCTTATAATAGCCCGCCTTCACCCTTAATTCCCCATAGCGCGTTAGCACTGTTTTCAGCTCCTTGCCCAAGCAATGCGTCCGGGCCGGCACGTGGCGAATGCCTAACGTCGTGGTCTCTGTAAAGATCACTTCCTCCACGGCGTCCACCGCTTGAGGTCCGCACATGACATTGAGCATCAGCCCGGGCCGACCTTTCTTCATAATAACAGGGATCCAATAAGCGTCGCTCGCGCCCGCAGCCAGCAGCTTATCGATCACATAGGGACAAAATTCGGGATTCATGTCATCCACATTAGTCTGCAGCAGCAAACGGTTGTCTATAAAACGATCTTGAGATGCGCACATGGATATACCCCCGTTTCATCGGTCTGACCGGCTCCGTTGCGTATTGTTTTTAACAACATTATCTTTATGATTAAGTTAATACATTTTAACTATACAAGACAAACAACCCGCTTGTAAAGATAAATTTGCAGCGCAAAGATTATTGCATTTCCAGCAAATTGACTTCCGACACTTCCAGCTCCAGATCGAATGGCAGTTTAAACGTCTTGATTTCTCCGTATCCGAATTTGGCGGTCCACGACCGGTTCAGCCAATGGCATTCGATCGTCGCTTCCGCTCCCCTCCCGTCCGTCTCCCGGCAACGAACAATGTAGCAATCTCCGTCCTCCCCCAATTTAACAGCCTCCAACGCCACATTGGATACCGACACCCGAACGCCTTCGAGAACGGGAGGCAAACTTCCTTTATGGTACGTCTCCACTACATGCAGCAGCGGTTGATTGAGTACAGCCGCCTCGCGAACGACGCAGGCCGCGCGCCAGTCGCCCTCATGCGGAACAAGCGCATAGCGGAACTCTTGCACGCCTTGATCCATAAACTCGCACCATTCGTCCCTCTCTCCGTAATGATCGGCGTATATCGCTCCTCGCGCCGCCGTCATTCTCAATTCGTTATCCATCACGTCGAAAGCGTATTTGCCGTCGTTCAGCAACGCCAAACCCGCGCGTTTTCCCTGCTCCGTCAAACCCGATACGTCGACCCACCGCTGCGACGGCTCTTCTTCCCCGTTGACTGGACGCTCCAAATAGCCGTAAGGGATCTCATACGTGGCCGCAGGCTGCTTAAGCGCCAGCGGAAAAGCCAACTTCAGCATATTATGCTTCTCGCGCCAATCCAGCTTCACCTTCACATGAACGACCGGACTTCCCGCATAGATGGTGAAATCCTGACGCAGCGTCGACTGACCGTATACGCTCGTCGTCCGAAGCGTCGCGCGAAGCGGCCCGGACTCCGCAACTGACAGCCTTGCTTTGCCAAAACGGCTCGTCTCCTTGCGGAAGCTCAACATATTGTGTCCCCATGTATCGCATTCGCTTTCGTCGATCACGATCGGCTGACCGCCGATGCCGTTTATCAAGTCCACGCCGGACCGCTTGTCGAGCAGCCTGGCAATCCCCCCGCTTCGCTTGTCGAACTCCAGATGCACAAGTTCGTTCTCCAATGAAGTCTCCGTTGCGGCTACCTGGTCTGCCGTCGCAGCCTCATGGCTTTTGTTCCGGTAAATCCAGTACAAACGATAGCCGTAGGCCGGCACTTCAGCCATGAACAAAGTATCGTACTTGTCGCCGCCGTTGGTACGCGACGCGCGTACATGCTGAACGGACAGCGCGTTCCCCGACTCGTCGGTTGCCCCTTTCATCTGCTGGGTCACAACGATGGGTGCGGTCACTGCCCACGAATGCGGGTTAAACACGACGACCGGCACGCCTAGATCATGTTGCTCCCACAAGGTTCTCTCCTGATTTTTGTCCAAATAACCGATGCCTTCGCGCATCGTATCCACGGCCCAGGAGATACGCTGCAGCGCTCCGTTTTGAACGACTCCTCCCAAATACAACGCATGGCCGTAGCCCTCCCGGGCATCCTCATAGGCCTCCTCGATGCAACAGCCTCCCATAATATCGTGAAACTGGTTGAACATAATCGTTTCCCAGGCTTGACGCAGGAAAACCTTTTCGTAGGCATGACCCAGCAAACGATGCGCCGCGACGGACAGCTTCTCCGCCGTGAGCAGACGCTGCTCTGCCTTGCGATTAAGCCGCTTTGTTTCGGAATGCGCCGAATAACAGCCGCTGGCGTGATGCTGCATATCGCCCGTCACGACCTGCAGCTTACGCCCTCCAAGCAACGCCTTGTCAAAAAACGCGTCGGGCGAGCTAAACGAAATGGCATCCTTGCCATACTCGCGCTGCATAACCCTGATTTCGTGAATATTGGCAATCGTCGGACCTCCGCCATGATTGCCCACGCCGTAAAAGCACATCGCATCTGTTCCCGTCTGGTTAACTTGTTCCAGTGCCTCCGCGATTTTGGGTCTTGCCGGCTGCGACTGATGGGTGTTGTAGCCGCCAGGAATACGATACGCGGTTACACGGCTTCCATCCGCGCCTTCCCACAGAAATAAATCCGCCGGAAGCTCCTTCTCCCGCTTATCCGGCCGCATAAAAACGTAGTGCTCCATGCCGCTTAACTTCAACAGCTGCGGCATCATCGCATGATGGCCAAACGAATCGACATTATAGCCGACCTTGGCCGCCTTCCCGAATTTCTCCAGAAAATACCTTTGTCCGTATAACGAATGTCTGGCGAACGACTCGCCGGACGGAAGGTTGCAGTCCGGCTGCACCCACCAGCCGCCTGCGATGACCCATCTGCCCTCCGCGACCCGCTCGGATATTTCCGCGAACATGGCGGGATCATTGTCTTCGATCCACTTATAGGAAGCGGCGCCAGCGCAAGTGAAAATAAACTCCGGAAACTCCTTCATCCGGTCAAGCGCCGAGCGGAACGTCGCTTTGGTTTCCGCAAACCCTTCTTGCCATTGCCACAGCCATACCGGATCAAGATGCGCATTGCCGATCATATGCACCGTCGGTCCGGCCATGCCACGTTGTTCCTCCATTCTGTTCACGCCTGTTCCTCCTTCTCTCTAAAATAAAGTCATAATGCCCACTTGAAGCCGTTTGTTCGCCCCAGCCAAAGTAAAGCCGATGCGGCGGCTGTCCGGACTGAAAGACGGATGCGGATGTCCGGGATGATCGTTCCATCTCCGCACGGTGCAAAGCAATTCCGAGTGCCCCGTTGTCGTGCAAATACAGACAATTCGACTGGGATGCTGAAACGTATCCGCGACGACCCATCTTCCGTCGGGGCTGGGGGCGGCATGCCAATACGGGTAATCCCCGTTTAGATGCCTCGACTCCCCGTCCCGTACATTCACGGCAAACACGCCGGTAGGCTTGAGCGGACTATGCACGTATTTGACGTAATACAGCTCGTTGCCTTGAGGCGCCCACATCTCGTGGCCGATATATTCGCCAAGCTCGCCGCCGTCCCCCACAGTACGATGCCGATACAAATTGCGCGATTGTCCGGTCTTCCTGTCCACCGCCCACATGCGATCGGGAATATGCTCCGTCTTGCCTTCATGCGCGTAAAACACCAAATGCGGATTGCGCGGATTGATCATGGCATGGTTAGCCACGGGATAGGGCTCGGAAAAACGCGGAGTGGCCGCGACTTCAACTTGCCCCTTTTCAAGCTCGCAGATGCCGATTACCCAATCCGTTCCGTCGAACCAGTACAGTCCCAGCGTACGGTTGTCGGCCGTTATGGATGGCGGCTCATGAAAGGAGCAGCCTTGCGGCAATTCGCATACGGTCCGGCTCTCTCCGGTCACCAAATCATAAACCTCCACGAGTCGTTCGCGAACGACATACAGCTTGTCGTCGGCCGATACGACGCCGCCGGCCCACGAACGATTGTCCGCGATCGTTTCGGCCTGCCCTGTCGCGGTGTCCATCTTGACGTAACTGCATTGCCGTTTTCCGTTAATCCTTGCGCATAACACGAGATGGCGATTGTCAGACAACCAGGACATGGATGTAAAATACATCAAGCCGGTATCAAAGCCGCGCTGAGCGAATACGGTGTACGCTCTGCCCGTCTCGACGTCCCGCATTTTCTTGCGATTGAATTTCATGTCTCTTCTTCGCCCTCCCCCTTCGTTACGTTGCTCCCGAATTGATGGCGATCCCGGTATTGGCCGGGAGTAATGCCCTCCATTTTGCGGAAATAGCGAATGAAATTTTGCGGTTTGTTGTACAACAGTTTTTCGGAGATGCTCGTTACGGTCATCGTCGTTTCGTTCAAGTATCGTTTGGCCAATTGCAGCCGCTGTCTCGCTACGTAATCGCCAAACGCCGTGCCCGTTTCCTTGCGGAAGACACGTCCGATATATTCGGGATGATAGTTCAACCGGGAGCCTAATGCCTCCAGCGTCAACGGCGTTTCGATCTCCTGATGGATAATGTCCAGCATTTGCTCGGAGATTGAGGCTGCTTGCTTATTTCTGCGCCGCTCCATTGCCGCGACAATCGGCTTAATCATCGTATCAGCGAACCAATGGCCGATTTCCTCCGTAGTTTTTAGCGCAAGCACATCCGGCAACATCCTTTTATCGTCCGTCAACAGCTCCTGCATCGTCCCGCCGCTGTCCTGATGCAGGCGCAGCATCTCCCCTTGCAGTCGCATCAAATAAAGCTGCAGTTCCTGATGGCTGATCGGCTTTCCTGCAACAAAAGCCAAAAACTCGTTCAGCAGCGTCACCGCCTGCCCGACGTCCAACAGCCTGATCTGCTCCAGCAGTGCCGAAGCGATATGCTGGGGAAACGCCGCAGGCGAAATCGCAAGCTCTTGGTAGACATCCTCCAGAAAGATAACCGACATCCGTCCCAGCCTGATGCCGTACGACATCGCTTCTTTTGCCTCCCGGTAGGCTTCGGGCAGTGCCAGCGGCTCCTCGACGGCATAGCTGATTCCCAGATTGGTCTTCAGCTGCAAGTACCTTTCCACCGCTTGTTGCAAGGCATGCGCCAGCTCGCTCGTCAACCGCTTGTCTTCTTCTTCCGGAAGCGTGCCTCCGCCTACAACCGTCACTTGCATTCCGCCTGTCAGAACGGGCGACAGGCGCGAAGCTTCCGGAATAATTTCCCCGGCGATATTGTTGATGGCGAACAAAAGCAAATCCTTGTCCTGCTCATTGTATCTCGAGCCCTCTAAAGTTTCGATTTGCAGGCAAATGACGCGCATCCAGCGCCAATCGGGCAGTTCCTTCCGACGAATTCGCTTGGACATCTCCTCCTTGCCGACTGCGCCCTGCAGCATTTTGTGGGTAAAATATTCTCTTAATTGCCCGTTCATATGGCGCTGATTGCCCAACAATCCGTGCAGAGTCGATTCGATCCAATAAAACTCGTCACGCTTGCCCGATCCCCCGCCCGTGCTTGCCGACTGCAGCGCCAAACCGTACAGGCGGTCCACCGGCCGGTACAAACTTCGCGAAACCTGCAGCGCCAGCAGGCATACGAGCAGGATAAGTCCCGAGCAAATCGCCAGCGTTACCCATCCGATCGCCTGGGACTCCCGGGTTACTTCGGAAATATACACTTTGGAAACATAGATCCACCCGTTATATCCCGATTTGCGATATGTTATGATATGAGGTTTGTCGTCGCTTGCGTCAACCTCGTATTGTCCCGCTTCTTCTACCGACGACTGCAGCCGCGCAAGCGAGACATTATCGGATTGATCCGTGCCGATCCAGGACCGGTTGCCCGCCGCGATGATCCGATAATGCTCGTCGAGCACGAACATTTCGCCGTATTCATCCGTCACCGGGATCATACGGCTGAGCTCCTCGGACGGCAACAACGCCACAACCAGACCCATCAGCTGCAAATTGCTGAACAACACCTTTTTGACAAGCACCGTATGATAGACGTTATTTAGCATCGGCATCTGCTCGTTCGCCCAATAAGAAAAGCGGGCAGTATCCGAATAAGAATCAAAAACAGGCGCAAAAACACTTTCCTTGTACGCGTTTTTCCCGCCGCTGCCCAGTATCCAATCTTGTCCGAAGTTGATCAAAAACACGTCGCTCAATCCGAATTCATACGTTTGCAGCCGATGCAGCGATTGGATCAATTCCTCGTAGAGCAAGTAATTGCTGGCGTCCAGGGGCTGCCCCATCGCTTTGACGACAAGCGGCGAATTTACGAACTGTGTCTGCGTATTGTCTACCGTTTTGAGCCGCTGCTCCATGCGCAGCAACGTTTGTTCCACCATATCCGCATTGCGGCTGCCCGCCTTCTCCAGCAATTGCTCGGATGTCTTGAAATAGGCAAAGCATCCGAGCGCGACAACCGGCACGACCCCGATGCAAAAACAAAATAAAAACAGCTTCCGAAAGTACCCGACCCGAAACTTTGCCATCCCTTTCTCACCTCCGCATTTGCCGGATTGGACCGGGAGTTATCCAACTCCCGGTCACTGGTTTTCTACTGCGATTTAGCCAAGCTATCGGCGAATTCCGCCAATACTTTCTGTCCGCCAGCCTTCAGCCAGGCCGCGATTGCCGACTCCCATCCGGCTTCGTCCAGCTGGCCTGTAATGAATTTGATTTTGGCGTCGTTGATGATTTTGTCCAATTCGCTTTTGCTCTGCGTCCATGTCGCGGATTCCAGTCCCAGCGCCGGATTCGGAACGGCGATGGCGGCATTGTCCTGTATGCGCTTCTCTCCCTTAAGCAGCAATTCGTCTGCCCCTTTGGCTACCAGACGCAAGGATTTGTCGTCGATGCTCAGCTCGTTCAGCCCGTCGGTAAGCAGCGACTTCTCCTCTTGCTTGATCAATTGCTCGGCTTGGCCGTCCACGATGCGATAATGTTCGTCTTCCACGCCCCAAGCCATCACGTTGATCGCGTCCGCTTCCAGCAGCCGGTCAAAAAATCCGAGAATTTGCTTCAGATTCTCTTCCGTTTTCACGGACGATTTCGGGAACAGATAGACGCCGGTATAACCTTGCTGCGCAAATACGCGTTCGCCCTTCGGTCCCGCAATATTGCCCATCAAATCGACAACGGCGTCCGCATTGTATTTCAGCGTTTCGTTTTTCAAAGTGGCCGCGCCGTCATTGTTGCCAAGCAGTACGCCCGTTTTCCCTTGCGAAAACATCGTGGTCCGCTGCAGCTCCTCCGTTACGACAAAATCGCGGTTGATGAGCCCTTCTTCGTAAAGCCTCTTAATATAGTTAAGCGCCTCCAAATATTCCGGTGTCATAAATTCCGCCTGGAATTGTCCGTTCTCCACGCTCCACTTGTTCGGCGCTCCGAACCATGACGAGACGTGCGGCAGCAAGTACGCTTCTATATCTTTGTATTCGCCCAATCCCAACGTATCGTCCTGCCCGTTGTTGTCGGGATCGTCTTTCGTAAACGCGCGCAGAACCTCGTACAATTCCTCCGGATTCGTAGGCTCTTGCAAGCCTAACCGCTCCAGCCAATCGCGGCGGAACGTAATGCCATGGCGGGCAATCGATCTTGGACGGTACAAACCGTACGTTTTGCCCTCGACCTTCGTAAAGTTGAATTGCAGCTCATTCATTTGGCTCAGATTAGGGAATTCGGACAAGTACGGACCGATCTCCCAAAAAGCGCCTGACTTAATGGCATTCACCAGCGGAGCCGCCGTATAATTTAGCGCCAGCATCGCCTGCGGCAAATCGTTGGAAGCCAGCGATATACTGATCTTGTCATCATAAGCGGAACGCGGCACCCAGGTCATGTCCAACTTCGTATTGGTCAATTCCTGCAGCTTGACCCAGGCCGAATTCGTCGTATCCGGCGGCTGCGGCGTGTAATAGGTTGCGATGACGCTGATGCGCAGCGGCTCGCCGGGGGCCGCTTCTCCCTCGGATGCGCTCGGCTTGACCGAGGATGTTGGATTGGCCGGATCGGTCCCTCCCGGTTGACCGTTGTTTCCGCCGGCGCACCCCGCTATCATGGCCAACACCATTAGCCAGACGACAAACCCGTTTGCTCGATTAAACCCTAATCTCTTTTTCATGTTCAGAACCCGCCTTCCCTCATTTTATTGTATACATAAATCCGGGTCGATGAAATCTCTGTGCCGGATATCGGCCTTACCCCTTCACGGAGCCTAGCAGCATGCCTTGCGCAAAATACTTTTGCAGAAACGGATATACCGCGATAATAGGCAAGGTCGCTACTACAATAACAGCCATCTTGATCGTTTGCGGCGGCACCACGTATTGCGCTTCGGTGCTGTAGCTGACGTCGCCAATGCCCCCGGACGACATGATAACGATCTGTCTCAGCAGTACCTGGATAGGCCACTTTGCCGAATCGTTTATATAAATAATAGCGTTAAAAAACGTATTCCAATGCGCCACCGCGTAAAACAGGGAAAAAGTGGCCATGGCAGGCAAAGACAACGGTATAATGATTTTCCACAAAATATAGGGATCGCTGCCTCCGTCCATTTTGGCCGATTCTTCGTAATCGACCGGCAGCTGTCGGAAAAAATTGATCAAGATGATCAAATAAAACGGATTGATGGCTACAGGCAGCCAAAGCGCCCAATACGTGTTCAGCAGCCCCAGACCTTTTACGACGAAAAAGCTTGGAATCATTCCTCCGCCAAATAATAGAGTGAACACGATAAGCGCCATGATGGACCGTTTCCCTTTAATGTTTCTGGACAAGGGATACGCCATTAAAGCCGTCATCGCCATATTGATGACAGTCCCCGCGATTGTAATCCAGGCGGTGGCGCCAATGCTTCGCAATAAGGTAGGCTCGGAGAAAATGAAACGGTATGCTTCCAAAGAAAACGTTTTCGGAAAAAGCAGAAATTTGCTGCCAAGCACCTCCGCCGACGTCGCAAACGATCCGGCTGCAATATGAACGAACGGCAGGAGCGTCACAAGCGCCATGGCCGCCAAAAACAAATAATTGCTAATATCGAAAAAAAGACCCGATACGGATGTTCGTCGCAGCATGGTTGTCAATACACCCCTTCCTCGCCCATCTTGCGCGCCATATAGTTCGCCCCGACAACCAGCAGCAATCCTACAACCGACTTAAACAATCCTACCGTCGTGGAATAGCTGAATTGCCCCTGAATAATGCCGTTTGTATAGACATAGGTGTCAAACACTTCGCCTACGTCGCGATTAAGCGCGTTAATCATCAGCAGCATCTGCTCAAAGCCGGTGTCGAGAAAATTGCCCAGCCTCAAAATCAGCAAAATAATAATCGTGCTTTTAATTGCCGGTACCGTAATGTGCCAGAGCTGGTGCCAGCGATTGGCCCCGTCGATTTTCGAGGCTTCGTACAATTGTGGATCGACTCCCGCCAGCGCAGCCAAAAAGATGATGGTTCCAAAGCCGGTTTCCTTCCAAATCACCTGCAACGTAACCATTGGCCGAAACCATTCCGGCGCCGTCAAAAACGCGACCTTTTCCCCGCCCATCCTCACGATGGATTCATTGACTAAGCCGCCTTCCGTCGTAAAGAGCACATAAGAAATGGCGACAACGACAACGATGGAAAAGAAATGGGGGATATAGATAAAGGTCTGTACAAGCTTTTTGAACCATTGACGCCTCAATTCGTTTAGCAGCAGCGCGATTATGATCGGCAGCGGGAAAAACAATCCGATGTTGTAAACCGCCAAAATAACCGTATTGCGGAACAACATCCAAAACGTCGGCTCGTTAAAAAAACGGACAAAATGACTAAAACCTACCCATTCGCTACCGGCAAATCCCAGCGCGGGCTGGTAATTCTGGAAAGCGATCAAAACCCACCACATCGGCAAGTATTTGAACAGAAGGAAAAACAGCAGCCCGGGTACCAGCATGGCGTACAACCAGCCGTTCCGTATCGAGATTCGCCGCAACATTGCATTCACCTCCGTCCGCATAAATTCTTAATGATTAAACTAAATTTGATCAGCTGTCCTCCACAATGTAGCCCTGTGTCCATGGTGCAGTCTATAATCATCTGCCAACCAAGTCGCTGTACGGGCTGCAAAAAGGCCAGTTGGAACGGGGATAATCATTGGCCGACGCCTGTAATCTTATTCCTTACTTTTTCCTCTCTATTAAACGGACGAAAGGCGGGCATTTGTGCCCGCCTTTCGTCCGAATTTTATTTTTCAGTGATTGTCAGCCGATGCATACAAGGCTACCGAAAGGCTTGCGTAGTCGCCGATCTGTTCCCCGAAGAAGGCAGGCTCGATTCGGCAGGCGGCAAGGGCCCTTGGATGAGCCTCCGCTTTCAGTTTGGCCATGGCATAAGGCTGCAGCAGCGATTGCTGCCTGCCGTATATGCTGCCGATTACGATGCATTGCGGATTAAGCAGGTCGACCAGCAGCGCAAGCCCTGCGCCCAGCCGTTCTCCCGTTTGGCGCATGACGGCCAACGCCAGCTCGTCGCCGCCCTCAGCTGCCTTCCCCACCGTTCGGGCGTCAAGATAAGGGAGCCGCTCGAGGCTCGGACAAAGCGGGGGGCGTTCTCCCCGCTGCAGCCGCTTTAGCGCCTCCAGTTGAGCCAGATGCGCAATGCCCCCGCCGCTGCAGAAGCCTTCGAACGATCCTGTTTTCCCGTATCCGCCCGGCCCGTCGTCGGCCATCCGAATATGTCCGATTTCGCCCGCCATGTCGTTGGTCCCGGCATACAGCTTGCCATTAAGAACAAGTCCCGCTCCCATGCCCGTGCCGAAAGTCAAAAATATCATCTGGTCCAGACCCTTGCCGGCTCCCCACTGCCATTCGGCCAGCGCGCATGCGTTGGCGTCATTTTGCAGCAGCGTAGAGACGCCAAAACGTTCCCGAATGGGGGACACAACGTCGATGTTGTCCCAGCCAGGCAAGTTGGGCGGCGACAACACGAGTCCCGTCCGGCTGTCCAGCGGTCCGCCGCAGCTAATGCCTATGCCTGCAGGGACGGCATCGGACCCCTGCAAGGCAAGCAGCTCGGTTAACGTATCTCCCAGGCATATAATCGTTTCCTCCGGCGTCGAAGGCGTCGGAAACTGTTTTTTTTCCAGCAACTCAATCGTCCCGTCCGAAGCCGCTCCGATGCTTGCCGCGCATTTGGTACCGCCGATATCGAGTCCGGCCAGCAGTTTCATCGTATCTCACGTCCTTTGTTCCGGCTTTGCCTACACGCCAAGCGGCCTCTCGATCAAATCCGTTTCCACGACGGGTCGGTCGCCGTCCGCGGGGATGTAAAAAGTTTTGATCTCGCAAGGTCCAAAAGAGGACCGGATCTCCCGTCCCCACTGCGGCAGCTTGATTAGCGCGACCGTCGACTTCTTAATGGTTTCGCGGCATCTTAGTATATAACCGCCGCCATCCTCCGCTTTCTTTAATGCGCATACCACGATATTGGACTGATCGACGTCGATAAACGAGTTTCGCTGGGGAAGCCGCCCGTCATGGTACGATTCCACGACGGTTAGCGGCGGCTGATTGAGTTCAAGCGCCCGCTGAACGGTGCCTGCCCGTTCCCAGCTGCCGGGGTGGGGCAGCAAGGCGTAAGTAAACCGCTGTATGCCCTGGTCCATAAATTCGTATTCCTGCTCCGGATCCGGTTGTGCCGGAACGTGATGGGCATAGATCGGGCTTCGCAGCACGGTGAGCCCGATCGTCTCGTTGTTCATGCTGCAGCTGTGTTTGCCGTCGTTCATCAAGCTGATGCCGTACGCCGGTCCGTCCTTCAGCAGATAGCCGGAATAATCGACCCAGCTGTGCATCGGCTCTTCATCGCCGTTCGACTCGCGCACGATATGACCGTATGGCGTTTCATAGGTCGGTTTTACGCCTGCAAGCGCCACGGGAAACATCAGCTTGAGCATCTTGAACCGCTCCCGCCAGTCTACCTTCACTTTAACCTCGATTTGGTCCAAATCGCGATACATGCTAAAGTCCTGAACGAGCTTGGATTGCCCGTACAAACTGACGACTCTTATCGTCGCTTTTACCGGGCCGGCTTCCAGCACTCTAATATCCGCCGCTTTAAATTGGCTGACCTCCTTATCGTATCGGAAAACGCCGTGACTCCATGTGTCGGAGAAATCCTCCAGAACCGCGGGCCGCGCTGCCGCTCCCGCGAATAGCTCCGATTGCAGCTTCTTGTCGTATAAAGAGCTGATCCAGCCCGTCTCCGGATCGAATGCCAGTCGGAACTTCCCGTTCTCCAGAGCATGCGGCTCTGCAAGCAACATGCCTCCCGGACGGGCTGCCGCTGTCGGTTTCGCGTTGGCGGGATCTGCGTACAACCTGTACACCCGGTATCCCATGGCAGGCAGGTCATCGACAAAGGCATAGCTATAACGGCCGTTCGGGTCGGCGGTTGTCGAACTGGCCTGTCCGACCTGCACCTCGATGATCCGCCCGCTTTCATCCAACACAAGCGGCTTGCTTCCCATCGCCCCAAGCTCCAGCTTGACGGGCATCGTTCCCGACCACGAATGACCGTTGAACACGACGACGGGCTTCATGCCTACTTCTTTGTCAATTCCGATATTCCACGACAACGACTGCAACGCGCCGTTTAGCCCGCGGCCCGCGATCGCCAGCGCTTCTCCGAATTCGTCACGGGCGTCATCGTAGGCTTCGCGTATGCTTGTTCCGGCCAATATATCGTGAAACTGGTTGAACAGCACGTTTTTCCAAGCGCGCCTGTAATCGTCCGGATACGACAGCCCCGTCTCCTTCTCGGCAACGACGGCGAACAGTTCTGCTGCTGACAGCCGATTTTCCGCCCGCCGATTCCACATTTTGATGCCGGAATGGGCCGCGTAACAACCTACCGCGTGATGCTGCAGATCATCATGCACAACCGGCAACACATCGCCTCTTTCCCTAATCGTATCGAAGAAACGGTCCGGCGAGCTGAACGCAAGCTCAGGCAAATCCGTCCGTTCATTCATCTCCACAATGCTTTCGATATTGGCGATCGTAGGGCCTCCCCCATGGTTGCCGACACCGTAAAACATCATCAGGTCGCTAAGAGGCTCGATCAGTTGCTCCGCCGTTCGCGCAACTCCCTGCTCAAGCTCTTTTCCCCAGCTTTCGTATTTATGAATAATCCGGAATGCCATAACGCGAGAGCCGTCGTCCGATTCCCACCAGAACAGGGGACCAGGCAACGACTTCTCATGCGGCATCGGCCTCATGAAGACATAAGCGTCCAAGCCGCTTTTTCGCAAAATTTGAGGCAGCATGCCGGCGTGCCCAAAGCTGTCGACATTGTATCCGACGCTGGCCGTTTTGCCGAACTTTTCCATAAAATATCGCTGGCCCAGCAAGCCCTGCCGCACAAACGATTCGCCGCCGGGAATATTGCAGTCCGGCTGTATCCACCATCCGCCAACGACGACCCATCGTCCTTCGGCGACCCGCTGCCGAATTTCCTCGAATATGACGGGCTCATTGCGTTCCACCCATTCGTACATCGCCGCCGAACTGCAGGTAAATACAAAAAAATCAAATTCCTTCATCCGATCCAGCGCGGAGCGGAACGAAGCCTTCACTTCCTGAAAGCCTTCCTGCCAGGCCCATAGCCAAACCGGATCGATATGCGCATTGCCTATCATATGCAGCGTTCCTTTAGTCAGCTCTAATCCCTCCCGCCAAGGCGTCGGAAGGATATTGCAAACCCCAATCGGCCCGCAAACGATCCATCGTCCGCATAATCGCAAGCGATTCCGCAAGCGGCATAATGTCGCTCTCCAGCTTGCCGGCCTTGACGCAGCGCATTGCTTCGTTCGCCTCGTGCAAGGAGCCTCTCAGCTCCAAGGTATCGACGAAATTTTCCACGCAGCGTCCATGCAGGGTCAAAGTCGCAGACTTGGCCCGCCAAAAGTCGGGAATACGAATTTCGCCTTCGGAGCCCAGAATGACCGCCTCGTGTTTCGATTTCAAGCGGTGACCGGCCATAATGGAGGCCATTTGCCCATTGTCGTAGCCGAACAAAGCCGTAAAGACTTCGTCTACCCCGGTTGTGCCGATCTTGACCAGACTTTGTATAGTATCGGGCTCTCGTCCCAGCACCATCGATGCAAAGGAAACGCAATATACGCCTACGTCAAGAAGCGTACCGCCGCCCAGTGCCGGATCGAACAGTCTGCTGGAAGGATCCCACGCCGCCATATTGCCGAAGCGGAGATCGACCAAGCCGATATCCCCGATCACTCCGCTCGCCAGCCACTCTCTCACTTTGGCAATCGCCGGCAAATACCGCGTCCACATCGCCTCCATCAAAAACACTCCGTTAGCCCGGGCCACATCGATCATCTCTTGCAGCTCTGCCGCGTTCATCGTAATCGCTTTTTCGCAAAGAACCGCCTTGCCCGCCCGCAGACATGACAACGCATCCTCCTTGTGCATCGGATGGGGCGTCCCGATATACACAATGTCTACTTCCGGGTCGCGGGCCAGTTCCGCGTAGCTGCCGTAGGCGCGTTCGATTCCGTGCTTCGACGCAAACGCCTCCGCGCGCTTTAGCGAGCGCGAACCGACCGCAACGATATGAGCTTCAGGGGCAAATCTTAGTTCGCCGGCAAATGTATCCGAAATTTTACCCGGGCCGAGAATTCCCCATTTTACTGTTTTATCCATCTCCATCCCCCTGACGTTTTAATTGTTCAATCCTGAAGAAAAAAATAATCTTCCAGCATTATGCAAAGCGCATGATAGATCGGCAAATGCCGTTCCTGCACGTCCGGCGTTATGTCCCATGGCACCTTAATGGCAATATCGCACAGGTCGGACATCTTGCCTCCGCTTCGTCCCGTTAATCCGATCGTCGTCAGCTTACGGACTTTGGCCGTTTGCAGCGCCCGAATGACATTGGCGGAATTGCCCGAAGTACTGATGCCCAGCAACACGTCCCCCGGCTGCCCGTATCCGTATACCTGCTGGGCATATACCATATCGGCTGCCACGTCATTAGCGTAGGCGCTCGCCAAGGCGGAAGATCCGTTTAGAGAAATGGCGGGCAAGGCGCCTTGCAAATGATCGCTCAAATAGTCGCCTTCCTCCGGAAATTGCGCCGCGAACGTCGACCGTACTTTTTCCGGCAAAGGTCGTTTCGACATAAATCCCTTCATAAGCTCACCGACGATATGATCGCAATCGGATGCGCTGCCTCCGTTGCCGCACAGCAAAAGCTTGCCGCCTGCCCGATAGCTTGCCGCGATAGTGTCGGCGGCAGCGGCGATATCCGCCTCGCATTCCGCCAATTCAGGATATTTACTTATTAATTGGATTAATGCATAACGACTCATTTAACCCGTCCCCCCCGTTAATTTTGATCAGTATTTTCATGAATAATAATATTATAACTTATTCATTAAGTTAACTGGATTATAGCAGATGGGCCGCTTTGTTGTCTATGGGGTGCACGGTTGTGGTTATCCCTTTACGGCGCCAAGCATCGCACCCTGTACGAAAAAGCGCTGAACGAACGGATATACGGCCAATACGGGCAATATGGCAATAAATACGACCGCGTATTTCACGTTAAGCGCCATCACGGACATGCCTTCGCTGGTCCCCATCTCCGTAACCTGTGCGGCGAGCTCGCCCTGGATGACGATATTCCGCACAATAATTTGCAGCGGGTACAGACTTTTTTCGTTCAGGTAGATAAGCGCCGGGAAAAAGCTGTTCCAATGGGCTACCGTATAAAAAATAAAGATCGTCGCTATGACCGGCATGGACAAAGGCAAAATAATTTGCAGGAGCGTACGCGCCTCCCCGGCGCCGTCCACAATCGCCGATTCATGAAGCTCATCCGGAATATTTTCGAAAAAGGTTCTCATTAAAATCAGATTAAAAACACTGATGGCTGTCGGCAAAACGATCGCCCATATCGTGTTGACCATGTTCAGCGAATGGACCACCATATATCTTGGAATCAAACCTCCGTCAAAAAACATCGTAAAGATCACAAAAAAGGCAATGATCCCCTTGCCGTACAAGTGCTTCCGCGAGAGCGGATAGGCGCACATGATCGTCAGCGTCAAATTAATGAGAACGCCGAGAGAGGTATACAACAGCGTGTTTGCGTAAGAGCGTAAAATCATAGGGTCGTTTAATACGATTTCATAGGCCTTCCAGGTCAAATCCACGGGAAACAGATACACCTCTCCACGCTGAACGGCCAGACCGGAGCTGACCGAAACAATTCCCATGTAATAGATCGGATAAAATATAACAACTATTATAAGCAGCATCAGCAGGACGTTTAAGTAATCGAACCATCCCATTTTCCGTTTCAGCATGTCGTCCCTCCGTTATGGACTTTTTGAACTACCTCTTAAAATAATCTTGTTCCGTTTATTTTTTTGGAGAGTTGATTGGCAGAAACGATCAGAATCAACGAGATGACGGACTGGAATATGCCTACCGCCGCCGCAAAGCTAAGGTCGGCGTCGATCAGTCCCCTGCGGTATACGTAGGTTTGGATCACGTCAGCCGTTTCGTAGGTAGGACCGCTGTAAAGCAGCAATATTTTCTCGAAGCCCACCGATAGCATTTGTCCAATGGACAATAGCAACATTATCGTAGCAACGGCGGAGATGCCGGGAAGAGTAATGTGCCTGATCTTGTGCCAGCGGTTCGCGCCGTCGATCGTCGCCGCTTCATAAAGACCGGGGTCGATGGCAGTCAAGGCTGCCAAATAAACGATGGAGCTCCAGCCCAAACCTTGCCAGATTTCGGAGCCGATAAAAATGGTACGGAACCAATCCGCCTGGGACAGAAACGTTTGCGCCGAGCCGCCGAACCAGGTAATGATTTCATTGATCAGTCCCGATACGGACAAGAAGTTGACCAGCATGCCCGCGACAACAACGGTAGACAAAAAGTGAGGCACATATGCAACGGTCTGGATGACGCGTTTGAACTTGCTCCCAATGAGCTCATTAACCAATATGGCAAAAATAATCGGAGCAGGAAAATAAAAAATAAGCGAATACAGATTAAGCAGCAAGGTGTTTCTAACGACCTTCCAGAAATACGGCTCAAACAGAAACTGTTCAAAATATTCGAAGCCGGCCCAGGGGCTGCCGAGCAGCCCCTTTCTGATCGAAAAATCCTGGAAAGCCATCAGATTGCCCAGCATCGGAGCATAATGAAAAACGAGAAAATACGAAATCGGCAAAACAAGCATGGCGTACAGAAACTTGCTTTTGTTCAGCTTTCTGCTGACCTGCAGCCAACCGCTAGTCGAAGCGCGCTCTGATGACATTCGGATCGACCTCCAGACTTTTACTTCGCTCTAGCCAGCGCGGTGTTATAAATTTCTACAATCCTTTCGGCGCCATTGCTGCGGCACTGCTCCAGGAAACTGTCCCACTCGTCCAGGCCGTTTTTGGTCATAATGAATTTATCCATGGTTTGCGTCAAATACGCATCAAGCTTCGTTCTCAGCTTTTTCAGTTCTTCGCGCTCTTCTTGCGTAAAGGACGGGTCGTAAGGCATTCTAAACGCCAGGCCGTCTTCAACCGCTTGAATGTTTTTGCGTGTCCATTCCTGCATCAATTCCGGCTGGCTGTTCAAGTCGTAAGTTGCGTCGTTATGCAGGGACAATCCCAAATAACCGGTACCAAGCTCGCTATCCTTTGCCAAATAAGGATTTGGAGCATCGAGGAACTTGCTGAAAAATGAATCGTTGATCTTAAATTCGCCGCTCTCCATCGTATAGTGCTCGGATTCGATTCCCCATGAAGTCAGTTTGACGCCTTCATCGGAGTACAACCAATCCATAAACTCGACGACTCTCTCCGGATTCTTCACGTCGGCGCTGATTGCATACGATTCGGACAAATGATCCAACTGGTACAGCTCGCCCCGTTTGACGCCGTTGCCGTCTCCGCCTTCCAGCATCGGCAGCAAATCAAATCTGGCGTCGGGATCCTTCTCCTGAAGCGCCTTGTTGAAATTAACGCCAAACCCGGTGTTGTCTTGATAATAAAAGGATTGTCCCGAGCTCAGCTTCTCCTGCCAAATTTGCGAGGTTGCCGTCGTGTAGTCCGGATCAAGCAAGTTGTTCTCGTACAGCTTGCGCAAGTAGGCAATGGCCTCTTTAAACGCTTCCGAGAAAGGCCCGAAGCGATATTCTCCCGCATGCGGATCGTAATAAACCTTGGCGCCGTTTACATTGGTATAACCGCTGCCAAAACCAAAGGCGATGGGGTTAATCAAGTTTTCCGTACCGCTCAAGCCGTTTGCCGCGCGGCTGGCAAAAGGGTATGAGGACGGATATTCGCTTTTCAGCGCCTTTAACACTTCGTACAGCTCCTCATAGGTTGCAGGTACCTCCAGATTATGTTTTTCCAGAAGATCAACCCGAATGACCGGCACTTGACCGGATTGCGAAGCAGCCAGCTTTTGTACAAGCGGGAAGCCGAACAGCTTGCCGTCGATTTTATTTTTGTTGATCTCCGGTTTCTCTTCTAGCACCTTGCTGAAATTAGGCATTCGATCCAAATAAGGCGTAAGATCCAGGAAGATGCCCGAATCGGCAAAGTTGGACAAATCGTCCTGCTTTACCAACATAATATCCGGAGCATTATTTGTTGCGATCAACGTTTTTTTCTTGTCTTCGTAATTACTTTGCGGAACACTTTGCAGCGAGATGGTTACATTCGTTAAACGCGCAATCTCTTTAATAATCGTAGCGTCTTCCGGGAGCGCCTGATTCGGGTGCTCATAACGCATCCAGGTAAGCGTTAACGGCTCGGGCTCGGCCCCATTGCCGGAATCGTTCGACGCGCCGCCCGTTTCCTGAGGTTTTGCCGATGGCTCGTCTGAACCGGCATTTCCGCCGGAGCAGGCAGCCGTGAGTCCCATCGTCAAAATGACGCACATTGCGAGCAATACCCGGCTTTTGTTCCTTTTCAATCCTGTCGCATTGAAATTCATGTTTCGACCTCCGTTTTTTGTTGGTTTGGTTTACGAGCCTAGTGTAAGCCGGGATGTCTCTATGCCGAAAGAGCCAAAAGGGAGCATTGTGCTCCATTTCGGCTCCTAGTCGTTGACGATTCATTTTTCCACGTGACCAAAAAGGCCACTAATCGTGTTTTTGCCCGGCAGGACGGGCATTTCGGTAATCCGTTGGCGATAGACCTTCATGTTTTTTAAAGACGCGGAGAAATGTCGTTCGGCTGTTGATTCCGACTTGCTCCGCTATATCCGTGATTTTCATATCGGTGTTGACCAGCAGTTGCTTCGCCTTGTCCATCCGAAAGCCATTGATATAATCGGAAATCGTGACGCCCGTCGATTCCTTGAACAAACGCGATATATATTTTGCCGAAAGCCCGATTTCATCCGCGATCGTCTCGAGGTAGATATCTTTGGCAAAGTGCAGTTCAATATATTGCGTGATCGAGGCGACAACCGCTTCGGTCTTACGATTTTCTATTTTCCCTGCTTCGGACTCGTCGATAATTCGCATATAAAACTCAAGAAGGAGGCCTACCCGCTCCTCCAGCTCATTGTTAAGCAAAGGACCGCCGAGCGCCGTTTCTTCGCTGAGCGACAGCAGCTTCTGACGGATCATCTGCTTTTCGTTTAAATACCGGATGCCGGTGTTCATCAGCTCTACAAGCAGCATGCCCATATACTTATAGGCGACATTGCGGCTTACGTTCATTTCGATCAAGTCCCGTACTTCCGCCTCCAGTTGCTCCCGGTTGCCCGCGCGCAGCACATTGACTATTTTTTTCTGGTCGGGGAACGAGTAGTAATAGGTGCCTTCGATCCTGATATCTACCGCGTCCACGATCTGAATGGACGAATCCCCGTCGATCCGGTTAATGACGGTAAGCGCGTCGTTATAGGATTTGCCCAGATCATGCACGGAATCGTACACCTTGCCAAGTCCGATTGTCAGCTCGCAATAAACCATGTCGTAGGCGAACGTGTTTTTTATATTGTCCAGCGCCCTGTTAAGCTGCGCACGGTCTTCCTGCGATTGAAGCTGGATCAGACAAACGTAAAAGTTCTGTTCGTGCTTAACCGTATAACAGGTCACATATTGACGCATGATCCCCCAAAGCACGTTTTTAAGTTTATCCTGGATAAGCGCCCTTTCCGGCTTTTTAATTTCGCTGTTAAAGCGCTCTTTGTATTGGAACATAAAGCAGCAGCACAAGTATCTTCCTCCCTGAAAACCGATTTTGTCCAGCATCTGTCTGGTCGTCCCCAGTTGAGCCGCCGGATTTCCGTTAATCAGCGTATTGAAAAAATGATCCAGCAGCTCGTTGGAATATTGATTCAACTGATTGACCGCTTCATTGTTTTGGTTCATAAGCTGATAGATTCGATTGCCGATCATCTTTAATTCGTCATTGGAGCGGCGTTCGTAAACAGCCTTATCTTGAAGCTCGTTGCGGGTCAAAATATTGTGGATATTCCGTATCGGATTATATAAATGCACGCTGAAGACGAACGAAAAAAATATGCCGATGATCATCAGGCTGATGCATATCCAAATAAGCAAATCAAGAATTCGCTGCGATTCATGACTGAACGAAGCAACGGGCGTAATGGAATAATAGTCCCAGCCGAGGTCCTCCGAGCCTGTCAGGATCACCAGCGAACGTTTACCGTTCACGGTTAGAAATTCCGCTTGCCCGGGCTCCGTGACCTCCTGCCGGATAAGGTCGATGGAAGCGTCGTCAACACGATCGTTGATAATCGAATCCTTGTATTGATCGAGCACCAGATAATCCGTCGAGTTATAGATGGAATGACTGCGCAAATTTTGCTCAACCGCCCTGAGCGACAGGCTCGTCACCATCGTCGCCAATTCGCCGTTAATGTAACGCGTCGTCACGCTGGGAATGACCCGCTTCCCCGTGTTCCCGTAATTTTTCATGACGGTAGCCGGCAATAGCTTGAAGAAGTCGCTTTTCTCCAATTGTTCCGACCAATAACCAGTGTCGTATTCGCTGCTGCGATAAAACTTTTCGAAAAATATCGGGAAGTCGATGACTCCGTCGCCAGTGTATACCTTATCCTTGTCAATATACAGAAATATGCTTTCGATAAACGAGCTGTACGTATTCTGGTGCGCGCCAACCGCCCGGACAATCAATTGCATATTCATCTTGCCGGTATCGCCCAGCTCCGAGTATGGCCGCAAATGCTGTTGGATAATGTCCCCGATCAGCAAATTGTTAATTGTGGAATGAGCCATGCCCAAATGCAGATCGATCGTTTGTATCGACGAAACCAGATTGTTCGCCAGCTTCTGGGACACATCCCTTTCGGCAAGTCCCTTGACGTCGTTGTAAACAAAGGAGCCGATAATGACAATCGGCACTAACAGAGAGAGAAAACATAATAAAATCTTTATAAACAACTTATTGGTGAAAGCGAGCCCGTGCGTCCGAATTCCATTCACTCTTCCCGCTCCCTCCGCAAGACGGATTTCCCCGCTTTTCCGCCCTTATAATTTAGTCATTAAATTAATTAAGAAAACGACCGCCTTGAAGTTTAATATCCTTATATTCGCTTATTTCAGCCGTAAATTCAACAAAAAATCTCTTGTCCATTAGCGGAGGGGCGTTAGACGCAAAACAAGGTCCAAGCCTGAAAGCTTGAACCTTGTTTGTGTTTTACACGAGAAGAGATCATAGTCAATATCCTTTGGCTACCTCGATCATTCGAGTGATGCCGGTCTCATTAGTGAAGTAAAGATGTACGCCATGCCCTTGGTCATCCATTATGCTCGAAACGAAATTGGTGTCGCCTTTCTTCCTCGGTACGAGCAGCGTAACGAGCCGATGGCTCTCTGCCTCCGGGGTCTCGGCATGCAGATGCCACTGCTTCGGCTGACCTTCGTATTCGGCCGGATCCACGTCCGTGAACTCGTCATGCTGCGTGAGCACCGGATGACCCGAGGAGCAATAAACGAATCGGACATCCATATCCGCCTTCTTTCCCCTCACAAGAAATGAAGCTCTCGACAGCTCCATCTCATAGAGTGTATGCATCAGCCACTCTATTCTCCCCTTCCGCTCCAGATCGACATAATCGACAATAACGATATACGATTGGTCGAACCAATAGATCTCTCGAACGAATCGCTTCAGATAAGGGACATTCTCCTTGTAGGCTGCCGTGGCGTCGCTTCGGCTGTAACCGTAACCCGCGCTGGAACGAACCTCCTCCACGACGCCGGACGCCGCTTTGCATAACACCTTGTTGTCGCCGGCGTATTGGCCATGACCATCGATTAGTATACTATTCGTCGATCGGGTCTGCCGCCGCCAATGCTTATGCATCGTGCTGCCGAAGGCGACATAATAACCGCTCTCGATAACCAGCGGCTCTCCGTACGCATGCAGCAAGAAGGCGTTCTGATCGCCATGGCTATGGCTGATGGAGCCGTAGCCGCTGCTCTTCGTCAGCAGCATAAGATGCTCCGCGGGATCGTCCATCCGATCATGCATCGCGACCCAGCCGATATCCCGGAACCACTTCACAGGTTCTATAACACCGTTTTCCGGAAGGATCGGCTCCACCGCAGGATAGTCGTGCAGATACTGTAGATTGTCGAATCGGAAGTCCCACCAGCCGTAGTTATAAAATTTTGAATCGGGATCGGGATCATTATGTTTGGTTTGCTCATAAAACCATTGATACAGACCATTGCCCGTCACTCCGGCGAACTGCCGGATATTGTAGCCCGTCTTCAAAATCGGAGGTTCGCCCAGCGAAGACTGATCGCCAAAGCTTGCCCGCACGGTATCCGGACTGGCGCAATAAAGCGGGAAGTCGCCCGTCCGCGCAAAGAAAGGCCGTTTGTACAGATCTATGCCGCTGTAGCTTTTAATGAGATTAAGCGCATCCGTCACAAATGCCATGCCGGTCGTCCAATACATCGGACCCTCCGCCCAGCCTCCATCCTCTCCCCCCCATGGGGAGTAAAGGCAAGAGAAATAGTCCAGAGCGTAATCCAGCCACTCCGCCGCTTCCGGCACTTCGTGAAGCAACGCGATGCAGGCGGGGACAAGCACGGAGGACAAGGACCGGACCGCATGGCTGTCGAACGGCACCCGATGAATCTTCGACCTGTCGATCACATGAAAGGCGACCTGACGCGTGCGCGCAAGCAGCGCCTCCCGAACCAGCCGCAGCTCTTCCTCCGTCATCTCGTCGTACAGCCAATCGTACCCCCAAGCCAATGCTCCTGCCACGCGAAACGCCGCTTCGTCGTTGTAATCCCGCGATGTCGTCCCTTCGGCATCCCACAATGCGGCATGGAGCAGCCACTGCTTTGCACGGGCCAATAGAACATCATCCTGCAAGATAACTCCGGCAACGCTAAGATGGCGTATGGCGTAAAATATTTCCTGACAGTCGATGTACATCTTGCGCCACAGATGCGCGACACGTTTGTTGCCTGGGTAGGGTGAGGGCTCCGGGATAAGGTCCCGCGTAAGCCAAGGCTTCACTGAACCTTCGTAGAACGTATCCCAGCCGCAGTATGCGGCATCCTCTGTGATTCGGGATCTAAGAGCAGCGACCCTGTCCGAACTTAGCCATAATCTTGGATGCGCGCCTCCAGTATGCGCGTATCTGACCGATCGTGCAGGCAACGGCGTCTCCGGCAGGCCTGATTCCACTGTAAATGATCGGACCTTGCTCCAACTGCTCGCTCTCTCGCCTCCATCGGAGTCTTGAGCCAGAGCATAACGCCAATAATAAGTGCCGGTAGACAGCGGCGCATCCGGCGTGAACAGATTGTATGGAATAGGATGAAATTGGTTCGTCTCACGGTCCGCGAATTCAGGCGAAGAGGATAGCTGGAGGACGTACGTTCCGCCTTCCGCAAGAGCCGGCATCCAGGTGAAACGAGGCGGATTCTCCAGCAGCTTCGTTCCTTCTTGCGGCGAATACGGCACCGACAATACGCCGCTCTGCGGCTCGAACAGCTTGATCAGGTTCAAATGTCCTTCTCCCCTTCCTTTAATCCATTCTCCGAAAGCTCATACGTCCGGCAACCGGTTTCCGTAGTTACGACAAGCACACGATTTCCGCTGTCGGAGCCGTTGTTGTTGCTGCTCCACCGGATCGCAGCCGGTTCGGCGCCGGCGCGATAGACGGCTACCAAGTCAATGGCTGTGCCAACATGACGCACCAGAACACCGTTCATGGGCACGCTGGGATCCGTCGCAACGCCGGGCGACTCCACCTGCCACAACGTTGATCCCGACGGAAACAGCAGCGAGATGGAGGCCGTACGATCTACTTGCTGCCTCGTGCGACAATCTTCGCTCATCCTTGCATCCGCGCTGTTGCCGGTTAGTCGTATGCGGAATGAAGCGTATTTGTATTCATCGATTCCGCTCGCCGCTTCTGAACGAAGCTTGCCGATCCCTTTTATATACTGGTAACCGTCTCTATCGCCTAAGGAGACAGACTGCTCCATTCGCTTCCAATGGCTCTCTTCCCCCGCAGCCTCCGGCTCCCCAAGGAAGTGAAACCACCAGTCCAACTCCCCCTCTTCTTGCAGTCTCACCTGCATCCAATCAATCACATAATCCGAGACGACCGCTACATGACGCTTCAACTCCGCGCCTTCATAGGCGTCGTCTGCAGCCATGCTAATGAATGCACCTTCCCGGTCATGGGCGCTGTAGCTCAGACAGCGACCCTCAGTCTCGTTCTGCGATCTCCGATTCACGCTGACGGTATTATGGCATGGCGTGGATGGATACCAACCCTTTTTAAGCTCGGAGCCGTACGGAACGGTTCCAGGGTCGGGAGACAGCGGCAAACCCGCCAAGTTTAACATGAGATTAAGTTTGTCGTAATGCCCGTGGGAGCCGCCATGCGGTCCATAATCGACAAGAGTGCTCAGCAGGTTATCGGGATGCCTCATTACGGCGAAGCCGCTGTCCGGCAGCAGACAGGAACGTCCTCCCGACTCATTAACCTCAGCTTTATTTGGGAGAACGGAATCAGGACCCCAAGGATATCCGTAAAGCATGTATTCAAGCCCGTCTCGCTGTCCGCTCTCGGGATTTAACTCCTTATAATAGAAGGCAAGAATTCGTTTGTAGTCCGGCTTGCGATATTTTGTATATCCGATTTCGAAAATTTCGACGATTTCGCGGCTATATGGAGCTCTCCCGTACGGCCCGTCATGCAGAGCAGGCAGCCACCCCCGTTCGTCGGCAAGTTTCGTCAGAACCGCCAGCATCCCTTCCATGCTCCGCGCGCCTTGCCCGCGATACGCATAGAGATCGATGCCGAATCTGGCCGCCATCTCCGCGGCTATCATATACGCTCGCAACACGAACACATGATAATAGACGCTGCCTTCGAACTCCAGCCCGTCGGACTGGATGGCAATCTCCAGATGGTGGAGCAGTCCGCCTTTCCTCTCCAGTAAAGAACGCAGCTTCTCCTCGTCGCCGCTTGCGGCGTAAACGCAGCATAAGGCCGCATTCAACCATGCCGTATAGTTATTCTCCGGCTGATTCCTCTCCACGGTCAAAACATGATGGTATTGCTCCATGCTGCTTCCGAGCATATCCAGAAATTTGTTAAAATCGTCTTGCGCCGTCTCCACATCCAGGCCATTGTCCTTGAGCAGCACATAGGCTCGCAGCAGCGTCGTTGCCCAGATCGCTTCCGTCAGCGCCTGATGGAAGGCGCGTCCCTTGAGCATCCAGGGCTGAGCGTCCGGATGGACGGGATATAGCGGGAACTGTCTCGCATAAGCGACAATGATTCCCTTGCCGTACTCGCCGTACCGGCGTTCGCCCGTTGCCGCGAATACGGCAGAGGCTTGCAACGCGAACCTTGCCATCGCCTGGTGCCGAAAGACGAGCCACGCTCCATGGTAAGGCTCGCCCTCCAGCACGCAGCCGTAGGGACATTCATAACGCCCATCGTCTTCCTTGAGCTCATCGAACAGCAGCTCCGTATGATGCACCGGACAGACGTATTGATGCCACCAGCCGCCAGGCTCTGTCGGAATTTCCGGGTTGGCCTCCATAATGGCATCCAGCTCGGAGACAAGCCGACCCAGCGTGTCGTCCTTTTTCCCTTCTCGCAGAGACATCTTCGGCGCGCTCATCGCATAAACATTCCGCCGTTGATCTCGATCGTCTCGCCAGTTACGTAGGCGGACAGCTCGGAGACGAGATACAGCACGGCGCCGGCGACGTCGCCCGGCGTTCCTTCCCTGCGCAGCGGTATGCCCTGCACCGTCGCTTGTCTCGCGGCATCCGGCGTAAACGTAGCGTGGAAGGCCGTTCCTCCAATAAAGCCCGGCGATATCGCGTTGACAAGAATGCCGTCGCTCGCCGTCTCCTTCGCAAGTCCCTTCGTATAGGAAAGCACTGCCGCTTTGCTTGCCGCGTAGATAGATGCGCCGGGTCCGCCGCCGTTATGGGCGGCAACGGATGTCATATTGACGATTCTGCCGCCGCCGCTTGCCTTCATGCCGGGAAGAACGGCTTTGCTGACGAATACGGTGCTCTTAAGATTGACGTCCATCACTTTGCCGTACAGCTCCTCCGTCATCTCGGCATTTGACAGCCGCTGCACGAGATGGCCGGCATTGTTGACCAAAATGTCAATGGAACCTCCGAATGCGTTCTCGATCTCGGACACCAACCGGCCGATAGCCGCAATATCCGTCACATCGGCCTGAAATGCACGCGCCTTCCCGCCTAGCGCCTCGATCTCGGCCACCGTCTCAGCCGCGCCCTGTTCGCTGCTCAAGTAATTGACCGCTACCTTTGCTCCGTGTTTGGCCAGCTCCACGGCCACGCCTCTGCCGATTCCGCCGCTTGCCCCGGTTACCAATGCAATTTTGCCTGTCAAATCCATGTTCATGTTCCATTCTCCTCCCGTTATCTCCCGTTGTTAAGCTCGCGAGGCATCACCATCGTAATGACGGTGCCTTGACCTAACGTGCTGTCGATCTCAATGCCATAATCGTCTCCATAAACCATCTGGATTCTGCGATGTACGTTCAGAATGCCGATGCCGCCGCGTCTTCTGGTCTGCAGCGGTTCGTCATCGTCAGCCAACCGATTCTCCTTCAGCCGCTGCCGCAGCTTCGCCAGCCGTTTCCCGGTCATCCCTTCCCCGTTATCCTCTACCGTTACAAGCAATCGATCGGACTCCAGTCGCGCATCGATGCGGATGGCATGCTGCGGCTCGATTCCGTTCGGGAAAGCATGCTGAAACACGTTTTCCACGACAGGCTGCATCGTCAGACGCACCATTCTCTCGAGTAGCAGCGATGGCTCCAGCGCAACCTCCAGCTCAAATTCTCTTCCGATTCGATGCTTGAGTATAATCAAATAATTTCTGACATGATTGAGCTCGTTGACAATGGTGCTCTCCTCCAGATTGGTCTGGACGGAATAACGCAGCATAAACGCCATCGCCTCTACGATCTCCGATATATCGTCGGAATCCTGTACGATCGCGTAACAATTGATCGTCTCCAGCGTGTTGTACAGGAAGTGCGGATTAATCTGCAGCTGCAGCGCCTGGAATTCAGCCTTTTGGCGCTCCAGCTGGATATCCTGAAGCTCCAGCTGCGCCTTCTGTCCCTTTAGCTCCGCGTCATACACCCGTTCGATCATCTCCGAGAGGCGGCCGACCATCAGATTAAAGCTATGGACGAGGCCGCCGACTTCATCTTCCCGACGCTTTACCTGCACCGTCTGCCAATTGCCCTTCTCCGTCTCGCGCATGCCGTTCATGAGCGTGCGTATGGGCTTTACGATAGACCGACCGAAACGCAGCGCGAGAAATAATGCAATCGCCAGTGTCAGCAGGCCGACTCCGATCGTTGTTGTGCGAATCGCCGAGATCGGCGCGCGCAGCTCTTTTAAAGGCATAGCTATTGCCAGACTCCAGCCGGAGTAGTCCGACCTTCGGGAGACGATCATTTTCTCCTCCCCGCCTACGTCCGCTATAAATCTCTCTTCTCCGCCGTTTACGATCCGTCCGGGAGTGGCCGTCGTCAGCAAATGTTTCATCGGCTCCGTATCCGGCGCGTAGACGACCTCGCCCTGGCTGTCCAGAATAAAGAAGAACCCGTTTTCGCCGAGATCCATCTGCTTCCATAATTGAGTCAACTGCTCCTCGTGGAATTCGATGGCGAGCACGCCCTTAATATTGTAAGAGGAATACCCTCTAATTTTGCGGGTCACCGTAATGACCTTTCCGGAATCCTTCTCCAGCAGACTCGTGCTTAAGATCGAGATTCGGCCGTTGTCCTCCGTCTTCTCGTTCAGCTCCCGCAACCGCTCCGACGTATCGACGCTATGGGACGAAAAACCTTGATTGCCGTCAAAGATGGAACGCCCGTGATACCCCAAAATATAAATCATATTGATTTGGGTCGGGTACGTAATATGAATTTTGTTGAATATATCTTTCCGAATCTCGTTCGTGAACTCGTAATACGCGTAGCTGTCCCCTGGCGTCATATCCAGAAACTTCTTCACTTGCTGCTGCGACAAAATGGAATCCGTCACGCGCTCGAACGTCTGCAGCTGGTTGTCCGTCTGCATGGACGCGCTGTTAATGACCGTCGTCAAATATTTCTCCACCTGCTCGTCGATCGCCCTGGACGATTCCACGTACGAGAAAATGCCCACCATGGACATCGAGAACAGAATAAGCACAAAAAAATAAAAAAACAGCTGCTTCGATAAGCTTTTGCGCATCAGTCGATCCCCAGCATGTCGCGGTATTCGGATGGCGTGCAACCCGTCATCCTCTTAAACGTCTTTGTAAAATGGGGGTGATCCGCATATCCGACCTCGTGCGAGATGTCCGTAATCTTGTAGTGGGGCAGCGCCAGCAGCTTCTTGGCTCGCTCCATCCTGCGCTTGATCCGGTATTGCACAAATGTCTCGTCGGTCATCTGCTTAAACAACTGGCTGAAATAGGATGGATTGAGGCCGAGACGATCCGCTACGTCCTCCAGCGTCAGCTCCTTGGACAAATTCTGCTCAATGTATTGTTTCACTTCCTCGACGGGATCCTTCACGTTGCCGCGTCGCTTGCCGCGAATCAGCTTCATCACATCGTCCAGCTCTGCCCCCATCCAGCGGAAGCTGGAATCCAGTCCGGGCTCCGCTTCTTCCGGCCCAGCCGGCTCCGGGAAGTTGTACACATCGCGTTTGTTCAGGTTTTTGACCAGCTTGAGCATGACTTCATACAGCATGTCGCGCAGTTGAACGGCCGAGATTGACTGCTCCTCGCAATATTGCCTTATGCGCCCCGCGGCGACCGATCGGGCCGACTCGTCCAGATGCCATACCGCTTCCTCCAACTGTTCAATCCATGCTTCCTGCTCCGCCATCGGGATAAAGCCGATGGAACGTTTGGCGGCCATCCCGGCAATCAGCTTGCCGATCGTCTCAGCCACGCCGTGGCGCGTAACCGGCTTCAAAATATATTCCTTCACGCCATACGAGACGCATTTCTGCGCGTATTCGAAGTCGCTGTAGCCCGAGACGACGACAACGTCGATTGAACTGTCGTTTTCGCGTATATGCTTGCACAGCTCCAACCCGTCCATTCGGGGCATCCGTATATCGGTAAATACAAAATCCGGTCTGTTCGCCTGGATTCGATCGAGCGCGTCGGCTCCGTTCTCCGCCGTCTCCACGATAACCTCTGCTGAGGCGGTCTGGGAGATAAGCTTCTCCAATCCTTTGCGAATCATGGGCTCGTCGTCCACAACCAGGATACGATACATGGAACATCCCCTCTTTTCTGCTTAGTATGCTTTCGCGAACGGGCGGAGGATGGCAAGACGCCCTCCAGCTCGGCACGATGCCGGGCTGGAGAGCCTTCTGGCTGGCGGTAGCGGGTTACCCCTTCCTCCTATTCGAACGCGTTCTCTTTGTTATTGTAACGCTCCGTCGCTTCTTTGATAATATCCGCTCCGCCTTTGGATAGATACTCCTCCAGCACTTTGTCGTAGGAGTCGATGCTGTCCTTGCCGTAGACGATGCGAAGAACTTGTTCCAGGATGAGCGGCGGCATTTCGTCGGACTTCGGATTTAGATCCGGGTTCTGCACGAGCGCTTCCAGGCGCGGGTCGAACTCGATGGCGCTGCGTCCTTCCTTGGACAACATGTTGTCGAAAGCGTCGATCATTTGTTTGCCGGATTCGGAGAGCGAGGATACGCGTTTATTATACGTTGTATCCTGAATCATCCACAGCCAACCGTTTAAATACCGGAGCTTGTCGGTGCCTTCCGTATCCGTCGGCACTTCGAACTTGGCCTCTCCGCCTTCTACTTTGTAGTCATCGCCTTCGATGCCGAAGCTAAAGAACAGCTCCGCTTGCTCGCTTACCATCCAGTTGAAAAACTTCACGATGTCCGCCGCTTTGTCTTTGGCCGCCGCGTTGATGTAGAACGAACGAGTGACCGGGTTGTAGTGGGCATATCCGCCTTTGCCATCCGTTCCTACGGGAGACGGGATAAGGGCAACCTCTGCATCCGGCACGTTGTTCTTGAGCTGAGCGCCCCAGATCGGCAGTTCGTTGGCATTCATCGACCACATGCCGGCTTTGCCGCTTGTGACGTTGCTGCGGAAGTCGGTGCTTTCAATCGTAGCGAATTCCTTGCTGATGAGTCCTTCGTCGTACATCGTTTTGTAGGTCTCGATCGCTTTTTTCATGTTCTCGGTATCGAAGAAGCTTGGTTTTACCTGTCCGTCCGGGAACAGCTTGAATTGGTTCAAATAACCGAACACGTCGTAAGAGCCGAAAAATGTATCAGCGTACTTGAAGTTCTGACGTCCTGCAAACGGCTGCTCGACGCCGGCAGCCTTAAAGGCGCGAAGCACATCGAGCGTCTCTTCGACCGTGGTCGGAATTTCTTTGCCGACTTTTTTGAGCAGGTCTGTTCGGATCCAGGTTGCGCGGCGGGACGGGTTCGACAGTACTTCGGGAATGCCGTAAATATTGCCTGACTTGGAATCCGTCATCCGGTCCCATGCCTCTTGCGGAATAAAGTTCAGCAGATCCTGGCCATGCTCTTTAAGCAGATCGTTTAGCGGGAGGAACACGCCGTTCTCTACCGCGCCGGCCAGCTCCGGGCCGCTGATGCCGCCGCTGCCTTGCACGACGTCCGGAATATCGTTTGTCGCGAACATCTGGACCATCTTGTCTTGATATTCGTTATGCGGGATGAGGCGGATGTCCAAATCGGCATTCGTCATCTCCTCCAGCTTTTTTACGTACTTGTCATCGTTGATGTTGGGATGTTTTTCGACATAGGCTACGTTTAGCGTTCTCATGGAAATCGAAAATTTAACGGGCTCCTTGGGTTTTTCCACGCCGGCGTTCGTGGAGGACGGCTTTTCCGTGCTTGTGCCCGTGTTGGAGCTCCCTCCGTTGTTGCCGGAGCATGCGACCAGCATGGCGAATGTCGTCAGCAGGATACCGGCGCGAGTCATGAATTTGGTCATTGTTTACCCCTCTTTTCTTAAAGTTGTTGGTTTTGCGCTAAAGCGCTTCCAAACTCATTACCAGTATATTGGGTTCGCTTCGGGCGTCACAATGGACTGTCTTTGTATCGGCTTGTCGTTTTTTTAGGACTTTATCGAACCGATCAGCATGCCGCTGATAAAAAACCTTTGCAGGAACGGATACAGCATAATAATGGGCAGCGTAGCAACCAGAATGACGGCCATCTGCACGCCTTGCACGGATTGCGACGTCACTTCGAACGCCAGATTGCCGGTATCGGCAAGATCGTCCGTAATGAGCAGCTCACGCAGCTTAACCTGAAGCGGGTACAAGCTCCGGTCATTAATATAATACAGCGCATCCATATACTTGTTCCAGTTCGTCACCGAATAGAAGATGCCGACCGTCGCCAAAGCGGGTTTGGACAGCGGCAGCACGATGCTCCACAGCGTCCTGGTCTCGCCGCAGCCGTCGATTCGCGCTGCATCGATAATTTCCGTCGGCAGCTGCGCGAAGAAGGAACGAAGCACGAACAGGTTGAACGCGCTGATTGCCGTCGGCAACATAAGCGCCCATAACGTATTCGTCAAATGAAGCTCGCGCATCAAGATGAACTGCGGAATAAGCGGCGCGCTAAAAATCATGGTCAACAGAATCAGAATGAGAAGCAGACGGCGTCCAACGTATTCCTGCCGCGAGAGCGGGTATGCCAGTGTGGATGTTGCCGCCAGGTTAATGGTCGTACCCACTACCGTAATATAAACGGAAATGGCGAACGCGCGCCAGATGGACACATCCTCGAATACATATTTGTAATAATGCGTCGTAAATTCGACAGGCCAGAACATGACCTCGCCGCGGTCAATTGCTCCTCCGCTGCTGAGCGATTGCGCGATGACGTTCATAAACGGCAGGAACATCGTCAAGCCGAGCAGCGTCAGAAACAGATAATTGGCGATCAGGAATATCTTCCTGCTTACGCTTGCGTGTCTCACCTCGTGGTCACCCCTTCGTTAATACAGTGATTCTCCGGTCGCCTTCTTGCTGAGCGTGTTCGCGATGAGCAGCAGGAACAGGCCGACTACGGATTTAAATACGCCAATCGCCGTTGCGTAGCTGAATTGCAGCTGCTTGAGGCCGGCTTTGTAAATATACGTGTCCAATATTTCGCTATTGCGGATGTTGAGCGGATTCTGGAAGACGAACACGCGCTCGAAGCCGTAATCCAGGAAGTCGCCGATCTTGAGCAGGAACAGAATCGTTATGACTGGCAGCAGTGCCGGGATCGTAATGCTGAGCGTCTGCTTCCAGCGTCCGGCGCCATCAATCTCCGCCGCTTCGTACAGATCGGGATTGATGCCCGCGAGCGCCGCCAGATAGATGATCGTACCCCAGCCGACATCGCGCCATAATCCCGAGCCTACGAGTACGCTCCGAATGTAGGAGTCGTCTCCAAGGAAGTAGATGGGATCGATGCCGAACCAGCCGAGCACTACATTAAGAACACCGGATTCCGGCGACAGAATGCCGACGAAGATACCGCTTACAATTACCCAAGACAAGAAATGCGGCGCGTACATGATCGTTTGGATGATTTTTTTGTAAAGCATGAGCCTTACCTCGTTCAGCAGCAGCGCGAGGATGATCGGCGCGGTGAACGCGAACAGAATGTCGTAGATGCCTAACAACAGCGTATTCTTTAAAATGTTGAGGAAGTCGTAATGCGAGAACATCCGCTCGAAGTGCTTGAGCCCCACCCACTTGCTGCCCGTTATGCCGGTAAACAGATTGAAGTCCTGGAAGGCTATAACGGAGCCCATGAGCGGTACGTACTTGAATAACAGAAAATAAAACAACCCCGGCAATGATATGAAATACAACGCCTTATACTTCCACATATAGCCAAGCAGCACGTGGCCTCCGCCCGATCTTATATTAGGGGATGGCGCTGCTCCCGCTCCCCTAGGTTCCAGCTTACTGGCCATCCTTCTTCACCTCTTGTTCCTCAGATTAGCAGGCGCATTGTCGTCGATCGAAATTTCGTTAAACTCGATCGTTATAAATGCTGGTTCTCTCTCGATGATACGCGACAGCTCCTTCGTGAACACTTGGACAATCTCTTCTTTTTGATCGTCCGTACGCCCTTCGTACATGCGGATTGAAATATGCGGCAAGCTGAGCCCTCCGTTTCGATAGTAAAGTTGCAAGCTGATTTATTGGTTCACCGGCATACCTTAATCCTACGGAGATGACGTTCATCGGACAATGGAATGGCTTTGCGGAGCTTGTGTTTTTTTTAGGTCGGGGAAAGTTCGGGGAGATAATGAAATAAAAACTTGACCTTTTATCGGGTCGTGTGATATATTATTTTCTGTTGGCGCATTCAACATATGCGGTCGTGGCGGAATTGGCAGACGCGCTAGATTCAGGTTCTAGTGGTGTAACAGCCGTGGAGGTTCGAGTCCTCTCGACCGCACCAACCTTTATATCAACAAGTTCGCGAATTGGCTCTTGGAGCAATTTTCGAACTTTTTTTGTGTCCAAAATCTTAATTTGAACTTTGATGGAAGGCTTAAGTTATCACAATCCCTCCAGCGGGTCCTGGAACCCGTTTTTTTCGGGCTATTGCAACCAAAGTTACTCCGCCAGACTCAATAACCCGACTTTCTCGGGTTATTGCAACCAAGCCTGCTCCGCCTGGCTCAATAACCCGACTTTCTCGGGCTATTGCAACCAAAGTTACTCCGCCAGACTCAATAACCCGACTTTCTCGGGTTATTGCAACCAAACCTGCTCCGCCTGGCTCAATAACCCGACTTTCTCGGGCTATTGCAACCAAAGTTACTCCGCCAGACTCAATAACCAGACTTTCTCGGGTTATTGCAACCAAAGTTACTCCGCCAGACTCAATAACCAGACTTACTCGGGTTATTGCAACCAAAGTGACCCAACTGCTCTCTGGAACCCGATTTTTTCAGGCTGCAGCACGCGAAATTACTATAGAGCCTACGTCCGGTGGTTTGCAGCCAGCCCTGCTTGGCCTACAATCGCCAAAAAACCTCTTAAATCCGATTACACAGATTTAAGAGGTTTTTTTGATTCCGGCAGATGGTTCATCCTTTATTCGACCCCAATACAGCTTCAGCTCAATTAGTCGAACAAATCGCCGAAAACGTCCAGCATCGTTTTTTTCTTCTTGTACGGACGACCGTACTTATCGTAGCCGTACTTGCTGTTCTTTTGTCCGTATTCATAACCCTGTCCAGGAGCAGAGCCATAACCCGGCTGGCCGTAACCAGGCTGGCCGTACTGGCCCGGAGGCTGCTGATAGCCGGGATTGCCGCCCTGCGAAGGCGGCGGCTGGTAGCCGCCTCGCCCCGTCCCATCGTAACCCGGAGCTGACCCGTAGCCCGGACTTGTCCCGCCTGCGCCTGGAGCAGGCGCGCCGCTATAACCGGCTTGTCCGCCAGGATTGTTGCCGAACGCGCCGGCTTGACCCTGATCTACATTTGGCGGTGCCTGTACGCCACCTAAACCCGTGTTCTGGATTTCCTGCTCCATCCTCTCGTAGTCGTCGCGCACCTCGCGGACGCCCTGCAGCAGCTTCTCCAGCTCGCCGCGATCCAGCCATACGCCCTTGCAAGCCGGACAGACGTCGATGAGCACATCCTCCTTCTGCACTTCCTTCATTCGCACATCATCGCATACTGGACAATTCATGGAATCACTCCTCCTATTTTGTGGTGATTTTCTATTATTCCAGCGGAGATCTTCGCTCCTCGGATGCAGGCTGGTAGAGATAACCTCTGCTCAGCTTGACCACTCTTCTGCTTGGTTTGCGGATCATGACGGAAACGTCATCCCAGGCGACGACAATACCCGACACATCGTTGCTCTCCAGATCGTCCCGTACAATTCTGACTGTCTCTCCCGAATGCCGAAACGCATCCAGTTGTTCCTCCGAGATCATCGCTGCTCTACACCTCCTATGTATAGTTCCCTCTTGACGGCAATCTATCGCTCTTTAATCGGACGAAGACCCCAATGACAGCTTGCGCGAATCATTGAGGCCTTCCCCATCCATGGTGCATTTATGAGTTTATCCTGGCTGTTAGCCTACATGCTCCTTGGAATCGTTGGTCTCGTACCATTCGTCCAGCACGCGGGAGGACATGACTCTTTTGCCGATATACTCCGCTTGCTTCTCGGTGAATTGGTCCTTCCATTCGATGGACAGCTCGTCGCACAGCTTGACGATCGTCAATAGCTCGGACCATGCGACGTAACGTTTGTACCAGAAAAATTGCGGATGCTCAATCATATAAGGATATAGATCATCGAATTCGGTATGCTTGCAATCTAGAGCTCTCTCGAAATGGATCTTGGCGTCATTTAACTTCACGTTCATAAACTCGGCAGATAGATTTTCCATGATAGTGTGCCTCCCCTCGATCACTTACGTTTATTATAAGCCATATCATTCTGCTGGGAAAGAGCGAACATGCTGGAACATCTTACTCAAAAGTAATCTCTCCGCCCTCCAGCGAAGCAATACGCACAAGCGATTCTACGCGAATGCCGCTTTCGCGAAGCGTGCGGCCGCCGGCCTGGAAGGATTTCTCGACTACGACTCCCATGCCGACCAAGGCCGCTCCGGAACGTTCGATTATTTTGATCAAACCTCTGGCCGCATCGCCATTAGCGATAATATCGTCGATAAATAATACCCGATCGTCGCTCGTTAGAAACTGCTTGGATACCATAATATCGGTAACCATTCCCTTCGTGAATGACGGGACCCGCTCGCAATAAGCGTCCGGATCCGCGATGAGCGTCTTCTTGCGCCTGGCGAACACGAGCGGCACGCCAAGGACGTACGCCGTTGTAAAAGCGGCCGGAATGCCGGATGACTCCACCGTAACGACCTTCGTAATCGTCTGCTCTGCAAACCGCGCCGCGAATTCGCGGCCCATCTCCATCGTAAGCTCCGGGTCTACCATATGATTAATGATCGCGTCCATCCGCAGCACGTCGCTCGACACTACCGACGATTCTTGCAATATGCGTGTCTTAAGCTTCTCCATCATCCATTACCTCCGCTTTTTTTCCCTTTTCGATAACGTACCATAGGATTGGCGCGTCGCGCAACCTAACATCTTGTCAAATAGAAGCCCGGCTTGGAATTGGCGGCGTCATACATGAATCATTTACAAACCTTTTTTGTAGAAAACAGCAACCTTCCAGTCCTGTAATACGTTACAATAGAGAGACATTAACGAACGGCGGTGGTAGGAAACATGAAGAGAAGGAATACGATGGACAAGCCTTGGCGCAAGGAGCTCATGATTTGCGCGACGGCGTTTATGCTGCTGCTTGCAGGCTGCCAATCCGCCAAGCCGGACCAGCAGAACGGCAACGACGACAACGTTGTGATAGCGGAGGAAGTTACATCGGATGGCCCTCAGAAGTCCTACCTGGAAGACGCTGATCCGAGAACGGTCGGCAGCGACGCTCCGAGCGGCAATCTCTCAGGTACGGACGACGGTTCGTCCGCCGAAACCTCTTCTGCCAAAAAGGGCGGCGGAACGGCTGATCCGGGCTCGGGTCAGCAAGATGGGACCAAATGGAACAAAAGCGTTCCCGCGCTGCATGGCATCGCAATTGGCGACGGCGTCTCTGCCGTAACAACGCTGCTGGGCAAGGAGCTCGACAGCTACTTGCTGGAGGAAGAGAGCAGTCAAATTCATGTCCATGAATATGAAGGCGTTTCGGTCGGTTTCAGCGGCAAAGGAGCCGTCCATTTCGTCGAGGTGTTCGGACTGGACGCTGCTACCGGCTTGAACGGACTTAAGATCGGCGACAAACCCGAGCAAGCGATCAAAAAGCTCGGCCAGCCGGAAGTGCAGTCCGAATATCACCTGACATACGAAGCAAAAAAAGCAAGACTGAAGCTGGATATTGACCCCGGCAGAAATGAAATTGTATCCATGAAGCTGATCGCTGCAAGTTAAGCGGTCGGCTTTTTTTGTTGTCCGGGACGTAATTTGGACGAAAATCCCGTCAGGCAGTCATTTAGCCTCTTCATTGGACATACCCTGTTAAGAGAATGCTGTTGGATCGGAGGGTCGCCGGTGCAGAAGAGGACAAGCAAGGTGCTGCAAATTGCGTCAACTTATATGGGTACGATCGTTGGGGCGGGTTTTGCGACGGGACAGGAAATTTTGCAGTTTTTCACAAGATTCGGTTATTGGGGTACGATCACAATCGCGTTCGCAACTATTCTGTTTATCTGGCTCGGCACCAAAATGATGATTATCGCCAGCGAAATTCGCGCCAATTCCTACGAGGACCTTAACAAGGCGCTGTTCGGCGACAAATACGGGCGGCTGATCAGCCTCTTTATGCTTGTCATTTTGCTCGGCGTGACCGCGGTCATGCTGGCCGGGGCAGGCACCATCTTCTATGAGCATTGGAATATAGCGTATCAGGCCGGACTGTTGATCACGATGGCGGGCAGCTTTCTGCTGCTGCGCAAAGGAATGAAGTCCATTCTTGCCGTCAATGCCATCGTCGTTCCGACCATGCTTCTTTTCACCGTTTTCGTCATGATCCACACCTTCCACACGCCGGGCTCCGCCAAATTTCTGACGTTGTCCACCGACTACTCCCCTTGGGCCGCCCTGGCGTCCCCTTTTCTGTATACCGCCTTCAATCTGTCGCTTGCCCAAGCCGTTCTTGTGCCGCTAGGCGCGGAAATTCGCGATCGCAAAACGATCGTCATGGGGTCGTGGCTGGGCGGCATCGGCATCGGCTTTATGCTGCTCGCCGGTCATATTGCTCTCTCCTTGCATATGCCGGGCATCCAGCAATTTGCCATTCCCATGGGCGGCATCGCCAGACAGCTGGGACAGTACGTACAGTTTATCTACATGTTCCTGATTTTTGCGGAAATTTTTACGACGCTTATCGCCAACATCTACGGCCTGACCTTGCAGCTTAAGGAGCGCACGAGCTGGTCAAGAGAATGGCTGACGGTCGCGGTGCTGCTGGTTTGTTATTTGGCCAGTCAGATCGGGTTCGGGCCGCTGCTCTCCACGCTGTATCCGCTCTTCGGCCTTATTAGTCTCGGCTGGCTCATTCTTATGATCCGCCGTCGAGTAACGTTCCGGAATTCCTGACGGAATGGAATGTCGTCGCTTGCTGTGGAGTCATATCGACGGTCACGGCGGCTCTGCAGCCGGCAAGCATTGCATCCCGCACATGCTCGTGGCAGGTAAACAAGATGATCTGACGTTCCGAAGCGATTTCGTTCATCAGCGCGGAAGCGGCATGCAATCTGGCGCGATCGAAGTTGACGAACAGATCGTCGAGCAGCATGGGCAGCTTGACGGGCCCCGTCGCTTCCCGGGCAAGCGCAAGCCTCATCGACAAATACAGCTGCTCCGCCGTTCCCCTGCTAAGCAGACCGCTGTCCTTGGCGATGCCGTCCGACCGCTCTATGCCTATGCCCGCCTCGGGACCGCCGGCATGAACGCGCACATACCTCCCCTCCGACAAAAGCCGCATATAGGCCGAAGCATGGCGGAGCACGGAAGGCTGCCGTTCCTCCTCGAATTTCTTGCGCGTCGCTCGGATGAGCGCTCGGCTAACGGACAATACGGCGTATCGGCTGGAATCCGCCTCCAAAGCAGAGACGGCCATGGAGCGCTTCGACAGCAGCTCGCCGCGCTTCTCCGCGCTGGTCAAGTGCTCCATCGCCTGCTTGACGCGTCCTCTGCGCTCCAGCCAAGACTGCTGCAGCTCCGATAGTCGGGCAGCTTCGAGTTCGGCCTCGCGAAGGGACTGATCAAGCAGCAGCTCGTCGCATGTCGTCCATAATTCTTCCAGCTGCGCCAAGCGCTCGGGGGATTGTCCGGCGGTCAGCTCGATTTGCACCAGACTGTATTCCCCCTCCCATTCTCCAAGCCGCACCCGATTATGCAAGGCCGTCTCGTATTGCTCTTCGGTTGCTGCGCCTGCTGCTTCGAGCAGCCCGCCAATCTCCGTGCTCATAATCGAAAGAGCGGATTCCGCATGCGACAATTGTTCGGTCATCTCGGCAGCTTGAGAGGCAAGCGACAACTCCTCCGAACGGGAGGCAGCTTGTCTGCGATACTCTCCTTGCAGCAACGTCAACGCGAGCACGGGATCCTGCGCAGCTTGGCGCTGCCATTCGGCGTATCCTTCGCAGAGGGCAACCGCATGCCGGACGTAATCCGACCGCTCGCGGTCGGCTGCCGCTATTTTTGCGGACAGCCGGTCGTACTGGCGCAGACGATCCATTGCGCCTTCAGCAAGTTCAAACGTCTCCAGCGCGGCTGTCGGCGACAGGCTCTCGGGCAAGGCTCGCGCGGTCAGCCAGCTGCGCCATTCCGCCGCTGCTTGACTTGTCTCGGCCACCGCTATAGCCATAGCAGCTTCGCGCTCGTCCAGCATGGCGCGAATCCGGCTCAGTCTCGCCTCATGCTCGTCCATACGGGAGACTAGTCTCTCCTTGCGGGCCAGATGATCGCCGGTAGCCCCGACAATAGCTTGCAGTGCTGATTTCGCTTCTGGCTGCGTTCTTCCCGCGGATCGGTCAATTAACGCGCTCAAAACCGCTGACGGATCCTTCACGAGCAGCCCAAGGGCCCTCTCTAACCGCTCCTCCGCTGCACTGGCCGTCTCCGCAGAGTCAGAGTTGCCGCCTGTTGCAGCGCTCCAGCCCCTGTTGTTGCCGCTTTTGCCGGAGCGTCCAGCCAAACGGCTGCCTCGATCGGATTCCCCTCTCGTATTTGCCCTGTCTGCACCTCTGTCCGCGGACAGTCGGCCTGCGACCAAAAGTGCGGCGGATGCTCCGCCAATCAGAAGCGCTGCGGCTAAAGCACCGTCGGATAGATCGCCCAGCAGGCCGGCCAGCGATCCTGCTGCGAGCAAGGCGGCAGCGCCAAGCCCGCTTATGCCCCACGGCAGCCAGCTTGTCCTGGCCCCGCCGGACGCGATGAACTCCTCCTTCGTCACGGCGTCGGCGGACGGGCTTGCGGATTGCTGACGAGCCTGCTCCAGCTCCCAAGCGCGAAGCGCTTCATCAACCGATGACCAGGCTTGAGCCAGGCCGGTCGGAGTCAGCTCCAGCAGCGAGTATATGCCATCGCCTCCTGCTGCGCTCTCGGGCAGCCGCTCCAGCCGAAGCGCGGTTGCAGTCTCCTCAAGCAGCGCTTGCGCTTCGAGATGCCTGGCCTGCAGACCTTCGCATTCGGCTCCCAGCTTCTCTTCCTTGCGCTGCATGACCAGCATCCGCTCGCGCACTTCCCGGACATCGTCCTTATCTGCTACCGTTACCATTAATTCACGAAGCTGACGTTCCGTCCATTCGGGCGATATAGCTGTAACCAGCTTGGCGATAGCTTCGTCCAGCGACTCCAGCTCGACCCGCCATTCGGAAACCTGCATAGACAGGCCGCGGATTCGCTCCGACCCTTGCAGCATCGCTTCGAGCTCGTCGCACCGTGCGAGCAGCGTCTCGTCATACGTAAGCGACCGCATTCTGCCCTTTGCCTGCTCCAGCTCCTTGCGAAGTCGAACGGCCTCCTCCTTCAGCAACCCTCGTCTACCCTGCAAATCATCCCATACTGAAGAAGCATCCGCAGCCAGATGTCCGGCACCGGAGAGCCGCTCCATCTCGGCGCGCAGTTGAATGCCGCGCAGCCAGATCGGCCTGGCTTTCACGGCCTTGCGCAGAAGCCGAACACGCTCTTCGGCAGCCGGTACCGCTCCCTCCAGCGCCGCAAGCTCCCGCTCTGTCGTTTCTCCTTCTCGCGTAAGTTCATTGAACCGATCGATGCCGTCCTCCAGACCCCGGAGCTCCGCATCGAGAGATTCGATCGTTCGCGCATAGCCGATCAATCTCTGGTTCGTCCCCTTAGGCTTGAACAGCTCGTCCATCTCGGCTTGTATACGCTTCTCGGCTGCCGCAACGGCGCGCCCCTCTTCCCAGCCTGCCTGATAGAGATAGCGGCCTAGCTCGCCGCCGGACAATGTACCGACTTCCATCAGCTCCGACAACGTGATCGCGAAGAGCTGCCGATAAAGCCGCTCCTGCACGCCGCCGAGAAACTGCCCCTCCCATGCGGCCTGCTCCAGTACCCGCTCCGTTCCGAATTTCGTGTCATTAAGCCATTTTTCGCCGTTGTCGCGCTGCCACTGCTTTACCTTGGGCTTTCCGCCTGCAATTGCCGCGTAACGCTCCAGAAGAAACCCGAATCCTTGCGCATCGGCGAAAACAAGCCTCCCTCCATGTCTGCCGCCTCCAGCAGGCTCATGCCGTTCTCCGGGGGAAGATCGTCTCGGGAAACCATACAACATCGTTCGCAGGAAGCCGAACAACGTGCTTTTGCCTGCTTCGTTAGGCCCGTAGACGACAATGACCGGAGCATCCAGTCCGATGCTCCGATCATTCAACTCGCCGTATCCGTCAATACGCGCTTCGATCAGCTTCATTCTTTTTCCCCTTCCTCCGCGATGGCTTCGATGGCAAGCAGGCGCGCCTCCTCCAGCCAATCCATTGGCAGCTCGTCCCAGCTCCGCCGGCCCAGCTTGCCCAACTTGGCATGGCTGTCGATGTCCGCGATCGCAGCCCTTGCGAACATTCTCCAAGCCTCGGAATTCTCGCGCAGCCTCTCTCCAAGCCGATACAGCTCGCCTGTAAAGCCATCATCCATGGCAAGCGCGGCCCAGTCCATCTGTCCGAAGGTCGAAGCTTCCAGGCTGTGGACGTACACCCATGCAGATCCCTCTCGCCAGAGCTCCTCCTGAAGCTGCTCCAGCAGAGCCGCTGTCAACGTCCCATCCTTAAGACGCGCATGCAGAGGTCCGCTTCCCGCAAGCTTTAGCCTTAACATAAGGGGCCGCCCTTCGCCCTCTTCAGAGGCACTGCCTGCCGCCGTCTGAAGTCTGCTCAGCAGCTCCTGCTCGGTCGCCGCGCCTTCGATGGGCACGATCATCTCCTGCCATCTGACGGCATCCAGCGGTAGGAAGGTCAGATCGGTCGCACCAGCGGCGGACACATCGACAAGATAGCAGCCTTTGGCCCCGATTTCTCGCGGATTGCGGCCTTGCGAATTGCCGGAGTAGACGACATGGGGATACTGATGCAGCACTTCGCGCTTATGGATATGGCCAAGCGCCCAATAGTGAAAGCCGCCGCCGGTCAATTGCTCCAAGGAACATGGCGCATAACTGTCGTGAGAAGGGTCTCCTCCCACATTGCCATGCAGCAATGCGATATGATAGGGGGCATCGGCATCCGCAGCATAACGCAAGGCCAGGTTTTCGGTCACCGCCCGCTCGCCGTAGGATACGCCGTAGACGTTGGCCGCCAGCTCGCCGCTTCTCGTATAAGCAGGCGCGGATTGTACCCGATTGGCTCCGAAAATATGTACGCCATCCGGCAATTTTAGATTAGCTCGCCGGCCGCCCAGATGATCGTGATTGCCATGAATGGCATATACGGCAATGCCATGCCCGGCGAGACGCTCCCACTCCTTCATCAGCGCGAACTGGGCTCTCAGGGAGCGGTCCGCCTCGTCGAACAGATCTCCGGCCACGACAACGAAGTCGACTTCATGCTCGATCGCCGCATCCGTTAATCGTCTCAGCGCCGCGAACGTGGCGGCAGAGAGCGCCGTCCGAACGGCGTCCGGAGCCTTGACGAGTCCGCGAAACGGACTGTCGAGATGCAAATCCGCTGCATGAATAAATCGGAAAGGCACACCCACTTTCGCCTCAGCTCCCTTCTTCCCGAGTTAGACGAGCCTTCCTTTATGGAAGGCAGCCTTCTTACATTGCCGATCCCTCCGGCTTCAGTCCGAGATAGACCTTTTTGAACTGCGTGATGACCCTTTGCAGCGAATACTCCTTCTTCGCCTTGTTCCAACCCGCTCTCGCCAGGTTATGACGGTAGATGGGATCCGATACGACTTTCTCCAGCGCCTCGGCCAGTGCCAGATGATTTTCCGGCTCTACGAGCAGTCCGTTAACGCCATCCTCGATCTGCTCTCCGATGCCGCCCACATTCGTGCCCACCAGCGCCAGCCAGCACAGCGCCGCCTCAGCGAATACGGAGCCGAACGCCTCCGCGCGCGAAGGCAGGACAAACACGTCGAAGAACGGCATAAATTCCTCGGGATGCAGCATATAGCCGTAGAAGATAATGTCGTCGTACAAATCAAGCTCCTGCGCGAGCGCCTCCAGCTCCTTGCGCATAGGGCCGTCTCCGATGATGTGCAGCACGAACGGACAGCCGCGCGCCTTCAATTCGGCGCAAGCCCGGAGCAGAATGTCCAGTCCCTTGGCCGGTACGAGCCGGCAGACGGTAATCAACTGCGTAACGGCATTATCATGCGCGATCGGCTTGAACCGCTTCTCGTCGTAGCCGTTGGGAATGACCTTGATGGCCTCCGGCCGATCGACGTAAGGCGCGATATACGAGCGAAATGACACCGACACGGTTGTCAGTAGATCCGCCTTCGCCTCCAGCTCCCGATAAATCGATGTCAGGAAGCGGTGCTCCGTCCCGCCTTCCCGGATCCTGCCGTTTAGCATCAGCTCGCGCTCATAGCTGGAGTGGATCGTCATAATAAGCGGCGTGTCGGGATAGAGCTGCTTCATGACAAGCGCCGCGATCGGATGATGGGCATGAATAATATCGTAAGACTTTTGCAATCTCAGCTTGGTCCACCACACGTAATCCTTGTATGTCTGCATATATTTGGCGACCAGAGGATTATCTTCGAAGTCGCGATGCTCAAAGGTTTCGAAGCTCACTTCCTCCTGTCCTTTGTTTCTAACGCGCTTGGGGAGCGAGAACAGCTCCATTCCCCATCCCATCTTGATGAACCGTTCCTGTATATAAGGCACCATCGACGATACGCCACCCGGCTGCTCCGGCGGAAAAAACAATGCCTGCAAAATATTCATGAGCCAACTCCCGATAAAAAGTCTAAAGCGTAACTCCGCTTCGAAAATAGTGCCAGATTCATGGTTACGAAACTACTGGAATATGATATATTAGAACATATGTTTCTGTAAAGTTATTGTTCACAAAGTCTAAAGTCGCTGGCTTCCTCCAGACATTCCTACATAACGGTGGTTTAACCTATGACAATGATGCAATGGCTCACGGGACCGAACGGCGTACTCTTCTCTTCCACGTCCGTCATCGTCGTCCTCATTCTGATGCTGTTTATGTCAATCAAACTATATGCAAGCTATCGCAACAAAGTAACCTACAGATGGCTGATTGCCGCAATTTCGTTAATGATGGCGAAGCAGGCCGTCCTGATTGGTCTCGCTTTCTCCAGGCAGTCGCTGTCGCCTTGGATTTATTTGGCATCCAGCTTGCTGGGGATCGTTTCTTTTATCATTATAAACTTTGTATTCATGAAATTATATACTTATCGCACCGCCCAACTGCGAAGCTTGCCCTTCCTGATCATGGCGGGCGCGACCGTCGCGCTCGCCGCAGCCCAATACGCGGTCGCTCCTTCCGGCTCGGGCGCATCCGGAGAGGAGCTGATCGTATCGTTCCCGCTGCTGGACGTCTACATGATCGTCGTTACTCTTATTATATTGCTGGCGACGCGAGTGGCGGACCTCAGTCCAAAATATTATACGGGGCTGATCGTCTACTTCATCGGCGAGCTGGCACGCATGGCCGACGCCTACGTCTTCCACGGCGGGCAGCCTTGGCTGCCTCTGCTGGGCCTCCTGCTCCCCATTGTGTACTTCAGCTTAATGTTCATGCTGCTGTTCGAGTGGGTCATCGAACGGCTGATGTCAACCTACCAGTCGTCCATTGTCGACGGACTTACGGGCTTGTACAATCGCCGCCATTTCAGCAGCAAGGCGGATGCATTGCTCAAGAGCAGCAAGTCCATGGCGATCATCTTCTGCGATATCGACAACTTCAAGCGCCTTAACGATACGCAGGGCCATCTCAAGGCGGACATCGTGCTTAAGCGGGTAGCCGAGATTATTAAGGAGGAAGCCAGCAGCATCGGCTCCGCCGGGCGATACGGCGGCGAAGAGCTGCTGGCTTGCATCAGCACGGAACGCGTAAAGCCGGATGTCGTTGCGGAGAGCATTCGCAAGCGCATCGAGAGCGAGACGATCGTTACCGTCAGCGTCGGCTTCAGCACATCCAAGGAGAGCGGTTCCGTGCAGGAGATGGTCAAGCAGGCGGACGAGGCGATGTATTATTCCAAGATGAACGGAAAAAACCGCGTCTCCAGCTTCAAGTCGCTTCCCGCCTCTGCGAAGAACTTGGGATAACGCACGTATGGCGCTAAGTCCCGTAACGTTAAACGCAAGCGCCTTTGCGGGCCAATTATTGTATGCGACGACCCTAAAAAAACCTCCGGTTCACCGCTCTGTTCGCGGAATCGGAGGTTTCTCATTTTTGCTACTGATATCTTTAACTCTCAATCGCACCTCTCAGCACGGTGACGGCATGTCCGGAGAGCAGCACGCGCTCCTCCCTCATCGACATGCCAACCAGTCCTCCGCGCGCCGAAGCTTGATAGCCGACAAGCTCCGTCCGGCGCAGCCGCTTGGCCCAATACGGCGCAAGACCGCAATGGGCGGAGCCCGTCACAGGATCCTCGTCGACGCCGAGTATTGGGTAGAAAGCCCGCGATACGAAGTCGTAACGCACACCTTCTGCTTCTGCCGAGGAGTCTGCGCGACTGGTTACCACGACCCCTCGAGCATCCAGCCGCTTCAGCATGCCAAAGTCCGGTCTCAGCGTCCGTACGGTCCCCTCTCCGTCGATCTCCACAATATAATCCATTCGGTTGCGCCCGACATAACGGGGAATAAGTCCGAGACCTTCCAGCAGCTCCTGCGGCGCTTGCACCGGCAGCGGCGGCTCGGCGGGGAAGTCCATGGCAATGGTGCCATCTTCTCCATTGCGTATGGCGGTTAATCTCCCGCTAAGCGTGTCGAACGCCGCCTCCCTTGCCGGCTCCAACCGTCCGCTCTCCCACAGCACATGCGCGGCGGCAAGGGTCGCATGGCCGCACAGCTCCACTTCCGCCTGCGGCGTAAACCATCTCAGACTGTATACTCCGCCATCCTGCTGCTGCACGAACGCCGTTTCGGACAAATTCATCTCCGCTGCAATCGCGGCCATCTCGGATTCCGTTATGATGTCTTCTACCATACAAACCGCGGCTGGATTGCCCCCGTATCGAGTCCGGGTAAATGCGTCTACTACATAGATCGGCCTGCTCACTTTGTCGCAACTCCTTCTCCAACCAACTATAATCGCAGAAAAAAAAGAACCTGCTTCTGCAAGCTCTTTATAATCATTTAATGATCTTCATCCCGCAGCGGAATTAGCAGCTCGACCGGCTCCTCTTCCCAATGCTGCTCGTCGATATAGAACAGCTCCAGCGAAACGGCGCGTTCTTCTTTCTCCAGCTTCTGCTCGGCCATCCAAGTATTCAGCTGCTCGTAACCTTCTCCGACCCGCTTATTGGAGCTGGCTACCATGGCATACCGCCTGGGCGGAATCGTCCATTGCACCATGCCGGGAGGCACTTCCTCCAGATGCTGCACCTCATAACAAGCCCAATACGTCGCGAATGCTTCGTTACCATAATAAGGGCAATAAATGACAGTCCCCTTGATGGCTTCGTTTAATTCGTGCTTGCGCGACAGAATCTCCGTCTGCAGCCTGATGGCATCATCCGGGAAGGACGAATACGGGCCGCTGTAACTGATGCCCACCACATTGAGGGCAGGCTTTATGACGATTGAGCAATTTTCCACGTTGTTTCCTCCTTCACGTTTTGTCGAACAAAACTTGACCAGCCAGGCGGATGAAACGCCTTTGACTCGGGTGAACTTGTAACAGATGGAAAATGGGCTGACTCCCTTAGTGTAACATGTCTCAAGACCGATAGATAGTCGGACTATCCTATTTAGACGCCTTAATCGTCCTGCTGCTGCAGCCGCTGCATGAAGTCCTCCATCGCGCTGTAGCCCTGTTGCTTCAAATACCAATTGTTCGCCGCGGCTTCGATGAGTCCTGCCACATCCCGGCCGGGCTGAAGCTGAATCTCGAAGTGCGGCACGCTGACGCCCATGTAATCCACGAATTTGGGCTCCAGCTCCAGATCGTTGTTGAGCTCGTTGTCGCGCCACTTGGTAAGCTCGATGTCCAGCGCGATCCGAGTCTCGTCCTGGAACGCCTTGCGTCCGTACAGCCGGACGACATTGACGAGCCCGACGCTGCGAAGCGCGAGAAATTCCTTGGATTTCTCGTTATGGCTGCCCAGCAGCGTCTGCGGGCTCAGCTTCTTGAGCACGACGATGTCGTCGGCGACAAGGCGATGGCCGCGCCGGATCAGTGTATGGGCCGTTTCGCTCTTGCCCACGCCCGACTTGCCCCGCAGCAAAATGCCGATGCCCGATACGTTCAGGCAGACGCCGTGCACCGCGATTTCCTGCGCCAGCTCCTTGACGAGATACGCTTCGAGCATGCCCAGGAAGGACGCGGTCGCATCCTTCGTCCGCAAAAGCGGAATGCCTTCTTGCTCGCAATATTTGGTCAAATACTTGAGTCCTTCCTGGCCTGCCGTCACGACGAAACAGGGCGGATGATATTTGACGATATTGCCGATATGGTGGTTTCGTTCCTCCTCCGTCCGGCTGTGCAGGTACGTAATCTCCTTCCTCCCCAGCACCTGAACATGCGCCTGCGGGAAAAAGTCGAAATACCCGGTGAACTCAAGGCCCGGCCGATAAGCGCGGGACTTCGCGATCCTGCGGTCCAATCGTTCGGCGCCTGCAAGCACCTCCAGCTTGAACCGCTGTGCCAATTGTAGAACGGCAATAGACTTCATTCTCCAAGCTCCTTTCTAGAGGTAGTTCAAAAAGTCCGCTCCCCATTACGAAGTATTCCTTGATGCTTACTCGACATCGAATATTGAACGCAGCCGAACCTTCCGGTGCTCACGTAGCTCTGCTACGCTCCGCTCCTCAGTTTCTAGCAGCCTTCAATCTTCTCGGTACTGAGAACCGAACTTTTTGAACTCGAACTTTACAAGGTAGTTCACTCGAACTTTACAAGGTAGTTCACTCGAACTTTTTGAGGGGGCTCGCAAGCCTTTTTAGCAACAATCGCCCTCGCATAGCCGAAAGGCTTATTCGAGAGCGATGACATGAATGAGTATATGAATGTAGTTAGAAATTGAATACAAAATCGTCGTCATTCAGCGGTTCGACGTGAATCGTCCGCACATAGCCATTGCCCTTCTTCGAGAAGAAGTCATGCTGCTTCGTATGTGTGCTGATGCCGTTAAAGACGATCGGATTGACCGGCTCTTCCGGGAAATACGGCTCCATGCCAAGATTCATAAGCGCTTTGTTCGCGTTGTAACGAACGTAGGTTTTTACTTCGTCCTCCAAGCCAATCGGACCGTACAGGTCGTCCGTATAGATGACCTCGTTCTCGTACAGCTCGTGCAGCAGCGCAAGAACTTGCGCTTGCAGCGTAGCCTGCTCCTCTGGCGTGAACGTCGCGAACAGCTCCTGAGCCAGTACGCCGACGTACAAGCCGTGGATGCTTTCGTCCCGAAGGATCAGGTCGATAATCTCGCCGCTGCTCGTCATCTTGCCTTGTCCCGCCAGATAAAGCGGGTAGAAGAAGCCGCTATAGAACAAGTAGCTCTCCAGGAATACGGAAGCAGCCATTGCCTTGTACAGCTCTTGCGGGGTCGTTATGTTGGAATACCAGGTAGCGATCATATTCGCTTTCTTTTGCAACTGAGGGTTCTCCTCCACCCAACGGAAGATCGCATCGATCTCTTCGCCGGAAGCCAGCGTCGTGAAGATGCTGCTGTACGACTTGGCATGGATTTGTTCCATCATCGACATGAAGGACAATACCGCCTTGCGCTGCAGACCGTCCACATGTTCAAGTATCTTAGGCATGCCGACGCCGCCTTGAATCGTATCGAGCAGCGTCAGGCCGCCCAGCACGTTCTTGTAGAGCGTACGCTCTTCGTCGGTCATCGCCATCCAATCCATCTTATCGTCAGATAACGGAATTTCTTCGTCCGTCCAGAATTGCATGACGTTCTGCTGCCAGAAGGTCAGTGTAAAATCATCGTCCGGGCGGTTCCAGTTAACGGCTTTCATAAGTAGGCATGCTCCTTCTTCGCTACATAGTCGCGGGTTCCATCCACCCGCAGGGTGAAGCTGCGCTTTAAAGTTCCTGTTCAAAAAGTTCGGTTCTCAGCACAACTTTTTGACGACCTCTTAAACGGCGCAGCTTGTGCATTCTTCGACAGACAGGCGCTTCGTTCTTGTATAGTACAGCGACTTCAGGCCCTTCTGAGCGGCGTAGACGTAGAAACGCGCCAGTTCGCGGGTCGTCACGTTGCTGTTAACGTGCAGAACGGTGGAGATGCCTTGGTCGATATGTTGGCCGATCTCCGCGATCAGGTCGATCAGCTTGAATTGGTTGATGTTATACGCCGACTTGTAATAGAAGAAGTTATCCTGCGACAGGTACGGCATCGGATAATACGTTGTCGAGTTCGCATAGGTTCGAGTCTCGATATGCTCGACGATCGGCATAACGCTCGATGTCGCATTTTGGATATAGGAGATGCTTTGCGTTGGCGCAATCGCCAGACGGTATGCATGGTACAAGCCGTGACGCTGCACCTTCTCCTTGAGCTCCGCCCAATCTTGCGGAGATGGAATCTCCATGTCCTGGAACAATTCCTTCACCTGGTCGGATTGCGGACGATAGTCCGTCTCCATGTAACGAGTGAAGTAAGTGCCTTTCGCGTACTCGGAACGGTCGAAGTCCTTAAACGTGACGCCGCGTTCCTTCGCGATCTCCATGCTTTTCTCCAGGGAGTAGAAATTCATCATCATAAAGAACGCGTTCGCGAATTCCTTCGCTTCGTCGCTTTCGTAAGCGATTTTGTTCTTCGCCAGGTAGCCGTTCAGGTTCATCGCGCCGAGACCGACGGAATGCAGCTCGTCGTTTGCCTTGCGCACGCCCGGCGCGTTGTCGATCTTCGACAGGTCGCTGACCGTCGTAAGAGCTTCAATGCCGACATGAACGGAATCTTTGATTTTGCCGCGTTCCATGACGTTCACGATGTTCAGGGAAGCCAGGTTGCAGCTGATGTCGCGGCGGATGAAGTCCTCCACGCCGTAATCGTTGATTTCCGATGTCTCTTGCAGCTGGAAGATTTCCGTACACAGGTTGGACATCTTCACGCTGCCGATATCTTTAAGCGCATGTACGCGGTTGGCGTTGGACTTGTTCATGATGTACGGGTAACCGGATTCCAGCTGAATGGAAGCAATCTTTGTCAGCATGTCGCGGGCGTTCATCACGGTTTTTTTCGTTACTTTGTCGTTGGCGAGAAGCTCATCGTACATCTCGTCCATGTCCATGTCATCCAGATGCTGGCCGTAAGCCTTATGCACGGAGTGGGGTCCGAATACGACCAGCGGCTTGTTCTGGGCAGCCAGCTCGTAAAATTTGTTCGGGATAATGAGTCCGATCGACAGCGTCTTGATACGCGATTTTTCGTCTGCATTAATTTTTTTGCAGTCCAGGAACTCAATAATGTCCCAGCCGAAAATATTATAATAACCCGCGCCGGAGCCTTTGCGCTGGCCCATCTGGTCCGCGTAGGAGAATGCGTCCTCCATCAGCTTGAGCACCGGCATGATGCCTTTGGCCGCGCCTTCCACGCCTTTGATCGGCTCGCCGCGTCCGCGAAGCTTGGAGAGATTTACCGCCACGCCCCCGCCAATCTTGGACAACTGCATGCAAGTGCCCAGCACGTAGTTGATAGAGTTGAGAGAATCGTCCATCTCCAGCAGGAAGCAGGATACCATCTCGCCGCGGCGGCTCTTGCCCGCGTTCAGGAACGTCGGCGTTGCCGGCTGCAGGCGCTGCTCGATCATCGCTTCCGCGATGCGAAGCGCGCGGTCGGCATCTCCTTCGCCCAAATGCAAGGCTACAATCGCGACGCGGTCCGGATATTGCTCCAGGTAATGAGCCTTGTTGTTTGTCTTCATCGCATAGTCCTTGTAGAACTTAGAAGCTGCCATGTACGACTGGAATTGGAAACCGCTATTTGCCGTTAAGTTGAAGACGGCCTCCACTTGCTCGAATGTATATTTAACGAATACATCATCGTAATAGTCGTTCGTTATGAGGTAGTCCAGTTTCTCGCGCAGCGAGCCGAACTTCATGCTCTTCTGCTCCACTTCGGCCATAAATGCTTCGACCGCTTCCTTGTCTTTCTCTAACTGGTAGAACCCGTCAGCTCCGCGTTGCATCAACTGATTGTTCAATTCGATATGTTTCATGTCTGTTTGCTTCGTATCGCTTTTCACTTCGGCCTTGGCTTCGGCTAGGGTCGCCGTCGCTCCCATCGCTTTCGTATCTGTGCTTAGTTCGTCAAATAGCTTCAATGGCACGCACCCTTTCGACAAAATATTGCATATCCCGATTCGTTCCCGACAACTCAAACTTCAGTATGACCGGCACATCGTACAGCGTGGAGATCGTATCCGCGCTCTTGGCGAAGCCGCTCCCCCAATTCCGATTGCCGCTTGCCGATACGCCGCGAAGCAGTCCATGATTGTTCCGCAGGAACGTGTTTACCTTCTCCGGCACCTGACCGAATCCCGTCGTATAGGTGACGAGCACGAACGGTTCGTTGATCTCCGTATCTTCGTCGATCTGCACCGATCGCATATTCAGCTTGTTGATGAACCGCTTCACGTTTCCTGTCTTCGAGTCATAGACGACTAACATCGCATGCCAGCTCCCCTACTGATTTTTAGCAATGAAAAAGCGCTTCTACCCCTTTACAGCGGGCAGCTGCGCCTCGTTGCGATATACCATTGGTAGATCTCATAAGCCCTTAAACCATCAATATGTAGTTGATGTTTCTGATTTTACATCAAGATATAGGTATAGTCAATGAAAATTATGGAGATCTTATTAATCTATTTTTTTTGACATGCTCGACTATTTTAACAGATAAGACTATGATGGGATAGTGACATTTTATAGGTATAATGGGGGTTGAAATTATGAGAAAACTGACATCCGAAGAGGTGTTGTCGGCGCTTAAGGACATGCAGAGAGCGTCCGGCATGGACGCAACGGACGTGTTTGCCTATATAAAAGAGCTGGAATCCAAGGCATCCAGGCTGGAAGAGGAGCTGCGGAAATTACGCCGTTCCGCATCCCGCAAGCCGGCATCGGGGTCGCCGATGAACAGCCGACTTATGGATGCATTAAGGGAATAATCGACCAAGCAGGAACCTCGCTCTGCAATTTGGCACATGCTTGCCAATATCGACATTTCGACAATAGATATGAATAGCATCCCAAAAACAGGACGTTCGAACTATCGTCGCAAGTGGATGTTCGCGAACAGCAACAAAGCCCCTGCCCGCGCCTAAAAAAGCGCTGATAGAGGCTCGTTGTTGATTCTGAGCGAAACTTTGCGATTACTTGATCGCGGCAAAAAATAGACGCTCCGAGCCGGCGTTGCGCGGCTTAAACTCAAAATCCGCGTATTCATCCACCGTACGGAACCCCGCGCGGCGCAGAGCCGCAACGACCCACTGGGGGTCATAAGCTCGCTGATGGTGGGTTTCCTCGAAGCGGTAGAACCGGGCGTCCTTCTCTCGCGCGAAGATCGTCAAGTTATGCTCGATCTGGCAGCGCTGCTCTTCGAAGTCGCATGTCCATATGTAGGCGATATCCCGCTCGTCAAGGACAAACGGCTGCTCCGCTGCGTATCGGATTAGTTGGGACGGAGGGTGCATGTCGAACAGAAAGGATCCTCCGTCCTTAAGCGCCCGGTAAGTCGCTCGAAATGCAGCTTCGATATCGGCTTCTTCCGTCAAGTAATTAAGACAATCGCAGAACGACAAGACGGAGTCTACGGGCTCTCCGATCCCCCAGTCCCGCATATCCTGCTGCAGCCAACGAATCGTGCCCGCACGAGGCCGTACAGCCTGCTCGGGCGTTTCGTCCCACTTGCTCCTGGCGACGGATAACATGTCCGAAGACAGATCGATGCCGTAGACATGGAAGCCCGAACGCGCAAGCGGGATGGACAAGCTCCCCGTTCCGCAGCCCAGATCCACAACAGAGGAGGGCATGCCGTAACGCGACCAGCTCTCGCGGGCGAACCCGAGCCAATCTACGTAGGGCATATCCTCCATCAGTTGATCATAAACGAGCGCGAATTGTCCGTAGGATTGCCCCATGATCACTTGCCTTCAGTCCCTTCTTCGCGAGTTGCACCGCCGGCTGCACCGGACTCCTCCTGCTCGGTAGCCAGATGAGTCCAGCTCCCCTTTTGCGTCACGATACCTTCCCGCATCAGCTTGCCAAGCGCCCGCTTGAAGGCGGACTTGCTAATCCCGAAACGTTTCTTGATGAGCTCCGCCTCGGTCTCGTCGGAGTAAGGCATAGCCCCGCCAGGGCGTTCCTTAAGGAACGCTAAAATACGGTCAGCATCCTCGACGCGGCCAACTTCCTTGCGCTCCGTCATCGACAAATTGACTCTGCCATCCTCCCGAATAAAGGTGACGCGGGCTCGTACGCGTTCGCCGAGACGAAGCGCCCTCGTTCGATCCGGGCTCGGAATAAGCCCGTACACGCCGAAGCCGACGACTCCGCCGTCCACGATGACAAAAGAGCCCATCTGAAGCGATTTCGTCACCCAGCCCTCCACCCAGCTATTTTTCCACGTAGCGGGAGCAGAGAAAACGAGCGGCGACAACTCTTCCTCGAAGGCCGTCTTGGCGACAAGCCTGCCGATCTTGTCATGGCGCATCGTGACGTATACTTCATCGCCGGGAAGCGGACGATACGGGATGCTCTCCGGCAGCTCCGAGAGCGGCAGCAGCAGGTGACGGCTAAGACCCATCTCCAGGAAGCAGCCCAGCCGGGGATGCACGTCCACCACCCGAAGCCGCGCCAGCTCTCCAAGATGAAGCAGCGATTGCTTCATTGTCGCGGCGATGCGATCCTCGGAATCGTAATAGATGAACACGTCGACGGAATCATCGATATGCGGCTTGGAGCCGATCAGCTCCGTATAGTGCAGCAGCACCTCCGACTCGCCGTCGCTCAGAAAGAAGCCGTAAGGCGATACTTCTCTTGCGACGCGCAGGGTCTGTCTCGTGCCAGCGGTCAGCGTCATGCGAATTCCACGACCTTCGCGTCCGACCACAGCCGCTCCAGGCTGTAATATTCGCGTTCTTCGCGGTGGAAGACGTGGACGATCACATCGCCGAGATCGATCAGCACCCATCTTGCCGTATCCATGCCTTCGAGACCGCGTACCCTTGCCCCGTTTTTCTCGGCTTGCTTGCGAATCTCCGTCGCGATCGCCTGCACCTGCGTATCGGAGTTGCCGCTGCAGATAACGAAATAGTCCGCCACCAGCGACACTTCCTTAAGATTAAGCGCAATGACGTCCACGGCTTTTTTATCTTCTGCGGCATCTACCGCGATTTTCATCAATTCATCGGAATGTACGGTCATTCACGAGCCTCCTTTGGCGTTCGCCTAGCAAACGCGTCATCGTTTTGTTTGATTGCAATACGTTCTATTAGCGAGTGTTCAAAAAGTCCGGTTCTTCCTCTATAATGATTTGCCCGACAATTCCTCGATTAATCCATTACGCGCCTCCACCGTTAGCGGATAGATCCGCTTGCCTCTGGCGATCAATACGCCGATCGTGCCGTCCAGCCCCGCAAGAACGGCCCGATCAAGACTTTGCTCGGCGAGCGCGCGGATATCGTCCACGCCGGGAAAATTTCTTCCCGGCTCGATGTAATCGGCAAGCCAGACCACCTTCTCCAGCTTCGTCATACCTCGGCGGCCAGACGTATGATAGTTGATCGCATCCAATACCTCCGGATCCGTTACGCCGTATTCCCGCCGCGCAACCCATGCGCCTGCCAAAGCATGCCACAATTCCTTGTCATAGTCCAGTACGTCGGATGACAGAGCGTTATCGCGTATGACGGCCGCTTGACGGTCGACGGGCCAGAACTTGGCCACATCATGCAGGATCGCCGCCAGTTCGGCCCGCTGAGGATCCTCGCCGTACCGCTCCGCCAACACGATGGCTGTCGCCATAACGCCCTCCGTATGCAGCCACCGCTTCTCCGGCATCTCCGCGCGCACTCTATCGATCATCTCTTGTCGATCCATACCAACCATGCCTCCTAATCATTGCGTATACCGCGTCCGGCACTCGATAACGGATCGACTTCCCTGCCGCCAGCCGTTCGCGAATCACGGTCGACGATATGCCGATCGCCGGCATTTCCGCAAAAGTTATGCGGCAGCGAAGCTCCTCCGGCAGCAGCTCCGGCGTTGCCGTCGTCTCCGGCCGGGAGAGGCCGATAAACGTCACGAGCTCGGCAAGCTCTTCGATTCTATGCCACTTGGCCAAGTCGTTGATGCGGTCGGATCCGATAATATAAGCAAAGGAGTGATCGGGATGTTGCTCCCTGAGCGATCGCACCGTGTCGATGGAATAGCTGGTGCCACCCCGGCGCAGCTCGATATCCAGCACGCGGAACCGATCCTGGTTAGCGATGGCCGCGGCTACCATCTCGTAGCGGTCATTCTCGGATGCGCCTGGCGCGCCCGATTTGAGCGGCGGAGAAGAAGTAGGAATAAACCATACTTCATCCAGCCTGCACTCTGCCATCGCCGACTCGGCTGCGATGAGATGACCAATATGGATGGGATCGAAAGTGCCGCCCATTATGCCAACTTTGATCACGCCGATCACCCCCTGTACCGTTGTAGTAATTTACTATTAATTGAACTACCTCTTAGGCAGCTCGATTGTTTTGTGATCCTTGGATTCCTTGTAGAGCACGATCGTCTTGCCTATAACCTGCACCAGCTCGGCGCCGGCTGCCGCGGCTACTTCCGCCCCGATCTCGCGAGGATCGTCCATACAATTGTTAAGGACGGACACTTTCATCAGCTCGCGTGTCTCGATCGCTTCGGAAATATGGCGGACAAGATGATCGTTCGTGCCGCCCTTGCCGACCTGAAAGATCGGCTGAAGATGATGCGCCAAAGAGCGCAGATGTCTTTTTTGTTTGCCTGTTAACATAGAATACCGTTCCTTCTTTCGTATACGAATACGCGGCAGCGCCACCGCTTGCCACGTTAAACGCCTAGATTGCTTATTATCTTATTGCCCTGCTTGGAGCGCCTCCAGCACCGTCTCGCGCATAGCCGCAACAGGCGCAACCTTTCCCGTCCAATATTCGAACGCGTATGCTCCTTGATAGATGAACATGCCGAGCCCGCCATGCGTCCTGCAGCCGCCCGCTTCCGCTTGCAGCAGGAACTCCGTCCGAAGCGGATTATAGATGAGATCGCTTGCGACCGCGCCGGGCTTCATCCACCCCGCTTCGATCGGCGATTGACCTACGTTCGGATACATGCCGACCGAAGTCGTGTTAATGACGATATCCGCATCGCCGCACCAGCGCTGCAGCTCATCATTGGAGATGGCGTGAACACCCGCCGAAGCGCCGCCCAGCGATTCCGCGAGTTCTTCCGCGCGCTCTACCGTCCGGTTGGCGATTGCGACGGACTCCGGCTTTTCTTGAAGCAACGCGTACACGATGCCCCGCGAGGCACCGCCTGCGCCGATCACGACGATCCGCTTGCCGGCAAGGTTCGGCTCCGCTTCTTCCTTCAAAGATCTTACATAGCCAATGCCGTCGGTATTGTAACCGATCAGCTTGCCGTTATCATTGACGATCGTATTAACGGCACCAATCGCCCGAGCTCCCGGATCGATCTCGTCGATCAGCTCCATCACTTGCAGCTTGTGCGGAATCGTCACGTTAACGCCGCGAATCCCCATCGCCCGCACGCCGGCTATGAATGCCGGAAGTGACTCCGAGGTAATATGGAACGCCGTATATACGCCGTTAATGCCGCTTTCGCGAAATGCCCGATTTAGCATAATCGGCGACTTGGAATGCCGGATGGGATCGCCGATGACGCCATACAATACCGTATGGCTGTCTATGGTCCCCCGTTTAATGTGCTCAGTCACAACCGCTCCCCTACTTTCTAACCACTAGTACGAAAGTCCACTCAGGACGGATCAAATCATCGAATCGCGAAGAAGAACCTTGACGCCTTTCGGCGCATAAACGTCAATCAACGCCCCGCGAAGGCCATTGACCTGAATCCAGCCCAGGCCCGCGATAAAAACATCCTGCTTCTCGCCTGGCTTCACGCGCAAGGAATGCCGCGTCCACTCCGGAATCGAAGCCAACTCATCACGCGAAGGAGCGCCCAGCAACTCACCCTTGTGCTCCTCGTACAGCTCGTCCGCCCGCTCCAGCTTCGTGCGATGCACATGCAGCGCGTTCGAGATATAAAGCGTGAACGACTGGCGTTCTCCCTCGACAAAGTCGAATCTGGCAAGACTGCCGATAAACAGCGTTTGCTGCTCGTTCAGCTGGTACACCAGCGGTTTGATCGGCTTGTCCGGCAGCAGCGAGCCCAGGAAGCTGCGCGGCACGACCTCCGTCATCCGGCTGGAGTAAACGATTCCCGGCGTATCGATGATCGACTTGCCGTCATCCAGCGGTATGTATACCGCATCCAGCGTCGTGCCTGGGTAACGGGAAGTAGTCAATTCCCGCTCCATATTGCTGTAATCGCGGATAAGACGGTTAATCAGCGTCGATTTGCCGACGTTTGTCGCTCCGACCACATAGATGTCGCGGTCGCCTCGATGCTGCTCAAGCGCTTCGATGACATGTTCGAAGCCCATGTTCCGCTTCGCGCTGCACATAATGACATCCACCGTGCGAAGGCCCTGCGCCTTGGCTGCGCGCTGCACCCAATTGCGAATCCGGTTCACGTTCATCCCCTTCGGCAGCAAGTCAATCTTGTTGACGACGAGCAGCACCGGGTTATTGCCGACGAACCGTTGCAGGCCCGAGATCAGACTGCCCTCAAAATCGTACAAATCCACGATGTGAACCACAAGGCTGTTCGTCGTCCCGATGCTGCCGAGCAGCCGCAAAAAGTCGTCCTGATCAAGAGCAACCGAAGACGCCTCGTTATAATGTTTGATGCGGAAACATCGTTGACAGATGACGGGCTCACGCTGCAGCGAAGCCTCCGGCAGGAATCCCGGCTTCTCGGCGTTTTCCGTTTGCAGCGTTACGCCGCATCCCGCGCAGGATGGCGTCTGTTCTCTTAGTTGCTGGTCTTTCACTTCGTTTCCTCCTCGTACCACAATCCGCGCTTGCGCAGTCTGGCCAATGCAATTCGTTCGATCCGGCGGTTGAACAGCGTCATAAAGCCCTCATCCGCCGGGGAAATCGGCGCGACCAGAATCGTATATAATCCCATTCGATTGCCGCCAAGAACATCCGTCATCATTTGATCGCCGATCATGACGGTTTCATTCGCTTTAAGTCCCAGCATCGCAAGAGCTTTGCGAAATGCCCCTTGGGTCGGCTTTCGAGCTGCGTGAACGAACGGAATTTGGAGCGGAGCCGCGAAGCTGCCAACTCTTGTTTCATTATTATTGGACACGATAACGACACTGAACCCCGCATCCCGCACCTTGTCCAGCCAAAGTACAAGTTCAGGGGTTGCCAGCGGTTCCTTGGCGCCGACCAGCGTATTGTCCAGATCCGTGATGATGCCCCGGACCCCTTGGGCGGCGAGAACATCTAGATCGATCTCGTATACCGAACCCACCCTCATATTCGGAAGAAGCCTTTCGAACATTCTGTGATCCCTCTCTCTTTCTGCCTGCTATCTTACGAAACTATACCATACAATCCGAATTTGTTGCAAAAAAAAGCCGCCGCCGGCGTACCGGCAAGCGGTATATATTATTATAGTAGGAATAATTTCAAGGTTATTTCAATTCACCGATCAAATAACGGATTTTGCCTGCAAACCGCTCGGCCTCTTCGCGTGAGACGGCAGCTTGACCGTACTTGGCATGCTCGAAGCTGTCAAGCACATAACGGAAGTCATCCGTAAGCCGTTTCTGCTGTTTCGACCATCTGAGAATCGCTTCCCGCAGCGTCTCATGTTCCTCGCGGCGCATGCCTCGCTTATGACACTGGCGCAGCAACCTGTTCGTCTCGACGACAATCAGTTCGTTCGACGAGTAGTCCCGGCCTACCAGCTTGTTCCACAAGACCGGAATATCGCGGCGACGCAGCACGAGCCACAGAGCAGCTCCGGCAACAAGAGCGGATACTACAACGATCATCCATACAGCAGCCCCCTTCGATTCTGTTGGCGGCTCGGCATTGACGACCGGCTCATCAACAGAAGGAGCTACTGTAGGCAGTGGCGTTTCTTCGCCTTCCGCTACCATATAAGGGAAAGAGAAGCCCGCGGTAGCCTCAAACGAGATCCAGCCATATCCCTCAAAATAAATCTCTACCCAAGAGTGGGCATCCGAGTTGCGAACGGTGTACATCCCCGCGCCTGAAGGGTTGAAGTCTTCGCCGTCCAGCATTTCTCCCGGACCGTAAAGATCGGCAGGCAACACGCCCGGCGCAAATCCTTTTACCCAACGAGCCGGCATGTCGAGACTCCGGGCAAGCACAGCCATCGCCGAAGAGAAGTAGTCGCAATACCCTTCCATCAGTTCAAAAAGAAACTGATCGACGAAGTCTTCGCTTGTTCCGGATAACTTGGACAAGTCAGGTTTGTTATTATAGACAAAGTTGCTGCGCAAATAATCCTCGATCAGACGAGCTTTCTCGTAGTCGTTTGCGCCGCCTGCGGATATTTGAACCGCAAGGTCTCGAACCCGTTGCGGCAACGATGCCGGCAGGCTCGTATAAACCTGCTGCAGATTTTGCTCGGAGAAGGACGCATCCGCTTCCTTAAGCCCTTCTTCATCCAGCAGCGTAATGGTTGACGTAAGCGAATAAGACTTGGGATACGAATCGGGATCGCCCCATCTCAGCTCCCACTCATACGGCTTCCATCTCATGAGATTAGGAGAGAAGTTCCCGCTTTCTTCGTTGATCCAATTCACGCTGGATACGGGAGCCGCTCCGAACAGAACGGGATAAGTATCTTCCCTGATCATCGAGATTATCTGGCTCACTTCCACCGTCTCCGCAAGCGAACGGTCCTCTGCGGCTAGCAGAGCTTGCTCCTGGTTCACCCTTGCGGTAGTATCGATCGTCCGATTGTCCGCATCTACCCATCCGGTGCCCGTGTAGATGGCTTTGGACTCCCCGCGCCAATAGCTCCGCTGGGAAGTGGAAACGGTCATCATCGGCGAGTAGTCATAGTCGAAGCCGCCGCCGAGCGAGCCATCTTCCCGGCTGTAGCCGGAGCTGGCATTCGCTGTACTTTGAGGCGTATTGTTCGCCGGCACGGCCTTGTCTCCCAGGAACACGCGGACCTGCTCGCCCCTGGCATTTTTCCAGAGGGTGTAAGGATCCTGCAGCAAAGGTGCAGTAGACGGCACATTTACGCCGATCAAGACTAGGAGCGCGAGTACGATAAAAGTCGGCGTTATTAGGCCGACAGGATATTCGAACAACGTCCTCCAGCTATCGGGATGGGTCAATTGGAGCTTCCTCAGATGATGGATGACCAGCCATAAGAGGCCCGTAAATACGACGATTGCCACATCGTCCCACAACCAGATTGGCGTAAAGGAATCTGCTATAGTCAAGACCAGCAGAGCGGCGCCAACGATGCCGAACAAGCGCGTCCGCGTAGTAGCCCAGGCCGCGAACAGCATATGCAAGCCAAGCAACGCCAAGCTAATCCATATAAACGGATGGAGCTGAGCAAGCTGCTGCTCCATCCACCAGCCCCATTCGCTGCTGTCCGCCGGAGCGGCAATATACCATTCCTTGCGCGCGAAGCGGTAAGTCACCCAGATGGCGGCAATCAATTGGAAAGTCCAGCGAACCCATCTGAGCTTCTGCGGCAGAAGCGCGTCCACTATAATAGCAGCTACAAGCGTCGCATATGCGATCGTGTAGCTTTCGGGCCACCAGTATCCGTCGAATACCGCAACGCAAGCCATCAGAATGACACCTACGAATAAGGAAACGAATCGTTCATACCAGCCGGCAGCCATATAAGCGCCGACCCAGGATAATACCTTCTTCATGCGGTCACGCTCCCTTCCAAGGCGGAAGGCAGATCCTGAAGATGCTTTACTTCGTACAACTGCCAACCTCTGCTGCGAATAAGCCCTTTCCAGGCGATATTGCCGCTCAGCTTGTCGTCCGGATCGCCAATATGAATGAGACAAGGCGTCACGCCCTTGCGGGACAGCCATTCCATGCTTCGAATCATGCCGCTGCCGATATCGGCCGTAACAAGCAGTACGAAGCAGCCGGGCTCAATCATATATTCCGAACGCGTGAGGGAATCATAGATTCGATAGGGTGCATCCGGGCTCACGCTGGTCAAATGTTTCATGGCCAGGCTCCGCTGCTCCACGCCGGAGCGCGGGGGAAGCATCGTGACTTTCGAGCCTGCGGAGAGAAGACCCATCGCCGTATCATCCTTTAGGCCGTGCTCGATGAACGATGCCGTTACGGAGACGGCCAGCTCAAAGCGGTCTTGAGAGTCCCCATAGGAATCCGCATGCCGATCTAGAATAAGCAACGTACGGGGAAGCGATTCTCGCTCAAACGCTTTGGACTTCCATTCCCCCGTTTTGGCCGTGGCGTTCCAATGCACGCGTGACAACCGATCGCCGTAGTGATACTCGCGAACGCCGTTAATTTGCGTGGTCTCCTTCGCCGAACGAGACGCGGCCGCGTGGGAATACGGTCCGCGAATTCCCCGTTGAAATCCGCTCCATTGGCGAAGCGGAACAGTCTGCGGGAGCACGCTGAAGGCCGATTCCGTCGCAAAGCTGCCGGAATGCTCGAACAGGCCGAATACGTCGTAAGCGAGACATTCCGTCTCCGCGAAGCGATATTCTCCCCGTGGAAGCGGAGGCGTTCGGTAGCCGATGGAGCCCGTCCGCTTCCAGTTCGGCACAAACGACGTCTCGAATTGAAATACCCTTCCGTCGTGCCGGACAAATCCGTCGCGGACAATGACATAAGGAAGCGGATAGTAGCCCGGAATACGAACCTCTACGTTCACGTCGAGCGAGCTCCCCGCTGTTAATGTATCCGGCTGCGAGCCCGAGCCTTGAAGAACATGCATTCTGCTGCCCTTTACCTTGGCAATGCCGCTGTAGCGTCCCAGCAGCAAATACAACAGCAGCAAATTGAGAATAATGAAGAGCATGAGGGACGTCTTGCCCCCCTGGAACAAGAAGTAGAACAAGCTGCTGACGTAGACGGCCGCGATGAACGACTTGCGGAAGCGCTGCTTCTTCTTCTCGTTCATACGTTATCTCTCAAGCCGGACAGGCACTTTGGTCGACTGAAGCACTTGATCAACGACGTTGTCCGCCTTTAGTCCGTTCATGCGAGCCTCCGTGCGCAGCAGCAGGCGATGCGACAGCACGTATGGCGCAAGCGCTTTTATATCGTCCGGGGTTACATATTTGCGTCCGTTAAGATAAGCAGCCGCCTTGGCGGCCCTAGCCAGCGCGATCGTCGCGCGAGGGCTCGCCCCGAGCACCACTTGCGGATGTTCGCGCGTGCCGCGAATAAGGCCGACCAAATATTTGCCGACGGCATCATCTACATGCACCTGCAGCACTTGCTGCTGAATATGCGCAACGTCGCTTGCTTGAAGGACCGATTGAATCATGCTCGAAGGCTGAATCGCGCGATTGCCGGCAATCATGCCTTGCTCGTCTTCTTCGCTCGGGTATCCCAGCGACAGCTTCATCATAAATCGATCCAGCTGCGCTTCCGGAAGCGTGTACGTTCCTTCGAACTCTATGGGATTTTGTGTCGCGAGCAGAACAAAAGGCTGCGGCAGCTCGTACGTATCGCCGTCTACGGTGACATGCCCCTCCTCCATCGCCTCCAGAAGCGCGGATTGTGTCTTCGTGGTGGCTCTATTGATTTCATCGGCCAGCAATATGTTGGTCATCACTGGGCCGGGACGGAACATAAACGTCTCCTGCTTGGGATGATAGATAGAAACGCCCGTAATATCGGTAGGCAATAGGTCGGGATTGCACTGAATGCGGCGGAATTGGCCGCCGATTGATTTGGCCAGCGCCTTCACCAGCTGAGTTTTGCCGGTGCCGGGCACGTCCTCCAGCAACACGTGGCCGCCTGCCAGCACGGCGACTAGCAATCTTTCAATTTCTTCTTTTTTTCCCAGGATGCAAGAGTTGAGATTAGCCAGAATCGATGAGCATAATTGCATGTCGTCGGTACGAATATCCACGATGAAATGACCTCCCGGAAAATAAAGTTATATTAACCAAAATTTTATAACTCGCACTAATGTGGGTTTAAAATGTGCGCCAATAATACTATTTTACAGTACTAGCTCAACCCGCACAAATCGCAGTCATCCAAAAAAAATTGGAGAATCCTACAGGATTCTCCAAGGTGAATTCATCCCTTCGGCCGAATGACGAGCGCCGCGAGGAACGAAAATATGATCGCAGCCGAAATGCCTGCGCTTGTAACCTTGAATATGCCGGAAATGACGCCGATCCAGCCCTGATTATGCAGCTCGGTCAACGCCCCGTGCACGAGCGCGTTACCAAAGCTCGTAATGGGCACCGACGCGCCGGCACCGGCGAATTTGACCAACGGCTCGTACAAATCAAAGCCGTCCACGATGGCGCCGATAACGACCAAAGTCGCCATCGTATGGGCGGGAGTCAGCTTAAGCACATCGAACATTAACTGTCCGAGCACGCATATGGCCCCCCCGACCAGAAAAGCCCAGAGAAATATCATGCCTGCGCCTCCTTTCCGGCAGCAGCAATCGCTACCGCATGGGCGATTCCAGGAATGCTCTCGCCCTGCTGGAAGGAAAGCGGAGACAGCAGCGCTCCCGTCGCAACGACGAGTATACGTTTAAGCTCCCCCTTGGCAATACGTTTCAACAGATGACCGTAAGTCACTACAGCCGAGCAGCCGCAGCCGCTCCCTCCCGCTTGCACCTTCTGTTTTTGGACATCGTACACCATTAGACCGCAATCTCCGAATACAGTGTGGTCCATGGGAACACCGTCCTGCATCAGCAGCTCCTTCGCGATGGGATGGCCGACCCCGGCCAAATCTCCTGTTACGATCAGATCGTAATCACCTGGCGAACGACCCGTATCCTCAAAATGGGTTTGGATCGTATCCACCGCCGCCGGGGCCATTGCCGCACCCATATTAAAAGGATCGGTTATGCCAAGATCAACAACCTTGCCGATTGTCGCGCACTCAACGACGGGACCGTTGCCCGCGGCTGCAACGAGCGCTGCGCCAGCGCCAGTGACAGTATATTGCGCCGTCGGCGGCTTCTGCGAGCCGTATTCCGTCGGGTAGCGGAATTGCTTCTCCGCTGTACAGTTATGACTGCACGTGCCAGCTAGCACTTGGGTCGCGGAACCGCTGTTGACAAGCTGAGACGCGAGGGCCAGCGTCTCCATCGATGTCGAGCAGGCGCCGAATACGCCAATATACGGCGCGCCAATCGATCTTGCCGCAAAGCTGTTACTGATGATCTGGTTCATCAGATCTCCGCCGATATAGAACTGCACGTCACTGCGCTGCAAGCCGGCCTTCTGAATCGCGAATTCGGATGCTTGCTCCAGCAGCAAGCGCTCCGCCTTCTCCCAGCTTTTCTGCTGCATATCCAACTCAGGATGGACCAGATCGAAGTCTGCTGCCAGCGGTCCGTCTCCCTCGTCCGGGCCAACCACAGTAGCCGCTCCGATGATCACAGGCTTATTCTCGAACCACCAGGTTTGTTTGCCTTTGAGCATCCTATTGCCCCCCGGTGCCAAGAATAAGGTGAGCGATGCCTACAAAAAATGCTGCAACAGTGCCATAGACGATTACGGCTCCCGCCAGCTTGAACATATTTCCGCCTACGCCGAGTACGAGCCCTTCGCTCCGATGCTCCAGCGCGGCGGAGCACATCGAATTGGCGAACCCCGTCACCGGTACCGCCGAGCCTGCGCCTGCGAACTGAGCAAGCTTATCGTACACGCCAAGACTCGTCAGAATGACGGAGAGCAGAATGAGTACCGCTACAGTCGGATTGCTCGCTTGCTCAGGCGTCATGTTCATCAAATGCATAAACAGCTCCATAATGACTTGACCAAAGCAACAAATCGCCCCGCCAATCAGAAACGCCTTCACACAATTGCCGAACACGGAACGCGGCGGTTCTTTCCCTTTGGCAAACGTTTGATACTCTTTTGGTGACATCGACATTTTCTGATAACGATTAGCAGCCGCCCCTTTGCCTGACCCGGAACTTGCCTGAGAAATGGACCCCTTGGACGCCAATGCTCTCTCCTCCTTCAAGATCGATCGCCAGCAGCCGTCATGTCCGCCGACACCTGACACCGATCCCAATCCTTCCTTCCCGTTCATTATTTGATCAACCGCCACAAATTATCCCGCCGAACCGAACTTTGGTTAAATTACCAATACCTCGAAGCACCTTTGATCAATATCCCGACTGTTCAGAAACGCTTCGCGCAAACTTTAAGCTGATTGTTGAGCCATTTGCATTGATTTATTGCCAATAGATGAAAAATTAGACAGCAGGTAAGAGGAAGATTTCCGCATCCGATACATGTTAATGCCAAACGACAAAGATACTAACTTCTCGAATACAATTTCCTCCACGCAGTCTGCGTGACTTAATCTGAAGCAGAACTCCTCGAAATAAAGCTGTGCGTATTTCGCACTTATTCCGTTGAAGGTTCGGCTCATCCATTCGCGAGCACTCATCGCAACTTCCGAAAGCGATTTGGAAGGCGGCGCCAAAGAACAGAGTTGCTGCCGCTGTTCGAACATCGCTGGAGAGGAATGTAAGATTATAAGCTTGGTTCGATTAACGTTTCGTTCATCCTCGAACACCGTCTTGTATCGGCTAAATTGATGTCTTGGATTTATTGCAAACGACCGAAGACCGCCATCGCAATGCTGCGCAGCAAACTCCATAGCCTGCTTTTCCGTTAAAGGCTCTCTGGCTGTTTTCGATTCCGTAATCAATTTAATCTTGTAACGGGGGGATTGTTGCTTCCCGACCTCGCGAGAAATAATCATCGATTTCTCCTTTGACATACGGGATTCAACCAACCAAAAATCAGCTAAAAACAATTCATGTTTAGCCTCGACATGTCCAGACAATGGCTCCTGGCCATCCGTCATGGTTATAGTACGTCTAATTAAATGAAGCATCAACCAAGCTGTTTTATAAGTCACTCCGAGAATTTCGGAAAGTTTTACTGCATTGATGCCTCTAGCTTGTGTTGCAACTAAATATATGGTAAGGAGCCATTTACTTATCGGAGTTTTGCTTCCATGCATGAACGTTCCCGCCGTTAGAGACGTTTGATGACCGCATTGTCGGCATTCAAAAAGCGGCAACTTCCGAGTCTGTATCCGGTATGCCTGATTATGATCGCAAGAAGGACAACGATAGCCCCCTGGCCATCGCAGTTTCTCAACAAGCGCAATACAATCCGCCTCATCGGGAAATTGTTCTGTAAAACCATCGATAATTTCCTTGTCTATCAAGATTAATCACCTCGCAAATAGGAACGCTTGTTCTGTTTTTATTTTACCACTTCTGTATTCCATTTACAATCCACCAAAGAAAATTATTATCGAAATACTACGGGCATGTGTGCTTTCGAGGATTGTTACTACTGCAGCAGCGAATAAAAATTACTCTAGCGACATGAGTTATTCATCGCCATCCCCGCCGCTCAGGAACGGATCAGCGTCAATGGCTTTTCCAACTCATCCATGACCGGATCATAAACTAGCTTCCAATAATTCCAAATTATATTTCCGCATCCCACGCTTTCGGAAGTTAAAGACTCATTTTCGCAAAAACCATGAAAAAAAAGCAGCACAGTGAACGGCCATCATCATCCTTTGGGGGCTCGGCGTGCTTCATCCCGAAAAATGGCGAGAATGTATGGAGATAATCGCTTTCCTATATGTACACAGGTGCATCACTTTTATAAAGCTCGAATAAATAGCTAAACTGATCCAAAGGGATATTGATGCGAGGGACAGTCTTTGATGATTTCAGGTACTGCCATGAACCCTCAAGTTAATCCATCGAATTACATTAATTCCCATACTAGAATTCGCGTCGATAGTTCCAATTACTCAACACAACACGAATATCCCCCCAAACTTCGCTCGTAATCAACTGAATGTTGGGGATATTCACCTTGATATTCCCATTTACTAAATCACTACACGAAATATCCCCCTAAACTTCGCTCGCTATTAACTGAACGTTGGTGATATTCACATCGATACTTCCTATTACTAAATCACAACACAAATCCCCCCTAAACTTCGCTCGCTATTAACTGAATGTTGGGGATATTCAAACCGATAAATTTCTAATTACTTAACACAACGCGAATATCCCCCCCAAACTTCGCTCGTAATCAACTGAATGTTGGGGATATTGAGCAATGTGTTGGGCCTGTCCTAGCTAAATTAATTCGGTAATGAGCATAAGGCAATGATTGCCTAACATTGTAAGTCTTGAAGTTGTTCACTGAGCTTAAGGGATATTAATAAATAGTCCCTGCTTTTAGTTGCTTTCTTTGGCTTTGCTTTCTTTGACTTTGCTTTCTTTAACTTCGCTTTCTTTGATTTTGCTTTCTTGGACTCAAGCGCATGATCACTCTCTGATGTTGTCGACAAATACAAAAAGGCTCCCCCGTATTGAACGGCAGGAGCCTAGAGGCTGAATCATGAGCCAGCTAGTCTGTTATGCAAGTCTGTTGTGGTGCATAGGTGAATCTACAATAGGTGAATCTACAAGCCTGCAGCGGCGAAAACCTTATTGAAGGCAGCTTGGGAGCGAGCTGCGAGCTCCTCTGGCGTGCCTGTTGGCGGCTCGACGGACAGTATTTCTTGCGAGACAGTTCCTGTGTAACCGATTGCCTGCAAACCTTGCAAGAAACCAGTAAGGTCGATGACGCCTTCGCCAGGGTAGACGCGGTCGTTGTCCAGCACTTCCTCTACTGGCACATCCTTCGCGTCATTGATGTGAACATGAACGATCTGCTCCGGGCGGAGAGCTTTGATGTCGGCCACCGTCAAACCGTTCGTATACCAATGGTAGGCGTCGAATAACAGGCCCACGTTCGGCTCGCCAATCGCGTCGATCCAATCCAGCGTCTCCTGGAGCGTCCAGATGAACGGATTCGCCCAACGGGTGCGCAAATGATGCGGACCGACAAATTCCAAGCCCAGCGAAATGCCGAAGGCGCCTAACACTTGCGCGCAAAGTCGAAGTCTGCGTGTCGCCGCAGCCATGAACGGAGCTGCCTTTTCGTCAGTGGACGGCAGGATGTATGTGCAGCAACGTGTACAGCCAAGCGTCTTGGCAGCGGCTGCAACTGAGGCCAGTCCTTCCAGGTCCTTTAGGAAGGATTCTTCCGAACCGCGCCAATCCACCGGCAAGCCAATGGAGCTAATAACTACGCCATTGTCGGCGAGAAGCGCACGAGCGCCATCGACGCCATATTCTTTGACAAGCGATAAAGCATCGGTATCGACTGCCTGGAAGCCGTAACGTCCCGCCAGTTCAATCAGTTGTCGCTGATTGTCCAATGCGCCAAGTCCGGCGCCGGTTAATCCTCTCAACATGTCCATTCCTCCGGATTCGTATAATTTCCTAATTCCAATTCAATTTCACTTCATTGCCCGTTCTGGACGATTCGTAGATCGCATCAAGAATCAGATTATTTGTGTAGCCGGACAACGCAGATGTAATCGGCTGCTTGCCTTCGCGGATACACTCCAGGAAGTGGCGGCTGAGGCGCGTACGCTCGCCTTCATCGGACTCCGGCTTGCTAAGCGGCGTTTCGATCGGACGATCGAACTTCTCCGTCAACAGCTTGCCGGAGCTGCCTTTGTAGCTGGCGCCGCCTTCGGACCCCATAAGATGGATGAACGGCGTATTGTCCGTATCCATATGAACGGCCCAGCTGACTTCGAGCGACAAGGTGCTGCCGTCTTCCATTTTGATCAGCGCGGTTGCAAGGTCCTCCACATCATAGATGCCATCCCAATTCGGTTTTCCCCATGTCCCGATTCCTTTGCGGTTGGGACCAAACTCTGCATAGGTTGCGCCGTATACAGACACTGGCTTCGGATTGCCCATCAGATAAAGGGCGAGATCCAGCATATGCACGCCGATATCGATTAGCGGACCACCGCCGGATTGGTCCATGCGCGTAAACCAGGTGCCCCAGCCCGGAATACCCTTGCGTCTGAACCAGCCCGTCTTCGCCGTGTAAATACGTCCCAGCTCGCCGCGCTCCACCTGCTCCTTGATCTGCATAGGCACAGCTTCGAAACGCATTTGATGGGCCATCATTACGATAACATTGGACTTGCGGCTAGCATCATAAATGCGGCGGGCTTCCTCGCTGTTGATCGCCATCGGCTTCTCGAGCAAAACGTGTTTGCCGGCTTCGATAGCCCGAATGGCAAGCGGCGCGTGATGCTGGTTCGGCACGCCGACGATAACAGCATCGACATCGCTGAGACCGATCAAGGCTTCCGGAGATTCTACCACATTAGGAATTCCATAAACGGAAGCCTTCTCCTGCGCCAGCGGCAAATAAGCATCCGTAATCGCTGTAATTTCGCATTGCTCTGTTAAAGCCGAGAATTCTCTGGCATGCACGCCGCCAATGTTGCCTGCGCCAATAATGCCGATTCTGATTTTACCGTTAGCCATCTCTATAATTCCTCCTGATCGTCACATCGTTCCAGTAATTCCAGCAGCAAACGCTTACCGAACTCTACGACTTTTATGATAAGATAGCAAGAGGGTAATTTCGTCCCTGAATTTCGATAAATATCTCATTTCTTCGGAGGCTGCGATTCCGACATGACTTACTTCCCGGATTATCTCAAAAACTATCCAAATATGAATACTTCCAGCCCTTTGCATATAAGCTTGAATACGCTTCATTCGGGATTCCGCGCTCATCGTCATGACTTTTTGGAATTTTCTTATGTTGTGGACGGTTCCGGATCCGAATCCATCAACGAGGTGCTGCATCCCATGAAACCAGGCACCTTCACCTTCGTCCTTCCGTACCAAGTGCATCAGATCTATACGGACCCGGGAAGCAGGCTTGTCCTGTACAATTGTATGTTTAGCATGGATTTGCTCATGGAGTCTTCCCCCAATGAAAGACTTCTGGGATTAATCGACGCTGTTGGCGCACCGCCGTTCGCTCAGTTGGAGGGTGAGGATCGCGAAAGAATCGGATCGCTTATTGAGGGAATGTACGGAGAATATAAGAGCAACGAGCCTTGGCGGCAGACCATGCTTCAAATTCGGCTTAAGGAGCTGCTTATCCGTTTCGATCGTCATCGCCGATCGCTGACAGAGAATAGTCAGAGCGGCGACAGAATCCAACTGGACCGGCGCGCATATGGAAGGCATTCTTCTGTCTGGCCGATCATTCATTATATTCATCAGCATTATCAGGACGACCTTACTCTTGGCGATCTTGCTGCGCGTTTTAATATGAGTCTGTCCCGAATCAGCGAAGTCATAAAAGAAACAACCGGACAAAACTTTCTTTATTTCCTGCATGATCTTCGTATCCGTCATGCCTGCAGCTTGCTCGTATCGACGGAGATGAGCGTATCCGAAATTGCGCTGGAGGTCGGGTACGGGTCCTACAATACGTTCTCGCGCGTCTTCCGCGAAACGAAGGGCGTTGTGCCCAAGGAATATCGAAAGCGCAAGTAAGCACTTGAGAGTATGATGGCACAACAATCAGGGCAATTCCGCGATGTCGCCTGTTGCGACCGTGGAATTGCCCTTGTTCGTGGACACTCCTGTCCGGGAATTGCTCAGCCCTTCCAATGTTGAATTGAGCTGAACGTCAGTACGATTACGAATATGACATACAAGACGAGAGAGACGATTCTGATCGTGCGCCTGCTCATGCCTTTGCACCCCTTCCGCATCTTCATTACCCGTATATATTCATTCTATGCAGGGTATGACAAATGCGGAGCTTGTCAAACCAATGAGTCGATCTGCAACTACATCCAGTAATTCAGCATCATGACTGATAGCCAATATGCCTATGGATCGCTCGCTTGCGATCGTGAGCAAAGCATGCCAGATTTCAGCCTGGGTTACGGCATCCAGCATGGCGGACATCTCGTCCGCGACAATAAACTTCGTCTGAGGCCCCAACGATCTCACCATGCAGCATCGCTGGAGCTGCCCTCCTGACAATTCGTTCGGGTAACGTTCCAGCCATGATTCCTGTATACCGAAGGCCTTCAGTATGCTTGTATCCGGCTGCCAGCCTTCCGCAAGCATCTTCCCGATCGTCCAACGCGGATTGACAGCCAGCTCGGGATGCTGATGAATTAATTGAACAGGGCAATAACCGGAACCGGGCAGACTTCTGTCGCCGACTAGCACTTTTCCTTCCGTTGGCACCATATAGCCAGCCAGGAGCTTCCCAAGTGTCGACTTGCCCGTTCCGCTTGGACCCATTAAACCAACCACCTCACCCGGCGCGATCTCGACCGAATACTCCCGAAATAACCATTCGTTGCTGCCATACCGCCAGCCCAATCGTGATCCTTGCAAACTAGCTCTGTCCAATGGTTTCAACCTCCCTGGCAACAGGCCGCTTAAATCCGTTGCCGGGCAATGCCTGCCATAGCTCCCGGCTATAGGGGTGCTGCAGGAGGCTGCCATCGCCCGCAAAACTGCCAGCCTGAGCAATCTCCACCACTTCGCCTTCCCTCATCACAACCACTCTGTTCGCCGTTCCAGCAGCAGCTTCCAGGTCATGCGTAATCATAAGGATGCCAGTCCCCCCTGCCGCCAGCTCGCGGAAATAATGCAACGTCTCCGCCACGTCTTCCGAACCCATTCCCGGTGTTGGTTCATCGGCTATAATCAAGCCCGTCTCCGGCTGAGCCGACATGGCGAGCAGCAGCTTGCGCGCCATACCTCCAGATAGCTGGAATGGGAACAATCGATTTATTTTCTCACCAAGACCAAGACGCGCCAACAAGCCTTGCCTGGCTTCCATACTCTTTTTATTATCAAATGGTCCTTGCAATTGCCTGCCGACGGAGAGCAGCGGGTTTAGATAACCGACGGATTGCGGCAGCAAGGCTAACGTGCGCCCTCTCGCCTTAAGCAGTTCCTTCTCATCGAGAAGCCTTCCGTTCATCCTGATCTCGCCCGTGCGCACCGCGTTTCGCGGCAGAATGCCCATAATCGCATGCGCTAACAGGCTTTTGCCAGAACCGCTGGCCCCAACGACTGCAACGATCTCGCCGCGGCCGATTGACAGATTTAAACCATGAATTACCTTGGCATTCGTTCTATCCGTACCCCAACCATAATTCTGGAACGACACCGACAAAGCTTCGATATCCAGGACATTCATATCTACTTCTGCCTCCCTCAAGTCCGTGAATGCTTGGGATCGATCAAACGCTGCAGCGAATGGCCCAGCATATCGAATGCCCGAACCGTCACGAGCAGCGCAAGTCCGGGAAATACAGCAAGCCACCACATGCCCGAAGACAAGTATCGCATCGACTCGGACAAAATAATGCCAATAGCCGGCTGATGGGGCGAAAAGCCCAGCCCCAGAAACGTAATAGCCGCTTCGTGCAACACGGCATGGGGAAATAAGAGCAGGAAACCGACAAACAGCTGCGGAAGGAGATGCGGCACCAGATGATGTCTCATTATCCACCAGCGGGTTCTTCCGAAGCCTCGGCTTACCGCTACATAATCGGCGGTTGCCACACTGAGTGCTTCAGCGCGAATGACGCGGGCCAGACTGGGCCAGTGAGTAAAAACAATGCCGATCATGATCCCTTGAATCCCGCCACCGCTAACAAAGGCAATCAAAATGAGCATGACCAAATGCGGAACGCTGAGCGTCGCATCGATCAACCAAGTGACGACCCGGTCAACCGTCCGGCCCAGAAATGCAGCCGCCAGCCCCATCATCATAGCGATGACGGTGCTTCCGGCAGCTCCGGCAAGACCAACAGCGACGCTTAAGGTTAGACCTTGCACCGTGCGCGAGAACATGTCCCGTCCAAGCCAGTCCGTTCCGAAAAGATGCTGCAAGGAAGGCGGCAAGTCGCGAAGCTCCAGCTTAACGCTTAATCCCTGCTCGCCGATGAACAAGGAGCATAGGATGATTCCAACCAAGAGCAGTCCTGTCGTCGCCGCGGAAATCAGGAGTCTCGTTCTGCCGGTCAAGCGTCGCCCGCTCCCCCTTGTCAGGCTTCGCGCTGCTTTCATGATTTCACCTCCGGATGGAGCCTTCTTTTCGGATCGATTGCCCAGTGGATCGAATCTGCAAGGAGATTGCCCGTGAACACGAACAAGGAACTGCATATAACAAGTCCCAACAACAGCGGAACATCGCCGCGAAGTCCAGCCTCAACCGTCGCTTGTCCCAATCCGGGATACGAGAATACCTGTTCGGCAAGAACGGCTCCGCCGAACAACTCGCTAAAGGAAGCGAATTGCAGCATTAAGGCAGGCAATGCCGCATTACGAAGTCCATGCCTAAGGAACAGCTTCCACCCACGCTCGCCCCTGGCTCTTGCGAACAAGACGTAATCGCTGTCGTACACCTCAATTAACTTCGCCCTTGTATGCAGTGCGACAGGCGCGATGCCTGCAACGGATAACGTAAGAGCGGGAAGCGCCATATGATACAGCCGGTCAAGCAGCGTCACATCGCCGGCGAGCACTCCCGCAGGAACACCGAGTCCAACCGGAAACCATCCCAGCCAGACGGCGAAAATCGTCATCGCAAGCAGCGCTATCCAGAATGCTGGCGTTGAGGCTATCGTGTAGCAGACCGATTGAATAAAACGATCAGTTATTCCTCCTTGACGAATCGCCGCGATTGATCCCAGCGCAAAACCTATAATCCCCGAGAGCAGCCAAGCCGTCGCCATCAAAGCGGCAGAGCTTGCAAACCGATCCGCAATGACGTCCGAGACCGGCTCACGATAGATCATCGAGGTTCCCATGTCGCCTTGCAGCAAGTTTCCCGCCCAGCGCAGCAAGCGCTCCGCGAAAGGTTGATCCAGTCCCCAATAGGCTCCGATCTCGGCGCGCTGCTCCGGCCCTACGGTCATCATATCGGCTCCGATGTATGCCTGGATCGGGTCGATCGGCGACAAATCGGCAAGCAGAAACGTAACAAAACATACGAATGCAAGCAGCAAAAGCAGCCTCAGCACCCGTCCGCCCGCAAATCGTATCCAGCCACGCCACTGCCCCTTGACCTGCGCTGTTACCGTCTCGTGCAGACCCGACATCGCGCCAACCCCCGTCCTCGATGACATTCCAGAAAACTAAGCAAACCCGCCAACCCTACTACTCCTTCCACTTCCAGCTTGCGATATTGTCGGTCACCGGCCAGCCGTGGCGATGCGGCTGAATGCGCGGCGTGCCGATGTCAAGGGCATCGTCTACCAGATACAAGTGCTTTATATTGACGAGCCACGCCCACGGAGCGTCGCCTTTGGCGCTTGAACCCGTCGTCCCGTCCCACTGCGATTGCTTCCAATAGGCCATCGCCTCCTCTATCGTGAGAGCCGCCATTGCTTTTTCCATATAACCGTCTACCTGTTGGTTGCTGTAGTAGCCGGTATTGTAATAATCGACGCCGGCATACTTGGATGCATAAAGGGCATACAGCTCCGAAGGATCATGGCTGCCCCACCCTAACAACACCGCGCTGGCATGCATCTCCCTTTCGATCTCTTCCCAGCTCTTGCCCGCAGCAGTCATACGGATTCCGATCTCCTTCATCATCTCCGATGCGGCAAGCGCCAGTGATTGTCTTAATGTATCGCCGGATGGATAGATGAGCGGGAATTCCGCGATTAATCCATTTTTCTCGAGTACGCCGTCTCCATTGCTTTCGCTCCAACCCGCTTCGGCCAACAGTTTCTTAGCCCCTTCGATGTCGCTATCCGCAATGACCGTATCTTCATTCCACCATGGGAGTCCGTCAACGGATGTATAAGCCGGCGTGCCGTAGCCCTCCAGAATGCCTTCAACAAGCTTTTCCCGATCCATCGCCATGTTAATGGCTTGTCGGATCGCAAGATCGGCAGTTACGGCATTGCCGATGGGATAACCTTCCTCCGTCTTGCCGCCTGGCTCTGCATAAGGGAATGTTATGCCGCGATTATCTACCGTTTGCAGCGCCTCCAGACGCATGCCCGGCACTTCTTGTTTGCTGAAAGAAGAAGGGATATATGCCATATCCACCGTGCCCGCTTTTGCTGCAGCTAAAGCCGCATCCTCGTTAAGGAACAGGAACGTGATATGATGGAACGACGGCTTGTCGCCGTAATAGCTCGGATTGCTCTCTACCAGCAATTGCTGACCGCGATCCCATTGCACGAATTTGAATGGGCCGGAGCCAATAGGATTGCTGGCATAATCAGCGCCGTGCGCGTGACTGGGAACGATGCCAAGCGTAGTCAATTCGTTTAGAAACGTCGATTGAGGTTTGCCCAATTTAAAGTGAATGTCATTCCCATCCAGCTCAACCGCCTTTAGATTGGTCAAATCGATCGCGGATCCGCTGTTCGCCGTCGTTTCGAACGTATATTTGACGTCGTCTGGCGTGAGCGGCTCACCATCAGAGAATTGAACATCTCCGCGAAGCTTGACCGTCCAAATCAGACCATCGCTGCTGATCTCATAGCTCTCCGCCAAGTCGTTTGTCACATTAAGTTGGTCATCTCTCTTAAGCAAAGTGCTTTGGAAAAGCGGCGAGCCATAGCGGCCCCACCCTAGCGTCGGATCAAAACCATCCTCTGGCTCGGAACCAATCGCCACGACCAGCTTGTCCGAACGTCCCTGCGACTCTCTCTCCGTCGTCTTCGGAGACGAGCAGGCCGCTATCAATGAGATGACAAGGAGCAGAAGCACGCTCGTCATCATTATAGATCTAGTATTGAATCTCATTTCAATCCCATTCTTCATTTCTCATTCTCTCCCCTACATCGTGTTACGATCTCAGTACATTGTAACACGAGTGAGAAAATTTGACATCCCTTTTTTACAACGTTAGAAAAACTTATGATTTTAATTTTTTAGAATGTGGAAAAAGCCGGCCAAATATTTGGGCCGACTTCTGTATGTTGTTATGCCTTTCGCCTATTAGCCTCGCCTAGTCTATTCCTGTACTCGCAGCGCTTCCTCAGGCGTTAGCTCTCCGGCTGCTACCTGCTCGATTCGTTCCTCGAACAGGACTAACATGTAATGAAAGATCGAGATCACCTCTAGCAGCTCGTCGGGCGAAACGGTCTGCGAGGACGAAACGGTGTAAACATAGCGGGCGTAAACTTCGCCATCTTCGTTTAGGCCGAACCCGCCCAGCGGGACCATCCCGTTAGCCCCAAGCAGCATACTCTCTACAGCGCTTCTCTGCGCCGGCGCCACCCGGAAAGGCAAGACTGTATGGAGTTGAAGCAAGCGAATCCACGCGATGTCAGACTCCGGCAAGGGCTGGAAATTCAAATTCATCATTCGATCTCTGCCCTGGTCATCCTCGCCAAGCATCATCACAAGGACATGCAAGGGAATACTCTCGGATCGCTCAAGAAGCTGGGTCTGGAACCCTTCCTTCTCAAATGCGATTTGCAAGCCGCCAAGTTCGGCCAGTTGCTTTGCGTGTTCCATCTCAGATACCATAATAGGCCAACCTCCTGTCCCCATACATGTTTGAATTTATTAGTCCCTTTGTTTCATAGATTCCATTAACAGCTTACGCTGCTTGTCGATATCTCCGTTTAATCTAAACAATGCCTTCGTGCTGCAGCCCGTCGCTTCAATAAAAGTCAGTACGCGCTGGTATTGCTTGAGTCCATCGGCCGAAGTTTCGTCTTCTGGAAGCTTGCCCACCATATTAAGAATCAGGTCGGCGTCCTTAGCCCGTTTTTCATGTTTTTTGTCGGATGACTTCTCCGCGTTGAACACAGTCGACCACGCGCTGTTAGGACCTTTCTCCGCGGCTTTGTTATGACCATATTGCTTGACCCGGCGGAATAAGCCCATGCCCACCTTCGTACCGCTAGCCGCGGCCTTCAGACTGACTCCGACCGCAGCACCCGCTCCGCTGAGCGTCGCAATGTCCCCCGCGATGCTCGCCATCTCCAGCCCGGATTCGATACCCCCGCGAACCAACTTCTTATTGTTAATGTTTTTCATCTCTTTAGCCAGCTCATAGTTTTCGATATCGTCGAGTTCGATCTGCGCTTCCTTCTTTTCATCGGCTGTCGCCGTTGCATTCGCGGGATCGATAATTCTCATCAATTCTGCGTGGCGATTTGTGAGAGCCGTCTTATCGGTTCCCGTTGACGAATAGATCGTCTTTCCGAAAATCGTGCGATTTTTGGTCTTAACCATGCTGCTGTTAGCGTACTTGGTTTTGAAGTCCCGCTTGATCGTCGTCATCTTCTGTTTGGAGCTATGCCATTGCATCATATTGAAAACTTTAATTGTAATCTTGATGCCGCTGATGGCGATGCCAATGCCAGGTATTGCTTCTGTCAGCTTGCCAACGCCCTGTTCCAGAATTTCCAGAATCGACTTAACGGTCTTGACGGCCGATTGAGCCGCCTCCAAGCCATTTTGTACAGCTTCCAGACCGCCCTTAATGACTTCTTTTTTGGTCACGCCTTCGGCAGAGAAGCCTTCCTTGAACAATTCATAAATCGACTTGACCATAAAGAATGCACTCTTGATCGCAGATAAAGCATCTCCCACACTGCCGCTGTAACCTGCCACCGCTTCAGAAGAGCCGACGCCGTTTTCGTTGCCCTCCAGCTTTACGGCGTTGTCCACGACTTTAGCGACGCCTGCAAACGCTTTTTGACCGCTTTCCAAACCGCCATACAGGGCGCCTGCCGTTTCCGACTTTTTTGTCGACTCCGAGATGGCCTTTTTCATGTTAATAAGCCCGATAAAACCCGAACCTACATCCAACAAGCCGGATGCTACTCCGAGCTTTTGATTCTCTCGGTCGATCTTAGCCTTTTCAGCCTTTTCTGAGGAGACGTCCTGTTCATTTGTCTCGCCTTTTTTAATCGCCTTCTTCAACTCGTCAGAAGCGTCCGAATATACATCCGTTTGACCGCCGACTCCCGTACCTGTTATTTCGGTCGTGTCGCCTATGTTGTCAACAGCACCGCTTTCAGCACTAAAAGCCTCTGCTTGTCCGAAACTACCTGCCGTTTTGGCTTCACCAACCTTAAGCCGCATTAATCCGAGCTTGGACGGTGGCGGCGTATTTGTCGGCTGTCCTTGTTGCTGGGGCGCCCCGGTCTGTCTCTGAATCGGAGCAATCGCCCCGCGCCTCGCCATCATCTGCATCGTCGCCTGATTGCCGACGGATGCCTGCATCCATCTGAGCTTGTCCGCTTCTTGGCCGCGCTGAGGGAAGGCGTTTGAAGCCGATGTTTTAAGTCCGGAGGACGAGGAGGCTTTCCCTGCCTGCGCTCCGCCGGTTGTTTTGTCCGCCATTTGGCCTTGCGCCATATCTATTCTATCTCCTTTCCGCCCTATGTATGAATCGTCATTTAAAGAAACAGCTCCATGTCAATGTTAATCCTATCGTTCATCTGCCTGACGACTGTGACTGTGTCTATGACCGTGACCATGATTGTGACCATGGCCATGAGCATGTGCTTCTGTTCCTTGAGGTTCGGCGAATGTGACCGACAGCTCCGCGTACGAAACGCCCTTCTGGATCTGAATGCGCTCATGCAGCTCCCTCAGCGTACCCATTTGGCCGCGTACGACGATGACCTCCAGGCATTGATCGTGATTTAAATGCACGTGCATATTGGAGACAATATCATGATGATAATCGTGTTGGATGTCCATTAAGACGATCGGCAGCTCCCGAACTTGATGGTCGTAGACGACAACTATCGTTCCGGCCACGAACTCATCGCTTCCGAGTCGCGTAGGCTCCAGCAATACCTTCCTCGCCAAATCGCGAATCGCTTCCGATCGGTTTTTGTAGCCCTGCTCTTCGATAAATGCGTCGAACTGCCCAATCAGCTGTGAAGGGAACGATACGCCGAATCGTACCAACTCTTCCTTATCCGACATAACGCTTACACCTCCATTCTGTCCTGACTGATTGTCGTTATTTGTCTATTATAGACTACCTTGGACCAAATGGGGAGAGGATAACCGCAAAGAAAAACGTCCGGCCAGCAAAGCAGAAAGCTTCGCTGGCCGGACGGATAAGGAGATTACAACTTGATTTTGCGATTCATCATATAACGAATGCCAAAGAGCAGCGTAACGCAGGTTGCAATCTCGATCAGGAAGGAGATGATCGAGATGCCTTGGATCCCCGTTACGGTCACCGTCAAGCCATCGCCGCTTGGCGTGTCCGCCATGCTGAATCCCGTAATTCCGAACGGCACATTGCCGCTCGAGGAGTTCGAATGCACAAGCTCATCCAGCCAACCTAGCACCGCCGCCAAGCCGATAAACATAAGAATGCCAAGCCATGTGCCGATCTTGCCCTCGAAGGTTCTGGCGAAGGTGATGCAGAAAAAAACGAAGACGGTAGCCGAAACCGTCAGCCATACAAATCCGATCAAAAACGACAATGTGAGCTTCAGCTCCAACTGCTCCCTTATAGGCGACAGAATCGTCTCATCCAATCCGAGCCATGTCACGAACGCAAATTCATGAAGCAAAAAAAGAACGAGCAGGAAAGCCATGCTGGCGAGCAATAACAGAATTGGCGATGCGACCGTGTAAAGCGAAGGTAACGGAAGCAATCGCCGGCTGTATGCCTTCAAGTTGGCGTTGTACGTCTGACACACCATTAAGAAGGCCAAAAATCCTGCAAACACATAGAGGACGATTGAAACGATGTAGGTCGTAAGCGGCACCCAGTCCTTGATTTCTCCTACAACCGTCAATATAGTCTGCGCAAGGATAAAAATAACCGTCGCAGCGAAGATACTGTTCGAATTGCGCTTCCAATCATATTTAAGCAGCTTGATCATTGCGCGTACACCTCTTTGAACATTTCATCCACGCCTTTCCCGTATTTCATTCGCAAGTCGTCGACAGCCTCGTGCAGCGCTACCTTGCCTTCTTTGATAAACAGGACCTCGTCGAAAATCCGCTCGATATCGCGGACCAGATGCGTGGATATGATCAGACTGCTCTCTTCGTTGTAATACTGAACGATCGCATCCAAAATTTTATCGCGCGCCACGGGATCGACGCCGCCGATCGGTTCGTCCAGCAGGTACAGCTTCGCATTTCGCGATATAGTGAGTGTAAGCTGCAACCTCTCGTTCATCCCCTTGGACAATGAGGTTGTCTTGTCGTCGGGGTTGAGCTGCATAAACGACAGCATGTCGCGCGCCTTGGCATCATCGAAGTCCGGATAGAGATCGCGGCTGAACGCAATGGCGTCGCGCACCTTCATCCAGCTCTCCGTCAGCGGCTTATCGGGCATAAATGCCGTGCAGGCTTTGGAGTACTTGCCCGTTGGCAGTCCGCAAACGGCGACGCTTCCCGATGTCGGCTGCATAAGTCCCGCCGCCAGCTTCATGATCGTCGTTTTGCCGCTTCCGTTGCTCCCGAGCAGACCGATAATTTTGCCCGGTCCCACTTCGAACGACACGCCGGAGAGCGCCGGCTTCGTGCCGTAGCGTTTGACTACATCTTTTAACTGAAGAATGGGCTCCATCGACGATCAGCTCTCCCTTTCCCGTTCGGAATGATGATGAACCGTATCCTTTACCAGCGCCAATATGTCGCTGTCGTCGAAGCCCAGCTCCTTCATGCCGAGCACGAACCGTTCCAGCATATCTCCAGCCATCTCTTTCTTTAATCGCATAATGGTCGACTCCTCGCTAGTCACATAACGCCCCATGCCGCGGCGCGTCTCGACGATTCCTTCGCGCTCCAGCTCCTGGAACGTACGTTGGATCGTATTCGGGTTAATCTGCAGCTCGGCGGCCAGCTCTCTCACGGAATCAATTTTGTCGCCGGGACCGAGCTTGCCGGTAATAACCATCTTTTTTACATGCGTCATGATTTGGATATAAATCGGCATGTTATTATCGAATTCTATCGTCACAGTGGGCTATGCTCCTTCTCGATGCCAGTCCGCTCCAGGCCGACTTATGAGACATCGCGTTTTCTAAACGTGACAAAGCTTGCAAGCAGGAACAGCGCTACGTACACAATAAGCACCGATACGGAAAACGGCAGCGTCATGCCCGGAATCATGGGCTCGTTGCCCGCGTTAAATTGCGATAGATCCGTGTTAGCGAACAAAATAAATTTGGCAAAAGAGTACTTCGACAAAAGGAGCGTCGCCAGTCCTCCCATCATAACGCAAAACAAGGCAATGCCGACGGTAACGCCGCTCGACTTGGTCAGTATGTCAATCATGAAGGTAAGCGTTACGTAGACGGTCGTATAAATAAACATGTACAGCATCGAGCGGCCGATCTCGTTCCAGTGTGCCGCTTCTCCGCCCCATCCGTAAACGATGGTGCCCGTTACGAGAACGGCAGCGGCCGTAAACAAAATAAGAGAGATGATGAACAGGAGCGATGCCGTATATTTAGAAGCTAATATCTTGTTGCGGCTGTGTGCACGGATGAGCAGAAGCTTAATGGTGCCCATCCGATATTCCTTGGACACCATGCCAGCCATCGTAATGATAGCAAGCAGAGGAAGCACCTGTCCAGCAGAACTCATGCCGATCGCCAGCGCGGCAAATTCCGCCCCGGAACCGAACTCGCTCCCCATCTTGAATACCGCATAGCCGAAGATCGCGGCATACGCCGCAAGAATAACATACGGGACCAAGATCGAGCTTCGCTTAAAAAGCTTTAACCATTCATTGAGCACCAACCTACTAAAACTACGCACTGCGATTCGCCCCCGTCCATTTCATAAATTCATCTTCCAACGAAGATTTAATCTCTTCTAACCGGTAGAGTCCCACTCCCGCATCCGTCAGCGCCTTTACCAGCGACGGAATATCCTCGTGCTTCAGCTTGACGGCCAGCATGCCTCTGTCTGCATCCTTGCTTAGCAGCTCCGCCTTATTTGCAGCTGCCAGGGTCCTGGATGCCAGCTCGACGTCGGTTACTTCCAGGCTGAGGGACATGGAACTCTTCTCTTCGCTCTCGGTATGCTTGATTGAGCGGACCGCAATGAGCTTACCCTCTTGAATAACGACGACGCGGCTGCACATCAGCTCCATCTCGCTGAGCATGTGGCTGGATACGAGAATGCCGATCCTCTCCTTGTCTGCAATCAGCTTGAGATAATCGCGCATCTCCCGAATGCCTGCAGGATCAAGCCCGTTCGTCGGTTCGTCCAGAATGAGCACCTTGGGCTTGTGAAGCAATGCCTGCGCGATGCCGAGACGCTGCCGCATTCCAAGCGAATATGCCTTTACCTTTTTGTTCATGGCATCCTGCAAGCCAACAAGCGCTGTTACTTCGCGGATCCGTTCTTCTGACACGCCCTCGGTCATTCGCTGGAACTGCTTCAGATTATCTAATCCCGTCATATAAGGGTAAAATTCCGGATTCTCGATAATGGCTCCAATATGCCTTATTGCCGCTTCAAAGCTCTTGCTAACGCTGCTCCCGCCAATCCGGACATCGCCCTCCGACATCCCGATGAGTCCCACGATCATCCGGATCGTCGTCGTCTTGCCGGCGCCGTTAGGCCCAAGCAGACCGACGATCTCGCCGCTTTTTACTTCGAAGCTGAGTCCGTTGACCAGCTTTTTCCCTCCGATGATCTTCGAGACATTATCCAACTGAAGCACCGTTTCATTGCGATCTGACCGGGCCTCGGCAGCAGAATTTCTTTTATTCATGTCAACCATTAAGCGTCCGCTCCTCCTGTGTATAGGTGTTATAGTTTAATAGTACACTACAACTCAGACATTGTAAAGACGTCCTTTCTTCTCTTTGATTCGAATAGCGGACAGGCGGGTACTTAATAATTACAAACCAGGGAAAGGGGCGATGGCCATGAACCCGCCAAATCGAAATATCGAGATTGAAGAAAGACATGTCGAACACAGATCGGATTCCAGCCGCGTTTTCGCTACTTTGATTAAATACGCGGCTTATCTCCTCATCTTCTTTGGACTTCTTTACTTCCTCGTCCGTTATGTGTTCCCTATGTTCTAATGCAAATGAAGTAAGCGTACGTCAACAAGGCTGCCCCTAATCTCCGATAATCGGAGATTAGGGGCAGCCTTGTTGGCTGGAACGCTGGCGGTTCGTAGAGACGGGTTCTTTGCCGTTCGCGCACTACAAAACAAACCTCCCGCCTGGAAGTCCAAATCAGGACCATAGGCGGGAGGTTTCAGGGTGCCAATCGGCATCCTATACATACGGCAGAGTCGCCGGAATTGCTCGCTTATTCTGCTGCCGGCGCATCCGTTGCGGTTGGAACAACCGTTTCATCCGTGACGGTCGGCATATTGTTGGCATCATCGTTAATGCCATTGGAGTTTGTATTGACATTGTTGCCGTTGTTGCAGGCCGAAGCCCCCAGCAACAGCACCGCGCACATCGTGGCGGTCAGCAGCAGCTTGGTACGGGTTGTTTTGCGAACGGGATTATTAGACTCTCTCTTCATAATCATCTTCCTCTCGGTTTCAGTTATTTTTAAGGTGTGCGACTGTTGCGCCTACCCTTCCTTAACCTGCCGGGGTTCAGAATGAAACAGCATTCATCATGAGAAAACCCTCATATACCGTTGCTTAGACTCTTTCTTGCAGCAATTCAATTAATTGTTCGGGCATATCCCATGGCAACGGACGCAGCCATGATGGCTGCCCGGCCGCATCGCCGCTCGCTTCCCGCTTGATGGTCCAAAGAATCGGCACGCCGGCCCGGGCGGCAAACCCCGCGGCAAAATACGTTTCCGGATCGGCTTCCGTCACGTCGACAATGATCAGCTTGCATGATGTCAGACGCTCCACCATTTCGCTTCGTCCGTCCGATCCTGCGGCGGCAGCTTCTTGCAGCGCTTCGCGGGCGATTTCCCGGATCTTATTCGGATGGAACATACGAACGCCATACCCGCATTGTTCAAGACCGTTCGGAAGGATCGCGGACCATTGCGTATAGATCTGCTCGCTGCCTGCGAGTACGCAGCACTCCTTGCGGCGTCCAGCGCCGGATTCGGCCATCGCTTCAGCCCAGCCGGATTCCGTCAGCTTTAGCACGGCACCCTCGCGATCAATCCATCCCGAGTCGCGTGCTTTTTCGATCAAGTAGACCAGTTCTTGCAAATTAGAAGCATAAGCGACATTATAAGCTCGAGCCAGCGGGTGCAGATTGACGGGATCCCCTGCGGAATTCGAATTCCGATATAAGTATCTCAGCAGCCGGCGGCCCTTCTGCTCCATTGTTGTAGCTACTTCCGGAGATGACACAATAGCCTCTGCTTGCTCCAGCGTCAGAGATGCCCGTTCGCCATGCTCGTCCAGCTCCCGAATGTATGCCGATAGAAGGGGCAGAACACGCCGCTTCTTTTCGTAAGGAAACGACTGCAACGCGGCAATCGCATCGCTCTTTACCTTGTAATGCCCTTGCGGGGCGCACATGCATCCGAAATATCGTTCGTATTCACCGTCGCGTTCCATTCCAACAAGCTCCGTACAGAACACACAATGTTTTTTAGTCAACATCGCAATCACCTCTTCATCATACGGTTCGTATACGAAACGAGATATGAGGGGGACTGCCATTTATTACTACAACGAAGGCCTCGATAGAAGATTTCCCACTATAAGTTAACCGATTACTTGTTACATTAATGAAACAGTTATATAATCGTATAAAATCGATTAACAGGCAGCAGCTCGCCTGCTCGAAGGAGTGCGCCATGAATCTGGAAGTCAATCAACGCAATTTGCCATTATTCGAAGCGCTGGCATCAAAAACCCGCATACAAATGATAGAATTGCTTAAGCAAGAGCAATTAAATATGAAGGAAATCGCAGCCCGCCTGGGCATCTCCTCCGCGATCGTGACGAAACATGTCAGCCAGTTGGAGGAAGCCGGCATTTTGGAGACCGAAGTAGCCGCCGGCAAACGCGGCACCCAGAAAATATGCAAGCTGAAGCTCGACAAAGCAACGCTTCTATTCAGGGAAGGTCCAGCTCCTGAGGAAAACACGGAACAGCCTTATAACCACTACACAAGCTCCATCCCGATCGGTCAATATTCCGCATACCATGTAAAGCCCACCTGCGGTCTGGCTTCCGATACGAAGCTGATCGGCATGCGCGATGATCCCAGATATTTTGCCGAGCCCGATCATGTGCTGGCGCAGCATCTCTGGTTCGCCAGCGGTTTCGTCGAATACCGCATTCCGAATTATTTGACCGGCCGCAAGCCCGTCAGCAACCTGCGCATCTCGCTGGAAATCTGCTCGGAGGCGCCAGGTTATGATGAGAATTGGCTGTCCGATATCACGTTTGCGATTGGCGGCATCCCGGTATGCCGTTGGACGTCGCCAGGCGACTTCGGCAAGTCTGCAGGCAAGCTCACGCCGCATTGGTGGGGGGAATACAGCACTCAGCACGGCTTGCTCAAGACGCTTCATGTTACGCAAGACGGGACCTATATGGACGGAGTCAAGCTGTCGGACGTCACCGTGGGCGATCTGCCGCTTAGCGCAGGCGAAGAGATCCTGTTCCGCATCGAATCGCCCGAGGATGCCGTCCACGCCGGAGGCGTAAGTCTATTCGGCAAACGCTTCGGCAATTACGACCAGGACATTGTCGTGACGATCAGTTGTTAGGGCGCTTGAATATTCATCAGTTATAGGAGGCAATTATCGGATGAAAACAAGGTTCAGAGCTTTTTTCACTCCTGCTTCCCCCCGATCTGCAAGTTGGATCGCATGTCTGTTGGTTGGCGTTATTCTGGCCGGGGGCATACTCGTCTCCTGTCAAGCCAACCCGAGTTCATCTACATCTTCACCTTACCCTGCCGTTAATCAGGACGAGGATCAATGGTATGCATTTGATCGTATCTATACTCTTTTTGGAAGAGATCATGATTACGTGTGGAAAGTTCTATTCCCCGATGGTTCGCCAGAAATTGAAAAGGGCGGAAATTCCGACGACTCAACCTACTGGTTGGAAAAACCTATTTCAGTGAATCAGTTCGATACAAAAATCCAACTAGGTTTTCACAATAACATTCTAATGTCTGCCCTCTACCGCTTTGATCGACCAGAAGATGCATTAACGACCAGCCGGGCATTGATCGATCATCTAAGTGATCGTCTAGGCTCTGCCCCGTTGGCCGCAGAATTTCCTAACAGGCTTGGCTCATTGACTGAAGTGCCTGATGCCGATAAGTTCCCGCAAGAATATTCCGAGGAATGGGAGCTCGCACTCGCATCGGATGTCGTCGCTGTTCTACTTCCTGACCTGGACGTTACTGAACAAGTATTTCGCCTGAAGTTGGCACTGTCTTTCCTTGATGAATCGACAACGACCATTCAGATCAGATATATGGCCGTCCTTAACAATCTGCAATCAGATCATGTTATCCATTAGAGCAAACAACAAACGGGGCAGCCGCAAGTCATTATTTTTTGACTTGCGGCTGCCCCGCTATATTTTACCGTTTATCCGCTGCAATACCAGCTTATTTGCCTTCGTTGATCGCGCGGATCAGCTCCAGCGGAATTTTGGGGATGCGATCGTAGGTCAGCAGACCGTTAATCTCCTGCTCCACGTCCGTCAGCTGCGTATAACAATAACCTTGAACGACACTGCCTGCGCCATGGAACGGCTGGATGACGGCGCGGAGGCGCTGTTCGAAATCCTCGTCATTGTCCGCGCCGGAATACCCCCAGCCCTCCCAATCGCTTTTCTTGTAGGAGATTCCGCCGAATTCCGTCAGCAGGATCGGCTGGCCTGCATAAGGGTAACCTTCTACCGCCAATCTCCGGTTCGCCGGCATCGCTTCTATGGCGTTCTCTACTGTGCTGTACCGCTCTTCCAGCACTTCGCGTCTCCATTCGTAATCATGGATGTTGAACAGGTCTGTCTTGACCAGCTCCCATCCGTCATTGGAAATGACCGGTCTCGTAGGATCCAGCGACTTGGTTAAATAATACATCGCCATGGCATGATCCTGCTGCTGCTTGTCGACCTGGATATTCGGTACGCCCCAGCTCTCGTTGAGCGGAACCCATGCGATAATACTAGGGTGATTGGCGTCCCGTTCGACGGATTCCATCCATTCCTTTGTAAACTTCTGCACGTACTCTTCTGTAAACTGATAAGCGTTGGCCGCTTCGCTCCAGACTACAAGGCCCAGCTTGTCGCACCAATACAAGTAGCGAGGATCCTCCAGCTTCTGGTGTTTGCGCGCTCCGTTGAAGCCCATCTCTTTGGTCAGCTCGACGTCCTTGCGAATCGCCTCGTCGCTCGGCGGCGTAAGATTGCCGTCCGGGAAATAACCTTGATCGAGCACCATTTTGCTAAAGAATGGGCGATTGTTCAGGCAAAGCTTGCCACCCTCGATGGATACCTTCCTCATCCCGAAATAAGAGGTCGCTTGGTCTATGACCGCATCGCCTTCTATCAGAGAGAACACGATGTCGTACAAACGAGGATGCTGCGGGCTCCAATGTCGGGAGGCGCCGCGATCGTATTGATCCCGGAGTCCGATCGTTCGATTAAGCCGGTCGTCGATAATATTGTACGTCTCCTCAACCACCGGTTCGCCTTCGAAGGTCACTTCGACTTTCAGCTTGAGAGAGCGTCCCGCTGTCCCGCGGAAATAGGCATGCAGCTCAATTGCATTACGGTCAATGTCCGGAATCATCCGCACACGGTCGATAGATGCCGTCGCGACAGCTTCCATCCATACCGTCTGCCAGATCCCCGTCGTTCTTGTATAGAAGATAGAAGCGGACTCGTCCAGCCAAAATTGTTTGCCCCGCGGCAGCGTTGTGTCCCGGCTAAAGTCGACCGCCTTTACAACGAGCCAGTTATCGGCTTCGCGCAGCGCATCAGTAATATCCGCCTGGAATGGTGTATGTCCGCCTTCATGCGTAGCTACCAGTACGCCGTTTACCCATACCGAAGCTAAATAATCGACAGCTCCGAAGTGGAGAATCGTTTTTTTGCCTGCAAATTCGGCAGGAATGTCCAGCGGACGACGATACCATACCGTGTCGTGCACGGCTGGATCGGCAATGCCGCTAAGTTTGCTTTGGAAAGCGAACGGCACCTGAATGCGAAGCGGCAAAGGCCGATCTCCCTTATGCCATCCTTCCGAAGTGCCCGTATTTTCATCATCAAACGCAAATTCCCATTCTCCGTTCAAATTAAGCCAGCTATCCCTCATGAATTGTGGTCTCGGGTGCTCGGATCGGTATATCGTTGACATAAATAAAAGACCTCCTTTAGATTAGCTAAATGATTAATGTTTAATTAAATCATTTAAATAAATTCAGTTTCATTATGAAGAAGGTCAACTTATTTGTCAATCATAAGTTAATTGAACCTAATTACGTTAACCAAGTAGTTAATTATAAAAAGAAACAGGGCTGTCCAATAAGTCTCAAAAATAAAAAGCTGGGCGGAAAGACGCTTCCGTCCAACTTTTCGTGTAATTGATTTTCAGGAAAGTGGCGAGGTGGATGCCTGCCACTTAACATTCAACCTAAACGTGGGCGTCCAGCACTCCATTTTTCAAGATACCGGCCTGATATCTGCGAACCCGCTCGGATTGTCGTTCTTATCGCTATATTTATTCCGATGCAGGCGATTATAACCGGTAATTCTTGAAACACTATGGCTAAGCTTGCTTGCGGCAGGCATACAAGGCTCGAATGGGAGGTAAGTCGAGGATGGAGCCGTTAATCGGATCTCATGTATCCATGTCCGGAAAGGATATGCTCTTGCGTGCCAGCAGGGAAGCCGCTTCCTACGGCGCGAACACCTTCTTGATTTACACCGGCGCTCCGCACAACACGCTACGCAAGCCGATCGAGTCGCTTCGGATACGGGAAGGACATGAGCATATGAGAGAGCATGGCATCTCGAACATCGTCGTGCACGCTCCTTTCATTATAAATCTCGGCAACACGATAACGTCTAAAGTATTCGAGCACGGCGTGGAGTTTCTAAGGTCGGAAATCAAAAGGACGGAAGCGCTCGGCTCTTTGCAGATCGTGCTTCATCCCGGTTCTCATGTGGGGGCCGGCAAGAAAGCCGGGATCCGCCGCATTATCGAGGGACTTAACGAGGTTTTGTCGGAGGACGGTTCTGTGCAAGTGTCGCTTGAGACCATGGCGGGAAAAGGAAGCGAGTGCGGCTCCTCGTTCGAAGAGCTAGCCTCCATTTTGGAAGGCGTGCATCGCAACGATCGTCTGTCCGTCTGCATGGACACCTGCCATATCCATGATGCGGGATACGATGTCCGGCACGACTTCGACGGGGTGCTGGAGCAATTTCATCGCATAATCGGAATCGAACGGCTTAAGGTTATCCATATCAACGATTCCAAAAATGTCCGGGGCTCGCGCAAGGATCGTCACGAAAATATCGGTCATGGGTGCATTGGACTGGAGGCGCTGCGATACGTGGTTAACCACCCTCAGTTAACGGACATCCCGAAGCTGCTAGAGACGCCTTCCATCGGCGAGCGGAAATATGTCAATCCGCCGTACAAGCATGAAATTAGTCTCCTGCGCGGGGAAATCGACGAACCCGTCGCGAGATAAATCGGGTTAAGCGCTGTAAAAGTATTCCTGCCCAGGCCGAATCCGGTTACAATAGATACGAACCGCTGCGATGGATCAGGCGGCGGTATCGGAGAGGAGCTGCTAATCATGGACAAGGCGATATTGGGTCGTGCGGGGATTGAAGTGACGAAGCTTAGTTACGGAGCAATGGAAATTCGCGGTCCCCGCGTCTGGAGCGGGCGGCCGATTGAAGACTCCGAAGCGGCCCGCGTGCTGGAGGCCGTGCTCGATTCCGGCATCAACCTGATCGACACCTCCCTTGATTATGGACGAAGCGAGGAGCTGATCGGAAAATACCTGGGCCACCGCCGCCATGAATTCGTATTGGCGACCAAATGCGGCTGCAGGGTCGTCGATTGCGGCGACCACGATGAAGTTTCGCACGAGTGGACAAGAGATAATCTGATGCGAAACATCGACACCAGCTTATCCAGATTACGAACAGACTACATCGATATTTTGCAATTGCATGGCCCAACCGTCAAGCAAGCGGAAGACGGCAGGCTTGTAGAAGTACTTAATGAGATACAAGCTAGCGGCAAAGTCAGGCACATCGGCGTATCGTCCTACTTGCCCCATCTCCCCGCTTTCGTCGAATGGGGTTCGTTCGATTCGATCCAGCTCCCCTACTCCGCGCTGGAGCGCGAGCATGAGAACTGGATCGTCCGGGCTGCGGAGACCGGAGCCGGCATTATCGTTCGCGGCGGCGTAGGACAAGGAGAACCCGGCGTCGGACGCGGTTCCTCGGAGCGTTGGAGCATCTGGGAGGAAGCCAAGCTGGACGAACTTCTTGAACATGGCGAACAGCGAACGGGCTTCCTGCTGCGATTTACTTTGTCCCATCCTTCCATGACGACGACGATCGTCGGCACGAAGAACGTCGACCATCTGGCCGACAACGTACGTTATGCGGCGATGGGCCCGCTTCCCGCCGACGTGTACGCGGAAGCGAAACGTCGGCTTGATGTCACTCAGGCCGAGAAGACTGCTCGACTTGCTCCTCCAGCGCTCTGATCTCATCCTCGTATTGACCAAGCAACCGATACAAATTAGACGTGCTGGCCGATAGTCCGCCCTCGCGGTTGCGCAGCAGCCAGAGCCGCTTGAATTCCTCGATGGCAGTTGACAGCTCGCCCCTGAGCGCGCGGAGCCAGGCAAGCTCGGAGCGTGCGTCCGGTAAATCGATCCTGAAAATGAAGCGGTGCAAGCCGGCGCCTTGTCGAATGAGCCGCAGAGCGTTGGCAAGCTCTTCAACCACGATATCGCCGTCCGAAAGATCCGGCTTCAGTCTGGAAAGCTCTTCTTCGCGGCGCTCCAGCCACGCCAGCATTTCTTCGTAGCGATAGTCCAACTTGAACGGGATGCCGCGCCCGCCGATCTGCGCGAACAGCCGGATTATTTGGTCGGTCTCTTCTTCAAGCTTTACTCTCGTCGACAAGCCACGGTTGAGCAAATAACTCGCATATGTCATGTTCTCCAGCGTGCTTTGCTCCAGTCGATTGTAGCGTCCAAGCTCCAGCAGCAATCCGCCGGCAATGCCCTTGCGATCCCGCAACATGCAATCCGACACATATTGCTCCATTGCATCGTGACGATCGGCGTTATTCAGGACGCCCCAGCTCGATCCGGCGGCGTACGCATAAGCGGGATAGCTGGCGACGAGCGGCTGCCAGTGGCCGGAATCGCCCCAGTCGGTCACGATCAACCCGCCAGCGCCGAATGACAGTCCATTTCTCGCCGCATCCTCGATGTTGGCGAGCATGTTGTCCGTACGCCCGGTTATGGCCGACCAAGCGCTGGTTCCCGGACAAACATAGAAAGGCACGCCGTTCTCGGACAACAGCTTGCAGTGGGCTTCGAAGGACGTATGGCTTTCGTAGTTCCAATCCAGCACGGTTACGTCCTTCGGCAGCAACGGAATAATTTCTTCATGTTTCGTGACGATATCGCCCCACATCAGAATTTGTTTGCCATGTTTCCGAACGGCCTCAAACACCTTCTCCGCGAATTCCAAATAGACGCGGCCCACGCCGATCTCGTCGGCGCGCGGCTTGCTCCGGCCGGTGCCAAGCCCGAACGGCTCGTCCATGTTGACATTTGCGTACCCGGAGGAAAAATGCGGAAGCAACTCGTCGAACATCTTTCGGACTAACGCAATCGAGCGCTCATCCGTCGGATCGAGCGTAAGCGGCGGCAGCTTGAAGGACAGCGGCGTCGGCATGCCGTCCGGATGCTCCGCCAGCTCGCGGAACTCCGGCTTCGCCAGCCAGGGCCCCATATGGCCAAAACAATTCTGGTTCGGCACCAGATCGACGAACCGTTCCTTCGCGTAAAGGTCCAGCTCGCGGAACTCCTCGGCGGTAATCGGCGTCGCTTCCGGGAACGATTCCCGATAAGACGGGTAATCAAAGCTGAAACCTTCTATATACAGTTGCAGATGGTTCATCTTGAGCTCCGACAACGTATCGATTAGACCGCGAAGGATATCCGTCTTCGGTATTTTATTGCGGCCGATGTCGAGCATAAGACCGCGGACGGGAAAGTCCGGTTCATCCTCGATGAGATAGCCGTCCCATACCGCGCCGTGCCGCGCCATCATCTGCTCCAGCGTCACGACAGCGTAATGGAGTCCTTGCGCCTCGCTGCTCGCCACGGTCAGCGCGCCTCCGTCCCAGCTTAGTCGATATCCTTGCGGATGCAGCGCCGGGTCGTGAATGACGTCCACGTTCGTCGCCGCCGATGCGGATATGCCGAAGGAAGATTCGGCATCTGTTAATCGCTCGACGGCAGCCCTCAGCCGCTGCTCCAACCGCACCTGCGCCGATATCGACTCGGCCCGCTCGCCTTGCACGCGGAGTTCGAAATCGGCGGACAATGCCGCCCTTCCCTTCCTCATTTCAAATTTCTTAGGCTGCGGATAAATCTCCATACTTTCTGTCACGGTCAATCCACTCCCTCTCCGCTCCTCGCATCGGCCGATGCGTTTATTCATTCAACTGCGCAATCGTCTGCGCCAGCAGCTCTTCCGTAAACTTGCCTCCGCTGAAGGAAATAAGACCTCTAAGCGGCATATGTTCCATAAAAGCTCTCAGCATCGCCCTGTGCTCCTCCGCGATGTTCCCCGCGAACGGAAGCATCTCGATCATCCGTTCCACGAACGCCGCGCCCTTTTCCGTCGCCATCAAGTCGGATACGGTAGAATTGCGATGGAATCGCAGCTCCCGGACGAACGTCGAGACGACGCGCACCCGCTCCGATAAGGCGATGTCCTGCGACGACCCGCCTACCAAAAGCTCGAAGTCGCCGGTCTCGACGACCCAGTCGCGGGCCTCGACGTCGTAATAAGCGAAGCTGCGTTTATCCAGCCGGAACGAAACCGTCTTCTCTTCTCCCGGCTCCAGCCCGACCTTGTCGAAGCCCTTAAGCTCCTTGTCGGGACGGATGACGCCGCTCTCCGCGTCGCATACATACAGCTGTACAATCTCCTTGCCCTTTCGGCTTCCCGTATTTCGGACCTTGACGGAGACAAGCAGCGTCTCCTCATCGGTTAATTCGGATCGATCTACGATCAGATCGGCGTATTCGAACGTCGTGTAGCTCAGACCGAAACCAAAAGGGAACAGCGGTCTCAACCGTTTCTTGTCGTAATAACGATACCCGACGAACAGTCCTTCCCGGTATTCGACCTTGTCGCCTTCCCCCGGGAAGCTCAGGTACGAAGGATTGTCGCTCAGCTGCGCCGGAAATGTCTCGGCTAGCTTGCCGGACGGGTTCGCGTCGCCAAACAGCAGATCCGCGATCGCCCCGCCCAGCGCCTGCCCGCCGAGATACGCTTCCAGCACCGCCTTTGCGTTGCCGAGCCACGGCATCTCGATCGGCGCCCCGTTGCTCAGCACGACGACCAGATTAGGCTGCACGGCGGCGAGCGCTTCGATCAACGCAACTTGATTAGCCGGCATGCGAAGATGCTTGCGGTCGAAACCTTCCGATTCGTAGCGCTTAGGCAACCCGGCGAACAACACCGCAACCTCCGCCTGGGCTGCCAGCTCCAAAGCCTCGCGCGTCAGCAGGTCGTCCGCTTCGTCCGAATCCAGCGCATACCCTTGCGCATAACCAAGCACCACGGCATCGCCCGCCGCCCGCGTCATCTCCTCGCTAATGTCCTCAAGCCGAGTTGGATTGATCTGCGAGCTGCCGCTGCCCTGGTAACGCGGCTCCTTCGCCAGCGCGCCGATCACCGCGATGCGGCCCTCGCGGCGGAGCGGCAACACTCCGTTCTCGTTTTTGAGCAGTACCATGCTTTCCCTCGCAACCTCGCGGGCAAGGACATGATGCTCCTCTGGATCGAAGCCGGCGCCTTCTTGCCGATTGTCCACCGCTTTGAAGATGACCGACAGCAGACGCTCGACGGCACTATCCAGCTTCTCTACCGGAAGCCTGCCGTCATCTACGGCCTGCACGATGGCTCGATCGCCTTCGCCGTGGCTGGACGGCATCTCGAGCTCCATGCCTGCGGCAAGACTATTCACCCGGTCGTTCACCGCGCCCCAATCGGACACGACAAACCCTTCATGACCCCACTCCTCCTTCAAAATGGAGGTCAGCAAATATTCGTTCTCCGCGGCGAATTCGCCGTTAACCTTGTTATACGAACACATCACCGTCCAAGGCTGCGCCTTCTTGACCGCGCCTTCGAAGCTGGCGAGATAGATTTCCCGCAGCGTCCGCTCGTCGACGACGGAATCCGAGGTCATCCGGCGATGCTCCTGATTGTTCGCCGCAAAATGTTTCAGCGATGTGCCGACTCCCTCGCTCTGCACGCCCAGAATATGGTGGGCCGCCATCTCCGCAGACAGATACGGATCCTCGGAGAAATATTCGAAGTTGCGACCGCACAGCGGCGAACGTTTAATATTGGCGCCCGGACCAAGCAGCACCGCGACGTTTTCAGCCTGGCATTCCTTGCATAGCGCCTCTCCCATGCGCTGGATCAGCTCGCGGTTCCAGGAGCTGGCGACGCCCGCGGCCGATGGAAAGCAGGTGGCCGGCACGCTGTCGAACAATCCCAGATGATCGGCCGAGGCGCGTTGCTTGCGCAAGCCGTGCGGGCCGTCCGTTACCATAACGGACGGGATGCCGAGCCGCTCCACTCCTTTCGTGTGCCAGGTATCAAGTCCGGAACATAATCCGGCCTTCTCCTCCAATGTCATCTCCGCGATCAAAGCCTTGATATCTCTTTGCTTCTGCACGTTCACGATACTGTCATCCTCCTCTGCCGCTTTACGTATTGGACCATTTAAAATCAACCGATAGCGTATCCACGCTGCTGCCTCCGACATACGCAACGAAATCGCCCGGCTCCGCCGCATAACCGTTCCTTGGCGACCAGAACATCAAATCCCTCTCGGCGATTTCGAAAGAAACCTTCTTGCTTTCGCCGGGTTCTATCCGCAGCCTGCGAAATCCCTTGAGCTCCTTCACCGGTCGAACGATACTGCCGTGCACGTCCTGAATGTACAGCTGCACCGTCTCAACGCCGGCAACATGCCCTTTGTTCTCGACGGTCACCGTTACGGTCAGTTTCTCGTCTCCCGTGATGGAGGCGCGGTCCAGCCGCAAATCCGAATATAAAAATTCGGAGTAGCTCAGCCCATGGCCGAAAGCATAGGCAGGTTCGTTCGGACCGTCGATATATTTGGAAATAAACTTGCTGCGTTCGTTGTGCTTCGTCACCGGCCTGCCGGTCCGGAAGCCGTTGTAGTAGACCGGCACCTGTCCTGCGTGCGCCGGGAAACTCATCGTCAGCTTGCCGGACGGATTGCAATCGCCCGTAAGCAGCTCCGCGATGGCGTTCCCCGCCTGCGAGCCCAGAAACCACGTCTCGAGAATGGCGTTGACTCGTTCGCCAAGCTCGCCGAGCACGAGAGGACGCCCGTTCGTCAAAACCAGCACGACCGGCTTGCCCAGCGCAAGCACCGCGTCCGCGAGGTCAAGCTGCGGTTGCGGCAGCTCAATAGATAGACGCGAAGCCGCCTCGCCAGACATATCGCTGCTCTCGCCCAGAGCCAGCATGACAACGTCCGCTGCCGCCGCTTGCTCCAATGCGGCTTCGATGCCGCCTTCCAGCGGCTCGTTTACGCCGCTGCCCTGCGCATACAGCAGACGCTCCGGCGCAATGCCCCTGCCGAGCAGCCCTTCGTACAACGTCACCGTCTCATGGCTGAACCGCGAGAATTGCCAAGGTCCGAGCAAATCCCTACTATCGGCGAACGGCCCGATTAGCGCGATACGCCCGACTTCCCCGCCTTCGCCATTCCGAAGCGGCAGCGTGCCGTCGTTTTTGAGCAGCACCGCGGATTTGCGCGCCAGCTCGAGGCTTGCCGCCAGATGCTCCTCGTTAAAGTGATAGTCGCGTTCCTTCTCCGGCCTGACGTATCGGTACGGATCGTCCATCAGCCCGAGCTTGTATTTCAATCGCAGAATGCGGCGCGCGGCATCCGTTACCGTCTCCTCCGGCACGATTCCTTCCCTGATCAGTTCCGGCAGATATTCATACGAACGCGTCGCCATCTCGATATCCATCGTAGCGCGAGCAGCCATGCCAGCCGCTTCGCGAGTTCCCTTCGCATGGCCGTGCACGGCAATCTCTTCGACCGCGCCGTAATCGGAGATCAACACGCCGTCGAAACCAAGCTCTTCTCGCAGCAGATCCTTGAGCAGCGGCTCGCTCGCCGCCACCGGCACGCCCTGATAAATATTGAAGCTGTTCATGACGGATGCCGCTCCCGCCTCAAGACCCGCCTGGAACGGCGGCAGGAACACATTGCGGAGCGACATCTCGGAGATATCAACCGTGTTGTAATCCCGGCCGCCCTCCGCCGCCCCGTATGCGATAAAATGCTTCAGGCAAGCGACGATCGTCTCCGGATCAGCCAGCGATTCGCCCTGGAACCCTTCCACTTGCGCCTTCGCCATCAGCGCACCCAAATAAGGATCCTCGCCCGCGCCTTCCACCACGCGGCCCCAACGCGGATCACGGCCGATATCGACCATCGGGCCGTGATTGTACACGGTGCCCGAGGCGCTGGCTTCCTTGGCCGCAATAGCGCATGCTTCCTTTACTGCTGTAGGCTCCCAGCTGCAAGACCAGGCTAGCGGCACAGGGAAAATCGTCTGGGCGCCGTGAATAATATCCGCGTTGAACAGCAGCGGAATGCCATGCGGCGACTTCTCCACCGCCAGCTTCTGCAGCTCGAATACGCGTGCAACGTCGAACGCGCCGAGCACGGATCCGGCGCGACCTTCCGCAACCAGCTGCTCCGGCGGATCGGACTCCACCGCATCGCCGAACGAGAAACTCGAAGCCGGCACCTGGAACATCTGGCCGACCTTCTCCTCGAGGGTTAGACGACCCAGGAGGGATTCGACCTCCCTATCTATTTCCTCGTCCGTGCGAACAGGAATACCATCCATGCGCAGCGGCCTTACCTGCTCGATCAAGTCCTCAGACAAGAATGGCCCCCGGCCTTTCGCTCCTTGAAGCGGCAGCGTGCCCATCCCTGGAATCGTCATTTCGCCAATGAAACCGTCTCCGTCAAATGCGAGCTTTACGACGATGGACTGCCCCGGCATCCAGAAAGCCCCGGCCGTCGCGCTAAGCGAGCTTCCATTGACCGCAACCGAGTCCACCTTAATCGGAATGGCTAGCGGCTCAGAAGCGATGTCGAGCGTATAAGCTGCTTTTCGGGATATTTTAAATTGAAATTTCAGCCTCATTTTAGGCGTGTTCACGATGGAGTGCCACAAACCGATCATGTCTTCCTCTCCCTTCTTGCCGCGATTCGTCAGCCTTTCACAGCTCCGATCGTCAGCCCTTTTACAAAATATTTCTGAAAAAACGGATACGCAATCAGAATCGGCACGATGCCGATGACCGCGATGGCCATACGGAACGTCTCGCTCGGCAGGGCCGCCGCGGCGCTGCCGCTTCCCATGCCGGAATTGCTCGACAGAAACTCGATGTCGCTCATAATTTTGTTCAGCACGTTTTGCAGATTAAACAGATTCGCGTCGGTGACGAACACGAGGCCGTTATTCCAGTCGTTCCAATAGGCCAGTCCCTGGAACAAACCTACGGTTGCCATTATCGGCAGCGAAAGCGGCAGCACGATCGTAGAGTAAATTTTGAATTCGCCCGCTCCGTCGATGCTTGCGGATTCGATGACTGGCGTCGGAATGCTGTTCATAAAGAACGCGCGCATCAGCAACACGTTGAAGCCATTCATGAGAAGCCACGGCACGAGTTGGGCGAACAGCGTATTTTTAATATCGAACATTTGCGTATACACCATGTAAGTCGGCACGAGGCCGCCATTGAAAAGCAGCGTAAAAAAGACGGTAAACGCGATGACCATGCCGCCCGGCAAATCTCTGCGCGACAACGGATAGGCGAGCATCGACGTAATCATAAGACTCGCGGACGTTCCCAAAACCGTCGTCAGCGTCGTGATCCCGTAAGCACGGAAGATCATCTCCGAATTGTCCAACAGATATTCGTAAGCCGCCAAGCTGAAGGATGATGGGAAAAAGGTGTAGCCTTTATTCACGATATCTGACGGATCCGTAATGGACGACATAATAAGCAGCACGAACGGAAGCAGGCAGGCGAGCGACAGCAAGCCGAGTAAAATATGCGCCGACACGCGCCAGGCGCGGTATTCGTTAGCCATGAGGCATCTCCTTTCCTAGAACAAGGCGTTGTCCTTGTCGAATTTGCGCACGATATAATTGGACACCAGCACCAGCACGAAGCCGACAAGCGATTGATAGAACCCGGCCGCCGCCGACATGCCGATATCGCCAAGCTGCATCAAGCCGCGGAAAACGTACGTGTCAATGACGTTGGTCGTCTCGTACAACGCGCCGGAGTTCATTGGTACCTGGTAGAACAAACCGAAGTCGGAATAGAAGATACGGCCGATGCCCAGCAGCGCCAGCATCGTAATGATCGGCGAAATCATCGGCAAAGTGATTGTGCGGATTTGCGTCCACTTGGAGGCGCCGTCGAGCTCCGCGGCTTCGTAATATTCCCGGTCGATGCCGATGATCGCGGCAAGGAACACGATGCAGGAATAACCCGCGCCTTTCCAAATATGCACGATGGTTAATATATAAGGCCAATACTTGGGTTCCAAATACCAGGACACCGGATCGAGACCAAACATCGGCAGCACCGTCTTATTCAGGAAACCGGAATCGACGCTCAGCATCGCATATACGAGGTAGCTGACCAGTATGATGGAAATCAGGAATGGCAGCAAAATGACGCTTTGATAAAGTCCTCTCGCCGTTTTGTTGCGGATTTCGTTCAGCAGAATCGCAATCGCGATTGCGATGGCAAGACCGAGCACGATAAATACCGCGTTGTAGAGCAGCGTATTTCGAGTAATGATATAGGCGTCGGTCGTTTTGAACAAATATTCGAAGTTTTTCAGTCCGATCCAATCGCTTCCCCATATGCCTTTTGCGTAATTGACGTCCTTGAACGCGATCGACAGCCCGAACATGGGCAAATAATTATTGATGACGAGGTAAGCGAGCCCAGGAATCATCATGAGGTACAGCGGGATGTAACGGCGGAAATTGATCTTTCTCTTGCGGTGCGTCATCGTCGTCACCGTACTCACTCCCCTCCTCCGTAAGAACGGCGAAATAATAAACCCGGCCAACGCTTTATTGGCCGGGCGACATTTACGTTTGCAAAAGTTAACGTATTATTGAGCCGAAGACGTCTTCGCCCATTCGTCGAGCTGCTTCTGCTTCTCGGCGATAATTTTGTCCAGACCTGCCGACTTCAGCTTCTCGACAAATTCAGGCAGCATCTTGGCCGGGTCGACGCTGCCCGTTTCAAGCGGCAGACGGTATTGCGTCACAACGTTGGATACCGCGGCGACTTCCGTCTTGACCGCCGAAGCGTCGAACACGAAGCCTAGAGCTTTGGACGGTTTGGCGCTTTTGTTGAACGCTTCCGTTTTGTTCCAAATATCGGGATCGCCGTTCTTCATCACATAGGAGAGGAACTGGTTGCCGAACACCCAGCCGAGCATGTTGTAGCCGACCGACGCCGCATCCTTTCCTTCGGGATACGCAATAACGTTGTCCGGTCCTCCTTCCGCTTTGATGTAATGCGTGCCTTCGATACCCCAATCGAACAGATTGACGATGTCCTTGTCCGTATACAGCAGGTTCAGGAAATCCATCGCTCTATCCTGCTGCTTGGAATGCACCGGGATGCCCCACATCGCGGCAGTGACGTTCGTCGTCGTCGATACCGGCGCCAGCAGTTCCTTGGTCACCATCTCGACGCCGGAGCTTTTTGTCTCCTGTTCGGCAAAGCCAGGCTTCTGCATCGCCAGATAACCAAAGGCTTTACCCGACTTGAGCAGCTCGAACGTCGTCGTTTTGTTCGTGGCGGCATCCGGCAGGATGTAGCCGTCCAGGTACCACTGACGGATCGTATCCAGGAACGACTTGTACTCCGTCGTCTCGTATAGGTTGACGATCTTCAGCCCGTTGTCGTAGTCCGGCAGCACGCCCATATGGTCGCCGAGCGGATCGTAGAACGTATAGTTGTCGCGGAAAGACTGCCCCGGCGCGCCCGGAATGAGCGGCACGACGTTCGGCTCGCCGGCCTTGATCGTCTTCAGCACGTTCGCCACGTCGTCCAGCGTGTTAATCGAAGCGATGTCGATTCCATGCTTGTCGACAAGATCCTTGCGCATCGTCAAACCGTAGCTGCCTGCGAGATCGCGAACGGTCGGCACGGCGTAACTTTTCCCGCCGATGCGGGTGCCGTTCAGATATTGTTCCTCGACCGCCGTCCGGATCCCCTCGCCTTGCGAATCCAGCAGCTCGTCAAGCGGAATAAGCTGCCCTTTGGCGACCATGTTGCTGTACATCGTGCCGGAGACGAACGTCAGGTCGAGCTTTTCTCCGCCGCTGAAGATCAGATTCATGCGCTGCGCCCATTCGCCCGCGTTGATCGGCAAGAGCTTTACTTTCGTTTGAATCTTCTCTTCCGAGATCACGTTGATCGCGTCCTCGACGAGCTGCAAATCCTGCTGGGACGTCGTGACGATCGGGAATGCGACTGTAATTTCTTCGACCTTGCGCTCGGCTGGCGCGCCTCCGTTGCCGCTGCCTTCCGGCGATACGTCACCGTTCCCGGCATTGCCGCCGTTGCCGCCGGAGCATGCGCCCAGAACCAAGGCGACGCTCAATAGCAGTCCGGCCGCTCCGGTTTTCGATTTGTTCATGTTTGTTTTCCCCCGCTTATCGTGTAGTGGTTTGTTGATGATCTTATTGTACGATGGAGGCGACGCCTTCCTCTGCCCCGATGACGACCTCCCATTGCCACTTTGACGACCTTATCCGCTCCCGTGCTCCCTGCCTCGATATTCCACGGGACCGAGCCCGGCATGTTTCTTGAACATGCGGGAGAAATGAGAGAAATTCGCGTAGCCGACCTTGGCGGCGATCGTCCCGACCGGCAGATCGGTGCTCGACAGCAGCTCCGCCGCGAGACCAAGCCGCTGTTGCATTAAGTAATCGGAAACCGACAATCCCGTCTCTTTTTTGAAAACGCGCGTCAAATAATCGGGATTCAAATACACATGGCCTGCGATGTCTTCACGGGAAATATCTTCCGCCAGACGTTCGCGGATGTAGGTCTTCGCCTTGTCCACAACGCTTTGCTGGCGCTCCGCGACAAATGGCAGCACCTTGTCCACGATATGCCGAATCCAGGCCAGCGCATCCGTGGCGGAACGCGTCGCGGACATATGAAGCTCCGTCGATTCGCTATCTCCGAACAGTTGATGCGCCTGAACGCCTTTCACTTGCATCACGTAATACACCATCTGATGGAAGTCTTGAATAAATCGGTTGAGCAGTTCGGGATTAAGGTGATTGGACGTCACTTGCATGCCCATATATTGTTCGACGCGCCGCAGCAGCTTGTCGCGGTCTCCTTCCTCCAGCAGCACGGACCAAACCCCCATGTCGGGCGGCAGATGACCGATCGGAAAAGCATCCGGATCCCGCATGGCGAATACCCCGTGATCATGCGCGACATTGTTTTCGTCCAGCTTGCGGAGCTTGGTAAACGCCGAAGCCATGCCGTGCCCTTGCGCGGGTTCTCCGATGTAACAGGCGACGCCGGCGTAAAAATACGTCAGGCAAGCTTCGACGAACCGTTCGCATGCCTCCTTCAGCGCTTCCGCAGCTGCTTGCCGCGATTCCCCGTTCAACATGACGAGGAATTCGCCTTTGCCAACCGTGAGCAAGACCCCATGCTCGGGCGACAGAAGCAGCACCTCCTCGGCCGACTTTCGAACCGCATACTCCATAATCTTTTCGTCCCTGGTTGTTATCGCTTTATGCCAGCGCCGAATATGGATAAACACCGGCAGGAACGTCATCTCGTCCGAATACGGGATATTGCGTTCCGCCGCGGCCCTGCCGATCGCCTCCGCCGTTCCGGTAATGTTCTGCCCGAGAATGTCGAGCCAGAACCGCTCCACAAGCAGCGGCTGATGCCTGACCCAATACTTTCCGTATTGACTGAATTCGTTAAGCCGCTTATGCTCGTCCAGCTTGACGATCGCGCGCCGAATCGCGTCTTCCAGCTCCGGGTACGGAATCGGCTTGAGCAAATAATCGAGACTGCCGAGCTGGATCGCTTGTTTGGCATAACCGAAGTCCGCATGGCAAGTCAGGAAGATCGTCTCCGTTGCGGGATAATGTTCCCTGACCCATTCCAGCAATTCCAGCCCGGTGCCCTGCGGCATCTCGATGTCGCACAACATCAGATCGACCCGCTCCTGACGGAAAACCGCCTTTGCCTGCTCCGCGCTTTGCGCTTCGAGCAGTCGGCCGATGCCGACGTCGGACCATCGCACGCCCGACTTGATTCCTTCGATCGCGATTCTTTCGTCGTCAACGATCAGCAACTGCTTCATTATCCTGTGCTCCCTCTCTCCCTGCTTCGGGATTCATAGGAATACCTATCTCAACGACCGCTCCATGCGGATCGTCGTTGTAACAATCCATCCAGCCCCTGTCGCCGTACTGCAGACGAAGCCGTTCTCTCACATTCCACAGACCGATATGCTCGCCCTTGTCGTCCTCCGCTTGCACGCCTGCCCGCACGTTCTCCAGTGCTTCGTCCGAGAACCCTTGGCCGGTGTCTCGGATAGTCAGAATGACCATCGGTTCATCCGCCAACTCGTCCAGTGCCGCTTCGATGACGATCTCGATCGGCTCGTCCATCCGGACGGCATGTTTAATCGTGTTCTCGACGAACGTATGCAGCATGAGCGGGGGAATGGGCGTATCTTGCAAATAAGCCGGCACATCGATTCGGCAGATCAGCCTTTCAGGGAATCTCAGCTCCTGGATGCGGAGGAAATTGCGCGCATGCTGAAGTTCGTCTCTCAGCAGCACAAGCGGCCGATTGCTCTGCAGCATGTAGCGGAAATATTGCACGAGGCATAACGTCATCTCCTGAATGAGTCCATATTGCTTCACTTGCGCCAGGTTGTAGAGAATATTTAGCGAATTCATAAAAAAATGAGGATTGATCTGGAGCTGCAAATGTTTGAGCTCCGCTCTCTGCTTGTTAAGCTGTTCCTCGTACACATGGATCTTGAGCTCGGCGATCTGGCCGATCATCTGATTAAACGTACGGTTGACGAGTTGGAACTCGTCTTGCACGGACGATTCTTCAATTCCCGCGTTGAAGTTCCCTTCCCCGATCCGCCGCATCGCTACCGTCATCTTCTGGAGCGGCAGCAACAACACTTTGCGCAGAAACCATAAACTGATCGGCAGCATGGCAACGGCAATTGCGATGAGCAGCGCCGCCGCTTTGGCCAAATAAGGCAAATTCTCGAGAATAAGTTTGTCGGGGACGACCGCGGCCAGACTGAAGTCGCCTTTGGCGGAGGACTCTCCCACAACGAGATAATCGTCATCCTTGCCCGACAAGTAATACTGGCGGAACCCTCTCGCGAAATCGATGCCTTCCTCCTTCAGATCTCTTGTGCTGTGCAGCGGCTTGCCTGCGCCGTCGACGATAAGCGTAGCACCCGAGTCGCCCGTATGAATGTTGCGAAGCGGCTCCAGCATGGTCTTCGCTTTCACCCATGCGCCTATCGTAATGCTGCCGTCGCTGAACAGCCGCACGATATGCGCTTCCCCGTTAATGGTCACCGCCGTCCATTCAGCGCCAATCGGGGAAGATTTCTTTTCCAGCAGCAGGACCGCTTCTTCCATCGCTTCCCGGAGTTGACGAAGCGCGTCGTAGCTCAAAGAAGACCGCGAAGCTTCTACCATGTCGCGGCGCGGAATCGAATAGACAAAAAAACCGTCAATGTAGGGATACACGATGAGATCGGAAGTCAACCTGCGGGATACGCCGCTCTTGGCCATGACGTAATCGTCGCTGGAACCCGCCTCGCCCATTGCCAGCAGATTATATTCGGACAACATTAGTCCCATCATATGCCGCTCCGCCTCGGACAATTGGTCGTCGATTTGTTTCATATAAACGGAGACCAGATTCTGATTGGAATTCGCCACCTGATTATGAATGACGTTTACGCTGTAACGGTTGTTGTAGATCAATAACGCGATCATCGGCAACGTAATGCAGAGAAGGCCAAGCACCAGCCTGACCCTGATCGATTGCCAAGGAATGTCGCGGAGGCGTCCTTTCATGGTCGCACACCCTCCTTGCTTATGAATTGGATGGACAAGCCCGACGCCCTGCCCTCCCTCTCTCTCTCTTAAATCCTACGATCATTATGGGCTCCCCCGCAACTGCTTATTCCGATTCCTTTGCAGTACTCGCCTGTAATGGAAATGGATGATATGCAAACAATGCCGTTGCTTCTTCGCTCTCCTTGTAACCGATACGTACCGCCTTCGCCCTTAATTTCGTTTGGCCTTCCGGCAGCTTGACGGGACCTGTGTAGAGCTTCCACTTGGCAGCATCGCCTTCTTCGCAGGTAAACGCGATGGACGCTCCCTGCGTTGCCGCGTGGAGCATCACGACCGTCGGCTCCGCGAATGCGCCTTCGGTCATGACGGCCACGCCGGGAAGCCGACTATTGATCGGTATGAACAACGGTTTGGCCGTTAGCGGCTGAACGCGTCCCGGCCACATCGATTCGACCATCCGCTCCTCGGGGATATCGCCCCAGACGTCGTATTCGAGGCACCAATCATCCAGCTCTTGGCGCAGGCGGTTTAATATATCGCGATAGGCCTCTTCTTCCGCCAAATTCCGGAGTTCGTGAGGGTCGTTCGCGCAGTCGTACAGTTCTTCCGGCGGACGGCGATTCTGCAGCAGCACGCTCCTGTCCCCTTTAAGCGGTCCTTCCTCCAGTTGCAGCCGCCAAAGCTCCCTGAAGGCCGGATGCAACTGGCTGAACGGAATCCATTGCAGGTAAGGTTGCTCCGGGTAATCGTTGCGAATATATTTAAATCGCTCATCTCGCACAGCGCGCACTTTATCGTAGGCTTCGTCGAAACGATCTCGCGTGGCGAATACATACCGCCTCGGCACGGCATCCTCTCCCATAAACGGCCCGCCGTGCAAATGTCTGGGCAGCGGAATACCCGCCAGCGAAAGCACGGTCGGCCCTAAGTCGATGAGGCTGACCAGCCGTTCGCTCGTTGCGCCGGCTTCCACCGGGCCGGGCCATCTTACAATCAGCGGCACGCGAATGCCCGCATCGTACGTCCATCGTTTCGCGCGCGGCAATCCTTCCCCGTGATCGCTCCAGAGCATCACTACCGTATTGTCCGTTAAGCCGTCCTCCTTCAGTTGACTCAGAATTTTCCCCACATAATCGTCAGCGTCGGCCACGTGATCATACTGTTTGGCAAGAGCGATGCGGGTCTTAGGCGTGTCGGGCAAATAAGGCGGCAGCTTCACATGGTCCGGATCGGTCACAAGAGGCGCTTCTTCTGTGCCAGGCCGGAATCGCGACTTGGTCTCTGCGCTCCACATGCCGCTTTCATGCGTATCGTCGTAATTGAACACGGCAAAAAAAGGCTGGCCGGGCTCGCGGCCTCGCCAATGCGCCTCTCTGCCGTTGTCATCCCAGGCCGTGATCGGGGCATCGAACTGATAGTCCGTCTTCCAATTGTTCGAACAATAATAACCGTTTCCGCGAAGCAGCTCCGGAATGAGCTTGACCTGCGGCGGAAGAACGGTCTCGTATGGCGTTGGCAGCTCCGGCGCGAAAGGACTGATGTGGCCAGTTCGCATATGATGCGCGCCAACCGCGGTCGGATACATGCCCGTTATAACGGCGGAGCGGCTGGGCGCGCAGACGCCGGCGACGGCGAATGCGTTCCGATACAATGCGCCTTCGCCTGCCAATGCATCGATATTCGGCGTGCGGGCGAGTACGTCTCCGTAACACCCGAATCTCGGGCTCGTATCCTCCAATGTAATCCAGACGATATTCGGCTTCGTTTGATTCATCGTCATCCCACCTTTGCTTAGTCTCTCCAGCATACTAAAGTCCTTATCGCCGAACTATGCATTTGCCGACCAAGCATTTGCGTTTTGCCGACCAATCGCGCGGGAGAGGTCGGCAAACGACAAATAGGCCGTCGGGATTATGGCAGACGGCCAGCGAGAGCAATGTAGGATTAACTTGCAAAGGTCGCCGTCAAACGGTCGCCGTTTCGTTCGCAGAGTTCCTCAAACCTCGTAAGCATTAAGCACGGACGTGAGCAGCCCGGGAAACCGGGCTTCCAGATCCTCCGCCCTGAGCGATATAAGTCTCTGAGTACCGGCGCTTCTGACTCTGACAACTCCCGCTTCCCTCAACGTGCGTACATGATGCGACAAAGTCGATTTGGCGATGGGCACATCGAATTCGCCGCAGCTTCTTTCATCTGAACAATAAAGCTGAGAGACGACCGCAAGTCGCAGAGGATCGCTTAACGCATATAAAACGGATGACAAATCTATATCTTCACGATCAGGGTGGAATAACACCTTCACTTGGGTATCCTCCTTCATCTCGACTAGGATTGATGATTGCAGTATATCATATGATATGCTATTATCCTATTGTTCGATAACAATCGAAATAACGAACTTAAAGGTGGGGATTCCCTTGAACAAAACATCAACCATTACTACGAATAAACCCCTTGCGGAAACTCCCGCCGTAAAAGAAGGACTCGTCATCGGCTTGCTTGGCATAACGATCGTTCTTGTCATCATGAATACGATGATGTTTAACCTGGCCTTGCCCAACGTTGCCGAAGCGTACGCGTTATCCCCCTCCTCGACATCCTGGATCGTCACGGGGTATTCCATCGTATTCGCGATTTCGTCCATAACTTACAGCAGGCTGGCCGATTTCGTTCCGATCCGCAGATTATTTGTGATCGGCATAATCTCGCTGAGCTTCGCCGCTATCGCGGGAATGTTCAGCAACAGCTTCCTGATGCTGCTTGCCGTTCGCATCGTGCAAGCTTCCGGAGCGGGAGCGATCCCTTCCTTATCGCTCGTATTCATCTCGAGATACATTCCTGTCGAGCGCCGCGGCAAAGCGATGGCGCTTATTATGTCCTCCGTGTCGCTTGGACTTGGACTTGGTCCCGTTGTTGGCGGCGCGGTAGTGGAATTTATGGGCTGGCATTTCCTCTTCGCGCTGACGGCGTTAACCGTTCTGCTCCTTCCCTTATTCTCGCTCTACTTACCCAAAGAAAGCATGAAGGAAGGCTCATTCGACGGGCTAGGAGCGCTGCTGATCGGCGTCGGAACGACCGGATTGCTGCTGTTCCTGACGGGCGGCTCGTGGTTCGCGTTGGCTGCCGGCGTGTTGTCGCTGGTATTGTTCACCCTACGCATCCGGATAGCGAGGGAGCCGTTCGTGCTTCCTTCGCTCTTCCGCAACCGCCCCTACCTCATCTTAGGCGCGGTTGGCATAGCCGGATACTTATGCAGCTTTTCCACCTTATTCCTTATGCCGCAAATATTAGTGAAACAATACGAGCTCAGCGCTATCGAAGCCGGCCTGATTATTTTCCCCGGCTCGATTCTGGCAATGCTCGTCTCCAGACGCGTCGGTCAATACATCGACACGAAGGGCAACAGCTCTATCATTCGATACGTTCCGTTGTTCCTGCTGGCTTCCGTCGTGCTGTTCGCATTGTTTGAAGGCATCTCCTTCTGGGCGCTGCTGTTCATTTACATCTTGCTAAGCATAAGCTTTACGATCTTGCAGAGCAGCGTTTCCAACGAGCTGTCGCGTATTCTGGAACCTGCACAGATCGGGTCCGGTCTCGGCTTGTACCAGTTGCTGCAGTTTTTCAGCGGCGCCTTCGGGGTAGCTATGTCGGCTGCTGCATTATCCTGGCAAGAGCAGCTCTCGCTTACTCATGCTTACAGCAACATCTATTGGGGGCTGTCCACGATCGTTCTTCTCGCGATACTCTGCTCGTTCCTGTACACGAAGAGCAGCGGTCGTGCCATGCATGTACGTTAATCATCAAGCAGAATCATATTTCGAATTGTCTAAGAGGAAAACCTCCCTCTAATCCAATGAACGTGGTCCGTTTCAGATAAATAAAGGGATATCCACCCACTAAATCATGAAATTTCGGAAATTCCCGTAAATTCATCGATAATTAGTGGGCACATTTCCCACTAAAGTTAAAGAAACAAAGAAAGTCATAAAATTAAATGGACTTTTTCCACTTATTTTGTCTTCGTTGAACACTTTGCCTATTTTGTAACCGGGACCACGGTGGCCTCGTATCAATATCGTTATTTTTTGCTTTTCATTCAACGAAAAAAGCCCCAACGAGCCATTTTTGCGGTTCGTTGGGCTTTTTTTATCGCATGAAGCAGCATTTACGCGTGAACGCGATCTTTTTCTGTGGCCAGTCGAGCTTCCAGCTCGGCCTTTTGCGCCTCGAAGCCTGGTTTGCCAAGAAGCGCGAACATGTTTGTCTTGTAAGCTTCGACGCCCGGCTGGTCGAATGGATTAACGCCCAGCAAGTGGCCGCTGATGCCGCAAGCCTTCTCGAAGAAGTAGACCATCTCGCCGTATGTGTATTCGTTCAGCTCGTCCAGCTCCACGACGAGGTTCGGCACACCGCCGTCCACGTGCGCAAGCCGGGTTCCGTCGGCTGCTTTCCGGTTGACCTCGTCCATGGTCATTCCGGCAAGGAAGTTGAGTCCGTCGAGATTGCCGGAATCCGCTTCTATCGTCCATTCCACGCGCGGCTTCTTTACCGACAATACCGTCTCGATCAGGTCGCGGCGGCCCTCCTGCACGTATTGACCCATGGAGTGCAGATCGGTCGTGAAGTCGACGGAAGCCGGATACAAGCCCTTGCCGTCCTTGCCTTCGCTTTCGCCGAACAGCTGCTTCCACCACTCCGCCACATAATGCAGCGACGGCTCGAAGTTTGCCAGCAGCTCAATGCTTTTGCCTTTGCGGTATAAAGCATTGCGCACCGCTGCATACTGGTAAGCTTCGTTCTCCGCCAGGTTCGGATTGCCGTATTTCTTCGCGGCCGCAGCGGCGCCTTCCATCATCTTGTCGATGTCGAGGCCGGCGACGGCGATCGGCAGCAGTCCTACGGCAGTCAGTACGGAATAACGTCCTCCGACATCGTCCGGAATGACGAACGTCTCGTAACCTTCTTCGTCGGCCAGCTTCTTAAGCGCTCCCTTGGAAGCGTCGGTCGTCGCGAATATGCGGCTCCGCGCCTCTTCCTTGCCGTATTTCTTCTCCAGGTAATCGCGCAAAATCCTGAACGCGATTGCCGGCTCCGTTGTCGTGCCCGACTTGGAGATCACATTGACGGAGACATCCTTGCCCTCTAGCAGCTCCAACAAGTGGGACATGTAAGTGGAGCTGATATTTTGGCCGGCAAAATAAACCTGCGTATTCCCCGCCATCTGATTGTGAAACGTATGGGACAGCGACTCGATTGCGGATCTGGCACCCAAGTAAGAGCCGCCGATGCCGATGACGACAAGCGCTTGGGAATTTCCGCGGATGCGCTCCGCGGATGCCTTGATCCGGGCGAATTCTTGAAGGTCGTAGCTGTTCGGGAGATCCACCCAGCCAAGATAATCGGAGCCGGGGCCTTGACCCTTGTGCAGCATGTCATGGGCGGCGCCCACGAACGGCGCGAAATAATCGACCTCATGCTGGCCAATGAACGATAGCGCGCTGGAATAATCAAAACGTATAGCCATATTGTCTATTCCCTCCTAAACCAACCGTCTTCTCTATAATGAAAGCCGTGTTTCTCATGCGAGTACAGTATTTTTCCAGTCAGCCGCAAACTTCGCGAGTCCTTGGTCCGTAAGCGGATGCTTGGAGATTTGTTCGATAACGGAGAACGGAATCGTCGCGATATGAGCGCCTGCCATGGCAACGCGCGTCACATGATCCGGATGGCGAACGGATGCCGCGATGATTTGAGCATCCAGATTGTGAATGCGGAACAGCTCGGCAACTTTTACGATCAATTGCACGCCATCTTCGGAAATATCGTCGAGGCGTCCCAGGAACGGCGACACGTAAGTTGCGCCTGCGCGAGCTGCCAGCAAAGCCTGGTTAACGGTAAAGATCAGCGTAACGTTTGTTTTAACGCCTTTGTCCGCCAGGTAGCGGCATGCTTCGAGGCCGGCAAGCGTCATCGGGAGTTTGATCGTAATGTTAGGATCGTTGTCGTTGATCTTGATCAGCTCGTTCGCTTGCGCAATCATCTCTTCCGCCGTCTCGGCGTCCGGCGTCACTTCGGCGGATACGGATTCTACGCCCGGCACCTCGCGCAAAATTTCCGCGATGCGATCCTCGAACTTCACGCCTTCTTTCGCCACGAGCGAAGGATTTGTCGTTACGCCGGACAAGACGCCGACTTTGTACGCTTTTTTGATTTGCTCCACATTAGCCGTATCGATAAAAAATTTCATTGTTGTTGCCTCCCCTAAAAGTTTTTTTGGTTAGTTATGTCAATAGTAGCGTATACTATAACTTCATGTTTAACAACTTCTACAAAAGCTCTTTGGCCACGCGCACGACGTTATCTGTCGTGAACCCGAAGTAGGCAAGCACCTCGCCGCCAGGGCCGGAAGCGCCGAACGTATCGATGGAGACGACCTTGCCTGCAGGTCCCGTAAATCGGTCCCAGCCAAGCGAAATGCCGGCTTCGATCGCGACGCGCTTGGTCACCGAGCTCGGGAGCACGCTTTCTTTGTAGTCCTGCGGCGCGCGGTCGAACAACTCGCGGCTCGGCATCGCTACGACGCGGACGGATACGTTTTCCTGCTCGAGAGCCGCCTTCGCGCTTGCGGCAAGGGATACTTCGGAGCCCGTGGCGATCAAAATGATGTCCGGCTGATCGTTGGTTTGAGACAGCACATAGCCGCCTTTCGCCACGTTTTCGATGTTGCCTTTCGTCTCTTCGAAGATAGGCAGGTTTTGACGGCTCAGAATAAGCGCGACAGGACCGTCATTCTGCACTAGTGAGTATGCCCAAGCGCTGGCCGTTTCGTTCGCATCGGATGGACGAATGACCGTCAGACCAGGAATGGTGCGCAGTGCCGCCAGATGCTCGACAGGCTCGTGAGTCGGGCCGTCTTCGCCTACGGCGATGGAATCATGCGTGAATACGTACGTCACAGGCAGCTTCTGCAGCGCCGCCAGACGAATGGAAGGACGCAGATAATCGCTGAAAACGAAAAACGTGCTGACGAACGGTTTCACGCCGCCATGCAGCGCCATGCCGTTGCCGGCAGCGCCCATCGCGTGCTCGCGAACGCCGAAGTAGACATTGCGTCCCGCGTAAGAATCAACCGCGAATTTGCCTTCGCCTTTAATGTCCGTCATCGTCGAGTGGGACAAGTCGGCGCTTCCTCCGAAGATGGAAGGAACCAGCTTCACGTAGTGGTTGATCGCTTCGCCGCTTGCCACGCGAGTCGAGATCGACTTGGATGTATCGAACGTCAGAATGTCGGAAGCATCGATCAGCGCTTTGCCTTCGATGGCTTGCGCCAGCTCTTGACCCAGCTCCGGATATTGACTGCCATAAGAAGAGACAAGCTCGTTCCATTCCGCTTCCGCCGCTGCGCCTTGCTCCTTCAAAGCCGCGAAATGCGCCTTCACTTCCTCCGGTACATAGAAGTCTTCCTCATGCTCCCAGCCATATACCTTCTTGGTTGCTTTCGCTTCTTCCTTGCCGAGCGGGTTGCCGTGCGCCTTGTTCGTGCCGGCGACTTTGCTGCCGTACCCGATTACCGTGCGAACCTCGATCAACGATGGTTTGCCCGCGCTCTGGGCCGATTCGATCGCGCCGGCGATGGCTTCGATATCATTGCCGTCTTCGACCCGGATGTAATGCCAGTGAGCGGATTCCGCGCGCTTCTGAATGCCTTCCCCGAAGGAAAGAGCCAGCTCGCCGTCAAGGGAGATGTCATTCGAATCATACAACACGATTAGTTTGTCCAGCTTCATGTGCCCCGCCATCGACATTGCTTCGTAGGAGATCCCCTCCATCAGGCAGCCGTCGCCGACGAGCGCATACGTATAGTGGTCAACGACAGGGAAACCATCCTTGTTGAACTTGGCTGCCAGATGCGCTTCCGCCATCGCCATGCCAACCGCCATCGCGACGCCTTGACCCAGAGGCCCCGTCGTAGCGTCAACGCCGTCCGTATGGCCGAATTCGGGATGTCCCGGCGTCAAGCTGTTAAGCTTGCGGAAACCTTTCACGTCGTCGAGCGATACTGCATATCCGCTCAGATGGAGCAGGCTGTACAACAGCGCCGACCCGTGACCGGCGGACAGCACGAAGCGGTCGCGGTTGAACCACTTCGAGTGGCCCGGATTATGCTTAAGCTTCTGAGCCCACAGAGCGTACGCCATCGGCGCCGCTCCCATCGGCAGGCCCGGGTGTCCGGAATTCGCCGCGTTGATCGCGTCGATGGACAGCGTACGGATCGTGTCGATAGCCAGTTGTTCAATCGTTTTTGTTATCGTCATATTTTGTTCGTACTTCCTTTCCTTGAGAGGTTGTTCTCTCGCTTTAAATAAATCTTGCCAATCGATTTCGTAATTCCACTATAATACGTTTCTTCGCCATACAAGTAATTGATATATTTCACAGTAGCCATACATATGATCTATAGCTAAATGAAAGCTTCATATCCGGTTTCCGTTCTCGCCAAATAACCCCTGCCGCGAATGAACGCGTGCAGAGGTTATTCGAACAAAATCGGCTATACGCCGGAATACGCCATAAATCCCCCGTCTACCGGTATGGTCGTTCCGGTGACGAAGCCCGATGTCGTATCGTCGACGAGCCATAGCAGCACGCCAAGCAGATCCTCCGGCTTGCCGAAGCGGCGCATCGGAGTATGGGCAACGATCTTGCCGGAGCGAGGCGTCAAGGAGCCGTCCTCCTGCACAAGCAGCTTGCGATTTTGCTCTGTCAGGAAAAAACCGGGCGCGATCGCATTGACGCGAATGCCCGATTCCGCCATATGGACGGCCAGCCATTGCGTAAAGTTGTCGACGGCCGCCTTGGCCGCGCTGTAGGCCGGCACCTTCGTCATCGGAGACGGCGCGCTCATGGACGAAATATTGATAATAACCGGACATGGACGGTCCAGCATCTGCTCCGCGAACACCTGGGACGGGATCAGCGTGCCCACGAAATTGAGATCGAGCACGTTCCGGAAGGCCGGAATGCTAAGATCGAAGAAGCTCGTTACGCCTTCGGCCGTATGATCTTCCGGCGCATAAGTCTCGTTTGTCGTATTCGCGCTGGGATGATTGCCTCCCGCGCCATTAACGAGAATGTCGCAGGGACCCAGCTTTTCCAGGACGACCCGTCCTGCTTCCCGCACGCTGTCGATATCCGTCACGTCGCAAACGACGCCGATTGCGATTCCGCCGTTAGCGGCAATCGCGTTTACGACAGCTTCGTTTTTCTCCGCCGTCCGGCCAAGGATGGCAACTTTAGCTCCTTGCCTGGCAAGCTCGAGCGCCATCGCTCTGCATAAAACGCCCGCGCCTCCCGTAACAACTGCAATTTTGCCATTTAACGATTCGTGAATGGGCTGCAATTTAATCGTCATGTCCTCTGTCTCCCCCCCGTGCTCTTCGCATATTGGTAGCCGTCCCATAACCCTAATAGATGCATAATGCCCAATGCTCTGTCATACAAGCCGTAGCCCGGCCTGCATGATTCGTCCCAGATTTGACGCCCATGATCGGGACGGACGTATCCCGTGTATCCGATATCATGATACGCCTTGACGATGCCCGCTATATCGACGGATCCGTCCGAGGTCCGATGCGAGCTCTCGACGAAGTCGCCATTGCCGAGACGGCGAACGTTGCGAATATGCGCGAACGGAATTCGATCTCCGAATTCATGAATCATGGAGATGATATCGTTGTCCGGATTGGCGCCAAGCGATCCGCTGCACAGCGTAATGCCATTGGAGGGATGATCGTAAAGCTTCAGCAGTTTGCGCAAATTGGCCTGCGAGGTCATCAGTCTCGGCAGCCCGAAGACGGGCCATGGCGGATCATCGGGATGAATGGCCATCCGGATGCCATTCTCCGCCGCAACAGGAACAACCGCCTCCAGGAAGTAAGCCAAATTTCCCCATAGCCGTTCTTCCGAGACGCCTTGATAAGACCGAATCAATCCCTCCATATGGAGCAAACGCTCCGGTTCCCAGCCCGGCATGGTAAACGCCGGATTGGCGTTGATCGTGGCCGCCAGCTGCCGCGGATCAACTCCTTCAATCACGGACTTCTCGTAAAACATCGCCGTCGAGCCGTCCTCCATTCGCCAGTGAAGATCCGTCCTCAGCCAGTCGAAGACCGGCATGAAGTTATAGCAGATCACCTTCACGCCAACCTGTCCCAGCTTGCGAATCGTGTTGATATACTGTTCGATGTAGATATCGCGCGAAGGCAGTCCCCGCTTGATATCCTCATGAACGTTTACGCTCTCGACCACGTCGATGTGCAGGCCTTCCTTCTCCGCAAGCGACTTCATCTCCAGAATGCGGTTCATCGGCCATTCTTCCCCCGCCGCCAGATCATGAAGCGACCAGACGACGCCGTCCGTGCCTGGTATTTGTTTAATATAACGAAGAGGGACCGTATCATTGCCCTCCCCGAACCAGCGAAATGTCATGCGCATATTTTAATCCCTCGGCTTCCTGTTAATCTGCAATTGAATCGCATGAACCATTTCGATATAATGCTAGTAACCTTTATAAATATGGTGAATACAAGTCACGGGAGCCATCGTCCATGTCTATATCGAACAACCACGAGTTGTATAAAGTATTCTACTGGGCAGCGAAAACCGGCAGCCTGTCGAAGGCCGCAGCAGCATTATATTTGACCCAGCCCAGCGTCAGCCATGCGGTAAAGCAGCTGGAGGATCGGTTCGGCATGGCCTTGTTCTACCGGACCTCCAAGGGCGTAACGCTGACCCAGGAAGGCTCCATCCTATATTCGTACATCGAGCAATCCCAAATTCTGATCACTTTGGCCGAAGAGAAAATGGCCGCGCTCAAAAATCTCGATAGCGGCGAGCTCCGCGTAGGCGGAAGCGATTCGTTGTTCAAACATTATTTACTGCCGTATCTGGAGGACTTCCATCGCCGTTACCCCGGGATCAAGCTCCATCTCAACCATGGCACGACTCCCGAGGTTATCACGTTCCTGAAGGAAGGCCGCATCGATCTTGGCGTCGTGCGCATGCCGATCGGCGACTCTCAGCTGGAGGTGCGCGAGAGCATCAGGCTTCAGGATTGCTTCGTAGCAGGCGCCGGTTATTCGGAGCTGAAGGATCAAGTGATGTCGCTGGAGCAGCTGCTTCAGCATCCCATCATTCTGTTTTCGCGCAACAGCCGGGCCCGGATGACGATTAACGAGTTATTCCAGCATTATGGCTATACCATTAAACCCGAAATCGAGGTCGGCAGCGTTGACCTGCTTATCGAGTTCGCTCGCAAGGGGCTTGGCATCTCTTATGTCACCAAGGAATTTGTCGCCAATGAGCTGCAGGAAGGATCCCTCTTCGAGATCAAGCTCGACGTGCAGCTCCCGCCGACCCATGTCGGTCTAATGACCATGCGCAATATGCCGTTGTCCCGCTCCGCTCAACAGTTCATCGATATGGTTCATTGACGCTTCCCCTATCATCTTATCCGAATAAATAGCTGTAATGTCCTTCTCTCTTGTGTGAAAAATAACGTTCTATTGCGGTTCCATACGAGAAAAAAGGAACGGAAGAACGTTTGATCCGTTCTCCCATTCCTTTTTAATTCGCCAGATTGTAGAATGTCATAAACACGACCATTCCAGTACACACCATGAGTCCAAAATAAATTTTTTCTTTGTTACGCATGGTTGATTATCCTTTGACAGCAGAGTTGGTTAACCCTTGAATAATGTAGCGTTGACCGATAACGAATACCGCGATCATGGGCAGAATGCCTGCCGACGCGGCGGCCATCATGCCGTTGTAGTCGACCGTGTTCTCCAAAATGAAGTTCTGAAGTCCAAGCGGCACCGTATACAAACGTTCGTCGATCAGGAACACAAGCGCGTTCTCGTAATCGTTCCACTGCCAGGAGAAATCGATAATCGCAAGCGTCGCAAGCGCGGGCTTCGCCAGAGGCAGGATGAGCTGGAAGAAAATACGGAAGTGTCCCGCCCCGTCGATGAACGCGGACTCCGTAATTTCATTCGGGATCGAGAGGAAGAACTGGCGGAGCATGAACACCCCGAATATCGTGAACAACCCCGGCAGAATAAGCGCCAAATGCGTGTTATAGATGCCCGCCCATTCGAACATGATGAACTTGGGCACGAACAGCACTTGAGGCGGCACCATCATCATGGACAGATACACCATAAACAGCGGATCGCGCCCTTTGAATTGGATCCGGGCGAAGCCATACGCGGCGAAAGCGGACAGGAACGTCGCGCCGAACATGCCGATGATGGATATTTTGAGCGAGTTCCAGTAGTAGGTACCGAAGCTCTTGGCTCCCGTCCATACCTTCACGTGATGCTCCCAGGTCGGATTGGACGGAATCCACTTGATAGGATACTCGAAGACTTGAGCCGGCGTCTTGAGCGACGTGCTGATCATCCACAGGAACGGGACGATCATAACGATGGCCAGGAAGAGCAGAATGAAAGTCAGGCCCCAGCGTTTGACCAAGCTGGACGACAGGTAGTTTTTGGACGTTTCCATCTGATTTGTCTCCCCCTATTGAGCTTAGTAGTGAACCCATCTCTTCTGCCCGATCCATTGGACGAGCGTGATGAGCAAGATGACAACGAACAATGCCCAGGAGAGCGTCGAAGCATACCCCATATCATAGTATCGAAAGGCATTCTGATACACATACAAGGAGAGGATCGTCGTACTGTTGCCGGGACCGCCCTGCGTGATGGCTTGGATAATGCCAAACGTCTTGATCGTCATGATGAGACCGGTAATGAGCAGCAGGAACGTTGTCGGGCTGACGAGCGGCCAAATGATTTTCCATAGAATCTGTCCCCGCTTCGCTCCGTCGATTTTGGCGGCTTCCAGCAGCTCCTGCGACACTTCCTGAAGCGCGGCCAGGTAGATGATCATGTTGTAACCCAGCAGGAACCAAATCCAAATGATATCGATCGCGAACATCGAGGAGGTCGTCGTCGACAGCCAGCCCGGCGGATTGTCGATGCCGATGCTGCGAAGAAGACCGTTGATCGGGCCTTGCTTGGGATGGAACAACAGCATCCAGACGAACGCGACGGCGACGCCGCTCGTAATGTACGGCATGAAGTACATGCCCCGCAGAAGCTTCTTCAAGTAAATCTTCTGGTTGAGCGCCACCGCAACGACGAAGCCGAGCGCAATGGAGACCGGCACGGCCGCCAGGAAGATGACCGTATTTTTGAGCGACAAGTAGAACATGGGGTCCTTCACGAGCCTTGCGATATTATCGAAGCCCACGAAATCGACGTTCGGATTCATGAACTTGTAGTTCGTGAACATGAGACCGAACGAATACACCGCCGGAATCAGGAAAAACAGCAGTACGCCAAGCATGCTGGGCCCGATAAAGATGTAGCCGAGCAGCCGTTGCTTTTTCATCCAGTTATTAGTCATGCGTCTGATCCTCGTTTCTTCATGGAATACGTCAAGTTTATCAACCGTCCGTCCTGTCGGTAATGAACATATCTACCGGATTGATCCCACGATTTCACACAAAAAAACCGCCTCGGAAGGCGGTTTCGCTTGCGCTATTCATCAAATCGTTCTATCATTTGTTTTGCTTCAAATATTCGTTGTGACGCTCCATCATCTTGGCGATGGTGGCATCGGCCGATTGCGTGCCAAGGAAATATTTCTCGTATTCCTGCGCACGCATATCCATCACTTCTTGCGGCAAGCTTCTGACGTAGGTTGGAACCTCGTTATCGAACATGACATACATAAGCGAGTCCAGATCGTACGTGTCGGCTTTGTCGCCAAGCAAGTTGTCGAGCGCCGTAGCTTGATCGGCATCCTTGGAAGCCGGCAGCCTGCCGCCGGAAGCCATGGGCGCCATTCCGCCATCCGCATACCACTTCAAGAATTCCCATGCTGCGGCCTGATTTTTGGACTTGGCATTAATGGAGATGTAATCTCCCAATCCGCCGCGCGTCGTATAATCAGCAGCGTTCTCGGTCAAACGCGGAACCGGGGCGAATGCGATTTTGAAGTCGCGCGGAAAATCCGTGAAGTTGTTGGAGCTACGAAGCAACCAAGCGCCGATGTTCAGCATCGGTACGTTGCCGCTTAGGAATTCTTGCTCTACAGGCATCTTGGACGTCAACTGCTCGCCGAGCGGAGGCGTGGACTTATCTGCCGTCATCATGCCGTTCAGCGTCTCCAGCCAGGTCTTCACAAGCGGGTGATCAAGGTTGGAGGTGCCATCCGCCTTCGTGTAACCTTCTTGCGACAGGACGGAGTCAATGGGGTCAACATACGGCTCCGTGTGCTGAATGAAGCCGTATCCATCGCCGGACTTCAGCTTCGTCGCATATTCGCGCAGCTCGTTCCAAGTCCAGTCCTTCGGTACTTCAAGTCCTGCCGCATCCAGCGCATCCTTGTTCAAAGCGACGAAAAACGGGCTTTTCGTTGTTGGCACGCCATAGAACTTGCCGCCGATCTTCCAGCTTGCGGAATCCGTGCCCATCTTCTCTTCGATATTGTAGTCGGCGAAGCCGCTTAGATCCAGCGCAAGGCCCGACTCCACCCGTTTCGCGGTATGAGAGATCGTATAGTTGACGAACAAGTCCACGTCTTGGCCCGTCATCATAGCCGTATCCAGCTTCAGGTTGCCTTCGTCGTCGTTTACGTACCGCACGTATTCCACCTGAATATTCGGATTCTCTTTGTTCCAGGCATCAATCACCGCTTGCGGTCCCGATTCCGGCGGCACGCCGCCCCACATCTTAAGCTTGACCTTCTCGCCGTTTGCAGCCGGCGTACTCGCTGAAGGAGAACCCCCCGGATCCGTATTTGTATTGACGGTGTTTCCATTACCCGAGCAACCTGCCAGAACGCCCGAAACGATAACGAGCGATGCCATGCCGGTCAACCATGTTTTTTTAGTCACAAGCTTTCGACCTCCTTGAATGTCTTGAATTGGGTGGTGCACATCAAGGATAGCAAGACGGATGGGAACGTTATAAGTAACAAAATCACGAATCCGATGGAACATAACTTTGCAATTTGCAAGCGCTCTCCTCGTCTTCGCGAACGGAATCGTTCTATTGGGACTGCCGATATTGGCTTGGCGTCGTTCCGGTCATTCGCTTGAAAATTTTGATGAAATAGTTGTCGTTCATGAAACCTACGTTCTGCCCGATCTGATTAACGGGGAGTTCCGTCGACATTAGCAGTTCGATGGCCTTCTCGATGCGGATCCGATGCAGGTAATGAATCAACGTCTCCCCTGTCTTCTTCTTGAACAAGGCGCTGACGTAGTTCTCTCCCATCATGACGTACTTGGACAACGAAGACAGCGAAATCTCCTCCGCATAATGTCTGTCGATGAATTGAATGATCTTCTTGACTTCGGGATGCGTAATTTTGTCCAGGGGATTAACAGGCTTTGGCCGACTGCTGCTCGCCGCGTCCGGCGGAGCGCCCGTATTCCCATGCACTCCCGATGGTCTCGACGAAGACAGCTCCGCGCTGATCTTCGCCAGCGTCTCCCGGAGATCCTTGACGCTCATCGACAGCTTCAGAATATAGTTGGACGCCCCGTATTCCATCGCCTGCCGCATGGATTCAAAGTCGCCTATACAGGTCAACATAACGAATTTGGACGGTATGCCCGCTCGTCTCGTTTCCTTCAGCAGCGCAAGCCCGTCCATCTTGGGCATCACGATATCGCATAGAACAAGGTCCGGCGGTTCCTGCCGAATCATCTCCAGCGCTTCCTCGCCATTGCTCGCTTCGCCGGTCAACGTGAAGCCCATGTCCTCCCAGCGAATGATCTCCTTGACGGATTCGCGCACGAACGTCTCGTCCTCAACAAGCAATACCTTCCACATGGTCCATCCCTACCTTTCTTCCCCGTCGTTCGGCTCGATTCGTTGCAGCTCATAGGGCTCGGACAACAGGAAGGGCATGTTAAGCCGGAACAGCGTGCCTTGCGGGATCGGCACGTGCTCGAGCGAACCGTCCTCCTTGAATAATAAGCGCAGCCGTTCACGCACGTTGTCGAGACCGATGCCCGGACGTTTCCGCCCGGCTTCTCCGTTAAGCAGAGCCCCATCCATGCCGATGCCGTTATCCTCCACCTCCAGCACGAGCTTCGTTTCATCTTTCTCTAACAAACCCATGCGGATATAGATTTTGCCGCCTCCCGCAAGGCTAGCAATCCCGTGTTTGATCGCGTTGTCCACGAGCGGCTGCAGACTCAGTTTGGGCACAAGCGCGTACTGAATCTCCTCTTCGTAGCTGAACTCCACCTCGAAGCTGTTGCTGTACCGAACCTGCTGGATATAGATAAAAGCTTTCGTAAGCTCGATTTCCTCCCGCAAATGAATAAGATCGACGTCGGAGTTGAGGCTGGTTTCCAGCAGCTTGCCGAGCGAAAGACATATCTCCACAATTTCTTCATTGCGGCTTCGCAGCCCGATCCACTTCATCGTGTTGAGCGTATTGAGGAGGAAATGCGGATTAACCTGGGCAAGCAGCATTTGGAAGTGAACGGCGTCACGCTGCCGCTCCTCCGCCTTTAGACGCTGAATGAGGGCGTTCATGTCCACCATCATTTCGTTGAACGTGCGCGTCAGCTCCAATACTTCGCCTTTGTAATTATGTTCCGGCAGCCGAATACGAAGATCCTTGCGCACGGCATCCTTCATCTTGGCCTGCATATGGGATAACGGTCTTGTAAACGTGTACGCAATCATGAAAGCTACCGCGATAAATGCCGCCGTAATAAGGAAGAAGGAAACAAAATACTGTTTTTTCAAGCTTTCAATCTCCTGGAACAAGATGTTTAGCGGAATTTGGTTAACCAAATACCAATCCAGCGAAGGCAAATAGCTGTAATTGACAAGCGCGCTGTTGTCCCCGTCTTTCCAATAGCCGTTAACCGGCTCGGCCGTCACATGCGTAATGGCTTTCGCAGTGAGAAGAGACTCGGGCGCCGACCGGGAAATAATCTCCCCTTTCCGCGAGACGATAAAATAAGCTTGATTGCTCTCCGATCTCTGCAGCACCGATTGGAACCAAAAGGAGAAGTCGATGCTGATGCGGGCCCAGCCGTAAACGCGGTTTCGATTATCCTTGAGACTGGCGTACAGAGATAACAGCGTCGGGCTTTTGGATATGTCCGGCGACACGTAATTTTGGTCATCGGACACCCAAAAGTACGAAGCGCCCGTTTCCCTCATCTCGACAATGGACGAATTGGCGGCGAAATCCTCGTATTTTAACGTGTAGCGAGGCGAGTATGAGGTATAGAAGTGTCCATCATCGTCCAGCAAGGTGAAATACACCGATGGATTATATAGGAAAAAGCTGTTGTTTAAATTTTTGAACTTGCTTTCCATTAACTTTGCGTTTTCAAGTATATTGCGTTTATCCGGATGCTGCAAAATATCCCGCACGTCGGAGTCCTTCTCCAGGAAAATCAGCGTCTTAAACGCGATGCTGAGCTGATCCTCCAATGAACGATGCAGATTGTCGAGCTGCTCGTGACTCTGCTCGCTGATTTTATTCTGCACCAATGTCTCGATCCTCTGATAATTGTAGATGTTCAGTACGCCGAACGGCAGCAATATGACGAGCACGAAAACGGTAAACAGCCGGTATTTGAGCTTATGGGGAACGAGCTTTCCGAGCCGCGTACGCATGAGCAAAATCCCCTTTATCTATGGTGCTATCATTATAGCATCATTTTTTTGGGGAGAAGCGGAGCGTATCGAAATGCATCATTTTGTGGGATTTCGGCGGAAGAAAACATCAAAATGTTCTATTGCGGGGTTGCGAAACATGTTTTATTGCTTAATGGACACCAGCTTTAGCGGCTGCAATTTCTTTTTCTTGTATTCGATCCAATACTCCTGTCCCATCTCGGTTACGTGGCTAATATCAACGGTATTGGAAAGTATCGTCTTCCGCCCCTTGTTATTTTCGATTGTAATGGAGTTTGGTTTTTTCTGGACGAGCGTGGCGTGTTCCTGCATAATCGTTTCTTTGGACAACGTGACGATGATTCCGAAAATAAGCAGCGTTGTACCGAAGGTAATCATCACTCTCATCAGTTTAGCCTTCATTATACTTCCCTCTTTTCACCAAAAAGCTAGTACCTTCTTAATTTAATGCCATGCTGTTCTGCTACTTGCTTCAGCAGGTTCTCAAGCTCCGGCAGTTGTTCGGCATCGACTATATACCCGTCCAAAACCCAGCCCCTGCGGAGTCTAAGCCATAACGTTCGGTTCGAGATTTGGACAATGAAAAACACCTCCTATCCATTTAACCACTATAAGCGGAAATACTCCCGCCCTATCGTATAAACGTATTTTTGACCCGTTCCGACTTCAAGAAGTACGGGATCCATATTAAACATGTGATAAACGAGCGGACAATATCCATTACAGAATCGCCGCTGTCCAGTTCCTTGGCTGCCGGAATCTGATACACGAGAAGCGTATCTATTGCACCGATCAAAAAGCTAATTCCGTAGAATATAATCATAAGCCGCGGTACGATTGCTTTTTTCTGATAAAAGCTTACAATCGCATATAACGAAAATAAAATCCTGAAATTCCAAGCGGCGGTAACTCCTCGTAATTGCGCTCCGTTTTCTCCGTCTCCAATGCCGGCACGTCCTCTACAGTTACTCCAACACAACTTTTCCTATTGTACCATCTTATCCCAATGTCGTGTAGACCATAAATCCTGGAGGGTGCTACGGTCGGACGGCAACAAAAAATCGCAATCCCTGCCAATTGCGGAAGGGATTACGATTTTTATGGTCAGTATGAATATCGCTTGTGCGGACTATGTCCGAGTAGCATTTGCAGCCGGATTGAATCGGCGATTTTTGCGGTATTAAGCCATTCGGCCTGCTTGCATCTCGCAATAAAGTTCCAAATTCCGAAGGCTGGCGTTCAGACCCATCTCATGATCCTCTTGGCCAATGCCTTCAGGAACATCGCTGCATTCGACGGAAACCATAGTGCCTCCGTTATTGGGATAAATTTTCCACGTCATCGTCATCTCGCCCGCAAATCGCTGATCGTCGGATTCGAATGTGACAGCCTGCACAATAAGCTCATAGGGCGTCAACTCCCGAAAGTATCCCTTCGCGATATCGGCTTCCTCGGTCGTCTTGCCTGCATGAGCGTAACCCTGGTCGTTATACGTTAACTTCATGCGGAAAGCTCCCCCTGGTTGGGGGTCGAACTCCAGCAATTGCCCCGTCATATCCTGTGGCGGCAGCCACGACTCGTAGGCCTTTGGATTAATGAACGCCTCGTATACCTCACGCTGAGTAGCAGAGATCATAATAGAGGCTTTGTCGATACGTTGCCCATGACTCATCGTATAATGAACCTCCTTTTTTATAGAGATTTTCGTCTTGCCTCTTTGAGTCCAGTTTACCGTCGACTCAACCAATCGGCAACCTGCGCTGACAAGTTCTCCCGATGCATCTCGAGCTGCTTCCACCGATGGCCATTCGCGCCGGAAGGATGAGGGAAGTCGAACAGGCATCGTTCCGCCCGCAGCAGCCCCTCCTGAACAAAAATACGAAGCACGTCCGCCACCGCTTTCCCAAGCGGAATAACTAAAGCATTGCCAGCTAACTCCAACTCCTTCAGCAGGATCGACCGGGCATAGGAGGACAACATAGGCGACTGCATAATAGAAGGAGCGTGTCCTGTATAATTGCGCCCTTCGACGAATGCGGGATAACGGACAGCCGAGGTCGTGTGGATGAACTCGCGCCGAACGCCAAACAATTCTCCGCTTCCCGCTATGCCAAGAAGGGCCGGGATGCCAATTAAGTCCAACATGGCGATCAGATTCGTTCTCATCGTGCCGGCAAAGCTTGCGGCGAGTTTTGCCCGTCGGTGGATGTCTTGCAACGGAACCTTGCTGTGCAGTGCGTCTCGCGCTGTTCGAATAGCTATTTCCATTTGGGTAAAACCTGGCGTAATACCTACGAGCATCAGCTTTGCATCAACATTTATGTAATCGTAGGGCACATAATACATTTTTATCCTTTGCTCTTCTTCTATCAGGAGCTCAGGTACAATCAACTGCTCCCGAGTCAGTCTCTCGCCGGACAAAGAATGAATATAGGCTGAAAAATTTTCCAATTTCGGATAAATGTTAATCGCGATTTCCTCCTTTTTCCTAATTTGATGCTTCCGAACTGAACAAACCCTTACTTGAACTAATGTTTTTCCCTTTAGAGGTTATTCAAAAAGTAGACTAATACTTCGTTTTCCTGCTTGATCTGGAGTCTTTAAGAATAGCATGCCGTTCCACGAGCTTCGATACACCTCTAAGAGAGTATCGGTATCCAAATTCCCTTTCAATACAGGTCGCAATAGCCTGCAACGTCCACTTCCGACCACTGGAATACCCGCCGCGCTTCGGAGATCTGTTGTTAATAATTTGCACCAGCGTTTCCAGCTGAACTTCCGTTAATCTAGGCGGCGCGCCAGGCGAAAAATCCATCTTCAAGGCATCAAGCCCACCTTCCTCAAAGGCTTTGATATGCGATTTTATCGTTTTGACGTGACGGTTCTGGATATCGGAAATGTGTTCCGGCGAATATCCTTTCAGGTGCAAATACAGCGCCTGGTACCGTTCATACATTCGTCGATCCTTGACTCGCTTCATGGCGTGTTCGACCGACTCCAAGCTTCCCGTTTCACCTGTTGCCCTATCTCTCTCATTCGACAAAAACATACAGATTCCCCTAAGCTATTTTGGAAAAACAATAGTTCAAATAAGTAATAATATGTATTTTAAATCGACATATTCTTATTAAAAATATTAATTTTTTATCATAAGGAAATAAATTGATTTTAACATATTGTTTCGAATTTTTTTTCAATAAATTCGTTTGAATCTAATGAATATTTCATCAATTCAGTCTTACGATTATTTATTTCACTTATTATCTCACATATTAACAGCTTTTTGTTTAGTGCACATTTATTATTATTAATTTCTTTCCATTTTATTCTTATATTTCATTCAGGACTTTGGGCTTAAATGAAGGTTGTAAAAACAGTATAAACATACTATACTACGTTCGAACAACGCTTCAACTAGTTAAATCGTCATAGGAATGTTGTCGAATTACAGCGTTATCGAATTTTGCTCAAGTTGCCGCACCAAATTGACTATCCGGAGAAGCAGCTTGCGAAAAGAGGTGGGCGACGGTGAGAGTGATCGCATTATCGGAAAAAGGACACGGCGGCGGCTATCCGTTGTACGATGCCATGGAGGCGCTTCGGCGCAAGCACCCCGACACGTACTATCATTGCATTCGAACCTCATTGTTAGCTGAGAAGTTCGCGGCAGGACTTGAATTGGACAAACGTGAATCGAGAGAGTTAGTTCAAAGCTGTCTCATGCATGACATTGGCAAGCTGTTGATCGACAACTCGATTCTTGATCATGAGAGGAAGTATTTCGGATCACGTCCGGGCGCGCTGGAGAGGCATCCGGCTATCGGAGTCCGATTACTGGAGCCGGTCATGAATTCCCGAATACTTGCCGCGGTTCGTCATCAGAATGAGCGCTGGGATGGCGGTGGCACACCAGACGGGCTTACAGGGGAACATATTCCGCAATATGCAAGAATCTGTGCGATTCTCGATATTTTTGATGGTTGGGTAATGCCTGGAGGCCATTATTCCCACAGAACCATAGCAGGAGGCGTAAAAGAATTGAGACGATTGGCGGGCAACCGACTGGATCCTGGACTCGTGGAGTTGTTCATTAAAATGGTTCGCAAGCCTGGCGCACTGTACATGTATGGTTGGCCAAACGCCATGGCCCCCAACGACAGTTAGCAAGGAGCGCCCTATCGCCATGCCGCGCTTTACACCAGCCCAGGAGGAAAAATACCATGGAACTCAATTTATCCGAGCAATTTGTTGAATTCAACATCGGTACGGACAAATATGCCGTCATTATTTCTGAAGTACACGAAATTATTCAAATGCTCGAAATTACGGGGATGCCGGACACGCCCATGTATGTAAAAGGCGTCGTAAATCTGAGAGGAAAAATCGTCCCCGTCTTCAGTCTTAGACTGCTGCTCGGCATGTCGGAGGAGACTGTATCCAAATCCACTCGCATTATTGTCGTTCGCAATCGGGATACGACGGCCGGTATTATTGTCGATAAAGTGAACAAGGTGCTCCGCTTCAAGGATATTCAGCTTCCGCCTGATCAATTCGGCGGCATCTCCTCCTCGCTGCTTGCCGGAATAGGCATTACGGAGGGCGATTTGACTGGTATTCTTAAGCTGAAAGAAGTGCTTATGCAATAACGAATAGCCGCGCCCTGCGGAACATCTTACATACGCGACAAGGAGAGTTACCTAACATGAAATGGTTCTATAATCTCAAAACGATGGTTAAGCTGATTGCCGCGTTCCTTCTTATTTCAATCATGATGACTTTCATTGGTTTGTACGGCTTAAGCAATTTGGGCAAAACCAATAGCAGCTTAAACGATATGTACACGAACCAGCTTAGGGCAGTTGCCGAAATACAGAATGCTAAAATCGCTCTTGGCGAAATGCGTACGTTCGTCCGCAAATTATATATGTCTCAAACCTCCACAATGATTAACGAAACGAAAACGACCTTGGAAACCGACATGAAAGTGGTGGAAACCGCAGTTCAAGCCTTCAGCCAAACGAAGCTGTCAACGGAATCCGAAACGGCGCTCAGCCAATTTCAGACCCAATGGCCCAAATACAAAGATGCGGTGAGCCGTGCCATTGCCTTTAGGGACAGCAATAATCTTGAAGATTTGCTGGCGTTTATCGACGGAGAATATGTCCTTCTTGTTGGCGAGCTTCAGAAGCCTCTTAACGAATTAATTGATATCAACATGAAGGAAGCCGATGTTGCCAGAGACGAAGGCGCAGCATTGTATGAATCGTCTCGGAACATTACGATTGCCGTATTAGTCGCAGCCGTACTCGCAAGCATTGCATTCGGATATTTCATCTCTCGCATTATTTCAGGCCCATTAAATCGAGTTGTCGCCTTGCTTTCAAAAGTAGCGGATGGCGATCTGCGCGAGAAGGTCGAGATCGGCACGCGCGATGAAATCGGCAAGCTCGGGGACGGCATCAATGCCATGATCGACAAGCTTAGAGTTGTTGTTGGCCGGATCTCCGAGCATTCGCAAAACGTGGCCGCATCCGCCGAGCAGCTGTCCGCCAGCAGCGAGGAGCTTGCCGGAGGCAATGCCAATCAGGCCGAAGCGGCTCAAACGATCAGCGAGCTGTTCAAGGAGCTCTCGTCCGCCATTCATTCCGTAGCGGAAAACACGGAAATCGCGTCCGAGCTGTCGGACAAAACGATGGAGATGGCGGGTCAAGGCAACGAGGTCGTTCAATCTTCCATGGAAAGCATGCATTCCCTGCAGAGCTCTATGTCGCGACTCGAAGAGGATTCCTCCAGAATCGGCGATATTATCGAAGTCATCGAAGATATTGCCGATCAGACGAACCTGCTGGCTTTAAATGCCGCGATCGAGGCCGCCCGTGCCGGCGAACAAGGCAGAGGATTTGCCGTCGTCGCCGACGAGGTTCGCCGATTGGCTGAACGAAGCAGCGAAGCGACGAAACAAATTACGGGCATTATTAAAGGCATGCAAGAAAATACGAGACAAAGCTCGACGGCCGTCCATCAAAGCGTCGCCATGTCCAACAAGACGTCGGAATCGTTCCAGCACATTGTGTCCTTCGTCAACAACGCGGGCATGAAAGTGTCGGAAATCGCGGCGGCCAGCGAGGAGCAGGCAGCCCAGACGACGACGGTATTGACCGCGGTAGAGAGCATCTCCGCCACGACGCAGGAAGCCGCGGCCGCGAGCGAAGAATCCGCCGCCACTGCGCAGTCCCTGGCCGTGCTCGCCCAAGAGCTGCAACAGGCGATCGCGGTGTTCCGGGTTAGATAAAGCCAGTCTTGTAATAACGCAAATGGTTGCCGCAAGAACAAGAGCCGTTCCCGGTACATGCCGGGGACGGCTCTTTCTTGTTATTCGCCGATTGCTTAGATACAAGCGTAGACGATATTTCTCAGGCGTGTATGCACGTATGGCTCTTGGTTGTTCAGCATATGCTGGCCATACATGACCGTAAGCTCGTTTGCAGGATCGATAATGGCCATGCAGCCCGCTGCGCCTGCCCATCCGAACTCGCCGACGGGGCTTAACGAACCGCTCTCTTCCTTGGAAATATGGGTTCTGACGCCAAGTCCATAGCCGTAGCCCTTCATATGCTCCCAATTATAATCGGGACGCGTAGCCGGAGTGAGATGATCCGCAAGCATCAGCCCTACAGTAGCGGGAGCTAAAATTCGTACGCCAGCCGGGCTCGTTCCCCGGTTCGTTAGCGCGTTAAGGAACAATGCATAATCGCTTACGGTCGATAAGAGACCGGCGCCGCCGCTTTCGTATTCCGTCCCAATCCGGTAGCCGTTATTGTCATGTCTTATTGCCTTGCCCAGAGCATCATCGTAAAAATATTGCGGAGCCATTTTTCCGCGCTGCTCTGCAGACAAGTCGAAGCCGGTATCTCTCATTTCCAGAGGACCCGTAATTTCCTCCTGGATGTATACGCCGAAGCGACGTCCGTCTACGACTTCCACCAGCGCTGCCAGCACATCATGACAGAGGCTGTAATTCCAATGCGTGCCGGGTTCAAACTGGAGCGGTTCCTTCGCCAGCGCTTCTGCGAACGCTCTGGTAGGCACTTTGCCTGCCGTGGTCTCGATCACCTCGCGAATAGACGGCACGGACAGATCGTACGAGAAGCCGGCCGTCATCGTAAACAGATCCCGCACCGTAATAGGACGCTCCGCCTTTGCCAGCGTCACTTCCCCGTCTTCTCCCCGCTGCTTCACGCTCATCTCCGCGTATTCCGGCAAGTACAGGGAGATTGGGTCATTAAGCAACATCGCTCCCCGCTCGACAAGCTGCAATGCCGCGACGCAGGTCATGATCTTCGTCATGGAATAAATATTGATAATCCGGTCTTCGTCAATCGGCGTTCCCGCCTCCAGATCCAGCATTCCGCTCCGGTAGCGGAATACGGTCTCGTTGCGATGCATGACCAGCACCTCCGCCCACGGAATGCGCCAAGCGGTAATACGGTCGAGGAATAGGGCTAATGGTTTGAAATCCATGGTTCGCCATCCTTTAATTATAAATTAGTCGTTAATCTATCAACCTATTCATTATAATCGATAACGACCATCTGGTGGCAATCCAATTCGGGTACCGTATACGAAACGACGCCATTCTCGAAATGATATGGAAGCGGAGTGAGCTGAGGCGCCAGATATACGCCCTTAACGTCAGCGTCAGTCCTAACGGACACCTCAACGTTGTGAAGCGGGATGATGTCCTCAATAACCTCGATGTTTTTACCGCGACGGATCGGCGTTGCGTACAAAAGATGGTTAACGAGACGTTTCTCCGCCTTCTGTTCCTGCAGCGTAACGACGCCTTGCGCCGGGAGAGTGGTATCGAGCGTGATATCGGGAAGAAGCTGCTTCAGCGCGTGCACGACCGTTTCCTTCAGGATCAGGCTGCCCTTTTCGGCATATTCGTCGAACACGTTCCAGGCTATATAAATGCCATTCTCGTTCTTAACGATGCCCGGCCCTCCGTAGGTCTCGCTGTTAGGCGTATGCTGATGGGAGCAGAATGTGTAAACATCCCGATTGAAGTAAGGATCCTCGCGACGTCCTAGCTCCGTTCCGCCCTGCAGCTCGATCTTCTGCCCCTGCGAGTAGAAAATAAACGCCGCTTCCTCCAGGCTTCCCGGCTTAAACAACGGACGGCAATAATCAGGACGATACGGATTGCGCCCAATCAATCTAGCGCCAAAGTCGATGACGAAGCTCTCCGCTTCGGCGTCCAGTCCGGACCAGCCCGTCGCAAGCAGCTTGCCGCCTTGTTCCAGATAAGCCTCCAGCTTCTTTTGCAGGGAGCCCTCCACTGCTACGTAATCCGGCAGAATCAAGACCCGGTACGCCGAGAAATCCTGCTCCGAATCGATGACGTCGAACAAGATATTGCCCTCCAGCAGCATGCGGATCGCGCCGACATCGGATTCCGACTTTACGCCTTCCTCTTTAACCTTTGGATGTACGCCCGTCGCCTCCAGCGACAGAATCGCGACATCCGCAACATTCGTCGTCCCCGTACACCACGCTTCCTTGCTCTCAACCTCCCGATATGCAGCCCCGATCAAGGCATAGGTCGCTTTGTCCATTTGGCCGTTCGGAGGCAACTGATCGCCAATGGAGCATTTGGCCCCGTTCGCAATGCTGAGCGCCGCTTCGTAACGGAGCGCATTGGGATGCTTATAGCCGCCGAATTCTCCCCATGTCGTATGGAACTTGCCCGTCATGCCAAGAAACTCCATGCCAAGGGTCTGAGCATATCGTGCCGACAACGGGAAGTGGTCGTAGCCCCAGCCGCCAGTAGGCAGCGATTCCAGCTCCAGATGCGTGTTCATCCATGCCAGGTCCCGGCGCCCGCGCTTGATATGGCCGCCGTTATGAAAGATCGGAAGTCCCGGCTTTACGGATTCCACGGTCTCTTTGACCTTGGCCGTATAATTCGCATAGGTTCTCTCCCATAGCGGCTGCATGTCTTCGGCGTTCCGAAGATCGATCCCTTCCCGTCTAGCCGTTGCCACGCAGCTGTGGCAATAACAGGATTTGACGCCGACGATGTCGAGGAACAGCCCGTCCGCATCGTAGCGGGACAACGTCTCCGCGATCTGCGACAACAAAATGTCAAGATACGGCGTGTTAAAGCAGATAACATGATAGCCCGGATCCATAAAACCTTTGACCCAATTTGTCGCGTCTTCCTTGTCGCGGATCAGCCATTCGGGATGCCGTATTGCCAGTTTCTCGTCGAGCCCCGCCGACAAATAGACGGGCGTCTTGACGCCGATTTCATGCGCGGCTTCGATTTGAGCGCCGAGCAGATCAAAGCTTAGTCCGGGATGAATCTCGTTGGCTTCGGACGGATGGTAAGCCCAGCCGTGATGACATTTGGAAAATACCGTAATGGAATCCACGCTGCCTAATTGAAGCATCTCCTGAAATTGCCCTTTGTCGAATCGTTCTCCGATCGGCGTAATGGCCTCGGAAGTATGGAAATCTAGATGGACCTGACGAAATCGCATGATTCACTCTTCCCTTCCTGTTCATATGCCTTAAGTATAGGAAGCACGGAGCGGATTGGACAGATTCGGAAACGACTTGTAATAGCACGATTTCTACCTTTCGATGCCGAAGCATGCTACAATGAATGGCAACCAGCACTTCTTGCAAAGGAGATGGCACGCCATGATTTGTCTCGAGCTTGCGATCCCCCCGTTGCCTCAGCTGGTCACGATCGGACATGCTGTCTGGCCGCCCGGGATCAAGCATCTCTCCCGCGTTTTCGACGTATATGACATGCTCTTTGTTAACAATGGCGTCCTATATATGACCGAAGACAATAAGTCTTATGAAATTACCGAAGGCAATATGTTAGTGCTGGAGCCAGGCAAACATCATATCGGCCATCAAGCAAGCTCCGAAGCAACGGAGATCTACTGGGTTCATTTCGTCCACGATGCGCCTGTCCGGACGCTTGACAGCGCCAGTATTCCTTGGTCATTCCCTTATGCCAAAGGCACGGATCTCGACCTGGCTCCTCACAGACAGACGATGTACCTTCCCAAATTCGCCGACTTCAACGGTCCGGATCTCCTGCCCGTTTTGAACCGCATGTTGGAGCTGCATCATCGCGCGACGGCCTCCGGCTCGCTGTTGCTTCAAGCCGAACTGGCCTCCTTGTTGGTGAAGCTGCAAGAAGCCGCGCAAAGACGTTATGCTCCCCGGTCGCGTAAGCTGTGCGATCTCGCCATTGCTTATTTGCAGCGACATGCAACGGATCCGTTCAGCGCCGACCATATGGAGAAGGCCTTGCATTACCGGTTCGACTACATCGCTAGATGCCTCAAATTGTACACGGGCAAGAGCCCGCTGCAATTCAAACACGGCCTGCAAATATCGGAGGCGCGTTCGCTGCTGGCGAATGCCGACCTCTCCGTTGCAGAGGTCGGCGAGAGAGTCGGCATCGACAACGTGAACTATTTTATCCGGCTGTTCCGCAAGGAAACCGGCATAACCCCGGGACAATATCGTTCCGCCAGGCAGGGACGGGCGTAGTATATGTAAAGGCCGCATGCTGTCGAGCAATGTTTCCTCCTGTAAGCGAAACATGCTAATATAAGAGTGTTTAATCCTGTATTACAAAAGGGAGAGCTAATTCATGATCATCAAATTCATTCGTTTAAGGTAATGTAAGGTGCAGATCGCTTAACCCGCATTTTGAACAGAAATGCCAGGGTTTATTTGACTGCGCCTTTTTTCATTGTCCTACTACGAATGAAAGGGTGCTTTTTTGTGTTCCAAAAAAGTAAAAAGTGGATTAGTGCAGAAAAAATCGAAAAGAATCAAGAGCTATTTAGATGCCCATTATGCAAGAAATCGATGCGAGGGGTCAATTTGCAAAGTTTGATTTGCAGCAATCGGCACTGCTTTGATATAGCAAAACATGGATATGTAAACCTGTCGTCTCAAGGTAATCACACTAAATATGATAAACAGGTATTCGAGCACAGAAGATTAATCGGCAACGGAGGTTTGTTTAATCCCTTACATGTCGCGGTAAGTCAAATTATAAGGAATCAGCACTCGAGTAATGATCTTATAAGCATACTGGACGCGGGATGTGGAGAAGGGTCTCACTTAAATAACATACGATTAGAAATAAGTCAGAATAAAAATATCGCTACATTGGCTGTAGGAATCGATATTTCAAAAGAGGGCATTCGTATGGCTGCATCCGAATATTCCGATGCGATCTGGTGTGTCGCGGACATTGCAAACTGTCCATTTGCAAATCGGCAATTCAAATTCATTTTAAATATTCTTTCTCCGGCAAATTATTCGGAATTCCAGAGATTGCTTAGCGATCATGGTTTGGTCATTAAAGTCGTGCCTAATCGGGATTATCTGTCGGAATTAAGAGAAATCTTTTACAGCGGTTCAGATAAACAGGATTATTCGAATTTCCTTACCACCAGCCACTTTAACGAGCAGATCAAGTTAGTGGATGTTCAAAACATTCGGTATCAAGTAAACCTGGGTGAATCCTTAATCGAACCTTTGCTCGGCATGACGCCATTATCCTGGGGTGCTTCTAACGAGCGTATAGAAAAAGTGCTTCAGATGAATCTGAAACAAGTCACGATGGACTTTACGATTTTGATTGGTAAAAAATAACCGAACAGGAATGAAGCTGCCGACGATGATCGGCAGCTTTACTGCGTTAATTTCAGTGCAACTTTTTAATCTAATTAACGTCTGTTCATATGTTAATATATGTTAATTAACTCTTTCAATTTAATCGACCAGGAGGAATGCAGGAATGTCACGAAAGCCAGTTGGAGCGGCGGCAGTTATCATGGATTCGGAAGGGCGAGTTCTTTTAGTAAAACATAACTACGGAAAATATAATTGGGAACTACCTGGCGGCTTATCTGAGCAAAATGAATCTGCCGAAAATACGGCAAAAAGAGAAGTGCTGGAAGAAACCGGGCTTGAAGTTTCGGTTGAGCGCTTGACTGGCGTTTATTATGAAGCTGTTCATGATATGCACCACTTTGTTTTCACATGTAAGCTGGACGGCAACCAACCGCCACAGCCGGATGAGAAAGAAGTAACTGATTGTAAATATTGGGCTATAGATCATTTGCCCAAGCCTATTAGTGACTTTACAATCGCACGTATTCAGGATGCGTTGAATATGGATGGTAACCGACTATTCCATTTGATTGGACCGAGACAATGGTTTGAATAATCGACTTTAATGCATAGACCTTTTAGCAATCGGAGATCGTTAGCAAAAAAACAGCGACGGCCCAGGTCTTTTCTCGTCCTTGGCTGTCGCTGTTCCAATTTCTAATTGTAGATAAAGCTCAGATCCTTCATGCGGGAGAGAAAGTCGGGTTTAGCGCGAAGCATGCTAGGAGCAATCATCAAATGACGGAGATTCTTCAACTTCTCTATCTCTTGGGGGAGTTCTTCGATAGACGAATATTGAATCGCAAGAACCTCTAGCCGCCGCAGCTCGCCGATTTCCGGCGGGATGCGGTTCAAGCTTATCTTATGGAGGGGCTTGGGAGTCCAGCCTGGTGCGGGCCGGTCCGAACTGGCGCATACGATACGCAGCTCCCGCAAATTTTCAAGTTTGCCGATGGAAGAAGAAATACAAGCCAGATCGGCCGTCATAATCGATAAAATCTCCAGCTTGCTCAGCTCGAACAAAGTTTCGGGCAGCTCATAGAGATCCTGCTCGAAAATGTCCAATTCGACCAGTTCCGTGCAATAACGAATGTCATCGGGCAACGTCTTCAATCCATGCCCGCTGATCGAGAGACGGGTCCCTTTTTGCTTGAGGGCATCCTCCAGCAGACGATCCAAATTGTGATGGTCCTCGAGCTCCAGAAACAGGCCCGGATTTTGATCCATCAACATAGTCGCCTCTTCTTCGGATACCTCCAGACCATACATGTTCTCGTGTACGATGGAATACAAGTAATCGCCGCCCCCATCTATCAAGAAACACAAATCCTCGGGAAGGTTGGGAAACTTCCAATCGGACAAACCATCGGCCAGCTCCTTCAGCACCTTGCCGCTTTCCTCGCAGCAACGATAGAACCGGTAGATGCCAGCCGTATAAAAAGCGCTGCTTCTATAGCTTTCTTGCGCCTCGATGACATCCTCCATATTGCCAGCCGGAATCTTACGAGTATGAATCAGGTATGGCTCCAGCGCCTCCAAAGCAAGCATATATCCGGTTGTATCCCAGACGGGGTGAATTTCCAACGGTTGTTTAAGCACAAAACGATCCGAATTTCGGATCGCCAAATCGATAACCCGCTTGTAAGCTTCGCCTGTCGGCGGCATGTATAGTCTCAATGAATCTTCTCCGATCTGACATGTCTAATGACATGTTTGGTTGTTTTCTTCCGCCTCGTCTCCATAGCAAGTAAAACGGGATACAAAAGCATCAACAAGATCGTAACTCCAAGGGATGCTTCGAACGCTTTGCGAAATACATCCGTCGACCACCCGTCTTCAACGAATCCAGGCAGCCTTCTTCCATTATCCCGGCAACATCCATTGTCCCGAGGCTTCGCCGGCCTCTATCTCACGCATATCCAGCTTCGCTCCGACGGATCGGAAGCTTCCGATAACATCTTCGTAACCGCGTTCCAGATGCTCGACTCCCGTAATGTAGGTGCTGCCTTCGGCCGTAAGGCCCGCCAAAATCAGACTTGTGCCGGCGCGAACATCCGTAGCGTGAACCCAGCCGCCTTGCAACTGTACTCCTCCGCGTATGTACGCACTCTCCTTGCGGAGCTCAATCTCCGCGCCGAGTCTGCGAAGCTGCGGCACATGCGCGAAACGTTTCGGATAAACGCGGTCCGTTACGATGCTTTTGCCCCTCGCTTGAAGCAGCAACGCGGTCATGGGCTGCTGCAGATCCGTCGCGAAGCCGGGATACATGCCGGTACGCACACGAGTCGCCCGAAGCGCTCCCGTACCGTACGCGGTGATTTCGTTGTCTCCGCATTCGATCTCCAAGCCAATCTCCCCCAGCTTCGCCAGGCAAGCGCCCAGATGCTCGGGAATGACGTCTTGCACCGTCACTTGTCCACCGCGAAGTCCAGCCGACATCAGAAACGCGCCAGCAAGCAGCCGATCCGGAATGATGGCATAGCTCCCTCCATTTAAATAAGGAACCCCTTCGATTCGAATATGCTCCGTGCCTGCTCCGTAGATTCTGGCGCCGAGCCTGTTAAGAAAAGCCGCCGTATCCACAACCTCCGGATCCTTTGCCGCATTATGCAGCCATGTCCGGCCACGGGCTCGCACGGCGGCAAGCATCGCGTTTATTGTAGCTCCCGATGTGATCGTGTCAAAATAAATGGGGGATCCCTTTAATTCCGCAGCTTCCACGACATAATGATCGTCCTGCAGGTTTACCCTTGCTCCAAGCGCCCGGAACATCTTGATATGTTGGTCGATCGGCCGGGATACAAAGTCGTCGCCCCCTGGATAACCGATCGTCACTTTGCCGAATTTGGCCAGCAGCGCGCCTGCAAAATAATAGGAGGCGCGATAGCTGGAAGCTTTGCCGGGATCGATCACTGCTTGATGGATCCAGCGCGGATCGATAACGATGCGGCCGTCTACCCGCTTGAGGTCCAGGCCTATGTCCCGGCCGATCGTCGCAATGACGCGCACATCATCGATTGGAGGAATGCCCTCCAGCGTTACAATATCGTCTGCCAAGCAAGCAGCCGCAAGAATGGCGAGGGCGCTGTTTTTCGCCCCCGGTATATGAACAGAGCCGTACAACGGCCCCGAATATTCCGTTTGGATAACTTTCATGGCGAAATTCCGCCTTTCGTTAATACGATTTCACTTCGGATTCCAATACGTAGCCGCTGCCCCGCACGGAGCTGATCATAAACGTGTCTTTGCCGAATTTTTTCCGAAGCCGGTAGACAAGCGTGTTGAGCTCATCCAGAGACACGTCGGGTATGCCATCTCCCTCTACCGTGCGTTCCGGCCAAACCGTGGTCTTAATGACATCCAGCGGCACCAGCCGGTTCGCATTATCGTGAAGCAGTCGAATGAGGGAATATTCCTTCTCAGACATCGGAATTCTTTTACCGTCTACCACGCATTCACGTTTCTCCCAATGAATGGTTAAGGACAGATGTACGGCCTGCAGCCGTTTGGTTATGCTAAGCGGTTCAATATCCAGCGTCTGATCCGCGGACAAATAAGAAAAGTGAAGCACCGTCATCCCTTTGGCCAGCTTGATTATATCGAAGTTGTTGAGAACATACGGCTGATTGGGTTTGACCCGCTCTCCGTTAACTTCGGTTCCGTGAAGACTGCCCAGATCATACAACACCGCCTGATTCCGCTCCCGGCGAATGGAGAAATGCTGGCGGGATACAAATGCGTTCGTAAACGCTACGTCCGGCGTCGCTTGATGGGATGCTCGTCCCACTATCGTCTCTTCCTCGTTTAAATTTACGCAGGTGCCTGAGGGAAATGGTTCGCCTCGTATGACGTAAAGGCATGCAAAGTTTTCCAAGTTGACCTCTCCGTTCGCGATGGCAAGCTGCCATATTTAATAATCTAGCCATTCTGCTATTGATCGTACCCCATTCGGGAGAGGAAGGAAAGCTCATTTCCCTGACGTCAGGGTCACAATTGGGGCATACCGTCTTTTAGCTGCTCCGCTATCCGTTGTTTCACCGCGTCTAAAGAATGCTGTGATTTAACGTCCGGCTCCTTCCAACCGAAACCATCGTTGTTGTATCTTGGGAACACATGCATGTGGTAATGTCCCAAATCGTTAAAGCTGCCGCCATTCTGCATAATGGATATTCCGTCAGGTTTATAAATCGTTTTAAGGGCATTGGAGATTCGTACGGAAGCGTTCATAATGGCATGTCTCGCGCTTATATCCGTGTCCGCCAATTCTACAAAATGAAGCTTGGGCAGAATCAAGGTATGTCCTTCATTAAGCGGGTCGATATCCAGCAGGCAAGTGACATAATCGTTTTCGAATACGACATGCGCTTCCTCCAATCCGTTGGCAAGGCGGCAGCCTAAGCAAGACGGGACTTCGGGCACAGAGCTCCATCTTTTCCCCGCGTCTTCCGGCTCTACAGATTCAGTATCCTGATTTGGCGATGGAGGCGCGATATGAAACTTCCCTTGTTTATACCACTGTATAATTCGTATGGCCCCGAATACCAGTACAAGACTGAAAACAAACCACATGAATACAAATATCCCCATTCTATTAATCTCATTGAGACCTTTGGCGTTCGTTATGATGTACGTAAAAAAACCTATATTATAGCAAACCAAAAAAACGTAAGGAATAATCCATGCAATAAAAAATCCTACTCTCAGCTTCAAAACCATCACCTCTTTTTTTCTCAAGATCGCATTGCTAGGTCAAAAGGACGCTATCGGACACTACAGCCCTTATTTTGCAGAAACTCCGTATTCGAGCATCAATTAAAGACATGCTCCCACCAGAATCCGTCGCGCATCTCAAATAATAGGCCAAACACGCCAAGCGTTCGCGTCGTTATAATTTCGCCATTTTCAAATTTGTAGTTTCTTTCGGAGGAGGCATGTAAATAAGATCTCCGAAAATGGCCGGATTTCGATTGAATGACTTTTTCTTCAGCATAACATTTATGGCCAAACTCAAAGTCGGGTTTGCATACGATTCCATGCCTCTTCGCAATGAATCTATCGAATCTTTCCTCAGATGGTACCGTCGCAAACATTAAGCTTGCGATAACGACGACTCCTATCGTCACCCACTCCAGACGACTTCGTTTTCTTTTCAATATTCGTCCCCCCTAAACATACGGGAATAACCGCATTAACCCCCATTTCGACAAACGCTGCGCACATCCCTCTTTTTGGGATATTTATAATCCTCCATCCAACTCGCACAACATGCCAAACCTATCAATCCATTGGAAGATGAAGTAGAATAAAAGGAAATTGGTACACGGAATGGTGAGCGCGCGATGGGCATACAAAAGAAAATACTCATTATTGACGACGAATATGATATCGCTCGCGTACTGCGGGATTATTTGACCAAAAACGGATACGAAGCCGCTGCCGCCTCCTCTGGGAAAGACGCCTTGCGCATGATGGAACTGCTGAAACCCGACTTTGTCATACTGGATCTCACGCTGCCCGATATGGACGGCATCCAGCTTTGCGGAGCCATTCGCGAGAGCAGCGACGTTCCCATCCTGATTCTAAGCGCCAGAGGCAGCGATACGGACAAAGTGGTCGGACTGGGCTTCGGCGCGGACGACTACATGACAAAACCTTTCTCCTTGACGGAGCTGCTAGCCCGAATCAACGCCCACTTCCGTCGATACGACGGCATGAAAGCAGCCAAGAAACAGATTCCGGAGAACGAGGGCACGCTTAACCTGGGACATCTCGTCATCGACAAGAAGGGCTACAAGGTTATGGCTAACGGCTTGGAGGTCTCCCTCTCCGCCAAGGAGTTCGAGCTTCTCCACTATCTGGCCAGCAACAAGAACCAGGTGTTCTCCAAAGCCCAGCTCCTCGATGCGGTATGGGGCTACGCCGCTTATGGCGACGAGAATACCGTCACGGTCTACATACGCAGATTGCGGGAGAAGCTCGAAGTCGATCCCTCCAAGCCCGCCTATCTCAAAACGGTATGGGGCGTGGGTTATAAATTCAGCTTGGACTAAACAGAGAAGCGGAGTTGGCGGATCCATATGAACGTTTGGCTAAAAAGCTGGATCGGCGCCTTTATGGCGCTTTTTTTCCTGATGACGGTATTAGGCGGCTGCTGGTTCCTTTACGTGACGAACCAAGAACGGAATCATGAGTCGGATTACGTCATTAATGAAGTCCGCCTTGCGGTAAATCCACTCCTGCTCTTTATGGAGCAGCATTACGAAAACATCCGCGACCAGCATGTGCAAGCAACGCTTCGCGCATTGACGGAGGAGCAGGGCGTGGCGCTTACCTACGCCGGGCTGAGCGGGGAAATCTTGTTTTCGACCTCTCCTTACAAGCAAGGGGATCGCCTCAATCTGCGCCCCTCTCTTCACTATGACTTGCACGAAGCAACGCAGAATGACGAAAGTTATCGTATTACCTTTCCCGTTCTGGATGCTGATACAGACTCGCATGTAGCTAACGCGATTTTTCATATCGCCAAGGAGAGGCTCGGGAGCGACTCCTCTTCTGCCTTTCCGCTAACAATGTTGATCGTGTCGTTCCTTCTTTTCCTGGGATCAGTCGCGCTGCTGCTGGTTATGCGAATAAGCTTTCATTCCCGTATTCTCTCCCCTGTCCGGACGTTACAAGGTCGTGCCGATGCCATTCTTAGAGGCAACTATGAAACTCCGTCCCACATCGGGACACAGTTTGCTCGCATGGAAGAGCTCGGCGGCCTTTATGCCATGATGGATCAGATTACCCTGGAGCTTAAGGAGCAGCGCAAGCGGCGGGACAGACAGGAGAAGGCGCAGAAGGAGCTCATCACCAACATTTCGCATGAGATTCGAACGCCGATTACAACCGTCAAAGCTTATATGGAAGCCATACTCGAAGGCGTGTGCTCCGACCGCAAGACGATGCTGGAGTATGTCGGCATTATGCGCAATCATACGGACAAGATGTCCAGACAGGTAGAAGATCTGTTCCTCCACGCCATGGAAGAGCTCGGTCAAATATCGGTGGAGCCAAAGGAGCGTTATAGCATGGAAGTGTTCCCTCCGATTTTGTCCACGTTAGGTCATTATGCGCGAACGCAAGGCATTGTTTATCGCGAATCGTTGATCATGCCGAACGTCCTGCTCCCTGTCGATGCCGCGCGAGTCGAGCAGGTGCTGACGAATCTCGTAACGAACGCGCTTAAACATACGTCGCCGGGCGATACGATCCATATATCCGCTGATCTGGAAGAGAACCATCTTGTATTCACCGTTGCGGATACGGGCAGAGGCATCAGGCCGCAGGACATGCCGTTCCTGTTCGAGCGCTATTATCGCGGACAATCCGGCGTGCCTGGCCAAGCTATTGCGACCGAGGGCAACGGCTTAGGTTTATCCATCTGCAAAAACATCGTCGAAGCCCATGGTGGCGTCATTTCCTTCAAGAGCCGGGAGGGTCAGGGCACGGAGTTTTATTTTACTCTGCCTCTCTGTTGAACCTTCGTTATGGAAAGCGGACTTTTTGAACATCCCTGTAAGGATTTATTTATAATTTGATAAGCGGATTGCAAGATCGAGCCCCTATACTGTTGCTTACCTAATAGATACAGGGAGTGATCATGTTGGAGAGACGAGCTATTATTGCCGCAAGAAATCTCTGCAAAACCTACAGCGCCGGCAACGAACAATATCATGCCGTTCGGAACGTGGACCTGGACATTCGCGAAGGCGAATTTACCGTCATCATGGGCAATTCGGGCTCCGGCAAGTCCAGCTTGCTCTATCTGCTTAGCGGACTGGATAACGTAACGGCCGGCGAAGTTTACTTTCGCGATCGGCGCATCGATCAATTTGGCGAGCGAGAACTTTCGGACTTCCGCGCAAAAAATATCGGTTATATCTATCAGAGCATAAATCTGGTCCCCGACCTGACGATATGGGACAATGTTACGCTGCCAGGCTACATCGCGGGACAAAAGAAGGAAACCATAGCCACCCGAGCGCGAGAGCTCGCTCATACGATGGGCATTGAAGGCCAACTGGGCCGTCTGCCCTCGCAAACCTCCGGCGGACAGCAGCAGCGAGCCGCCATAGCCAGAGCTCTTATTAACTCGCCAGACGTCATATTTGCTGACGAACCGACCGGCAGCCTGAATTACGACCAAGGCGTAGCCGTGCTGGATTTGCTCAGCGGGATGAATAAGGACGGCCAGACCGTCGTAATGGTCACCCATGACATAAAAGCGGCATGCAGAGCCGACAGGCTTATCTACATCCGAGACGGCAAGATCGGAGGCATTCTCGAATTCGGCAAGCAAGGAGACATGAATGCACACGATCGGGAGGCTTTGATTTTCTCATTCGTGTCCCAGAAGGTGAAAGTATGATAACGGCCATCTGGAAGCTTGGCAAATCGTATCTCGTTAAGAACAAAGTACAAAACGCTTTCGTTGCCCTGCTCGTTCTGTTATCCGCTTTGCTTGTATGTACGGCGACCATTATCGTGTCCAATACCGGCGACCGCTTCGACGAAATGCACATGCTTACTAACGGCTCCCATCAAATTCTGACTTTCGAGAAGAAGCTGCACGATCCAGAGGCCGTACAACATTGGTGGCAATCGCAACAAGGCGTTCAAACGACGGATCTCATGCGATACCATACACTGTCCGGCATCGCTCATAAAGGCAAAGATATTCCCAATCTCTATATGTTCATGATGGAAACACCAAAGAGCTCCCCGTCCGTCGATCAGCTCATCGTTACCGAAGGAAAAACGGGAGTGGAGCCCGCGCCCGGCACCATTTGGATTCCCACCTCGATGGCTTATCCGGTCGGCATTTCTTTGGGAGACGAAATCTCTATTCCCGTAGACGGGACCAAGCTAGAGCTTGAGGTATCCGCTATCGTTGTCGATGTTCCGTACGGCGCTCCTTTCTCGAACACGGCCCGCGTCTGGATGAACCATGAGGACTATGAGACCCGAATAGATGGCTTGGACGGAGGCAGCAATTATTTGCTGGGACTTCGGTTCGACAACTACGGAGATAATCTTGCTTATTGGCATTCCTTCTCGAGCGCCATGGGCACGCCTTTCCTGGAAAGCAAGATGGAGTTCGAAGAAATTTCCGCCTTCTATCTCATCATTAATCAGATCGTTGGTTTCATTATGATTTTTTTGGGCGCCGTCATGCTGATCATCGCCTTATTGACGATTGGCTTTACGATCTCCGATGGCATTCTGGCCAACTACAGGACGATTGGCGTCTATAAGTCACTCGGGATGACTTCCCGCGCGACGATCCTGCCTTATCTCATGCAATACGGCTTATTGTCGGCCTCCGCCATCCTGCCTGCTTTCGCGCTAAGCACCGTGCTTGCCAAGATGATCATCGATCTGAGCGCGTCGTCGTTGCGTACACCTGGCTCCGGGTCGGCCGTTCAAGGTTTAGGAGCTGCGGTCATCGTGGCCATCATGGTTTTTGCGCTTGTGCTGCTTTTCGTCGTCGTCTATGCGAGGCGAGCGCGTGCCGTCATGCCGGCCCAAGCCATTCGTTACGGGATGTCGGAGGGCGACAGCAAACGTCTGTTAAGCAGATCGAATGCGGCGGGCTCAACCGGAATCAGGTTCGGCCATCTTCCCGTCAGCGCCGCCATCGGGCTTAGGAACCTGTTGATTAACCGGAAGGGCGCCGTTATTATGCTCATTCTGACGATGCTGGCCTCCTCCGTATTGACGTTAGGTTCCGTGGTGTTGAGCAGCATTGGCGGCATTCAGGGCACGGCCGCGCAGTGGGGATATGATTCGGCTAACGCAGCCGCCATGGTCGTGAACAAATCCGCTTTTCCTATCGACGAATTCGAGCAAACGCTCGCATCGGACTCCCGTATCTCGGGGTTTGGCTGGCAAGGCAACATGACGGCAACCGTCCAGTCCGGAAGCCTTGCGAGCGATCAGCAAAACTCGGCTTCCGCCCCTGCTTCAGGCATCTCTCTCAGTATTCTGGATGGCAGCTACGAGGAGCTGGGCTTCGCGAATCTGGAGGGGGATCACCCTGTTCTGCGGAACGAGATCTCCATCGGCGTTCAAGTGGCAAGAAACCTGAACAAGCAGCCGGGCGACACCATCGACGTGTATATTGCCGGCCAAAGGGTAACGATGATCGTAACCGGCATTTATCAAGCCATTGCGAATATGTCCAACTCGGCGCGTATAACGATGGAAGGCGCGCTTGCGGTTTATCCCGACTTCAATAATCGTGACGTCGCATTTATTAATGTCTTTAATCCGAAGGAAGCAAAGGCTGTCGTCAGCGATCTGAACGACCGCTTTAAGGAAACGGCTTCCATCGTCACGCAAGGTACGCTGCTGGATTCCGTATACAATCAAGCTTCCGCCATACTGGTCTATCCCATGAGTCTCATGGGTCTGCTGTTCCTGCTAGCGACTTTCCTCATTATATACAGCACCTGCCGCATCAACATTCGGTTGGCAAGCAAAACCTACGGCATCTACAAATCGATTGGCATGACTTCCGGTCGGATTCGCGGAGCGATCGGGCTTGGCATCGTCGCTTTGGCGTTCATAGGCACGATCCCCGGCATCATTCTCGGCATCTTCGTCCTCCCTGTTCTCTTGGAGATGGTACTGTCCGGCTACGGCATCGTGAGTTTGCCGGTCATTCTTAATGGAGGAAGTATTGCCGGAGCAGCTATTATCAGCATCGCGGCGGCTTTTCTCGGCTCATGGGCTTCGTCCAAGGTCATCCGGGATACTTCGCCTCGCATTCTAACCATCGATTAATGCAGAAACGAGCTGTCTCAAAAGTATGATCGCTCGCTTGATGAAATAGCTCACTTGTTGAATGAAACGTCAAAAACGAAGAAATGGCGGTGCTAGGGTTGAATGCACCGCCATTTCTTCGTTTTTGGTCTATTGCCGCATTATTGAGCAAATTGTGGGCGAAGCCATCCGACCTCAAGGCTTACCTTCGGCAGGCCTCGAAGCAGGAATGTCGTTAACAACGTCTATGGGATGTGTTTGTTGCTGTTTCGAGCTCCATAGGCGTTATTAACGCTTATGGGATGGATTTGTCGCTGTTATGAGCTCCATAGTCGTTTTTAACGATTATGGGATGTGTTTGTTGCTGTTTCGAGTCCCATAGTCGTTATTAACGCCTATGGGATGGAGTTGTTGCTGTTACGTGCTCCATAGTCGTTAACAACGCCTATGGGATGGATTTGTTGCTGTTATGAGCTCCATAGTCGTTATTAACGCCTATGGGATGGATTTGTCGCTGTTATGAGCTCCATAGTCGTTAACAACGCCTATGGGATGGATTTGTTGCTGTTACGTACCCCATAGTCGTTAACAACGCCTATGGCATGTTATAGTTGCAGTGGGTCGGTCAAGGATTGGTATCCTGACCGACCATTTTCTTGTCTAACTGTGTGCATTAGCTGTCACGCTATCATTTTTAAATCTAATGGTACAGCCCTTCCTGCAGAATTGCATTGGCATCCCGCAGCAGATACGCGGCTGCCTCCGGCGTAATGTGATTGCCGCTCTGGGCTTCGACTTGATTGATAAAAGCTTGCAGTTGCCCATGCTCCAGCTTCTTGGATAACGCATTCGCTATGCCGTGATTATCGACCCACCCCATGCTGCGGAACAAGGAGACTAGCAATCCCAACTGCTCCAGGTCCGTAGTCGTCGAGAAGGTGATCGTGTTCTCTGCCGCGTGACCGGCAATGTCGATTCCCGACACGACAAGCGTATGGCTCCCAAGCGGAAGCGTGTAGAGCGGAATGGATACGTTCTGCTGAAGCGGCTCGCCGTTCAGCGACGCAGACAGATTTTCTAACGCGGCGCCGGACGCCGCATCTTCCGCAGACCAGGATATCGTAAGCGTCTCCGCATTCCCGTATGACTGCCCGGTTACTCCCGTTACCGCAATAGACGGTGCCGTAGTATCTACTTTAAACGTTACGGTTCCCGCTTCTTCAAGATTTCCCATCCTATCGATAGACCTATAGAGGACGGAATATACCCCGTCTTGATCGAAGGTCAACATGCCTTGATAGGGCTGCCAGGTCGTGCCGCCGTCCAGACTGTATTCCGTGGTCGCAACCCCTGCGCTAGCATCGGCAGCTTGTAGCGCAAGCGTCACCGGCGTCTTGTACCAACCGTCCGCCCCATCAGGCTGGGCAGGCGTCAATGCGGCCGATGTTTCCGGAGCGATCCGGTCGATCAGCGTAAACGTTACGTCGTCGAACCACATTTCGTCGAAGCCGCCTACATAGAAGCCTACCACTCCCGACGGATGATGGTTCGGATCGCTGCCGCTCAGCTTCAGCTCGCCGTCGACATATACTCGTATGCTGGCTCCGTCAACAATCATACGAACCTGATACGTTTTTCCTGGCTCCAGGTCCTCATGCGGCACATCGCTGGTCCCAAGCACCTTCCAGGCGGGATCGTACAGTATCCATTGCGACATGCCGTCCGCCAGCTTGCGATATCCTACTTTGCCGGACGTGCCGGAAGCGGAGCGATCATAAATATAAAATGTTCCATTCGATGGCGTCGAAGCCGGCATCTTAAGCTTGAAAGTCAAATCGTAGGATGTAAAAGGCTTCGGATGGAGCGCGTTCGCTCCTTTTACAATACGATACTTTTTGTTGCCATCCATCGTGACAATGCTTCGGTTGGGGTCAACCGGCCAGCCGTTCGCCCCGGAATCGAAATCCGTGAAGTGCAAAATGTCCGATACCATAACCAGAATGGATGCCGATGCCGCCGGGTTGGCGACGGATGTCGCGATAATGGTCGTCTCCCCCTTTGCCAAAGCAGTTATCTTGCCATTTTCATCCACTGCCGCAATGGTCGGGTTCGACGATTGCCATGTCAGACCGCGTTCGGCGGCATCGGAAGGATCGAACACAACAGGCAGCGTCAACTCTTCGTCAACAACCATATTAAGGCTGCTTCGATCGAAAAGGATACCGGCCACGTCCATCGTCGGAACCTTGAACTTGATATCATCGAACAACAGATAATCGAAGCCCCCCGCGTAAAAGCCCACTTGGCCGGAAGCATTGAAGGTCGCATCAGTTGCCTTGAGCTTTAGCGCGCCGTCCCGATAGACGCTGATTTCCCCGCCTTTGACGATAATCTTGATCTCGTAGACGGTGTTCGGCTGCAGATCGGCGGTCGGAAGCACGTTCTGCTTCACTGTCCCCCATGCCCCGTTATATAGGATCCACGAGGATGTCCCGTCGGCGAACTTCCGGTAGCCGATCCGGCCGCCGCTGCCGCTTTTGTTTAGCCGGTCGAACACGTAGAAGGTGGCAAGCTCGGGAATGACCGGCGGCGTCTGGAGCTTGAAGGTCAGCTCGTAATTGCTGTAGTCGTTTTCATTTAACGCCGTCGCGCCTTTCAGCAGTTTATACATATGATTGCCGCCGTCCGTCTCCACGATGCTCCTGTTGGGATCGCTCGGCCAGCTGTTCCTGCCGTTCTCGAAGGTCGTGAAGTCCATAATGCCATCGCCGACTTCTACCGTAACGACAACGGTATCCAGCAGCAGCGGGTTGTCGGCCGAAGTTGCCGTCACGGTCGCGGTGCCCAGATTGACGCCCTTCAGCTTGCCGGCTGCATCCACCTTGACGATAGTTGGATCGCTGGATTCGTAGATCAGCCCGCTATTGGTAGCGTTCCATGGAAGCACGGCTCCATACAACGAATGCGACTTGCCGATCCCGATCGTCACGCTGTCGTCGTACAGTACGACATCCTCGACCGGTATATCGTCAGGCGACAGATACGTTCCGGCTTTGCCAACGATGCCCATCTCTCCGAATGGAATGTTCGGGAATCCCGGGAGCTGGCTGAACACGGCCGCGTCTGCCTTCAGATTCAGATCTCCTCCGGCAAGATTGACGAAGCCCGGATCCTGCGTCGTCACCCAATTGTTATCGTATTGGACGAGATTCAGGTTGTCGTGCGCGCCGTTCGCGTTCGTTAAGCTGCTCCTCGTCTTCGTCGGATTGTAGATGACGTTGCTCTGGAATGTATTCGTGTCGGGATAATAGCGATTCTCCGTAAAGAAATCCGCAAGCTCGGGGTATTTGGCCAAATGCGGCATGTCGACGAAGTTGTTGTACCGGTCGAACAACGCGTGCCACGGCCCCATGTAGTTCTTCGGAATTTGTTTCTCCGGCGCGTCGCCGAGATACAAATCGGCATATTCATAAGGCACTTTGGCGTCGATAAAGAGATTGTTGCGCGTCTTGATGTGGGCGCCGCCGTTGTTAAGAATAGCGGAGTTGCCCATCCGGTAAAAAATATTTTCCTCGATCGTAATGCCCATCGTAAAGTTATCCGGGTAGACGCCTTGCACGCCGGCTTTGCCCTCGCCGATGTGGTGGAAGTAATTCCGTCGAATGACGGATCCCCGCTCCTGCGGCGCGGCTCCCAGGTTCATATAGATCGCCCCGAGATCGGAAAACGTTTTGCACACGTCGTATATATTGTTGTATTCCACGGTATGGTCGTTGCCGAAGATGAGAATGCCCGGATGAGGAGCGTCGTGGATCTCGCTGTGGGAGACGCGGTTTCCGGCGCCGGTCAAAATGACGGCGGGGTTATACGCTTTGTGGTAGTAGGCGAAGTCATGGATGTGGCTGTTCTCGACGACATTGTTGCCTGGCTCCAGGGTGAGTCGGTCGCCGCCGTTCAGTATGACGCCCGTGCCGCCGACGTGGCGGATTTGCGTGTTCACGACGGCATGGTTTTTGCCTGTCGCTGTCGCGAAGTCGTTGTACAGCCAGCGGCTTTGCGTATTGATGCGGACGCCGCCTTCGGTAAAGTTGCGAATCTCGCAATGGATGATCCGGACGTTGCTGCCGCCCATAATGACCGCCGCAGAATCCCGACCGTTTTCCAAAATGAGATCCTCGAAGTTGATGTTTGATGCGTTAACCGTATTGATCATCGGCGTTTTCAGCATCGTTACCGTAAGCTCAGGCGAAGTCTTGGCCTGGAAAGCCGCCGTCGGCATAAAATACAAAATGCCCGTGCTTCGGTCGATATAATATTCGCCAGGCATATCGATCTCTTCCAGCAGGTTCTGCGCGAAGTGGAAGTCCGGGTACCAGTTCTTGAACAAACCGCTCATCTCGCCGTAAGCAAGCGTAATCGTTTTGTTTGTCGTGTCGATGGATGCAATTCGGTTGTACGACCACTCCCAGCTATAGCCGAAGATGCCGTCCAGCCAAATATCGTCCGCCTCTGTCCACAGATCCGGCCGCTCGTATGTATATTGGAACGTGCCGCCTCTCGTCTGGAGATCGGGGTCGCGGCGCATCGGTCCGGGATCGATGATATTGCCCATCTGCACTGTACCGGCATTTGGCCATCTCGCCAGCGTCATGCCCTCCCCTTCTACGTACAGCTCCATGGGAGGCGTCAAACTCATGTCATTGGCCAGATAATAGCCGTGCCGGCTCATTAGGCCGTAGTCCGTAATGCCGTGCGCCGACAGATCCACCTGCAGCACCTTGCTCCTCGCTTCTGTACTGATGATGCGTCCCAACACCTCTTCGTTCGTTACCGGCGTGAACCAGCTCTTTTGCAAAGAACTGCCACCGGTCAGGCGCACCGACTCCCCGGGGTAAGCTTTGTACGTAATCGGTTTGTCCGCAGTCCCCGAATCTGCTTGCTCAAGCAGAAACGTGCCCGTCCGATTGTAGCTCCCTCCGCGCAAATACACGGTCACGCCGCCTTCCGGCAGCCCGGAGCCTTGCTTCAATGCCCGAATCGCGTCCCGCGCCTTCTCCAGCGTGAGGAACGGCTCCGCCTCCGTCCCCGTATTGGAATCGCTTCCATCTGTCGATACATAAAAGGCGGCTCCCGTTGCTTCCAGCTTATTGGCCGTGGCAGCCATCATCGGGAAACAACTCGCCATAACAAAGATAGCCAGCAAAATCAGCATCGTTTTTCTTCTCATTTTTTCATTACGCCTCCCTATCAATCGTATCCGAGGGGAACCGCAGGGGCTCCCGCTCTCGGTTTCTAGCCTTTTACCGATCCGATCATCGTCCCCTTTTCGAAGTATTTCAACAGGAACGGATAAAGGACGAGCACCGGTAAGGAGCATACGATAACGGACGCCATCTTTAAACTTTCCGGAGCTGGCGGCGTCAAATTCGTTGCCGTAGTAAACGGATCCAGCTTGTTCTCGATCAAAATTTGCCTAACGACCTGTTGCAGCACGAACTTGGTCTGATCGGTGACATACAGCAAATTATCCATGAACGCGTTAATATGATGCACGAGCGACCAGAGTCCGATCGTCACCATGACGGGAGCGGACAACGGCAGCACGATGCGGAACAGAATACGCATATCCCGCGCTCCGTCGATCTTCGCCGCTTCGATCAGCGCATCCGGGATGGAGCGGAAGAAGCTCAGCATGACGAGCACCTGGAAGGCGCTGGCCGCCGACGGCAGTACGTACACCCACAATGAATTCAAAAGATGCAATTCTTTCATTAACAGATAGTTAGGCACAATGCCGCCGTCAAAAATCATCGTAAAGAGCAGCAGCAGCACGAGCACGCGCTTCATCGGAAAGTCGGGACGGGACAGCGGGTAGGCGGCGCAAATCGTAACGAGCAGCGTCAGTAACGTGCCAACCGCCATCCGGAACAACGTATTGCCGTAGCCCGACCAGATGAAGGGATAATCCAGCAATTCCTTGTACGCCTGCCATTCGAAATCGCGCGGATAGAAGTGAAAGCCGCTTCGCAGCGCTTCGCCCCGTCCGCTAAAGGATACCGCGATCACGTGAATGAAGGGATATACGACGACCAGCGCAAGCGCGGACAACGAGGCATAGATGAGAATGGGACCGATGCGGTCCTGCCATTTGGATGAAATCATGATGCTGCGCCTCCCGCTTCTACCATAATCCGTTCTCTCCCTTGCTCAACTTTCGAATCGTCAGATTTGCGCCGAGAATAAGCAGCAACCCAACCAGCGACTTGAACAAGCCGATCGCCGCCGTATAGCTGTACTGGAATTGCTGAAGTCCGACCCGATAGACATACGTGTCTATGACGTCGCCCGTATCGACCACAACCGGGTTCAGCAGGTTAATGATCTGCTCGAAGTTCGCGCTCAGAAAACCGCCGAGGCTTAAAATGAACATAATTGCGATCGTTGGCATAATGGACGGAATGTTGATCTTCCATATCCGCTGCCAGCGGTTCGCGCCGTCGATGACGGCCGACTCCTGCAGCTCGGGATTGATGCCCGCGAGCGCCGCGAAATAAATAATGGAGCCCCAGCCCAGATCCTTCAGGATGGCGGAAACGACGACTATAGGGCGGAAATATTCCTTCTTGCCCATATAGAAGACGGGTTCTTGACCGAACCAGCCTGCGATCTCGGCAACGACGCCCGAGGTCGGCGACAAGAAATAAATGACGAGCCCCGACATAATGACCCACGAAACGAAGTGTGGCAAATACATCGTCGTCTGGATGAACCGCTGAAAGTAGCGCGATCTCACCTCGTTTAACATCAGCGCCAGCACGATCGGCGCCGGAAACGCAAAGAGAAGCAGATACAAATTGAGCAGCAGTGTATTTTTGAGCAGACGATAGAAGTCGCTGTTCTGAAACAGCTCGGCGAAGTGATGAAACCCCACCCATGGGCTCCCCCATATGCCTTCCACAACGCGGAAATCCTTGAAAGCGATCAACACGCCGTAGAGCGGGCCATACTTGAATACGAAAAAAAATGCGAAGGCGAACAGAAACAACGCGAACAGCTCGCCGTGTTTACGTATGGTTTTCATGCTCCACTTCCTTGATGGCTGGACCTTCGGCTCCGCAGAACTTACCCATAGAGGTTGTTTAAGCATGCTTTCGCTGCGGAGCCGTAAATCCAGGTTTATTTTTGGAATTGCGCCTTGTACATCTCGTTTGCTTCTTTGGTCAGCTCATCGCCGCCTCTCGCCTTCCACTCCGCCACGAACTTGTCAAAGTCCTCCAGCGGAATTTCGCCGCTGATGATTTGGGCGAAATACTTCTGCATAAGTGACGTAAGATCGGCCTTATATTTACCATCCGACGGCAGCGCGGAGAAAAGCAGAGCATCCGTCAGATTCGGCGCGGAGGAATACGTTTTGATGGCTTCGTTAAGCGCCGGGTTGGAATACTTCTCGCGATACGCCTGCGTCGTGATATTGCCCATCGAGAACAGGCGGACGCCGTCTTGGTCGCGCGCTTCCTGCTTCTCGAAGCCTGTCAGAAATTTGGTCGCTCCCGAGGTCGCGCCGGCTGTCGCGAAGTCCCAGTGAACGCCCTTTTCTCCGAGCGTCGTCATATTGATCGTTTCTTCGTCGCTGCTTTGGGCGCGAAGAATTTCGAACAGCTTCTCCAGCTTCTCCGGCTGCTCTTGCACCTTGTTGCCGAAGACGATGAAGTTGCTCTTTACGCCCCAATCCCAGGAGCCGTGTCCGCCAGGCCCGACGGGATTCTTGGCGAATACAAGCTCCGAGTCCGGATTCAGGGATTTCATCTCCGTCACCGTGCCAGATTCCGGCAACGCGCCTTTGGCAATCTGTTCTTCGATAACGCCGATTCGGCCGTTATAAAGCTTTTTGCGATATGAGTCCTGCGTATCGGTAATAAATTCAGGGTCGATGACGCCGTCCGCGAACCATTGACGCAGCTTCGCGAGCGCTTCCTTTGTCTCGGGAGCAACGGAGCCGTTGATAATCTCTCCATTTTTCTCATGCCACATCGTCGGTTCTACGCCGAATGCGCCAAAGAGGGAATAGAAGCCGGATGACCAGGTGGATGTTGCCGTACCTGTCAGACCATACGTATCCTTCTTGTTGTTGCCGTCCGGATCATCTTGCGCAAAAGCGTAAACGGCTTTCTCGAATTCCTCGAGCGTCTCCGGCGTCTTTGTGATGCCGACTTTGTCCAGCCAATCTTTGCGCCATAACATCGCCAGATCATAAGGCTTGAGATCAATGAACATGGGAATGGCCCATAATTGCTCATCGAATGTTACCGTCTGGAACAGCTTGGCGTTTTTTTCGATATCCGCCGAATACTCCGGCATTTTCTCCTTAAGCATGGCAGGATCGATGCTCGACAGCACGCCTTGATTCTGGTAGGCCGACACGTTAGCGGGATCTCCCAACATAAAGATGTCAGGCACTTCTCCGGAAGCGATGCTGGCGTCGGTCACCTTGACCGGCTTGATCTTGACGTTATATTTCTCCTCCAGCCACTTCTCGACCTTCGTATTCTCAACTACGCCTGCCGCCTGGAAGTGAATGCCCCATGTAATCTCGATCGGTTCCGCCGGTTTCTCAGTTTCGTTGGGGGTTGCGCTTGCATTAACGTTCGGGCTCTCGCTTGCTTTTGTATTCGTATTGTTTGAATTAGCGCTGCAGCCGGCAAGCAAGCCCGCCGCCACGGTCGCCGCCAGAATGGCAGCGGTTGCTTTCTTATGTTTCATGAGCATGAAGATTCTCCCCTTCATATGTCGGTTGTGGACCCGCATCCTGCTTGTGGCACCCGGCCGGGTTATGGGAGCGGTTACAACATTTACGATAGACTTCTCCGGCCAAAGACACAATCCTCTCTTTCGATTCTTTTTATGTTTTTTGCTTTTTGCCGTCCTTTCGCTCGATTATGTTATTCGATTTTTTATACGTTTTTCGCTATATGCCTTGCCCCGTCTCGCCTCTGTGATATAATCCCTCTATTAATGGTTGTTCAAAAAGTCCGCTTTTGATCACGAAGCATCCCAAGCAGTGTATTCGACATCGAATATTGAACGCAAGCGAAACTTCCGGTGCTCACGTAGCCTCCACTACGCTCCGCTCCTCAGTTTCTACTTTCATTCAATCTTCTCGGTGCTGAAAAGCGAACTTTTTGAACACACATTATAGTGTTCAAACCCAGAGATATTTGAAAGCGCAAACATATAGATAAGGGGGCCATTCAAGATGCTTAAGAACGTGTCTCTCAGACATCATACGATGTTCGTCAAGCTGCTGCTGTCATTGACCGCCATAGCGGTCGTCACTGTCGTGCTTATCTCCACGGTGACCTACCATATATCCGCCGACAACAACGTGCAGAATGCCATCTCCTACAACAGCTCCATCCTGGCGCAGCAGCAGCAGTTGATTCATAAGGAATTGACCGCCATCAAATACGCTGCAGCCGGTATGATCGCAACCCAGTCCTATCTGTATCAGACAAAAACGAATAATCAACTGACGGTCGGATCGCTAATCGATCTGTCCAGCTTTGTCGTACAGCAGAAATCGATGAGTCCTTACGTAGATTCCGTTTATCTTTATTACGATCCGATCAGCCTGGTCCTTACTTCGCGTAACGAGATCAAAACATCGCCGATCGACACGTTCGCGGATCGTTCCTGGTTTGATTATTGGAAGCAGCCTACGGCAAACCGAACGCTTTGGCTGACGGGCCGCGAAAACGGCTTTAACGCCGAGAGTCCCGCTTCCAGCTTGCTGCAGAAGATGCCGCTAATCGGCCCTGTAAACGGGGCAATCGTCGTCAATCTGAAGCTGGATCTGCTATTCGACGACTATTTGAGCCATTACCATAACAAAAAAGGCACGACGCTCGTCCTGGGACCGAACTCCGAGCTTTTGTATTCGGATGCGGATCGCGATGAGGGAGAATCGCTGCTGCGCAGCATCGACCTGACCCAATTGACAAGTGGCAGCGACTCCTATATCGACAAAGAATCGGACCGAATCGTCTCGTATACGACTTCGGAGCTGACCGGCTGGCGCTTTGTCGATATGACCGAGCGGTCGGCCCTGCTGCACGGCATGAATCGAATAAAAATCATCGTCTTTTTTGTCTCCATCGTCTACCTGACGGCCGCAATCGCCCTTTCCTACTACATGTCGCGACGTCTGTACCGTCCTCTGCAAAGCGTCATCTCCTATATTGGAAGCGCGGAGCCCGATTCGAAGCAGCTCGCGAGCTTCGGTCAACAAAATACTCGCGATGAGGCCGGCTTCATCCGCCATCGGTTCGACCAGATGGTTCGGAGCTGGGAGACGCTCATGACCGAGAAGCGTCAAGTCGATACGCTGCTCACGGACAATCGGACCGCTATTAAGGAGAAATATTTAAACGATTTGCTTCAAGGAGGAGGGGCGGACGAGGCTGCCGCGCTGCTTGGGCTCCGGCTGGACTGGCGACGTTTCGCCGTATTGACGCTGGAGCTGGAAGAAACGCCTCATTTGAGCGGACCTGACGCCCACTTCCAGTTCCACCTGTTCCGTTATGGCATGATGGAAGAGCTTGCATCCAGTCTCGACGGCGAAATATTCGCCAGAGACGATAAGCGCACGGTCATTCTGTTGTCCGTTCCGTCTGACGGAGATACTTATCCGGTGGAACAAGCGAACAAGCTAAAGCGCTCGTTGCAAGAAAGCTTCGGCGTAACGGTATCCATCGGCGTCAGCCGAGTATACTCCGGCGAATCTGAGGCTAGAGTCGCGTACGAGGAGACATTGGAGGCGCTGCATCTAAAGATGTACATCGGCAAGGGCGAAGTGTTGCCTTACAGTATTGTCGGGGATTGGAAGACGAAGGACGAAGTCTACTATTATCCTTACGAGTTGGAGGCAAAGCTGCAGCAGTCACTGCTTCAGACGGACAAGGAAGCCAGCTTCGAAGCGATTCGCCAGATTACCCGCACCGCGATCGACAAGAAGCTGAGCAAGTCGAACATTCAGCAATTATATTTTCAACTAAGCGGCGAGCTTGTCAAGACGTTGATCCAGACGCGGGGCGATATGGCGGCCGTATTTGGAGAGCGGCCCGCTTATGCGGATGCGCTCGCCCGTTCGGAAACGCTCCCGGATATGGAAGCATGCCTGCTTGAAATGTGTCAACGCATTATCGATTATCATAAGGAGAAGCGCTCCCGCATGACGGATATCACGCTTCAGCTTGCCACCAAATATATGGATGCCAATTATAACAATAATATATCCGTGGATACAGTGGCCGAACACGTGCAGCGAAGCTCCTCCTATCTCAGCCGCGTCTTTAAGGAAGCGACGGGGATGACCGTCGGGGATTATCTGATCCAGCTTCGAATCAAACGAGCTACGGAGCTATTGGAGAGCCAACAGCACTCCATCGAAGAGATTTGCGGAGAGATCGGATATGCCAATGTCAGCTATTTCAATAAAATATTCAAAACGCGAACGGGACTGACGCCCGGGCAATACCGCCAGCGACACTCGACGGACAAACGGCTTGCCGGCGGCAACGATGAGGCCAATTAAAGCGGATTTCATTCTCCTGTGATATGCGTCACAGCAATTTGTGTTATAGTGGTCTAGAGTAGATATATACCTAGATAACAGGACAGGATGGAAAGGATGGTTTCGCATGCGCGAATGTTTGTTTTACTTTAAGTTCATTCAGGATGGGCAAACCAAAGAATACCGTACCGTCGCGATGGTTCCCGACGGCAAGACGCCGGATATCTCCGACTTTATACACTCGTTCAAGCAGCTCGGCTATACGGTTGAACTGGAGAACGAACGTGAATTGATCTTCCATTCGCTGGGCGGCGACAAGCCGTATAAGCTGGACATAACGAAGATTGAGCTCAAAGGTCAAGAGCACGAGGACGTCGCGCACGACGGCGAGCTTCGCGCGATTTTGAATCACCTTATTAAGCATTGACGGTTTGTTGCCGCAGAATTATAAAGAAGACATCGATCCTTGAATATTAGGGTTCGATGTCTTCTTTCGTTTTACGTAAACGCAATCACCGCAGTTCCGGCGAGTTGTACGTTAATGTACTAATCGGACGAACTTGTATACCGGATGTTGCATTGCCCCCTTCCTTCTACGATACTTATAGAGGACTCCCCTTTCACTCCGTTATACATGGCGGAGCAAATCGTGGAGCGGATGACCATGTCGACCGAGGTATTTCATGCGAAAACAAACTCTCAAGGAGGACGATAACAATGAAACAGAATCGACTTGGGTCATCGGACCTGCTGGTTAGCGAGATCGGACTTGGCTGCATGTCTCTCGGAACGGACGAGAAGCAGGCAACGGCTATTATAGACGAAGCGGTCGAGCTCGGCATCAACTTCCTGGACACGGCCGACCTCTACGATTCCGGAAGAAACGAAGAGATTGTCGGAAAGGCGATCAAGAACCGCCGTTCGGAAGTCATTATTGGAACAAAAGTCGGCAATCGCCGGGTTCCCGGCAAGGACGGCTGGACCTGGGATGCATCCAAAGCCTACATCCTCTCGGCGGTCAAAGACAGTTTGAGAAGGCTTGGCACAGACTATATCGATCTGTATCAGCTTCATGGCGGGACCATCGACGATCCCATCGGCGAAACGATCGAAGCGTTCGAGGAGCTGAAGCAAGCGGGCCTTATTCGCCATTATGGCATCTCATCCATACGACCTAACGTCATAAGAGAATATGCGTCGCGTTCCGGCATAGTCAGCTTGATGAGCCAGTACAGCCTGCTGGATCGCCGTCCGGAGGAAACGACGCTGCCGCTGCTCGCGGACAGCGGAATCAGCTTGATCGCGCGCGGCCCGCTTGCAAGCGGCATTCTCACGGACAATGGCAGCACGAAGGCGGAGCGCGGCTATCTGGACTATTCGCCGGAGGAATTGGCCGGGGTTCGCGAAACGCTGCTCGGACTGACCAACGAAGCAAGAACGCTGGGGCAAACCGCGATTCGTTATGCTCTCTCCGCTCCCTCTGTCGCTGTCGCACTGACAGGCGCCAGCAGCGTCCAACAGCTTCGCCTCAACGTCTCCGCGGCAGCCTGCCGACCATTAAACGATGCGGAGCTAAAGGCGCTGCGTTCGGCGACGAAGCCGAATACGTATCGCGATCATCGTTAATCGGAATACATCCGCTTCCATAACCGCAATGCAACGATAGTTTATCGCAACCGGAGATTAGCGCTTCGAACTATAATAAAGTCGTTATGATTCACATAAAGACGATCCCTTGGGGCTCTCCGAAAGGATGACATTGCGATGAAGGCTAATACTACCGCGGCAGAAAGGCTGATCGAGCTTGCGAACGAAAGTCTTTCCGTATCCAGCCACGCCGTTGCAATCTGGCATATTCCAGGTTTCTACTACGACAAGGAAGGCCATCAAACCGCCAAACGGCTCATGGAAGCGGATGCCCAATCCGCCTTTGCGACGGCAACGGCTTACCGATTGACCGGAGAATCCGTCTACGCGGACAAGGCAGCCGAGCTAATCGACGGCTGGTCATCCGTCAATGTAGGTTTTGCCGACAACGACGGCCCGCTCGTATCGGCTTATCTTGGCACCGGCCTCATTTTGGCAGCCCAGCGAATCCATCATTACGAGGGCTGGAGCGCAGAGCGCAGAGATCGTTTCATCCAATGGATTACAACCGTCTGTCTGCCAGCCTGGGACGGGATCCCCGGACGCAATAATTGGTGGAGCTGGAGCTTGTACGCCCAGTTATGCGCTTATCGTTTTATCAATGACAGCGATGCGATACAGTCGGAAACCATCCACCTCAAGACGCATATCGACGAATCGCTGGACTTGTCGGGCTTCATCCCGGAGGAGACGGTACGTGGAACTAACGGCATGTGGTATCATTACTTCTCTCTTGCCCCGCTGACGGCGGCCGCCAAAATCGTGCTGGAAGAGACCGGCGAGGATTTATTCCGCTGGGTTTCCCCCTCTGGCAAAAGTCTAAAAAAAGCGCTCGATACTTTGCTTTATTACATAGACGACCGCGCGGATGAGTGGCCTTTCGAGAAGGATCAAAATGTGCCCAAGCCGCTGTCAGCCCATACTTGGCCGCTCGACATGTACGAGGGCTTAACACATTTATATGGGGATCCCGCCTACGAGAGATTCGTTGCTCCGCATCGCCCCGTCGCGAGTCACATCAATGCCAACAGCGGCTACTTTCAGTCCTACGCCTGGTGTTTCCCGGAGTTGGATAAATAAGTTTTATTGTTGAGTCTCTAACAGACATCACCTCTAAGAGAATCTCTGCCGCTGTTCTCACCAACCAGGCACTTATATGACAAGTAGCCTCGGACGATTCGTCCTACGTGACGGGACAAGTGCTGCATGTCAATGGCGGCACCATGACCGAATCCTGACGGCAGCATGCGTTCATAGTTAAAGTGCTTACCCAAACGTCAAACCGATCCATTCGGCTTTGGCGTTTTTTCTTTAAAAGTCGCCGCCTCTCTTGCCCGAATTTGGCGCATCTGCTACACTAACCCTGCGATAACCGTTTTCATCCCATGACTGGAGGATCCATACATGATGTCGCAGTCCCATACTTATGGCACCAGCTCTTACGTTACATTACAAGACGGCCGCAAGCTTCATTACATGAGCAAAGGAACAGGCTCCCCCACCGTCGTCTTCGAATCCGGTATGGGATGCTCGCGCTCGCAATGGGGTCTCGTACAGCCCCTAATCGGCGAACAGACCCAAGCGGTCGTCTACGACCGTGCTGGCGCGGGAAGGAGCCAGCAAGATCGCGAGCCGAGAACATTAGCACGGCTGGCGGGCGATCTCGGCAGTTTGCTGGATCATCTCGGACCGGGCCCTTTCATTCTCGTCGGCCACAGCTGGGGCGGCCCCGTCATTCGTACCGTCGCCGCAAGCGACCCTTCGCGTATTCGGGCGCTGGTTCTTGTCGATCCGTCCGACGAGAATTGCGGCATTTATTTCGCTCCATCTACGGCCAAGTCGTTCGCCGTCATGCGGGCCATTTTGCCTTTTATGGCCCGCATAGGATTATACAAGCTGACCAACGGTAAGCTAGGCCAAGTGCAGCCTTCCGACGTCGTGGAGGATCATCTTCGCGAAGACTTTACGGTGCAGGCCGCGCGCACGTCCAACGCGGAATCGCTCACCTTTATCGACGATTTAGCACGAATGCGAACGGAACCGCCGACGCTCGGACCGCTGCCGGTCAGCGTGATCTCCGGAACCTTAATCGCCCGTGCCGAGCGCAAGATGAGGCCGGCCATTATTGCAGCCCATCAGCGTACCGTTCAGTCGCTGGATAATGGTCGCTGGGTTGAGGCTCCACATTCCGGTCATATGATCAACTTCACCGATCCCGACGTCATTGTCGACGAGATCAACCGGTATTTGCATGAATAGACGAAAAAGATTAATGTTAGTTGCGATGATTCTTCTAGCTGTAGCGGCATACTACTTTTTCTACTCCAACCTTTTTAAAGGAACAAGCACCGCATCTCACGCCATAGCCAATCAGGGTATCATCGAAATTCATCCTTTTGCAGTCGCAGCTGAATCTGTCGGTTTGCATTCATTTGCCTCGGGCACGGTCTTCGTAGAAGTTGCCGATGATGGCAGCTGCATTATCCGAATTGTATCGCAGCTCGAGATCGATCCCGAGGACTGGGGCGGCGTTTCATTCAGCATGCCGGGTCATCTTACCGTCAAACAATTGACCAGCAGCTACCCCGAGGATGGAACGCTTGATGAGATTGCCGGTTGGCCGGCAACCTGGATTTCCACAGATACCGAGCAGGAGTACAAAACGTTTATCGAAATTGGCAGAGATCGCGGTCATCACTCCACCCGCGGCGGCAAAGGCTCCGTGCTGATCGAGATGGTATCGGTTCCCGATATGCCGATTCCCGATTCCTTCCCTATCGGCATCAGCATTGGCGGCTACAACAAAAATGGATACGACGTGATGGGCGCGGAATATATCACGATACCCATAACGTTTAAGGAGCGCGAATAAGGGATTCGCGCTCCTACGTCATTTCATATGGATATGTGCCCTGGTCCTCATTTTCTTTATCACCCACATCGCGGCCAACCCGCCAAGCAATGCCCATACCGGCGTAGCAATCCCCAGAACATGGACATGGAGCACGGCAATCACGAAGGTGATGAAGGCAGGAATCCGCTGCTCTTTGTCCACAAAAGCGTTCTTTACGCCTCTTATAAACAACCCCAGCAAAGAAAAGCCCGTCAAAATAACGACAAACGCTTCCGGCAAGGCCCCAATGACATCAACAACCTTCCAAGCTGCGGCGCCGAATCCAACAACGATCAAGCTTGAGACTAGCGCGGCCTTATACCGCTCGCCATGCGCTCCGGACTCCGGGCTGCTGCATAGAGCACTCATCAAGCCCCCTACATTCGCCGAGCTTCCGCCAAACATGCCCGCGACGACGCTGGCGACTCCCGATCCTGTAATCATGCGATTGACCGGAGGCCGAAAATCATGACTTCGAAGCGAGGTGCTGGCTACCGCAAGATCATTGGTCAAGATCAACAAGGCAAGCGGAAAAGCAAGCGACAACAGTCCATCCCATGAAAAAACAGGCACGACGATAAAGGGAGCGATGTAGGTCGATGACGGCAGATCAGGCAGACCGTTTTGCAGCCATACTCCCGCTCCCCCAAGCAATAAGGCCCACAAAGCGGGTGGCAGCGACTTGATCAAACGAGGTCCAAAAAAGTAGCCGGCTCCCGCTAACAAACCGGCAATCGGCAACTCCACGGTCGCCGGGACCATTGCAGCGACGTACGTTAACAAAAGCCCGGCTAACAATGCATCAATTAATGGCTTTGGAAGCAGCGACAAAAACTTTCCAAACCAGCCTGTGACACCGAGAAGCATCAGAAGCAGTCCTGACATTACATACGCGCCTGCCAGCTGCGGATAAGACATGCCAACAGCCGCCGTTCCCAGAAAGGCAGTAGCCGTGATGGAATGCGCTCCGGCAAACGGTATTTTGTAACGCAAGGTTAACAAAATGTTCAAGAAACCGCCTGCAACGTAGGCCGAGGTGAACCAGGATATAAGCTCGGCCTTGCCGAGTCCTGCCGCCCCTGCGGCTTGCACGATCATGATGGCGCCTCCTGTACATGCCAGCAGAGCGGACACGCAGCCGGTCAACAGCCATTGCGCCCTTGTCGCCGCTCCTCCTTTTATCCTTGCCATAATTAACACCGTCCGCGTTCACAAAATTATTCCAAGATTACGATTGCGGGTCCGATTAAAGGTGCCCGATCATGATATGATAATACTCAGACAGGTCCTACTACCGGATTATCCGGGCATAATAGATTCGAAGGAGGCTCTGATATGTGGAAGCCCGATCGAGATGACGCCCGCCCGCTCTACGTACAAATTGCCGATTATCTGGAGCGGCGAATCGCTTATGGCGATTTCCCTCCAGGCAGCGTTCTTCCTTCCGAACGGAAGTTGGCGGTACAGCTTCAGGTCAACCGAAGCACCGTCATTGCAGCATTCGGGGAGCTTCGCGCGATGGGAATCGTCGAGAGCCACGTTGGGAGGGGTACGCGGGTCAGCATGATGAAATGGGGCGCTGCACCGAGGCATACGCCTAACTGGAGCCGGTACGCCGAGGGAGGGCAATTTTTGCCTAATCTGCCTTTCATGAGACGCATTCGGGAAGCATTAGCCGAACGGCCGGGGCTGATCGATATGGCTAGCGGCGAGTTGGCCGGAGATCTTGCCCCGACCGAGGAGATCGCGACTTTATTGAAGGAGCATGATTATACAGCCTATCTGGGCTACGACAACCCGCAAGGTTCGCTCCCTCTTCGTCAGGCCGTTGCGGAATATTTGCTGAGGCACCGCGGCATTCGGACAACGGAATCTTCGATTCTGATAACATCGGGTTCGCAGCAATCCCTATATCTCATCACGCAATGTCTTTTGTCTCCGGGCGAAGCCGTTGCGATAGAAGATCCGTCCTATTGTTATTCGCTGCCTTTGTTCCAATCGGCGGGGCTCCGGCTATTTCGACTGCCGGTGGACGAGGGCGGCGTCAATCCCGAAGATATACTGGAATTATACCGGAAACATCGGATTAAGGCTGTATTTCTCAATCCCAATTACCAGAATCCTACGGGCACGGTACTGAGCGACGAACGACGAAAGCGGGTGCTGGAGGTGGCTGGCGAACTTGGACTCCCCATTATCGAGGACGATCCGTTTAGCCTGACCTCATACGGCGATATGCCGCCGAGTCCGCTTAAGTCCATAGACCAGACGGGCACCGTCCTCTATATCGGCTCTTTTTCCAAGATCGCCGCTTCCGGCTTGCGGGTCGGTTGGATGGTCGCCCCCCATACCATCGTCGAACGTCTGGCGGACGCCAGACAGCAGATGGATTTCGGCCTAAGCATTCTGCCTCAGCTGGTGGCGGGACAGTTCTTGCGCTCGGAGCATTTCGCCCCCCATCTGGACCGACTTCGGACATCGCTTCAATTTAAAAGAGATCTGCTCATCGAAGCCATGGACAAAGAACTACGCGGCCTGGTAGAATTCGAAGCTCCGAGCGGGGGCTTGCATCTCTGGTGCAAGCTGCTTCCCGAGGTCCCGGAAGGCAAGCTGCTGGAAGAGTCCATAGCCGCCGGAACCGTGTTCGTCCCCGGGAGCGTCTACGGTTCGGACAAGGGTTATGCGCGATTTACGTTCGCCAGGCCAAAGGAAGAAGAAATTGCTCCGGGCGTTGCCGGTTTCGCCCGGGCTCTACGGAGCTTGATCTAAGCCGGACATTGGGTGTCTGCCGTGGGGCGCGACTATTGCAGTTCATCCTTTTTGTCAACTTCGATTTCATCCCATCTTCTGGAGTAGGCTTTGTTCGTAATCCAAAAGGTCATCCAGGACAACACGATTATAATAATCGCCGAAGCAATCCAAATGCTCGTAGGAACATTCATGACTGGATCTCCTCCTTGCCGATCGCTGCCGCAACTTGCCGATCATCTTCTCGGATAATATGGACACCTGCGAAATATAGAACCAACGGTGCCCCTACGAATGCGGCACTTAGAATAATAAAGCTGCTCGTTACTAACATGGAACGATTCCCCCTTATTGGTTGAGTTAAAATGTCTTGTGAATCTATCGTAAGCGGGATTGGCTGAGATGTAACCAGCCAATTGACGGTTTATTGGACCATCCAATGTAAAAAGCACCTTGCCAGTGACAAGGTGCGATGATTCTCAGAAATGGGGAGGGCCACGATCGCCTCCCCCTTTTTTATTTCATTAATTTGGCGACGGTGGTCAACAACTCATCCAATACGTCACGATCGCCTTCTTCGATGCGCTCCACCACGCAGCTCTTTAGATGGTCTTCCAACAACTGCTTGCCAACTCCATTGAGGGCGGATTGAATCGAGGAGATTTGATGAAGGATATCATCACAATACACATCCCTTTCGATCATCCCTTTGACTCCACGGACCTGCCCTTCGATTCGGTTGAGTCGGCTAATTAAATTTTGTTTCGTTTTATCGGAATGATGGCTTTTTCGCTCGGTAGACGATTGATGGCTGCACGAGGCATCCTCTTGTACATGGTGATCGATGTGTACCCCCTCCTTATTATTCTTACCTTATCATGCTCCCCCATCCAAAGTAAAGCTACCCCATGGCACATTACGATTTTTGCAGCAAGCCGCTTATTTCATTCAGGTTTTCCGCAAAGCCGACAAACACTTTGTCGCCAATAACAATCGTCGGCACGATCTGCTTCCCGGTAAGATTCCAAACTTCCTCTGGATATTTTGTGTCTTCTTCGCAGTTATAATCCGCATACGGAATATCGTTTTCCTTAAAATAACGTTTGGCAAAGTTGCAATCACTGCATGTCGGAATCGTATAGATTTTTACTGTTTCATCCATCTGCGTTCCTCCTTATTAGGTGGCCTTCGACGGCCATATTACGTGGATGCCGTAATTTGTTGCAGCTGCTCCAACGTCACGCGATCCACAAACTTGCTGAATTTCTCTTTGCTTTTGGCATGTTCCTTATAGAAGTCAATGATGGCCATAACCGCAGGAATCAATCGTTCTTCTTTTAATCCGGAATGCAGCCGCTTGGCAAACGTGGTTTTTAGTCCTTTGGATTCGCCGCCAACGTATAGATCGAACGTATCTCGCATTTTAATCACGCTAATGTCTTTAATGAGCGGCTCGCTTGTCCCTAACGCACAGCCGGCATATCCGATTTTAAGCGGCATCGGTGTCGGAATGCCGGCAATCGCTCCGTTTAAGGCTTGGGCTACCGCCAACCCGGCTTCTTCCGCGCCCTTGCAAAAATTGCAGGCGATCAGGCTTTTGGTGACAAAACCAGCCGGGTAGACTTCCAGTCCGCTTTGCTCCAGTTCGGCTTGGATCCTATCGCGCTTCTCTACCGGCACATCCGCATACAACTGTTTAAAGGGCGTCATTTCCAATTTGGCATCCGGTCCTAGCAGATCACCGATGATGCCGAGCTGTTTGGATGTAAACAGGCTGCCGCCAAGCTGCAGAGCGGGGCTGATTGCAATTTTTACGATCTCTCCCATTCCCATTCGCCCCTTGTTTTATTGAATTTCCACGACATAAGGGACCGTAAATACTTTGCCTTCATGCTGGAATTGTCCCCAAATTTTATACGTACCGGGATTCGGGAAAGCCGTCATAAATTCCGCTTCCGGCCCGGATGCTTTTTCGTCAACAGGGTGCACATGGAGGTATTGCTCCGCATCCTCCGAAAGAATGACGACGTGTCCGACAGCGCCGAGGTATTGCTCCAGATTGCTGATGCCTTCTTTCGTTTTATCGTCCTTGACGGTAAACGACAGCTTGGCTTCAGCTTTTGCTTTTGTGCTGCCAAGGGCCAGTGTGACTTCTTTGCCATCAACAACTTTTACCAGCTCCGCATCCGCTGTGACGCTTTCCTGCGGTTTGGTTTCTCCGTCTACCGTTACCCACTCGCTAAGCGTTGTGCCGGATCCGCCCTTTGGAACAAAATCCGCAAAAACTTTGTACTCTCCTCCGTTCGGAAATGAGGTGTCTACCGTAAACGTCCCCTTTCCGTCCCACTCGGGATGAATGTGGTTGAAGTAAGAAAGGTCCTTATTTACGATGATGATGTGCATCAGTTTTTCATGGTTCATTTCAAAATCCTCGACGGTTTGGTCGTTGCTGTCAGTCACCTGAACGTTCAGCTTTGTGTTCTCGGATGCTTTAGCCGTTCCTGATGCAAACGAAAAGGAAGCTTTATAGTTGTCTGCCGAATGTTCCTCTGTATCGTGACCATCGTGCGCTCCAGAGCCGTTACTGTTTATGGCTGGGTTTGCGGCTCCGTTTTGATGGGAGCCGCCGTGCCCATCGGCACTCTCCTTTGGCGTACCGCAAGCGGTCAGCAATCCAATAGTCAACACTCCGGATAAAATGAGCATCATTCTTTTTTTCATTTTAGGCTCTTCTCCATTCTGACTTCCTGATTAGTGGCGTGCTTTCACACGCTGCAAGCGAAGCGCATTAAGGACAACCGATACCGAACTTAACGCCATCGCTGCGCCTGCCACCCATGGGGCCAACAAGCCAATCGCGGCAATCGGGATGCCGAGCGTGTTATAGCCCAGTGCCCAGAACAGGTTTTGTTTGATATTGGCCATTGTCTTGCGGCTCAAATAGATCGCATCGGGAATGCTCGACAGATCGCCGCGCATCAGAGTCACATCCGCTGCTTCCATCGCCACATCCGTCCCGGTGCCAATGGCCATGCCGATGTCCGCTGTCGCCAGCGCTGGCGCATCATTGATGCCATCGCCAACCATCGCCACTTTTTTGCCTTGGGCCTGCAATTTCTTAACTTCCTCGGCCTTGCCTTCTGGAAGTACCTCAGCCCGGACTTGGTCAATGCCGACTTGAGCTGCAATCGCTTTGGCGGTCCGTTCGTTGTCGCCTGTAATCATGATGACCTCGATGCCCATTTGCTTCAGACGGCTCACCGCCGCTTTCGACGTTTCCTTGATCGTATCGGCTACCGCGACCATACCGGCGTAACGATTATCGATGGCAACCAGCATGGCGGTTTTGCCTGCTTCCTCCAGACGGGACATCGGCTCATAGGCAGCCTTAGCGTCCACATCGTATTTCTCCATTAAGCGGCGTGTGCCGACAAGCAGCTCCCGGCCATCTACCACGGCTTTAATGCCGTAGCCTGGAATAGCTTCGAACGATTCGGTTCCCGGCAGCTCTATTTGTTTGGCCACAATACCGGCCACTATCGCTTCTGCCAGTGGATGCTCCGAATTTTTTTCGGCCGCGCCGACAAGTCGAAGAAACTCCGCTTCGTTGTCTTTCGTGATCACATCGGTCAGCTCCGGCTTGCCTTTTGTAACGGTGCCGGTTTTGTCCAGAATGATCGTATTGATCTTGTGCGTCTGCTCCAGATGCTCGCCGCCCTTAAACAGAATGCCCATCTCAGCCGAGCGGCCGGAACCGGCCATAATCGAAGTCGGCGTTGCCAAACCGAGAGCACAAGGGCAAGCAATAACAAGAATCGCAATGGCAATTTCTAGTGCGTGGGCAAAATCGCCTGGCGTAATGAAAAAGTACCATACCAGGAACATTACAATGGCAATCCCTACGACAATCGGAACGAATATGCCAGAGATGACATCGGCTACCCGCTGAATCTGCGCTTTGGAGCCTTGCGCTTCTTCTACGACTTTAATGATTTGCGCAAGAGCCGTTTCTTTGCCGACTTTGGTCGCTTTGATGCGCAGGATGCCGTTTTTGTTGATGGTAGCCCCGATAACGGAATCGCCAGCCTTCTTTTCGACCGGCAAGCTTTCGCCTGTCAGCATGGATTCATCCACCGATGAAACGCCTTCCAGCACTTGACCGTCCACCGGCACTTTATCGCCAGGGCGAACCAGCACGACATCCCCTACGATAACGTCTTCCACCGGGATCGTTATTTCCTGGCCATCCCGAACGACCAAAGCCGTTTTGGCTTGCAGCCCCATGAGCGACTTGATTGCTTCCGAAGTACGTCCCTTTGCCAGCGACTCGAACAATTTCCCCATAATAACCAGTGTAATCAGCACCGCGCTGGTTTCGTAATAAAGCGCAGGACCATGATGCATCTGATCCCCGGCGGCGAACCAGTCAATCGTGAGATACAGGCTGTAAAAATACGCGGCCGATGTTCCAAGTGCAATTAGAACATCCATGTTTGCGCTGCGATTTCGCAGCGCCTTATACGCGCCGACATAAAACTGCTTCCCGATATAAAACTGTACCGGTGTAGCCAACAAGAGCTGAACCCAAGGATTCATCAGGAAATCCGGCATGTAAATCCATGACGTAAAGGAGAAGTGACCTACCATCGTCCACAATAGCGGAAAAGAGAGAATGGCCGAGATGAGCAATTTCAGCTTCTGCTGGCGAATCTCGCGGACGCGATGGTCAGCCGAATTCCGGTTTTCCTGTTTGACGAGTGCTTTGTAGCCCAGCTTCTTAACTTTCTCCTGCATCTCTTCGATCGTGATTTCACCAGCCGAATATTCGACGCGGGCCGTTTCCATTGCAAAGTTTACGGTAGCGCTGGTTACGCCTGGCAGCTTGCCAAGCCCTTTTTCAATTTTGTTGGCGCAGGCGGCGCAGGTCATGCCTTCCAGATTAAATTGTGCCACTTCCGTCACCGTTCCGTATCCGAGCTTCTTGATCGTATCCTCCAGGTTTTTTACGTCCACTTTATTCGGATCGTAGGTGACATTTGCTTTTTCCAGTGCAAAGTTGACATTTGCAATGGCCACGCCATCTAATTTATTAAGCCCCTTTTCAATCCTGTTGGCGCAGGCGGCGCAGGTCATGCCCGTTATTTGAAATGACGACTGTTTCGCCTTCGTTGCTGTCGTTTCCACTATGTTCACTCCTTTTTCGTTTAGCTCAGGCCACGTCATAGCCCTGTTCTTCAATAACTTCCTTGATTTGATCCAGAGAAACCTTCTGTTCGTCGAACGACACATCGACCGACTCGCCCTTTAAATTCACTTTTCCGCTTGCGCCGATTTCTTTCAGCGCGCCTTCAATGGAGTTCACGCAATGCTGGCAGCTCATACCTTGTACATTCAATGTTATGTTTTTCATATTTTCATCCGTCCCTTCAAGTATTGATAGTGGTTATTTTCAAATAGGAAACTGTCGCTTTCGTAAACTTAGTATACCCCCGTACCCTATAAACGTCAACTCTTTTTTTGTCTCTTTTACATTCCCCTTGATTGACGAGCTTATTCTTGGCAATAGCAATTTAACGTTTTTCAGTTAACATTTTTCTTGACATGTAATTTTTGATACACTTATAATAATACCAACACAACATATGAGCAAGTGTTCATATATTAATGATGGAGGGATTTTAATGGCGGGACATCACCACGATCATGGCCATGACCATGGGCAAACCAACAACAACAAAAAGATTTTATTGATTTCATTTATTATCATTACGGCGTATATGGTCATCGAAGCCGTGGGCGGATTTATGACCAACAGCTTGGCCTTGTTATCGGATGCGGGCCATATGCTTTCGGACTCTTTGGCATTAGCGATTGCCTTACTCGCCTTCAAATTCGGCGAAAAAGCGGTCAGCACTGGAAAAACATACGGATACAGACGTTTCGAAATACTGGCTGCCACGCTCAATGGACTGACTCTGATCGGCGTTTCCCTTTACATCTTTTATGAAGCGATCGAACGTTTTGCCAATCCGCCGGAAGTCGCTACGGTTGGCATGCTTATCATCAGTACCATCGGGCTGCTGATCAACATTCTGGTTGCCTGGATTATGATGCGCGGCGGCGATACGGAGCATAATTTGAACATGCGCGGCGCTTTCTTGCACGTGATCAGCGACATGCTGGGTTCGGTAGGCGCCATTGCGGCCGCTCTGCTCATGATGTTCTTTGGCTGGGGCTGGGCCGACCCGTTGGCCAGCGTCATCGTTGCCGTACTCGTACTCCGCAGCGGCTATATCGTGAGCAAGTCGTCCTTGCATGTATTAATGGAAGGAACTCCGCGCAATATGAAGGTAGAAGACATCGCGCAAGCCATACGGGAGGTCGACGGCGTCAAAGGTGTACATGATTTGCATATTTGGTCGATTACGAGCAATATGCATGCTCTGACTGCCCATATTGTAGTGGATGGGAATAAGACGGTGTACGAAACGGAAGCCTTATTGCACAAAGTCGAACATATGCTGGAGCATAAAGACATTCGCCACGTAACCTTGCAAGTGGAATCGGAAAATCACACGCATGAGGACAACCTTTTATGCACCATTAAAGCAAGTCTGCCCGATGCGCATGCTCATCATAATCATTAATGCAAAGAGCAGTTGGATGTTGTCCAACTGCTCTTTTTAACGATCCAAAGCTTCACCTTGATTGGCTATCTTTATCCATGTAACCCCTTGATCGTCGGAGAAGTAAACATCTTTATTAACTGTCGTAAACACCAGCTCCTGTTCATCAACGGGATTGATGGCAATATAGGATGGCGCATCGTTGATTAATTCAGGAAGCTTTAATTCATTAAGCGTATTTTCAGCCCCCATCTTGAACATAACGCCTTTGTCTTGATAACCTCCGACGTACAATTGGCCTTCCAAACTATACGCGACGGCTGTCACTGGGATATCCGCTAATTTTTCAAAACGGTTGCCATAATCCGTGGACACATATAACGCCTTCTCCGTCCCCACCGCCACAATCGCATCCTCATACGGATGGGCGGACATGGCAACCACTTCCTCCGTTATGCCAATCATTTCACTTTGCTGCCAATTTTTCGCCTCATCCAGTGTATAATAGATGCCGACCGTTTTCAGCCTTGCATTCGGTTCCGGGTTGAATGCATAAATCGTTTGGCCCGTATACGAAGCGCTTAACAAGTGGAAGTCAATCTGCCCGTATAAATCTAGATGCTCCAAGCTTTTCCCACTGTCTGCACTCTTAACGATACCAAGCGGATTTTTTAAATCCGAATCCAAGGACGGATGCCCGCTGCTGTAAAATCCGCCATCGACCATCGAGAAACCCATGTAATCATGTTTGTATCCGGAAACTTCACCCCATTTTCCCTGAGAAAACTTTCTCAATCCGTCATGAGCCGGAATATAAATGTTTTGTCCGTCGGAAGTATAGCCTAAACCGTGAATGTGAGTTAGAATAACAGGCTCGCTCTCCTTCCCTTGCATGGAACATCCGGTTAAAAAAATGGCAATAAGTACGACGAGGAACGACCACTTGCGTTTAACAGAATTAGCACTCGATTGAAACATATGCACTTTTCAAATCCCCTCTTGATTCAACTTTCTCCTAGTCCCTAGTTAAATAAATATACCCCACACTTTTGAAGAACTTGTGTAGAGCGGTAAAAAATCATTGGGCAGTTGGAGAGCCAAAAAGAGCCAAAAAGAGCCTAAACCGCAATGGTTTGGGCTCTTTCTTTTACGATACTCAGTGCAACCTCGAACTTGAGTCTGGCGATTAATTCAGCAACTACTTATTTTCCAGACGGCCTAACACCTCTTTAAATTTCACAAACATTTTGGCTGCCTGCGCCCTTGTTGCTTGATCGTCAGGACTAAAGTTTTCGTCAGACCCCTCTGCAATTTTTATTTCAACAAGCATCGCAATGGCGTTTTGTGTTTCTTGATCATATCCTGCGGTATCCGAGAAATATGCCAACTGTCTCGGTTCGTATGGTGTTCCGTTTACCTCCTCATAGGTACGGTAAAAAATTAAAGCAAGGTGAGCACGTGACACATCGGCAAAGGGGTTGAATGTCTGGTCTGGATAACCTTTAACCATACCAATTGCATATGCCTTCTCAAGTTCCTCCATTACATCTTTCCCGATCGATTGGACATCTGTAAATGGCACTTGCTTTGGTTCATCCAACTCCAATAATCGTACAAAGAGACTTGTTACTTCCATACGGCTTATCTGGTCATCCGGTCGGAATGATTGATCTGAATAACCATAAAACAATCTCTCCCAATAGGTCTTCTTGATATAGCTTTCCGCCCAATGACCTGCAATATCGGCGAATGGAACCTTCTCCAATCGATTCACTGTAATGGTATAGGCCTGTTCTTCCCCGTTTTCAGCGAAAATAACGATATCGATCATGTTTTTACCTTCGTTTAATAGCCATGTTTTCTTATCTACAAACGCTTCGCCATCTAAAGTGATCTTCGCCTTGGGATGATGCGTCTCCACGATAATTTCTAAGGTTTCTGCTTCCGTATTACCCAAATCATATTCGAGTTGGACCCGATCAAAAGGCAATATATTTACCCCATCGACGATAGCTTCTAATCTGTCCAAACTTGTGTCACTGGAAGGAATATAAACTCCCCATAACGGGTCTGGACTTGCATCAGTTGATAAAACGACCAGTTGCAGTGTAGTTTGATTAAGAATATTATAGTCTGCTAATGTGCGACCATCCTCTAACGCATTGCCTCCAAAAGATATTTTTTGCTTTTCCGTTGCAATCCCTGCAGCATCTTGAATTTTTTGTTTCAGCTGCTGAATAGAGTCGCTGCCATATGCGTGAAGGGTAATTGTCTCCCCATCTCCTATTTGCACATGAATGATTAGTAGGGATTTATCAATATTGTTGATCGCTATCCTCTCGACTTTTTCATTCCCCGTCTTATCTTTTACATATACGGTGTATGTTCCATTAACTGAAACAATAAATCGATTGTCCGTCACATCGTCACCATCTCCAGCCCGGAAATCGGCAAGGTCTTTACTTCCTTCTGCCCATTTCAACTCCACCACATTCGCTATATCGCTTACCACATCAATCAAGACCGTTACATCCTCATTCGTCGGTTCAGTTTCGCTTGGGGCTAGTGTAATCATTAAACATTCATCCGCTTCGAGCTGCTCGAAAGAATACCCCCAATGAATCGCAAGTTCATTTGCTGTCGATCCACAATAACCAAAAATCTTTATTCCCTCAGGGTTTGTTGGGTTCGAATCATGAAAAGTATTTTGATTAAGTATTACCTCATTGTTTAATACTGTAAATTCCTTGATCCGATTTTGCATAAAAGCACCCTCACCAATAGACCTAACAGATTCCGGTACAATCACACTCTCTAAATTCTTTTCAATAAAGGAGTAATCCCCGATAGTCGCAACAGTCCTCCCGTCCAGTGTATTCGGGATTTCTATACTTGTATCAGTTCCCTTGTACCCTGTGATCGTTACAGTATCATCATCATTAACTACGCATTCAAAAACTGTATTTTCTCCACAAACCGCTGAACCGCTCTCCTCCAACATTTGAAAGGTGTAGCCGATTGCTATCGCGTATTGCTCTGTTGTCGATCCACTATGACCAAATAGCGTTATATCCCCTGGTGTCGCAGGCGGAGCTTGAAAAAAAGGAAACATCCCAAATTCCAGTTCGTCATTATATACCTTTACTTCTGTTAAGGGATTAAAGGCAAATGAAGCATCGCCAATCGTTCTCACACTATTTGGCAGCGTTAATGTATGAATCTCGTTCTGAAAAAATGCACTCGTCGCGATAAGGTTCACAGTACCCGGGATCACCACTTCCTCCAGCTTATTCCGTTCAAAAGCGTGCTCGCCAATTTCCTCCACGCCTTCGTCTAAGATAACCGCTTCCAGCACATTTCCCATGAACGCTTCTTTTTCAATTACAGACACGCTGCCAGGAATGCGAACCGACTCCAGCAAGTTATCTTTAAAGGCACTTTCTCCTATTGAGCTTAATCCTTCTTGCAAGGTTAACGTACGAATATTATTTTTACCATCTTCACCTAAAAATGCCTTCTTTCCAATAGAAATAATTGTACCAGGCAGCGTCGCTTCCTCCAGCTTGTTATCAATAAATGCCTCCTCGCCAATTACCTCCACGCCTTCCGGAATATGCACTGCTTGTATTTCATTATCCCAAAATGCTTTATCTTTTATTGTCTTCAAACCTTCTTTTAATGTTACCGTCTTCAGACTTCCCTGACTGAACGCTCCCTCAGCAATTGTAGTCACTGTCCTAGGGATATCGACATTCTCCATTTCATTTCCTGCAAATGCCATCAAACCTATTGCCATTAATCCATCATTTAAAATAACGGAGTCCAATTCACATCCCATAAATGCCCCCATTCCTATGGTCGTGACAGTCCCGGGAATCGTTACTTTATCCAACTTTAATCCCATAAATGCCTGATCTGCAATCGCTGTAACATCTTTTCCCTGAATCTGTTCCGGAATATTCACATCCGTATCCGTTCCCAAATACTTTACGATCGTTATCGTTCCACCAACATCCAAAATATCGTAATCCGCCTCATCCGCAAAAACTTCCGATACTGGGTTCATTAGCATATGCGGCAAAATGAGCAACAGCATGAGTCCAATCATCCCGGCTTTACGAATATAACCTCTCCATTTGTTACCTTCTTCCTGTAACATCTTCTTCCACCTTTCCATTTACGATTGTATAGAACCATCTTAACAAACCCTTATGAAAGAATAATGAAAGGCTTGACGCACTGAGCCTGATCCATTCTGGGCGCATCACAAAAAATCTCCCTTCGGTTAATTCCAAAGGGAGATTTTCCATTTCATTTACTTCATAAACTCTGTCACTAAATTTTTGAATACGGTGGCCACTGCCGCTCTGTCTGCAGTTGCCTTTGGCGCGAAGGTGTTTCCGCCAATTCCGCTTATAATGCCATAACTTTGAATAGTTGTCACTGCATCCTTCGCCCAATCGCTCACTGCGTTTGCATCTGCAAAGGCCGGCTTGTTTGTGCCTGTTAATTTAATGCCCTTGAACTCCATATAGTTATGAAGCATCACTGCCATTTGCTCGCGGGTGATCGGTGCACCTGGATTAAATCTTTCATTCCCTACACCTGACACAATCTTTTTATCAGATGCCCAGGCAATTGCAGCGCCATACCAAGCATCCTTATCTACATCCACAAATACTGATGTGTTGTAGCCAGAAAGGTCTGCTCCCTCAATATTCGCAATAACCTTAGCAAACATAGCTCTTGTCATCTCTTTATTCGGCGCAAACTCATTCTCGCTTACCCCATAAAAGAACTGGCGAGCGGCTACAAAGTTTACTGCATCTGCATACCATTGTGTGCTTAAGACATCCGCAAACTCCACTTTATTGTAGCCAATCACATAGCTGGAGAAGTGGTTAACCGTCATCTTTACTGTACCAGCTTCAGCATCATATATTCCATGGACAAGTTCAAGCTTTCCGTTCTTGTCCAGATAGTATACTACAATGGCGTCTGGGTTCTCGCCTTGTTGTAAGGAGTACGGAACGGATACGCTCACTAAACCGCCATTGAAATCAGCTATCTCCTCATCACCGCTTGTTACTGTAAAATCGAATACCGGTCTGTCCGCAATCCGCTCTTTAGTAACTGTGGACACTGAAAGTGTGCTCGAATCAACAACAGTTGCTGATATCTTTACATCGGCCTTAGTCGCATCGGCAATTGTTTTTAGAGCTATATCGTCAATAGTGAAGGTTGCAATTGGCGATGAAATGACAAGTGCCTCTATTTTGGCTCCGGCTAATGCTCCAATAGATTTGTTTGGAATCAACAGTTCAACTGTCTTGGCATTTGCAACAGCTTCTACATTGATTTCAACAGTGGATGCTGTACCGTTCTCAGCTTCCGCGAAAGCAATTGCATCTGCTAATGCTTGTTCTGTCAGAGCTGCTGTAGCTATGCTGCCTTCAGCAGTTTGTGTTAACTTGGAAGTAACGCTGATTCTGTTCTGTTCTACTGTTGGCGCGTCCGGTGTTGGGGTTACTGCTCCATTGTTGCCGCCTCCTGGGCCGCCAGTACTTCCGTCACTTTCTTTATAATCAGATGCAATGGAACCTATAGATAAAGCGCCCAATTTATCTCCATCTTTAAATCGATACACCGGTCTTTGACCATCTTTGGTGTAACTTGCCTCTGCAATTGCAAATCCTTCATTATTGGCACTAATGTCGACACCACTTGCAGGCATGATGTGAATAACCTCTGGATCGCTCTCTCCATTGAGTGTTATTTTTGCTGCACGGTTACCATATCCATCATCCGCAACGACCCACAATACATGTTCATAAGTATCGTAGTCAAGAGCCATTGCTCCGCCAATCTTTCCGTCCATATCAGCAATTTGAACAGAGCTTCCATTTTCATTCAAAACATATGCGTATACATGACCGTTATCTTCTAATGCCACAAAGAACACACCGTTTGAAATGGCATCTGGATACTTCGTTGCATCAAAAACTGTATTCGTATTTTGGTCATAAAGCTTACCATCAACATTTGCGTTTGATACCCATTCTACAGCTTCAATACCCATATTGGCAGAAACCTGTGGCAATGAAGCCGTTAAATCCCACTGCTGTAATGCAACCAAATCGTTGTCTTCTTTACGTGGATCAACTTTCAAAATCATATTAAAGTTAACGCCTTTAACACTATTATCACGTTCAGAAGCAATATAAACAAAACCATCTTTATCTACTGTAATTCCTTCTGCATCCGGACCAGCTGCGCTTGCATTGTCTGCATCCTTTTGGAATCGAACACGTTTGCCGTTTTCAAAACCTTTTGCAAAACTCAACTTTCCATCTTTTGAAACGTCTAAAATCCAGAACTTACCTGTACCGTTATCAACAGCATATAATTGGCCATTAAAGAAATCCAAACCTGAAGAATCTTCTAAAAATGTTTCTTTAGTGTCAAAAATGACAACTTCATCATTACCTGGCCATGCAATCATTTCAGGGATACCTTCAAATTTATTTGCTTCACCAGGCGTTGCTTCTTTTGTACTTCTATACTCGCGTCCAGTAACATCCGGATATAATCCCCAAGTAGGATTTGTATGATCTGCCCATGTTGTGCCGGCTATTAACCTATCATTTTCAAACAAACGTACAGAACCATTTTTTCCTAGTCCAAAACCAAATGTTTCTTCTGACAATACCAAAAATCCAGATGCCGGAATGGTTGTGCCTTCAGGGATAACATATTGATGCGTATCATCATTGTCTTTAATGACGATTCCCGAAATATCTAAAACTTCTCCTGTTGGATTAGCAAGTTCTATCCAATCAGGTCCCCCATTCGAGTCATTTGACTGCACTTCATTTAATGCAACAGGATTTGTTACAACATTTGCTCTTCCTTTAGTCGAAGTGGGAAACTCTTTTAATTCTCCTGTTCCATCCGGAATACGTGCGTATACACCATTTGCATGTGCTTCCCACGAATATTCTGCAATGGACACACCATCTTTATTAAAAATAGTAACTTTATCAGCCTTTCCTAAACCAAATGTAAAATCCTTATTTTGATCAAAAACATAAAATCCGCCTGGATTAAGAACTGTTCCCTCTACTACGGGTGTTATATCTGCAGCATGTCCTACCGGATCATCATCATATAAATGCCAACCGGATAGATCTACGGCTGTTGTTCCTACATTATAAATTTCAACCCAATCAGTAGCATCACCGTCGGACTCTACTTCATTGATTACTATCTGAGGTTTATACCATTCGTTGTTTAGTCCCTTAGTTTCTTTCATTAATCCAAACGAACCAGTCCCATCCGGATATCTTCCGTAAGACGCCAATGCATCGTTATTTTCATAACTAGCATGCACGGTCCATGAGTATTCGTCCAGTAAATTCCCTTCTTCGTCATATAATCGGATAGAATCTCCTGAACCAATACCAATTGCTGCTTGGAATTCGCCTGCACCATAAACACCTGTCTGATCATCATATACTTGACCATCCGTATTTGCATCAACTACAAACAATTCACCTGCTTGCAGAGTTGTTCCTTCCGGAAATTTCCAACGATGGTCATTCGAATTGTCACGAATTTCATAGCCGGAAAGATCCATCTCTTCTGTTCCTATATGAATAAACTCTACCCAATCATCCGGCGCAGAATTAATCTCATTTATTAGTAATCTATGTTTAGGCAACTCTTCTTCTTCTACAATATTTAACTCGCCTTTGGTTGGTTTCAGATCGACAATTTCTCCTGTACCGTCTGGCACCCTTGAATATGTGCCAATTGCATGGCCTGAGTAAGTATACGAATCCAATAAAGTATTGCTACTATCATACAAAGAAACGGTATCATCTTTTCCCAAAGACAGATTATTTAACACAACATCATGTCCAACGACAAAAATTTCGCCAGCTTTTAATACAGTACCATCTGCTATACGCCATTCCTTATTTTCTTCTACTCGCTCTAAATCTTTATCATCTGTAACAAACCATCCGCTGATATCTATATCTTCATTGCCAGTATTCATTATTTCAATCCAATCTATATCTGTCACTGTATCATTAGATTCGATTTCATTAATAAAAACTGTATTTTCTACTTCTGATGCTTCTACATACCGCATTGGAGATACTACCATGAATCCAATAATAAACATGTTTAGCATACTCATTACTTTTTTCCTGTTTTTCATTATCACTGCTCCCTACTCGTTTTCTTTAATAATGAGACATCATTGTAAAATTCAAATGTTCTTTATGTAATAAGTTTATTAATTTTGCAAACCATCGCTTTATTCCATCTCATATGCGCGCAGACGAAAAAACAAGATGCCGGAAGCTAATCGCCTGCATCTTGTTTTTCTTTTGGTTGCTCTATTCACCTACTTATTTTTCCTTTACGGTTACCCACGGACGGATCGAAACGATTTCTTTTTGCTCCACATAGGTTTTGTATTCGATTGTTTCATCGAAGTCGCCGCTGAACTGGATCAACCGAACATACGGACCTGTCGGCGTCAGCGTTGTACTGGTGCCATCCGCTCCTGTAACGGTTCCCATGCTGCTTCTGTAGATTTGGTCCAAATTCGTATAGTCGAGCTCTCCCGCCTGTATCTTTCGGGGCTGGCTGGAATGGTTCGCAACGACCAGCTTTCCGCCAAACTGATAATTATAGTAGTCGTCCTCGAAACGGACCATAGATGTGCCTGCTGTTATATAGATGGCACTGTATGGAGGCAAAGTAATCGCCTCGCTATTCCTTACGCCGTAATAGTTTACGTTTTGCCCGTTTGAATCCTGACTTTTGCGAAGGACGTACAACTCGAACATTTGATCATGAAAAGGATACTGCTTTTCCAGCTCCTTTGCCGCTTGGCTGGCTTTATCCTTCTGCAGAAGCTCCTCATATCGATCGGTAATGACAACGCCCTCCCGGCTGTAGAAGTTTTGCGTATAATACATATTCATCGCCTTATCCATAGGATGCATGGCATTTCCGGCATTAAAGGCAATTCCGACGCCTAATCGCTCCCAAGGGCCGAGAATCGCTCTGCGGTGTCCTTCGGAATTCATCCAGCCCTCATGGGCATAGATGATGCTGCGTTGATCGGCGGCAATATTTTCACCCACGGTACCATAGGCTATACCAGCGTCATCAAATCGACCATCCGGCTCCTGGCCCTGCGGACTGGTATGTGCAAAATACTTCTGCTCCCTCATATCCTCACTATGTTTCTCCGCCACCCGGGCGGCTGCTTCGTCCCATTGCAAGACCGGCAGGCCGTACCGGGTACGCGTCGCATTGACGAGATCGAGCGATTGCAGCGCAAAAGCCTTTTTGAGCGCCGCCGTCTCAGGGGCATACAATTCTTTCATTCCGTCCTCTACAGGCTTGGCGATAATTTGGAGCGAGGTCACCCTATTGTTGTTAAACTTGTCCATAAACAGCGTCACGTAGCTTTCGTCTTGCTCGAAAATTTTGGCAAAATTCACGCTCAAACCATACTCTTCCTTATAAATGCTGCTAGTACCTGTGCCATACCGCTTCGCCACATCCTCCGGTCCGGAGCCGAGCTTGATTCCTCTTGCCGACGACCAGTTGTCCGACGTGGTGTAGAAGCCGACAATTCTGCCGGACTTGATGCCGACCTGCACATAATTGGCGTAATCCTGATTGTAAATATACCACTGGAATCCATATTCGCTGACGTCCTTCCGCGTAGGTTGCCCTAGCTTCGCCAACAGCGTCTGTTCAGTATCGCCAATAATGAGTCCCCGCACCTGGAATTCGGCCGCAGCCGTCTTGACGGCAATATCAGCCTTGGACAGCTTGAAGGCGCGTTCCTTCATATTCTGGATCAGCGTGATCGCCTCCGCGCGGGTAAGCGGGTCGTTGACGGCGAAACCCTCGACTGTTCGGGACGTTTTTCCGCCCGCAATGCTTAAGTCCAGTACATACTGTACGGCATCTTTCGTCTGCTCAAAGCTGAAACCTTGTGTCCCGGCAAGCAGGCGGGCAACCTGTCCTCGATTAAAGCCCTTTGCGTCCGCTTTTTGCAGCAGAGGCCAGTTGTATTGCGCTGCTGCCTTAAAATACGGTGTATGCCAAGCGGATCCGTTCTGAGCTGCTTCCATTTTAATATCCGGGAATGCGCCGAGCAGCATTTTAAGAAATTCCGGCTCGCTTACGCTCTTGTTGGGGCGGAAGGTTGCATCCGGGTAGCCGCTGACTATCTTTTGATCCACTGCCCATTGAATCGTCAGCTTCGCCCAATGTGTCTGAGTATCGGTAAATCCGGTACCCGTATTCGGAGGCGTGCTGCCGTTTCCGCCCGATTGTGATTCGCCATCGCCACCTGAACCCGGGGCCGGTGTAACAGCAGCGTTGCCCTTGACATAGGTTTGCTTATAGTCCATCGCCGCGAGCGGGCTCATCTGCATGCCCTTGGCGACAGCAATCGCTTGTATCTTAACGGATTTGCCTACGGCAAACGGCGCTGTGTATTGTTGGGTATCCGAATTGGACAAGTTGGACAGCGGGTCGCCGCCATTTAGCGTATAATAGATAACTGCATTCGCTGTGCCGCTCGACAAGGTTACAGTGGAAGGCTTTCCGGCTCCCTGGGATGCAACCCGGATGACAACGGGCTCAACCTGAGGCAAGGGATTATGCAGAAAACCCAGTTTTCGGGATGAGCTTTCCTGTACAAGCGCCGTCCCTTCGAGGAAACGCCTGCTATCTAAATAAATCATCCCCGTCACTTCGTTCCCCTGCACGTCAACATATCCCCGCTTCCCACCTTTGGATACTTCGGCAAACCCATTATAGAAATCGCCGGCATCATCATAAATCGGCGGTATTACTTCTTGGCCGCTTGCGTTTACAAAACCATACTTCCCGTTCTGCTCCACGCGCCCCATGCCTTCGTTGAACGACCAGACGTACGTATATTTCAGCGGTGTAACTTCCACGCCTTGCGCATTTACATATCCCCAGAGGCCGCCACTATAATCAAATACGGTCCCCGTCCCGCCGTTCGACACAGGCGAGAGTCCTTCCGTAAAGCCTCTGAAGCTATCGAACATGTCGCCACCGACATAATCATACCGTAACGGAACAACCTCTCGGCCGGCAGTATCAATGTAGCCAAATTTCCCTCCATGATAATAGCTTCCCGCACCGGTGCCCCCTTTGGACACGCGTGCGTAGCCGCGGATGAATTCCTCTGCATAATCGTACTGCAAGGAAACTACCTCTTTGCCCGCTCCATTGACAAAGCCGAACTTTTTATTCGAAAGCACGACATAATCCTTATTCCCTTCATTCCCGAAATATTCGCCTTCCGAGGATTGGGGGATATAATCTTCGCCGTTTGCCACAAGAGCAAGTCCGTTTCTGAAGCTGGTACTCACTTCATCATACTTCAGCGGCACGACCTCTTTCCCTGCACGGTCAATATAGCCGGATTTGCCGTTAAGCGTGACATAGGACAAGCCTTGATTGAAAAACCAGGCTTCATCGTATTTGGGGGCAATGACCATCGTCCCATATGTATCTATATAACCGTATTTTCCATCGACTGATACTTTGGCCAGCCCTTCCGAAAAATCGCTATACGAGGAAGTGCCCGATGGGCGAGCATACACCAGTTTACCCTGTGTGTCGACAAATCCAATTTCCTTGTCCGTATAAACCAGGCCGTAACCGTCCGAAAATACGTAGGCATGATTGAAAATCAGATCGGTCAGCTTCTTGCCTGCGGCATCGAGATATCCGTATTTGCCGTCCTTTTTGACCAGGATGGCACCGTCACTGGGGGGATTGATTTCATCATAGATGGGCGGAGCAATAATCCCTTGCGGACCGACCAGCCCGGCCTTGCCATCCACCCACACATTATCGGACTTGCCCAGCACCCGAACGACGCCGTACCCGTTGCCGACCGCAATCGCATCATCGTAGATCAATTCGGTTAATTCCTTGCCCTGGCGATTAATAATGCCGAATTTGGCGGCCGAACCGCTTTTCACGCCTACGACAGCCAGCCCATCCTTGAAGTTATGGGCAAAATCATATTTGAATGCCGTAATCGGATTCCCTTCGCTATCAATATAACCTGATTTGCCATCCTTTTTGACTGATGCCAGTCCTTCCATAAAAGGCGAACCGGAGTCATATTGGGGGGAGATTTGATACGAGATCGCCTCTGCCTGAACGATGCCGGGCATAAGACCGCCAATCATCGCTGCCATTGTTAATGCCATTATCCATTTCCGAATCAACACAAAGCCACCTGCTTTTCATTTTTTTCGCTACTGCAAAGCTACCCAAAAACAAAATGCCCGTAAAGCATGATGGCTCGTTAAGGGTCGCTCCAATCGCATATTGATTTTTTATCCTGCTGTGGAACTATTTTCTGAATTCTATTCTATCAAATCCCAGTGATAGAATCACTATTTCATGAATTTTCTGTACCATTTTTGAGAAAAGTAGTACTAATAGATTGCGTCAGAAGTCCGTTTCCGTTGTCAGACGAACAATCGTACCCGTTTTCCACTTGTAAATATAAAAAGAAAAAAGCCCTGCTTAGCAAGGCTACAGTAGAAGAAACCGATCTAGTCCGATGCCGCTTATCAAACATCGTTCCTTTTTGTTTCCGAGCATTTGATAAATCCAGTCAACAAAACCGCCATCACCAAACTCTATCTTTTCGCCATCTCTTTCCATATATATCTTGAAATTAACTCCTTGGTAATACTTGTTATCCACATCGTCATAGTCAAATGAAAGCGGCGTATTGGGAAGCGTAGTTTTTATAACTTCGGTCATTCTGTCAAAAAAACCGTCACCGTCTGTATAGCCGCCTCTTTTTCGCAGAACGATAGATAGTCTTGCGTTGTATTGTTCTTGGAATAACTCTTTATAAAAAATCAAATGCTTTTCCAACAGATCTTTTTCACAGGTATACGAACCACTATCTTTGCCCGAAGATACCATACAATAAAGACCGAAATGAGCGAAAAAGCCTTTTCCGGAAAACGCCTGCGCCCGGACAACTCTTGCAGTTGCAGCGTAATGCAAGGGGATAATATTGCTCTCGATTCTTCTCTTTAATTTGTCAGCGATAATAATAGCTAGCATATTAGAGGGGTCAGACAGGGTTTCCGTCCCACGCAATGCGCTTACTACATTGTATTGGTCTACGCATCCAAAAGCGCTGCAACTGCCAAGAGGCGCAGACGGTGAAAGCAGAACAGTTTTGATCTCCATGTTCTGCGCAGCGGTTAATAGCTGTGTTTCTAAAGCGTGAAATTTAGCTGGGTCAGCATCGCTTGGGATAGGGAAACGGTTGGATTGATACGTCTTAAGGACATCCGCCGGGGTAATCCCATCCGTTTGTTTTTTAAACAGCTCTAAAAGCAGCGAGTTTAAGTCTGCCTTTGACAGAGAGAGGAGTTTATCTACTATTTCCGGGTCGCCTATTTGGTTCAAAATCCTGTTTAAGATTGTACTCATGGACACCACCCTCATTGTATTTTATATTCTTAAATAATAGGCCATAAATATTTCATTTATGATTTGGGCTGTATCCTATAACGCTTCATCTAATTAGCCCCAAAATAATCCTCTGTTATCTGTATCTACGATTTTCAATTGTTTTTCAAAATCTTCATCTGGGACGATGTCATCAACAAAATGCCACTTATTCTTACTATCTCTCCAGTATACTTTCCATTTATTTTGATCTAATCGAAATTGTGCTACATCTAATTCCACCCATTCATCACTCATAAAAGCGGGTCGTTCTTCGATAAGAGTAATGTTATTTCCTCTGATTTTGTAATTAAGTCTGATTTGATTTCTAATGTGCTTTGGGATTTTCTGTTCTATATAATCTGTCATTAACTTTTCAAGTCTCTTTTTTGTGAATGAGTCTAACATGCATACACCTCACCGATAATATTCTCAGTTTTTATCGCCTTTAATATCCTTGTTATATTCTTTAATAGCTTTTCCTGGTTCACTTCTTTTTCCAATTGTGTTATCATACCTATAAAGAAGCCGAGTGCGGCAAACACTCGGCGAACAATCGGCTTGGATGGGGTATCCCTTCTTAGTTGAATAGGATTAAAAACCCACCTGAGCGCTAACCTTAGGGTGGGTTTTTACTTTCTCTTGTTGTTTGAGTTGATGTATGTTAATAGTGCAAGGATAAACGATCCAAACAGAAACATGATCGTTAGGGCATCCTTAACCTCCATGGCCTCACCTCCTTTCGAAGGGAAACCATGCCCACCCAAGATTCAATTGTCTTTCCCTATTGTACCACCATGTACCAATTTAGTGAAGAACATTTGTTCGTTATTATTGATATCGAACTCGTTAATTTCGTCTAATATCTCTCAGATTCACGAACTCCCGTAGGGAGTTGTCTCTGCATCCACTTCCTCGAACCCTCTACTGCGACCAAGGGCGTCAGCCCGATGCGTGAATATGTGTTATGTGATGTAATCGACTTCGTTGAAACACTAACTAATCTCTAATCTGATTGAACAATTTCTTATTGCTTGTTTTATTTGATCTTTCTCTAAATTCATTTCAATTCCATCAGCAATACTCTCCATTGGGAAAAATGCTAAAGAAATTTCATCTTCTAAATAAAAAATGACCCCATAGTCGAATTGAATTTGCTCTTCTCCAATTTGTTCAGATTTAACATGAACCTCAATTCTATTAATAACTAAAGCTCTTGGTAAATTAAATGAAAAAAAGGGGCCTACAAAACATCTATCCTCAACGTTGTAATTCAATCCTTCAGGTGTATCCGAAGTTTCAAATGTTAGTTTCCAATAATCATTATACTCTTCTGTCTCTAGCCAGAAATTCTTTATAATCAAAAAAGAATCTGAATTAAGTAAAATACTGAAGTTATCATATGAACTGATGTAATTGGATCCATACTTTAATTCAGCACCAGGCGAATTAATGATTTGAATATTCTTGCCAATACATCCTTTAAGGATTTGAATTTGTTGATCATCAAGTATAGAAGAATAAGTCTTCACTTTTAGACCTCATTTCGACTTTTCTCTGCTTTTCGATTATTTCACATAACGTGTTGTGTTCATGAGCCCGAAAGGCTTAAGTTGCCGATCAATCATGCGCAGCGATTAACTCTTGCTGGGTGGCTCCGCCACTTAGCCTTGCAGGGTTGTCCGGCTGAATCCACTTACTGGCTTCTCAACTTCTGCAGGACCAAGGAGCGGATGCGACGATGCGTGAACATGGTGCTATACGCTGCCCCGGGCATTACAATTTAAATTAATCCGTTCTAAACAAAATCAATCGAAGAAACCTACTGATGCACTCTCTTTATATAAGCTCCCAAAGTCCTCTTGGGCTCTGATCCACGGGCTTCATAATTCCTTCATCTCTCAATTTTTTTGCCGCCCATCTTATTTCATATTGCCATGTATAAAATATATCTCCGCCTTTCCTCAGATCTTGTTCGTAGTTGTCCCATATATATTTGCTTACTTGAACTATATTTGCTTTATTCCCATTTGTCTTAATAGCTTCTACAACTTTTTCAATTAATTTTTGTCTTGTCATAAGTAAACTCTCCTTATAGATAGTGTTTATATTGATTTATATTTTAAAAGTTACTAGTTAATTAAGGAGGGGGAGCGTATAACGTTTCGTATTTTCATGACGTCCGACGAAAGTCGGATGTCATCGGTTGATTCAGGTTCCCTGCCAATAACTTCTGACCGGACCGAGGGCGAAGACCGCAGCGTGAATATGCTGTTATATGAAGGAACCCCCTTCTCTGATTATCCTTTCAAATTTTTGCGATTCTTTTTCTTTTCAATAGCATCTCTCACCTCTTTTACAATATCGTTTTTCTTAACTTCACACTTAATTGGTATTGACAATATATCCTCCTTCTTTAAAAGAATAATTATTGCGTCATCAATGTCCAGATCTCGTTTATTACTTAAAATAATTTGTTCATTACTATTAAATCGAAGTAAGTATAACTGCCCATAATCTTTATGATCAATATAGTAAAACTTTTCTCTACCCTTTATCAAAATGATAATTGGCGTATACATATATATCACCATTGTAATCATGAAGCCTATTATTAATGCAGCCATAATGTTTTCAAGTAAACTTTCATAACCTAGATCTGTTCCTTCATTGAAAATCTGCACAAAAATTGCAAATGAAAATACAGAAAAAAGAAGAGTTAAACCCACAAATTTTACAATGTGAATTAGTATTTTCTTCTCATCATTTGATAATGCTCTCTCAATCTTTGATACTCTTAGTAATGCAATCGCTCTTATAAAGGTTATTAAAGCAGTCGAGATAATGGCATAGTTAAATATTTTTGATAATAAATCCATAAACATAACCCACCTTTTTTTTGTGTTCTTTCATATAACGTTTCGTATATTCACGACGTTCGACAAAGTCGAGTGTGTCCGGCTGCTACAACTACCTTGCTAAAATCTTCTGCCGGTCCGAGGGCGACAGCCCGATGCTTGAATATGGTGTTAGGAGAAGTCAATTCTTCTCTGATTGCGCTTTCAACATATATCTTAATTCTTTAATCGTTTCTACATCCCTTAGCTTGTAATTCTTTATATTATTTTGTAGGGTTTTCTTATTAAATCTGCATTCAAGAAAAACTACAACCAAAGCTATTATCTTCATAGAACGCTTCTTAATATTTGTTCTTATAATAATATGCTCATAAAAACACATATATTGTAGCAAAAATAACAGAGGAGTATGCAATAATATACCAATAATATCGATAAACATCTTTTCCCAAAATTCTATTTTTGTTGTATCGTAAATGCTAGAAATGAATCCTCGAATAGCAGCTATAATAAAGATGAATCCAAAAATCATTAACATGAAATTCATTAGCATCTTAACTTGAAGGTACTTCTCATCCTTTTCTGCAACGGCCATAAGCCCGCCAATGAGCGCGATTAATGGAACGATGACTAATTCAGCCCAAATAGATAAAGTATATTCATTTATTATAAATAGTGGAATAATACTAAATTTGAATGATTCGACAATTAGGTGATTGACGTTCATATCGACATACTTTGAAGATATTCGGAAGATCAATGGATATAACGCCATGAATATCCACAAAATATAATCCTTAATCACTCCAAGTTCTAGTATTCTAAAGTAATACATTATACAAAATATAAACACAATATAAGAGTTTGTAATAACGAAAATGGGGTGTTTTATTAAACTAAAAAGTGACTTTATTATGTTTGGAATTGATGCCCTCACTCCTTTTATAGATAGGGCAAAAATAACAAACACAATAAGCCAAATTATCAAAGCTTGTTCCCTAGGATTGAACAACTTAATTACCTCTTTTTTATATTATTAGTTGATTTCGTCTAACGTTTAGTATATTCACGACGCTCGACGAAGTCGAGTTTGTCCGGCTGATTAGCTCATGACTACCTTGCCTTGGATCTATAATTTCTAAGCCTTGTCTATCAGAAGCATGAAATAATATTTCCATTTTAAATTTCCCTTCTATTTTGAATTTCGGTAATTTCCTATAACGTTTCGTATATTCACGACGCTCGACGAAGTCGAGTGTGTCAACAGCAACCGCTTCTTTGAAGCCGCTTCTGGGACCGAGGGCGAACGCCCGATGCGTGAATATGGTGTTATATGAAGTAACCAACTTCTCGAACATCTTTCACAATTATATTCGTTCTTAAATATGCTTTATTAATATCTTTCCTTTTGTGTTAAGCGCTTGCTCTTCGGAAAGGTCAACAAGTATTCCTATAATATCTTTTCTAATGTTCTTTATGTTGCTTCCATAATTAAGAATTTCGATGCCTTTAATAGCAATTTTCGTTTTTTCATTTGATTGATATCTTAAAGTATCTCCGATCTTTAAAGAGACATCAGAATCATTGAGAATAAGTGTGAGAACGTAACCTCTACCAGTAATTTTGAATACCTCTTCGACCTTACATTCTAAAGAAGACAAACAACATCACCGCTCTTTTAAGTTTGAAATCTGGTTATTTCATATAACGTTTCGTATATTCACGACGTCCGACGTAGTCGGATGTGTCCGGCTGCAGTTGCTTCCCTGCCAACTACTTCTGCCGGACCGAGGGGCGAATGCCCCGATGCGTGAATATGGTGTTAGGCGAAGTAATCAGCTTCTATGAACAGGCTTAATTTAAATATAGTTAAAATATTGTGTTTTACTAATTTCATCATTTATTAATGATTCAGCAAAATCAATAACAATTCCATTATCATAAAATTTCTCTTCAAGGCGTGAGATTTTAACCCCGCTTATAATGGATAATAATGCTGGATTTGCACCATTCTTCACCATACAATATAAAGCTGAATTCATTATTACTTCTAATTGAAACGAAGAAGAATCTGTATCAATATCAATCGCTTCAGTTCGCTTTAAAAATAATGAGAAAAATTCATTTAAATATTCCACCCTAAATTTCTTAGGTGAATAAAGAAATTCAAATAGCACTTCATCCTCTAACATTTCTTTATTTCTTTCTTTGGAAATAAAAATAATCGCTTCCTTTATATCTCTACGGAGACCATTTGGAATTCGTATATTAACTGAATTAATAAGCACTGATCTAAAATCATCATTAAAATCGCTTCTTTTTATTGCACAAACTACAGACTTCTTTGCAGGCGCCACTAAAGTCAACTTAATGAAAATCCGGAGGATCATAAATTTAATATAACGTTTCTTTTCATTAATACCCTTATGGTTGCCATAAGTAATTGACTCAAAATATAAATCAAGTTGTTCAACTAACCGTATCATATCTCCAACTTCCCTGAATCCTCGCGACTGGTACTCAGGTAAATTGTATTTAAGCGCAATCATATCCTTATAATCTTGATATGAAGCAAGATTATTAAAAATATCATCCGTATAATGTTTAGATACTAAGTATTTATAAAAATCCTTAATAGCCTCTAAGTGATTTTCCATACTTGATCTCGTCTTAATTAAACCTTTACTATTATAATGCTCGATACTACCCTCGATATCTTGGCGAGAAATGTTCTTGGGTTCATTTGCTTTATCTACAACAATATCCAGGTAATCTACAAATTTAGTAACATGATTCGAATAAGTATCATCACGATCAAGGTATTCTTGTTTCCAAGTAATCAAAAGTTTTTCAGACATCTGCGATATCTCCTTTAAATTTTTGTTTTCAGTTTTGATTATTTCGCCTAACGTTTGTGTATTCACGAACCTTCACTGCCTTAAGTGACCGGAGGGAACGGCCGCGACGCGGTTAGGCAGTGCAAGGTTGTCCGGCTGACTATGCTTCTCTGCTACTGAATCAACTACTTCGAAACCTCATCTTTCAACTTCGGTCCGGACCAAGGAGCGATAGCGACGCAGTGTGAATACGGTGTTATATGACGTACTTGTCTCCTTGAGCTACTTTCACAACGGCTTCTTTGAGAACACTTGCAAATTATGCTCTTCTAACCAACATCATCGAGTCGGCTTACAAAATATGCTTTTCTAAACCAACCTCTTCGAATCGGCTTGCAAATATGCTCTTCTAACCAACCTCTTCGAATCGGCTTGCAAATATGCTCTTCTAACCAACCTCTTCGAATCGGCTTGCAAATATGCTCTTCTAACCAACCTCTTCGAATCGGCTTGCAAAATATGCTCTTCTAACCAACCTCTTCGAATCGGCTTGCAAAATATGCTCTTCTAACCCTACTTCATCGAACCGGCATTCAAACACACTATTTTATTACAGCCTCATCAATCCGGTTGCTAAAGTTAGAAAATGCAATTCCGGTGAATGAACCGAATTCAAAAATTGGTCTTCGAGTATGTCATATAACGTTTCGTATATTCACGACGCTCGACGAAGTCGAGTGTGTCCACAGCAACCGCTTCTTTGAAGCCGCTTCTGGGACCGAGGGCGTAGCCCGATGCGGGAATATGGTGTTATACGCCGTTGCTTCTTCTTCGAATTACCTAATCGTTCTTATTGCATTATCAAATTTATGTATTCCAAAGTCCTTTATTGTAGATTTCAATAGTTCATTTTTTAAAGTGTTTAGTTCAGGTGTGAAACGCACTTCAATATTCATTTCCATTAGTCTTTCAATTCCATTATTAATCGTTGTCATGCATTTAGGTTTAACTTCTTCGTAAGAAATATAGTAGCCTGCTGTTTCATCGAATAATGAAAATGAGTCGTTCGGCAACTCATATCTAAATAGTGTTGTATTCATTATTGACTTGTACCAGTTAGTTTCTACGGTTATGACAATATCAGCCTTCGTCGTACCAAAGAATCTAATAAAATCTTGTTCATTGATATTGTCATGTTTGGAATACACGATTCGTGGACAGCCTCGCGGAAAGAAAAAAGTAAATTGATGTTCTTCATCTATAGCCCAAACAACGGGAGGCATATTTCTTCTATTATCTTTAATTCTCGGCTTGAAGATTGATATGTCATCTTCTTCGCTAAAATGATATAGCTTCATAGAGTTCCCCCATTCATATTGATCTTAGCAATTGCGTATAACGTTTCGTATATTCACGACGCCTGGCGAATGCCGGGTGTGTCCGGCTGATTCCGCTTCCCTGCCAGTATCTTCTTACCGGACCGAGGGCTTCAGCCCGATGCGTGAATATGGTGTTATACGAAGGGGCCCTTGAGCTACTTACAAATTCTTATATCATAAATTTTTTAATATCTTTTAATTTCTCTTCTAACTGATTTAAAAATTCTGTATCATATTCAAATGCTCCCTTTAATACTGTTTCAATTAATCTATTATCTAAATAACTATTCTTCTTGATTGAGTATTCTATTTCATAACTCCCTTTTCTTTGACTAATCAAATTCATTTCTAATTCTTCTGGAGTCATTGATCTTATGTTAAAATTTCCAGTTCTCTTCAAATTAGCTTCTTTCAGTCTTTCATAAAAATCAATAAACACTTCGTTATCGATCCAGATATTTACTTCTCCTGAAAACTCACGATCCTTTATGCTAACCAGATAATTTATAGATGGGAGACGATTCAACTCGAAATCTATTAATGTAAATACAATATTTGATTTTCTATCTTTTGATTGAAGAACAAAATCAAATTGGCCAATTGGCTTATTAAATATCATTCACTTCGTCCTTTCGTATAACTTCTTATTTACGTATTACGCAAATCCCATTGGATAAAATTCCAATACCTTCTAATTGACTATACCATGTCATTTGACCTAAGTATACAAGATCAGCGCCTTCCACCGTGTACTGTACGCGGTCAAAAGCACTTAGATGTCTTGTTAAACAGCCAAAGAAAACCACACTAACAAACACAAAAAGAACCGCAATACATCACGGTTCAAGCAATTCCCCTCTGTCCATCTCACAAATCTAGTTCCTCCGACCCAAAAACAAAGTCGAATTAATCACCTGCCTCCCGTCCGGGGAAGTTCTGCCTATAATATCCCAGCCTAAATGATAGAGCAGCGACTCGTCGATGGCTTCGTACATGATTTGACGAATGCCCTCTGCGGTGCGAACTGCCATTAGCGCCTGAGGGGAGGTGCGGCTTATTTGCTCCAGCACCTCCCTCTTGTTGCGCACAAGACTTGCCACGAAGATTACATCATAGGCACTATAATCGAAGTCCGCTCCTTCCATCAGCTTGATGATTACCTCCGACTCCAAACCCATTCGCTCCAACAAGGTGCGGGATGCCTCGCAGGCTTTGGGATCTTTCTCCAGAGCGACAACTCCCGTATTCCCGAACAAATGAAGCATGACGGGACTTAGAGGCAGCGGGCCGCTACCGACGAATACGATCGGTGCTTGCTCCGTCTTGCCACGATTGTGCAGCAGCGAACGCAAGACGGATAACTCCTCGCCTACCAAGGCGTTGTAGATCCTCCATATCGGCATCGCGGCAAGCTTGTCCAGTGGAGAAACGCCATGTGCAAGTTGCCGGGCATCGTTTAATTCCGCCAGGAACTCGGCTTCGGATAGTTTATCTTGCAACTTTCGTTGGTTGCTTTTAATATATTCGTCGCCAAGCACTGTCTGAATTTCCTCCGGCAAGTAGCGTGAGCGCAAGCGGTTCATGAGGCGGTCGATGACCTCGGTCACTCTCGCATTGTCGGGAGACAGATCTTGTTCGAGCTGGAGCTGTTCATTCGTGTCCTTGAAGAGACGAATAAAGTCTTCAATCGCACTCTCCCTCGGGTTCAAGTCTGCGTTCATTATCGTTTCCGTTGCATAAGCATCCATTCACGCTGCCCCTCCTTCAACTCCTCGACAAGTTCGCCTTATGAAGTATATTCGTCCGGGCAGCAATCTAGACGAGCTTTTCAGGTTATGCTGGGCGCTTGTTCGAGCAGGAGCACATTGTCCGAAGAAGTACCGAACAATACCAGATCCGTATCCCCGTCTTCCAATGCGGGTAAAGTCCGAGCGTTCGATATTCCTGCAGACTCGTTCAGCGTTGTTCAACTTTTAATAGATGGAGGGCAGCCAAAGCCGCCGTCCTCTTGCGTTAACCTTTCACAGCGCCGATCATGACGCCCTTTACAAAAAACTTCTGCACGAACGGGTAGACGATTAGAAGCGGCACAAGCATCACGACGACTCCGGCCGAGCGGATCGACTCCGGCGTAATGAGCTGCTCCAGCTCGTGGGGCTGCAGATTGTTCATGTTTTGCAGCAGGGACTGGTTCGCGATCATGCCTTGCACCAGCACGGCCAGATTGTATTTATCCGTGCTGATGATATTGATCAACAAGCTCTGGAATCCGTTCCAGTAGCCTACCCCGTAGAACAGGGACAACGTGGCCAGTACGGGCAGCGACAGCGGGAGCACGATGCTCCGCAGCAGCTTCCATTCGCCGCATCCGTCAAGCTGGGCCGCCTCTTCCATCTCCGCCGGAATATTCTCGAAAAAGGATTTCAGCACAAGCATGTTATACGCGCTGATCAATCCCGGCAGCCATAGCGCCCAATACGTATCCAGAATATTGAGCTCGCGGTTGACCAGGAAAGCAGGAATCGTCGGTACGCCGAAAAGCATGGTGAACACGATGGCCAGCGTAAAAAACTTGCGCCCGCCGAATATTTTTTTGGACAGCGGATAGGCCGCCAGAATGGTAAACACCATGCTGAACAGAATGCCGAAGCCCGTGATGACCAGACTGTTCCCGAAGCTTCGCAATATCGGCGTTCCTTCAATCAATGCGCGGTAAGAATCGAAATTAAAGCCGACCGGCCACAGTCCGACGAAGCCCGACGCGATCGCGCCGTCGTCGCTGAAGGATATCGCCGCGATATTGATCAGCGGAAGCAAGCAGCTTAATCCCGCGATGATCAGCAGCAGATTATTGAACAGATAGAATGTTTTTTCTCCCCGGGATAATCGCACCTTCCGTATTTCTCCTCTCACCACAAAGACTGATTGAATGTTTTGGCAATCCGATTCGCCAGGACAACGAGCACGAGCCCGATCATCGCTTCGAACAATCCCATTGCCGTCGTTATGCTGTACAGTCCGCCTTGAATGCCGACCGTGAAGATGTACGTGCTAATGACGCTCGATACGCTGGACACGACGGCATTCTGCAGATTGTAGACCTGGTCGAAGCCGACCTCCATCACCCTGCCCATCGCCAGAATAAACATGATGCTGATCACCGGGAAGATGCCCGGCAGCGTCACATGCCGAATTTGCTTGAACTTGCCCGCCCCGTCTATGCTTGCGGATTCGTACAGATGCGGGTCGATGGAGCTGACGGCAGCCAGGTAAATAATGGCCGAGAAGCCGGCCTCCTTCCAGATCGCCGAGCCGAAGAAGATCGGCAGCCACGTCTCCACTTTGTACAGAAAGGAGATCGGTTCTCCGCCCATGGAGGCAATCCAATTGTTGATCATACCTGCTTGCGTGCCGAATAACGTAATGACAAGACCGCCAACGATGACCCAGGAGAAAAAATGGGGCAAATAAAGCAGCGTCTGCACCGTTTTTTTCAGCCACATCTTCCTCATCTCGTTCAGCATGACAGCCAGCAGAATCGGAAACGGAAATCCCAGCAGGATGCTTAGCAGACTAAGCACGAAAGTATTGCGAATTATTTGAAGCGTCTGGGGATTCTGGAACATCATACGGAAATTGTCCAGCCCCACCCACGGGCTGCCCCATACGCCCTCCAGCAAATTGTATTGTTTAAAAGCGATGACGTTGCCCAGCATCGGGACGTAGCGAAAGATGATAAAAAAAGCCACTACCGGAGCAAACATCAACATCAGCGGCAGAGTGCGCCTGAATCGCAGTCTTAGTTTAACGTTGCGCATGGCTCCCCCCCCTCCCTTCCCAAGCTTGCATTCTCTCTCCCTTATTTGTCCCCGTACAGCTTGACGGCGTCTTCGCCGAACTTGTACAGATCCTCAAGCAAAAAAGCGTTGTTTTTATTTTCCTTGTACCAATCGGAGTAATACGCATCCACCAGCAAGCCGCCTGCGCTATCCCAAATGTTCTTGGCGTCGGCCAACGCCTGGTCGGCATTATAGGACTTGCCGCTCGCGATCGCTTTCAGCCACAGATCCTTGATCTGCGTTTCCACGTTTTTGACGATGGTCGACAGCTCCTGAGGCAAGACGGGCAAATATTCCGGCTTGAGGGTCGGGATCTGGCGGTCTCTGGAGACATAAGCCGCATTAGCCGCCAATTGCAGCTCGCGCAGCGCCTTCTGCGTGTCCGTGTCTTGAGGCATCTGCTCATTGAACGCGCACTTGCCGAACAGCAGCTGGGAAGCCAACATGCTTAGGTCGCCCGTATAAGAAGCTTCGATCTTGTTTTTCTCCGCGTCGATCGGCGCCGGGCAGCCCTGCGCGTTTTTCTGCCAGTGAACGCCCTCCTGGCCGCTAATGATCGTACGGGCGTTGCTCGGCTCGATCATGAAATCGATGTACTCCATAACCGCCTTCGTATCCTTCGCCGCGGCGTTGACCGCGCCCACCATCTGGATCGGGCTGCCGATGACCGGGCTGAATTGCCCGAAAGTCGACGACGGCAGCTGCAGAATCGCGAGTTTGCCATCCGGATTGTTCTGCTTGAACGTATCGTAGTCGTTCGCGTTAAGCGACTGGTGGAGGTAAATGCCGAGTTTGCCGGTCAGGAAATCTTGTTTGGCCTTCTCGCCGTTTTTGTCCGCCAGGAAATCCTTGTCTACAACGCCGGCGTCGAACAGCTCCTTCTGGAAGGCAACGGATGCGCGCAGGCGATCCCACTCGTGAATAAATTCTTCGCCTTCGAATCGCCACATTACCTCTCCATAACCGAACATATGCGACAGAATCGAGAAGCCGTTGCCGCTCAAATTCAAACCGAACGTATCGGCAGCTCCGTTGCGGTCCGGATCCTGCGAAGCAAAGGCTTTCGCCACCTCGCGCAGCTCATCAGCCGTTCCCGGCGTCTCCAGCTTCAATTCATCCAGCCAATCCTGACGGATAAACAGCTGATGTCCGGCGCCAAGAGGCGAGACGCGGCCAACCTCGTACAGTTTGCCGTCATCCTTCGTGCCGAGCTTGCGCAATTGCGGGAACTGCTCCATCAGAGCCTTGTAGGTGGTGCTGTGCTGCTCCACCATCTCGTCGATCGGCTGCAGCAGCTTCTGGGCGTACCATTGATTGCGGTAGCCGGTATCGTATTCCAGGATCAGATCCGGCGCAGACTTGCTTGCGAACAGCACGTTGAGCTTCTGCAGCGATTCCCATCGTGGAACAGGCACGAATTTGACATTCGCCGGCCCCTCTTCGTTAATCCATTCCGTCCACCGGTTTTTGTCCCAGTTTCCTTCCTCCGGCGGAATATTGTTGCGGTCATAAACGGTTACCGTAATATCGCCCCGCGTCTCCGGCGTTGCGGTAGGATCGGAGGTTTGCGTCTTCTGCGACGGTTCTCCTCCAGATTGCGAGCCCTTATTAGTAGTTGCGCCATTGCCTCCGTCGCTGCAGCCTGCAAGCAGCATTGCCGCGGCGACGGTCAGCAACATCCCCTTGCCAATCCTTTGTTTCCTCTGTTGCGTTGCCATGAACGTTAACTCCCCCTTGTTAGATGTATGGATGTGCCTTGGTCATCCGCTTCCGAACGGTACGGGCTGCCGGGCACAATTAAACGATAACCGCCACGCCGGATACTGCGCAATTTACATGTTTCTTAACGTTAGCCAAAAGGAAAAACAGGCCGACTAGCCAGAATCCGGCGACTAGCCAAAAGGAAAAAAGCCTTGCGTGGCAAGGCTTCGCGGCACTTATGATGGATGTTTCCGATATTCGCCGGGCGTCGTTCCGACCAGCTTCTTGAAAGCGCGGATGAAGGAAATATCATGCACGTATCCGACCGTATTCGCGATTTCCTGAAGCGACAGACCGGTCGTTCGAAGCAGTCTCTGGCTTTCCTCGATGCGGACCCGGACCAAATGATCGACGAGCTTTTCGCCGAACGTTTCTTTGAACAGCCGGCTAAGATATTTGCCGTTGAGGCCAAACTCGTCGCACAGATGGTTCAGCGAAATATCCGGATTGGCGAATTCCTTGCCGATATAGTTCTTCACTTGGACGATGAGCGCATGATGGCTGTTGCTGCTGCGAATCTCCTCCAGACGGTTCTGGAATTCGGCGAGAACCGCCTTATATTCCGCCTGGGCGTCTCCGGCCAGATCGAACGTATCCCGCACCCGGCTCAGCTTCGGCAATGCGTCCGCCTGCCATAACTCTAGCGCCTTCTCCGGCAGAGCCGCCAGTTCGCGTTGGATTTGCTGCGCGATCATATTAAACAGCTGCGCATATTCCTCTCGCGTCAAGCGGTTGTGGCCCAGCTCTTCGAAAAGAGACGCGTACATGATTTCCCAATTGCTCTCGCCCGTACGGAATGCGGCAGCCAGCTCGCGTATGACGCGCAGCGGATCGGAGGAAACGCCCCCCGTCTTGCCGCTGCCGGCCAGCTCGCCGTTATGCTCATCGTGGCGCAAGACGCGATTCAGGCCCAGGCTGGACTTATAAGCCAGCGCATGGAGCGCTTGCGCGTATGAGATGGATATATCCCCCAGCTGTTCTTGCACTTCCCCTACGCCGACCGTAACCGTATATGCCACGTTATTTTCCACCCAGGCTCTGATTTGCTCTGCTTGCTCGGTCAACCGATCATCCCATCCCCCGTCGTCATCCAATGTCCTGTACAACGCAACAAGCCGGTGCTGTTCGGTCCACTCCGTCCATATATGAACCGGATAAGCTTCGGCTACTTCCTGAATCACGCTGCCCAGCACGAATTTGAGCAGGTTAAAGTCGCGATACGAGAATTGCCCCGTCAACTGGGTATATTGATCGATCTCGTACACGACGACTCCAAGCTGATGAAAGTCGCGAGCCATGCCGAACCGTTCCAGCTCGCTCTCCCATTCTTCGGCGGTGATCGGCCGGCTGCCCTCCAGCAGATCCATGAAGAAGTGCCGCCTGCGAAACAGCGCATCCTCCTGCTGCATCTTCTGGTAGGTATCCGACTCCTTCACCAGCTTGTCCAGCGCCTGCTCGATAAAGCCGAATTCATCGGAGCCGCCCGGACCGGGCTCGTTGTTCCTCTGATTCATGTACATGTTCATGCGGCTCATGAGCGCTTCGATCGGCCTATAATTGCGCCGCGTGACGTAGGTCAGCCAGATGCCGCCCGCAATCGCGGTTAATATCCCGCCTGCTACCCAGATATAGGAAAGCAGCGAGGCGAACCGGAACAACTGAATATCGCGAACGCCTCCCTTGTAGCTCCAACCGGTGTAATCCGACGTAAACTCCGACAGCACCGTACCGGGCAGTTCGCTTTCCTGGCCCCCAGCCGTAATCGCATTGCCCTGCCGATCCTTGATGTCCACGAAGCTGATATTGCCGCCGGACAGCTCGGTTAACAGCCTCTCCACCGCGGCGAGGCTAATATTGACAACGACAAGCCCTTGCCCGCCCTCCAGCATCGGATACTCCCGAACGAGCGAGACGACCGAAGAAGGAAACAGCTCTTGATGGCGGAATTCCCGGTAGGTTCGTTTGTCGGACAGCTCGAAGAGCTGGATTGACTCGCTGCTCTCTTCGATGAAGGCGCGGTCGCCAAACTGATCCAGCTTGATAAGCGTATTGGCGCTCATGACCATATCGTCGCTATAACGATAGAGATAGACCGAATCGATAAACGTATTAAAAGAAACCATTTGGTTAATCTTCTTCGAAATTTCGTATACGGTATAATGAGAGCCGTCCTCATTGGTCGGACGAGGGTGGAAATATTGCCTGATGCGTTCATCCGTTTCCATCTCTTCGATGAGCATGCCGTCGATTTCCCTAAGCTTGTGATCGATCAGTTGGATCACATGCTGGACGAAGGTCCCATTGGCATGTATCGTTTCCCTTCTCGACATTTCGCTCAGCATCAAATAGGCTAATAGAATCAACACGGAAGAAAACACAAAAAAGATCGGAAAATAAGAAAACAGCAACCGATAAAACCAAGACTTCTTCACCCTCGAAGCTCCCCTTTGGCCTATAACGCTTCCATATGATTAAGTATTATAACATGGACGGAATGAATCGCTCCACGGTCAGCGTACGCTTCGGTTGATTCATGGCCAGGCCACCCGCTCCCATTGATGTCCATTAATCGACATGGCCATTCCCTCGCATTCTGCTTTTAAATTGTTTGGGGGTACAGCCGTTAAAGCGCCGGAACATCTCGTAGAAATGCGCCATATTTTCAAGACCGACCGCTGCGGCAATATCCGTTGCTTTTCGGTCGCTCATCGCGAGCATGCGGGACGCTTTGGCGATTCGTTTTCGGTTCACGTATTCCGTAAAGGAAAGTCCCATTCTGCTCTTAAAATATTTGGAGAAATAAACGTAGCTCATCCCTGCTATACGGCTGGCCTCCGTCATGCTGATCTGTTCGCCCAGATTCTCTTCAACGTGGGCGATGACGGGTCTAAGCACCTGGGCGTCCGTCTTGTCGTGCGAAGATAAAATGCCTTCTTCGTCATGCCGAATCAGCACCAGCATTAACGCTTTGATTTGCATGCTAACCGCTATTTCGTAACCATGCCTTCGTTGCATCACCTCATCATGGATTTGCCTGATGGCATTCCCAACTTCGTTGCTAGCGGTCGAGTTGCGGCGGAACATCCCGTTCAGCGCGTCGAGCGGGTGCAGCACTTCGATAAAGGAGCTGGAAAAATGCATGGTCGCGGGATCGAAATAAGGCTCGAAATCAACATGAAGCACGATATAGGAGACATTCATGCCCACATGCGAATAGCCGCGATGAAGCTGATTGGAGCCCACAACCATAACCTCGCCTGGCTCTAGACTAAACGATTCGTCAACCGTATGCATCTCGTGAACGCCTTCAAGAACCAATATAAACTCTACTTCCTTATGGTAATGCCAGAGTGGATTGACCGATTCTGCCTGCTTCCGCTCGCTTTTCTGTTGCGTAAATGTCCACACCTTCAAACAAAGCTGCGGATTTTGATAGTGAATCGGTTCCTTAAAGATCTCCATGTCGTCGCCTCGCAATGTAAAAATAGATGTCGATGTTGAATTTGGATACATTTCAACTAAATTATCGCATATACGCCCCACTTTAATCCATGTATGATTAGGACAATTCATCAATTCAGAACAGAAGGGACGATATGGGATGAAAGTAGCAGTATTGGGCAGCGGGGGCATGGGAGGCGTTCATGCCGATGTTTACGCAAAGCTCGAAAATGTCCGCCTGACCGGCGTTTGCGACGTGCGAATTGAGCAGGCCGAAAAGTTGGCTGCTCTTACCGGAGCAACAGCTTACAGCTCCTTTGACCGGATGCTGGAGGAAGCCGATTTTGATGTAATCAGTATTGCGCTCCCTACCTATTTGCACAAAGAATTTGCGATTAAAGCGGCAAAAGCAAAAAAGCATATTATTTGCGAGAAGCCGATCGCGCTGACTGCCGAAGACGCCAAAGAGATGATCGCCGTGTGCGAAGAGAACGGAGTCCGTTTGTTTGTCGGCCATGTGGTCCGATTCTTCCCGGACTATGCCAATATGAAAGCGGCGCTGGACAGCGGGAAGCTGGGTAGACCCGGCGTCGCGCATGCCAGCCGGATCGGAGGGCATCCCGGCGGCTGGTTCGCGGATGACTCCCTCAGCGGCGGCGTAATATTGGATCTTATGATTCATGATCTTGATTTCCTCCGGTCTTGCTTCGGCGAAGTCAGCAGCGTATATGCGCTGAACGCCAAGAAGGATACTTTGGATTACGCGCTCGTAACGCTGCATTTCGATAACGGGACTATTGCGAACGTAGAGTCGAATTGGGGATATCCGGGACCATTCCATACGAAAGCGGAGATTGCGGGAAGCAAGGGCATCATTAGAGCCAATAGTTTAAAAAGCAGCTCTTTGCAGATCACGAAGCAAGGATCGTCCAACGATCCAAGCGCTTCCGTCGTCATTCCGGGCAGTCCGGGATTCCGCAGTCCTTACGAGTTGCAGCTGGAGCACTTCCTGTCCTGTATCAGTGACGGCGGCAACCCGATCGTAACGGCCGATGACGCTCTCAAAGCGCTTGAAGTGGCGCTCGCCGCCAAGGAGAGCATTCGGTCTGGCAAAGTCGTTTACATGCAAGGAGGACGCAACCAATGAATCCATTAAAAATCGGCATGATTAGTTTTGCGCACGGACATGCCTTCTCCTATCTAAACTCCCTGCTCTCCATTCCGGAGGTGGAGATCATCGGCATCGCCGACCCTGAACGCGGAAGGGTTGCTGACGTTATAAGCAAGCACGGCATCGCTTATTACGACGACTATCGCAGCCTCCTGGAGCAATCGATGGACGCCGTCGTCATCTGCTCGGAGAATGTTTTCCATGCGGAATTAACGATTGCCGCGGCAAATAAGGGCATTCACGTATTATGCGAGAAGCCCCTTGGTGTGGGCGCCGACGAGATGAACGCCATGATCGAAGCCTGCAACAATAATAACGTCCAATTAATGACCGCCTTTCCATGTCGATACCTGCCAGCCGTAATACAAGCTAAACAAGCGGTGGAACGCGGCGAAATCGGGGATATCGTTGCCATTAAGGGAACCAACCGCGGCACGGCACCTAGCGGCTGGTTCGTCGATCGGACGTTATCCGGCGGAGGCGCTCTCCTCGATCATACGGTTCATGTCATGGACTTGATGTGCTGGATCACAGGCTCCGAACCCGAGGAAGTTTACGCCTATGCGGCCACCCTGTTCGATGAAAAGTTAGACGTCGACGATGCCGGCATGATTCACGTTAAATTCGAGAACGGGACGTTCGGCGTCGTGGATACCAGCTGGTCCAGGAGGGCTCCGTTCCCTACATGGGGTGATGTCACAATGGAAATTATCGGCACCAACGGCGTGTTATCCGTTGACTCCCTCGGACAAGTAAACGAGCTATATAGCCAGGAAGCCGGCACCGGCCAATGGAACTATTGGGGCGACAACATGGATCTTTATCTGGTGAAGGCGTTTGTTCAAGCCATTAAGCAAGGAGATCAAGTCCCGATAAGCGGCGAAGACGGAATGCGTTCGGCAGCAGTCGCTTTGGCCGGTTATCAATCGATCGAAACGGGCCAGCCTGTTAAGCTTCGAGTCTAATCGACTTACGGACTAACAACATGGAGCCATGCACAAGTTGCATGGCTCCATGTTGTTAGGAAACGGCATTCTCCCTGACCGCTCATCTCGTTCGCTGACGCTTTGAATCATCGGCGACGTCTTCTTAAAAATAGGATCAGCAAGATAAAAGTTGTTAGAATAATTACAGAAACAAAAACAATTGTAATGTACCCATTATCTGCTTCCTTATTGATTGAAGATATTTCCAACGGAATCTCTTGGGGTATTATCTTGGAAGGTTCATATCCTGCTCCCAATGCTTTCAGTTCTTCTTGTGCCGATGCAAGAGTCTTGTTTCCTTCACAACGTCCGGTTTCAAGGCGATCTGGGTCACCGTAAGCAAAAACGATGTATTCTTTATTCACTTCGAAACCCTCATATCCACAACTTTCAGATCTCAATGCTGTTTGAACAGTCGTTTGAGAACCCAGTTCTCCTTTCCATACCGTTTTAACTTCAAAAAGAACTTTTACAGGATCAGCGGAAGACCAGATCTTCCCTTTAACAGGTTTAGTCACACTCAATATTTTACCCGTAAAAATTGCGGTTTTCCGTTCCAACTGCTCTTCTATGCTTGGGAGTTCGGCACAAGAGCATGCGTTGACAGCTACAGGTTCGATCACGAACCACATACCGAATAAGATCAAAAAACTCAGCAGGGCTATTACGGTTCTTTTCCACATGTGATCACCTCATTGGAATGAATGGTGGAATTTACACATGCAAATAGACGAAGTCAAGCCTAGGATTGTTGCGTAATTCTGCCAGTTCTTCCACGCACAACCCCATCCGCTCATGAAGGCTGGCTGCCGTAATGACTTGTTGAGCTGTTGTTCTTCAGTTCACTCAATATTTTTTCTTTACAGTTGCCGCGATGGCAAACTACTCCTAGATCCCAATTCCCATAAGAAAACACTCTTTCTCGCTAGCAATAATACTTCATTCCTTTATTTCAAGATCCATCACTTTACACCATTCAATAACTAATTTCCTTATCTTTTTTTCTTTGAATTCATACCATTGTTTTTCTATGTCATGTTCGCTGATTCCGTCTTTAAATCTTCTAAATGCCCCTCTTCCTTGAATAGCTCCAAATAAATCTTCTCGAACCTCATCTTCGCTTAATGTTCCGATAAATTCCTCTATTATTTCATACTCATGGTACTCGTTTCTTAATGTGAAAAAGAGGTAAACCTCTTCTTCATCTTCGATAATTTTTATTGCCTGTTCAATGTTCTCTTTTTGCCAATCTGGATATTTTTCAAGTGGCTCTTCATCTTCTGCAGCTCTCATATCTTCTTTAGATAATGTTATAACTTCGCCTGTCTGGGTGTTTATATATGTAACAGTTTCAACCATCTGAAATTCAATCTCATTAATTAGATCCTCAAGTTTCACCGCTAATTTCTTCTTCATTTCACACACCTGCCCATTCATTGAAATCACTTCTATAGACTTGCCATCATCGCCTGCCTTCGGCTGTTGCTGCCGAAGCTTGACCTTTTGCTCATATCGCTCGCGGATATTCGGTATTGCCTCTTGGCGTAACTGTTCGAGCCTCTCAGTTGACAAGCGATCGAGTTCAACTTTCTGCTCCGGGCTAACCTTGTAAACTTTCGTCGTTATGATCTCGCCAGTTTCATAAACCGTTTTCGATTTTTCAAGAGCCTGTTTCTCATTGTCACTGTTCGACAAGTTCCCTGCCTCCCTTTGTTATGGGTAAATTTGTTTCGGCTATGAGCTCATAGTTTTCCACCTGATAGGTGTACTTATATGCCGAAATGAACAATCAATTGGTTATTGTCTAAAGCTTTGACTGCTGAATCAATTAAGGATTTTATTTCAATCTGCAAAGTTTCTCGCTTCAACCAATTTTTCGATTGTTCCCAGTGTCCATTTTCATTCTCTTTTTCTTTCCAAACGGTATCTCCTCTTAAACTGAATGTGTCAGGTGCCTCTTCGATTAGTTTAAGCCATTTATCTAATATCCTTATAAGCTTCTCTGCTCCGGGCTTGTTAATAACGGTTAATCCATAGTAATTTAACCCTTTGTGGTTTTCTTTTGTTTCGGGGTTATATGAAGGCAACCAATTCAAAAAGTCCGATAAGTATTGAATAATCTCATCTGACACTACAGACTTCTCGGCCCATGTATAACGATTAGCTCGGTACCATTCATATCTGTCATTCATATCAAAAACGCCGCTAAGAAGGAAAAACTCGTGTGTCAAACTCATACAAATCACCTGGGTTAGCCCGTGTTAATTTACTGGTCTTACAGAAATTATATTACCACACATTTCAACTACCCTGCTCGTTAGCTTAATTCTTGCATCCAGTCTACCACCGATCGATTGTTTCATTTCCCGAAACTTTCATTCGATCTTGAACCGATATTCGTTCAAACGTTGCTTTTCTGGTTTCTGATAAAGTGAATGCGCTTTTATGTTGGAGAAACTTTTGGAGGTACGTTTGGACCTAGTTACGGTCATTGAATATCCCCCGATTCGGACCATATCGATCATCTGTTGCATGTATTGCAGGCAATTTGATTCGGTCTGCGACGGGTGAAGGCGTTTGATTGAGCTGCTGCTCCGGTTGCAACCAAGATTGTCATTAACGAGCATCGAGATCGAATCGAAGAAGCTAAGAAACCGGGCGAATTGAAGAAATAGGGGCTGTCTCAAGGGAGATTGCACAGCTTAACGCAGCTTAATTGCAGGTAACCCTGCCTAAAAAGACAGCTAAAACTCCCCATAGACGTTTTTAACGTCTATGGCGCTCGAAAGGCAGACAAAATCTCCTCATGGACGTTTTTAACGTCTATGGCCTTCAAAAGGGCAACAATATCTCCTCATAGACGTTTTTAACGTCTATGGCGCTCGAAAGGGCAGCAAAAACTCCCCATAGACGTTTTTAACGTCTATGCCACCCGAAAGAGCAACAAAATCATCTCATAGACGTATTTTACGTCTATGGCCCTCAAAAGGGCAACAAAATCTCCTCATAGACGTTCTTAACGTCTATGGCGCTCGGAAAGGCAACAAAAACTCCCCATAGACGTTTTTAACGTCTATGATTAACGACAATGGCGGCGCAGGGATAATCTCCCGCACCGCCATTTCTAGTTTCACACAAATTATCCATCAAGCGTCCCCGCTTCAAGCAACAGAGTTACAGTCGATCAAATCTTCTTCCGTAACAATCGATCGTCAGTTATCCGCTGGCTCCCGCTTAATCTTCTCAATCGCCGAAGCCAGAAACGCGAGAGCGAGGCCTTGCCCCCAGCCCTGGGCCCACTTACGGTCGATGCCGAGGTAGCCGGCAATGTCGTTCATGACGGCAGTGCCGCCGGATACGTTGCGAACGCGGCCGTTGTCAGAGATGTTGTCTAGAACGCCTTCCAGCGCCTTCTGAACGTATTTGCCATGCAGCGTATTGCCCTGCGTAATCATTGCCGCCGCAATTCCCGCCGTAGCCGATACTTCGCCGTAGGCTTCCGGATAGTCTAAAACGGTGCCCCAGAGACCGTCATCCTTCTGCAGCTTCTTGATTGCCGCCAGCTGATCGCGGAGCGCGCTCCAGATATGCATCATCGGAGGATAGAGATAGGCCTCCGGCAATATTTTCGCCGCTCTGGACATCGTGTAGGCCGCCCATGCATTCGCCCGCGCCCAATAGATGCCGGACATATGGTCCTGCTTGATATTGTTGTACCCGTGATACCAGAGGGCGTCGTTCTCGTCTTGCAAGTAGTTGATGTGCCAATAGAACTGGTGCAGCGCGTCGTCTACCAGATGTTTTTTGTCGAACATGATTCCCGCGCGCAGCATAAAGTACGCCGCCATAAACAACGTGTCTGCCCAACATTGCTCTGGAAAATCGTTGTTGGCCGATACGGTGTGCTGTAAGACCCGGTCGCCGAAACGAAGCGCCTTGTTCTCCAGGTAATCCAGCTTGCTGTTAATAAGCTCCAAGTATCGTTCGTCCTTCGTCTGCTCGTATAGCGTGAGCAGCATATGTCCGATCGCGCAAGAATTGACCGTCCAGACGGGAAGACCCGCTTCGATGTATTCGTCCACCCAAGCGATCATCCGGTCCAGATAAGCCTGGTCGCCCGTCACCTCGTAGAGACGGCTGACGCCATAGTAGGCGACGCCGCCCGGCCAATCCCAAGTGAGGTCCATATTAAACGTATACTCCGCAACCTTTGCGGCGATTGGCTTTAATTCGCTTTCTTTGGCGTTAATTCTCATCTCCGTCATCCCCCTCAAATAATAACATTGCCACATGACGTCCGTTATCCTTGAAGCTTTATGATCCAGACATCTCTTCCTCCAAGCTCGGCCGAGCCGCTCAGCTCGCGACCAGACAACAGCTCGACGCCGGAACGATTGCCCAGATTCACTTGAGCCGCATCAGCGTTATGGTTCAGCACAAACAGATAGGACTGCCCTTCTTTGGAACGTACCGTCGTCTCCACCCCATCCGGTACGGATGGGATAAGCGGCGCGATACCGCGGTCTGCGCACAACTGGGTCAACCAATCCTGCAGGAACAAAGCCTCCGGGCTTGTTGCCATATACCAGGCTTCGCCCGCTCCGAACTTGTTGACCGTAAGCGCAGGCATGCCTGCATAGAAGTCATCGCCATAGACAGCCTTCACCTCCGCACCTTCGGAGTGAATGAGGTCGCAGATCATAGCGCATTCGTATTCCTGCTTCAAGCCAGCAGCGCCGTCCGCTGGTATTATCCGGTTGCTCTGACTTGGCAGCAACGCGTCTATCTCTTCGGCCCAGATGCCCATCAGCTTTCTCAATTCGCCCGGGTAACCTCCCGTCTTCACCCGGTCGTTTTCATCGACAATGCCGCTGAAAAAGGTCGTGATTAACGCGCCGCCATTATGCGTATATTGCTCCAGCTTGGCGGCTACGCCTTGCTTCACCATGTACATGACAGGGGCAATGACCAGATCGTATCCGCTCAAATCGGCTTCCACGCTGACAACATCCACTGCGATTCCGGCGCGGTACAACGCATCGTAGAATTTATGCGCTTCATCTACATAACGCAGCGCGATCGTCGGACCGCTGGACATCTCAATTGCCCACCAGTTCTCCCAATCGAACAGAATGGCGACTTTTGCTTCCACGCGGGCATCCAGCAAAGTTTCGCCGAGCTCCCCAAGCTCCGCGCCAAGCTGCGCGCATTCGCGGAATACGCGTGTATGCTCATGGCCGACATGTTCGATGACGGCACCGTGATACTTCTCGCAGGCGCCGATGGAACGGCGAAGCTGGAAGAACAAAATCGTATCCGCGCCTCTCGCTACCGCTTGATAGCTCCACAGACGCATGACGCCCGGACGCTTGAGCGAGTTGTAAGGCTGCCAGTTCTGCTGGCTTGGCGTCTGCTCCATCAGCATAAACGGCTGGCCGTCCTTAAGACCGCGCATGAGATCATGCATCATGCCCGTGTAGCTGTGCGGCGTATCAAACCTTGGATAGTTGTCCCATGACACCACGTCCATATGCTTCGCCCATTTGTGATAATCGAGCTTTTTGAACGCGCCCATCAGGTTGGTCGTGACGGGGATATCCGGCGTATGTTTCTTGACGGCTTCGTACTCCAGCTTGTAGCAATCCAGCAGGCTGTCGGAATGGAAGCGGATATAATCCAGCGAGATGCCTTGGAAATTCGTTTCCGTCCGTCCGTTCGCCCCTTGCCATTCCTCGCTGCGTCCGCTAGGCAGGACGATATCTTCCCAATCGTGGAAAGTATGGCCCCAGAAGCCTGTATTCCAAGCGCCATTTAATGCTTCAAGCGTGCCGTAGCGCGCCTTCGCCCATTCGCGGAAGGCCGCTTCGCAGTTATCGCAATAACAATTGCCGGCGCCGCCGTATTCGTTGTTTATATGCCAAATCAGAAGTGCGGGATGATCCTTGTAGCGCTCCGCCAGCTTCTCCGCCATGCGAGCCGAATATTTGCGGAAGGTCGGACTGTTCGGGCAAGAGTTATGGCGGCCGCCGAACTTCCGCTTGTTGCCGTTGAAGTCGACTTGCAGCACATCCGGATATTTGCGCGCCATCCACGCGGGATGCGCGGCTGTGCTCGTTGCGAGGCAGACGCCTACTCCATCCGCATGGAGTTTGTCCATCATTTCGTCTAGCCAGCCGAAATCGTAAGTATCTTCATCGGGCTGATTTTTCGCCCAAGCGAATACGTTAAGAGTCGCAACATCTATGCCTGCAAGTTTGAACAGACGCAAGTCCTCGTCCCAAACTTCTTTTTCCCATTGATCGGGATTATAATCGCCGCCATACCAAATTTTCGGTTTTTTCGCGCTGATCATCTTGTCACTCCTCGAAATATATGATAAAACCGCAGTATACATCTCCATTGTAAAACTTTCATATTTATGATCCCATATAAAAAAATCGAATATTCATATAAGAATATGGAGGTTTGATCATGAAACGACGCATCGTTCCCGCATCTCCGGCGGAATTGCTGCCTCTGCAGATTGAATCCATTGGAGCTAGCCCCGAGCAAGAGGCCATTGACAGGCCGAACGGCTATCCCTATTTCCACTGGCTGCTGACGATTGAGGGAGAAGGAGAGCTTTCGGTGAACGGTCACACGTGGAAAATGACGCGGCGCACCGGCGTGCTGATGACTCCCGGAACGCCACATCGGTACGAAGCGAAAAACGGGGCCTGGCATTCGAGCTTCGTCACCTTTCATGGAAGCATGGCGGCAAGCTTCATTCAATCGTTCGGATGGAGCAGCGCGGAACGTTTTCAATGGGATGACGGCGACGACCGGATCTCGCAGTTTTTGGCGGATATGCTGGCCCTAGCCGAAACAGGGGGCGATCCCTCCGGCTTGCAGCTGTCTTCGGATTTGTACCGATTTCTCACGCTGCTCAAGACGGATGCGCGTACCGATAACCGTCCATCCATCACAAAGCGGCTGGAGCGAATCCAGCTGCTGCTGGACTGGCTCGAGACGGAATTCCCGGATCCCGGCATCGGATTGACGGAGATGGCAGCCATGCTGGATATCGGCGAGCGGCAGCTGAACGAGAAGTTCCGGGAGCTGTTCGGCCAGACGGCGTATGCTTATCTGATTCAATTGCGGATTCGTAAAGCGAAGGAATGGCTGCCCTCCCGAACGGACTGGACCATTCGCAGAATCGGGGAAGCTGTCGGCTTCCGAGACGCAAGCCACTTCGTGGCGACGTTTCGCAGGAAGGAAGGCATGACGCCGGAAACTTACCGCAGGCTGTATGGCACTTGGCCGGTGACGTGAGCAAAGCAGACTCTAATTGGCTCGTGACGTGAGCAATGTAGGCTCAGCGAAATTTGAACGGTGACGTGAGTAAGATTAGTCTCCAACGCTGCTTTAAAGCAGCCAACGAAGCTGCCCCCTTTGTTGGCCAGAAATAAAATCCGCCACCGCAACATTACCGGCTTCCACACGTTATTAGTATTGCGGGTGGAATTTTTTTCTATAGGAGGGAGACTGCTTCATTGATCAGACCTATTTATTCGCTCATGGCTGCAATCATCGTCCTTGTGAGTGTCACAGCCTGTACGGTACAAGATAACGTTCAAGAACAGGCCGTTGAAATGACTGATAATAGTGGGAATGAGAAAGACATCGTCAAGTCTGAGGTTGCAAAAGGGATTAATGACATGCCGAGTCAGGATTTAAATCGCGATAACATTCTAGGACAAACGGGCGTGTTAAAGGAAACTAACGAAAGTTCGCCAAAAGGGGCCCATTTTACCTATTTGTATACAGACGAAGCAGGTGACGAAGAAATACTACTTGAGCTATACGCAAGAAATATCGATGAAATTGATTTGGATGAGGATGGCATAACAGAGCTAGTCGCTCTTATGCCGGGGCCGCTCATGTCTGCAAGAATATACGATCTTGTAGATGGAAAGATATCGTATATTGATGTTAATGAGGTACTGGGGAGCAATTGGTCATCCAGCTTAAACGGCGTGGGTAATGTCAAACGCGAATATCTTAAAGATTTACAAGCCGGTTTCGAAAATGAGGATGGAAGCTCAAGAATAGAGGTTTATTCATTCAAAGATTTGCAGCCTATTTATATCGCCCCTCTCTCCGATGTAAAAATGTAACGGTTGAACAATCTTACAGACGTCAGGATGCTGTCGATTAACAGTGCATAGGTGAAACTGCTGGCAAATGTCCGTTAAGAAATGAACTGGAGATACTTCTACTTAAAGGAAATAAAAGGCGTTATTTCAGCAAAAAGCACCGTTTCGCGATTCTAATGGAACTGACGGCCCTTATGATGGGCCAAAGTCCGCGTTTTGCCTAGATTTCTCACGAATAAAGTCGTAGGGTTCCGTTAGATTTTAAAATCACGCCAAACAATCAAAATAAGAGCTCTCACTTCCGTTTGCAGGCTGGCGATGTTCAATTGTAGCTCCATCTCCAGCTTTGCACACATTGGATCGACAGTCTCATCAGCGAAGCTATTTTAGTGGAAATCATGCAGTATAGTGTTTCGCAGATGTCGGTACAGTCATGTATGTCCGCACCGAAAAACATTCCTTATCGCCCACCTACCTGCATGCATGACCACTTTTTCAGTCGTGTCCCTCCAACAAACATTGCATCGCATGTTTGGATCCTTATCTCCATTACTCAGAAGATTCGTTCAAGAGCTAACTATCGGGCTCCTCCTCTGATGAATATCCCCCATACTCAGAAGATTCGTTCTAGAGCTAACTATCGGCGATCCACCTTTAATCAATATCCCCTCTATTCAGGATAAGTTAGTACGCAATCTATTCTGAATAGAGGGGATACCGTTCAGAGGGAAGTGCAAACCATCAATTTAAATCGGGTACCAGCACAGTTAGAAGAATTTCCTGAGTAGATGGGATATCGTTCTAAGGGAAATGCGGACGTTCGCTTTAATTCGGGCACCTGCAAAGTTAGGGGACTTTCCCTGAGTAGGTGGGATACCGTTCAAAGGAAAGCCAGGATGACTACTTCAACTCGGGTATCAGCAACGTTTGAGAGTTTCCCTGAATAAAGGGGATACCGTTTCAAGGGAATTGAGGACGACTGCTTCAACTCGAGTACCAGCATGGCTAAGGGATTTACCTGAGTAGAGGGGATACCGTTCAGAGGGATGCATTTGGCCGGCAAATACGCTCGGCCTAAACAAAAACAAAACTGCCCAAGAGGCATAATAATAGCCTCGGGGCAGTCCTGCTGCGTTAACGATAAGTAACCAGTATATCGATTGGATAACGACCGGCATTCCTGCCGTACAGCGCAAGCCCGCCTTCCTTCGCCTCCAGCTCCAAAGTAAAGCTGCGGCTCCGGTTCAGCTTTGCGGCCAGGGCACTCGGCACTTCTATTTTACACAAATAACCATAAGACCCTGCTTCGTCCAGCTTGTTCGATTCCGACTGATAATGCCACGATAATACGCCTCTGCTGTCCGCAGGATCGTCAGGCAAGTAGATGCTGTCTACTTTCACTCCGTCTATGATAACGTTGACCGTTGAGTCGTGCCTTACCGCATCCGTCATGTAATACGTATTGGGGTTGCGCTCCGTATTGGGGTTGCGCTCCGTATTGGCATCCGCACCAAGCATAAAGGACAGGTCGGGGCGTTTGTACTCACCGCCTTCGATATTCCGTGCCAACAATCGCTTTGCACTGGCTTCGAACAGGATCTCCATGTGGCCGATGACGGACTGCTCGTTATGGTCGGGCAACTGAACGTTATAGACGAAACGTCCTGTCGGACCGCCATTTGCCTTCTGTCCTTGAATCGCGTTCCATTGATAAGCCCAGTCATGCTCTGTAAATGCAGGAACCGGTACGTTTACAATCCCGCCATCCAAGCCGTGCGTTTGCCCGTCAGCGCTGCCGCTTCGAACGTCGAACGTCGTAAAGTTGCGCATAACAGTCTCACCGCTCGCGGTTTGAAGCCGGAAGGCAAGCACCGCAACCGCATCCTGCTTAGGAAGCGTGAGCTGCAACGATTGCAGTGGAGACACGCCGTAGCCGTTCCATTCCAGCAACATTTTTCCTTGATCCGCAACGACTCTGGTTCCCAATTGGTCGTACCAGAGCTCCCAATTCAACTGCAGCTCCTGTCCGAAATACCGATCGGAGTAACTGGAGCGAAGCAAAGGAACTGCGACGGTTGCTCCGGCATTGACGGTTTGGCAAGGCGGCGCATCGATGACGATGAAATCCGGGGCATGCAGGTCGGCGATCGTCATGCCGGGCACGAACCATTCGTAGCCGAATTTTTTGTCCGTTCCGTCCAGCCGGTAGTAGCCGTTGAATTCGTTGGTTACATCCCGGAATTCCGTAAATACGAAGCCGCAAAGTTTGTCATGCCTGCGGAATTCATTCATCATATATCGATAATGCCAAGCCAGGTCGCTGTCACCCGCTCCTCCTTCGATCCCCCACACATTACCGCATTCGCTGTTCATTAATGGTGCGTCGGTCTGCACATTGCCGCCAATATAATTGAATGGGGAACCGGGGAATGTCTTGTCCACAACGTCCTGAAGATGTTCTCGCAATTCCTTGTAACCATTAATATAGAAGTGCCAAGTATTAATATCCGACTCCACATGGTCAAAGAGCGTCGCCGAATTGTCCTCGATAATGCGGGTTGGGTCAAGCTTTTTCGCCCAATGGTAGATTTCCCGAACCCAGTCCTGCGTCTCCGGCAGGTAGTTGCTTGGATGCAACTGATCGCTGGACAGACCGACTTGATCGCTATTGGTCTTGAGCCCCCATGTTTCGTTAAACATAACCCAGGAGAAGATCGATGGGTGATTGTAATCCCGCTCGATGACCTCCCTTGCTTCGCTTAAATAGGACGCGCGAGCACTCTCATCCGGATTCCCCCAGAAGCAAGGCATATCCTCCATCACTAGAATACCGAGCTTGTCGGCCCAGTACAGCTTGCGCGGCTCCTCCGGCTTAATATGAATGCGTACGAAATTAAGACCGAGACGCTTCATCATATAAATCTCGTTCTCCATCTCTTCGTCGGTGGGATACGTAAAATAACCCGTCGGGTGGTATGATTGATCCAAAGTCCCGTTTAAATAGATGGGCTTGCCGTTGAGCGTGATCCAGCGATATTGCCGCTCGCCGACAAGCGCCGTACCGATCTCCCGAATGCCGAAGTACGTGCTTACGATATCACGACCGCCAGAACCAGCCTCCAACACAATCTCGCCCTCGTACAGATTCGGTTCTTCCGGCGACCACAATCTTGGCTGATCGACGTTGAAGGATGTCACAATCTCGTTTACGCCTTCGACCAATTGCAAGGGGATGACATGTCGGACTTCGCCTTCGGCAAATGAAAAAGATAACGTCGCAGGACCGTCTTGCCGCGCCTGAATAGTTGCCGACACATCGATGGTTCCGTCAATCCCCGTTGCGAACCTGGCGTGATGAATAAAGTCCGACGGACGGGCCTCCAGCCAGACCGGCTGCCAGATTCCTCGAATTTCTCCGTAGCCCTGCTTCCCCCGCGCTTGATAATCGCGGTCGTTATCCTCCGCCCTTACGACGATTCGGTTTGCCGCATCCCGCTTCCAGACATCCGTTACATCGAATTCGAAGGTGCCGTATCCTCCTTCGTGCGAGCCGACCAACGACTCGTTGACCCATACATCGCAGGAATAATCCACCGCGCCGAAACGAAGAAACACACGGTCGTTGGCATGGGCCGGCGACCAGCTTACGTCTCGGCAATACCAGCCAATTCCCTTCTCCTCGCTGCCAATGCCGGAGAGCGGACTTGCCCAGGAGAAAGGTACCGTGATCGTCGATGCATAGGGAACGGCAGCCCAGCCATACCATTGCTCGGTCTTGCCGGCATTTTCCCGATCGAATTGAAACTGCCAGGCTCCGTTCAAATTCAACCAGTCTTGGCGCTGCCAGTCGGGACGGGGATACTCCGGACGAGGCATAGCTGCATTTTTCGTAGTTGCTAGTGACGTAGACAAACGGCACACAACCTTTCATTGGTTTATTGGAGGCGCTCTCGTCAATCCTATAAGCATCAATATAGCACAATCGCAATATACATTGCAATAACATAATACTTGCAAACATCATGTGCAATCGTTTATTATCCTTGTACAATCTTTTAGAAGAGCCGAGATCACATGAGCTAAACGGTTGTCGGGAGGGGAGATCGATATGGTAGATATAAGGCAGGAGGTTTTGCGGTTTCCCGCCTCGAGGATTACGGATGTTGCGAAAGCATTATCCGGAGATTTGCGCGTTCGCATTCTCGAAGCCATAGGATCCGATCAGATGAGCGTGACGCAACTGGCCCAAACTTTAGGCGTCGCTCAGCCGACCGTATCCATTAATATTCAAATTCTGGAGCAAGCCGGGCTGATCGTTACCTCGCAAGGCTCCAACCGCGAAAAGTTATGCTCCGTCTCCGGCCGCTCGATTCTGCTTGAGCTTCCCGAGAAGCCTGGCGACGGTTTGCACAAGGCCGAAGAAATCCATATGCCGATCGGCATGTATTCCAGTTGCTCCGTGCAACCGACTTGCGGAATGGCCAATAAGGAAGGCACCCTTATCGGCTCGACGGATGATCCGCGCGTGTTTTACATGCCCGATCGGATAGAGGCTGCTTTGCTATGGTTTTCGGGAACCGGATTTGTCGAATACTACTTCCCCAATCCCATGCCTCCTGGCGTGGCGATTGACGAATTGAAGCTTAGCGCGGAGCTTTGCTCGGAAGCGCCGTCTTTCGCAATGGACTGCCGTTCCGATATCACCTTGTTGATTAACGGCAAAACAGTAGGAACATGGATTAGCCCCAGCGACTTCGGCGATCGCAAAGGCAAATTAACCACTGATCGGTGGAGAAGCGGAACGGAGTACGGCCGATTGACAGAATGGAGCGTGACCGGGAACGGCGGATTTGTTAATGGCGAAAGGCTGTCGGATACGATGCTGGCTACGCTTGGCCTGCAATACAACGAGCCCATTATCGTAAGGCTCGAGGTCAGCGACAGCGCGGTGAACCAGCGCGGGATGAACCTGTTCGGCTCCACGTTCGGCGATCATCCCCAGGATATCGTGCTTTCGTTCGTCCGATATACAGCTCCGGCAGAATAAAGCCTGGGCACAGTTCTATTAAGAGGGTTGCTTCCATGCAAAAAAGTCGCCAATTGGGCGACTTTTTTTATGACCTGCTGGCTATTGGCAGATGGTTGGCAGGATTCGCAGACAAAACAGACGTTTGAGGTCTTCTCAATCCTTCGGCTTGTCTCCAATCAACCCAAGCAAAAACATTTGAGAGTAGGCGTAACCCTTGTACGTACGGGACACGCACGCCGGTATCGTTAGATCATGTTCGATGTAGACAGCTAGAATCCGCTGCGTAAATTCCTTTTGATCCGTTAAGGAAAGCTCCTGCAATTGTTTGGCGAACTCTTTGTCGACGTACTCTCTCCCGCCCAGCGATTGCTGCAACCCATAACCCGCTCTATATAGATCAGCCGCAAGCTCCTCGTCCGTCCGACGATGTTCGGCAATATAGTTCGAGATCCAGTCGCGTACAAGAGACGAAGTATCCTTATTGTTTTCCTTCGCGATTTGTTGAAACGTTTCTTTGAGATCCTTTGTTATGCGAATTTGCAGATTTGTATCCATGGTGCGTTCCCTCCTTTGTTTGTTATGTTTATTGTAATAGCTAAGTAATTACATTGTCAATACAACGTAATTACAAAAGAGCCAATCCTGAGGTCCAGAATTGGCTCTTATTTTTGAATGGTATAATTCCTTGCTCTGTTTCGGCATTGTGCCGGTTACTTCGCCAGCTCTCCGAATCGCGAGAAAATCGCCAGCGCGGGGTCGATGGGCACCTCCGCCCTTTCGACATTCTCCGGAATAGGAATCGTCGGAGTCGGGCGAGGGCGCCTGTTCCCGAATTGAGGCAGCCATTCGCTCTCCGCGTCCAGCATCTCCGTCACCATCTCGCGGATTTCCTTTAGCGTGAGCACGGAAGACGTAAGCGGATCCATCGCGATAGCCTGCACGACCGTCTCGGGATCTCCGCTCTTCGCTGCTAACACGGTTAGCCGCTGTACATTAATGTTCGTCATGTTAAGCGCCGCGCATTGCGGAGGCAGCTCGCCGACGATCGTGCGGTGGATGCCGGTCCGGTCGGCGAAGACCGGACCTTCTGCGCAGCAATCCTCCGGCAGGTTTGCGATCATGCCATTGTTGCGAAGGTTGCCGCTGAACTTGAACGGCTTGCCTGTCTCTAGCGCTTCGATAATATAAGCGCAATATTCGATGCTTCTTGGCGGAAGATCCGTCGACTCTTCCGCGAGCGTATCCGTCCGCTGGAATTTATCAGCCACGTAAGCGCTCCACTTATAAGCCGCGCCGGACTCGCCTCCAAACGCCGGCTCATCGCAATACAGTTCCAGCGCCTTCGCGCTATGGCGGAACCAAGGCACGTACTCCGACAAGTGACCCGTGGATTCCGTCATAAAGTAGCCGAAGTGACGAAACACCTCGCCGCGTACTTTCTCGTTGACGTAATACTCCGGCAGCTCGAACTTCTCTCGCAACAAGGGGTATAGATCTTTTCCCCTATGCTCGATTTTCAAGAACCAGCCCATATGATTGATGCCGCCTGTGGTGAAGTCGATCTCTTCCTTCGGAACGCCCGTATAACCCGCGATCAGGTCAAGCGTCGTCTGCACGCCGTGGCACAAGCCGACGTATTGGATATTTGTCTCTCCGAGCGCCCAACAGATCATCGCCATGGGATTGACGTAATTGAGGAGAATCGCTTTCGGACATAGCTCCTCCATGTCCTTTGCCACGTCCAGCATGACGGGTATGCTGCGCAGCGCGCGGAATACGCCGCCAGGGCCGAGCGTATCGCCTATACATTGATCGACGCCGTATTTCAGCGGGATTTTATAATCGAGCTCGAACGCTCCGAGGCCCCCGATCTGAAAGGAGCAGATCACGTAATTGGCGCCAGCCAACGCTTCCCTGCGGTCGGTCGTGATCGTTATCTTCGAATGAAGTCCGTTATCCGCGACGACGCGATCGAGATAATTTTTCACGCGAGAAGTATTAGTCGATGATGGAGCCATTAACACGAATTCCGTTTCCTCCAGCCCATCCGTTGCCATGATATCCATGATTAGCGTTTTGCAGAAAACGACGCTTCCCGCCCCGATAATTGCAACTCTTCTCATCTTCCTATCTGCCTCCTTTGTAAATGTCTTGGATCAGTATAGCATGCCTATGATAGAGTTGGGATGCAATTACTTCTTCCTGCATATTCGGTTAAGCTCCGCGTTTAGGATATTTGGAGAAGAGTGTTGGTAGCTACGTTATCTAAACAAATTTATTAGGTTCGCCATCTCCCGTGGAGAAACCTGTTGACGGGCTTGCTCGTGTCATGGGCCGAAAACGGCTCTCTTTCTCTTTCTGCACATTTGTGCATTTCTCCCCAATTTCTTAATCAAATGGGCCCACTGCACAGCGATTTGTACGAAAACGGCTAGGCCCCCTAATTCCGGAGTCTTGTCCACCAAAAATGCTGTTTTCGTAGAGTCTCTCTCTTTTTCATGTCTTTACATTGCTTTATGGAATGCAGAAGTATCCTCTAACGTCTGCACCCACTCTGAAAAAACGGCAGGAGGCATCCTCTTTAAGCTACCATGCATCCTGCGGTTATTATAGAAGTCCATGTAAGTATCGAGTGCTTCATAAGCTTCATGAAAGGTCGTAAATTCTCTTTGCCTCAACAAATTGCGCTCCAGAATGCTATGGAATGACTCGATGTAGGCATTCATATCTGGTGTGCGAGGTGGAATTCGCTCATGCTCAACCTCGAGGCACTCACACATGTCCCCGAATAGCTGGCTGACGAATTGCGGACCATTGTCGGTACGAATAACAGGCATGGCCTCTCCTAGTCTTACACGATCCTGTAAGGCATAACAAAGGGTCTGAACGGCATGCTTGGACTCGCACACGGGTCCTCGGTATTGTTTGACGACGACACGATCAAACACATCGATGATGCTGAGAATGAAAAAGAAACGGTTTAGCTTTGTAACGTAACCATACTTAATATCCATTTGCCACAGCTGGTTAACGCCCGTCACGACGCGGTTTTTGGGTAGCCTCCGTGGATGCGTATGTACACGCTGGCGCGGCTTTTGAAGGATACCTAGCTCGGTACACAGGCGGTATGACTTCTTCTTGTCCAGTCTCACGTTGTGCTGATCACGGATGCATTGTGCTAAAAGCTTGTAGCCATAGACAGTCTCTTCGCCCTCAATGAGTTCGAGGAGCCATTCCTTGATTTGCTCGTCGCTTACAGACTCGCCGTCAAACGTATAGGAGTAACCAGGTACAGGACGGCCTGGTCGGCCTGCCGCGGGGCTCGTAGATGGAGTGGTTACTCTTCTCTTTCGGTCGTAATAAGTAGATTCTGAAATGCCCAGAATACGCAGAACTGTGGCCACTGGCACTCCCCGCTTAATAAATGGCTCTGCTACTTCAATTTTTTCAGATAAGCGGGGTCTCTCTTTTTTAGCAACTCACGCAGCATTTCGATTTCGAGCTCTTTTTCGCCAATCATTTTGACGGCTTTCTCAAACTGCTGTTCAACATCCTGCAATCTCTGTAATTCTTGCAAATGTTCATCGGCAACGGGAATCTCCTCGACGGGTATGGTATCCCGAAGATCCCGTATCCAGTTTCGTATCGTTTCAGGATGTAGGTCGTACATACGCGCTAAAACCCCGACCTTAACACCAGCCATCGCTTCTTTAACTACTTTAATCTGTGCGTCCCTGTTCATTCTTTTCCCCACACCGAATCACTCCCTTATCTCAATATTAAATTATTGGGTGGGAGGACTCCAGTTTAATTAGGGGGCCTAGGAGAAAATACACAAATTCTCGCTTCACATCGTCATTCGTGACCTCTCTGAGCCAAAATTTATGTATATATGTACAAATGTACGATTGAATGGCTATTACCTCATCTTAATTGTGTATTTTCGCCCAATTGTTGTACAGTTTGTAAAAAGCGTCGCACACCAGCACCTGCACCAGCATTAGCATCAACATCAACAACGCATCAGCCCTCACTCCAGCACCACCATTCGCCTCCATTTCGCGCCCAGCAGGTAGCCGTTGGATTGGCGTAAACTGCGCAAAACAAATCTGCTCTGGGAGCGCCGTAAACAAGCCGTCGCAATTAGGACGCTAAAAAAAGAGGCTGCGCCTAAGCACAGCCTCTTCCACGTGATTGTAGCGGAATCCTCTCTAGTTAAAAATAGCAAGAATCAAATGCGCCGATTCGGAGCGGGTCGCATTTTTGAGCGGCGCGAACCGATTGTCGCCAACGCCCTTGATCCATCCGCGTTCTGCCGCAACGGCGATGTAAGGTTGTGCCCAGACAGGAGCATCGCCTGTATCGGTAAAGTTCGGACGCGCATCTTCCTCGGGCACGATGCCCTGGGATCTGACGATGATAGCCGCCATTTCGGCGCGCGAGATAAGCTTGCCGGCCCCGAAAGTGCCATCCCCATAGCCTTGGATCATTCCCGCTTCTACAGCAGCGGATATATATCCCCGCGCCCATACCGGAATTCCGTCTATATCCGCAAAAGTGAGCTCCGGCACATCCGGAATGTCGAGTTCCAAGGCTCGCGCAAGCATCGTAACGAACTCCGCGCGCGTTACTTGTTTCTGCGGGCGGAACGTACCGTCGCTGTAACCGGCTACCCAGCCCAGCTCGGTTGCTTGCAGAATGGACTTCTCCGCCCAGTGTCCGGCAATGTCCTTGAACTGCGCCCAAGCCGAGACCAGCCTTACCTTTGCTTCCAGCTCGGCCATCTCCAGCCCGGAATCAACAAGCTTAATGTCATGCAGAGTAAAGCTCGCTCCTCCTCCAGCGATCCGCTCGAACGTGAAGGTAGCCAGCGCAGCCTCGCCCTCTGTTCCTTTTACCTTGCCCACCTTGGAATGCGCGAACAGAATGTTCCCGCCCTTGACGATGGGTTCTACTGTAAAGCCGGTTATCGGACTTGAAGCCCCGACGAAACGCACCAGCTTGGGGTCGTATTCGAGACTGAACTGGTAGGCGTACAGGTCCTTCAGTCTGCTTCCCGTTACTTCAACCGTCACCTTGGACTCCCGGCTGCTTGCCTTCATGCTTATGACGGGATCGTCAGCCGCTCCCACCAACCCGGGAGACCAAAACGACAACAACATTAGCGCAGTTAAGAGGATAATCCCCGTTTTCGCCCATTTGTGCTTCATCGCTGTCTCTTCCTTCCCATGTAGGAAGAGGAAGGGGCCTGCATCCCCTTCCCCACTTTCCTTTACATAAATTACTCTTTCGCACTCCAGCCCGACAGAATCATCTGCGCAACGGCCGCCAGTACGCGAATGTTGATCTTGCCTTCGCCCAGCAGATCCGCTTTCTCGATCTCGTTCCAGTTGTCGTCTTCGGAGGTCACTCCGAAGTACTTGGCGATCATGGACAGATCGCGAATCGTAATTTGAGTCTGACCGTCCACCAGGCTGATAAACTTCGCTTGGAACTGCTGCACCGCGCCGTTAAGGGCGCCAGTTGCCGCATCGACTTGACCTTGCGTCGCCCACGCATTGCCGCGAACCGCAGAGGCCGCATCGATGGCTCCTTGAAGCAACGTTTTCGCGCCAACTTCGTATTGCCCGATTTTTGTGCCTTCCACCGCTTTCGAGAGATGATTCTGCGCAGCCGCGATTGCTGCGATCAAAACCGACTTGTCAGAATCGATCGGAGGCTCCTGCCCGATGCTAAACGAGTGGTATGCCTCGGCGATATCGGCTACTCCGGCCGAGCCATTGCGGGACACCTCGAACTTCGTCACAGAGGTGCTGACATTGCCGGCCGCGAGGCCTGGCTTTACCTTCCCTCGAAGGTTGAACAACTCTCCGCCTTCCGAGACGGCATGCGATTCTCCGCCGCTCAGCAGAATGACGCGAATCAAACCTTCTTCCGGTCGAACGGCCGTCGCAAGAATATGCACATGCTCCCGGCTTTGCGAGATGGCGCCATCTGCCAGGGCTAGCTCGCCATCTTCTCCTGCGATCGTCTCAAACGACACTTTCCCCGGATCGTATTGGACGATAACGTCCATGGCGGTGAAGCCTGCTTCCACTTCGGATACGCCGATCTTGAAATCAACCGATTGACCGGCATAAGCGCTGGATGGTCCCGTCAGATACGCCTTGGCCCAGACTTCGCCGGGCGGAACCTCGGTATCCTCCAATGTCACGAATGCGGAGAGCGGGATGTTTAGCTCCTTCACCAGCCCTGCCACCAGCTTGGATACGACCATGGCGCCGTTCATTTGCAAATGCGTATTGTCTTCCTTGCCGTCTACCCACAAGAAAATGCCTTTAGTCCCTTCCGGGCCAAGCTCCTGGAAGTGCTCCCAGCTGGCTTGGTTCAGATCAACCAGCAACGTGCCGGTTTCTTGCGCAACCACTTTCATTGCCTGTACGTACTCAGGGAAACTCTTGTTCAGCGTTTCGCCAGTGTAATCGCGCCTGTTTACAGGCGTGACCAATACCGGAATCGCGCCACGTTGCTCCGCGCCTTCGATATAGGTTTTCAGATACTCTTTGAACTGTTCCGGCGTGAGATAACGCTCCGGACGCGAAGGCGTCGAATCGTTATGGGACCACTGCATAAACAGATAATCTCCCTCGCGGATGTCCAGCAGCAGCTCATTGAGATGTCCGCCGACCAGAAACGTCTTGCTGCTTAGCCCGCCGATGGCCCGGTTGTCGATGATTACTTTGCCGGAATCGAAATAACCTCCCAGCGTCTCGCCCCATCCCGCCTGCGGACGGTAGCCTTCCGCGTAATTAGCCACGGTAGAGTCGCTTGCCAGATAGATGACCGGCTTGTCGCCGGTAGAGTTGTCGGGCAGTCGTTCGATCTTCAAGGCGTTGATCTTTGGCGTGTTGCCCGAGAATCCGAAGTTGAATACGCCGTCGATAAGCGCGATGTCATAGACGATTTCCCGATGCTCGCCTGCCGGTATCGTTGCGTCAGGCACTTTGCCCATTTGTTCAACCGTAATTCCTGCATGGGTCGACTCCGCCGAATCGCCCATGGTCATGGTCACTCGGTAGTTGGCAGGCTCCATCTCTACAAGGAAAGAAGTGCCGTTCAAGCGGACGAAATCTTCCGATAACGCATTGCCTGTATTTCGGTTCTCGTTTTGAGTCAGAGCCGTATCGGCAAAACCGTAGCCGTTGCCTTCCACGTAGGCCCACTTGGCGTCGACTTGCGCGTAGCCTTCCGCCGCGGCGCCCGGGCCAAAGTCGAACCGGTAATCGCTCACGGGCAACGCAGGCTGAGTCGTCAGAGATGCCTTGGCCACCGCCAGCATGTTAAAGATATGGTCGACTTGCGCTTGCGTCGCTTCCGCGCCGATAATGGTTTCGGCTGCTGCCAGCGCTTTATTCAAGACCGATATAGAAGCTTCCGTGTAGGCGGACAGATCCAGCGCCTTAACTTCCTCGTGCAGCGCGATTAGCGCGGTCTGATCTCCTGCAGCCGGAGGAAGCTTTATCCCTTCGATCCGGACATTGTCGATCCCAGTCGTCCAGCTTAAAGTGCCGCCGCCGCCTTTCCTCGTTCCCAGGAAACGCATCGCCCTTACGTTGTCCGTATAGGCGGTTCCGGCGCTCATCTCAATATCGCTAATCGTCTGTGTGCTGCCGTTCGCCAGGCTGGTCAGCGTCAGATCGATCGTTTTGTCTGCGAAGTTGATCTTGGCGTTTACGTTCACCCACTGGTTTTTCGCAATGGTCGTGAAGGCGCCGCCCTCCGGAATGGCGGTAGTGCCGGTTCCGTAATCCGCCGGGTACTGGCCGGCGAAATAACCGATCGTCGAGTTCGAACTGCTCGTTGTATACAGAGTGAGAATCATATTCTCATTGGCGTCCTGCAGAGTAAGATGTCCTTCCGAAGGGAAAGCCCCTACGTTGCCAGTGTGCCAGTCAAAATTCACGTCGACAATGTCGCCGCCGACGGCGTCGAACAAGCGGAACACCTTGGAGCGATGTCCCGATCCGGAGCCGACGACGTTAAGCACCTTGTTGCCGTTCTGCTCCACGACGGTGCCCGTCATCGTACCTCCAATGCCGGTAGCGTTAACCATCGCGTATTGAATCGCCCCTGGATCGCCCTCGAAGTCCTCGCTGTAGACCTGGTTTTCGGGTTCGGGCTCCGGCTCGACAACATCCGGATCGATGACAAACGGCGCGAGGCCGCCGAGCTCCTGCTCCTTGACCGCTTTCGCCACCAGCCCCGCTATGACGGTCGCTCCGTAGCCACTAAAATGTGTATTATCGTTTACGCCATTCGGATATTTCGGATATTGACCCGGATAAGCGTAAAGGAACAGCTTCTCCGATGCCGCAAGTCCGATCTGGTTATAACGCGCTATGCTTAACGCGCTAAGATCAATGAGCGGAACTTGTTTCTCCGCCGCCACTTCCTTGGCCGCATTAACGTATTCCGGGAAGCTTACATTAAATTCCTGGGTCATCGTATTAAAGTCTCTGCGTCCTACAGGCGTAAGAAGGACAGGATTCGCTCCGCGCTGCTTGGCGCCATCGATATATCGGCCCAAGTATGTTTTATAATCCGCAGGAGAAGCGTACCGCTCCGGAATGCCGGCGCTGGCATCGTTGTGGCCGAAGGAGATAAAAAAGTAATCCCCCGGCTTGATCGCACGCAATATCGTATCCAATCGACCGTCCACCATAAAGGATTTGCTGCTTCTGCCGCCGATGGAGTGGTTGTCGACTACGACGCCGCTTGCGAAGTAGCGCCCGAATTGCTGCCCCCAGCCCTCTTGCGGAGCCTGCATCGCGCTGTATGACTGCATCGTGGAGTCTCCAGCCATATAGACGGTAGTCGCGGCGCCGGCTGTCTTGGCCGGATACTGGTCAATCGCAATCTCCTGGAGGTCGATCGCCGTTCCGGTAAAGTCGAAGTCCAACTGGCCGTCTACCAGCGCGATGTCATAGGAATAGACCAGCGATTCGCCCGCGGCCACGTTCGTCGCCGCCAGCTTCTGCACGAATTCGGACTTCACGCCGACGTTTCCGGCGCGGTCCGCCGAGCCCAGCTTAAGCGTCACCTTGTAATTCGCGTTCGGCAGGTCGACGATGAACTTGGCGTTCTCCGGCAAGGCCACGTGACCGGCTTCTACCCCGATCCCGCCGCTGCTGGCGAATCCGTATCCCGTGCCCGGAGCATAGGTTGTATTCCCCACGCCGATGGCATCCGGGCTGGTCGAAGCGCCGAAGTCAAAGTGCCGAATGCGCGTAAGCGCCTCGGGGCCTCCTGCGAGCGCGAGCTCCGCCTGCGGGAAGTCCGTCGCGCCGTACCCCAAATAGAAGCTGGTATGCGGAGGCTGGTTGTAGCCTACATTTTGCCAGGCCACGCCCAAGCGGTAGACAGGATCCTGCATCAGCGCGGGGACCCGGTGACCCGTTGGAATCGTCGTCGTGTACAGTCTGTATTCCGTGCTGTCTCCGTTCGGCAGCAGCAGCTCCTCGCGCCAGTCGCCCAGAATATCGGCTTGCAGCGCGGGATTGCCCTTGGTATGGTTGTTCGTGAGCGCGCCGGTCGCCCGGAAGATCTCGTTCAGCTTCTTGTTCTCGTAGTCCCACTTATAGATAACGGGAATGCCCTTGGCTGAGCTGTTGTCCCATACGTGATCGAACAGCTCGCGACCCAGATCGCCGTCCCACCAGATCCCGAAGTTGACGCTTTTCGGCGTTTCGTTCGGCGCGTAGATCGCCTCGCCGGATGCCGAATAGCCGCTTGTCTCCGGCATTACTTGCCCGTCCGTAATGCCGGAGCCCCAAGATTCGTAGCCGGGATAAGTCGGGTCAATGTCCGCAGACATGCCGCGTCCGGTGTCTTTGCCCGTGTACTGGCCCCACAAAATTTCTCCCGTGGCGGCATCCCTCATCTCGATGCCGTAAGGCGAGGAAGTATGCTCATGCACGCTCATAATTTGATAGCCGTCGCGGCCGGGATCCAGCTTGCCGGCATGCATGGCGTCGCCATGGCCAAGCCCCGTGCTGTATAATACCGAACCGTCGTCGTCAATGACCAATGCGCCATATATAATTTCGTCCTTGCCGTCGGAGTCTACATCCAGCACGCTGATGCCATGATTGCCTTGCCCCTCGTACTGGCTGCCCGCTACCTTGGAGTCGAAGGTCCACCGCTTCACCAGCTCGCCGCCGACATAATCATAAGCCGCCAGCACCGTCCGAGTGTAATAGCCGCGAGTCATAACGACGCTGGGCGTCGAGCCGTCCAGGTAGGCGATTGCAGCGAGGAACCGGTCCACGCGGTTGCCGTAGTTGTCGCCCCAATCGCTGACATTGCCTCTCGGCGGGTCGTAATCGACGGTGGAAACGGCTGATCCGCTCTCACCATCGAACAGAGTGAGATATTCGGGACCGGACAAAATATATCCGCCATCATTGCGATAATCCTTGGAGCCGTCGCCGATAATGGTTCCTTGGCCGTCCTTCGTGCCATCCGCCGTTTTTACGACGACTTCCGCTTTGCCGTCCCCATCTAGGTCATAGACCATGAAAGGCGAATAGTGCGCGCCGGCACGGATATTGACGCCAAGGTCGATTCGCCACAGCCTGCTTCCGTCCAGCTTGACGGCGTCCATGTAGACGTTGCCCGTGTAGCCGGAATGGGAATTATCCTTCTGGTTCGTCGGATTCCATAAGTGAACGATTTCGTATTCGCCGTCGCCGTCCAGGTCGCCGACGGAGGCATCGCTGGCGATGTAGGAATAGCTGCCGCCGTCCTTCGTCCGCCCGTCGGCCGGCTTGTCGAGCTGGATCGGCAAATATTCGTTGTGCCATACCGGCACCGTCCCCGCCTGCATCTCTTCTTTGCCGCCGACGACGGTCGAAATTTGATAGCGGGAACTATCCGCGCCCGTGGCGTCCACGTAGTTCGTTACGTCGAGAATCGGGGACGCATTGACCTTGTTGCCGTTCTTGTAGACGTTAAAGGCGATGTCCTCCGGATCCGTAACCAGGTAACGCCAGCTCAGGAAGACGCCGCCGTCGACCAGCACGGCAACTAACCCTCGGCCCAAATAATCGCCCTGACGCGCCGGCGCGCCAGGGGCCGACGAAGCCTGCGCGGGAGCCGGCAGGGAGGTCAGCGAGAAAACCATCATGCAGGACAGCAGCAAGGCTGTCAGCGACCTCGGAAGAGAGGCGCGTTTCATACCCTTTGACATGAACTCAACTCCTTATTGTTTGTCCGTTGCCTGCTTGCTCAATCTGCATCATCGAAAAACCGATACATTATGTATCCGTCATAATGTCGATATACCGGCTCCGGAGCGGAGCCGGTCGTTCTTCCGCGCATCTTGCCTAGCGTTCGGCCGGAGAGCCTTGCCCAAGGCAGGGCCCTTCGGTCGGCCAAGTCGGTTCTTACCGGAATTGACCGGCGTCGATCGCTTTCTGTTTTTCGTCCAGAATTTCCTGGTAGCCGGCTTCGAGGTAACGTTTCTTGGCCGCCTCGTATTTCGCGTCGAATTCGGCTTCCGGAGCGAGTACGATATTCAGGTAAAGCTCTTGAAAGAGCGCGTTCAGATCGGCCTTGTATTCGTTTACCTTCTCCAGCACGACGGTGAACAAGGCATCAGGCGTCCGGTATTGCGCCGTCTCGTCGCGGTATCTGAGCAAATCCTCGGCCAGATACTCGTAGCCTACCGGCGCCCAGTTCCGCAGGTTCGCCTTGCGCGTCAGCTCCGGTGTCGCGTAAACCGGCGTTTCCGTCACCAGCGCCCAGTAGTCCTTGTTGTTATTCTGCGAAAGCACGGATTCGCCCTTGAAATCCGGCGTCTTCACCGGCAGACCGTCCGCGTCGAGCGTGTAGTTCTGGCCTTCCACGCCATTCTGGAACACGAACAGGTTCTCCGGCTGGCTCATCCATTCGAGGTACATCCAGACGGCCGCCCGCTCCTCCGGCGTAGACAAGTAGTTGATGCCCATAATGAAACCGAACGGCCAGTATGCCCTGGCTTGCGGCACTCCGCCTTCCGGTATGCCCGCGAACGGCGGCACGACGGCGAATTCGGCGCCCGGATTGTTTTTTAACGTCGCTTCGAAAACGTCAGTATTGCTGGCGAGATAAAGCCCGTACGTGCCTGTTCTGCCTGCTACGAACTCGGACTTGATCTTGTTGTCGTCATCACGAAGATAAAATTCCTTGTCAATGAGGCCATTGTTGAATTGGTAGTTGAGATTGCGCAGCCATTCCTCGGAATCCTTCGTCGTCAAGTCCGCTGCGGCGAGGTCGGAGTAGAGCGCGCGGTATTTCGGATCAACCGGCCAGTCGCGGAAAGCATAGCTATAATTGTAGTTGTTGCGCGTGAGCGAGCCGCCAAGCACGCCGAGTCCCGCTTCCTTCCACTTCACGAGCATGTCGTTGTATTTCTCCAGCGATGTCAGATCCTCCACCTTCATGCCGACCTTTTCTACCCAGTCTTTGCGGATAAGGGAGACGTAGTTGTCCGTATCCGGACGGGCCGCGAAGAAAAAAGTATTTTTGCCGTCGACAACGCCGTATTGCTGGATGGTCTCGCTCAAATTGCCCCAATAAGTAGGCGCATAGTTGGCGATCTCTTCCCAATCGAGCTCCTGCATGACGTCTTCTCCGTAATACGCAAGCGCCTGCGGCATATCGTAATGGAAAATGATATCAGGCGCCTTTTGAGCGGCCAGAAGCTGCTCGAAATCCGTTACTTCGTTGTTGCGCGTAATCGGCACGAACTTGACGTTTATGTTGTATTTGTCCCCGAATTCCTTCTGAACCCAGCGCGTGTAGTAATTATCGGTAACGTTCCACCCTTCGAAGGCACGCTCGTAGACCGGGATTTCCAGATTAACCTTCTGCGGGAAGCCTTTCGAATAATCCGGGAAACCTTCGCTTGGCTGCTCCGTGCTGCCGCTTGTCGCGGTCGGAGCCGGGCTGCTCGTCGCCGCGCCGCCTCCGTTGTTATTGTTGGAGCAGGCGGCCAGCAGCCCCGTGCTCATGATAACGGCCATGGACATGGCCAGCAATCTTTTTTTGCTCATCGTAATACCCCCATATTGTCGTATTCGCGAAGCTCGGGACGGCAGATTAACCTTTTAACCCTTGACGGACCCCAGCATGACGCCTTGCACAAAATATTTCTGGATAAACGGATACACGCATACAATCGGCAGCGTCGCGAATACCACGACGGACGCCTTAAGCACTTCCGGATTGCTGAGCTGCACGGTCGTCGCCTCCAATTGGAAGCTCTCGCTCGCTTGGATAACGAGATAATACAGCTTCAGCTGCAAGGGACGCAGATCGATATTGTACTTGATGTAGAACAAGGCATCCTGATAGGCGTTCCAGCGTCCCACCGCGTAGAAAAGGGACAAGGTCGCCAAAATCGGCTTGGAGAGCGGCAGCACGACGCTGAACAGAATACGGAAGTGTCCCGCGCCGTCGATTCTCGCCGATTCCTCCAGGCTGACGGGAATGTTGCTGGCGATGGAGCTCCTTAGAATCAAGAGATTAAAGGCGCTGAACGACAGCGGCAGCACCAACGACCAGATGGTGTCCAGCATCCCCAAGCTGTTGATCAGCATGTAGTCGGGTATGATGCCTCCGCTGAACAGCAGGGTGAACACGCAAAGGAAGGTCAGCACCGCGCGTCCCTTGAGCTGCGGACGGGACAGCGGGTAAGCCGCGCAAATCGTGACGATCATGCCGAGTATCGTAAACAAGACGGTCACGAGAACGCTTACATATAGCGAACGCAAAATGCTCGCATCCGCAAAAATTTTGCCGTATGCCTCCAGCGTAAAGCCTTGCGGAACGAGAAATACCTTCTGGGCGATGACATAGGCATCGTCGCTAAGCGACTTGGCAACAACGTGAACGAACGGCAGCAGGCAAGCCAGCGATGCCATCAGCACGAAAAGGCGAATCAGCCATTCCCAGACGTCGATGCGATGGCGCCGGGATGCCGCGGCCGGTTTCCCCCTTGCTTTCATGCTTTTCCTCCTTTCTGTATACAAGATACAAATACAAGTTCTAAATGTTCGGTTACCAGTAGAACATCCTTTTCCTAGAACAGTCCGTCTTCGCCAAGCTTCTTGGCGATCCGGTCGGCGATGACGACGAGGATAAGTCCGATGACCGCCTGGAACAAGCCAAGCGCCGTCGCGCGGCTGAAGTCGCCGCCTTCGATGCCCCAGCGGTAGACCAACACCGGGATCGTTGTGGTGAACTCGGTCGTCGCTTTGTTCGCCAGACCGATGATTCTCTCGAACGAGCCGCCCATGACGTTGCCGAGACTCAGGATAAGAAGCGTGATGATCGTCATGCGGATGGATGGAATCGTTACGTTCCACATTTTGCGAAGCCGCCCCGCTCCGTCCATCGTCGCCGCCTCGTAAAGCTCGGGATTGACGCCGGTAATGGCCGCGAGATAAATAATCGTGCCCCAGCCCATGCTGTACCACACGCCGATCGCCAGATAACTGAACAGCCAGTTGGTATCCTTCTGCAAGAACGGAATCCGGTCCCCGCCCATCTGCTCGATCAGATTATTGATCATGCCGCTGCCTTCTCCGAGCAGTTGGTAGGCGATGGCGCCGATAATGACCCAGGACAGGAAGTGCGGCAGGTAGAGCAGCGTCTGGTTCACGCGCTTAAAAAGCGTGCCCCTGATCTCGTTGAGCAATAACGCAAGCACGATCGGCATCGTGAAGCTAAAGAGCAAATCCAGCACGTTGAGCAGCAGGGTGTTGCGCACGGCCTTGAAAAACTCGGGCTTGGCGAACAGCTCCTGGAACACTTCGAGCCCGACCCACTCGCTTCCCCAAAACCCTTTTGCGATTTTGTACTCTTTAAATGCCAGCATCAGTCCCGACATCGGCGCATACTTGAAGAGAAGGACGAACGACAGCGGAATCAGCAATAACGCATAGAGCTGCCAATCCCGGCGAAGATAATAGAAAAGACCCCGTTTTGTGCCTGCGTACCGTATGGAAGCGGTTGTTGGTTCCACCTCCGCAGTTCCTCCAGCTTTCAAAGTTTCACCTCCTTTTGACCCGACTTATCCGCTCGCATTCCGACTGTGGTCCGCTTCGGGATTGCCCTAATCATAGCGCTTACATTTCGCGGCGGTAAATCATGAGGTTTGATTATCGCCCTTCACTTTTGATCTTTTCCTTGATTCTGCGAGCTTCTTGGGGTGCCTTATGATCAATTCTGATAGGCCATGAGCAAAAGTTAAGCTGCCTTCCCTGGCCATGACGGCTTAGGAGGCAGCTTCGGATGGGCTTAAGGATGGGCTTTAGGAAGTCCGGCACTTCGAAGCCTTGTAGCCGCTCGGCGGCATGCCCTCGAACTTTCGGAAAAATCGGTTGAAGCTCTGCACGTTATAATAACCGACCTCGGCGGCGATGCCCGCGATCGTAAGCCCGGGATCCAGCAGCAGCTCCTTCGCCTTCTCGATACGGAGCTGATTGAGGTAGTCGATCAGGCTCTGGCCCGTCATCTCGTAGACGATCTTGCGCATATAGGAATAGCTGATGCCGATCTCCTTCGCCATCTCCTGGAAGACGATATCCTCGCGATAGCGTTCCTGGAGATAATTGATGATCCGCTCGCCGTGCTGATTGGTTTCTCCCGGCGTGCGCGCCAGATACTGCACGATTTCCCTGCAAAAATCGTAGACGTACTCTTCGAGCTCGTCAAGCGTGTCGATGGAGGCGAGCGCCGCGTAAATGTTGCCCCTGCCCGCAAAAATTTTGGCCGTGCTGACGTTGTTCTCTCTCAAATGTTTGATCGTGACGCCCGTCAATTGATGATAAACGAAGAGAATATTATCGTAGGAGACGTATTCGGCGGATCGAATTTCGTCGCCGATCGCTTTTAATTCCTTCGCAATGCTGTCAAGGTCTCCCTGGTCCAAATAATTGAGCATGCGCCTCTCGCTGTTGGAAGGGTAAATATACTTTTTGTCGCGTCCGCTCTCCTCCTGCCAATACTGGATGCTTCCGCTTCCGACAAGCATGCGCTGCTTGATGGCCTCCGACGCCTCCGCGACGCGGTCCATCACTTCGCGGCTCTCCTCCGCCGGACTGCTCACGCCGATCGTGACGGAATGATCCAGCAGCTCGGCCGCCTTGTCGCGGATCGCGGAGAGCGCGTCATTGATGTCCGCGCTGACGCTGTTTCGCTCCGATTCCCCGTAGTTGATCACGATGACGAAGCAGCCGTCTCCCCGATAGACGCTGCGTGCCCGAATGCCTTCCTGGAACAGGCTGTCGCAGTGCGTTGTCAGCAGATAGCGGTGGTAGCTCCTCGTCTCGGGATTCGTCTTGCCGACGTACACCCGATACCGGTCGATGGAGACGACGGCCGCCAGATAATAAGGGGAAGGGAACAACTCCGCAGCCTGCGGCGTCGGCTCTCCCCGGATCAAACGCTGCACCGCCATGCTGCGGGCATCCTGCTCTCGCATCTGCAACAGCTCGTTAAGCCCTGCCTCTTCTTCTCTCATCCGCTTGAAAGCGGCATCCAGAAACGCCAGTTCGTTCCGCCCCTTGACCACGACGTCGTCGCGCGACCGCATTGAACGGACCAGCTCTCTCGCCGGCTTGGATACCCAGGTAGCCAGCAAGACGCTGAATACGGTACCCGCCAAAATGATGACGGCGGTCAGCAGCATAATATTGCGCTGCATCCCATGCGAGCTGACCATCAATTCTTCGACGGAGTGAATGTTCAGGCTGGTCCAGCCGTACCGGCTCGATTTGGACCATGTATACAGAAGCCGCTCGCCGCCGGCGTTTTCGCGGAAGGCATAACCTTCCCTCTCGCTCTGCGCGAGTATGCCGGAGATGACGGGATTTTCGCCTACATTCCAAAGCAGCATGCCCTTGTCGCTGTGCGAGATGACCGTACCGTCCCCGTTCAGCAATATGAAACCGCGCTGCGCGGTGCCGGAGGAGCGGAATACGTTGTCGATCTGGTTCTCCTTCATGTTAACGACGATCGTTCCCCGCGTCGTCGTCGATAGCCGATTAAGCGGAAGCACGTAAGAGATGACGTACTCGCCGGAATCCAATCTCCGCGGATACCACACGCCGCTGATTCCCCTTTGGCCTTTCAGCGCGTCCTCCAGCCAGTCGATGGATTCGAACGACTCCAGCTCCTTGATCCCCTTGTCCGTCGAGACGACATAGTCGGCATCCCCCAGATGGAAGAAGGAAGAGTGCACGCCTTCGCCATGCCGGTTCAAGTTCAGCAATTGCTGCAGCACGGCTCTCGCGTTGGTGACCGTATCGAAGCTGGAGTTCAGCTCCTCGAACGTCTCGTACGGCCGGATGCGGTCGAAGATATGGGTGGCCGTCAGACGCACCGTGTTCTGGGCCAGGTTGTTCAGCGCGTTTTCGTTCAGCTTGCGGCTCGCATCCAGACCCTCCAGGGTCGACTCCGCGATGGCCTGTTCGGAATTTCGCAAAATCTGTTCCCCGCTGTACCAGGTCAAGATCGCCGTCGGCACGGCCATAATGCAAAATAAGATGACAATGAGCTGCAACATCATAGGTGTACGTTTCATATAGACCCCCCCATGAAATCTTGTCAATGCCCTGTGAGGTAAACGCTTACATTTGTCCGTATAATCCTTTCTCTTTTGAAAAAAAGAACGCTCCCTATCTCACTCTCTTTCGGTCTCCCTCGATTCATGGCTACCATTATCTTACAACCTTTGCTTTGATTCGGACAATATAAGATTAGTGCCCAATCATATAATAATATCGCTGATTTTTGCGAATACAGGCATGCAAAATAAACCGTCCCGCTCCCATTCATGAGGCTGGATCGTTATCCGGCGTCAGCCTCTAACCTAACGGACATGAGAAACAGTATCTTCATATTAAAGGTTGTATCGGAAATGAAAAGCGTTATTTCAGCAAAAAGCAGCCCTTCGCAAATCTAATGGAACTGACAGCCCTTATGTTAGGCAAAAGTCCGCGGTTTGCCTGGATTTCTTACGAATAACGTCGCAGAGTTCCGTTAGATTTTAATATCACGCCAAACGGTCCATATAAGGGCCCTCATTTCCGTTAACAAGTTGGCGATGATAGGGCAGCTTCATAAATGCTTAAGTAAGAACAAAATGGCCTCTTTTGCCACTTGGGACGATCGAAGCCACCTTCTAGAGGCAGCGCAGTTTCATAAAAAAGACCTAACCGATAAAACGCTCCGCCAACTCCAGCTTCTCTACCGTCAGCTCGCCGGAGTTATCGAAATAGAGGATCGACGACTCTGGCAGCGGCCATCGTATGGCTCGCGGAACGAGCGACTTGCTGAATGCTTCCCAATTGTCCAGCTTCCAAGCATCGAGCATGGATCCTCTTTGCAGGATGCGTGCTCGGTAATGGCTGTCGTCGGGGAGGCAGACAAAAATGACCTTCACTTCCACGTCGCTTAACGAAGCGCCTATCCGCGACAGCTCGCTAGCCAGCCAGTCGGGGGCCTCCGTCTCTCTGGTAAACGGACCGACGACGAACGCATCGTTGCCAAGCTCCACGTTCTCGAGGGCGGCATCCATTGTCAGCCGATAACCCAGGTGTCTGCATCTCGATTTGTAGTGCTCGGAATCGCGGTCGTTCGGGTCCAGTCCCGCTTGCGTCATGATGGCTTCGGCCGCCGGCCGTAGCAGCGTATCCATGTCGAACAGCGCGGTACGGCTTCTTTTGGCCAACTCCTTCGCCAACGTCGTCTTGCCCGCTCCCGCCCCTCCCAGGAAAAAAACAAGCTTGCGCATCCAGTCTCCTCCTTAATCCACGCTTTTTAGGCTTGCGTACGTGTAGTCCAATCCATCGCTAATGATCAAGGCGTTAAGCTGGTAGCCGAATTTAATGCCGCCGTCGATGCCGATCATTTGTTTCCCGAACCAGGGATGGAACACCTTCTCCCCATGAAGCCTCGCCGTCACTTCATGACCGAACACGATTTTTTTGGAGATAGGCAGAATTCCGTCATAAGCATGGAACACCCCTCTTATCCACCGAAAGTCCTTCGTGGACGTTTGACGCCAATGCCTGATCTGGGGGTTAATGCCCGCGTGTACGAAGATATGATGTTCGTCTTCTAAGAAATACTTCAAATTTCTGAGGAAATGGATCTCCGGTGCATAATTCCGCTTAATGAAGACTCGCGCTTTCTCATCGTCATCTTCGTCTATATACCATGGACAGAAGGAACGTATGGTTTGGGTGCCGCCGTTGCGGGCTGTCGTATAAGGCGAAAGAATATAATCCTGGTTATCCAGCCAATTCAGGAACATATCGTCGTGATTTCCGCCAATGACCTTCACCCCGTTCAGATTGGACAACGCTTTGACGTGCTGGACGACCTTGAGCGAGGACGGCCCTCCGTCCACGTAGTCTCCAAGCAGCACAAGCCGGTCATGAATCGCGTTATACTGAATTTGATTCAGAAGCGCCAGGAACGTCTCATAATAGCCATGTATATCAGATATGACGATGGTTCTTCTCATACCGATTTATCCCTGCCCTTCACCAGTAGTGCTGTTCCAACTTAGATCCCAAATAGTCAATTCGTTCGCAACCATTTCGACAACATATCGGTTTAATCCTGCCCGCTTATTCTGAACAAGTTTCGAACAATATGAACGTTGGAATGAAAAAAAAGATTAATTTGCAGCAATCAGGCTGTGCAAAAAGGTATAATTTTTACGATGTGAAAAACATGGAAAAAGGAGCACGCCATGAAACCGAATCTTTTATTGATTACCGTCGACCAGATGAGATATGATTGTCTTCATTATTTGAATCACCCGGTCATTCAGACTCCGAATCTGGACCATCTGGCAAAGAGGGGCGTTACCTTCACGAGCGCTTACTCCGCGACACCGTCATGCGTTCCCGCCAGAGCCTCTATTCTGACGGGCATGAGCCAACGGAGCCATGGGCGGGTCGGTTATCAGGACAAGGTCGTCTGGAATTACGAGCACACCCTTCCCGGCGAGCTGGCCCGGGCGGGATATCATACGCAATGCATCGGGAAAATGCATGTCTACCCTACTCGCAATCTGTGCGGGTTCCATCATATCGAACTGCATGACGGCTATATGCACTACAATCGCAATCGCGCGCGTTCCTCCGCCCTGGAATGGTGGGACTATACCGACGACTATTTGCCTTGGCTGCGAGAGCGCGCCGGCTATGATCAGGATATTATGGATCATGGACTGGACTGCAACGCATCCGTTGTTTCCAGACCATGGCATCTGGAAGAGAAATACCATCCGACCAATTGGGCCGTGACGAGGTCGATCGACTTTTTGCGAAGAAGAGATCCCGGCAAGCCGTTTTTCTTGTGGACCTCCTTTGTTCGTCCGCATTCGCCCCTTGATCCGCCGGAGGCTTATCTGAATCTGTACAAAAACATGGAATTGCCGAAACCTCCGATCGGAGATTGGGCAGATGATAAGGATGCGGACGGAGCCGGCTTTAATCCGACGACCGGAAGAGGCCTTGTGCATGACCGTATGCGCCAGGATGCGCTTGCGGCCTATTACGCGCTCATTACCCATATCGACAATCAAATCGGAAGACTGCTAAATGCGTTGTTCGAATTCGGAGTCAGCGATAATACCGTCATTATGTTCACGTCCGATCACGGCGATCTGATGGGCGACCACAATTTGTACCAGAAGCGGTTAGCCTATGAAGGAAGCGCCAAAGTGCCGTTTATCCTGTGCGATCCTACCGGAAGGCTGGGACTCGAAGGCGGCAAGAAAGTAACGCAAGTCGTCGAGATGCGCGATATTATGCCTACTCTGCTGGATATTGCCGATCTTGCGATTCCTGACAGCGTGGATGGAAGCAGCGTGCTGCCGCTGGGCAAAATAAGCGGAGATAAGCAGGAAGCGCAATGGCGTGAATATATACACGGCGAGCATGCCCATGGGGCAATGTCTTTCCACTACACGACCGATGGGAAACGGAAGTATATTTGGTACTCCCAATCGGGAGACGAACAATTTTTTGATTTGGAGCAAGATCCAAACGAGCTGCAAAATTTGATTGGGGAAGTCGAATATGCGGATGAAATTGCCGTCTGGCGCAACCGGGTTGTCGAGGAATTGACAGGTCGCGAGGAAGGTTATACCGACGGCGAAAGGCTTCTTGTCGGTCAGTCGCCCCGAGATGTTCTAAGCCACGCATTATAATGGCGTAAATGTGTTAAGCATTCGTCGTTGCTGTGTTAACGGGCGTCGCTTTATCCCGTTACCGGTTTCCAGGCAGCGGCACAGTGCTGCTGATTCTTTATGAATAATAGGGAAACGCCAATACCCCCAGCGGTATTGGCGTTTTTTTTGTGAACGACGGCACTCGACGAGAATTATTGCTAGGTTATAAAAAAGTTCATACTTTATTAACATTTGATGTCTCACGTACAATTTAGCTAGAAAGACCCAACAACATATCAAAAGGTGGAGTGGCATGGACAACAAACCCGCAACTAGACTCGGACAGATGCTTAACCGTTTGGATGGAAAAATATTTTTAGTCATCTCCCTTCTGCTCGGAATTCTCGTCTGGCAGCTGATATCGATGACGAAGGCTGGCGCCGTATTCGCCGGACCAGCCGATACGTTCGACGCCTTTATCAAGGAAGCGGCGAGCGGCAGACTGCTGGAACATATATACGCAAGCTTGTTCCGCGTATTGGGAGGGTTCTTGCTGGCGCTGGTTATCGCCATACCGGTCGCCTTCCTGATGGGATGGTATCGGACTTGCAGGATGCTGGTGGAGCCGTGGATCCAATTCTTAAGAACGATTCCCCCTATCGCTTACATTCCGCTCGTCGTTGTAGCGCAAGGAGTTGGTGAAGGCGCCAAAATTACCGTTATATTCGTTGCCGCCTTTCTTGTCATGGTCGTCTCGATCTACCAAGGCGTACGGAATGTAGACGTAACATTGATCAAGGCATCGCGCGTGCTTGGCGCAAGAGATCGCGATATCTTCTTCCACGTCATTATTCCGGCCTCCTTCCCGTTTATTCTAGTCGCGCTGCGACTTGGATTAAGCGCTTCCCTAACAACGCTGATCGCCGCAGAACTGACCGGAGCTCAAGTCGGACTCGGCCAGATGATTCAGGAAGCAAGCTTGTATTTCCGGATGGAAGTTCTGATTATGGGGATTGTAATGATTGGAATCATTGGATTTCTACTTGATAAAGCTTTATTATTCCTCGAGAGGAGGCTGGCGGGATGGCAGGAAGTGCGCAGCGTCTAAGGATGCCGGAACGAACAAGCTCGGGCACAGCCAAAGTTGAGATCGATGCGATTCGGAAAGTGTTTCCGACCTCGCGAGGAGAAGTAGTCGCGCTGAATAACACAAGCTTAACGATCTCGAACAACGAATTCATATGCGTCGTCGGTCCTTCCGGTTGCGGCAAAACAACTTTATTGAATATTTTGGCCGGGCTGGACGTACCTACCAGCGGCGAAGTCCGCATTGACGGCAAATCTATTCATGGTCCCAGCAGCGAACGAGGTGTCGTCTTCCAGCAGTATGCGCTGTTTCCATGGCTCACTGTGAGACAAAACGTAGAATTCGGTCTCAAGCTCAAGGGGATCGGGAAAGTCGAACGAAAGTCTATTGCGGAAAAGTATATCGAATCGGTCGGCTTAAAGGATTTTGCGAACGCTTACCCGAAAGAACTGTCCGGCGGCATGAAGCAGCGTGTCGCAATTGCCCGCGCCTATGCCGTCAATCCGCAGCTGCTGCTGCTTGACGAGCCCTTCGGCGCACTGGATGCGCAGACGAGAACACAGCTGCAGGTGGAATTGCTGAACACATGGGAGCAAGAGCAGAAAACCTGTTTCTTCATTACTCACGATGTCGAAGAAGCCGTTCTGCTCGCCAGCCGCGTCGTCGTCATGAGCGCCAGACCCGGGAGGATCAAATCGATTGTCCCGATCGACCTTCCACATCCTCGAACGCAGGAAACTCGCATGTCCAAGGAGTTTAACGATCTTAAAAACGAGATTTGGGGCTTGGTTTACCAAGAATATCTGGAAGCCAAAAAATAAACGAAAATGAGGGGATCGAACATGAAAAAATGGTTGACGATTGCAACGGCCATCGTTCTTACATTCGCAGTAGCAGCTTGCGGCAATTCAAATGGCAATAACGGAAACGCCGGCTCAAGCGCTTCGCCGAATACAAGCGAAGCTGGAACCTCTACTGCTAGCGCAAAGCCTACCGCTGCCCCGAAGCCGGATAAGCTTCGTATTGCCTATCATCCCAATATGGGCGGTTCCTCTGCGATTATTACCGGGATCAAAAAAGATTTCTTCAAAGAACAGAACCTGGAGATCGATCTCGTTAAATTTACGAGCGGACCAACAGAGGTTGCCGCTATGCTCTCCGGAGACATTGATCTGGGATATGTCGGACACGGCGCCCACTTCCTTGCGGTGGAAGGCAAAGTGAAAATCGTCTCGCTGGATGTGCTGAGCAAAGCGGAAGAGCTTATCGTCCGTACGGATTCCGGTATCGCGACGGCTAAGGATTTGAAGGGCAAGACGATTGCGACGCAGCTCGGCACCTCGGGAGAAATCGTGCTGGATCTGGCTTTGGAGAAGGAAGGCATGACCCGCGACGACGTGAAGCTGATCAATATGGACATGGCCGGAGCCGTCTCCGCCTTTATAGCCGATAAGGTGGATGCCACTATTGTCTGGGCCCCTTACTCTACAGAAATCAAAAAGACAGTCGGCAAAGACAACATTACCGTACTCGCGAACAGCGCCAGCTTCAGCGACGAATTCGTTTTCCCGTCCAGTTGGATCGTCACTCCGGATTACCTGAGCAAAAACGAAGACAAGGTCGTACGTTTTCTGAAGGGGCTGCACCAAGCGATGGATTATCGCGCCGAGCATCTGGACGAGGTTGTCGAGTACGTTGCCGAATTAAATGCAACGCCGATCGAGTCGGTTCAGGAAGAAGTCGAAAGCGGCGTTTGGATGACCGGTACGGAGGTCCGGGAGCTGTTCGCGGATGGAACTGCTAAAAAATGGTATGAGCAACAGCAAGAGCTGTTCCTGTCTACCGATAAGCTTGAGAAAGGCGCGCCCGTCGAAAGTTACGTCACCTTCGACCTGATGGCCAAGGTTGTCGAATAACTCCATTTTACTTGTGATAGAATAGTAACGGCGGCTCTTCGTCGTTACTATTCTCTATAGGGGCTGGATTGCATGATTTTGTTTATTCTGGCCGTTATGACCGTAACCGGCATACTCCTTGTATCAACCAACATGAAATCCTCTTCCACCTGGTTGACGGGTTGCTTCGCCGGCAGCGTCTTGCTGATCGTCGGCTTTATGTATTATTTTGCCAAGAGCGGCGGGTTACCCTATCGAATGGAATTTATTTTTTTTCTGCATCCGGATATTCACCGTTTTTTTCAGTACTCTACCATTACAATCGACGAGATGAGTCGTCTTCTTTCGATCGGACGCGCCGTCTTTTTATTTTTTTTGGCGGGATTCGTCCTCAACGTCAGCTCCTTCTTGCGTCCAAGAAGCACAATGATCGCTTACGTCGTTGCCTTTCTGTTCGCGCTTGCCAGCTACCTGCTTTATGAACCCGCCATTTACGCGCGTTTAACGGAGCTTACAACCGACGCTTTCCATAGTCGAACGGCATTTATTGTGCGGGCCGCGTATTTGATTTACGAGCTGCTGCTGCTGGCCATGCTCGTCCGCGAGCTCGGAAGAATGAGGACGCCATGGCTTCGCAACAAATTTATGATCGTATTCGTTACTGTCGTCAACCTGGCTGTCATCTTTTTACTGTTCGGCGTGTTTTCCCCGCTGCAAGTCAGCCATGCCATTTCGACCACTTATTTTTATATGGGCTCACTCTATTACAACAGCATGTTTGCTGTCTTTCAGTGGTACTTACTTATCGGCATAAGTTTCATCATAACGATCTTTGGCGCCCTCTCCCTATGGAGATATAATAAGCTGATTGGTAAGATCGGCAAACCGGAGATGCTAGTAGAGAAAAAAATTCGCCAGAGCGATATGGGCGTACGCGTCTTTACCCACGGGATTAAAAATCAAATTCTTGCCCAGCGCGTGCTGATTCGCAATCTGAAGAAACGAATGGCTGAAGCGACCGAAGCCGATCATCATGAAGACGTTCCATCCCAGCATCTGGTTCAGATGAACGATATTTTGGAGAAGCTGGCTTCCGGCAATGACCAGATTCTGCAGCGAATGGACGAGTTATACGGCGCTTTCAAGACGAATCGGCTACGTCTCCGTCCGACGGGCATTCATTTGATCTATGAGCATATTCTGCCGAAGCTGGATCCCGAGCAGCGCGCCCTGCTCCATGCCAAACCGTTCAAAAAACATCTGATTTTGGCCGACCTCCCTTACCTCGCGCAGGCTGTCTATAATCTGTTATCCAATGCCTTTGATGCGGTTCAGGACAATTATAGCGTTGGACGCGAACCTTATGTCAGCTTCAACAGTTATTCGGCCGGCAATTATGTCATTATGCAGATTACAGATAACGGGATCGGCATAGACAAGAGTCAGCGCCACCAAATATTCGATCCGTTCTACACCCGCAAAAATTCGGATACGAACTGGGGACTGGGCTTATCATATGTTCAGCAAACAGTGAAGGCCCACTTCGGATATGTCCGGTTCGACAGCAAACCCGGGGAGGGTACGACATTCTATGTTTACTTACCCATCTACAGATCCAATGAGTAACCGCGGGCCTTTGCGTCCCATTAAGGTCGCCGTAGCCGAAGACCACGACATTCTCAGACAGGATTTCTCGGAGATGATCGAGAACCAGCCTGGACTGGAATGGGTAGGCGCCGCCGCTACCGGCAACGAGGCTGTCGAGCTTGCGCAACGGCAAGAGCCGGATATTATGTTGATGGATATCGAGATGGAGACCCATCAGGACGGCATTGAAGCCGCGAATCGATTGTCACTGCTGAGGCCGAACATCGGGATCATCTTCTTGACCGTGCACGAAGACGAGGAAACGATCTACAAGGCTTACACATTAAGCAATGCAAGGGATTACTTGGTGAAGTCGGCCGAACACGACGAAATCATTCGATGCATTGAATCCGCTTATACCGAGCAGCAGCATGGTTCCTCCTCCATGTCCTCCAAGCTGAAGAGCGAATTCTCAAGACTAAAGCAGACGGAGAGCAAGCTGATCCGCTTCATGGGCATCTTGTCCCAGCTTACGCAGGCCGAACGGGAAATCATCAAGCTTCTGCTCGCGGAGAACAAGGTAGAGCATATCGCAAGGATTCGAATGGTGGAAACCGTTACGATCAAATCCCAGATCAATACGCTGCTCAAAAAGTTCGGGATGAAACGTACCAGAGAAATTGTAGGATTAATTCATGAATTGAATGTCGCTTTTATATTCGAGTAGAGGTGAAACGACTATGACGCAAAATAAACGTCAACCAAACATTCTATTTATTATGTCGGACGATCACGCTTCACACGCCATGAGCTGTTATGGCAGTCGTATCAATGAGACGCCCCAGCTCGACCGGATCGCGAACGAAGGCATCCTGTTCGACAATTGCTTCTGCACGAATTCGATCTGCTCCCCCAGCCGGGCTGCCATCCTGACGGGCAAATACAATCATCTGAACGGCGTCCGGTCCATCGAGGACGAGCTGGATGGCAGACAAATGACGTTCCCTAAGCTGCTTCAGGAAGGCGGCTATCAGACTGCGATGATCGGGAAGTGGCATCTCGGTCACGGCGGCAATGCCGACCCTACAGGCTTCGATTATTGGAGCGTCGTCCCTGGACAAGGAGAGTACAACGATCCCCACTTCTACGAGATGGGCGAGCTGAAACAATTCGAAGGTTACGCTACCGATCTGATTACGGACTTCTCCATCGACTGGATGGACAAACGCGACAAGGATCGCCCTTTTCTACTCATGTGCCATCATAAGGCCCCGCATCGACCGTGGGTGCCTGCGGCAAAATATGCAACGTTATACGAGGATGTGGATATTCCGGAACCGGAAACCTTCTACGACGATTATTCCACGCGCTCTCAAGCCGCAGTCGAAGCCAAAATGCGGATCGACAGCCACTTGAACGACATGGTTGATCTCAAAGGCTCCCTTCCGGAAGGTCTTTCCTCCCTGGAGGCCAAGCAATGGAGATACCAACGGTATATCAAGGACTATTTGCGCTGCATCGCCTCCATCGACGAAAGCGTCGGACGTCTGCTCGATTATCTGGAAGAGGACGGCATAGCCGAAGATACCATCGTGATTTATACCTCCGATCAAGGTTTCTTCTTAGGCGATCATGGCTGGTACGACAAACGGTTCATGTATGAGGAATCACTTCGGATGCCGTTTATCGTCCGCTATCCGCGCGAGATTCGAGCTGGATCGAGAACGGACGCTATGACGCTCAACATTGACTTCCCGGCGACATTCCTGGATTACGCCGGCATTGAGGTTCCCGAAGAGATGCAAGGCAGCAGCCTCCGCCCCATCTGGGAAGGAGCGGGAACGCCGGAGAATTGGCGTACTTCGATGTACTACCGGTATTGGATGCATCTGGATGAGCATCATAATGTCTATTCGCATTACGGAATCCGGACGGATCGCTATAAGCTCATTTATTATTACGGCGAAGCGTTGGGAACGTCGGGTTCGATCGAAGAGAGCCGCCCGCCGGAATGGGAGCTGTTCGATCTGGAGCTGGACCCGTACGAGCTGAATAATGTTTATCGTCAAGAAGAATACGCGGATATCGTTAAGGCGCTCAAGCAGGAGCTCAGCAGCCTGCAGCTCGCTGTGCAGGATGAACCCGTTGAAGAAATTTAACGACTGAATCAGGAACCAACAGACAATGGCGGTGCAGGAGAGCCTCTCCAGCACCGCCATTTCTAATTGCGAAGTATTTCCTGGCCAAGCAGCAGTTAATGGAATACAGGCCATTCATGAAGGTATCCCTCCTTGAATGGCCTGCTGACTGAAATTATTCGATACCTTCCTCTTTCGCCTTCGCATTCACTTCTTCGATCATTTTGTCAAGACCCTTGGACTTGTAGCCGTCAACAATCTTCTGCCACGCTTGCTCCACCGGCTCCTTCGCCAACATGACATTCAACAAATCATCATGATCGAACACCGTAAAGCTGTCCTTGGTCGGAGTTGACATGTAGGTCAGGCGAATATCGTAGTCCGGCACTTTCGTGTTGGCCAGAATCCAGTCAATGTAATCGACCGCATCTTGTCTAAGACCTTCATCGGCAATAGCCGGATGGCTAATATCATAACGATCCGATGTTTCGTATGCAACCAAGTCTCTCAGGAAGCCGGTGGCCGGATATTTCTCGACATGAGGGATATCCGTCAACATAACCTTCTGGTCGCCCTCGACTTTGTAGTCTACGCCCTCTTTGCCATACGTGATGAGTGCTTTGCCTTCCGGGGACAACACGTAATCGTACAAAGCCAGGATACGATCCAGCTTCTCCGGAGCAATCTTGCCGCTGAAGTAGCTTTCGGACCAATACGTTTTGAAGATGGCGTGATGTCGCTCTCCATCAGGTCCTTCCAGCGGTTTCAACACTTTAACCACTTCCGAGATATCCTTATCCGGGTAGCTGGCAGCCCAACGCTTCGTATTGATGTTCAAGTCCAGGTTAATGAATCCGCCGCCGGACAACATCGCCGCCGCTTTACCCGAAGCAAACTTGTCGTATGCGATATCCGGACTTGTAAGGGCGATGTCGGGGTCAATCAGATTATTGTCATACATATCCTTCATGTTCTGAAGGGCAGGCAATGCGTTTTGGGAGAATACGGCCGGAATGAACTTTCCGTCTTCCTTGATCCATTTGAAATCCGCGCCGCTGCCGTCGCTTGTGGCGACCGGGTTGCCGTACAGCCAGAAGAATCCGCCGAGCATCTTCACTTGAGCCGCTGTCAGCCCAGTCGTTTTCTTGCCTTCCGGATCAGCCTTGACGATCGCGTCAAGCATGGCCTGGAACTCCCCCCAGGTTTCCGGCTCTTTCGTAATGCCGGCGGCTTGCGCCAAATCCCAACGATAGTAGACGACGCGGTCGAGCGCGCTCCAGTCCACGCTTGGAAACATCCTTCTTGGAATCGTGTAATGCTCGCCGTCAACCGCAAGTCCCGCAATGTCCGACGTCTGGAAATACGCCTCCAGATTCGGAAACTTTGCTAGATCCGGCAGCGGAGAGACGACGCCTTGATCCACCCACTTGCGTTGGTATTGCGTACCGATCGCGTCGATGGCGAATACATCCGGCAGTTGTCCAGACGCTGCCCACATTTGAATCTTCTGACCGTAGTCATCCCAGGTCGTATTGACCGGCTTAATGGTAATGTTGAACTTTGCCAAAATTTCTTGGACGATCGGATCATTTTTGACCTTTGCCATCTCCGCTTCTACATCCCAGAAAGCTACGGAAATTTCCATCGGGTCCTTGTATGGATTATCCTCTCCCGCCGTCTCCGCATTCGTCGCCGCGGGCTTCTGGCTCGCAGCAGGCTTCTCGTTCCCGTTGCCGCTACAAGCCGCGAGAACTCCTGCGAACATGCTCATACAAGCTAGAATGATGCCAACCTTTTTAAATCCTTTCATTCTTGAATCCTCCCTTTTCGTTATTGTGAAGCTTTTTTTAGGATAGGACAAGCATCTATGTGAATTCCCTTATCCTTTAATGGAGCCCACCAGTATTCCTTTGGCAAAATGTTTCTGCAAGAAAGGATATACCATGAGAATAGGCAAACTTGAGATGACGATCGTAGCCATCTGCAAGGCCGGCGTGTACACCTTGCTGGAGTTGCTATCTGCCGCTTGTTGGGCCAGCGTGTTCAGCAACTGGTTGCTTGTAATGAGCGTTTCTCGCAAGTAGATCTGCAGCGGCGTCTTGGACGAATCGCTGATGAAGATAAGCGCATACCACCATTCGTTCCAACGCTCCACCGCGTAGAACAAGCCGAAGGTTGCGATGAACGGGGCCGAAATAGGCAGAATGATCTTGAGCAAAATGTACAAGTCGTTCGCTCCGTCGAGCTTCGCTGATTCTTCGAGACTTTCCGGAATCGTGCCAAAGTAGTTTTTCATAATGATTAAGTAAAACGTATTGAGACCTGCAGGAATGATCATAACGAGGATATTGTTGACAAGCCCCAGATCCTTGACAATAAGGTAGAACGGAATGAGTCCTCCGTTGAAAAACATCGTAAACAGGATCAGCGTCAGCATCCCGTTCCTGCCCGGCATCCCTTTCTTGGAGAGCGCGTAGGCGCCCGCAACCGATATCGTCATGCTGAACAATACGCCGAAGACGGTTACGAGAACCGTATTGAACACCGAGGACCAGAACTTCGCATCGGACATGATGACCTTGTATGCCGTTAGATCGAAGGACAAGGGCAGCAAATAAAGATTATGCTGGCTGATGACCTCAAATTTCGCGAAAGAAATGATAATCACGTTGTAGAATGGGAAAAACGTGATGAGAGACAGCAGTCCCAGCAGGACGTAAACGGTAAGGTCAAATGGGCTCATCCTCTTTCTCTTCAGCGCATGCGTATGTGATAGCTTCACTGTCCAACCCCCCAAGCTGTAATTTAATTGCGTGTTCAAATTCTTTAATAAAGACCTTCTTCGCCCATGCGCTTGACAATCGTATTGGCCAGGACTAGAAGCACCAAGCTGATAACGGATTTGATAAGTCCTGCCGCCGTCATATAGCCGAAATCTCCGCCAATCTGGAAGGATGTCCTGTAGATATACGTATCGACGACATCAGCCACCTCATAGACCGGCGAGCTGTACAGATTGAAGATTTGCTCGAAGCTCGCGCCTTGCGTGAGCAGCTGGCCTACATGAAGAATAAGCAGGATCGCGACCGTACTTTTAATGCCCGGCCATGCGATATGCAGCAGGCGCTTGAACCGGTTCGCTCCGTCCATCTCGGCCGCTTCGTACAGCTCGGGGTTAATGCCTGCCAGCGCGGCCAAATAAATAATGGAATCCCAGCCGACTTCCCGCCACATATGCGTAATATAGAGGAGAGGCCTGAAGGTCTCCTTATCGGTCAAGGGAGCGATGGAATCGAATCCGAAAGCCATTATGATCTGGTTGAAGACGCCGTCGCGGCTTAGAATGCTCGTAATAATGCCCGCCAATACGACCCAGGAGATGAAATGAGGAAACGTAAGCACCGTCTGAAAAAATCGTTTGGCTGTATTCCTCGAAAATTCGTTTAATAGTATGGCTAACACGATGGGCATCGGGAAGTTGATAAGCATCTTCATTAAGCTGATGATGATCGTATTTTTGAATGCCGTCTGGAAATCAGCGTCGCTCCAGATTTTCTGGAAATGCTCGAAGCCGATCCAGGGACTGCCCAATATGCCGCCGCTGTAATCGAACGTCTTGAACGCCAGCGTCACGCCGTACATCGGTGCGTAGGCGAACAGCGCGTACCATGCGAGAACAGGTATAACCATCAGATAAAAGTATTTGTGCTGAAGCATCGTCTTCCAAAGCTGCTTCTTCGTTGTTCCAACGCTCGCCCCGCTGCGCATTAGAAGTCACTCCTTACTATTCTAGTTTTATTAACCCGGTAAACCCTTTCCGCTTTTTCAGTATAGAAGGGACGGCGAACGCGGGGTATGGACATAACCAACGTTCTATGTGGACTCCGCTATGAAAGTGCTTTCAAGCATTTTCAATCACATAATCCGACATAGCGGACATACATAAATCCATACTCGTACAAAAAAAGCCGGCGCTCATGCGCCGACCTTCCGCTCCGCTATTGGTCCTTCCAGCTTCGATATTCCTCGGCATGCAGCGGTCCGCCTTCCTTCATGACCGTCCATAACGGATCGGTATCGCAATCCATGGACGCCATCATGTCGTCATGCCATTCGTTAAGCAAATAGACGGCATCCTTGCATACGTCACGCCGCTTCTCCGACAGATTTCGCTGCTCATAAGGATCGTCCTTCAGATGGAACAGCATTTCCTTCGGAAATCCGTGATAACCGTCGTGATAGGACCGAATGTAGAGCCAATCTTGAAATCGAACGCTTCGCTGACAGACATGGGCGCATTGCGTCAGTACGAGATAGTCTCTGCCGGATTGGGATGTGCCGGATATGGCGTCCGCATAGCTGACGCCATCCCAGCGCTCCGGAAGTTTCGCGCCAACGAGATCGGCCAGCGTCGGCGCCAGATCCAGATGGTAATGCAATCCCTCGTTCTTCACGCCGCGCGTACCGCCGGGCCATCGGAAAATCATCGGGATGCGGCAGGTTCCCTGATCGGCCGTGCCGTGCTCGGAATAGATGCCAAGCTCGCCCAAGTTCTCTCCATGGTCCGCGCTGATCAGAATCGCCGTCTCCTCCAAGACGCCGAGCTGACCCAGCTGCGACAATACTTGTCCTATATGCTCATCCATGTAACGAATCGCGCAGTCATAATTGTCGATAATCTGGCGGATGTCTTCATGGGACTCGATCTGCCGACCATGCCTGCTCCACTTGTTGTAATGCGAATTCGCCAGCGCGTTCATATTCGCGATACTATGCTGTCCCTCCTTCTGCAGATGGGACTGGAACACCTCCTCCGTGAGCCATTCCGGCAGCGCATCCTCCGAGAAGGGATGGCCGTATGGATCCGGTACCCGGTAAGGCGTATGAGGATCCCAGAAATTCAGATGCAGAAACCATTGATCCGACTGTCCGTTATCTTGCAGCCACTTCAATGCGGTCGGCAGCACCTGATGCGCCGACTCCAGGCCGTTCTCCCCGATATTGTGCACCTCGTGGAAGCCGGCATTGAAGGTCCATGCGGAATGCCGGTCGGCGAACGTGCTGATCGTTGCCGTCTTGTAGCCCGCTTCCCGTAGTACGAAGGGAAGGCTCTCCCGCTTCAGCCGGTCCTCGAAGCTTCGACTCGGTCCATCCCGCCGCATGTCTGCAGCCGTGCCTCCATGGCCTGCGACACCGGTATGAATGCCGAATCGACCTGACATGAGCGCCGTTCGTGACGGCAAGCATGGCGCGTCGGAGCAATAATAGTTGGTGAAGACGACGCCCTCTTCCGCTATGCGATCAATGTTAGGGGACGTTTGACGAGGATAGCCGTAGCAGCCTAGATGGTCGGGACGAAGTGAATCCAGATCCAGATAAAGTATTCTCATATGGTTTCGCTCTCCTTCGCTTATGGATAATAGCTGGATGTTCGTTAGATGCCCGCAAGCCCAGAAATGCCTGATTGTATATTTCCATCATGTATTCATCCATATTATAATGAACATTTAGAATCGTGCAGTATAGATAAAAGCGTTATTATACCTGCTATTTATTATGAAAGTGCTTACGATTTAACGATTCCTGATTTTGTCCATATTTATCTTATTTTTTTCTATACGATTTCGCCAGGATGCTCGGGTACGATTGCTGATAAGGGGGCGTTGCTGTGTTCAAAGCGGTGATCGTCGATGATGAACGTTGGATAGTAGAAGGCATTAAAGCCGGCGTACGCTGGGAGAAATTCGGATTTCAAGTTACAGGGACAGCGGAGAACGGGAAGGAAGGGCTGGAGTTGATCGAGCTGCTGCGGCCAGACTTCGTGCTGACCGATATTAAGATGCCGCTTGTTAACGGCCTTGAGCTGATCAAGCGGGGCAAGGAAATATCCCCGCACACCCTATTCGCCGTACTGAGCGGGCACGCGGAATTTGCATACGCCCAGAAGGCGCTGAACTACGGAACCTTCGGCTATTGTCTGAAGCCTTTCGAGATCGAAGAGATTGAGAGTATGCTGGCCAAGCTTTCGGAAACGCTAAAGCAGCGCAAGGAACCTGAGCCGGAGCGCGACGCCCAGGATCTGTACGAGGTCATATGCTCGGGGAACGAACATTTGCTGGCAGAGAAGCTGTTGTCCGTCGGCATGCCGGTAAGCGCTGACATGCCCATTACGCCGATCGTGATACAAGGCTATCTGTCCAAGCGATATCTGGAGGCCATTCCGCATATTCGATTCCGCATGAACAAGAGGAGGGTAGCTATTCTCATCCACAGTCATCTGACCGAGCGTTTCCTCGGCTCATTGGATCTGTCGGGCAACGAGATCGAGTACTGTATCGGCATTGGACTTCCGACAACCAGTCCTGCCGAACTGGATTCATCGCTTGAAGCGGCATCTGTGGCGGCTTACGGCAGCTTCTCAACCGGGAATGGCGGCGTCTATCGACCGGTCCAGAACCCCGATTCGACCATTGACAATCTGCTGTCCGAGCTGGCTGGCGCACTCGCGCAGAAGGACCGGATGCGGTTTGTCTCCGTCATGGAGTCGGCCAAGCCGTTGTTTCACAACTTTACGTTAACAATCAAGGACGCCTATTTGATCTATAATACCGTCATGTATCTCTTCACAAGAGAAGGCGTGAAGGAACGCGCCCGATTTCTGGAAGGTTATGACCAGCTTTATTACGACTATGGGCATGCCAATGCAATGGTTGACTATCTGGTTAAGCATACGCTTCAGTCTCTATCCGACGAGTTGTCCTCCCGGCTTGCAGGCGTAAGTCATAATCGCATCAAGGAAGTGCTTACCTATATCCACCATCATTTTAATCAGGAAATGTCGATTCGAAGCTTGTCCGAGAAGTTTTATCTAAGCCCAACGTACTTGTCTCAGCTGTTCAAGAAAGAGGTCGGGGAGAACTTTGTGGAATACCTGTCCCGTCAACGAATCCAGTATGCTTGCAAGCTACTCGCCGAGACGGATATGACCGTGAGTCAAATTGGAGAGCAATGCGGCTTCAACGACTACTTTTACTTTACCCGCATCTTCAAAAGACTTAACGGCATGACGCCCACACAGTACAGGGAAGCAAGATGAGAGCGTTTAATAAGCTGTCCATACGGACCCAGGTGCTGGCGATCGGAGCGATTCTTCTTGCCGTCATCCCGCTTGTCAGCATTATGGCATTCCGGCATTCCAGCGAAGTGATTGTGAATCAGAACACGCAATACAATATGGAGCTCGTATCCAATCTGAAACACCGGGTATCCGACAACTATGCCAAAATTTCGAGCATTATGATCAATCTCGGCTACGACACAACCGTGCAGGACTTTCTGGCGGAAAGCGATTATTTGCGAACCTATGAACTGGCCCAGAAAGTAAATAGCTTAATGGGCGTTATCAAAAGCACCAATCCTGATATTATCGACATTATTATTGTGAACGCCATGGGCAAACACACCTCTCTGACCGGCAAAATCAGAATGGCGCAAGGGATGATGTACGAGGTTAGCGAACGGGATGCCAGAGTCCATTACGGCGGATTCATCCATGACGATCCATTGCTAATCAATAATATGTTTCTCTTCGGCATGAATCTGTTCGCATCGAGGGACACCTACCGGTATGGCGAAAAAATCGGCTTTATTACGATCGTCTTGGACACTGAATCCATTCAGTCGGAGATCGAGAAGTTCCCAAGGCTGTCTGGCACAAGCATCTATCTTAGGACAAACGGCGAGCTGGCTTTCACGAACGAAGGAGGATTTGCCCCCGATCTGGACGAGAAACAATTAGACCTGTACTCCAATTATGGAGAAAGGGCCGTCATCGAGAAGATCGGCGGGAAATCCTATGCGATTCAATCGTTCGCCTTGCCGGAAATTAACGGCGATATTACATCGGCCGTTCCGATCGGCATTCTTATTAAAGAACTCGAGGGGCTAAAGAGGACCAGCTATCTGATGCTGATCGTTATGCTCGCGCTCGTCACGATTCCGTATTCGGTTCTTATGATGAATATTTTAAGGCCGCTAGGAAAGCTGATTGCGTTCATGAAGAGGCTGAAGAGCGGCAATTTGGAGGTATTGCATACCAAGGTAGAGCTGGAAGGCTACGCCGAAATCGAGGTGATCTCGACGCAGTTCAACACGATGCTGAACCGGATCAATGATCTGACGCGGCAGTTGCTGGAGACGACAGGCGATCTCTACCAAGCCGATATCGAGCGGCAGCGCGCGGAGCTGGCGTTCCTGCAGAGTCAGATCAATCCCCATTTTCTCAGCAATACGCTCGATGCGATCAAGGGCATTGCCATCGTGAAGGGCAATCAGGATATCTACCAAATGACCGCTGCCTTAAGCCGGATGCTGCGCTACAGCATTAAGGGAGCGAATGAAGTCAGGCTGGAGGACGAACTGAAGATCGTCAGCTCCTACATTACGATTCATCAGGGAAGATTCCCGGGAAGAATCCAGTTCGAGCAACATACCTCGGATGAGCTGCTAGGCGTTCTTATCCCGAAGATGATCATCCAGCCTCTTGTCGAGAATGCGATGACTCACGGCCTTGAGCCGCATGCCAGCGGCGGCAAAGTTGTGATTCTGGCGGAGCTTCATGAAGACCATCATATGGAAATAACCGTAACGGATAACGGCGTTGGCATGGAGCCTGAACGTCTGACCCAACTTCGAGGCACTCTTCGTTCCAGAGATCGTAACGCCAATGAACATATCGGCATTAAAAACGTGAACGACCGGATTCGCCTCCATTACGGGGACAATTATGGCATCGAGATCAACAGCTGGCTGGGAAGCGGCACCGTTGTCAGAGTACGACTGCCGTTACCGCCTGCCTGAACCGCCGTTAACCTCGGCCTCTTCCATGCTGCCGCAATGGGCTGCCACGATAGCCAAATCTCCTATCTGGCTGCCGGTAATATCGCCGTATATCTCTATCCGAGATCTGGTAAATCTACCAATGCGATATCCGGCTTGTCCGTACCATGCAGCTCCAAAACAACGATTTCGTTGGCGCCTTGGCGAAGCAGCGGACCCGGCACATACAACGTCTTTTGCGGACCCTGCTCCCAATAGCGGCCAATATTGAAGCCATTGATCCAGACGACTCCTTTCGTCCAACCATCGAGGCGTATAAATGTATCCGCAATATCGTCGACGAGCAGCTCCCCTCTAAAGAACATCGGATTCTCGGCAGTCTTCGACTGCGTTTGGAAAGGCGCGTACGACAAGGCGCTCAAGTCGGCAAGCGGCAGCGGATAAATTTCCCAATCGAACAGAAATTGATTGTCGAGGCGCACGCCTTCGGTAATGCCTTTGGCATCCTTTAGACGCGGCCCGTAGTTAATCCTCCCCATGTTTTCGACGAGAATCTCAAGCGTTGCGCCTTGCTCCGGAATATCCACGACAAGCGGCTTCGGCGCCCAACGTTCGACCGTACCGATCCAGCGGCCATCGAGGAATACTTGCGCACGGTCGTGCACATCCTGCAAGTGGAGCTCCTGCGCCTTGCGGGGACCCGATATCCGCGTGCGGTACACAATAAAACCGTAGTTTTGACCGAGCTTCTCCATCGGCTCGGGACAGCGCCGACGTACAGGGACAGACAGCGTATCGAGATTGGCAAATAGGCTTGCCGCTTCCTTCATCACAACTGTTCCGTAACTTTTTTTGCGAGACGGCTCCGGAAGCTCTTCCAGAACCTCGGCGCCGTGCTTGCGCATCACCTCGCGAACCGCCTTATACTTTGCTGTAATATCTCCGCATTCCGATAACGGCGCATCGTAGTCGTAGCTAGTAACGGTAGGCTCATATTTGTCCTGATAGTTCGCCCCATTATAGAAACCGAAGTTGGTTCCGCCATGGAACATATAGAAGTTCACGGAAGCGCCAGCGGCAAGCATGCGGTCTAGCACATCCGCAACGTCGTCCCCGTCCCGTGTATGATGCGGCTTTAGCCAATGATCAAACCAGCCATTCCAATATTCCATGCAGAACAGCGGCTCTTCGGGGCGATATTCCCTGAATTTCTTGAACTCCTCCTCGGGACGGGAACCAAAATTCACAGTGGCCAGAACGCCTGGCAGCGTTCCGCCCTGCAGCATTTGATCCGTCGGACCATCCGAGGTAAAGAGCAGTACATCGATTCCTCTTACCTGCAGTCCGTTTTTCAGATACAGCAAATAGTCCTGATCATTGCCGTAGCTTCCATATTCATTTTCGATCTGCACGGCAATAATCGGTCCGCCGTTTGTATTAAGCAGCGGCGCAAGCTTCGGTATAAGGACATCGTAATACGCGTCTACCTTCCGCAAGTAACGTTCGTCCAGGCAGCGCAGCCGAATATCCGTATCGCTCAGCAGCCAGGCGGGCAATCCTCCGAATTCCCATTCCGCGCAAATGTACGGGCTTGGCCTTACGATAACGTGCAGACCGAGCTCTCCTGCGAGAGCGATAAATCGTTCAACGTCAGCCAATCCGTCGAAGTTGAATACACCTTCCTTTGGTTCGTGCAAATTCCACGGAATGTACGTTTCCACAGTATTGAAACCGCAGGCCTTAAGCTTTAACAGTCGATCCTCCCAATACTCGGGAACGACACGGAAATAATGAATGGCGCCGGATAAAATCCGGATCGATTCCCCATCCAACAAAAATTGCGAGTCTTTTACTTCAAGCTTAGCCACAAAAACCCCTCCAAACAGATCATGTTGTCTCCATTATCCGAGTTAGCGGCTTCATCCTCAATCGCCAAATGGTGCATTTTCTATACCATTTGCCACAACCTGCACAACCATACGGAAGTAACATGTGATACTATAATGGCAACACTCTAGCAAAAAAAGCGAGGCGCCATGCAAAACATGATCGAATTTCCAAACATGACCTCTACGTTGCAGTTAACCGGCTTTCAAATCGGCAGTTTTCCTTCCGGTTGGGAATACCCCCGGCATCATCATCATTCATTCGAGCTTCTTTGCTGCCTCGGCGGTGAGGTCAAGCAAGAGATTAATCGAAAAACGATTACGCTTCGACCGGGAAATTGGCTGCTGATTAAAGCCGGGGAGAGACACAAAACGACGAATGTTTCCCCCATGGATTACGAGTTTTTTAATATTCATTTCGACCTGGATGATCTGGACATTCGCAGCCTGCTCGGCACAGCCCCTTACCGTCTTGTATCCGCCGATGAAGCCGCACGATCGGGCAGACTAAGCAGATACGTCATGGAGCTTCGGGAAATGAAGGAGCTTGGCGACTCAGAGAAAGACGACAATACACGGACTCGACTGGAAGACAAGCTGCTGCTGCAAGCGAACATCCTGCTCATTATCCGTGAGATGCTGTCGCTCATTCGAGAACAGGGAGAGAAGAAGACAGATGCGGGCTCCGTGACTCCGTTCGCCGTCGATGCGGCTCATGCGATCGAGGAGAAGCTTTCGCACGGCCTTTTCGATAACCTCTCGATCGCAAGCGTTGCGAAAGAACTCAACATGAGCCGCAGCCAATGCACCAAGCTGTTCATTAAAACATATGGCTTATCGCCTCGGCAATATGTTAGCCGACGCAAACTGATGTTGGCCAAAGAATTGCTTGTCGCATCGTATATGCCCATCTCCGAAATCGCCGAGCGGCTCGGATTTCAGTCGGCCAGCCACTTCTCCCGGCAGTTCCGGCGCTGGACCGGCCTTTCTCCAACTGCGTTCAGGCCTAAGCATTAACGGATACATCGAGCGAACTTTAGCATCGTTAAAGACAAAGCCGGCTATCTCCAAGGATTGCCGGCCTGATCCGCTTATTTGTTCGGCTTAAGTGGTTCGGCTTAAGTGGTTCGGCTTTAATGGTTCAGCTTAATTTCGTACGTATAATCCGGCTTCTCCAGCAGAAGCTCGTATCGGTTGTCTCCCAGCGGCGTCAGCTTGCCTTCGCTAGCTTCGGGCAGCCCTTCGCTGCCGAATACTAACGTACCGACACCCGACGCACAGGTCGTCATGACAATTCGGTCGTTATCCATATAGAGGGCAATATCTCCTCTCGGCGTAGGCACCTTTCCTTCCATCCATTCCAGGACGCCTTGCTTCGGCTCAACTTTGTATCGGCTGTAGCCAGCCTCGACCGGCTGCACGCCGAGAATGTACTTTCCGATCAAATAGATCGGAGCGGCGCCCCAAGCGTGGGCCAGACTCTTGCGGTACTTATCCCCGTACATGTCGTACTGAAGCTCGGGCGGCAGGTTCGGGTCGTACTCCTCCCAAAAGGATGTTGCGCCCAGATCGATCATTCCGCCCCAATAATTGCGTATTTCGCTCAACACATGCTCTTCTTCCCCAAGCTCGCATAAAGCTTCCAACTCGAAGAAACGCATAAACGGCGTGATGATCTTCTGAACGGATTCGTTCATCAGGACACCCGTTTTGACCGCTTCCCGCTGCGCCGCATTCAAATAACCGAAGCGTACGCCGAACATGCTCGGATATTTGAGAATATCCCGTTGCAGCTCTTCGTTCCATTCGCCATGCAGGAATGCGCCGCGCTCCTCGTCCCAGAACGTTTGAAAGATACGCTCCCGCAGCTCTCCCGCCAGGGCGGCAAACTTCCGTTCATTCCGGTCGTCTTCCAGCTCCCCGGCGAAATAAACGACCGTCTCGATGCTTCTGCAAAGCAGCAGTTGTTCAGCGGTTAGGGCTCCGCGACGCTCCATCGCCGCCCAATCGACGAATACCCAATCCTCGGGATAACCCTCCATCATCCCTTTTTCGTTGCGGCGATTCAGGCAAAACTCCATCAAGCTCAGCATGTTCGCATAGTTGGTGCGGATAAAGGTCAAGTCGCCCGTATACAAATAATAATCGTAACAACTGAGGAACCAGTAAAACGTGTAATCCATGATGGTATTGATATGAATGTCGACCGGATTTTTGCCCCGCAAAGCGATAAGCGTTCGTTTGGTTACGTCCTGCTCGAAAAAAACGTAATTGTTGATCAGAAAGCCGAGATTGGCATCCCCGCTCCATACCCATCGGTCGCGCTTCATCCCGTCGTATAAAAACTCCCGCATATTCAGCTGCAGCGTATGCGCGGACAGCTCCCAGATGTCGTTTAACCTTCCATCGGATGAGTGGAAGCTGCCTCTTTGGTCCATGGGCAAAAACTCGTAGCGATGTTTCACGCTGCCCCATTCAACGTCATCGTTGGTTTTGATGTGTATATATCGGAAAGCTCTGGTAACTGGCGTTCGCCATACTTGCTCAACACTGCCGTCCACATCGAGCACATCGAACGTCTCCGCCAGCTGCCCGGCAAGCGCTTCTTCCCGCGATTCGCCGTAATACAGTTGAATACCGCCATTCCCCTTGACGTCATGAAATTCCACATAGCCGAACGTTTCACGGCCAAAGTCGATCAATTCTCCCCCATCCCGTTGCTCGGCGGACACCGGATCGCGCTCTTGATAGGAAAACGGGAAGGCTTGCGGAGGTTGTTCGATTTCGTCAAAATTCCAATGGGCGGCAGGCAGCCACGAACCGTTAAGAGCCGTCACTTCCCAGCCGTTACCTGAGTCGATGCCGGCACCGGCTGTGTACAATGCAGGAATTTCCCGGTCGTTGTAAACGTTGATGGACAAAGTATGCTCGCCCGCCGGCAACCGGATCGACGTAACCGTGTTGCGTTTGTACGGAATCGGCGTCATATCGCTGTCCAGCAACGCCACGAATTCCCCTTGAGCGGACAAGATCAGCTCGGCGGGATCGGCCAACACGTACTTTCTGCGGAATTTTACGCTCGTATAGGCAGCATCCAATCGCCACGAAGGCGGACAAATATAGCCGCGATATTGCCTTAATACGGACGCCTTCTGATGAAGCCATATCTCATAATCGCCTGGATACCATATCCATTGCGAATGTTCGGTCATTGCGAATTCCTCCTCGATAAAGCTTGAATCATCATGTGGTCACCGCTTGCCCGCTTACACGGAAGACGTAGCGGCCCGAGCCTGCCGTAAAGCGGGCAGTTTGTTCGTTCCGACTAACGAAGCTCCATCCGTCTCCATCCCTTTTTAACGCGTCTTCACCGACATGTTCGCCATCCACCTGGATCATCATGCCGGGCGATGCCGGAACCGCAATTTCCGCCGTCGTATTGGCAGGGATGGTTGCGGCTAACGTTAAACCGCGTTCGTCCGCTTCCCATTCGACTCCGATCATCCCGTACAACGTGTCGTGCTTGCACCGCAGCCATTCGAATCCTGGAGCCGGGAGCGGGCTGATGATAAATCTTTGACTGCCGTATTCCCCTTCGGGAATCTGGATGCCGGCAAGATAGCGGTACAGCCATTCGCCGACGGAACCAAGCGCGAAATGATTGAACGAATTCATCTCCGGATCCTGAAATCCCTTTTCCTCCGTCCAGCCGTCCCATCGCTCCCAGATCGTCGTCGCTCCTTGCAGTACCGGGTATAACCAAGAGGGAAACGATTCTTGAAGCAGCAGTCGGGACGCCGCGTCATGCTCGCCATTGTCGGACAGTACCGGCAATACATAACTGGCTCCCATGAAACCGGTTGTCAAATGCCATCCCCGCTCTTCGATATCCCGGAGCAAGTGGCGCATGGCGGCTTGTCTGCCCTCGTTTGTCAACAGGCCGATCTTCAACGCAAGCACATAAGCCGTCTGAGATTCTCCCTCTATGCGCCCATCCTCATCCACATGCAATGTTTCGAATGTGATTCGCAGTCTGGCGAACATCTCCCTATAGCGCGCTTCCCCCGTCTCGTCCCCGACTACTCGCGCCATGTCGGCCATCAGGGAGACGCTGTATGCGAACAACAATACATTCATTAACGGTCTCGGCGTCTCCGCGCCGTAAGCCAGATGGTCGCCGAAGCTTTCCGTCCGTCTGACGAGCCGCTCGTCGCTGTCTTGCACCAGATAATCCATATAACGCTGCATCGCCTCGTAATTGTCTTCGATAAATCTTCGATCGCCGTATACTTTGTACATGGTCCAAGGAAGAATAACGCCTCCGTCGGCAAAAAACACATGTCCTCTGCCGAAATGCTCTACGAACGGGGCGACATCGGGGAACGCGCCATCCGCTCCTTGCGCGTCCCGAATATCCGTCAGCCACTTGCGGTAAAAAGCCGCGCTGTTCATGTTGAATGTCGCCGTTCTCGCAAACATATGAGCGTCTCCCATCCAGCCAAGCCGCTCATCCCGCTGCGGACAATCCAGCGGAATGCCAATGAAGTTGCCTCTTTGACTCCAGCGAATGTTGTCCATCAATCGGTTTACAAGCGGATGCGACGTCGTCAGTTCGCCCGCGTCGCGAAGCTCGGAGTGAACAACGATGCCAGTAATCGCGGACAGCTCCAGTTCGCCCGGATACCCTTCGATCTCGATATATTGAAATCCGTGATAGGTGAACAACGGTTCATAGCTTTCTTCTCTGTCCCCCCTGGCAATATAGACATCCGTTTGTTTGGCCGTCCTCAGGTTAGCCCGGTACAAACGTCCATCCGTTCCAAGCCGTTCCGCGTAGCGAATGCGAATGCGGGCGCCTTCCGTTCCTTTTAACCGCAGGCGTATCCATCCGGTTATATTTTGGCCCATGTCGATGAGAAAGGTCGACTCGTCCGCGCGCCTGACCGATTGCGGCTCGATCTCAAGCATGGGACGTATGGGCGGTCCTTCACTCGCGGCCATGCGGCCGCTTGGCACATGGTCGGATCGGATGGCTTTTCTCCACGGGGACTCCAGCAGTCCGTTACGCGCATCGCAAGTTTCTCCCATATAGAAATCCGAGGACACGACAGGACTGTCCGTTACTCGCCAATTCGGGTCCGTTCGGACAATTTCCGTCGTGCCGTCGGCGAATAGAACATGAAGCTCCGCACGGAACGCCACGGAATGGCCGTAATGATACGGACCGCAAATGCCGAGATGCCCGGCATACCAGCCCGGGCCGACGATGGCTTCGATCCGGTTGTCTCCCGCTTGCAATAATGAGGTGACATCGTACGTTTGATACGGTATGCGGATACGGTAATCCGTCCAACCGGGAGCCAGCGCATCCGTTGATACCGGGCGATCGTTTAATGCCGCGCGGTACACGCCCAATGCGGATGCGTAGAGGCGAGCTTGTTTCACCTGCTTAGCCACATGAAAGGTTCTGCCGAATTGCGGGCAGATTCCGTATCCCGCGTTTACCGGGTACAAAATTCGTTTATAGACCTCCCAGTCGCCTTCGCCGAATACGCCGATCGGACTTGCGGGCCTCCACGCGCCGTCGTTGTATTCGGGCAGCATCCAGCCCGGTTCTTCCATGCCCGTTGTTTTCCATCCTGCGTCCGTTCCATACGTTATGGTTCGTCCGTCCGCATAGATGACGGCGAGAACGGCGACAAATCCCTTCCGCTCCCCGTCCGAGCAGCCGGCTATAATCCGGCGGCCCGGGCCTAGCAGAGCCGTGACGTCCAACGTGACCGACTGCATGTAAGGGTAATACAGCCCTTCGTCTTGACCGTCCACATAGATGTGCAGCGCGTCTGCCGCAAATATTTCCAGCTTCGCCGACAACGGCTCTTCCTCCGGCAGCGTCACGCTGAGACGAAAGTATCGTCTAGCCGACTCCTCAGGCATTGCCCGATCCGACTGATTCGCCTGATCCGCCTGATCCGCCTGATTCATTTGGTCCACTGGATCCCACAGCACTGCTACGCCGCGCAGACGATCCGGCTCGGGCTCGGGCGCAACCCGCTCCGGATCGGCGATCCAATCCGCCGTCCATTCCTCTTGGGCCAGATAGCCCGTCTCGAACAGGCTTGCCCCGCTCCACCCGCAGTCCTCGCCCGCCTTGTTCCATACTTTGACTTTCCAATAGTAAATTCGACGGGCTTGCAGCGGCGGACCGCCGTACGTAATATGCTGCGACAAACCGCTCTCCACTGTACCCGTGTCCCAGATCAAACCATCGACGCGATCCAGCGCTTCCGAATCTTCCGCAACGACGAGCCTGTAAGCGGATTGTTCGATTCCGCGTTCCGCATCCGAGCCATCCTCAAGCCGAGCGGCTGCGAGCCGCCAGCCGAACGCGGGACGCAAGTTATCCGTCCCGAGCGGCCGGTCGGCGTAATCTACCGTTAATCCATCAATTGTAAGCATGCGCCGTTAATCCTCCTTATCGAGCCGTATTCGGAACGGATAACAGCAATCGGCGAAGATAAGCCGCAATTTCCGGCGAACGGCCGTTCCTGATCAACGCTTCGACTTCGGCTTGGTCCATGGAATCGACAAGGGCTGCGAAAGTCTCCATCGCGTTAACCCCTTCCCTCACCGCTTCAAGCCCATCTTCCCGATAAGGGTATTGATCGATGGACAACCAGCCGTTATATCCCGTCCGCTTAAGCCAGTAGAAAAATTCCAGCGTTTCGATCGTATGCACGCTGCCCACGATCATATCGTCGTCCCAGTGGCGGAAATTATCGTTCATATGCACATGAAACAACCGATTGCCGTATCTCTTGAGCAAGGCGACTGATTCGGCCGGCGTCTCGTAAGCGTTAAGCGCGTGTCCGAAGTCGATCGTCACTCCGATATTGTCCGCGCCGGTCTCCTGCGCCATTAAGACGGACATGGCCGCCGTGCTCAGGTAGCTATGCGTTCGGGGCTCCTTCGGCTTGTATTCCAGACTAATCCTTACATCGGGGCGATAGCGGCACACCTCCCGCAATCCTTCCGCGAACCAGTCGCGCTCTTGCATGTAATCCGCCTGAAACAAATAATCGTAGCCGTCCTGACCTGGCCACAACGAAATGAGATCGCCTCCCAGCTCGATAGCCGCGTCGATCATTTCTTTTGTATGGGCAACCGCTTCGTTGCGAATAGCCGGATCTTTGGCCGCGAAGCTGCCGTACTTCCACTTCATCTGTCCGAAGTGATCGGGAATAATGGATACAAGCTTAAGTCCGTGCTCCTCCAGATGCCCTTTCAGTTCTTTGACATTTTTATCGGTGACATGCCATGTGCCGACCAGCTCCACGCCGGTAACTTGAGGAATTTGAGCGACGCGCCCGAACAGCTCGGCAATGGAGAACGGCTCCGCGTATCCCCCTGTCACATATCGGTCCGAGCAGCTCCCTACGTTCGATAATATAACGGAATAATGATGACTCATTGCCGATACCTCCTAACATGTTAAAGTGTCATTCGTCGCTGACGAGAATCGTTTCCTGCACCATGCTCCTATATTTGAATCGAATGCCGACATCGCCGCCCGCGCTTGGATCATAATCGGATATCTGCAGCGTCATCGACTGGGTTTCCCCGGTTTCCAATCCGTTCAGTTTCAGCATCTTGGGATGGAACGACAGATTGCCGATCGGTTCGATTCGAATCTGACCTGACAGTTTTTTGTCATCGTAATTGGTCACTTTTACCGTAATGGTTGAGCCCGGGGCCAGCTCGTCAAGATCAGACGTCGCGACCATATCGATATTGGGCAACCTGCCGATCGCAGTGTTTTTGCTCGAAAAGCCAACCTCGTCGATCAATAGCGACCCGCTCCAGCTTTCGTTGGTCGTCTTGCGCGTCCAAACCTTGATTCTATCGATCGCATCAAGACCTTCCCAGCCGTTAAGATCAAGAGACAAGGCATGCCAGCCTTTGCTAGCGTCGATTCTTGCCAAGCCTTCTGCCGCAAGATCCCCGCTGTACACTTTCACTTTCGCGTAATAGGTATGGGATTCCGACAGCTCGGTCAGCTTGACGGCCAGATTGAGGTGAGGCTTGCCGGTTGCGTCGATCGGTTCGGCAAATTTTTTCTCCGCGCCCTTCCACAGCCGTTCGAGTCCTACAAAGGTCATTCTTACCAGGTCCACGAAGTCGACTTTCAACGAACCGGAGCCTCCATAAGCATCTGCGGTCGTTCTGCTGACCCCGTAAGAATGATCCGCAAACTCCCATCCGTCTATGCCCGTTTCGAACTTATCGCCGCCGACGATATGCGGTGCTTGCTTGTTAATCGATACGGGAACAAGCTGCGGCGGCATGCGCTGGGCAAGCTTGGCTGCGTCGAAGTTTGGAACAACCTCGCTCCAGTTCTCGATACCGATGATCGGCTTGGCGAATTCGGCGACTTCAAGCGAACGATCCGTATCGATATATTTGAACACGTCGTAAATAAATTTGCGGTCCTTCGCCACGAATCCCGGCAGCTCCGTGTTCGCCGTCCATAACCCCATATTGAGACCCGCTGCCGGAATATCGAGCTGATTAAACATAATGAAAGCGTCGATGCCGTCCAGGAATCGCGACTTGTAATAGGCATAAACGTAAGCCGCGGCTTGGAGCCGCTGTGCTTCCGGCGTATCGTTTTCCGTATGGAAGCCCTGTTCGGATAAAATAATCCGTCTGCGCTCATTTCCATATTTCAGCGTTTCCTGCCCCATGTATCGGTTGATAACCTGGAGGTTTTTGAACGTAATTTTGGGAGAATCGAAGCTGTCGCTCACATATTCCTGATCTTCCCACGTTCGCGGATCCAGCATGTTCTCCGGATACGGATGATGCGCGAGATGCCAAGGGTAATCGCCGCCCAACTTGGATAGAACGTTCATCTTGTCGACGACATCTTTGCTCCCGTAGAAACGGGTCGGCTGATTGGGCATGTAGGGTTCGTTCCAAGCATTATCGACCGAGATATAGACCCTTGCGCTGTCGGAATGTTTGCGGACGGCCTGATAGGCGAGCCGAACGGATCTTTCATAATGCTCCATGAATTGATCGACGGACTTGTCTCCCATGTTCTGCCAGATCCAGGCGGAATCGACCTCGTTGCCCACGATGTAGCCCATCGCTCTACCATATCGCTGATCCTCTCTCGTATATCGATCGGCAAGAAACTCCATGGCGGCCTTGTAGTAGCGGACGCCTTCGGCGTTCGTAGTGTTGAATGCATAGACGGTCCCCAGGCCGCGTGCGGCATCTGGGTGAATCAGCACATTCGTCGATCCGTCCGGGTCGTCCGCGTCATACAGGATAAGAACCAGGTTCACGATTGTGCCGTTGTCGGACATCGCCTTTATCTCGCGATCCAGCTCTTCGACGGCGTCCTTATGAAAGTGGTAGGCCGTGCCTTCCGAATCGAATGCGATCGCATTGTTCGGATCCGTATCGTCCTTATACATAAGGCCGTTTACGACGACGGTCAACGTTGCGTGGCTGACGCCTAGCTCCTCGGCATCGTCCGTCATCTGCACATTCAGGCCTTTCTTGGATAGCGCGTCCGGGTACGCAAAGGAATGTTTCGCCGGAAACGCAATATCGGTCACGGACTTCGGAGCGTCGACGTAGCGAGCAGGGCCGTCTTCTCCCGCCTCTCGAACAACGACCAGAAATTTGGAGTAATAGCGATCTCTGTACCCGTCGAACCGATCCAGATGAAGCAAAAACGTATCGTTGCCGCTTGGAACCGCGCTCGTCGATATCGGAGTCAGAGCATCAATATCCGGCTCGTACTGGTAAGGAGCCAGCTCGTAAAGCTGCAATTGGGCTGTCGACGTATTGCCAACGCCAACGCCATTACCGATATTCGCATCGTCACCGATCCTTCCGGTCACCGTCACGGCGTTTGCATCGACGCGAATCTCCGATACCTCCCCGATATAATCGTAGATCGGGCGATCCTGCTTGGCGAAGTCAATGCCGTCTATGGCAATCGTATTCGTCCCTGATCCGACTCCCGCCAATTGAAGCCGCAGGCCGGTCACTTGCCCCGTCCACCTCGGATGCCCGATAAGCCTGGCCGAGTAGACGTTCTCTCCGTCAATCGCATCCGCGGACTCCAGCGCCTGCGACTTGGCTTCGTCAAATTCAGGGTCTGTCTCCGTCGTCCAATACAATCGGCCGGAAGCAATTTCGGCGCCGTTGCCGAGCTTGAGCCGCACTAAGTTGTAAACGGCCGGGTCCAGCTTGAGCGGAGCCGACGTCATCGCGGAATTCCCTCCCGCCAAGCCCAGCGACAGCCTGCCGTCCGACACCGATGGAGACACAATCGAATCATTGAACGACCATCCTTCGGTGTCCCCTTCATACGAAAATTGCCAGTCGAGCATGTTCGCCGCATGTACGTAATCGATATAAAACTCCGTATTCGGCCAATAGGGCAAAGGGTCATCGGGATGTTCGGCGCGATCGAAGTCATGCTGAAAGCCGACCTCCAGCTTATCGATCGCACTTCGTCCGGCCCATCCGCTAAGATCGATGCCGATCTTATTCCAATTGTTGTTGTAGACCCTTACGATGCCCTCTACCGAAGCGTCGCCGCTGTATGCGACAAGGCGAGCGTAATAAGGTTCATCATTCGGCAAATAGCCAAAATGATTGTAAGCCATCATCAGGTAGCGCGAATTCGAAAGATCAAGCGGTTGGTCGAACGTTCGGCTAGCCGTTCTCCAAACATTGTTCTGCAAGTTCGGTTCGCTTTTTAATGCCAGAAATCGGCTGCCCTCGTAAGGAAAAAACACATTCCACGCTTGAGCGGCCAGGCTGGCTTCGGACACGTTGTCCCCCGTTTGCCAGCTCGCCAGCGATTCGTCCGACTCGAAATCGTCAATGACCGTATATGGAGCAAACTGTCCGACCGTTCTCATATTCGAAGTAGGAGACACAGACGCGTCCAATGCATGTACCGCAGTCGTACGGGTTCCCGCGTTGACCGACAGGAGCAGAATCAGAGCCAAGCAGAAGGCCAATAGCTTCTTCCAAGTTCTCATCCAATCTAACCTCCAGTAGAAGTAAAGGATTATTCCTTAACGCTGCCAAGTACGATGCCATGGATAAAGTAACGCTGCAAAAACGGGTACACGAGCAAAATCGGCAGCATGCCGACGAATACCTGCGCGGCGCGTGTCGTCCGATCGGATATTAGATTGTATACCCGCGCCATCTCCGGATCGGTGAACTTGGACAGGTCCGGCATCGTAATGACCGTCTGCAAGTAGCTGGACAACGGATAACGGTCCGGACTATTCATCAGCAGCAGGCCGTCAAACCACGAGTTCCAATGTCCAACGACCGTAAACAGCGTAATCGTCGCTAGCGCAGGCGTTGACAAGGGGATGTAAATGCCAAGCAGAATCCGCCAGTCGCCCGCGCCGTCGATTCGCGCCGACTCGTTCATCTCCTTCGGCAGGCGGCGAAAGAAATTAAGCAGCAAAATGATATTGAACACCGGTACGGCGCCAGGAAGCACGAGCGCCCAGATCGAATTAAGCAAATCAAGATTTTTGATCGTTAAATACCAGGGAATCAGCCCTCCTCCGAACAGGATCGTGATCACGAAATACCAGACGTATACCGATCGCAATCGGAAATCCCCGCGTTCCTTCGATAGAGGGTATGCGCACAGCAGCGTCAAGGCGAGATTAATAACGGTGCCCAGCACGACCCGCTGCAGCGTAATGCCCATCGACCGAAAAAATTGCCCTTGAGAGGCGACATATTCGTAAGAAGCCCAAGTAAACTCGCGCGGCCAGAATAATACATTGCCTGCCGTCACCTGGATTTTGGAACTAAGAGACAGCGCCAACACATGCACGATAGGCAGAAAACAAAGCGCAGACAACAAGATCAAAATAGCGTAATTGACCAGATTGAAGCTTCTTCTGCTCCAGGACGTTCTCGTTATCATCCGACAGCAACCCCAATCAGAAAATTCTGTAGTTGGCGAATCGATACGCCAGTCCGTACGATACGGACACTAGAACAAAGGAAACGAGTGATTTAAATAATCCCAGCGCGGCGGACACGCTGAATTGATAGTCTTGAAGCCCGATCCGATAGATCATCGTATCGAGGATATCCCCGCTCTCAAGCACCGGAGCGCTGTACAGATTAAACACTTGATCGAAGCCGGCGTTCAGCACGTTGCCGAGACTTAACGTCATCATCAGCACGATGATCGGAGCCATGCCGGGAAGCGTAATATGAAGCGTCTGTTTCCATCGGTTCGCTCCGTCGATGACTGCTGCCTCATACAACGTCGGATTGATGCCCGTGAGAGCGGCTAAATAAATGATCGTATCGAACCCGAACTGCTTCCACGTATCGGATATAATCAACGTCCACGGGAACCAGTTATTGTCGCCGAGGAAAAAGACGGACTGCATGCCGAGCGCCTTGATCATTTGATTAACAATCCCTTTTAAGGATAAAATATCCATTAAGATGCCAGCAAGAATGACCCACGACAGAAAATAGGGCAAATAAATGAGCGTCTGCACCGAACGTTTAAACAAAGCGCTGCGAATTTCGTTTAACAGCAGAGCCGTTACAATCGGAACAATTAGATGCAAAATGATTTTCATCGTCGCTATAAAAACGGTATTCCACAGCACCCGGCTGAAATCGGGCAAGTCGAAGATGTACTGAAAGTTTTCCAGTCCGACCCATTCGGAGTCGAAGAACCCTTTTGTCGGATAATACTTCTGGAAGGAAATGATAATGCCAAACATTGGAACATAGCTGAACAAGAAGAGAAACACCACTCCCGGAAGCAGCATGATATGGTTGGAGCGTTCCTGTCTCCATTTTTGTTTGAACACGGTTGCCTTCACCTCCCGCCGCCGCAAGGGATCGAACGCGTATACGTCCGTTCCCCGCTTCCGGCATCAGCCTTCCTTAGCGATTCGCCTCGTACCATTCATTGACTTCTTGCGTAATTTGATCCCCGCCAAGCTTTTTCCAATTGGACACATAGTTGTCGAACTCGTCGATCGGAGCCGCGCCCATTATGATTTTGACGAATGTTTCATTCTGCATCGTGAGCAGTGTCGACATCTTCTCTTCCATCGTTTTGGTCGCGCCGCCAAAATATTTGTCAATGACGACTCCGTCCGGCTGCTCCTGGTACTTGACGCGAATCTCGAACGGGCTCACTTCCGGTTGATGGATCCACCATTGCTGCCATGTATCAGGATCGCTTCCATCGGTTCCCGAGACCACGTCATACGTTTTCTTAAGCGCTTCGTTTAATCCGGAGGGATCTCCCGCCGCCAAAGCGTCGCGCACCAAATTATAGTTGTAGTCCTTGATGTAGCCTTGAACGGGCGACAGCACATGCATCGCGTATTTGGCGTTTTCCGCCCAAGCATAGACTTGCAAGTCGTTGTTGGTTCCTTCCTTGTCTTCGCCATACACCTTTTGAAGGAACAAGTTCATCATCTTTACGGCCGCTTCCGGATTAGAGAAACCTTTTTTTACGACATAGAAGCCGCCTACGGTTACGCCTACGTTCGGTTTGGCCGGATTGCCGTCAACGGAAGGGAGCGGAAGCGCCTTCCATGACGCGTCGGGATCGTTTTTGATCAAGTCGGCTGCAATCAGCGCCGATTCCGATATCGTGCCGTAGAACATGCCGAGCTTGCCGGATACGACATCTTCTTTTAACCGATTGTAATCTTTTGTACCGAATTCCCGATCGATCAACCCGTCCTTGTACATTTGCTGCAGTTTGCCGAGCGCCGACTTCATCTCCGGCGTCGTACTGCCGTAAATCAAACCTTCATTTCCGTTCTCGATCCAAATGTCGGGATACGCATGATAGCCGTTCAGGAAACCGCCCATCGCGCCTCCGCCCATCGTAGCGCTCAAAATGCCGAGACCAAGCGTATCCGCCTTTCCGTTCTCGTCGGGATCCTGCTTTACGAACGCTTCCGCTACCTGAATCAACTCATCGATCGTTGTCGGCTCCTTCAAGTTCAGCTTCTTGAGCCAATCGGCGCGGATGTACAAGGTGACCAGCGAATCGCGCGGATCGCCGCCGTAATGCGGAATCGCCATCAGCTTGCCGTCATAGGTCGCCATCTTCTGAGCGGACGCCAGCGCCTCCTGAACTTGCTCCTTTAGATAAGGCATGGCATATTGATCGAACACTCCCGTCAAATCTTCCACCATATCCGCTTCCACGAGCTGAGTCAGCTGTTTCTTGGTCACGCGCATAATATCCGGAATGTCGCCCGAAGCGATCGATACATTCATCTTGTTCTCGTATTGCGTGGAATCCACCATCCAATCCCACTTCAGATTGATCCCAAGCGCTTCCCGGTACAGCTTCGTCCAGCGATTATCGTTGTCCCACGTTTCCCCTTCCGGGAATGTCGCCCATCCTTCCGTGCTAAGCACGGACTTAACCGTAATCGGCGGATCGAACTTGCCGAACGGATTGCCGTCTCCCTGCTCCCCGATCGGACTTTCATTGCCGCCTGTCACAACCGGCTTCTTGCCTTCATTGCCGCCATTGTTGTCGCTGCAAGCGCTTAACAAGCTCGACGCGAGCACTACGGCCAGCAATGACATCCATCCTTTTTTACCGAACATTTGTTTACCCCCTCGATTGGATTTGACAAACGATTTCATTGCGCAAACCGATTATAACAACGCCCGCGAGTGCAGCTCTATTCCAATGATTTTACTTTCCGTTGCATCTTTTTGTTTGCACTTTTTCGAGATCCGGCTAAACGCTCGCTTCTCTCCACTCCTGCGGCGTCTTCCCCGTTACTTTCTTAAACACGCGGTAGAAGTATTGGACGGAAGTAAAGCCTATCGCCGCGGGGATATCCTGGATGCGGTTGCCGGGGTCCTCCAACAATTCCTTGGCTAGCCGAATCCGGCAATCCGTAATATATTCGGCAATGCCCACACCGTTGTTCTGCTTGAACAGACGGGACAAATAAGACGAATTGTGGCTGACAGTCTCCGCGATAATCGTCAGGGACAGGTCATTCGTCAGATGATCGGCAATATACGTTTTCACTTTCATCATCAGTTCGTTTTCGCTCTCGCCGCGGGAACGCTCCCTGAAGTCGAATATCGATTCCGCGCATTTGCGCAAATAATCGGCGGCTTCGTAAGGTGCCGTCTTCAAGTCGGGAAAAATAAGACGGCCGATGTCCCATCGCTCATCAGAGCTGCGAAGCTTTAATTCCTTTGTATGAAAAGACAAAATAACCGAAGCGGCCATAAAATAATATTTCTCCTGATTCTCAGAATCCCGTTGCAACAGCAGCTCGTCCAACAGATTGAAAAACAACTCCCGACGATTGTTTTCGAGCATCGAGGCGAGATTGCCGATAAAAGAAGCAGCATCCATGGGCAAGGGATTCTCTGTTATGCCGTTGCCTGCAAACTGTTGATCGATCATCAGCACTTTTCTTCCCGAACCGAGCCCCCGCGCCAGGTTGCCTCGGAGCAAAGCGAATTTGCCGCTAACCTCGGACCAGCCTACAGGCGTATCGGCAATCAATACCGACAGGTCGAGCTTGATCAGATCCTTGCATGCCGCCTGAATCATTTCGAACGTTCCTTGCACGAACCGGATGATCATGCTCCACGTATCTTCCTGCACCCGGACCGAGCTGCTGGGTTGAAGACTTTTGGGCTGAATCATCCATACGATATTGAACCTGTCGATCGGGAGCGATATTTGCGTGACCATTGTGTCCAGATATTCTCCTGCAATGTTTCGAATGGAATACAGGAGCAAATAACGGTCATAATGGGACACATTTTCCATCCATTCGTCCACGCGTCCGATTATCGCAAGCACGGGCATCGAAGGTTGCAGCGGAATGTGCAAGTCGGCGAACTGTTTGGAGAGCTCCCGCTCCTCCAGGCGCTCCCCTTGTAGTAGCTGGCGAATAAAGTCCTGCTGCAGCGTTTCAAACGCCATTCTCATTTGATTTTTCGATTTGACGATCAAGGATTCGATTTCGATTTCGTCCCGAAGCTTGGCGACAGCCTTCTCTACCGCTTCGATCAGACGTTCGTCGCCGTCCGTCTTTAATACGTAGTCCAGCGCCCCTCCTCTAATCGCGTTCTGAACGTAATCGAAGTCGTTGAAGCCGGATAAAAAAATCACTTTGCATTTCGGCCAGTACCTCATGATTTCCTGTTGAAGCGTAATCCCGTCCATGCCGGGCATTCGAATGTCGGATACGACGATATCGATTTTGGTCCTCTTAAGCCAATCCAGCGCTTCTCTCGCCGAATAGGCGCCAATGACCTCCAATTCGAGATGGGACAGCTGAGAGATCACCTCGATTAAACCGTTTACCACATAATCCTCATTATCGACGATCAGCAATCGATTCATGTTCTTCCTCCTCTGCGTCAGGCAGATTGATTTCTACGCGCATACCCCCAAGCTCGCTGCGGGAAATGCGCAAACCGTATGACGGCCCGAACTTCAGGATAAGGCGTCTGTGCACGTTGAGCATACCGGTCGTCTCGATATCGTCCGACAACGAATTCCCTGGCCGATTTAACTCTTCCAGTCGTTCATCGGTCAACCGATCGCCGTTATCCTCGATGATAAGCGAGATCATGTGCGCGGACGCCATTACGGAAAACTTCAGTATTCCGCCTTCATCCAATTCTTCCACTCCATGAATAAACGCGTTCTCGACAATGGGTTGCACAATGAGTCTTGGAACGAGGCGGTTTTCCCATTCGGCAGGCAGCTCCTCCCAGTGGATCGTAAGTTTGTCGCCGAACCGCATCTTCAAAATATCGGCGTATGTTCTGGCATGGTCGACTTCCATCCGGAGAATCGCCTCTTCTTGGGCATTGCGCGTAATGTACTTCAAATAATCGCCGAGCAGTCGAGTATACGGCTTGATATTAACCGTATCCTCGTCTTGAGCCATCCGGTGCAGCCGATAATAAGCGTTATACAAAAAGTGGGGATTGATTTGAGCCTGAAGATGTTTTAGCTCGGCTCTCTGCGAACGGATATCCTGCTCGTATACATCATGGATAAGCGATTGAATCGTACCCACCATTTGATTGAACTGCTCGTAGAAATAATCGATCTCATCCCGGCTTTTTGATTGCAGCTGCACATCAAACGATCCTTCGCTCACTTTGCGAAATGCCCTGACAAGTCTTTGCAGCGGCCGTTGCAAAAATAGATAGATCCAATAGGCATAAAGCAGAATAATGACGATGGCCGTCGCAATGAGAATGCGAAACCACATTTGGTAACCCGCCAACGGTTTCAGAACCACTTCCTCGGGCATATAAAGCGTCAAAGCGATACCAAGCTCCGGCAATCGTTCATATGCCGCCATATATTGGCGATTGTCAGCAGCAGTCATTATCTGCTGTCCGGATACCTCGGCATACGATTGATTAAGCTGGGCCATCTGACGTTGAAGCGGATCATTGCTGTCATCCCCGGAAATAAGCCAATTTCCTTCCAAATCGGATAATATGGCGTTTCCGCCGCTTTCCGTCAGCATTTGCGATAGTATGGACTGAATTTTCCCCCGATTCAGCGAAATCTCGATCCAATAAGCAGGCAAACTATTTTCGTAAGTCCCGGTAGGGAAACGTTCCGCCAACATCAATTGGTTTTGCCAAACGAAAAGCGGCAACGAGCTGCGGTTCAGAAGTTCATGGACCGATGTCTTTTCTTCATCAATGCTATACGTTATTCGATTCGGATAAATAATTTTGTGCTCGGAAACCATAAATAATCCCACATCGTGAATGTAGGGGCTGGACGACTTCAGCGTCTTCATCTTTTTCTGCATCAAGAGCACTTCCAACCGCCGTTCGTAATCGGTCATGATCGGAGACATCGTGCTGAATCTCTGAATATCCGGGTCGAACACATATTCCCGCTTCAGGCTGATGATATGCTCCAGCGCCGAATTCAGTTCGTTTACATAGAAGTGAACTCTGGATGACAACGAATTGGTTATTTCCCGGCGGATCGCCGCTTCCCCTTTGATGACGATGAGCGAGCCGATGAACAGAATCGGGATGATGGCCGCCATAAAAATCATAACGATTTTAGGGTACAATCCGATCGAGAGCAGATTGCGCCGAATGCTCATAACTATTCACTTCCCTTATTGTAAAATAGCTGCCTCCGGGCGATTAATGAAGCAGTTCCGCGACGAAATGGGCATACCGGCCCCTGATCTCATTGTAACAAGTCCGCTTCCCCTTTAAATGTTGTAATCATTTTACTTTTTATTATACTTTTTTGATCTGCGCTGACGGAATTGTCGGGAGACGAAAAAAAGATGACCCCTGTTTCGTATCAGGAATCATCTCTTGAGTGTAGCAAACCCTATTTATCTAAAGGCGCTTTTCCCGTTGACGTATTAACATCATCAACGCCGGCAAGGCGATTGGCCGAACAAGAAAGGTATCAAGCAATACGCCTATTGCTACAGCAAATCCGAAGGCCCGCAATTCCACGACCGGCTGCGTCATTAATACGGCAAACGTTGCCGCCAAAATAAATCCAGCTGAGGAAATAACGCCGCCGGTTTTCGCGAGTCCCATTCTTACCGCTTCTGTATAGGAACGCGTCTTCTGCTCCTCGCGGATCCGCGCGACCAGCATGATCGAATAATCGACGCCGAGCGCCACGATAAATAAAAACGTATATAACGGAATGCGGTAGCTTAGCCCCTCGTATCCGAGCATATTCTGGAATACGAAAACGGTTATTCCCAGCGCCGCGCTATAGGATAAAAGAATGGTAACCAGCATATAGATCGGCATGATCCAGGATCGTGTTTGCAGCAGCAGCATAAACAGAATAAGCAAAGCGACTATGATCATAACGATTTGTTCGTCGAATGCGTTAACCGCTTTTATATCCGAGTTGACAGCCGTGTCTCCTGCAATCCATAACTTCGCGTCCTCGATGCCGCTATCCTGAAGCAGCGAACTTTGATCGGCCAGAATGGTATCGGTCGTCAAAAACGCTTTATCGGTAAATGGATTATGAACAGGCACAAGGGTAAGCTTGGCCACCTTTTCCGATTGATCCGATAGCTGCGCGGTATGAACGGAAGCAACGCCTTCCCTATCTTTCAAAACTTCCGCCAGCCGGCGAATCTGCTCCGCCGAAAGGTTCTCGGAGCTCTCCACGATGATCGTGCTGGGCGACACATCGCCAGCCGAAAACGCATCGCTCAATTTTTGATAGCCTTTGACGGAAGACATCTCTTGCGGGAACGAGTCCAGCAGATTAAACGTATATTTGATGGGCGATATCATAGCGATGCCGATCGCGAGCACGAGCATAACCGCCGCGAGCGATTTCTTCGGATTGGATGTTACGAAGAGGCTAAATCGGCCCCAATAGGTTTGCTCCACCGGTTTCACGCGACGCTTGTCGATTCGGAAAGGCCAGAAGGCCTTGGTACCTGCCAGCGCAAACAAAGCCGGCATTAAGGTCAGCCCCGCAGCAATCATCACCGCAACCGCCACGGCAAAGACGGGAGCGAAATTACGATACGATTCGAAGCTCGCCAAAAATAACGTCAACATGCTCATAAGCACGGTGCCGCCGCTGAACAATATCGGCTCCGTCACGTTTCTGACAGCCAGCTTCATCGCATCCTGGACAGAAAAACCTTCCAGCAGATTTTCTTTGAACCGCGAGAATAATAACAACGAATAATCCGTAATAACCGCGAACAACAAAACCATCATAATGGACAAGGCTTGTTTCTCGATTACAAATAGGTCTAACTGTCCCGCCAAGCCAAGCAGACGATCAACGATGGCATACGCGATGCCTGCTCCGATCAGCGGAAGAATGGCGAGCAATAAGGAACGATAGATAACGATGAGGATCAAAAAAATAATCGCAACGGTCGATAAGATCAGTACGACATCCGCGCTTGAGAAAACCCTGGTGGTATCCGCCATGATTCCGGCCGGACCCGTGTAATCGAGCTGCACATCGGAGGGAAGCCCCGCCAACGTCTCCTCTTTCATGACATCAAGAAGCTCCATCACTGCGTCGTTTTCCAGTTCGGCTGTCAAAAAGCCGGGCACAAAAAACGTTTTGGCGTCCTCCGCTACGAACGATTGACGCGCGCTTGCCGGCAACTCGGCAACTTGTATGGCCTTGAATTCCCGCGATTCCAGAACTTTTTCTACGAAGACCGAATAATCCATCATCTCTTGTTCCGTAAATGCTGTGTCCCTGGACAATACAACAAACAAGGGGATACCCTCATCCGACGGAAAATACCGATCGACCAGCTTCTGGGCCTGAACGGATTGTCTAAGCTCCGGCAATCCATGGTTCGTAATCGGAGAGGTTTGCTCCTTGGAGGAATCCGCCACGACAGACAATAGACCGGCTAGCAGCAGCCAAGCCATTACGATCAACAGCCATACCCGGTTCGCACTCCACCAACGCATGTTTTAGTCCTCCTTCTGTATCGAGAAGGTGACCGCTATGAACAGAATAAAACTAAACAATAACACTGTACCGCCGACAATAAACGTAATAAGCGTGATCGTTTCGTTCATATTAAAAGGGTTGACGTTGTAGAAAAGCATGCCGACCGACAAGCCGATCGATCCGATGACGGACAGCCACCCATGCAGGGATACGAGCTTCTTCGCTTTCACCTTGAAAACCTGATAGAACAACCCCCAGACGAACACCGACAGCCAGCCTACTACAAGTATGTGCGCATGAACGGCGCGCAGCTGATAATTTCCGCTCCCCGCCATATCGGCCCCAAGGATCGCGCCGACCAGACCAAAAACGGCTGCCAAACGTATAAGACGCAAGCTCCATATTTTCTCCATAAAAAAACCTCCATACTTTTATTTGTACAGAGGTAGTATATAAGCTGATTCTAAACTGTATCTAAACTGCTTTTGGAACACGAACGAATGGGCAACGTTACCGTGATGTTTGTGCCTTCGCCCGTTTCACTCGAGATTCGGATGTCGCCTTGATGCAGGGCGATCGTTTCCTTGACGATGGCCAGACCGAGACCCGTCCCCTTCGTCGACCGAGAGGCATCCGCACGGTAAAACCGCTCAAATACATGCAGCAAATCATCCTCGGCTATTCCAATGCCGGTATCCTCGAAGATCACGCTCACATGATCCTTCTCCGTTTCTGTTCGGATCCGAATCTCTCCCCCGGGTTTATTGTATTTGATCGCATTCGTCAGCAGGTTCTCCCATACATTGTCCAACAAGGCCTCATTGCCTGTCAGGAGTAGAGGAGCTGCGTCCAGGCTGATCGAGATCCCTTCTTTTTCGAGAAGCCAGCGATATTTCATAACGGTCCTTTCGATTTGCTCATGCAAGGGATAGGTTTGCATGGCAACGGCCTTGTTTCGCTGATCCAGAGAGGTCAACACCAATAACTGCTTCGTTAAATTCGATAGCCGCATGGCCTCGCTTTCGATCACCGACGCATATTGCAGACGTGGCTCTTGGTCAAGCTCCGCTTGCTTCAAGAGGGCGGCATACCCGCCAATATTGAGCAGCGGGGACTGGAAATCATGCGACACGTTGCGAATAAAGCTTTTCCGTTCCTCTTCGTTGGCAAGGAGCTGCTTGGCCATCCGGTTAAAGCTGGCTGCCAGCGTGCCAAGCTCGTCCGAACGGTTAACCTGCAAGCTGATCTCGAAATTTTCCGCGGCTATTTGTTTCGTGGCCGCCGTCAGCGCTTTGATCGGATGAACCAGGTACCAAGCCGAGACGATGATGGCCAGCAAACTAATAACAAGCATCAGTAGCGCCATCCCGCCCATGATGGAATGAACCTCGCTGAACAGCATCCGAATATCCGGACGAACGAACATCGCATAGCGCTGCCCTTCGTGCACGAATGGAACGCCGATCGAATTCCGAATGTCATTGGCGAAAAAACCGGTCACAAACAGCTGTTTCGGAAAGTCGCGCATACCATGGTAGATGTCCCCGGCAATGACATCTTCAATAATCGAGTTGTCGAGCTCCTTAAGCCGGTATTCTCCGCCATAGTATCCGGAAGCTCCATTTTCGTTCACCACATAAAACTGGTACCCGATTTCGCCAAGCATCGCGAAGTGTTCCTGCAAATCAAGCTCCGCATGCTCGGATATGTACGCTGCCATACGACTCGCGATCATCGTATTTTTGGCGTCGTTCTGCTCCTTAAGCACTTGATGATAATACATATTCGTAGCGAGAAAAGCCAGCACGGTGCTGAGAAGCATGATACACAGCGCAACAATGAGATATTTTACATATAGAGACGATTGCACTTTCATGGCGATACCTCTATTCGATATCCAACGCCGCGAACCGTATGGATGCGTACGCATGAGCCCAGCGAGGCGAGCCGTTCCCGAACCCTGTTCATATGGGTATTGAGCGTATGATCGCTTTCGTATTCCAGTCCCCACACCTGCTCCATCAAATATTCCCGTTCGAACACTTGTCCAGGCCTCGATGCGAGAATGGCCAGCAGCTCGAACTCCTTGAGAGGAAGCAGCAGCTTTTTTTGTCCTTGAACGACCTGGAGCGTCTGCCGGCGTATCTCCAAATCCCCTAATGCAATCGTCGTATCCGTCGGCTTGTCGTATCTCCTTAATATAGCCTGTATGCGAAAGAGAAGTTCTTCGGGCTCAAAGGGTTTCACCAAATAATCGTCGACTCCAGCCATATACCCTTCGCGTTTATCCTCCAGCTCGCCCCTGGCCGTCAGCATAAGTACCGGCAAGTCCCATTCTTTTTTCAGCTTGTCGGTTAGAGCCAGGCCGTCCAGTCCCGGCATCATCACATCTACGATAGCCAAATCCACTTTATCATCCATCAGCGCCAAGGCCGCATCTCCCGAAATCGCAGTCCGAACCTGATAGCGCCACGAGACTAAATGCAGCCGCACGAGCTCAAGTATGTGCAGGTCATCATCTGCCACCAATATCGTTCGCATGATCTCCCTCATTCCAAAAAGAAACATCTACTTCTTGTTCATTATAGCTGATTTATAATCGAACTTCTTTCTTGCCCGCCCGATTGAGTTCAATGAAGTAAATTTGGATCCAAGGCACGCTCGGAAACTTATCCCCTGTAGAGTAAAGGGCTGGGACTACCAGCCCCTCCTCATCAAACCGTACGTGCGGTTTTCCCGCATACGGCTTTCCGACGTTCTTCACCTTGCGCAGTACGTACTCTTCCAGGTTGTGACGGATTGTAACCCTGCTTCCTTTAGCATCTTGAAGAATCCGGATTGACGCAGCCTCCACCTTTTAAACTTCTTCCGGCAGAAGATCATCAGCCTCTTACGGATATACCAGTCGATCTTGGCCAAAAAGCCATTGGCTAGGCCTTTGTCCGCTTTGGCATAATAGTTTCTCCACCCCACTATTTTCGGGTTGAGTACTGCGATGATCTCGCTGGTCATTTGCTTCAGTAGCGTTCGCGACGACGTGCATGCCTTTACTTTCGTCTTCATCTTCTTCATCGCTTTCTGCGACGGGAAGCACCGGAGAATTCGTGCCACTTTTCCCCCTTTGCGCATGACCGGCAGTCGACGAAAATGATGGCCGAGAAAGTCGAAGCCTTGATCGTCCTCCCACACATTCACCAGCTTGCTTTTCTCCGTATTCATGCTCAGCTCCAGTTTTGCGAATACAGCTTTCAATACCTGTATCGCTTCCAGCGCTTCTGCTTTTCGATGACATAGGATGACCAGATCGTCAGCGTAACGGACCAGCGTTCCGAGCTGCGTGTAGTTCCTCTCCCAGATCGTGTCCAGGTAGTTCAAGTAAATGTTAGCCAATAGCGGAGAAATGACGCCTCCTTGCGGGCTTCCGATGTCCGAAGCATAGAACTCGCCTTCTTTCATCACGCCTGCCGTCAGCCATCCGCGGAGAAGTTTCAGTACTTTCCGGTCGTTGACTCGTTGTTCGACGAGTGCCATCAGCTTCTCATGTGAGATGTTGTCAAAGTAGCCCCGAATGTCGACATCCACGACCCAATATACTCTCCCCTCGTTCGCCGTTGTCAGGATCTTTTGCAGCGCATCGTGCGCGCTGCGTTTCGGACGAAACCCATAGGAGAAGTCTTTGAAGTCGGCCTCGAAGATGCCTTCCAGTACGAGCTTTGTCGCCATCTGTACCAGTCGGTCTCTCACCGTCGGAATGCCGAGTGGTCTTGTCTTTCCATCATCTTTTGGAATATCTACTCGGCGTACCGGCGTTGGTCGATAGGTACCGTTTCTCAGTTGACCGCATGTCTCCGCGATAAACCGCTTCTCGCCATAGTCTTCGTTGATCGACTGGATCGTGATTTTGTCGACCCCGGCACTCCCTTTATTGGCCTTTACTCGCATCCACGCATAGGTCATGATGTCCTCGCGACTGATCTTGTCATACAGAGCATGGAACCGCCGTCCTGGCTTTTCCTTAGCTGCAAGGTAGAGGGTTCTTTGAAGTTCTCGAGCTTTTTCTTTGGCGTTGTTAGCCTTTGCGGCATTCACTCACTCTTACCTCCTTGGTTCCCATGAACGAAGTGGGGTATTGTCTTTCGACGCCCTTCCCTCCACAAGGTTATGTTGTCCTTGCTTCCTCGGTACTACGGCCCCCTCCGACTCCCTTCCCACCGCTAGCCACTTCACCTTTCAAGGCTTATAGGTTTGCTCGTTACGGCCCCTTGCTGCCGTGTGGGGGAGGGTCTCCCTAGTTCCGAACATAACTGTCTCCACATGCCGATCCCCATACACCGGAGGGTTCTTCCGTGCTGCTCCAAGTTCTGTGCACGTTCCATGGCCTTCGCCCGTCCGCTCAAGGCTCGGCTCCCTCTTGTCCCTTGCGGGTTCCTTTTGACGATGCGGCAGGATTCACTCGGATGTTACGGCCTGAGGGCTTGCTTCGCATGATTTTTTTTTCATGCTTTTCGTAGGGCTTCAACCCATGAATTTCTCCATGACCTGCCTACTAGCTACGGGGCAGCTTGGCCTTTACCCCGGCTGAACTTTCATCAGCTAGTTATGCCCAGCTTGGCTAGGCGCACAACGGACACAAATGACGCTAATCTTCAATTTTGTGAAATTTCTAATATCTAAGGGACATATAGAGGCTGTCGATTCATTGTGAATAACTGATCTTCCATAGTCCATCTCCCCTGAACCCAGGTATAATGGAAGATATACTTGGGCCGGGGGTTTGTGCTGTGTTGAATAGACGTGTGCGTTACAAAGAGTTCGATCAAATGTCTTTTGCAGATATGATGGTATACTCCAAGCTTCCTGAGCATCCTTTTTGGAGTCACTTAGAGAAGAAGATAGACTTTTCTTTTGCAGATTCACTGTGCTCCGTGCTCTACTCGGGGCGCGGACAGCACCCGTATGCGCCTTCACTGAAGCTTAAAGTCCATCTTATTCAGATATACTACGGTCTTTCCGACCGCCAGGTGGAAGAGCGCATAATTAGCGACTTGTTCATCAAGCGTTTCTTAGGCTTGCCCGTCGACTTCTTTGGGTTTGATCACAGTACGATTGGCTTGGACCGCTCACGTATGGGAACCGCCATGTTTAAAGCCTGCCACTTCTACATTCTTGCCCAAATGTACAGCCATGGCCTTTGGGGCGATCACTCGGAGAAATGGATCATCGACTCGTTTGCCTCAAATCCCGCACTCTCGAAGCCGCGCACCTATCGCTTGATTCAACATGCTATGATCCGGGTCCTTCAACATTTAAAACGTAGCCATCGTGCGATATACCAACTCGCACTCGCTTCGGTTGAGACCGATGGACTCTACGCTCGCACCTCCGTACAACCATCTACTGCTGGTCACATGCTCGCTTTCAGCAAGTTGGTGGCACAAGCTTATGGTTTGCTTCAATGGTTTCAACTCGAGGATGTGTCTGCTTTGTTGCAAAAAGAACTCACGGAAAAAGAGCGCGAGACTTCTCAGCATTTGCAACGCATTTTGCAGGACATTTTAGAGCAGAACAGCCGACCTGTACCGCCGACTGATGGCGACCCGATTGACTCTGCGCGGAACCAAACCGAACAAGAGATTGTGTTTGAAAAAATCCCGAGCCATGAAAGAGCAAAGGATCGTCTTATGAGCGCTGTTGACCCGCACGCTCGAGTCGGGAGAAAGAATACATCCACCGTCACATGTGGCTACAAACTACAAAATTTGTGTGGGACCAGCTCCGTTGTGCTGAATGTGAACGCCGTACCTGCGAATGAACATGACAGAGAAGCTATGTACGCAATGGCCAAAGAAGTACAAAGCTTTTTCGAAATTTCGCCACGCGCCATGTTAGGTGACACCGCCTACGGCCACGGGTTGCAGCGCACTATGCTTGCCACTATTGGCATCCCTGTAGTAGCCCCTGTCATCCTGGGAAGTAACCCCTCAAAGGGATACGACCTCACCCGATTTAGCTATGACAAGGAAAAGGACTGCTACACTTGTCCGAACGAAAAGGATACCGTAAAAAAGCGTCATATTCCTCAAAGCAGCGGTTGGCAATACTATTTTGAAAAGACAGACTGTGAAAGTTGCCCCTTACGCTCGGCATGTACAACAGGAAAAGCAGAGCGCCGGGTATTTCACAGTGACTATTATGAAGTGTACGAGGCTGCCAAGGATTACAACGCTACGATTAGCGGCAAATTAGATCGCAAACAGCGCATGCTGGTTGAACGAAAGAACCAAGAATTGAAGAATGACTGTGGTTTAGAGAGACCCTTAACGAAAAGCCGAAAAGCGTTGCAGCTTAAAGGTTACTTGGCTGCCATGGTCGTTAATTTGAAACTCACGTTGAGGAAGCTATTTCCTCAAAGACCTGGGTTTATTCGACGTCGAAATGCCATTAGTTACTAAGTAGAATCCGACTCCCCAGCCCTCCGATCATCCCACTCAGCGGCTCCCTCCAGCACAAAATTTCCCCATTCCAGCACGCAACTCGTTCTTATCTACAGTGAATAGACAGCCTCATATACGACATTATATGCCTCATCTGCACGCCAATTGGCTCCATTACGACCATTTAGTGTTTTTCATGTCCGTTAGATTCGCTAGAAGTCAATAAACGGACAAATAGCGTCGCTGATGTCTGTTAGATTTTCACCTTTATAGGCTGCATGTGAAAAAGGGATACCCCCTGTCACGAGCTCGTGCTCAGGGGATATCCCTTTGATTTTACTTATTCAACCTCTGTGTCATTGTCGGAATGCTCCAGCATCGTCATTATGAATTTGACGGCTTCCGCTCTTGTGGTTGGCGCCATAGGATCGAATGTATGGTTCCCTTTGCCCTGGAACAATCCGGCCTGCACGCCGACAGCCACATGCGCTCTGCCCCATTGCGGAATCTGATCGGCATCCGCGAATTCCGGTTGTGCATTCGGATCCACTTTGAGCTGCAAGGCACGAACAATCAAGTTCGCGACCTGAACGCGACTGGCTCCGTCCTCGGCCCCGAATCTTCCGTCGGAATAACCTTGAAGCAATCCCAATTCCACTAATGCCCGAATAGATCCGCGAGCCCATTGCGGAATTTTCGCGTCGTCTGCGAATAGGGTTTCTTCGCCTGACTCTGTTACGTTCAATTTCAACGCTCTGCTTAACATAACCGCCAATTCTGCGCGCGTGACAATGGCATTGGGTCTGAACGTGTCATCCTCGAAGCCCAACACGATCCCTTTCGCGACAGCTTTCTTTACCAAATCCTCTGCCCAGTGTCCCGCAATATCCGACAAGTTGGACGGGAGTGGCGGCTGCTCCTCTTCCCCCTCTTCGCTTGGCAATGGTTCTTCCGCTTTGACGATGATGGTAAACGTTTTGGTCTCCTTGACGATGCCTTTACTGATCGTTGCGGTCATGCTGACCGTCACGTCCGCCTCGCCGGCTGCAGGCCTCGCAACCAACCGTCCGTTATCTCCAATATAGTGGGTATTGGAGCTCTTCCAGGCAATTGTCGTTCCGTTGAGACCGGCTGTCGGCAACTTCAGATCCGATATAACGGATGACGTACTACCCAAGTCCAATGCATCCTTGGCTTGTTTCACAAACGCGATATCGGGATTAATCCATACATGGCCCGAACCGTCGCCTGGACCTCCGCTTGACGTTTGCGCTTTGACCGTAACGGCAAAGGACTTGCTCGTGCTACCCTCTTCCTTGGTCACCGTCGCGGTCAACACAACCGTAACATCGCCGGTTTCCTTGCTCGGTCTGGCAATCAGCGTACCGTCATGTCCGACAATAGCCGGGTTAGAGCTCGCCCAACCGATCTCGGAGTCATGCAATCCCGTTGTCGGCAAAATCAGATCATTCTCCACGGCATTAATCGCCGTGAGTACCAAGGCATTAGCGGCCAATTGCGCTTCCGCTTCACCCTTCGGCATGACATCGATCGTAATGTTATCGAATGCGGCGGTTGAGTGGAACACCCTTACGCCGACGCGGCCCTGGCTGAACGTATTGTCCGTAGCCGTAACCGTTCGTACTTGTTTGCCGTCATCAAGGGAAAACGTAATTTGGTTGCCCTTGACGATCAAGGTTTGTTTGACAGGTTGATTCATCGTCACTTGATAAGGCAGCTCAGTACCTATCCTCACGAAATTTCCGTTTACTTTTTTGTACAGGCTGATCTTAGCCGCAGTATGATGCGTACTAATATTCGTTTGATAGAAATTGTTTGTATCTTGCAATCGGAACAACATGCTGGTGTCCGAACCGCTTTTGATCGTTGCGGTACTTTCATAGATAAAATCCGTCAGAGTTTCGTTGTAATACGCGATGCCGTTGCCGGATGGGGCAGCCAGCTTAAGCTCGCCATTTTCCACGCTCATCGCGCCTTCCGGATTGCTCCAGCCTGTTGTCGTGCCGTCCGCAAAATCTTCCGTATAGACGCGGTTTTTGGACTCGCGCGCCACGGCCGGCAAAATGCCGCTTTGGCTGGCCAGCTCCCGTCCGTTCGGCAATTGCGCCAGCACTTGCACGTGGTAATGTTTAAATGTCTCTTTTGGCAATACATAATCCATGCCTGTAATGACTTCTTCGTGCACTACATGCTGAAGCTCCTTGTCCTGCGCAATGATGACGCGGTAGGAATCTACGCCGTTGCCGGCAGGGTCTTCCGGTGATTTCCAGCTTGCCCGGATAAGCTCACCGTTCGCTCCCGCTTCCTCCAGCTCGACGAAAAACGGCGAGTACATCTTGAAATCGGCCGGGAATGCAAACAATCTTCCTTCACCCGGCTCCAGTTCAGTCGTCAATTGTCCGGCTGCGGCATCATAATTGGCGGCTACCTCCAGACCGCTTTGTTTGGATACCTCCAGCACGTTCGAAACATCCGCATTAATATCAAAGGTAAAGCTGCCGCTATTCGTTAGCGACTTGTTGACGACCATCATATACGATCTGCCGTTTCGCTCATCAGCAAACAATGTGAGCAGCACATCATCCGTCGACTTGGTCGGCTTCCAGATAAAGTCCGCCGGAACCCTGCTGGCATTTGCCGGAATGGTGCCATTGTGATAAATTTCTTTGGCCTTCAGATTGATCAGCGTCCGGCCGATAGCCTTCACTTCGGCATTAATCTTTTGGATCCAGCCGTAAGCCTCCGTTTTTTTGCCCTCCGCATCGATGATGGCTTCGAAAAAGCTTTCGCTACGGCCCGTAGGCGTCCACCAGGTAAACCAATGCATCGCCTTGTAGTCGTAAGCTAGCGTCGCGAAAGCATCCAGACGCATGTCGTTTTCGGTCGGCTTGCGATATTCGTTCGGCTGTCCGACGTTCCACCCGATCGATTGCAGGAACCGGGATACCGGCACGTCGTTTGCCTCGCCTACCTTACGGAAATTGTCCAGCACGGGGAAATATACCGCTCTGTAACCGGAAGGCCCATAAAAAGGATAATCCGCATAATTTAAATACTTAAGCTGATCCGCGCCAACCGTGCTTACCCAGTGGTTTGCATTAGCCCCGCCGGCCAAGCTCACATATGGTACGGCATCGGGATCGTATTTCAGGAATTTCTGATAGACGGCCGCAAAATCCGTCATTTCCGCATCCGTTGGCTCATCTTTGACATAATAGCCGTACAAGCCCGGCCTGCCGTCATAGTCTCGTACAATTTCCTGTACGAGCTTATCCGTAAATCCGGCAGTCGATGGCGCGAAGCGAGTGTCGGATACCTGCACCCTCATATCTCTTGCCGCGGCAAGACGAAGCATTTCCTTGTTCGTTTCGATATCCAGCAAGTCGCCCGAATTGACATTAAGGATCAAATCCACATGCGCTTGCTGCAAGTAATCGTATTGCTCTTCATTGACAAAATCTTTGGTTGGCGGCCAGAACACGCCGATCTGAATATTTTCTTTGTCTCGATCCGGCAAGGCCTCCTTCTCGTACACTTTCACGTATTCCGCCTTAATGTCGGAGTTAAAGGCTTTGATGCCGACATAGCCGCTGGAGAACGTCGCGTCTTTTGCCGTAATCGTTAATGGCCCATCGCCATCGTCGACCGAGAACCGCAGCTGATCCCCTTCCGCCACCAACGTCATATTCATCTTGACGCCGACTTGCGCCGTAAAGGCTACGGGCTCGCCAATCGGAGTGTAGTTGCCGTTGACGTTTTTGTATAATCGGATCTGGCCATTGTTCCAGCCGTCCGTGCTCACATTCGTCTGATAGAAGTTGTTGGCATCTTGCGCGCGGAAAATCAAGCTTGTATCGCTGCCGCTATCGATCGTCACTTCGGTCGTATATTTAAAATCATCGAACGTACGGCCCGAATAGTAGGCCATTCCGTTCTTCAAACGAAAATCGTCGTCCACGATCGAGCTGTCGGCAGCATCTTCTACGGTCCATTTATCTCCGAGCTCCGACATTTCAAAGTCCTCGCGATAATTCAGGTAACGGAACACGGGATCGTAATCGTTGTCCTGACTCGCCGGCGTATGCCCGAATACTTCGATCTCGGCAAGCTGCATCGCATAGCTTCCATTATTGTCCTGATGCAGCTTGTTTCCTTCGACCCTCACATAACGAATATCCTGCAACGGACCTACATCGAACTTTTGCGCCGATCCGCTGGCGGGATTGGTAAAGCTTTGTTTGTCATGAACCGTTGTCCAGTTCGCTTTATCCGTGGATACGCTGATAGCAAAGTCGACCGGAAAACCAACTCCCTTGTTCAGACCCGAATCGTTGCGCGGCCACAACACCACTTGGTCGACGGTAAACAACGAGCCCAGATCGACCATGATGGAACCCGTTCCGGCAGCATTCGGGGTTGGAAGCGTCGTAAATCCCAACGCGCCCGCTTGGCCAATCGTCAGCCCGTCCACGGCTTTTTCTTTGCCCCAGCCGTCCTGCGCATATTCGCTCGATACCGTTACCGTCTTGGATCTAGCCAGGTTTTTCCTTTCGGCCGATTCCGGCCGGTCCGCCATCAATACCGCCGTAAACGTCCTCTCGGCGGCATCCTGGCCGACTTGCACGGTCGCTACCAGCGGAATTAGGACGTTGCCGGTTCCCGCGGAAGGCCTTTTCAATACCTCGCCGCTGCCCAGCAAATATTCCTCATTGCCGCTCGACCAGGACACCGTACTGCCTAACGGCCCTGCTGTAGGCAGCGTAATATTGGCGACAATGGCGGACAAGCCATCGACTTCCAAAGCTGCTGCAGCCGCATGCGCTTGATTATTGGCAATAAGCTGGAGGTCGGCAAACGCCACATGATTGCGGCGGTTCGCGACGCCGGAATAAGAGACCAGACCCGCTTCCCAGCCTGCCGGACTGACGCCCGACAAAACAATGCGGGATTGCTGCTCCTTGCCGGCTATCGGATACCACTGCCCGCTATGGCCGTAAAATCCGGTAAACGTCTCTCCGTTCTGCACCAATTTCAGCGAGACCGGCAAAGGCGCATAATTGCCCTGCACTGCGCTGAGCATTTGCCCGTTCAGATCGCGCGCTTGCAATTCCATTCTGCCCTCAGGCGATATCGCGAGCGAGACATGGGCGGCCGTATCTGTGTCTCCCGCCGCGCGAATCAGCAAGCCCGCCCGGCCGCTCTGTCCGTTTGCTGGAATCGCGTGCTCGGTTATATCAACGGACAGTTGCTGCTGATGTCCGCTAACTGGCTGATAAACGAAAGCATAATCGTTGCTTCCTGCAGCAATCCCTTTCGCGGCAACGCCTGCCGTCAGCCCTTGCTGATCGGGAATGATCTCTCCGCTCGCCGCCCCTGCAAAGTCGTATACCCATGGTTCGGGCAAGGCGCGCACTTCAATCACAATGTCCTTGGACTCGGCGCCTGACGATACATGGATCGTAGCCGTTCCCGGCGCCAAGGCTGTCACGGTCGTCCCTTCGATTTCAATAACTTGATCATCGCTAGTCGTTAAGTCAGGCTGCGGCACGGGCAGCAAGGACCCATCTTCCTGCCATAGTCCTGCCTGGATTTGCGTCGTCTGACCGACCAGCAGGTTTTCCGCATCTGCGCGGACTTCCAGCAGCGAGGCCGCTTCCCCCTGGTAAATCTCAAGCTCCGAAAACTGGAACGCATATTCTGCATTGTTGTCCGGTCTCATCGAGCTTGTTTCTACCCGAACGTATTTCGCCAATTCGGCAACAGGCAACACCAGCTCCACCGTTTGGTCAACCGTTGGACGAGCGATCCCGCTGCGTATCAATGCGCTATTCCAGACCACGCCGTCCATCGACGTTTTGACTTCGATCTGCTCCGGAATGCCGAAGCCGGCGGAGGCTCCGTCATTTCTTGGCCAGAGCACAATACGTTTAACGGGATAAGCCGCTCCCAGATCCACTTTGAACCAAGCCGGCGAAGTCGGGACGGTCTTGGACGGGTAGCTGCTCCATCCGTTGCTGCCGTCATTTACACCGCGAACGCCGTCTACTGCATAGTTTTTGGCCCAGCCCCAATTGCCGATATCGCTGGAAACGTCGACGCTTTTGTTCAGCGCCAAATTGAGATCGGGATGCTGAGGCTCTGCGGGCGCCGGTAAAACGGTTGGCGTCTGCGGTCCCGTATAGCTCGGGAAATCGCCTTGCAGGGCGAACAGTCTACCTTCGCCCGGAGGCAGAGTCGTTGTCATGCGCCCTGTGGCAGCATCAAAGTTGGTCGCCGCCAACGTGCCCGTTTCTCGCGATATTTCCTGAACGGACAACACGCGATCATCCGCCTGCAGGGTAAACGTCTGGCTCTGCGTGCTGCCAAACGCTTTGTTGACCACCATCACGTACGATTGTCCCGTTTCCTTGTGCTTCATATAGGATACGATCAATTCGTCGTTCGATTGTACGGGACGCAACAGGAAATCGGACGGTACGGACTTCGTGCTGCCCGTAGGCATCGTCGCGCCGGAATGATACACCTCATGGGCGTCCAGCTTGATCAACGTTTTGCCCAATTGGCTCATTTGGCCGTTGATTCGTTGGAAGGGATCGTACAGATCCGTTTTGTTGCCGGCAGGATCGATAATAGCATTTGTAAAAAACTCGGAACGCTCGCTTGGCGTCCAATACGTGAACCATGTGACGTATTTGAAGCCATACGCCAGATAGGAGTATGCGCTAAACGCCAGCTCGCGGCTATTTGGCCTGCGATTGTTCAAGCTTTGCGCGCTGCTGCCGAATCCAATCGACTGCAGGTATGCTCCCGTTTTGACCCCATAATCCAATCCCACCTGACGATAGAGGTTCATCGTATCGTAATAGCTGTTGTCGAAGGAATTGGTACGGAACGGATAATGATCGTACATGAGATAACGCAAATTCGATTGACCCGCGTCGTCTTTACCGACGGCTTCCATCCAGGCGCGTACATAATCCTTTTCGTACGTTCCGCCATAAATATTGGGCAGCAGATTCACATAAGGATTTTTTTGATCGTCATGCTTGAGCACTTCGCGGTATATATGCGCCTCGCGAGCCAGCTCTCCCATGCCGGGTTCATCCCGAATGTAATAACCGCCCGCACCCCAATAATCCTTGTACGTGGCCACGACCTGCGCGATATCCGCATCCGTTCCCCGAATTCTGGGATCCGCTACATTAACCTTCAGATCCGTTTTTTCGGCGAGTTCCAGAATCTTCATATTTTTCTCTTCGGTATCGAGGCCGGAGCCCAATACGTTCTGCACCACGTCTACGTGCGCGTCTCTGATCGCCTGGTATTGCTCCAGATTGGTATGCTCCCAGGTCGGCGGCCAGAAGATGCCGATCTGGAATTGATCCTCGCCGCTTTCTATACGCTCCCTATGCGCTTTGACGATAACGTCAAACACCTTTTCGCGCTGCACGCTTCCCTTGTGGACTGTCGCCGTCAGTGTCACCGGCACATCCGGCCCGCCCGCGGCCGGACGCTGAACTTTGCCGGCAGGGGAGATGACGGACGGTTCGGTGCTCTGCCAAGTGATGTTCGATTCATACAGCCCCATTGCCGGTAACGGCAAGCTGGCGTACAACTCGTTCAAACCTTCCGGAAACAGTCGGCCGTAATCGTTGTTCACCGCATCCTCGTCGCTAATGTTGAGGGAAGCCCGCAACACTTCTATCTCCCTGAACTGCAGGGTCAAGGCTCCCCGATCGTCCGGGCGCAGCTTGGTGGCTTCCAGTCGGACGTAACGCCCCTCCAGCATCGGCACCGTTGCCGTATGCGGCGTTACGGTCGTAGGCAGCTCAAATCCGGTTTCCTCGGCAACCGTAGTCCATATCGTATTGTCCGCGGATATTTTCAGCTTAAAATCGATCGGGAAGCCGGCCCCGATGTTCACCGTGCCATTGTCATTCCTCGGCCACAAAGCAATCTCGCCGATCGGATACGCCATGCCAAGGTCGATCTGAACCCACGCCGGATTGCTTTCGGAAGCCTGGGTTTGCGTCGGCAATGTCGTGAAACCGTTTTCCATCGCGCCTGGAAGACGGGGGCCGCTTTTGGCCCCGTCTACTAAATTACTCCTTGTCCAGCCTTCTCCCGAATTTTCATAGCTGCTGGAGGAAGTTACCGTTTTGCCTAAAGCTACATTTACGCGTTCGCCTTCCGCGGCTTGAACAATCTGAGCTGTCGGCAACAGGCTTACGATTAAACTCGCAATTAGCAGATACGCCAAATATATACGTCTGGACTTGATTCCCACGCGAATACCGCCTCCTCTTGACATGATTTGATGGACTGGCTGCATCAACGATTTTTAACTGCAGCTTCCCAGGCTTTATCCATGTTTTTAAGCATCTCGTCGGAATTAATCGCTTTCAGGTACACTCCTTGCGCGGACGTCATCAATTCCGCGGTTCCGGCGCCGCCGAACTCCCAACCTTGATCCAGGAACGGATAGCTGTTGCCGCTTGCCACCACTTCCGCAATATGTTGCAGAGAAGGATCCACGTCTCCCGTTTCGCCATTGATCGTCATAAACGCCTGTTGGCTCTTCGCCCACTCCTTTTGAGTCTCCGTTTTGCTCCAGAACTCCAGATAACGTTTGGCAGCGTCGACCACTTTGGAATTTTTGTTGATGGCAAAGGTGGTTCCGACAGCGGCAGAGGCGATTACGGGTTGCCCATCGGCATTGGAAGGCATAGGAATCATGCCCACCTCCAGCTCCGGATTCGCCGCTTTAATGCCCGGCAACGACCAGTTGCCGTCAATGTACATTGCCGCTTTGCCGGTAGCAAAGGCTTGCTGCGCTTGATCCAGACTGACGCCGGTGCTTTTTTCGGTCAAATAACCCTTCTCGTCGAGACTGTACCATTGCGCGTTCATATCCTTCCAGCCTTCCAGGAAAGTGGTTTCTCCGGCATTAAGCTGCGCGTCGAAGTTCGGATTTTGGGCATATACAGTACCCGGAGCCATCGTATAAAGCGCGGCAAGCGTCATCCAGCCGTCGTTGTTGCCGATGGAGATGGGCAGGATCCCGGCTTGTTTGATTTTTTCGGCCGCCGCCAGGAACTGAGTCCAGTTTGTCGGGATCTCGATCGACAAGTCCGTAAAAATTTGTTTGTTGTAATAGACGCCAAGCACGTTCATATCATTGGGAATCGCATAAATCTGTCCATCATTGGAAGTCGCCTTAAGCGAAGCTTCCGTAAAGTTCTTAATCCACGACTCGCCCGACAAGTCCATCAAATATCCCGCTTTGCCATACGCGATAACATCGGACAAACCCGGATGAATCATAATGACGTCGGAAGCGTCGTTGGCGGAGAAACGCGCTTTCAGAAACTCTTTGAATTGCGAACCCGGCATGCCCTCGTAAACGACTTTAATATCCTGGTTTTCTTGCATGAATTTTTCGTTCAGGTCGGGAAGAGCGCCAAGCTCCGCGCCTGACTTGAATCCGGTCACTTTGAGTTCGACCACCGACGCCGCAGGAGTCGGCTTATTGGAATCGTTTCCATCGGTCTGCGGCTGATTGCCGCCGTTGTTGCTTCCGTTGCCTCCGTTATTGCCCGAACAAGCCGCGATTACGAGCAACATAGCCAACATGGCCAATAGCCCTGCCAACCCTCTTGATTTTCTGTTCATTGTTGATGCCTCCCTATTTGTTTTGAATATGGTGTTTTATCACACATTAAGCGTATAAGATCGTCACAAATATGAACATTGCGTAAAATCATTATTTAGTCCGTTTTATTCGGATGTTGGTTCGCGAATCGGCCGTCTCGCACGAAAAAAAAAGAAGAAGCGCGGCAAGCGCTTCCCCGGATCATTATTGAGCTTTCTCTCTGTAGCTCATCGGCGTCAGCTTGTAATGCTTGCGGAATAACGTGCTGAAATATTTGGGGCTGGTGTAGCCGACCGCCTCCGATACCTCATAGACCTTCATATCGGTTTCTCTCAGAATACGTTTGGCCTCTTTCATGCGGACTTCCGTCAAATAGTCGATAAACTTCTGGCCGGTAGATTCCTTAAACAGCTCGCTCAAATAGGTAGGGTGCAAATAGACATGCTGGGCCAACAGCTCCAGATTCAAGTCCGCATTGGCATATTGCTCGCGTATCATATCCTGCACCCGCGCGATGATTTTCCGCTGCCCTTGATGTTCCTCGAAGCTCAGTCCTTCGACAAACTCCGAGATGGCTCGCAAAACAACGGATGGAGTAAGCGCGACAGGCAGTCGTTGCACAAGTTGCGTGATGGAGGTGCGCAAAGTTCCGGCCAGCCGGGACTGGATCGCGCTAATTAACGGCGATGACATATGGGACAAAAACAAGAAGCAACGAGCGGTAATTTGCGACGGATGCGTAAAGCTCATTCGAACAATATCTTCCTTCCATTGCCTAAGGAGCGCCAACGCTTTGTCGCCTTCGTTGGTTTCCAGCGCCTGCGCCAAAGCGACTATGCGCTGCCTGTCTTCCTCCGCCTGCTGGGCAAAATCCCCGCCGCTATCGGCAAACATATGATTCAGCGCAAGCTGATAGGCATCCTGCAGCTGCTCTATATGGGCAAAGGAATCAGAGCAGCCGAGCGCCTGCAGCCTTACCCCCTGCTGGTAACTGCCTCTTCGATCCCAACCCAGTTTAGTCAAACGACTCTTCCATTCTCCCTGGGAGGGCATATCATTGCCTACAATGACAAACAACGTACAGGATTGCGCGGCCACGATGCCGATTACCTGCTCGATACCGTCAGCCATGGTGCGCAAATGACCGGCTACCAGTTCGACGTGCAGGCGGTCGATATTCGTATATCCATCCTCCCAAAGCAGAAAAATGACGGAAAATTGCCGCGCTTTGCCGACTTCGCGCTCCCCTTCGCCCAAGGCGAATTGCAGCTCTTTCAAACGGTCCGTATTTTGCGTAACGAACCATTCCAACAGCAGCTTCTCGAGCTGCATCGTGGTCTGCACGTCTCTTTCCTTAATGCGGAGCTCCGTTCTTCGCACGGCCTGTACAAGCTCGTCGCGTTGCACCGGCTTTAGCAAATAATCCGATACCCCGTATCGCATCGCGGTTTGGATCATATGGAATTTCTCGTAGCCGGTCAAAATAATTTTGTGCATTTGCGGGTAGCGGGCATCCAGCTCCTTGGCAAGCTCCAGACCATTCATCCCGGGCATTTGTATATCGATAATCGCCAAATCCAATGCATACTGTCTGGATGCGAACAATGCGGCCTGCGCATCTTCGCAAGTGTCCACCACCTTCCACTCCGGCAATAAGCGACGAATCATTTGGGACAACCCGTTCCGGATCATCTCTTCGTCGTCGATGATGATCATTTGCAGTTCTGACATATTGATCCCCCCGTTACCAAACCTTCATTTTTAAAGTGACAACCGTTCCGCCGGAATCTCCCTTTCTAATATGAAGACCATACTCCCTGCCCCAATACGCTTCGATTCTTCGATGTACGTTTTGCAGGCCGATATGCTGCTCCCTTTCGTGACTGTTTTCCTGCGTGCCGTCATACAGCAATTCTCGTATTTCCGCCAAACGCCGCTCGCTGATCCCCTCCCCGGTATCCAAAACTTCAATGACCAACTGCCCGGCTTCTTGCCTTCCTTGCACGGTGACCTTTCCTACGCCGCCTAACGGCGCAATGGCATGAATGATGGCATTCTCCACCAACGGCTGAAGCATCCAAGGCAATGTAAACGCATCCAATAATTCCTCGGGGAAGTCGATCACAAACGCCATTTTCGGGAAACGAATCTGCTGCAGCTGCATATAAACGCGGGTATATTCGAGCTCCCGGGAAACCGATGTTAATTCTTCATTTTGCTGCAAGGAAAGACGAAACAGTTTGCCCAGCTTCGTAACCATGTCGGCCACCTCGTAATCCTCATTCAGCTCGGCCTTCATGTTAATGGACTCCAGCGTATTGAACAGAAAATGCGGATTGACCTGACTTCGAAGCAATTTAAATTCCGCCTGCTGCTTGTAGATCCGCATAGCCAGCTCCCGGTTTACCAGGGTGTGGATTTGCTCCACCATCATGTTAAAACTTCTGCCCAGTTGCCCGATCTCATCTTGCGCCTTGACCTGCACGCGCACGTCGTAATCGCCAAGCTCCACGCGCAGCATGGAACGTTTCATGCGTTTCAAAGGCTCGATAATCCATCGGGTTAATACGGATGACAACGACAGCGCGAGCAGCACCGCCACCACCGTAAACGTCCACAGCAGATTGCGCATCAAACGCAGCTCATCCGACAATTGTTTGACGGGAACCGTATTGACGACGGACCAGCCCGTCGTGTCCGAACGCACGAACTGCACCATCGTTTCTTCCCCATGTATATAGTCGACAAATCGTCCGTATGGTCCTGTGAGCTGCGGCTCGAACGGTTGATTCATTTGGTCCTCGTCCTCATGATAAATAATTTCGCCGTTCTGATCGACGATAAACAGATTCGGGGAGGACGGCATTCGCGTTTCCGTCAGCAGCTCATGCAAAAATTCCATCGACACGTCAATCAACAAAATGCCATGCGGATTTCGTGTCGATACGTTGACGATACTGCGCGCGTAGGAAAAAATGTAATCTCCTTTTTCTTTTTTCCCCGTTAACGGCCGATAAGGCGGGATAATAACCCCGCCTCCATCCGCTGCAATTACACGATCGAACCAGCCGTCGGCCGCAAAATCATCATGATTGACTTGTTGGCCGGAGCCGTATTGCGAATACTGCACCTCTTTGTCCCGAATCCAATAAATGCCTTCGATATCCTGAAAGGGGATAATCAGCATCATATTTCGCAGCGCCTTGTCGACCGCTATTTTTTCTGTATAAACATGCATGGGATCTTTATTTTCCGTCAATCCGTCTATGCCGTCCAAGTAAAAGGTCATGGAGAGCCGATCGATTTGGCGAATATAGTTGTCCAGATTGAGGCCGATCTGATCCGTCAGGTTCAGGCCGTATTCGCCTACCCGCTCCGTCAAATTTTCATGATAACGCTGGAATCCCAACATAGTGACCACAATGACCGGAATGATAATCATCAGCGCATAAACAGAAAACAATTTTTTGTCCAGATTCCAGTCTCTGAATTGTATTACGTCCCTCCAGTGTCTCATGTCCGCAGCCCCCGAATCCCGTTATCCTTTTAATGATCCCGCTGCAATTCCTTTAATAATATATTTTTGCAAAAATACATAAACGAGCAGCAGTGGAAGCACGGACAACACCATGCCGGGAAATAACAACGCCCAATTGGTCACATGCTCTCCGACAAACATATACAGCTCAATCGTAATGGTACGGTAGCTTTGGTCTTGCAAAAATAACAACGGAACGATAAAGTCGTTCCAGGTATTTAACGAACATAATACGACTACAGTCGCGGTTACCGGCTTAATAATCGGAAATACGGCAAGCCAGAAGGCACGGAACAAGGAACAGCCGTCTATTTTGGCCGCTTCCTCCAGCTCCTTGGGCGACGTTCGCAGAAATCCCGCATACAAAAAAATGGCAAGCGGCAGGTTCAACGCCGTATAAATCAGCATCGCGCCGTAGTAGGTGTTCACCATGCCCATCGAATTAATGAGTTTATACAAGGGAACCATGGCGAGTTGGAACGGCAGCATGATGCCCGCCAAAAAGTACATATAGATGATGGAATACGCCTTCTCGGCGCGTCTGGCAAGCGGATATGCCGCCATGGAGCCCAGCAGTACGAGCAACGTCACGGATCCCGCGGTAATAAGCACGGTATTGCCGAGCACAAGCGGAAATCTCATTTGCAGCCAAGTAGCCGCATAGTTAGAGAAATTTATGGAGCTTGGCAAGGATAGCGGCGATAAAGCCATTTCTTGCGATGATTTAAATGTCATGGATACGATAAATAACAGAGGATATAATGCAATTAAGGCAAGTATAATCATCTTTATTTCTAAAATCCATATCATTTTTTTATTCGTTGATAACATTTTAATGCACCTCTCTTCGACGCAACAGCAATATTTGTGCTAACGAGATGATAAAGACAAAAAAGAACATGACAACGCCCATGGCCGTTCCGTAACCGAAACTGCTTTTCGTAAACGCGGTGGAAAACAGCAGCGTTGTCATCGTTTCCGTTGCGTAGTAGGGGCCGCCCTTGGTCGTGACATAAATAATATCAAACGCCTTCAGAGTGCCGATGCTGGAAAGCACGATATTAATGGTGATGGACGGCGCCAGCAGCGGAAAGGTAATCGACTTGAACTGCTGCCATCTGCCTGCGCCGTCGATATCGGCTGCTTCATATAAGTCTCCCGGAATCGTCTGCAGATTGGCCAAATAGATAACCATCGAATAGCCTGAAAACTGCCATACCGCCATAACCACGATGCTGTATAACGCGAACTGCGGATCGCCGAGCCAGCTTTGCTCCCATCCGGTTAAGCCGACAGTGCGCAAGATCGTATTCAACACGCCGTTTTGCGGCTCATAGATGTACGTCCACGTATAACCAACCACAAGCGGGCTCAAAATAGCCGGCACAAAAAACAGCGTTTTCAAAACCTGCTTGCTGCGGATTCTGGAATCCATCGCGAGTGCGAGCGGCACCCCTATCGCATTTTGAATCAATACGACAAACACCGTAAATATCATGGTGTTGCGAATCGCTTTGGCGAATACGCCGTCTTCCATCAAATGAACAAAGTTGCGCAAACCTACAAAATCCATCGTTTGATACAGGCCGTTCCAATTCGTTAAGCTGTAGAAAAAACTGCCCAACACGGGACCCAATAAAAATGTCGTATACACGATAATGGCAGGTGCAAGGAAACCCGCCAATATAAAATGTTCCTTGCGACTCATCGTCATCTTCAGCAACTTCTCTCATCCCCCTCCGTATACCTTAATCCTATCGAATATGGGCCTCCGATTATATTGCCTAGAATTCATGTTTAATCTCTTTTTTTCGGATGTTTACACGACCTTATTGGCATCTTCATCGGACAAATAACGTCGCTGGGGTCTGTTAGATATTTCAACCTTTCATTTCCTCTACAAAAATAAAAGGAGCTGTCTCAAAAGTATGATCGCTCGATTGATGAAATAGCTCACTTGTTGAATGAAACGTCAAAAACGAAGAAATGGCGGTGCTAGGGCGTTACCCCTGCACCGCCATTTCTGGCTTTTGGTCTATTGCCGTCTCAGTGAGCAATTTGTGAGCGAACGAAAGTCACCCGACCTCGAGGCTTACCTTCGGCAGCCTCGGAACAGAAACGTCGTTATTGTTGCTGCTACGAGCCCCATAGACGTTAATAGCGCCTATGGGATGGATTTGTTGCTGCTACGTTCCCCATAGACGTTAATAACGCCTATGGGATGGATTTGTTGCTGCTACGAGCCCCATAGACGTTAATAACGCCTATGAGATGGATTTGTTGCTGTTACGAGCCCCATAGTCGTTAATAACGCCTATGGGATGTTGTTGTTTCAGTGGGTTGGTCAAGGATAGGTATCCTGACCGATCATTTTCGTGTCTAACTGTGTGCATTAGCTGTCTCGTTATACTTTCCGAGCACGATCAACCGCTCTACTTAGAGTTCTACATCCGGAAGCTCCGTCAACGACACATCATCCAGCCACATCGCATCCGTTCCGGACATAAAGAAGTAGATCCAGTTATGATCATAGACGGCATTGATGTCGGGCGAATATTCCAGTTCGAGCAGCTGCCATTCGCCGTTCAGCGTGATGTCCGCGTTAGCCGTGACCGGATTGTTGCCACCGCCTGCCAGCATCTCGTGGATAGAAACGCTGGCGGTTCCGGCTGTAAGGCTCTTGACCCAGGCACTCAGCTTGTAGCGCTTGCCGGGTTCGAGCTGGAAATCCTGCAGCGACCTCGCCAAGGCATATTCGCCTCCTTGCCGCTCTATCCGCAGAGAACGCCCGCCGCCGTGCGCGACCTCGTGGTCCCATACTCCCGTCGGCGAAAACCATCGGTCCGGGAAGCTGTCCGGCGTAGCTATTTCAAATCCGGGATTATTAAGCAAATTAGCGGCTTCAGGCGTTCCTGGCGTTGCCGTCAAATCCACAAGCGCCGCGTCATCGATCCACAGCTTATCGGTTCCGGACATAAAGATGTAGACCCAATAATGTTCATATGCCGCATTGGCGGCGGGCTCATACTCCACTTCCATCGACTGCCACTGATGATTGGCGGCGGCATCCGCATTCGCCACCATGGTCACTCCGCCGTCCGCGGCGACTCCATATAGTGACATGCTGATCGAGCCCGTCGACGCGCCTTTAACCCGAGCGCTCAGTTTGTAACGGTTGCCGGCTTCCAGCCCGATATTCTGGTCAGCACGGGCAAATACATACGGAGCGCCGTCCAGGTCCAGCCTGAGCGAGTAATTACCGCTGTAATACTCCGCATGATCCCATGCTGCCGAGGTTGATATCCAACCATCCGCGAAGCTGCCTTCGTCGCCGCGCTCAAAGCCTGGATTGTCTACCAAATTAGCCTGATTGCCAGGCTGCTCCAGATGGATCGGGTAGAAATCCCCCGGATTCCAGACCATGCCTCCGCCCCAAGTGATAAAACGTTCCTTCCCATGGAAATTACGGAAGAAGAAGCCGTACAACGTGCTGGTTTGCGCCGGATCAACGCCAATGCTGGCGAACGGTATTGCTTGAATCGCGTTCCAGCGGTCTGTGCCTACATGGGCCTCGGCGTACCACTCGCCATTATAGGTCGGGTCCTGAAATGATTTGTACTCGAATTTTACTGCAAGCGGGTTGGAGAAAAAGCCGTAATAGGTGCCATCCCGATTGCCGGTCACATATGTTTCTACCGAGTCATCCGCGCCGCTGCTCCACCATTCGCCCGGCGCGCTTTCGCTGACCACCATGCTTGCGAGATCATTGTCCATATTTTCATAGCCGACGTACAGGTTTTCATCGTCCCATAACAGGTAGACACTGGTTTCTTCCGGCACCTGCTGCTTCGTGCCCATTTCCCTGAAGTCGCTCATCGCTACCGCATCCGCCCAAGGTCCGGATTGAAAATCGGTTGCGTTCATGATTTCGGCTTGGCTGGAGGAAGTTTTAATGGCCTTCGCCGACAAATTCGGCAGTTGCCCTACTGTGAATACCATCGTCTCGAACGTCGATTTGATCGGTGCAATCCGCTGCTTCTCTTCCGCATTCGCCAAATCCCACGCCTCATCCAAAGCAGCTTGAGCGGCATCCGCTATACCCGCTTGGATCACATAACGTCCGATGTATTGGCTTTCGCGCGAATAGACGTTGACGGATTGCTGGTCATAGTTGTAGCCTTGTTTGATCAGATCATAATAAGTTTCCATCGCTTCGGCAGCCGCACCATAAGCCTTGGTCAAAAACTTGTCGGTCAACGCTTCGAGATCAGCATCGGGATTCCAATACAATTGATGGATAAGCCAGTATTGCAAGGCGTTAATCCCCCATACATCCCCGTTGTCCACTTGGCCCTCGGGCATCACGCCGATAATGCCCAGATCGCGATAATATTGCATATCGGCTTGCACCTTGTCGGCGATGGGACGTTCATAAACATGGGTCGCGCAGCAGCCATAGTAGTTATACATCAGAATATTTTCCGTTGCGTCCGCCCAAGCCTCAAGCTTCAGCTTATAGCCGTAGTTGGCGTTGCTTTGATCCGTTGTGTTAAACGGCTCCCTTGCATCCTCCGCGGCAGGTGCCATTACGATAACGATATTGTCTTCCAGCTCCACCTTGGGCGGGGTATCCGTAAAGAAATACGCAAAGGTCGTTACTTTCACATCCGGATGCGTCAGTTTCAGGTCGGCCGCTACTTTATTGAGAAACGTGAAGAAGACCGTCGATTTATAAGCAGGGTCCTCCGGCTGGACGACAAGTCCGTCGGGAGTCGTGAACGGCAAGGTGCTTAGCTCCCCTTGAACAAATACCTGATTATCCATAATGCCTACGCCGACATATTCCAGTGGCTGGACCGCAAGCAGCGCTCGAATCTCGCTGGCGACTACGCCCGGAACATCCGGGTGATAGAAATTAATTTGGGAGTCATTCGACACTGGGACGTATTGCCCGTTAATCTCGTTATAGTACTCGGGATGCGTGGCAAAATATTTGTCATTCGGCAGCCAGGAATCCAGATTATGGCCAAGCAGGAGCGGCGTAATGCCGACGCCGTTATGACGATTCCAATACTGCACATTGCCCATTTCCGCCAACTTGACGTTTAGTTTGTTGCGGGCGAGCATCTTCTCCGTATCCAGATCCGAGTGGAACTCCCCGTATTTGCCAGAACCGGTCGTGTGCCAACCGCGCAGCAGGAAGGGCGATTTCTCGGCATAATTCACTTTGTTTGCCAGAATGGTGGATTGGGGCTCATATAACATGCCGAAATCAACGGAGCGAGTCCATAGAATATCCGCGTTCTCTTCGAGAAAATCATACACGCCATTTAATACGCCTCGCGAATCATCGCCAAGGATATAAATACGATTGCCTGCGGCGCGAACGGCGAAACCGTCGGAGCCGGCAACAAAGCTGTAATCGTCCGCGTACTGGCTGGCAAGCTGCGGCTCGGTCTCCGGCGTGGCAAGCACGATCTCCGCTTTGCCGCCGGCATTGCCCGAGGAGATCGTCGTAATCTCCGGAGCCGGTCCTTGCTCGGCATCCACTTCGATCAACCTGACTTCATCCACCCACATCGAGTCCGTACCGGACATGAAGAAATAGACATTATTGAAATTGTACACGGCAGCCGAGTCAGGAGCGTAGTCCAGCTCCACCAATGTCCAATCCGTCGTTAAAGCACTTTCGGCCCGGGCAGTTACCGGATTGCTGCCGCCGCTGGCATGCCGCTCGTGGATTTCCATATTCATCGTTCCGGCGCCAGTCGCCTTTACCCAAGCGGTCAGCTTGTAGGTTTTGCCCGGCGTCAAATGCAGCTCCTGTTCGCTTCTGGCAAACATATACGGATTGCCATCCAGATCGACCCGCATCGAATGTTCGCCGGATTTTGTTTCCGCGGCATCTCTGGCGCCGGCTGGCGAATGCCAGCCTTGCGGCAGCGTGCCGCTTAACTGCTCGAACCCCGGATTGATCAACAGATTCGATGCATACTGAACGGCAAGCTCGGCTGTATGGAGTGCCGTGCCGCTCATGCTTGCTTGCACCTCGACGTCATAACTGCCGTCGGCCAACGCGTCTGTAATTTCGAACGAACCTCGAATGATCTTTCGTTCATTTGCGCCTACGCTTACCTGTGTCGGCAAGTTAACGGGAATGGCGTTGCCGCCGATTGGCGTCAAGGCTATTGTTGCCGGGCTGGCCTGATTATTGACGACGTGCACTTCAAGCGGGTAGTGTCCGCTTTTGGTCAACGTTAATTCGCGATTGGCAAACAAGACGCTTACTGTCGCCGACAAATCCCGTTTGAAGATCGGCAGCTCGGCACCGCTGACCCGTTTAATCGTCTCCTGCAATTCCTGCGCCGCGTAAAGCATCATGTCATCCGCTTCCGCGCCGATTGCAATATCCGCGTTCGCTGTCCCTGCACTGACGATTGCCGGGATCGTATCGGGATCCGGGGGAGTCGTTCCCCCGTTTCCGTTGCCGGAATTGGATACGACCGTTGGTTTTTTGCGTGTATCGCCGGCAACAAGCTCGTCTTCGATCGTAGCCGTACTATCGGCGGCAAATTCGACTTCGACTGGCCATTTTTCCAATTTCGCGCCACTAACCAGGAAGAGAGCCGATGCGATGGTTCCCTCTCCGGTCACAATCGCCGGAGCATGAATGATCAGCTTGCCTATCTTGGCCGATGCTGCCAGCTGTACATTCCCGGCCGCATTCATTTGCAGTTCTCGAATTTCGGAACCTTCGCCGACATGAATGTTGATTTGCCCATTCCATTTGTCGGCTCTGACCGGTCCTGCCAAAGTCGAATTCAATAACGTGATGCCAGGGTCGCCCCCGCCAAGTATATATGTCGAACCCAATACAGTGACGCCTTCAAGCGTGACTTCGCCGTCATTGACCCCCTGCGTAATATACAAATCCCCGGCTATTGTCAGCTGGCTTAATTTCACCCCTGAGCGATTGATGACCAGGTTTCCGGCCACGTCGGACGAATAAGTCCCCGGCTGCTGGATTAACGTACCCATTACATTTTGAATCATTTGCACGACTTCGGCGCGAGTCGTGGATTTCCGCGGCTGAAACAGATTTCCTCCATTCCCCCGCACGTATTGCTGCGCTTGCAAAGCAGCCACTGCCGCCACGGCGTAATCCGCTATGCTCTCGCGATCCTCGAAGGTTGCAACTGTTTTACCCTCTGCGCTGACGTGAAAAGCGCGGGCCATAATAACCGCGGCGTCCTGGCGGGATATCGCGTTGCCGGGAGAGAATTTGCCGTTGCCCGTCCCTTGGACAATTCCGAATGCGTCCAATTTGGCCACGTCCCGCGCATACCAGGCATTTTCCGCTACATCGGAAAAGGAATGCCCCTTGCCGGTTGTATCGGGAAAATAAAAGACCCGATTGATAAACGCCGCAAATTCGGCTCTTGTGACGGGACTGTCCGGACGATACGTTTGATCGCCAAAGCCATTTAATAAAGCGCTTTCAATCCATGACTCCATAACCTCCTTCGCCCAATGTTGCGAGAGGTCGGAGGTTGGCTGCCCAGCTTGCGAGACTTGCAAGGCTTGCTCAGCTTTCACTGCTTGCACAGCTTGCACCGCTTCGCTTGCCGCTCCAGCCTGCTGCGGCGGCAACAATATAATCATCATGCAGACAATTAAAACGATTGATATCCAACGATTGCGCTTGTCCCCATTCATCGTACCCGCTCCTTTATTGATCATGTTTTTTCACTTCAGCCCCTTGTTTCCTCGTAATCTGTTAGGGTCGCATTCATCACCTCCTCCCTTGACCGGCTATTCTACAGGCTAACGTCTACAATAACCGCGCCTCTTCCCGGTACATACAGACTAAATGCTGAACCTCGCGGCTTAACGGGAACGCCGGGAAATTCCGTCAACACTTCAATCCGCTGAATAGGCTTTCCCATATCTACATGCGCGGATTTATAATTAATATGCGTATTGGTAAGCAGAAGCCGTTGGCGGCCATCCGTCGCCTCAAGAGCGGCAACGCCAATAAAAGCTTCGTTCTTGCACACTTTGGGCGCTTTAACGACTGCAATTATTTCTGACGCTGCCCGGGCAAGAAACGACTCCGATACCGGACGGTAGTCCAAGCTTTTGGTCCAGGCGATCGCATCGACAACCGGCGCCAACCCCGGCGTCCATTCCTGCGCTTCCGGATGATGTTCTTCCATAAAGTAAATGCTGCCGGTATCCATGCCGACAGGACGAACGATGCAAATCTGCTTGCCAGCGTCATGCCCTTCATGAATATCGAATTGCCTTAACGCCCCGGCGACGCGCTCCGTCAGGCGACCGATCAGAATAGCCGCCCCGCCTCGATAAGCGAGTACGGTTTGCAGTTCCCTTTCGGGCAGCAAATGCAAATTCGTAACGAGAATCGGACCATCGAAGGCCGGTACACTTGCGATGCCGATGGCTGAATGCACCGGCGCGCCGCGAGACAGGAGCTCATTCGCATACTTATGCGCAGGCCATGTCCGCAGCTCCGCATACTCCTGCAAGGAAGCTTGCAGCATGGCGTCCGACCAGACCAAAGCGGCTCCCACGATACGCTGCGGCCGCGCCGCGAACCCCAAATTCCAGCGGGCGGTAATCCACTTCCAGCCTTCCCGGCTGATGCCGTCCCCGAGGCAAGCCATAAATCCTGCCGCGCATCGTGCCGGTTCGCCGTTCGCGATGACATACATGCTCGTTAACGTATGGATATCCCGCTCCAGCACGGTTGGCGCATGGCTGATCGCATCCCACTGCTCGTGCGTATCCGCCAGCGCATTCAGGCATATCAGCTTCGTATGGGGTACATACGCTTTGATCATCAGCAGCATGGACATAAACTCGGTACCCGGTTCATATTCGGTTTCGCCGGCCCCCGCCGACAGCGATGCGCCCACGGTCTCGACGATAAAGCCGTCAATCCCCGTTTCCGCGAGCATCTTGTAATCGACGCCGTAACGATACAGAGCTTCGAACGGTTCTCTCGTCCACGCCGTATTCACGAACGCCTTTTTCCCGGCTTGACGTATCCCTGCCATAATTTTGCGCCAAAGCTGAGCCCACCTGCTGCCATGGAATTCGATCCATTGCAACCGCTGGTTGCTCCAGATCCAGTCCGCGCGCCGTTCCATGGCGCCGGGGTTGCGATCGCAGACGGCCGTCAAATCGCCGGGCAGCGCCGCGCCGCTCCATTGGAGAAACTGCCCGACCATATCATCTGAATAGTCGGTTTCCGCGAGGCTCAGCCTGGGGCTGGTATAACCGTCCGCGCCATGATAGCCATCGAATCCATAGTCTTCCAGCACCTGCATTAATTCAGGAACAAACCGATCCTCGTAATAGCTGCCGTCCTTCATGCGCCTCAGCGGATTAATGCCCGGGAAAGGCTCGCCCGTCTTGCGCATTTCGTACAGCTCGGGATGGTCGGCGCACCAAACGCTTTTGGCCAGCTCCACGCTGCCGTCCTCGCCGTCGAACTGAAAAATATCAAAAAACGCGCAGTATACCTCGATCCCATGCTTCTGCAGCTCTTGCACGAGACCCCTCAGTTCATAATTGGTCCAAGCCTGCCTGGCCCTATCCCTGCTATAAGGACGCGCGCCATAGGAGCAGATCTCCATCGGCAGCCGCCACTCCGCCTCCATCCCCTTATGCGCATGGACAAAATCAGGCGTGTAGAACAACAGGGAGACGCTATCCGGTATAAATCCCGTCCTGTCCAGATAGGCCTGAACGGCATAATCCGGCTGCCCGTTGTCGAAGCCGATGAGTTCGATCCAAACCCAGCGCTCATAAGGAACTGCACCGGCACCGCTAATTTCGCCGTTGCTTGCATGCGTCTTGCTCTCTCCGCCCATTTTGCTCATCCCTTCACACTGCCAAGTACAATGCCTTTGACAAAAAATCGTTGCAGAAACGGGTACACAATCAAAATCGGCAGCGCGCCGAGAAAAATTTGGGCGGAACGGGTCGTCCGCTCGGATATTTCCAAGATGCCGCTCAAATGATTGGGATCCGTCTTCATCGGGTTGCTATTAATAACCATTAACTGCAAATAAGTAGACAGAGGATAGTTCTCTGGAAAGTTCATATAGATCAAACCGTCAAACCAGCTATTCCAATGAAAAACCATCGTAAACAGGGCGACGGTCGCCAGAACCGGCATGGACATCGGAAGAATCATTTTGCACAATACCGTCCAATGACCGGCTCCGTCCATAAACGCCGATTCTTCCACTTCCTTGGGCAAACCCCGAAAAAAATTCAGTAGCAAGATCACATTAAATACGGAAACCGCGCTAGGAATGACCAACGCCCAGATCGTATCGATCAACCCGGTTTGACTGACTGCCATATAAGTCGGAATCAGTCCGCCGCTAAACAAAATCGTAAATACGAAAAACCAGGCGTACACGCTGCGTCCCTTTAAATCCTTTTGTTCCTTGGACAATGGATAAGCGGATACTACGGCCAAGCTCATACTGATCAGGAAGCCAAGTCCGAATCGTTGCAGCGTCACTAGAAAAGAAGCGATAAACTCCTTTTTTTGCATAATGTAGGCATATGAGGATAACGCGAAATCGACCGGAAGCAATTGGACCAAGCCTGCCGATGCCGCCGCGCTGGAGCTGAACGAAATGGATAACACTTGCACTAAAGGAAGCAGGCATAGCAGCGAAAGCGAGATGAGGAAGAGATAGTTTCCCACAATAAACGCTTTTCTTGCGAAAGAAGCTTGGTGCAGCATCACGGTTCTTCCCTTCATCAAAAAATTCTGTAGTTGACGAGCCGGTAAGCCAGAAAATACGACAACGCGATTAAAACGAACGATACGACCGACTTGAACAGGCCGATTGCCGTGGCTACCCCGAACTGGGCATCCAGCAGCCCGATCCGATAGATCAGCGTGTCGAGGATATCTCCGCTCTGATAGACGCTCGGACTATACAGATTAAACACTTGATCGAAGCCGGCGTTCAGCACGTTGCCGAGACTTAGCGTTGCCATAAGGACGATAATCGGGACCATGCCGGGAAGCGTGACATGCCACATTTGACGCATATGGTTCGCTCCGTCGACAATGGCCGCTTCGTACAAGGCGGGATTAATCCCGGTTATCGCCGCGAGGAAGACGATGGTGCTGAAGCCGAACTCCTTCCATACATCCGAAACAATCAGAACGGAAGGAAACCAATTGTTGCTCCCCAGGAAAAAGACGGTGTCCAATCCCAATGCCTGCATCAGTTGGTTCACGATCCCCTCCGAAGGAGATAGAACATCAACCAGTATCCCGCCAAGAATGACCCAGGACATAAAATGCGGCAAATAAATCAATGTCTGCACACCGCGTTTGATAAACATGACTTTCAATTCATTGAGCAGGATGGCAATAATAATCGGGACGATCATGCCCAGGACGATTTTCATCGATGCGATAAAAACCGTATTATAAAGAACCTGCCAAATATCGGGCATCTTCAAGACATAACGAAAATTGCCGAAACCGATCCAATCCGATCCGAACAGCCCTTTGATCGGAATAAATTTTTGAAAGGCGATTCCGATCCCCGCCATCGGATAGTAGCAGAACACAAGCAAGACAAGGATGCCCGGAACCAGCATCAGATGGAGAGGAACCTGCTGCTTCAGCTTCTGCATGCTCATGCTTCCGCATATCCCATCATGCCGGTTGAGATGATCCGTTGTTCTTTCCACGTTTTGCTCAGATGCCGGACAAGCGGCGACATCGATTCGTAGCCATCCTCCGTCACGAGAAGACTTTCCTCGATGCGGTTGGAGCCATGCGGATGCCCGAACAGGCTGACATCCGTGTTGACGGTCATCCCGGCTTCGAATAGCGCCTCGGCATGTTCGTCCGGATACGGCGATTCCGCTTCCGCCAATCCGCAGCCATGCATCGGCGGGTACAGGTCGTATGGCGTCACCCCTTGTTCCCGGAAGTAGCCTTTAACAGCCCGTACGACTTCGCCTTGCTTCTCCCCGGCCTTGATCTTGGACAGAGCAATATCCTCCGCTTCAACAAGAATGTCGATAAAAGCCTTCTGTTCCTCGCTGATCGTGCCGGCGACAAACGGGAAGTTCAGCGTGGCGACATAACCCTCGACCTGAACGGCGATGGCTGCCATAATCATATCCCCGTCTTCGATCACCTTGCGCGATGCCCGTCCGATAATCGTGTTGACGCGCTCTCCGCTCGTCAGCAAGCAGAACGGGATGCTCTCGGCCCCTTGGCGAGTACATTCCCCATAGGCAAGCGCGGCAAGCTCCAGCTCGGTCATGCCTGGCCGAACCTGCTCGATCATCAGCCGATAGCCGGCATCGGCAATGCGCGCCGCCTCTTGCAGGCAAGCCACCTCATGAGGCGATTTGGCCATCCGCAGCCGGAACAGCAAGTCTGACGCATCGACGATTTCAATCCCGTCGAAGCCGCGCTCGATCGCTTGCATAAGCGGGACCGGTATCGCATCCAGCCCGACTATGCCCAACCTTCGCAATGCCGTACCGGCTTGAAGCTCCTTGTTGATCGCGGCCAGACTTGTATAATTCGCATGCGGATATTCAATTTGATCCGGCACCGTGACGCAGTTGAATTCAGGCAACAGCCGCACATCCGGCCAAGCGCTCATCTCGCGGCAGAACATCTCTCCCTCGGGCGCCGCGATAATAAACGGATCGCCTTCGAGCGGCACAATCGCCGCCCCGCGCTCGAACAGCGGCCAGTAGTTGCCGACATAACGCAAGTTTTCTTTTCTGTACTCATCCCCGTAAACGAGGCAGGCCTGCAAGCCTTGCTCGCGCATTAATGCCCGCAGCCTTTCGACTCTTTGCGCATATTCTTCTTGTGGTATGACTGCCATATTTTCAATATCCTCCTTCTTGCATTTCAGTTCAGTCGCCCTTTAAATGAACGATATTAAGACTCCCCATTATCCATAAATTGCGCAGGATTATGGCACATCAGCGTTTCGATCTGCCGGGGGGTTATTCCCGCATCCTCCATCATCGGTATAATATTGGTCAGCATATGGTCGAAGCCCCAGCCGCCGTAACGATGCAAGCAAGTTTTCAGGCAAACATCGGTCGAGACAAGGATTTGCGACAGGAATCCCCAATCGATCAATTGCTTGATCGCCTTCACCCGCTCGATATCCCGGGCGAATAAGCCGCGAAGCACGCTTCGGTCCCGTTTGTCCGCATAAAACTCCTTGCCGAAATTATCAAATTCTACATATACGCCGAGGTTACACAAATCTTTGATATAGGGCATTCGGATATCGACATCGATATGGTTGATGCATATTTTTTCGGCTGCGGCTCCATGTTTGGTTAATAGATCCACGATTTCGTAGCCGTTTTCCGTATACAGATCGGTATGCACATGCAAGCCGAGTCCCGTTTCCTTCTGGGCAAGAGCGGCGGCAATAAGCGTTTTTCGTTCATTTGGATAGATGATTTCGCTCGTTCCGATTTCTCCGATGACCCCTGCTTTAATGGCGGTTCCGTCTATTCCGACGGTAATTTCCCGCAGCAGCTCTTCCGTTATGCTTTCGACCGTTCTGTCATCCATATCCGGCAGATGCGATCCCCGCACATAGTAGCCACAGCCTGCGATTATGTGCAAATCCAACTCTCTGGCCAATCCTGCCAATAGAACCGGATCTCTCCCGATATCGCGAAGGGTAAGGTCGACGAACGTCTTCCCTCCCGCTTTCTTAAACTGCAACAGCTCGTCGCGGACGACGTCTTCTTCGTCAATAACCGCATTATCCAGCACGGCATACGGATTGCGCATCAGCTTTCCGAAATTGCGCAGCTCCACTTGTTCCCCAGCCAGCTTCTGCTGGGCGATGCCGACGGGCGACGGCACCAATCGCCTTAGATCAATGAAAGCATGCTCATGGGGCAGAACCCATCCGAGAGCATCCTTGCCCACCTTTCCCGTTACCGTCATAATCGACAATCGATTCATCTCCTAGCGTAGGATTCTCGGGAGAAGCAGGCGGATACGCGCCTGCCCCCCCCCCGAGTCTCCATCCAATCTGTTCCCTACTTGCTTGCCTTCCAATTAGCGACTTCCGAAGTAATCGTATCCCCGCCAAGATTTTTCCAATTGACGACGAATTCATCGAAGGCGTCGATAGAGGATTCGCCCATAACGATTTTTGTGAACGTTTCCAGCTCCATTTTCAACAAGGTCGCTTCTTTCTCCACCATGGTCTGCGTCGGTCCAGAGATAAAGGACGTCATCTTAAATTGATCCTTCGTATGGTAGTCGTACAAGACGGTAATCGCGTCAAAAAATCTCGTAAAACCCCAACCGTTCAAATCGCCATTATTGAATTCATTAATACCCTTGTAGAAATTCGCCTGCCCCGGATTGCTTGTCAAATTAAGCAGCGACTCATCTTGTTGCTTCACAGCTTTGGAAACATCTTCGTAGGTCTCCACGTTCTGAATCGGATTAGCCGCTTGCAACAACGCGTATTGCCATTTCTCCACATCGCCGTTCATGTTCATATCCGTTAGCGGATACTTCTCCCGATCCCAGTCGTGGCTAGCCGCGTTCAGCAGCTTGACCGCCGCTTCGGGATTTTTCATGCCTTTGCGCACTACATAATATTGGTCGATATTGTATTCCGTTTGCGGCCGGGCAGCCGTAGCGTCGATGGAGGGCAAATGAAACGGTTTCCATTCCATCTCGGGATCAAGCGTCTTGCCATCCAGGAACAACAGCGGCGACCAATCGGCGCCGTAGAACATGCCTAACTTTCCGGCATTTACGGTTTGAATAAATTTTTCTTTATCCTTCACGCCGAACTCGCGGTCGATATAGCCATTGGCATACATCTCTTGCAGCTTGGCAAGCGCCTGCTTCATTTCCGGCTGGATGCTGCCGTAGACAAGCTGTCCGGATTCATCCTCCACCCAGCTTTTCGGATAGGCATGATAGCCATTAAAGAACCCTTCGAGCCCTGGCTCCAGACCATAAAAATCTTTGGCCGCCCCCAGCCCGTGCGTATCGTTTTTATCGTTGCCATCCGGGTCCTGAGTGACGAACGCTTCCGCGATTTTGAACACGTCGTCCATCGTTTTCGGTTCAGGCAAACCCACTTTTTCCAGCCAGTCCGTACGTACCCACAGGAGCGGCGCGGTATCGAACGAGCCCGGGTTGACCGGCAGCCCCAGCAGCTTCCCGTCGAAGGTCGCCGATTCGATGCCGAGCCCGCCGTCCTTCATAAGCAGCTCTTTCATTTTCGGCGTCCCGTAATTTTCCAATGCTTCCGTCAAATCCTCTAACTGCCCGGCTTCCACCAATTGATTGAATTGAATGCCGTTGACCGGCATTATGTCCGCCAGTTTGTTGGAAGCCATCGCGATGTTGAATTTTTGGTCGTACTGGGACGGATCGGACACCCACAAATATTTGATTTTAATGCCAAACTCCTCTTCATACAGCTTTGTCCATGCATTATTCTCGATGGTTTCTCCGTTTTCGAACTTCAAATTGGAATTGACCGTTCGGATGGCAGTCACTTCAATCGGAGGATCGATCTTGCCAAGCGGTTCCATGCTCACGGCTTCTCCCGCCCCGCCGTTCCCCGCGACTTCGGTGTTCTCAGGCTTCGTACTGTTTCCATTGCCTTGATTGGTACAGGCCGCGGTCAACACGAGCACGCTAACTAATGTGGATCGCAGTAATAAATTTGCCGTCTTGCCTTTCATATCCCAGCCCCCTGTTCCTATTTGCTTGCATCTCCAATTATAAAATACGCCTCTCCCCCGTTCTATCGACGATCCTTGTCTTTCTTGACCTTTGTTGCCTTCTTGAAATCCTTCTCCATGATCGAGCGCTCCCGATACTCTTGCGGTGTCATTCCGTTGAGCCGCTTGAACGAACGGTTGAACTGGGACGCGCCTTCATAACCTGCCGTTGCGGCTATCTCCTGAATCTTCATCCCTGTTTCCTCCAATAGCATCCTCGCCTTCTTCATCCGTTCCTGCGTAATATAGTCCGATAACATCATGCCGGTCGTCCGCCTGTACAATCGGGACAGATAGGTCGGGCTATGATGGACCAAGGTGGCTAGCGCGGTTAAACTTAAATCCCCGCCCAGATGGTCTGTGACATAATGCTGTATAAACAGGATGAGCTGCTCGGCATGTTCCCCGTCGGCCGGTTCGTAGGACGAAGACGGTTTGTCCGAATCCTGGATCAGCATTTCCTGTCCGTTGCCTGCATACCGGCCCAGCAAATCCGTCAATGCTTTCATCCGGGACCCGATTTGTTCCCAGCCGTAAGGCTCGCGCGCGATAACAAAAGATACGGGATGCTTTAACAGCTTCGTACAGGTTTGCTGGACGGTTTCCATAATCGAATAAACTCTTGTTTTCAAATGCTTCCACGCGCGCTGCTCCTGCTCGTCATCTCCCGCTGCCCCGGCCATCCATGCTCCAGGTTGAATAAACCATACGATTTTATAAGCTTCCAGGGTAAAGGAGAGTTGAATGCAAGTCGGCATTAAATATTCGGCGGCAATATTTTGACAAGCGTAAAGAAGCAGCGTTCTCTCGGATTCGCTCATTCCTTCTTCCCAGCCGTCCATGCTTCCTACAACAAGGAACACGGGTTTATCCGGCAAAATAGGCATATCGGATTCGGCAAACTTCCTCGCGCGTACTTTGGGAGCAGGAACGGGTTCCGCTATCATTTCCAGCAAGGTGTTTTTTTGCAACGCAGGGATCGCCAGCTGCAGCTTTGTTTTTGCATGCAAATCCTGATTCATCTGTTCCTCAAGCTTGTCCAATTCGGCAAAGGCTTTCTCAACCGCCTCGAGCAACACATGGTCATCTTCGTTTTTGAGCACATAGTCGACTACCCCTCCCATGCGAATGGCCTTGCGGGCATAGTCAAATTCGTTGAAACCCGTAAGAAAAATCACTTTGCACATTGGCCAGCTGTGAATAATCCGCTCATGCAATTCAATGCCGCTCATGCCGGGCATTCGAATATCCGAAATAACAACATCGATTCGATTATGGGCCAAGCAGTCTAGCGCTTCATAAACATTAAAGGCACGGTATGCCTCCAGCTCCCTTTGCGAACCTTCGGCAAGCAACTGAAAAATATTGTTTACAATAAACGGCTCATCATCGACGATCAGTATACGGTACATATTAGTCTCCTTTGTGATTGGGATCGGCGGGGATATAGATTCGGACAATAAGCCCCTTCTCTTCTCCAGGCGACACTTCCAGCCCGCCGCGGTCGCCGTATCGCAGCTTCAAGCGGCGCTGGATATTAACGAGCCCGGTCGTTTCTCCTTCTTCCAGGCCCTCCAACTGGCGGGATAGCAGCTCGAATTCCGTCTCTGTCATGCCGGCTCCGTTATCCTGAACGAAAAACCAAAGTTGACCGGCCTCATGCCGGAACCAGATTTGCAAACTCCCGCCCGCAATCGTGTCGCCAAGCCCATGTTCGTAAACGTTCTCGACCAACGGCTGCAGGATTAAGCGCGGGACCTTTATGTCTTCGCAATCCGGAGGCAAGTCGCCGAACGCGACTTCGATTCGATTCGAAAAACGCACATTTTGAATCTCTACATAGGAACGAACGTGGTTCACTTCATCCTTAAGCGCGACTTCTTCCAAGCCGTTTCTCGTAATGAATTGAAAATAATCGCCTAAGTTTTTGGAAACCAATTCGGCCGTTTGATTGTCGCTGTGTTTAATCAACCGATGCAAAATATAAAAGCTATTGTACAGAAAATGCGGCGTAATCTGCATCTGCAATTGCTTGAGCTCCGATTGCTGAAGTCTGATCTTCTGTACATAAAGCTCATCGATCAACGTTCGCAGCCGCTTCACGGCATGGTCAAAGCGATTAAACAAGTAACCGAACTCATCCGCGCGCAAAGGCATCTGGATTGTATTTAAATTGCCTTCCTCCACGCTTCTAAACCGGCGAACCAGCATTTGCAAAGGTCGTTGAATCAAAAGATAGATCCCATACGAAAACAGGACAACGATAATCAAGGAACTGCCTACAAGCAGCCAAAACCAGGTACCGTAAGTTTTAAGCTGCCCTACTAATAGATTCTCGGGAAAATAAAAGACCAGAGTCGCATCGAGAAAAGCGGAGGAATCAATAACAACCACATAATTTTCTTTGCCGACCTTCACTTGCTCCGTCGAAAAGGACAGCCCTTCGCGCTGTTCTACATAAGCCCTCACCGTTTCAATCGCTTCCGGATAATGATCATTAGAAAGGCTCCAATTCGAGTTAAAAAGCAAGGCTCCCCCTTCTTGAGGGAAAGACGCCAACGCGCCTGCCAATGCTTCTTGCGATAGCTCAATATTGTGAATAAACGCCGGCGGCTTCCAATCGTTATCCTTGTTCAACAAAAAGGTAGGATAAGTTAAATTTAGATGCAGTCGATGATCCCAGGCGGTTATAGGGACGCCATTGGTATAGGTAGCAAGCGCTACTGCCTCCATCTCTTCCTTGATGCCCGGTTGGTCCATCAGGTGAGAAGTGGATACGACGCCCCCCATCGAATCGATGTATACGGTAATATCCTTGATGTAGCTGCTAGAGTCCTTGAGGGCAACAAGCTTGTCCGTCAAATCATTAATCGCTTTGCTTCGCTGATAAGCGGACAGAATGGAACTGGCACTGCTCAGCTTCAGCAGATCTTCATCATTTACGAAAGTTTGCTGTGCCCGGATAACACGTTCCAGCTCCTTCTCCAGATTGGCGAAATAATAATGAATCGTTGTCGAGATCGAATGCGAGATTTGGCTTTTCACCTCTCGTTTGCCAAGCTCGTTTAACACGAGGCTTAATGTAAACAAAGGCAAGACGATAATCATAAAGGTAACAATAATTTTGGTGAAAATAGGTATGTTATCAAATTTAAGCTTTGACCACACTTTATCAACTCCCCGATTTATATATCCTACCTATTTTAACTTGAATGGCTGCAGTAGCACCTCATAAAAATTAAAAAAAGTGCCCTTATCTTTGGCCACAAAGACAAGAACACTCGAATTCCGCTCGACCGATGCCACTCCCTCTACAGCTTCTCCAGAATCAGTTTTGCTGCTTGCTCGGCGCATAACCTATAACCTTCTTCTGTGAGGTGAAGGCCATCTTCGCACTTGTAATAGTTTTTATCTTGCAGCATTAACGAATATAAATCGTTGACCGTTATACCTTCTTCGGCCGCCACCCGTTTAGCCGTTTCATTATAGCGGACAACCCAATCATTGTTGAATTTGATATGTACGGCTGTCCCAGTGTTATCCAGCGAATAGCCGCTACTGAGCACCGGGGTGGTTGTCGCGAATATAATCGCCGCGCCATTGCGGCGAATTTCGCCAATAATTCTTTTTAAAAAATGAATATATTCATCGATTGGATGAATCGCTTCCGTCATGGGCGCTTCGATGTTCATATCCCAATAACCGTTATTCCAGTGGACCACATCAAATTTGCCATGCTTTCTAAAAAGCTGATTGGCTTGCCAGAGCGTATACGCCGCAAAACGGCCATTGTCTTTAGCGTCGTAATAAACCTCGCATTTATCTTTCAAAAGATCCCTGACATATTCGTCATATCCCATACGAATGGAATCACCTAATAAGAGAACCTTTTTCATTGAACTCTCCTCCGCATCTAGCTGACCTGCAAGGTCAACGCGATTAATCTAACTCCTCTTCAGTGTACTCTCGCTCATATGAATATTATTTATCAAAAAGACCATGAATCGTGTCAAAAAGTCCACTCTTTGGCATGTCTTCCATCGGCGTTTTTAACGCCTACAACTGCTCGTTCGCCTACTTTTTGGAGCCATAGGCGTTACTAACGCTTATGGGCGCTAATCTGAGTTACTTTCCGGTCCATCGGCGTTTTTAACGCCTACAATTGCTCGTTCGCCTACTTTTTGGACCCATAGGCGTTACTAACGCCTATGGACGCTAATCTCAGTTACTTTACGATCCATCGGCGTTTTTAACGCCTACAATCGCTCGTTCGCCTACTTTTTGGACCCATAGGCGTTACTAACGCCTATGGACGCTAATCTCAGTTACTTTACGATCCATCGGCGTTTTTAACGCCTACAATCGCTCGTTCGCCTATTTTTTGGAGCCATAGGCGTTATTAACGCCTATGGACGCTAATCTGAGTTACTTTACGGTCCATCGGCGTTTTTAACGCCTACAGCAGCTCGTTCGCCTACTTTTTGGACCCATAGGCGTTACTAACGCTTATGGGCGCTAATCTGAGTTACTTTCCGGTCCATCGGCGTTATTAACGCCTACAATCGCTCGTTCGCCTATTTTTTGGAGCCATAGGCGTTATTAACGCCTATGGACGCTTTTCGCCTTAAGAGACGCTTGCGGAAAAATCGCCTTACCGCCTGTATTCGAAGCAGGCATATCGACATTTCGCGGCAAATAAGGTAGAATCATATTAGGTTTCATATTTATGAAATCTTTTCTATGAAGGGTGGAGTTGGAAATATGAGTCAACAGGCACCAAAGGTTAAATCAGCAGATCGTGTGCTTGACATACTTGAGCTTTTTACAGGTGAACAGGAATCTTATAATCTGACTGAAATCGCCAAAAGCTTGAATATGCCGCCAAGCAGCACGTATCTCATTCTTCAAAACATGTTAAACAGAGGGTATCTGGAGACGGATCGGTCGAAAAAACAGTTCCGCATCGGCTACAAGCTGTTTACCATTCGATCCGGCTACATGCGAAATACGAGCTTAACCGGAGAATACTATCAGATCGCGGAACGAATTATCGATGATGTAAACGAAACCGTCAGCTTGGCCATACGGGTGGGGAATCAAATTCAATACATTGGCGAGAAAGTAAGCTCGCATGCGCTTCGCTTTAATCATAGCTTGGGAACAACATTGCCTCTCCATGCTACGGCATCCGGAAAAATTTTACTTGCCGATCTGTCCATGGAGGAGCTGCGGGACTTGTATCCGACCGATCAACTGGAGAAGGTTACAGACAAGACGATCTCCACCTTTCCCGACCTCTTGAAGGAGCTGGAGAAAGTAAGAACCCAGGGGTTTGGCTATAACATGGGGGAAACGGTCGACGGCGTACATTGCATTGCAGGCGCTGTCTTGGATGCAGAGGGCAAGGTGGCTGCTTCCATCAGCATCTCTATACCAGTCGTTCGTATTACTGGCGAGTTGTGGGGCAGGGTGCATGATTGGATCAAACGATCGTGCGAAGAACTTAGCAGCAAAGTGTATCAACAGCACTAACGCCGATTGAACTAGCAAAAAGAGCTATCCAAAAGTGTTCGAATGATAAGGGAACGTTCCAATCGATACGCGAAAGGACCTCGATTTCCACTGTAAAGTGGGATGAGGTCCTTTTTCTCGAAAAAATCCGACTTAACGCGGCGCTCGAAAAGTATACGTTTTCGGTTCTCGAAAACGGATTTCTGCTATTCTACAAGCCCCGTACGTTCAATACCTTCTGTAAACCAGCGTTGGGCAATCAAGTACACAATTAGCGGCGGCATAATGATGAGAAACGCGGCTGCCATCTTCGGCCCTTCAGAGATGGGATCCTTGCCGTAAGCGCCGACGTTAACCACTTCATTGCCCATCAACTCCGCTGTGAGCGAGTTCAATCTCATCGACAACGGGGTGAAGTCATTGCTAAGAAACATAGCCGCATCGCTGTTCATATTCCAATACCAGACGAACGAAAATAAGAACACAACAAGGCTTGCCGCGCCGGCAAGCGGCAGCATAATGCGGAAGAACAGGCGGAAGATCGATGCTCCATCCATCTTGGCCGCTTCCTCCAGCGCTTTCGGCTGAGCCAGGAAAAATTGCCTGAAAATAATAATAAACAAAGCGCCGCGCAAACCCTGGCCAAACAACGCAGGGATAAAAACAACAAGCGGCGTGTCTAGCCAGTTAAGCTGATCATAAATCATATAGAGAGGGATAACGGTTATTTGCGGCGGAACGAGAAAAGTAACAATAATGAGAATAAAAAATATATTTTTCCCCGGAAACCGCAGCCGTGCTAGCGCATATCCGGTAATCGAGCAGGACAGCACCTGCAGCAGCGATCCCACGGAGGAAATAAAGATCGTATCCAAAAAGGCTTCGACATATCGCAACCCATCCCAAGCATCGACATAATTTTGCCAATACAGCTCTCGCGGTATTAGTTGTACGAGCGGGTCGATAAGATCGGGAACGCTCTTGAGGCTGGTTGATATCATTTCGAGAATAGGCTGTAAATAGAGGAACGCAATGACCGTCAGCAATACAAAAATGATCAATTTCGCGACCAGTCCATCATTTACATTTTGACCGAGCAAAACCCGCTTAACCTGCTGCGATCTGCGGCTCGATAAAGTTTTTGTCACTTCCAGCCTGATCTGCTTAATGGAGTCTTCCATTTTCATCGCGCACACTCACCTTCCTTTTGTCGCACGGTAGGTCAAGCCCAACGTTACCGACAGCAACAGTAAGACTAAGGCGAAATACAACCATGCCATTGCGCTTGCATAACCGTAGCCTGTCGTTGGAGAAAACATATTGCTCGTAATAATGCCCAAGATGCTGTTAAACGGAAAGGTGAACAAATCGACAATGGTGTAGACGGCGTTCAACCCTATAAAGGGGACCATGGCGGGAAAGGTGATTTTCCAAAAGCTCTCCCAGGGAGACGCGCCGTCTACGCGAATGGCTTCATAGATCGTTTTCGGTATCGTCTGGAATCCGGCGATAAAGATTAAGATCTGCACGCCGGAATACCACAAAATAATAACGGCTTGACTAAGAATGCCAACAAGCGATGCCGCTGTCCGTTCATCAAAATTTTTATGGATGATGGCCTCAATATTATATTGCTCGATAAAGGGCAGCTCGCCTGCTCCCTGCGTAAATAGCTCCATCACCACTTGCCCTGTGGCAAAAATGACTGGCAGGAAAAAGATGGCGCGCATCGCTCCGCGGCCGGGAAACCTTTGATTGAGCAACAGAGCTACGAAGAAAGAGAAAATCAGGATTAGAGGGATGATGATGACCAATTCCTGCAATAACGTTATCAGCTCAATGCGATAATTGCTATTCTCAAACCATACCCGTTTATAGTTTTCAAGACCTACCCATGTGTAGGAGAACCCCCCGGCCCGAAAATAAAGCGTATTAAAGCTGTTGTACAATGACCAGCCAACAGGAAAGGCGACAAATGCCGCAAATCCGATCATCCAGGGAAGCATAAACAAGTATCCGACTCCGTATTCTTGCATGCGGAAAACGAAAAGCCCTTTGCGCCGTGCTTTCTCGCTGTTCATCTTATTTCGCTCCCCCCTTCGTCACTTCGAATTGGTTCCTGTTGTAATCCACTTGTACGGTTGTGCCGTCCTCGTAAGTCGTTGCGTATATCCCTTCCGCCAGCTTCTCATGATCGAGGATTCGTTGATGATAAACGGAGGCGAGCTGGTTGAACTTCTCATACTCTTCTATGATCCGATCCTTCCAGATGTCATATTCGCTGCTAAAAATAAATACATAATCCGTATCCTTCAGCACCCGATTCTCCTCGTACGTAAGCCCGAAAAACGGGATAGCGCCGTATTCAATCGCTCTCAGAAGCTCCTTATCATAAACGTTGCGTTCATTGGCAGGCGCCGCCGTATATTCAATCATTCCGTGAACGACGATTGGATAAAAAGGAACCATCTCATCGATGATCATATCGTAACTCCAATCGTATGGCAGCGATTGGACGAAATCGACATGCTGGAGCGAATAGCTGAAGCCTTTATATACGCCGGCTCCACCCAGCTCCTTGCGGGTGTAATCGAGCAGCGCCTCGTAATAGTAGGCCGTCTCCTTTCTTGTAAGCGGAGCATCTTCGTTGTGATCGCTAAACAATTCATCGCCTGGCCCGTCGATATAATGGATGCCGTCCACCCCAAGCTCCTTCAGTTGATCGATCACTTCTTTTTGCGCTTGGACGATTTTGATCGGATTGACAATGAATTCAGTGTATGGTCGTATGCCTCCCTGTTTAAATTGCAGTACTGTCGAGTCGATCGAGCGAATGCCATCTGATTTGATATCGAAGGAAGAAGCTTTCGAATTTCTCCATGCCGCGTAATCTTCGAAATAAACCGTAAAACCTTTCTCATGCATGGACTGAATAAATCGCTTCGCGCCTTCGTTGCCGCCTAGCTCGCTGACAACAGGAAATCGCTCATCCGTATCATATCGGCCGCTGTTCTGCCAGCCTTGATAACTCAGCCTCATATTGGTCACGCCCTGCTGCATCAATTCTTCGACGATTTGTTCCGCTTGGTCGAAAGTGGTTGCCGGCTCATAATCGCTGCCGCCGAATTTCGGCTTTGTCCCTCCCCCTAAAAAAGACAATTGGATCGGAACATTGTCTGTCTGCGGCAACGGGCTGCCCAGCATGCCGTTTTCCTCCAGATATTCGCGATAGCTATGCGCCATGCCGACGTAATCCGCGGCCTCTCCGGACAACAATCGATACTCCACGCTGCGGTCGTGCTGCGTCCTTTCCTTTTGAATGGTTATGACGAGTTGATCCGTAACTCCGCTTACTCTCCGACCATATTCTTCGCGATAGCTGAAGTTTGCGCTCGCCGTATGATAGCTGGATACTTGGCCGGGAAGCGCAGCTTTGATCGAAGCTGAGAATTGTCCGTCCTTTACGATGGCGGCAAATGCATGCTCTCCCCGTTTTAGGCCAAACACGGGATAGCCGATTTCTTCGCGTCTTCCCCTATTTTCATTGCTTACCTTCAAGCTTGCCATATCGTTTCCATAGATAGGAAATTCGTAGCTATTTATATTGGCTGGCCGCTTGCGATCATAATAGATCAACCCGCCCGGCCCGTCCGGCACGAACAAGTATCCCGGCTCCTCCGCCTTTGACACCCCGCCAAAAAAAGGCAACAGATTAATGGCAAAAATTTTATTGTCGCCCGATTCTGCAATGCCCTCGCTTGGTATGCGCGCTTCCAGCCCGTGCTCGGTCAAGACATATTGGATAACAAAGGACAGATGCAGCTCCGGATAGGTATAGCTGGCTTGAATCCCTTTGTCTCCCATTAACGTATAACTGATCTCGATTTTCGAATCTATCGAATTTTTCACCAAGCGTCTCGGTTGACTGCCAGATACGTATTCCAATATATAGGGAGATTCGAGATTGGCCAGCAGGGCTCCTTGAACGGTTTCTTTGCCAAGCTGCTCTTTGGACGGATTGCTTCGCCACAAGTAGCCGCTCTGCTTGTCGAGCACCGTAATTTGGCTTGTGCCAGGGTCGATCTTCAGTGCAAACGAGCCATTGTCCGCCACATCAACAAAGCCATTCCCCCCGGCAGCGGGAGCCTGCCACTGTTCACCCTCCACAACCGCCATTAAGTCAATGGAATGCGGACGAATGCCCATGGACTGCAGGGACGGCTGCCGATCCCACCCCAAAATAATGATGGCGGCAGCAAGGATGACCACTGCGGAAGAGGCTGCTGCAATGCGTTGCCATCGTTTGCTGGTTGGCCATAGCCTTCTAGCCATAGTTAATCACCTCCCGATACACTTGGTTAAAGAAATCAAGCAGGTTGCCGCTAAGCGCAACAAAAATAATGATAAAGATCCACATAACTCCAATGGTGAACAATGTAATTCCCGCATTTTTAAAGGATTCGAGAAAATCGAAGTTATGGATGACCTGCGTCATCACAAAAAGCAATAAAACGATCCACAGCCACTTGAGTTGATGGATGAGATCAATGACGATCCATTCTTCAAGTACCAACGCATTGGAAAGGAGTGTAGCCGGAATCGTCATCACGATAAATGGAACGATCGCAAAGGTGCTTGCTTGAAGCACTTCCCGGAAACGGCCCTCGCCGCCCTTAACGGAGCTGACCAAATAATTGGCGATGATCCAGGTTAACCAAGGCGCAATCAGCATAAGGAGAGAGAGTCTTACATTGAACCAGGCTAAATTGAAAGGATGGGCGATAAATCCGGAGCCAAATATCGACCAGATATGAACCCCGATTGCAAGCAATACGATTAAAATAAGGACGAACCACGATATATTTCTTTCTTTCAGCCGGTAAAATCCATTATAAGGATGAAAGATTAAATAAAATGCATCCCCTAATTCACTTCCGTATTGCTTTACTTTAGGATGCCATGTCCGACTGCGAACGAATGCTTTCGCTCGTTTAAACAAGAAGACAAGCGCCGCTGTCAAAACGAGCAATGAAACTAGAGAAACGAAGAAATATCGCTGGAGCCAGTCGTATCGAAGACTCCAGAAAGCATCCGAGTAACCTTCCGCATCATAAGACTGCTTAAAATAATCAATCGCAAGCTCATAGTCTCGATCTTGAAGCGCAATTTTGCCAAGCCCGTTAAACGAAATATTTAGCATGCCATTATGCCGAATAACTTCTTCCCAATAGGGCTTGCTCTTGGCATAATCGCCTTCGTAATAATAATGGGCTGCGGTTAGAAACGTGTCGCCGAAGCTCGTTCGCTTAAAGATATGAATCAGATTCGTGCCGCTGTCCGCTACCCATATGTCATTATTGGCATTGACGGCAAGACTCGAAGCAAAGCTGACCATCCCAAGCTGACGAGCGTTTTTATCCGCTCCGCCCAGATAAAATAAAAGATCGCCCGTTGGATCATAGATGGCTATATTTCCGCTGACCCGATCCATCCCATACAAAAAGCCTTGGGAGTCGTAAGCGGTATCAACCAAATCATATTCGAAAAACGGTTTATTCTGAAAAGCGTCAAACCCGCCGGCATTCAGTTTCTTGATTTGCCCATCGTTGGTTTTGCCCGTGCTTGTCGTAAATAGGAACCCGTCCCCCGTGAGAGTCACATTTTGAATCGAATTTGGCCGTTTGGCTATTTCTTTAGCCAGCATTTCCTTCGAGAGGATCGACCTTTTCAACTGATCAAGCCACGTCAGCTTCGTTTTGTTCGCCCCGAAAAATCCGGTAAACTCGCCTTCCGGATTCATGCGAAGCAAGCCTTGATGCGTATCTTTAACGACGACATACATCACTCCGCGAGCATCCACAACCACCTTTGTAGGCAGAAAGTGATAGTCGCCGCCCAAAACGTTCGACGCCGGCTTGTCATAGGTTTGCTCTACCTGGCCAGCCGCATTAAATTTGACGATGTTCCCTGCAGCCGTATTCGCCGCATAGATCGCGCCGTCTTCGGCAACAAACACCCCTTCCGGCTGATTAAGCGTGACCAGGCCTTCCTCATCGCCAATACTCCGAATGTATTGGCCCTGCTCATTAAATTGGACGATCCGATTATTTCCTGTATCTGCAACATAAACATCCCCATTGCCTGTGACAAACAAGTCGCTCGGCTTGCTAAGCGGCACTGCCATATCATTGCCGTCTATCACCTTCTCCGGGAGATAGATCGGTTGAACATAATACTGCATCCCGCCAACGGAATGGTCGATATACACCGTTCTATAAGGCGGACCGGCGGAAATAAGGGACGGAAAGAGCAAACAAAGCAGGCACAATAAGGCAATCACTTTTACTTTTAAAGGTCTAAAACCATTTCGCATAAGGCTCATTGTCGACAGCCCCCCCTCTGTAGCCCCATCTTATTTCACGCCTGAGTGCAGCATCGTTTGAATCATTTTTCGCTGGAATAATAGAAACATAATCAAGTTAGGCAAAAACATGATCAGACCTATGGCGGCGGCAAGGCTTGTCGCGGCAACGCCCGGCACGTTTACCACGAGCGCCGTAGCGTAATAGGCGAGCGTCTTCATCGTTTCCTTTGTCATAAAAAACGTGGAGGTTTCCACATCCAGATAGACGGCCTGGAACGTAATAATGGACACGGTAGCTACTGCCGGAGCCGTTAACGGAATAATGATTTTGGTAAAGATGTACATATCGGACGCTCCGTCGAGCTTGGCCGCTTCCGTTAGAGAGGCGGGGATTTGGTCGATGAATTGCCTCATTAAAAAAACCGCAAGCGGTGAAGCTAGAAACGGCAATATATGAGCGAAATAAGTGTCCTTAAGCCCTAAACCGCTAATGACCAGATAGCGGGGAATCGCTACCGTCTCGGGAGCAAACATAAGCGAGATTAGAATGAGCCCCATAATCATCGTTTTAAAGTGGAAGCGATGCTTGGACAGCACATACCCGGCCATTGTGCTCACCAGGATGACGGCCCCCGTGGCGATGGCCGAAATAACCGCGCTATTGAACAAATAACGCGTAAATGGCACCAACCCCGCCGTAGAACTCAGCAGAAGCTGCTCGAAGTTCCGCCACGTAGGCTGCTTTACCAAAATCGTCGGCGGATATGCAAATAATTCATTAAGCGGCTTAAATGCATGATTAAATAAAAAGATGATGGGGATTAGCATAAATATCCCTACCGCTGTGAGAAATACGATCAGTACAATTCGAGAGAACGATATTTGCTTCCGCAGCTTTCGCATCGCATTTAACATCTACTGCTCCCCCTTCGAACCGAATAGGACAAAACAAATCCTCCATAATACGTAGCTCATTAGAAGCAATACAACGGATAAAGCGGATGCATAACCCCATTCGTACCGGATAAAAGCATAATCATCGATATGGTTCGTGATGAGATGGCCGGCATAGTTCGGCGTAATTGTGACTCCCGTCAATTGCGTGGAAATGGCCCCCGCCTTAAGAGTGCCGACAATAGCCATCACGGCGCTAAACAGCATCTGCGGCTTCATGGAAGGGATGGTAATGTAATAAACTTCCTGCAGACTGTTTTTAATTCCATCGATTCGACCCGCTTCATACAGCTCCGTATTAACGGTTTGCAGACCGCCGAGCATCGCCAGAAAACCGACCCCCATACTGGTCCACAAGGTCACGATAATCATAACGATCATCAAATATTTCGGATCCTGCAGCCATAATTGCGGGGACTCGATCATGCCAAACCGCAGCAATAAATTGTTTAAGTAACCGACCTGATCGCCGCTAAAGGTGGCCGCCCATACAACGGATAGGGCTACTCCGCCCACCATGGCTGGCGCATATAAGGCAAGCGTAAAATAATCGCGAATCGATTTGGGCAATTGATGAATCAGCCAAGCGAACACAAATGCCAGCAAATATCCTCCCGGCCCCACAATAATCGCGAATTTCAACGTATTAGGCAGCGTGTATTTCATAAACACAACATCTTGCGTCAGCATGTAAATAAACTGACTGAAGCCAACAAACCTCGGAAATTCGATCCCGTTAAAATTTGTTACACTGAGCAGGGCTGCAATAAAGACCGGAATAATAATAAAACAAGCAAAGCAAAGCATAAAGGGCGCCAAAAACAAATAGGACATCCGATCACGCCAAACTTCCCGCATAAACGTTTTGACTCGGCGCGTATATAGGGGGGAAGTCTTTTTGGGGCCGGCTGCTGGCGACTTAACCAATTCGGTATGTTGTGCGGACTCCATCGCTTACTCCCTCCTATATGGCTCGTCATATGGCGTAATGTGCAAATCGTAGTCATCAAGCATCCCGAATTCTTTCTGTTTCCTCTCCATCTCTCGCAGCAGGGAAAGCTGAGCTCTCTCCAGCGCCTCTCTTGGCGGATCGCCGCTGACGATCGTATCGTTCCATGCAAAATCCATCGCTCTTGCCAAGTAGTAATAACCCGGGACGTACGGAAGATTTTTTACCCACCGGTTTTGCTCATTCAACCTGTTTAGCTCTTCTTCCGTCCATAACAAATTTTGAAGCGCGTTCGAGTTAGCCGTGTTCCACCGATAGGCGATGCCGGCAAACGACTCGATATCCAATCCATATTGGACTTGGGCTTCGTCAGAAGTCCACCACTCCAGAAACTTCCAGGCCTCTTCTTTTTTATCGCTGGCCTCCATCATAAACGCCGAGGTCGTTAATTGGGACGCCCAACGCTCTACCGTTCCGTCCTCCTGCAGCATTCCTGGCAAAGGCAGCATGCCCCAACGGCCGGTTAACTCCGGTGCCGCAGTCATCAACTGAACATACATCGTAAGATCGCCTACACCGACAGGTATATCTCCATCACGGAAGTGATTAAAAAATACAGGTACATCCTTCGGCAGATTATATTTGCTGAACCACGCCGTCCATTGCTTGAAAGCTGTCAGACCTTCCTCGCTCGTTAACTGCGGCTGCATGCCGTCAGCCGTAAAAAACTCGGTTCCTTGCTGATAATACGGCATGACAAAATCCGGCTTGGAAGTAAGAACATTGTCTTGCATCAAAGTGATTTTGGGGTACATAAAGTTCATGCCGTTCTCCTGAAGCGTCGGCAATATCGCCTCGACGTCTTCCCACGTATTCGGCGGCTCAAGCTTCAGCTGGTCAAAAATATCGGTTCGATAAAACAGCATGTTGTACATCTGCGTTTCCGGCAAGCCGTATACGCCTCCATCATATTGATACGAGCGCATAAGTCCGGAATTAAATCGATTTTTGACGTCGTCGAAGCCCGGATACTTCGACAAGTCTTCTGCCGCTCCGCGCATGGCGAATTCTACAGGCGTTTCCATCGCTATGCCCAATGCCAAATCCGGCTGATCGCCTGCCGCAGTGCTCATCATGAGCACGTTCTGATTCGGGATCAGATTAACATTAACCTCAATGCCGGTATTCGGAGTAAACTCGCGCTCAATCATAACCTCCAGCAAATCCACGTAATCCCTTCCGCGCATGACCCAAATCGTTAGCGCATCCTCATCATTGACCTCATTTGTGTCATACTGCTGAACAAACGTCCGCATGAAATTGGAGGCAGTATATTTGATATTGTCCCATGTATTCGGCACCTTTAATTTCGGGTCTGTCCGAGGATTGCGCACGACGATATAATCCAACCTAAGCGACTGATTCTCGATCGTTGTGATCCAGGTGTTTATGCTCGTTTTTATTTCTGCAAATGCACTGATTTGATTCGGAATATTGTCAATGTCTTCAACAAGCTTTTCAATCCGATTAACCGCCGCGTCAAGCGCTGACGACGGATCGGTTGCCGCCTGGTTTAAACCTAGCAAATAGTCTCGAACACGGCCTATATCTTGCTGCACCGATCGCAGCTTCGATTCCATCTCCGGATCATACCTCGTTACTTCCCAGACCCGCGCCGTATCGAGATTCTGATCCGCCCCGAATCCGTAATTTCCCGAGATCAGACGTATATCTCGCTCTATCGCAGTCAGACTTGCATTAATTTCGCCAAGCGCTGCCACGACAGGGTAGATGGGCGAGTTATCCGCAATCATCGACAAACGATGTTTTCCTTCCGTTAAGTAGAACAAATAAGGTTCTTCGTTTTCGTCCGCAAGCGATTTGATCTCGTAGGCTCGATTGGGACTGAACGGGTAGTGCAGCATTTCCTGGAAAGGCACCTTCCCGTCGATCATAATCGTCCGATACACGACGGCGTCCCCGACATAACCTTGAAAATACTTCAGATCGATTACATAATGACCCGATTCGGGCACCGATATTTCCCATTCCAGCTCTTCGCCGGCCGTTTTCCAGGTCTCTCCGCCAACTCCGTTATAAATAAGCTTTCCTTTTGGATCCGGTGAAGTAAAGGATTGCGAAACACTTAGCGTTCGGACGTTTATCGCCGATTTCCGATTAAATCGCTCCGCTTCGAACAACTGAAACCACTTAACCGATTCTGTTAGGGGAGGTCCTTCGCTGATATACGACTCATAGGAAGGTATTTCTTCCGGCGTTGTTAATGTAAGCGAATACAAGGATACCATTCCGGCTACACCGACCATGCGTATCGTATGTTCGCCTTTGGTCAGCGCAAAACGCAGCGGTTCAGAGGATACCGAATAGTCCGTTGCTTTCCCGGCGTTCCAGCCCATCAGCTCCTCGGATACCGGGCGAATTTCATTGCCGATCGAGTTTCGTTCATAAGGAAACTGTCCATCCTTCCAGTAGCGGGACAATCCGATACTCTTTGCTTCAAGAAATGGATATGTCCCGTCTATCTGGATCCCGCGAATGATCCGTGCGAAACTTTCATCGGTCGGCGCATAATCAATGACAAGATTATATATATCGTCCTGAGGAACATCCACGATCCATTCGATCCAGCCTTTCCCATTACGCCAATCGATTACGTTCTCGAGCTTCTCGTCGTCCCTTCGCCGCGAAAGCTTTGCCTCCTCCGATGATGAGCTGTATTCGGTCGCCAGCACGGTTATACTTGCATGGTTAGAGGGCTGCTGCGACTTATAGGTGTCGCTGAGCAATTGTTGGACATAAGGTACCAGCCCTTGATCGCCTTGCTCCGCTCCTTTATTCGTCAATTGAATCTCTTCCCCCGAAAGCACGGGATATACTTCCGGCTTCCCCTCCAACGCACGCCATGCGATGAATAATAGAATACATAGAGCGATAACCGCGATCATGACGATCCTGCGCGGCAACCCACGGACCCTCATGCATATTCCCCCTTCGCCGTGAGCGATACTCCGCTTTCCTGATCAAAGAAATGAGCTTTGTCCATACGCAGCGCAATGGTAATTGCATCTCCCACTTGAACGGCTGTATGCGCTTCCGTGCGAACAATCAACGTATCCTTTCCGAACGATGTATATAAGAACGTATTTGAACCCATTGGCTCGCGCATATCGACAACTGCGGACGCTTTCCAATCCGAATAGTTTTCTAGCGCCCACTCTTCGCAAAAAATGTATTCCGGTCGAATTCCCATTACAATCTGGCGCAGGTTTGCCTTTGCCGACCGAATATGAGGGTAATAAAATGGTGGAATTTTTAATCTAACCCGCTTGGAGTCGAAATAATACTCATCATCGATGGACACGATCGATCCATTCATAAAATTCATCTGCGGCGTTCCAATAAACCCGGCAACAAATAAGTTATTCGGATAGTCATAAAGCGTCTGCGGGGCGGCAACCTGTTGGATCTTTCCATCCTTCATAACGACGATTCGGGTTCCCATCGTCATCGCTTCCGTCTGGTCATGCGTAACGTATACCATCGTCGTTTTTAATTGATTGTGCAGCTTGCTTATCTCCATCCGTGTCTGTGTCCGCAACTTGGCATCCAGATTCGACAATGGCTCATCCATTAGAAAGACTTGAGGTTCGCGAACAAGAGCGCGTCCCAGCGCAACACGTTGCTTCTGGCCGCCGGATAATTGGCTTGGTTTCTTTGTGAGAAAGTGCGAAATTTCCAGCATTTTGGCTGCCCGATTTACACGCAGATCAATATCGCTCTTCGCCACTTTATGAAGCTGCAAGCCAAGCGCCATATTCTCGTAAACGGACAAGTTCGGATAAAGGGCATAGTTTTGAAACACCATGGCAATATCCCGATTTTTGGGAGAAACATAATTCATATATTTATCATCTATATAGATATCGCCCTGGGAAACCTCCTCCAAGCCGGCAAGCATTCTGAGAGTGGTAGACTTGCCGCAGCCAGAAGGACCGACCATTACCAGGAATTCTCCGTCAGCCACCTCCAAATGAAAATCGTTGACCGATGGTTCCGGCTCCCCCTTGTAGTATTTGTAAACATGATTAAAGGTTACGCTCCCCATACTAGGTCACCCCCAATTTCTAATTTATGAATCTTTTTCAAATACATAAATCAATAATAACAAATGGCTTCCATCTCGTAAACAATAATTTTGCTCTTTGCTTGATCATCGTTGCACAAGATCCAATCGACAATTATGTTTATGAATAAAATTCCTTGACATGAAATTCGTTCATGTTAAAATCAAAACATAAACGGCTTCCAAACTTTTCTTAAAATATAGGAAAGTATTTGATTTCGACGCACTTTCTCTATATTTCTCGGAACGAAACGCGCCCCGCCGCCAAAGGACGGCGTAGCCGTTTCGCCTTGATCGGAAGACGTAAGCGTTATCATATAAAGGGGGGAGACTGCAAGCTACTTCTAGAAGCGGCAGCAGTGTCAGTTTGGCAATAAAAAAATGGAGGCGATGTCAATGAAAGAATTATGGAAGCAGTTCCGCAACAGAAACACCCTGCTTGGACTATCATTAATCATCCTCATACTTCCAATTTTATCTGCTTGCACGAATAACGGAAACAACAATCCGGCTCCAACTACGTCGGCAACACAAGCGCCGACTCAAGCAGCCGAGCAAACGCCGGCGCCAGAGCCGCCGAAGGATCCGGTAACCTTAACGATGATGGGCTGGAATATCGGCACCTTCGGGCCTGTCATTGAAAAGTTCGAGGAAATGTATCCATGGATCACGATTGAAACGACAAACAAGATCAACGGCTATATTATCAAAAACGTTATAGCTGGCGAGAAGGTTGATCTTATCCTTGTCGACAACGGTTTGTCCGAATGGATGGCCGGCGATCTGCTGGTCGATATGAAACCATTTGTAGATAAGGATCAACGCATCCAAAGCGCAAAGACGGTAGACAATTTGCTGAAATCATTCGAAACCGGCGGCAAGCAGTATGCCATGCCTTATTCCGATATTCCGATGTGGATTGTTGTCAACAAAGAGCTGATGACGAAATACGGCATTACGATGCCAAGCAATGACTGGACTTATGACGAATTCCTCGAAGTGGCTAAACAAGCTACGAATTCCGCCAATGGCGACTGGGGCGGGCATGGACTTCAGCAATTGGCCGAATTCAGAGCGATGGCTAACGGCAATGCCGCCGGCTGGCGTTATATGAATGAAGATTCTACTCAGAGCGTGGCTCATACGCCGGGCGTGATGGCGGACCTGCAATGGATTCAAGAGCTGACAACCAAGTGGCATATCCAGCCAAATGCCGAAGAAATGGCTTCGCTTGGCATATCAGCAAATCCGGCAGAAGCGTTCTTGAACGGCAATATCCTGTTTTTCGTCGGCGCCGATTGGGAGCTGGAAGGCTTGAAGCAAGCTTCCTTCGAATGGGATGTGCTTCCAATGCCGAAAGGCACCGTAAAGCAAGCTACCGTTCATCAATCCGGTTCGATCTCGATTCCATCAAACTCCGAGCATATCGAGGAAGCTTTCCTGTTTATCAGCTTCTTGTTTGATATTGAAGCCCAGAAAAAATTTATCGAAACGGGTTCCGCCGCTTTCGTCAAAGACCCTGCACTCGATAATTACTATGATGAAGTGCCAATCTGGCAGGGAAAAAATGTTGAAGCGATTAAACTGTCCGCGGATATGTGCTGCTTCTCCAGCGATCCGAATACGGTAGATCTCGGCTCGCTGGCCGGAATCAATAACGAAATCTCCACCATGCTGTTAAATGGCGGCAATTTGAGTGAAATGATACCTAAGATCGAGGCCTATAATACAAAAGCAATTGAAACCCGCGGTAGACTTGCCTGGTAAACGATGACGGAGATGCCTGTGAGGCTGGCAGAGCTTAACTCTTCAGCCTCCCCCTGACTGTAAAGACTGGCGAACGGCAGAGAGGAACATAACATTGAACATAAAGAGACAAAGCTATGGAACAGAAGAGATCCCCTTTTCGCCATTCTCCGAGTCGGATTCTCATCTATTTGTATCCGGACAAGGCGGAAACGACCCGTTAACAGGCGAAATTAAAATCGGCGACCTTGAAAGCCAGACCATCAATACTGTAAAAAATATCGAGATCATTCTTGGGCAGCGTGGTTTAACGCTGAAGGATGTGGTGAAGGTCAATATATTCTTGACTAATCGCCTGCATTATGAACAATTTAATCAAATATACTCGCTTCTATTTCCACGACCCTATCCTGCGCGCACACTCGTCTATTGCGACTTGAATTTTGACCTGCTTGTCGAGATTGATGTGATAGCCAAGCTCAAACCTGTATGAGAAGATGTAATCCCGTTCCCCGAATTCATAATCACTTCCGTCCTATGACCGTCGAAACTCCAAAGGGAGCCGCGACGGTCATTATCATTCCATAGATTGAATCGTGCGAATCAACCATAACGAAACGCTGTCAATAATGGCATCGAGGTAAATCCTCCCCTTGTCTTCGGTTGCGTGTATGGCTGCATCGGTATAACCATCAACGCCTGTCAGCTCCTGATGTCTGCCTATAAACGCACCAGGGGGTCCTGAATTGATCCATGGACGGCCAGTATGCTCTGACGCGATGCAATCCGTGCGCACCAAGTCCGGCCTGATTGCCATCACAGCCGAAGTCTCGAACCCTCCGGCATGACCGGGCACCATGCCGACTTCGCTTGCATTTACGGCATGAAGCGCCTCGCGCGCCACGCTCCAATAGGAAGCCGAAGCCGTCCAGATGGGATATTGCACGGCAAGATCATTGGCGGTTTGATGCATAATCGGCTCGTTTCCTCCATGCCCGTTTAGAAAAATAATTTTGCTGAAGCCGTCTTTTACCAGACTTTCCCCGATATCGCGCAGGACATGCATATACGTCGTTGATGTAAAAGACAGAGTGCCGCCAAATGCCAGATGATGCTGGGAGCAGCCGATCGGAAGTAGCGGAGCAAGAAGAAGCGGTACGGAGTTTAATGCTTGCTCCGCCGCTTTTACAGCGATATATTCGCCAATTATGCTGTCCGTAAATACGGGGAGATGCGGACCATGCTGCTCCGTAGCGGCAAGAGGGACGACGACCGCATAACCTTGCCGCGCCATCTTTGTGATTTCTTCGCGCGTATAATCGCTAAACGATACTCGTTTCATTGATGGAACCCCCCATCTACCGCATACAGAGAGCCTGTTACGTAAGAGGCGGCGTCAGACAGCAGGAAGGCGGCAACCTCGTTTACCTCGTCCGCTCTGGCGCTTCGGCCGAGCCAGACATTGCGGACAATCGCCTCCTTCTCCTTCTCCGATTGTTTGGCCAGCCCTTCGTCCGAACTGAAGTCGCCGGGGACAAGCACGTTGGCCCTAATGCCGTCACGCGCATAATCTTGTGCCAGCACGCGAGTGAAGTGATTGAGGCCCGCCTTGGCCGTTCCGTAAGGGGAGCATTCCGGCGACGGAATTTGTCCCAGAATGGAAGAAGTGTTGACGATCGAGCCGCCGCCGGACCTTATCATTAACGGCAGCCCATACTTGCTTACCAGAAACGTGCTTGTCATGGTTCCTTTAATCGTGTCCTCCCATTCCTGCAGCGATAACTCGGTCGCACGCTTCCATACGCTCGTATATACATTATGATAAATGCCATCCAGCCTGCCGAAACATCGCTCAATCTCGGCGATCATGTCGATCGTCTGATCCTCCGAGCTAGCATCCGCCTGGTGAAATACGATTCGTTTAACGCCATATTCATCGCGAATCCGCTCCATCTCGGGAAACTGGGTAATTGGCGTTCGATCGCAGCAAAACAAAACTGCTCCCCGCTCCAGAAACATCGATATTGCCGATCGCCCCAATGCGCCCAAGCTTCCGGTTATCAGCACGACTTTATTTTGCAATGTCTTGCCGATTCTTACTTGATCCATCATGGCTTCTCCCCTTTCGAATAACAACGAACCTCGTAAATTGCCGCAGACGGATCTCCATTAGTAGACAGAACGCTCAGTCGCAGCCGTTCTGTCCGGACAGACTTCTCAAGCACAAGCGCCTGCTGGCGCTGGTAATTGCCGCGCATGGCTCCAACCTCCGTCCACACTCCTTCGATAAGCGCCTCCGCAATCATGTCCTTCGGACACTGAGGATCCCGATACAGCCCCGGATATTGCCGATAATCACGAATGAGATGGCCGGGAAATGTCAGCTCGACGCGGCCAAGCGCGATCGGCTGCTCCCAGACAAGCTCCAACTGCTGCGGCAGCGGCGAAGCAGGGTCAGAGCGCCATAGATTGGTGCTGCGGTAGGGACGAGTTACACCGCTCACCACATGATCGGCCCCATAACATGCCTGCGGCGGTTCAATCTGGAAGCTCATCATTGCCCCGCTGCCGTACCTTCTCATGATTCCGTTTCCAAGCTCATATGCGCTGACATGTCCGGGCTCGATCGTTGCCGCCGAAGGCCAGCGAACGAGCGGATTCTCCATTAAATCCAGCCGCACATATCCGCCTCGCAGAGCAGACGAGTCAAGACCTACCGCCCACTCGACCCATCCTTCCCCGCCAGGTTGAACGGTCAATACGGCGGTGGCAAGCGGCGCCCCGGGATCAACCCGATAATCCCACAAATGCTCGACCGCATACAAGCGAGCCTCGACGAATTGACTGGTCGTATCCGACAGATTGTCGAGCCATACCGATATCCGTTCGATTCGATCCGATCCGACGGCAATCCATTGTCCGCGTCTTCGCTCCAGTACATCTCCTGAAGCAAGTCCCGCGCTTGCGTCATTCGACGCCGGACCGCAGCCCGAGAGCATAGCTTCGCTGCTCGCCTTAATAACCGCCTGCCGCGCCAAGTCATGCTCATCCGCCGTTTGGACATTCGGAAGAAAGCAGCCTGCCCGAAGCAGCGCTTGCTGCACCTCGTGAATCGCCTGCTCCGGCACACCGCGTACCGCGATCCCGTTGCGGACGGCGACAGCGGCAGCAGTACCCGCGGCTTGCCCCATGATCGCAGTCGTTCCCATCACGCGAACCGTCCCAAGCGCGGCATGCGTAACACTGACATTGCGACCGGCCATCATCAGATTGTCCATGCCCTTGGCAATCAGAATGCGAAGAGGGATGCCGTAAGGACCAACATAGCTTTTGGCCATGTAATTTCCGCCCGTCTGCGACTCGACGGCAGCTTTTTCGCTAAATTCCGCAAGCAGGCCTCCCGGCTCATGCAGATCGATAAACCATCCGCCATAAGCGACTTCGTCAGGAAATACCGTTTTTTGCAGCGGATCATGTTCGGTCATCAAATATTCGCCGATAATTCGACGGCTCTCGCGCTTGCCCGGCACCTGGCCGACCCAATCAAGAGCATAGTTCTGTGCTTCGTCCTTTAGTCGCGGATCCCGATTTTTGATCCAATCCCAAATCCCAAGAACATGCCGGGTCAGCTCGTGCCGCAGTGTCTCATTGTCATAAATCGTATGCCAAGGCACGGATAATTCGATCCACCAGAAGCCGCTTCGCTGGTCGGATGGCCATCTTCCTTGCTTGTAAAAGAAATCGGGATCATCATAACGCACTGCCCAATCCGGCGCCGAGAAGGGCACGGGGTAGCCCATGTCCTTCGCCTTGAAATGAATCGAGTTGCCCATAACCGCATCGCTCGCTTGCTCGGGAGCATGCGGTTCGCCGAATTCATCGCGGCTCTCTGTTCCAAACCGCCACTCGCAGCCGGCAAGCGATGCCACTATGCCATCACCTGTACAATCGATAAACGTGTTCGCTCGAAGCGTCAACTCGGTTTCTGCATGGTTGACGCGCACAATGACGGCTTCCACTGTCCGATCATCCCGCATCCGCACCTGCGTAACGCTGGAGTTTAGATGGAACGTGAGGCCCGGCGTCTTAACCGCCATATCGTACATGATTAAATCCCAGACACTGTTGATATAGCCGTTATCAAATGTCGGATTCTCATGATTGTGCGCCCGCTCCTCGATCAGCAGCTCCGAGATGACGCCCGTCTCTCTCGCATAGGCATGAAAACTGGCCGCCCCTTGAGGGGGGACGCGAATTTCCGACGAACTGTTGCCTCCGAACACGGGCCGGTCCTGTACGAGGCATACGGTTGCTCCTTGCCTTGCCGCAGCGACGGCGGCGCTGAATCCTGCCAGCCCGCCTCCGCAAACAACGACATCGTAATTTTCCTCCACTGCGCGGTAACCGCTCATTCGAATCACCCTCTTTTTTCAAAATCAACTGCCTTCGCCATTCGTCCGATATCATTACCTAAGATAAAATCAACCCCGCGGCCCAGCAATCGCTTCATATTTCTTTCATAATCCTCTGATAAAAAAGAGCAATGGACTAGTTTGCCGCAATTTTTTATTTCGTTAACCATCTCTTGCGTCACAGCTTCGGCACTGACGCTAACCGCCGGATGTCCGTATTCGACCGCATTGCGCAGGATCGGACCATAACCTTCAGGTCCCGGAGCTCCGTCATTTTGCGTAAACGCCAAGGGCTGAGTCTGCTTCACTTGATTGATCACGGCAGGCCTCCCGAAAAACACAACCTGATCCAGCATGCTCCGGCTTTCGATTTGCCGTAACAGTGCCAAGCAATCCGATGCCGGCAATTGTTTGACATGCAAGATTAGAACAACCCCGCATTGCTGAAATTCATCCAGCACTTGTCTCAGCGTCGGAATTCTTGTCTCTTTCCTGCCTGCGAATGCAGGTTCATTCCGATATCCCGCATCAAGCGTATTTAAATATCCGGCATAACTTAATTGCTCTATAAACCCTGTTCCATTGGTCGTTCGATCTACTGTAGGATCATGCATCATCACGTACTCGCCATCGGCAGACTTGTGGACGTCCATCTCGATGCCGTCAGCACCTGCCTTGATCGCTTCTCGAAATGCGAGCATCGTATTTTCCGGGAAACAGTCCGAGTAGCCTCTATGTGCTTGCAACTGCAAGGTTCGCATTAAGCGTTACCGAATTGAACACCTTGATAGCGGACAACACATCCGTATTGCTTTTCGCCGGAAGCGACACACAGCAAGTCGTCCTCGGACGAATAAGCCAGGTCAGAAATATAATGAATATCGGCCCATTCCGTATCCTGCTCGGCGACCTCATTATTATCCTTGATCACCCTTGCTCTTCCCAGATCAACAAATCCGCCGGCCTTCGAGAAATGAAAGACATGCCCCGCATCCCTGACGCCGCCGTAAACGCCGATGACCTCATCATCGTTTACCTTGATGAACTGGCGAAGCTCCCCGCTGGAATACAGTCTTCCATAGGTCGTCGAAGCCCCGTGATCCGGCGATAATGTAAATAATATGCCATCCTCCGTACCCGCCACTACAGTACCATCGGCAAGCACGGCGCCACCCGTCACGGTCGCTTTAAACGATCTGCCCCGAATCGAAGGGGTTCGAACGTTCAGCTTGTCGGCTCTCTCTTCTGCAACAGCATAGATCAGCAGCTCGTCATTCGGACCGGACAGCAAGAGATGATTGTCATCCAGCTTAATGAAACAAGCGAGCTCCGTCTCGACTCGTAAACCGTTTAATCTGCGCATGATACCGCCGCCCAAATCGCAAATATGGACGCCGCCTTCCCGATCGCTCGCAAGCAAATTGTCTTTCCCTAGCCTGCCTTGCAGCTTGACGAGTTCAAGCTCGCGCGGTACGGCTAAAGCTTCCCTGCAACTGCCGGATTCCAGATCGATTTGGACGATAAAGCCGTTCGCAGTCAGTACGGCAACCGATCGATCATCCATATCGATACAGGAAACAGGGGCTCCGCCATCATATACGCGCTCGATTCGCCGCGGTGCATGAGCGGTATAGTCGGACTCGGTTAGATAGATGCATCCTTGGCCGCTAACGGTATACACGTTCCCTGCCGCAGTCCGCACATGACTCACAACGGTATGCTTCCAATCCATATGCTGATGAAGCGGCAAGGTTACGGTTCTATCTGCAACGATATGCATAAATGCCGGGCTGCCAACGCCGTTGTAAGCGGGCTCCCAATAAGGGTGGAGCTCCGCCGCAGCCGAATCCTCTCCTGGCGGATGCAGCTGCTTTACGTCTACCGCCAATATATAGGGAGAGAACTCGCCGCATACATCCACCATATGAAGAATGCCGCGATCATCAAAAATCATTTCGCAAATATATTGCGAATCCAGCCCATTAGGAACGACAAGTCCTAAATTTTCGGGCTGGCCTCCGTTCAATAGATCCCATCTGACCAATCGGATCGGACAATAGCCGTCATTTGCTTTCAATCCGTAGTAAAGGACAAAATTTTCGTCGGCGGCAAATCCGCCAATTCCATAAGGATTGTTCGGCACTTCGCCGGGGAGATGGATATAACCGTGCCTTGTCACCTCGAGCGTCTCCGGATGGAGCTCGATAATTTCGCTGTCCACGTTGTCGACCATCAGCAGCGTGTTGCGCGGGGTATGGAGCGCAAATATAAACTGTCTGCGATGTTTCGTTCCGTTCGGGGATTGGAATTGTATTTTCAAATCTTCGATTTCATCCCGTTCAGGATCATATCGCCAGATGCCTCCCGTATAGGAGCTGCCATAGAAGCGCCCCCTTTCATCCTTAACCAGCCTGCAGGAGGAAAATTCGGACACCTTGCCGTAATCCGTGACCTCGTTCGTCTCCAAGTCGATCCTGTAGAAATGTCCTCTCATATAACCCAAAAAATAATAATAGCGAGCATTGTTGCCAAGCATTCCGCCATAAATGCTTTCTCTCGGCACCGGTATGCCTTTGACTTGAACCTCATTCGTGTCGGGATCGACGATCATCAGGATCGAGCCCGGGTAACCTTCCCACGGATGCTCGTAAAACTGCTCGAACATCCATTGCTTATGGCCCGGAGCCGGCGCCGTGTTGTGCGTAGCCATAATGAGCTTTCCGTCAGGCAGAAAGTCAATACTCGTATGGATCTTGCTTGGCGGCATTTGCTGATTGTCGACGACCCATATTTTTGCAACATCGAACATGAGCCGCAGCTCTCCCGATTCCGGATAATATTCGTAAAGCAAGGCCGTCAAAGGCTTCTCGTTTTCACCGCATACGCTTACAAAAAATCGCCCTTCAGGCGATCGCACAAAATCCCAAACTGCATTATGCCCTTCGCTATTGGGCAGTTGAACAAATGATGTATACTGCTCCGGGATAGCCGCATTTAAATGATGCTTCATAAAATTCCCCTCCAGAAATGTTCTTCATCGATAAGCTTAAGACGGTGAATATGTAATAGAAAGCTCTGGCGTATCCATCTTTCTTCTATTATAAAGGGACTCCATTGCAAGACAGATCATGCCTGTCGAAAGCAGCGTCCGTTCCATCGGGAACGGCGGCTCTCCTGTCATGATGAATGCTTCGATGATTTGCGTTAACCGTTCAAAATGCTTGAAGGGCCGATCGAGATCGCTGTCGCACACGGCAGCCGCCACTTGATTCTCCCCATAGCGATAGGCATAACCCCACAGCTCCGTCAGTCTCTTGAACTGAATAATATAGCCCTTCGTCCCATCCTTATATTCGATTATAAATAGGGCCGGCTCCGGCTCACTCTCTCTTGGAATCGCATTCGGCAAATCAGGATATGCCTGCAGCGCATGCAAAAGCAGCTCTTCGGGCCACTCCCCCCGATCCATCATCGCCCAAGCTTCTCCGCCGACTCCATCGATCAGCTGTACAGAGCGAACCCCTGTTTCGCCGCCCGTTCTTCGTTCTGCAAGCGATTGCATAATATCCATGGCGTGAAAGCCGTAAGCTTCAAGCCCTCCATTACTAATCATCAATATTTCGGATAATGTTTTCAGGTTATCCGGATCGAATGCAGGTACCGCGTCGGTATGCGGAATCGAGGAACCGCCCAAAAACGGAATGTTTCGCGTTTTCATCTGATTATACATCCATAAAGCATCGTTATAATCGTACGCCAAGTGCTTATCGGAAAAAATAGGAACCGCCAGCCCGAGCTCGTCGAGGGCCGCAATCGTTTCCTCCAGAAAGCGTCGCCTCGGGTACATATGCATTCCCTTCTCGTTGAACGGATAGTCTCCATGCTCCCCAATAATAACGACGCCATCGACTGGCCCCTCAGAGTGGGCGGCACGAATGGCTTCGCCGATTGTAGCGCAAATCGGTATACGATGTTTTTTTGCCTCTTCCCTGCTCATATCCCCTTTCGGAACTTGATCGGTATAGATGGAGACAACCTCGATCTGCGGCTCATATTGAAAGCTGCCCAAAAGCCGCCCCAAAATGACCTCCGCATGGGAATTGTAGCGGTATTCTGTAACGATAGCCGCCACCTTCTTCTTCTTCGCGTTGTCTTTCATCCTTCCCCCTCCTTTTTCCATATACCAAAATTTTATATCTGCAGCTAGGGGTAGTCAATCATTATTTTCACCATTGTGAATCTTTTTTCATGTTTTAGATAAAAAACGATGCCTCAAACCAAATTGTCGCAAGATTGACCACAAACGTGGCCGATCCTGCGACAACCGTCATGATTAACTTCGATTCATTTCATCTTAAAACCGACGATTTCGTAAATTCCGTTCCTAATTATTTACCTTTCCCCTTCGGCACCGTTACCTGAGCAGTAACCGTCGTCGTAAAACCCTCGTGATCGACTACGGAATAAATGATCGTATATATACGGCCATTTCCGTTTCCAGATCGCTCGGCCCGCAAGCTAAATGAAGTATCGGCCGTTCCAAAATCGGCATCCTGTATATCATCCGAGGTATTCCCATCGCCTGAACCATTATCCTCCTCGTTGCTGGTAATCGATACTAGCTCGAATGAGGCAATGGCAGAATGGCCATCACTGTGCGTAATCGTCGCTTCGATCGGCACCATCTTATGATTAGGCGGCGACAATTCCGTTTTGTTCAATACAACACCGATTACCGGAGCAGCCTTAACGACCAGATCAATCGTCGACGTCGCCGTATCGCCGGATGGATCCGTTACGATGACCGTGAATTTGTCGCTGCCTATATAGTCCTCATTCGGCGTATACGTCCAATTGCCATCCGTGTCCACCGTTGTCGTACCTTGAGCAGGAGCGGCTCCGAGCGCATACGTTAAAGCATCTCCGTCCGCGTCCGTTGCGGCAACGATTCCGCTTACTGGCGTATTCACGTAAGTGGTGTGCGTCGAATTCTCTACTGTTGGCGCCTCGTTCTCGCTCATCAACAGCTTCTTCAAATATACTTTCCGTTCATCCTCAACGTCGTAGCGGAGCTCCGTCAACGATTCGACATGATCCCACAGCTCATCAATTTCCGAAGGGCTCAAGCTGTCCAAATTCGGAATGGGGCTTCCGTTCGCCTCGCCCGCCGCAATCAGCGGTTGAACATGCGTATTAAAAAATTGCCGGTCAGCCGCATCTCCGTTCGTTTGCCATACAGCGGTCACTTCTGCTGCAGTCGAGCCGAACTTCTCCCACGCCTTCACAATCATATTTTTCTGGATCAAAGTACGTTGTTCCGCCGTTGGTACCGCGAATTTCAGCTCATGGAACCTGCCCGGCTGATGCACGTTGCCTCCCCATGTCGGTGAGTTAGAGGGGGACCAGCGGATCATGCTGAACTCCCACTTTTCGCCATCCAGCGGCACATAATCGTAGACGGCTTCCCACGGAATAAACAACACGGTTCCCCATCCTGTAGGAATTTCTTCGTTTGTCACGGAAACGAAATCCTTAAAAGGACGATTGTCGCGATTTTCGGTCTGCCATTCGTAATACTCATGAGAGCTGCCATCCATATGGATGATCATCTGATGATAAGGAAGGTCTCCTTGACCGGTCTGCATAAAGAGCTCGATCGCGCTGCTCTTTAGTACACCGTCCTCGGTTCTCTCCGACTCGTTTGACTGGAAGAAGATATTTAGCCCTTCCTCGTTATAAACCATATAGAAGCCTGTATCCCGCGGGCCGCCGGGTGCAATTGGCGTTTGCACCCAGTACTGGACGAATCGGTTCTCCTTGTACAATGGATTGTCGAAGTAATCGCTGTTGTACCAATCCATCGGCGTTGATAGATCCTCCGAAGAATAGGTAACCTCATAAACATTTTTGGTTTCCCCGGCAGCTGCCATCCCTTGCGGCAGGCTCAGCAGCAGAACAAGCGCGAACATCAGCAGAACGCTTCTTTTCGTTTTTCTCCTCATGGATATCCCCCCTCCTTATTCCGCAAGCTCAAGCATGCGAAGGATATGGTAGATCATTTCAAGCCTGATCAAATCGGCGGACATCGAGCGCTCATCGCTGACTTCCAGCCAATTCAGCGCTTTATTTGCGGCTTCGACACGATCCGCCTGACCGGAGGCGATTGCATCCTGCGCAACCTGCTGCAGCTTCGTCGCATAACGAATATCGTCGATGCCTTCGCGGAACCCTTCCCATGCGAGCGTGTCAATGATATCGGTTTGCGTCGGATAAACCAAGGCGAGCTGGCGGTACGTAGCATCCACATCATCGTTCCAGGTGTTAAGGAAGTTCTCGTAATAGATATAGTTATAAGTAGCGTCATAATTCGCTTTGTACAGCCACATGCCGTGGCGTTGACGCATCAAATCCGGGTTTTCCGGGCCAGTATGCGGATACGCGTAGCTGGTAATCAATTTATCTTCGCCCAAAGCATGCCAATTAGCGGCCTGTTCCCTCGTCATTTCTCCTGCCCAGTTTAAAAATTGCTCCTTCGTTTCCAGCTCCAAGTGAGAGCCATGTCCTGACGCGAATACCTTTCCGCCAAGCTCATCCTGGATATACTTCCAAAGCTCTTGCTGGAATTGCAGCATCGACCAGCCCGCTTCGTCCCAACCGTCGAAATAAATGTTCGTATGCCCGACATAGTTGCTAATGGTCGCAAAAGCTTCATCGAGGACCGGTTTAAAATCCTCTACCCCTTGGCGCCATAATGTGTAAAATTGATCCATCTTGGCTTGATTCTCCGGCGTTGGATCGGCTTCATATTTCGCTTTCCAATTGAGATAGTTGCTGTAGTGGGTAAAAATCGTATACTCGGGAAAGGTTTGTTTCGCGCCAAACAACGGATTCAGTTCAAGTCCGGCCCCCTCCATTAACTCCAGTTGGCGGAAGAAGTATTGACTGTCTGATGCGTTATAGATCGGCGCCGGAATATTTACCGCGTTGTGCTCCGCCATATTCCGATATTCGTTCGCCAGCTTCTCGTCAACGAGTGCCGCGTTTCCGCCCGACTCCTTCATATACTCCCGCACGCGACTCTCGTGATACAACATGACATAGAAGTCCTTATCCACATCGTAGTACGTCTTCGGGTCAGGCAGATCAAACGGCAGCACTCGGATCTTTAAAGTGATTTGTCCGGCAGGGACGCCGTCTGCGGTAATATCAATCGTTCCGGTGTAGAAGCCCTCCGGAGTTCCCGCATCCACTTTCGTTGTTATCCACATCTGCTTCGACTCGCCTTGCTTCAGCTCGATTGGCAGCAGCACTGGACTGTCCTCAACCGGTTCGGCCAAATGATCGAATTTTTTATTTGGCTTCGTAAAGACGTCTACATACTGCGAGCCTTCAGGATAATCAACGCGAATGTAGTTTTTCTCCAGTTCATGATCCACGCGCACCAGGTTTTCGTCATGCAGCAGCAGCTCGGGCACAAGGACATTTTTTGAGCCGTCAAAAAAATAGCTCTGCCAAGCCGTTCCGCCTTGGTACCATGTTTTGATGACGTGCATATCAATGGCGCTGGCAGGAATGACGCTATCCGTTCCTTGCAAATCGGATATTGCAAACGTTACGGAGTCTACGTCGCTAAGCGGAGCGAGTACGAACGAAGCCGCTTCATATTCGTCTTGCGCCGAAATAACGTTTAGCTGATCCGTAATGGCTCCATCTGTCGGAAGCGTGTTTGGCAGACGTTTTTCCGGGCTGAGCGCTGCGGCTTCATACACGATAAACGGCGTGTTCGTCCATAATTCGGAAGCGCTGCCCGTCGTGGCATCCTTCGCCAGCTTAAGTGCATACTTCATTGCCTTCTTCGTCTTCAAGCCTTCTTTAAACGAAATGTCCGAGGATCCCACTACCGCGGTTGCTTCATCCCTCACGGTTTCAAGAAACGGCACCAGCTGCGGTCGGCTTGTCGCAGCAATGACGGAGTTGAGTTCGTTTAATTGCTCGTTCAACTCGTTCTCGGTCCATGTTTCGTCGGAAGCGTATATCGCCGACGGCGCCATCCCGGGCGTTGTATTTAACAGCAAAAGCATGCAGACCGTGATGGCGGCAATGATTAGTCGTTTTCGCATTTCATAATCCCTCCTGTTTTCATCGAATTTCCGCTCGGCTTGATGCCGGAACTGGCCGTCTTATGATAGAGGTGGACTTGTCCCTTTCCTTGCCGAAACCCCAGTATGTAAACGCATACATTTTGTGATTGATAGGGCTTCTTTTCTATCAGACGTTCACGATGGCCTTCTGGATCACTCCTTCTTTTATTTCCTTCATTGCGACAATAAGCTTGAGCGGCCATCCCAATCGTTCGCCGCAGTGCAGGAAATACCCGTATTGTTTTGTGCCTGCATCCATATTATAAATCATATTTTATGTATGTAAATAGTTTTTTAAATTTAATAAAATAACATCGGATTTTAGCTGATTTTTCGGACGTTATTTTGAAATGTATTCACAAATATAAACTCTCTTGCGATCAATCAATTAGTGACAACGATCTGTTGACCTTCCGCAAGGCCCGCTACGATTTCAACCTCTGTCGGCGTTACGAGCCCCCGCTCCACGTCCAATTCGCGACTTGTTTCCCCGTCGACAACCAGCACAAAATCTCTGCCTTGATAATTGCGCAGCGCACCGCGCGGGATGATCAAGGCATTCTCCTTGCGCACAAGCTCCAAAGCAAATTCGAGGTTATCTCCAAGCCGGATAGAGTCGGGAAGTTCATTTTCGAAATCGAATAGTAACGTTCTCTCAAGGATGGCGGCCCGCGAGGAGTTAGAAGCATTGGCGGATCCCGTCGGCAATGAAGCTACAATCCCTTTAATCTTCTGAGAGCTATCTGGATCGGTAAGCACTGCCGACATCCCCAGCTTCAAATGGGATAAGCGGGACGACAGGTCGCCGATATATCGAAGCTGCAGCTTATCCGTCCGGGCAATGCCTGCCACCGGCTGATAGGACGTGACTGGATCACCCGCTCTGATACTGTCCGCAAACGTCACGATCCCATCCGTTAACGCCCTTAATTCCCGCTTGCTTTGACGGTCCAGCAGCAAGTCGAGCTTCATCTGCTCGATCCTCAGATTCGTTCGAAGCAGCCAAAGATTGTCCGTATTCACCTCGTCTAATCCTGCTTCAAGCTCTTGATTTAGTGCTCTTTGCCTATTTTCGACCGCCAACTGCTGCTGAACGAGTTGCATGTCGAAATTGCCGGAATCCAGTCGAACGAGAACATCGCCTTTATGGACAATATCTCCGGGCCGGACCAACCATTGCCCCAGTTCCCCATCAATCTCGAAGGAATAATAGTCCGTTGCGGAAGGAACGATGATCCCGGTCCCTCTCATTTCTAAAGCAAGCGTACCCCGTTTGACCTCGAACAAATCCAGCTCGACGCTGGCCGGCTCTATGAGCTCCGGAACTGCCGCTTTGCGTTCTAGAGCCCGTGTACAGCCCGAGAGGAGCGTAAGATGGAATATCAAAATAAGGATGCAAAAATACGCATTTTTATCGCACCTGTTCATGGAGTCAATCCTCCCCCAGCTTGAGCGCCTGATGAATTTTGATCCTCGACAGACGCCAGCCCAAAATAAGCAGGCCCATAACGATCATGACCATCACAACGAAGTACATCCGCGTCGTATCGCTTGAATCAAACATGACTTGAAAAGGCGGCACCTGTGCGGATGGGTTAAAAGAAATCTGAAACAAGCTTACAAACCATGTGCTCGTTACGCTGCCTACCAACCCGCCGATCAGGACCGCTGCCCCTGAAATCAGAATCTGCTCCGTGATCAGCATGCCAATTATTTGCGCAAAGGACATGCCCATTGCTCGAAAAATCCCGAATTGCAGCACTCTACCCGTAAGGGACAGCAGCCAGTACAGCAGAAAGCCAAAAAAGCTGATGATGACCGAGATCAAAAAGCCTAACGTCATCACTCCGTTAAGCGCCAATTGAAACGGATCGGTGCCCATACGTTGCAGTTCTTCCCGTGTATCCGTCATGAACGCCAAGCTTAGCTTTTTCTCCGCTATCGCATCGTATAAGGGCTGTCTGGGCGCATTCTCATCCAGCTTAATCCACACTTCGTAAGGCTCGAGCGCCATCGCCTTCTGCATATACTCAAGATGGCCTACGACCAAAGAGGGCCGGCTGGCATTCGTTTGTTCTTCGGTCGTGCTCATCGTATTTGGATTGAACGTCGGCCAATAATCAATAATGCCATACACCGTAAAAGTTTTGGGCTCTACGCCGCTCCAACCGACGTTAATCACATCGCCCGGACGGATGCCTTTGTCCGAAAGGGAACGAGAGATCAAAACCGCCTTCGGATCCAATGCGATTAAATTCAAATATTCATAAAAATGATTGCCCAGCAGACCGTCTCGAATCCATGCGGTGCGGCCAAAATCCGCCGTATGAATCCCCATCACCTTAGTCAAGCCGCGCTCATTGCCAACCAAGGTGTAGGCATTGTTCTGGACGAATACCTTTGCTGCCGACTTAACGCCAGGAAGCTCAGTGAACGCTTGATACGGCGGTTCGACATATTGAATGCGCTGTGTTCCGCCAGAAGAAGCCAGAGAGGATTCACTAAGCCAGTGCGATTTCAGTACGATGTCCGCTCCGTTCTTATACCTGATTTTTTGTTCTAAATTGTCATTCAACGTCCGTGCCGCGCTAGCGCTAAATAATCCCGTTGCAATCGTTAGGATGAGAAACATCATGACCATTTGGTACTGCGTGCCGGATCTCCCGACCTGGATGAGCGTAGAATAAAGATATGGCGGCCAGAACTCTCTTCCGACCCGGAATATGAACCGGATGATTAATGGATACAGCCTCAGCGCCAGCAAACCAAAACCAAGTATAAAAAGAGCGGGCACGAGAAATAGCAGCGGATCGACAGAAAAAGCCGAAGCGTCCACGCCTACCTGCAGCATATCCTCCCGCTGCCTGTTAAACGCAGAGAGCCCATATATGGCTACGGCAACCGCTATTATGTCAAAAAAGTACCGGTGCCAGAACAAACGGTTCGTACGTCGTCCCATCTGCTGCTTTTGGCTCACAATCGATAAACGAGTCGCCTGGAATACCGGAAAAAGCATCATAAGGATGGAACTGATAACAGCGTACAGACCATACAGATACGAATCATCGGTAACCTTTACAGGAAGCGCCGTACGATCGACAAACGCCAGAAAACCGCTTGAGGCGCCAAGCGATTTGGCCAGCAGCATGCCGATCGGGGGGCCTGCCGCATAAGCAATGACGCCGAGAAGCATCCCTTCTATTAAATAACCGGTTAAAACTTGGAGTCGGCTTGCGCCTCGACTGCGCAGCACGGAAATTTCCGTTTTCTGCCGCTCGGTAATGAGATTTGAAACCATGTATAAATAAAAAGCCAAAAGAATGATTAAAGGCACGTACATGGACCAGACCAGCAGTCTCAAATCCGCTTCTCTTTGAAAGTAAGTCTCAACCGTTTGTACGGCAGGCGAATCAAGAGTATAGGTACTAAACCGATTCATGAGATGCGTATCGATTCGTTCGGTCGTTTGCATATATTGATGTACCGAATTCAAATCCATACCCGAATAATCAAGCACAAACAGCCAGCTTGCGCTAGCGGCGGGAAGCGCCTTGTTCGATGAGATATGAGTCTCAAACAGATCATAATCAATAAAAAACGTCTTTCTGTATTCGTCGAGATGATTGTGCCAATAGGGATCGGAATAATCGAGCTTATCCATAACACCTACGGGCTTCACCTTAATTTTCGTCTTTGCATCCCCGTTCTCAATCTCGAAAACATGACCGAGCACCATGTTCAATGCTTTAAGGGATTGCTGAACGACCAACGCTTCATAGATGCCGTCCACGGGCTCACTTGCCGGAAGCCGCCCATCGATCAAGGTAATATGATCATAAAGATCTGATCTTGCCGCAATTTCGGCTAAACGCTCCGTCTCTGATTCGACTTTGGTTTTATCCGTCGGGATAAAGGAATACAACTCTGTTGCGGCTTCCATCACTAGATGTTTCACTGGAAGTCCAAAGCGTTCAGCCGCATCCTCTTGCATAAACGCATTTGTATCTTTTAGCACCCGCGGCCTTTGCTCGGGCTCATAATCGCCGGAATCCCAATATGAAGTCGATCCCATAAAAACCTTGGCATATACCGTCCCCGGATACCTGCCGGACGAAGCCTGAAGGTTCTCCAGATCCTTCAGGAGAACCCGCTGCAGGATCGCTTCCGTATAAATCGGAATGCTGCTAATGAGTGCGACAGAGAGGATAAGTCCACTCAACAAGCTGAGCTCCAACCATCTGTTTTTGACCATCTTGCGCATAATCATCAAGAGAAGAGCCATCATTCGATCCTCCTTCCCGCGAAATTCCCCCTATGCTATTGGAGGATAACCATTTGACCCTCTTCCAGACCCTCGATGATCTCAACGCCGGACAAGGTGTTGATACCTAGCTCGACATCGATCTCCTTCACGCTATCGCCATCCAATATTTTGACATAATTGCGGCCGATCAGCGTAAGTACGGCGCTTCTTGGAATCAGGATCACATTTTCTTTTTCCAGGAGAATAATGACGATGTCCGCAGTTGTATGGAGCTCTGGTTTAATCCCCGTATCTGCCAGCTCAAAGTAAATCGTTCTGGCGTATTTCTCGGCCAGCTGCTCATCATCCGTCTCGGGAGCCGAAGATGGACATTGGGTAACAATCCCATGGAGCGTCTGCCCGCCGTATGCAATTTCAGCCTCCATTCCGACCTCCACCTCTTCAAGCTCGGCGGACGGCGCTCCCGAATAAGCAAGACGTATTTGAGCCGGGTCGGCGATCACAACGTATACCTTTCCCAATTCGATCGTATCGCCAATCTCCACCTCCTCCATAAAGGTAACGATTCCATCGATTTGCGCCACCATGGCCTTGCCTTCTTGCTGTTTACGCGCTTCGTCCAATTTTTTCCGCGCGATGTCAAGCTCCAGCAGCCGAATCTTCATCATCTGCGGATCGCGCGTTTCCTTAGATTGCTCCAGCGCCAGCTTCGCTAATTCGAAGTCCCTCTCTCTCTCCAATAAAACGATTTCAAGCCCTTCGGTGTTAAGTTCCATGAGCGGGTCGCCCCGCCTGACCACATCGCCAACCTTTGCGGAAATTATCGCAATCTTCCCCGCGGCCCCTTCGAACGCCTGGTAGACGGTGTTGGTCGATTCAAAAGTTCCCGTTCCCTTTACTTGCTTGACAGCGCTTCCGCGCTTAACCTCAAGCAAATTGTAGCTCTCTTGCTTTGGTACAAGGAGAGGCGGCTTCAGCACCTCCTCCTCCTTCGGAAGCAAGGTGCAGCCGGATAGAAACAGCAGCAAGCATGCGATACACAGCAACATTGCCTTATTTACGTTTCGACGGTCTGACCATTCATTCACTCCCCAGCGCTCCTTTCCGGGCTTGCCGTTCTGTGGCCAATGCTATACCAAAAGTTTCCTGTTATTTATGTATAACATATTTATAAAAATAATTCACCTATGAAAAATAGGAAGCGAAAAGTCGCTTCCTTATTCGTGACTTAACAAATATAATTCAAGCGATTTTGCAATGGCTGCCCCAAACTTCTTGCAATTGACAGGTGAAACCATCGATTCTTCTAACCCGAAATAAGGGATTTCAAGATTTCTTGTTTGACAGGCGGCCCTTTCTTGACGATAAAGGGAACATCGTTTCTTCCCCCCCATTTGTAGGGACAGTGAAAATCAATTCCTGCCTTAATGGCCCCTAAAGCAGTTATCTCTCGGATAATCGCATCGCTCGCCCGATAGATGGGGGATTCGATATAGTCCCGATTGTGATCATGGGGCGCCCTGGCTTTGCCCTGGTCTCCGTTTTCCACGCCGTCAATATCCACCATTGGAATTACGTGTATGCAATAATCGTTAAAAAGAAGGGAGGAAGACGGTTCGAGCAATGCCTCCAACAGACCTTCCAGCACATACGACGACGTCGATTCGCAAGCATGATGCCTGGCAGTTAAATAAAGATGCTCGGAAGCTTGCGGGTTTCCCAACAGAAGCTTGGGTATCGGCCTCAGCTGTTCGGATAAGGTTAAAACCTCTCGTTTGACAAGCGGATGGTTATCGATTGTTGCATAAAAAGACTCGAAATGATGCATTTGATAGGGAATGCTGAAACAAAAATAGCAAGTCTCATCCGCTGCGAACGTATATCGAAATCGATTGGGTGCAATAACCGCCACGCTTCCTAACCAGCGCCACGAAATTCCGTCTCGGCTGACGGCCGGTCCCCACGGCCCAATGACTTCGCCATTATGAAAAACAAATTCGATCGTCTCCGCAAGGCTGGAGTCAGCGCGAAAGCTCCAATAAAACCACCATTGCGCCGTATCTCGCAGCTCCTGTTCAAGCTGGATTTCATTTCCCATATTATCCAATAGACGAATATTTCCACCGGCATAACGGCTGCTAATACGGATGTTCGCCATCTATCATCCTCCATACCCTATTCCAACGTATAACGCAGATCCTATTATTTGATAATATCCAATTCCTTCAGGCTCTTCTCAGCCGCATCCAACATCAATTGATAGTTGAATGTTGCGAATCCCGGGAAGAAATACGCCTAGCCGCAACAGTTGTTGTTGAGTCTGTCAATGTCTATCACTCCCACTTTATCACAATGGTTTGATTTGAATATAACAAATTTAAGTTTTCCGATGCCCATCAGTCGAGCTTCGATAAACGTAGCTAAATGAAAAAACAGACGCTCTTATTCGAACGCCTGCTCTAGTTAAACTACTTCTTATCCAAATATGGTTTCCTTCAGTTACTCTAATAACGCCATAATTGCCTCGATCACTTGAGCTACTTCATCATCTTCCAGACATTGCGGATTAATGACAAGCTCATCCTCTTGTATATTAGTATAGATAATCGGTACCATCATCATCAATCGATTTTGAAGCTCTTGCGCAGTGGATGCGGTAGGTTTAAGGAATACTCTAGGTATATGTGCTGGCTGCACGCCAGGCTCCTTCGAAAACCCTCGTCGCACGTGTGTACCCAGTATTGGAGATAGTGACTCTACGATATTGGATACCATGGCTTCCCAGCGTCTCATTTCTTGAACGTAATCTTTCCTTATGAATAACTCCACTGCCTTAACAAGGCCCGCAATGGTTTCTTTATCTGTTTTCATAGAACGACCAATACTAAAGTTGGGACTGCTGTTCGCTATGCAAGCTTCTATTAGATCTCTTCTACCTAGAATAAGACCCGAAGATTGCGGACCGCGAATTTCTTTACCACCGCTAATAATGACAAGGTCTGCTCCCTGCTCTAGATACTTCGACACATTGTTAACCGGAGGCAGTTCTGCAGCTGCGTCTACTACAATGGGGATTTGATTTATCCTCATAACACGAATAATATCAGCGAGAGACAAGGAGCCTTTTACCTGTTCTGCAGCTGCTATGTAAAAAAATAGAGCAGTATTATCAGAGACGGCTTCTTCAATCTGTCGGATAGAAACTTTAGATATTTCACCGATCTCTCTTATCTTAGCACCGGATACCCTTAGTGCCTGATCATAAAGAATCCTGTGGCTTTTGAGCATCAAAGCTTCATCAGGAATGCCTGTTGTATCAGGCAGCTGGATAATCTTCTTAGCATTTCCCCTAGTCATACAAGCTGCGGCCGATATGGCGATTCCCGCGGAGGCACCTGAAGTAATGCATGCAGCTTCAACTCCAAACAATTCGGCTATTCTCTCCCCTGATTTGGCATGAAACTTATGAATGTCCACAAAAGCACCTGCAGCCTCGTTCATTGCCGCAAGCACCTCTGCAGCCATCTTAGAGCCGCCTATCTTCGTTATCGTGCCGCAAGCATTAATGATCTTAGTTATTCCCATCCGATCATAGATATCCGCCATCTCATAATCACCTACGCATCAGCTTGTTAAAAAGGTTTAGCCTGAACAAACAAGATCGCTGATGTTAATTCACCTGTCCATGTGATGTTCAGCGTGTCAGAGTTTTGGGTCCATTCGATGCTATTATTTGATTTCCAATTTGTATTCAACCAACCAGACAAATGGTACATCCCTCGGTTATTTGATTTTAATATAGATGCGACATCTTGAGAAGGGCTGCTAAACAATTGAGTTCTTCCGACAATTTTGGCGCTATAAGCTCCTGAGCGTTTGTTGGTGGAATTTGTGGTCATGGTTCATTAATTTCAGCCGAAGTTATCCTTTTATAATTATTTTTTGTTTAAAGCGGCCTATCACAACTTTCTTCTCGCGGTCCCGTTCGGCGACATTTTCATTGAAAATGAACATCTGGATTGCTAAGATGGTTGGAGACATACATGAAGAGGTGGAACGTCTTGGAACTCGGGAGCATCACTACACTTATCCTATCCTTCGTAACCGTTATCAACATTATTTTTGCTTGTATCGTGGTCTTTATCGAACGTAGGGATATCGGCTCAACGTGGGCTTGGTTGATGATCTTATTTTTTATACCGGTTCTGGGATTCTTGGTTTACGTTTTCTTGGGCCGCCAATTAAAACAAAATAACTTTTTTCAACTTACGGCAGAGGAGCTTGCGTTTTTCCATGATACGGCGGACAAACAATTTCAAGACATACATAAGCACGGCGGGCTTCTTCAAAAGTATTCGAATCTCGTAAAAATGAATTTGAAATCGTCCAACGCGCTTGTGACGACCGATAACGAAGTGAAGATTTACCATGACGGACGGGCTAAATTTGATGCGTTATTTGCAGATATTCGCAAAGCGACCGACGAAATCAACATTGAATATTACATTATCAAACCGGACAACCTGGGCAAAAAGCTGCGCGATCTATTAACCGAGAAGGCAAAAGAAGGCGTTAAAGTCCGCGTGCTCTACGATGAGGTCGGTTCGAGACGCATGTCGCGCTCGTTCTTCCGCGACTTGATCGTTCACGGGGGGGAAGTCGCTGCATTTTTCCCGTCCTGGTCCCGTCTGATCAATCTTCGAATCAACAATCGCAATCACCGCAAACTGTGCATTATTGACGGTGAAGTGGGATATGTAGGAGGTTTTAATGTCGGAGATGAATACTTGGGATTATCCGAACGGATGGGTTATTGGCGGGATACGCATTTTCGGATTAAAGGCGGGGCGGTTGCCTTGATTCAAGGCCGTTTCATCATGGACTGGAGCAAAGCAACCAATTATGAGCGCCAAAATATTGAAAAACATTTCTCCTTCCGTCCAGATCATCATCCCGGCAACAGCGCCATCCAGATTATATCGAGCGGGCCGAATTCCCAAACGGAGCATCTGAAGATCATGTATTTGAAGCTAATTACGAAAGCGAAGCGCAGCATTTTCATTCAATCGCCGTATTTTATCCCGGACGCAAGCTTCATGGACGCCTGCAAAATGGCGTTGTTGTCCGGTGTGGATGTACGTATCATGATTCCGAACAAACCGGATCATCCTTTTGTGTATTCGGCGACGCTGGTGCACGTTGGAGAACTGCTGCCGTACGGGGTAAAGATTTTGCAATACGAAAAAGGCTTCATGCACGCCAAAACGATCGTCGTAGATGAAGAGGTCGCTTCTGTCGGCACGATGAACATTGATCCGCGCAGCTTCCGTTTGAACTTTGAAGTGAACGCGCTTGTCTATGACGCCAACGTCGCCAAGGAATTGCATGAGTTGTTTCTACAAGATAGTGAATCTTGCACGGAATTGACGAAGGAGCGCTACGGCGAGCGCTCGAACGTGGCGAAATTCAAACAGGCAGTTGCGAGGCTGCTCTCGCCGATTTTATGATGGTTTCAAGCACCTTGTACCACCGTGACAAGGTGCTTTCTTTCTTTTTCATGCTCTTTATCCCTTCGCCTTATAAAACTCATGGCATCAAGCAAGGATACGTCCTTGCGTGTTTTCTTCAAGAATCGGAGATAAGTATTTCAGTTCTAATGTCAGGAGTGTTGCTATAAGGTCAAAGGAAATTAATGTATAATAAGACAGTGGACAAGTAGGGAGGCACAAAGATGAATTGGAAACTAATCCATCAAAGTGGGGAGACTTACCAAGCTGATTTCAGCTTATTATCGAAGTCTGATTTAGTCCAGTTAAAGAAAAGTGATGGATGGTCACGGGGTTTGAATTGGTCAACATATTTAGCGTCAAATCATGAGTTCACCGCTTATAAACTGCACATTACTGGAAATCCTATTATACAAGGATTAATCGCCATTGCGATCAAAGATGGCTTTGTTGAAGTTGATTTGATTGAAAAAGCGCCTTTTAACCGCAAGCCGAGAAATGAATTTATCAATGTTGGAGAAGTGCTATTCTGCTTGGCATGTCAAACAAGTTTTGATAATAGTGGCGAGGGTTATGTACTACTACAAGCAAAAACAGGGTTGTTAGAGCATTACATTGACCATTACGGAATGGAAGTTGTTAACAGCAAAAAGAGACTTTTAGCTATTCCTACAGTTGAAGCCAACCGGCTTATTGAATTATACTTAATCTAAAGGAGTTGATGATTATGCGTAAAGTCAAAACAGTCGTCGCTGGTCGAGTTTCCGCAATCGGTCGTCGCCCTGTTATTAGACCCCTAGATGATGGAATTATGGCGATTCCGATACCTCCAGATGAACGAGCCGAAGCTCATGAAGAAATGCGCGAATTTATACGGCGCTCTAAAGAAAAAGCGCAATTCACGAAATAAATTTAAACCTAAATTGCAAGCCCGCACTTCAAGTGCGGGCTTGCGCTTATAGAATTATTGGTTTATGACGTTTTAGAGATCGCGGAATACATTGAAATACCAACTCTACTCTCGAGTTACGATTTAACCATTAAATCGTCTTCGTATAACATATACGTTGCCATTTTATGTTTAAATGACTCCGAACCGCCTTCCATATAGTTCAAAACATGCCTTATGATTGTTTTTTCTGATGGATATCCTTTGGCTTCGATCCATGCGTTCTTATAGTCAGAATCCATAACGATCACTTGTTCGGCATCGGCATTGGTTACAATCGTAGAGCTATGAGTGACTATGATGACTTGTCGATTATTTTTGATATTCTTTAAGCTGTTCACTAAGTTTTTATAGATGTACTTGTTGTCAAGATTGTCTTCCGGTTGATCAATGATTAATGGAGTAGTGTCATTCATATGAAGGCCAAAATTAAACAGGAAGGTTAGAATGGCTACAACCTTCTGACCGAGAGACAATTGTTCAATGCCTTTGAAGATGGCTGGCTCTGTTTTAACACTTTCTTTTAAATTCACGTTAAATTCCAGAGAGAAATCATCTACAATTTCAAACCATTTTAGTATGCTTTTCCTAACCTCAATTTTCATGTACATTAACCTGTTATATATATCTGTGTATACGGAATGAATTGTAATTTGGTCGACAGGCTTCAAATCATCTTCAACTGAAGAGTAACTTGCATCTTGGTTCACATAGTTTATAATGCTTAAAGTAGATTCGATTTTAGTAAACTTTTTATTGAGAATCAAACCCAAGAAATTGATGTATCCAATCTTTTTTGAGATATGGGATATATACCTTTCTACGTCGAGCCATCTTAGTTTCGTTCCGGCTACACTTCCCTTAGTGTTTAATTTCATTAAAACATCATTTAAGTAGTAATCTATGCTTTTGTTCTTTGGAGAATGAACGATTCGTATAGAATTATCTTTAAAACTGTTAAAGTGGTTAATTTTGGTGTTAACTTCCATTTCATACTGTTCTGACTCTTGAAGGATTCTATCTACATTCTCTCGCAAGTATTTATTGAGACTGTTATCTGAGATGGTACTCAATGTTTGCAAAACATTTGATTTTTTCTTATAATCAAAACCGTATAGAATTGTTTCCTTCAGGAAATCCCCGATATGACCGCTATTAATTTGATTGACTATATTATTAATTGAATATCCTTTCCTAAACAATCCCTGCAAGATCGGTAGCACATCTTTGTCTGGTATTTTTTCAAATGTATTCGGTTTAATTTGTTTATACATCTCTACCCAGTGATTACTTAGTAACGTATATTTGGATTCCGATTCAAAGTATGTTTGTTTATTAATCTCTCCATCATCATGATAATGCTTCGTGATGTCTTTTGTTTGAGGAATAAAACGAAGGACATAATCATGCTCTTCGAAATAGAACACGACATATATCAATTTATGTTGGCAAACAAATTTCAGCTTGTTTAAATCATCAGTTTCTAAGGATGTGGCAATTTCCAATGTGTTAATGATGGTGCTTTTACCAGTGCCACGACCACCAATTATACAATTTAAGTCTCGGGAAAAGTCTACTACCATAAATTGCGAAGAATAATTGTCTATGTTAGCAGGGCTTGACTTTAAAAATCCAAGCTCCCCAGATTCTACAACCATTCCCTTAATGTATTTTTCTAATTTATTAGGCTTCTCTGTATAAATACTTATTTTGTGATTGTTTATCGCCTTTTTTAATGAAGAGAAATCGACATTATTGAACTTAATCCATGTGTTTTTCTTACCTAAAGCTTCAACGCTGTGTGCGTCTCCCTCATATACAAACCCTACACTCTTCTTCGCATTTTTATTATGTTCGCTAGCTATATTTAGCACTCTATCTTTAGATTTTGCGGACAAATCAGTTAAGCCAATTATATTGGTATGAGGATGATTAAATAGTTTCGAAAGGTACGCTTTATTACCAATAAAATCAGACGTGTTCATGTGAGCTAAATAAGTTACTCCACCTATGGCCCTTATTTCCTCCATTACTTGCAAGCTTGTTAAATATGTTCCGTCTTCCTCATTAATGATTATCTCAGACAGGAGAGTATTCAGATCATCGTATTTATTTTGGTCAACAATTGCTATCAAATGATTCTTTTCAGAGCACGAGATTTCGACACCAAGAAACAATGTGATGGCTTTTCGATGTTCGAATTCCTGCTTGCCCTTAAGTTTTTGCTTGAAAAATTCTTCTAGCACATATTTTAATTTATAATATCCATTAATCGTATTATGATCAGATATTACAGCAACTTCAATATCACTCAGATAAAGTTTACGAGCTATAAGCATGTAGGCGATGTATTCTTTAAAGCTTTCGAAAGGAATGTCTTTCTCCTGTAGTGAGATCTTATACGTCCTGTCATTATATTCAGCTAAATTCTCAAGTAAATGATCAGCCAAATCTTTTTGAAATAATCCTTCCTTCTCTGCGAAAGAAAGGATTTCTTTGTCAGTTAAGTTTCGATACTCGTTCTCTTCAATGAGGCGATAATCGTAAGATGCGGGTGTATGGATATGAAGTTCACATTTTTTGAGAGAACCGTATTTCCTTCTAGTGTTCTTGACTAATTTGTAAATTTTATTTATTGTTAGATTTTCGACCTCCAAGAGTTGACATCCCCTTTTTACATACTATAACGGTTAATTACAGCATATCATAAATGGTTGTTTATTCTCAAAACAAAAGAATTTAGGGGTAGATAGACACTATCCGAATCCCTCTCATGACAAAATAAATCAATTAAGGAAGTACGTTTTTTGATAGCTCTAGCGTGTGAAATCGCAAATCGAGACCCTGCTGTTTTTAACAAACTTCACATCACGGTTTCGAAAAACATTGTACCAATAAATTGGACAGCACCACTCCTGACATTAGTATCTCGTTTTCGATACAACGAGACGCAAATGTGACGAGCTTCGTGCCTTTACCCGTTTGGAAGCTTTGGATCGCTTTGATAAGGCCAATCGTGCCGAGGGAGATCACGTCCTCTAAATCTTCTCCGGTGTTGTCGAATTTATTGACGTTGTAGACACAACTTGATGTCAATCCAACAATAATTTCCAAATCGCCGATATTGATGTACAATAGAACTAACGAATAACATTCGGTTTTTTGTCTAAGCTTGATTTAGAGCAGTCTAAGGAGGGAATTCAGAGTTGAAACGAAGGCTCAATTCTTTACTCGACAGCATGAAAGCTCCTGTAACCTACTTCGCGCATACCGTACCTGAAATGCCAGAACGAAACCACGAGATATCGAACAACGAAATCGCGTAATTGCGGTCGAAATGCGATTGATTGAGCAACGGCTTGATCTAAGCAAGTTTTCGAAACCCAATCAAAAGTTGGTGACGGCATGGAAGAAGTATATGTAGCTCCCGAGCTATTGGAACTGTTCGAATCGTCATCTTACAGCAGAGAACCGGGTGCGGAACTTACTCCACAGCCCGGCTCTTCTCCATGAATTTATTTGCCGCCAGCATCCAGATAGGTCTGAACTTGCGTTTTGATCTCTTCACGAATCGTATCCAAACCAAGCGCCTTCAGTTCCTTGTTAAGCGCCACTGCTTCGGCTTCCCAATCCTTCACTTGGCCGGCCTTCAGCGTTTGGACAAACGGATCTGCCTTCGATTGAACGTTGGCAAATTCGCCTTTTACATTAGAGGTGTCAAATGTGAACTTAGCGAGCACCGGGGCATAATACGTGTCCTCTTTGGCCGAATATTCGAAGTAACTTTTCGCCGTTTCATCCAAATCCGCTGGCAGGCGGATCATATTGGGGTTCCAGCTGAATTCGTAGCCAGGGAACACATAATTATCAGATTCGTCCAGAAGCTTCAGTTGGTTTTCTCCGACAGGCTCCCAATGCTTGCCCTCAATTCCATATTCGAATAAGTCATGATTTTCGCGGCTTTGGAACAACCAGTCAAAAAACTTCATCGTTCTGTCGATGTTTTTGGAGGACACCGGAATCGCGATTGAGTTATTCGATTTGTAAGAGGTCGAGATGGCTTGCGGCTCCATGTTGCGAATCTTATCCTTCAAGACAAAAAACTCCAGGTCTGCATCTGCAATCGTTTCCTGCAGTTTTTTCTTATCCGCAGCATACGACGAAATCGTACCATAATAAGATGCTGCTTTACCGGACATGAAGTAAGCCTTGTGATCCTTCTGGCTGAGTACGTCCTTCTCCAAATATTTGCTCCACTCCGCCCATTTGTCGTATTGTGCGAATGCTGTTTTCATCGTATCAAGCGGAGCAGGCAGTTTCGCCCATGCGGAGGCATCATCGCCAAATGCGACAACATCCTGTACTTGCTTCAAGTCATCGGACAGATGAACATAATAGATAACTCCGCCTAGATTCAGAGGACGGACCGTATCAAGTTCCTCTCTCTCCGGAGCAAGCATTTCCTGGAAGCCGCCATTGCCTCTAACAGCCAACGGAGTGATACCCTTTTCGGATTCGAGAACTTTTTCATAATATTGTTGAAGCTCTTCGTAGCTGGAGATCGGCTCGCTAAAGCCAAGCTTCTCTCGCAGATCCTTGCGAATATATACAACCGGAATATCAAAGAAATATTGCGTGAATGGAATCGTATACAAATGATCGTCATAACGTTTGTTCATCTCGATGAACTCTGGAGAAAACGCCGCTTTCAAGCCCGGGTACTCATCATTGTTAAAATATTTATCCAATTGAGCGTAAGCGCCTTGAGGAATAAGCTCTCTCAAATTTTGAAAGTCTGCATCAAACACAAAATCGACTTCTTCGCCTGCGGCCATCATCAGCTTAACCTTCTGCTTATGATCCGATGGCGGATTCCATTGAATCACCAGCTTTGTATTCAGCGTATCCTTTGTCCGGCTTTCGAACTCCTCCAAAACTATAGGCAAGTCCTTTGGCTCGTCGCCAAAAAGCATGCCTTTTAGCGTCACTGCCTTAGGCGGCTGCGGTGTAGACACCGCATTTGTTCCTGTGGAAGGCGTACCTTGTTCAACCTTGTTGCTGCTGCAAGCTGCCGCAGAAACGACAAGCGCAACGGATAATAATGAAACCGTCAAAACTTTCCTCTTCATGTTGCTAATTCCTCCCTTTTTCTACTTACATGTTATAGCTTTATACTAAACCGCCAAAGGGCGGATCTAGCCTTTTACGGCGCCTACCATAAGGCCTTTGACAAAATACTTCTGCAAGAACGGATACAGGAAAATAATGGGGCCAATGGTTACGACCGTTGTAGCAAGGCGCACTGTCATAGCTGGCGGAATAAAGTTCGGAATGCTGATATCCGCAGAGATTTGATTGACATAGTCCAAATTGTTCATGATACGTTGAATTAAATATTGAAGCGGATACAAATTTTTATCATTAATGTACAGGACAGCGTCAAACCATTTGTTCCAATATCCTAAGGCATAAAATAGTCCGATTGTCGCCAAAGCCGGCAGCGATATTGGCAAAATGATGCGGAACAAAATGTAGGCATCGTTTGCTCCGTCAATTTTGGCAGATTCGGCAATCGAATCGTCAATAGAGGCGAAGAAATTGCGAAGCAGAAACATATTCCATGCACTCAGCATGCTGGGAATGATAAGTACCCAAATCGTATCTTTCATGTCCAGATATTTTGAAATCAGTAGATACGAGGCGACTAGGCCGCCATGGAAAAGCATCGTAAAGTAAATATAAAAAGCCATATGATTACGATATTTCACGGATTTTACCGAAAGCGTATACGCCATTGCACTGGTCAAAATCATGGACATCGCCGTTCCGACCACTGTAACGAAGGTCGTGACGCCGTAAGAGCGATAAATCGTATTGTCCCTGAAAATCATTTTGTAGGCTTCCAAGCTAAAATCTGTTGGCCAAAACATATATCCGTTCTTCAAGATGGATGCTTCCGAGGTAAAGGAACTGGCCACGACGGACCAGAAGGGCAATAAACAATAAAGTGAGAATAGTCCCATCAAGACATAAAATAATCCTTTGAGCAGTCGATCCGGGAAGCTTTCCTTTATCATGGTTTCATATCGACTCCTTATCTAGAAAATAGCAGATTCTGGTGCGGTTTTTTTGGCGATATAGTTGACGGTCAATACGAGGATAAATCCAATCAACGATTGCATGAAGCCGATCGCAGCCGACATGCTCATATCGCCAAGATCCATCATTGCACGAAATAGATACGTATCGATGACATCCGTCGTTGGATAGAGCAATGGATTGCGTCCGATAATCGCATAAATCATACCGAAGTCCCCGTTAAAGATGCCGCCAACCGCCAGTATCGTTAGCAAAATAACAGTAGGCTTGATCAGAGGCAATGTAATATAACGAATCTTTTGGAAGCGGCTAGCTCCATCCATCGAAGCAGATTCGTAAATATCCGGATTAATTCCCGAGATCGTAGCCATATAAATAATTGAGCCAAAGCCAGCTCCATGCCATATCTTAAGCAATACAAGAATAAGAGGCCAATAGCCCGGCGACGACAAAAATTGAATAGGGCCGCTTCCGAACACGGACAAGATCTGATTGATAAAGCCGCCATCCGTTGCAACGAATGCCATCACGAACATCGCTACGACTGTCCAGGACAGAAAATGCGGAAAGATCATGACGGATTGAGTAATCTTCTTGTACCACTTGCCACCCATTTCCGTAACCATTATGGCAATGACCACGGCTGCAAGCGTATTAAAAACGATAAATAAAATGTTCAAAAACAGCGTATTGGTCACAATTTGAATCCAGTCGCTCGATCGGAAGAAAAACTGAAAGTTTTTGAGTCCGATGAATTCACTGCCGGTGATTCCCTTCATTGCCTTAAAATCTTGGAACGCGATGACAATCCCGCCCATTGGCAAGTAAGCAAAAACAAAAAACCAAATCATTGCCGGCAATGCGAGAAGATATAAAAATTTGTTTTTTAATAGTTCAAAAAAGAATGCTCCGAGCTTCCCTCGATTCCTGCTTTTCGGGAAAGGCTGCTCGGTTAGGCTTGCAGTGGTGTGGCTCATGTAGATCCTCCTTCAATCTCTTTGCTGTTGTCATGTCATCACTCTATCTTGTCTTAGTCATTCGCTAAACCTCAAAAATCGATGAAAAAGCCTAAAATCAAAGAAAGGATAGGGTTTAAAATACGATGATCCGTTTAAAAAATGCCAGAATGACAAGCTGAAACGGCTGTCGCCGTCCTTTATACTTTCCTATAATTGAACAAACAACCCCCTTTCAGATGAAGAAGGGGGCTTGTTCATTCTCTATTTAGTTCAGAACATCCCGATCATCACTGCTTTTTCGGAAGTGATCCGGTGTTTTTCCACTGTACTTTTTAAACGAGATGTAAAAATACTTTGTATTGTCGATCCCGACCATCTCCCCTATTCGGTTTGCCGGTAAATCCGTTGTCAGCAACAGCGCTTTCGCTTTCTCGAATCGATAATCGCTCAGGTATTGGTTTAAAGAAACACATGCGATATCTTTAAAAATCTTTCTTGTATAGTTGACGGATAGACCTGCCACTTCCGTTAGCTTCTCGATCGTCAGATTCGGATCCATATACGATTGATGAATGTGTTCTCTTAGCTTCTCCACGATCATGACGTTTTTTTGCGAGGACTGCTTATCTCGCATGCTGATCGCCATTTCACTGAGTCCAACGAACCATTCCTCCGCTTGATCGAGCGTCTCGCACTTGTACAATTGCTGTCCCAAAGCGCCGATATCCGTACTAAGGCCGCTGCGGTCTCCAGTTGCCATCGCTTTAGCGGTACGGGTCACGGTAAACAACAGCTGGTTCAACAAAATCATCATTTCATCAAAAGGTGCCTTGCGTAGCAGTGCAAAATACTCCTGGAGAGAATAGATGGTTTTCGATAAGTCTCCAACCTTCATGCTTTCGGACACTTGCTTCTCCATCGTGGCGGACAGAGTATCGGAGATCGGCTCACGGCTATACTCGATTTCAGTGGCGATTAAACATCCGGGACCAAATGCCAGGCGATATCGCGACACATTATAAGCCGACTGCCAGGATAGGGGTATGCTTCGCAGATCGCCCCCATGTGAGCCTATAAAAGCGGAAACAGACATCTTCAAAAATTTTTCCGTATTGTCTTGTATATCCATAAGAATCTGTTTGACCAGCTCCTCCGAGCCTTGTGGCTTCAAGATCAAAATGACGATCCGATCTTCCTCTCCATCAAAGCTGAAAGCTGGAAAATGTGCAGAGCAAATTTCATCGGCAACGTTAGAAATAGCGTATTTTAACAAGGATAAATCGTTAGGACTGTATGTCTCTTCAAGCTCCCCGAAAGCATCCAGACGCAGCATACACACCTGGAAGCCCTCGGCTGGAAGTGACATGCCGATCTTTGACAGCCTCCTCTCTATATCCGAATCGCTGATCCAGCCTCCTGTCGTTAATAACCGCAAAACTTCCCTTTGCTCCGTATGCCTGTAAGCCGTCATGCTGCTCTGTAAGTCTTGAATCTCTCGTTCCAAGTGACGGAAAGCTCCTGTAAGCATGTCGAATTCGCTGATCGGCTCGTTGTTCGCTTCAGAGCCCCGCATTCCCGCAACATTTTTGATGAGTCGATGAATCGGACCGTAGATCATGCGAGTGAAAAAAAATCCGCTTATCCCCACGACAATCAAGATCACGGCCGTAACGGCAAGGATGTACTGTCTCATAGTATTCACCTTGCTTAGCAAGGACTGATAGTTAATATCGCCGATGAATACCCAGCCCAGACTTTCGGATTTGATATAGAACAGCCGATGTTCGGTGCCGTCCAACTCCGTCTCGACGACGCCTCGCGGCGATTCGGATTGCAAAATCCGCTGAACGACATCCAGCTCTGACAAATTCGAGTTGATCTTCGAGAGGTCCGAATGGGAGATGACGACTCCTTGCCTGTTGAGAATCATCGATTGGAACGAGTTGCTTCCCGCGCCGTTCATCATCATATGCTGCAGCACTTGCTGATCCAAATTCAGAATCATTGCCCCATTTGTCGCTTTTTCGTCTCTCGCGCTTGAATAAGCGACGCTAATTAAATTCCCGCTAAATGATTTCGTATCCGAGACAAAGGAAGTATGCCGCGGGATGAAAATGCTTCCGCGCATAGCACCGGAATTTTCAAGCAGTTGCAGGATTTGCCGGTCATAAAATTCGTCAAAAGTTCTTACCGTCGTGAGAGAAGAAAACACCAGCTCATGCCGCGTATTAACCACATATACCGAATGCACCATCGGATTGGTATTAGCCAGTTCAGTCAATTTGTTCCCGATTCGCCCCATCAATCCCGTATCGAACTCGTTAGCGTAAAAGCCGGCTTGAATGTCCGCGGAATCGAAAGCGTTTCCAAATTGTTGGTAAGTCGAATTCAATAATATGTTTGCGGTATTGTAGGATTGCTCCAACGAACGATCCGTTGATTCCGTCCATTCATTCTTCAAGCTTTCAGATACTTTGGATGTAATCGCAAGCGTTAACGCCGCAATGATTAAAATGCCTACGATTAAATAAGATAAAATAATTCGGATCAGCAGACTCTTTTTCAACACAAAATAACGCAGCGTGCTCATTTGACCTTTCCTCATTTCAAAGTTGTAATCTACTGTTGTCTATGTGAGTTTGTAACTTAAATTATAGGGATAGACTCTAACGGCTTGGTATGCGCTTTTTTAAGTTTTAAGTACGCTTTTTTAAGAAGTCATTTACATGACAGCAAAAAAGGCATGAAACGGATATTCATACCTCTTTGCTTGCCTTTGTATTATGAATTTGCAGCCCGTTCCTCACGAATGAAGCTGCCGTTGCGATATTCGCGTAAGCATAATGACGCGCTATCGGAATCGATGTCGTTCACAACTATTTCTTGCAGTCTGCCATCTATGAGCTCGACTCGAACCGTATTCGCGTCCAAAGCTTGCACGGAGCGGATCACGCGATCTCCCTCGTAAGGCTCTACGATTGTAACGAACCGTCCAACCATGCCTTGCGTCCGAATACCGTATGTCATACGTCTCTGGGCTTCATCGCCCGGGAACGCATCCGCTCCGATCAATCCTATGAAGCGAACGGCCTGCAGACCTTCCAAATTGACGCTTATTACCGCTTCTTGATCATGATCGATCGGGCTTGTCGGTATCGCTCCCGGATATTCGTTGCCCACGATCGTTACACGTCCATTCTCGTAATCCTTGCCGATGCCGAAGCCACTGTCCACATTGTTATATACAGGCGACAATTCACTCAGTGTCAGTCTCTTTCCATCCGCTGTTACGATGTAAGCCTCGCCCCAGAACAAACCTTGCTTTGTCCGCAGCGGATATTTTTGCTCGGTATAAATCGGATCATTTTTCACACGTAAGGTCAAGGTTTGGACGCCTTCGGCGATTGCCAGATCGACCTTGCCTTCTCCTAACAGCCATGCACCAAAAGCGCCTTCCGAAAGGACTTCTCCGTCCGCCTCGACCTTGTACGCCATTGGTATCGTAATGCCGTGATACTCCGCCGCCCGCCCAATAAATTGTTCGGTATGCTGTGGCCATGCCGCATGAACATCCATTTTGAGCAGGCCGGGACGATTGTAAGACGTTCTTGTTCCCCGCAGATCCTCACCTTCGCCGTATAGGGTCTTGAAGCTGGCAAAGCTTGCTCCATCGACCTCATACCAATGGCAATCCGTAATAAACTGCGCATCCGACATGGGATTATCCGTCAGCTGGCTCGTATGTTTCGTTTTAGTTAAGCTCTCGGCCCGCAGAGCTTGGAAACCTTTGATTTGGAACAGGCAATCGAACTGATGCTCACGCTCTCCTTCCACATAATCGAACATAACGATAAAATCATCCGTTATCCCCATCACCCGCTTCTGACGAACAGGCTCCGTATAATCCGACAGTTCCCCGTATATCGCCCCGGCCGGCGCTTCGGGCAATATGCTGGCATTCATCGCGCAGCGCTCCTCCAGCGTCTCGTCGTCTCGATAGATCATGCCGCCATATGGAGGATATGCCCACTTTGCGGTCGTCTCCACCCCCACTGCTTGTATAGCGTTTCCGCTATAGAACAACGTACGTCTGGAATCGGCTGGCACCTGCACTTTCCCGTCGACGACGACCATGTTTTTGGTCATCGAGTTTTGCACGTAAAATTTGTACATGAAATGATGATAACCCCACCATACATGCTCAGGATTAAAGAAGCTTCGGCCGTAACGCATGACGGATAACAGCCCTGTCCGGTCAAAATGACCGTGCGCGTAGCCATGGGAGCCGTATCGGAGCACCGCTTGGATTCGCTCCTGCTGCTCCCTTCCCTCAGTCTGGCTTCGCAGCATTGCGACGCCTACATTATCGGAATAGGCGTTGCTTGTCACATAAGAAGAACGAACGTCGGGCAATTCCGCATGGCCAAAGATGGGGTCGACTACGTTATTCATTTTGATAACCGGTACGTATTCGGGATCTTTGTAATAGAAATAAGCCAAATCGTAGGTTGACCCAAAATGTACGCCCTCCAGCTTCCGCTCCTCCGAATCGCTGATGCCGAACAGTACTCCCCGGTAGTCCAAAAACGGGATCGTAGCATCGAACATATCCTTAATGCGGATATAACTTTTACTATTGCCGCCCCAACGTTTGTTGTACATCCCAAAACGGAAACGGGCATCCTCTCCGTTGTACGTGCTGTTCACCTCGTCGTTAAACGGCGCAGGGAAATGCGTATGGACGATATTGATGCCAAACGGCAGGAGCGCATGGGCCGTATGGATATACATCGACGATACCCAGGTATTGTAGCTGACCGAGCACTCATGCCACCAGCCATCATTGAACAGACCATATCGCAGCTGCTCGATTGATCCTCCGGGCCCGAATACAAAGCGAAGCGCTCTCTCCATGTCCTGAATGGCTAATGCGCAATAAAACGCGCCGGTTATTTCGGATAGCAGCCAGTTGGATATATGACCGCTATGGATATGATGGTCTAGAATATCCATATAAATCCGGAAGCATTTCTCGATCCCTTGGTGCTCCCCCGGCGTCAACACGCCAGCATCGAAGATGATGTCATACGGAATCGCGAGATGCTGAAAAAAATGTCCTTCCTGGACATAGCTTTGGCTGCAGCCCTTTTTTTTCTTCGGATATCCGTTTTCTTCGTTGATGAAGTAACGGAAAAATTGCGCCACTTTCTCCGCATAATGTTTCTCGCCGGTCAGCGCGTAAGCGTAAGCAGCGGACATGATGAAATGCTCTTCTTGCGTGTCATAGCAATAGTCCCGCTCATCGACTGGCACTGGCGGCTTAACTTCCCATGCCGCCGCATCTTGAAGGAGGCGCTCATATCCAGGCTGGAAGCAATCGTGACGATCGATCAGCCTCTTGCGCTCCGCCCACTGCTCCTTCGACCAGTAAATATACGGATGAGCAAGTCTTCGAAGCGTCTTAAGCTCGATCTCGGCAGCGCTGGTACCGTCCCCGTTGCCTATAAAACGCAGCAAGGTACTTTCGTGACCTCCAGGCACCACGGATTCATGCATCTTAAAGACGGCCGTTACCTCCTGACTGGCGTACGGCGCGAGGTCGAATTCCTTCGGCGACAGCTCCGCTAAGAGCGACTCCCAGCCTTCAAACCGCTGCTTTACCGACACGCGCTGCCGACTGTCCGTGCAGTTGTACACCGACATCGTGTAGGAAACCACCTCTCCGGCTTCGCCGGACTTGCCCCTCACGTCGGCGTGTACATACAGTCTCTCTCCCCGTACGAGCTTCGCGGTAAGAAGCTCGGCATTGCCTTGCAGCTCGAAGCTTTGCAGAAACCGCCAGATGTTAGCCTTTGCGGTCTCGATTTCGAAGTCCTCCAATCTTACCCTCGCCTCGTGTATGCCAGCTCCGGCGACTGCGATTCCGGCTTTCACGGGAATATGATCCGCAAAATTGGCTTGAACACTCACTTCGGTCGAATCGTCAACGCAATAAAGCTTCAGAATTAAGCCGTGCCAGCCCATCGCATCCTGCGCCGCATGATGCCCCCGTTCGAACCCGATCGGATACCACCCTCCCGCATCGCCCGCGGCAGGATAAGAGATGACGAGTTTTTGTGTCAAGCTATATTTTTCATCCGCCGGTCTTCCCGATAGCTTCCATTCCTTGAGCAAATCAATCTGTGCATTCATCGTTGTTCCGCTCCTTCGCGTTCAGTTTGGCTTACTACGACACCGTATTGTTCTGGTGCGGCTTTCAGCTCGTAACTCAACTTCCCGGCATGCAGAATGATCGTTCCGTCTTGATCCGTCTTCGTCCGCAGCTTTTGTTGTCCGCGTTCCTTAGGATACAGCACCGTCAAAAATCCCTCGCCCGCATCCGCAACGGCACGAATATACTCCATCATGGTGACACCATCGTCTCCGCTGTCAAAGAACGGCGTTGACCGCCCCTTCTCCACCTTGATCGACTGCAACGGGCGAATAAACACCGTTTCGAGATCAACTCCGTATACGCCTTCCGAAAGCAAGGCGCTGCCCTCCACTTTGGTTTGTTTGGATGCAACAGGAATCGTAAATTGAACCAATCCCGTGAAATCCTCGACCGTATCCCGGATGACGTACAGATCCGCTTGCTTCACGTACGTGACATGACGAATATGCCGGCCCTGTCCTTCGGGATTAGCTATTTCGATCGTAATCCTTTCCAGATCCTCGCCTAATTGCACTTCCAGCACTTTACTCGTTCTCGGTACATCAACCCAGCCTCGCTCCAAACTGTACGTTCCCGCCGACAGATTTATCGCGCCAGAGTTATGGCTTGGGATAACGGTTTGACGGGTCGCAAATTGCAGACAGGCATGGGAGTAGGAGCTAATATGCCAGCTTGTGCCGCTGTCGAAGTAACCTTCGATTCCCGAATCCATGACTAGCGGGATATTGTTTTTGTAGATGACAAAGGCACCTTGATCCAGATGCCCGTGCGCGATCGGACCGGGACTGGACATGATCCCAAAGTAGCTTTGCTTCGAATCTCCGGTTTCATTGCGGAAAATATAAATGCCGGCATCCGGAAAGCTAGCTGTCGAGCTCAGCTCTAGCGGCGTTGTAGGCACATAATTATCGCCTTGGCCAAGCAGGTTTTCCAGCACGATGCCTTCTCCCCATAGCTTCTTAAACGGCTTGCCGGCTGCCGTCCACGTATGGTACATCCGATCCGCCAGCTTGCGATCGACCTTGGCGACATCCGACAAATAAGTAGCAAAGCTGCCAAATTCGCTGCCACCCCCCAGCGCATGATCGCCGAATGGCGGCGTGCCGATCCTTCCGCCGAAGTATTCGTAGCCCGGCGTTTGCATCTCGATACTAAATCCGAACATACGTGCGAGCGGCGTTGTCTCGAACCAATCATCTCCGAGCACATTGTGCGCCGCCTTCGCATATCCAGCGAACCGCTCCAATGCCGCATGATGGTAACGAATCGACTCTGGCCAAGATGAATCCGGATTCACGTTCAACTCCAGCTGCGCCCTTAGAATAGCGTCCGCATTATACAGCCAGGTATGGCGATTCGGGAAATCGGTCAGCGCCATCATCATAAGGCCGGTACCCGCGCACATGTCTGTTTGCCAATTGCTGCAGCCTTCCTGCGCCTCTCTCGGCGTCCACTCTGTTCGATCCCTCAAATCCAGCATGTATCGGAGCAAATATTCGACCAGTGCGTAAAATTGTCGCTTCTCCTCGCCCGAAAATACTTGCGCCTGCTTAATCATCGAGTAGCTGATAGCGGCACTGCTGAGCAACCTTCCGCCTTGTACCGCACCGTAGCTGTCGCTGCCTTCGGGACGCAGATTGGTGACCATCCAATGCTCTGCTCCTTGGCTGAAATCATGAAGAATGTATAGTAGCGCATATTTGACTTTCATGGCATACTCGATCTCGCCCGTCAGGACATATTGAATGGCGTCGCACTGCATCGCAAGCTGGAAGCGTCCTCCCGGGATAGACGATTTACGATTAAACAGATACGTATATTCTCCGATCGGCGCTCCAGATTCGTTATAGTACGTAACAACCGTCTTTAAACCCGCTTTCAGCTTGCCATCCAATTTGGCTTGGAAGGTTAGCGTGTACCCGACTCCGCTTTCGACATCAAACGGTTCGATGCAGGTCCAGGCTGCCTCGTCCTCACGGGTTGGATTGCAGAGATAGAGCGAATGGTTACGAACGCCTTCTTTGCGTTTCGTCGCAACCTGCGATGATGGATTAGCCGGCTCCAGCCGTTTCCGATCGCCACCGCCGCAATATGGATATTCGCTTTCCCATCGCATGCGAGGATTTCCCTTGCGCGCTTCCGGAATCCAGAAGTCGGGACTGTCTGAGCCCTCGTCGAAACCGGCATTCCGGATCTTAAGACTGCCCCCGCTTGCTGATAAAATTTCCAATTGATCGATCCATACATGTCCGAGACCATCTTCTTCATTCTCCTCGGATGGAAGCACAAATGAAATGCTCGCCTTCGCCGCATGTTCCGGAGCCTGGAAATTGACGATTTTGTCCGTCGAGCTCCACAAGTAAAAATGCTGGTTCAGCTCGTCATAATCCGATTCTCCGTCCTTGATGTTCACAACTGCTTTTTCGAGATCATCCAGGCTAAAATGTCCCGCAATCCCTGCAATACGTTCATACTGCTCTCGAACTAACGGATCCGACTCGATCACGGCTTTCACCTGCTGGAGTCCTTCGCCAGTCAAATAGAGTGCAGCGTATGGATCCACATCCGTTCGAAGCACGCGGGAGTAGCGGCATTCGCGAATTCGATTAAAACAGTCCACGACGGCTAGCGCAAGCTCCTCGCTGGAATGATCGCTCAATGCGTCATCCGATGATGGCTTGAGTTGTTCCACGGTTACCGCGGATGCTCGAAGCTTACGAACAGCTTCATCGTCCAGGCAACCGACCTCCTCGCCAATTCGGGCATTATGCAGCAGCTCATTCGCTTTCGATAATGCCAAGTCCGCTTTATAAATTAGCCGCTCCTTGCCTCCGCGAAGCAGATCCTGCTCCTCGAACCACTCCAGAGCGGGCTCCATTCCATACGAAGTATATACGTTGCTCTCTTTGGCGAAAGGCGGCACCATCGTATACCGCTTGGTTGCGAACAATACTGCTTCTTCCTCACGAGGAACATAGAACTCACGATTGCGTTTAAACGGCAAGCCGTTCTCGCCCTTCAACGCTTCACGTGCCGCATGCATCAGATCGTCGATTGCCAGCTTGGCACCGTCCGTATAATAACATCCTCTTGCATCTACTATAGCTTCCGCCCGCTCTATCAAGGCTTGGAGCCGTCTTTTGTCCTCCATTATTTGCGTCATCTCTTCCCCTGCCTTCGTTTCTCATCGTTTAAGTGGATGATAGATTTCCTGCAAAGGATGACAGATATCGCGAATAATGACTAGCACCAAATCGTAACGAAAACCTCAATATTGCATGTTCATCCCGCTCAAAAGCTTAAAATTTCACAATCTTAAGAAATCGCGGTTTGGTCTGCGCACGAGACCATGTTACGTTGGATATTTATTAGGTAAGTGTCTCTTTTAACCAATCGTAGGCTTGCCTTCCGCTAATTTCATGAACGCCCGGGAAAACGTCTGCAGCCAAGCGATCACTGGCTCCTTTTGACTCATAAATTTCGTGAATGGCAGATGCTGCGCGTCTAAAGCCCTCAACAGGAAAGATCGGATCCCTCTCACCGGACTCCAAAAACAACGGACGGGGGGCGATTAATCCGATGAGCTCAGGAAGCTCTGCATGACGAAGAATGCCCGGCGTATAATTATCAATACAATGATGCACAGCCAAAATACTGTCTTTAAACGTGTTAGTAAAGCCCGTCAACACAGTCGCACGAATGCTTGGTCTAAGAATAGACGTGATGAAAGCAATTAATCCTCCACCGGAGAAACCCATCACGCCGATTCGTTCTTTATCTACTTCCGGTCTACCTGCTAGATACGCATAAGCTCTAAGCGATTCTGCAACTCGAAGTCCCGTCAACGTCTTGCCTAGCATCATAAGCTCAGTCGATAATCTGTAACAAGAGCTCGGCGCATTGGGATTGACCGCCAAATCCGCATGCAGCCGACGCTCGCCGAAGCCGATCACATCGGGTGCAATGACCGCCATCCCTCGACGCGCAAGCTCCAAAGCAAAATGCTGGTGGATGCCCGGCACCCCGCTATCGGGCGAACCATCTGGCAAGAGGCCTACAATTTCGCGGCTGCCATAGCCGTGTCCATGCAACGCCAATACGCCAGGAAGAGCCCCTTCTGCATGTTTTGGCAGAAGAATATAGGCGCCAAAGCTTAAGCCCGGCGTCGCGGAAAGCTCAATCCTTTCCCGAATATAATCATCCAGCTCCACACGCTCCAGAAGCTTAGGCCTGAATGTCGCATTTGGCGCAAAGGAGCCTATCAGCTCCTGCAAGGCTTCCTTCAACATTCTGCTGCGTTCGTCCGAGCCCACCGTTGCTTTATGATTCTGATGTTGTTCGATAGCCTCATTGTACAACTGCTCCAGCAGACTATCTCCATTCCATGAATACATCTTCAACTCACCCCATGTCATTATTACTCCGTCTAGTTTATCTCCTCACTCTATTCGCCGAAATGACGATATTTTACGATAGGTATTAATTATAACTCGATGCAAGTTATCTATTGGGTAGAATCAATACCACTCTAACCTCATTACCTGCACTTAGCGGAATACGGAGATAGCTGCCAAGTTCATCGCCGTGAACCTCTGCTTCCTTGCCGTTGACCATTCCTTTTATCCAGGACAGGCCGGCTCTCACTTTAATCCCGTTATGAACCGACACGGATTGCAAAGTAAAGGTGATGACGTTGAAGTCCCAAGATAACTCTTTAACCTCTACCCCGGCTCTTGCCATAAGTCCAGTTATCGCCCCCGATCTCCATTCGGAAGGCAGTGCCGGAAGAACTTCGATTTCCCCGGTATTCGAATATAGCAATGCTTCGTTCACGGCTCCAAGCGTACCGAATAAGGTATCCGTACAATAGCAGTCATTTCTTCTGTTTGTGTCATGGTCTGTCATCAAGGATGTGTAATAACCGGAATCCGTCATCATCGGCAGGAGGGAAGAGACAACGCCGTCGCCGTCCTTTAATCTGGCGCAGACCAGGGCCTTATGCATCCAGCCGTGACCCGCTGTCGCGTCCGACGTATTGTATTGATTCCTGTTCTCTACAGCGATAATGGCAGCCTTCCTCAATTCCATATTGTTCTGCGTTTCATACGCAGGCCATGCCGGATAGAGATGGCTCAAATGGCGGTGATTGTTGTTCTCCGCATACTCATTCATCGCCCATTCGCGCAGCGCGCCGTCCTTGTCCAGCTTATATTCCGGCAGCAGCTCCAGCAGAGCCTCCCATTTGCCGACGGCTGCTTCATATCCTTCGCGCTTAATCGCCTTTTCAATCGCGATGGTCATCTTCAGTCCATCCCGAGCCGCCGATATATCCATGGTGGCATTGGCCGTTATCGTACTGTTGTAGCCGATCGGGTGATTCTCCGGCGAATAGGTAGGGATCAACAAATATTTTTCGCCTGGATTCAACTGCGTCTTGCCCCTCTCATAGCAAGCATTGCCGCTTGGATCCGTATAGTACTCCGGCGTACAAAGCTGTTCCCAGAAATTGGCCTGCTTCGTAAGCAGCGGCAGCAAGATATCTTGCTCCAAATCCAGATAACCTTTGCGGACCAGCTGCGTGAATTCCTCATTCGTCAGTCCCCCGTCCCTTACGCCGAGAAGCTTCTTCAGATCATGAATCCTCATAGCGGGTTGGATCGAAATCTGCCGGTTGCCATAACATTGCCAATATTCGAAGATTGGAAGCAGGCACCAGCTTGCGCCGGCATTCCAATATTGGAAGGGATAGTCGTTGTCGTACTCCACTTGCATCGCGCGGTCGCCGTCGGAGTTGACCGACACTTGAATCGCATCATGCATTCCATAAGACATTCGCGCATTGTATTCGAAATCCGAAGTGTTGCGTAGGAAGAATGCGATAAATCCAAGCTGAGCGAATGTGAAATGGCCCGTGTTCATGGGAGAAATCTGCAAATTCACGTTGGCATCAAGCGTATAGATCGCACGCCAGCCAGGGTTCCACTCCCCCGTCCACATCCCGTACAGCCGCGGCGCGCTTGAACCGCTGCAGCAGATCAAGGCATAACGCCCCTGGTTGTAAACCTGCTCCATGAAGGCGTGATTAATTCTGGATTTCGATTCCTTCTGCGCGTTGATAAGCGTCTCGTTGTCCGCTTCCTTGCAATCATCGTCGCCCTCAAGCGTAAATCGTACGGCATTAAATTCTTCGGCATGTTTCGCGGCATGCGGCGCGAGGGCGGCCTCATAATCGAAATGACCGGAACAATCTTGATATTTCGCGGCTATGGCATTCGTATGATGGAGCAATCCATCGACAATAGGGTAATGAATGCTTCCGGCAAAATCTTCGATATTCCCCATATCGAATGATCTGTTCGATTGCGTGATGAGATAGACGGCGTCGGCGCTGGTTACCTGAATAGCCGGATTTTGAACTTCCCCTACGTTCAGAGGGTCATTCGTGTTGGCCAGCTGCACCCGCTTCTTGCTCCCATTCACGACAATAACCCGCGTAAGGCCCGCGTATCCTCCGTCCTTCAGCTCGCTGCCCGGATAAGATGGATAATGGGCAATCTGTGCGATATAATCGGCATTCGGGTCCGCCAGCTTTTTGTATTGGAGTTCATTCATCCCGTTCCCGGCTTTGTACATGCCCGAAATGTCATCGATAGAGATCGTCATGTTGATCTTTGCGCCGGCGGAGGAACGTTCAATTTTCGTAACCGAGACATTATCTTCTCTGGAAGTGAACGATGTCCGAATCCACTCGCCGAATTCGTCGGCATAACGCACGCCGGTTTCGGCTGTCTCATAATTCGTCCATCGCTTATATTCGGTAACCGTCCCTCTATTCGCCATGTTCAGTCTGAGCTGGTGTCCCGGATGATAGGCGTAGAAGAAGGTTCGTTTTCTGGTTCTTCCGTCCGCATGGGTAATCTTCCATTGATCGTTCAGCTGGAAGACATTCCGTCTCGCATCATCAAGCTGTCCCGTTAATTCTTCCGGTATCTCTCTCGGATCCGGGGTTGGAAAGTTGAACCACATATATTGAAAAATAATGCATTCCGAATACGGCGACCCCGACAGAATATAACCGTTCTCGCCGTTTCCGCTAACCATCCCTTCCCGCCACGCCTGTCCTGGATCTGTAGCCGGTACCTCTGTGTAGGTTCGGGCATAATTCCCTTTCCTGTACAATCGTTCAGCATTCTCCGACAAAACCATTCTATTGCTCTCCTCTCTCATTATAATCGCTTTGACGCCTCCATTATGGGCGATGTTAGCCTTTCCGATCACCGAACGACGCCTTGGATAGCTCTGCTAACAGGACGTATCGCTTGCCGCTTTCCACCTGGAGCCGTTCCGCCGCCATGATGCAGTTATCGAACAATTCGCCGATCAGTGAAAGATCCATGGTCGCCGCGGCGCCTACGGCTTGATACCCGCCGCCAACCCGGAAATACCCTGTTGAACAGCTTGCCATGATTGTCCACATGACGGTTTCGAATATCCGTATAATCCATTTCGCATATAACCTGACTCCCTAATGCGGTTGCTTGGCCCGGATCGCGATCGGGGTTGCTCGCCCCGAGCCCGTGGTCAAAGCTTGTCGCCGCGCAGAAAACAAGGTAGCGGCTGTAGCGCCGGTGACATGCAGGCCGTCCGCATCCACCCTCATCGTCCCGCCTTCATGTACGGCCGCCAGACGCCCGTGGAACTTCAAGCCTTTCGACGTCCCATAATCGCCATAACGCAAGGGATGTTCCGCATCGCGGTAATTGGGTTCGACATGCTCCGGAGCCACGCCGGAAATCGTGTAGTGATCGCCGACGTATAACGAAGCGGACTGTCCAGCTTGGCACGAAAGCTCAGGAATCCTTCCCTGTCCGCCGTTAATCGTACTACAATCGCAGGTCCCATCATTTCCTTGCAAAGCCGTCCCGCTTCCTCATACTTTGCTTGCGCGATGAGCTCTCGCACTTTCGGCAGCGCCGCCTTCGCCCCCGGATTATTCCAATGCCCGGGGAAACCCGACCATAACGTATCTTCATTCAAAGCGATCCGTTCCTTCTCAATACCTCCGAAGACCATCGCGCCTAACCTTCCGTTGCCAACTGGAAGCGCCTTTACCCAATGGACGGCTGGGGACTGAAACTGAATATGCATAGGGCTCTCATCCTCTTCTCTATTATTGGAATGTACTTCTATTACTCATCCGCTCCAAGATGCAACTCAAACTCCATGTCGCGATCGCAGATCAGCACTCCGTCCACAACCTCCAGCCTGGCCGCCTGAAGGGAGGAGCGGCGCCATTCATAGTTGTTCGACTCTTCATGATGCCCGTTCACTCGGCCGGGATGAGTGAAATAAAAGATATACCCTTCTTCTCCCTGCACGACCACATCCGCGTGAAGGCCAATCGTCCCGTCATCCTCGCGTTTCCCAGGCTGATCGAGAATGAGACCGTTTCGCTCCCATGTCGTAAGATCATCGGAACGGAACACGCCTTGTCCTCTCCACTCGTCCACGATCATCCAATAATAGCCGCCCAGGCGGAAAACATTCGGTCCTTCATGGCCTCTTTCGGTGATCACCGGACCAATCGGCTGCCATTCATACAGATCCTTGCTCTCGGCCGCATAGGTATGATTCCGCTGCTTAAACCACATTCGGAACATGCCGTTCGGCAGCTGGTACACGCAGGCATCGATCACGTTATCCTCGCTGATCCCAAGTGTGGACCGGAACTCCCAACGAATCAGGTCAGGGCTTGTATAATGCCGGATACGAGCCTTGCCTGTCCAATCAACGGGCACGCCGTGGACGTAAGTAACATACATATGGTACAGCCCGTCATGCCAGATGATCTCCGGCGCCCAGAACGTATTTCTGCCCCATTCCGTTTCGAGTCCTTCCAGAATTCCCCGATATAACCAGGACGATCCGCCATCCGATGAAGAAGCAACGCCGAGATCGGTGCCATGCACCCATCCGAATCTCGGCCCATCCCGCGTTGCGCGGCGGTTCGTATAGATCATCCACCATTCCTTGGCCTGCCGATTCCATATGACTACAGGATCCGCCGCACCGTCATAGATGGGATCCCTGAATAATGGCGATCTCATTCCTTACCCACTCCTTCATATCATGTTGTTCGAGCGTCTTGCGCCCTCATCTTGCTCCTCCAATGTCATAACAAAACTGATCTACATCGATATAACCCTGCTCGCTCTCGGTGTTAAAGCTGTATACCCCGACCCGGTCTCCCCTGTAATGGCCCCAACTCAGCTGATAGGCGTCTCCAAAGCTCTCGAACTGCATCCCGTCGACGCTGTATTCGAACCGGCTGATTCCTTCCATGTTCCATATCGACCTTAACCAAAGGTCGGTTCCTGTTAATTTCGGGCCCCACATGACGGTTCCCGAGTTGTTGAACTTCAGAATCCTTATCCCGTTCAGTTGTTGAACGCCGATCGTACAATAGGTTTTCGCAAAATGGCAAAGGCCCGCTTCTTGCCCGTCCGCCATGCCGCCCATCTCTAGTTTTGCCGTTGCTTCGTTATGAACGGTTCTGAACGTTCTTTGCGAAAGGACGTTGCATATGGCGAAAAAATTGTCTTTGTCGATTGGTTCGCATGCATGCAGGCGCAAATAGCCGGGCCGTTCCGTTAACGACCACTTATCGGCTCTTGGCTGATGGTTCCATTCCCAATAAGGTTTAAGATCGTCTCTGTCAAAATCGTCGGATGTGGAAAGCACCGTAGCGGGATGCCCGTTAATCGGCTTCCTGCCCCCCCATACCATCTCTCCGACTCCATCGCCGTCCGTATCTTCTCCGATGATCGGCCAACCGTCCACCCATGTTACGGGCAGCAAGTGCAGCGGCCTGCCTTCGTGTGCGCCCGAACCTTGATGGCTAATGAAGTACCAATCCCCGGAGACCGTCTGGACAAGTCCGCCCTGATTCGGTTCCCGGTCTATTTCCTTGCCGTGCGTATGAATAATTTCCTTCTCCTCATAAGGACCATAAATATGCTCTGACCTTAACATCATGACATCCCGGGCTTCAACGCCTTCCCGAGCGCGCACCTCGCTGTGGAAGAAATAGTAGGTTCCGTTTATTTTGTAGAGCTTATTGGCTTCGCTCCCTTTGTATTGATGGATAATTCTATCGCTGTCATGCAGCAGCTCTTTGCCGTCTTCGCTAAGCTTAATCAAATGAATATTGTAGTTATCGGCGAAATGGGTGGCAACCAGGTAACCTTGCCCGTCATCGTCCCAGAATGGACAGCAGTCATCCCATCCGGCCACCTCCCAAACCCGATGAAGCGGCTCCCAAGGTCCAGCAGGATCGGCTGCCGTGCTCATAAACAAGCCTTCGTCGGGCGTGAAGAAATACACCCAATATTTATCGTTGTGGAACCGAATGGCGCCGGCCCAAACGCCTCTGCCGTAACGATTCATGCGATCGTAATTATATTCCGGGCCGATGCTTGTCAAATCCTGAACAACATGTCCGATCATGCTCCAATTCACCAGATCTGTAGAATGCAGCACCGCCATCCCGGGAGAGCAATGCAAGGTAGAGGAGATGGCGTAATAATTATCCCCGACCCGAATGGCATCCGGATCGCTATAATCGCCCGGCAAGATAGGATTGACATAGGTGCCGTCTCCTTGATCTCCCCAAGCTCCCTTCTTCGATAATACATGGTAATGATCATTCATAACCGCTTCATCCTTCCCAGGTACAATTGAATCCCACAGATACGATAACCGACTTTCCCCTTTCGACTTTAATACCAAGTTTTGTAGTGTTCAAGTTCTCGTTTTGTCTAAATGCCGATTGATGGTTTTTGAACCTGTTCAAAATATCACTGAAAAGGTTGTTTTTCCATACCTTCGCTTCATACACGAAAGAACGGCCGCATCAATTTCCTGCAAGGGCAGCAATCTCGCCGGCAGAAAGGGCTTGGTTATACACCCGGAAGTCATCCACCCGCCCGTCGAGGTAAGGGTTAGTCGAGTACTGGGAGCGTCCGATCCAGTTTTGAGCGGTGGCTCCCAGATCGGACGGTTTAAGAGTCATCGCGGTATTTTGCCCGACTTGAACGCCGTCCACGTAGAGAGTACCCGTTGTGCCACTTAAGGCGACGGCCACATGATGCCAGCCGCCCGTAGGCAGCGCCGACTGTCCGTCCATGATTTGTTCGCTCGAACCGTTCTTCTTGATCGCAAAGCGGATTTTACCGTTTGCTCCGTTCTTCGGCGTGAGGAACATATTGGTCGCGGTCCCGGACCCGAAATCGAAAATGCGCGACCAGTTGTTAATGCTATCCAGATTCGCCCAGGCCGCTATGGTGATGGCGTCTGCGCCGGAGACAATAGCGGAAGGAAGGGCCATATAACCGTTTGTTCCGTTTAGCTCCGCTGCATTGCCAGCCTTGCCTGTCGTCCAGGCTGCGCCGCCATTCATCGTTCCATGTTTGAAATTTCCTGAAGCGTCTGCCGCTGTATTCCCGCTGGATTGATCGAATTTATACCAGGCGATCATGCCGGGTGCGGCAAGCGCAGCGATCTCATCGGCAGGAAGCGCTTGGTCATAAATACGGAAGTCATCCACCCGTCCGTCGAGATAGGGATCCGGGTACTGGGAGCGGCCGATCCAATTCTGAGTGGTAGCGCCCAGGTCGGACGGTTTATGGGTCATCGACGTATTGGTTCCCACCTGGGAGCCGTCCACATAGAGAATGCCGGTCGAACCGTTTAACGTGACGGCCACATGATGCCAGCTTCCCGTCGGCAGCGCCGATTGCCCTTCAATTATTTGTTCGCTTGAACCATTGTTCTTGATCGCGAATCGAATTTTTCCATTGGCTCCGTTTTTCGGCGTGAGGAACATGCTGGTCGAAGTTCCGGAACCGAAATCGAATATGCGCGTCCAGTTGCTCGCCGCGTCCAGATTCACCCATGCGGCAATAGTAAGCGTGTCGGTCTCGGAGACAATACCGCCAGGAAGAGCAATATAGCCGTTCGATCCTGCCAGATCCGCAGCGCCTCCGATTTTACCCGTCGTCCAGGCTGTACCGCCATTCATCGTCCCATGCTTCCCGCTTCCGGATGCATCTGCAGCTGAAGCTCCGGTTGTTTCGTCAAGCTTATACCATGATAGGAGGCCTGCGACCGGCATGCCATCGGTTGTTGCGGAGGCAATGGCCGACATGTCCGATTCTCCTATTGCATTCACTGCCTTTACCTTGAAATGATAGGCAGTTATCGGCTTCAATCCCTGGCTGGTATACGTTGTTCCAGTAATCACTTGATTATTCGCCTTGGTATAGACGGCATTCTCCGCCAAAGAGTCGGAGATGTACACGTTGTAACCCGTTGCTCCCGTTACGGCCGGCCAGCTTATGTGAATCGATCTATGGTCTGCAGCCGCAGCCGTCACATCTGTCGGTGCTGCCGTTACGGTTCCCAAAGTTTGTCCGTTCATCACGCTCGTCACTTCCGATGAACTTATCGCGCGGTTATAGATTCTGAAATCATCCACTCGTCCATCGAGATACGGGTCGGCGAATTGGGAGCGTCCGATCCAGTTCTGCGTCGTAGCGCCCAGATCGGACGGTTTGATCGTCATGGACGCATGGCTTCCCGCTTGAACGCCGTCAACATAGAGCGCGCCGGTCGAGCCGTTCAACGTGACGGCCACATGATGCCAGCCTCCCGTAGGCAGAGCCGACTGCCCTTCAATGATTTGCTCGCTCGAATTATTGTTTTTGATCGCAAATCGGATTTTGCTATTGGCCCCGTTTTTCGGCGAAAGATACATGTAAGTGGAAGTTCCCGAACCAAAATCGAAAATGCGTGACCAGTTGCTCGCCGTATCCAAATTGACCCAAGCCGCGACAGTGATCGTGTCGGCATCGGAGACTCCGCCGGGAAGCGCGATATAGCCGCTGCTTCCCGCAAGATCCGCGGCGTTGCCGAATTTGCCTGCCGTCCAGGCCGTACCGCCATTCATCGTCCCGTGATTGCCATATCCAGATGCGTCTGCGGCTGAAGCTCCGCTCGTAGCGTCCAATTTGTACCAGGCTTTTAACGCGGCGTCGGCGATGACTTGTACGGTTGCCTGATAAGCTTGACCGTTATAGGTCGCGGTAATCGTAGCCGTACCCACGCTTATTCCTGTCACCAAGCCTGCCGAATTGACGGTTGCCACAGCCGGATCGGAAGAAGCAAAGCTCGCTTGGCTGTTAAGAACCTGAATGCTTCGGTCCGGGTGAATGACCCTTAATACGGATTGATGCTTATGATGGACAGGAAGAGAATAACGGATTACATCGAAATCCGGAATGCCGTCTCCCCCCGTTGTCGCCGATACATTGGCAAACGTTGATCCCCCGGATACGCGGACCTTATAAAAGTAAGTCGTATTGGGGGTCAAGCTTGTATCGCTATAAGACGTTGATGTAACCGGCGCGCTGTTCATCTGGGTATATGTTCCGTTTTCTTCCGTGGATCTGTAGATGTTGTAACCGAGCGCTTCCGGTACGGCCGTCCACCTGATGTTGATTGCATTCGAGCCAGCCGCCGTTGCCGTCAGTCCTGTTATATTCCCCAGAATGATCCGATTGCTCATCCCATCAGTCTTGGCTGCATCGGGCGTATACAGCAGCGACGCCAGCGGATAATCCTTTCCCGCCACCTCCGGCATTCTGGTTTCATAGGCATAGGCCAGGTATTTGAATTTTTCCCGGGTCATATCCTGTCCTTCGATATATTTATAATAGTTGTATAGAACGCTGTTGAACCCATCGATTCTGCCTCTTTGGTCCGGATTGATCCCCTCAAAAATTTGACCGGCATAGCTTTGGTTGGCAACTGCTGGCGTCCATGGCACATCATATCCCTGATGATACTTCAGCGCATACGAAGTCCCTTCCAACAGTCGATCATCGAGGAAGTTGAATGGATTCACCGCATTGGCGGCAGTGGAAATGGTTCCATTTACCGGGTCAACCCTTGTCCCCTGAGCGTAGATGGTCTGCGCCAATGTTGACAGTCCGGCGATATTGGCGTAAGCATGTCCCACATCGCGGCCCATCTCCATTAACTGCACATGATAATCCGACGGGTCGAGCGGCTCTCCCGTCATTTCATTCGTCTTCATCCAGCGCATTTCATGTTTGATCGAGCCGTTCCTTCCCCCATCATCGCCCGCAGCGTTCACCATTGTCGCTTCGACTGCCTCCGCGTACAGCTCCAGGTCATTGGTAAAGATCGCCCGCGCCATCGTTCCCATAACCGTAAACTGATGCTGGTTCATGAAGAAAGAATGAGGGTTATAGGTGACCGAGCAAAGCTCCATCATGTTTGTCAAATTCTGAGTATCGGTTGCCGTCCATTTCAGACTGGCCGTCTGGGTATCGGAATAGCGCATAATCTCGGCAGCCGCCGCGAGCAAATATGTCATCGTCGCAAATCGAAAGCTCGTATGAGGAGCAACGGACTGGATGCCGGAATATGCTCTAATGATATACATCGCGCTGGAACGGTACGTCTCGTCGCCGGTTATATACCACATAATCGCTTGCTTGAAAGCGACCAAAGCATCCGTATTCGCGCGCGTCCCCACATAATCGCTTGGGTCCGCCCAATATTTGCCGTTCGCATCGGTAAAGGCCCACGGTCCGCGGATATTAACGAACAGATCATTCCCGGCTTCATATAGGATCCTTGGATTCGGTCTGGATTGCGGATCGGCGGCAAACGCCTCGAACGCCGTATTCCAAGGCTCGTCCCCTGCTCTTACATGGTCGCGCATATTGTCCAGATCGGCGAGCGACATGGCAATGCCCGGGTGATGGATCGTTGCCGACACCGTGTTTCCGTTTGCATCCGTATAGGAGGCAAATACATTGGCACTTACCGCCTGCGGCTTGTAAGAAGTAATCAGCGGAGAAACAGCCGCATTCGCCGTTTCCTTCCCTCCAAGGCTTGTAATGGTCATCGCTAGCGTAAAACAAAGAAGATAGACAAAAACATGTTGGTAGCGCTTTCTTAATGGTTTAATATTCATTCTTATCCCTCCCTCTTATTCTTGTTCTTCGTTACTGCCGCTGCAGCCAGTCAGTGTTTATCCCCACTCTTTCTCTATTCATTTCCAAGAAGCGAAGCCCCCAATTCAGAACGAAGATTCGATTGGAGGCTTCATGATTAAGGAAGGTTAATTCATTGATTAAGCTTCTTGCTCCTTGACGGTAATCGTAATCGTCCCGCTGGACGTCTCTCCCGCCGCATTGACCAATACGGCGCGGTATTCGTATATGCCCGGAGCTCTGCCGGAGATGCCCGTTGTCGCCTTCTGGGCGCCCGGGGTCGCTGCGGTCAGCGTCTGCGAGTCGATCAACTCCCCATTCTCGAACAGACGATATTCGGAACCGTTCGTTCCCCACCACATATTCATCGTAACCTTGTAATTCCCGTCACCATCCCAGTTGTCATGGGACACTTCCGGTTTGCCCGGCGCGGCATCGGTAACGGTGACGACAAGCGGGTCGCATGCAGTCGTGCCGAAGGCATTTGTCAGCTCGCAGGTGTACGTATACGTTCCGTTCGCCTTGCCCGAAATATCGGTCCTCACGGTTTGCGCACTCGGCGAGTTGTCCGTCAGCATCCGCGTATCCATGGGCACGCCGTTCTCGTACAGCTTGAACTCGGTGCCGTTGTTCCCCCACCACAGGTTCATGGTGACGGTATAGCTGCCGTCCTTCAGTCCATCGTGACCGTTGTTGTCGGAGAGGACCGGTTTCCCCGGTACCCCTCCCGCGAGCGGCGTCTCATCGTGCAGCCACTGCGCCCAGCGGACCAGCGCGGCCGCCTGCTCTTGCGTCAGCTTCTTCCCGCTCTGAGCATTCGCTTCATGAATAAATGCCTGAAGCTGGTTCCTAGCTTCTTGACCTTTGCCTTCGGCAGCCTTCGCTTGCGCGCTCGCCAGCTTCTGCTGAAGGGATGTCGCAATGCCTTGCCATCCCGAAGCTCCGGTCTCTGCCGCAAAGGTAACAGTCAGCGCGGACAGGCTCTCGAACGTCGCGGCCACGCTATACGTATGCTCAGCAGATCCGCGATGACCGGCGGCATCCACCGCATCCGCCGTTACGGTATGAACGCCCGGCTCAAGCGTATACGCCTTGACCTCTACAAGCGGCGCTTCGCACGACGTAGACGTGACGCCGGATACGGCGTCAACCGCGCTGCACGAGATGCTGATCGTCTGATCAATGGTATACGACGCTTCGCCGGCAATCGTGACTTGAGGCGCAGTCAGATCGATCTTCGCATCCACCGTATTCGGAGGAACCGCATCTGTTCCCGTTGCCGGACGATACAGTATTTGGTGTATGCCTTCCTGGCTCAGCGTAACTGGCGCGTCATAGACGAACCAGTTGGCGCCGGCGTCCATACTGTACTGCACATTCCCGTGAGCCGACAGCGTCACCGTTACCGGCGCCGTGTACCACCCGTTCAGGCCGTTTGGTTCGGAGGGATCGAGCGACGCCGTAATCTTGATCACGAGTGACTCCAGCGCTTGCAGCAGGCTTGCAGCCGCCGCATCAATTTCCCCTTGGCTTGCATCACCATTCTCATAAACCGTATTCGCGGCCGAAATCGCCATTTGAAGCGCCGCTACGCTATCTTCCATATAATGTTCGGCTTGAATGGCAGCCGCTTCATTCAAAAGAACCTCAAGCAGTGTCGCATCCGTTATCACCTTGTAGAATTCGAGCTCGCCCACATTGGCAAATCCGTTCGGCGTGAAATAACGAAGATACCGGTAAGAAGTATCGCTGTCGATAGCCGCCGAATACCATTTGAGCTCGGTGACGCCGCTAATGGTATGCAAGGTAACGAAGTTTGTTCCATCGTTGGAGCCCTGAATGAGCGCGTTATTCATGCGGGCCAGATTAGACACTCTCGGAATAAATTTGACGGAGCCGAGCTTCTGCCCCATGCCTTCACCCAGATCGACGCGGACCCAGCCCGCTCCTGTTTTCGTATCGGGAGACGTCGTCGTATTGCCGTCAAAAGCCCGCCATCCGTTCGCTGCCGCGTCATATTGGTTATCCCAGGAGATAGAAGAAGCGACGACCATCGCTTGCGTCACTTGCACTTTCTCCGCCAGAAGCTCGGACGGCACTAACGAGCCTTCCGCCTGCTCAAGCTCCGCAGCCAACTGCGCTTTATCGGCCTCCGGCTTCGCCATCTCCGCTTCGATCCGCGCCACTTCCTTCAGGTACAGGTAGTGGCTGCCCTGCGTAAAGCCAATAGACGGAATTACATTCAGCTTCACCTTGAACTCTACGGATTGGCTGGCCTCGAAGCTTCCGTTGCTGACCGTAAAGACCACCGGATGGCTGCCGTAATCGGCCTGGCCCGGGGTCCAGGAGAGCATGCCGGACGCTGCGTTGATGGATGCACCCGCTGGCAGATTCTCAGCTCGGTAAGTCAGTTCCGCCCCCGAAGGATCGGATGCCTGCAGCTGATAGGCGAGCGGCATCTTCGCCATCGCTTCCACAACCGGCTCAGCCGTGACTACAGGCTTTCCTTTCACCGTAATCTTAATGGTTCTGGAGGTGGACAATGCTCCGGATTTGACGGTAAAGGTTACCGGATACACGCCGCCTTGTTCTTTGGCCGGCGTCCAGTCGAATGTTCGCGTCCCGGTGTTGAAGGAAGCTCCTGCGGGCAGATTGACTGCGTCGAATTGGACGCCTTCCATGCCGTTCCTTTCTTCAACTGTAAATGTTATCTTCTGCTCCGCAATGACGAATTTGTCACCTACCGGAGCAAGCACCGGCAGCCCTTCGATATACTCCAGCTCTTCGAGCGCTTGCAGCAGGCCTGCCGCAGACGCATCGATCTCTTCCTGAGACGCATCGGCATTGCCTGTCACCGAAGCTGCGCCCGCATGCGCCGTTTGGAAAGCCTCATAGCTTTCGGCTGTGTAATATTCGGCTACGATCTCAGCCGCATCCTCCAGCAATTGCTCGAGTAACGTCTTGTCCAAGCCGATTTCCTGGAACTCGATTTCCTCGAAGTTCACGAAGCCGTTATGATCGTCATAGATGCGGATATAACGATAAGGCGTCTTATCCGGATTAAGGGCAGAATACCACTGATACACCGACGTATTCGGAATCTTGTACAGATCGGTCCAATTCACGCCGTCATTCGAGCCCTTGAAGACGGTTCCGTTAACTCGGTTTACATGCGTTCTTCTCGGCAGGTAGCGGAACGTATCCACCGCTTTTTCGTTCCCTGCGCCAAAGTCCACGTCAACCCAGCTCACGGCTGACCTGTTGTGGGCAATCGTGTCGGGATTTCCGTCAAATAAATACCATGCGTTCTGTTCCTCGGAGATGTTATTATTCTGCCAGAACTTCTCGGAGGCTCTGGCCATGGATGGCTCCATCTTAATGTTCGACAGCAATGTCCGAACCGAAACGAGCAGCTCCTTCGCCTCGTAGATTTCGTCAATTAGCCGCGCCTCGTCATATTCGTTCTCCATCATCTCCGCTGCAATACGGTCCAACTGCTTATGGTACAGATAGAAGCTCGCCTTCGTATAGTCGTAGGCCGGCAAGCTCTTCGCATCCTCCATCACCGTCGTAATGGAATCCGCATCAGCGGAAACCGTGGCCGAGAACGGCTGCGGGGAGCCGTCGTCATGAACGGGCAGCACCTTATAGTACACGCTTCCATACCGCAGGTTGTCCCGGAATGGCATCGCTCTTGCACTCGTGAGGACCTCCTCCCAAGGGGAGCCGTCTTCCAGCTCGGTCGTACCAGGCTTGAATACCGGATCGGTCAAACTCGCCTCCTCATCGTATGTGCGGTATACGTTGAACCATGAGGCTTGCTTTGGTTTATTCCAATGCAAAGTGATTTGATCTTTTTCCTTCTCCACAAACGGCATTAGACTCTCTCTCGGCATAGCCGATACGGTTACTTCGCTGAATGCCGCCTCTTGAGTCGAAACGAGTCCTGTATAATAGGCATATGGAAATAAACTTTCCGACTTCGCGACGTATTCCCATTCGACTCCATCTTTCGATACGAAAGCATAGGCGATCTGCGAATTATGATGCCACAACAGCTTGATATAAGGATAGTCGTCGACATGATACCCTTTCATGCCATGATTGAACGGACTTACAACTTTACCGCTCCATTGCACAAAGGATATTCGATTACGATCTTGCAGTACCAGGTTTCCTTCGTCATCCGCGCCAAAATAAAGATAACGGGAATTTTCAGAAAGCTTTTCTCTTAACATGATACCGCCGAGAGCCCCGCTATTCTGATCAATTCTGGCACTAATAGAGCTATTTCCAACCGCGACCTGATGGACATAATGGAAGGAGTCCTGAATATCTCTTTTATAGATATTAAAATCGTCCCCTTCACCAAGACCGTTACCATCCACATTCTGAATTGTAATTCCGTCACCGTTAACCGTTGCGCTGCCTTGGGTGGTGCCAATGAGATCCTGCTGCCAAGGGGCATCCAGATTTTTGGATGCGGCATCGCCCAGATCGGCTTTTGCGCGCCACGACTCCCAACCTGATCCGTGTTCGTTAACGGCTTCCACCTTATAGTAATATACGTTCCCATCGACCACGGCGGTGTCTTTATAGTGATTGCCCGTTAACCCATCTGCAATTACGGCATACGGACCCTGTTCGGATTCTGAACGTTTGAGGGTATACGTTTGTCCTCCGGCAGTCGTTTTCCATATCACGTCCACGAATCCATTTCCTTCATTCGCTTTGACAAAATCCACGTGATTTGGTTTTGGCGCTGGATCAAATTCGGATGATAATTTTAGAACCATTCCACTTTCAGGTCCAATCGTCACCTTTCCATTGGTTACCGAAATATTGGATTTTAAAACAAAATCGAAGATCTCATTGCCTGTATAATCGGAAGGCAGCTCCACCTCAAAAGAACTTTCATTCCCGTACTCAGCACGAGTAGTATTCACGAGGATGAAATACTCCCCATATCTTGCAGCCATTAAATCCGTCAAAGGTGAATAGGGGTGATCGACTTCTAGATTGTCCCGCACCACTGTACCAACCCCTGGCTGATAAGCAATAGGCAATATTTCGCCTGCCAAGGATTGAGGCGCAAAACCTTTGATTGGCGGATCTACTCGCTGGAAATAGATATCCACATCATGCGGTCTGATGTAATAATCTTCATATTGCAGTTGATTATTGGTAGCAACTTGTACCAGTCGTACATATTCAGGTGTGACAATATGAAGATTTCCCGTTCCTGGGAATGCCATATTATTCCTTGATAGAGACCCGAACAATCTAAAGTCCCCATCTCGCATGGAGACGAAATTATTATCTACGTCAATCCATGCAAACTGTTCATAATCCTCCGGATTGACACCTAATGCAGCGATCTCTTCTTCTGTATAATAATCAAAATCGGTCTGAGGAATGACAACCCCGGCTTTTACCTCGTTAAATCTGGCATAGTCCTTTCTGGTATTAAATATATAGTCATAGGTATCACGCAGATGGAAATCCTTCGAAGACAAATCCATCAGCAATCGATTATCCATCTTCATCTGCTGTACGGCACCTACCGTATATTTAGCGTATTCCCAATACCGCTCCCATTCCGGACCGCTATAACGTTCCTCATGATCCGCCATATGTTTTTCCAAATAAGCATAGGACGTACTATATCCGAGCATTCTCGCGCCATAAGCGGGAGTTCTGGAAGGCATGCCTCCATTCCGTTCATCTAAAGGGGCATTCATCGCTATGAGTCGTTTGCCCTCATCATCCAGGTCTTGGATTCGGGTCCATAAACGACCATAAAAACTGTTCAGAGCTTGTTTCAGAAGTTCATCATTGAGTTCTTCATCCCCAGGCTGATCCAGGGTTCTATAGAAGTATTCCAATATATAATTGGTTACTTCCCCATAAATACCTACATAGTGATTTTCTCTTCCCAATCCGCCTTTGGTTAGATTTGTATGATGTTCTCCATAAGGCTTGCGTCGAACGACATGGCCTTCTTCATCCAATTTGCTTTTGGCAAGTCCTTTTCCGACAATGTGTGTATAATCATCCGTAAAGACGGCCGAACCATCATGAGCAAACAAAGAATGATAAAGGTCCAATTCTTCCCCGTTGGGACCAACCAATACTTCTTCTCCTAACCATGGACTTATCCCGAATATTTCATATAGAATGTTATGACTGCGCTCTTTCCCTTCATAAAATTCGGACCCTACCATCCTGAGCCCTTCATGAGCTTTCCATGCGCCTTCGTACGTATAGAACACCTGATTCGTAATATACGATTGTCTGGAACGGGCGAAATCAAAGTTAGCTTTCAGTACTCGTTCCCATGCCATGCGGCGGGTTAATGGTTCACCATTCCACCCTGCGCTGGCAAGGGAAAATTCGCCTTCCACCGTTCCTGTATCAAAGGGTTGATCCAAGAAGGCATTATATTCTTCTTCTCCTAACACATCTTCATCAATGATCAGGTTTTCAGCAAGATATAAAGCCTCTCCTAATTCTCCATAAAAGCCGCCCCAATCCCCCTGGTGTCCTCCGCGAAGCACCAGTCTTGTATTTCCATAATAGTTTTTCGTATGAACATCAATGGCCTGGAACATGCGCATTAACGCTTCGCGTTTCGCTTCCGGGGTCTGCATGGGAGATATGTCCGATTTCAAGACCATGGCATAAAACCGAAGAGCATTTGTGTATTTCGCGATATTTAACGTATTATTCGGACTTTGACCAAGATGGTTATAATGATTCATAAAGGTGTTAATGGGTTCTTGTTCCAACTGATCAATTTTCGCTTCAATCTGTTCAGCCGTTTCTTCAGGAAGCACCACAGTCTCCGGTCCCTGATTTTCTTTGAATTTATACCCCTGCACTTCATCATCTACATCAATATAGGCCTGGGTATGGGTATAACCGGTGTAGTACCCTCTTGATGGGTGTTCGACCTTCCCCCAAGGAATCGTTGTATTAATTGTAATTTCCACAATTTCCTTCCCTCTCGTTGACTCCAGAGGTAGAACAATGGTGCTGTATATAAATTGATTCGGCGCTCGTTCGCCGCCTAACAAAGGTGAATAATCTCCCCCTTTGAAATACCCGACCTGTTCGCCATTGATCACAATTTGCGCTCGAGAAGACATCGTCTCATCTCCAGCAAATTTAACCGTAAAGTAATTTTGCAAATACGGATCCACCTTCATCGAGAAGGTTAAAAAACCTCCTGTTTCTGAAGCAGGATTACGCGGCTCGGATACTCTGGCATTTTCCCCCTTAAAACCGGTAATCACACTGGTGAGCTCCCCTTTGAAATTGTGAGCGTTTTCAGAATTGGGATCGCCGAAGTCGATCTTATCCAGAATGCCGTTAGCAAGTTCAGATTGAGCGGGTTCAGACTGAGCGGGTTCAGTCTGCGAATCTTCATTGGCCGCGAATACGCGACTATTCGGCGCGGGGACAAGCAATTGCAACAGCATGGCTGTCGCCAGACAGAGTGCCAGGGCGCGCGCCGCCCAGGTTGTTTTCATGTTTTGCAAAATCATAAGTGATACCCTCTCCTTACATCATTTTTTTTGCTTGCTGCTTCTTTCGCCAACCCCAAGCTTGTTTCGTATGTTCTCGTTTTCTCTCACCTCCCATTGGTACTTCTGTTTCTATCATTAGGAACACCAAAAGATTCGATATCCTGAAATCTAAGGTGTTCCTAATCATTGATTTAAATTTTACTTCTGGGCGAGGAAGGCGTTGATTTGATTTTTTAATTCCTCTTTGATTTTTTCCACGCCCGAATCCTTCAAATCCTTATTCATCTTTGTCAAATTATCTTCAACTTCGCCAAAACCGGACAATAAGAAAGGAAGATACTTATCCATGACGGTGTTGCATTTGGCGATTTCATTTTTCACAGGCTCCGGGTCAAATGTAAATCCTGCCAATACATGTTTCTGATACGTGTCCGGCTTGTATTGATATTCCGTATATTGTTGAATCTGCTCCGGCAGTCCGGCTGGAATTCTGATCAATGTCGGATTCCATGTCAATTGGTAACCAGGGAACGAGTAATTTTTCGCGGGATCGACACCGTCCGGAACTTTCCACTGTTTCTCTCCAACAGCCTCCCAGTTTTCGCCTTCGATACCGTAAGTGAATAAGTCGTTGTTCTCCTGGCTAGAGAACAGCCAATCCAGGAATTCCATGGTTCTGTCAATTTTCTTGGAATTAGCAGGTACTGCCACGAAATTCCACGCCTTGCCGTCCGTGGCTTGCGTTCCAGGCGTCATTTCCTGATTGTTCTTCATGATCGGCCAGAAACCGATCTCCGCATTCGGATCTTTTGCCTTTTGCTCGGCTTCTTTCCCCTTGAAACCGCCCACAGTCATGTATCCTGCAGCTTCAGGCTTACCTGTTCCAGTCGTGTTCGTCAAGGTGTCTACGGGAATAAATTGGTTAAACCGCTTCGCTTGATTAAACTGGTTCATCAAATAATTCAGACCGTATTCGGGATGAAAGTTAGCCCATTCGGATGCCGGGTCGCCATAAGCCGCCACACCCGCAACGGATTTCCCGTCATCGGCGATTTGAACGTAAACAAAATTTTTCTTCGGATTTCCTTGGCCGGTGAACGGAAATACTTTCCCCTCCAGCTGTTGTGCATTGATATCGGTGAATAATTTAAAGAAAGCAGTATTTCCATAGTTCCCAAACGGGATCATGTCTTTTTCGTTTTCTTTCACTTTTTCAAGGAAGTTATACAAATCGTCATAACTGCCGATCTCGTCCATTCCATACTTCGTTAACAAATCTTTTCTGTACCATACGCCCTCCATATCCATGAAAGAGTTGGTAATCGGAATGGCATAGGTTTTGCCGAAGAGCATGTTATCGTTGATATACTCTTCGGAGAAAGCCTTTTGAAGTCCTGGATATTTGGGGTTGTTAAAGTATTCGCTTAAATCCGCCAATACGCCGTCTTTGGCGAATTTAGTCAATTCCCACGGGACAAACAGGTCGACGTCTTCTCCCGATGTCATCCATAATTGATGTTTTGTTCCATAGTCGGCAGTCGGTGTCCATACCACATTCAATTTCGTATTAAGCGTGTCTTGCGTCCGTTTCTCGAACTCTCTGAAAGCGGGATCGACATCGCGATAATGCCCGTTCTCATTCCCGAAGAAACGAATATTAAGCGTAACCGGATCCTTCTTTGCTGCAGGATCCGTACCTTCTGTCGGACTGCCGGTTGGCGCCGTGCTTCCAGAAGGCTCGTTTGTTTGCTTGCTGCATGCTGCGAATAAAGCAGTAAGCATCGTGACCGCAAGCATCACTACAAAAAACTTTTTCTTCATGTTACTTCCTCCCTTTTATTATTCAATCATCTATACTAAACCGCTTTTTGCGGGTTTAGCCCTTAACAGCTCCAACTACTAGCCCCTTAACAAAGTACTTTTGCACAAATGGATAAACAAATATAATAGGGCCTGTAGTGACTACGGCTGTAGCCATTTTAACCGTATTTTTTGGGGCGACATAATTAATCACAGCTCCTTGCATGTAATCCATTTGATACATAAAGTCCACTTCTCTCAGTACCTTCATGATCAGATATTGCAAGGAGTACAGATCTTTATCGTTAATATAAAGGGTAGCTTCAAACCATTTGTTCCAGAAACCGAGTCCATAAAACAATCCGATTGTTGCCAGTGCGGGTTTTGCCAATGGAAGGATGATTTTAAACAAAATATAGATGTCATTCGCTCCGTCTATTTTGGCGGACTCCGCCAGCGAATCCGGTATTTGATTGAAGAAATTTCTTAACAGAAACATATTAAACGGATTAATCAGCGCCGGAATAATATAAACCAGGATATTATCGCTTAAACCTAAATATTTGGAGATGAGGAGGTACGAAGGTATCAAACCTCCGTTAAACAACATCGTAAAAAAGACGAAAAAAGCAAATTTGTTTCTGTGGGTAAACGTTTTGACGGAAAGAGCATATGCCATAGCGCTGGTAAGGATCAGGCAAAGGAATGTACCCGCAACTGTTATAATGATCGTTGTCCTGTAAGCGGTGAATATGGTGTTATCCTGAAATATGACCTCGTAAGCAAATAACGAGAAATCTTTTGGAATAAGAGAAAAACCGGTTAATTGTACAGCTTTTTCGCCTGATAGGGAGCTTGATATAATAAGGATAAAAGGCACAATGCAGAATATTGAAAATATGGCCATGAAAACATAAGAAAATAGATCTATTGCTTTATTCTCCAAGCTGCTTTTCATTTTCAATCTCCTTCCTTTAAAAAATGGCAGAATCCGAATCATACTTCCTGGCCAAATAATTCGCTACAAATACGATGACTAAACCTACAATGGATTGATAAAATCCGATCGCGGCAGTCATGCTCATTTCATTCATTTGCCTGAGCATTCTGAATACATAAGTATCAATGACATCGGTCGCCTCATACAAGCTAGGGTTGTCCCCTACAATCGCATAAATCATTCCCAGATCTCCGTGAAATATGCCTCCGATGCCAAATAAGGTCAATAGAACGGCTGTTGATCTGAGCTGCGGCAACGTAATCTTTGTCATACACTGCAACCGGCTTGCTCCATCAATTTTGGCAGCTTCATACATACTCTGGTCCATGCCTGCTATAGCTGCCAAATAGATAACGGAGCCGAAACCCGCATCTTTCCATATTTTTAGAACAACCAGTATGCCAACCCATAAATTCGGATTGGAATAAAAATTGATTTCCTCTCCTTCCTGAATAAAACCAAACGTTTTTAAAATGGCATTAATAAAACCTACATCCGTCGACAATAATGCAAAAACAAACATCGACACCAAGGTCCAGGAAATAAAATGCGGCAGAATGACAACAGATTGTGTCACTTTCTTATAATGTTTGGATCTGATTTCGGATAAAACAATGGCGATCAGGATCGCAAAAAACAAACCGGAAAAAAGAAACAATATGTTTAAATACACGGTGTTCCAGGTTACGACCAGCCAATCCTTTGAGGAGAAGAAATACTCGAAATTTTTCAGACCTACAAATTCACTTCCAAAAAGTCCTTTCATCACATTAAAGTCTTGAAAAGCCAAGATGATTCCTACCATCGGCAGGTATGAGAAAATCACAAAAAATAAAACGCCTGGTAAAACCAATAAGTACAAATAGAAATTTTGTTTCACATCCGATAGGAAGCTCTTTTTTTTCTTCTTCATCACTACGCGGTCCGCTTTGTTACTGCTCAATGCTACACTCATACTGATCATCCTCCCTATATGCTAAGCAAATCTCATGGCTCGCGTCGTGGTCACACTGAAAGCCCTTTCCCCTTTGACTCTAATGGTACATTTATGCTCGTTCAAGTTCGCGTTTTATCAATCATGACGTTTGATTGTATTTGAACCTGTTCGAAAACACGCCTTAACGTATCCAGATGCTATTTGAACTCCGGCGGATTACAAAAAAAAGAACCGACAGCTTGGATGACTACATCGACATAGCCATACCGCTATCGGTTCTTTGTCCATTCCCTTTACTCATTCGAAGTTCGCTTGCTTGGACTCCCGTTGTCTTGGATACTCATTCTATAATTCTCCGGGGTTTTGCCAAAGTATTTTTTGAATATGGTAAAGAAGTGCTTGCTATTCTCCGGATACCCAACCGCTTCCGCGATCCTGCTGACAGAATCATCCGTTTCAAGAAGAAGTCTCTGCGCCTCCGACATCCTGCATTGTGTAATATAATCGGATAATGATATACCTGTTATCTCTTTGAATATAGACCTGACATAATTAGGGGACAGCTCTACATGCTTCGCTACCGATTCCGTCGAAATATTTATGCTATTATAATGCTTTCCGACATAATCCTTTATTTTATTCGCAATGATCGATTTTACATTTTCTTTTGCGTCATTGCCTTTTGTCTCTATAACTCTGGAGCAAATGGAATACAGATACGTCTTGATTTCCTCCAACGTTTCGCAGGTCTGAATTTCGGCGATAAGCACCTTTATGCTGTACTCTCCATTTTCTATGCTAGTCTTGGCTATACCGCTTAGTGTCCTTGTGAGCAAGACGGCTAACTGAAGCACCGTGATTTGGATTTCATCCGCGCTGGATAAGACAAGCCTTTCAAAAAACTCGTTAAGGCTTGTGTCCATTTTTCTCATATTGCGTTCCTTTATCGCTTCGATTATTCTCTTCTCAATCTCATAAGGATAGTCATGGATACCCTTATTGTTTCGTTCGGCTATATCGCGATATTCTATGACTGCTTTTCTGCCGTAAATAATGCGATAACTCGAGGCTGCCAGCGCATGCTGGAAGGATTGTCCGATTCCTTCAACCCCTTCTACCATATCGCCTATTCCCGCAGATACCGAAATCTTCAAATACTTTTCTACCTGATCTTGTATTTCCATTGTCGAATCGATGATATGACTCACAATCTCGTCGCTTCTATCCTTTACATTTATAATCATACTTACATAATCGTATCCGTTATCGATGCCCTCTACCTTCAATCGTTTTTCCCTGAAAAATTCGCTGGCAATATTAAGAATTGCAAATTTAACCAATCTTACATCTTTCGACCATTTACCCGATAGAACTTTTTCAAGCGAATCCATCTTAAGCACGAGGGTTACGTAGTTTGGATCGTCGAAGCTTACCCCGCATTCCGTCCTATAATCGTGGTCGCGGATTTTATCGTCGATTTCCCCATCAAGCAATTTGCCCAACAATGCCTTCTTCTTATCATTCATTAGCCTATTTGAGTCCAGTCTATATTTATGAAGCAGTTTTCGAAACGGATTATATATACTCGAAGTAAAAAATACAGCCAGAACGATTCCAGCAAGGATGAAAATAATCGTTAATATCAATAAAGTTCTTTGCATCGAATAGGCCGACATCAACAGCTTGCTATAATCGCCTATGCCTATAAATATCAAGCCTAAATGTTTTGCTTTCACATAGCTGACAAGGGATTCCCTGTCATTGATCTTCGTTATAAAGCTGCCTTTTTCATCGTTTGACAACATGATTTGTTTGGCAAAGCTTTCATCGGAAAGATTTTTATTGATCATTGAAGTGTCATCATGTGACAATACATTACCGTCTTTATACATGATCAATACTTGATTGAGATCCCCGGCACTCCCGCTGGTAACCATCTCCTGCAGAATTCTTTCATTTAAATTAATGACTAATGACGATTCGACTTCACCCTGACTTGAAGTATTGGTTAGAACCAAAGTCAAGAAATTTTCGCTTATCGTTTTGTTGTTTATTACATAATCCACTTTTCTTGTGAAATATTTACCCGATACAGTTTGCTCTTTGTTACTGAAAATATTAATTATGTCTTGATCCAAGAAATCTGCTGTGGACTGAATCCCTTCTCCTACCTCGGATATATTGAAAATGACCCTGTCCGTCTTTGAATTATAAAGATAAATGGATCGAATAAGCGGATTTGACTTCACATATTGCCTTAATTTCCGCAATACGTCTTGATCGGCGAATGCGTCTGATTGATCAACATACAAACCATAATTAAAATCGCTATCCACACCGTTAATAAATAACTGATAAAAGTTATAATAGACATTTATGAGCATTAAATCCGCAATATAATAGGATTGCGATATAAAATTTTCAGAAGTATGACTGACTTGCTCTATACTTTTATTGCTGTAAGTACGAAATAGTACAAAAGAAAAAACGGTCAACAGAACGATAACAATAACTAAATAGGAGGATAAGATTTTGATCAATAAAGGATTTTTCCTAAAGAGACGTTTTAGCCTTCCCCCTGCACGTTCTTCCTTCATCTGGCTATCCCCCTCGATATCTCTATTGGGAGAACGAACTGGGAGACTGATCTTGTATGTAGTCCCCCAGTTCGTTCAGAACCGTTATTTAGTCATCTACGAAACTGAATGCCATCGGCGTGCTCATTGATGTCGAAATGTCCTTGCTCCGCATTCAAGATCAATTCACCATTTATATGCAGATTTGTGAAGGTGACACCCTCCACAGTCCTTTCCCGGTCGAATCCGTAAATTCGGTTTTTGTTTTCATTTCTTCCATTATAGGTCACGTTCCGGAAATGAATGTTCTCAATCCGTTTGCCGGACACAGGGTTGTATTTCTCATTCCACACGACACGGATGTCCAGCAGCTGGCCTAATTCAAAATCCTCCACTCGGATGTTGTCGAAGGCGACGTTCCGTACCGTGTTATTATCTCCGGCGTTAATGTTCATGGCGCCCCAATAACCGGGCTGGGGCTCATGATGCTCCAATATATCGATGTTGCTGAACTCGATATCCTCGATCAAGTCGCCTCCCCGGCGGTAGTCCCCATGTCCGCCGATATTCATCGCATGGGCTACGTCAGCCCAAAGGACGGAGTTCTTGACGCTTACGCAGCGCGAATCCCCTTTATAATCCCAACGGCTTCCGTATACGGCTATACAATCGTCGGACGTCCGAAGGAATACATCTTCGATCTCGATATGCGAGCTGGACATCATGTCGATGCCGTCGCACCACCCCCGCGTGCTGAAGGACTTGAAGTTGCGAATCCGGATATGCTCGGACTTGCCGATGTAGATGCTGTAGTGCGGCGGGTCCAGCAGCACGATTCCTTCCACGCTAATATGGTTCGAATAAGTGATCCGCACACCCCGGAACGCGGAGAACCGGTGGAAATCGGATAAATACAACACGCCTCTGCCACGAATCGTTACATCCTGCACATGGTCGCAGACAAGCGAGCCGACGACAATGGCGCCGCCGGCGATATAGACGGTTTTCCCGGACGGGATGCGGAAGATCGTCTCCTCCAGATAGTGCATCCCGGGCCCGAAATAGATCACTTCCGGCGCCGCGCCCCCGGACTCCTTCGGACTGCCGGCCAACTGATAAACATCCTCCATCCGATGGATGGCAGGTTTCAGAAACAGTACATTCGGAGCGTCCGCTTCCGGCGGATTCTCCTCCGGAGCATTCGCGAATAGATGAAGATTGCCGAAGCGGTCACCGTTCACTTCAATGGACAGCTTGCACGGTTCATTCAAAAGGAAGGTTATTGCCGCTCCTTCTACCTTGAAAGGAATTTGTTTCGAGAGAGGCCGGATAACGACTTGCCGTACGATTTCCTTCCGGCTCTCGACCCTTACCTCCACGCTTCCTTCCATGTCGAAATAGGCCATGGAGGCACGTCTCACGTTATGCATGTCCACCTTCGCTTCATATACGAAAAGCGGCTGCCAGTTTTCCCCGGCAGCACGGACGCTTACGATAAAATCATCCCGGCCAACCGCACCTGCAGGCGCATCCCAAATCTTTAAATAGCTCAACGAAGTTCTCCTCCTTGAAAGCAATCATTCCAAATACCGTCTTCGTAACCTTGTCGTAACGGTAACACTGAAAGCCTCTTCCCTATCACTTTAATATCATATTTACGAGTGTTCAAGTTCTCGTTTTATCAAAATGCCGATTTGATGGTTTTTAAACTTGTTCAAAAAATGCTTCTTCGGCTTTCGACTTCAACCGTTCATCGCGATCGGCAAACGCCAATTTCGAGCAGGCGGATAGAAGCAAAGTCATGGTCGGTAACCGTCACTTTATCCAGGCGAAAATTGGTAATCACATCGGACACCTCAATTTGAGAGTGAGTATAGTTGGCACTTGCTTTGGTTACCCTAATCTACCCGCACCGATACTTCTTGTTCGTTACCGTCGTATTCGACGATGACTGCCTGCTCCCCGGCTTCCGTCAACCCGTAGCCTAGCCCTCCCCCCACTAGGATGATGGAGAAATCAAGTTTCTCTTTCATTCCCGGATAGGAGCCATCCCGTTTACCGAACACCAACTGCCGAGACTGATCATTCCAGTGGATCGGAACCGTGGCGAAAGCGCCTTTTTCGTATTCGTAACCGTCACCTGCGTCCTCATAATAGATAAAGCTGCCATCCTTCCCTGGGTAAATCAGAAGTTCGATTAGGCTATCTGTTTCTTCTTCCGTGCTTTGAATTTCCGGCCCCATAGGTACAATAGCTCCGGCACGAACGAATAACGGCATCTTATCGAGCGTAGCCTGAGCTTGAATGGTTTGTCCTCCCCTAAACGATAACGCAGTCGGATAAAACGTACGAGCGTATCGTACCAGATGGAGCCCGGTTCGCCGAAGCGCCATACTTCTCTTGGCGTATCCGTTCCATGTGACCGGAACATGGGCAGGAAGGTGCCAACCTGAAACCAACGCACATAAAGTTCCCGATACCCCAAATCCTCGCAGCCGGCATCATAGTCGGCATTCCAGAACCAAAGTTCCTCTTTTCGGGCAACAAAGAAGCCCCTATATCCGTTGTCCAGTACGGACAGCCCGTTACACTAAAGTGTAAACCTGCCGGAATCTGACTTCGCAGCGTGTCCCAATTCGCCGCCGTATCTCCCGACCAGGTAATGGTTCCATACCTTTGTTGTCCGGCATAGGAGGATCGGGTCAGGTTGACGACCCGTTTATTCTCCGTTACATCGCGCTGCCCTTCGTAGATCCCTTTCGAATGCAGGAGAGAAAAGGCATTAATATATTCGGGGTCCAAGTACTTCTTGGCTTCGTTCGTATTGATTTGCATTCTTTCTTCCGGTTCGGGCTTCACCTCCCCAGTCCAGTCTGCCTCGAACGGTTCCGTGCAGTCGCACCACCAGGCATCGATGCCGTAAGAAAACAATCCTTCGTTTGCCTGCTTCCAGTACAACTTGCGAGCTTCCTCGTTGAAGGCGTCGTACGTTGCCTGGTTGCCCAAGAGAAGTCCCTTCGACTTCATCTCCACATGGTTGGGTCCATCGTTGCTCATGATAGGCCATATCGATACCATTAGTTTCGCTTTGAGCTCGTGAATGCGGTCCATCATTGCCGCCGGATCAGGGAACCGTTCCGGATCGAAAGACTTCTGCCCCCATAGCTCTCCGGTCCAGGAACGCCAATCGAGCACGATCAAATCTAACGGGATTCGACGTCTCCTGTATTCTTCCACGATGTCGATCAATTCCTCTTGCGATTTATAGCGTTCCTTTGACTGCACGTACCCGAATGCCCACTTCGGCAGCATCGGAGCTTTACCGGTCAAATGCCTATATTCGCTTACGATCCGATCCCATTCCGGGCCGTAAATGAAATAGAAATCCATCTCGTCGTCTACGTCTGTCCACAAATAAGAGCCGAAAGCATCGTCATGGAACGTCATAAGTGAATAGCTGTCCATTAAAATCCCATAGCCGCGCGTCGAGACCAACATCGGAACGACAGCCTTCATATTCTGTTGATACAGGCATTGATGGCTCCCGCGCAGATTCATGACTCCTTCTTCATGCGACCCGAGTCCATAGAGAGCTTCGTCTTCCATCCATTCGAACTCAAGCTTGGTATGGTAGGCCTTACGGTCCACGACGCGCTCTATCCCATTCATTCTAACCCTGACCCCGTCGGCGCCTTGAGACGTTTGCCGCGAAGTTGCGTTGTTGATTACAGCCTTCTCCACATCAATGGACACCAGCGTTTTCCCGCCGTGTCTGGGTTCTTTCGTTAAAACGTTTCCATCTTTATCCTTGTAAGTGAACGCGGAAGTCGCCTTATTAATCTCCAATCGGAGATGAGAGGTCGTGAAGATGAGCCGTTCTTCCTGCTCCTCCACTTCGAAGAAAACGCTCGAAGCAGGTGCAGCCTGAATCATCAAGCTCGGCTTGCTGCTGAACTTCTCCGCCTGCGTATACTGAACCCGCAAGCTTGCGGCTGAATAAGGCGAAATTTGATTGCAGACTTCACTTTCGATCTCGAAGACGGCGACAGCTTATTGGTGGGGTCCGGCCAACTCCATTCCGGGTTCAGCTACTCCAGGGAAGGCTGCGAATATATAGCCATTGTGTTTCATCTGAACTTCTTGCACAGCCGAGTGCTGCAATATATCGAAGAACACTACTCCCGCGAAATCTATATCGATGAACTCGCATCATTGCTGTCCCACAGCCGGTCCCACTTTTGTCGGGTTTTCAAAGACTTTACGGGGGTCACGCCGATGGATTACCTGAACTTTTACCGCGTTAACAAAGCAGCTGACCTGTTGCAGACAGACGGTTGCAAGGTCATTGACGCTGCGCTGCAGACGGGTTTTGACAACCTGAGCCATTTCACGAATACATTCAAAAAATACATGCAATGCACGCCATCGGAGTACAAACGTGATGGTCAGCACCAAATCATACATTCTACTCGTGCGTCCGCTCATCCCCGCCATGCACCAGCCCGAACCGGCCGATAACGACTTCCTTCTCCCGGTCATCCAATATGTCTAGGTTCTTGTAAATCTTGCTCTTCTCGATCTTGAGCTGCACTTTATCCGCCACGTCATCGGACTCTGTACCGAGGATGTCGATCAAGGTGATCTCGTTTCCCTCTTTGTCCGTGCCAATCGGATCATGCAAGGATACGTCCTTGCGCGTCTTCTTCAAGCTGCGAAGATGCATAAGTATTTCGTTTTCGATGCAACGAGCGGCGAAGGTCGCGAGCTTCGTGCCTTTGCCCGTTTGGAAGCTTTCGATGGCTTTGATTAGGCCGATCGTGCCGATGGAGATCAAATCTTCGAGGTCTTCGCCGGTGTTGTCGAATTTGTTGGGGTTGTGGACACGACCTGATGTCACCCACATTTTTATATATACTAAAGAGTCAAATTAATTGAAGCAGTTCATACGAGAATAAATGCCAGGTACAATCGTCTTATTAATGATGATACAATAACATCAAAGTATAAATTTTCACTTATCGTCTATGCTTGAACTAAATGAGGATTAGGGGGGAGTTCCATTTGAAACGTAAGCTCAATTCCATACTCGAAAGCACGAAAGGTCATGTAACATACTTTTCGCATGTCGTTCCAGAAATGCCGGAAACGCGGTCCAGAGATAGCGAACAGCGGAATCGAGTCATCGCAGTGGAAATGCAAATGATTGAACAACGGTTCGATATAAGCAAGTTCTCAAAACCTAAACAAGAGTTGGTGGCGGCATGGAAGAAATATTTGTAGCCCCTGGGCTATTAGAATTATTTGAAACAGTCAAAACAATTTCTGACCCTTGGCGTCAAGATCTCGCTGTCGCCAGCATTATCTCCAAGGTTTTTGAAGATAACGATGTAACGGTACCTATTGTCGTAGGCGGGCTGGTAGTTGCAACCTATACACAAGGACTTTATAAGACCCGAGATATTGATTTGATTGCCGTTAATTCCGATTTCCCTTACCGCGTAATGGAACGGCTTGGCTACGTAAAAGTTGATTCAAAAGATTGCTTTAATCCTGATATGAATTCTATCGTTGAATTCCCTTCCGGAAGATATTCGGGCTCGTACGATCGTGTTCTGGAATATGAAGTGGAGGAAACCGGACTTGTCGTTCATGTTCAGGGGATGGAAGACATCATTCTAGACCGAATAGAGGCATTCGCATCAACTCGTGACCAACGCTCCTTGGAGTGGGCCACAAAAATGATAGGCGTTATGTATGATCATATAGACTGGTCCTACTGTCATTCGCAAGCAAAAGAACGTAAAATTAATCAAGAGTTTGAAGATATTCAGCATTCCGTTAAACGTTACAAAGAAGACTACGAAAAAATGATGAACAAAGTCAATGAGCAATTGAAGGCACGCAGAAGAAAATGAAGAACCTTGCTGCCGCAAGGTTCTTCATTTTTTATATCACTTCTTCGCCTTATAAAACTCATGATACAGCTTCATCAAAGCCCGCTTCTCAATCCTCGAATAATAACTCCTGCTAATCCCCAGCTCCTTCGCAATCCCCGCTGTGTCCGCTCATCCCCGCCATGCACCAGCCCGAACCTACCAATCACAACTTCCTTCTTGCGGTCATCCAATATGTCCAAATTCTTATAAATCTTGCTCTTCTCGATCTTGAGCTGTACTTACAAGGTTTTCCCAGAAAACTTACTTCGTAAGGATAAGCTTGGCCACGTCATCGGACTCCGTCCCGAGGATGTCGATCAATGTGATCTCGTTCCCCTCTTTGTCCGTACCGATCGCCGCTACGTACAACGGCTCGTCATCCGACATGGTGAGCGCCCTCGCGATTATTTAACACTATCATTTAGTAAAGTTTTGTAGCACTTGACGTACTTCATCTGTTGACTTCGTTTGCATGAGCTCATTTTTCAACTCATCTGCCTTATCATCATTCATATATATCTTGAAAAAACGAAGTAAATGAACAAATGGTCTCGGTTCTAGTTCTGTTGCATATTTATCATATAAATCAATATGGTAGTTTAATAACTCAATTTTTTCGTCTCTGTTATGCTCTCTAGGTGTTTTCTCAAAAGCAAATGGATCTTTAAATATACCTCTACCGATCATAATTCCATCAATTCCATATTGTTCTGCCAGCATTAAGCCTGTTTTTCGATCAGCTATATCTCCATTAATCGTTAATAATGTATGGGATGCAATCTGATCACGAAGCTGTTTAATTTCAGGAATAAGCTCCCAATGAGCAGCCACCTTGCTCATTTCTTTCTTGGTTCGTAGATGAATAGAAAGATTTGCAATATCTTGTCGCAATATATGTGATAACCACTCACGCCACTCATCAACATGTGTATAGCCAAGTCTAGTTTTTACACTTACAGGTAATCCACCTGCTTTAGTAGCTTGTATAATATCTGCTGCAAGCTTAGGTTGTAGAATAAGTCCGCTACCCTTAGCTTTAGCTGCGACGTTATGAGCAGGACAGCCCATATTAATATCAATGCCTTTAAATGCAAGCTTAGCTAAACCTATGCTCATTTCCCTATAATAATCAGGGTTATTTCCCCAAATATGTGCAACTATAGGCTGTTCATCTTCTGTAAAGTATAATCTCCCACGTTCACTATATATAGCATCTGGATTACAGTAACCTTCCGTACTTGTAAACTCAGTGAAAAAAACATCAGGTCTACCCGCTTTACTCACAACATGACGAAACACAACATTAGTTACATCTTCCATAGGAGCAAGTACAAAAAACGGTTTAGGTAATTCCCCCCAAAAATTTTCAATCAACTTTAATTCCATTCCTCTCATCAGCATACGATAACCGCTAAAATAAACACCATTATAACATATTTTGATCATGCAACTATTAAGTTTGCCGGCAGCCAATGGCCTGAGCACTATACTATTCATCAGCCAACCAAAACACTCTCTACATGTGTCTAGTATGTAACATGAAAAAACCAAACGACATCTCTGCCATTTGGTTTCATTTTTTGAAGCTACATCAACTGGTACATATATTACTAACGGTATTCTGTGTGTTGGAGCTAATATCACTTCTTCACCTTATAAAACTCATGATACAGCTTCATAAGCGCCCTCTTCTCAATCCTCGAAACATAACTCCGACTAATGCCCAATTCCTTCGCAATCTCCCGCTGCGTCCTCTCATCCCCGCCATGCACCAGCCCGAAGCGGCCAATGACGACTTCCTTCTCCCGGTCATCCAATATGTCTAGGTTCTTGTAAATCTTGCTCTTCTCGATCTTGAGCTGCACTTTATCCGCCACGTCGTCGGACTCCGTTCCGAGGATGTCGATCAAAGTAATCTCGTTCCCCTCTTTGTCCGTGCCGATCGGATCATGCAAGGATACGTCCTTGCGCGTCTTCTTCAAGCTGCGAAGATGCATAAGTATTTCGTTTTCGATACAGCGAGCGGCGAAGGTCGCGAGCTTCGTGCCTTTGCCCGTTTGGAAGCTTTCGATCGCTTTGATCAGGCCGATCGTGCCGATGGAGATCAAATCTTCGAGGTCTTCGCCGGTGTTGTCGAATTTTTTAACAATATGGGCGACAAGACGCAAATTATGTTCGATCAGGATGTTGCGCGAGTCTCCGTTGCCTTCTGCCATAAGCGCGAGATGTTTGGCTTCTTCTTCTTCCTTGAGCGGTTGAGGGAACGCGTTGTTTTTGACATACGAGACCAGCAGAGTCAGCTGTTTAATAAACAAAGCAATTGCCGAGAACAATCCCATCCTTCGTACACCCCCATGCTGTATTGGCAGAACCGCGGATGAAACGAAAGCCGAATCTTCGTTTCGCGTTTCCGGCCCATGCCCACTAGAACGTCAGTTGTACATTGTATGTAGGCAAGGGCCCATGTGTGCCTGTACGCAAGGAATCCATCTTGTAAACGGCAATATCGACAAACATCAAATTTGCGCTAACTAGTATAAAGGATATTTCTGACGCAAGTCCTCGCGGTGAAGAACATTGGAATCCTCTCGAATATAGTGGCAAACGTATGAGCGGCGCCAGCGATCTTTGCTTCGGTTTTTGTTCGAGGAATGGATAAGAAGCTCGCTGAAGAACAGGATATCTCCCTTCTCCATGACAACCGGGATTTGCCGGCTTGTATCGACGCCTTCCGTCTCCTCGGTCCACGATTCGTGTTCTTCGATATTTTTGACCGCGCCATGCGGCAGCAGTCCCAGCTTGTGCGTACCCGGCATGACCCACAAACAGCCGTTTTCCTCATCTACGGATTCCTCCATTGCCGTCCAAGCAACAATCATCGTCATCGGGTCGTTCTTAATGTAATAATAATCCTGATGCGCCGCTTGGCCGGGAGAGCCGGGTTCTTTGTAAAAATACATGCTCTGCACGCATACGGCTTCCTTGCCCATCAACTGCGCCAATGCTCCGCGTACGATATTTTTTTTCATGAGCTGCCTGGAGAAGCTGTCATGTTTATGCGGATTGAACAGGCGCAGCGAATATTTTTTGCTTTCTTCGACGGCGGCCCACTCCGGCATCGGGGATTGGTTGCGAATATCGTAGATGTGTCCGTTAAAGGCATCGATTAGATCCTCGCTCATTCCCTTTTTGAAGAGATAATACCCCTGCTCCATAAAAAAGTCGACATTCTCTTGGCTTAACGGTTGAATTGGCTCTGTATACTTATTAGTCATTTGTTATTCCCTCCATGATTATAATGTTTCTCTTGATAGAGTCAGAATACAGCGAACGCCTCTTCTCCACAATGGATACAATTATCGGATATGTATCTGAAATTGACATTACTGATTATCATGAAATACAATGATGACAATAACATCGACGAAAGGAAGACAAGATGATGCCGGATCCATCGTTATCGCATCCCATTCGCCTTGACCATGTACAATCGGTCACTGCCGGCTCGATTGTTTACCCGCCGGGCGGACGTTTCGGTCCCCGTATCCAGCAGGACATACAATTGGTATTGCTGCATTCAGGCGCGATGAGCATTTCAATAGAGGGTCAAATGATGCAAGTGCAGCCGGGTCATGTCGTAAAGCTGATGCCCGGTTACGAAGAACGATTTGCATTTGCCGAGGAAGAGGAGACGTGGCATCGGTGGATTGCCGTGCATGTCGGGGAGCTGACGGACGAAACGTTAACGTTTATGACAGAGCTTCCTGTCGTTCTTCCGTTGACCGAAGAATTGAACCGTATGACCGATCTTCTATTGTCCATCCAACACCGAACATACCCGGGCGATCCATTGCTTCGCACGTTAGGTTTGGCAGCGCTGCAATTATTACCGTTGGAGTCGAAGCGCGTAACGGAACGGGAGAAGCATGCGTCTGTGTATACAGCCAAATCATGGATGAAAGAACATCTCATGGAGGATATTTCATTATCCGACCTGGCATCCAAGGCCGGCGTATCTTCGGAGCATCTCGTTCGTTTGTTTCGGCATTATGAAAACGATACGCCTATCCATTATTTATGGAAGCTTCGCGTAAACAAGGCGATTGATCTGCTCGTCCATACGGGATTAACCGTTACGGAGATAGCCGAACGCTGCGGATATCAAACGACTCATCATTTGGCTAGACAAATAAAACAAAAGACAGGTCTTACCGCAACGCAAGTTCGCCGGAACTCGTGGAAAGGCCTAGGTACAAATCTTATACGTAGTTAAGTGTGTATGAAAATTCATACATAATTCACCAGATAGGCCGGCAACTGGCCAAACGTGTATGAAAATTCATACACAATCCACCAAATAGGCCGGCAACTGGCCAAACGTGTATGAAAATTCATACACAATCCGCCAAATAGGCCGGCAACTGGCCAAACGTGTATGAAAATTCATACACAATCCGCCAAATAGGCTAGCACCTGGCCATTTGGCTATCCAATAAATCAGTGAAAACGGAATGCTGGACGCCCCGTTTTGGTTGAATGTTAATTGGCAGGCATCCACCTCGGCATTTTCCTGAAAAAGCAGGTAAACAAAAAAGTTGGACGGAAGCGTCCGCCCAACTTTTTATTTTTGAGACTTATTGGACAGCCCCTTTCCAGTGCCTCTTACCGCTTATAAATAACCGGAAAATACTCATTAGAGAACGTTTGCCCCTGCACCGGTCTAGGTCCTAGCAGCCGAATGTTGTCGTGGCGCTGGATTCCCGCACGATAACCGGTACCGCCTTTCATCACATGGGCGACGACCGACAGGCGCGGATCGTTTGTCCGGTTCTGTCCCGAGCCATGGAACGTAAGCCCGTGATGGAAGCTTGCTTGCCCTGCTTTCAGGATACAAGGCTCCTCCACCCAGTCGCGGCCATCCGCATATTTGCGTTGCAGCTCTTCCATATTTTGATTGAAGAACGAATCGCTCTCCGGCACCAATCCCCACTTATGAGATCCGGCAATCGTCATCATGCCTCCATTGGTTAAGTCCGTATCCTGCAGAGCGATCCAGACGGTAATCATATCGGAGGTATCCGAACATTGCCAATAGCCATAGTCCTGATGCCAGCCGACATTGCCGGCCTTCGTTGCTTTGTCTCCGATTCCAGGCTTGTAGATGACTTGATCGTGCCACAATCGAATTTCGTCCGTCTCCAGCAAGTCGGCAGACAACTCTCCAATCAGCGGATCCGTGACGACAGTTCGAATCTCGTCGTTAACCCACCAGCCGTTGTCCAGCTTGCGGAGCGCATCCGGGTTGTCGCTTAATCGGAAGTGGTTCATCGGATAACCGTCGCCGTCGTAATCCCCGCTCCAAATGCGTTCATGCGCTTGGCGCAATCGTGCGATCTGCTCGTCGTCAATCAGCTTGGGGCTGATCCAGTACCCGTCGCGGGCGAAAATCTCCTTATCCGCTTGCGTAATTTTGTAGCTTCTCTCGGCTTTTATTTGCATCGAAACACCCTCCTACTATTGGATGTCCTAAGCATACTACTAGAGCGATTCGTTTGACGTTCACGCCGGTATTGAGTAGGATTAGAAACACGGAATAGTTATAGAAACAATCAGGACGGTGACTCATGGGAAAAACTGATGCCGATAAGTCTAAAGCCCGCTGGACGTTTAACACTGAAATCGACCCGCCCGTGCAGCGTGTACCGGAACTTGTCATGCTTGGAAGCGATGAGCTCCGCAAAGCTGCTCCGTTATATGAGCATCAACATCCCGGTTGTTTTGAATTTGTGTTTATAGAGAGAGGCAAAGCGAGTTGGGAGCTTGAGGGCAGCCTCTTCGAAACCTATGCCGGCGATTTGTTCCACTCCAGACCAGGCGAGAAGCACAGCGGCGGATTCAACGCGATCGAACCCTGCAAATTTTGGTGGCTGATCATCGAAGCGCCTCATCGGCATGCCTGGCTTGGACTCCCGCCGGAAGAAACCCGTCTCATCAGCGATGCGATTGAACGATTGCAGCGCGTGAAGCAGATTGGATTGTTTGCAGTGCAATCGTTCCAGAAGTTAAAAGATGCGATATCTTTGGAAAGCCCTCTCCGCAGTGTCGCTGTGCGCAGCGCGCTTCTCGATACCTTGCTCGCCTTGATACAATCGGGCGCAAGAACGGATACGATCGCTCACGATTTGCTTCACCATTATGACGCGTTGATCGCCCGAATGGAGCGTGAACCGGAGTGGCGGCCCACCGTCGACGAACTTGCCATGACGGCCGGCGTCAGCAGCTCCCACTTCTACCGCACTTTCCAAGCCTATACGGGAGAAGCTCCGACGGCATTCTCCGAGCGGCTCCGCGTAAAGGAAGCTTGTCGGCAGCTGACCGATACGGAGCATTCCGTAACGGATATTGCGTATCGGCTGGGTTATGCGTCCAGCCAGCATTTTGCGACCGTGTTCAAACGTTTTATCGGCTGCACGCCGTCTCAATGGCGCATTTCCGGCTCAGCGAGGGATAACTCTTCGAGAAGCCGCGGCTAGCTGATCATCCCATGCTGTCTTGTTCCTGTCGCCATCATGATCTTCTGCGGAACTATTCCTCAAGTCATAAACGGGAGCCTTACTCTATAATTGACGTTGCGTCGTCAGTCTCACTTACCCAACAACTCCACCCACATCGCGGTTCGCAGCTGCACGACCTCGCCGGGTTCGATCCCCCTGCTGCCTGTCAGGCCGGCATCGTATGGCAAGTTAAACGCATCGGTCACATACGTGTACGGCTCCAATCAACAGTCGCCCTTCATATAGCCGATGAGTCACGTCGAATGTGAGCTTATGGGGAAAATAATCCATGATGTCGGCATGCGCCGCTGGCTCGAATCTGCCTGTCACGTATGCCCCATGTTCGTTAGATGCACTATAATCGGTAACGCTCCAGGCTCTTTGCAACAGTTCCCCATGCAAATGATGATGAGGCGGTTCGTTGATCGGCAACTGGTACCTGTTGCCGTTAAAGATGTATGTTCCTCCCTTTATACGGTTGGTCGGAAACAAAATCGGCGTCCCGTACAGCGTCCTCGCGCCGAGATCAGCTTTAAACGCCGCCGCATTCGGCGGAGGCGACAGTACCTGAATGTCTCGCCAGCTGTATGATATGGCATTGTTGCCTGCTTCGGGCATAATCTCCGCGACCGCCGTATGTCTGGCATCGCTCAGTTCGTACACGATCGCGCCGTCCCGTTCGTGCTGTCTGACTTCATATTGGCTTTGAAGCATAGAATTCGTCCTTTCCAAGCCTGCTCCTACAAGCTCTCGGGAATGACAATACTCGTTTCCGTATAATAGTATTGCTGCTCCGGCATTTTCCCGTTCAGGATTAGCTCATACAGCATGCGAAGCGAACGATAACCTTGCTGGGCAGGATTCTGGACAATGGTAAAGTCGATTAATCCTTCTCGCATCCCCTGCTCCACCTCGGGCATCAAATCATTCGCTATAATGCGGTATCGATTTGGTCTGTTCATCCCCTTGACCACATCCATACATGCGCCTATATGGCCCGTAGCCATATAGATCCCCTCGATCTCCGGGTATCTGGTCAACGCCTCCTTGAGCTTCTCGTAGGTAACTTCAAAACGATCATAACCTTCAATCACTTGGGCGATGTCAATGCCGCTGTCCGATAAATGATCGCCAAATCCCTTTACTCTGGCACGATGCGCATAAATGCTCAAATGCCCCGCCACCACCAACACCTTGCTCGGAGAACGAAGCACTCGCGCCATTAGACCCGCCGCAATGCGGCCGCTTTGGGGAAGATTCTGTCCCACAAAACATATGCGTTTGGACTGCTCGACATCCGAATTGAAGGTGATCACCGGCACGCCGCTGTCGACCGCTTGATTAATGCTTAGCCGAATGAGGTCATCATCCATAACCGAAAACATAATGCCGTTTACGCCGTCTTCCACAAGCTTGCGTATGACGGCAGCGCCCTCCTCCGGATTTTGATTGCTGACATAACAATATTCAAGCCGGATGCCGAAGCCCTTCAGCTCATCGGCGGCTTCCTCGATACCGTCTCGTATTTCCTGAAAAAATTCGATCTCCCGAGGCGGCATAATGATGCCGACATGCAACGGTTTTTTGCTGAATGCAAGCGCTTTGGCCGCGGCATTAGGTACATAATTCAATTCTTCGGCGATAGCCATCACCTTTTCCCGGACGTGCGGCTTCACGCCTGGCCTGTCGTTTAAGACCCGGTCAACCGTTCCTCTGGATACGCCCGCTTTTACCGCTATTTGCCGAATCGTTACGCTCATGCGCATTCTCCCATCCTGTCCTGAGTATGTCTTTGGATTCTATTATGAAAGAATGGAAGAACGTTATCAAGACAGCGTCAACTCATCAGTTGCTTAAGCCTTACCGTATGGTCGGCAAGAGCTTCCACTGCCGGTTTGGCCTGCTTCTCCACCAGCATTTCGCCGATCCGGATATGTTTGGCTAACGAGCCGCCTGAGCCAATTCCGCTAACGGCCACAACAGTTCCTTCTTCATTTAAATGGAAATATAGTTGCCCCTCCTCGCCCATATTCCGCTCCACAATCGTAACGGCGCGATCGGTCAACCCGGCTACCTGCAGCGTCAGATCGTATTGGTCGGACCAGAACCAAGGCACGACCCCGTACGGCTTCTCCGAACCTAGCATATTACCTGCCGCATGCATCCCCTGATCCACCGCATTGCGCCAAGCTTCCAACCGGATCCGATGATTGCCGAACAAGACATGCGGGAAGGAACAACAATCGCCGGCGGCAAAAATATTTGGATCGCTGGTCTGAAGCTTCTCGTTGACGCGTATGCCATTATCCATCGCCAGTCCGCATTCCTCCGCCAGCGCAGTCTCCGGCACTGCTCCGATACCGGCAATGACGGCATCGCAAGGAATGACCGTTCCGTCGGCAAGACGCAGCTTGAATTCGCCTGCTCCCTTGTCGATTCGCTCCAGGGAAGCGCCCGTAACAATGCGAACGCCTTGTTTCCGATGTTCCTGCTCCACAACTTTCGCTATAGCTTCGGGCACGCCCCGGGCCAGCAGACGGCGCCCCGCTTCCAGCAATGTAACGGAACAGCCTCGCTGTATAGCGCTTGCCGCAACCTCAAGACCGATAAACCCGCCTCCGATAACGACGACGCGCGAGCCATTCCGGAGCGATTCGCGGAGACGAACCGCGTCCTCGTAGCGGCGCAGATAGATCAGATCACCCGCTCCATCCCCGGCTATCTCCAGCTTTCTCGGCTTGGCTCCTGTTGCCAGCAGCAGCCGCCTGTAAGGAATTTCTCTCCCGCTGGCCAGTTCCACGCGATGCCCCTCTCGGTCAATGCGGCGCACGGCAACGCCGCTGACCCAGTCGATGCGCTCCTCTGCAAGCTGCGCCTCGCTTACTACCGCTGCCGGAGACGGCTCCTCCACCGCTATCAGCAACTCCTTGGACAGCTTGGGCCGCTCGTACGGCAATAAACCTTCGTTCCCGATTAACGTAATTTCGCCGTCCCATCCCAAGCTTCTTAATTCCAGCGCGGCCCTGACCCCGGCTTCGCCGGCTCCGACGACAACCATTCCACTCTCATTCATCCTCTGCCGCTCCTGTCTAATCGATCTTAATAAACACGCTGTCCGACTCCACCTTAACCGGATATGTTCGAAGGTCGACGCATACGGGCGCGCGCTTGGCAGCTCCGGTCGGAATGTCAAATCGGCCGTTATGCTTCGGGCATTCAATGACGTTTCCCATGACCAATCCGTTAGACAGATGAAATTTTTCATGCGTGCAATAGCCGTCGCTGGCGTAGAAATGTCCCTTGACCGTACGATATACAGCAAAAGTGCGCTCTCCATGGTCGAATCGAATGACATCCTCCTCTTCAATCTCATCGACTGCGCATACTTCAATCCATTCTCCGCTCATAATGGCATCTGGCTCCTTTGTTCGGTTTGTTTGTCGAAATCGTGCATATACGGCTGTGCCGTAGGCGGCAGCGGTTTGACGACGACGTAAGCCGGATTCTCTTTTTGCTTGCGCAATGCGCCAATGACTTCTTTGAGCGCCGCCCAAAGTCCGGGACGCGCCTCCGGGCAATCACCTTTCATCTCCTGATGCAGCTTGGGCAACGCATGATACGGAACCATCGGGAACATATGATGTTCGACGTGATAGTTCATATTCCAGTACAAGAACCGGAATACGCGATTCATATAGACCGTTCGGCTATTCAAGCGATGGTCCAGCACATCCTCATACAATCCGAGATGCTGCGTCATGCCGAACAGCAGCACCATCAAGTTGCCGTAGAACGAAGGCAGCACAATAAACATCGCCGGTAAAATGCTGCCGGTATATATACACGCGGCAATAACGGCCGCAAAAATGAGCAAGTATACCCGGGCCTCGCGAAACACTTTATGATGTTCGGTTGGAGGGATATATTCCTTCTCCTGTACCTCCATCCTGCCGACCGTGTGAAGGAAAAAACGTTTGATCTCAATCGGTCCGCCATACAGATGAAAAATTTGCATCACAATAATTTTCCAAATTGGCGGTCTTTCGGTCAAAATTTCCGGATCGCGCCCGACGATAATCGTATCCGTATGATGGCGGGCATGACTCCAGCGCCATGGCGTCGCAGAGCGCAATACCATAAAGGAAGCGATCTGGTAGACAACATCGTTCATCCATTGCGTCTTGAAGGCTGTGCCGTGTCCGCATTCATGCCAGCGGGAATCGCCGGGCGAAGCGTAAAAGGTGCCGTATGCAAAAAAAGCGAGAATGGACCACCATGTGCCCCAGGACAAATAAGCGAGATAACCCAATACAATAAGCGTAGCAAACCAAATGAGCGTATCACGGATCGCGGGTCCGTCCTTTCGTTTCATCAGTTCCTTCATCTTGGCGCGCGGGATTGGGGTTGCATACCATTCCGCCGCGGCCAGCCCCCGCTCCTCGGCTCGTTTGCCCTCCGGACCGGTCAAGCTGTAATCTCTTTTCTGCACGACGATTGCCATGAGCCTACCTCCTTTATGATTAAAAAAACAATTTCCGTGCCCGGGCACATTTATGAGGAAAGAAAAAGCACGAAATCGGCTTCGGCCTATTCCGTGCCCGGGCACAACATTATTATATTCCGATTTGCCCCGATCGGCAATATACAATTTATCGATCGGGCACTCATGTTCCTGAGAAGAATAAAATCACCTGAAGGATGACTGTCAAGCTCAAATATGCGATCTGTCGTCAAACTCGCTTCCTTTCTTCCTTTTTTTCTCACCATTCGTTTGCGTTAGCCAAAGACCTATTATCGTCTATGCTGCTATTCAGAGTTACTTTAACGGTCCATCGGCGTTCTTAACGCCTACAGCTGCTCGTTCACCTACTTTTTGGAGCCATAAGCGTTACTAACGACTATGGCTGCTATTCAGAGTTACTTTAACGGTCCATCGGCGTTTTTAACGCCTACAGCTGCTCGTTCACCTACTTTTTGGAGCCATAAGCGTTACTAACGACTATGGCTGCTATTCAGAGTTACTTTCCCGTCCATCGGCGTTTTTAACGCCTACAGCTGCTCGTTCGCCTGCTTATAGTCGCAAAAATGACCGCCAACCTATTTTCCCATTACTGCTCATCACGCAAATTGGTTCCGTTACGACCCAATAGTGTTTTTCCGTCCGTTTTTTGTTGATTTTCGGCATTTTCGGTTTTAAAAAAGTCCTTATTCGTTCCGGTTAACACCACCTTAAGGGAGTACCGCCATAAAGAAGAAGCCTGCATGCTGCTTCGCCTCCTTCTTATGGGATTGGAACGGGAGAGCTTGTCTAGCAATGAGGCTTCTAGAAGACGAAGCCCGCATCTCGAAGCCATGACGAAGATCGCCGCAACGATTCGGGAAAATCCGGCTCAGGCCGGCTCGATCGCGGAACTGGCGAAGCAGGCGTATTTGTCGCCGCGCTACTTTTCCATGAAGTTTAGGGAAACGATGGGCCAGACGATCGAGAGCTATATCATCGAGAAAAGGATCGAACGCGCGGAGCTACTGCTAAACCAGCACGGCATGATGGTAGGAGAGGTAGCGGAAGCGCTTGGCTATCAGAACACCTATTATTTTAGCAAGCAATTCAAGAAAGTTAGAGGCTACAGCCCTTCGAAGGCGGGACGGCGGGGCGCTTTGCACGCAAATGACTAACTTGAACGGGTAACGCTCATTCTGAGCCTGAACATCATCAAAAGCGGCATCGGAATGAAAGCCCGATACCGCTTGCCCGCTCAAATTCGATAACGGCTTGTCGGCATATAGCCCCGAGTACCGGATTCCCAAGCAGCTAGCTGTTACCTGCCAATTGTCCAGACAGCTTGCGGAAAACGTTGTAGCTGCGCTCCGCGCATTCCGAAATGGCAATGGGATGAAAGCCAGGCAGATCCGCATATAACGTATCGTTTAGTGGAGCCGTCCATGGGGAAGGAAGCGCATCTGCTCCCAATGCCGCGCCCATAATGGATCCTACCGTCGCCCCGTTGCAATCGGTGTCCCAACCGCCCAGTACGGAAGTGGTGACCGCCTTCTCAAAGTCCCCGCCGCCAAAGATCAGGGAAGCCGCGACCAGCGCCGCATTATTATTCGTATGAACCGGATGGTAATGTTTGAACGATTCCCAGATTTGATCGACCAGCGAGATTTGATCCCTGGCCGCGGATGCGATATCCACTGCCTTACGGATATCCGCCGCAAGCCTGGACGTCGCCGGAATTTCGCTAAGGCCGATCTCGACGATCCGGCGCGGGTCCTTCTCGGCGAACGCGGCGGCAATCATCGCGGCTACGAACATTTCACCGTAAATCCCGTTCTTGATATGCGAGAAGGAGGCATCGCGCCATGCCAGTTCGGCAGCCAGCTCGGGCTGTGCGGCTGCCCCGTACGCAAAGCCGTCTGCGCGAATTTGGGCGCCTATCCACTCTCGATAGGGATTCAAATGCGTGCGAACCCATTCCAGCTTTTCTTTCCAGTTCTCCGGTCTGTCAGGCTTCATATGAGAGGTAACTTGAGAAAAATTCAAATACGCTTGCGTCTCGGCCGTACAAACTTGCGCATAAGTGAGGCGATTATGCCATAGCTTGCCGATATCCCATGAATCCCAATCCAGTCCTTTCTCTTCGAGCATGATCAATCCAAGCACCGTATAACGAATATCGTCGTCGGTTTCCATAAATGCAATCCGCTCGCGCGTGCTCTTCAAGCCGAAATGAGCAAGACCCAATTCCTTTGCTCCCGGCGATTCGATCGGCGTGTAACCCTGAATCGGCCAGGCGTTGGCGCCTTCAAACCAGAGCTGAACGTTTCTCCAGCCGGGATTGCCATTTGCTCCAGCCATGTACGGCCCGTGCTCAAGCGGCTTGCCAAGGGCGCAACCGACGCTCCGTCCCAGCCACGCTCCATAAAATTTGTTGCGCCATTGCGGCTCCGACCATCCGGCCTTCAGACTGCGCGGTCCTTCCGGACGCAGCTTGCGAATGCTCTCCAGCTCTGACGGCTCCTCATAAGGGAAGTCCGTTCTCGCTTGCAGCTTGGACAGTTCCTCATACAGACTCATAAGCTTTCCTTCATCGTCGCCCGCTTCCTCCGCTCTTTGAGCGAAGCCCCGCGTGTCGCACCCCTCTTCCGTTCTTTGGACAACCTCTTCTCTTACGAGCGCTTTCAATGGATCCCAACCAGCCATAAGTTTTCAATCCCTTCCGCTTATTTAGGACTGATTATATAAGAAGACTAGTCTCAGCGCTTCCCAGATCAAGGCAGCTCATTCTCAAAAATTGCAATTCCCGAATATTTATTCCGATAGGCCATAGGAGAGATGCCTTCCGCTCCGGCAAATAAACGATAGAAGGAAGAAACGCTCTGGAATCCGCTTGCAAAACAAACCTCAGTCACCGGCATATCCGTCCGTACCAAAAGACGGCGCGCCTCCGCGAGCCGAAGTAATAGCAAATAATCTTTAAAACCTCGTCCGAGTACCTCCTGAAACATTCTCGACACTCTGGAGGAGCTCAGATGGAGCATACGGGCAAGCTGTTCAAGATCCAGCGGCTCATTGAAGTGCTCCTGCATATAAGCGGATATGATGCGGAAGTTCGAAAAGGAATCGGTTATTTCCCTCCATTCGGATGGCGGAATATCGGTGCTGCAGCTACGCAGCAGATGGGAAACGATTTGCAGCAGCAAGCCTTTGGCCATCATTTGATATCCCTCCAGCTTTCGGTCCAGCTCCATCCATATGGATTGCATCAATGGCCAAATCGCTGTTGCCAATGCCGAGTCCGAAGGAATCAGGTTCTGAAACCGTTCCGAAGGAATGGAGAAGGGAAGCAGCAATCGTTCGTCCTCCTCCAGCAACAGACCAGGATCGAAATTCAGGAACAAATAGGAGCTTGGGTTATGCTCCGCCGAGCAGGCGATATGCCTTTCCGTATGATTGACAATAAATATATCTCCTGGAGCGACAACGTATTTTTTGGAGCCGAAATAAAACTCGCCCTCGCCCGACACGCAGCAGCCGATCTCCAGGCTCGCATGATAGTGCAGCGGTTCTCTATACGAACGCGGCGTCCAATAAAAGGCGTTGATCGCGATATCATGCTCGTATTCAATGTTCAGACGCATGCTTTTGACCATGCTTCTCACCTCTGACTTCATCGTAGAGGGACACTGTAGCGCTGTCAACATGCCAAAAGATCAAAACGAATCAACCCCCGCCTACGCATGTTTCGCCTTCACTTCCGCATAATTCAACTTCACCGTCGTATTCAGAGGAAGACGGTCTTCCTTTTCCATCGTCCAAAGCAGCAGCTTGCGCTCGAGCGCCGAACGAATGCTCGCGAAGGCCGGGTCCTCGAAGCGATTGTGCAGCTCGTCGCGGTCGTTAACCAGGTCATAGAGCTCGCCTTCACCGCTGGCGTAGATGTTCAGCTTCCACTCCAGCGTGCGAATGCTTTTGCCCTTCCCCACCCATGCCTCGCGATAGGCGCACCAGACGAAATAACGATCGTCGAACGGATGCTCCGGGCGCACGGTAATATCGGAGACGCGCATCGGCTCCCCTTCTTCGCCGCTCTCGATGACGACATATTCGCGCGGCGAATAGTCCTCGCCCTTCAGATAAGGAGCCAGGCTCTTGCCCTGAACGCCGGGCGGGATCGAAATGCCGGCCATGTCCAGGAACGTCGGCATAATATCGACCAGCTCGACCGGATGTTTGGTTCGTCGCGGTCCCTGATATTCCGGAGCCGCCACAATAAACGGCACATGGGTAAAGGAATCGTAGAACATGTTGTGCTTCTGAATGAGCCCGTGAGCCCCCATCGAGTCGCCATGATCGGACGTAAAGACGACGACGGTATTGTCCGTCAAGCCGAGCTCCTCCATCTTCGCGAACACGCGGGCGAGCGTATCGTCGATAAATCGGATCATGCCGTAATGGATCGCCCGTACCTTGCGAATCAGCTTATCGTCCGCCGTATCCATCGCATCCATCAGATAGGCCACCTGCTGTCGCTCCGGTTTTCCTTCCATCATGTCCTTTGGCGGAAGCGGCACCTTGGCGGGATCAATCATGCTGGCGTAAGGCTCCGGCGCTTGATAAGGCGTATGCGGATCCGGAAAGGACAGCCAGGCGAAAAACGGCTTCTCGGGATCACGTTCATTTTCGAGATAATCCATCATCGTTTCCCCAAGCAGGTAGGTTCCGCATTTCTCCGGACGGGCAGGGTTGGTTCCATGGCCCAAAGGGCTTACCCAGCAAGTATGGGACCACTCATGCGCCGCCATGGTTTCGGGATCGTCTCTGTAGCCGTCAACCAGATGCCCGTGATCGGCCAGCCGGACGTAATCGAATACTTGTCTCAGCACGCTGGCTTTCTCGCGATCCGCGACTTCGGCGGGATAGTAGGTCTTGGTATTCTCCATGAAAGCATGATTTTTCCCGATAATCGCCGTCTGATAACCATGCTCCTTGAGCACTTGCGGCAGCGTTGTCTCCGCAGGATTAATCATCATGTGGTTCGCATGAACTCCGATGGAGGAGGCATACCTGCCCGTAAACATCGATGATCTTGACGGGGAACAGGCGGGATAATTGCAGAAGGCGAAGTCAAATACAACGCCGCGTTCGGCCAGGCTTTCGAGTATTGGAGTTTCTAATGCCGGGTTGCCGTACAAACCGAGCGTTTCCGCCGATTGCTGGTCCGTCTGAATAAGCAATAAATTAGGCCGTTTATCCATCTTGTTTCCTCCTTCTGGCACCCGCATCTCAACCTTTGATCGAACCGATCATCACGCCTTTAACGAAATAACGTTGAATGAACGGATACAGCAGCAGGACGGGCACGCTCGAAATGATGATGACGGAATACTTGATACTCTCGGCCAGCATGACGCGCTCCGTCATGCCGACATCGCCGCCGCCCATGTCGTCCTGATTCAGAATGAGGATTTCCCGCAGAATCAGCTGGAGCGGGAATAATTCCCTATCCTTGAGATAAATCAGCGCGTTGAAATACGCGTTCCAATGACCTACGCCATAGAACAGCACCATAACGGCCAATATCGGCTTGGACAGCGGCAAGATGATGCTCCATAACATCCGGAAGAAATTACAGCCGTCCATCCATGCCGACTCCTGCAGCTCGTTCGGAATGCTGTTCTGGAAAAAGCTCCGCATCACGATGAGATTATAGGTCGCGATGGCGCCGGGAATCAGCATCGCCCAGATCGTATTATTCATGCCAAGGTTTTTGACCAAAAGGTAGGTCGGAATCAGCCCCCCGCTGAAAAACATCGTGAACGTAACAAAAAACATAAGAAATTGTTGACCAGGCAAATCCCTGCGGGATAGCGGATAAGCCGCCAGCACGGTCAAAACCAGATTGATGAAGGTGCCAGCTATCGCATAAAATACGGTGTTCGCGTAACCGCTCCATATTTTCTCATTCTCGAATACCAGCTTGTAAGGCTCCAGCGTAAAGCCTTGCGGCAGCAACCAGACCCTGCCTTCAACGACATCAATCGGATTGCTGAACGAGGCGCTGACCACGAACAGCAGCGGATAACCCACGAGGATTAGGAGCAAGGCAGTGATGACATACAGAACGGCATCGAAAATTTTGTCATCTCTGGACCGCAGCTTGTTTTCATTGGATGATTGCATGCTCTTTGCTCCTCTCTACCATAGACTCGAATCGGCCTTTTTCTTTGCAAACCAGTTCACCAACACGAGGAGGGTAAAGTCGATTACGGCATTAAACAAACCCGCCGCCGCCGTATAGCTGAACTGGCCGCCCATAATTCCGTTTTTGTACACGAATGTCGGCAAAATATCGCTTTTGCTGGCATTAATCGGATTCTGCATCAGCAGCGCCTTCTCGAAGCCGACATCCATCAGCTGACCGATCTGCAGGATGAACAAAATAATAATGGTCGGCAGTATGCCCGGTATCGATACGTGTTTGATGCGCTGGAGCCTGGTGGCTCCGTCGATTTTGGCCGCCTCGTACAAGGTAGGGTCGATGCCGCTGAGCGCTGCAAGATAGATGATCGAGCCCCAGCCCATATGCTGCCAGATCCCCGAAGACACGAAAATGGTTTGGAACCACTCCGCTTTTTGCATAAAATGAACGGGATCCATGCCCAGCATCATCAAAATTTGATTGATCTTCCCCGTTTCCGGATCAAGAAAGATGTTCAGCATCCCCACCAGTACGATGATCGATAGAAAGTGAGGGATATAGGACACATTCTGCAGCAGCTTTTGCAGCCAGCGGAGCCGGATTTCATTAAGCAAAAGTGCCAGCAGTATAGGAATCGGAAAGCCGACAAGCAGCTGGAACAAGCTTAAGCAGATCGTATTCCATAGCAGCTCCCAGAAGTACACTGAAGAAAAGAAACGTTCAAAATGAGACAGGCCCGCCCAAGGACTGCCCAAAATTCCCTTCGTCGCGGAGAAGTCCTTAAAGGCAATGGTGATCCCGTACATCGGAACATATTTGAACAGAATATACCAAATGATCGGGATAAATAACATCAAGTAGAGCTCATACCGAACGAGTATCCGTTTCCGCAGTACATGCTTCGGCTTCCACTCGCTATTTGTAGATGTAGTCGATTTCGCAGCCTCGGCTTGCATCATTTCACACTCCTATCGCAGGTCAGGAAAAGCCAGGGGCGGCGTTGCATATCCGCCGCCCGCAGCAAATCATCTTTATTTCTTCGCGTCATAGGCGTCTTGATACGCCTTCTGCAACACGTCAATCTTCATCTTCTCGAGGGTAGCCGCGTATTCCCCCCATTTATCGAAGCTGAGCTCTCCGATGATGAACTTCGCGACCGATTCTCTTACATATTTATCAATGTCCGCTTTGATCGGGATGATTTGGTCCGAAGTCGCCTTGTCGAAGATCGGAGCGCCAAGGACGGTTTCCGGCAAATAATCTTCAATAAATTGGTTAGCCTCCAACACCTTGTCGTTCTCTACAATGTTGCCGAAGGTGTCCGTTACCACATGCGGGAAGCTGCCTCCCGGCACCAGATTTACCTGGCCAAGCGCCGCCATAAAGCCGCGGGAGTCATTTTTGATGGAATCATGGATGACCGGCTTGCCGTCCTTCATCGTATACGTCTCGCCTTCCACGCCGTATTGGAAAAATTTCGAACCCTCTTCGCTAAAGAAATAATCGACCCAGCGAATGGCGGCCTCCGGATTTTTATTTACTTTGGAGATGGCGAACGTTCCGATCGGCGCTGCAATTGGTCCGGTAGCCGAATGGGTCTGATCCCCTTGAGGACCTACGATCGGCGTCATGCCCGTAAATTGATTCTCCACCTGCAAGAAAGGATCGGAAGCCTGAATAAAGAACATGCCGATCAGAGCTTGGGACAGATTGCTTCTCCAATTCGGTATATCGCCCGCGTAAAAGTCCTGCCACAGCAGCTTCTCGCTATACAACTGATTCAGGAATTGCAACAGCTCCTTGAAGCGTTCGTCTTTCAGCCAAATGTTGACCTGATCATCCTTGATATTGATTTGATAACCCATTTGCTGCTCCAGGCCGAAGGACCCCGAGAAGGTGGAATAGACCATCCCGATATCCCGTAAGCCGAGCGGAATCTCGTCCTGCTTGCCGTTGCCGTTGGGATCGTTGTCGCGGAACGCGCGCAGCACCGTAAACAGCTCGTCCACATTCGTAGGCGCTTTCAGATCCAGCTTGGCGAGCCATTCCTTGTTGATCCAGATCTTCTCCGATCGTCCGGAGCTCTGCAGACGCACGGTGGGCAGCGAATAGATATGACCGTCCGCAGCCGTCACCGACTTTTTGACCTCGGGATATTGCTCGAAGATGCTCTTCAGATTCGGCGCATGCTCATCGATCAATCCCTCCAGCGGGATGAGCATTTGCTCCTGCTGACCGTAGCGGGCAATGTCCGTATTGGTCAGATTGGCCCTCAGGAAAATATCCGGCAGCTCATTCGCGGCAAACAACAGATTCCGCTTCTCGTCGCAGCCTTGCGCATTCGCAGGAAGCTCATCGAATTGCAGCTTGACATTGGTCATTTTCTCATATTCCTTAAAGATGAGGACGTCTCCCCACTCCGCATGGTTCGGATCCTTGCAGCCGAAAACCTTCAGGGTGACGGGCTCATTGACGATCGGGAAGCCTGCTTCCGTAAGGTTGCTCGTCGCATCCGCATTCCCTGGGCTAGTGACCGGCTCCTCCTTCGAATTGCTGCAGGCCGAAGTCAGCGTCGTCGCCGTTAAGGCGGCCGCGAGCATCAACATCATTCGCTTTCTTGTTTTTACCAACATTTACGGTCCATCCCCTTTTCTTATTGTTAGGCTCCTTAGCGCTGCATGCAAAGGCTTACATTCAGGAACTTGCACTGATTATAAATCGGATGGGAATCTGAAAACGTTTCACATTTTTGTACTTTCATATTAAATTTATGCAGCAGCCGCTTGTTGGAGCGTCTAGGAGCGTCCCTTGATTCGTTGCATATAGGCAAGCGGCGTTTCTCCCGTCGCGTCCTTGAACACGCGGATGAAATAGCTGTTGCTGCTGAATCCCAGCTTGGCATGAAGCTCCTTGAGCGGCGTATCCCCTTCCAGCAGCAGCTGCTTGCTCCGTTCGATGCGATGCTCCGTTAGCAGCTCCGTGAACGTGCGTCCGGTCTCTTCCTTGACGAGCCTGCTTAAGTACGAAGGGGTGATGCCCAGCCGCTCCGAGGTCTCGTCCAGCGTGAGTCCTTCCCGGTATCGACCCGCAATCATCTGCAGCGCTTGCCTCACGTGGCGCGAATGGCCGGAGGTTAGGTTCAATCTTTGAAGTTCCTGGGCAAGCGTTGTATAGATGCCGCATACAGTTGCCTGCGCCTGGTCGCTCGACAATCCCGGGCGCTGGAAGATCGATAGCTCCTGTACCATCCACTCCGCCGGAATGTCTGCTTTCCGGGCTATTTTGGCGGCAATCTGCACCAGCTCCGCAGACACTCGTTCCAGTATCGGCGCCTTCCCTTGCCCCTGCTTGTCAGACCCCATGATCTCCCCAATAATCGCCACCGCTTCTTCTCCATCAGCTGCCTCCATCGCGGCGAGCAGCCGCTTCTCTTGCCCGATAGTCACATAAGGCTCATTCGCGGAAAGTCCGGCATGGACTGGCTGGCGTGTCTGTCCTTCTAATTCCTGGACCAGCTTTCGATAAGCCTCCCGGCTTTTGCCAAGGGAAGGAACGAGCGGGCTGATCAATAGCGTGGCCGCCAAATTCATGTACAGCTTCAGCGAAGCCTCCAAGCGGGCGCCCTTCGCGGCAATCCATTGGGCTACCGCAAGTTCGCTGCGCTCCGTGCCGCAAGTAATCAGCATCGCCCACCTTCCGCGATCCAAAGCCACGGTACAGCTCCAAGGGTATCCGCCTCCTGCCTGATCGCACAGATCCGTTACCGACCGAAGATAAGGAATTAATTCCTCTTCCCGCAGCCGCGCTGCGAGCACATCGTAGTGAGCGAGCTGTACGAGCATAAGAACAAAGCGGGGTTTGTCTCTGCTTGAGCCGCTCTCCGAGAAATATTGCTCCAGGGGCTGCATGTCTACTTCCATGCCCAGAAGATGGTCATGAAGGACGGATCTGGAGAGCGCAATATCCGCCAGCTCCTTTACACGCAATTGGGCTGCCCGCTCTTCAAGCTGCTTGCGGACACTTCGGATCACAACGCTGAGCGTGTCGGCGGAAAGCCGGTGCTTCAACAAATAATCGACTGCGCCATAACTAAGGGATCCACGAACATATTCGAAGGAATCATAGCTGCTCAGCACGATAACCTTAAGGCGGGGATTAGCCCCAAGCAATTGACGGGTCAGCTCCAGACCGTTCATCCCGGGCATGCTCATATCGACGATTACCGCATCCGGCTGCTGCGATTTGACCAGCTCCAGCGCTTGCCGTCCGTCCCCTGCTTCTCCGCAAAGCACGAACCCCTCCTTCTCCCATTCCAGCAGGGAACGAAGGTGATTGCGTACCAGCGGTTCATCATCAACGAAAGCGATTTTCCAGTTCATGGGTCACCACGCCTTTCTCTTTGCATTGCGGGAGCCGCAGCTCTACCGTAGTCAATATCCCCGGCACGCTGACAATAGATAATCCGTATTGTTCGCCGAAAGCCAGCCTGATGCGGTCTTTTACATTGCTAATGCCGATACCGGTTCCTTCCCGTGCATGCCGCTCGGATTCGTGCTTATGGAGAGCCTCAAGCTGCTCCTCCGATATCCCCGCTCCGTTATCCGTTACGTCGATAGTCATATCTGAGCCCTCTCTGCAATAGCTTTTGACGGTAATTCTTCCTGCCCTCTCCGATGAAGCGCCGAACCCATGCAGAAGCGCGTTCTCCACGATCGGCTGGAGCACGAATTTCGGAATCAGGCAATCCAGCGTAGCCTCCTCCGCATCGATGCTTACGGTTATCCGGTCCATAAATCGGTATCTTTGAATGCTCAAATATCGCTTAAGCAGCTCCAGCTCCTCCCGAATCGGAATCAAATCCCGCTTCTGATCAACCGCGAATCGCATAAGCTCCACAAGTGCCGCCGATATTTCGCCGATATTGGGCACCTGTTGAATTTTGGACAAATAGTTGATCGTATTCAGCGTATTATAGAGAAAATGGGGATTGATTTGGGATTGCAGCGCCCGATATTCGGCTTCCCGCTTTTGTCTGCCCCTCTCCTCCGTCTCCTCCATCAGCTCCTGCACATTCGTCATCATGGTGGTGAACATCTCGCTTAGCTGTCCAACTTCGTCTTGGGCGTCAATGCGCGGGCGTGCCTTCAGCTGTCCTTCTCCGACCCGCTTCATCGTGTTATGCAGCCGTTTCAGATTTTTTGTAATCTGCTTTGAGAGCACGATAGAGATGACATGCACGGCCAACAGCACCAGTACGGTAATCAAAATCAATTGTTTCCGAATTTGCTCCACTTCCCGCAGCAGCTCGCTTGTAGGGACCATGCCTATGGTTGTCCAGCCGGTGAGATCGGATGCAATCTGTACGGTTAAGTACGTCTCGCCGTTTATTTCCTTTAGTCTGCCTGCTGCTTCCGAGCCTATCCCCTTGTTCATGTCCGTCATTACCGCGGATAGATCGGAGATCACGTTCTCATTCGAGCCGCTGTGATAGATAATCTGGCCGCGACCGTCCACCACGCCGATGACGCTCCCTTTTAACGGCTGGATTTCGAAGACCCGCTTCATGAAATCGGGATGAAATTCGATTACGCCAAGCCCGATGCTTTTTCCGCCCGTTAATAACGGCCTAACAAGAAGCATGGAGTTCTCCGTGGAAGCGTCGAATAACACATGCCTTCGATTTTCCCGCAGCTCGCCCTTCTCGATCAGACCTTGCAGCTTCGTCTGGTTGATTCGCGCAAAGCCGTTCTGGAACAGCTTTCCGTTAAAGCCCATGACGGATATTCTCTGAATATAGGTTTTATAGGCCGCCATGGATGCGATATAATCCTCGACCTGTTTCTTCTCCTGGAACCATTCGTACGAGGGAGCGGCCGTGTCGCTTAGCAGGCTTTGCGCAACCATATCCCGCGTGACGATTACCTTGGCCACCTGATCCGCTTCCTCCATCGTCGAACGGAGTTTTTCATCCGCTCTGCGGATGCTGTCGGAGATAAAGGTCGTCGCGTTTTCCTCAATGACGCTTGACGCATTTTGGTACGTAATGTAGGAAATCGGAATAATAGCCAGACAAATCATGATGCTGAAAGCCATAAACATTTTTCCTTGAATGGTGCGCATGTCATCTTCCCCTCGTCTATCGTAATGACCATAAAAAGCCACCTGCCGAATTCTCATTCGGCAAGGCGGCTCTTTGAAAACGCTGCCAGGTTTTCGCTCAGCGAATGTGCTACAATCAAATAGTAGCACAGGATATTGTTGAGCTGTCGATTAACCATTATGCATTTTCGATTATGTTGTTACAGATTCAGGAGGGAGCTTGCAAGGATGGCCGTTCTAAGCAGAATCAGATTTGTGGAGGACCTCTTTGTACGGATGGCATGGCTGATCGAGAATGTGGTGGATGCCGAGACGGAGTTCCCTCGGGCGAGTTACCCAAAAACGATTATATGGATAGTCCTGGACGGGACGAGAACGATCGAAGTAAACGGTAACCTTCGCGAAGTACAGGCAGGAGATATTGTCGTCATTCCGCCTCAAACGCCTAGAATTGTTCTGGCAAGCGACGCATCTGCCAGTCCGTTTCACTACTATACAGTCGGCTGCGATATCAAGATCGGTTCTTTAAACTTCGTGGAGCTGTATAACCTCCCCTTAATAGCTCGAATCGAGGATACATCCGCCTTTCAAGAGCTCACTCGATTGACCGCCAAGCTTCTGGAGCAATCCTTGGATGTGATCAAATCACTGCATGCACTGGATCAGCCCCAGTTGATCATTAGCAAGGTCAATACCGACGAAACGGTTGCGCTGCTCGCCGTTAACGCCTCTTTCAACGTCTGGGTGGCGCGCTTCTTCGACATAATGAGAGGTTATATGCCTGACAAGGCCCAGGAGATTGACCCCCGTATCAGCAGGCTATGCAACTATATGCAGATGAATCTGGAAAAGAAGCTTGCGCTGCCCGATTTGGCCGAATATTTATTTATAAGCGAAAGCCATCTTCGTCTTTTGTTTCGCAAAACAATGGGCTTCTCGCCTTCGGAGTATTTGCGGCAGCTCCGCCTTCAGCGTGCGAAGGACCTGCTCGTCAATACAACATACTCGCTTAGTGAAATTGCGGAGCTTTCCGGCTTTCAGACGCTGAATCACTTCAGCCGGATGTTCAGGTCGAACGAATCCATTCCGGCCACCGAATACCGCAAACGTTATTATGGCATCACTCAGGGGTAGGGGGAGCCACATGCCTCTATTTACCCCATTCGGGTGACTTTCGCACTCCTTAATACGGGAGATTGGCAAGCTCAAATATGCGATCTGGAAAAGAATCTGGATAAATAATATACTAGCTATAACTGTTTTTTGTTGAGGTGAATCTAATGGATGAAATCAATGAATCAAAAGAAATTGTATTACAAATCGGTGTTGCCTTGAAAAAGTACAGAAAAGAAAAAAACATGAGCTTGGACGACTTATCGGAACTAACGGGCGTAAGCAAACTTACTCTGGGGAATATCGAACGCGGCGAGACAAATCCAACTCTGGCGATTATATGGAAAATTTCAAAAGGTATCTCTTTACCGCTATTGGCTTTGTTCAAATCAGAAGACTCTGCTAGTTTGTATCGAGCAGGCGAAGGACTGCGGTTTTCTAATGATCAAAAAAATTGGAGCATTGAACCAATCTTTAAAAGTAACGATATTGAAATGTGTCGGGCTTACTTACAGCCAAATAGCTCGTATCAGCCTGAAGGTCATCATGTCAATACAACTGAAATTGCGACAGTCATGACTGGCTCCATTGAAATTCAAGTCAATGGAGAGATTTTCACATTGAATCAATATGATACTATCAGTTTTCGTGCGGATTGTCCTCATTCTTATACCAATCATACGGATAGCGAAACAGTGCTCCATATATCCTTAAAGTACGATTACTAAAGTCGAAAACTCCACTTATTAGATACAACTCTGAATTCCATGACGGGAATTTCAGAGTTGTATTTTTGTTTTCAGATGAACGAAAAGTATATTATAAATTACTTATTGATAATTAAAATATATTATAATATACTTTATTTATTCGCGCGCGTGTATCGTTTTTTTGAAAATCAGCAGGAAGCAAATAATACGCAAGAATTCAGGAAGGAGAAATTAAGAATGCCGAACAAACTAAATAATAAAGCCGTACCATCCTCTATTGGGCTGATCATTCTCGGCATTATTGTTATTGCAGCTAATTTACGTACGCCCTTAACATCCGTCAGTCCTTTAGTGAGTCTGATAAGGGATGACCTTCATATTTCAAATACATCAGCAGGCCTGATCACAACGGTACCCTTGCTTGCATTTGCTTTATTATCGCCCCTAGTACCAAAATTAGGACAAAGGTATGGGGTTGAACGCATCATAATGATCGCCTTACTCTTTCTGACTGTAGGTATTGTAATACGTTCTTTATCTGGCGCAGCTAATCTGTTTATCGGGACAGCAATTCTTGGATTCGCAATTGCCGTCTGTAATGTATTATTGCCAAGTATAATCAAAAGGGATTTCCCAAATAAAATTGGCTCCATGACAGGTATTTACTCCATTTCAATGAATTTATGTGGAGCAATCGCATCGGGAATCAGTGTGCCTCTAGCCGTAAACGCAGGTCTAAAATGGCAGGGAGCATTGGGAATATGGGGGATTCTAAGCTTTGTATCGATCCTCTGTTGGTTACCCCAATTAAGAAATCAAACGAAGCAAACAACCACGACGAGTCAACAAATGGCCAGCAACGATGTGAATGTTTGGAAATCCCTTATTGCCTGGCAAGTAACCTTGTTTATGGGTATACAGTCCATGGTTTTCTACGTTTTGATCGCATGGTTGCCTGAAATTTTAAAGCAGCAAGGAATTGATCCAAACCAATCAGGATGGTATCTCTCGATCATGCAGTTAGTTATGCTTCCATTTGCCTTTATTGTCCCCGTTATTGCTGGGCGCATGTCTAGCCAACGGTTTTTAGTGGTCATTACAACCATTTTGCTATTGACGGGAACGATTGGACTTCTTTACGGAAGCTCCAATATGATTCTGTTGTGGATCATCATGCTCGGAATTGGTGGAGGCTTCGCCTTTAGTTTGGCCATGATGTTTTTCGGGTTACGTACTGAAAATGCGCATCAAGCAGCGAAACTGTCTGGCATGGCGCAATCGATCGGATATCTTTTTGCCGCAGTCGGTCCTGCTCTTATAGGATATCTGCATGATGCGACAAATAGTTGGAACCTGCCACTATTCATTCTGCTTGGCGCTTCGGTCTTGCTTTTTTTAGTCGGTATAGGAGCAGCAAGAAACCGTTTTGTAGGTAGCCGAAATAGTTATGAGCTGCCGCGGAAAGCATGAAGGGGATACCGAACAGCAACTCATTATTATTGGGAGTACTCCACAATTCGTTTGTCGTTTCACTGGCTTTGCCAGCACAGTGGTTGCAAAACTTGTACTTCGGGGAGCCAAAAACTATTATCGACTATGGACGCTAATCAGAGTTACTTTTCGGGGCCATCGGCGTTTTTAACGCCTATAGTTGCTCGTTCGCCTACATTTTGGCTTCATAGACGTTATTATCGTCTATGGACGCTAAACAGAGTTACTTTCCGGGCCATCGGCGTTTTTAACGCCTACAGTTGCTCGTTCGCCTACATTTTGGCTTCATAGACGTTATTATCGCCTATGAATGCTGAACAGAGTTACTTTTCGGGCCATCGGCGTTTTTAACGCCTATAGTTGCTCGTTCGCCTACATTTTGGCTTCATAGACGTTATTATCGTCTATGGACGCTAAACAGAGTTACTTTCCCGTCTATCGGCGCTTTCGTTACTATTAAGCCCATTACAATTTGAAATTTATCCTGTTTCCGCCCTAATAGTCGCAAAGACCGTCAATCTATTTTTCGCATGACAACCGCAGGCTCATGATCCACAGTCTGGTATGTCGCATTATTTCCTAAACGATTAAAAAAGCACTGCGTTTCTCCTAGTCGAGATCGCAGTGCTGATTCAATTAAAGGCAAGATACTACATCCGGTAATATATTCTCCTATACTATCGCCAGCTCCGCACTCAAAGTATGCTGCAAATTGCCGCCTACTTTAACTTCCACCTTGCACGGCTTGACCGCAAAGGCCATGGAGCTGTCCCAGATGCCCAGCTCTTCAGCTCCCAGCTCCAGCGTGACCTCCCGTTCTTCGCCCGGCTCCAGAGCAACCTTGACGAAACCCTTCAGCTCGGCGATACGTCTGGTCACCATGGACTCCCGGGCTTTAATGTACAACTGCACCGTTTCCGAACCTGCGACATCGCCCGTATTTTTAACCTTGACGGCAACCTTGACGCGCTCTCCGTTTGCGAGATCGCCTGCGGCAATCGTCGCGGCAGACAAGCCCAGCTCCCTGTACTCGAAGCTCGTATAGCTGAGCCCATGCCCGAACGCATACAAAGGCGCCGGCGTCATATCGACGTAAACACGCGGCCTGCCTGGATCCTTCTGGTTGTAATACACCGGCAGCTGCGCCGTCGAACGCGGCAGGGATACCGGGAGCTTGCCGCTCGGATTAACTTGTCCGAACAGGATTTCTCCGATTGCCTGCCCGCCTTCCTTGCCCGGATACCAGGCGCACAAGACGGCGTCCGCCAGCTCGTCCACCTCGCCGATGGCATGGGGACGACCTTGAATCAATACAACGACAACCGGCGTGCCGGTTGCCGCCACTGCCTCCGCCAGCTGAATTTGAGCTGCACCAATCCGCAAATCCGCCAAATCTACCCCTTCGCCGCAATCCATCTCGGCGGGTCGCTCGCCCGCAATGACCGCTTCGCCGTTGCCGTCGAACAGATCGCCGAATTGTCTCGTACTGCTGCCGCCCAGAACAAGCACGGCGACATCCGCAGCCTTGGCGATCTCAACCGCCTCGGCGATTCCTCCTGTCGATGCGTCGCGGATTCCGCAGCCGTGCGCATAGACGACTTCGACGCCTTCCGTTGCCGCCATCCGAATCCCTTGCAGCACGGTCGATCCGGTCTTAGGACGCTGGACGCTCGTATAGTCCCCCAGCTGATTGTAGATTCGATCGGCATTGGGCCCGATCACCGCGATACGCTTAACGTTTGCATCAAACGGCAGTCTCATGTTGTCATTTTTGAGCAAAATGACGGACTCGCGAGCAATAGCCAAATTGATACGGCGTATGTCCTCGCTGCCCACGACGGATGCCGCCTTGGTTTCGTCCGTATAAGGACGGTCGAACAAACCCAGCTCGAACTTCAAGCGAAGGACGCGGGCAACCGCCCTGTCGATATACGACTCGTCGACGAGCCCGGACAAAACAGCCGCCTCCAGCGTCGTAAACGATTTGTCCCACAGACTTAAGTCGACTCCCGCGGATAAAGCAAGAGCAGCAGCTGCTTCATGTCCGCCCGTGAGCGCCAGCAACCGGTCAATCGCCTGGCCGTCGGCCATCACGATCCCTTCGAAGCCCCATTCCTCACGCAAAATTCCCGTCAGCAGCTTGCTGTTGGCATGGCATGGAATGCCGTCGATTTCATTATAAGCGGCCATAAATCCAGCCGCCCCCGCCTTCGCTCCGGCCATCGCGGCCGGCAGATGAATTTCCCGCAGCTCCCGCTCGCCGATGCTGGCCGGTCCGGCGTTTTTGCCGCCAATCCCGGCTCCCTGCGCGCTAAGATGTTTTAAAACGACGGCGACTTTATCCGCCTCCGCGAGCTTCGACCGCTCCCCTTGCATGCCCCGCACAACGGCTTCCGTAAACGCCGACGCCAGATAGGGATCCTCTCCGTAACATTCCTCCGAACGTCCCCACCTTGGATCCTGCAAAATATCCAACACGGATACCAAAGCAAGATGCGCGCCCCGGCTTCGGATTTCCGCCGCGGTCAAGCGATAAGCACGTTCCATTAACGCGGGATTCCAAGTCGATCCCACATTAAGATTAACCGGCAGCATCGTCCCGTCCAGCGCCTGATGGCCATGCGGACTCTCTTCGCTAAACATAACGGGAATGCCCAGCCGGGTATGCTCCAGCATATATCGTTGAATTTGATTCGCCACGACGGCGCTGTCCCCGGCCGCAATGCCGTTGTAATAATCGACGCCCGACCATGGATCGCTACGGAATAATCCGTACAGTGCGCCCATCCCGCCGAATGCGGCTGTCTCTTGCTTAAACGCATCCGTTAGCGCATAGGCTCCGCCTTCCTGCTTCTCGTATGCATGCCAGCCGTACATCCGTTGATTTAATTGCCCGACTTTTTCCCTGAGCGTCATTTTTGACATCAAATCGTCTACGCGCTCATTAATCGGCAAGCCGGACTGCTTGTATTTTTCCATAGATGCTTCACCCCGGATCCATGTTTCCTGCCTGCATGCTTCTGTATTTCTTGGGAGTCATCCCCATGTATGTCTTGAACACGGAAACAAAATACTTGTATTCCTTATAGCCGACCTGAGCCGCAATTTCGAACACTTTGTCATGCGTGGTGGCCAATAAACGTTTGGCCCGTTCCATTCTCAACTCGTTCAAATATTCGGTAAACCCCTTGCCCGTGCTTTGTTTGAAAATGTAGCTGAAATAACTGGGCGTAATCTTAAGCCAAGCCGCAACCTCGGAAGCTTTAAGCTCCTGGGTGTAATGCTCGTCGATATACCGCTTGGACTTCTCGACAATCCAGTACGAGCGGTCGCCGCCGCTTTGCTCGATCATCTCGAAGAGCTTTTGCATGTCCCGAAGTATCGCTTGTTCGAGCGACTCATACGTATTAAAGAGGTTTGTATCGATGGCGCTGCCGCCCACACCCGAATCCAGCCCCGTAATGCCGCTTTTGCGCAGACGCTGTCTCAGCAACGTAAGCAGCTCCTCGTACGCGGACTCGATTTCGCACAGAAAGTAGAGCTGCTCCCTAAAGAAGGCGAACAGGCTCGCAACCGCTTCTTTCATTTCATTTTGGCTCTGCTTAAACAAGGCCGTCGATAGCAGCTGTACCGACTGGGCCAAGTCGAGCGCCGCCGGCCGCCTTCTTTCGCTCCACACAAGCTCTGTCCGGGAGTCGAGCACCGTTGCCTGCTCTAACGCATAGTAATTCAACAGGTTCGCCGCTTCCGCGCAGCGCAGGGAGGTTTCGTTTAAATCCTCGTAAAGCTGCGACACCCCACAGTAGACGGCAGGCGGTTGCTTGCACGCGCGGGCCATTTGATCCCATATCGCTTCCCACTCCATCGCTGGCAGCTTGTGATCGGCCACAATCAAGGTGACCAACAAATTCTCGTGATCAAAGATAGAGAAAGAACGGAGCTCTGGCCGACCGTCCGTCATTTGCAAAATATTGTCCGACCACTGCTCCCGCAGATCATCGAGCTGCTCCTGCGCCAGCTCCCCGTATCGCTCCTGATAGCGATCCAGCTGACTGGCAACAATACGATATTGGGAGCCCTGCAAGGACGAAGGCGCTTCTTTGCTGTACGCGATTCCATTTCTGGCAACGTTGGTGAGCCAAAGCTTGATCTCCTGCATCCCGTCCAGTTGGCTGCGGTTGCGCATCTCCTCCACCATCCGGGTAACGGCCTTGCTTAGTTCGTCGATTTCGACGGGCTTGAGCAAATAATCATGAACGCCGATCCGCATAGCTTGCCTTGCATAATAAAAGTCCTCGTAACCGCTTATGATGATGATTCGGACATCCGGATAACGCCGCGCGAGCTGTCTGGAGAGTTCCAAGCCGTCCATGCCATCCATGCGAATATCCGTCAGCACGATATCCGCTTGCTCCCGCTCCATTAATCGAAGAGCTTCCTCGCCGTCATAAGCCTCCCCAATCACTTCGACGCCCAGTTCCTTCCAGTCAATTGTATAACGCAGTCCCTGACATATGACGGGTTCATCGTCTACGATGATCAATTTGATAAGCTGCCGCTTCTCTTCAACCTGGTTGTCCATGATGTGCACCGCCTTAGCTTTCTGCATTCGGTAGAGGCAGCCGCAGCCTGATCACGGTTCCCTCGGGTGATGATTCGACGATTTGCAAGCCATACTGCTGCCCAAAGGAAATCGTCATCCGCTCATGGATATTGTGCAAAGCGCCGCGCTTGCCCATCATCGGTTCAAGCGAATGACTTCCTTGTATAGCCTCTATGATTTCTTTTTTGCGTTCAGGGGTCATTCCCTTCCCGTTATCCGAGACGTCCACCCAGATATCTTCTTCATGCCGATAGGCTATAACTTCGACGATATGGACAGGCTTTGACTTGTCCACCCCATGTTTGAAAAAGTTCTCGACCAACGGTTGGATCGAGGCCCTTAGCGTTGGCGCTTCCTCGATCTCGGCTTCCAAATGCAGCTTGTACGCCAGCTTGTCGCCCAATCGGTACTGCTGCAAGAATAAGTAGGCCTGCACAAACTCCATTTCTTTGGCGAGCGTAGTCTGATGTTGATTATTCCCTACCCGAGCCCGGAAAAATTTGGACAACATTTCGATCAGACGGCTCGACTTGTCCGCTTTCTCCAATCTTGCCGTCCAGCGGATCATATCCAGCGTATTATACAGAAAATGAGGATCGATCTGATTCTGGAGCAGCTTGAGCTCAGACTCTCTTTCGTTCAGCTCCAGCTTGTACTTATGCTCGATCAGCTCTTCGATCGTACCGACCATCGCGTTAAACTTCCGATTCAAGTCCGCGATCTCATCCTGCGATTCCACCGGAACCCTTACGCTGAAGTCGCCTCCTGCTACGCGAACCGTTTCCTTCTTCAACCTTAATATGGGCCGTATGATCATATAATTAAAGCCGTAAAAAGCGGCCAAAGCCAATACGATAATAGCCGCCAATATCGCTGTCATCATCCATTCCGCGCTTCGGAATTGTTCGGAGATATGCGACTCGGGGATCATCGCGACGATCGTCCAATCCGTTATGGGCATTCGATGATAAAGCGTCATGTGAGGCTCGCCGTTTACTTCGACCGTGCTAAAGCTTCGCTTTCCCCGGGCTAACTCGTTAATTTGTTCGGCATAAGGCTTGTAATCTTGAGGCGTCTGATCATTCGAAGCGAGAAGCAGCTCACCCTCCGCACCCAATAGATAAACCTGGCCGGATGAATCATTCAGGATGCCCTTCTCCAGCTCGGATACTATGCTTTGCTCGTCCAGCCGGATCGTCAGCAAGCCTAGCGGCTGAGTAATATCGACATAAGAGTTAAGCACTCTTATCAAGGAAAACACGTTAACCTGACCGTACCAGGCGCTTTCCAAAGCATAACCTTGCGTCCAGAACAAGCCGCCCTTCTTGTCTATGGCTTGAACCTGCCAACCGCTTTCATCGCCGGTAAACGGCTCGCCCATCCCGATGGAATTGCCGTTGTTTCCGACGATCTCAATGGATCGGATATAACTTTTGGACATCAACTGGAAGGTCAGGAAGTTTTCGATATCGTTTTTCAAATCTGCTTTCTGTTGATCGCCGAGAGGCGGAGAGGTCCGCAAATATTGCCGCATATCGGGACTTAAAATCAGGTAGTCGGCCATATCCGTCACCATCTTCGTCTGTTCGGACAGTTGGCTCGTGACATTGTCCAAATTACGTTGGATGGCGCTTATATATTGTTCTCGCAACACGAGCTGGTAGTTGTATTGGACAATAACGCCGACCCCGACAGTAGGCAAAATCACGAACAACAGAAAGATGATGAGCGCTTTTTTCCTCAAGCTCAGCCTTGCCCAACTTCTTCTGCCCATTGTCATGATGCGCCTCCTTAGCTGCCGGTGCTAGGGCGTATATGCATACACGCCCTAGCGTTTAACCTTGTGGGACATATTGTACATCTATGTGGAATAACGAATCAACCTTTTACCGCGCCGGCCGTCATGCCCGTAACCAATTGCTTCTGCAACAGGAGATAGAAAACGACGATCGGGATAAATGCAATCGTTAACGCAGCCATCTGAAGCGTATAATTCGCTGTTTCCAAGCCAACGAAGTTGGATAGGCCGAGCGGCAGCGTCTTGAGGCTGTTGGACGTGATCAAAACCAAAGCGAATAGATATTCGTTCCAGTTATAGATGAAGTTCAAGATAACGACGGTTGCCATCGCGGGACGCGTAAGCGGCAAAATGATGGACCAGAAGATCCGGAAGATGCCCGCGCCGTCCATGATGCCGGACTCCTCCATGTCCTTCGGAAAGCCGCGCATAAAACCTTCCAGAATAAAGACGGTGAGCGACAAGTGAAAAGCCGTATAAGGTAGAATGAGCGAGAAATAGGTATCGATCAAGCTCAGTTTTTGCATGATAAGGAAGATCGGAATCAAGGTTGCATGGATCGGAACCAACATGCCGAGCAAGAACAAGGCATACGTAAATCCGCGCAGCTTAAATTCGAATCGGGATAAGAAAAACGCCGCGAGCGCGCCCAAAAACACGGTCACGATAAGCGAAATAAACGTAATCAGGAAGCTGTTAATAAAATAAGTGTCCATATTGGCGATATCCCAAGCCTTCACATAGTTCGAAAGCTCGATACCCGTCGGGAAGGAAAACGGATCCGCTGCATATTCCTGCTCCGTCTTAAATGAGTTGATGATCATCCAGAAGATAGGGACCAGATTCATAATAGCGAACAAACCTAAAAATACGTAAGCGAATATTTTGAATAATGGAGATCTCTGTTTCACGATTGCTCCTCCCTCCTATGCCTTTTCCTTGCCGAGCCGGTTTGCAATCGTAATCACGACCAAGCTGAACAACAGAATCATAATCGATACCGCGCTTCCATACCCGTACTCCAAATTGACGAAAGCGCTGGAATACATATGGATCGTCATAACCTCGGTTTGATGCGCCGGACCGCCTCCGGTCAAAACCTGGATGAGGTCGAACACGCGGAAGGAGTTGCTGATGCTGTACACGATCGTGACCATCAGGGTGGCTCGAATCATGGGAAGCGTAATGAACCAGGTCCGCTTAAGCCCCGTCGCTCCGTCCAGTTCCGACGCTTCGTTGACTTCGTCGGGTATATTTTGAAGAGCGGCAAGGAACATGACCATATATAGGCCGACGTTCTGCCAAATGTAGGCGATGCTGATGGACAGAATCGACCACTTGGGATCGCTAAGCCAATTCTGCTGCCAGCTCTCGAGCCCCACGAACTTCAAGAAATTATTAAGCAAACCGAACTCCGTGTTGTAGATCATCCCCCAAATGAGCGAGACCATAACCGAAGAGATTACGACCGGCATAAAGCCAACCGTACGGAAAAAACCCGAACCTTTAAGGCCTTTGTTGAGCAGCAATGCCATCAGAAGGCCTAACGGCAGTTGGCCGACCAGGCCCGTAATCATAATGACGATATTATTTTTAACCGAAAGCCAGAACGTATCGCTATTGAACATTCTCACGTAGTTGTCGAATCCGGCAAATTCTTTGGCGCCGATTCCGTTCCAATCCATAAGCGAATAATAAAAGGAAATTCCGATTGGAACGATGGCAATTCCCAGGTAGATAAGGAGGGCTGGAAACAATCCGATAAAGATGGCCAGCTTGCTCCGTTTAAGCGTATGCATCCATCATTCTCCCTTCTAAGGTAGTTCAAAAAGTCCGCTTCCCATTACGAAGTATGCCAAACTGAGAACCGAACTTTTTGAACTTTCATTTTAAAATTTTCTTGGGCTCTAGACAGAGAAAACCCGGAACCCGGGTTTTCTCTGTCATTGCCTCAAACCTGACAAATCGAAGCTTATTTCTTGTTGTACTCATCCATTGCCGCTTGCGTATCCTGCGCGACTTCCTGCGGCGTTCCGCGACCTACGGTCAGAGCCTGCAAGCCGTTCTGAATGACGCTGACAACCTGAGTCGGAATGATGCTGTCGAATACAGGCGCTGTTCCTTTACCCGTCAATTCAAGCATTTCTTTAAGATACGGGCTTGCATCCTCCGGAACGTCGACCTTAGCGGGAACTACAACGCCGTTGCTGATCAAGTCTTTGTATAAATCTTCGCTTACGAAATATTTCATAAATTCTTCGGCAGCCGCTTTTTTACGCTCGTCCAGCTTGCTTTTGATGGCGATGCCGTACTGGACGACGCCGGCGCTTTTGGCCGGATCGCCTTTGCCGCCCTCTACGCTCGGGAACAGCGCGATGCCGAATTTGTCGCCTTGTTCATTATTGATGCGCACGCGCGCATCCACAGTCGAGGACGTGATATGCAAAGCCGCTTTGCCCTGGATCAGATAGTCCTGGCTTTGTACCGAGTCCATATTATTCGCATCCGTATTAAAAGCATCCAGCTTGCTAAGCTCATCGATAACGGAGATGGCGCTGACAAATTCAGGATCTGTGAATTTCGCTTCGCCTTTCATGACCTTCTCCAGGAAATCGCTGCCCGTAAAACGGTCGCCGACGATAGACAGAATCGAGGACTGCAATGGCCATTGTTCTTTGTTGCCGAGCGAGATCGGCGTCAAGCCAGCCGCTTTCAGCTTTTTCACCAGCTCGATGAAATCGGCATAAGTGGTAGGGAATGCGTCGTAACCTACGCTTGCCAGCATCTCTTTGTTGTAATAAACGATATCAACAAATGTTTGCTTCGTCGGAACTGCGTATTGCTGATCGGCTACGTTAAATGGCGAGAGCGCGCTCTCCGGCAAAATTTCTTTCCAGTTATCCATCAGACCGTTGATCGGCTCAAGCAAACTGCCTTCTACAAGCGGCGCCAAATCTGCTCCGGGCCACACAACGTTAATATCCGCCAGGTTATTGGCTGCCGCGAGCGTGCGAAGCTTGGTTTTATATTGAGCGGAAGGGACTTCATCCGTTTTGATCACGATTTCCGGATGATCTTTCTGGAACTGTTCGATTCGCGCCTTATACACATCGTTGTCGATGTTAGGCGTTGTCCATGGATGCATCATCGTTAACGTAACCGTTTCCGGTTTAGAGCCGCCGCTTGCGTTGTTTTCTTCGGAATTGCCGCATGCCGCAGTCGACACAGCCATTAATCCTGCCAGCGAAACAAGAAGAGTTCTTTTTTTGAAGTTTGAATAAGCCATTTTTAACCCTCTTTCCATATTTGTAATCGCTTTATTTGTGAAGATCAGTAATCGGGGCGCCCAATTGATCTATACTTCCATTATAAAAAATCTTAATAATCGGAAATATCCCAAAATTCTTCGATTTTATCCTGTATTATGTCAGTTACTTTCGATTCGATGGTTCAAGCAGATGTTCAAGCATCTCATCGAGAGGTACGGTCGCAAGCGCAATGGCCGTATCCGTGACGCCATAATAAATGTGCAGAATCCCTTCATCCAGCACACATCCGGTCGGGAAGATGACATTCGGAATTTGGTATCCGAATTTCTCGTAATACGTCTCCGGCTCCATAATAAAGTTCGAAGTACGAGCCAAAATTTTCGTCGGATCCTCCAGATCAAGCAGCATCGCGCCAAGCCGATATACCGTTTGCTGATCGACTCCATGATAGAACAGAAGCCATCCCTGCTCCGTGCGAATTGGCGGCGTCGAGCTGCCAATCTTTTTCATTTCCCATTCTTGCTCCGCTTTCGCGAACAACACCGGATCCTCCCACGTTTTCAGGTCGTCGGAATACGAAATCCAGATTGCCGCCTGCTCGGTGCCGTACTCTTCTCCGATATATTCTTCCGGTCTGCGGAGCAGCGCGTATTTGCCGTTGATTTTCTCCGGGAACAGGATGTTGTTTCGGTCGTTGATCTCAAGCGGCGTCGTTGTGGACACATAATCCCAATGGATCAGATCCTTGGAGGACAACAGGATCGAACGAGTCAGCCAATGGCCTTCCTCTTCTCCCCAGCCGTCCGGGTACGTTGGGATGGAACGCTCCGGAATGCCCGTTCCCGTCGGATAGTAGTTCATAGCGCAAGGACGAAGCGCAATCGTCATGTAAAACGTATCCTCGATCTTGACCATGCGCGGATCCTGTACGCTGCCGTATGGGAATCCGAGCTCGTCCGGCGTTAACACCGGCGTATCGACGACGTGGGTAAAGTGGACGCCGTCCGTGCTTTCAAGCAGGCCCAAATAGTTTTTGCAAGGCGTAAGCGAACCTGCCGTTCTTTCGATCATGTAGGTTTTTCCATTATCTTTAATAACGGCAGGATTGAATACGGTTGCCAATCTCCAATCGTACAGACCCGGTACGACAATCGGGTTTTCGGCATGTCTGGTAATGTTCAATGATGTCCCCTCCAGCTTCATGATTTCGTAATATAGTTGTTATTATAGCCCTCCCCGTTGCACACTTATATCCCACCGAATTTAGAAAACATCCGAAATCTATCAATAAAAAAATAAACGGCCCCTCCTGCATGGCAAGAGGATGCCGTTTACCTTCAGCCGCACGCGATGAGCGGCCTGATCATGTTCAACTTTCTACCAGTTCCATTGCCCGCATGTTTGCAGGCCAGCTTCGATTCAGATTCGGCGCCGATATCGGGCTTGATCATCTCCCTTACTCCGGCGTACCCTGCGTCACGCCGTGCACATAGGTTTGCCATGGCGTATCCAGCGCGCCTTGCCCGGGATTGTAGGTAAAGAAGTATTCCACGACGTCCCCCTGCTGCAGGTTATTGACCGCATACGTATAGTTGCCGTTGCCAATAGAGGTCATCGCCACGTTGAGCTGAACGCCGTTGTTCACTTTGTAGTGCAGGTCTGCGAATGTGGCTCCGTTGACGTAGAACAGCAGGTTGTTGCCCGTCTTTTTGATCCCGCGAACGGCATCGCCGATGATGTAGGTCGTTGGCGGCGGCGCTACTACCGTAATGGCCGACACCGACGTTTTATTGCCGTCGACTGTCGTCGCCGTTACGGTCGTTGTGCCCGGAGCGACACCCGTCACAATGCCGCTCCCGTTTACGGTAGCGACCGCTGGGTTGGCAACGGACCAGTTGACGGCCTTATTCGTTGCGTTGGATGGCGCGACGGCCGCACTCAACTGCACCGTCTGTCCCGTTTGCACTTGCGCCGAGGACGGAGTAACGGTGACGCCGGTTGCGGCTACGTTGCCGGGATTGCCGCCGCCGTTGCCTTCCTTGTAAACGCGTACGTAATCCACTTGCATCGTCGCCGGTATGTCGGACGGAGATGGCGTCAGACCGCCGTCGAAGTGACCACCGACTGCCAGATTCATAATAAGATAGAACGGCTGGTCGAACGGCGCGTTCGGATTGTTCGGGGCTGCCACGGAATACCATTGCTCCCTGGACACCTTAAAGAAAAACTCGCCGTTCACATACCACTTTACGTTGTCTTCTTCCCAGATCATCGTATAGACATGGTAATCGCTGGCGAACGTCTGGCCTTGCGGGAAATGATATTCGCCGGCAATATACCGGTTCACCGGCCATTGACCGCCGAAGTGAACGGCACCGCTCGTCGTACCCGGCAGGCGGCCCTTCGCTTCCATAATGTCAAGCTCGCCTGACGCGGCCCATGCGCCGTAGACGGAATCCTCCGGAAGCATCCAGAGAGCCGGCCACAGGCCGTTGCCGGTTGGCAGTTTCGCGCGAATGTCGACCCGGCCGTATTGCAGCGACATATGATCCTTTGTATTGATTTTGCCGGAGGAATATTGCGCGTATCTGTTCGGATCCTGCGGGAATGATCTGACATCGTTTAAAGCGCGAATATTCAGCTTTCCGTCCTGCACGAATACGTTTTGCGTGCTGTTCGTGTAATGCTGCAGTTCCGCGTTGCCCCAGCCCCAGCTGTTCGGATCGTTTGTGATGTAATAACCGGTTTCGTAATTCCACTTGTTCGTGTCGAGCGCCGTTCCGCTGAATTCATCCTGCCAGATCAAGTTCATTCCGCTGATAGCCGGATCGGTTGGCGTTCCGATAGCTACATCATCATGATCGGAGACGTCCGGACGCGGTGCGTTAGGATTGCCGATTAACGTATAGTAGACGAAGTTGCTGCCGACGCTGCCGCCCGTCTGTCCATTTAACGGATAGCCGATTCGAATCTGCATATCGGTTTGGATCGGCTGGAACCACAGACCGTAGATGTAGTCGGCCCAATATCCCCACTGATTGGCGTCCGACATATTATTGTAGCCGTTGCCGGAATAGACGAATCCGCTTTGACCGGAGTTCGACATATCGACCCACTGGCCTCCTATGTTGATCTGGTAAACGAACTTGCCAATTTCGGTGCCGATAGGCGCGCCGCCGTCGATTTTGGGCAGCGGGATCCCGATGGAGCCATTGTTGTCTGCCGTATAGGTTGTGCCATCATAAGCGGAGATGACGTACGAATTCCGGACAGGCTGATTAAAGGTGATCGTGTAGATCAGACTGGCCGATGTACTGACGGATTCCAGCTTCACGTTGATGGATTCCGTCACCGTGAACCAGTATCCGCCCCCTCCTTCGGTGAACTGTCCGAAGTTGCTGTCGTAGATCCATCCGCTGGCCGCATTGTTGTCGATGTCGATCCAAGTGCCGCTGTTAACCGGTTTGACGTATACCTTAAGATCGTCGGCTACGGCCTGATAGATGATCCCGGGATCATTGTTAAAAACCGGGTACGTAAATCCCGCTCCGCCCGTGAACCCTGCGGTTAATTGCGGACCTTGCGTTGGCGTCATGGAGGTAATGGCCGTCGTGTTGACGTTCTGGAATTGAAGGGTATAACCCAGCGTAACTCCGCTGTTTGCTTTGGAATGCAGCTGAATCTCTGTCGTCTGAGAAAGCGTGAACCAATAGCCGTTTGCCCCGCCGTCGCTCCAATGTCCCCAGTTCTGGTTGTAAACAAATCCGCTTACGCTGTCGATATCGACCCAGTTGCCGCCCACCTTCACCTTAACGCCTACGTCCGCGGATACATCGTTCCATGTTGCGGCGCCGCCGTTAAAGATCGGCATGACGAAGCCGAAGCTGGCTTGCCCGACTCCCGATTTTGTAATAACCGGACCATCCGCAGACGAAAAGTAAGCCATGGAGCTTACCGTCGTCGCGGCTTCTACCTTCGATACCGGCATAAGGCTCATGCCAGCGATCATCACGATTGCGAGTATAAGGCTCAGGGCCCTTTGCATATACCGATTCTCCGAATTGCGGAATAATTTCATAATTGCCTCCTCAATAAATTAGTCATTTCTCCGTTCTGCCAGTTGGCCTTATTGCGGACTTTTGAACAATCTTTAATGGGACCAAGCTCTGTCTAATCGATGGAACACCTCCCGTGCGACCGCTATTCGGTTCGGCTGTTGGATAGAGCAAGCTCGCTCTCTTGAGGCTTGCGGCTCCTGGGACGTGGGTGGAAAAAGCTGGGGGTTGAGTTCGGAAACCGCTTTCAATTTCGATGTATCTTCATTCTATCGAATCGCCAATTGGGCTTAAAGGTACAATTGTTTTTGTTATAACCCAATTTTTTGGCATTTTGGAAAACCTTGATCATTGTGCGGTTTCATCTGGAGAAGAGCAGTCGATATTTAGAACTTGGAGAATCCGTGTTATAATAGGAACAAACATTCGCCGCGAGATTGGAGGGCACAATATGAGCCGCAATAAAAACAGGGATTTGCTGCGCGAAGACAACGTAACCTATGACGATTACGCCGGTTTCGATGACGGCAACCGCTATGAGCTTGTCGACGGCCGCCTGGATTTAATGAGCCCGGGGCCGGGCAGTATTCATCAGTTGGTGAGCTTTGAGATTCAGAAGCGAATATCCCGCACATGCGACAATGAGGCTATTATACTGTGTGCACCGCTCGACGTTATCCTCTCCGAACAGGAAGTGCGCCAGCCTGATTTGGTCATTTTGCTGCGGAGCAATCTGCATAAGCTGGTGCCTAAGGGCATCGAAGGTCCTCCGGATATCGTCGTGGAAATTTTGTCGCCGTCTACGGCGAAGCGGGACAAGCTGTTCAAGATGATCAGCTACGCAAGGCACGGCATACCGGAATACTGGATCGTGAACCACTCGAGTTGCTTCCTGGAGCAATACCTTCTGGATCGGGATACACGCGCTTATTCGCTCGCCAATGTATTCGCCCAAGACGATCCTGTCAGTTCCCCTACTCTGTCTTGTCTTTCATTCTCGATGCAGGACATTATGGATAGCTTGCCGGACGTGTTGAAATAAGACCAATACAGCGACATGACCCGACATGTCGCTGTTTGACCGATCTGTTATTTATTCATTAGCCGATTGCGCCTCCTTCGTGGCTCGTCAAAGCGCCGTATCCCGGAATGCCTCTTCTTCCTTTCCCTGCTTCCGCCGGATCTGCTGCCGGTATTCCGTTGGCTGCATGCCCATCACGTCCCGGAACGTCCTTGTAAAGCTTTTATAGCTTTCGTAGCCCACCATGTCGGCCACCTCGACGATTTTGAGTTCGGTATCGGCGAGCAGCCGCCGCGCTTTATCCAGACGAACGTCGCGGAGATACTCCGCGAACCCTTTGCCCACGTTTTTCTTGAACAGATTCGAAAAATAAGCGTAATTCAAGGACACGTGATTGGATACCATCGCGAGATCCAACGGCTTATGGTAGTTCTCGTGAATGTAACGAATAGCTTCGTTAAGATCCTGCGTATTGCGGTAGCTGCACTTGAATTCGTAATAAAACTGGTTGAGCCGGAGCAACTGCTGCTGGAGCGCCCCGATATAATCGCGGATGCCGGGATAGTCGAACAGATTGCGCAGACAATCGATATCCAGCGCCTCCTCCCCCAGGTAGGGACGGATGACGCGCTCGTATTCGTCCAGCATCTCCACCATGGCGCGGCATAGCTGCTGCGTGTAACGAATGTGGTAACGCTGCAAGACGCTCTTGTGGAATAATCCGGATATGCCGTCGGCGATTTGGCCGCTGTTTTTTGTGCCGACAAGTTGGAACAAGGCATAAATCTCTTCGTACGGCAGCTGCCAATGCTGCTCCAATCCCTCGATATGAGCCGGCGTCAGACAACGTTTGTCCGGGAACAGATAGCTGTGGCGATACAGCTCCATAAGCGCCGAATAACTATCCGGCAGCTCCTTCAACCCTTGCCGCGGTCCCGTCATTACGGCAACGGCATCGATGCCTCCGCCCTTAAGCGCAGCTGCCAACGCTCCGGGTTCGACGCCCGCGTCGACCGCGAGAATCAGATGCGGGCGATGCTGCAAAGGCAAACACCCTCGCTTGCCATATACGCCGTACGCAATGGACTCCATACCATGGGCGCTGACGGCTCCCGGCTGGTTTATCCATAGCTCCTCTCGCAGCAGACACAGCCGGTATTGCCGCCAGAGCTCCGAGCTCTGCTCCTCCGTCTCGGCTATCCAGCTGTCATCATAGACCGCCCCTTGCATGAACATATACAGCTCCTTGCGATCCGTCTCTCTGGCCCGTCTGGATACTTGCCTCATATTGCGGGAGAGAGCTTGCCTTGTCGAAACCTCCTGCAGCACATGCTCTACCGACTTCTGCAGATCCTCCCGTTTCACGGGCTTCAGCAGATATCCTTTGGCACCCAGCCCGATTGCTTTCTGCGCATAGGCGAAGTCGCTATATCCGCTAATGATGAGGAAATCGGCCCGAATCCGTTCCTCCTTGCATTGCTCCATCAGCGTAAGACCGTCCATATCCGGCATCCGGATATCCGTAATGACGAGCCCAATGCTGTGTTCGCGCAGCAACTGCAACGCCTCCAATCCGTTGCCAGCGGTAAAAATTTGCTCCAGGCCAAGAGGGAATTGGCTCAGCATGGCTTGCAGACCGTCGCGTATATGCTTTTGATCATCCACGATCAAAATAGAGATCATCGGTTACCACCCTCCAAGATTGGCGTTTGCCCAAGGCAATGTAATCGTGACGCAGGTGTAAGCCCCTTGCTCGCTGTCGATCCGGAGGCCGCTGCCCCGGCCGTAATGAAGCTGCAGCCGTTTGTGCACGTTCTCGAGACCAAGACCATTCTTGCTTGCGACGATAGGCGTATCCGATTCGCCCTCCAGTACAGCCTGCAAGCCCGCCAGTATGTCCGGGTCGACTCCGTCTCCTTCATCACGAATCCGAATGACCAGCATGCTGTCGTTCTCCACCCGGGCGCTGATCTCGATGGTCAAGCTGCCCCCTCTCGGAGCTCCATGATGCACGGCGTTTTCGACGATAGGCTGCATGCACATCTTGGGAATGGCATACCGCGTCAGCTCATTTGGAATGTCGGATAACAGCGCGATGCTTCCACCCTCCATGAAGTTGATAAACCCAACGTAGCTTTGGATATTGGCAAGCTCCTCGCTTAAGGCTACCGTATCATTGCGCCACATCATGCTGTAACGCATGAGCGATCCCAATGATACTAGGGCGTCTGCGATCGCGGGTTCCCGCCGCACCTCTGCCAGCATCCGAATGGACTCCAACGCGTTGTACAAAAAATGCGAGTTGATCTGCGAATGCAAGGAGTGAAGCTGCGCGTTTTTGGCAATCAGCTGCTTGTCGACGACCTGGGTCATCAACTGCTTGATCTCGTCCAGCATATTATTATAGCTGATGGCCATCTCGTCGATCTCGTCGCCGGTATCTCCGGCAGCGAGACCGAGATCGATCTTCGCGTCCAACTGTCCCCTGCGAACCTTGCGCATGGAGATCAGCACCCGGTCCATCCGGCGGAAAATGCGCCGCGTCGTATGCGATACGAGCAGCAGCATGAGCAGCAGGACGAGCAGCGTTACCGCCACCACAAGGAAATACCAGTTGCGAGGTCCTTTCATCAGATCCTGATGCGAGGCAATATCCACGACATAGGCATTGAGCGGTGCGATATAACGATATAAGGCGTAATAGGCATGGTCGCCGACATAAACCTTGATGGGCTCCTGACTCTGCAGAACATCCAGCTGCCGATGAATACCGCCAAGGATGTCGTCCAGCTCATCACCGGCTTGGAGCGAAAATTTATGCTGAGGATTGTAGACGAAGCGACCGGGATCCCTTCCGTCCATGACTACGGAAAAGAAGTCTCCCCCCGTCTCCTCTAACATCCCTTCGAAAAAAACACGATGCTCCGACCGAATTTCCATTATTGTAGGACGTTTTCCGCCCTGACCTTGCAGACGAACAAGGCGATAATAGGATAATGTGTGCTCGCCGTCCTTAAAGGCAAACAATTGGTAAGACGATCCTCCCTCATCACGAAGCCGGGTCCAATATTGCTGCGGCCAGAACTTGTCGTAATGATAGATTTCCGGCCAAATTTCATGCACGTTCGGATTGTCGACATAAAAGCTGAGCTCGCTGATCATTTCGTTGCTCTGGATAATATTATGCATCTGCTCGAACTGATTCTGCCTGAATTTCACAAGACGCAGTCCGTCCCCGAGCATGTTGGAATGGATAAAATCGATAAATGACTTCTGCGTAAGCGCGGTAGAGGAAGCGTTTTCAAGTATGCCCATTCTGGACCGCAGCTGTTCGCTCATCCGTGAGACATGGCTGTTCCCGGCGGACATCGCTTCCTTGTATAGCTGCGATTCCTGCACGCGGATAAATAAAAAAGATACGACAATCGCCGGTATCGCGATCATGACGCTGAACGCCAGAAACAGCTTTTGCGAGATGCTGGAATTTCGATAGATTTTCCTTATTTTTATGCTTACGGCCTTCATTTGGATGTCCTCCCCACTTCAGTAATATATCATAGTTGGAAAGCGGGGAATACCGGCTGCCTCCCCGGCAGCCGGCAATAAACAGGAACCCTTATTCCGCCATCTTCGCTTTTCTCGCATCCAGCTCCGCTTGGCGATGCTCCATGACCTGCGCGAAGCCGTAGCTGTCGCGGCGGGACAGGAAGCTTTCGAATATTTTATCGAAGGCGGTATTGTCCTTGGCCGTAATCAGCTCAGGAAGGACCTCCTCCCAGTTTTGGGCGATGCGAGACCAAGCCACCGCAACTTCAGAATCGCCGAGCGGGTCCAGCCCCTTGTAGATACCGCTGTCAATATCGGCCTGGGCGTTGGCGAAGTCCTCCATTTGCTTAATGACGGGCGACTTCTCCGGTCTCCATTGGTTAATAATGACGGGGTTGCGCATCATCCAGTACGTATCCATCACGCCGTATTCCTTCTCCAGCTTCTCGATATCGGAGCTAAGCAGCTCGACCAGCTCCGGCTTTAATTGCGGCTTGCCGCTTGTGGAATCCCATGTTTCGCCTTCTTTGCCGAGGAACAGGTCCAATTGTCCTTCTTCGCTGGCTAGGTAAGTCAAAAAGCGAATAGCGCGCTCCGGATTTTTGACGGATTTGCTGATCATCGTAACCATCCAGCCGTCCATATTGCCGGGGAACAGCTTCGCGCTGTCGCCTTTGCTGTTCTGCGGTCCGTCTACGGCAATATAATAAGAATCCGGGTTGGCGCTTGCGGCCAGCATCGGGTTAACGGCCGCCATGCCGTTCCATTCGCGAACCATCATAAAATAACGGGCGTTGTTCGTTTTCTCCTCCACCTGCGTATCGGAGTCCACGAGGAAATCGACGTTGATGAGACCGCGCTCGTAAGCGGTGCGGAACGTTTTAAGCCAGTTCACGTAATCGGGATCGGTAATCCGATCGTAGACTTTGCCATCCTTCTCATGCGGAACGGCCAGCAGGTTCTGCAAATATTCCGTCATGCCATAAGGAACGTTGCCTTGCGCAAAGAAAGGACTGATAGTTTGGCCTTTATACTCGGAGTATTGATCCTTGATCGTCTGAAGCGCGCCAAGGAACCCATCGGGCGTAGACAGATCCGGCTTGCCCATTTCCTCATAGAGATCTTTGCGCACTAGGAACGTTTGGTTCGCAGCCGTCATGCCGGTCTCGTGCATCAGATTAGGGCTGTAGGAATCATTCGGAATGCCATACGTGTTGCCGTTCGCTTGACGGTACCACTTGAGCGTGCCATCGCCGGCCACCTTAAAGAAGTAAGGGTCGTACTGATCCGCCAGCTCGTTTAAAGCATAAACATGATCGCCTTCCCACAGCTTTTTGACGGCAGTTTCCCATGATCCCATGCTGATGAGGTCAGGCAGCTTGCCGGAAGTCATCATGAGCGTAATATGTTCGTTTGCATCGCCCGACGGAACCTCGATATTGACTTTAACGCCTGTTTTCTCCGTAATATACTTGGAATTCAAGCTCTCTCCCCAGCTATGCGGATACCAGGATGCGCCTACGAACCAACTTATTTCGACCGGGCTCGTGTCCAGCCTCCATGCGGGTTCGTCGGGGTTCAGCGCCGTCTCCGCGGGAGTAGCCTCCGGCTGCGTGCTGGAATCCGGCTGTGAAGTAGGCGCGGGATCGTTCCCGGAGTTCGTGCAGGCTGCCAGGCCCAGCATAAGCGCGGACAATACCAGGGCCGTGCTTTTTCTTATGGTGCTTTTGTTCATTTTCTGATCATCCCTTCTTCTGTCATCTGTATATTTTATTTGATCCATACGCCCCCTGAATCCAAGCTTGGACAGACGCACGGCACTTACCCTTTGATAGCTCCGATCATGACGCCCTTGACCAGATAGCGCTGGATGAACGGATAAAACAATAGAATCGGCAAAGTGGCCACCATCATCGAAGCGAACTTGATCGAATTGCCCGGCAGCCTGGCGCCGAATTGCGCCATCGCTTGCTGCTGCATGAAGGACATGGAGTTTTCCGCGATGATTTTGAACAACATGGTCTGCAGCGGCAGAAGCTCTTGCGTTCGAATATAGATGACGCCCTGATAATAGTCGTTCCAGTGATAGACTGCGGAGAACAGCGAGATGGTCGCTATAACCGCCATGCTGTTCGGCATCACGATGCGGAACAATACGCCGTAATCGGAAGCGCCGTCCACCTTCGCGGATTCCTCCAAACTGTCGGGAATCGTGCGGAAGAAGCTCATGAAGATAACCATGTTAAAGAACGTGTACATCGCGGGAATGATAAATACCCAGAAGTTGTCGTACAAGCCCAGCTTCGTCATCAAAATGAAGGTCGGAATCAGTCCGCCCGAGAACAGCATGGTGATCAGAGCGATTTTCATATAAATCTTGCGGCCAATCAAGTTGGTCTTGCTTAGGCCATACGCGACGATAGCGGTAAAGAGCACATGGGCGGCTGTCCCTATGATGGTCCGCATGGTCGTGATATAAAAGCCGTTCATCATATTTTCATTGCTGAATACGACGCGGTAGCTGTCGAACGATATCGCTTTCGGAATCCAGTTGACCGTGCCCAGCGTGGCGTGCTCGGGCGCATTCAGCGAGTTGGCGAACACGAACCACATGGGATACAGCGTAATGAAACATACCGCTATCATCAGCACGGTATTAACGACCTCGAACAGGCCAATGCGTCGTATTCTTCTAGTGTTCATGGTTCTGCCCCCTATTTAAAAAGCGTGTTAAAAGAATATGAGTTCAAAAAGTTCGGTTCTCAGTACCGAGAAGATTGAATGAAAGTAGAAACTGAGGAGCGGAGCGTAGTGGAAGCTACGTGAGCACCGGAAGTTTCGCTTGAATTCAAGATTCGAAGTCGAGTAAGCTTCTAGAATTACTTCGTAATGGGAAGCGGACTTTTTGAACTACCTTTCTAAAAGATGCTGTCGCCTGTTAGTTTTTTGGACGAGTAGTTGGCCAGGAACAGCAGCCCCAGCGCCACGATGGAGCGGGCGAACAAGACGGCCGTCGAAAAGGAATGTCGTCCTGATACCAGTCCCATGTTGTAGATGTACAAATCCAGACTTTCCGCCATCTTCATGTTCATATTGTTTTTTAGCATAAAGATCTGATCGAAGTTGCTGCCGAGAATGCCCGCAACGGCGAGAATAAACAGGATCGCGATGGTCGGCCGTATACTCTGGATCGTAATATGCCACATTCGCTGCCATCGGTTCGCTCCGTCCAGCTCCGCAGCTTCGTACAGCGCAGGGTCGATGCCCGCAATGGCCGCAATGTAGATAATGGCGCTCCAGCCGGTTTCCTTCAGCGTATCGGAGAAAAAGGTAATCCACCAGAAGTACCTCGGGTCGCTGTTATACAAAATCTCTCGTTCCTGAATGCCGAGGCCCATAAACAGTTGATTGACGACGCCGCCTTCGCCCAGCCAGTTCAGCATAATGCCGCCGAATATCGTCCATGCGATAAAATGCGGCAAGTAGGAGATCGTTTGGACCGTTCGTTTAAATCGAAGGCTCCGAATTTCATTGAGCAGCAAGGCAAATACGATCGGAATCGAGAAGCCGAGCACCAGCTTGATGCTGCTCATGCCAAGCGTATTGCGGATGGAACGCCAGAATCTCTCGTCCGTCACGAAATCCTCGAAATGCTTGAGACCTACGAACGGCGACTGGAGCATGGGCTTAGCGATACTGTAGTCCATAAATCCGATAATAAGCCAGAACATGGGGATGTAACAGAAGATCAACATCCAGACGATGCCCGGGATAACCATGCTTTGCAGCTGCCACTGCTTTAAAAACGTTTTCATTTGACCGGTTTTGGATTGGATCACATTGCTGCCCCCTTCCATTTCATCGTAAGCATTTCGGCATGCAAAAAAAAGACCACCGTTTTTGACCCTATCCCATTTTTTTAGGTTCCGTTGATCTTGCGCGGTAATGGAGTATGCTGAGAATATTCGAGGGGAGGATTTCTTACGATGAACACGCTGATATGGCAGCAGGATTTTGCGGGGGGAAGCCCGGATCTGAGCGATTGGAATATTCGCCTCGGCAACGACCTGCTGGACAATGAGGGCAACGCCGTAATGCCGGGGTGGGGCAACGGGGAAGGGCAATACTACACGGGGCAAGCCGGGAATCTGTACTTCGACGAAGAGGGGCTGAATTTGTGCGCGCGCCGCGAGACGATCGAGAGTTCGGACGGTCGAAGCTTTGCTTATTCTTCTGCCCGAATCGATACGAAGGATCACTTCTCCTTCCGTTACGGCAAACTCGTCGCGCGTGCCAGGCTGCCGGTCGGACAAGGGCTATGGCCCGCCATCTGGCTTCTGCCGCAAGATCAGGCCTACGGTCCTTGGCCGGCTTCCGGCGAGATCGACATTATGGAAGCCAGGGGCCGGCTGCCCCATCAAGTGTCAGGCACACTTCATTACGGCAAGGACTGGGATCACAAGCGTCTCGACGAATTTTCTTATACATTCGACAAGGGTTCGATCGCGGAGTTCCACGACTACGTTTTGGAGTGGGATGAACGTTCTATCCGCTGGCTCGTAGACGGCCATTGTTATGCCGAACGCGCCATGGAGGCGGGCGTCATGCCGTTCGACCAACCCTTCTATCCCGTGCTGAACCTTGCTGTGGGCGGGTGGTACGACAATGTTGAGGTGGACGAAGGCGCGTTGCCTGCGGTTATGACGGTGGCGGGGATTTGGGTATACCAATGAGGAGATGCCGGCATTGCTCATTTATGTTCATGCTCTGCGTATCTCTGTAGAAAGTAGGCTTTCTTTGATGTAACCTGGCTGCTTCTGATAAGCTCCTCTTAGGACATGGCAGCAAAAACAGTCCTTAGGCGTTTTCAACGTCTATGGACCCCGAAATGGATGCAAAAACAGTCCTTAGGCGTTTTCAACGTCTATGGACCTCGAAAAGGATGCAAAAGCAGTCCATAGGCGTTTTCAACGTCTATGGACCCCGAAACGGATGTAAAAACAGTCCATAGGCGTTTTCAACGTCTATGGACCCCAAAATGGATACAAAAACAGTCCATAGGCGTTTTCAACGTCTATGGACCTCGAAATGGTTGTCCCGCTTTACATCCAGCCGTTTTTGCCTGTTTCATCTAACGTTTTGACCATTTCCATGCGGCTCTAACGAGCCGCAGTGAAAACGCGGTGACTTCCGTACAGCACATTGGAACGGCTGTAACATCTCCTTTAAAGATTCCCTCACGGCAGAAGCCTTTCAGCGGACAATCTTGGCCAAGCCTGACACTTCGTGAAGCCTTCCGCATAAGCCTTGCCGCATTGTAGTCCGCGAAACTTGGATACGGTTCTTACAAAATCCAAAAAATCGATCCCGTCATGTTCGTACAGCCATTTGATCTGGCTCTCATGTTTGTTGTTCATCTCGATCTTAACGTCGATATGATCGGAGATATCCACATATTCTGTCGGCAGAAAGCCGACTCCGGCCAATGTGTCCATATAAAAAATGGGCGCTACTTTATGATGGATATCATGTCCTTCTTCGTTATTGTAATGAGGAACCGTCGCCGAAAAGCTGGCATCGAACACCGCTTTGGAAACCTCCATATGATCCTTCATATAGTCCTCGGGCGGATGCGTAATGATATAATCCGGCTTCGTCTCGCGAATCACTTTGACCAACTTCAAAATCAGCTCGTCATGATCCGCCTTGACCAACAGATCCGGCACATTCAAGCTAATCACTTCGGCTCCGATCAAGGAACCTGCCGCTTGCGCTTCCAATTTTCGAATGGCAATTAACTCGTCCTGGGGAATGACCTTATGTCCCTTATCCCCATTGGCCACATGCACCATCGTCACCTTGTGGCCCAGTGCCGACAACTTCGCCAATGTCCCTCCGCAGCCGATCTCCAGATCATCCGGATGACAACCTACTGCCAAAACGTTCATCTTATTCCCTCCCGTAGATTGATTCTAAATGCTGCTTCAGCAACTCCTACTCCAGTGTACTCCCCGCAAATCTATTATTCTTTAGCAAAAAGACCATGAAAAGTTGCAATAAGTCCTCTCTTAGACATGTTATAATAGAACGATAGATTGAACGTCAACGGAGGTCATAATCCCATGTCAGCTGCAACTGACCCTTTCGTGCGAACCAGGCTTCAAGAGTCTTTTACAGTGAAAGACATTATATCTCTGCATTATTTCGAATTCTCAAAGAATTTTAAATTCGAAGGAGAGAAACATGACTTTTGGGAGTTTGTGTATGTAGACAAGGGCGAGATCGACGTGTTTGCCGATATGGAGGGATACTGCCTGCAGCAGGGTGATGTCATCTTCCATAAACCGAACGAATTTCATGGCGTTTGGGCCAACAGAAAGATAGCGCCAAACGTCATTATTATTTCGTTTGTATGCCACTCGAAGGAAATCGCTTTTTTTGAAAATAAAATCTTTAATCTGGACACCCGTCAGCGGGAAATGCTGGCGCAAATTATTAAAAACGGCTTTGCCGCTTTTTATCCCCCGTTCGACGATCCGCGAAATCATACGCTGAACAGACGGCCAAATGCGCCGATCGGTTCAGAGCAGTTGATTAAACTCTATTTGGAGATGTTGCTGATCAGCTTGCGGGAGCATGACGATCGGACCAAACAGGAGCAGCGGTTGTCGGGAACGACAAAACAACGAAGCGAAGCCGAGCTGGCACAGCGAATGTGCGACTATATGGAGCGGCATGTGTTCGATGAAATTCGGCTTGAACAAGTTTATAAAACGTTTAACTTAAGCAAGAGTCACGCGCTTACGATCTTTAAAGCGCAAACCGGACAAAGCATCATGAAACATTATCGTAAACTTAAGATCGATCAAGCCAAACAAATGATTCGCGAGCAGCGCCACAATTTCACAGAAATATCCGAGCTCCTCCATTACAGCAGCGTCCATACCTTTTCGAGACATTTCAAGCTATTCACGGGCATGTCCCCATCGGAATATGCGAAAACGGTTATCGCCAAGATGTGATCCAAGAACCACATTAACGCATTGCGAATGGTGTACGTATAGCAGGCCCTTGAAATCCGTGTCATCTATGGGTTGTTCAAGGACCTGCTTCGATTTTTTCAGTTCACATCGGCCTCAAGCGGTCCGGCGAGCTCCTTTAAGAAAAACAGCTTGCCCGGTAAAGTCGGCATAAATGTCGATGGCAGCCAGCGGTCCGGACCATGGCGCAATGTTGTCCACAAGGATAACCCTTGCCATTGCATGCCTCGGCCCAGCGCCCCGTCGCAGCCGCCAATGATATAGTCGGATTGCAGGAACAAACCCGGTCCGATCGTGTTGGCCCGACATGGCACCAGCGTTGTCCGGCTTTTAAAGCTCGTTATCGCATTTTGTTCTATCGTCAGGGGATGGAGCTGTGCGGCAATTCTATGCGTTGCTTGGCTCCAATCCGCATCATTGCTGAACTCTCCGCCGAAATGCGGCTCCCAGAAGGCAATATGCATCATTCGGCCAATTCCGAATACGGTGACGAGCTCAGCGCCTTCCGCCTTTAATGCGGCAATTCTCTCCGCGTAAGTCGGCAGCATGTCGGCAGTCGCAAAATGTCTCTGATCCTCAGGCACGGTGTATTCGCCTAATGGTCCGTAGAACGCTTGCTCCATTGCGTATTGAAAAGAGCCCCGATTGTCGGACGGCAATGTCCTTCCCTCTTCGTCGCTCCATTCGTCCATATTAAACCCGTAAACATGCTTGCAATCTACTTGCCATTCTTTTAGGAAGTAGACCGCCCATTTGTACATCCCCATTGGGCCAACCGGTAAAATAAAAGCGATTTTGCGTCCCTGATCCTTGCTCTTGCGAATTTGAACCGCAATCTCATGCCCCATTTTTACATCAAGCTCGCCGACGTCGGAACAAGAAAACGGCACAAATTTCTCATTCCAGAAGGGCTGCCGCTCAACAATCGATTCTGGAGGGTTCGAACAACAACTGTCGATTTTATCCATGTCCCATCCCGCAGGGTAGAAACCGTCCAGCATCGAGCCTTTGACCGTCCGCATGAAATTCATTTTCAGCACTCTCCCGTTTATAAATGATTTTTAGATTGCCAACATGCCTCTCCAGTGTACCCCCTGCAACTCTATTATTCTTTAGCAAAAGGACCGTTAATCGTTGCAAATAGTCCGCATTTCGGATAAAAGGTACAGCTCTCCGAAAGACGAGAGACTGTACCTTTTCGACTTGCACAACACTTCGATTGGCCTGTTTTAAATGAATCCTTGTCAGGCTTGCGCAATCAAACGATTGGTTATCGATCCCAGCTTGGCAATCTCCACCTGGACCACGTCGCCGTCTTGCAGATAGATTCTGCGGTCCTCCGGATATCCCATCATGACGCCCTCGGGCGTTCCGGTCAATATAACATCGCCTGGCATAAGTGTCATGTGGCGGGATATATAACTGACGATCTCGTCGCAACGGAAAATCATGTCCGACGTATTCGACGATTGGCGGATTTCTCCGTTGACGATGCACTTGATAGTCAATGTTTGAGGATCTCCCACTTCGTCGGACGTAACCAAATAGGGGCCAAGCGGCGCAAACTTGTCGCAGCTCTTGCCGAGCATCCACTGGGAGGTGCGAAGCTGAAAATCCCTTGCCGAAAGATCGTTTGCATTACAATATCCGTAAACGTAAGCCAATGCGTCCTCGCGGGATACATTCTTGGCGCGCTTGCCGATCACAATCGCCAATTCAGCCTCATAATCGATCATCTTGCTGTCCGGGGGCATAGGGATATCTTCCCCGCAGCCTGCCAGCGCGTTGGCGAATTTGTTAAACAGGACCGGGTGCGCGGGGATGTCCATATTCGTCTCGATTGCGTGCTGCCGATAATTAAGACCGACGCAGATGATTTTGCCCGGCGAATCGACGCAAGGTCCAAGGAGCAGTTCCTTTTCGTTAAGCCACCATTCGGGACGATCTTCGGCAGACGCCTTGGATAACAGCGATTCCAATAGGGCTCTTGTTTGGGTACCGCCCTCAATAACCTCGAACGCCGTATCCGGTACCGTTGTTCCAGGTAACAGTGCCTCTGCGGCTGCTGCGACATCCAGCACGCCCCCGTGGGTCGATATGCCGAGTTTCAGACCTCCGTCGATGTTGTAATTCAACAGTTTCATGACGCATTTCCCCTCTTTCTCATGTTGATCGGCCTTCGTTAACTTGCGATTGGCTCATAAGTATGGGGCCGAACCATGCCATGCCCTCAGATCGCCGATCGTTTGGCGAATGTCCCGCTCCTGCTCTTCGCCCTCGATCTCCCGTTCAATAATCCATTCGCCTGCGAATCCGCTCCTCGCCAGCTTGGCGACGAATTCGGGAAATCGCACTTTGCCCTGGCCCGGGCGAACCTCGCGTCCGAGCGCTTCGCCGTCGGTTGGATAGAAGCCGTCCTTAACATGCACATTGCGTACATAGGGGCCGATCACGTCAAGCGCATCAAGCGGGTTGCCCTTGCCGTACAAGACCAGATTCGCCGGATCGAAATTAATGCCCAGATTGTCGGTCCCTACCCGCTTAATGGTTCGAAGCAGGACGACGGGCGTCTCTTGACCCGTCTCGAACCAGAACTCCAGTCCAAGCGTCCGGCAATATTCCGCCACCTCGCGAATCGCGCCAACGACCGGCTCATATTCCGGATCGGTCATATTTTCCGGAATGAATCCGCAGTGCGTAATAATGGCAGGCGCGCCGATCATGGCGGCAAAGTCGGCCCAACGCTTCAATTCGTTGACGCGCATGTCGCGATATTGCGGCGGAACAAGTCCAAGCGTCGTCGGTCCTCCGGTGAAATTCCACTCGCTTGGTCCCGATACGCCCGCCCATACCGCGCAGATGCGTACGCCGGCCTCGCCGGCGTGTCGGATGACGCTCTTCGCCAGCTCCGGCGTCGCTTCGTTCGGATTCCAGCTCATCAACTGGCACACGTCAAGCCCGAATTCCTTTACATGGCGGAAGCAATCGCCTCCATTGCGAATTTGATTAATTACACCGATATTCATGGTGCCGATTCCTCCTTAAGCATGTTCTCTTCTTCGATCGCCACCATGGCGAACGTCTCCAGTTCCGGCAGCGTAAATACAAGCTCGCCGTCCCGATACGACGACGGCAGCCGTTCGCCCCCCGGCAATAGAAGGACTCGCGCCCCCGCCGATTCTTCCCATTTTAATCGGAATTCGATATTGCGGACCGGGATATTCGGCAGAGATTCCTGATAATTAAGCACTCGCAGTGTATGGCTATTAGAGTCTCCACATCGGTACCAGACGGCTTCGACTGGCCGCGGGGCGTCCGAAGAAGCGGTCCATGCCCGGTTGGCAAGACGGCGCAGTACTTGCGTAAACAGCTGCCGATGATCATCGGAGGTCATCTGCTCCAGTCCTCCGGCGCAATAGGCGGCTCTGCCTGCGCCATATTCGTTCAGCACCAGCGACGGACGTTCCGTAGCGATGCCCGGCGGATTGCTGATAGCCGATGCAAAGCGGCTCGGGTCCTTGGGGTTCGTATACGCCAGCGTCAAAGTCGCCGCAATCTCCCCTGTCGTCACCCGTACAAAACGCTGCGGTCCTGCAATCATCATGGGATGGGCTGCATCGTTTCGGGGCATCCAGTGTTCGAATGCCGGCGCTGGAGCCATATAGGTGATAGATTCCTCCGTTTGACCTTCATCCGACACTCCCAAGACGGCGGCAAGTCCGAAGTCCGGGCGCAGGGTTCCATCCTTGCGGCGCAGCGTGCCGGCTCCGCTCGCATAAAGCCCTCCCCCGCCATGAACATAAGCGGCAAACGCCTCGATCTCTTCATCATCCGCAACCGGCAGATCACACAAGACGACGACGGCGAAACGGTCCAATTCACCGAGGTTGCGCCGCGTGATGACCGTATACGGAATGTTGGCGTTCATCAAGGTCCGGGCCGCGTTTTTCGCCGCCTTCATAAGCGGTTTGTCCATCGACCCGTCAAGCACGGACTTGCCGTTGTCGGCCGGATCGTACAGCGACTCGAAATTGAAGTAAAGCGCCACGTCGGCGATTGGCTCAGCATCGGGATTCAGATACGGCTCATAAGCCTCGAGCTCGCCGTATATTTCGCCCATCGTCTCATATACGCGTTCGTCGAGCGTGCCTGTCGGGTCGATCGCATCTATAAACAAAAATGCGCCTCCGTTTAAAATGGCGGAGAAGGTTTGGGCGCGAAGCAGTGCTTTCGATTTGGTCGTTGTATGTTCGGTCAGATCGGGACAACGAGACGTCATGAACTCGAAAGGCCGGTTCTCCGACAGATTGTCGAGCGCCTTGCAGGTGAAGGTTTGCAGCAGCGCGTCTCCATAGAAATCGCCGCTGCAGTAGTCCGTATGTCGAAAGAAAGCTTCGGTGAGCCCGTTCTGCCAGCCAACCGACCAGGATGAGCTCTGTTGGCCCACCGTCACTCCCGGTTTAACCCGCTTGGCGAGCTCCGTCAGGCTGCCCGCATAATCGGCCAGCCAGCTCTCGCGCGTACGCTGCCATGCGACCCAATCCGGGTCGCTCCAATCAACCGTGCGCGGAATCTCGCGCTGCGTCTCCGCCATATATCTTGCCTTGCACGCTCCGCAATGGCAGGGAGAATACGGCCAGTGGATCATATCGATCCACAGCCCGTCGAACGAATAATTACGGCATAAAGCTTCGATCTGCGAACGGAGATGCTCGCCATACGGCGTATTGAAGCAGCAGACGCCAAAGCGTCCGCTGTCCCACAAATATTCCGCCGTGTTCAGGCCGTCCGCCGAAACAAAGCGCCAGTCGGGATGGTTGTCGTAGGCCCATTTATTCCAGTAATTCATGTAGACCACCGTGCGGATTCCCGCTTCCCGGCAAGCTGCCGTGACCTCTCCGATAAGATCGATCTCGCCGAGGCCGGCATGCATCCTGCCGCGCGGCGTCGGCCAATAGCACAGTCCGAGACAAGAAGAGGCGTACACCATCGCCGTATCGACGCGAGCCGTCTTTAACAGCTCGACATAACGCCCGGCGTCAAAATCCGCCATGAAACGAATGTCGTCGTCCGGTATGTGCATATCGATCAAGTTGCGACGATAACTGCTTCGGTACCAGGGCTCCTTCATATTGATACGGCCACCCATTCTCCCTGTTTTCTGGCGGAGGCAAGCTCCGCCTCGGCAATGCGGATCGTGCCGAGAGTATCCGCAGGCATGCAGCGCTCGGGCTCGTCTCCGGCAGACAATATTTCGACGAAATAACGAAGCTCGCGGTAAAAGCCGGCATCCTCATCCAGCTCGGGCTTGATCGCCTCTCCTTCGGCCGGATAATCGGTAAGAACGCCATGCTCGAAAACGAGGCAGCCCCGTTCGAAATTGACTCTGTAGCTCATCTCGAAACCGAAGGCCCCCTTTAACGTCCAGTCATCCTGCGCAAGCACAACCTTGCCGTCCGCGTAACGATAATGCGTCGAGACGATGTCGTACCCGCTGCCCGGCAGCACATTGCGGCCCACGCAGGATACGCTCTCCGGCTGTCCGTACAGCCAATTGATCAAATCTACGTCGTGCACGTGCTGGTCGAGCAGGCTGCCGCCGCTGCGGGCTTCGCGAAGCATCCAGTTATCATGCGACCAGACAGGAGTATCTCCGCCGCGGAAAAACGTCGCTGCCAGCGTATCTCCATAACGGCGCTGCTCCGTACAATTTTTCAAATACTCGTAAGCGGGCCAGAATCTCAGCACCTGCGCAACCATCAGCGTCGTGCCCGTTCTCGCCGACGTCTGAGCCATGGCGGACGCCTCGTCCGCGCCTAGCGCCATCGGTTTTTCGCACAGCACGTGCAGACCGCGCTCCATAGCCCGGATCGCCGTTGCGGCATGCAAATCGGTCGGCAGCGCGATATCCACAAAATCAAGCTCCTCGCGCTCCAGCAGCTCGCCTATATCCGTGTAGAGGCGATAAGGCGAAAAGTCGATGCGCTCGAACGATTCATTCAGGTTGCCTTCGACAAACACATTGTCGAACTTGCGGGCATCGATATCGCAGATCGCTTGCAAACGCACCGGGGCGCCCTCGCGCTCCAGGCGTTGGTATTGCGCCAGGTGAACGCGGCCCATAAACCCGATTCCGATCAGAGCCCCCTTCCATATCTTCGTCCCGGCCGCATCCGTCGCGGATGCGGTATGATCCTTGCCGTTCTCCGGCAAGCTTTGCCCGTTGGTCATGGTCTATATCCTCCTATGCTGGGAGTCGGATGGCGATCCCGCAACGCTAACTTCCCGTCCGGTCGCGCAAGCTTCGACGATAGCGGCGGCAACTTCCGAGCCATGAATCGCATCGTCGAACGACAGGTAGTCCAATCCCTGTCCGCCCGCGAGCAATCCGTCGGCGATATAACCGAGCTGATCGCGGAGGGCGCCATATACTTTGCCGTTGAACTCGTGATGGATGGCAAACTCGGTCGTGCGTCTTCCGCCGTCGTTCCAAACCTGCAATCCTGATCCCGACGTCTCGAAATGCGCCACGCCTTCTGTTCCGATGACCTCCACCTGATCGACAATCGCTATTCCCGCAGCATCCGGAGTCATCCAATTGCTGTGGAGAACCGCTATCGCGCCGTTTTCGAAGACAAGCGTCGACCACAACACCTCCGGCGCCTCGCCCCCTTCAATGTAGCATCCTTGCGCACGAACGGAAGCGACGCGGCTTCCCGCATACCAGATAGCCAAATCCAGGTCGTGGATCGATAGCTCGTAAACCGTATGCGTCCGCTTATAGGTTTCGAAGAGCGAATGCTCCCGCGATCGCTTAAAGAACATGCTGACCGGCTTGCCAAGCCCGCCATCTGTTATCCGGCGCTTAATCTCCGCGTACCTTGGATCGAAGCGCAGCAGATGTCCCGGCAGCACATATCTCCCTGCGACGCGCGCGGCATCGAACATGCGCCGCGCCTCCTCCGGCAATGTGGAGACGGGTTTCTCGACGATGACGTGTTTGCCGGATGCAAGCGCCGCCAGAGTCGGTGCCAGATGCTCTTTCTCATAGGTAACGACGCTCACGAGGTCCAAGTCGTCTCTCGACAGCAGCTCTTCGTACGAAGCGTATACAGCCGCCTGAGGGAAACGCTGCTCCGCCAGTTCCCGTCTCTCTGGACGATTGTCGCATACGGCGACAATCTCGACTTGCGGCAGACACCGGAAAGCTTCGAGGTGGCACATCCCCCAGCTGCCCAAACCGATCACGCCCACGCGCAGCTTATTCATGCCAGCCCCCCCTTTTCGTTAAGCTTCATCGTAATTTTGCCGCTGCTTACCTTGCCGCCGACCAGCATCTTAAACGCCCGGTCCGCATCCTCGAGCCGGCAGATCTCGGTCCAGCCTTCCTCCGTGATCTTGCCCTGCTCAAGCAAATCGACCGCATCCGTAAAGTCTCTGGCGGTATAGCAGAAGGAACCGAGAATGGCGATTTCACTGCGGATCAAGTGATTGATTGGCAGTCGCGTCTCATCGATGCCGAGACCGATATTCATAAACGTCCCGCCCGGGTTAACGGATCGCAGGGCACTTTCCCGCGTCGGCTGGAATCCGGCGGCATCGATAACCGCATCGATGCCCTTCTCGGCGAAATGGCGGCGCACCGCATCTTCGAGCGATTCCGTCTTCGGATTCGCAGTCAGGTTAAAGCCAAGGCCTCGCACCATCGCGAGCCGCTCCTCGTTCGTATCGGCGACAAGAACGTCGGAAGCGCCCAAAATGCGAGCAACCATCGCGCTCAGGATACCGATCCCTCCCGCGCCAAGCACGGCAACGGCCGCGAAAGGATGCCTTTCCATCGCGCGTCTCGCCGCGCGCAGCGAACAAGCAAGCGGTTCGGCCAAACTGGCGCGTTCGGCGGATAATCCGTCCGATATCGGCACGATTGCCGATTCGGGCACAACAACGTATTCGGCGAAGGCGCCGGGTCTGTGAATGCCGATGATCTGCCGCTTGGCGCAAAGCTGCGTCAAGCCGCTCAAGCAACTGCGGCAGCTGCCGCAGAACAGCAACGGATTAATAACCGCGCGCTGGCCGACAGAATACCGTCCAGCTCCCGGGCCAACCGCTTCCACAACGCCGCTTGCTTCATGCCCCATAACGAGCGGGGGCACGCGCAAGCTGTTATGGCCCAAATATCCTTCCAGCTCCGAGCCGCAAATTCCTACCGCTTCTACCCGCAGCCGCACTTCTCCCGTTCCAGGCTCGGGAATGGGTTTATCTTCGATGACGATACTCTCGGGGGCCGTCCATACCGCCGTTTTCATCATAAGATTGCCTCCCCTTTCGAATGGATCGCCGACAAGCCGGCTATGAGCCGCTCCACATCGCCGCTGTCGTTAAAGGCATGGACCGACGCCCTGAACCGGCCGTCCCCGCCCCACAGATAGATGCCTTGCCGCTCCAGCTCCGCGGAAATCTCCTCCCCCTGGTCGCTGACGACGCATATATTGCCCGCGCGGAATTCGGGTTCCCGCGGCGTCATCAGTTCGTAGCCTGCCGCTTCCAGCTTGCTTATCAGCTCGGTGCCAAGACCGAGCACATGATCTTCGATAAGCGGGATGCCCGTGTCAAGCAGCAGCCGGGTCGAGTAGTCAAGCGCATATACGCAAGGATAACTCGGATATCCCGTCTCGAATCGTCTGGCATCCGGCTGGAAGCGATAGCTTCCGTCGCGAAGGGGGCTGAACATGTCCGTCACGCCTCTCCAGCCGACCGCTCTTGGCATAAAATCGCTCGTCCGTGCCGGATTAATGCCGAGAATGCCCAGACCGTGTATGCCAAGCAGCCACTTATAGGAGCTGCAGACCACAAAGTCCGTCTCATTGATATCGACAGCCGTAATGCCGAGCGACTGGGTCGCATCGAGCATCAGCAGCGTATCCGTCTGTTTGAGCGCGCGATACAGTTCCTTATAGTCCAGCTTCGCCCCCGAGAGATAGCTGACATGGCTGGAGACGACAATTCGCGTCCTTGCGTCAACGCGCGACAGAATGTCCTCCGGCGACACGCGCCAATTGACATGATCTACGAACCTCACCTCGACGCCCGCCTCCCGAAGCACCAGCCAAGGCAAAATGCCGGAAGGAAACTCCAGCTTGTTGACAACTACGTTGTCGCCGGCCTTGAGACCTAAAGCTCCTGCAATCATGGAGATGACATCGGACGAATTGGACAGCAGCGCGATTTGATTGGGCTGGCCTCCAAGCATCTTCGCCAGATTCGACTTGCAAGAATCCTCAACCTCCGCATTCGAGCTTCTGCCGCCCGGACCGTAGCTTCGGTGCTCCATATAGCGCCTGATTGCGTCAACGCTCCCTTTGAGAGGCGGCGATTCCGCCCCGTTGTAGAACCACACACGATCGCCGATATTTTCGAACATTTGTTTGCTTATTAATGATTCCATCTGCTCTCGCTCCTAGCATTTCATTCTGGATTATAAATTCGGGGGAAGCTCGAGCTTCTCGAAGCAGTCGTATGCTTTGGCGATATGCCGGTCAGCCGCCGATAACAGAAATGGACCGTGGCCCGGGTACAATCGTTTGATTCGCAGATCGTTAAGCCTGGCTATCGTTCGGGCATAAGCGTCAATCTCGCAATCCCAAATTTGCTGCAGTACGATTTTGCCGCCCGCAAATATGGCGTCTCCCGCGAACAAGGACATGCCGTCGCCTTCGTTCAAAGCAAAGCTGATATGTCCCCGGGCATGTCCCGGCGTCTCTATCACCTTCAGCGAAAGCGCGCCAACCTCAATGATATCCCCGTCGCTTACAGTTTCGTCGATCGGACAAGGCGGGTATAAATAATCCGGAGGGTAGACGCCCGCAAACACCGCTGCCCCGATACTCGTTCTGTCGATGTCGGCGGATTCGATCCACGGTCCGGCATCTTTCGCCGCGATCGTCCAAAGATCGAGCCGTTGCCGGAGAGCCGCCGCTCCCGCGGCATGATCGGCATGCGCGTGAGTCAACAACAGCTTGCGGATACGGGAGGCGGGAACGCCGGTCGATGCTATGGAACTCAACAGCAGCTCCGTATCCACGCCGGCGCCGGCATCGATCAGCGCATATTCGTCGCCGTCGCCGATCAGGTAGATGTTGCAGTCCAGTCTATGCGTCATCTCGAAGCCGAATTGTCCGCTGCCAACCAGCCATAGACCTTCCCTCAGCTTCAATGTCCTGTCTCCTCCTCGTCCATGTAGGCGATGCACTCGATCTCGACGGTCATGCCAGGCGGGAACTTGACGATTTCGACGGTGCTTCTGGCCGGCGGTTCGTGCTCGAAATAACCGGAATAAACTTCGTTGTAGGCTTTGAATCCGTCCAGATCGTCCAGGAAGGCCGTCACTTTGACAACATGTTCCAGCGAAGAGCCTGCTTCCTCAAGGATTTCCTTCATATAATCAAGGACAATGGCCGTCTGCTTGGCCACATCGCCGGGTGCCAGGACCGAACCCGTCTCCAGATCGAACGGGCACGTTCCCGAGACATATACCATATTCCCCAGCTTCACGGCTTGCGCGTACGCGCCGCTTGGCTTCGGCGCCTTATCCGTGACGATGATTTGCTTGCGCATGTTCGATTTCACTCCTTTTTTGTCATTCGGCGGATTGAACGCCTGCCAGCGTGGCGTAAAATGCTGCTGCCTGGACCACTTCTTCAAGATCGACCCATTCGTGCTTGGAATGCGCTTGCGCAATCGAACCGGGTCCGAAGACGATGCTTGGTATGCCTCCAAGCTGCTGGAGCTTGCTTGCATCCGTGCCGTAAGGTACGCCGACGGCTTCCGTGGCGAGTCCAAGCTTCCCGGCAACATGAAGGGCTTCCCTCACGATCGCGGCCTGCGGGTCCGTATCAAGCGCCCAATCCGACAGCAGCTCGCGAACCTCGAATACGGTGTCGGAAGGAAGCTCGGCGCCGAGCGCCTGCTTAAATTGCTCCCGCACGACGTCCGGCTGCTCGCCGGGCAATATTCGCCGGTCGACTTGAATCTCGCAACGTTCGGGCACGATATTGATCTGGCCGCCGCTCTCGATGGTGCCGACCGAGATCGATGCCCGACCGCATAGAGGATGCGTTAACCCCTCAAGCCGCGGCGCCTCCCGATCACGGATATAGGATAATACCGCCAACATCCGGTATATGGCGTTGTCTCCTTCCTCGGGCATCGAGCTGTGGGCGGCTTTGCCTCTGGTCTCGACCGCGAAGCGTGCGCAGCCTTTTGTTGCCGATACTACGCGAAGTTCGGTCGGTTCGCCGACAACCGCGCCTGCCAATCGATGCTCCCGATCCTCCTCCAGAAATCGCAATACGCCGCGAAATGCAGCTTCTTCGTCTACAGCCGCGCATAACACCAGATCGCGCGGCAACGAATCTCGTCTTGCCGCCCAATATTCCATCGCCCATATCATCCCTGCGAGCGTCGCCTTTGTGTCGCAAGCGCCTCTACCATACAGGCGACCGTCCCGAATCTGCGGCTCGAACGCATTTTCCATCGAACCGGCCGGAACGGTATCCATATGGGATTCGAACAGCAGGGCGCGTTCCGGCTTGCCGACGCTCAGCTCGGCGACTACATTCCAGCGTCCCGCGAATACCTGCTGCCGACGTACGGGTATTCCTGCTCTCCTCATGCGTTCTTCCACATAACATGCAACGTCCGACTCGCCGGGAGCTCCCTCTTCGTAGTAGGGATTGACACTGTTAATGCGGACCAAATCCTCCAGTATTTCCAGCACCGGATGATTTCCCCTAAAACCAGCTACAGCCTCCGCTCCGCCAACCGCCTCTATGTCGTTGTTCGTCATTCCTTCACGCTCCCCAGCGTGATGCCGGTCACGAAGTACTTTTGCAGGAAAGGATAGAGAAGCAATATGGGCAACGCGCCGAGAAAGATCTGCGCCGACTTGATCGTACGGTCGGATATAAGCTGCATCGTCTTGAGATCCTGCTCCGTCATGTTCGAATAATCGCGCTGGATAATAATCGTCTGCAGATAGCTTTGCAGCGGGTAACGATCCGGCGAGTTCATAAAGATCAGTCCGTCGAACCAAGCGTTCCAGTGGTTTACAACCGTTAGCAGACCAATGGTCGCCAACGCCGGAAGAGATAGCGGTACGAATATCCGAAACAAAGTGGACATATGGCCCGCTCCGTCGATAAAAGCTGCTTCCTCCAGCTCCTTCGGAAGATTGCGGAAAAAATTAAGCAGCAAAATGACATTGAATACGGGCACCGCTCCCGGCAAAATAAGCGCCCATATCGAACCCATGATTCCCGTTTCCCGGACAATCATAAACAAGGGGACGATTCCGCCGCTAAACAGAATGGTCACCAACATGAACCAGGTGTATATCGTGCGTTGCTTGAAACGTTCGCTGTCTTTGGAGAGCGGATATGCCGTAATAAGCGTCAGAAGCATATTGACGGCAACGCCGATGCCCACCCGTTCCAGAGTAACAAGCAACGACTTCAAAAATAGTCCCGAGCTGAGCACGAATTCATAAGACTTCACATTGAAATCTATCGGCCAAAATCGAACAAGGCCCGCTGTGGCTGCGGCGCTTGAACTGAAGGATACGGCCAGAATATGAATAATGGGAAGTACGCACAGCAATGCGAGCAGACCAAGCAAGAACGCGTTGAACCATTGGAACACCCGCATAGGTCTTGTAGTGTAATGCATGCCGAATCCTCCCTAGAAAATTCTATACTTGGCGAATTTGTAGGCCAGATAGTAGGTTGTCGAAATAAGAACGAGCGAGATGACCGACTTAAATAGTCCGATTGCGGTCGCCGGGCCATATTGAGCGGAGATTAAACCCATCCGGTACACGTACGTATCGATAATATCGCCGCTGTCGTATACTTGCGGACTATAGAGATTAAATACCTGCTCAAAACCGGCGTTAAGCACATTGCCCAGACTAAGCGTCATTAGCAGGACGACGATTGTACGGATACCGGGCAACGTGATATGCCATATTTGCTTTATTCGGCTCGCTCCATCCATCACCGCGGCTTCATACAGCGATGGGTTAATGCCGGTTAACGCCGCCAAATAAATAATGGTGCTGAATCCGAATTCCTTCCAAATGTCGGAGATGACAAGCACATAAGGAAACCAGCTGTTTTCCCCCAGGAAATAGACCGGATTGATACCGAACAAACCCAGAAACGCATTAACAATCCCGGTGGAGGGAGACAGGATATCGACCAGTATGCCGCCCAAAATAACCCATGACAAAAAGTGAGGCAAATATATAAGCGTCTGCACGCCGCGCTTGAATAACCGGTGACGGATTTCGTTCAGAAGCAGGGATACGGTCAACGGAACGATAACGCCGGCGATAATTTTCATGACGGAGATGTACACCGTATTCCACATAATCTCTCGCATGTCCGAAAGACTCAAAATATAGCGGAAGTTATCAAAACCGATCCAGTCCGAGCCAAGAAATCCTTTGGCCGGTATAAACTTCTGAAACGCGATGACAATTCCGAACATTGGACCATAACAATAGACAAGAAGCAGGATCACAGCCGGGAGCAACAGCAGATGCAGCGGCCAATTGGATAATGCGGATCGCTTCATGAGTTCAACCTTCCTTCCGTTCCTCCCGTTGTCGGGAAGAGACGGCCGAAGCCGCTCTTCTCCGACTGCGGCCGGAAACCTCTGTTACCGGATGACGCGCCATTTTGTTACCGATTGGCGTACCATTCATTGACTTCTTCCGTTACAGCGTCGCCCCCGCGTTTCTTCCATTCCGTGACGAACTTGTCGAATTCGTCGATCGGCGCGGCATTAAAAATAATCTTTGTAAACGTTTCCAATTGAATCTTGTTCATGTCTGCGCTTCTCTCGGACATCAAGGTCAAAGGCGATGTAATAAACTCGTCGGACAGGTAGGCATTAGACTGACGGTATTGATCGGTAACGCCCATCGAGCCTTCCTTGCCGAAGATGGCGTTCCACCCCCACAGGGAACGATCGCCCGCTTCGAACTTTTGGATCTTGTCATAAACGCCCAGGTCGTCGCCCGTTAAATCCGAGGTATCTCCGGAATCGAGCGCTTTTATGACTTTAATGCGCTGGTCCGTATTTTTAAACGCGCGATATGCGGCAATTTTGTTCATTTGCCAGATCTCGGTATTGCCGTCGTTGACGAACTTCGAATTGATTTCCGGATCTTTATTCTCGTAGAAGATTTCCGTCCACATATCGAGCATAGAGAATAAAGCCTCGGGATTCTTCGTTCCTTTCTTGACGACCCAATAGCCGATCGTGCCGAGCGCAGCCTGATTCTGGGCAGGCTCCGCATCGTTGGAGACGATGGGAAACGCTTTCCATTCCGCATTCGGATCCTGGTCGATGTTCTGCTGCAGCGGATACAGTCCGGAGAACGGACTGTTAAAAAACATGCCTATCTTGCCGCTAACGATCGATTCTATGACTTTGGAGAAGTCCTTGGAGCCGAATTCCGGATCAATTTCTTTGTTTTTGAACATTTCCTGCAAGGCGCCGAGTGCCGTCTTCATCTCAGGTTGAATGCTGCTGTATGCCAGCTTGCCGTCTTGCCCCTTGATCCAGATATTGTTATACGCATGAAAGCCATTGAAGAAGCCCGTCAAAGTCGAGAAGGCGTTGTCTACCGCGAGCCCGAACGTATCGTTTTTATTGTTGCCGTCCGGATCCTGCGTAGTAAATGCTTCGGAAATCTTCAACAAATCGTCCATCGTTTTTGGCTCTGAGAGGTTCACTTTTTTAAGCCAATCGGTACGAATCCATACCATCTGGGCGCCTTCCTTGGGTGTTCCGGTAAAAGGAATAGCCAGCAGCTTGCCGTCAATTTTCGCCGAATCCAGCGCTGCGCTGCCGCCTTCATTAAGCAAGGATTTGACTCGTTCAGGCGCGCTGTCATAAGCGGCGGACAAATCGTGAAGCAGATCTGCTTCGGCTAATTGCTTGAACTGAACTGGCGTAGCCTGGAAGAAGTCCGGAATATCGCCTGTCGCGATCATGAGATTCGTTTTCTGCTCCCACTGCGTAGCATCCACGCTCCACAAAGACTTGATCTTGATGCCATACCGGTCCTCGTATTCTCGCGTCCAGGGATTGTTGTCGACCGTATCTCCATCTGCATACTTGACGGTTGGATGCGATTGGTTTACTGTAGTAAGCGTGATCGGCGGATCATACTTGCCGCCCGTGCTTCCTGTCGGGGAAGCCGGCGCGTCCGAGGTTTGGGATGGGGACGGAGATGCCTTGTCATTCGAGTTATTGGCACATGCTGCTAGCGATAATGTGGCGATAATGGCGCCAATGAGAATACCTGTAAACTTTCTTTTCAAGAAAAGTCACTCTCCTTTGAATTAACAGCCTATTCACTCAATTTGCCGGGTAGCTCTGCAAGCTATTCGCATTCGTGCTGGCATCTCCGCCCAACTCTTGCCCATTGTTCGCGTGTTATCGAACTCGTTCATCAAGCGCAGCCTTCCAGGTTGCTCCGCTTGCTGCTTTCGGTTGGTATCGTGTTTTGTTTTCTTCACCCCTCTTTCTCGCCGAAAGTCTGTTCCGATCCCCCTCTACATCGATATAATCTATTTAAACTTCTCTTTCGACGCCGCCTTTTGCTCGCTGACGTGCGGGAAGCTTAAATCGGTTTCGACCGTTTCCATTAACGGCCCAACACATTAGCCAGGCTTCTCAACTTGGCTTCCAGCATGGTAGCCGTGGACGGAAACTCTCCATCGGTACGGCGCGACAGCTCCAGCCATGGCGCCCGTGCAAGCAGCGGGACCGCCGCTTCCGCGTTTTCTTTTTCCTTTGCCGCGATCTCCAGCATCAGATTTTTGTTTCCGCTCTCTTTGGCCAATAGGAACTTGTAAGTATTTAGCGTCGTCAGGAGCGTCCTGTACACATATTCAATTAATGCGCATTCTTCGGCCGCCATCTTGACTTGCAGCGAATCCTCGGATGCGGGAGCCGACGCGACTGCCTGATAAGCTTGCAACGCATGCCTGCATGCAATTTCGTATTCCCGGATCAAGACGTCTGCCGGCTCGCTGCCGTTTCGGGGCCTGATGGTGAACTTCATATGCGAATGCGGCAGGGAAGTCAATACAAGCGAATGCTTTACTTCGTTTGTAGCGTTGGAGAAAGTTTCCTCATTCTCTTGCAAGTAATAGAGAAGCGCTTCATACAACTCGGGTTCATCGGGCAAGTCCCCGAATGCTAACGGGTGAGCCGGGCCGATAAATTCAGGTCCCGTAAAATAAATCGGGATATATGGCAAATGCGCGACGGCCTGATCCAGTTCTCTCCAAGCGTTTATAAACGCTTCGGCGGCCGGTCCGAAATCCCGTTTGGCCATGATGGCTGCCGCTTCTCCTGCCGGCAGTTCGGGACGCCATGATGCCCACCACCCCAGTTCCTCTGCGCGCGATCCCCACATTCCGAAAAACATCCATGATTGAAGCACTCCGGCCGGCGACATGGCTGCCGTATTCCGCCATTTCTCTTCCAGTCGGCCCAGCGCGGGCATATAGGGAATATGGATGCACTCGAGACCAATCGCCGTTTCCGTCTTGATGTACAGCGGGATATGCTTGCCATTAACGGCTTCCGCTTGTTGGAGCAGAGTAGTGGCAGGACCTGTATAGTCGACGGAATAATCCCAGATTTTTTTGTCGTACCCTTCCTTGACCGCCCATTCGTCCTTCTCGATTGTGCTGAGAAGGGATACGCCGCTCGACATGCCGTCGATCAAAGCTAACTGCGCAGGGTCGCTCGACCACACGAACGCGCTGTATGGCCATGCCATTATCGGCGCATCCGGCTTCACGGCATGCACGGCATCCGCCGTCGCCCGAAGAAGGCCGTTTACTGCATCTTCCGGTTGTTTGTCCCTGCAATTCGGACAATTCGTTCGAGCTTCTTCCGGCAAATCTCTCAAATCGGGTCTCATAAAGCAATGATAGTAAGACTCGCCGCCGATGATCAAAATCAAGCCGCCTAATTCGGGTACTTCCCGGAACAAATTCGCCATCGTCTCCCCGTGGAAGTCCAGACAATCCGGATCCGACGAGCATAAATTGTATATTTCCTTGCCGTTCTGGACTAGCCCCGGATTGATGCGGGCTCCCCGCGCGGAAGGTACTCTTTGGAATAAGGGATGATTGCCGTCCAGCTTCGGGCTGACAGGTACGTAGTATAATGAAATGCCGTACTTCGCCGCACGCCTGGCCGCATCTTGCAGCTTCTCCAGGTTTTCTTTGCTCTTCGGATGATTGAGTTCGGGAAAGATACGACTCTCAACGTACAACAGCCAATCGCCGTATAACGTCATTCCGTTAATTCCATAGTGCGCAAGCAATCCGAAGGCTTCGTCGGAGAGATAGGCTTCATCAAGATCAGGCACGAGATAGTTGGAGAGGTATGGCGCCTGACTGATCTGTACCTGCCATTGCGGAGAACGTTCGACGATCCCTGCTTCCAGGCAAGCGACTCCGCTGGCCGACAACTCTCTCTCCGTCCAGACGATGCCTGCCCAAAGTCCCTTGGCTTCCGATGCCTCTATAACAACTTCACCGGACCGAACCTCTCTTTTAAAGCATCCTTTGCCGATGCTGGCGTTTTCGCGAATAACAAACCTCTGCTCCGCATGATCGCTCGCTTCAATGCCGGCGCGTGCCAGATAATCGGATAAATCCTCGGCAGCCTCCGTTGCGCCAGTAAACGAAGCCTCCCGCGTAACTAGCCAACTGCCGCCAAGCCCGACTACGTTCGGCCTGTCGCTATCGACTGCGGCCAAACGTCTAATCGACCGGTGAGGAGCTCGCCGCTCTATCGCGATTTCATCCTGATTCGCACGAAGGAGCCGGTCGGCAATGAGCAATGAATTGTGCATCATAATAAATGATCCTCCCTCTGGGTTAAAACCACGAATGTTCGTCGAACAAAGTACCGTCAACTTCCTTCATATCCGCGAATTCTTGATAGGACCGATGAATGTGCTCGCGCATGACCTTTTCAGCATGGTCGGGATCGCGCCTTCTCATGGCATCGATCAGCTCCCAGTGCTGCTCGACTTCCTTCTGTTTGGTCGAGGCCCTTCCGAGAATCCGATTGACAAGCGCAATCTGAAACGAGATCGTTTTATACATGCGAATCAGACGATCATGCTTGGACAGGCGAATGATCGATTGGTGGATGTACAGCGATTCCTCAAGCAACGAAGGAACATCATCGTCGTTCATCTTCCTCTTCATATCTTCGTACACGCTTTCAAGCTCTTGGATGTCCCGATCCGAAGCATTGCGGATGGCCAGGCGAATCGCCAGTCCTTCGTAAACCGCCCTTAACGAATAAATTTCGAACACATCCTGCATATTAAGCTCGCGCACCATCGGCCCTTTATTGGGAACAATGACGACAACGCCTTCCCCCGACAACTGCCTGATCGCCTCGCGCACGGGCGTCTGGCTGATCCCGAGGTCTTTGGCAAACTTCGTCTCCACGATACGATCTCCTGGATTAAGCTCTCCCTCAATGATTTGCTGCTTGATCAATTGCACAAGGTCTTCGCTTATATTCTGTTTTTCCATAATGTTTTGCTTCGTCATCTTCAAGCCGTTAGCCCCCTCTCAAAGTAGGATTATATATAATGTATAATATATAATGATTAATCAAAAGTAAATATCTTTTTTTCTTTTTTGTGAAAATAATTCACACGATACAAACGCATCAGAATTTAAAGCGATTTCATATTGAAGGTAAGCGCGATCATTTTTTTGAAGCGTTTGCACGATGTCATATTCCCTCGCATGAACTCGGATGTGTGGTCCACGTTATGAAGCTTCTAATTGTAATGTATTGCTCGCTATTATACTCGTCCCACATATAATACATCATATATAGGGTTTGCTATTTATATATGACTCAATTATAGTGTTCTTATTTTATATATTGCGTATTATATAAGAATGTGATAAAAGATATATGAGTTCAATATTTCGTTTAATGCCAAAAAAGAATCAGGAGGTTCCACTAATGGAGGCGCAATCACCTACTATACGGAATGCGATCGGTTGGAGTGCAGGGCCAGTCGCGAACCCGAAGGAGCAGTTTATGACGAATGTTAGTTCAATTGTACATTTCCACGAAGGCCATGCCGGAATGAAGCAATGGCTTGGCGGAAAAGGCGCGAGCCTTGCCGAGATGACCCGCGCGGGCCTCCCCGTCCCGCCCGGATTTACCGTCACGACGAATGTATGCAGAGCTTTTTACGAGAACGGCAATCAACTTCCGGAAGGTTTAATGCCGGATATACGAAACGCGATATTGCGCATCGAGCAGCTTAAATCTCAAAGGTTCGGCGATGAGAGAAATCCGCTGCTGTTTTCGGTCAGATCCGGTTCAGTCACTTCGATGCCGGGCATGATGGATACGATCCTCAATCTTGGCTTAAATGATGCAACCGTGCTTGGACTCTCCGGCGAAACAAAAAATGCCAGGTTTGCTTTTGACTGTTACCGCCGTTTTATTCAGATGTTCGGCAATGTGGTATTCGGCGTGGAATCGATTCACTTCGAACTGCTCCTCCATAAATTGAAACAGAAATACGGCTATCAACACGACCGGGACGTTGCTGCGGAGGCTTGGACGGAACTGATCGAATCATACAAAATGTTGATTAAAAACCATACCGGCAACGTATTCCCCCAAGATGTTTACATCCAACTGCAACTGGCCGTCGAGGCGGTGTTTCGCTCATGGAATAATCCAAGGGCTATTACATATCGCAATGCCTATCGTATTCCCGACGAGCAGGGAACTGCGGTAACCATTCAATCGATGGTATTTGGCAACAAGGGCGACGATTGCGGCACCGGGGTACTATTTACACGAAATCCGTCAACGGGCGAAAAGAGGCTGTACGGGGAATATCTCATCAACGCGCAAGGCGAAGATGTAGTAGCGGGTATTCGAACACCTCTGCCTATAAACGAAATGAATAGAGAAATGCCGCACATCTATTCTCAATTAACCGATATAGCCAAACAGCTCGAGCTGCTTAACAAGGATGTTCAGGATATTGAATTTACGGTCGAACAGAATAAATTGTTTATTTTGCAGACACGCAACGGCAAACGTACGGCTCAAGCGGCGATAAAAATTGCCGTTGACTTGGTCGACGAGGGGATTATTCTCGCAGAAGAGGCCTTGATACGCATTGAGATGGAGCACTTGGATCAGCTGCTGCACCGGGCTATCGATTCCGAGCAACAGCTGGATACCATTGCCAAGGGTCTTAACGCCTCCCCTGGAGCGGCATCCGGCCGGGCAGTGTTCGATGCCGACACGGCAGTGGATTGGAAGCTCGCAGGCCATAAAGTCATTCTTGTATGCGCCGAGACCAGCCCGGACGATATTCATGGAGTGATCGCTTCGGAAGGCGTACTGACAAGCAGAGGCGGAATGACAAGCCACGCGGCTGTCGTTGCCAGAGGAATGGGCAAGCCGTGTGTCTGCGGGTGCGAGGAAATAAGGATCGACAAGACGAACCGTCATTTCTATGTAGCCGGCCCTGGCGGTCTGGAAGAGAATTGCAGGAAGGTAGATGAGGGAGATTGGATCACATTGGACGGCTCCACCGGACGGGTCATTCTGGGAACGGTAACGCTTAAGGAACCGGAGATGACGGGAGAGCTGACAAGATTGTTGCAATTTGCGGATGGAATTCGCCGTCTAAAGGTGCTGGCGAATGCGGACAATCCGGAAGATGCACGGAAAGCCAGACAATTCGGCGCGGAAGGAATCGGATTATGCCGGACGGAACATATGTTTATGTCATCGGCACGGCTGCCTGTCGTTCAGTCGATGATCCTCGCCGAACACCAGGCAGAACGTCAACATTCGCTGGATCAGCTGTTGCCTATGCAACAAGAGGATTTTGAAGGAATATTCGCCGCCATGGAGGGACTCCCCGTTAATATACGGTTGCTTGACCCGCCATTGCACGAATTTCTGCCAAAGCTTGAACTATTGCAACAACGGCAACGGGAATCGGCAAATAAAGACGAAGAAACGAACAAGCTCATTCGTAAAGTTCAATCGCTCCATGAAGTCAATCCGATGCTGGGACAGCGGGGTTGCCGTTTAGGCATTGTTGTTCCGGAAATATACGAGATGCAGCTCAAAGCCATCTTTAAAGCCATCTTGGCTTGCAAGGAGAAAGGGATGAAAGTCCGGCCTGAAATTATGATTCCATTGGTCGGGCATGTCAACGAACTAAAGAGGGTCCGCGAATTGGCAGATCGCGTCGCAGCCGATATCCTTGGCGAAGATCATCATGTGGATTATAAGGTCGGTACCATGATAGAAGTGCCGAGAGCCGCGCTCACAGCTGATCAAATTGCGAAGGAGGCCGACTTTTTTTCCTTTGGAACCAATGATTTGACGCAAATGACCTTCGGTTACAGCAGAGACGATGCGGAAGGAAAGTTCCTATCCTGTTATGTGGATCAACAAATCTTGCCTGACAATCCGTTTCAGGTTCTGGACGCGGAAGGCGTAGGTCAGCTAATCGAGATCGCGCTCCATAAGGGACGTAAAGCCAATCCAGCTCTAAAGACGGGCGTCTGCGGCGAACACGGCGGCGATCCGCGTTCCATTCGTTTCTGCCATTCGGCCGGATTGGACTATATCAGCTGCTCGCCATACCGTGTTCCTATGGCTAGAATTGCGGCGGCTCAAGCTCTCTTAACAATCGATTAAACAAAAATCACCTGAAGGTGATTCAAAAACCAAAACGTCCAGTCACTCACTGCCTATCGGACATAAATGACGCTATTCTTCGATTTATTAGGTTTTCGAAAATCTAACGGACTTACACGACTCTATTGGCATCATCATAACGCAAATTGACTCCATTACGACCAAATAGTGTCTTTCCTGTCTGTTAAATTTGTTCGAGGTTAAAAATCGGACAAATAACGTCGCTGGTGAGGCTGTCTATTCATTGTGAAAAACTGAAATTCCATAGTCCATCTCCCCTGAACCCAGGTATAATGGAAGATATACTTGGGCCGGGGGTTTGTGCTGTGTTGAATAGACGTGTGCGTTACAAAGAGTTCGATCAAATGTCTTTTGCAGATATGATGGTATACTCCAAGCTTCCTGAGCATCCTTTTTGGAGTCACTTAGAGAAGAAGATAGACTTTTCTTTTGCAGATTCACTGTGCTCCGTGCTCTACTCGGGGCGCGGACAGCACCCGTATGCGCCTTCACTGAAGCTTAAAGTCCATCTTATTCAGATATACTACGGTCTTTCCGACCGCCAGGTGGAAGAGCGCATAATTAGCGACTTGTTCATCAAGCGTTTCTTAGGCTTGCCCGTCGACTTCTTTGGGTTTGATCACAGTACGATTGGCTTGGACCGCTCACGTATGGGAACCGCCATGTTTAAAGCCTGCCACTTCTACATTCTTGCCCAAATGTACAGCCATGGCCTTTGGGGCGATCACTCGGAGAAATGGATCATCGACTCGTTTGCCTCAAATCCCGCACTCTCGAAGCCGCGCACCTATCGCTTGATTCAACATGCTATGATCCGGGTCCTTCAACATTTAAAACGTAGCCATCGTGCGATATACCAACTCGCACTCGCTTCGGTTGAGACCGATGGACTCTACGCTCGCACCTCCGTACAACCATCTACTGCTGGTCACATGCTCGCTTTCAGCAAGTTGGTGGCACAAGCTTATGGTTTGCTTCAATGGTTTCAACTCGAGGATGTGTCTGCTTTGTTGCAAAAAGAACTCACGGAAAAAGAGCGCGAGACTTCTCAGCATTTGCAACGCATTCTGCAGGACATTTTAGAGCAGAACAGCCGACCTGTACCGCCGACTGATGGCGACCCGATTGACTCTGCGCGGAACCAAACCGAACAAGAGATTGTGTTTGAAAAAATCCCGAGCCATGAAAGAGCAAAGGATCGTCTTATGAGCGCTGTTGACCCGCACGCTCGAGTCGGGAGAAAGAATACATCCACCGTCACATGTGGCTACAAACTACAAAATTTGTGTGGGACCAGCTCCGTTGTGCTGAATGTGAACGCCGTACCTGCGAATGAACATGACAGAGAAGCTATGTACGCAATGGCCAAAGAAGTACAAAGCTTTTTCGAAATTTCGCCACGCGCCATGTTAGGTGACACCGCCTACGGCCACGGGTTGCAGCGCACTATGCTTGCCACTATTGGCATCCCTGTAGTAGCCCCTGTCATCCTGGGAAGTAACCCCTCAAAGGGATACGACCTCACCCGATTTAGCTATGACAAGGAAAAGGACTGCTACACTTGTCCGAACGAAAAGGATACCGTAAAAAAGCGTCATATTCCTCAAAGCAGCGGTTGGCAATACTATTTTGAAAAGACAGACTGTGAAAGTTGCCCCTTACGCTCGGCATGTACAACAGGAAAAGCAGAGCGCCGGGTATTTCACAGTGACTATTATGAAGTGTACGAGGCTGCCAAGGATTACAACGCTACGATTAGCGGCAAATTAGATCGCAAACAGCGCATGCTGGTTGAACGAAAGAACCAAGAATTGAAGAATGACTGTGGTTTAGAGAGACCCTTAACGAAAAGCCGAAAAGCGTTGCAGCTTAAAGGTTACTTGGCTGCCATGGTCGTTAATTTGAAACTCACGTTGAGGAAGCTATTTCCTCAAAGACCTGGGTTTATTCGACGTCGAAATGCCATTAGTTACTAAGTAGAATCCGACTCCCCAGCCCTCCGATCATCCCACTCAGCGGCTCCCTCCAGCACAAAATTTCCCCATTCCAGCACGCAACTCGTTCTTATCTACAGTGAATAGACAGCCTCCTGGTGTCTGTTAGATTTTTAAACCTGTTGTTCACAAGTCTTGGAGTTGCATCAATTCCTGTATAATGAAAAAATAGAAAGGACGGTGGCCTCTGAGCCCCCGTCCTTCCCTTTCTCCGTACAAGATTGTCCCATTTATTGCCCGGCTCCGCCGCAGCTCCAACGTTACTCGCCTAAGCTGTGATCCGCAAGACCGAGCGGGAACTGCTCAGGACGCTGGCATGTACTCTCCATTGTGTAATGAACGCCTTGCTCCGAGGAGTCAAGGATGCCGAACATCGCTTCAAGCACATGATACGCCATCTCTCCGTTCGCGCGGTGAGCGCGGCCGGTCAAAATCGCTGTTGCCATGTCCGCCGCGCCGACTCCCCTCGCATTCTCCGCTTTGCCGTAAGCCAAAGGAATGTCGGACCACTCCTGCGCGCCTGCGCGCCGGATAAGGATCTTGCCGCCGAATGTGTTGGGATCCGGCACTTCCAGAGTACCTTCACTGCCGTACAACTCGATTCTGGGCAGCGTGCTGCCGGCCTTGACATCAAAGCTTGTCAGCAGCGTAGCGATCGGGCCGGAGGCGAATTTAAGCGTACTTGCGATATGGGTTGGCGTTTCGACTTTAATTTTTTTCCCGAACAGTTCTTTGCTTGTCGCAATCCGTTCGGGAAACGAAATCTGGGCCATGCCAGTCACCTGCGTGATCGGGCCGAGCATTGCCACAAGCGCCGTTAAGTAATAGGGTCCCATATCAAAGAGCGGACCGCCTCCGGGCTGGTAGAAGAAATCCGGGTTCGGGTGCCATCCTTCCGGCCCTCCTCCCAGCATAAACGCAGTGACGCCGATTGGCGTGCCGATCCAACCGTCTTCGATCAATTTGATGCAGGTTTGGAGCCCGCCGCCCAGAAAAGTATCCGGCGCGCATCCAACGAGCAGCCCTCTGCTTTGGGCAACCTCAAGCACGCGTTTACCTTCTTCGCGAGTTGCCGCCAGAGGTTTCTCCGAATACACATGTTTGCCTGCCTCCAGCGCCTGAATCGAGACGGCCGCATGCACTTTGGGAACCGTCAGGTTGATGACCATCCCAATATCCGGGTCCGCAAGCAAGTCCTCAACCGTACATGCCCGAACGCCGTATTCGGCCGCCTTGGCAGCGGCGAGTTCCGCATTGAGATCCGCGCAGGCAACAATCTCCATGGACTCGAATCGTTTGCCATTCTGAAAGTAAATACCGCTAATATTGCCCGTACCGATAATTCCGACTTTCAACTTATCCAACGCTGTCCGCCTCCTTCAATATGACAACAAATACACTTGTATCAGTTTATCACGAATCGGCAACGTTACATATCCCTTATCCAAACGTTCCGCTACTGGGACTTCCGCCCTCAGCCTTTAATTCAGCTGCCTGGCAACTGGCTGCCGCGACAGAAACAATTCGATCTCCTCCCTGGACGGGATCGATTGCTGCGCTCCGGCTTTCATTACTGCCAGTGCGGCCGCAGCCGAAGCAAAGCGCAGAGAATTCTCCACTGTCTCGCCGCTCTCCCGCATCGCAGCGAACGCGCCAATAAATGTGTCGCCGGCGGCAGTAGTATCGACCGCCTCTACGGCAAACGCTTTGACGCGAATCGTCTCCCCGAATTTGTCCGCGTAAATGGCTCCCTTGGCTCCCAGCGTGAGCACTACGCTCTCTACGCCAGCTTCAACCAGCGCCCGCGCAGACCGGATTTCGGCGGCGGCCTCGTCTCCTTCTTCTGCCGTTAACCTCCCGCCAATCAGCGTATCAGCTTCCGTTTCGTTCAAAATCAAACAATGGATTGCCGCATAAGTATTCTCGGGCAGCTCGACAGCCGGTGCAGGATTAAAATAGACACGTTGCCCCCTCTTCGCTGCTTCTTGCATTGCCGCCAAAGTCGTCTTAAGCGGAATTTCGTTCTGCAGCAGCACGGCGGAACAGCCTTCGATAGCCGGCCACACCTGCTCCAATTCCTCGGGGTACATCTTGCCGTTGGCGCCTGGCGACAAAATAATGCAGTTCTCTCCAGCCTCGTCTACCGTAATAAACGCAAGCCCTGACGAGCCTTCCTTCCCGGCAACGGAGCCGGTATCCACCCCGTAGCCATCTAGTGACGCCATCAGATCTCGTCCATGCCCATCCGTTCCTACCGCTCCGGCCATCCTGACTTTAATGCCGGATTTTGCCGCCGCTACAGCCTGATTGGCTCCTTTTCCTCCCGGGCTGTACATCGGCTCCGAGCCGTGTATCGTCTCTCCCGGCAGCGGATGCTGCTTTACGCTGACTACGATATCCATATTTATACTGCCCAAGACGGCAATTGCGGGTTGTTCTTTCATCGTTCCATTCATCCCTTTCGATTACTGATCATATGTTTGTTTTCTAGTAGTTTAACCGATCAGGGGCGTCACCGTCTTGCATAATCTGGCTATTCTGTTGCAACAATTGGCTAACAAAGATAGGCGCACACAGATTTCGTCTGCATCGAGCGACTTATTTGTAGATCGACGGACAAATTCGACAGTATTCGACATTCAATTTCCGTTATAATGACTTCATGCAAGCATACCGACTTCCCGACAAGGAGTGACGAGAAGTATGAAGGAGACGCTGCTTAAACGAAGGAAAACGATTACATTAATTTTCGCCTTGTTATGGATCTCGGCCATGTTGTTCCCGGGTGCAGCCTTTTCGGCAGAAAGAACGGTCGAGGTATACGTGAACGGAAAATCATTAACGTTTGGGGATGCATCCCCTATCATTCAGGACGGCAGGACATTTGTCCCCTTCCGGGCGATCTTCGAGGCGCTGGGTTACACGGTAACATGGGATGGCGAGGAACAAATAGCCAGCGGGGAAAAGGACGGCTTCAAAATTGAATTGACGATAAACAGCTTTATCGCTAGAGTCGGGAGCGAGGAAACCGCGCTTGACGCTCCGGCAAAAATGATAGGCGGCAATACGTTAGTCCCCCTGCGGTTCGTATCGGAACATAGCGGATATGACGTCGTTTATATGTCAACGCAGGATACCTTTGCAATTGGCATTTATGATCAATATGATATGGATCCCATTCCCCTGCGGGCGGAGCCACGGCAGATCGCGGGACGCGTGACGGACGAGAGCGGCACGGCTGAGCCTGGCATTCCGGTCATCGCTGTTAACACAGGTTCTCCTGACACGGAAGCCAGCGGACTATCCAGCGAATTCGGCTATTATTCCATCGAGCTTCCATTAAGCACAAAAGGAGACAACTGGACGTTATCTCCTACGTACGAGATTCAATATCATGGCAAAAGTTACATCGGTGATCTCCATGCCGATCTGTCCGAGCCTGTCGATTCCCTAGAAGGCGGCATCCGCACATTGACGGCAGCTCCCATTACCGGAACCTTGTTAATGGAAGTTGACGCATCAGGTCAGTCCCTCTGGAATCCCTCCGATATCGTCATCACTTTGTCGTCGAAGGGTCCGCTGTTAGACGGCACGGAAAGCGAAACCATCGTAAAGCGCGCTTCCGAGTTGACAGGCGGGATCGGCGTACCCCTGCTGCCCATCGGGAACTATGAGGTGACCGCCCATTACATGCCGAACGGAGCCATTCCCGTTCCTCTGCAACTGCGCCTTTCGAGCAGCGACGAACTCTACGAAGGAGCTGTCACACCGCAGTTCCAGGAAAGCGCGGAAGGCGACTATTACCTTGGCATTGAAGTAAAGCTGACCGATTAATCGCTCGTTCCGTTTACGCCGCGTTCCTCGAGGTCCACTTCCTCGGGGAGCGTGCGCGATGCTCCGGGCACCTCGCGCGGCCGCGTTTCGAGCATGTCAGAGGAGAAGATCGTGACGCTCACAGAACCCGGTCCCGCGTATGCGCGAATAAGTACGGGATGATTGTATGGATTGACGAATACGAAGTCGGGGCCATACCAGCTCACCGTGGCGTCGCGGCCCGGGGGCACGTAGTGGACATTACGGCTGTGAGAGTATCGTTCGACGATCGTGAGCCCTGCCCGATCCGCCGCGTTGTACAACGTAGAGGATACCTGACAGATGCCGCCGCCAATATCTTCGTAAAGCTCTCCCCGAACGATAACTGGCGCCCGAAGATATCCTTTCTCCCCCGTCCGCATTCCAACTGTGCCATTAAAGGAAAATTTTTCGCCCGGGAAAATAACCGTATTATTAATCGCTTGTGCAGATAACACGATATTAGAGGAACGATTGCGATTCCGGCTGTTGAAGTACGTCGAATACGAGCCAATCGCGTTGACTTTGATCGCAGAGAGAACTTCGCTGTCTACGCGAGGAAAGACAGGGCGCATAGGCACCTCAAGCTCGACCCCGCCTTTCTCGAACATGCTCCCATATAATCGACGTCTAAACTCTGCGCCGTGCAGTTTCATGCCCGGCTTCTCCGGCACGATTCGACCGGCCCCGTCAAGCACCGCGTTGCGAGGTTCGGTCTCCACCCGCTCGGCCACATCCTTGATCAGCGCCTCGAGCTTGCGCTCGTCAATCAACGGTCCTACAGGAAGATCGTGTATATAATCCGATTGTTGGATTTGCGATAACGTATCGCCTTGGTGAACGATGTTGATCGGCTCTTGCGCCGTCTCCCGCGTTCCGATCAGCATCATCGCTGCCAATATCCAAGTCAAGCTCATCTGTCACTCAGCCCCGCTTCCGTAGTAATCGGATTAGTATGCGGCAGTGAAAGCAGACTTATCCATGATTGGAGGCCTTCTTCAATTATTTAGCTCGTTTCCTTCCGATACGTCATTGTCCTTGATGGACAACGCTGCATGCTTCAGCTTGTTATTTTTGATTGTATAGGGAGGCGCATCCGTTCCAGCGTATAAGGTAGAGATCCCGATGGCATACAGGTTAGATGAAATGTCGTTGCCTTGGATGACCGCTTTTAAAATATCGTGTTTATCGTTCCGCTTCCAAAAATCGTTAAGCTTGATCAACTCTACATTTTCCCGAGTCAATCGATTCGCGTTTAAGGTATTATTTTCTATCAGCACGTTAGCTGCCGACTGCACGGATATCAGGGACGCATCGCCGAGTCCCTCCAAGGTTGAGTTCCTTATAGTCAGATCCAGCTTGGCATTGTCTGCGATCAGTCCGTTCATCGCGGTAGAGCCGATTCGGAACGAACAGCCGTCGAACACATATTTCCCGCCCAAGGATAAACCGATTGCTCCCGTCTTGGCACCTTCCGCGCCCTCGAAACGGCAATTGGTGTAGGTGGCCGGCGGCAGAGATAATCCATAGGTGGAATTGTAATTCAACACCTGCAAGTTGTCGATGATGCTTCCGGGCTCAACGCCGCCGGTAAAGGTACGAAGTTTGGATTCGCCGATAATCGTAATGTTGGACAGCTTTACCTTCTTGCCGAATAAGGACAGGCCGGCCTCAGCCGATTTGTTTTTGCTAGTGATCGTGACGTTTTTTGCCGTAACCCCATATGCTTCCTTCGGGCTGATGCCCAAAATGCCGTCCGTTACTTCCATGCCGTCGATCGTAATACGAGGTCCCTCCAGCGTCGTGTACGAGTTGTTAAGCCGATTGTCCTGGAACGTGACGTCGTGGTAAGCGATAATACGCGTTCCGTCAAAATGATTCCCTCTTACAAGCGCCCCTGTAAACGGAGGCGATACGGCTAATCCGATAGCTCCTTTGGAGGCCAAATGATTCCCTTCCACGATGGCGTCTCTTCCGTCATACAGGATAACGTCATAGGAGGCGTTATTATGGAACTTATTGTCCTTGATCATAATATTGCTGTTTCGATTGCCGTTCTCGCCGAAGCCGCCTTCCACATCGATCCCGGATTGCGGCATCGTGCCTTTCATATGATGAAGCTCATTATCTACGATCAGCACGCGATCCGCGCCGCCCACCGTAATCCCCTGTCTCCTGTTGTAGGCGAATTCCGAATTTCGAACGACGACGTTAGAGCTGACTACTCGGTTCCATTGCTCGATATAGGCGCCTTTGAAGCCCTTCTGCGAGAACACGAGATGGGCATAGCTCGCTCCGTCTGGCAATGCGATGATGTCGCGGGCATTGACGCTTTTGCGACTGCTGATTAACGTGTTTTTGCTGGAATAGAAGAAGATATCGAAGCTGCGGGGCAGCTTGAGGTTATTTGCCATTTCGAATTCGCGCCGATCTTTAAAAATCTCATGGTCGAACTTCAATGGGATGGATGTTCTAATTTTCGCCGGATCGGCGACCCGTTTGCCTTTGGCGTCTATGCCTCCCGACTCGAAGCTGTTCTCGTACAGATCCCGCACCATCGTCCCATGCCCGCCCAGCACTAATCCATCTCCCGTAAAATGTGTCGCTTTCACTCCATCGATCGTCACGTTTTCCGCGCCGATGACGCTGATGCCGTATCCGCCTTCATGCGTGCCGGGCGTATACGGACTTTCCTTCTTGGAGTAATCATGCTGGTCCTTGTCGCCTTTATAGATTCCGCCTCTGAGCGTAACATTATTGTCGCCGTACCTCACTTGAAGCAAAAAATAACTTTCCTTCGCGTTTGGCTCCTTCTGAATCGTCACCTTGTCGCTAAGCTCGAACAGCATATTGGCGACCATCTCGATGCTGCTGTTTTTGTCGATCGTATACGTGCCTGCTGGAAGTGTGACTGCCGTAATGCCCGAGTTATGCGCCCAAACAAGCGCTCTGTTTATTCCCCGTGTCGTTTCAACCGGCTTGCTGCCATCGTTGCGAATGCCCCATCGTTTGAGATCGATGGTATGCAGCTTTGTTTGGTAGGCCGTGGGATCTGCCCCGTCAGGCAATTCTGCCTCCTGCAAGCTTACGGCAGCGCTTCGACTCACACTATGCGAAATGCCTGCTATTACGTTCGCTGCGGCAGGCTCAACCGTTCGCTGAAAGCCTGATAACGACGCCATCGTCATTGCCACTTGGCATGCAAGGAGTGCACTAATTATGATTAATTTCATGATATCCCCCCTTAAATTCCACTACCTTCCAACTATACCACCGCAATTGTGCGGTATACAGAACAGATAGTCCTAATTTATGAAGGGAGCCCCGAACGATCGCGGGTACGCGGCATCCATTCGGGGCTCCTGCTCGGGCATATAGCCCTAAGAGGTTGTTCAAAATATCCAATTCAGCAACGGCGCATAAATTCCGTGCAAGAAACCATAGATCAAGACGCCTACACCGGCACCGATAAAAGCGCCATTAAGTCGAATACGCTGAAGGTCGACATCAACCTTGCTCTCGATAAAAGAGACGAGTCGCTCTTTCGTGAAACCGCCGAGCGTCTTGCGCACAATTTTTCCGATCACGGCATGCTCCGTCTCGATTACCTGTCTGACGAATTGCTGAGCGTACTCTTCCAATTGCGCCTTGGTTTCTTCGTCATTTTTGAACCATTCCCAATACGATTCTAACAGTCCTGCAAACCAAGCCTTCACATCCGCTTGGCGCAAAGCGCCTTCGTCCGTGACCACATACTTTACCTCTGCTCCTTCAGCCAGCAATCCTTGAACAGTCTTAAGCAGAGCCTCAATTGTAGGCTGCAAAGAAATTTGCTCCAGCATCTCCAGCTTCCACGTTTCGATAGACGCGGCAATGTCCTTGCTGTCGGACAACTTATCCGCCAATACATGGAGCTGCGTCTCCAGCAAGACGCGCATTTCATGGTCCGGACGTTTCAGCTCTTCCATAAACGTGAGCAGATCGCGATGGAGTGTCTGGGCCGCATCGTCAAGATTAAGCGCGTCCGCGGATTCCGCGAACTCGACGATTTTTTGTTTGAACCATCTTGCGATAGAACCGCCTTCGTTCACGAACTTGTTTTTCTCCCGGGACAGCATCTCGCGTATAGCTTCTTTGACTGCATCGCCTGCTGTCAGCTTTGCAGCATAATCGACAATGTACCCTAGCCAGCTCTGAACGTTTCCGCTCCGAAGAATCCATTTCAGCCCTTTGCCGGCATACGATGACAGATTGACTCCCCGCAGCGCATTCCTCGTATGATGATCCAAAGTTTGAGATGTAGCGGACGTATCCATCCTCTTAATCAGGTTGCTTGCCAACGTCCAGCCCAAATCGGATATCCGTTTGCCATCCGGGCGACTGTCCGCCCACGAGATCAGCGCTTCCACAATTCGGAACTGTTTGATTTTGTCACGGATGAGCTCCTTGTTGAGCAATTGCTCTTCGACCATATAAGCGACGCCGTCCACCAGTTTGTCGCGGTTCCTTGGGATAATCGCCGTATGAGGTATCCAGCTCCAGCCGAACGGATGGCGGAACAATACCGTTATCGCAAACAAATCCGCCAGCGCTCCGACAAGGCCGGCTTCGGCCGTATAGAGCAAAAGCCGTGACCACCAGGCAGCGGGATAATAGTAATGACCGATCGCCGCGCCGATAAACAGCAAGGCAAGCAACAGCAGGCTGGCATTTGCCTTTTGTTTCATCGTCATGAACCGCCACCCCCTATCCAGAAGGTTGCGCAATAAAGCACGATTCCGACGAACGACCCCACGAGCATCCCGTTTAACCGGATATACTGGAGGTCCTTGCCCGCCTTATCTTGGACGAGCTCGATCAGATCCTTCTCCGAGAATGCGCCGAGCTTCTCTCTTACGAGCAAGCCGATCATGGCATGCTTCTGCGTAATCCAGGACAACAATCCACGTTTCATCATAACGTCGAGAGAGGTTTGAAGGCTTCCATCCGACGCCAACCGGTCCATCCCTTTATTCAATTGCGCGCGCAGCCACATAAGCGGCTGTGAGACAGAATCGTCGTTAGACATACCTTGCGCTTCGGTAAGCTTCTCTCGAATTCTCTCCAAGCGGACTGCCAGAAATTCGTCCAGCTTCAGCTTTCCGTTGGCGGCTTGCAGCAGCTGATGTTTGCCAGCCTCGACCTTCTGCCGTAATGCCTCGTCTTCGCGAAGCCTTTTTACGAGATCGATCATTTTACCGCGCAGCACCACTCTTTGCGGATGATCGGCTTGACCGAGCTCCGAGAGAAATTGAACGATCCAGGCTTGAACCTTGGAACTGATGGCATGCGCGTTCATGCCGGCCGTAAAGTCGACCAGACGTCTTCTGAACTTCTCTCCTTCGTAGGATTTGATGGCAGCGGCAGCAAACTTCTCGATCAGCTCGCCAAATTGCGGCGTACCCGCCAATCTGGCCAATTGCTCGGCGCCGAACGTGATGATTCGATCATCGTATCCGTTCTTTACGCTCCACTCTGCTACATCCGCAATAAGATCGGCAATCTGGATCGTACCCGCCCGTTCCTTGGTAAACGCTTCGATACCTAGCGCAAGCTGTTCGGCATCCACCTTGCCCAGCAAGTCAGCGACCAGCTTGACGGCAAGCTCCTTCGCATTCTCTTCCCCGCCGTGTTCATGCAAATAACGAACGACGACATCGGCCAAGTTCAACTCCTCCAACGTTTCTTTGATGGCGTCGACGGTAAGCAGTTCTTTCTCTACCATATCCGATAATTCGCCAATAAGCCGCTCCCGATTTTTTGCGATAATACGCGTACCCATCCACGACGGCCACGCTACTCGCAGCGGATTGCCGAACAAGGCGCTGATCGCAAACGAATCCGCCAACCCGCCGATTGTCGCCGCGCTGAAAGCCGCGAACAGCAACCCTCCGCCGAACGTATGCTGGAACGGGAACGTGGCCAATATGCCTGCCGCCGATAGAGCAAGCAATGCATTCGCTTGGGATTTGATGTTGTTCTTACGCATGCTCCCATCACCAACTTTGTTATAATTGCTAGAATCTTCTACTGCTAGTTTACCCTTTTTTAGTTCCGTCAACCACCTGCCTTAGTCGAATAGCTCTCATGCGTCAGTCGTATCCCCCAATGGAACCAGAGAAGGACCTGACGCCAATCGTCAGGTCCTTCCTTTCCGCTTAGCGCGGAGCCGCGTTATTGCTGGCTTTTGGACTTGCTGTCCACGCCGCCCATGTTGCCTTTGCCGCCGCCTGTTCCGGCTCCGCCAGTACCGCCGCCCATGTTGCCTTTGCCGCCGCCTGTTCCGGCTCCGCCAGTACCGCCGCCCATGTTGCCTTTGCCGCCGCCTGTTCCGGCTCCGCCAGTGCCGCCGCCCATGTTGCCTTTGCCGCCGCCTGTTCCGGCTCCGCCAGTACCGCCGCCCATGTTGCCTTTGCCGCCGCCTGTTCCGGCTCCGCCAGTGCCGCCGCCCATGTTGCCTTTGCCGCCACCGATGTTGCCTTTCTCGCCGCCAGTACCTCCGCCGATGTTGCCTTTACCGCCACCGATGTTGCCTTTCTCGCCGCCAGTACCACCGCCGATGTTGCTTTTGCCGCCGCCTGTTCCTGTACCGCCAGTGCCGCCGCCGATGTTGCCTTTGCCGCCGCCTGTTCCTGTGCCGCCAGTTCCGCCGCCGATGTTGCCTTTGCCGCCGCCTGTTCCTGTGCCGCCGGCACCTCCTTCGATACCGGTTCCTGCACCACCGCCTGCGCCTGCACCGCCGCCTGCGCCACCTGCTCCGCCGCCTGCGCCACCAGCTCCGCCGCCTACGCCACCTGCACCGCTGCCTGCGCCGCCTGCACCGCCGCCTGCACCACCAGCTCCGCCGCCTGCACCGCCTGCACCGCCGCCTGCGCCACCTGCTCCGCCGCCTGCACCGCCTGCACCGCCGCCTGCGCCACCTGCTCCGCCGCCTGCGCCACCTGCTCCGCCGCCTGCACCGCCGCCTGCACCACCAGCTCCGCCGCCTGCACCTTTGCCACTTGCTTTTCCTTTCCATTTGGCTTGCGCTTTCGTGCCAGCTTTAGCAGCGGAATAGGAATAGGTAATCGATTGTAACGTTTTTGCATCCACTGAGCCTGTTACCTGCAATCCGTGCATTTTTTGATAATACTTTACGCCTTTTACGGTTTGAGGTCCGTAATAACCATCAATTGGTCCTGCGTAGCTGCCGATCGACTTCAGCATGCCTTGAATGACGTATACGTCGGGACCCTTCGCCTTTTTGCCAACTGCCTGAGTCGTTTGTGGCAGACTGAACATAAGCGCTAACGTAATAACAGCCACACTTACATATTTAGCTGCACGAATTGCAGGGTGTTGCCTTCTTTTTTTTCCTGAAGCATCTCTGACTTGATTTTTCACTGGATCGCACACAGCCTCTCTAAATAGGGGTTTTTATTTCCTTGCTTACTATCCCCATTTTTCGGAATTCATTACGCGCCATCCAAAAAAATCTTTGTCTATACCCCCCTTTTACTAACAGCAAGCACAATCGGCTGCTCTTGGCAACGCTTTTTTTAACGCCTACAGTTGCTCGATCGCCTACTTTTCGAAGCCATAAGCGTTACTAACGCCTATAGACACTAATCTGAGTTACTTTACGCTCCATCGGCGTTTTTAACGCCTACAGCTGCTCGTTCACCTACTTTTTGGAGCCATAAGCGTTACTAACGCCTATGGGCGCTTTCCCATTACAGCTGAAGCTTATTACCCACAGTCTGGTATGTCGCATTATAAAGAAACAGCTCCTCCGGTCATAATCCGAAGAAGCTGTTGTACGTTTGGGTTTATACGGTTGTTTTCTCTATCTTCGCTATCTTTCCTACGCTCACGGTATTCATGCCAAGTTGAACTCTTAGCTAATCGCAACAGCCGGCTGGCCGTTGAAGTCGTACGCAAACTTGTACGTGCCGGAGCCTGCCTCCACGATTACGCCATCACCAGACTTCAGCAGCGTTAAACCTGCCGAGCTTTCCAGCGGCTGTCCGCTCTCCGCGACGACGTCGGAGCCGGCCGCTCCCGGCAGCCGGATCTCCGCGCTCGTATTCGGCGGCACGGTAACCTCCAGCTCGATGACGCCGTTATCGCCGAGCTTCCAAGCCGAGCGGATTCTGCCGTACATCGTCTCCAGCTCGCCCTCGGCGAATGTCAGTCCGCCTCCCGGCTGCGGCGCGACGACGAAGCGCTTGTATCCTGGCGCGGACTCCTCGGGCTGTATTCCCGCGACCGTGCGGTAGAGCCAGTCTCCCACGGCGCCGTAGGCATAGTGATTGAACGAGTTCATATCCGCGCTCCAGAAGCTGCCATCCTCCTTGATGCCGTCCCAATGCTCCCAGATCGTCGTTGCTCCTTTTGTTACGGGATAGAGCCAGGACGGGTAGTCCTGTTGCAGCAGCAGCGTATACGCCTCGTCCAGCATGCCATGTTTGCTTAGCACGTGGCTGATATAAGGCGTGCCTACGAAACCCGTCGTCAGATGATGTTTGCTGGCTTCCAGCAGTTCCTTCAATCGCAGCGCCGAACGACGCTCGGAAGGTTCGTCGAGCAGCTCGAACATAAGCGCCAGCACATGTCCCGTCTGCGTCGACGAAGAGAGACGTCCGCCCGGCGTCACGAATTCCTTGCGGAACGCATCCGCGACTTGACGCTCCAGCTCCGCATAGTGCGCCGCATCCTCTTCCCGGCCAAGCACCTCCGCCGACTTCCGTACAAGCTTAACGGAATAAGCGTAGAAGGCCGATGCGATGATATCGCGATCCGTCGCTCCGATATAATCGCCGGACTTGGCGTCGAGCCCCAGCCAATCGCCGAAGTGGAAGCCCGTATTCCACAGGTAAGGATTATCTCCCTGCGCCTCGACGTACGATACCCAGCCCTTCATGCTGTCATATTGCCGCTCCAAAATACGTTTGTCGCCATAGCTGGCATACAACGTCCACGGAATAATGACGGCCGCATCGCCCCATGCCGCCGATCCGTAAGAGTCGTCGGCCAGCACATGCGGCACGACGAACGGAACTGCTCCGTCGCTTCGTTGATCCGCTGCGAGATCGCCTAACCACTTCGCGAAAAATGGCGCCACATTGTTCAAGTAGACGGCCGTTCCTATAAACATTTGGGCATCTCCCGTCCAGCCCAGACGTTCGTCGCGCTGCGGACAATCCGTCGGCACATCGACGAAGTTCCCCTTCAGCCCCCAACGAATATTGCTCTGAAGCTGGTTAATTAGCGGATTCGAGCAAGAGAACTTCCCTGTCTCCTCCATGTCCGAATGGATAACGACAGCTTCGAACGCATCCCGCTCGAACGCTGACACCGCCCCTTCCAGCTTGACAAAACGGAATCCCTGGAACGTAAATCTCGGCTCGAACGTTTCGATGCTTTCACCCTTCAACGTATAACGGATATTTTGCTTCGCCGATCGCAGATTGTCTGTATAGAAATTACCTTCGGCATCAAGCACTTCGGCATGTTTCAAAGATACCTCGTCACCCGCCGTTCCCCGTACGCTGAATTTCACCCATCCGACCATGTTTTGGCCGAAATCGATAACGGTCTCGCCCCTCGGCGTCGTCAGCCATTCTACGGGCTTCAGCGTCTCCTTTTTCCGTACCGGCACGTTAATCTGCGGCGTCAGCACTTCGTAGGTTTGCGAAATCGCCTCAACAGACTGCCAAGCGGACGATTCGGAAAATGCAGTCGTGCTCCAGCCGGGGTGTTCCAGCGAAGCATCGTAGGTTTCCCCATGATAGATTTCCGACATCCGGATCGGGCCCGGGGCCGAAGTCCAGCTTCCATCCGTGGCAATAACCTCTTCGCCGCCATCCTCATACTGGACGTGAAGCTCCGCTAGAAGCGCCAACCGATTGCCATAAATCGCCTTCTGATGACTCCAAGCCAGATTCCCTTTATACCAACCGTTGCCGAGCCAAGCGCCAATGGCATTGTTGCCAGCCGTCAAATGATCCGTTACGTCGTACGTCTGCGTCTGCAGCACATTGTTGTAGCTCGTCCAGCCCGGCGCGAAATACGTATCGCCAACCCGCTTTCCGTTCAGCTCCAGTTCGTACAGGCCCAGCGCAGTTGCATAGATTCGAGCTTGCTTAACCTGACCGCGCAGGGTAAATGTTTTGCGAAGCAGCGGTACTTGCTCGGCATCCGCTGGCAATTGCGCCAAAGGCGCCGATATCCACTGGCCCGACCACGCCTCTCCCTTAAGCTTGCCCGTCTCCCAAAATGCGGCAGGAGACCAGTCCGATACGACTCCGTCCCCATCCCATACGCGAACGCGCCAATAATAACGTTTGCACGATTCGGAGATTAGACCTGCCGCTTCGACGAAGGTCGATTGCTCCGTGTAAATGATGCCGGATTGCCACAGAATGTCGTGGAAGCCCGCATCCGATGCGACTTCGAGCTCGTAAGCTGATTGATTGACTTTGCGTTGGCCAGAAGTCGCTTCCAGCTTCCAACTGAGCAGAGGCTGCCTCTCCCCGATGCCGATCGGATTGTGCTGGTATTCGCATTGGACACTTGTAACTTGGATCATCGTTAACCCTCCTATAATAACGGCTCCTAAGAGCTGCGCGTAATATAGTTCTTATTATAAGAGAGCAATTACATTCGATTATAGGTATAATGGACATAATGCATGGGTAAAACGGACATTTTTTTGCAGGAAGTTGGAGGGAGTTTTCATGAAAAAAACGACAGAAACGTTACGGGGCAACTACTTCTTTAAGCAAGACGAGCTGATTTATGTAAATCGGAACGACGAAAACTTTGTTGGTCCGTTCCATGATCATGATTTTCTCGAAATCGCGTATATCGTGGAGGGCGAAGGCTTCCACCATATCGGAGAATCGGTGCAGAAGGTCCGCAAGGGGGAGCTGTTTTACTTGCCCATCGGCATCTCCCATGTCTTCCGTCCAAAATCCACCTCGGGACAGAAGCTGGTTGTCATCAATTGCCTTTTCTCCCCCAACTTGTTGCCCAAGCTTATCGCATTTGCCTCGGAGAAGCCGACAGTCGATTTCCTGTGGCGAATGAGAGATGGCCTCCTAAGCAATTACAGCGTCCGGGATCGGAACGACCGCTTCGAGCGCCTGTTCCAGTCTATGTTCGAGCAGTATTCGACACGTGCGCCAGGCTGTGAAGATATGCTGCATGCGCTGCTATTCCAGCTCATGGTCGAGCTGCACCGTTCCATGAGGGAGAGCGAGAATACGGACCAGTCGCTGCCCAAGGAAGCGGCTTTCCAGGATCTTCTGCATTATCTTCGCAATAATTGCGAGCAGGAGCTGACTTTATCGCATCTCGCTCACTTAAGCGGCTTCAGCGAGCGACACTTGCAGCGGTTATTCCACCAACACACCGGCCAAAGCTGGTTCAAATATTGGCAGTCCGTCCGGGTTCGCCGAAGCTCGGAGCTTTTGCTGCGAACGTCCGACAAGATTCAGCATATTGCCGAAGCTGTCGGCTACAAGGACATTCATTCCTTTAACGCGGTGTTCAAGCGGCTGACCGGTCTTACTCCGAGCCAATACCGGAAGCGCGATTAATTTCCTTTATTGCTCCGTTTTCTCCATGTCCTGCCCTTTTTCCCTGATTAGGAACACCAATATATATTGCAGGACGGCCATGATGAACAAGATGACGGGCATAATCGCAGACTCCAGATCGGTGGCCCACAGCACCAGCAGCGCGATCGACAGCACCCTGCCTACATTCAGGAACAACTCCCGCATAACGACGGATTCGATTCGCAGCTGTCCTTTGAGCGGAAGCGTGCCGATCAGCCTGTAGTAATAAGAAGTTAGCGTATTGATAGCAAGCGGATTGCAGATCGAGAACAGGATCATAAACAGGACGACGGACCACAATTCCACGCCGAAGAGGAGCAGCCCGGAACCTGCCACTACGCCTGTCGTGGACAGGAATACGTATTGTCTGACGTTCTCCTTCTGCGCCTTGCGCGAGATAACATACCCCGTAGCGACAGTCAGCGAGGAGAAGAAAACCCCGAGATATCCGACCCAGTCCTCCCGTCCCACCGCCTGGAACAACATAATATTGGGCAAGAACAGCATCAGCCCCTGGAACAGGCCCAGTATAAAGAAGCTGTACAGCGCCTTCAGCCAGCGTCGGTTACGGTGCATGACGAGCCCCATTAATTTTAGATAATAAACCTTGTGATGGGTTTCCACCATGGGGATTCGAAAGCTGACAACGGCGGCTATGACGAACATGACAAATGCGATCGTAAAGATCGTTATATACCCTTGCAGTCCGTCGTTCCGCTGAATGACGAATCCCGCAAGCGCCGGTCCCAGCAGCCCCGCGCCATTGAACATGACCATGTTCATCGCCAAAAACCGAATCCGGTTCGCCTCCGTCGACACATCGTATTGAAGAACGAGATAACCCGTCCAATAGAAACCCGAAGCGATCCCGTTGAACAATGCGAACCAGACGTAATATTGCGGGACTTGCTCCTGCGCCAGAATAACCATCAAATAAAACAACGCGATCATCACGATGCCGACTCGATACGTCACCATCCGATCGCGTTTTTTCGCGATCAAGCCGCCCGCCGCAAAAGCAATGGGGGTAATCGCGAACACAATGAGGTTGTACAGCGCATTAACTTTGAGATCCTGGGTCAACCGCCACAGATACAAGTTCAAAAATAAACCCGACATAGAAGCCCCGAACTGAAAGCAGCTATGAATCAGCAGAGCGGTTACGGCATCCTTGCCAAGCCTTCTCTCCGGCGGTATGCCCTCTCCCTTCGCCATGTCTTTCAACGTATGCCACAAATGCCGCAATGCCATCTGACGTTCCCCCTCGTCGCTCAACACGTATCTCCGTTGTTGTTGCCAATACGATTAGTTTATCATATCGGGTCGGGATGGGAAGTCCAATTCTATCCAAAAACAGAATTCCGCCTAACTCTGATTCTACGCTCGCCACAAAGCTTCCCTTGCAGGAATCCGCTCCTGAGGGAGGGAATTCCTGCCTGATGTAGAATACATAAAGTACGTGTTCAAAAAGTTCGGTTCTCAGTACCGAGAAGGCGGTGATTCCAATAAAAGCAATACAACAACTTAGCTTTACGGTATTCGACTTCGAGACGAGCGGGCTCGACCCCAAAAACGACCGCGTCATCGAGATGGCGGCGATCCGTGTCGTAAACGGAGTCGTCGCTGGAGAGTTTAGCACGCTGGTGCAGTACGACGGCAAGCTGTCTCCCAAAATTACGGAGCTTACCGGCATTACGGACGACATGACGGCATGCGGCATGGACGAGGATACCGCGTTCCGCATCCTGAACCGGATGCTTGGCGATCATATTCTTATCGCCCATAACGCCCAGTTCGACCTCAGCTTTCTTCATCATTCCTTGATGAGAATCGCGGGAAGGTCGTTCCGGAACGATTTTATCGATACGTTGACCATCAGCAGAGCAAGACATGTATACCCGCATACCCTTAAGGATATGTGCGACCGCTACGGCATTCCGCTGATCGGCGGCCATCGCGCTTTAAACGACGTCATCGCTTGCTGGGAGCTGTTCCGGACAATGCATGAAGAACAGCCGGCAATGGATTCGCTGAACGTGCTCGGATATATGAGAAAATACGGCCCTCCCAAGTGGAGTCCCCCAAACGCCAAACTTGTGCCGATCGAGCTGAAATACGCGCCTCGCGAAGCTTAATTCGCCATGCATAACAACCAAGGCGAAACGGCTGTCGCCGTCCTTTGGCGGCGCAGCAAAGACCCGGATGCCGTATCCGGGTCTTTCTCTTAGCGTTCATGCAGCCGCAATGTAAGCGGCATTATATCTATCAGCCATTCGAAGACGTTGCCGTCTTTTCCCGATCTTTGCCTTTGTCCGACTCGCCCGCATTGCGATTGGCGGATTCCCGATCCTGCTGCATCTCCTCCACTGTCTTGACCTTCAGACGGGCAGCTCCCTTGTAATCACGGGTAGGCAGCAGCGGTCCCTTCTCCAGCCGCTCTCGTGCCGCATGGATGGCATCGCCGTATTGCGGCAGCCACTGTTCTCCCGCCACCAGCATCTCGTCGACCATCTGCCAGATTTCCTTGGGGTTGCATACCGCTCCTACCAGAGGGTCCATCATAAACGCCTGGCGCAGCAATTGATCGTCGCCGCTCACCGCCGCCTCCACAGCTAATCGCTGCACGGAGATGCTTACGTTGCAAACCGCTGCAGGGCCTAGCGGCAGCTCGCCGACATGCGGCATGGAGATGCCGTTGCGATCCACGTAACCCGGCGCCTCGATAATGGCGTCATCCGGCAGATTGGAGATGACGCCGTTGTTGACGACGTTGAAGTGGCCTCGATACACCCGCCCCGTCTCCAGGCTTTCGATGATGTAGCTGCCGTGCTCCTCGCCGCGTTTCTCGCCTTTGTACTCGTACGCGGGCTCCTTCATCCAGTTCGGGAAGTCCGTCTCGAACCAGTTGCGTCCTTCCGTGCTTACTCGCAAGTAACCGCCGGTCTCCCCGTTGATCCACGAACCGAGGTCGATCCAATCTCCGATCTCCTCCGGACGTTTCCGATACCATGGCACGTACTCGCTTAGATGTCCATTGGATTCCGTACTGTAGTACCCGAAGCGGCGCAGCATGTCGATACGCACCTTTTCCGTTCGGCTGAAATCCTCGTGGTTCTCGAATGCTTCCAGCAGCCTGCCGGTCAAGTCCTCCCCCTTGTGCTTGATGGAGATGTACCAGGTCTGATGGTTAATGCCGGCGCAGATAATATCCACTTCCTTCTTCTGGAGCCCGAAAGCCGTCGCGATTTGCCAGTGTCCGCCCTGCACGCCGTGGCACAGGCCGATCGTGCGAACGCCGCCGTACTTGTTGCATGCCCAAGTCAGCATCGCCATAGGGTTGGCGTAATTGAGCAGAAGTACGTCCTCTGACGCGCATTCCCGAATATCACGGCAGATGTCCATCATCGCGGCAATGCCGCGTTGACCGTACATGATGCCTCCCGCGCTTAACGTATCTCCGACACATTGATCGACGCCATACTTTAGCGGGATATCGATATCCGTCGCGAATGCCTCCAAACCGCCGGCGCGAATCGTACAGATCACGTATTTGGCTCCTTGCAGCGCTTCCCGGCGATCCGTGGTCGCCTGAATTCGGATGGACAGACCGTTTTCGTCGATATCGCGCTGGCATAATTCCGTCACCATGCGCAAGTTATGTTCGTTAATGTCCGTAAACGCTACTTCCGTATTCGCGAACTCCGGCACCGACAGCAGGTCGCGCAACAACCCTCTCGTAAATCCGATCGAACCCGCACCGATGAATGTAATTTTGAAAGAAGACATAAAATCAACTCCTTCTCTAATGGTTGACAACTGGGTATGTGTTTCTCATCCCTATTGTAGCAACACAAAGAAGAAACCGTTATCAATATCCTGACGAGCTCGCGGAAGAGGTGTTAGAAATCGTCACTTATTCGATGGAATACTTATGGGTTTGCAAGGAATTCCGATAAGCGATCGGCGTCATGCCGGTATGTTTTTTGAACATGGCATGGAAGTATGGCCGGCTCCCCACCCCGACATAATCGCAAATATCGGCGACGGGAATATCCGTCTGACCCAGAAGCATTTTCGCTTTGGCCATTCGGACTTCATTGAGGTAAGCGGTCACCGTCTCGCCCGTGCCTTCCCGAAAAATGCGGTGCAAGTATCCGGGATGCAGATTGACGGAAGCGGCGATGTCTTTTACTTGTATATCGCGATCGTAATTATGATGAATGAAATGAACGGCCGCTTTCACATAATGATGGATCGGATTTTCTTCGACCTTAAGCGATTCCTTGCGAATGTGGGCCAAGGTTACGAACAACTGAGCGAACAGCAGCCCCGTCCGCATCTCCCGCCTCCGCTCGCCGGCATCCAACTCCAGCACAAGACTTTTGAGCAGCGGATACAGCTCGTCATTGTCCCGCAGCACGAGCACCGGCGACTTCTCTTCCGTCAGCTCCGCCACGAGAGGATCCTCGTTAGCCAGCGCTCGAAGCGATGGCAGACTTGTAGCTTTCTCCTGCATCGTAAACTCGATGTTGAGCATCCGGCACGGCCCGCGATCGTCCACGATGAGTCGGTGAGGAACGTTGGCATCCAATACGATGAAGTCGCTTCTTCTAAGCGCGTGGGAAGATGAAGAATACGCGGGCGCCGAATCCGTCTCGATTCGGCACTCGCCAGTAATGACGTACATGATCTCGATGGAGTCATGCGTATGATAATCCATCGAGTAGTCCGACCATTGCTTGTAGTAGTACGCATAAACTAGCGGATGCAGCTCGCTGTTCATCCATTCGCGCTTGAACAGGCCGAAGCTTGGCGCCGGATCATTGCTCATAAAGCTTGCACCGCCTCGTACATCGGCAAATACATATTAATCAAACTCCTCCTTCAGCCATTCATCCTCTGGCATGTGAAATTCTTCGCTGGAGAACCGCTCCTCCTTAAAGGGATCGGCATAATTATGGAAGCCGTTCTGCTCCCAGAAGCCGGGACGGTCTTCCTTCATAAATTCGATGCCGGTAATCCACTTGGCGCTTTTCCAGAAGTAGAGATGAGGTACGACGAGCCGCATCGGCCAGCCATGTTTGTCCGTCAGCGGCTCGCCGTCGAAGCGATGCGCCAGAATAACGTCTTCGCGAAGCAGATCCGCAAGCGGAATATTCGTCTCGTAATCTTCGTCCGCATGGATCATGACGTAGCGGGCTTCCGGCTTCGCTCCCAGCAGCGGCAGCAATTCGGAGAACTTGATCCCTTCCCAGTCCGTATCCAGCTTCGACCAACGTGTGACGCAATGGATGTCGCAATGCACTTTGGTCTGCGGCAAAGCGAGGAGTTCGTCGAAGGAGAACGTCTTCTCCTGTTTCACTTCGCCGAACACGCGAAGCTTCCAGGACGCAAGATCGTATTCCGGCACGTCTCCTTCGTGCAGGATTGGGAACCGTTCCGTCACCGTCTGGCCCGGCGGCACGCGATGGGCGATTTCCGCAGGCGCCTGAGGCAGCTTGGGGGATACCTTCTTCAGTCTTTCCGCTTTGTTATTCATCTTCTACTCACACTCCTAGAGGGTAATCACCCCGAGCTTCCGCTCGCTAACGGACATAGACGACATTATTGGCATCATCATAGCGCAAATTAGCTCCATTTCGACCGAATAGCGTCTTTCCTGTCTGTTAGATTTTGTTTGAGGTAAAAATCGGACAAATAGCGTCGCTGGTGTCTGTTAGATTCTTTAATCTTATGTTCACAAGTCTGGGAGTCGCATAATTTCCTATACAACAAGCAAACCAGCTGCGAGTGGCAGCCGGTTACGTAAACGATCATTCCTGTACTATTGCGCTAACCGTTTAAATGCTTTGATTTTGCCCGACTTAAATTTGATAACATTCGGCGTCCACTTACTCTTGCGCTTCCGCCATGTTCACGCTCATCTGTCGAAACAGTTCGATGCCCGCGGTCATCGACTCTTCGCTCAAATTATGGAACAACTTCATCATAACCCGCTCCCGAGTTTTCATCATCTCGCCGACGACCGCCTTGCCTTGCTCGGTCAGCATAAGCTGCACTGCACGCCTGTCCCGCTCACTCCGTTCGCGCTTTACGAACCCGAGATCGATGAGTCTGTCCGCGATTCCCGTCACGCCTCCGTTGGTGATGGATAGTCTCTCGGCAAGCTCGGAAGAACGAATCGCTCCCGTCTCGGACAAAATAATGAGCATCCGGCCATGCGTCATATTAAGCCCATGCACGTTGTGCCGATTCCATTCCGCGATAATGAGCTTCCGCACCTCGCGGAATATATCGTCCAGCTCCTTCATCAGAGCATAACGTCTTCCATTGCTTTCGTTCAACGAACGCCACTCCCATCCGGATCTATACCTGTATTCATCTTGAAATCAGTATAGACTGGCCTCCCTATAGCGTCAACGTTTTCGCGGGCAATTATTCCAAGGGAGTGTCGAATGTCGAAAAACGATCATGTCTCTGCGGAATTGGCGCAGTGTTAAGATCAGCCGACGCGATTACGCTTCCCGCCATTCTTCTTCCAGCCAATCCGACATGACGGCCATGGCAGCCTTGCTCCCCGAAGCTGCGGCCAAAATCAATTGAGAAGGCATAACGTAGGCTGAATCGCCGGCCGCATATACGCCTGGAGCAGCCGTCCTTCCCATCTCGTCTGTCCGAATGGCTCCCGCCGAATTCATCTCGTAGCCTAACGCCTCCTCGAACCGCGCATTGGGCAGTTGGGCCGGACCGATAAAGCCGCCGCTCCTCTCGACAAACGTGCCGTCGGCGAAATAAACACGCTCCAGCTTACCTTCATGCCCTTCCAAACGGCTTACCGGCGTGTCCACGATCCGGATGCCCCGAGAAACGAGAACGCGACGCTGCTCCTCCGACAGATTGTCGCCCCCGTTCGTGCAGACAACGATATCCTTGCTCCAATTCAGCAGCAGCTTGGCCGCATGGAACGCTGCGGGCAGATCCGACAGTAGGACAAGCGGAGTATCTCTCAGCTCCCAGCCGTCGCAGAACGGACATACGAACAAGCTTTTTCCATACAACTCCTTTACCCCTTCGATCGCGGGAAGCTCCTCTCTAAGTCCCAACGCAAGTATGATTCTGCGCGCCTGCAAGGTTTCGCCCGTAACCGTACGAACGTCGAAACCATCCGTCGTTCTTTTAATATCGACCGCTTCGTCCTTCCAATGTTGAACCGATGGGTAACGGAGCACCTCTTCGTAAGCAATCCGCCTGAACTCTGCAGGCTTGATGCCGTCTCTGGTAATAAAGCCGTGGGAAGAATGAGTCACGGCGTTCCTTGGTTTGTCGTTGTCGATAAGCGCGACGTTCCTTCTGGCTCTGCCCAACACCAGAGCGGCGTTAAGCCCCGCAGGTCCTCCTCCGATAATCGCAACATCATAATACATTCGTTTCTCCTCCTCATAAGATCTATTGCAGAGCTTTAATATCCGTTAATTGACCAAAAACGATACATCAACCTTATTACAAGGAAGGTTGATGCCGTTTTTTGTATCGCGGACTTAATGACTCCATAATAACTTTTATCATCCCATTATGCAACTGCGAATTTTTTCGGATTCGACGACAAAAGCAAGTCGAGTTCCTTTAACCTTGCAGCAGCCTGAGCGGAGGCATCCCGAAGAGAGCGTCCCGGGTCGTGTCCCACAGCAGGCGCATCAGCTCCTGCAGCGGCCAAGCTGCCGTAGAGCAGGCGGACACGACAGCGCCATGCTTGTAGGTCAAGGATGCTGCAGCAGTCACGTTATGAGCTGCGGGGGATTCGTATCCGTCGATGGTTGCTTGAAGCTTATTGACAAGCTCGCCCCCAACCTCATCCGAGAATACGTAAAAATACGCCAAATGCGTCGCATTCTCCCAGCTCCCCTTCGCTTGCAGCCGCTGCCGCGCAGGGTTGATCCATTGTCGCTGGGCAAAGATCAACTCCTCGCCCAGATAGACAGACAATCGATTATCGTAGTCGCGATAGACGAAACGTTCCCCCCGCAGCCCGCGGCCGGGACAAAGCACATCGGCTCCCATCCAGACGGAGCCGGCGGATAGCCGAATCGTTGTATCGCTCAGCAATGACGCCTCCTTGTACAGCATGACGGGCTCCGGCATGTTTTCCATGACGGCTCCCGCTTCCAGGTCAAAGGTCTGCGTAAGCGAAGCGGTGCCGCCTCCGTAGCAAGGATGGATCTTCATGAAGGACTGATTCGTTATCATTGTGTGCGTCCGGGAGCCCGCGGTCCACTCCATCTCGTAGACATCTCCCTCCAGCATGCCTGGAGACACGTCCATGACGATCACCGCCAGCTGGTTCTGGACGGGGAAAGCTTTTGCGATTTTGACCGGCGCCGTATGGTACTTCTCTAGCAGCTCCGTACCGGCGCCGTTATGCCTGAAGGTGGCTCGCAATACGGAACGTTGCCCCGCCTCTTGAGGTTTCGCCGCATCAGCCATGCGAATGGGAGGAAGAGAGGGAGTCGATGCGAATGATATGCGAATGATCATGGCCGCGGGCATGGGCGATCTCGTGCTCCAGCCATGCAACGATTTCGTTCAATCCGTCTTCTCCCCTAAGGTTGGAAAACACGAACGGCCGATCGCCGCGCATGCGCAAGGAATCCTCTTCCATCACTTTGAGGCTTGCCCCGACATACGGCGCAAGATCGATTTTGTTAATAATCAGCAGATCGGAGCGCATAATGCCGGGACCGCCTTTGCGCGGAATCTTCTCCCCTTGGGCTACGTCGATAATATAGATGAACCGGTCCACAAGCTCGGGGCTAAATGCCGCCGCCAAATTGTCGCCGCCGCTCTCGATAAAGATCAGCTCCAGCGGATCAAATCTGCGCGCGAGCTCTTCGATCGCTTCGAAATTCATCGAGGCGTCCTCGCGAATGGCCGTATGCGGACAGCCGCCCGTCTCCACGCCGATAATCCGGTCCTCGGGAAGTACGCCATTGTGGAACAGAATACGCGCGTCTTCCTTGGTATAAATATCGTTCGTAATGACCGCAACGCTATATTTCTCGTGAAGCTCTCTTGTCAGTCTTTCCACCAGCGCCGTCTTGCCGGAGCCTACCGGTCCGCCGATTCCGATCCGAATCGGCCTCCCCGGTTCGATCTCCGGACTTTCCCACCCTCCATGCGCATGCGTATGTCCTTGTCCCTGGCACATTGCAGATTCCCCCTTGGTTAAAGTTGCTTGCATACGTTCGCGTTCCGACATAATGCCGCCGTCAAGACATAAACAATCTGGAGTAGAGACGCTCGTGTCCCATCATGCCGAGCTCTGCCATAGGCATATTATTGTAGGCATCCTCCGGTTCGAGACCTTGTGCAAGATCGAGCGCGTCTTCGATTAATGGCGTCAGGCGCGCGATTAGCACTTGCCCCTCCGTCTGCCCGATCGACATCAGTCTGAGCGCGCTATTGACGCAATGAACGATGCTCGTGTACAGGAAACCGCTCATCGCCGCATCGCAGCGAATATCCAGCCGGCAGCAGGCGTACCCGAAGACGAGCGGATGACTGCCGCAGCATCGGCCGTCTGCCACAGCCGCATGGAGCGGCGTCCAATCGAAGGAGGGAAACAGCTTTCCCCCAAGCTGCAGGAGCCGGCGCCCCATCTTCTCGATGCCGCTCCGCGTCTCGGAGGACAATCTCTGCGCATGAATCCTTCGCTCCGCAGCCCAGAGCCTATCCCACTGACCATCAGAGACATCTCGATAAACGGCTTTTACAAGAAGAACATCGCTCGTTGCCCAGCTTTGCATAAGCATCGCGGAAGCGAAGTCGAACAGCTCGGCGGATGTTCGGATCCGTCCATTCTGCACCAGCGTCTCCAGACCGAAGGAATGGGAGAAGCCGCCGATCGGAAGTGCTGAATCCAGCAGCTGCTGCATCGCCATCAGACGAGTTGAATCGTTCATATAACTCCCCTTCCCGCAGCCTTCGGCTCTAGAACAAGAAGTATCGCTGAGCCATCGGCAGCACCGTCGCCGGCTCGCACGTCACATGCTCGCCGTCAACCGTAACCCGATACGTCTCCGGATCCACGGCAAGTTCCGGCGTTCCGTCATTATGGATCATGTCCTTCTTACCGATGGACCGGCAGCCTTTCACCGGCTCCACCCGCTTCTGGAGTCCCAACTCCCCGGCAATGCCACGATCGTAAGCGGCTTGCGACACGAAGGTTACGCAGCTGGCGTGAACCGCTTTGCCGAAGGCCGCGAACATCGGCCTGCCGAATACGGGCTGCGGCGTCGGGATCGACGCGTTCGGATCCCCCATCTGCGCGTAGGCGATCGAGCCGCCCTTGAGCACCAGATCCGGTTTCACTCCGAAGAACATCGGCTGCCAGAAGACGAGATCCGCCAGCTTGCCGACTTCGACGGAGCCGACAAGATGGGAGATGCCGTGCGTAATGGCTGGATTGATGGTGTATTTGGCGATATAACGTTTGATCCGGAAGTTGTCCGCGCCTTCGATATCCGGAGCTAGCGGTCCGCGCTGTTCCTTCATCTTGTGAGCCGTCTGCCACGTTCGGATGACCACCTCGCCCACACGCCCCATCGCCTGCGAGTCGGAGCTGATCATGCTGAAGACGCCCATGTCGTGCAGAATGTCTTCGGCCGCGATCGTCTCCGGCCGGATCCGGGAGTCCGCGAACGCTACATCCTCGGGAATGCTGCTGTCGAGATGATGGCATACCATCAGCATGTCCAGATGCTCTTCGATCGTATTGATAGTAAATGGCCGCGTCGGATTGGTCGAGGAAGGCAAGACGTTGGGATGACCGGCGGCAACGATAATATCGGGCGCATGCCCCCCGCCGGCGCCTTCGGTATGATACGTATGAATCGTTCTGCCGCCGATCGCAGCCAGCGTATCTTCCACGAAGCCGGCTTCGTTCAGCGTGTCGGTATGAATGGCAACCTGGATATCGTACATGTCCGCGGCCTGCAGGCAAGCTTCTATGGCCGCCGGCGTCGTTCCCCAGTCCTCGTGAAGCTTGAGACCGATCGCGCCCGCTTCGATCTGTTCCACGAGAGGCCCAGGCATCGAAGCGTTGCCTTTGCCCGTGAACCCGATGTTCATCGGGAACGCCTCCGCCGCCTCCAGCATGCGGCGCATGTGCCAAGCGCCCGGCGTCACCGTCGTGGCATTCGTCCCTGTCGCGGGTCCCGTTCCGCCTCCGATCATCGTCGTCACTCCCGACGAAAGCGCCGTCTCAATCTGCTGCGGACATATAAAATGAATATGCGCGTCTATCCCGCCGGCCGTAATGATTTTGCCTTCGCCTGCGATGACTTCCGTGCTGGCCCCGACAATCATGCCGGGATCCACGCCATCCATAATATCGGGATTGCCCCCTTTGCCGATACCGACAATCATGCCGTCCCTGAGGCCGATATCGGCCTTGACGATACCCCAATGATCAATAATGAGCGCATTCGTAATAATCGTATCCAACACGCCTTCATCACGCAGCGCCCCGCTGGACTGGCCCATTCCGTCGCGAATGACCTTGCCGCCGCCGAACTTGCACTCGTCGCCGTATACGGTATAGTCTCGCTCGACGACTGCCCATAGTTCTGTGTCAGCCAATCTAACGGCATCGCCCGTCGTAGGGCCGAACATGGCCGCGTAGCTCTTGCGATTCATTCTGCTCACGGCTTTTTCCCCTCCCATGCGGCAAGCCGTTCCTTCACTTCCCGGGGCATATCGCCTGCGATCGCGGGACCGTCGCTAAGTCCGTTCAACCCATACGACAACCTGGCTCCGCCCAGCTCTACCAGCGCGACCGGATTCTCTTCGCCCGGTTCGAACCGGACAGCCGTACCAGCCGCTATATCGAGCCGCATACCGAAAGCTTCCTCCCGATTAAACGACAATGCCCGGTTGCATTCAAAAAAATGATAGTGGGATCCCACCTGCACGGGCCGATCCCCCTTATTCACGACAATAAGCGACGCCTTCCGGCGCCCTGCATTGAGCTCAATGTCGCCTTCCGCCGTTCTATATTCTCCTGGTATCAACAGCGAACCCCCTTATCGACAATCCGTCCCTACTATGAACGAACGACCACTGCCCGGCTATCCCGTTATAGGATGGTGAATCGTAACAAGCTTCGTTCCATCCGGGAACGTCGCTTCCACCTGCACCTCGTGAAGCATTTCCGCGATACCGTTCATCACCTGTTCCTTGCGCAGCACCTTTGTGCCGTAATTCATAAGCTGCGCGACCGTCATGCCGTCCCGCGCTCCTTCCAGTACCTCGGATGTTATGAGTGCTACGCTTTCGGGGTAATTCAGCTTGACTCCGCGGTTCAGCCGGCGTCTGGCCAGATCCGCTGCAATCGATATTAATAGTTTCTCCTTCTCCCTGTCTGTCAGTTGCATGCGAGCTATCACCTCTTACCCTAAAATTACCTTAATTATAGTGTGCAATCGGAAGGAAGTAAATCATTTTATGTTAGAATACATAACATGTTTTTCTGCAAAATAACAAAAATCCGAGTCCTCTCTTAAAAGATAGACTCGGATCGACAAATACCTTACAACCATTATCTCCCACTAGCCGCCTGGATTCCTCTACCCGAAGAACCGAAGCCCAAATCGTACAACGCAATCGTTTCCGTAAATCGTTCCTCTTTGCTCGAGGCTCCCATAACGACGGAAATGAGCCTCTTGCCATCCCGTTTCGCAGTCCCTGTAAAGCAATAACCCGCGACAGGCGTATAACCCGTCTTTAGACCGTCATTGCCGGGATAAGCGTAAGGCTGATCCTCCAGCATCCAATTCGTTGCGGCGAATGTCTGTCCCTTCGTCGGCACCTTGACGCTCCGGCGACTTGTCACCTCAAGCACCTCCGGATATTTGCCGATCAAATATCCTGCAAGTTTTGCGGTATCGTGTGCCGTAAGCAGCGTATCCCTCTCAGCCGCAGCCCCCTCCAAATGCGAAATATCGGATAGGCTAAGGCCGGAGGCGTTGCCAAATACAGCTTCTTCGGACAAGCCGATTCGCGCGGCCCGATCGTTCATCAGCTCCGCAAACGCCGTTTCCGAACCTCCGACATGCTCAGCGAGGGCGACAGCGGCGTCATTTGCCGAATAGATCGTCATCGCGTCGAACAGCTCCCGAACGGTTGTGACGTCGCCATGATTGAGCCCCAATCTCGCCCCGGGCACCTGCGCTGCATAAAGGCTTGCCGTGACGGGATCCTGCCATTTGAGCGTTCCTCCATGAATGCCGTCCAGAACGAGGATTTCCGTCATCATCTTGGACATGCTCGCGGGCGCCATCGGCGTATCGGCGTTTTTGGCATACATCACTTCTCCTGTCGTAGCGTCGATCAGGATCGCCGAAGCGGCGTTTACATTCAGCTGATCCGCGCTAACCCCGCCTTGCAATTTCTGATAACCCATATATATGGCTGCAGCGATAGCGGCCATCACTGCAATCTGCCATATTCCGCCGCCGCGCCTGCGTCTCGTTTCATATCTCATGTCGGTCATCGTTCTCCCTTCGAACTTGTCTATAGATAGAAGTATAGACCGACAAACTTAAAGAGACCGAAAGCGAATCATAAAAAATTCTTAAATCCTGTTTAAATTTTGGGTAAAGTAACCCGGAATGAAGTATATTCGGAATTGCTCACGACATCAATCATCCCGCCGTGTTTCTCTATAATGCTTTTCGAGATCGCCAGTCCAAGCCCCGAGCCGCCGGACCATTGCGTACGCGACTTGTCGCCCCGGTAGAACCGTTCGAACAGATAAGGCAGATCCACGGCCGGAATCGCTTCTCCGTAGTTCACCACCTCGGCAACGACCGACTGGCCCTGCCCGGATCGCACGACGACGTCCACGCGTTTCCCCTCCTTGCCGTACGTCATGGCGTTGGAGATCAGGTTCTCAAAGACGCGCACCAATTTGGCCGCGTCCGCCTGAACCATGATCGTCGTCTCGGCGCTTTTCATCCCGCTCTCCATGCCCGCTTCCTGCAGCGGAACGCGGTACTGTACGAGCAATTCGCCGAGCATCTCGACAAGATTGATTGGGGACGTCTTGAGGGCGATCGTGTCGTGCCGCATACGCGTGTATTCGAACAAATCGTTAATCAGCTCGTGCAGCCGCTGCGACTTGTCGTACGCGATGCTGACATAATGCCGAAGCTCCACTTCGTCCCTGTAACCATCCTGCTCGATCAGACCCAGATAGCCGACCACGGAGGTGAGCGGCGTGCGCAGGTCATGGGATACATTCGTGATAAGCTCGTTTTTCGTCTGCTCCGCGCGGCGTTCCTCGTCCAGGGCAAGCTGCAGCCGATGCGACAATCGATTGACGTTCCCCGCCAATATTCCGAACACCCCGGATCGAACCGGAATTTGGTGATTAAGATCGAGCTGTCCGTCCGCCACTCTCGTAATGGCATCGTTCACCTTTCCCAGCGGCGCGAACAGGAACCATTGCAGCGTCAAGAACCAGATCAGGAATAATACGCCCCACAAAAAAATCATGCCAATCGATCCCGTACCGTTGACAAAAGCTTCTCCCACGGCCCTTACGAAACCCAGGCCGGGCAATGTGTTGGTTAAGAACAACGTGACGGCGAAAAGAAGCGACAAGCAGATCAATGCGAGCACCGCGCTCGCTATGAGATTGAGCACAGAGCGCCACATCAGGCGCGCAGCGAAATTATCCTTCAATTTTGTAGCCGACCCCCCATACCGTCACAATCAGCTTTTCGCCGAGCTCCTTCTCCAGCTTATCCCTCAGCTTGCTGATATGAACCATCACGGTGTTATTGGACTCGAAATACTTTTCCTTCCATACTTGCTGGAAAATATCCTCCGCGCTGAACACTCTGCCCGGTTGGCTGGCGAGTAGATAAAGGATGCCGAACTCGGTCGAGGTCAACTGCAGCGACCTGCCGTCCACATCCGCGGTATGGCTTAGCTTATCGATTCTGAGCTGTCCCAGGCGAAGCTCCTTGCTGACATCGCGGCCAGATCCTGCTCCCTCGGGCTTGCTGTATTGGTACGAGCGGCGCAGGAGCGAGCGTACGCGGGCAATGAGTTCCATGGGGTTAAACGGTTTCGCCATGTAGTCGTCCGCCCCTGTCATCAGCCCCATGATTTTGTCCATATCCTGCGTCTTCGCGCTCACCATAAGGATGGGTACGTTCTGATCCTTGCGCAGCTTGCGGCATAATTCGAGTCCGTCCATTCTAGGCATCATAATATCCAACACGACGAGATCGAACGGGTCGCGCTCGTACATCTCCAGCGCCTGTTCGCCATCGCATGCGATAGCAGTCTGAAAGCCCTCATTACGAAGATAAATTTCGATCAACTCCGCGATCTCGCGTTCATCGTCTACGATTAATACGCGTCTTTCCACCAGATTCATCCTCCTTGTTCCATACGAGTAGTCCCTTTGCCATTCACTATACCGCATGCCTCGGCGGAAAACTATCGGCCTCAGCGAAACTTCAGCAAGTTTAAGCCATTCTTAATGTTTTATTATGAACCTTGGGCATTCTGCCATGCTTGTAGCCAATGCTTGTCCGTTATGATAAAATAGTAGCTATTGATATTTTATAAAGGTTATCGTTTTATTTCGAGGCGCGAGCAGCGTCCTCGCCAATATTAAAGGGGGTACTCATTATTATGGCGGCCAAAAGAATGCGTTCTGACATGATTACAAAAGGCTTCGACCGCGCACCTCACCGCAGCCTGCTCCGCGCTGCAGGCGTTAAAGACGAAGATTTCGGCAAACCGTTCATCGCGGTGTGCAACTCCTATATCGACATCGTTCCAGGCCATGTCCACTTGCAGGAATTCGGCAAGCTGGTCAAGGAAGCGATCCGCGAAGCCGGCGGCGTTCCGTTCGAATTTAATACGATCGGCGTCGACGACGGCATCGCAATGGGCCATATCGGCATGCGTTACTCCCTCGCAAGCCGCGAGATCATCGCGGATTCCGTCGAGACGGTCGTAAACGCACACTGGTTCGACGGCATGGTGTGCATCCCGAACTGCGACAAGATTACTCCAGGCATGATGCTGGGCGCTCTCCGCGTCAATATCCCGACGGTTATGGTCAGCGGCGGTCCCATGAAGGCCGGCAAGACGTCCGATGGCCGTTCCATCTCCCTCTCCAGCGTATTCGAGGGCGTAGGCGCGCACCAAGCGGGCAAGATCAACGACGATCAATTGCTCGAGCTTGAGCAATACGGCTGTCCGACTTGCGGTTCCTGCTCCGGCATGTTCACGGCCAACTCCATGAACTGCCTTGCAGAAGCAATGGGTCTTGCAATGCCGGGCAACGGCACGATTCTTGCCGTATCGCCTGAGCGCAAAGAATTCGTCAAGGAATCCGCTCGCCAGCTCATGAAGCTGATCGAGATGAACCTTAAGCCTCGCGACATCGTCACGAAGGAAGCGATCGACAACATGTTCGCTGTGGACATGGCGATGGGAGGCTCTACGAATACCGTGCTTCATACGTTGGCGATCGCGCACGAGGCCGGCATCGAATACCCGATCGAGCGCATTAACGAAGTTGCCGAGCGTGTGCCGCATCTGGCCAAGATCGCGCCAGCTTCCGACTGGCACATCGAGGACGTGCACAATGCTGGCGGCGTGAGCGCCGTTCTGAACGAGCTGCTCAAAAAGGAAGGCGCGCTTCACGGCGATTGCATGACCGTGACGGGCAAAACGCTTCGCGAAAACGTAGAGGGCTGCGACATTCAGAATCACGACGTAATCCGTCCCATCGATAATCCGCATACCGAACGCGGCGGTCTGGCCGTATTGTTCGGCAACCTGGCTCCGAACGGCGCAATCATCAAAACAGGCGCGGTCGACAAGTCGGTTGGCGGCTATCACAAAGGCCCTGCCATCTGCTTCGACTCCCAGGACGATGCGCTTGCCGGTATCGCTGGCGGCAAAATCAAAGAAGGCCATGTCGTTATCATCCGTTACGAAGGACCGAAGGGCGGTCCTGGCATGCCGGAGATGCTTGCTCCTACTTCGCAGATCGTCGGCATGGGACTCGGCGCCAAAGTTGCTTTGGTTACGGACGGCCGTTTCTCCGGAGCATCCCGCGGCATCAGTATCGGCCACGCTTCTCCGGAAGCAGCTGAGGGCGGACCGATCGCTTTCGTACAAGACGGCGATATCGTCGAGATCGACATGAACAACCGGACGATGGACCTGCTGATCAGCGACGAAGAATTCGAGCAGCGCCGTGCAGCATGGCCGGGCTTCGAGCTCAAAATCAAACGCGGCTACCTCGCGCGTTACGCTCACCTCGTTACATCCGCCAGCACGGGCGGCGTAATGAAAATGTAAGCTGCTTGGCAATCATAATATCGCAGACAGCCTCCATGCATTGTTTAAAACATGCGTGGAGGCTTTTTTGTCGTTCCTATTGCCCGACTCCAAACAACACAAAAAGCTGCTACCCAAGAAGAAAGCTTCTCGAATAACAGCCTTTAGTCCTTGATACCGCTATGTTCCCAGCGATGCGGCATCATCCGCCGCACTGACGATAGAGCGCTCCACAGCCTCTGACAATCGTCCCGCTTCCTCATGCAGCTTGCCTATGCTAACCGTTGCATAAGCCTGTACGCGCTCGAGCGGCATAAACAACATGCGAGGCGTAACCATCTCCGTTTTCGCCGCTTTGATCCGGCCTGCCTTGTATTGTTTCGTATTGGTGAGCACCTTCATCAGCAGTCGCAAATAGACCTGTGTGGATCGTTTGAACCACCCCTCCGGAAGCTGGAACACCTCGAAGCCCAACCGATCTGCGCCACGATGGATCATCGTCACGCCATATACGGCTTTGATCGACTGCGCGGCCGCGTCTTCGGCCAGCTGATTCGCTAGCGCAGGCAGGGCGTTCTCCACTTCCCTGATAAGCCTTAGACCTGTCGCAAGCGGTGATTTGGAGGTTGCGGCAATACTGGACAACAGCTTGTTGTCAAAATGAATCTCCGCAATATCGTCGCCTTTATTCACCCCTTTGCCATTCGCGAAGGTCACCGGCTCTCCGGTATATTTAGTCACTCGGTAATGGAAGGCGGGAATTTCGCTTTCGCCAACCTTCTTAAGCCGGAACACCGCATGAAAGGCCTGCTCCCACATCAGCCATAACGATATGATGAAACGTTTGACGATGGAGCGATGCCTGGAGCGTTGTACATCCGTAAGCTTAATCATGCGGTCGATGCCCACGAATTGAAAACCTCTCGCTTTGGCTTCCTCCAGATACGATTCAAGCGCGATTAACATATTACGAGGCGCATCCTGGTCGGCTCCCAACGTTCTTCCGCAATCGTGGAGCAGCAGAACCTCGCCGGGGCGAAGCTTTTTCATCATACGTTTCTTCAGCCTTTCGGCACCAAGCCGTTTACGCCAATCCCCGAACAATGCCGACCACAGAATGATATGCAAGTAACCGAGATTGGAATAATCGAACACGTTCACGATTCCCCAAGGCGGGCGGTAATAGATGGCTCGTTTGCCCGTTGCCTGCTCGATGATATCGTTGGTGCGTTCGATCTGACGCTTCACGGTTCGCGGCCGCATAACCCAATTCGACTTATGGACATAATTATGAATGCCGATGATATGTCCTTCCGCTTCCATTCTGCGCAGAAGTTCGGGGTGTTGCTCCGCATGCGAACCTACGACGAAAAAGGTGGCCTTCGCATCGAATCGCGCTAGAAGATCAAGCAACTGGGGCGTATATTGCGGGTCGGGACCGTCGTCAAAAGTAAGAGCGATCTCTCGCTCCGTCCTCCCGCGTTTGAACACCCGGAACCCGAATGTGCGGCTAATGAGGCCAGGGAGAAACGCATAGAACGTCATTACGTAGAATCCCCATAAGAATAAGTTTTCCATTGTGTTATCCCCACCGTTTGGATGAAATTGTCAATGAGTGCGTAGCGGTTCAGAACAATAACAATACCTCTAATTGTATCATACCTCGTCAAAAAATAGGCACAATTCAAGAAATCTATAGTACAATCTTTATGGAATGACTGCCAAATCCTAATTCGTTCAAAAGAAAGTGGGGAATACTGTGCTGCCTTTTTACAAAAAATATTGGAGAACCGCCTTCGACATCGGTCTTATCGCCTTAACCGTCTTCCTGACCATGTACGCGTTCAGTTTTTTCTACTCGATCGCAACCCCGATCATCTTCGCGTTCATTATCTTCCTGATGATCGAACCTCTCGCCCGCAAGCTGAACAAGTGGGGAATGCCCAAATCAATTGCATCGGGCATATCCATCATGCTGTTCTCCCTGCTTATCCTGGCCGCTTTTACGGGCGCCGCATACCTGATTACGAAGCAAGGCACTGCGCTTATTGAGGACTTCCCCCGCTACCAGAAAATTTTGACCGAGCAGATCGGCAAGCTGTCGGCTCAATTGGAAGGCCAGTTGGATAAGCTGCCTGCTGATTTCAACATTGAGGAGAGCTCCAAGGATCTTATCCAAGGCGCGTCGGACATGCTGAAAAACTTCGGCACGGCTTTTCTGGGAGGCCTTATCGGCTATGTTTCTTCCTTCTCGTCCTTTATCTTTAATTTCGTTGTCGGAATCATTTTAGCCTACTTCCTGAGCATCGAGATTAAATCATGGAAGAGAACCGCTTCCGACAAGACGCCCAAGACGTTTAAAAACGCCTTCTTTTTCTTGCGCGACAATGTGTTCAAAGGAATTGCATCGTACATAAAGGCACAGGCCAAAATGATCTCGATCACCTTTATTGTCATTCTGATTGCTTTGATCGCCTTAGGCGTCAAAAACGCGTTCGTCATCGCAATCGTATCGGCAATCTTCGACGTGCTGCCGCTGCTTGGCGTAAGCACCTTGTTTATCCCATGGATCATCTACTTGTTCATCGTGGGGCAGACATCGCTTGCCATCTGGCTGACGGTATTGCTGCTTGTCGTCATTCTGACGAGGCAAATACTGGAGCCAAAAATCACTGGCGACTCTCTGGGCGTATCCGCGTTCACGATGCTGGCGTTCATGATTATTTCGCTCTCGCTGTTTGGCTTTGCAGGCGTCATCTTATCCCCGATTCTTGTTATACTGGTCAAGTCATTGTATGACCAGGGTTACTTCCATCGCTGGATTCATACGCCAGTGGACGAATACGACGACGATACCGCTGTACAAGACATAGAACCGAGCATTAGCCGCGCGAAAAGCAAGGAACCTTTCGTAGACAGATTAAAGAAGCTCGACAAATAGGCTTCGTTCGATTCATTCGGCATTTATCTTTCTCATCGCAGCCCGCCACTTGGTTTTTCCAAATGGCGGGCTGCGATATTCATGGCTCCGCCGAATAATTGCGTTGCGAGATGTCGGCTGCCCACAGCCCGATTCGAAGCCAAGACGGCAATCGCATACTTCGGCGACTCTACCGGTCCATACCCCGCGAACCATTGATGATTAAGCTGTACGCCGTTCTTCACCGTCTCCGCGGAGCCGGTTTTCCCCGCTACTTTCCATCGTCCCCCCTTGATGGACGCAGCCGTGCCATGCTCCACGACCGACTCCATGCCTTGCAGCAGCTTTCTTGCGGTCGATGGATGAATCCGTGCGCCGCCTAAATCCCGATCCCTGCGCGAAGAAAATTCGATCATTCGGCCGCCATCGGCGTAATCGATTTCGCTTACTAGTCTTGGCTCCAGCACTTCTCCCCCGTGAAGCAACGTTACGATCAAGTTGGCCGCCTGGAGCGGCGTCACCCTCACATCCCTCTGTCCAATCCCGCTCTGTGCCATGATGCCTCCGTCCACCCTATTCAGCTCGCCTGCAAACAATCTCCCCTTCTCCTCCTCTTGAAGCAAGCGGAATGCAGCCGACAACATGCCTTGGCTCTTTTCATTATGCCAGCCTATGCGCTCCTTCACGCCCAGCGCCGCAGCCGTACGATCCAACTGCTCAGCTCGAAGCCGTTCTGCCAGCGTAGCGAACACGATGTTGCAGGATTGCGCCAGTCCTTCCTCAAGCGTAATATCGCCATGACCGCCGTGTTTCCAGCATGACAAGCCATATTTACCATATTCGCCATCGCAATGAAATATCTCCCCTTTGCGGACAACGCCATTCTCGAGGGCAGCTGCGGCCGTTACAAGCTTGTAGATAGAACCGGGCTCTACAGCCTTCAACGCGTGATTGATCCATTCTGACCCATCGGCACTCTGGAACCGGTCGGGAAGCTTGGGTCTGGATACCATCGCCACAATATCCGCGTTGCCTGCATCCAGCACGACGATTGCTCCTTCCTTCAAGCCTGATGCATCGGCGTAAGCCTCCAGCTCATTTTGAAGGTCCAGATCGATCGTTGTTACAGCTTTGAGCGGATAATAGCTGTTCTTTGGTCCGTGCATACGCAGATCAAGTCCATGCAGCGGCGAATTTCTACCATCGATGAAATAAGAAACGGACGTCTCGCCGACACCATGGAGGAACGAGTCCAGCGATTTCTCCAGACCGGAGCCGCCCACTTGCTCCGTCAAGGTTCTTTTGCCCGCCTTCAAATCGTTGGGATGCGCCCGCATCAGCCACTCCGGATGCTGGCTCGTGAAGCCGATAATATGTTTGGCGTCGAAGCTGTCGAGATAACGATTCCGGTAGGGCAGCACCCTTACGCCGTTCGTCTGGAGCGCGCCTATCTCCTTGCTTTGTTTCTCTGTAAGCCGGTAAGGAGCCGAGTTCTTAGCCTGACGCCAGAAATCCGGTTCGGTCATGGCATCCCATCGAGCGATCAATTCGTTCAGCTCGACGCCAAGAACTTCCGCCAATTTCGAAAGCTCCGCTTCTTCTCCTCTTGCTTGCGGCTGGACGGGAAATAAAGCAACCGTTTCATACGTTTCGCCTGTAATCGGGGTCCCGTACCGATCAACAAAGTCGCCTCGTCCCGTATCCAGAATTAAGTTTCTCTGCCGTTGGACGACAGCCATCCGTTTCCAGCTGTCCCGATGCATCATCCCGTGAACAGGCGCGTTTCCGTGCTGCCCAGGCATTAACTGCAGCCATGCCAATCGGCCTAACAAAACGATAAACAAGACGCTCATACAGAGTCCCGTAAGAACAAGCCGCTTCAAGTGCAACATCAGCACCTCCTAGCTGACAGTGTTCCACCCCGGCCAACCTCTCAAACCTCGCATGATAACAATACCCCCGAGCGGCTGCTCGGGGGTACCTGAATCCATTTTATGAATGGATTTCTCAATCCATCTTGAACTTCGACAAGGATTCCTTGAGCTCTCGCGATACAGAATCCAGCTTGTCCGACAGACGGACCAGGCTTTCGCTGATCGACAGTTGCTCGCTGCTCAGCGATGCTACTTCCTCCGAAGTTGCGGACGACTGCTCCGCTACGGCGCTGACGCTTGTCATCGCATCCGACATGATGTCCTGCGATTTCTCCAGCTCGCTTACCGCATTTGTGGCCTGCTCCAGCTTCCCGGAGAATTCTCCCATCTGCGCCTCTACTTGCAGGAAAATCGCATTGGCTTCCTTAACGGATGAAATCTGCTCTTGAAACAGTGGGTATGCTTCGGACAATACGGAGACCGTCTCTTCAATCTCGCCTTGAATTTTGGCTGTGATTTGCGCTACGACATCGATCGATTGACGGGATTGATCCGCAAGTTTACGAATTTCGTCCGCTACAACCATAAAACCTTTGCCCGCCGCTCCGGCTCTCGCAGCTTCAATCGTTGCGTTAAGGGACAAGATATTCGTCTGCTTCGTCAAATTGTTTAGCACATCCAAAATTTTCACGATCGAGCCTGTACTTTCCTTAAGCGCGTCCACCTTCTCGACCATGGAACGCGTCATCTCTTCCGTTGTACCGGTTTTCTCGATCAGTACGCCCATATAAGTGGTCCCTTGTTGACTCGCTTTCTCTACTTCGAGCGCCGAGCTGGACATCTCTTCATTGGCGGTAATGACTTCCTTCATCTGTCCGTTCATATGAATCGTCAGATCGCTGCCCTTCTCCGCTTCCACTGCCAGGCTCGTCGCACCGTTTGCAATCTCTTCTGTGGCAACCGCAATCTCCTTGGCGGCGATCGAGGTTTGTTTCGAGGCTTCCGTCAACTCCGAAGCGGTCGTCAACACTTCTGCGGCCGACCTCGTCGTTTGCAGCGCCAAGGCTTGAATCTGCGTCATCATATCGTTAAAGCTGTTCGACAGCTCACCGATTTCGTCTTGACGATTGCCTGTTTTCGAACGTACGGTCAGGTTGCCTCTAGCGCCTTCAACCATTAAGTTGCGCAAGCGAACGAGCGGTTTGGCGACTGTCGCAATAACTACCAGACCGATCGCTACCGCGATAAACGCGCCCAACACGACCATCCAGATTGTCAGGGTTCGGATTCCGCCTGCTTGCTTGGCAAGCTCCTCTACCGGAATCGTACCGACGAGCTTCCAATTCACGTTATTGAAAGTTTGGTAGGCGGCCAGCAACTGATCGCCTTCCGAGCTCTTGAGCGTTGGACGGCCGGACTCGGAATCGGCAGGCAGCGTAACGGCTGCAGGTTGACCGATTAACGATTTATCGCTATGTGCGATATATTCGTTGTCATTGCTCACAATAAACAGCTGGCTTCCGTTGCCCAGGTCGACGTCTTGATATCGGTTTACAATATTTTCTATTGGAATTTCAATGACAAGCACGAACATTTCGCTGGCCTGGCCAACATTTTTAATAAGGCGCGCCAAAGCTATCGACGATGCATCCTTAGCTGCAGCAATGCCAGTTGCTTGCGGAGCAATCCACATATCGCGCCCATCGAGTTCAATGACTTGCTGGAACCATTCCTTATCTCGGGCGCTTCCAAGCAGCACGCTATCCGCAAGGCCCGCCGTGATCGGGTTCAGGCCCGCATTGGCCGGAACAAGAGCCGCGCCGGAAATCGTATTGTTGCCCATAATGAGAGCAGTCACCCGGTCTGCGGCCTCGCGGCCGGCCATTAACGATTCGAAATCGTCGCCCTTAGACGAGTATGCCTGCAAGTCATCCTTAATTTCCTTATCGATCAAAATTTGCATAGACAATTCGGAGTAGTTCTGCAGTACCGTGTTCAAGTTATTCGAAACCTGCTTAATCGTCTGCAGGCTCGCTTCGGAGACGTTCTGCTCTACAAGCTTCTTCGCTTGGTTATATGACAACATGCCGACAATGGCTACGCAAGCTATAATGCTTGCGGAAATAATCAAGAGAAGTTTGAGTCCTACGGATTTAACCGGATTTTTTAGCTTTACATCCTTTAAGCCGGCCCCCCATGATTTTGCCATTCCAGCAAGAGAACCGCCGGGAGTGTCTTTCCCGGATACGTCCTTTAACCGCTCATTATCTTTTTTTTGTTTGCCCGAATGATTTTTGTTCAAGTCTGACATGAAGCTTTGCACCGCCTTTGTTAGTTTTGATTCCAGGGCGTGTCTGAATACTCCGAGGGGAGCAGATTTTGCCGAATTTTCGTTCCATGCAAGGAACTTTTGTGTAGGCGTACCGGGGGTACGTCAAGCAAAAGTGACGAAGCAGGGGCGGAAAGGCGGTGAAAGACGCCCCTGAGCGGGTTTTCAGACACGACCTAGTGATATGTACCCAGCATCTTATTCCTATCTATTACTTATCGACCACTGCAGCCTAATAAATAATAGAGCAGGTTCAAAAAGTCCGCTTTTGATCATGAGTAGGCCATGGAGCCTATTCGACATCGAAGATGGAACGAAAGCGAAGTTAAACGATTGCTTTTCGAAGTTAAAAAAAAGTTTCCCGCAATTTGCGGGAAACCGGTGAGTCGATCCTGTTAAATTTTAAATTTGTTGAGCGATTCCTTTAAGCCTCTGGACACGGAATCCAGCTTCTCGGACAATTGGACAAGTCCTTCGCTGATGGATAGCTGTTCGCTGCTGAGAGAAGCAACTTCTTCTGATGTTGCCGAGGCTTCCTCCGCAACGGCGCTGACATTGGTCATCGCAATGGCCAATACCGACTGCGACTGGTTCAGTTCTTCGATGGATGACGTCACGCCATCTAATCGATGGACGAAGTTGCCCATTTGCGATTGTACAGTGAGGAAGATTTCATTGGCTTCCTTAACGGAACTGATTTGCTCCTGGAAAAGCGGGTATGCATCCGATAACACCAGGACGGTCTCTTCAATTTCTCCGGAAATTTTGGCCGTGATCTGGGCAACCACATCGATCGATTGACGAGATTGATCCGCCAGCTTGCGGATTTCGTCCGCGACGACCATAAAACCTTTCCCCGCCGCTCCTGCTCGAGCTGCCTCGATTGTCGCGTTCAACGATAAGATATTCGTTTGTTTCGTTAAATTGTTGAGCACGTCCAGAATCTTGACGATGGAACCTGTGCTTTCCTTCAGCTTGTCGACCTTCTCCACCATCGAACGGGTCATTTCTTCCGTTAGTCCCGTCTTCTCGATCAACATTCCCATATAGGCCGTCCCTTGTCCGCTGGCCTTCTCCACCAGCGCTGCAGATGCCGACATCTCCTGATTGGCCTCGATCACCTTCTGCACCTGTTCGTTCATGTTGCTCGTCAGATCGTTGCCTCGCTCCGCTTCTACGGCCAAGCTGGTTGCTCCGCCTGCGATCTCTTCCGTAGCGACAGCTATCTCGCGGGCAGATATTGATGTTTTTTTAGACGCTCCGGTCAAGTCCGAAGCCGTTGACAGCACTTGTTCCGCGGATGCCGTCGTCTGGAGAGCAAGATCCGTAATCTGAGCCATCATGCTGTTGAAGCTGTCGCTTAAGCCGCCGATCTCATCCCGCCGCCCCTTTATCGTCGAGCGTACCGTCAGATTGCCGCCCGCGCCCTCCACCATCAGATTGCGGAGCCGCACAAGCGGGGTCGCGATCGAATAAAGGACAAGAATGCCGATAGCAATAGCGATAATAGCGGCTGCGCCTACCGTAATCCAGGTCAGCGTACGAATGGCTTTTGCATCCTTCACGAGCATTTCGACAGGAATGCTTCCTACCAGCCTCCAGTCCATTGCCTGGAATGACTTGTACACGGCCAGCACTTCCAGCCCGTCCGTTGTCGTCAACTTCCGTGCTCCGTTAGCCCCGGCCTCGCCGGATGGAAGCTGAACTTTGGAATCTTGTCCAATTAAAGCCAGATCATTTGCGATGACATATTTGCCGTTGACGTCGATAATGGAAATCTCGCTGCCGTCGCCAAGCGACACGTCCTTATAACGGTTGCTGATCGTGTTGACATCCATCTCCAGCATCAAAACATAAGAGGCTTCGCTGGAAGTGCTGTCCTTAAGCAGACGGGCGATGCCAAACGTGCTCTGGTCCGTTCCCATTGATAATCCTTCGGCATTGGGCTCAATCCAGTTGACGCGGCCATTAAGCTCAATCGTCTCCTGGAACCAGCTTTGCGCCATAATGATCTCTGCACGGCTAGTCTGAGAGGCGCCGGAAGTGACGGCTTGAAGCTTGTCCCTCAGCGGAAGCAGCATAATGCCCTTAATGGTGTTGTTCCCGATGGTAAAAGCCTGCAACTTTTCGCTAAGCTTGCGCGTCGCTTCGAAGCGCGAATAATCGTCTTGATTCGATGCGATCGTGCCTACAATGGTATGGAAGTCCTTGTCCACCAAAATTTGCAGCGTCAAGTCCTCGTAAGTTTTGTAGATGATGTCGAGATTTTCGGCCACCTGATTCACCGTCTGAAGGCTGGCGTCGGATACCTTCTTTTCGACGATGGAACGCGCTTCGTTATAGGCTATGAGTCCTACCGTCAGCACGCATGCAATAATGCTGATAAAAATGATCAGGAATAGCTTCATCCCTACGGATTTAACGGGATTGGATAACTTCGTTTCCTTCATCATTTCCTTAACGGATTTCGTTTTGGCCGCAGCTGCGGCAAGGCCCTTAGCTGCCTTGGCGCCTGACATTTCGCCGGAAGCGTTTACATCCTTATTAGGTTTAGGACTGTCCTTCTGGCTTGAAGTCGCATTCTTCTCCTTCGTGTTACCGGCCATTGTCGAAGACCCCTCTTTCAAGTTGGTTGATTCGTCGATTTAAGGAAGCATCTGGCGAACCTTGAAACATTATGTATGGTATATAAGATCTATTATTTGTTATTGACCGGGCCTTGTCAATTGCCTGAACAAAAAATAACGAAGCATAATATAAAGACTACCCGAACGGGTAGTCTCAACGTCTCATTTTCTAATTTTTTTACGCATCATGTCCATCGGCTTGACCGGCTTTAACGTGCGGACCCTTACATGCTGCATGGGATGTCTCGCCGCATCCAGGGGTTGTCCTTCGACGTCCGTCAGCTCCGTTATCGTCTGCCGGAAAAACGTGCCGCCCGGTCCTACGAATTCGACTTCCAGTCCCGGCTTGAAGTGATTGCGCTGCTGGAGCGTAGCGAAGCCCGTGCGATCATCGTAATCCAGGACGATCGCCGCAAAGTCGTAAGGGGCCGCCTTCTCCTCCGGACCATAGATATGATCCTCCGCGCCCGGCGTATCCAGGAAGAAGCCCGTGTTCAGCGGACGGTTTGCAGCCTTGTTCATTTCGTCGATCCATTCCTGCTTCACCTGGAAGTTTTCCGGATCCTCGAAATACGCGTTAATGGCTTGACGATACACGTTGACGACCGTCGCAACGTAATGAATGCTTTTCATCCGGCCTTCGATTTTAAAGCTGTCCACGCCAACCTCGATAAGCTCAGGCAAATATTCGATCATGCACAGATCCTTCGATCCCATCGTGAACTGCTCTAGCCCTTCCTCGTACATCGGTTCATCGTCAACGAACAGATCGTATTTCCAGCGGCAGGATTGGCAGCAGCCTCCCCGGTTGGAATCGCGGTCCGTAAAGTGGTTGGACAGCACGCAGCGCCCCGAATACGAAGAGCACATGGCTCCGTGGATAAACGCTTCGATTTCGATATCGACATGGCTCTTGATCTCCGCGATTTCCTTAAAGCTCGTTTCTCTGGCAAGAACTACCCGCGGCAACCCCTCGTCCTTCCAGAACTTGACCGCCTGCCAGTTCATCGTCGACTGCTGCGTGCTAAGGTGCACCTCCAGCTTGGGCGCAACGCGCTGCGCCGTCTCGATAATAACGGGATCGGCTGCGATAATGGCCGCGATACCAGCCTCCTCCAGACTGCGCAAATATGACTCAAGTCCTTCGATATCTTCGTTATGGGCATAAATATTCGTCGCGACGAACACCTTGGCTCCATATCGGCTGGCGAACTCTACGCCTTCCTTCATCTCCTCGAAGCTGAAGTTGTCGGCGTTAGAGCGAAGGCCGTACTTCTGTCCGCCGATATAGACTGCATCCGCGCCATAATGAACGGCGAACTTCAGCTTCTCCAGATTGCCTGCCGGCGCCAGAAGCTCCGGTCTGTCCAGCCGGTTCCGCTTCCCTTTGTATTTCGGCGCAGCCGCGCTTGTTGTCCCCATCTCCCGCACCTCCTGGTTGTTCACTGCTCCGATGAGCCCGGTCGTCATCAGTACACTTGCTCCTTATAGAAGAATCCGTAGCTCAATTCCCGATTGGGATCCTGCGCTTCCCGGATGGCATCCAGCCATTTCTCTTGAAAGGAGTAACCTTCCGGGTCGGCGACGTACGCGTCGATCGCCTGACGGTATGCCCGGACCACGACCGCGTTATAGGCCATCGATTTCATCATGCCCTCGATCTTGAGGCTGTCAACACCGGCGTTCAACAGCTCATGAAGATTCTCCAGCATGCAAATGTCGTCCGAGCTCATAATATGGGTGCCGCCATCATCCTCGTAAATGGGATACCGTTCTCCGGGACGCTCGGCTTCCGTCAAATACAAGCCGCGTTCCCGCTCAACATTGCCCAGCCGTTCCCGATCGCCGTGATAGTCCAGATAGCTGTTCACCAGGGAACGTTTGGAATGATAAATATTGGTCATTCCGTGAACTTGTACTTGAATTTCCAGACTGGATTTGGCTTTTGTATCCTCGATCTGCTCCATATTGAGCTCGCGAGCCAGCACGTATCTGGTCGCTCCGCGGCGCGCCCAATATTGTGCCGTAACGATATTCGTCGAGGTCATCTCCGCATTCCAATGCAGGGGCAGCCCTGGAGCCAGCTCCCGCGCCGCCACGAGCACCGCGGGATCTCCGAACACGATTCCATCGATGCCCAGACTATAGATGCCGCGAATATAGTCCGGCATCGTTTTCAGCGTATCGTTGTCGATCAAAGTATTCATAGATACATAGATGCGAACGCCCTTGGGCTTCGCCGATTTCACGGCTTCGCCAATCATGTCCAAAGTGAACTCGCCAGCCAGCCTCATGCCGTATTTACCCTCGCCGATGACAAATGCATCGGCGCCTGCGTCGATCAGCAGCTCCAGCTCCTCCATCGACGATGCTGTCGCCAGCAGCTCCGGTTTGTATGTCATATGTTTGTTCCCCTTCTCCCTGGCCTGCTGTCAATTAACTGCCTCGCTCGCTCTTGTCGATGTTGCGGAGATGTTCGTTGTACGTCTTCGCGAATAGGTGACTCTGCGAGCCGTCTTTCTTCGTGACATAGAACAAATAATCCGATTGCGAGGGATAGATCGCCGCTTCGATGGATGCAAGACTTGGACTTGCAATGGGTCCGGGCGGCAAACCGTCGTTTTTGTACGTATTGTAAGGACTGTCGATCTCCAGATCCTTCGTGAGCAGCCGTTCTTTGGGCTCGTCGAGCGCATATTGCACAGCCGCGTCAATCTGCAGTCTCATAGGCTTGGCCAGCCTGTTGTAGATGACGCTGGAAACAAGCGCGCGCTCCTCGTCCACAACAACCTCGCGCTCGATCAACGAAGCGATCGTCATAATCTCGTGCAGCGTTCTTCCCGAAGCTTCCATAGCGTCTTGCCAATCTTCAGGCAACGCCGCAAGCTTGCGGTCCGTCTCCTGCAGCATTCGGGTAATGATCTGCTCCTCCGTACTGTCCTTCTTCAGCTCGTAAGTCTCCGGGAACAAGTAACCCTCAAGACGCTTGTGCAATTTATCGTCATCCGGAATGGCTTGCGCCGACTCGGCATTAGCCCACGAGCGGCCGTTCTCCGCAACATCCAGAAATTTTTCCTTGTTAATCAAGCCGTCTGCCGCCAGCTTGTCGGCGATCTGAAGCACTGTGTAGCCTTCGGGAATGGTGAACCGGATCGTCTCTTCCGCGATGGTGTCGCCTGCATTAAGCTTGGCGATAATCGCCGCATTGTCCATGCCGGGAGACATCTCGTACAAGCCCGCCTGGAACCGGGAGCCTTCATCCTTGAGCTGCAAATAATAACCGAACACAAAGCTGTTCTTAATGATGCCGTTCTCCTCAAGCGTGTCCGCAACGCTATTGGCGGACATCCCGCGCGAAATCGCAACTTGCTTTACAGCTCCTGCGGGCATCGGCTGCAGATTGCTCCACACATAATACAACACGCCGCCGGCGCCTAATAACATGATCGTGAGCAAACTTAATACGACCCATAACGAAATAACCCAGGTTTTGGGACGGTTGCGAACCTTCTTCCGTTTTTTCTTTGTTGTCGTCTTCGTAGACTTCACAGCATTCGGTTCATTTCCCGCTGCCTGCTTTTCTTCCGGCTTATCCAACCTGCTACACCCTCTTCTGTCAGTTTCCGTGAAAAAGAGCGGTTGTCAGCCGCCCTTCGTGTCAACGATATAGGAGATGCTAGGGCCTGTCGTCGCTAGCGAATTGCAGATCGTCGTACGCTTCGGAGGCTGCTTCCCACTCTTCGTCGTCTTCGATGCTTTCGAGCTGGGGTTCTTTGCCATCCTGACGAACGCGCAGAAACTCGACTTCGTCTTCGGCTTCCATCTCATCGCTTTGGAGCGCCGCATACACGGCGTCTCCCAGCTTGAACTCGGCCTTGATCCGGTAGACTTCCGCATGACCGTCCTCGGCGATCAGCTCGACATGATCGCCGAATACTTCTTTAAGGCCGTTAATCCGAACAGGCGTTTGATTGTAATCGGACATTAGTCTTGCTCCTCCAGCTCGCCCAGAAGCGTGTTAAACGTCTCTTCGACCATATTCCATTCTTCTTCGTCCTCGATCGTATACAGCTTGAGATCGTCGCCGTCCTCTTCGTAGCGGAAGGCGTACACCTCATCCTCTTCCTCGTCGTTGCCGATCAAAGGAACAACCATCATATATTTTTGATCCGAACCATCAACCTCGAATTTCATGATGACTTCGAATTCTTCCTCGTTGCCTTCTTCGTCCGGGATATAAATAATTTCCGGCTCTTCGTACTGCATCTCTTCTTTTGTCATGGTTACCCTCACCTTTTCGTTTTAGAGTCGAGAAAATTTTGCAAGATTAGCGTCGCCGCCATCTTGTCGATCACTTGCTTCCGTTTCCTCCGGCTGACGTCCGCTTCGAGAAGCGTACGCTCGGCAGCTACCGTCGTCAGCCTTTCATCCCAAAGGTGAACAGGTATACCTAGCTTCTGCCCAAGCTGTTCGGCAAACGCGATGCTGATCTCACCGCGCGGACCTACGGAGCCGTTCATGTTTTTGGGCAGACCGACTACAACTTCCGACACTTCGTGTTCCTTGGCAAGACCGGCCAGAACGTCCAGTTCTCCGCCGTCTCTCCTGCGCTCCACGACCGTTAATCCCTGCGCGGTCCAGCGGAACGCGTCGCTGACGGCCACGCCGATATTGCGGTCGCCATAATCCAATCCCATGACTCTCATTGCTTCTTGTGCTGCAAGTAGAACCGGACCAGCTCTTCGATCAGCTCGTCCCGCTCCTTCTTGCGGATCAAGCTTCGGGCGTTGTTGTGCCGCGGGATATACGCGGGATCTCCGGACAGCAAGTACCCAACGATCTGGTTAATCGGATTGTATTCCTTCTCCATCAACGCTTCGTGGACGCTGAGAAGAATATCCCCGGAAGAAGTTTCCACCCCCTCCGCCTTCACGTTAAACTTCATTGTTTGGTCCATGGAACTCACCAACAGCACCTCGCTTTCGGGAACAGCATCCGCCTAGGGACATTGCCTGATTCTATCATATCACATTCGCCCTGCCGACAACCAGTTCCTCGGCAATTTTGAGCGCTTCATCCAACTTGGAGACGTCCTTGCCGCCTGCTTGCGCCATATCCGGGCGTCCTCCGCCGTTGCCGCCGCATACGATAGCGGCTTCCTTGATGATTTTGCCGGCATGGTAGCCTTGCTTCACGAGATCGGCGGAGACGGCCGCCGCAAGATTAACCTTATCCTCCTGCACGGCGCCAAGCACGATCACGCTCGACGGCAGCTTGAGCTTAAGTTCGTCGACGATGCCGCGCAGCGCGTCCATCGACGGCGCGCTCACTTTCGCGCACAACACCTGGATGTCGCCAACCTTGACGGCCTGCGTTTCCAACGACCCCGCTTCGATGCGGCTCAGTTTCGCCTGAAGCGACTCGTTCTCGCGGGAGAGTTCTTTTACTTGGCCGAACAGACCTTCGATCCGCTTCGGAACGTCCGCAATGTTCGACTTAAGCAGCCCGGAGGATTGCTTAAGCAGCTCCAGCTGCTCCTCGTAGTAAGCATAAGCATGTCTGCCCGTTACCGCCTCGATCCGGCGCACGCCGGAACCGATGCCGCTCTCGCCAAGCAGCTTGAAGAGGCCGATCTGCGACGTATTGCCCACATGGCAGCCGCCGCACAGCTCCAGGCTGTACTGCCCGACCTGCACGACGCGGACGACATCGCCGTACTTCTCGCCGAAGAGCGCCATCGCGCCCATCGCCTTGGCTTCGTTAAGCGATCTATTGGAGATGTCAACATTTGTTCCGATCCAGATCTGCTCGTTTACTTTGCGCTCGATAAGCGCAAGCTCCTCGGCGGTAATGCTGCCGAAATGGGAGAAGTCGAACCGGAGACGCTCCTCTTCTACAAGCGATCCCGCTTGATTGACATGGTCGCCCAGCACTTCCTTCAGCGCCTTGTGCAGCAGATGCGTAGCCGTATGATTCTTAATAATATCCTCGCGCGAGGATCTGGCGACGGCCGCTGTTACGGTTTCACCGGAGCGAACCGTGCCGGAGACGACAACGGCATGATGCACGTTCTGGCCATGCGGAGCTTTCGTCACGTCTTCGACTTGCAGCGTGAAGCCGCCGCCCTGGATCGTGCCTTTGTCGCCGATTTGTCCGCCGCTCTCGGCATAGAACGGCGTATGGTCGAGCAGCACCGCTACGCGGCTGCCTTCGCCTGCCAAGTCGACTAACGAATCATCCAGAATAATTGCCGTAATTTGGGCTTTCGTTACCAAGTCATTATAGCCAACAAACAAGCTTTTATCCGTAAAGTCGGCAAGCGGTCCGCCCTGCACCTTCATGCTGCCGGTATCCTGGCGAGCGGCGCGAGCGCGCTCCCGCTGCGCTTCCATCGCGGCGTCGAAGCCTTCGCGGTCGACGGACAATCCGTGCTCCATCGCGAAGTCTTCCGTCAGGTCGAACGGGAATCCGTACGTGTCGTACAGCTTGAAGGCGTCGGTGCCGCCGATCGCGCCGGCTCCCGCTTCCTTAGCACCCTTTACGAGCGCTTCCAGCAAGACGAGGCCGTCCGACAGCGTCTCGTGGAACCGCTCTTCCTCCGTGCGGATGACGCGCTCGATGAACTCGCGTTTCTCGACCACTTCCGGGTAGTATACGCCCATCACTTCGCCTACGATCGGCGTCAGTTCGAACAGGAACGGACGGTCTACGCCGAGCGATTTCCCATAACGGACCGCGCGGCGCAGCAAACGGCGAATAATGTAGCCGCGTCCTTCGTTCGACGGCATAACGCCATCGCCTACGGAGAAGACTACCGTGCGGACATGATCCGCGATGACCTTTAGCGCTACATCCTGATCTTCGTTGACTTTATACTTCACGCCGGCAATGTCGCAAGTCCGGTCGATGATGGGACGAAACAGGTCCGTGTCGAAGTTGGAGTCCACGTCCTGCAGGATGGAAGCGAACCGCTCCAGTCCGGCGCCTGTATCGATGTTTTTGTTCGGAAGCGGCGTGTAGCTGCCGTCCTTGTTATGGTTGAACTGCGAGAATACGAGATTCCACACTTCCAGAAACCGTTCGTTCTCGCCGCCGGGCCAGCATTCCGGATCGGACAGGTCGCCGTATTTGTCGCCGCGGTCGTAGAAGATTTCGGTACACGGTCCGCAAGGACCTTCTCCGATGTCCCAGAAATTCTCTTCCAGCTTGTAGATGCGTTCTGCAGGCAGACCGATTTTCTCATTCCAGAAGCGGAACGCTTCTTCGTCCTCCGGGTACACGGTAACCGACAGACGGTTCGGGTCGAAACCGATCCACTTCTTGTCGGTCAGGAATTCCCATGCCCACGTAATGACTTCTTCCTTGAAGTAGTCGCCGATGGAGAAGTTGCCCAGCATCTCGAAAAACGTGTGGTGACGGCGCGTCTTGCCTACGTTCTCGATATCGTTTGTGCGAATGCATTTCTGCGAGTTCGCGATCCGCGGATTGTCCGGAATGATGCGGCCGTCAAAATACGGCTTGAGCGGCGCCATTCCCGCATTAATCCAGAGCAGGGACGGGTCGTTATGCGGCACGAGCGACGCGCTCGGCTCGATGTTATGGCCTTTGCTTTCGAAGAATGCAAGCCACTTGGATCTGATTTCGCTAGCTTTCATGATTTCGTTCCTCCCTGTTTGTCGATGCGGCTGCCCGCTCGCGATAAATTCGTGTTCAAAAAACTTCCTCTGTTGTGACAAATAAAAAACGCCCCTGTCAATGACAGGGACGAATGATTATCGCGGTACCACCCTGGTTATCGCGCTGCATAAGCGCGATCGCCTTCGTGGACGATAACGGGTCCATCCGGTGAAGTTCGTTCACGCTCCGAAAACAGCTTTCGGCCATTCTCCGCAGAAGCGCTCTCTCAACCGACGTTTTCCGCCTTGCGGCAATGGAAACGAAGAAGCGCTCTCTCTGGCAGGCGGGTTCTGAATAGCCTACTTATTTTCATCATAGCTTTAAGGACGTTCAAAAATCCAAGATATTGAAACCGGATTTTAGAACCTTTATTTGTATATATGCTTGCACAAATTATAGCGGTCCCTCGAATCGCTGTCAAATGATCTTTCGCCTAACATAATAGGCAAACATATGCTGAACAATCACTTTGCAGGCCGCAAAGATCGGGACGGCGAGTATCATGCCGGCGATGCCGGCGATCTGGCCTCCCGCAAGCAAGGCAAATATGATCAGCAGCGGATGCAAATGCAGCGTGCGCCCGACGACTTGCGGCGAGACGACGTTGCCCTCCAGAATTTGACACAGCGTATTCACGATGGCCACGTAAATCATCATTTTGAGAGAGATGGTGGACGCCATGAGAAGCGCGGGCGCCGCGCCGAAGAACGGTCCTAAATACGGAATGACATTGGTGATCGCCACTACGCTGGCGAGCAGGAGCGCGTACGGCATGCCGATCAGGAGATACCCTCCGTAAGCCAGCGTGCCTACGATGACGCAGACAAGGAACTGTCCTCGTATATAGCTTCCAAGTGCCTGGTCGATGTCCTTCATAAGGCGAACCGTGTTCTTCCGATGGGACTTCGGCACATACGTAATGATGGTGCGCTCGAACACATCAAAATCCTTGAGGATGTAAAACGCAAGAAAAGGGATTATGAACACTACGAACACCGCGCTCAGCATGGAGCCGATATTGTTGACCAGATGGAGCAGCGACTCCGAGATCCGCTTTTCGATACTTAGCAATGCCTTGTCCACGCCATCGCGGAAACTCTCCGGTAAGAACGATGTATTATTGAGATCCGTCACGATGCTTTGCGCGCGCATCGTCAATTCCGGAATATGATGATTGAGCTCCTGCACTTGCCCCACAAACATGGGAATCAGATTGACGAGCAGCACCGCTATGGCCGCGCAGAATACGGCATAGATGAGCAGCACCGCGATCGTTCTTGGCACTTTGCGTTCGTGAAGCATGGTCACGATAGGATTAAGCACGTAGGAGATAATCATCGCGATAATAAACGGTCCCAGCACCGCCTTGAGGAAGACGTAGATCGTGGCGAACAACGGCTTCAACTGCAGCAGGAAATAAATCGCGATAAGACCGAGAATCAAGTAGACAAGCCACACGAACAGCTTGTTGTTAGTGAACCGTTCCACCCCTGCACCCCCCGAACTTGCAGCAGCGCGATCTTTGGTCAGACAGGCTGCTTTAAGCCCCGGACATCAATCGTGCGTGCATCTAGTTCAGTATATGTACAAGTTGGGGGAATCATCCTCTTTATAATCCGAGCCGGATGTCCGAACGGGGGAGGGAGTTTTTTCATTTTATGAACAAACACTAAATGACGGCCTTTCGGCCGCCTCGAGTATAGTCATGGAAATAATGGCAGTCCAAGACCTTTACTTCATTATCCGTTTAGCTGTTCATGGACGTGATTGTGAGCAGCCTCGTCTTCAAAAAACAAATCGTCGAGCGAGCTAAGCGTGCCGTCCTCTTCGACCTGGTAAACCGACATCTTTTCGCCGTTGACCGTCAATTCAATAAAACAGCCCCAACAATAAAACTGGTGGGAACCTATCTTCCCGATATCTTTCGAATTGCAATTCGGACATCTCATCATAAACATTTCTCCCTATTCTCTGAAATTGGAAGCTGCGACAGGCTCCAATTCCGCTTCACTGACAGCAGGAACGATAATCGCGTCTTCCCCGAGCAATACCTCATCCGGATCACTCGGCGCTTTCAGCCATTTACGCCCTTCCATCAGATCCGAAACAAAACCGTCTGTAAGCTCATAGCCTACTATCTGTGTACCCTGAAACGGGAAAAAATAAACATCCGACACCCGTCCGAGCTGAACGCCATGCACCGTAACGACGGGCAGATCCTTCAACTTGATAATGCCGGCGTGAAACGCCCGGCCCACTTCTTTCGGTTTCATGGCAATGACCGCATCTTCTTTGGAGATGATAACGGCATCTTCCCCGCACGTCAATACATCGTCCCATGAAACCGCGCGCGCCGTTGCGGCGAACCACTTGGCGAACTCCAGGATTAAACCTTTGAGACGCCAATGTTCGTCGAACCAAGCATCCTTGACGGTGCCGACGAGTTTCCCGGAATGGATTACGATGACCGGCAGCCCGATCAGCCTTTGGAGTTTGATCACTTTGGAAGGAATCCTCCTATCCTTTGTTTCGGATACGGTCCGCGATCGCCACGACAGCCCGGGCCGCATCCTCCAGTTCCTCCAAAGTATTCCCCAATCCGAAGCTAAATCTTACGGCCGAGTCCAGCCGCTCCGGAGGTAAGTTCATCGCTTTGAGCACATGTGACTTCTCCAGAGATCCCGATGTGCATGCCGAACCGCTTGCGGCTGCAATGCCGGCCATATCCAGATTCATAAGCATGCTCTCTGTCTGCAAGCCCAAGAAGCTGATATTGACAATATGCGGCAATTGAAAGGCCGGGTCAGGATGGCCGTTAATAACAATTAACTCGCTGCCAATGCCTGCCTGCAAAAGCTCTACCCATTTCTTACGAAGCTTGTCCAAATAAGGTTGCTTTTTTTCTCGTTCGTTCACACAAATGTCAAGCGCGGCGGCGAATCCCGCGATTCCGGCAACATTTTCCGTTCCGGCGCGGCGCTTCCGCTCCTGCGAACCACCGTGGATTAATGGCTCGAAAGGCGTTCCGGCAGCTATGTACAATGCGCCAACGCCTTGAGGCCCGCCTATCTTGTGGGCGGAAAAGCTCATCAGATCGACAGGCATCCGGGAAAGCTCGTAGCGGATCAATCCAAGTGTCTGGACGGCGTCCACATGAAAGACCGCGCCGATAGCCTGGACCGCTTCGCCGATATCCCCAATACGTTGAAGCGTGCCTACTTCGTTATTGCCATGCATGATGCTGACAAGCGCCGTATCCGGCCGAAGCGCATCTGCAACCTGATTCGGGTCGACGCTGCCAAACTCGTCCACGGGCAATATCGTAAGTTCGAAATTTTCTTCGTCTCTTAGCCATTCGCAGGTATGGAGCACGGCATGATGCTCCGCAGCCGATGTCACAATATGGCTTCTGCCCTTTTTGCGCTGAGCTGTTGCCGCTCCGATCAGGGCGGCATTGTTGCTCTCCGTACCGCCGGAGGTGAACATCAGCTCGCCTGGCTTACAGCCGATTGCCGCAGAAATAGAATCACGCGCACGGCTGATTCGGCTTTTGGCAGCCCGTCCGTACGCGTGAACGCTGGAACCGTTGCCGCCAGGGCCTTGCATCAGCTCTACCATCGTTCTCACGGCTTCTGGATGCATGGGCGTTGTGGAGGCATGGTCGAAATAATGGTTGTTCATATTCGTCACCTTAAATGTAGAACATATAGGAGTCTTTTTTGTCGGCGTCTTGATAATTAATCAAGTTCTCGAGCGTCGTGGAATCGAGCACCTCCGCAATGCTGTCGCGGATCCGCAGCCACAGGTTGCGCTTGGCAGGGTCGTCCTCTTCCGTAAAGTCTACCGGCGAGATCGGTCCCTCGAGAATGCGGATGATATCCCCTGAAGTAATGTCGGCGGGGTCCTTGGACAATATGTATCCGCCGTATGCGCCTCGAATACTCTTGACTAACCCCGCGTTTCGAAGCGGGGCGACCAGCTGCTCCAGGTAATGCTCGGATAATCCATTGCGCTCTGCAATGCTTTTCAAGGAGATAGGGCCTTCGCCGAATTTGGCTGCAAGCTCCATCATTATGGTGAGTCCGTAACGGCCTTTTGTCGATATTTTCATTGATAGCACCTCTCTCTATAAAACACTGTATTCCCATCATCCTTATATGTTAACATATCGATTGCCAATCGTGTGCAAAAAGCTTTATTCTTTCATGAAAAACTTTTGTCGATATGGTACAATGGAGCATGCTTTAATCCATTAGGCGGTGATTATTTTGGTCAAGAACAATGCGAATACGCGCGTCGTCGTTGGCATGTCGGGCGGCGTCGACTCTTCCGTGACTGCTCTTCTGCTCAAGCAGCAAGGCTACGACGTCATCGGCATATTCATGAAAAATTGGGACGATACCGACGAGTTCGGTCATTGCACGGCGGAAGAAGATTCCGAAGATGTACGCCGCGTATGCGATCAGATCGGCATTCCTTATTATACAGTCAATTTCGAGCGGCAGTATTACGATAAAGTATTCTCTTATTTCCTCGACGAATACAAGCGCGGACGTACGCCCAATCCCGACGTAATGTGCAATCGGGAGATCAAATTCGGCGACTTTCTTAACAAAGCGCTGGAGCTTAACGCCGACTACCTCGCGACAGGCCATTACGCCCGCGTCGAACGCGATGCGGACGGCACGACTCGCCTGCTGCGGGGCGTGGACGGCAACAAGGACCAGACTTACTTCCTGAGCGCGCTGAATCAGAATCAGCTTGCGAAGGCGATGTTCCCCATCGGACATCTGCCCAAGCCCGAAGTGCGCAGAATCGCGGAAGAAGCCGGCTTGTACACGGCCAAGAAGAAGGACAGCACCGGCGTCTGCTTTATCGGCGAGCGGAACTTCAAGGAGTTCCTTAGCGGGTACTTGCCGGCCAAGTCCGGCGATATGATCGATATCCGCACCGGCGAGAAAAAGGGCCGTCATGACGGTCTCATGTATTATACGCTCGGACAGCGCCAAGGACTTGGCATCGGCGGTTCGGGGACAGGCTCCGGCGAGCCTTGGTTCGTTGCGGAGAAGGATCTGGAGCGTAACATTCTGTACGTCGTTCAAGGGGAGAAACATGTCAGCCTTTATTCGGAGAGTCTGATCGCAACGGACATCAACTGGATTGTGCCGCGCGGGGGGAGCGAAGGACCGCTACGGTGCACCGCGAAGTTCCGCTATCGCCAGCCCGATCAAGGCGTTACGGTGACTCTCCGCAACGACGGATCAGCACTCGTTAACTTCGACACGCCCCAAAAGGCCGTAACTCCGGGACAAGCCGTCGTCTTCTACGACGGAGAACAATGCTTGGGCGGCGGCACGATCGACGTCGTAAACAAAGTACCCGCCGACTTGCCGGAGTTCGCTTGAATTCAAGATTCGATGTCGAGTACGCTTCTTGGTATACTTCGTGATCAAAAGCGGACTTTTTGAACTACCTCTAATAGGACGAACCCAACTGTGGTTATTAGCCGCAGTATCGGTTCGTCCTGTTTGGCTTATCGCTAATCGCCAAGCGAAACAATGTCGGACTGTCCCTGCCTGGCTCCAGCCTCCAAGCTGCGAACAGTAAGACGAGAAACGCGCAAATGCAATGTCTCCTCAACAAGCATTTCATAGTGTCCGTCGACGGCGACATGCTGCCCGATCTTTGGCGGGAAGTCGACCCTTGCGTACATCCATCCGCCAATCGTGTCGAACTCATCCGTCTCGATCGCCGTGCCGAAGTAGCTGTTTACCTCTTCGATCAACATAAGCCCGCTGATCGAATGCGAGCCATCCTCCCGCTTTATAATCCCTGGGGTTTCGGTATCGAATTCGTCCTGAATATCTCCTACGATCTGTTCCATAATATCCTCCAGCGTGACAAGCCCGGAGGTCCCTCCGTATTCGTCGATCAAAATGGCGATCTGGCTTCGTTTCTTCTGCATCAGCTTGAGCAGAACGCTAATGGGGATATTCTCCGGAACCGTCGTTACAGGACGGATCAACGAAGACAGATCGCTGGATTGCCGCTGATCGTCCTTGAGTAGGTCTTTAATATGAACGAAACCTGTTATATTGTCTTTATCATGTTCGCAGACGGGATATCGGGTACGCATGTGCCCAATGGCGATAGCCTTGTTCGCCGAGAGAGAGAGGCCTGCTCGCAAACAAATCATGTCGATGCGGGGTATCATTATTTCGCGGGCGGTTGTGTCGGTGAACTCGAAGATATTATCGACAAGCGTAAGCTCGGTCTGGTCGATATAACCTCTCTGATGGCTTTCCTTCATAAGAGTCCGCAAGTCCGCTTCCGTATGTGCGTCTCCATAACCATTCGACGGATCGATACCCAACATCGGCATAAAGACGTTCGCAATTCGCAATTGCAGGCGCAACACGGGCAGGAGCAGGATATACGTCAGTCTGATCGGGCGGGCCATGCGAAGCAATGCAGCTTCCGCATTGCGCTCGACGGCTCTTAGCGGAATCAACTCCCCAAATACGAACAACAAGGTGACGCTGATCGTATAAACGATGATACAAGACAACACCCATGACGTATCCGGAGAGCCTGCACCTAACTCTTCCAGCCATGGGGAGACGCGTCCTTCTGCTGCCCAATACGACAACAAACCTAATCCGATCACGGCAATAGCCTTGCCCAGCCGACATGCCGCTGCGTAGAGCCCGCGACTTTCCAATATTGCGCCCGCAAGCGGATGACGAGGGAATCCATCCTCCTTCCCGAGCTCTTCAACCCGGTTCATTCGGGCAAAGGTGATTGCCGCATGAGCCGCAACAAAAAAAGCGTACATTCCAATGATGGCCAATACGACGACAAACAACCAGCCTAATGATAAGGGTTCACTCAAACGTTGTCCCGCCCGACGCTGCATGCCGGTAGCATGGCTGACGGCAGGCCCACCTCCCTTGCAGACGACTGGATATCATAATTGATATATATTCATGGCGGCTTTTCCTTTATGAACGTCGTAAACGAAACGAAGCATAGAAAGTTCACGACTCTGCAACGAATTCATGGGGGACGTTTCGTCAGCGGCGATTTTGTTTTGGTATAATGATAGGAGCCTTGCCCGCAGAACGCCAATAATTACCACCACATAGCAAAGAGGAGGAAAATGATTATGAAACGTATATTGTTGATCTGTCTGGCTCTTATCTGGCTGCTTCCGCAAGCGGCGCTTGCCCACTCCAAGCTGACGGAAAGCGTACCGGAGAAGGATTCCACATCGGAAGCGGCGCCTCAGGAAATCCGGCTTACTTACGACACGCAAATCGAGAAAATCAGCAATTTCAAATTGTTTGATGCAAGCGGCGCGGAGGTTGCGCTTGGCGAGACGCTGGTGGAGGGCGACACGATGTCCAATCGGCCGAACGCTCCGCTCGGCAACGGAGATTATACCGTCAAATGGACGATTGTCGGCGCAGACGGACACGCCATCGAAGGCCAATACGGTTTCTCGATAGCTGCTCCGGCAGCAACGGCGACACCTGAGCCAACGGCCACTGTAGCTCCTACTGAAGGGGAAGCGACGGAAGAGCCTGTCGCAACCCAGGAGCCTGCTGCGACGGAAGATAATGAATCGGCACCTTCCCCATCGCCATCCACGCCGCCGGATTCGGGGGAAACCGGCAATAACGAGGACAAATCCGGCATGTCGCCTTTGATCGCGATTGGCGGTATTATCGTTATCGTAGCGGTTGCGGCGGTACTCCTTAAAAGAAGGAAGCCATGATCTATATTAGCGAAGGTTTACTTTACATCTGCTTTGCCATTTTGACGGGCTCGCTGCTGCTCCGGCTCATACCGGAGCGGCTTCGGCCATCCATACATGTGCCGGATGGCGTATTGCTGGCATGCGTTGCCGCGATTCCCGTGCTTTCTTTTGTTCCGCTTCATAATCTTGCCATGTTGTTCTCCACCCAATTCGAGATTTCGTACGGAGAGATGATGCGCAGCATTCTGATCGACGTTAATTCCGGCAAAGCATGGGTATGGACAGTCGTCGGCTCTGCCGGACTTATAGTACTGCTTGGCGTCAAGTCGTTCCGCAAGGACCGCCATATGCCCAAAATCGCATTGTTCGTAACGCTTTTGTTAATCGTCTGGTTAGGTTATGCCAGCCATGCTTCATCGTTGAGCCCCACCAAAGGTTTGATTATACATACGGCGCATTTCTTAGGCTTCACGGTATGGATTGGCATCCTGTTCGTTGCGGGCTGGTTCGCCAAGGATGACCGGAATTGGCCGGCGTTCCTTGGCTGGTTCTCCCCTGTCGCCATAGGAGCCGTTATTTTAACACTTGCAGCCGGTTTTACGCTCATGACCTTTACGACGCAGGACTATGTCAAGTCCTGGATCTTGCCGTACGGTCAGGCGCTTTTGCTTAAGCATGCGCTAATTTTGCCTTTGCTCGTCTTTGCGTTTACCAATGGCTTTCTCTACCGAAAAATGTCTCTGAACAACGAGTCGTTCAGCCCGAGGGTTTGGCTCAAGGCAGAAGGCGTAGTTGCCCTGCTTGTCCTTGCAGCTACTGCTGTTCTCGGTCAGCAAGCGCCTCCGCACAACGTGCAGGAGACGCTGCAGGTGGAATCTCCGTCTCCGTTGTTCACGCGCATCTTCCAAGCCCCTTACAGTCCGGACATGGATTTTACGTTTAACTGGACGGGCAGCGGTCTCATGCTATTTGCCGCAGCGCTTATTATGCTTGGCGGCATCATCGCGATGTATCGTGCCAGACGCCCGGCCTTCGCGTTGGCGATGGGCATTTTCGCGGCTGTATTCGCCTATCTTGGCGCCATGTTCTCTATGGCTTGACATTTTCGCCCCTAAGTTTTGACCCCGAGTACATACGAAATAGCCCTCATCTTGAATTCCAAGATTGAGGGCTATTTCTTTTGGAGAGGACACCGATGACTCATTCATTTTCTTCAACCTGCGCAAAATTGACGGCGGTTTATTGGTTTGCCTTTGCGCCAATACATCGTCATTTCGCCACTTGCTCAAAGTACCTGGACTCGAGATTCTCATTTCATTCGAATCACATCTATGTTCAATGAAAAGACCTTCGCGAAATTGATATCAAGGAGGAGGCGGAGTATCCTCTTTACGATTGCAATATTCGAAGAGCTTGACGCTTACCAAATGAGCTCCGACTGGCGGCTTCGAGGCTCGCGAGTATGAAATTTCATACACAATAGCACCGAACTCGTCTTTTCAGAGCCCGCGAGTATGAATTTTCATACACAAAGGCACCAGACTCACCTTATCAGGGCTCGCGTGTATGAAATGTCATACACATTGATCTCCCAATAGCGGCTTAGAGGCTCACGAGTATACATCCTGCTTTTGGTTCGACTTAATCATTCCGGCGCATACCTTCCGTTTGTCCGGATGCCGCCATCCGCTTCCTCGAGACGTAGAAAAATGGGCCGCTCGTCCGGTGTTTGGTTCGGAGCATGAACGGCCAGCAGCCGTTCGCCGCCGAAGGTGCGGAACACCATCCCGTGACCGCCATCGTCGCGATACAAAGGATCCGGCGCTTGCTCCCAGGGCCCCATCACGTCCCCGGAACGGGAACGGGCAAGGCCCAGCGCGTACCGATTGTCGATAAAGCTCGCCCATAACATGTTCAGCACACCGTCCTCCCCATGGAACAGATAGGGACCATCCGTTACATAATTGTTCCGCCCGGGATAACGTTTATGAAGGAATGGCGTCGTCCACGGAGCCTCCGAAGCCTTGAACAGCAGAATAGGCTCGCCCTCGGCCCGCTTCAAGTCGGCAGACAGTCGAACCGCCCGCACCTCTCCGTCCCCAGTCTGCTGCCATTCGTGGCAGAACACCATCCAGGGATTTCCCTCCGAATCCAGATGCAGACTGCCGTCCAACGAGCTCCATTCCACTGGCGTTACAGGACCGTCGCTGTGCGGTACGAAGGGACCAAGCGGACTTTCGGCGACCAGTACGGCCGTGCCAAGCAAATCATTATCCTTGCGGCGGAACGTCGCGAACATATACCATCGTTCGCCGACCTGGTACACCTCCGGCGCCCAGAAGTTTGTGTCGGAATAAAAGTTCTCATCCGGGCGGAACACCGGCAGCGGTCCATCCCACGTTGCCAGGTCCTCGCTAACGTACGCATCGAAGCCCGTTCCCTTTCCCCAAATGTTGCTGTCCGTGCTGCCGTACATATAATATCGGCCCTCCCGCTCCAGCGGAACGACAAAAGGGTCGCGAATTTGAATGTCCTCCAGCGTTTTCATGCATCGTGCCTCCTCTTATTCGTACGTTGGATAGACGATGCCAATATCCTGAACACTGACGAACGTTCCATCCCTGTAAGCCAGCACTTCATTGCCATTGACTTCGAAAGTAGTCCGAGCCCCGTTCCACTCGACTTCCCCGCGGACCTTCTGTACGGACATCCCTGTTAAACCGAGCAGCTCTCCCTTGCGGTTCGTCCTCACCCTAATGCCGCCCGGGAACGTCATCCATATCGCGTTGTCCCGATACAGCACGGAGCCTTCTTTGCCGTTTACCAGCTCAAACCGAATGCCGTCTACCGTTCTGCTGTATGCCGTCTCTTCGGCGATTTCTTCGCCGTGGTCCAATGGGTACGGTCTTAAGGCCGTAAACCATAACTCGCCGTCCGGCGTAGGACGAATGCCGCACAGCCTTTCGACGAAGTCCAGCACGCATAGGATCGAAGGCGAATAAGCTTCCGTGTACCCTTCTTCCCCCGTCCATGGACTTATTGTCTGCCCGAATCTCTTCATCCGAGCGGCGGCGGACAGAATCGGCTGAATAACCCAGGTCAGCTCCACATGGCGGCCGTGTAGCTCGAACGCATGAGGCGCCCTGATGATGCTTAGGAAGTTCGATGTGCCCCCCCAGGTGTTGTAAGCGGAGGACGGGTCGAATCTGGGATCATCCATGGCGATAGACGTAAAAGGATATTTGGCGAAAAACTTGCGCGTATTGAGCAAATACCGCCCAAGCATCTCGTCGAAGAAGCCGCGGTCTCCAACCTCGCAAGCCATTACCCGCAGCAATACGTCGGACTGAATACGCACGAATCGCTCATGACGGTCGCGGTCATAAAAGAACCGATCCCGCTCGTCGAAGCAATAACCGAAAAGAGCCTCCAATGTCTGCTCTGCTTTGACGCCCCATCCCGAATCCGGAAGACCGAGCGTCTCCGCCATCTTGGCCAGATACAAACGCTGGCAATAGACGTTGGCCGTCAGATCCGGCGCGAGAAACGGGAGAACGGGCGAATTAGGATCGACAGAGGCAGGATCTCCTCCGTGCGGCGTATCCGGAACATGCCAAAACCTCGGCGATAGATCATGCCCCGTGTCAAATGTGCTAAACGCCTCGATGCAGCCGGTTCCGCGAGTATTGCGGTACTGCATCAGCCAGTCATCGTAGCGCTCCATGGCGCTGTACATGCGGTTAAGAAAGGCTTCGCCGCCGCCATTAAGACGGTAATGATTCCATACGGATCTCGCAAGCGGCGTCACCAGCTGAATTTGCCGGAAGGCCGGACCATGCTCCGTAACCTTGTAGGGCATTAACCCGTCTTTCCGCTGATGCTCGGCAAACGAGGCGAAGGTCGCTTCCGCGACGGAAGGCACGAACCGCGACAGCAGCTCCGCATTGATCGTGCCCGTGCTCTCCAGCCAGCAGCCCCGGTACACGCCTCCCTCGTGCAGGATAGGCGTCCCGCTTGCGCCGGTAGGCACGATGCAGCTCAGCAGCGATCTCATCGCGTTGCCGTGCGTCTCCTCCAACTGGCCGGAGGACGCCGCAAACGCGACGCCCCCTGCCACCCATTCTGCCGCGACCGCTTCGTGCTCGGGACTTAGACCGTTCGCCGAACCGAACCTTTCGCGGATATTACGGTTTCGTAATTTTTCCAGCAATTGTTCATTCATGATGAGAGATCACCTGCCATTATTGGTTGCTATTTAAAATTTTGACCGCGTTCTGGTAGAAATCCTTGACCGCCTGCTCTACCGTCTTGCGTCCGAAACCGATTTCCTGCACCGTTGTTTTGCCCATCTTCTCGAATTCGGCGTTGCCCGGAGGATTGTAGCTGACCGCGAACGGCTCGGTTTTCGTAGCGTCGGATACCCGGCTTGTGTAATCGTATACGATTTTGTCTACGTCGCTCGCTTCCGCTTCCAGCAGACTGCGGTTCTTCGACGTTACGGGCACGCCGCGGTTGTTGCCGAGAATCTTCGCCGCTTCCGGATCATTAATAAAGAAACTGATCAGCATACCGACTTCCTTTGGATGCTCCGTCTTCGCATAACCCGACAAACCTTGGCTGGATTCGAACACGACCCCGGTTCCCTTCGGTCCTCTCGGCAGCTGCACCATCGTCAGAGGGTCTTCCGTCAGTCCTTGATAAGCTCCGAGCTGATTGGAAGGAATGAGGTTCATCGCGGCTTTGCCGGAAGTGATCAACGATTTGCTGGGATCATCGATTGGATGCGATACCGCAAGCTCCGGCGTTACAACCCCGCCGCCTTCCGACGTCTTCGACCAGTAGCCGAACCAGTCCAGCGCGTTTTTCTCCTCGAAACCGAGCTTGCCGGCCGCCATGTCGTAGAGCTGGGCGCCGTTCTGCTTGTAGGCGATGTCCATGCCCTCGAACGTGAAGTTATACGTGCCGTAGTAGCCATCGCCAAGCTTGGCCGCGATCTCGTTGCTGATTCTGGCGTAATCGTCCCAGTTCCAGCCGTCCTGCGGCACGGGAATGCCCGCTTGCTCGAACAACTTCGTATTTACGACGATGCCCCTTGCATTCGCGCCTGCCGATACATGGACCAGCTTGTCGGCGAGCGTGCCATATTGAATCATCGCGGGATCCATGTCGGAGAGATCCAGTTCATTGCCGACGTACGGCGTCAGGTCCAGCAGCACATCCTTGTTCGCGTAATCGACAACGTTGCCTCCCAGGAAAAAGACGTCCGCTGCCGTTCCGGATGCAAGCTGCGTATTCAGCTTGTCGAAGTATCCGGATGAAGGAGCGAATTCCCCGATGACCTTGATGTTCGGATTTTTGTCCATGAACAGCTTCAGGACCTGGTTCGTAATATCGGCACGCGCCTGATCTCCCCACCACATGACGCGCAGCTCTACCTGCTCTCCTCCGCCGGCGTTGCTGCCGCCTGTACTGTCGGGGCTTGGCGAACTGCTTGCCGCGCCTCCCGCTCCCGTTCCTCCCGAGCAAGCCGTAGCCAGCATGCTGATCGCGACAACCGCACCTACTGCTAATTGACGTTTGGACATGTTGATCTCCCCCAATATCGTAAATGTGATTTGAATTCGCCTTACAACGTCATCTTACCGAATGACCGAAGGAAGCGGCATACCATTCCTTCGGCACTTGACTTATCATTTTTTCGGGTGCCTTCGCCCGCTTTACTTTAATCCCGTCGTCGCGATGCCTTCCAGGAAGTAACGCTGGAAGACGAGGAATACGGCCGTTATCGGAAGCAGGGACAAGGCCGACATGGCCAGCAGCGCTCCCCAGTCCGAGGAACCGCTTGGGTCGAACAACGCCCGAATCCCGAGCTGCACGGTAAACAGACGAATATCGCTCAGATATATCATTTGGCTAAAGAAGTCGTCCCAGGTCCAGATGAATGTAAAGATCGCGGTTGTAATAAGCGCCGGCGTCAGCAATGGCAGCATGATGCGGAAATAAATTTGTTTGTAGTTGCAGCCGTCGATCGTCGCGCTTTCGTCGAGGTCCTTCGGTATCCCCCGAATAAACTGCACCATAAGCAGAATAAAAAACGAGTCGGTCGCCAGCCACTTCGGCAGGACGAGCGGGTAATACGTATTGATCCAGTGCAGCTCGTTAAAGATGACGTATTGCGGCACCAGCGTTACATGGTAAGGCAGCATGATCGTCACAAGCATAAGGGCGAACCAAAGCTTGCCGAACGAAAACTTTAGCCTGGCGAACGCGAACGCCGCAAGCGAGCAAGTTATAACGTTGCCAAGCACGCTAAGGATGGAGATGACAAACGAATTCGCGAAAAATCGGCCGAACGAAATCCCCTGAAAACCAGCCCAGCCGTTCTTGTAATTGTCCAGCGTAAACGTAGCGGGCCATAAGGAAGGGTCGGAGAAGATGAGCTGATTCGGCTTGAAGGAGCTGGCGATCAGCCATAACACGGGATAAATCATCAGCAGTCCCAAAGCGATGACGGGCAGATGCTTGAGCGGCCCGGCAAGTCTGGTTTTCATAGTAGTTGCGGTAGTCATGCCCTCCTTACCTCCCTTCCTTATTATCGCCATAGAATACCCAATATTTCGAAGTGACGAAAATGACGGCCGTCAACAATCCGATAATCAGCAGCATGATCCAGGCGAGCGCCGATGCATACCCCATTTCGAAGAACGAGAACCCTTTCAGATACAGGTACAGGGTGTAGAACATTGTTGCGTCAAGCGGGCCGCCGCGGCCGTCGCCGATGACGAATGCAGGCGTGAATGCCTGGAACGAATTGATGACGCCCATAACAAGATTAAAGAAAATGACGGGCGTCAGCATGGGCAGCGTAATGCGGCTGAACCGTCTCCAGCCATTGGCGCCATCCACTTGCGCCGCTTCGTATAGATCGGCGGGAATCTGCTTGAGACCGGCAAGGAAGATAACCATTGCCGAACCGAACTGCCACACGGATAACGTCACGATCGTGTGAATAATATAGTCGGGATGGGCAATCCAGGACGGCCCTTCGATGCCAAGCCAGGCCAGAGCGCGGTTGACCGCGCCGGTTCCGTCGAAAATCTGGCGCCAGACGATCGCGATCGCCACGCTTCCTCCAAGCAGGGATGGAATGTAATACACCGTCCGATACAAGCCGATCGCGCGCAGCCCTTTATTCAGCACCATGGCGATCATTAGCGCGAACGCCAGTTTGAGCGGCACGGAGAGGAACACATATTTAAACGTCAGCCACAAGGAGCCTCTAAACGTGTCGTCCTCAGCAAAGATGCGCGCGTAGTTCTCGACTCCGATCCAGGTCGGCGGGGACAGCAGCGTGTATTTCGTAAGCGACAAGTACAGCGAGCCGGCCATCGGTCCGGCCGTCAACAGGAAAAATCCGAGCAGCCACGGCAGCAGAAACAGATACGCCGTCCGATTCTGATCGCGAGCCAAGGATTTGCGTGAAGTTCCCATGGCAAAGCCCCCTTCGAGTGATGAATGCACGATCAAACGTGCTGTACATTCATCATAAGCAAGGAGGCTTTTCGTTAACATCTTATTTCTTCGGGAGTTCGCTATCGTTTTTTTCAGATGGGCGCTGGCGATATTCGGACGGAGACAAGCCGTACATCCGTTTGAACCGGGAGCTGAAGTAGCTCGGATTGGAGAAACCCGTCAGCTCGGATATGTCCCACAGCCCGAGGGACGTCTCCGTCAGAAGCTTGGCCGCATGTCCCATTCGCACATCCGATACATACCCAATGAACGTCTTCCCCGTCTTCGCCTTGAACAATTCCGAGAAGTAAGACGGGTTGTAGTTGAATTTCTCGGCTAGCGAGGTCAGGTTCAGCTCGTACATGTAATTTTCGTCGATGTAGGCCCGGGAAGCTTCGATGGCGGAAATCTCCGCGTCTTCTCCGCGTTCGCCCAACCGGTCGACGACGGAACCCGCCAGCTTGCGGAGATGGTCGGCCGCCAGCTCCGGCGTCCGAAGTTGCAAAGCGATATCCGGACGCAGCCATAAGGAGTCTTTGCCGTCGAAGGGAGCTCCTGCTTGCTCCGCAAACGATTCTATCGCGAGATGAAGCCGGAAGATCGTCTTCACCAGCATCGTTCTGGAATATTGCTGCGCCTCCACCAACGACTCCATGACGAGCCGTCCGAACGTTTCCAGCTCTCCCTTCTTCAGCACGCGGTGAAGCAGCTGAACCTTCTCTTCCGGTAGAAATGCCGACTCCTCCGAGGGGCGATCCGTTTGGCGGCCGTTGCCTTCCGACAGATGCCAGGACAGCAAAGCGGTGGAATATCCTTCCCTCCACTGGGCAAATCCCGTTACGGCTTCCCCGATGCCTATCGTCGGCTCGAAGCCGAGATGGCTGCGTACGGCTCCCCTTAGCTCGTCCATATAGGCATGGGCTTGACCTTTGTCGCCGCGGACGATGGCATGTACGAGACCGGGATAATGCTCGTCCCTGAATATTAGCACGGCATCCTCCCTGCGCTCGGCCAGCTCGCGGCAGAGCAGCTCGAAGGGAAGCCGAAATTGACGCGCGGGACGGCTCTCTTCTCCTTCGGAGCGCTCCAGCAGTCCTGCGCTTACGAACCACACGGCGCCTTCGTTCCACGCTTCCAGTCCGAATCGCTTCGCCCGCTCCAGACGTCCGCCGGGCTCCTCCGCGCCTCCCCTCGCCAATTGCAAGAGGAATCCGTCCCTCAGCTCCTTATAGTACCGGGAGAGCTGCCACTCCATATCTTTGGCGCGCCGCGCGTCCTCTACTTCCTTATCGAGTTCCGTCTTGACTTTTACGAGCGCATCCGTCAGCTCGTCGCGCGCGACTGGCTTGAGCAAATAATGTCTCGCTTGGTGACGAACAGCCGCATGGGCGTATTGGAAATCCTCGTAGCCGGTCACCACGATGAGACAAATGCCGGGATCCAGCCTCCTGCAAGCCTCCAGAAACGACAAGCCGTCCATGACCGGCATATTCATATCCGTTATAACGATGTCGCAGGGCTCCTGCTCCAGCAGCTCCAGCGCTTCCTTGCCGTTGGAGGCTTCCCCCGCGATTCGCAGTCCAAGCGCCTCCCAATCCACCTTGAGCCGGATGCCTTGCCGGATCTCCTGCTCGTCATCCACGATCATCACGTTGTACATCGCTTAGTTCCTCCTGTATCGGAATGAGCAGCGCAATGGAGGCGCCGCCGAGTTCGCTTGTTCCGATATGGAACCGGAACAAGTCCCCGTAATAGAGACCGCACCTTGCAAGCACGTTGCCGAGCCCGATCTGCTTGCTCTTGCTCACGAGCACATCCTCCATTCGGGCACTCAGCGTTTTGTCCCGCAGCTCGTTGATTGTCTCCTCGGGAATGCCTGGACCATTGTCTTCCACGACTAGTCGGATATGGCCTTCTGCCCGCTCCGCCCATACATCCACGTAGACTTCCGTGCCGTGCCTGAATCCGTATTTCACGGCGTTTTCGATCAGAGGCTGGAGTATGAACTTGATGACGGTGTGCCGTTCCAATCCTTCCGTCTTGTCGATGGAAAGGTGGAGGCGGTCGCCGAAGCGCACGCGAAGGATAGAGGCGTAATCGCCTGCGTATTTGAGTTCATCCCCCAGGCTCACAATATCGTCGCTCATGCGCAAGGAAAAGCGCATCATCCTTCCTAGCGATTCGATAACGTCCACATTGTCATCCGTTCGCTTCTGCATGGCCAGACTGCTCATCAGCTCCAGCGTGTTGAACAGAAAGTGCGGATTGATCTGCATAAGCAGCGCCTTGTATTCCGCCTGCTGACGGAGCAGCTTCAGCTCAAATTCCGTCTTGATGTGCTGACGAAGCTGGACGACCATCTTCCGGAACGTCGATGTTGCAAAACCGACCTCATTGCGAAGCCCCACTTCCGGCGGCATTCGAAGCTCCGCCTGGGCGAAGTCGCCGCGCTGGACGTGCCGCATGGCTGCGACGAGGCGGGACAGCGGTTTGGAGATGCTGTGGGACAGCCATATCGCGAGCCCGACGGATAACAGGAGCACCAGCGTGGCGATCGCGATCATGCTTTGGCGGAGGTCGAACAGCTCCGCGTACAGATCGCTCTCCGGCACGATGCCGACCAGCATCCAGTTCGTCCGCTTCAGCTTTTTAAAGACGATGATCTCCCTCTGACCGCTTGAATTGTCCGAATGGATGACGCCTTGCTTGCGTGAGTCCAGCTTAAGCGTTCGCACCAGCTCCGTCCTCTCCTCCGTCGGCTCGAAGCCTTCTTGGCCGAGCATCGGCAGCCCGTTGGAGCCAAGCAGATGGATGGAGCCCGTAACTCCCAGGTGAATCCGGTCCAGCGGCTCCAGGAAATAGTCGGTGCTTACATTGATTTTCATGAAGGCGTTTGCATGTCTGGGCTCGAACTCGGCGATAGGCATAATCATGCTGACGACGGGATTGTCATTATTAAAACGCCGCTCGACAAGGTCGACATGCCCGGCCACCCAGCGTTCCCCCTTTCCCTTGAAATCCCGATACCAGCTCTCTCCGAGAAACGTCGCATCTTCCCCGAATTGATTTTCGCCGCTGACCCACAAACCGTCATCCCGGTACACCGTTACGCGCTGCACGCTCGTATAGCTGTTGGTCGCTTGGGTAAGGAAGGTGCTCATCTCCAGGTTGGAAAGGATTTTCTCTCCCGTAGGCAAGCCCTCCTCCCCGAGCCGATCGTCCCAGTCGCGTGTCGTCTCATTGTTGAACACGAGCGAAGCGACATCGTATACTCCCATCTGAACCATGTCTACATAGGAGCCGTACTCCTCCATCTTCTCCAGCGCGGAGGACTCCAGTTGAGAGAGGATGATCGACCGCGATTCGTTAAACAAGACGGCCGACAACGCGCCGAAGGACAACACGAACAATAAAATAAAGATTGCGATCAGCCTGCTTTTGAGCGAGTAGAACATAACCTTCCTCCCAGCCTGTTACTCATCAGAAATCGCCGAACACGGAATTTCCAGCTTGACTCGGGTTCCATGGCCTTCGCTGCTGCTGATGTCCAGCCTGTGTCCGTACAGCATCTGAAGCCGACGGTTGACGTTGCTTATGCCGATCCCTCCAGACTTCCCCTGCTCCAGCATATGCAGCTTGTCCTCGCTCATACCGACGCCGTCGTCCTCAACCACGATTTCGATCGTCGCCCCGATTCGCCGCACGGCAATTTGTACAGTCCCCCCGGACGGCTTTTGTCCGATTCCGTGCCGCACAGCGTTCTCGACTATCGGCTGAAGCGTCAGGGGCGGTATCATGCAATGCAATTTTTCGTCCGCTTCATAATGGATCTGCAGCCTTTGCCCGAAACGCAGCTGCTCGATAGCCGTGTATGCTTTGACCAGTTCAAGCTCGCGGCTCAAAGCAACCATTTCGCTATCGAATACAAACGTAAATTTGGAGCGCAAGTAGGTCGTTAGATGATTGATCGTTTCGCGAAGCTTATCCGTATCCTTATAGCTTAGTCCTACCAAACTGTTTAAGGTGTTATACAAAAAATGCGGCGTAATTTGCGCCTGGAGAAAGTCCATTTCCCTGCGTATCGCGTTTTCCGAAGAGCTTTTCATCGCGAGCAGCGACTGCATCCTTGCTTTCAATTCCGCTAGCTCGAACGGCTTCTGCACGATATCATTAGCCCCTGCCGCGAAGGAGGCTACAATGTCGCCTGTCTGCCCCGAGGCTGTCAGCATCAGCACAGGCAGCTCCGCAAGTCCTTGCGTGGACCGGATGGCTCGACATACCTCCCGACCCGATATTCCCGTCAGCATCAAGTCGAGCAATATCAAGTCGGGATTGGAGGATCCCCGCAATGCCTCAAGCGCCTCTTCCCCGCTGTTTACCGCCGTGTATCCATAACGCAAGGAAGTGACAGCATCGATTAACACTTTAATATTAGAAGGTTCGTCATCTACGATAAGAACATGAAATTGCGCCTCGAGATCCCCTTGCGAAACACCGGACATCATATCGATCGCAGACGGCTCACCCTCCATCGCTGCAGCTGCTTCTTCCGATTGTTTGTCGATCGGCAGCGTAAAGGAAAATGTAGAGCCGCGGCCTACCGTTGACTCCACATGGAGCTTGCCTCCGTGGAGCTCTACCAATTGCTTCGTAATGCCAAGCCCCATACCAATACCGATGCCAAAACTTCTGCGGACAGGATCCTTGCCTTCGTCCTCATACTTTACAAAAGGCTGAAAAATTTCGGCGAGCGCTTGGGCCGGAATGCCAATCCCGGTATCGGTCACGGTTACGACCAGGAGATCATCCTTCCGCTCGGCTGCTATACTTACCGTTCCGCTTTCCGTAAAATTCAATCCGTTCTCCAGCAAGTTGTGCAAAATCTGCTTTAACCGGTTTTCATCGGCGATGACCAGAGGCAGCTCGCTTGGCAGCCCGTTGACGAGCCTCACTTCCTTATTGACAGGTGCAATTGACAACGTCTCCATAACGAATTGAACGGAATTTCCGAGATTGACCGAAGTAGGATGAATCAATAGCTGACCATGCTTGATCCGGTTCATGTCCAGTATATCGTGTACGATTCCGGCGAGACGCCGCCCCATCAGATGAAGCAGGCGGATGTTGTCGCGATGGTCGTCTTGCAGAGGGCGATCCCGGTTGTCAAGCAACGACTGGGACAAGTTAATGATGCCATGCAACGGCGTTCGCAATTCATGCGATGTTTTGACCAAAAAATCGTCTTTCTGGCGGTCATAGATCAGTAGCTGCTCGGCCAGCTGCGTACTCTTGCGAAAATTCTCCTGAAGCCGCTCCGACATAAGCAAGGCCTGGGACAAGACGAGCAGCAGCGGAGTAACGATCATGTAGAAAGGGTTATCCAATGCGAGCTGATAACGCAATTGCGCAAAGAGCCAGGTCACGATCAGGAAGAAGACGCCTAGCAGCGTATAATAACTGCCATGTACGCCCCTGCTGCGACTGCGGAACACGCTGTACACGATCGTCGCGAATACGGCGAATTGAACCGGTATGGCCAGCCAAAGCGTCGATGGCAAATAGCGGTTGGGCAATACGATAATAAGCGCCAAAAACGCATACGCGAATCTGCATAACCAAATAAATACGACATTTTTTTGTTGACCGAGGTAGTTGTGTACATAGCTGGCAAAAAAATAAAACGCGAGCAGAGATAAAATAAAAATCAGCTTTTGCAGCAACGAAAAAGGGAGTCCCGGAAATAGAATCATCGCCAATATTTCATTGTCGATGCTGAAAAACAAACCGATCGACAAACAAAAAAAGCAGAAATGCAATAAATACCTTTCCTTGCCCCATTGTCTAAACATGCCCGCATAATATAATCCGAATGCCAGCATGATGGTGATCAATGTCATGTCGGCCAGTCGCGCGGCATCGAGTTGAGCCTTTACATCGTTCGTAAACCCGAAATCCGGAGCCTGAACGACTCCTCCTCCCAAATAGTCGTAGCTGGCTACTTGAATGATGATTTCCGCCACGCCTTGCTCCAGCATAACCGATCCGAAGAAGGGAGCGTTGCTTGGGACAAATTGTTCAGCCGCTATGGACGGATTCCCGTTTCCTCCAATATCGAAGCCATTTATATAAATACGGCTGGACAACCGGATTTTATTGGCGCGCAAACTATAGATTCCCGTCTCGTTCACATGCAACAGCAATCGATAGGTGGCGGCGCCGTGACCGTTATTGTAACCGGAAGTGAACATCTTCTTCAAGCTGCCCGGCACTTGAACAACCTCTCTCGATGATTCAAGCCGCGCTGCGTCCGCCCGGAAGTCATCCGGCCCGAGCAGCATGTTCTCGTACAGCTCCCACTCGCCTCGCAGCTCCAGTACGCCATCGTCCGCAAAACTCCAGCCCCTCGCGTCCAGGAGGCCGTCGACGGCCTCGATCTTCCGATCGGAAGGAGAAAGCCACTGGTATACGCTAAATATATTAACAAGACCGAATATGACGATCATCCCGAACAAAACAATATGTTTGCTGTACATGTATGCCATCCTGCTCCAATCCTCTAGCTCCATCCTCTACATAACATTCTGCATGAATCGACACGATCCTCCTCCCGTTCGACAACAATCCCGGTTCAGGCAAATACGTACAGCAAAACCCAGTACCTTAGGCGGTACTGGGTCACAAATACCCGGATTGCTTGTTCACGACTGGCGTGGGCTCCAGAGCTTTTCGACAGCCCTTTGTTTATTTGGGACTGGCAGCCTGACTGACAACGGCATCCCAGCCTATGCTGCGGAACCAGAGCTTGTCCTGATTTTCGAACAGGGCGACCTTGACGTATTCGATCATATTCGAAGGCAGCCCGCTCAGCGGGAACCATCTCAGTTCCTCGCATTTATGCGGCTCCATGTTCATGATCTCGCCTTTCCAGGCCCTTACGGTTAGATAAAAATCGATCCACTCCGAACCGGATCCGTTAGGATTCCTGCGATGGGTTACGCCGGTCACCTCCAGCTCGGACGGGTCAATATCGACGCCGGCCTCTTCTTTAGCCTCTCTAATCGCGGCCGCCTTCACTTCTTCATTGCCATCGATCCGTCCCGCCACCACGCTCCACTTGCCATCCTCGAAGCCCGTATTTTTCCGCTTTAGCAACAACACTTCATCTTCACGGAAAAAAAGGAGATGCACCGCTCCGTAAAATACAGGCGTTCTTTTAACAACAACTTCCGCCATGCTGCTCGTTTCCCCTTCTCCATTCGTTTCTTCGCCAACCCGGCAATAAAAACCGTCAAAAAGAACAAACAGCTTTAAGTGGACCGCCGCTGCTGGTTTTGTTTGATTCGATCCTCCGTCCCCTGCTCCGAGGCATGATAGAACGTCTTGCCCGCGATTGGATCCGGCAAGTACTGCTGCTTGACGTAATGGCCAGGATAATCATGCGGATATTTGTACCCCTCGTGGCCGAGCTCCGCGGAGCCCTTATAATGGGTATCGCGCAGATGCAGCGGAACTTCGGCATTGCCCGCCCGCTCGATCGCGCTCATTACATTGCCGATCGCAATGGCTGTCGCGTTGGACTTGGGACTCTCCACGGCAAATAGAATCGCTTGGGCGATGTTGTATTTGGCCTCGGGCCAGCCGATCTTGTGATAAGCGTCCATCGCCGTTACGGCTTGTATCATTGCTTGCGGATTCGCAAGTCCGATGTCCTCGCTGCATGCGACGATAAGTCTGCGAATAAACGTCATGGGATCCATGCCGAGCCTCTCCACCGCGTAGAGAAACCAGAACAACGCAGCGTCGCTGGAGCCGCGCACGCTCTTGTGAAACGCAGAGAGCACGTCGTATTGCGTGGACAGATCCGCCCGGATGGTCGGCTTGCGTATGGACTCCTGCGCCACCTCCAGCGTCAGCTGGACGGTCCCATCCGGTTGCGAGGGCGTCGTCACCGCCGCCAGCTCAAGCGCGTTGAGCGCACGCCTGATATCGCCTCCGGCCATCGCCGCGATGTGGCTCAGCGCATCCTCGTCCGCCTGCAGCTGCATAAAGCCCAGCCCCCGCTCCGCATCTGCAAGCGCACGCCTCATCGCTTCCAGCGCGTGACGCTCTTCCAGCGCCTGCAGCTGGAACAATGTCGAGCGCGACAACAAGGCTCCGTTAACATGATGGAACGGATTTTCGGTCGTTGCTCCGATAAATACGATGATGCCTTGCTCCACAGCCGGCAGCAGCGCGTCCTGTCTCGACGTATTGAAACGATGGACCTCATCGAGGAACAAAATCGTTTTCTTGCCGTACAACGTCTTGTTGCTGCGAGCGCGGTCGATAACGTCGCGAACATCCTTGACGGAAGCGTCAACGGCGTTCAGCTTAACAAAGTCTCCCTTCGTTGTCAGGGAGATGATATGGGCTAACGTCGTTTTGCCGCAGCCGGGGGGGCCGTACAGCAGAATCGACGATACTTGATCGCCTTGGATGGCTCGTCTGAGCAGCTTGCCCTCGCCCACGATATGTTCTTGTCCGATATATTCGTCCAGCGTCCGGGGTCTCATCCGGTCCGCCAGCAGCTTGGCTCGCGGCGACTCTTCTTCCTGGTACGTAAACAAATCCATGGCACAGCTCAATCCTTCATACGAAAATGATGTAATGATAAATCAATCATAGCATATCCGTACAAACGTTCGCCACCTATACGCGGCCCCAGTACAGCTCCGTATCGTAAACAATCGTCACGAATCCCTTCTCCTGGTTGGCTTCGAAGATCGAAGCAAGTTTCTCCATCATAGGCTCATGATTGGGATGCCCCGGCAGCGGGCAATAAGAGGAAGAGAGCAGTCTTCCCTTTACGCCTTCGGCATCCAACCGCTGCTCCGACGCAAATACATCAAGAGCGGGTCCTCCATCTCGGAAAAACGAAGCGATAGTAGCGGGCGTTATATATTTATGCGCCACCTTCTCGTAATCCGTTCCGTAATCGAGGAGCAACTGCTCGAATTGGTCCAAGAATGGCGTTCCTTTTGTTCGCCTGGAATTCCAGATGAGCGCGACCTGCCCATCCGGCTTCAGAATGCGGCGGAATTCTTCTCGGGCAGCAGCTCTGTCGAACCAGTGAAACGACTGCGCGCAGACGATATGATTTACCGACTCATCTTCCAGTTCAGTCACTTCCGCGGAAGCCGCGACGGACGTGTAACGCGAATTATCCGCATGTCTTTTTTCCGCCGCTCCCCTCATGGCTTCATTAGGCTCGATGGCCACGACTCTGCTGCCGCGGTCCAGCAACAGACCGGAGAAGATGCCAGTGCCCGCTCCAACATCGGCAATGATGCTTTCCTTGGAGAAGCCGACCTTTGAATACAGAAAGTCCATCGCCGCGGCCGGGTAACTTGGTCGATACTTCACATAAGAATCCACGCGTTCCGTAAATCGTTCCTTGCTATTCAGGCTGCTCATCTCTTTTTTCCTCCTTCGACATGGTCGTTACTCCGTCGCTATCGTATTGCAGAAATTCCAGCCGATTGCCGAACGGATCCTCCGCGAACAATCGTTGCAGTCCTTCATCTTCCCTCAGCGCATCGTCAGTGACAGGAACTCCTGCCTCGACCAGTCTGTTACGAAGCTCATCCAAACCGATCATCGCGAAGCCAGGATGCGCCTTCTTCGCAGGTCGAAAATCTGCCTGAACGCCGATATGAACCTCGTGCATTCCGCATCGAAACCAAGCTCCGCCGCGCGCCTGCAGGCTCGCCGGCTTGGGCAGCTCCTCCCATCCCAAAACGCCGCCGTAGAAACGTCTCGCTTCGGCTTCGCATCCCGCTGGGGCAGCAAGTTGCACATGGTCGATGCCCGTGAAACGAATGGTCATCCGCATTACCTCCTTTTGAGGTTCGAACGTCGATCGGTTCTTCGTCGACCGGTCCCTTATACATGTTTACTTTTGATCCGAGACAAACGCAGGTATATCCATCAACAGTAAACGAATACTCAACAGATTGCACGTTGGAGTTTCGCATGGTGAAACCGTGTTTTGTTTCTTTATGTGACATATTTTATCCCACTTTCGATATTCGCACAATCGCTTAACGGATCTATTTTTTAAACTAATTCTTCAGCACCGGCGAGGGCTCATTATAGCTGATTTTTCAGCTATATCCGGCGGATCCACACCAGCGAGGCCTCATTATAGCTGATTTTTCTGCTATATCCGGCGAATCCACACCAGCGAGGCCTCATTATAGCTGATTTTTCTGCTATATCCGGCGAATCCACACCTTCGAGGGCTCATTATAGCTGATTTCTCAGCTATATCAGGCGGCTTCACACAGGCGAAGGCTCGTTACGGTGCTCGGTTTTTCATACACATTCGCTCGTCACCGCCTGCCAGCGCCCCACTATACTCGCTTTTTCATACACATTCGCTCATCACCGCCTGCCAGCACCCCATTGTACTCGCTTTTTCATACACATTCGTGCGTCACCGCCTGCCAGTGCCTCATTGTACTCGCTTTTTCATACACATTCGCTCATCACCGCCTGCCAGCGCCCCATTGTACTCGCTTTTTCATACACATTCGCTCGTCCCTGCCCCTCAGCACCCCTTTGTACTCGCTTTTTCATACACATTCACTCGTCCCCCACCCGCCAACGTTGCATTGTGCTCGGTTTTTCATACACATTTGTCCTTGTCCCCCCACCAACGTCGCGTTGAGCTCGGTTTTTCATGCACATATCTGACTTTTCAGCTATATTCAGCGCATCCACATCAGTCCCCCCATCGAAGCATTCTTTTATGCTTCGGTTCGCGGTTTGGCGTCTGAGTACATAGGCTGTGTGCGGGCACCATATAGTTGACTTTCCGACCAAAGTCGGGACGTGATTGGCTCGGGAAGTAGTTTGCCTCTTACAAAAACAACCGCCGCCGGACGAGTGCTTCACTCATCCGACGGCGGTTTCTATATACCTGATACATATGTCGACGTTTTGCCTGTAACATGAACCCGACATCAAAGTTGTCGTTGTCCCCGCAGTCTGTCGACGTTATAATCATTTACCCTAGTAGCCTGTCTGGTTTCGTAGTTAAACCTGCTGGCCTATCGACGGTTTCGTAGGTTAAACCCTACTTGTCTGTCAACGATTTCGTCGTTGACCCAGCCAGCCAACCAGCCGGACGACAGCCCCGTCCACGACTTACTTGTCAGTCGGACGCTTCCGCCCCTGCTCGAGCTTCTCGATCGTTGCCGCGACTCGCTTCGTTCGCGTGTCTTCGCGTTTCGCGTCCAGAATCCAGCGCAAATAATCGCGTTTCATGGAGTCGGTCAACGTTGCGAAGAAGTCCGCCGCGGCGGGAGAGGCTTGCAGAGCTTCGGTCAGATCGGCCGGCATTTCGGGCAAAGCCGCGTCAGCATCACGAATAACCTTGGAACGATTACCTGCGGTTTCCTGCTTCTGCCCCTGGTTCTGCTCCCGCTCCCGCTTGGCTCGCGTCTTGCCGGAATCGCCGACTCCCGCCGGACGGAACCGAAGGGCCGACCAAGTCTCGTTCATGGCTATATTGGAGACGGCATCCATGTCGAGCGCCTTCATAAACTGCCAGCCGCTGTCCCTGTTGACGTCCGTCTTGATGCCGGAAGAGCCCTTGGGATAGCTGATCCAAAGCAGCCCGTCCCACCGGACGGCGCCGATCGCCGCCGGAGCCCTCTCCGCCAATTCGGCCATGGACGATATGAACAGATGCACATAATCGTAGCTTGCCGAATCCAGCTTGACATCCGCATCCGGACTTAAGCCCGCCGTTGTCGGGAGGCCAAGCTCTCCTAACACATCGTAACCTGCCGGAGGGAACAAAACGATGGCCTTGGCGCCATCCGTCAGGCGAAGTTTGCGGACTAGCTCGGCGTTCATGTTTAGTTGCCCCCGCTTTCGAGCAGATCCTTCACCACGACGCTCACCATGATGAGTCCCGCCACGGGCGGAACGAACGAATTGCTCGACGGAGGCTGCTTGGCCTTCCGAATTTCAGGCGCGTTCTCCGGCACGATTTTTTGCGTCACGTCCTCGCGCGGCTTGATAGGATCCTCGTCCGAGAAGACGACCTTGACGCCGCGTTTGATGCCGTCCTTGCGCAGCTTCGTCCGTACGACCCGCGCGATCGGATCCGTGTGCGTCTTGGAGATGTCCGCCACCTTAAAGCGAGACGGGTCCATCTTGTTCGCCGCGCCCATGCTGGAGATGACGGGGATGCCCCGCTCCAGGCACTGCTTGATCAGATGCACTTTGTAGATGATCGTGTCGGATGCGTCGACGACGTAATCCAGCTCGTATTCGAACAGCTTCTCGTACGTCTCCTCCGTATAGAACATGCGAAGGGAAATCACGTCGCATTCCGGATTGATCAGCTTGATGCGGTCCTTCATCAGATCCGCCTTGGGCTGGCCGACCGTCGTCGTCAGCGCGTGAATCTGGCGGTTGATGTTCGTAATGTCGACAACGTCCTTGTCGATCAAAATAATCCGGCCCACGCCGGTGCGTGCCAGCGCTTCGGCGGCAATAGCTCCAACGCCGCCGATGCCGAGCACGGCCACCGTGCTGCCTTTCATAATATCGAGCCCCTCGGGGCCGATCGCAAGCTCCGTTCGCGAGAATTGATGCAGCATGTTCGCCGCCTCCTTCTTCCGTCTAAAGTCCGGACTACTGGTTGGATTCGCCGGCCGGCGCGCCTGCTGCCGCCGCGGCTACGGGCTTCGGCTTCAGAACCGTGCGGATATGCAGCTGCTCGAGCTGCGAAAGCTCGACCTCGGACGGAGCATCGCAGAGAAGGTCTGTCGCGCTTGCCGTCTTAGGGAAGGCGATCGTCTCTCTAAGGTTCGTACGGCCCGCAAGCAGCATGACCAGACGGTCGAAGCCGAACGCGATGCCGCCGTGCGGAGGCGTGCCGTAGTCGAACGCGTCCAGCAGGAAGCCGAACTTCTCGTGCGCTTCTTCCATGGTAAAGCCAAGCGCCTTGAACATTTGCTCCTGCACCTCGCGTTTGTAGATCCGCATGGAGCCGCCGCCTACTTCGTAGCCGTTCAGCACGAGATCGTACGCCTGAGCGCGGATCTTGCCCGGATCGGTGTCGAAGTAATGGAGATCCTCTTCCTTCGGACGCGTAAACGGATGATGCTCCGCCACGTAACGTTTCGCTTCTTCATCCCAGCCAAGCAGCGGGAAGTCTACAACCCAGGCAAACTTGAACTTGGAATCGTCGATCAGTCCGAGATCGCGTCCGAGCTTCAGACGCAGGTTGCCCAGCACGTCCGCCACAACCTTCGGTTTGTCGGCGGAGAACGTGAGTAGGTCGCCTTCCTCAACGCCAAGACGTTCCGTCAAAGCCGCGATTTCCTCTTCCTTCAGGAACTTCACGATAGGACCGCGCCATTCGCCGTCCTTTACCGTAATCCAGGCAAGGCCTTTGCCGCCGTAGCGCGCTGCAAACGGCTGCAGGTCGTCAAGCTCCTTGCGGCTCCAGCTCGCGCAGCCCTTGGCGTTGAGCGCCTTCACGACGCCGCCTCCAGCGGCCACGCTAGCGAATACCTTCACGTCGCTGCCGGAGACGATGTCCGTTATGTCTTCGATCTCCAGACCGAAGCGCAGATCCGGCTTGTCGGAGCCGTATTTGTTCATGGCGTCCGCATAAGTGATGCGTTGGAACGGAAGCTCCAGCTCTACGCCGACCGTCTCGCGAAGCAGCCTTGCGGACAATTGCTCCATCATGCCGAGCAGCTGGTCTTGGGAGAGGAAAGAAGTCTCGATGTCGACCTGCGTGAACTCGGGCTGACGGTCCGCGCGAAGATCCTCGTCGCGGAAGCAGCGCGCGATTTGATAGTAGCGCTCCAGGCCGCCGACCATAAGCAGCTGCTTGAAAATTTGCGGCGATTGCGGAAGAGCAAAAAATTCGCCTTCGTGCACGCGGCTAGGCACGAGGTAATCGCGAGCGCCCTCCGGCGTGCTCTTGGTCAGGATCGGCGTCTCGACTTCGATAAATCCTTCGTTGTCCAGGAAGTCGCGGAAAATCTTTGCGGACTTGGAACGAAGCAGAAGCGTCTTCTGCATTTCCGGACGGCGAAGATCCAGGTAACGATATTTCAATCGGAGCGACTCGTCGACTTCCACACCGTCCTCGATTGGGAACGGAGGCGTCTTGGCGGCGTTCATCACTTCGATTTCGGTTACGCGAATTTCGATTTCGCCGGTAGCCAGGTTCGCGTTGTACGTTTCCGGATCGCGCTCGACTACTTTGCCGGTTACCGCGAGCACGTATTCGTTGCGGGCGCGGTCGGCGATAGCCAAGGCATCTCCGGAGAAATCGGGGTTGAATACCGTTTGCACGATGCCCGTGCGGTCGCGAAGGTCGATAAATAATACTCCGCCAAGGTCGCGGCGACGCTGCACCCAGCCGTTCAAAGTAACCGTCTGGCCTACGTCCTTTTTCGTCAATGTTCCGCAGCTATGCGTCTTCAACATCATGTTCATCAAACTCCTCTTATTGGACTAAATTAGGGTCTTGCCAAATGTCTTCCAAATAGCTTGCACTATCTCAAGAGCTCGTCGGCCAGAGCCGACAAGGCAACCGGCCGCTGATCTCCCGTCGCCATCTCCTTAAGCATGATCTCGCCGCGGACAAGCTCATCGTCTCCCAGAATAGCCGTGAACCTTGCGCCCAGACGGTCCGCCGACTTCATCTGCGCCTTCATCTTGCGTCCCTGGTAATCCCGCTCGGCTCGAATGCCCCGCGCGCGAAGCTGGTAGACCGTCTTCGATACTTCGCGTTCGGCGGCTTCCCCAAGGGCGACAACGTAAACGTCGATGCCGTTAAGCTCCGGCAGCTCCGTATTCTGGTGTTCCAGCAGCAACACCGTACGCTCCAGGCCGATGCCGAAGCCTACGCCCGGCTGATCGGGACCGCCGATGTCCGCGACCAGACCGTTATAACGTCCGCCGCCGCCGACCGTATCGATGGCGCCGATGCCTTCCGCTTTGAACTCGAACGCCGTGTGGGTGTAATAGTCCAGTCCCCGAACCAAACGGTGATTGATCTCGAACGGAATGTCCATATCTGTTAGACATTGCTGCACTTTCTCGAAGTGCGTCCGACATTCGTCGTCGAGACTGTCCAGTATGGAAGGCGCATCCGTAAAATGTTTCTGATCCGTCTTGCAGTCCAGCACCCGGAGCGGATTACGATCCATCCGGGATTGACAATCCTTGCAGAGAATTTCGCGCATGGGCTCCAGAAACGCCAGCAGCCGTTCGCGGAACGCCGCGCGAATCTCCGGAGTACCCACGGAATTCACTTCGACGCGAACGCCCTTTAAGCCAACCTCCGTATAGAAGCTGTAACCCAAAGCGATAACCTCCGCATCCAGCGCGGCGTCTACTGCTCCGATCGCCTCTACGCCGAACTGGTGGAACTGGCGGTAACGTCCCGCCTGTGCCCGCTCGTACCGAAACATCGGACCGATATAGTACAGCTTCGACAAATCCGGCTCGCCGAACAGCTTGTTCTCCACGTAGCCGCGAACGACTCCCGCCGTTCCCTCCGGCCGGAGCGTCAGACTGCGGTCGCCGCGGTCGATGAAGGTGTACATTTCTTTTTCGACGATATCCGTCGTCTCCCCGACTCCCCGCTGGAACAGCTCCGTCGATTCGAACATTGGCGTCCGGATTTCTCGGAAATTGTAACGTCGGCACAGCTCGCGAGCTTTGCCCTCAACGAATTGCCATCTCTCGACCGCGCCCGGCAGGATATCCTGCGTGCCCGGCGATTTCTGAAATTTCATCCCGTACTCCTCCATTCTCTGTCCATCTGAAAATCAAAAAACTCCCGCCCCTCCCGGCATAAGCTGCCGCAAGGGACGAGAGTTGTAGCTCCCGTGGTACCACCCACATTCCGAACCATGTCTTCGCGCAAGTAACCGCCTGCCATGATTCTCTCCAGGACGGGTAACGACCGTCAAACGCATGTACGGCTATTGAGGCACCATGTACGGAGCTAGCGGCAATGCCGCATGTCGTGGGTGTCCGTTCGCCGAATGTTCTCGGGGAGGTTCTTCATACCACCGGAATAAGGACGCTTGCAGCCATGGCGTCCCTCTCTGCGTACTCCAAAGAGGAATTACTTTGTCCCGTCATCGAATCCATATGACAATAATAGTTGTAATTTTACCTTCCCGCAGGACATAAGTCAAGAGATCGAATAAAGACGCATTACATCAACACTTGTCCATCTTTCTGCAATCGTTCGCGCAGCTTCCCGTAATCCACTGCCTGAACGGACGCATCTGCTTCCAGCGCCAGCGCCGCGGCCGTTGCCGCCGATTGGCCCAATACCATGAATACCGGCTCCATGCGAATCGAACCGTATGCGATGTGGGAAGCGGACAGGCATACGGGCACAAGCAGGTTCGCGCATTGTTCTTCCTTCGGCACGATCGAGCGGTAGCTGATCGGATAAGGACCGCTCAGCTTGATCTGCACATCGCCTTCGTTTACGACGTCCCCTTCCGCGCTCACATGCCGCTGCGTGTTGTGCGAATCCATCGTGTAGGAGCCTTTCCCGATGGGGTCCGATACGGCCTGCCGCAGGAAAATATGATTCTCGTTCATAACAAATTCGCCGATCATCCGCCTGGATTCCCGGATATACAGCTGTGGCGACCAATGGTCATTCTCCACGAATTCGTCGAGGGGCAGCCCCCAAGGCGCATAGAACGAACGAATCTCCTGCGGCACGCGCTCATGATGCTGCAGCGTCCATATCAAGCCGCGCTGATGGCGCTCGTGCGCGGCGGCGATCGCCTCCCGCTCCGCATAAGAGGCTTCGGGATATTCGTCATTGTATCCGATGAAATCCGTCGAGAAACCTTTGTCATTATTCGAGTCCGTCTTGCGATTAGGCACGCTGTTCAACTTAAAGAAAATCTTCTCGCCTTGCTCGATGGCCCGGAACAACAGCTCGTAATTCCGTTCATCGTAACCTTCCGGTTGTTCGACAAAGACACGATTGAGCGGATCATCGGTCAGACACATCCGATAGCAATAGGCCTGGATGCGATGATCGCCTTGGCCGTCATCGCCGCCGGCATCCGGGTTGACGCCTGGCAGCAAGCCGCTTGCGGGGTTGCCCTTCACGACGTAAGGGTCAATCCCTCGCGGAAGTTGGTTCTTAACGGCTATTCCCGATTGAATGCCGTTATATAACTCCCCATATACCTTATTGGATTCCCGGCCAGTCGCATACGACACGCCCGCCGCCTTCATAAGGTCGCCTTCATACCCGGTATCCATGAACATCCGGCCATTGTAGATGCGACCGGATTCCATGCGGATCGAGATCAAACGATTGCCTTTCTTCACAACCGGATCGGCCGGATCAAGCCGCTCGCCTAACCTTACGTCGATGCCATATTCCTCGACCCATTCCTGGAATACGGCCAGCGCTTCCTTCGGCTCGAACAACCATGCCGCATGCTCGGAGCCATACCTGCGTCCGAGCCGCCTGTAGAAGTCGAGCGAAAGCCCGCCGATCGCGCTCTTGTCGCCGAAGTCGGTGTCGCCTAATCCGCCGCTGCTAAGCCCGCCAAGCCGATTAGTCGGCTCCAGCACGACTGCGCGCAGCCCCATCTTGCCTGCCTGCACGGCGGCAGCAAGCCCTGCGGATGTCCCGCCATAGATGACCAAATCGTAAGTCGTCATTTCCTCCCGCCTTCCGCTCTTTATTTAACGCCTTCCAGACACAATGCGATCAGATCGTCCACATGCGCCGTAGCCAGACACTCGACGGTGTCGGCGGCGCCATAATAAATTTTAACTTCACCGTATTCTTCAAGAATCATGCCGCCCGGAAAAATGACATTGTTGCGGAATCCGCCCTCCACCTCGTATGAAGCCTCGGGCGCGAGCAACGGCCCGCGATACTGCCCGATCACCTTGCGCGGATCGTCCAGGTCAAGCAGCATAAGGCCGGCGCAATACCGTTTCTTCCAAGCAGACTCCCAGCCGTTTTTGCCGCGCGACGGATCGATGTCTACCGCATGGAACGTTGTCAGCCACCCATGCTTCGTGCGTACCGGCGGCGCGCCTGGACCAACCTTGTCGTTGGCGTACTCAACGTCCTCGACACCCAGCACCAGCGACGAACGACCCCAATAGATAAGATCTGGCGACTCGGACAGCCACAGATCGAACCGGTCGCGGCCGCCCCGGCCGTACACGGGCATCGGCCTCTCCAGCCGCATATAACGGCCGCCTACCCGCTCCGGGAACAGCACCATGTTCCGATTGTCCGGCACGCTCAAACTCAATACGTCGAATTTCGCAAAATCTTCCGTCACGGCTATGCCGCCGCGCAGCCCATGCCTCGTATCCATGGCGAAGCACATATAGACTTTGCCGTCCATTACGGTCAACCGCGGGTCGTATACCCGATACACTTCCTCATCGCTCCATTGCCAGATCGGCGCGGAATGCACCTGCCAGTTAACGCCGTCGTCGCTTGTCGCCAGCCCCAGATTTGTCGTCCGTCCAGGGTACACCTCTTCTGTCTCCTCGTTGCCATAATCGTTGCGGAACACCATGACATATTTGCCTTCGTATTTCGCCACGCCGGCATTAAACACCATTGCCGGACCGTAAGGCACCTGACGGGGTGACAACACAGGATTATGGGCATGCCGATGGATGACCGGAGCAGACTTAAGTTGTCCGATCAGAGATTCTCTTGAAGAATGAATATTCATGGGGGACGCTCCCTTCTTGTCTCGAGGACCCCGACAGCGCCGGAGCCCCGAACTCTTGCTTATTTGTACACGTACCTTATTTGTTCACGTACCAGGCATTGATTTCTTGAACGACTTCTTCGCCGCCAGCGCTGTTCCATGCTTTCTGCAGGCTTGCGATGCCGTCATCCGTTACTCCGTCAACGATCATCTTGATCAGAGAGTCGTTAACCGTGGTGCCCAGTTTGGCGCTGGACGCCGAGTACTTCGGCAGAAATGGCGAGAACGCCAGCGGATCTTGGTGAGCCTGTTCCTTCGGAATATTGTTGACGATCTGGAAATTGTCGAACATCGGCTTGTTCTTCTGCAGGCGCGCTTGCCAGTAGGTTACGAAGTTCGCTTCATCCATGCCGATGACGAAGTTGCTCGCTTGTCCTCTCGTATTGGCGAAAGACGGCTCAATCGGAATATAATTGCCGTTCTCCACCTTGTAGTCCACGCCTTCTTCACCGATAAAGAGTCCTTTGAATACTTCCGGCTCCAGCAGCGCATTGATCATCTTCACCACGTCTTCGGCATGTTTGGACGACTTCGGCACGAAGGTGATTTTGTTGAATCCTCCTACTATGGTGAATCCGCTAAGTCCGTTAGGACCCTTCATCGGGGGAATGAACTGATACGCTGCATCAGGCACATTTTTTTTCAACGCTTCGTCGTAGCCCGGGATCGAAGACCAGCGCGTCCACAGCACGCCTGCGCGTCCGCTGGTGAATTTTTCGGCTGAAGTCGCGGATTTATTGGTCGCGAATTCTTTATCAAGCAATCCCTGTTCGTATAGCGAGCGTATGAATACCGTATAATTTTTTAGTTCGGGATGGCTGGAAACGTTCTCGATTTTTCCATCTATCTCATTCCAATGTCCATAGATCCCGAAAGCGCCCATGATATTGTCGATCAGGCCGGAGCTGTCCATCGTAAAGGGGATGTTGTTTTTCCCGTTGCCCCCCGGATCCTTCTCCTTGAATGCTTTCAGTACATCCATAAATTCATCCAGCGTTGTCGGCATCTCCTTGCCGACCTTCTCCAGCCAGTCGGTGCGGATAAGCAATCCGCTGCTCACGTAGCTGACATTCAGCGTCGGGATCCCGTAAATTTTCCCATCCACGGTTGCGCCGGCAAGAGACTCGGGGGAGATCGCCTGCTTAATATTAGGCCCGAACTGTTCGATCAGCGGCGTGAGATCCGTCAATGCGCCGTTCTGTGCAAAGTTAAAGAAATCCTGCTTATTCATCGCGTCGATGAAGTCGTAATCCGTGCCGGAAGCCATGATCAGATTCAGCTTATCGCTAGGCTTCTCCTGCGGCAGCATGTCGTTCTTGACTTTGTAGCCTGTCTTCTCTTCCACGTACTGATTTACCGGGTACGTGTTGTAATCTTCCTGCATGTAGTTGCGTAATCCTTTGAGCGTCGGCTTCACTTCCGGAGCCGCCTCCGAACCGGCAGGCGGTGCGCTGGCGCTTGGCTTGTTTCCGGCATTTTCATTTTTTCCGCCGCAAGCTGCCAGTACAGTCGTGAAGGATAACATCAATACGATCGTTGCCACCAGCCATTGTTTCCTTGACATGTGAACCCCTCCATGAGTTTCATTATAAATAATCCCTAAGCGCTTCACTATAGAAAGCACAAGAGGTTATTCCGCTTGGACCGGCGCCTGTGCTGCCGCCGTGGTCAACCTTTAACGGATCCGATCAGAATTCCCTTGATGAAATACTTCTGCAGCAGCGGATAGACGAGCAGGATCGGAATCGTCGAGACGATGATCGTCGCATTGCGTATGCCTTCGGGAGACAAGTTGAGCAACGAATCGATGTCCTGATTGAGCAGATTCTCGTCCGAGGCTTGTAACACGATGTCTCGCAAGTACAGCTGCAGCGGCTTCAGCGCCGGATCGTTTAAGTACAGCATCGGAGAGAACCAGTTGCTCCAATAGGCGACCGCATAGAATAAGCTGATCGTAGCAAACACGGGCGCCGAAATCGGAATGATGATGCTAAACACGATTCTCAGATTGCTCGCTCCATCAAGCTTGGCCGATTCTTCCAGGCTCTCCGGCAGATTCTCGTAATAGTTTTTCATCAGGAGCATGTTGAATACGTTGATAAGCGCGGGCAATATGAGCGAACCCAGATTGTCCATCAGATTTAGATTTTTAATGAGCAAGTAGGAAGGTACCAAGCCGCCGTTGAACAACATCGTGAAAATATAGAGCAACAAGATGAATTTGATGCCGGGCAAATGCTTCTTCGATAGCGGATATGCGGTAACGGCAGTAAATAGGACCGATCCGAGCGTGCCGACGACTGTAACATAGATCGAAACCAGGAACGCTTTCTGGAATAATTGATCTCGTATGACGAATATCATATTTTCCATCGTGAAGGCTATCGGCATCAGCCCGACTTTGCCGGATATAATCGCCCAGTTGGAGCTGAGGGACTTGGCGAGCACGTTCAGAAACGGAAACAGGCAGAGAATGGCCGAGCCGATCAGGATGATGTATACGAGCCAGATGTAAACCCGTTCGGATAATGACTGCTTTATTTTCATTGTCTTTCCCAATTTCGTCTGCCCCTTTCTACCATATGCTCTTGCCCGTAACCCGCTTGGCCAGTGCGTTGCCGCCGATGACGAGGATAAATCCGATCACCGACTCGAACAGCCCGACAGCGGTGGAGAAGCTGTATTCCATTGAGGTTAGGCCCATTCGGTAAATGTAAGTTCCAATGACATCGCCTGTCTCATAAACGGTTGGGTTGTACAGGAGCAGAATCTGTTCGGTTCCCGCTTCCAGCACGCTGCCTATCCGCAATATGAGCATGAGCACGATCGTCGAAGCAATCCCGGGCAGCGTGATCGTAAAGACCTGCTGAATGCGGCTTGCGCCATCAAGCTTGGACGCCTCGTACAATTCCGGATCGAGCCCTGCGATCGCAGCGATAAAGATGATTGCGTTCCATCCCGCTTCCTTCCATCCGGCCGTGGCTACGATTATGCTGCGGAAGTAGCTGTTGTCCATAAAAAAATTGATCGGTTCTCCGCCGAAGTAGGAGATGATTCCATTGACAATGCCGGTTTGCGGAGACATGATGTTGACGAACAAACCGGCGATGATGACCCACGACAGAAAATGAGGCAAATAAATAATTGTCTGAATCGTACGTTTGAACCACATGCGGCCGACTTCATTCAGCAAAATCGCAATGATAATCGGAATTGGAAACAGGATGACGATCTTATATAGACTGATGAGCAGCGTGTTCGTCATGATGTTTCCGAATTCATCCGAGGCGAACAGTCTCTCGAACTGCTTAAACCCTACCCACGGGCTATCGCCAATTCCTTTGAAAATGTTGAAATCCTGAAACGCGATGACCAGGCCGTAAATCGGCGTGTATTTGAATATGGCCAAAAAGACGAGTCCCGGAATCAAGAGCAGGTACAAATCGTAATTGCGCTTGATTTGCGATATCCAGTGATTACCTCTGTTCATGCTGTCCCTCCAATCCGGCGTTAGTCATGCTTGATCATAGATTCATGATACATGTCGGGATGCAGGGAGCGTGAGGTACAGATTTAAGAGGGAATAGTACAAACGTCAGGTCGGTGGGGGGATGGACGGCATGAAAAAGCTGCCCCGCCAGGTCATCTTGAGACCTTTGCGGGACAGCTTGGCATCTTGTTATTCATTTCGCTCATATTCTTCCGCCGGAAACCATATGCTGACAGTCGTGCCCCGTCCCGGCTGCGATTCGATGACCAAGCGGCCGGCGCCGCCAGTGAACAAGCGCACTCGCTCCCATACGTTATACAAGCCGTAACTGGACGAAGACGAAGAAGCGTTTAGACTGGCATACAATTGCGCGATTTGTTCCTCCGTCATGCCGATGCCGTCATCAGTCACGCGAATGACGAATGCCTGGCCTTCCGCCTCAGCCTCTACGCTGATACTCCCATGATGACCTTCTCTATTATGAACGCCGTGCATAATGGCGTTCTCGATGATCGGTTGAATCGACAGCTTCGGAATAGACCGGCCAGACAGCACTACAGGGAATTCTACCGAATAATCGAAATTGTGAAACCGCTGCTTCTGAATTTCCAGATAAGCCTTCGATAAGTTCATCTCATCTTCCAGCGGCACGATGTCCTTGCCTTTATTCAGCGTCAAGCGGAAATATTGCGCCAGCATGTTCAACATCCGGCTGATGTCGTGCGCTCCCTTGGTAAGCGCCATCCAATTGATCGTATCTAGCGCATTGTAAAGGAAATGAGGGTTAATTTGCGCTTGCAACGCTCGCAGCCTCGCCTCTTTCTCCCGTTCCTTGGCGCGATAATTGTCTTCCATCAGATGCTGGAACGTCGACAGCATATGCGTCACGCTCTTCTCAAGCCGGATGACGACGCCGTTCGGGTGAGGTATGCCTTCCTCGATCATGGCGGCGCCGCGCACTCTTAGCTGTTCGGTAATATCGCGAACTCGGTTGATCGTGCCTCGCGTCAAATGCGCGAACACGAGGAAAGCGCCGACGATAAACAGCAAGGCCAATGACAGGGCCAACACTAGCGAGAACCCGACATTAAATTGATTGCTCATCCGGCTGATCTGGCCTGCTGGCAGCAGAGAAACGACTTTCCATCCTCCTTCGCTAAGCGTATCGAATATGACGAAGTACGTTTGCGTATCCATCGTGATTTTCTCGATGCCGAATGGTTGATCGGCGATAAGCTTGAACGTTTCGGGCGGCAGCAGCGGATGATTCAGTTTCTCCGGTTGACCATGGGACACGATCATCCCGGTCGCATCCGCTACATACATGTTATGGCTATGGACGTCCAGTTCCGCCTGGTTCAGAATGGCGGCCAGATTGGCTTCCGCGACATCCAGCATAAGAATGCCAATAATGCGGCTATACGCATTCGGATCCCGGATAATGCGGGCGGAGGAGAATACGCGAGCTTCGCTTGGCGTACTGATGTAACGCTCCATATGCGTCGGAATCCATTGCACAGCGCCATTGCGCCCGACCACCTCGTCATACCAGGGCATACGGGCCGCCTGGTCCAGGCTGAAGAAATTGACATGTTCGCCCGCATACATCTTGTCGGCATTGACGTACAGCTTGATCTTCAAAATATCGCTGCCTTGCAAGCTGCGCAGCATATTGCCAAGCTTCTTCTCTTCCTCCACTTGGCTGAACCTGGTACCGCTTTGCGGATCACGAGCCAGAATTTCATACAAATCCGTATTCAGAATAAGGGCGTCGGAAATCTCCTGCACCTTGGCGAGCCGATAATCCAGATTAATTTTCACCTGCTGCACGGACTTGAGCATCGATTGGGTCACCTGACGCTCCAGAATGTCTGCCGATTTCTCGAAGTAATAATAGAGAAGACATCCTGCAGGCAGCAGTAGAACAAGCAGGTAGAGCAGCAGCATTTTGCGATAGGTGTGCCACATCAGTTGAAATCTGCGCAGCAGCATGCTCATGAACCGGCTGCACCTCCATATCCCGTCATTTAGATCGCTGCCAGAAACGAAGCCGCCGTCTGGGCGATTCGCCGGTATCCCTCCTGATTCGGATGAAGCCGATCATTCGTGAAGCTATCCAGCGTTAACTTGTTGAAGCCGCTAACCGCATATAAGTCCAGCACCGGCAATGCATATGCCTGTCCGATCGATTGAACGGCAGCCGCGTAATCCGCTAACAAGCAGCCTTTGTCGTTGCGCTTCTCGCTATCGTACCCGTCTTTGTCCCGTTGCAGCGGTGTCCACAGATTCATCCTGCAGAGCGGATAACGGGTCAGCAGCTCCTCGATCAGCGACTGGTATGCGCCGAAGAACGTGTGAATATCGAACGCGGAACCGATCGGCCGCAATGCGCCGAGCGGCATATTCAGCCGGTAATCGTTGGTCCCGGCGAAGATGGTCAAACAATCGTATGCTTGTTCCAGGCTACGGCCCATATAGACGGTTGCCCCGTCGTCCCGATCGCTGCCGGCCGTCATCGGGCACCCTCCTCGGCCGAAATTGTCGACCTTCGCGAACCCTAGCTCCGCTTGAACAAGCGGCTGGTACCCGCCGGCCGCGGTAATGCTGTCGCCCAGCGTTGCCCAGCTTGCGCCTTGCCATCTGTTGTTGCCCATTAATTCATCCTCCTGTGCAAGTCCCGGTAATCGCTTGGATTCATCCCCGTATACTTGCGGAATTGTTTGGTAAAGTAGCTCGGTTCGGCATATCCGATCGACGAGCATATTTCCGACAGCTTCTGGTCGCTGTCGGTGAGTCTTTCTTTGGCTTTCTCCATGCGCACCCTTGTGATATATTCGTTGATCGTTTCCCCGGTTTCCTGCTTGAACAAGAGACAGATGTACGTTTTGGCCAAATACACTTGCGAGGCAATATCCGCGATCGTCAGGTTGTCCGAATATCTTTCATGAATGATTCGCATGATGGCCGTGATGACTTCCGGGATCGGTTTCTCTTGACGGCTCCCGATCCGTTCGCACACTGCCGTCAGGTAGTTCTTCAGATGGAGACACATATCGTCAATCGTCTCCAGCTTCATCAGCTGAGACCAGGCATCGGATTCCCGCTCGCCGAGATCGCCCATGCGCATGCCGAACTCGGACAGAAATTGGGATGTAACGAGCAGCAGCTGCAGACAGATACGCTGGCAATCGATAAAGCCGATGCCCGCGCTTGTGCGCAATTCCGCGAACAACTTATCAAGCTGCAGCGACACCTCGCCGATGTCGCCTGTCTTCAGGACTGACGCGAAGACGGCCATGCGCTCATTGATGAGCCGGTAATCGACATCCTTCTGCGCGGCCATTACGTCGAACGTAATCACTTGGTTTTTGCCGAGGAACAATTTGCGCTCGATCGCTTCTGCCGCCATCTTGTAACTGTCGGCCAACAATCCCATATGCTCCACCGTACCGCCGACGCCGATCGTTAAGCTAATCGCCTCCGTCATTCGGCTCAGGAATCCGTTGAGGCTCCCCATCAATTCGCTCACCAGCGGGAATATGATATCTTCCCCTTCCGCCTCCGGCAGCGCGACGAGAAGTACGTATTCGCCCCGTTGATGCTCGAACACGTTGCCGGAGACGCGCGCGTCTACGATTTCCTGACAGATGTTCTGGATCGCGAATGAAATCAACTGCGTATTCTGCTCGGTCATCGTAGCGAATACGGTTCTTGGATTGTTGATGCGTATGATCAGCGCGCAGTAGGGAGCATCGTACGACAGCTTGAGATCAAGGAAATCTATGCGCTTCTCCATCGATATCCGGTCCGCATGCCCGTCGCGGATTAGTTGAATGAAGAACTTCTCCCGCAGGAGCGGAATACTTTGGTTCAGCCGGGCGTTCATTTGCTGCAGCATGTCCTTGCGGTTTTCTTCCCGCTTCGTCATCGCCATGATTTTCTCGATAACCGCGTTCAGTTCCTCCAGATTGACAGGCTTTAGAATATAATCCACCGCATCCATCTTCATTGCGGATTTCAAATATTCGATATCGTCATAGCCGCTGATGAATACAAATTTCGTATCGGGATGTTGGCCCTTCAGTCGATTTACCATCTCGATCCCGTCCATGCCAGGCATCTTCACATCGGTCAGCACGATGTCCGGCTGAATCCGGCCTGCCAGTTCCATGCCTTTGATCCCATTTTCGGCTTCTCCGGCAACTTCGATCCCGTATTCGAACCAGTTGATGCACAATTTCAGCCCGTTTCGGGTCGAATATTCGTCATCGACAATGATCAGCTTATACATGGTTTCCTCCCCGGTACAGATAAGCTTTTGTCTTTATTATATATTGAACCGACTAGGTCAAGTTTATGGAATGATGGTCGAATGTTATGTAATACAGCAAGCGCAACGCCTCGGAAGACAGAAAAAAACCTGCATACACCATGCAGGTCCAAAGTAATTTATATTTTAAAAAAGGGGGTCGAGTTCTATTATAGGTTAACGATGTTAAGCGAAAGTTAGAATTTCGTTACAGAAATATTACAATTTCGAAAGCGTTTTTAGTGTAGGCTGGAAAGGCTCAGAAACCGAGCCCTGGCCTCCTTACAAGCGGCGAACGGCCGCCTCGCTGCTGATCTTCGTTCGCGATGTCGGTCTCCAGCTCCGCCATAACGAAAGCTTCTCTCCGCTCCGGCAGCAGCAGTCCTCTGCTTGTTCGCTCCAGCCCTTGTTCCTTACGAGATTGATGCATGCGCGGTCCCCCCGAATAAGAATTGCGGCGCGGAAGCCCGAAGGCGTCCAATCTGCACAAGCCGTCTAACCCTTATTGTTGCCACACATGCCCTTGTTTTAAGCGCCGCTCTCCAAAATTAACGTGACGGGGCCGTCATTGACAAGGGAAACATCCATCATCGCGCCGAATCGGCCCGTCTCGACCTTCAGCCCGATTTCCCGCAACAGCCCGTTAAAGTAATCGTACAGCTCTTCGGCCTGCTCCGGCTTTGCCGCAGCCATGAAGTTCGGTCTTCTTCCCTTCCGGCAATCCCCGTACAGCGTAAACTGCGACACCGATAAAATGTCTCCTCCGACGTCGAGCACGGAATGATTCATTTTCCCGCCTTCATCCTCGAAGATCCTCAGTCCCGCCACCTTGTCCGCCATCCAGCGAACTTCTTCCTTGTCGTCCTCATGCGTAAGTCCGACAAGTAGAACGAGACCGTGCCGAATCGCTCCGACGGTCTCGCCCTCAACCGACACGCTGGCTTCCTTGCTGCGTTGCACGACAACCCTCATCTGTTTCAATCTCCTCAATGCTACTGCATAATTCGCTGTACGGAGTAAATGTCCTGCACCCGCTTGATCTTCTCAACGACAGATGACAGGTGATCAATATTGCGGATCAGCACCGTCATATGAATAAGCGCCATCTTATTCTTGACGGAACGTCCCGTCACCGCGCTAATATTCGTCTTGCTCTCGGAGACGGCTTGCAATACTTCGTTCAGCAATCCTCTGCGATCGTGGCCGGTAATTTCGATGTCGACGCTATAATTCGCTTCGACGGAATCCTCCCACTCCACTTCGATGACGCGGTCCGCTTCCTCGCCATCCTCCCCAAACGGAATATTCGTGCAGTCCATGCGATGCACGGATACGCCGCGCCCGCGCGTAATGTAGCCCACGATGGCGTCGCCGGGAACGGGATTGCAGCATCTGGCAAATCGGACAAGCAAGTTGTCGACGCCTTTGACGGTAACGCCGTGATTCGGCCTGCTTTTTTTGCTCGGCGCCGATGCTTTGATTTCCTTCATCTCGCCGGTGAGTTCGATCTGATTGGCCTCTTCCGCTTCCTTGCGCATCTTCTCCGTCATTTTGGTGCAGATCTGCGCGGCCGTAATGCCGCCGAAGCCGATCGCGGACATCATGTCCTCGATGTCGTTAAACGTATATTTGGCCGCCGCTTCCTGCAGCTTGTCGTCGACCATCCAAGCGGAAGGCTCCAGTCCTAGACGCTTTAGCTCACGCTCCAGCATCTCGCGGCCCTTCGCCACGTTTTCTTCCCGCTTCTCTTTCTTGAACCATTGCCGAATCTTGCTGCGGGCATGGGAAGATTGAGCGATCTTCACCCAGTCCTGACTCGGTCCGTATGAGTGTTTCGACGTCAAAATTTCGACGATGTCGCCGGTCTTTAGCTTATGATCCAGCGGCACGATTCGCCCGTTGACCTTCGCGCCGATGGTGCGATTGCCGACTTCCGTATGAATCCGATAGGCAAAATCCAGCGGCACGGAGCCTGCGGGCAGCTCGATGACTTCCCCGCTTGGCGTAAATACGAAGACGAGATCGGCGAAAAAATCCATTTTGAGCGATTCCATGAACTCCGCCGCGTCCCTGGTTTCCTGCTGCAGCTCCAGAATCTCGCGGAACCATGACATTTTGTCCTCAAAGTTGCCGTCCGGAACAATCATGCCTTCCTTGTAAGCCCAGTGAGCCGCGATTCCATATTCTGATGTACGATGCATCTCCCATGTACGAATCTGCACCTCGGTCGGCTCCCCATTAGGACCGATGACGGTCGTATGCAGCGACTGGTACATATTCGCCTTCGGCATGGCCACGTAATCCTTGAACCGGCCGGGCATCGGCTTCCAGAGTGTATGAATAATCCCTAGTGTCGCGTAACAATCTTTAATATTCTCAACGATAATACGAATCGCCAGCAGGTCGTAAATTTCATTGAACTGCTTGTTTCGCGCCGTCATTTTTTTGTAAATGCTGTACAGATGTTTGGGACGTCCGGAAATATCCCCTTCGATCCCCATCTCCTCAAGCTTTTCGCGAATGCGCGAGATCACGTCGTCGATAAATTGCTCGCGTTCCGCGCGCTTCTTTTTCATAAGGTTCGCGATGCGGTAATACTGCTGTGGATTAAGGTATCTAAGCGCAATGTCCTCCATCTCCCACTTGATGGCAGAGATGCCCAGCCTGTGCGCGATGGGACAAAAAATTTCCAGCGTCTCGTAAGCGATTCGCCTCTGCGATTCTTCCGATTGAAACTTCAGCGTTCGCATATTATGAAGGCGGTCAGCCAGTTTAATCAGAATGACTCGAATATCCTGGGCCATGGCGACGAACATTTTGCGATAGTTCTCGTTTTGCTGCTCTTCTTTGGACTGGAAGCGGATTTTCTCCAGCTTCGTTAATCCATCGACAAGCATGGCGCAGGTTTCGCCAAATTTCGCGCGGACCGTCTGCAGGTCTACTGTCGTATCTTCGACTACATCATGAAGCAGCGCCGCAATGATCGACAGTACATCCATCCCCATATCGACGAGTATATCCGCCACCGTTACCGGGTGCAGAATATACGGCTCTCCCGACTTCCGCACTTGTCCATGGTGGGCCTGCTCCGCAAAGTCGTAGGCTTCCTTGATGCGCACGAGATCCTGCTCTTTCATATATGCGGATGCCTTCTCAAGTAATTGCTCTATGCCCATGAAACGTCCCTTCCCAAATAGAAACGGCGAACCCATCCCTTCTGGATGTCCCGGCCGTTCCTCGAATAAGTGGTAGCCGATCGGTCAATCGCCGGCGACAAGCCTCATTAAAGGTTTTCTCATATTATGCCTGTAACTGTCCCGCCGCGTCAACTTCCAAGGAAGAAAAAACGACGATACCTCTCATCCCGCAACAAAAAAAGCGCCTTGAAGGGGTACCAGGCCGTTTGACCGGGTCCCGCTTCAAGGCGGAATTGAACCGTTGCTGCCCTTATTCGTATGTCATTAACGAGAAAATATCGACCCCGTCCAGCTTGGAACGGCCGGTAAGGTACGCAAGCTCGATCAGAAAGGCCGCGCCTGCAACCTCGCCGCCGAGCTGCTTGATGAGGTTGATGGAGGTCGCGATCGTTCCGCCCGTCGCAAGCAGATCATCTGCGATGAGAACACGTTGTCCCGGCGAGATAGAGTCCGTGTGCATGGCCAGTTGATCCTTGCCGTATTCCAGATCGTAGCTAGCCGTGATCGTCGCGCCAGGCAGCTTGCCGCTCTTGCGGATCGGCGCGAAGCCGACGCCTAATGCCAGCGCGAGCGGCGCGCCTACGACGAAGCCGCGCGCCTCCGGACCGGCCACTACGTCGATCTTGAGATGTTCGACAGCCGCGCGCATCTGTTCGATAGCTGCGCGATAGACGTCTCCGTCTTTGAGCAGCGTCGTAATATCCTTAAAGCGGATGCCGGGCTGAGGGAAGTCGGAAATGACCCGAATGTAGTCTTTGAAGTTATAAGTTGAACTTGTCATGGTGGAACTTCCTTTCTTACTTGAATAGGTCAGGCTCAGGATCAGGCCGGCGAGTTGGCGCCGCTCGCGCCTTGATAGCGGCTCAGCGCTGCCTGATAGCGGCTGGAGGAGGACAGCTCCCGCTTTACGGGAGAAACGGCTACGTTGACGGTTCCTCCCCCTATCTCGATAAAGCCCAGCTCCTCGAATACGTCAAGCATAAGCCGTACCGAAGGCACCGTCAAGCTGCAGAGAGCTGCCAGCTTCTCGGCAAGCCCGCGCTCCTGCGCGCGTGAAATTTTGCGGAGCTGCTGGTACACGGCTCCAAATTGCTCGCGGGCGGGGAACACGTCCGGCAGCTCCCTTTCGTAATGGAGATCCTGCAGCATAAGCTGCGGCTTGCGCTGGCCGTTCCATTCATTAATCGACAGCTCGCCGATCAGGTCGATAAGGCAACCGGGCTCAAGCGTTCCCGACATGGCCCCCATGCCAAAACCGATAACATCCAGGCCTGTTCTGCCGCTGCCAAGAGACATCTTGAGATGTTTGGACTCCTTGCCGATCGCCCGACGTTCCGCGACGCGGGTCCCTTCGAACAGCAGGCGCGGAGACGGATTGCCGACTCCGAACGGCTCCAGCAGCGCCAGCTGGGAGATCGTCTCCAGCGTGGCGTCCTGCAAGCTGCTGCGGAGATCGATAAGCGATCTCGGAATCCAATCTTCCTCGGACAGCCAGGTCTTCGCCAGCGAGGACAACCGCTCCTCCAGATCGTCCAACTTGTCGCGATGAAGGCTCATCCCTGCCGCGGCCTGATGTCCGCCGTAATGATCCAGCAGAGACTCGCATGCCGTCAATGCCGCGTGGAGGTCAAAGCCCTCGATGGAACGCGCCGAGCCTTTGCTCATGCCGCTCTCCGGGTCAATGCCCAGCACGACGACCGGCTTGTAATAACGCTCCAGCAGCTTGGAGGCGACGATTCCGATTACGCCCACGTTCCAGCCGACGCCGGCGACCAGAATGACGGAGGGCTCCTCGGTCCCTGCAGCTTCGGCAGCCCCGCGTTTGCCGAGCCATTGCATGTCCGCTTCCTTTACCATCTCGTCGACGATTCGCTGACGTTCCTTGTTAAGGCTGTCCAGTCCGATCGCTCCCAGAATGGCGGAGTCGTAATCGGCAGCCGTAAGCAGCTCCACCGCACGTTTGGCATGATCCAGACGGCCTGCGGCATTAATGCGGGGCGCCATGCCAAACGCGATACCGGTGGAAGTGATTCCCTCCAGCTCAAGGCCAGCGGCCTCTGCAAGCGCACGGAATCCGATGGATGGCTCCAGCCGCATGCGCTCAAGCCCGCTGCGGACGAAGATCCGGTTCTCATCCTTAAGCGGCATCAGGTCCGCGACGGTACCCAGGCTGACAATATCCGTCCACTCCATTGGAGGGCGCTCCAGCAGCGCGGTTGCAAGCTTAAAGGCTACGCCAACGCCGGCCAGTCCCTTAAATGGATATGGGCATTGCTCCTGCTTCGGATTAACGACGGCCGCCGCATGCGGAATGCGCTCGGGAGGCTCGTGGTGATCCGTAACTACGATGTCAACGCCGCAAGTTTTGGCATATTCGACCTCTTCGTAAGCGCTGATGCCCGTATCGACGGTTACGATCAGCGTTACTCCTTGATCGGCCGCAAGCTGGATTGCGGCATTGTTTAGTCCGTAACCTTCCAGCGCGCGATGCGGAATATAATAATCGTAATCAAGACCTAATGTCTGAAAAGCATGACACAACAAGGAAGTACTGGACACGCCGTCTGCGTCATAATCGCCATAGATGCGCACCTTCTCTCCTTGCTCCAGCGCAGATCTAATCCGGTTTACCGCGGCGTCCATCCCAAGAAGCAAGTAAGGATCATGCAGATCCTCCATGCCTCCATTAAGGAAGCGGCTCGCGCTGGTTATGTCCTCGTAGCCGCGCTGGACGAGCAGCTTGCCGACAAGAGGAGGCACGCCTAGCTCCTCGCAGAGCCGGCGTGCCTTATTTTCGCTGCTTTCGGTCCATTCCGCCAATAACCAGCGGGTCTTTCTTGTAATCATCAGGTTACTCTCCTTCCTGCTGCCCCTGAGGCCCTATTGCAGCAGTGTGGGCATCTGCTCCTGATTAGGGTCGTGGTTGGATTTGTATGGATAACCCGGATCATAAGGCTCCACATAAATCATGACCTCGGAGAGATGGAGGAATCGGTGCATGAGGAGGAGCTTGACCCGTTTTGCAATGTCCTGTCCCTCCAGCACCGTAATACGGGGGTTGACGCTGATGACAATCTCCGCCACAACGTAATGGCCCTGCTCTCTTGCCCGGATCGACTGGACCGTAACAACGCCCTCTACGCGTTGAACAACCGCCATCAGCTCCTCCGCTGATTCCTCCTGCTTCCGATCATGGCCGACTTTTCCTTTGCCACGAAACAGAATGTTCGCCACGTAATCCCATAAGCGTCTCTTGTAAACGGGCTGTCTGCCGCCCTCTCGCTCTCTGGTTGACATATGTGCCAAATACCTCCTGGATCGCAAGCGTCAATCGCTTATTCTTGTAGATTAAGGTGTCGGCTTTGCTGCCGCCTTCGGTTTCTGCTTCTCCTTGCGCTTTAACAGGAACCACAGCGGGCTAGCGATAAATATCGTAGAATACGCACCGCTGACCAGTCCGACAAGCAGAGCAAGCGAGAACATCTTGATGGAAGGGCTGCCCAGGAAGAATATACATACGGTGACGATAACGACCGTTAATACCGTATACAGGTTCCTTGCCATCGTTTGCCAAATACTAGCATTAACGAGATGAGCCAGCTGCTCTTCGTTTTTGTGCTGCGAGAACCTCAGATTTTCCCTGATTCTATCGAATATGACGATTTTATCGTTAATGGAATATCCCAGCGTCGTGAGCACGGCCGCGATAAACGGCAGATCCACCTCGAAGCGGAAGATGGAAAAGATCGCGATAACGACAAAGCTGTCATACAGGATAGAAATATTCGAGGCCAGCGCGAAACGCCACTCGAATCGGATCATGACGTAAAGCATGATGCCCAGGCTCGCGATCAGTATCGCCCAGATCGTCTTGATGCCCAGCTCCCGCGCCAGATCCGGTGACACGACGTTTACCTCGGAGGAAACGTCTTCCCCGTATTTCGCCTTCAGCGCCTCAAGCACCTTGGCCGACTGCTCCTGATCCAGGATATCATTGAAACGGATCGTGGCGCGGTCGTTGTTGGCCCCGCCGATCGTCGGCGTTTCGTCCGGGAAACCCGCTTCATCCAGCGTTGTCTTAATGTCTTGCTGCGTCACGCTTTGTCCGATGGAGACGTCGATGTTCGTTCCAGCCTTGAAGTCGACCCCCAAGTTGAGCTGGAACAGAATAAGCGAGATGATGCCCACAAGAGTGAGCCCGATCGAGAATATAAAATATTTGTTCCGGTTTTTGACGAAATCGTATCTAATTTTCGTATCAAAGTTCACGGATTTCACTCTCCTTCACGCCGTAGTAGCCGGGTTTCATGAACCGGTTGCTTCGTACGAGCATATCCAGAAGGAAACGCGCGAAATAAATATTCGTAACGATGCTGACCAGAATGCTAAAGATCATCGTGAGCGCAAAACCTTTAATCGCTCCGTCGCCGATAAAGTACAGAACGGCGCTGGAGATAATACCCGTAATGTTAGCGTCCATGATGGTGCGGAACGAGCTTTTGGAGCCCGCCTTCAGGGAAGAGAGCATGCTCTTGCCCGACCGGATTTCTTCTTTGATGCGCTCCGCCGTAATTATATTGGCGTCCACGGCCATCCCGACGCCGAGGACGAATGCCGCGATACCGGGAAGCGTCAGCGTCGCGTTCATCAAATTCTGAACCAGAATAAGCATCCATGCATAAGTGATGATCGTGATCGCCGCAACGAAGCCCGGCAAACGAAAAATAATGATCATGAAGACAAGGACGATCACCGAGCCCAGGATGCCAGCCGTTACGGTATCCTTAAGCGACTCCATGCCGAGCTTTGCCCCGATGCTATTCGTGTACTTCTCTTCAAGCTTAAGCGGCAGCGAGCCCATGTTGATCAGGTCGCGCAGTTCTCTTGCTTCTTGCGTCGAGGAGTTGCCCATTTCGATTACTGCGCTGTCGCTGGCAATAACCTGATTGACTCGCGGACTCGAAATCTCTTGTTCATCCAGATAAATCGACATCGTCTGTCCAACAAGCTTGGATGTCACTTCCTCGAATTTCTTCGCGTTTTTTAGCTTGATCGTGACGACAGGACGGTTAAGCTCATTGAACTCAAGTCCAGCCGCGTTTTCCACGAAGTCCGTTCCCGTCAGCATAATTTCGCCGTCCGGCGCGCGGAAAGTCAGGTTGATCGGCTTGGCGAGCAAATTTCTTACTTCCTCTTCGTTCTCTACGCCTGGCAGCTTGACACGAATGCGGTTGGCGCCTTCTGTCGTAATCTCAGGCTCTACCAATCCGGATTCGTCCACACGCTTCTGCAAGCTGTTCGCCGTCTGCTTCAAGCTCTCCGGCGTGACGGCTACTCCCCCTTCATAAGGTACCGCTTCGTAAAGCACCTCGAAGCCGCCCTTTAAATCGAGGCCTAACTTGACGCCTTTCAGCAGCCAAGGGCTTGTACCGGCCATGACGGCGAACGCCACGACCACGATCGCGAGGAAGGCTACTATTCTCTTCCCGAACATACGTCTGAATCCTCCTTATGATCTCAATATTCCCATTATACAGATGCCGCAAAAACGAGTCAAAAAGAAAGAACCTCATCTTTAGAACGAGGTTCCCTTGTATGCGCTGATCGTCAGATGGTTCATGAACTGAGTGACCTTCAGCGACAAAATATCGTTCACCAATCGATGCAGCTCCGGCTGTCCGTTTTTGGCGTAACCCGCGCTAACGCATTCCCATACATCCTTGCCCGTCACATGCTCGTAGCCGATGAGCCGGAATTCTTCCGCTTTGCTGATACATAGCTCTTCGATCATCACACTAAGCTCATTATCCGCCATGGCTAACCCTCCCGTTCGCGTTCCTGCACGCTCTGCACCTTCTATGTATTCGACCTCGAAAGCCATTCTCCTGCCGGGCTTCGGTCAGAAGAAAATGGCAGACATCTAAGGGGACATGCCGCGCATACAGATAAGAGATAGACGGTACAAGCCGACAAGCGGAGCGGAACGGGCCGGGCTGCTGCGGCAAAGGTCTAAGCTGAAGGAGTTGACGTGTTCGACATGACGAAACAAACGTTTATCAAAGGAGCCATGATTCTGCTTGCAGCCGGCATCGTAAATCGCCTGTTGGGCTTTGTGCCGCGAATTACGCTGCCTCGTATCATCGGAGCGGAAGGCGTCGGCCTCTATCAGCTCTCCTATCCGTTCCTCATCGTTATGCTAACGTTAATAACGGGAGGCATCCCGCTTGCCATCGCCAAGTGGATTGCCGAAGCGGAATCCGCCGGCGATACCGACCGCGTGCGTTATATATTCCGCACCGCGATGCTGCTCACTGTAGCCGTATCCGTTGTGCTTACCCTCGGGATGCTGTTGTTCGCTCCTTCTATTATTCGTTATCTGCTGCCCGATACCCGCGTTTACCAGACCTTTATGGTGATGTCGCCGCTGCTGGTCATAATCGGCGTATCGTCTGTATACCGAGGCTACTTCCAGGGCAAACAAAACATGATTCCCGGCGCCCTGTCTCAGACGATCGAGACGATTATCCGCATTGTTGCGTCGCTTGTCTTCGCCTATTTGCTGTTGCCATACGGGCTGGAATGGGCTGCGGCCGGGGCCATGCTGGGGGTCGTTGCCGGAGAGGTCGGCGGACTGGCGGCTTTGCTTTGGCATTATCGCACGAAACGGGGAGACAGGGGGAAAAAGGCTCATCGCGGGACGCTTGCGCCAAACGACAATTCGCCTATTTTGAAACGGCTGATCGGACTTTCCATGCCCGTGACAGGCAGCAAGCTTGTCGGCTCCTTATCCTACCTGCTCGAATCCATCTTTACGGCGAAGAGCCTTGCTGTGGCGGGTATCGCGACGGGCATTGCCACGGCACAATACGGCGCTTTGCAAGGCATGATTATCCCGCTGATCCTCCTGCCGACGGCTCTGACGTATTCGCTGGCCGTTTCGCTTGTCCCGTCCCTTTCGGAGGCGGCAGCGCGAGGCGATAAAGCATTAATTCAGAAGCGCATGCATCAATCCATGCGGATCGCGCTCGTCTCAGGCGCTCCGTTTGTAGTTGTCATGACTTTGTTTGCAGAGCCGCTATGTCGCATTATCTATGCTCATGAGGAATATGCGCCCATGCTCCGGCTAATTGCACCCGTCGGACTTTTTATTTATCTGCAGGCTCCCTTGCAAGCCGCGCTTCAAGCGCTAGACAGACCAGGTGCCGCCTTAACGAATACGTTTCTGGCAGCCGGGATCAAGCTGGTCCTTATTGTACAGCTCGCTTCCAAGCCCGAGCTCGGTATTTACGGCGCGCTTATCGCCATCAACGTTAACATTGTTCTCGTCACCGTACTTCATGGCATCAGCGTTCTTAAATATATCGGCTTCCGCATGCAATTCGCCGACTTCATTAAAGTCGGTGCGGCAATGGTCATTATGGGGGCAGCCGCCCAGTGGCTCATGCATCGGATGCCGATCTCGCTGGAATGGATCGCGCTTGTGTCAGCTTGTTTTTTTAGCGTTATCCTTTACATTGTGCTCATGATCTGGATGAAAATTATAGACAGGCATGATATTTCGCGTATTCCCTGGATCGGTGCATGGTTCAGGTAAATCTTTTATGATGCACATCCACGAATAATTTGCCCTTATGGTCAATCGTGCAGAGGAAAACCTCCTTGAAGTCGTGGACATTTTCCTCTTGCAGCGCGTTTTTTAGCCAGAATCGTGTTTTTTCGATCTTCGACAAATTCTCATCCTGTACTTTTCCATCCATAATTAGCGGAATTGGCAATATTTCAAAACGGTAACTTGGCGGAATGACCCCGTTACCAGCGTTACTGATTCGCTCACCGCTGCCTTGCCGACTGTTTTTGGCCAAACTTTGGGGTACGGAAATTGCTGTTTGCTCTTTGGCGACTTCCTCCCCGTGATCTGCATCATCCCTCGGAATAACGGACAGCTTGCCGCTCGTCTCCAGAATAGCGAATTCAACGTCTGCAACGGACGTAATTTTATTTTCGCGCAGCTGAAGCATGAGATCATCCAGATTGTAACGCTGCTTCTTCATCACATCGCGATTTATTTTCCCTTTTGCAATAACCACACTCGGCTTGCCGTCGAAGAATAGACGGATTTTGCGATTGCTCATCGATAACAGCGCCATCGTCACCTGGATGACGAGCAATGCAGCCATAGGTATGATGCCGTCCCACATGGACCGGTTGACGTCTTCTATAACAATGACCGCAATCTCCGCGATCATGACCGAAATGATCAAGTCTAACACCGACAGCTTGCCGATCTCCCGCTTCCCCATCAGTCTCATGATGACGAATACGACGAAATAGATGACGGTCGTCCGGATCAACAGGCTCCACAACTCCATTGATTAGCGCCTCCTCCGATAGTTTCGCCAAGCGGCCTGCCACCGTGCAAGTGGAAGGCGTTCAAGCTCGTACAGCTATTCTGACCTTGACGACATTCCGTCATACGGCAAATCCGACACGAATATATGGCAATTGCTTCTTTGCATGCTTCGTGATCAAAAGCGGACTTTTTGAACAGCAACTTGTACTATTTCCTCCAGCTTGGCCATATGGTGTACTAATACCTTTGAACTGGAGGAGGAATAGGATGAGTTCCGTCAAGCAAGCCCCCAAAACGCCCGTAATCGGACCACCATTACTCGCGGGAGTCGTATTCTCCTTGATTTGGCTGGCAGCAGGCGCCTTGCTGCTGTCCTTTATGCTTCATTTCGGCAACATGCGGGAAAACGAGCTTGGCACATACGCATTGCTCGTTCACGCCGCCTCGGCATTAGCCGGGGGATTCTCTTCGGGCAAAAGATCGGAGCGAAGAGGCTGGTATAATGGCGGACTGCTTGGCGGCATCTACGGAATCCTCGTCATCATCGTCAGCTTCCTTGCCTCCAATGCGTCCATCTCTTGGAGCAGTTTGTTAATGCTAGGCGCCGTGCTTGTAGCTGGAGCGCTAGGCGGCATGGTTGGCGTCAACCTAAAACGTTAACGAAGAGCGGATGCCTCCGGCCGTAAAGTGAAATCGTTTGACACAAAAAAACGGCCTGCGGAGAAATAATCTCTGCAAGCCGTTTTTGTTTTGTTCTACTACTCTGATGCAACAGCAGGTGCCGCGCTGACAACGCCGTTAATAGCGCTGCGCTCGAAAGTCATCTTTGTCGTGTCGTTGACGCGCAAGACGACCGTATCGTCGGTTAGTTCCACGATTGTACCGTGAAGACCGCCGATCGTCGTAATCTTGTCGCCCTTCTTGATCTGGCTCAACATGGAATTGCGAGCTTTCGATTTCTTCTGTTGCGGTCGAATAAGCAAGAAGTAGAAAACTGCGAACATCAGTACGAAAGGCATGATTAGCCCCCAAATGTTCTGGGTACCGCCTGCGCCTTCTGCCAATAATTGAGACATGTTATTCACCCCTTTCAGAATCCTTTGTCATTATCGTTCAGTCCGTAAGCCTCGAAGAAGGAATCGCGGAAATCCAACAGACGATCCTCCATGATGGCTTGACGGACATCGCGCATCAATTGCAGCAAGAAATGCAGATTATGATAGGTCGTAAGTCGAATGCCGAAGGTCTCGTCCGCCTTAAGCAAGTGTCGGATGTAGGCGCGCGAATAATTCCTGCAAGTATAGCAGGAGCAATTCGGATCCAGCGGGCCGAAGTCCTCCGTGAACTTCGCGTTCTTGATGACCAGTCTTCCGCTGCTTGTCATGGTTGTCCCGTTGCGCGCAATGCGTGTAGGCAGGACGCAATCAAACATGTCGATTCCGCGGATGGAGCCTTCCAATAATGCGTCCGGCGATCCGACACCCATCAAATAACGAGGTTTGTCGGCAGGCAGCTCGGGAACGGTGTAATCCAGCACCTCGTACATCAAGTGCTTCGGCTCGCCTACGCTCAGTCCACCAATAGCATACCCCGGGAAATCCATGGAAGTCAAATCTTTGGCGCTCTGAATGCGCAAATCTTTGTGCATGCCGCCTTGTACGATAGCAAACAGGGCTTGATCCTGCGGTCTGGCATGCGCGGCAAGGCAACGCTCGGCCCAACGGGACGTCCGCTCCGTGGATTGCTTCACGTATTCGTATTCCGCCGGGTAAGGCGGACATTCGTCGAAGGCCATCATAATATCGGAGCCCAGAGCGTTCTGGATTTCCATGGCGACCTCCGGAGAAATGAACAGCTTGTCGCCGTTTAGATGGGAACGAAAGTGTACGCCCTCTTCGGTAATTTTCCTCATCTCGCTTAAGCTGAACACTTGGAAGCCGCCGCTATCCGTCAAGATGGGGCGATCCCAATTCATGAACTTGTGCAGTCCTCCTGCTTGCTTAACGATGCCATGCCCAGGACGCAGGAACAGATGATACGTGTTGCTCAAAATAATATGGGCGTCCATATCCTTGAGCTCTTCGGGGCTCATCGTCTTTACGGTCGCTTGCGTGCCGACCGGCATAAAGGTAGGCGTATCGATAATGCCATGGGGAGTATGAACGCGTCCCAGCCTGGCGCCGGATTGCTTGCATTCTTTAATAAATTCGTATTTAACCGCCACTCTTCTCGCTTCCTATTCTTGCGGACGTTAATTGGTTCGTCCGTTAATTAAAAGGTAGTTCAAAAAGTCCGCTTTTGATCACGAAGTAGGCCATGAAGCGTACTCGACATCGAATATGGAACGCAAGCGAAACTTCCGGTGCTCACGTAGCTTCCACTACGCTCCGCTCCTCAGTTTCTACTTTCGTTCCATCTTCTCGGTGCTGAAAACCGAACTTTTTGAACACGCACTTTAAGCATGTTATTCGATAAACATCGCGTCTCCGAAGCTGAAGAATCGGTATTCTCGCTCCACTGCCTCGCCGTATGCGCGCATAATGTGATCTCTTCCCGCCAAAGCGCTCACGAGCATAACAAGCGTAGACTTCGGCAGGTGGAAGTTGGTGAGCAGGGCGTCGACCAGCTTGAACTCATAGCCGGGATAGATGAAGATGGAGGTCCAGCCGCTGCAAGCTTCAAGTTCCCCTACGGGGAATCTGTCGGCTACCGTCTCCAGCGTTCGGGCGGAGGTTGTGCCGACCGCTACGATTCGTCTCCCCTGAAGCTTGGCAGTACGAATTATGGCCGCATTTTCATCGTCCAGCTCATAATATTCCGAGTGCATCTCATGATCTTCCACACGCTCTGCCGTCATGGGCCGGAAGGTTCCGAGGCCCACATGGAGCGTTACGTAGGCGAGCTCTACGCCTTTAGCCTGCAGTTGCTCCAGGAAGGACTCCGTAAAGTGTAAGCCGGCCGTCGGAGCGGCTGCCGATCCCTGATGTTTGGAGTAGACGGTCTGGTAACGTTCCCTCTCCTCCAGCCGTTCCTTAATGTACGGGGGCAGAGGCATGTCTCCGAGTTTATCGAGAAGTTCCTGAAAGATGCCCGAATATCGGAATTGAACGACTCGAGCCCCCATCTCTCCTTCGGATACCACTTCCGCCAACAGCAGAGGCTCGCCTCCGCCATTGTCGCCGAAACCGATAACGGTTCCGACCTTCAGACGCTTGGCCGGCTTTGCCAGCGTTTCCCAACGATCTTCTCCCAGCTGCTTCAATAACAGCAGCTCCGCCTTAGCTCCGGTGTCCATCTTAGCCCCTACAAGCCTTGCAGGAAGCACTCTCGTGTTGTTGAGCACCAGAACGTCTCCGGGTCCAAGCCGCTCCGCCAGATCGGTAAAGCTTCCGTGCCGAATCTCTCCTGTAGATTTGCCCAGCATAAGCAGTCTGGAAGCGGTCCGCTCTTGGAGCGGCGTCTGGGCGATAAGCGCCTCCGGTAATTCGAAGTCAAACCAATCCGCGTTCATATCGAAGTCATCATTCCTTAGCTAACGTTATGCCTTTATAGTAGTATTGCAAAATATATTCATAGTCATACCCTTGCGCCGCGAGGCTGTATGCCCCATATTGAGAGAGTCCGACACCGTGTCCGTAGCCCGTTCCCGAGATAGCGAAACCCGGGTTTCGGGTAGCTGCCCTTAAGTCTCCTTCTCCGTCCATTACGTACATGTAGTCTCCCGCGTAAGCGGCGGATTTGCCTTCTGCTCCCATAACATAAAGCTTTTTGGAATCATCCGACCGGGTCACCGAAGCGCCGCTCCCGCCTAGTACGACTACCTTTCCGGTCTGCTCCACTTCAAAACTCGTGCTTGGCAAGGAACCTCCGTAGCCCAGCGCGGTACGCAGAGCGGTTGGCGATGATACGCCAAGTTTTGTCCCATTGACCGAAATTTCCGTCGCTCGTCCCGAAGGTCCTCGCTTCGTGACTTCGACCGATGTGATCGGCCCCGTAATCTTTGGGTTCGCATATGTGTTCATGACCGTCAGCAGCTCGTCGCTTGTGAACGGTCCTCTCTGCCAATTCATGGGATTCGATTCGATGACTTTGTCAATTGCAATCAGACTCGTTCCGCTTTGAATTTGGGCAACGACAGGCACGGTTTCCTGGATGAGAGGATGCCGGCGAATATTAGTTGCATCCGTCGTCGATTCCAGAATGACGCTGCCCGCCTCCGTCTTCCGTCCCGTGTCGCGCACGAGATCCTCGCGAATGTAGCCTACGGCACCGCTTGGCAGCGCTACTTGATACCAGCTCTTCAGTCCGGTTTCGGATATGGAATCCGGGCTCTCAACCGGCTGCAAATAAGGAACGGAGTTGCTCCAAGCCTCCGTGGCGTCCGCCGTCATGCCGCCCGCGCTCGAGGAATAGATCGCTTCGATGACCTTTCCGTTATGCAAAGCAACTACGCCTGCTGTCGCCTCGACTGCTTCGGTGGAAGATTGAGCCTCCACGCTTGCTCCGTTGTAGACCTGACTCAGCGTTGTATCGACAACATGGGCGATCTGGAAGCCGTAACCCTTGTTAAGCGCATAGGATCTGGCTGCTACAGCCTGCGCCTTTAGCGCTTCAAGCGGCCAGGAAGTGTACATCTCTACCGCGACGACGGAATACAAATATTGCTCGAACGGCAATTCGTTGACAACGGCCATCTTGCCGTTGACGGAGCTCAGCTCGAAGCTGCCCCGATAAGTACGGTTGCTGCGTTCCGCAAGCGTAATAAATGCTTCGCCTGCCGGAGCGATCCATGTTTTCATGTCGCCTGTAACAGGGAATTGATACAGCTCGTGGCTGACGTTCGCGACGGCGCTGACGGTATGGTCTCTGCGAATGATCAAATGCCGCGATTGGGGCGCTACAGCCTTAAGCGCCGAGCCGTTCGGTACAGACGCTGCAGCTGCCTGTACGGCAGCCAGCTTGTCCTGGGACGGCTCGCTTCCCACCATGACGGAATATGTCTCCTTGCCCGCGACGCTCCGTACGGCGACGAACGCATCTAGTCCCTTGCTGCCGAATGCGGCTGCAGCGTCCTGCGCATCCTTCTTGCTGGCCAGCGGCGCCGTCTCCAGATGGAATGGACCTTGTACCCCCGGTTTGTAAGCCCCGAGCAAACCAGCCAGCTTGGCGTCTGCCTTCCACTTCGCCGCTGCGGCAGCGGCTTCCGCTTCGTTTCTGTAGACGCCTTCCGTCACTTGATAACGAGCGGCGCCAGTCGTTGCGACGGAGGTCAGAAAGGCTGCGCCTCCGCTTGCCTTAACCTGTTGATAAATCGCAAGCGCCTGCCCGAATGTTGCGGATTCAAACAATTTCGCCTTGTAATCGTCGCTTCCGAATCTGGCGCTGACGCCGGCCGGTATGCCGAACCAGGTCTGTTCTCCATCCGGTTCCCTTACGCCTACGTTTAGCCCCCCTGCAGACGAAAAGGTGGCGGCGGGAGTCGTCGAATCGTATTTGCCTGGAAGACTCAGGAAAAGCGCCACCCTTATCTTATCTAGGGAAGGTACTGCCGCGCTGGAGGTTGATGCCGTCCAGGTGGAAAACAGCAGAGCCATTGCCAGCGTCAACAGCAGTGTGCGACGCCAGGCTCTCATCCCAGTTCGATAAGGTTTCTCCGCTTGCTGCGGCTGCCTTGCCTTAATTGCCGTATTTTTCATGATTACTCTCCCTTCTTATGCATATCATGTTGCAGCTTTTGAATCCTGTTCTGTGTTGCCCCTTGCCTTATGCCATACGTGCAAGCACGGCTTAGGATCTGCCCGGAATCGGCAACCCAAGATGCCGGTAGGCGTTATCCGTCGCGATTCTGCCTCTAGGCGTACGTTGAAGGAAACCGATCTGCATCAGATACGGCTCGTAGACGTCTTCGATCGTCTGGCTCTCCTCGCCGATCGTCGCTGCGATCGTATCCAGCCCGACCGGTCTTCCCGAGAACGTCGTCATCATAGCATGCAGCATCTTGTGGTCGATATGATCGAGTCCCATGGGATCCACCTGCAGCAGCTCCAGTGCGGATCTCGCGATTTCATGGGTAATGACGCCGTCGCCCCGCACCTGTGCAAAGTCGCGAACGCGCTTGAGCAGCCTGTTCGCGATACGCGGCGTTCCGCGCGAACGCATCGCGATCTCGGTCGCGGACTCCCCGACAATCGATACGTTTAAAATTTCCGACGCGCGCGAAACGATAAAGGCGAGCTCGTCTACCGTGTAGAACTCCAAACGGCTCACGACGCCGAACCGGTCACGCAACGGGGCGGACAGCAGCCCGGCACGCGTCGTGGCGCCAATCAGCGTAAACGGCGGCAGATCCAGCCTGACCGAGCGGGCGCTTGGGCCTTTGCCGATCATAATATCCAGAGCGAAGTCCTCCATCGCGGGATAGAGCACTTCCTCCACCGTCCGATGCAGCCGGTGTATCTCGTCGATAAACAAGACATCGCCTTCCTGCAGATTCGTAAGCAGCGCCGCCAGATCGCCAGGCCGTTCGATCGCCGGACCTGACGTCGTACGCAAGTTGACGCCCAGTTCGTTAGCAATAATATTGGACAATGTCGTTTTGCCCAGTCCAGGCGGACCATAGAGAAGCACATGATCCAGCGCTTCCTTGCGCATCTTGGCCGCTTCGATATAGATTTTGAGATTTTCTTTTGCCTGATTCTGTCCGATGTATTCGGCCAAATAACGGGGTCTGAGACTCAGCTCGACCGCCTGGTCTTCCATCATAAGGTTCGCGGAGATAATTCTATCGTCCATGTCCGGCTTCGCTCCTTTCCGTTACCCCTTGAACAGTTGCTGCAGCGCCCGCTTCATTAGCGAGTCGACCGTTTCCTCCGGCGTCACGCTGCTCTGCAAACCATTCCAGGCGCGGTCCAGCTCGGCAGACGTATAACCAAGCGCTGCCAGCGCGTCGCGCGCCTCTTCCCATGCCGTTCCGGCTCCTTGCCCATTACCCGTACCGGCCAAGCCTGGCTCTGCGCCGAAGCCCGCTGCGCTAAGCAGACCTTCGTCGCCGTAACCCGTCAGCTTGTCCTTCAGATCCAGCACCATGCGCTGAGCCGTCTTTTTTCCGATGCCAGGGAGTTTCGTCAGGAAAGACAAATTTTCTTGTTGAATCGCGCCCGCGATCGCTTCCGGCCGGCCGGCCGATAAAATGCCAAGCGCTACTCGCGGGCCGATGCCGGATACATCAAGCAGCTTGCGGAACATCGTCTGCTGCTCTCTCGACTCGAAACCGAACAGATGGATCGCATCCTCCCGGACATGATGGTGGATATAGACGACTACCGGCTCATTCTTGCCTGCGAACGCATACGGATTCGGCATAAACACGCGATATCCCGTATCTCTGACGTCCATAACGATGTACTCCGTTTCTATATGTACGACCGGACCTCTCAAATAATCGATCATGAACGATTCACCTCGTTGATTTTGTTCGTCAGTACGGCCGAATGGGCATGGCAGATCGCTATGGCAAGCGCGTCCGCTACGTCGTCCGGCTTGGGAACCGCAGACAGCTTAAGGAACATCTTAACCATCTCCTGCACCTGCCTCTTCTCCGCCTTGCCATAGCCGACGACAGCCTGCTTCACTTGCAGCGGCGTATATTCCGCAACGGGAAGTCCCCGCTGGGCCGCCGCCAGAATAATAACGCCGCGAGCCTGTCCAACGGCGAATGCCGTCGTCACGTTGCGGTTGAAGAACAGTTTCTCCACCGCGACGGAATCGGGCTTGTACCGATCCATCAGGGCGCCTGCCGATTCATAAATCTGCACAAGCCTGGTCTCCTGAGGCGTATGAGCCTCCGTTGTAATTGCGCCATATTGCACGGGCGTCAGCTTATGCCCGTTCTTGTCCACGAATCCGAATCCCGCAATGGCTATGCCGGGGTCAATGCCTAATACGCGCAAGCCGCCAACCCCTAACTTATGTAATAACGAAAATATGAGTGCTACGGTTGCAAGCTGCCCTCGCAGCCTTCCCATGTTGCCCGCCCTTCATTATAACAAAAGATACCCGAAATGAGAACGAACGTTTGTTCATTCGCGCTCAAGTGTTTCCCGATTGAGCGGGGGGAGGGCATTGTCGTATATTTCACCGCTGCCTTGGTAGAACTGCGGCAGCAAGTCTTGTCGGTTAGTCCGGTGCTCTTGCTGAAGCAAGCACAAAAAACACTCATCGGTTCAATATCGATGAGTGTTGTTTTGCCGTTCCATTGTGGCAGCGGCCAATAACATATCTGTATAAAACTCGAGCGTTTAATAACCTTGCTTCGCTTCGCCTGTTTCCATCGCATAATCGCTGTAGGTCGACAATACGCTGTTATATTCGTCGATGTCGCTAACCCGAATGCCATCCGATAGCTGATCCAGTTGGTCCTTCGGCAAGCTGCTCTCCATAAACCGGACATCAAGCTGGAAAAATGTCCGCATCACTTTTTCGTTGCTGGGCTCTCCGTCAAACAACGAGAAATTCCCATTGCGGTCCACGCCGAAGTAAGCATTGGACTTGCATTCGGCCGACAAATCGTCTATCTGCTGCATCACGCGGAGCGTCTGCCCATCCTCATCGAGACTGGTACGCCATTCCGGATGCTGGCTAAGCAGCTTGATAATCGTCTCGGGTTTCATCAACCCGAGCGGCTCTGTCTCCTCGCCGCAAACGTACAAACGATGCAGCATAACTTGAACCGGAGCATTTCTGTCTTGCAGCATGCGGCTGACGGAAGGTTCGTCGAGGGTTGCTTCGCTCGCGAAACTCGCCGATGCATGCTGCGGCATGACTGCCAGCGAGACGAACAAGACTAGTCCGCCTAACTTCCAGATCGGACGGCGATTTCTTCGTATACGCTTTTTGACTTGCTTCCACAGGCTGAACGTCATCATGAGGAAGCCCCCTTTGGCTGGTGATGATATTTGCCCATAGTGTGCGCCAGAAATGGTTAATTATTCAGACTCCGGAAATACATGAACAACAAAACAAGCCCCTTATCGGAGCTTGCCTGCGTTCAGCATTATGAGGGAACTGCATTTGCCTTTGTTTTAACGGTTCAGCCAAGGGCGGCTGCCGCTAGACGTACTTTTTTTGGGTCGCGGCGCCACTGTCCGGATAACGGCTTTTTTGGCTTTTTTGCGCGGTTTTGAAGTGGCGGATTTGGACAACGACGACTTCTTTTCTTGCTGAAGCTCCAGCTCATCCTCCCGCTTGCCGCCGCAGCCGCAATCATCGTTAGCCGTCGATTGGACAGTCGGCCCGGACGAGACATTAGCATTTTGCTGCCATAACGGCGATGGAGCATATGGTGGGTAAGTCATGGGATAACCGGCTCCTCCGTAAACCGGCGCCGACATGGTGGACATCGTTTGCGGCAAACCTTTGGTAGGCATGCCTGACAATGGCGATACCATTCCAGCATGGTTCGGCATATTGGACAATGGCATCATCATATTATTCTCGCTGACTCCTGCATAACCGCCACCGGGGTATCCCCAGCCCCCCGCGCCGCCGTATGGCATCATGGAAGGTGCGGGATATCCCATCATGCCTGCGCCTGGCGGGCAATCGTAAGGATACATGGAAGGCTTCTCACCGTAAGGCATCTCACTGTAAGGCATCATACCCGCATTCGGCAACACCGGAGCAACATTCGGCTGGTTCCCCATATACATAGCTTCCGTAGCAGGCATGTTGTATTGTTGGAACAAGTCCATGTCCATATACTGCATGTATTCCGATTGTGCCGGAGTAACCTTTTGCTCCGCCATCTTCTGAATCGGCAATGCCTTCTGAGCTACGTTCGTCATTGGCGCATAATTGTTCATGCTCATGGGAGATACGTTCGACGACAACGGCGCATAGTTGTTCATGCTCATGGGAGATACGTTCGTCGACAGTGGCGCATAATTGTTCATGCTCATGGGCGATACGTTCGTCGACAGTGGCGCAACGTTGTTCGTGTTCAGCGGCGATACGTTCGTCGACATCGGTGCAACGTTGTTCGTGTTCAGCGGCGATACGTTCGTCGACATCGGTGCAACGTTGTTCGTGTTCAGCGGCGATACGTTCGTTGACATCGGTGCAACGTTGTTCATGCTCATGGGCGATACATTCGTCGACAGTGGCGCATAATTGTTCGCCGCCATCGGAGCGACGTACGCGTTCGGCAGCGTTTTGCCAGTCGAAAGAGGCGTTACTGCATTCGGCAATGTCTTGCCTGTCGAGAGCGGCATAATTGATTCGTTCGGCAGCGTTTTGCCAGTCGAAAGCGGTGCTACTGCGTTAGGCAATGTCTTGCCTGTCGAGAGCGGGGCGACATTGGAGGACAAAGGCTCGACTTTATGACCCGAAAGCGGCTCAACCTTCGTCGAGAGCGGTTCGACTTTCCCCATAGCCATCGGCTCAACCTTCGTTGCCAGAGGCTCTACTTTACCCATTTCCAGCGGCTCAACCTTTGTTGCCAAAGGCTCTACTTTGCCCGTTTCCAGCGGTTCGACCTTTGTGGCCAGAGGCTCTACTTTGCCCGTTTCCAGCGGCTCGACCTTCGTTGCCAGAGGCTCTACTTTGCCTTTTTCCAGCGGCTCGACCTTCGTTGCCAGAGGCTCTACCTTGCCTTTTTCCAGCGGCTCGACCTTCGCTTCCTTCTCCTTCTGCTTAGGTGCGGGGGCAGGTACCGGCGAAATCGGTGCTGTAGGTGCTTTTTCCTGCACGGGGGCCGTATTCTTCTTGCCGATAACCGGGGCAGTTGACAACTTGCCGACCATGCCCTGCACGCCCTGCATAATCGAAGTCGGATGCAGCGGATGAACGCCTCCGGTCTGCTTAACCGCAGTATTCGTTTTACCCGGCATGGCCGTTGGAGGAACCACGGTGTCCGCCTTCGGAATGTTGACGATCTCGCCCGTCAGCAGGACGTTGGGGTTCTTCAAATGCGGATTCGCGTATACCATCGCCGCCAGCGGCACGCCCCAAGCTTTGGACAGCTTCCAAAGCGTATCTCCTTGCTTGACGACGTGCTGATGCATGACTTCCACGCCTCCGATGCCATTTTGTCCTTGAGCACTTGGAATTTTCAGCTTCATCCCGACTTCCAGCACATCTGGATTCGTAATGCCAGGGTTCAAGCTTAAAATTTCCTCGATCGATACATTGTATTTTTTGCCGATGAAATACAGGGTATCGCCTTTTTTCACGATATGGATTTTCACTCGCCGATGACCTCCTGTCACGTTCTGGATAACTTGGCACGGCTAATGCCTGTTATCAATCTCTACATCCTATGCAGCAAATAGGCAAGTGTCGCCATCTTCGCGCAAAAAAACCTGCCCGGAACATGTCTCCATGTCTTCCGGGCAGGTTGCCGCTTAATAAAATCTCGTTATTCGTATACTTTGACGCCGTCTACCGAAACAATCGCGCGGAATTGTTCCAGCAAATGCGTCGTGATCGGACCGGCTTGTCCGGAGCCGATCTTGCGTCCGTCGACTTCGCGCACCGCGATAACCTCGGCCGCCGTGCCCGTAAAGAACACTTCGTCGGCTACATATACGTCGTGCAGCGTGAACGGCTCTTCCTTGAGCTTGTAGCCGTGTTTGGCGCAAAGCTCCATAATCGCCGCGCGGGTAATGCCTTCCAGTGCTCCAACGTAACAAGGAGGCGTGTAGACGACGTTATTTTTGATAATAAAGATATTATCGCTGGATCCTTCCGCCACGTAGCCTTGGGAGTTCAGCATAATCGCTTCGCCTACTCCGGCAAGATTCGCCTGGATTTTGACCAGGATGTTGTTCAGGTAATTAAGCGACTTGATCTTCGGGTTAAGCGCATCCGGGATATTGCGTCGCTGCGACACGGATACGGATACCAGGCCGTTTTTGTAAGCTTCCTCCGGGTAAATCGAAAGCTGCTCCACGATAATAATGACGAATGCGGACGGGCAGCGGCGCGGATCAAGCCCCAGATTGCCGGGACCGCGGGATACGATGAGACGAATATATCCGTCGCGCAGCTCGTTGCGGCGAATCGTCTCCACGAGCGCGCCCTGCATCTCCTCCAGGGAGAGCGGGATATCGAGCATAATCGATTTCGCAGAGTCGTACAGCCTGTCCAGATGTTCCTTGCACTTAAAGATGTTGCCGTCATAGATGCGAATTCCTTCGAAGATGCCATCTCCGTATAAAAATCCGTGATCGTACACGGATACTTTCGCATCCTCTTTTGTTACGTAATCGCCGTTTAGGTAAATCCATTGCTGTGCCATCTCTGCCCTTGCACCTCCGCGAAATTGTTCATCTTGTATTTGTGTTGGTTCCTTGAAGCCTTGGGAATCGCCTTTTGTTACACATTCGTGGCAAGAAGTTACAGCAGTTGCTCGTAAGTAAAGCTCGGATAACAGCCCAATATGCGAATCTGGCATCCTATGGCTTCGATCTCTTGAAGCGCGGCCGGCAGCAGCACCGTATCCAGCGACATCTCAATCTCGATATAAAAATAATAACTGCCCAGCTTCTTCTTCGTCGGCCTAGACTCGATGCGCGTCAGATTGATGCGGCGCCAGGCGAATGCCGACAGCACCTGATGCAGCGCTCCCGGATAATCCTCCGGCAAAGTGATAAGGATGCTTGTCTTCACGCGGTCCGACTGCCTGGCGGTATACGGCTCCGCCCCTACCAGCATAAATCTCGTATAGTTGTTATCGTGATCCGTTACCTCGGTCGCGAGCAGGTCAAGGCCGTTGTTCGCCGCCGCGCTGCGGGTGCCAATCGCGGCAATTCCTTCGCCGGCATGATCGCGTACGATACGCACGGCTTCGGCCGTGCTGCCCACATGCTCCTTATCCGCCTGCGGCATATGCTCGCGAAGAAATTGCGTACATTGCGCCATTGCCACTGGATGGCTGATCACCTTCTTGATCGTTGTCAAGTCAAGTTCGCCGGATTGTCCGGAGAACTCCTCCCGTCTTCCGATCAGATTCTGAATGGAGGGATATACCCATTCCGCCTGCATGGGAAGATCGACCTCATGGACCAGCCAATCCAAATGCAGACTGACGGACCCGTCGATCGTGTTCTCCATCGGAATAACGCTGTAGTCGCTAACCCCGTTCACCGTGGACAGGAAGACGTCGGATATAAGCCGATGGTGCTTCCAATTCAGCGTCTCTCCCGCGAACAGTTGTTTTGCCGCTTCGTCGGACACGGAGCCAGCAGGTAATAAAGCTATCGTTTTCATCATGCCCGTTCTCCTTTAATCCGTTCCAGGAAGGTCTCCCCACCTTGGTCGGCATCTGCACTCAGAGTCTCTACCGTAACAACTGGACCGGAGACGCACGGCGCGAGCCAGAGGGTCTCCGCCTGGATGCCTTCCTTGCGCAGCGTCTCCTGCAGGAAACTCTCCAGCTCAGCCTTGGAACCGGACTCCGACTCCGCGTCCACGAACGCGATCATTGTCGGCCCCGCTCCGCTGAGCGCAGCTCCAAGCGCGCCGAAGTCCGTCGCGCGCTCCAGAATCTCCGTCATGCCGGGAATAAGAGGCGCACGATAAGGCTGGTGCAGCCGATCCTTCATGGCATGACGGATAAGCCCAAGCTCGCCGCTGGCAAGAGCCGCGACGAGCAGCGAGCTGCAGCCGACGTTAAAGACGGCGTCGGCCATCGCCAGCCCAGAAGGCAATGCATGCCTAGCCTTCTCCGTAGCCAGCTCGAACGCCGGTATGGCTACCAGCGTCTCAAGCCTTGCAGGCGGCTCAATGCGTGCATGCTGCACGGTCTCGCCATCCCATGCAGCGACGATGATGCCGCCGAACAGCGATGCGCCGACGTTATCCGGATGCCCCTCCAGCTTTGTAGCGAGCTCGAACAGCTTGAGATCGTCCAACGGACTGCCGATCAGCGCGTTTGCCGCGACGAGCGCGGCGATAATGGCGGTCGCGCTGCTCCCAAGACCGCGTGCCAGCGGAATATCGCTGTACATTTCAATTGTAAGCTCCGGCACGCTGACGCCCGCTTCGTCGAATACGAGCTGAGCAACCTTGTAGAGCAGATTGCTTTTGTCCGTGGGCAGTCCATCCATGCCATCCCCGTGCAGCCGGAAGACCGTCTCTCCAGTCTGGGATGCCGACATTTCGATCCATGCGTACATCGAGAGCGCCATGCCGAGAGAATCGAAGCCCGGGCCCAAATTAGCCGTGCTTGCCGGCACCTTAACGGTGACGCGGCGGTTGTCTGTATATGCTTCTTTTACTGCCATTATGCTCTCCATGCTCCCCGCTCCGTTCATTGTATTACCCCTCAACGCGATAGACGCTCTTCACCTTGTAGACCACATCCAGCGATCCGAACGTGTCGATGACCTTCTGGATGGCCGCCTTGCTCGCATCATGCGTAATGATGATGATCTCGGCGTCGGGATTGTTCGGGTTCGGCTGTTGCAGTACCGACTCCAGGCTGACCTCGAATTCGGCGAAAACCTGAGTGATGCGCGCAAGAACGCCTGCACGGTCGGCAACATGCAGCAGGAGAAAATATTTGGACGAAATCTGGTCATCCGACTTCAGCTTCGTCTCCTTATAGTCCGCGACGCCGTTCTGCTTGCCGCTCACGCCGAGTTTCAGGTTCTTTACGACGGCAACCAGATCCGCGACGATGGAAGTAGCCGTTGGCAGCTCTCCGGCGCCCGCTCCGTAGAACATGGTCTCTCCAACCGCATCGCCGTAAACATATACCGCGTTAAACACGCCGTTTACGGATGCGATGGGATGCGTGTGCTTCACCATGGTCGGCTGTACGCTTATGCTGACGAGATCGTCCTGCCTCTCCGCAATGCCAAGCAGCTTCAGCTCATAGCCGAGACGTTTGGCATACAGAATATCTTCCTTGCTGACCTGCGAGATTCCCTTTGCCGATACGTTCGCGAGCGATACGTTCGTCCGGAAGCCAAGCGTCGCCAGAATCGTCATCTTGCGTGCCGCGTCCAAACCCTCCACGTCGGAGGTGGGATCCGCTTCGGCGTAACCAAGTTCCTGCGCTTCCTTCAGCACGTCGCTATAGGAGGCTCCTTCCTGGCTCATCTTCGTCAGAATATAGTTCGTCGTACCGTTAACAATGCCCATGATCTTCGTAATCCGATCGGAAGAAAAGCCGTCGACCAACGTACGCAAAATGGGAATACCGCCAGCCACGCTGGCTTCGTACAAGATGTCGCAGCCATTCTCCTTGGCTTTGGCCACAATCTCCGGTCCGTGGAGCGCCATCAAGTCTTTGTTGGCCGTCACGACATGTTTGCCCCGCGACAACGCCTCGATAATGTATTCCTTTGTTCCCGCAATGCCGCCCATGACTTCTACGACGACATCGATATCGGGATGGCGGATAATATCCCACGGATCCTCCGTCAGCTTATCCGGATCAATGGAGATCGAACGAGACTTCGTCTTATTCTGTACCAGCACCTTCTCAATGACGATCGGCAAACCAACCTGGCTTTGAAGATCCTCCTGATGCCCTTCCACAATACGTACGACGCCCGTTCCCACCGTACCCAGTCCGAGCAATCCTACCTTAATCGGCTTCATCTATATTCCTCCGCTCCATGATTTAACCTTGACCGATGACCGCTGCTTTCCTCACGCCGGATTGCCGCTTCAGCAGTTCCAATAGATCGGACAGTTCTCCTGCAAGTCCCGCGATGTCCACAGACAACACAACATTTGCGAATCCTTGCAGCGGGATGCTCTGATTCATAGTCAGCACGTTGCCTTCCTGACCTGCGATCAGTCCCAGCACGCAGGAGAGAACGCCTGCCCTATGCTCCAGCTCCATCGAGATCGTCACGATCCGTTCGCGGGCAATATCGTTCAGCGCGAACACGCCATCCTTGTACTTGTAAAAGGCGCTGCGGCTGAGTCCCGCCCGCTCCACAGCTTCATGAACAGTTGCCACCGCGCCGCTGCTAAGCAGCTCCTTCACCTGAATCGTCTTCAGAATCGCTTCGGGCAATAGTTCCTCCCGGACGACATAATAGCGTTCAGCCACATCCGTCCTCCTCATAAAGACAATTGTACACCTATAGTGGACATTATATCGAAATCCAGGTGGCGCGGCAATAGGCCGATAAAAAAAAGACGACTACCGTCGTCTTTCTCCATGAGAGGCTAAACTTCCCGGTCGCAAAACGCCGGGACAGTCCAACACGAAATTTAGTTGTAAGGGTCGTAATCGGTGCCTTCAAAAAATTCGAATGCGAAATCGCCGATCCGCACCATATCTCCGTCCTTGGCGCCTTCCTTGCGCAGCTTCTCGTCGACGCCCAGCTTACGCATCGTACGGGCAAATCGCATGACGGCATCGTAGGAATTCAGGTTCATCCGCTTCATCATCCGTTCGATGCCTTCGCTCTCGACGACGAATACCTCGTCCTCGCGATGAACCGTGAACGTAATTTCGTCGCGTTTCTCGTACGTGTACACCTTGCGTTCCTCGATGTCCTTCACTTCCTCGACCTCGATCGACGCCTCCACGGTATCCAGTACATCCGCCGCCTTGTACAGCAGCTCCTGAATGCCTTCCTTCGTAAGAGAGGAGATCGGCATAACGACGTAATCCTTATCGCCCTTGACCTCATCCAGTTGCTCCTTGAAGAGGGCCAGCTGCTCCTCCGCTTCCGGCATGTCCATCTTGTTGGCCGCAATGATCTGCGGACGATCCGCCAGCTTCTCGTTATAGTGAGTCAGCTCTGCGTTGATTTTCTGCCAGTCGTCGAACGGATCGCGCCCTTCCGACGCCGCCATATCGATGACGTGAATAATAACCCGCGTTCTCTCCACGTGACGAAGGAACTCGTGGCCAAGACCAACGCCTTCATGAGCGCCTTCGATCAGACCCGGCAGATCCGCCATAACGAAGCTCCGTCCGTCGCCGACGTCGACGACGCCCAAATTCGGCGTTATGGTAGTAAAGTGATAGGCGCCGATCTTCGGCTTGGCACCGGATACGACCGATAACAGCGTAGACTTTCCGACGCTTGGGAAACCGACCAGACCAACATCCGCCATCACTTTGAGCTCGAGAACGACCCAGCGCTCCTGGCCTTCTTCGCCATTCTCCGAAATATAAGGAGCCGGATTCGTCGGCGTTGCGAATCTGGTATTGCCGCGTCCTCCCCGTCCGCCTTTTGCGACAACAACCTGTTGACCGTGACGCGTCAAATCCGCGATGATTTCGTTTGTGTCGTCGTCAATTATGACCGTTCCCGGGGGAATGCGTACGATCGTGTCGTCGGCACTCGCGCCGTGCATGCTCTTAACCTTGCCGCGCTCGCCGCGCTCGGCCTTGAAGTGCTTTTGGTAACGGAAGTCCATCAACGTTCGAAGTCCTTCGTCTACGCGAAAGATCAGATCTCCTCCGTTGCCGCCGTCGCCGCCTGCGGGACCGCCATTCTCTACATATTTTTCGCGGCGGAAGGAAACGATGCCGTCCCCGCCGTTTCCGCCTTTTACGAATATTTTTGCCTTGTCGACAAACATGCCATGCCTCCGTTCAAGCGCCTATCTCGCGCAGCTCCGTCTTTAGAACCATCTCATTGTACGACTGTTCCTCGGATATTGGAGAGAGCGATGCGCCTTTCAACTGCTCTTTCATTTTGTGCTGCCATTGCCGTTCGTTGATCAATTCGCCGTCATAATAGAAGGAGGCGTACAGCATGCCGCTCTCCGTCGCCAGCCGCAACCGGAGCAGCGCCAGTTCCCCTGTGCCAGGCTTCGCGGACAACCGATAAACGTTGATTGTATGTATAAGCGTCTCCGCTACACGGTCTGCATCCTGTACCATTTCCTGCAAATTAATACCGTTATCGATCTCGACCTCCAGCGCAAGAGAATTCGTCAGCGTGCGAAATGACTGAATATAGCTGATGAGCGAAGGAACGCCAAGCCGGGAGATTGCGCTTTCGGCATTCATTCTATCCCTTATTTTCTCCACGCATCCCACCGTCTTATCCAGCTTGCCGAGTCGAATGTATCCATAAAGCACTTGAAGATCGTTCATCCAGTCATGCCGATGATGATTTAAAGTACGGACGCTGGCTGACTGCATGGCGGTAATCGTAGCCGTAATTCGAGCCCGATGCTCCATTCGTTCGCTGCGAATCCAATAGACCGCAGCGGCCCCAATCCAGATCAAACAACCGATTATAAGCAAGCGGCTGCCTGGCCAGACCAGAAGCGCGGCTGCCGGCGCGATCGCCGTCGCCGCGACATAATACTTTGCCGTTGTCATGGCTATCATGCCCAGAACCTGCCTTCTTAAGGGAATTGCTAGCTGCTAGCTTTCCCAGTATAACACGCTCGTCCAAAGCGGTCATTAGCAAAGGTGAAACTGCCGCGCCGTTCTTTTGGAGCGCAATACGTTTCATAACGAGAAGTATAGAAAACGTATGCCGAATGCTTTCCCATAATTTCGAAAAGCGCGCGAAGGCGGCCACGACATCGTCTATTAGAGGGCTTTCCCGACAATGACAAAAGCCCCGGACCAAGACATGCTGGCCGGGGCTGGTGGTTGCAAATTAAGCTTCTACTGCAGCTGCAACAGGAGCTTGATCAACAGGGTATACGCTCACTTTCTTACGATCGCGACCCAGACGCTCGAACTTGACAACGCCGTCTACTTTCGCGAACAACGTATCGTCCTTGCCGATGCCTACGTTCGTTCCCGGGTGGATCTTCGTTCCGCGTTGACGGAACAGGATGCTGCCGCCGGATACGATTTGACCGTCCGCACGTTTAGCGCCAAGGCGCTTGGATTGCGAGTCGCGTCCGTTCTTCGTGGAACCTACGCCCTTCTTGGATGCGAACAACTGAAGATTCAGTTTCAACATGGAGTACCCCTCCTTCTTGAATTGATAACGTCTCGCAGGACAGCCTTATCGGAGCTGCTCCTGGATAACGACGTGCTTGCCGTATGATGTAGCGATCGTCTCGAGCATGACAACCATGCCTTCGAGCAGCAGCTGCATGCGGCTGTCCGACTCCGCATCGGGCAGAACCGGAACATCCGAGGACAGCCAGCCGTTCTTAACCGTGGCAGGCAGCTCGATCCCCGCTAAAGTCTCAATCGCGTTAACCGTGCCGACCGATACCGCCGACACGCCGGCGCAGACGATGTCCTTGCCGGGCTTCGCATATTTGGCATGTCCTTCGACCGCAAACGATACGATGCGCCTATCCTTCTCATTCCTTACGAGAGTAACTGTAATCATAGCTCAAATCCTCATGCTTACGCTTGGATTTTCTCGATCGTTACTTTCGTGTAAGGTTGACGATGGCCTTGCTTGCGACGGTAGTTCTTTTTGGCTTTGAATTTGTAAACGATGATCTTTTGGCCTTTGCCGTGTTTCTCGACTTTGCCAGTAACGCTTGCGCCGGAAACCACCGGAGCTCCCGTTACAAGACCGTCCTTGCCGGATACGGCCAGAACGCGATCGAACGTTACGCTTTCGCCTTCGCTGCCGTTCAGTTTCTCGATGTAGATCACATCGCCTTCCTGAACTTTGTATTGCTTGCCGCCAGTTTCGATAATTGCGAACATAGTAGGTGCACCTCCTTATTTTCGAAGACTCGCCTGAGTCAGGTGGCAAATCGCTGATGCGCTGCGCTTATGTAACCTGTTCGGAGCGGTACCTGTACGTCAGTTTCAATAATGACACGTAACATACACCAAAACAGTTTATCACATTACACTATACGGTTTCAAGAGGTTGTACAAAAGGTTGTTCAAAAAATTCGCTTTTGATCACATCTTCTCCATTATGAGCGCTGAGCCAAATGGTGGCTTGCGCCCATACGCGCTTTTTTGCGCGTCAACTCCATCAGTCCCAGTCGAGTCCAGCCCACAATGGACGTCTTCGTACCGTCACGGAGTGCCTCCTCCACCAGCCTTGCAAGCACTTTGGACCGGCTCTCTTCGCGTTCCATATCTATAAAATCGATGATGACAATGCCGCCGACATCGCGTACTCGCAGCAGCCTGCCAATAAGCGAAGCCGCCTCCAAGTTGGTACGGAACACCGTATCCTCCAAATTGTCCGAGCCGGTAAACTTGCCCGTATTCACGTCAATGACGGTCAGCGCCTCCGTCTCCTCCCAGATGAGGTAGCTCCCGCTCCCCATAGGTATTCGTCTCGAGAACGCCGTCTCGATCTGCTCCGCGACCCGGAACTCCTGAAATAGGCCGCGGCCGCCGCCGCCTCTGTACAGCTTGACCCGCCCGTCGAACGCAGGCGAGATGTCTTTGAGCAGCTCCGTCGCTTCGCCGAAACGGGCCGAATGGTCGATCCAGAGCTCGTCCATATCGGAGGAAAACGTATCGCGGATTACTCGGTGCAGCAACCCTTCTTCGCAATGCAATATGGCCGGCGCGACCGCGTGTATCGCCTTGTCACCGATCGAGCGCCAGCGCTCCCTCAGCTTGGACACATCGGCCTGCAGCGACTCCAGCTCCTCGCCTTCGGCTGCGGTTCGCATAATAATGCCTTCTTCGTCGAGCTTCAACCGCTCGCCGGCTATGCGAAGGCGCTCTCGCTCCGTCTCGCTGGCCACCTTCTTGGATACGCCGACGTAATCGGCGAACGGCAGATAGACAAGCCAGCGTCCAGGCAAATTGAAGTGCGTCGTCACGCGCGCTCCCTTTCCGCCAAGCGGATCTTTGACAACCTGCACGATGATATCCTGTCCCGGCTGCGCCAGTTCCCGGATAGGAGGTTTGTTTTTAGGCTGCTTGTCCGCATGGGGATGAAGCATATCGTCAATGTACAAGAAGGCGTTTTTGCCGATGCCGATATCGACGAAGGCCGCATCCATCCCCGGCAGCACGTTCACGATTTTCCCCTTGTAAATGTTGCCCACCAGACTCGCGCCACTCGAACGTTCCATTAAAAAATCCGTCAGCTGCCCGTTCTCCAGAACGGCCGTCTGCAGCGTATCGCCATCCACGTGCATAAGCATCTGCTTCATTAAACAACCATTCCTTCTGTCGCTTTTCCTCTATTCTAGCCCAAAAGCTCTCGGACTGCACGGTTTGGATTCAAACCGGACAAGCAGCTCTCCACAATCTGGTCTTCCGCCAGCACGCGCAGCTCCTTGCCGGACGGATCCAGCACATAGATCAGATGATAACGTTCCCGATTAAGACTCTTGGCAACGGACAATATCGATTGATAGCCGTTAACGATGATCGGCGTCGCCTTTTTCCCGTTATCCAGTGCAGTCAGGGAGGAGCGGCGCCGATGGGTCAGAAATCGCACGAACAAATAAGGCACATTTCGATAGTATGTCCAGTTGCTGAGCAGCAGGAATACGCCAACGACCAGAAGATTCAGCTGTACGCCGTCTCCGTAACCAGGAATCCATAGAGGCGCCGCGGCGGCCACGATCATAATCATGCTAAAGCCAAGGCTGAGTCTAGCCGACCAAAGCAACGTTTGATAATAGTTCAGGAATACGCTGATCATCGAATGGGATAGCTTGCCTCCGTCGAGCGGATGAATCGGAAGCAGGTTAAATAAAGCAATCATCATATTAGCCTGTACAACATAGTCCGCCCATGGTTCGCTCCACAATCCCGTCACGCCGCAGGTCCAAGCCAGCAGCCCCATCCATACGTTCTGAAGAGGTCCTGCAAGTGCCACGAGGGCTTCTTCCCTTGCGCCTGCGCCTCCCGCCTCGACCTCTGCCACTCCCCCGAATGGAAGCAGTTTAACCTCCTTGATCCGCCATCCGAAGCTTTTGGCCGCGAATACATGTCCAAGCTCGTGTACGATGACGATGAGAAATAACACCGTTAATTCGGCAAAATATCCCGTAATGGCGGAAGCCATCATGATCATTACGAAGAGAGGATGAATAGACCACGCGATCCCGCGCCACTTAATCAAGCGTGATCACATCCAGCGGGTCCATATAACGGTCGCCTTGCTTCACAGAGAAGTAGAACAAGCTTTGCCCGCTCGCATCTCCCTCCTGCAGCTTCCCGATAATATCGCCAGCCTCTACCCAGTCGTTTACCGCTACATCCGCTCGGCCAAGCTTGCCGTAGATGGTTATGCGGTTGTTGGCATGCTGAATGAGAATGCTTTCCTCCGTCACCATAATCACTCTGCCCGTCTCCGCTGCGGCAACGGGTGCCTCTGACGAACCGGACAGTTCAATTCCATTAAGCGTCTCCGCAAAGGTACGAATTAGAGAAGCATCTTCGATCGGCACGACGGTCGCCTTCCTCACAACTCCGTTTACCCCGACGGCGCCTTGATCCTCGCCGCGAAACATCGGTATGAAGGATGGCGCTCCCGCGAACGCTTGCTTGTACCACACCGCTGCCGCCGCAAAATCGATTTCTTGCGTCAGCGCCTGCTTTACGTATTGCTGACCTCGCAGCGCCAAATCGTTGCTGGTTTGAAACATGGCGTAAATAACGCCAAACGCGAGAAGCGCAACAATCGTCTTCCAGCGCAGGCTGTGCAGAAAACGCCTCCAGCCGCTGCGGGGCGGGGAGGAATCGTCGTATGTGCGCGTCTGCCTGACATAACTCTGCTTGCCTCCCGGAATGACCGTTTCCTCCTCCCAGGAGACCCAAGGGTTAGGATTACGCTTCCAGGCAACCTCTGGATCATGAGGATCACCCGATATTTCCTCGCGGTCCCCTCCACGTTCGCTGTTCGCTGACGGCCCTTCCGGGAACATTAAATGCATCTCTTCCTGTCTCTGCGAACCTAATGTCTTAGGCTCCACCGCAACCTGCTTGCGTTTTTTGTCTTGCCATGGATGCGACTCATGCACAGACGCCTCGCGTTCGTGTTCAGGCCATGGGGGCGATCCATGCACGAACTTCTTGTCTTCGTTGCCCGGCCACGAGGGCGACTTATGTATGGACGCCTCGCGTTCGTGGCCAGGCCACGAGTGCGACTCATGCGCGGACTCCCCGCGTTCATTGCCGAGTCGCGGATGCGACACGCGTTCTCCTTGACGTCGCTGCTCTTGCTGCCTCTGCAGCATATCCACCTTATTCTCCTGCCGTTCAGAAGCCGCATATTCCTCGAGCAGTAACTTTATTTTCTCATGCCTTCGATGCCTTACGTCATCCCTCAGTCCCATATGGACCATCCTCCCCGCTGCCTTGTCCTATCTTCATATTTATGAAGCTCCAAGGACAAGTATGCGAACAAGCCTGCAACCGTTGGGACAAGGTGAAACGGCTACGCCATCCTTTGGCGGAGCGGCGCGTTTCATTACGAGAAATATAGAAAAGGTATGAAAAAATCATATACTTTCCTATATTTGAACAATAAACATGTTGCTCTAATGGAGGTTGAAAGCAGAATTGAACGGGCCGGCAGCTGAGTTAACTGGTCTGAAGTCAGTGATAAAGGGAAATCCACCCTTTATTTTTCCGGTTTCCCCCTTCACAGGGCGAATTAGTTGGAAAAAAGCCCTCTATTTCCGAACAAATCAACTTTCCCTAACGCCACCCAGACGTTTAGTTGGACAATTTCCCTTTACTTCCTCAGAACTACCCGAAACCCAAAAAATAAAGGGACTTTTTCCCTTTATTGAATTCCCACATTAAGCGAAACGAAAGGACGCAAAGTCCGATGAACACCAGTCGTCCTAAGCAAATAAGCCAATAAGCCGATCGGAACCTCATAACCCTTTGCCACCCAAATCGGAGCGCACAACAGGCAGGCCGCCGCGGAATCGTCCGCAGCGGCCTGCCTGTCGTTTGAAGCCATTTTATTACTCTAGATTCTTAAACGGTCCTGCGCCCAGCTCCCGTTACTCGGCGAGCTCATACACCTCTTGATGGGCTTTGATGCTGAACACAAGACCAATCGAGATCATGTTGAGCAGCAGCGAAGTGCCGCCATAACTGACGAACGGCAGCGTAATGCCTGTAATGGGCATGAGCCCTATCATCATGCCGATGTTCTGGAACACCTGAAAGACGAACATGGAGACGATTCCGATGACCATGTACGAGGCCCGCCTGTCGTAACACTTGAAGGCGACCATAATCATTCGATAGATGAGCAGGAAATAAAGCAGCAGCAGAATCGCGGCGCCCTGGAATCCGAATTCCTCGCCGATGACGACGAAGATGGAATCCGAATAGGCATAAGGGATATACCCGCCGTTCTTGAGATTGCCTTCCAGAAATCCTTCCCCGTTTAATCCGCCTGACCCGATCGCCATCTGAGCATACATGGACTGATGTTTATTATCGGAAGAAGCCAACTCGGGATTGATGAACGTATTTATTCGTTCATACCAGTGCCCTTTGGAATTGTCGACGAGATAGGTTTTGATTTCTTCGTTAAAGGCATTAAAGAGGAACATAAACAAGATGATGCCTGCTACTACGACAGCCAGTCCGATCGCTACATGCGAATACTTGACATTGCCGATCCAAAGCATCCCGATCACGATTACGATATAAATAATCGCATTTCCGAGGTCGGGCTGAATCATGACCAACAAGAAGGGCAGGAATGAGAATGCGCCAATCATCAAAATATCGCTGGAAAAATGCAATCGATCTCCTTGACGTCGACCTAACAAATACGCAATGCCTATGATCAGTATGATCTTGACCATTTCTGCCGGCTGAAACAAAAAATCGCCCGGAAGCTTAAACCATCCCTTTGCACCGTTTATTTCCACTCCAATGAAATAAACCAATATCAGCAATACAACGCCGATGCCATACAACACATGCCACAACTTCAGGATGATCCGGTAATCGAACAACACCGCGGCAATAGCCACAACAAATCCAAGACCGTAAAACGCCAGCTGTTTGATTTCGTAATTGGCATATCCCGGATGATTCGCAGTCGCGCTATGTATGGCGATAACGCTGATCGCCGCGAGACATCCGAGAATAAGGATTATGCCCCAATCCAGTTTCTTTATTTTATTAAGCACAGGTCAATCATCCTATTCCCAGAAACTTGCGGAACCGCTTGAACGCGCCTGCCTTCTCGTCGAGCACCATTAACGGCACCATATCGCCCAATATTCGGCGGCTAATATTGCGGTACGCGATGGCAGCACGGGATGCAGGGTTCATAACCGTCGGCTCCCCATTGTTGGCCGCCGTAATGACCTTTTCGTCATCAGGAACAATACCCAGCAGATCTATGGCAAGAACCTGGCAGATTTCGTCGATATCCAGCATTTCTCCGCTCTTTACCATTGAAGGCCGAATCCGGTTAATCACCAGCTTGGACGGAATTTTGTTTCCTTCCAGCAATCCGATGACACGATCGGCATCCCGCACGGCCGCATTCTCCGGCGTTGTGACGACAATTGCGCGGTCCGCGCCGGCAATAGCGTTGCGGAAGCCGTGTTCGATACCGGCCGGGCAATCGATAATGATATAATCATGACCCTGCTTGAGCTCCAGCACGATGTCTCGAATCTGCTCCGGCTTAACGGAGTCTTTATCTTTCGTCTGTGCGGCCGGAAGCATGTACAGCTCGTCGAAACGTTTGTCCTTGACTAACGCCTGGTTCAGGCGGCAGCGTCCTTCCGCCACATCGACCAGATCGTATATAATGCGATTTTCAAGCCCCATAACGACATCCAGATTGCGCAGACCGATATCCGTGTCCACCATACACACTTTTTTGCCAAGCAACGCAAGAGCTGTTCCGATGTTCGCAGAGGTCGTCGTCTTGCCGACGCCGCCTTTGCCTGATGTAATTACGATCGCTTCTCCCATACTCTACACCCCTCTAAATAGGATAGGATTCTGCCTGATGCGGAATAGCTGCGACAGCTTGTCAATCTGCATCTGACCTTCATTAAGATACGCGAATTCCATCGCGGAATCGAAAGTCAGCCATTCCTCAGGCGGCCTGCTGACGACATCGGCAATTCGCAGCTGCGTCGGCCGCATGAGCGAAGTCGCGATGATGGCATCGGTGCGTCCCGCGAAGCCCGCATGCGCCATCCCCCTAAGCGCTCCCAATACATAGATATCGCCGGTGCACAGGATGGAGCCCCCCGGATTGACGTCCCCGATTAAAAGCAGGTCGCCTTCGTGCTGCAGCGTCTGCCCGGAGCGAACGATGGATGACAAAACGTGCATGTTCGCCGCTCCCCCGCCGCTCTCCGGCTTCGCCGGAGGATCGGATTCCATCGACTGAATCATCAAGTTACCCTGTGCGCCGATGATGCTTGCAAGCTGCTCCCTTTGTTCGTCCGTTATGATTCTGGAGCCCAGCTTGACATGTATATGAACGAGCGGTCCCGTCAGCAACTGCTGGTGCGTTTTCTCCAGCTTGTGCCTGAGTTCGGCAACCAGCGCATCGAACACGCATTGATCGTCGAGAAGGAACAGAAGACCTTCCTTAACGCCTTTAATCATAATATGCTGTTTTTCGGTCACGTTTGTCCCTCCCCAACCTATTCAATTCTGGATGCTGGTCCCGAATTCCTGCTGCTTCCGTCCCGCTTTATTCTTCTTCTCCGTTTTCTCCCGTTTCCTTGCGCGACTCGAACATACGTCTGACCGGCACATAACAAACCAGCGCGAAGGCCAGCTGAAGGAACAAGCTCGGCAATATATGATTGAGCAGCGCCCACGCATAGGATGCGCTCGTAATCCGGAATACCTGGTAAATAAAAAAGAGGGCCGTGTCGTATAAAATACACGCGAAGCCGATGACCGTAATCGCCATCATGACCGTCGCCCGCTTTCTCTCCAGCAGCACGCCCGTAAAATAGCCAATAATCCCCATCGCAAAAAAGTTAAGTCCGAGCAACTGGCCGAAATAGACGACGTCCTGCAGCAGGCCGAAGCCCGCTCCCAGCAGCAGCGCCATATGGCGATTGCCGTACAAGGCCGAAAATAAGACGAATACGAATATAAAGTGCGGTATAATCCGGCTCCCGTATCCCTCCGGGATAATCCATGGCATGAGCGAGCCCTCGATAACGAATAGCAGCAGCATAATCGCAACGATTCGGTTCATGCTCATGGAGCATTCTCCTCAGCGCTCGCAGCCTGAACGACGAACACCTCGGCCAGATGGTCGAAGTTGGTCGCAAGCTTGACGCTTGCCGTGTAGGTCAAGCCAAAGTCGCCGACCTGCTTGGTCTCTACCGTGCCGATTCGGAGCCCTCTTGGATAAACGCCGCCAAGGCCGGAAGTGATAACGGTATCGCCAATCTCCATCTTGTCGTTTTCTCCGATTCGCGTCATCAAAATCCGGTTCGTCTCTTTGTTGAAGCTGCTCAGAATGCCGAAGGATTCGTTCTCGCGGCCTTCGATCGTCGCGGAGATGGAATTAAAAGTCGGCGACGTTTCATTAAGCTCCGTGATCGGAGTGATCGCCGCCGTAAAAGGCGTCACGGAACTCACCAGCCCGACCAAACCGTCGACGGTCGTCACAGCCATATTTTTTTCGATGCCATGTTTCGACCCCAAATTAATCGTCATCGTCCGGTTGTTCGCGTCATTGCTGATGGAGATGACTTGGGCAATCAGATAGTTGTAATCATTCATCTGCTTCTGCTGCTCCGTGAATTTGAGCTGTTCCTTATAGCGCTCATTGTCCTTTAAAATAAAGTTGTATTCCACCTTATCCCGCGCGTATGCGGCAACGGTACTCTTAAGCCGCTCGTTCTCTTCGTAGATCATCCGGAAATCGCGGATATCCTCAAAGAAACCCGCTATATAACCAGCGGGCTTGTAGAACCACTGCTGCACGAAACCGGAGGTGTCCTTAAGGAACTTCTCCGGCCACGTGAGCTCTTTGCGATCGCTGAGCGAGAAGCCGATGATCGCGATAAACAAAATAAATCCGATCATAAGCATAAAAACACGCTTATTTCTCATGAAATTAAACAGCCCGATCACCTGCCTGTCTCATATCCGTACATTCTATCTCGAGCGCCTAGCGCTTCGAACGATTCGAAGTGCCTCTGCTCTTGAACAAATGGATGTTATCCAACGAACGGCCCGTTCCGATCGCTACGCAGTCAAGCGGATTGTCTGCCACGATGACCGGCATGCCCGTCTCGCGCTGCAGAAGCTTGTCCATATTACGAAGCAGCGCCCCGCCGCCCGTCAATACGATGCCGCGATCCATAATGTCGGCGGACAGCTCCGGAGGACACTTCTCCAGCGTAACCTTGACGGCTTCCACTATGGAATTGACCGTATCCATAAGCGCATCCGTAATTTCGTCCGATGTAATCGCCAGCGTCTTCGGCAGTCCCGACACAAGGTCTCGGCCGCGAATTTCCAATGTCTCCGGCTTGTCGAGCTGCAAGGCGGAACCGATCTCCATCTTCAGCTGCTCCGACGTTCGCTCGCCGATCATCAGATTATAGAGTCTCTTGATATATTGGATGATCGCCTCGTCCATATCGTCGCCGGCTACCCGGATCGAACGGCTCGTCACGATGCCGCCAAGAGAGATGACGGCCACCTCCGTCGTTCCGCCCCCAATATCAACGACCATGGAGCCCGTCGGCTCCCATACCGGCAGGTCGGCGCCGATCGCGGCCGCAAACGGCTCTTCGATCGTAAAAGCCTCTCTGGCGCCGGCTTGCTTCGCTGCGTCCTCGACGGCGCGCTGCTCGACAGCCGTAATGCCGGAAGGCACGCATACCATAACGTTGGGATGGCGCGGAAAGAGAGACCGCTGCTTCTGAGCGGAGCGGATAAAATATTTGATCATCGTTGCCGTCGTCTCGAAGTCGGCGATTACTCCATCCTTCATAGGACGTACGGCGCGAATATTGCCAGGCGTTCTGCCGATCATCTTTTTGGCTGCCTCGCCGACTGCTTCGATCGTTTTTGTATCGGTACGCAAGGCCACCACGGAAGGCTCCCTCACGACAATTCCTTTTCCCTTAACGAATACAAGCGTATTCGCCGTACCAAGATCGATTCCTAAATCCTTGTTCAATCTACCAAACATTGTTACTGCTCCCTTCTCCATTACAACGCGATGCCGCAGATGTGTTTCCACGTATTTATTATTATATTACAGATGACCAAGCTCCTTCAAACTTACGAAGCGGCCATCGCCAACGACGATATGATCCAGTACTTCTATACCGACAAGCCGCCCGGCTTCCGCAAGCCGCTTGGTCAGCGAGATATCCTCGGGACTGGGCGCAGGATCGCCGCTGGGATGATTATGGGCGCAGATGACCGATGCGCTGTTCCTCTTGATTGCGGCTCGGAATACTTCCCGGGGATGGACCAGCGAGGCATTAAGCGTTCCGACGGACAAAGTTTCCCGGGCAATAATGCCGTTCTTCGTATTCAGGAAAAGACAAACGAAGTGCTCCTTGTCCAAATAACGAAGTTCCTCCATAACCTGATCCGCCGCATCCTTGGGCTTCCGAATCGTAATGATGTCTTCATGCCGTGTTCGAATCATCCGCCTGCCAAGCTCTATGCCGGCACGCAGCTGAAGCGCCTTCGCGGGACCGATGCCGTTAATGGCGGTCATCTCCTCCACGCTCATGTCGAGCAGCCCTCGCAAGCTGCCGCATTGCTTAAGAATGGAGCCTGCCAGATGTACCGCAGACTGTTTCTTCGTACCCGTTCTTAACAAGATTGCAAGCAGCTCAGCATGGCTGAGCGCCTCTGCCCCATATCGCATCATGCGCTCTCTTGGACGTTCTTCATGGGGGACATCACGCAATACATTTCCATGTATTTCCATAAATATCCCATCCTCTAATTTCCGAATTAATACGTTCGAACTCCGAATAGCTCAAGCTTGTCCGTCAGCAGCGAGATCGGCAGGCCAACAACATTGAAGTAGCATCCCTCAATCCCTTCTACCAGAGCCGCTCCAAGACCTTGAATGCCATATGCCCCGGCCTTGTCCATCGGTTCTCCGGAAGCGACATAACGACGGATCCTTTCCTCGGAGAGAGATTTCATCGCCACTCGGGTTCTCCGACTCGCCACGATCCGATTGCCCGATCCTGCCTCCAAAAGCGCGATGCCGCTATACACATCGTGCAAGCGGCCCTGCAGGGAGGTTAACATGGCAGCCGCCTCATCACTGTTTGCAGGCTTGCCCAGCACTGCCCCATCCAACACAACGATCGTGTCCGCGGCCAATATCAGCGTGCCCTCGAGAGGCATTTCTTGCTTCGCCAGCATGGCTTCCGCAGCGATGCCTTTGCGAAGGCTCAATCGCTCCACGACTTCCGCCGGCGTCCAATCCTTTTCGTAAGTCTCGTCAGTGTCCGTAGACAAAATAGAAACCGGCAAGGAAAGGGCCAAAGATGCGACCAGTTCCTTCCGGCGCGGAGACGATGAAGCCAGCACAATCCGGCTTATCGTTGCTTGGTTGAGTTGGTTTTCGATCATAGGTTCATACTCCTTATGCGTGCCATAATCCCGGCTTCGCAGCTTACATTTTGCGATATAGCCAGATGGCGACGGCGGCACCCGCGATGCTCAGCAGACTAATCTGAAGCGAGAGCGACAAGTTGAAGCTTAGGACATAAAGATCGACGTTTGGCGACCAAGTCGTCTGAATCGGTCTCGTCAGGAAGGATACGCCCGGCACGGAATCCAGCCATCTTGCGACCAGCGCCCCTGCAATCATCCCGAGCACAATAAACAAAAATAGTATCCATCCGTTTTTCTTCATCGTATAAATCCCCTCGCCACGAAATGACACCTACAACCATTATACGCACTATACTTTCCGTTTACAATGCGCTTGGAGACTCAAACCATTCTTTTTGCACCAGGACCGCTTCCATTAGTGCCGTTTGCACGGACCATAACTGAGCTTTGGAAGGATTTTCGTCGTATGCTTTCATCGATCCGGCAGCCGTATCCATTGCCTTCTTCAGCTTAACGAAATAAGATGAGCGGACATCCTCCGGCAGCCCAGACTCCATCTCCGCGGCATTCGCAGTCCATTGCGCCAGCTGCGCCTGCCAGCCTTCTGACGCCGCCTTGCCCAGTTTAGACAGAGAAGGCTGCTCTAACTGCGCAACGACAAGGTCGGACCAAGTCCCGATCAAGTCGTTGGCGGCGGCAAAAAAAGCTTCCGCTTTTTCCGCTCCTCCGGCGAATGTCAGCTTTTCCGGACCTTGCACAGCCACTTCCTTTTTGTACAACAGGATGTCCGGCAAACCTCCTATAACGACGGCGGCCTTCGTGCCGTCAAGCGCGATGCCTGCATAGACGCGGTAGCCCTCTGGGGTCTTCATCGACGAAGCGGCCAATCCGACGTCCTTCAGCTGACCCAGCGCAGCGTCCCTTCCTTCCATATTGCTGAATACGCCGTATTGCAGCAAGGTATACGTCCTTTGGATACCGGCAACGTTAACGGTTGCCGCATTTGCTGCTCCGGGATCGACAACCTCGCCATTGTTGCCATCCTTGCCACCCTCGCCCTCTTTGCTTCCCACGGGTACTCCGGTCAGGTCGTCAAGACCGATGGTCTCCTTCGTCCCCGGCTGCACGACCGGAATTCCGGTGTCGCCTTGTGTATCCCGGTCGGGCTGAGCAGGACCTCCCGTGAACAAAGTCAGTATCAAATACCCGAATATGGCGCCGGTTGCCAGCGCCCCGCTTACAGACAGGAAGACATGTAGCCAGGATGGGCCTTTGCCGCCCGTACGACGCATATCGTCGGCAATGATCACCGGGGATTGGCGATTGCCGAAAGGCTCGACCGATGGTTGGTAGCCGCTATCGCCTCCCCGCGAAATCCATTCGGCATCGGGATTAATGACCGGCCATTGCTTCTCGGAACTTTTTGCTTCCGAAAACGACGGTTGCTGTACAATGGCAGGCCAATGGCTGAGGTCTTCTGCATTCGGGGTTGAAGGTTCAACCGGCGGTTGAGCACCTTCTGCTTCTGCGTCTGCCTCGCGGATGAGCTGCTCCAGCGCGCCAATATCCTCCTGATAGGCGTTATTCCATGGCTGAACCTCGCCTATACCATTCGCAGCATTCCGTTGATATAAGGGTACAACATTATTTTTCCCATGCAGTGCTTGTCCGGAATGTTTGTCTAACTCCGCAGATATGGGCTCACCCCCGACAACTTTTTCGCGCTCCGGCTTGTCCTTCGCGGTCTGGGCTCCCTGAACGTCAAAGCGGTACGTAATTCGGTTGTTCGGTTTCATGTCGATCTCTCCCTCTACCTGGTCTATTAGTAGTCTATGAACGCTTTAAGAGAGTTATGACGAGAGACTTCGGGGCAGACGGCAAAAAGAACCGTCCCGGCGCAGTTAAACGCTCTCCGGAAACGGTTCTTTATTGGACTAAGTTCTACTTTTCGTTTAATGCTCGCGCAAGCGCGTCGGCTACTTTCCAGATATCCCCGGCACCCATCGTAATGACCAGGTCTCCCGGAGCTATGCGGGCCTTGAGCGTCTCCAGCACTTCTTCCTTTGTCGGGATATATTCGGCGCTGGCATTGCTATTGCTCCGAATTAGCTCTACGAGCTTGCCGGAGCTGACGCCTTCGATCTGCTTCTCTCCGGCCGGCGAATAGATATCCGTAATGATAACCTGATCCGCCTCGGGGAACGCTTTGCTAAATTGTTCGAACAAGAAAAACGTTCGCGAATAGCGCTGCGGCTGGAACACGGCAATAATCCGCTTGCCCGTCGCTTTCGCCGCGCTGATCGTCGCCTGGATCTCCGTAGGGTGATGCGCATAATCGTCGATCACAAGAATGTCGTTTACTTCGCCAAGCACCTGGAATCTGCGCTTCGCACCGCGGAACGACTTGATGGCTTCCTTAACCGCTTCGAACGACAGCCCCGCTTCCAGGCACGTTATGATGGTAGCCATGGCATTGTACACGTTGTGAATGCCGGGCACGGACAGCTCGACATTGCCAAGGCTTTCGCCTTGCAGGCTCATATCAAAGGAAACCTTGCGATCGCCGAGCTCGATATTCTCCGCTTTATAGGCCGAATCCCCCTCTATGCCGTAAGTAATGACGGCTGACCCCGGCAATTCGAACTCTCCCCCGCAAGCTCTTGGCAGCAGCTCCCGGACGATGGGATCGTCTGAGCAGACTATCGCTTTGCCGCCTTCGCTTACCTGACTTAAAAATTGGACGTATGCCGACTTGAGCTTCTCAAAGTCGCCATCGTAATTTTCCAGATGGTCGGGCTCAATGTTCGTCACGATCGCAATGGAGGGATGATAATGCAGGAAGGAGCCGTCGCTTTCGTCCGCTTCCGCTACGACGTATTCCCCCTTGCCTGCTTTGGCATTCGTGCCAACGTTGACAATCTCGCCTCCGATGATATAAGTGGGGTCGATCCCGCAGGTTTCCATAACGAGCGCGATCATCGAGGATGTCGTCGTTTTGCCATGCGCTCCCGCTACGGCAACGCCTTTGCCGGCATTCATCAGCCTGGCTAACATCTGAGAGCGGTGTAGAACGGGAATGTTTAACGCCTCGGCGGCCTTGCGCTCTACATTATCGCTTGTCAACGCGGTAGAATAGACGACGAGATCAGCACCGTTTACATGCTCAGGCTGATGGCCGATAAAGATGTCCGCCCCCTTGGCGGCCAGCTTCTCCGTTAACTCTTGGCGAGCAACGTCGGAGCCGGATACTTTATAACCCATCTCGAGCATGACCCTGGCGATCGCGCTCATCCCGTAACCGCCGATTCCGATGAAATGAACGTGTTCTGCACTGTTCAAAGACGGTTCACCACCCTTTTTCAGCAGCCGATCCGCCAATCACGCGGGAGCGTACGTCCGCTATCAAATAAAGCGTCCCCGTCACGACCCCGAGATCCTCGTTCCCGGTTATCTGCTGTAATTTGTTTAATGCTTGCTGCCAATTCTTCTCGACGATGATCTGAAACGGAGGGAGCTCGGGCATGTCTTCGCACAGCTCCTGGACAATTGCGGCCAATTCCGCCGCGTCCATTCGCATACGGTAATCCGGTTCCGTCAATATAAGCGTATCCACTATTGGTAGTATATGCTTAATTGTATCCCGATGATTCTTATTCTCCAGCATCCCCATCATAAGATGCAGCTTATTGAATTTGTACGTGGATTTCAACGCTCCTGCGAGCATCTCCGCCCCTTCAGGATTATGCGCGCCATCCAGCAGGATACGCGGCTCCCGGGCTACCATCTCCAGTCTGCCCGGCCACGCTGCTTCCCGCAGCCCTTCGCGCAGCATATCGTCATCCAGCACGAGAGCGCTGTATTGACGCAGCACTTCCAAACCCATGACGGCTGTTGCGGCGTTGGTACGTTGATGCGCGCCGTTGAGCGTAATCGCAAGCGGCTCGATTGTTCGGAACAATCCTTCGAACCGGAAGGACTGCTCGTCCTCGCGGACTTCTAACGGCACTTCGCCAAATTGATCCCCAATACAATAAAAAGTAGACTTGCGCTCCGCTGCCGTGCGTCTGAGCACCTCGACGACCTCCGGCTGCGTCGCTGCGCTGACTACGGGCACACCCGGCTTAATAATGCCGGCCTTCTCCCGGGCTACGGCCGTCAACGTACCGCCAAGCCGGTCCATATGGTCATGGCCGATGTTCGTAATGATCGATAGAACCGGATACACGATGTTCGTGACATCAAGCCTGCCGCCGAGACCAGTCTCCCATACGACATAGTCCGGGAAAGTTACTTTCGCGTAGAACAGAATAGCCAGCGCCGTTGACACTTCGAACATCGTCGGCGAGCCCAGCTCCGTCTCCGCGATGGCCGATACATGCGGCCGAAGCTCGTTCGCGAGCGAGAGCAGCGTCTCCTCTTCGATATCGGATCCGTTATATTGAAAGCGGTTCGTGAACTTCGTAATGTATGGCGACGTAAACGTCCCGACATCGTATCCGCCTTTCATAAGCGCGCTGGTCAGATAGGCGCAGGTGGAGCCCTTGCCGTTCGTGCCCGCGACATGGATGAACTTGAGCCTGCGATGCGGGTTGCCCAGCCGTTCCATTAACAGCTCAATTCGCTCCAGGCCTGGACGGATACCGAACGGGATAAGTCCCGTAATCCAGTCTACCGCTTCCTGATAGGAGGACAGCGCCGCTGTCCCCTTGATTCCTTCTGAAGTCATGCATATCCCTTCTTCCTTGCCTTGATCGCGTCCGTTAACCGCGCAGTTCCGAGATTCGTGCAAGCACCTTATCGCGTTTCTCCGCATAATCGTTCATCTTAGCCCGTTCTTCTTCAATCACCTTCGCCGGAGCTTTCGCGACGAAACCTTCGTTGCCCAGCTTCTTCTCCACGCGTTCTACCTCGGAGATCAACGTCTTAAGTTCCTTCTCGAGGCGCGAGATCTCTTGCGCGATATCGATGAGGCCGGCAAGCGGCAAATACAGCTCCGCGCCCGTTACGATCGCCGTCATCGCTTTGTCCGGCGCGGCCAGCGCGCGGCCTATCTCAAGCAGCGACGTTCCGCAGAACCGCCGTACGAATTCTTCGTTGCGGCGAAGAATGCCTTCTTCCGCCTCGCCGGCAGGCTTGATCAAAAGCTCGACCTTTTTGCTCATCGGCACGTTAACTTCCGAGCGGATATTGCGGACGGAACGAATCATCTCCATGAGCAGCTCCATCTCTTTGACCGCATCCGGCGCCTCAAGCGCGGCATCGTATACCGGCCAGGCCGCGAGCGTAATCGTCTCGCCTTCATGAGGAAGATGCTGCCATATTTCTTCGCTGATAAACGGCATGAACGGATGAATGAGCCGCTGCGTCCGGTCCAGCACAAACGCAAGAACGGATTGCGTCGCCCGGCGCGCAGCCTGGTCTTCGCCGTTCAAGCTCAGCTTGGAGAATTCGATGTACCAGTCGCAGAGGTCATCCCAGATAAAGTTGTACAGCACGCGGCCGGTCTCGCCAAACTCGTAGCTGTCGATCAAACGCGTTACGTCGCGCGCCGTCTCGTTAAGTCGATGCAAAATCCAGCGATCTGCGGTTCCCAGCTTGACGTTGATGTCAATGTCGGCGGCCGTAAATCCTTCCAGATTCATCAGGGCGAAGCGCGACGCATTCCAGATCTTGTTTGCGAAATTGCGGGCCTGCTCCACCTTCTCGAAGCGGAACCGCAGATCCTGTCCAGGCGTGCTGCCGGTAGAGATCATAAAGCGCATCGCATCGGCTCCGTATTGCTCGATGACCTCAAGCGGATCGACGCCGTTGCCGAGCGACTTGGACATCTTCTGGCCATCCTTGTCGCGCACGAGACCATGCATAAGCACGTCCTTAAACGGCATCTCGTCCGTGAATTCCAGGGCGGTAAAGATCATGCGAGCCACCCAGAAATAAATAATATCGTAACCCGTTACAAGCACGCTCGTCGGATAGAAACGTTGCAGATCGCCGGTCTGATCCGGCCACCCCAGCGTTGAGAACGGCCACAGCGCCGAGCTGAACCAAGTATCCAGCACGTCGTTGTCCTGACGCAGGTGATCGCCTTCCATATCTTCGCGGGACACGTGAATTTCGCCCGTCGCGTCATCGTACCATGCCGGAATGCGGTGCCCCCACCATAGCTGACGGGAAATACACCAGTCGCGTACGTTCTCGATCCAGTTCAAGTACGTCTTCTCGAAGCGTTCCGGAACGAATTGAACGCCTTTGCCCGACTTCTGCGCTGCGATGGCCGCTTCCGCGAGCGGCTTCATCGCCACAAACCATTGCGTCGACAAGTAAGGCTCGACCACAGCGCCGCTGCGTTCGCTATGGCCAACCTGGTGAACGTGGTCCTCGATCTCGATGCAGACGCCTTGCTCCTGCAGATCCTTCACGAGCTGCTTGCGGCATTCGAAGCGATCAAGCCCCTGATAAGGACCCGCCTCCGCATTCATGACGCCGGATTCATCCATGACGATAATCTGAGGCAGACCGTGACGCTCGCCGACCTCGAAGTCGTTAGGGTCATGCGCAGGCGTGATCTTTACGGCTCCGGAGCCGAATTCCTTCTCGACATATTCGTCGGCGATGATCGGAATTTCCCTGCCAAGCACCGGCAATACGATCGTGGCGCCGATCAGATGGCTGTAACGTTCGTCCGACGGATTAACCGCTACCGCGGTATCGCCGAGCATCGTCTCCGGACGCGTCGTCGCGACCGTGATAAAGCCGGAGCCGTCCTTTAGCGGATATCTCAGATGGTAGAGATGGCCGTTCAATTCCTTGTATTCGACCTCGATGTCGGATAAGGCCGTGCGGGCTGCGGGATCCCAGTTAATGATCTTTTTGCCGCGATAGATCAGGCCTTTCTCGTAGAGGCGGACGAACACCTCGCGTACAGCTTTGGACAGTCCTTCGTCCAACGTGAACCGCTCCCTGGAGTAGTCAAGCGACAGCCCCATCTTCGCCCATTGCGCGCGGATCGTGTCCGCGTATTGTCCCTTCCACTCCCAGACCTTCTCCAGAAACGCTTCGCGGCCCAGATCGTGGCGCGTCAAGCCCTGCTCGCGGAGCTTCTGCTCCACCTTCGTTTGCGTGGCGATCCCCGCATGGTCCGTACCCGGCAGCCACAAGGCGTCATAGCCCTGCATCCGCTTTGTGCGAATCAATATATCCTGCAGCGTGAAATCGAGCGCATGCCCGATATGCAGCATGCCCGTAACGTTAGGCGGCGGGATGACAATCGTGTACGGCTCTGCCTCCGGCCTCTTTCCCGCTTGAAAATAATTGCCCTCCACCCAATACGAATACCACTTCTGCTCCGCAGATTTGGGGTCGTACGTCGTGGGCATTGCCGATTTGTTCTCCATGTCAGACATCGTGTCATCTCCATTCATTCTTCTGCGCAAATTCATGCAACAAGATATAATACATAAATAATACATAAATCCAAGGTGAATCGGCTGTCGCCATTCCTTTGGCGGCGCAGCGCGTTTCATTTCGAGAAATAGAGGTCAAGTAGGAAGAAAAACTATACTTTCCTGTATCTCTTGAAAATCAAAAAAACCTTTCGTCCCGTAAAGGACGAAAGGTTAGCTTCCGTGGTACCACCTTTGTTCCGCGGCGCTTGCACGCGCGGCACTTGGAGCAGATAACGGCTGCGGCCGGCCAGGCTTGGGCGGGAACCGTGACAATTGTCTTGCCACCTTCCGCGTTGAGCGCGGCGACTCAGGGGCGACCCGTATGCAGTCCAATCCTGCAGAACCTCACAGCGTAACGGTTCTGCTCTCTGAAGGCCAACTGCGTACTACTCCCCTTCAAGGTCTCTCTTATAAAGGTTGTTCAAAAAAATCCAGCTTTTTGAACTCGCACTTATACATACATATGCTCTATCATACATTTGTTAACGGACGGAGTCAACCAGGGTGTCAAGTACACGAGTAGAATAAACGAGCTCGCACGCCTCGATACCGCCATTTAAGGGCGATTGTGTATGATTTTTCATACAAGTGCGCCTCGATACCACTATCTCAGGGCGATTGTGTATGATTTTTTATACACGTGCGCCTCGTTACCGCCATCTCAGGGCGATTGTGTATGATTTTTCATACACGTGCGCTTCGATACCGCTATCTCAGGGCGATTGTATATGATTTTTCATACACGTTTGCCTCTATACCGCCATCTCAGGGCGATTGTATATGATTTTTCATACACGTTTGCCTCTATACCGCCATCTCAGGGCGATTGTGTATGATTTTTCATACACGTGCGCCTCGATATCACTATCTCAGGGCGATTGTGTATGATTTTTCGTACACACGACAAAAGCCCCCAAATCCCGCTTCATGAGCGAGCCTGAAGGCTTTGCCTGGGCTTGGGACGGCGGACGTACTAAGGGATATAGAGCAGTTGCCCTTCCTCGATCGCCGATTCATGCAAGCCGTTATGATTCAGAATCTCCCGCGGATTCATGCTGTAGCGCATCGCGATCTGCTCCAGCGTCTCTTCCTTCTGGACGATACACATCCTGATCTTGCGGAACTCGTTGCCCTCGGCCTTGCTGAGGAATAGCTTTTTCCATTCAATCTCTTCCTCGACAGCAACCGTCCGCGAGCCTTCTTGCTGTGCCTGCTGCTCTTGATTGAATTGTTCCGCCGCCTCGCGCGCCGCTTGCTCGCGCTGACTCGATTGCAGAATTGCGCGGAAGCCCACATCGGGTCGTTCTTCTCCGCTGCCCGATGGCGATTTGCTGGCGAAAGCGATCTGAACTTCTTGCTGTCTGCGCGCATCCTGCTCTTGTTGAGCTTCGCCAACATCCTCCGAAGACTCTTCAAGCTCCTGCCGTATGCCGGTATCTTCTTCGGATTCGGCGGCATACATGTCAGTTGCCGCCTCATCTGCCGAAGGAAAAACATTCTCGTCTTCGGGACGGACGACTTCTTGTTGAACGTATGAGGCGTTCGCCGCATCGGTTGTCCAAGGCTGCGCTACAGAAGCAAGCTCTTCTTGGGACTGGACCGTTTGCTGGTTATCTACGTTGTTCTGACCGGATCCCGCAAGAGCGCTCCATTGCAGCCAGCTGTCGCTTCCCCCTTGCTGGGACGCGATCGTAATCTCCCGCTGCCCGTCCTCCGTCCATGCTTTCGCCTGCTCGCCCGCTATGTAGCCTTGCTCGTTCTGCTCAGCCTGAAATGACGGCGGCGTAATGTCGTTCTGATTCCACTCCTGCTGCTGTCGGTCTTGAAAGTTTTGCTGAGCTGTCTCTTGCTGCTGTTGCTGAGCCCAGAACTGCGCTTCTTGCTGCTCGCGAAGCTGTTCCTGATCCTGTTGCTGCTGTTGCTGAGCCCAGAGCTGTGCCTCTTGCTGCTCGCGAAGCTGCTGTTGCTGCTGGAACCAGATCTGCGACGCTTCTCCGTCCGCCGTCTCATCGACGTTGCCGTACGACCCGACACCATACGTCTGAACGGTTTGTATGCCGTTGTCGTCTCCTTCTTGCTGGAAGCCCGCCTCGCGTTCATGCGACGCCGTAAAGGGTTCTTCCTCCCAAGGCTGCGCGGACTGTTCTTCGACGGGATCAACCAAGATGCCTCTGAGCGATAATACGCCCGTCACGTTAAGCGTACGCGCGGATATCAAATCCACGTCGAAGTTGTCGATCTCGATCGAGATGTCGTCAAGCCGCGACACGCGGTTCATCGGCAGCGAGATTTCCACCGGGATCCAATGCTCCAGCGTCAGCGGTCCCGCGATCGCGTTTTGTCCCCGATAGACTCCGCTTAGCAGTAATTGTCCCTTCAGGACGGCTTGGTCCCCCTGATCAATGACCTGGATGCGGGGAACCAGCTCTATCTCCTCCAACTCGTCTATCGCCGCGACGTCATCCGGCAGATGCACGCGCTCATACACGTCAAATCGTAAACCGTTGCTCTGATTCGACACGCCAAAGTCCTCCCTTCTCATACTGAATGCTTGGTCTAATGGCACATACACTACTTATCTATATGGCCTTGCAAGCGGGAGCATGACTGTCTTTTTTTAATAGCCAAGAAGAATTGGAAGACAGGAATCTTGGCATGGACAAACCTGTTACCTGTTTAACAGCCTCGCGAGCCACCCCGGCCAAGGCGAATCCGCCTCAATCCGCGCACCGGTAAGGGGGTGGGGGAACAGCAGCTTCTCTCCATGAAGAGCCTGATGCCCGAGAAAGTAACCTCCCGCCTCCCTTCCCCCATAAAGCGTGTCGCCGATCAGCGGATGCCCAAGATGGCTCATATGGACGCGGATCTGATGCGTCCTGCCCGTCTCGAGCTCCACCCTGGCAATAGAGATGGCGTCCGAAACGCTCAGCCGTTCATAACGAGTAACCGCCTCATCCCCGCCAGGCGTAACGATCCGCCTGGACTTATGATGGCGATCTTTGCCGATAGGCGCATCAATGATGCCGGCAGGCTTGCGCAGACGTCCGTGGACGACCGCGATATAGATCCGGTCGATCTCCTTCTCTCGCATCGCTTCGTCGAGACGATGCTGAGCGAGATCGTTTTTGGAATACAGCACGGGACCGGATGTGTCGTCGTCAAGCCGGTGAATATGGCGGACAGGGAGATTGTCGCCTTGCGCGAGCATATGTTTAGCGGCCGCTACGTCAAGCGTTCCGGCTTGCCCCGGATCCGACCCGTGCACGGACATCCCCGCCGGCTTGTCCAGCACCAGGCAGAAGTCGTCTTCGTACAAAACCGGAGGCACGATCAGATCCGGTTCCTTGGCAGCCGCGACATAGAGGAGCGATTGCCGTTCATCCGCCTTTGGGAATGCCAGCAAGGCGATCCGCCCTCCTTCCGTCATTTTGATGCCCCCGACGGAGTAGAGGCGATTGATCCATTTGTCCGGGAATACGGAACAAGCCAGCAGCCACTTTCGCACCTCATGCGAGTGACTGCCGGCTTCGATCGGCCCGGCTCCGGCGGATAAGGCGAGCGTTCCGGCATCCAGCTCAAGCCATTCCCCTCTGCGTACATACGCGATATCCATCCTCCGTGCCAACCTCCTCTAACCTCTATAGACGACCCAGCGCCCCGTCATGGGCCGCGATCGTCGCTTCAATATCCTCGTCGGAATGGACGGCGGATACGAACATGCCTTCGAACTGGGATGGCGGGAGACTAACTCCGAGATCCAGCATAGCCGCAAAATAAGTCTTGAACCGTTCCAGATCGGATGTCTTCGCGGCATCGTAGTTGATGACCGTCTTCTCCGTAAAGAACGGACATACCATGGAGCCCACCCGGTTGATGGTTATCGGGATGCCATGCTTTCCGGCATTGCGTTCGATGCCAAGCTGAAGCTTGACCGCCTGGCGCTCCAGCAGCTCGTACTTGTCATGCGTCATCAGCTTAAGCGTCGTGTAGCCTGCAGCCATGGCCAGCGGATTGCCCGACAGGGTGCCCGCTTGGTAGATGGGCCCGCTTGGCGCGATCATCTCCATAATTTCGCGTCTGCCGCCATAGGCGCCGACCGGCAATCCGCCGCCGATGACCTTGCCGAAGCAAGTCAGATCAGGGGTGATCCCGTAGAGTCCTTGCGCGCAGGAATATCCAACGCGGAAGCCCGTCATTACCTCATCGAAGATCAGCAGGCTGCCGTACTCCGATGTAATGGCCCGCAGACCGTCCAGGAAACCTGGCAGCGGAGGCACTACGCCCATGTTGCCGGCGATTGGTTCCACGATGACGCAAGCAATTTCCTCGCCGAACTTCTCGAACGCCAGCTTCACAGACTCGATGTCGTTGTACGGCACCGTTATCGTGTGGGAAGCGACATGCTCAGGCACGCCTGGGCTGTCCGGCAGGCCGAGCGTCGCGACGCCGGAACCCGCCTTGATGAGCAGGCTGTCGGCATGTCCATGGTAGGAGCCTTCGAACTTCATGATCTTGCTCCTCTTCGTATAGCCGCGAGCGAGCCTGAGCGCGCTCATCGTCGCTTCCGTGCCGGAGTTGACCATCCGCACGACGTCGACGGACGGCACTCGCTCGCAGACAAGCTCAGCCATGAGCGTCTCCAGCTCCGTAGGCGCGCCGAAGCTCGTCCCCTTCTCCGCAGTCTTCCGGAGCGCATCCACAACCTCCGGATGAGCATGGCCCATAATAAGCGGGCCCCAGGAGGCAACGTAGTCGATATAAGAGTTGCCGTCGATATCATATACACGGCTGCCTGCGCCTCGTTCCATATAAACGGGAGTCAGTCCAACGGACTTAAACGCCCGTACGGGACTGTTTACTCCGCCCGGGATCACCTTCTTCGCTCTCGCGAACGCTTCTGCGGACTTGGCATCTTGCCTAACTCTCGAATTCTCGCTCATCAGACCTCTTCTCCTCTCAGCCAGCGGGATGCGTCCTTGGCATGGTAAGTAATAATAATGTCCGCGCCGGCGCGCTTCATGCCAGTCAGCGTTTCCAGCACGATGCCGCGCTCATTGATCCAGCCGTTCGCGGCCGCCGCCTTCACCATGGAGTATTCCGCGCTGACGTTGTAAGCGACCAGCGGAAGGTCAAATTGCTCTTTGAGCAATCGCAGCACGTCGAGATAAGCAAGCGCCGGCTTTACCATTAACATATCCGCGCCTTCCGCAACGTCGGAATCGGCTTCCCTGATCGCCTCTCTAACGTTGGCGGGATCCATCTGGTACGTCTTGCGGTCGCCGAATTGCGGAGCGGAATGCGCCGCATCGCGGAACGGCCCGTAGAAGGCAGATGCGTATTTGACGGAATAAGACATAATCGCGATATCGCTGTAGCCCGCATCGTCCAGGCCGCTGCGGATGGCATGGACGAATCCGTCCATCATGTTGGATGGAGCGATAATGTCCGCGCCGGCCTCTGCTTGGGATACCGCCGTACGCACGAGCAGCTCCAGCGATTGATCATTGTCTACCACTGCCGTACCCGACGCCGTATCTTGATGCACGATGCCGCAATGGCCATGATCCGTAAATTGGCAGAGGCAAGTATCGGCTACGATGACCAGCTCCGGCGCCCAATTTTTGACCGCCCGAATCGCTTGCTGCACGATTCCATCCCGGTCATAGGCGGAGCTGCCGATCGAATCTTTGTGCTCGGGAACGCCGAACAGCAGCACGGACCTCACGCCGGAAGCCACTACGTCGCGAATCTCCTCCTCCAATCGATCCATCGAGAAATGGTAGACGCCCGGCATGGACGGAATTTCTTCCTTCACGTTCGTACCGTGAGTTACGAATATGGGGTATATAAAATCCTCCGCCGTCAATAACGTCTCGCGCACCATGCCGCGAATGCCCGCCGTTCTGCGAAGTCTGCGATGTCTTGTAATCGGGAATGCCATATTAATCGTCCTCCTTCGATGCTTTATCCTTATGCCGCCAATCGACGACCGCGGCCAGCAAACCATCAATTGTAGCTTCTTCCGCTTCGACCGTCACCTCAAGGCCGACGCTTCGCACCGTCTCGGAAGTGATTGGGCCAATGCTAGCAATCGGGATGCCCGACAGTGCCCGCGCGGGCTCCTCGATCCCGTTTTTCCGCAGCAGGGTCATCAGGTTGGTTACGGTCGAGGAACTGGTAAACGTAATGATGCCGATAGCTCCCTCGCGCAGCCAATCCATCACGAATTCGTCTTGCGTATCGGCAATCGACGTCTCGTATACGTCCGCCTCGACCGCCTCCACGCCTCGTTCCCGCAGCAGCCTCGGCAATACATCCCTCGCGAGATCGCCTCTTGGCAGCAGCGCTCTCTCTCCCGGCTTCATCCAGCCTTCAACCCGATCCAGCAGCGACTCCGCGTGGAATTTGACAGGCAGCTCCTCAGTCAGCAGCCCCCTATGCGCCAACGCCTCCGCCGTCTTGGGTCCGACAGCTGCGATTCGAGCCTTTGAGAAGGCACGTATATCCAGACCGAACCGGCGCAGCCAGCGGAAGAAATAATCGACCCCGTTCACGCTCGTGAAGATCAGCCAGTCGTAGCTCCCCGCTTCCGCCAGCTTCTCCTTCAGTGCCTGAATCTCCGCTTCGCCCTCCGGCTCGCGAATATCGATGACCGGGAATTCGCAAGGCTCGCCGCCCAATTCCTCGATGGACTCCGACAGCTCGCTTGCTTGCGCGCGCGCTCTAGTCACAAGCACTCTCGTGCCGAACAACGGCTTGCGTTCGAACCAGCGCAGCTTCTCCCGTTGAAGCACGACCTCGCCGACGATAATGACGGCTGGCGGCTGGAAGTTCGCCGCCTTAACCTTCTCTTCGATATCGGCAAGCGTACCGACCAGCGTCCGCTGCTCCACGCGAGTTCCCCAGCGGACCAGCGCTACCGGAGTCGACGCGGGTTTGCCGTGCTTCATAAGCTGCTCCGCGATGTATCCAATCTTGGCTACGCCCATGAGGAACAACAGCGTGCCGGTCGCATTCGTCACCTTGTCCCAATAAATGGAACGGTCCAGCTTATCCGGGCTCTCATGCCCCGTCACGATAGACAGCGAGGAAGCCAGATCGCGATGGGTGACCGGGATGCCGGCGTAAGCCGGAACGGCAATGGCCGATGTGATGCCGGGTACGATCTCGAATTCGATGCCGTTATCGTAAAGCAGCTCCGCTTCCTCTCCCACGCGCCCGAAAATCGTCGGGTCTCCGCCTTTGAGCCGCGTTACCGTCTTTCCGGCCAGCGCCAGATCGACGAGCAACTGATTGATCGCTTCTTGCTTCATCGTATGGCGGTCCGGAAGCTTGCCGACGTAGATGAATTCCGCAGTCGGCTTGACATGCCGGAGCAGCCGCGGGCTTGCCAGACGGTCATAGACGACGACGTCGCAACGCTCCAGACATTGCAGGCCGCGCACCGTAATCAGCTTGGGATCTCCCGGACCCGCGCCGACCAAATATACTTTCCCCTTGTCCATCATTATCCCCCGATTTCCGCCAGAATGACATCTCCGCCTGCCGCAAGCAGCGCATTCGCCACTTCCTTGCCCAGCTCGATGGGATCGGTCCCGCGTTTGATCTCTTTCAATAGCGTAACGCCGTCAGGCGAGCCGACGATGCCGGTCAATTCCAGCACCGGCACGGCCCCGGCACGGTCTACGATGACGGCATGCGCCCCGATCGGCACTTGGCAGCCCCCTTGCAGCGTGCCCAGGAAGCTCCGTTCGGCTTTCACTGTCAGCTCCGTATCGGAATCATTAAAGAGATTCAACAGCTCCCTGACGTCGGAATCGCCTTCCCGGCATTCGATGCCAAGAGCGCCTTGCCCGACCGCCGGCGTGCAGATATCCATCGGAATATGGGCGGAGACTCGATCCTCCCAGCCCATTCTTGACAAGCCTGCTGCGGCGAGAACGATGGCATCGAACCCTTCGGTCTCCAGCTTGCGGATACGGGAATCAATGTTGCCGCGGATCGACTCCAGCTGCAAATCCGGTCTCGCATGCTTCAGCTGGCAGGAGCGTCGCAAGCTGCTTGTGCCGACCTTGGCGCCAAGCGGCAGATCCTGCAGGCTGTTCCCTTTCTTCATGATCAGACAGTCGCCGGGATGGACCCGCTTAGGCGTAGCGCCGTTAATCAGCCCTTCCGGAAGCTCGTAAGGCATGTCTTTCATGCTATGTACGGCAAGATCAATCTCTTTATCGATAAGCGCTTGTTCGATTTCCTTGACGAACAGCCCTTTGCCGCCCACCTTGGACAAAGTGACATCCAGAATCTGGTCGCCTTTGGTCAGGATTTTGCGAATTTCGAACGTATAGGGCAATCCATGCTCCTCGCATATCGCTTCGAGCTGTTCAATGACTTGTCCCGTCTGCGTCAACGCAAGCGCGCTTTGTCTCGTTCCTACCGTAATCACGCGTTCCTCTCTGCTCATTCCATCTGCCTCCCAATCGTTATCTCCAGCAACACAGCATACCACTCATCTAGTCCAAGCGTTCCTGCAGCCCCGTCATCCATTAACGCGCCTTCGGCTGCAAGTCTCAACACTTCGCGTCTAACACGTTCGTTCTTTTGCGTCTTGTATACATATTCCCTTAGCTGTCGCAGCCGCTCCACGCGTTCTATATATTGCGGACCGTACTGCCGTTCCAGCTCGGTTCTGATCAAAGCCGACAAAGAAGGGCTTGCTCCAGAAGCTGTCACGGCCAGCAGCAAATCGCCTCTGCGCACGACGGACGGCGAAATAAAGCTGCCCGACGCCGCATCGTCCGTCACGTTGCACCATATTCCGCGCCGATTCGCAGCCAGCGCAATTGCGGCATTCAACATCGCATCGTCCGTGCAAGCGAAGACCAGCCACACATCCGCCAGATCGCTCTCCTGGTAGGCACGCTGCTCTAAAATGATGTTTCCCCCGTCCGCAAGGGCGGCAATGCCTGGCGTCACCGCAGGACTTACCAATCGAACCCGATCGGCGCCCCCCTCCAGCAGCCCCTTCAGCTTCCGCTCCGCCACAATCCCTCCGCCGATAACGGCGCATAACTTTCCCTTTAAGTCCAGCGCGGCCGCGTAATACGTTGGTCTCTCCTTATGTTCCCTTGCCAGTTCCACCGTAACGATGCCCCTCTCAAGTTACTACGTCGAGCCGAACATCCCCGTCCCCGTCAATGGAAGGAAGAGAAGGCGCTGGAAGCCAAATTCAGCAGGAGCACAAGAAACGCGATCAGATAAAGCTTGGCAAGCTGCTCCCCGGTACGCCTGTTTCTGGCGCGCTGATAGATGTATACAATAAACATGACAAGCGCGGCAAACGAGGACAGCACCTTCCAATCCAGCAGCAACACGATTCGCCCCTCAACAAGCAGCGAGGTAACGGCGATAGAAAGCGACATCGCGAGCAGCGGCACTCCGATCATCACGGCGCGATCCGAGAAACGTTCGATCATACCCAGGCTGGGATAACGCCTCACGAACTTCGACCAGCGTTTGCTCTTAAGCCGATGATGAAGAAACATGTACATCCCCGCGAGCAGGGCCCCGAAGGTCAACGCCGCATATGCGCATACAATAAGGCTGATATGTACGTATAAGAGCTCTCGTGTCGTCTGCCCTACCGCATTCTCGTTGCCTTGGGCCGCTCCGGCATATAAATTAAGGGCCAATACGGCGAATCCGACGACATTAACGAAAAAGACGATGTAATCGATGGAATAAAAGCGGCTCATCACAAGCGATACGGTCACGATCAGCCATGAAAAACATAACCAGTATTCGAATGCGGATATTTGCGATAAATCCAGATGGGAGACGAGCCTCATAATCAGGTAGCCCGTTTGAAGCACCCATACAAAAACAAGGAGCCCTGTGCCTATCCGTTTTGCTCTCCGGCTTGCATTCATGAAGTCGGAGAAATAAAACAGAAGGCTCAGGGCGTAAACATACAGTATCGTATCGTATAACCAATTTGCTGTTCCCATAACCCCTCCGCGTTGAAACCTTCCAGCCGATCAAGTAGGGGCAAAAGCAGGTGCCCCCGCCTGTTGCTGAGCATTCTTGACCAGAGCCGTCGATGCGTTCGGCTTGGAGGCGCCCGCCGCCTTCTCGGCAGCTCCCGGATATAGTCCGGACTGCTGCTGCGATTCCGCAAGCTCCTCCAGCGCGAACAGCTTCACGAACATGTCCATCGCTTCCTCTGCCCGCTTTTCGCCGGCCATCTCTTTAATGCGCAATATGGGATCCTGTATCATTTGGTTCATCATGCTTTTGGTCAGCTTGCGAATCACCTTTAGCTCGCGTTCGCTGAGGCCAGGCAGCTTTTTCGTCAGGCTGTTCATCGTCTCGTCATGGATATCCGTCGCCTTCGTCTGCAGCGATCGGATAAGCGGCACGACGCCCAGCGTCTTGTACCATTGCTCGAAGGCAACCATTTCGTCGTCGATCATAACATCGATTTTCGCCGCTTCGCGGCGGCGCTGATCCAGATTGCTCTCCACGATGCCTTCCAGATCGTCAATATCATATAAAAAGACGTTCTCGACGGCAGCGATCGTTGGATCAAGATCACGCGGAACGGCAATATCAATCATGAACAACGGCTTGGACTTCCGGCTCTTCATGGCTTCGGCAACCTGCAGTCGATTAAGAACATAACTCTCCGAGCCCGTCGAACTAATAATAATGTCCGTTTCCGGCAGCTTCTTTAAACCTTCCTCCAGCGATAACGGGGTGCCGCCGAACTTGTCTGCAAGTTGAGCAGCGCGCTCGAAAGTACGATTGACGACAAGAATACGCTCTGCCCCGTTCGCATACAAGTGTTTGGCTGTTAGTTCGCCTGTGTCGCCTGCCCCGATAATCATAACCGTCTTGCGGTTGAATTGTCCAAAAATCTGCTTGCCAAGCTCTACGGCCGCATAACTTACGGAAACAGCCGATTCGCCGATCGTTGTCTCCGAATGGGCGCGTTTCGCCATCGTTACCGCCTGCTTAAAGAGCATATTAAATACGGTGCCGGTCGTCTTTTTCTCCTGGGCAAGCAGGAACGCGTCCTTCACCTGACCGAGAATTTGGGTCTCCCCGATGACCATGGAATCCAGGCCGCTTGTCACCTTAAAGAGATGACGAATGGCGGCTTCGTCCTCGTACATGTAGAGATGGTTGGTAAATTGCTCTCGCGGCAAACCAAACCACTTCTCCATAAAGCTGCGAATATAATGCCCGCATAATTGATGACGGTCGACGACGGCGTACATCTCCGTTCGGTTGCAGGTCGCCACGATGACACCTTCCATGATGCTCTTCGTTCCGATCAAGGCGTTTAGCGCTTCCGGCAGCTCTTTCTCCGCGAACGTAAATTTCTCTCTAACCTCTACGGGCGCCGTCCGGTAATTCAATCCAACCGCGATGATGTGCATGCGTGGTATTCCCCCCTTCCTCCGCGAGCGCAAGCCTGTCCGTCTTCGCCACGTTCTTATTGGTCCGATAATCCGTTGATTGGAATTATTATAGCACAGTTCGACATTCATGCAGGGTTCATTTTTGACCAATGTTTGAAGAAATCCGCGCGGATTACATAATATGTACCGTCCAGCGGTCGATGTAGCATAGTATTTCCCTTATTCCGCAAAGAAATAACCATGGATTGCCTCCATGGTTTTTGGCATATGGTACATCATGAGCCGCGAATTACACCAGCTCGATCCGAGTCATCATTGGTTCTTCCACTTGCAGCTCGCCCATGCCACGAATACCAGCAGCATGGTCTGGGCAACTGCAATTGATTCGCGCTCACCTTGATGTTACCGCCCGTATACCGGGTCGTATAGCTCAGCACCGGATGCTTTCGACTCTTGAAACGAGGCGCATCATTCTGTTTCTTGGAGAAACGCTGAAACCCGTCAGCCAGATTTCGAACCGCCGATTGCAAGGCAATACTGTCCACTTCCTTCAACCATGAAAATTCTTGCTTCAAAGCGGGAAGCTGTGCGGCACAGGCGTTGTAAGAGAGGCCTTTCCCAGCAGCCTGAACCGACTCTTTCCACTTTGCCAAGAAGTGGTTGAACACAAAGCGGCTGCATCCTAATGTTTTACGCAAGAGCACGATTTGTTCTAATTTCGGATAGATCCGAAATTTGAATGCTTTATGCTGGAGCATAGCTTAGGTCACCACCCACAGTAGTTTTTAATACCTAAATCATAGCACATACGTTCGCTTCTAACCACCAGCAAAATTCCCGATTCATCCCCTGCCTACACTTTCATTTCGTGAGTATGGTATCTTAGAGGCAGAGGTATTCACAGTGAATGTAATAAATCAATCAATTCCGGATTTGGAGGTATTTTTATGACAGTAGGCTCGCAAGAAGACATGGATGGACTGAAGAAGATCGGCAAAATCGTCGCATTGACGATTCAAGAAATGAAAAGCAGCGCGCGCGTCGGAATGACGACAAAGGAATTAGACGAAATCGGGGGACTGTTTCTGGCAAAACACGGAGCCGTTTCCGCGCCTAAGTTAACTTACAATTTCCCCGGCGACACTTGCATTAGCATCAATCGGGAAGTCGCACACGGCATCCCGGGCAAACGCGTCATTAAGCCTGGCGATTTGATCAACATCGATGTTTCGGCTGAATTGGGAGGCTATTATGCGGACGCTGGACATTCCTTTGTGATCGCTCCATTCAAGCCGGCGTTAACGCGACTATGCCAATACACGCACAATACGATGATGAAAGTGATCTCGTCGCTGAAACATGGAGTGAAGTTAAACGAAGTAGGAAGGATTATCGAAAGCGAGGCCAAAAAAGGCGGCTATAACGTCATTGAGAATCTGTGCAGCCACGGCATCGGGAAAGCTCTCCACGAGGCCCCGCAGGAGATACTGCCGGTTTACAACAAGCACGATAAGCGCGTATTAAAAGAAGGAATGGTCATTACGATCGAGCCCTTTTTGTCCACGGGCGCGGGGTATGTCGTCGAGCAAGCGGACGGATGGACTTTAAGCGTGCCCGACAATAGCTTCGTTGCGCAACACGAGCATACCATTATCATTACGAAGAATGAACCCATTATTTTGACCGCCGTATAGCAGCCGTTAAGAGGCTGTCGATTCATTGTGCAAAGGTGAAATGGCGGGCAAATCTCCGGCATGAAATGAACGGGAGCAACTGTAACGGAAATGAAAGGCGTTATTTCAGCAAAAAGCGGCACTTCGCGAATCTAATGGAACTGACAGCCCTTATGATGGGCAAAAGTCCGCGGTTTGCCTGGATTTCTCACAAATAACGTCGCACAGTTCCGTTAGATTTTAATATCGCCCCAAAAGCTCCATATAAGGCCCCTAATTTCCGTTAACAGGTTGGCGATGATGGATTGCAGCTTCATTTCCAATTTTGCACACAATGAATCGACGGCCTCGTTAATGCCGTTAGATCTCTGCAAGAACAAAACGTCCAGCTATCTCCTAACGGACAACTACAATAAAAAGCGGCCGCATGTGTGCGGCCGCTTTCCCTTCGCCCCGAAGCTTCACTTATGCCTCCAGCGAAAACAGTTTATGTGTAAATATAGGATTTCTTTACAAATCGATACAATTGCGCTGAATTCTCATCCTTATGGTAGAACATCGTTTTCTTGCTCGCTATTGTAGCCGATCGCATCCGTAATGACGTCCCAGAGCTGATCGCGGCCAAGCCCGGTCTCCGAAGAGAACAGGACGACGGAGTCGCGCGGGTCGGCTTCCAGCGCCGTCTTGATCATCTTGATATGCTTGTCCCACTTGGAACGCGGGATCTTGTCCGCTTTCGTCGCTACGATACAAGTGGGGATCTCGTAATGCTTGAGCCATTGGTACATCAGCACGTCGTCCTTAGAGGGCTCGTGGCGGATATCGATAACGAGCAATTGAAGCTTGAGCGGTTCGCGTTCCCTAAGATACGTCTCGATCATCTCGCCGAACTGCTCTCGCTGGGTTTTGGATACTTTGGCGTAACCATAGCCGGGGAAGTCGACGAAATAAACCATATCGTTGACCCGATAATAGTTAAGCTGCTGCGTTTTCCCGGGCTGCGAGCTCGTACGAGCCAGGTTTTTGCGCATGATCATCTTGTTGATCAGCGAGGATTTACCCACATTGGAACGCCCTGCCAGAGCAATCTCCGGCAAGGCATCCTCGGGGTATTGATGCGGCTTAACCGCGCTGATGATGAATTGAGAATCTTTTATTTTCATGAAATTGGGGTACCCGCTTTCTCTGCTGTTCCTGCCGGAACGAGTGCTTGGAGCAGAACCTCGTCCATATGCCCCACCGGCACGAAAGTCATATCTGCTTTGATGCTGTCCGGGATGTCCTTTAAATCGCGTTCGTTATCCTTCGGAAGCAGTACCTTCCTTATACCCGCCCGATGCGCGGCAAGAGACTTCTCCTTTAAGCCGCCGATCGGCAGCACGCGGCCGCGGAGCGTAATCTCGCCGGTCATCGCCACTTCGCGCGAGACATACCGATTCGTCAGCGCGGAGATGAGCGCCGTCGCGATCGTAATGCCAGCGGATGGACCATCCTTCGGAATGGCTCCTTCCGGGATATGGATATGGATATCGTTTTTCTCGTGGAAGCTCGGATCAATGGATAACTCCAACGCTTTGGAACGCGTATAGCTAAATGCAGCCTGCGCGGACTCCTTCATCACGTCGCCCAGCTTGCCCGTCAGCGTCAGCTTGCCGCTGCCCGGCATGACGGTCACCTCGATGACCAGCGTATCGCCGCCGACCTCGGTCCAGGCCAGCCCCGTAACGGCGCCAATCTGATCTTCGCTTTCGGCCAAGCCGTATCGGAACTTCGGAGGCCCAAGCCATTGCTTAACGAGCTCGCTGTCCACCTTTAGCGGCTTCGTCTCCTGCTCTTCCGAACCTTCTTCAGCTGTTTTTACCTCGGATACAAAATGTTTGGCCGCCTTGCGGCAAACGGCTGCGATTTGCTGCTCCAGATTTCGTACGCCGGATTCGCGCGTATACTCGCGAATTAACAGCTGCAGCGCCTCGTCCGTCAGCTCCAGCTGCGTTTCCTCAAGACCGTGGTCGCGCTTCTGCTTCGGCAGCAGGTAACGCACGCCGATCTGTTCCTTCTCCAGCTCCGTGTAACCCGGAATGTACAGCACTTCCATCCGGTCCAGCAGCGGACGCGGAATATTGTGCAGCGCATTAGCCGTCGTCACGAACATCACGTTGGAGAGGTCGAAAGGAACCTCGATGTAATGGTCGCTGAACGTGTTGTTCTGCTCGGGATCGAGCACCTCAAGCAATGCTGACGAAGGATCCCCCCGAAAGTCCGAAGCCATCTTGTCGATCTCGTCGAGCAGGAACACCGGGTTAAGGCTGCCGGCCGTCTTCATCCCCTGCATGATGCGGCCCGGCATCGCGCCGACGTACGTTCTGCGATGACCTCGAATCTCGGCTTCGTCGCGCACGCCGCCCAGCGAGATGCGCACGAACTTCCGGTCGAGCGACTTCGCAATGGATCGGGCCAGCGATGTTTTGCCGACGCCGGGAGGGCCTACGAGACAGAGGATAGGTCCTTTCATCTTGCCCACGAGCTGTTGTACCGCCAAATATTCCAGTACGCGCTCCTTCGGTTTCTCCAGGCCATAATGATCGTCGTTCAAAATATCCTCGGCCTTCTCGATGCTGAGATCATCATTTGTTCTCTTGTTCCACGGCAGCGCGAGTAACCAATCGATATAATTGCGGATGACTCCGCCCTCAGCCGAGGAAGGCGGCATCTTCTCGAGCCGTTCGATTTCCTTGACGACCTTTTCCTTAACCGCTTCGGGAACGCCGGCTTCCTCCAACTGGCTTCTAAGCTCTTCGGCCTCGCCCGCCCGGCCTTCCTTCTCGCCGAGCTCCTTCTGGATGGCCTTCATCTGTTCGCGGAGGTAATATTCCTTCTGCGTCTTCTCCATCTGCTTCTTGACGCGCTGGTTGATCTGACGCTCCAGCTCCAGCACTTCGCGTTCGTTATTCAGCAGATCCAGCAGTCTTTCCAGCCTCGCAGCCACATCGATCGTTTCGAGAATATCCTGTTTGTCCTTGATCTTGAGCGACAAATGGCTTGTAATGACGTCCGCCAGGCGGCCAGGATCGTCGATATCCGATACTGCCGCATAGGTTTCCGGAGTAACCTTTTTCGATAACGAAATATAATGCTCGAACTGGCTCAGGACGGAGCGCATCAATGCGTCCACCTCTGGATCGTCCGTATCCTCCTCCGGCAGCTCCTTCGCCATAACCTCATAAAACTCGTCATTCGTTACATAGCTCTGCACCTCTGCGCGAACAACGCCCTCCACAAGTACGCGAATGGTGCCGTTAGGCAGCTTAAGCATCTGCCTGACCTTCGCGATTGTGCCAACCTTGTAAATATCCTCCTGCGTCGGTTCTTCGATATTGACCTCCGACTGCGAACACAACAAAATCATGTGGTCTTCGACCATTGCCCGCTCCAGCGCGCGGACGGATTTATCCCTGCCCACATCAAGGTGGAGCACCATGCTTGGATAAACAAGTAATCCTCTCAGCGGAAGCAAGGGCAGCCGGCGACCTTTCGACTTGCTTGGTCCCATACCTGCACCTCCATTTCTACAGCATCTACCTTATCTTATCACTCCGCGGAATCCGCCTGCAAATAAGGAAGGCTGCTTGGCCTAAACAATTCGCTCACGGCAGGCACTTCTTTCTCCTCTCGAGCGGTCTCCAACTCTGGAAATACGTGCCTGAATACCTCTTCCACCCTATCGACAGGTATAACCTTGAGTCCGTCCAGATCGGCGAAAATCGCCTGCCAATTCTCCTTGGGTATGATGACCTGCACCGCCCCGGCCTGAAATGCCGCCTCTACCTTGGCGAGCACGCCGCCGACCGGCTTCACGTTGCCATGAATGCCAACCTCGCCCGTCATGGCAAGCTTGTTGTCGATCGGCAACTCCCGAATTGCCGAAGCGATCGCCGTTGCCATCGCAATGCCCGCGGATGGTCCATCGATCGGAGTCCCGCCCGGGAAGTTGATATGCAAGTCAAAGTCCTGCGGATTCAGGCCGATTCTGCGGAGCACCGTCAACACATTCTCGACGGAACCCTTTGCCATACTCTTACGCCTGAGCGTACGCGAGCCTCCCCCCAACTCTTCTTCGTCAACAACGCCAGTAATGTTGAATGTACCTTTGCCGGAATCAGCGGGAATAGCGCTCACTTCGATCTCCAGCAGCGTCCCCATATTGGGACCGTAGACGGCAAGACCGTTCACGAATCCCACCTGGGGCTCGTTTGGCACTTTGCGGTCCGGGCGAGGCGGAATTTGGCTGCTGTTGACAACCCATTCGATATCGGCTGCCGCGATGGCATCCCGTTTCTCCGATAGAGCCACGCCTGCTGCCAGTTGAATAACGTTGACGGCTTCCCGGCCATTCGTAGCATACCGCTTTACGACGTCGATCGCCTCCGGGCACGGAGGAAATCCGATCTTCTTCACGGCATTCTCCGCCACCTGCGCGATCTCATCCGCCAGCAGCGGCCGGAAGTATACTTCCATGCAGCGGGAACGGATCGCAGGCGGGATTTCGCCGGGGGAACGTGTCGTGGCGCCAACAAGACGGAAGTCCGCTGGCAATCCGTTCTGGAAAATATCGTGTATGTATAACGGAATATTGGCATCCTCGGAATGGTAATAGGCGCTTTCGAGGAATACCTTGCGATCTTCCAGCACCTTTAACAATTTATTCATCTGCACGGGATGCAATTCCCCGATTTCGTCGATGAACAGAATACCCCCATGCGCTTTCGTTACGGCGCCCGGCTTCGGCTGCGGAATGCCCGCCACTCCCATCGCTCCGGCCCCTTGATAAATCGGGTCATGAACCGAGCCGATGAGCGGATCCGCAATGCCGCGCTCGTCGAATCTGGCCGTCGTCGCGTCAATTTCCGTAAATTTCGCATCGGCCAGGAAAGGCGATGACGGATTTTTTTTCGCTTCCTCCAGCACGACGCGGGCTGCCGCCGTCTTGCCGACGCCGGGCGGTCCATAGATGATGACATGCTGAGGATTGGCGCTGCAAAGGGCGGCCTTCAGCGCGCGCAGACCGTCTCGCTGTCCGATAATATCGTTCATCGTCTGCGGACGCGTTTTCTCCGCGAGAGGTTTCGTAAGCGAGATGGAGCGAAGCTTTCTGAGCTTGTCCATCTCCTTCTTGGACTCTCTATCAACAGCCGATCGGTTCGTCTTCTGGTTGCGAAGCAAATTCCAGAAGTACAATCCAATTACCACGGCAAAGAACACTTGAATCAGCATTAATACCAAACTTAAACTCATAACCTTCCCGCTCCTTTCATACCAACCGTATTCTGTCAGTATTGCCGCTTGGATACAGGAATAATCGCTTGCCCTGCCAGAAAAAAAGAAGAGGCCTTCTGACAGTCGTTAGACGGTTCAGATAACCTCATTTATTGTACATTAGGCGTGGGCGTGATTTTTGCGTCCCGGAATTTCGCCGGTGGCCTCAAACACGGTCACGATGTTGTCGATTTCCTTCTTCAGCTCGTTAAGCAGCTCCGCTTCCGGCACTTTGCGAATCATCTCGCCGTAACGGAACAGCATGCCTTCACCTCGAGCGCCCGCGATGCCGATATCCGCCTCGCGCGCTTCGCCTGGACCGTTAACCGCACAACCCAGCACCGACACCTTGATGGGTACCTTGATCTTGGAGATATACTCCTCTACCTCGTTGGCGATAGAGAACAAGTCGATGTCCAATCTGCCGCATGTCGGGCAGGAAACGAGCGTAGCCGCGTTGGTAATGAGACCGAAAGTCTTAAGCAGCTCGCGCGCAACCTTTACTTCTTCAACAGGATCGGCGCTGAGGCTGATCCGAACCGTATTGCCGATGCCCAGAGCCAGCAAAGCTCCTATGCCCGCCGAACTCTTGATCGTGCCGGTATGCAGAGTGCCTGCTTCCGTAATGCCAAGATGCAGCGGATATTTGATCTTCTCTGCAGCCATGCTGTAGGCCGCGATCGCCATTGGCACGTCGGACGCTTTTAGCGAAACGATTATGTCGTGAAAGTCGAGCTCCTCGAGAATGCCAATGTGGAAAAGCGCGCTCTCCACCATGGCTTCCGGCGTCGGATAACCGTATTTCTCCAGCAAGTGATTCTCCAGAGAACCTGCGTTGACGCCGATCCGGATTGGAATCCCCCGTTCCTTGCAAGCTTTCACAACAGCTTCCACACGCTCGCGGCGGCCGATGTTGCCGGGATTAATCCGAACCTTGTCGATGCCGTTTTCGATTGCGGCAAGAGCCAGTCTGTAGTCAAAATGAATATCCGCAACGAGCGGAATATGAATTCGTTTCTTAATTTCCTTGATCGCTTCTGCAGCTTCTTTGTTATTGACGGTTACGCGAACGATCTGGCAGCCCGCTTCTTCCAGACGAAGAATCTCGGCCACGGTCGCCTCTACGTCAGCCGTCTTCGTCGTACACATGCTCTGAATGATGACTTCATTGCTGCCGCCGATCGTCAGATCGCCGACTTTCACCGGAATCGTATCCTGGCGTTTATACATTATGATCTCTCCCATCATTGCGTCCAATCTGGGGAAACGTAGTACGAAGATGGTGCCGACAATTGGACTTTGAACACGTTATAACTACTACGCCGAATCAGCGGAAAGGTGACAAAAACGTCAAAGTCCACCCCGCGGCAAGCGTGTTATCGCAGGCCACGGGGTGGAGTATCGTCCCTTATCAGGCGCTTTCTTCCTTCTTCTTGCCCTTCTTGGCGGAAAGCTCAGGCATGATCTTCTCCTGCACGGATTTCTCCGTAATCAGGCAAGTGTTCACGTCATCGCGCGTCGGAACTTCGTACATCACGTCGAGCATAATGCCTTCGATGATGGCGCGAAGACCGCGGGCGCCGGTATTGCGTTTGATGGCTTCCTTCGCGATCGCGTCGAGCGCTCCGGGCTCGAAGTCGAGCTTTACGTTGTCCATTTCGAGCAGTTTCTGGTATTGCTTGACAAGAGCATTCTTCGGTTCGGACAAAATCCGTACCAATGCCGGCTCGTCAAGCGGCTCCAGCGTCGAAATGACAGGCAAACGGCCCACAAACTCCGGAATAAGACCGAATTTCAGCAGATCCTCAGGCAATACCATGCCCAAGTATTCGCCCGGCTTCAAATCCTTTGTCGTGTCTCCCGCGGAGTTAAAGCCGATGACCTTTTTGCCGATCCGGCGTTTGATCAATTGCTCGAGGCCGTCGAATGCGCCGCCGCAGATAAACAGAATGTTCGTCGTATCGATCTGGATAAATTCTTGATGCGGATGCTTGCGTCCGCCTTGCGGCGGAACGGATGCGACCGTACCCTCCAGAATTTTTAGCAGTGCCTGCTGTACGCCTTCGCCGGATACGTCGCGCGTAATCGACGGGTTCTCGGACTTGCGGGCTACTTTGTCGATCTCGTCGATGTAGATAATGCCGCGCTCGGCTTTCTCCACATCGTAATCGGCGGCTTGAATCAGCTTGAGCAAAATATTCTCAACGTCTTCGCCTACGTAGCCGGCTTCCGTCAAGGAAGTGGCGTCGGCGATGGCAAACGGCACGTTAAGAATTTTGGCCATGGTTTGCGCCAGCAGCGTCTTGCCGGAGCCTGTAGGACCCAAAAGCAGAATATTCGACTTCTGGAGCTCGACGTCATCGATTTTGCTGCCGGAATTAATCCGCTTGTAATGGTTGTAGACGGCAACGGATAACGACTTCTTGGCGAAGTCTTGACCGATGACATAGGAATCCAGAATGGCGCGAATATCCTTCGGCTTCGGAATATCCTTCAGATCAAGCTCTTCATCGTTGCCGAGCTCCTCTTCCACGATTTCTGTGCACAACTCGATGCATTCATCGCATATATAGACGCCAGGACCGGCGACCAGCTTGCGCACCTGATCCTGCGATTTGCCGCAGAACGAACACTTCAATTGACCCTTTTCGTCATTGAATTTGAACATGTACTCACCCCTTGAATGTTTATGTTAGCCCAGCGGCGCCGTAATGACCCTGTCGATCAGACCGTAATTCAGGGCTTCTTCCGCGCTCATAAAGTAATCGCGGTCGGTGTCGCGATCAATCTTCTCATATGGCTGACCTGTACGGTCGACATAGATTTGATTCAGCTTCTGCTTCGTCTTGAGAATCCAGTCGGCATGAATCTTGATATCCGTTGCCTGGCCTCTGACGCCGCCGAGAGGCTGGTGGATCATCACTTCTGCGTTTGGCAGAGCAAAGCGTTTGCCCTTCGCACCGGCTGTAAGAAGAAGGGAGCCCATGCTTGCCGCCATACCCATGCAGATCGTGGATACTTCTGGCTTGATATACTGCATCGTATCATATATTCCCATTCCGGCGGTTACAGAGCCGCCGGGAGAGTTGATATACAGATGGATGTCCTTCTCCGGATCGTCGGCCGCCAAAAACAGCAGCTGAGCGATGATGGAGTTCGCGACATCGTCATCAATGGCACTCCCGAGAAAAATAATGCGATCTTTCAGCAATCGGGAGTAAATGTCATAGGACCGTTCTCCGCGATTCGTCTGTTCGACTACAATCGGTACCAGGTTCATGCGACCAACCTCTTTTCGTTGTGGACTTGGAATGCATCCTTATTGTAACACGTTAAGTTATGGATTGTCATTTCGCCGAATACTACAGTATACGGCGTCCGACGCCTGATATGTACGCTTCCCTGGCGGTCGAAGAGATCCGCCTATTTCATATGTAGGGTGAAAATAAGGCACGTTACATGCACGCGCCTTATCCTCGATCTAACCTATTCTTCTATGTCGCTTCCCATGCACGCGCATGGAGCGTATGTCAAACGGTATTAAGAGGTTACACTTTTAGGCAGTTTTGCTGTTGTCAAGCAGAAACTTGATCGTTTTGCGAAGGAGAATATCTTCTTGAAGGTTGCTAATGTTGCCGTTCTTCTCGAAAATGTCGCGCAGTTCTTCCGCTGGACGGTTGTATTGCTTGGACAGGTTCTCCAGCTCTGCAGCCAGATCCTCTTCCGTCGCGTCGAAGCCTTCGGCCTTCGCGATCGCTTCCAGCACGAGGTTGTTGCGTACGCGCTTCTCGGCGTCGGAACGCATTTGACCGCGCAGCGCTTCTTCGTTCTGGCCGGAGAACTGGTAATACAGATCCATGTTCATGCCTTGCATGCGCAGACGGTTCTCGAAGTCCTTCACCATATAGTCGGTTTCCGTGTCGATCATCGCTTCCGGAATTTCGACTTCGGCCGCTGCCGTCGCTTTGTCGACAACCGCTACTTCACGCGCTTGCTCCGCTTCCTTCTCCTTGCTTTCCAGAAGCTTCGTTTTCAAGTCGGCTTTGTATTCTTCCAACGTGTCGAACTCGCTTACGTCTTTGGCGAATTCGTCGTCCAGGGCAGGAAGCGCTTTGCGTTTCAGCTCATGCAGCTTCACTTTGAATACGGCAGCTTTGCCAGCGAGGTGCTCTGCATGGTACGTCTCAGGGAACGTAACTTCCACGTCCTTGAAGTCGCCAAGCTGCATGCCTACTACTTGCTCCTCGAAGCCCGGGATGAAGGAGTTCGATCCAAGCTCCAGGGAATAACGCTCGCTGAAGCCGCCTTCGAACTGCTCGCCGTCCACGTATCCGTCGAAGTCGATAACGGAGATGTCGCCATTCTGGGCAGCTCCTTCTTCGACAACCGTCAACTCGGCGTGACGCTGTTGCAGACGCTCCAGCTCGGCAGCCACTTCTTCTTCCGTTACTTCGGAGCTGACCGCATCGATCTCAAGGCCTTTGTATTCGCCAAGCGTTACTTCGGGCTTAACCGTTACTTTCGCGACGAACTTGAAAGATTGGCCTTTCGCGAATTGCGTAACGTCGATCTCGGGACGGTCTACAGGCTGCAGCTCGTTCTCTTGAACGGCAGTCGTATAAGCTTCTGGCAACAGAATGTCGATTGCATCCTGATAAAGGCTCTCTACTCCGAATCGGGATTCGAAGATTCCCCGCGGAACTTTGCCTTTGCGGAAACCAGGAACGTTAACCTTCGCCGCCACTTTCTTAAAGGCTTGATCCAGAGCGCCGGTCACTTTGTCCGCGTCCACCTCAACATCGATCGATACGATGTTCTTGTCTATTTTTTCCCAAGTTGCTTTCATTTTATGCCTTCCCCTCCAAAAATGCGCATGCATCCATAGTTTTCACGTTACATAAACCATTCTATTATAAACAAAGATGGACAAGTTATCAAGGCTGATGTTCATCGCCGCCCGTTTGCAGCAGCATCGCGATGCTTCTGAGCGTTCGGCAAGCCTGTTCATAACGAAATCTGAGACTGTCGGAAATGCCATATGTATCGCGTATATCGTCGTCGTTCGCCGAGCCGTACACCGTCAGATGCAGCGTAAGATGCAGCGCAGCCGCGAAACAATCCACCGTCGCATCCTCGTCTCTAAGCATCCACCCGTAAGCCGATGTCCCATAAAGGAATTGCAGGCTTTCCTTCCATAATTCCGTGGCGAAATGAGGCAGCGTCGGGTCGTCAACCTCCGCAACCGCGATCGTACGCTCCAGGATGTCGCCCACCGGAGCCGGGAATTCCTCTAGCGACAGCGGGGTCGCTTCGATCTCCAGCAAGATATCCTCATCCAGCCGTCTAAGCCGTATTTCCCCTGTCGCCCCTCTCCGCTTAAGGCATTGCAGCGCCTTGAATTGAAGGATGGGATGAAGGCTCTCATCCTTCAGCCATTCCAGGATGGCAGCGTCAACGCCGGGATCATCGATGTAGACGGCGCGCTCCAGCGCCAGCTGCTGCTGGTCCATCATAGGATGGTTGCGCATGATATAGAGCACCTGACTGATATAAGCTTCATCTTGAACGGGCGGCTTCAGCAGCTCGGCACGCAGCGCCTCTTCGTCCTGTCCGCTTTCCTGCGCGTTCTCTTCTGCAGCCTCGCTCCCCACCGGGAACGCCATCTCCAGCCAGCTCAGCAAATTCGCCCATTCCTCATAATGGCGTTTCTCCTGCCCCTGGCATTGCAGCAGAAACCGGAGAAGCTCCTTCGCTTCCCTGTATTGTTCGGCCTCCAGCATCCTCGTAAGCGAGATCTGGTACTGATCCAGCATGCTGGGGAATAAATAAACATTGTCTTTGCCATCGTTATGTGGCTCTTGAGGAGTCGTAATGATAACACCGCCTTAAGGCATGCTCGTAAATAGGTTCTGAATAATCCTGCGATCGATTATACCACGCATGGTCGTCCGCGCCAAACAAAGTCCGCTATCTTCAATGGCCATCGATATGTCCGTCAATCTTTTTTGAATTCCTCCATTTTTTTACTTGCAAAACCATAGGTCGGCATGATATATTATCAAACAGTGTCCCAGTAGCTCAGTCGGATAGAGCACTCGCCTTCTAAGCGAGTTGTCGGGGGTTCGAATCCCTCCTGGGACGCCATTACGTTGCCAATGATTGTTTTTTAAATAATGAAATCCCCGCGAGCCCTTCATTTTACTGGGCAAGCGGGGATTTTTATTTGTTCGGATTCAATGGAACTTTGGGAGCTCAATAGTAATATTCAGCTTGCGGTTGGAGACCATATAGTTAGCGTCGACAAGGCTGCAGAAATCAATGATTACGAATGGTGATGACGACAATTGAGACTTTTAAAATGCGCGCTATTGCTTCCGCTTATTGTATGGATTTGGACTTTGATGCCAGAATCCGCAATGGCAATCGATAAAGATCCATTACCTATTTATGCACCAATAAGCGAATATCGAATCGAAGTTTTCCCACTTCAACATCGACTCACTGTATTTAAAGAAGACATGCTGATCAAGCAGTATAGAGTCGCTGTCGGCAATCCGTCTACGCCCACCCCCGTCGGGGTTTACATCATCACTTATAAAGGGAAGGACTGGGGACCTTCATTTGGTCCACGCTGGCTTGGACTAAATGTTCCATGGGGCAACTATGGAATTCACGGTACAAACAAGCCCCATTCTATCGGCCAGCATCAAAGCCATGGCTGCATTCGCATGAATAATACGGATGTTTTGCAATTATTTGAGTTTATCCCGCTTGGCACAAAGGTTATCATCCACGGCCATGTGCTTGGCTACATGAATCAAGATCCTAGAGATTTGGCCGAAGGGGATGTTGGCGGAGACGTACAATTAATCCAATCCCGATTGAAGAGCGGCGGATATTTTACAGGTGAATGTAATGGCAAGTTCCGCTCGGATACTACGGCGGCTATCAAAAAATTTCAACGCGATCGGCATTTACTCCCCAACGGTGTAGTTTCGCGAACAATATATGAAGAATTGGGCCTCATCGAGTAGCAAAACTTAAGACATAAAGAATCGGCCGGACGAAACGCCGCCCGGCCCGATCTACTATTCACCCGCAGCAAAATAACACCTCCTGTCAATCGCCGGCGATCCCGTTATGACACAATGCTCCCTACGAAGAAAGAGCCGGCGGTTGAATAACCGTCGGCTTGGTTGTTGTTTTTCTATGGTAAAGCCAGCTCGTCTTCCGTCACCCATTTATGGTTTTTCACTTCTTCGCCGGTTGTCGTTGAGGTGAAATCGATCATATAGATGGTCGTCTGCTCCGCAGAATCAATGGTTGCTGCAGCACCCTCCATCCCCGTCATATGGTCAGCCTCCAAAACCACCTCATCGCCGGGCTTGAACGGTTCTTTGCCTGCATCCTTGATTTCTTCATGCACGACCCACTTATGATCCGTTACACGTTCACCGCCGCTTGCAGGAGTGTAAGACACGGTATATACCGTCGTGTCAAATGCGCCCGCAATCTTAGCTGCCGCGTCTTTCATACCGTCCATATGCGCATCAGTAATGACGGCCTCGCTTCCCTCGGGAAACTTCGGATTGGATGCTTTTTGCATCCCTTCCGGAGCCCCGCTTGAACCGGAATGATCCATGCCGGCGTGACCGTTATCCCCCTCATTCTGTATCCCGTTATTCGAGTCATTGGACTTGTCGTTATTGCCGTTCCCGCATGCGCCAAGCACCAGTGTAGCGGCAAGACCAAATAAGATCAGCGCTTTTTTCATTTTCTTTACTCCTTTCAGTAATGTATTTCGACTTACACAACTAATCTACCTTATACTTTTGAAGAACTTGTGTAGATTCATTTAAGAGTTTGGGAAGTCGAATCGTAAAGGTTGTACCCTTTTCGCTTTCTACTTTAATGCGCCCGTCGTGAGCCGCTATGAGCTGTTTTACAATGGTTAACCCGAGTCCGCTCCCTCCAATTCTGCGACTTCGCGATTTATCTGCACGGTAAAAGCGTTCAAACACGTTGGGCAGATCTTCGGGAGGAATCCCCTCGCCCGAATCTTTAACAACGATCCGGATTTCCGCTTGTTCTTCTGCTGCCGATATATTTACTTCACCATGTTCGGATGTAAATTTGAGCGCATTGCTCAGCAAATTCACCAAAACCTGAATCATCCGGTCATGATCTATGAGTGCCCGAACATCCGGATCGACCGAATAATCCAAGCGGACATGTTTCTCCCGATAGGACGCATCGACTAGATTGACGGCATGTTCAATGACCTCCGCAAGCCGCACTTCCTTTCGTACCAATTGAAAGCCGGGCGATTCGAGTTGGTTTAAATCTTCCAGTTCGGCGACTAGCTCCGTTAAACGTTCAATTTCTTCATAACAGGTATGAATGCGCGCGGGGGTCGGCTCCCAAATGCCTTCTTCCAGCGCCCGCATATGGCTTTTCAGAGTTGTCAATGGTGTTCGCAGCTCATGGGCAATATTCTCCGTCATCGTCACCCGAAGCTGTTCCTGATGCTGTAACTGCGCCGCAAGCGTGTTGATGGACCTTCCCAATTCGGCCAGCTCGTCTGTGCCGGAAAGGGAGACCCGCGCGTGCCACTCGCCAACCGTCATCTTTTCCGCCACATGCTTCATATGTACCAGAGGGGACGAGATCCGCTTGGCCACATAAAAGCCAAGCACGATCGCCAGCACAATTGACACGAAACATGTCCAAAGAATCGTTTGCAACAAAGCCAGCTCCAAATGGTAATTCAGTTCTATTAAGTCATGGCCTATAACAGAAGCTTGCGATTGATACATCTGAAAATGGTAGTGTGTTGAAATAACAAGTACCGCGCTTGAAACGACAACAATGCCGACCGCAGTGCCAATAATAATGAACGCGAGCCTCGAATAGAGTCGACGGTTCATACCGTTTCACCTGCGAAACGGTATCCGAAACCGTACACGGTCACAAGATAAACCGGCTTCTTCGGATCGCTTTCGATCTTGTGGCGGAGATTTTTTACATGCTGATCGATGGTACGCACATCACCTTCAAAATCGTGACCCAAAACGCGCTCAATCAGCTCGTCCCTTTGAAAACATCGTTGCGGATATTTGGCGAGCAAAAGCAAAATTTTATATTCGTTCGGCGTCAGATTCACCAGCTCGCCGGAACGAAAGACTTGCTGCTTCATCGAATCAATCATCAGCTCGCCATGATTAAACGTCAAACGGTCGGCTAGAAGCACATCATCATCCGATCGCCGTAATATCGTTCGAACCCTCGCCACGACCTCTCTAGGGTCAAATGGTTTTAACACATAATCGTCCGCTCCTACCGAAAGCCCTCGAATACGATTGTTTTGGGAAACTTTAGCTGTAAGCATGAGTATGGGAACGGAATCGATTTGCCGGATAGCCTGACATACTTGCTCCCCTTCCATATCGGGCAGCATTAAATCCAGTATCACAAAATCCACCGGCTGACTGCGCACACACTGAAGGGCTTCCCCCCCTGTCTCCACATCAATCGTCCGGTAACCTTCCTTTTGTAAATAAGATCGAATAACCTCGCGAATATTGTCTTCATCGTCGACAATTAAGATGGTTTTCATAACGTTCCCTGCCATTCTTTTTTTGATTGTAGTATAGTTGTCAAAAGTGTTTCGCATATAGTACAGAGGGGTACACTATATTTGAATCCAAAATAAAGGAGTGATACCCATGCATGAACATTACAAACAATGTATCGAAGAATGTCTGAAATGTATGCAGGAATGCAATCACTGTTACGATGCTTGCCTCAAGGAAGATAACGTTAAGATGATGGCCGATTGCATCCGACTGGATCGCGAATGTGCTGACATTTGCGCGCTGGCCGCTGCGGCCATGTCCAGAAATAGCCCCTTTGTGAAGGAAATCTGCCGTTTGTGTGCCGAGGTCTGCGAGGCTTGCGGCAATGAATGCGCCAAGCACGAACACCACGAGCATTGCAAACGCTGTGCTGAAGCCTGTTTCCGTTGTGCGGAAGCATGCCGGAAGATGATTGCGTAAAAAATAATTAAAGGGGGATTGCTTTTTCTAAAGCATCCCCCTATTTGGCTTATTTTAGCAACTTATTTACCGTGATTAAAAGCTCGTCTAGAACTTCATGATCGCCTTCTTCGATCCGTCCAACGACGCAACTTTTTAAATGGTGTTCTAAAAGCTGCTTCCCCAATCCATTAAGAGCGGACTGGATCGAAGCAATTTGAATCAAAACATCATCACAGTAAGTGTCTCGTTCGATCAGCCCCTTCACCCCTCGTACTTGCCCTTCGATCCGATTTAAACGATGCATCAAGCTGCGTTTCGTTTTTTCGGAATGATGACTTTTCCGCTCTGCAGAGGATGTATGGTCGCATGAGGTAGCCTCTAGTATTGTATTATCCAGTTCAATCAACTCCTTTCTATACACTTTAACATACCCCCCGACCCTATGTAAAGAGATGGGTTCCATATATTGGATTTTACACAACTGGACTCTTTTGTTGCTACCGTCGGCTTCATCCCGCGTATTACTGATTTGTTGCATCGCGTCGATGCTTAGGAATGGACAGGAACAGGAGAGAAACGATGACCAAGCTAAACGTCTTTATACGGATATGTATCGCAGTGTTGCTGGTATTGGGTATTATTTATTTGAGTTCGCTCGTCTCCTTCATCTTCACCCCTCTTCTCTCGCTTTTCAGCATTATTCTGACGCCGCTTCTGCTCTCCGGGTTTTTCTATTATTTGATGAGGCCGCTCATCGATTATTTGGAAGTCAAGAAGCTGAACCGGTCGCTCGCTATTCTGCTGCTTTATCTCGTTATTTCCTTGCTGCTCGCGGTGTTCTTCATCGGAGTCTGGCCTTCTCTGAAAAGCCAGGTGATGAACCTCGTGCATAACGCTCCGGCCATATTCGCGGGCATCAACGAACAGCTCGAGAAGCTGAGCGACAACGAGTATATTGCGCCTTTGCTGCCTGCCAATACGGACATTTCGGGACAGGTCACTGAGTTATTGAACAAAGGTTTTAACGTGGTTAGCAGCTCTGTATCCGGTCTTTTCACCTTCTTCTCCGACTTTGCGATCGTGCTGATCACCTTCCCGATCATGCTCTTCTACATGCTGAAGGAAGGCGGCAAATTCAAGAATCGGCTAGTCTGGTTCTTTCCTTCCCGCTATAAGGAGGATGGCCGTTCCATGCTGGGGGACATCGATCAGGCGTTAAGCAATTTTATCGTCGGAAGGGTCATCGTCAATCTGGCGCTCGGCGTTCTTATGTACATCGGCTTTCTTATTATCGGGCTGCCCTACGCGCTTCTGCTAACGGTGGTCGCGGTCATCTTGAATTTCTTCCCTGTCATCGGCGCGATCCTGTCCAGCATTCCGATCGTGATCATCGGGCTGATCGTGTCCCCGGCTACGGCCATCTGGTCGCTGGTGATCATTCTCGCGGCCCAGCAGGTTCAGGATAATCTGATCGCGCCTTACGTATTCGGCAAAAAGCTGGATATTCACCCGCTGACCACGATCATTCTCGTCCTGGTAGGCGGAGATATAGCCGGCATCGTCGGTTTCCTGCTCGTCATTCCGATCTACATGATCGTCAAGATCGTAGGAGTCAAATCGTACGAGCTGTACATCCGAACACGCAAGAACAGGGAGGAAACGCCGCCGCCCGCTTAACGGCAAGGCTCCGGTGTCCGACCAGAACAACAACCGCCCGGATCACCGGGCGGTTGTTGTTTTGAATTTAGAAGGACAAGATCACCCTGGCGGGTATTTGGCAAGCATAACGCCTACAGCTGCTCTTTCACCTGCTTTTTGGAGCCATAAGCGTTATTATCGCCTATGGACGCTAATCAGAGTTACTTTCCGGTCTATCGGCGTTTTTAACGTCTACAGCTGCTCGTTCGCCTACTTTTTGGAGCCATAAGCGTTATTATCGCCTATGGACGCTAATCAGAGTTACTATCCGGTCCATCGGCGTTTTTAACGTCTACAGCTGCTCATTCGTCTACTTTTTGGAGCCATAAGCTTTATTAACGCCTATGGACGCTAATCAGAGGTACTTTCCGGTCCATCGGCGTTTTTAACGCCTACAGCTGCTCGTTCGCCTACTTTTATGACCGCCAACCTATTTTTCCTATTACATCTGAAGCTCATTATCCACAGCCCGGTATGTTGCATCATTTCCCATAAAATGAATAAAGGCGGCAGTGTGGCCTGGCCGCCATTAGTGATCGGGATGATGAAGCTGGCTATAGCAGCCCCATAGAGGAAATATGTCTCCGCGTGGATTCCGTGCCGCATTCGTATAACAACCGGTAGATCCTCGTAATGATTTCATCGCTGGCGCCGTTAATCGTTTCATCATGGTCGCTCTTAGCGACAGGCCTTGCGTAATAGCCAAGCTCCGCCTCCGCCATGCTCGACAGCTCTTCGAACAGCTCGCGAAGACGCGACACTTCCTCTTCGTTCGCAACGATATCCAACTCGTAAGCGGCCGCCTCGGGATCGGTCAATATTTGCCCCGCCTGGACGGATACATAGAGATGCTGCCGTTCTTCGTCGCTTCCGCGCAATTGCTCGCCTTGACCTTCCATTATCTGAATTCACCTCCATCGCTTGTACAGCTTGCGACAAACTTCGGGTTATGCCTTCCTTAGCTTCCCCTTGTGGACAGACATTTTATCCCTTTTTTCCGCATATAACTGTTTATTATCGCAACTGGAGTCCAGCATAGAGAGGAATGAGATAGATGTGTGGAATTACCGGCTGGATCGATTGGAACAGTGACTTGACCCGGGAAAGCGCCGATCTGGAGCGCATGACCGAAACGCTTGCGCCGCGCGGGCCGGACGCAGCAGGCACCTGGATTTCCGCGCATTGCGCGCTAGGACATCGCCGCTTGTCCGTCATCGATCCCGAGAATGGCGCCCAGCCGATGATCAGGTACACGGGCGACGATCAATACATCGTTGTCTATAATGGCGAGTTGTACAACGCGCCCGAGCTCCGCAAGGAACTGCAAAGCAGAGGAAGAACGTTCACGACGACATGCGACACCGAAGTGCTGCTCGTCTCTTTCATGGAATGGGGCCGCTCCTGCGTCGAGCGGTTTAACGGCATTTTCGCATTCGCAATCTGGGATGTGACAGCACAGGAGCTGTTTCTCGCGCGCGACCGGCTTGGCGTAAAACCCTTGTTTATATGCAGAGTCGACGGGCTTTTCCTGTTCGGATCCGAGCCGAAATGCATTCTGGAGCACTCCGCCGTGAAAGCCGAAGTTGGTGCCGAAGGACTCGCGGAGATCTTTGTCATGGGTCCCGCGCGCACGCCGGGCCATGGCGTGTATAAAAATCTCACTGAACTGAAACCCGGTCAATGCATGGTCGTTAGCCGTGCCGGAGTCAAAACGATCACTTATTGGCAGCTTCGCAGCACGCCTCACGAGCATTCCGTCGAGGAGACGGCAAAACATGTCGGAGAGTTGTTGCGCGATACGGTAGAACGTCAGCTTGTTTCCGACGTGCCTGTCTGCACGCTGCTGTCTGGAGGCCTCGATTCCAGCGCTCTAACGACGTTTGCGGTCCACTATTATGATGCTAATGGGCAAGGCAATGTGCATACCTATTCCGTTGATTATCGGGATAATGACAAACATTTTCAGGCACATGCCTTTCAGCCGAACAGCGACGCGCCCTGGATTGAACGGATGACCTCCCATCTCGGAACGGTCCATCATCCGATCCAGTTCGACACGCCCGAACTCGTCGACGCGCTTTTGGACGCTACGCTTGCCCGCGATCTGCCAGGCATGGCCGATGTTGACGCGTCGTTGCTGCTCTTCTGCCGCGAGATCAAGAAAGGCGCAACCGTGGCATTGTCAGGCGAAGCTGCGGACGAAATATTCGGCGGTTACCCTTGGTTCCACCGCGAGGAAGCGCTGAAGGCCGATACGTTCCCTTGGTCGCTTGCTACGGCTATGCGCGCAGACCTCCTGTCCCCGGAAGTGGCCGCTTGGATCAAGCCGCAGGAGTATATCAACGACCGTTACGCCGATGCCGTGGCCGAAGTTCCGAAGCTGGCCGGCGAGGATGAGCTGCTAAGCCGGATGCGGCGCATGTCCTACCTTAACATAACGAGATTTATGCCGACGCTGCTGGACCGCAAGGACCGGATGAGCATGGCGGCGGGTCTCGAGGTGCGCGTCCCGTTTTGCGATCACCGGCTGATCGAATACGTGTGGAACATCCCTTGGGAGATTAAGACGGCGGGAGACCGCGAGAAAGGCATTCTTCGCAAGGCGCTGCAAGGCGTTCTGCCGGACGATGTGCTCTATCGCAAAAAAAGCCCTTACCCGAAAACGCATAACCCCAACTATTTGACCGCGGTCAAGGAGCTATTGCTCGACGTGCTAAACGATCCGAACTCCCCGATTCTTCCTTTGATCGATATAAAGAAAGTCAGGTCGTTGGCGGAATCCGATTCCGCGAAGTCCAACATTCCTTGGTTCGGCCAACTAATGTCTGGCCCGCAGATATTCGCGTATTTGTACCAGGTCAACCTGTGGCTGAAGCATTACAAGGTAAGCGTAGGCTGAGAGAATAAAAAGCGATTTTCTTCAAGAAAAGGGACCTCAACCCCCACAATAAAGTGGAATTCGAGGTCCTTTCGTTTGTAATTCAGGATGTTTACATGTCATGCAAGCACTTTCGGGGCAGCCGTTTCATTTAAGAGACATCGCTCGAAATTATTGCTGCTTCATAAGTAGAGGAAGAAGCTTTCGAAGCGCATCTCCCCTATGGCTGATTGCTCCCTTCTCCTCCTTGCTCAGCTCCGCCATGCCTCTGCCAAGCTGCGGAAGCCAGAAGAGAGGATCGTAGCCGAAACCTCCGTCTCCGTGCGGTTTGTCCGTGATGACGCCGTCGACCGTGCCCTCCGCTTCCACGAATTCTCCTGTGGCAGGGTCGTACAGCGCAAGGGCGCAGACGAACTGCGCTTTGCTGAGTTGCCGAGAACCATCCTCCAGTTGCTGCTCCGAACAGCTGGCGCCGATGCTCGTAAGCTCCCGAATCAGCTTGGCGTTATTTTCTTCGTCGGCCGCTCCTTCCCCTGCATATCGGGCCGAATAGACGCCCGGCTCTCCGCCGAGCGCTTCAACGCGCAGACCCGAGTCGTCCGCAAGCGCCGGTACGCCTAATGCGTCGCCAGTCGTCTTCGCTTTAATTCGGGCATTCGCCGCAAAAGTGTCTCCGTCCTCAACAATATCCGGAATTTCCGGGAAATCGTGCAGACTAAGGACTCGCTTGTCCAGCTTACCCAACGCATGGGCGAATTCTTTTAATTTACCGTTATTTTTCGTCGCGACGACAATGGCGTCATTTCCTAATCCGTCTCGGCTTCCTGCAATAATATTGCCCTCTCCCATACGGTCAACCTCTGATCCGATCGGCGATCGGTCCCAGCACCTCGCGCTGCTTCGCGAACAGCTCGTTGATTCCGCCTTCCGCCAACGCAAGCAGCTCGTTCAGTTCTTCCCGGGAGAACGTTGCTTCCTCGCCTGTCCCCTGCACTTCAACAAATCGACCTTGCCCCGTCATAACGACGTTCATGTCGACCTTCGCCTTGGAATCCTCTTCGTAGTTCAGATCAAGCAATGCCCGCTCCCCAATGACCCCTACGCTGACCGAAGCCAGGAAGTCGCGGATCGGGAATTTGGAGAAATTGGCAGTTGCGGACAGCTTGTTCACGGCGATTGCCAATGCGACAAAGGCGCCTGTAATCGAAGTTGTTCTGGTGCCGCCGTCTGCCTGGATGACATCGCAATCCAACGTAATCGTGCGTTCGCCCAGCGCTTGCAGATCGACGACCGATCTCAAAGCCCTGCCGATCAGCCGTTGAATTTCCATCGTACGGCCCGTCAGCTTGCCCTTAGCCGCTTCCCGATGGTTGCGGGAATGGGTCGCGCGCGGCAGCATCGCATATTCCGCAGTTACCCAGCCTTTTCCTTGTCCCTTCATAAAAGGCGGGACGCGCTCCTCCACGCTTGCGGTGCAAATCACCTTTGTGTCGCCGAATTCGATCATGACCGAACCTTCCGCATGTTTATTTACGTTTGGCGTTATCGTGACCGAACGAAGTCCATTCGGTTGTCGACCGTCGTTTCTCATCTTATGTATGCCTCCTGAACTATTATCCGTCTCCGACCGACTCTTGCAGGTCGTTCCTATTTTAACAAAGTGTACCCGCAATTGCACCCTGGCATCTGAGCATAGCTAATAATTGCATCTCCGCGACCACATAGAGAAGGGACGAACCCGCGGCGCCGCGGCGTTCGTCCCTTCCCGTTTATACTAGTCTTATGACTTCAGCGCGTTCACATGATGCGGCCGGCCGACCGGCTTGCTGTAATCGTTGTTGTTGGTGTCCACCAGATTGGACTCGCCATTGATGCGGATCTGGACTTCGGCTTCTCCCGTCGTCTCCGTAAGGGAGAGCACGACCGCTTGCAGCATTTCCGCCGGCAATTGATGACCCGATTCATAAACGGCGTCTTCCAGGTCTACAAAGACAATGCCGTCCTTCTCTTCGATGCTCGCTACTTCCACATCCGGCAAAATAACGCTGTTCAACGCCTTTTTGTTCAGCGGCCCTGCGATGAGCTCATCCATAGCCGCCAAGGCCGGCGAATCTGCTCGGGAGATCAAGCGAGTGATCGGCACGTAATATTGTTCGTCGTTCATCGTATCGGCCGAGAAGTACAGCGTCACCGGCGAAGAGTTCGTAATGGCGACGCCGTCCGCCAGCTCGATGTTGATGCCGATTGCACGGGTAAGCTCGCCATTAATCGGGAATCCTGCTACAGGCATTTCTGTCAACGGTTCGCCTTTCACGGACAGTTCTACTCCTTTAATACCGCTCATGGCGGTCAGCGTCCAAGTAATGGATTCGATAATGTCACGCTCGTCCGCCGCGTTGTAGCTAATAAACGGCTCGGAAAAGTCGACTTGGGCGATCTGACGCTCCTTATCGTAGTTGTAGCTCAAAATCTGCGTGCCTTGCGGTATCAGCGCGCGGAAGTCCTCCGGCAGCGTAGATGCGTATGTGCCGCCATCCACCATCAGCTCCAGCGCCTTCTGTCCCGGCATCTCTTCGGCACCGTAAGCGATCGGAATCGAGATAGGCGCCAAGTAACCGTTTCGATCTTGCAAATACACGGTCAGGCTGGAGCCCCCCGCTTGCCCGTCCACCGGAGCCTGTCCGGTAGGGTCGTTGTTTTCCGTCGTTTCCACCTGTGACGGCGGCGGATCGATCGACTTGCTTGTTTGCTGCGAGAACAGTCCGCAGCCTGCCGTAATGACCGGCAATACGAGTACGGCGGTTAATGCGGTATGGCGAATCCATCTTTTTTGAACCATGATTACAATTCCTCCCCAATGAATATTGCCTGTCGGCTTTGTACAACTCCTTATTTGTAGTACTATGTATACGAGCCCTTCCCTGTTTTAGACCAGTTTTGTCCACAAAATCATGAGGGGGAACAAAGAAGATGAGCAATCCCGCAAAATATAGCTTAAATAGTAAAAAGGTGGCTGAAGCCACAGAAGAATGGCTGGAGAAACGCGGAGTCACCAAAATGGAAATTGCCGAGCTCGTGCATTTCCTGCAGAAGGATTATTTCCCCGAGCTGACGCTGGACGAATGTATGATTCATGTAGATGCCGTGTTGTCGAAGCGCGAGGTACAGAACGCCGTTCTGACCGGCATTCAGCTTGATATGCTGGCGGAGGAGGGCAAGCTGCTGCCCCCATTGCAGGAGATGATTCAACATGACGAGGGCTTGTACGGCTGCGACGAAATATTGGCCTTATCGATCGTCAACGTGTATGGCAGCATCGGGTTTACGAACTTCGGCTTCATCGACAAAGTGAAACCGGGCATCCTCGTTAGGCTTAACAGCAAGACGGAAGGCGAGATCCACACTTTCCTGGACGATATCGTCGGCGCCATCGCGGCGTCCGCGGCCAGCCGCATCGCTCACCGCAAGCAGGCGGAACGCGAGGGCGAAACGACGCCTCCGCTGGACTAGTAGCTGGGGCAGTTCGCGACCGCGCGGTGTGCTGCAAGCCGAGAAGGTCGGCTTAGAGGATTATCGAAGCAAACTTTTTTGCTTCGTTGAGCGTTGCGGGCACCAGTTGAGCCATTGAAGCAAACTTTTTTGCTTCACTGGGGTGTGGAGCGCTGCTAATCGAGATGCTCGGCTATACTCTTATGCAAATAGAGAGCAGTCCTCAAATGTCATCCAACGGAGACTTTGGAGCTGCTCTCTTTTGCGTAAGACATATGAGCTCCTACTCCTAGTAGGAGAATATTATTCCGATTCACTAGCGACGATGCCCACTCGCTGCGAATACAACATTCAACGCGCTGTCTGGAGGTATGTCTTGTTGGGCAAATAGTGAATGGAGCGCACGAAACGAACCGTTTTTGTTTTGGCGCGCATGACGATGGAATGGGTCTCCGCCCGTTCATCCGGGAAATATCGGACGCCGCCAAGAAATTCGCCCGGGGTGACCCCCGTAGCCGCGAAAATAACATCCTCCGTTCCGACCATATCTTCCATCGTCAGCACCTTATAAGGCTCAGCAATGCCCATCGCGATGCAGCGGTCGTATTCCGCCGCGTCGGCGGGCATCAATCTCCCCTGCAATTCGCCTCCTAGACATTTCAGCGCGGCAGCCGCGAGCACCCCTTCCGGCGCTCCGCCCGACCCCACGTACAAATCAATTCCCGCCTCCGGAAAAGCCGGCGCCATAGCCCCTGCTACGTCCCCATCGGATAAAAATTTGATGCGAACGCCAACCTTCCTTAGCACTTTGATGCTCGCCTCATGACGGATACGGTCGAGAATCATCACCGTCAGATCGGACACCTTTTTGTTCAGTGCTTCCGCCGCTTTGGACAGAGTCTCCTCCAGGGGATCCGTTATGCTGAGCTTGCCCACCAGAGCAGGCCCGTAAGCCAGCTTCTCCATATACATATCCGGCGCATGCAGCAATTGACCTTTGCCTGCGACTGCAATGACGGACAATGCGTTGTTCAGCCCCTTGGCGACGATCTCGGTCCCTTCCAACGGATCCACTGCGACGTCGACCTCGGGACCGTTCAAGCTGCCCACCTCTTCGCCAATGTATAGCATGGGCGCCTCATCCATCTCGCCTTCGCCAATGACGACCGTTCCCCTTATCGACACCGAATCGAACATCGCTCTCATTGCGGAGGTTGCGGCTCCGTCTGCTCCGTTTTTGTCTCCACGGCCCATCCATGGCGCCGATGCCAATGCCGCCAGCTCCGTAACTCTTACAATTTCTAGCGCAAGCTCTCTCTCCATACTCGCTCACTCCTCGTAGGTTCATCTCTTTTTTGGGTTGCATTCATCTATTAGCACTCATTTTCATTATTTAATATGTATCATATATTTAATTATGACGCAATATATAAGGGTGGAATCTTCATTAAATCATCATTTTTATTTTAGGTCCGCGTTTAAGTCGGTCATCGATCTACTCCTCCCGTTAGGCACACTTTTCCGGATTTAAGTCGGTCACATCGATCTACTCCTCTCGTCACACATACTTTTCTCTGCACAGACAAAACAAAAAAGAGCCCTTACCATGACTGGTAAGAACCCTCTTCTCCATCTCAATTACTTGCATGCTAACTAGCGTATACCTCGATTTCAAACAACGACGGCCATAGGGCGGAAAACTTTGTCCGTGACGAGAATGCGGATGTAACGACTCTCAGCCGACTTCTCCATAGTAACGATTTCCTTCCAATCGCCCTGGCTTAATACGCGATCGTCACTGAAAACCGTGCCCCAATCGTTGCTGTCTGCACTGAGATCTCTCCCTGCACCTTCGTCAGTACCTGGAATGAATCCCGTAGGCACGTTTCCAAGTCAGAACAAGCCGCTTCAGTCGCTTACAAGCGAGCCGTACACCTCAAGCTCCCATAGCGAATATCCCCAAGGCGTGCCGCGAACGGTGCCGTACATCCGGATATGCCTTGCTTCTTCGCCACTTAGCGCGATTTCGTCCAGCCCTCCGTTGCCGTTTTCCTCGCTGAACAGGTCTATCCAATCTCCCTCGCCCGGAACGACGGCGGTTGATGCCTGCAGCTTATATGCCTTGGCGTAAGCTCCCTCCCATTGGAGCGTAATGCCATCCAGTGCATAAACGCCGCCAAGATCGATGGCGAGCCACTGCGGGTCCGCTCCGGTGACGGACTCCCAACGCGTGCCGGCGTTGCCGTCGAACGCGCGGGAAGCGGCCCCGGCCGCGCCGTTTTCGCTAGACGCGCTGGCGCCGCCAGCGCGTGGGAGCGCCACATTAGGCGCTGCCGTCTGTATCTTTTGCTGCACCGATGCAACGCCATAGCCCGGCGCCTCGATCGCGATGGAATAAGTCGCGATAGCAGGGAATAGCTCCGCAGCCAGCGTGATGACGCCTGCTTCCATCGTCACCTGCGCGGGCGAAGCCGCCGCGCCGTTTACAAGCACGCGAGCTACCGCCGCGCGCCACTCCGCGTCATCGTCGAAGGTCAGCGCGATGGGCTGACCCATCTTATTGTCCACCGAGTCGGCGGCAAGGACCGGCGGAGCCTTCACTTCTTTGATCGCAACGTTGTCGATAAAGACGGTATGTTCCTCGTCCGGCGTCGTTAACGCCCCGCTCACGACATTGCCAAGAAGAAATTTCAGCGACAGGTTCACATTGGACGAAGGACGCAGCGTTGTCTTGTGCACGTCGTCCGAATTCGTCGTCAAAGCATATGTCACCGACTGGTTATTATTGTAACCGCCAAGTTCCGTAACAATAGGCCTGCTTTCCGTCGACCACGCGTTGAAGCTGAGCTCATACGTCTTGCCGGCCTCCAGCCTGATGCCGGATTGGGTGAACTGCGTAGACCACCCTATCGGCACGTTCCAGGCGGGATGCATCCCCCCGTGCCAATGGATAACGGCCTTGGCCGCGTCGTTCTCCGCTGTAACCGTAGAATCCCCGCCTTCGCCTTCCCACACTTCCCAATTCGCTAGCCCTTGCGACATACTGCCGTTCAGGACAAGGTTGCCGTCGCCGGCCAGCATCTGCTGACGTACCGCGACATCCGCATATCCTGTCGACTTCAGCACGATATCGTAAAGTCCCTCTTCCGCAAAAACTTCCGCCGCGATGACGATCTCGCCGTCGCCCTTCTCGTACAAACCGGCGTCCAGCGCCGTCCCGTTCACCGCGACCTGCGTCAGCGCTTCCGCCCAACCAACCGATGGAGAATGAAGCAGCGCGACGGCTTCCCCGATGCGATTATCCGATTCGTCCGACATGACGGTCGCGGGCTGCAGAAGCGGCGAGTACTGCACGGCGAGTACCACGTTGTCGATCGTTATCGCATGCGCTCCCGAAGGACTGTTCGCCGTCTTGCCGGTCATGATCTTGAGCGCCAGAATTTCGTCCATCGGCATTCTAAAGACGAATTCGAAGCGCCGTTTCTCCCCCGTCAACGCAAGCGCTCCCGAGAAGAACCGCCTGACATAACCCTCGTTCTCCAGCGATACCTCGATGTCGCGGGCTACGTTCGCGGAAGCCTCGAAGGACAAGACGTAGGTCAGGCCGCCTTCCAGCTTCAGATTCGACTGATTCAGCATAATGTTCCAACCGGCCGAGCCGACGTTCGTCACGTTAATGCGTGCCTCGCCCCCCACGTTCTCGAATGTCGCCGCACCGCCCTGGACAAACGGCTCCCAACCGCTCAGACCGAAATGGAAGTCGCCGTTGCGCACGGGATACAGATCAACTCCCGAGAAATCTACATTTCGGTTCGACGTGCGAATCAGGGTCACATTGTCCAGGTAAACGTCAACCGAAGAGCCGCCAAGCGCAATGTCAAGCTCCGCCTCCGCGTCCGACACGCCGGCCGGCATATCGAACTCCGCTACGGCAATCGTTGCCCGTTCCGTTCCGAGCAGCACGCTGAATGGTCCGGCAAAGACGGCGCCGTCCTTGCCCCGCAGCCGCACCTCGATGCTTCGCGCGCCGTCCGCCCAACCCTCCAGCGACAGCCGGTACGTATCGCTCTGCAGCAGCTCGATGCCCTTCTGACTCAGTACGATATCCGAAGGAGACGCGCCGCCTGCTTCGATACTCGCGCTCAAATAACGTTCGTCGGGCTTCACTCCCAGCACCGCCGAAGCCGTGCCTCCCGCATATACATGCCAATATTTCATGCGGTCCATCGTCCCCAAATCGAAGGAGCCGTTGTAGACGTGATTGCCGTTGTCCAGCGGCTTCTTGGGATCGTCGGGCGTGTTTACCATGTCGATCTCCTCGACGCGGACATTGCCGATCCAGACATCGGCAACATTCTGCCCCACGTTGAATTCCAAGCGAGCCGCCGCGTTGGTGTCGCCAGTCATCTGGAACCGATATTCGTAGGATTTCACGACTTCCGTTAATCCCGCATCGAAGTTGTCGGAATAGATCGCCCAATTGCTGTTGGCATCCCCGCCGAACTTGGTGCTCATATTCCGGGCCGCCGACGCTTTCGCGTCGAAGCTAAGCTTATACGACTTGCCTTTGACCAGCGTCAAATATTGAATGAGCTGCAAAGCGTAATTCGCGTTGCCGCCCGCGGTCAGATCCAGCTTGGCGAACTTCGCGCCGTCTATCGTCTCGACGCTCGCCGTCCCGGAGCCGCCGAACTGATTATCGTGCAGGAAGTTCCAATAGACGGGGTCCATGTCCGGCGCAGCATCCGTCACGCTGTTGATGCCTTCCGCGAAACCAATATCGTACAGGAAATTCCCGCCTACGGCTTCCTTGCCGCCTTTGGGGAATTCGTCAGCGACAAGCCGCGGCTCAACCGGCTCCAAATAAGGCCGCCCCGTCAATTCGTATACGCGGACGTAATCGACCACCATTGTGGCAGGGAAAGCACCGGGGTCCGGCAGCCGTCCGCCGTCGTAATTGCCCCCTACCGCAAGATTCATAATGATGTAGAACTCCTTGTCGAACGGAGCCGGGAACGCGTATTTGTCCGGCTGACCCGCCCCCCAGCTATGCCAATCGTTAATCGTCTGGTACAGATTGCCGTCCACGTACCATCTCAGCTCTCCCGGCTCCCATTCCAGCGAATACGTATGGAAATCGGTAAAATCTTCGCCTTCCGGGAACACGTAATGCGAGCCGGCCGCCTTGTTATTAGGCGCTCCCTTGCCGTAATGGATCGTGCCGTCCACCGTTTCCGGCAGCCGCCCTCTCGCTTCCATAATATCGATCTCGCCGGAGGAGGCCCAGCCGCCGTACTCGGAATCCCTCGGCATCAACCAGAACGCCGGCCAAAGTCCCTGCCCCGCAGGGAGCTTCATGCGGGCTTCGAATTTGCCGTATGCCTTGCCGAAAGTCGGGGACGTCCACAGCCTTCCCGACGTATACGACTTGCCGCCATAGGATTCCGGTTTTGCTTCCAGGAGCAAGCTGCCATCCGCGACCTTTACATTGTCTTTCTTGTAATATTGCAGCTCGTTGTTGCCCCAACTATCGAGGCCGTAATCGCTGCCCGTTCCTTGCTGGTAGGCCCATCTCGCCAGATCAAGGCCGTTGTCGTCAAGCTGCGTGCCCGTTCCGTCGAATTCGTCGTTCCAGACCAGCGTCCACATCTCTACGGCCAGCACCTCCTGCGAGACGGAAGCAGGCTCGTAGCCGACAGCTTTGATCGTAATGCCATACATGCCCGGTTGTTCCAGCACGCCTGCCGCAAGCGTAATCGTTCCGGCGCCGATCGTATAATCGCCCGGGTCCAATGCCTCGCCATTGACGATTACGGCATAGATGCCTTCCCGCCAGACCGCCGAGTCCGCGAACGTAAGAGTCAGCGGAGCATCGATCAGATTTCCCGTTGCGTCCGGGGAGACGGCTGGGGGCTTCGGCAACGTAATGTCGTTCGACGTGCGGGCTTTTTCGCCAGTCGCCTCCATGGCGCCTTTCAACTCGAATCTTACGTTATCGATAAACAGCTCATGACCGATCGTCCCGTCCTGATTCGCCATCTTGCCGAGCAGAAATTTGAGACTCGCATTCTCGTCGCTGTTCATCGTAAATTCGTAGCTGTAGGTTTGCGTGTAATCTTCCAGCCGCGCAGGCTGATTCAAGAACCGCGTGTAAGCCGCGTTCTCCGCGGTCACTTCGATGGTGCGCGGCATCGTCGAGCGAGCATCGAACTTCACGATGTACGTCTTGCCCTTCTTCAGCTCCACCGTGTCCTGCGAGACAACGATGTCCCAAGGATTAAGCCCGGCGTGCCCGATTTCGGCTTTAAGCGCGCCTGCTACTCCGGATACTACGGCCGTGGACGGACCGTCATAGATGCCCTGCACATGACTGTTCCAGCCTGCCAACCCTTCGTCGAAATAACCGTTCTTCGCCAGGAATACCGCGTCGCGCGCCCCTTTCAGCTCCAGCTTGACATTATCCACATATATTTCATGCGCGGATAGCGCCGCAGCCCCGTCCAGCTTGCCGAGCAGCATCTTGAAGGAAGCCGTCACGTCAGCCGTAACAGGAAGCTCGTAGCTGAATGTCTGCCATTCCGAAGTCAAACCGACCCGCTCCGATAGCAGCCTCGTATTGCCGTAATCCACAACAAGCTCGGTTTCCCTTATCGTAGTCGATCGGGCATCGACAGATACGATATAGGTGAGACCTTTCGCCAGCTCGAAGTCGGTCTGCATCAACATGACATCCCAAGGATTATTGCCCACGCTGGACACCAGCCCTTTCATGGCGCCTTCCTGAACGGAGAAAGCCGTAACGCCGTCCCAACCATCGTATCGTCCCTGCACATGCTCGCTCCAGAACAACTTGCCATTGGAGAAATCGCCGTTCTTCAGCGGGAATTGCGCATTCAGCTCGGGCTCTCCTACGTTATTGTTCGTCAGCCTGGTCAGACGAATATCATCCATCCGAACATCGGCATCCGCTCCGCCGAACATCAACAGCAATACCGCGTTGCGATCGGTAGCTCCATCCATGCGGAGGGATACCGTTCGGCCCGTCAAATCGCCGGGCTCAAGTTCTGCTTGCCCCTCGTCATAGACAGTGCCGTCCGTCGAAGCTAACGCAACCGTTACCGTTCTGTTGGCTGCGGCGCTTCCTTGGAACGAAAGGGAATAATCATTGCCTTCAATAAGCTCGATCCCGCTCTGCGCAAGCACGATGTCCCCTGCCTCGCCCCCTGCCCGGGAGATGCTTACCGCGAGCTGCCTCTCGACCGGATCTACCGAGACGGCCGCTTCCGCTCCTGCTTTCGTGGAAAGCTTCCAGTAAGTGAGTCGGTTCAAGTGTCCGAGATCGAAGTTGCCGTTAAATACGTGATTGCCGTCCGCCAGCGGCGTCTTGGGATCATTTTCCTTGTACGGATCCGCCGCAGCCACTTCTTCCAGCTTCACATTCCCGATCCAGACGGGATTTGTGGCGAGTCCCATATTAAATTCCAGCCGCGCCAACGTATCCGTCTCCGCCGTCATCTGGAACGTCATTTCGTAACCTTGCAACGAATCGTTCAGTCTTGCCTCCAGACTGTCGGAGTAGACCGACCAGCCCCGGTTCTCCCCGCCGCCGAGCTTGACGGTCATCGTGCGGCTTGCGTTCGACTTGGCATCGAACGACAGCTTATACCATCTTCCTTTGCCCAGCGTCACGTTCTGAATAAGCTGTACCGCATGGACCGCGTTTCCTCCGGCTGCGATATCGGCTTTGGCGAACCGCTTTCCGTCGAGTTCTTCCACAGAAACCGTTGCTTGGCCGAGAAATGTGCCTACGGTCACGAAATTCCAGAAGTCCTTGTTCAAAGACTGGCCGGCCTCCGTAACGTTCGTAAAGGTCTCCCCATACTCGCCGTCGTAGACGAAATTGCCGTTTATGGGCGCCTTATATGCATCGGGATATGGCTCCGCATCAATTTGCGGTTCGAGGGGCTCGCGGTATTCCCAGCCATCCGGTTCGTACACACGTACGTAATCGACGAGCATCTGAGCGGGAAGATCGCTTTCCTTCGGCAGTCTCCCGCCGTCGTAATTGCCGCCGATCGCGAGGTTCAAAATCATGTAAAACGGCTTATCGAACGGTGCCGGATAGGCGTATTTCGCCGGCTGGTCCGCCCCCCAGCTATCCCAATTATTTAAGGTTTGATACAAATTCCCGTCCACGTACCAGCGAATCTCTCCCGGCTCCCACTCCACGCCGTACGTATGGAAACCCGTAATGTCTTCTCCCTCGGGAAAATGGTACTCGTCTCCCGTCGCTTTGTTGTTCGGCCAATTGCGGCCGAAATGGATCGTTCCGCCGACCTCCTCCGGAAGCCGTCCGCGCGCCTCCATAATGTCGAGCTCGCCCGAGGCTGCCCAGACGCCGTATTCGCTGTCCTTTGGCATCATCCAGAACGCTGGCCAGACGCCTTCGCCTGCGGGCAGCTTCATGCGGGCTTCGAACTTGCCGTACGTTTGGGAGAATGTCGGTTCCGTATAAATCCGGCCGGACGTATACGGCTTGCCTTGGTGCGTCTCCTTCTTGGCGGTCACGATCAGCATATCCGTCTCTTCGTCAACGATCATGTTCTCGGATCTGTAATATTGCTGTTCGTTGTTCCCCCAGCCGTCCAGCCCGTATTGCGCGCCGGTGCCCAGCTGGTATCCCCATTTGTCCAAGTCGATTCCGTTGTCGTCCAAATTATCCCCTGAACGGTCGAATTCATCGTTCCATACCAGCCTCCAGGCTTTCTCCGGCTCCGTCGTAGGGCTTGGACTAGGCTCGGCGGACGGCTCCGCGGTCGGACTCGCCGTCGGACCCGCCGTCGGTCCGGTCGTTGGTCCCGTTACCGGCCGGGATGTCGGAGTCGGACTTGGCCGACTCGTACTGCTGCCTCCCTGAATCGCAATGCCGGCATCGTTCACGATCTCGCCGATGAAGCCGCCATTGTCGCGGAGTTCGCTTCCTTCCGCCCCGTACCGGAAAACAAGGCTATCGATGCGAGCATCATTCTCAAGCTCAATGATCGCTTCGCTCTCCACCTGGAGAGTGCCAACCTGCGATCCCTCGCCAACTACGATGCGCACGGGTCCGCCCTTTTTGTTGACAACAAGCTCGTCTGCATCGGTATCTGTCAGATAAATGCTGTTTACTCCGCCTCCGCTTACGAACAAATTCCCTAAAATCGACGTTCCCTCGAAAAACGCCTCGCCTTCTCCAACCCCCGGCGCAATGTAGACATGGTCCTTTATGGTGGAGTCCATAATCCGAACACCGCTTGTTCCAATCAGAAGGTTGCCTTCATATACAACATCCCGAATAACACTTGCCTTCCCAATGACTTCGCCAGCCAGCGCAGCCAGCAGGGAGACTGCTTCGGCACGCGTTACCGCACGCAGCGGCCGAATCGTCCCGTCCGGATAGCCGTTCATATAGCCACCCGAGACGAGTCGAGTCATGGATTCTGCCGCATATGCGTGAATGGATGAAGCATCGGAAAAAGCAGAGAGGTCCTTGCCAGAACCCATTTTCGTTAAGGCGAGCTGAAAGGCGGTATCCAAAAGCTTTGCCGCATCCTGCCTTCGAATGGGATCCCCTGGTTTGAAAAAGCCGCCAGGGAAACCCGAAATTACGCCTGCAGCTGCCGCGTTTCTGACATCCGCCGCATACCATGCCCCGTTCTCCACATCGCTGAACGCAACGGAGCCGCCGTCTATGTATTGGAATAAAGTATTTAGAAGCTTCGCGAACTGTGCCCGGGTTACGGGCTCATTCGGGCGCAGCGAGCCGTCCGGATAACCGGATAGCAATCCTTGCGCAATCCAATCCCGCATTAATGCTTCTCCCCAAAGCTTCTCGCTCTTAAAAGCCGCCTCCTTGCCTTGATCGCCTGTCGAAGCGGATGCCGGCGCCGGCATCAGGCTGCATACGATAGCCAGGATCATAAGCCAACTAAGCCATTTTTTTCGCATGAATGTATACACTCCTAACCTGACAATAATAGAAGAGTTTAATTCGATAACGCTTACATCGACATGAGAAAAGCAGCCTGCCTCCTTGGAGTTCCCACAGAGAAACGCAAAGTTGGCCGGCTGCTTTTTCAGAGGTAGTTTAAAAAAACAATTTTGATCACGAAGTATATCTGGATGTCAATTCGACGTCGAATCTTGCATTCAGCCGAAACTTCCGGTGCTCACGTAGTTCCACTACGCTCCGCTCCTCAGTTTCTAGCTTCATCCAACCTTCTCGGTGCTGAAAATCGATTTTTTAAACCTTATTATTATTAAAGACTTTGCATTTACTTCGCCTTGTCATACCACTCGTTGACTTCTTTGGTGATTTGCTCGCCGCCCGACTTGTGCCAGTTCTCCACCATCGTGTCGAAGGAATCCAGCGGCTGTTGGCCGTAGATGATTTTGCTGAATGTTTCGTTAAGCAGCTTGTTCAGCAGCTCGTTTTTGCTCTGCATCGTTTCGGTCAGCGGACCCATGTAATAGTTTTTCATGCGAATGTCCTTTTGGTCGACGACGACTTTCATCGCGTCCGTATTTTCTTTGGTACGCGTATTGAACTCTTGTTTCTCGTAAGGCGTCTCGGCCGCCGCGCCGCTTGCCAGCTTCACATGCGTGTCGGCGTACAGGCTCGGAATACGAGCGCCTTCGTAAGTCAGTGCGTAGAAAAGCGGCGGAGCAGCCTTATCCTTTAGTCCAGGGAATAGCTCCGGATACTTCGCGATGTCCGCAGTCAGCGTGCCGTCAGGCAGCAGCGCGTAATCGTAGCCTTCTTTGAAGCCGTTAGCGAATTCGCTGTCCGGCTGCGGGTTGGCCGTGTTCTCGAAGAACCAGTTGTAGTAATGAAGCACCGCTTCCGGATGTTTGGCGTCCTTGTTAATGAAGAGATAACCGTTGGACGGCGGGTTGCCGCCCGCGGAGCCGATCTTGCCGTCGTTGCCGCCAGGTACCGGATAAGCCTTGAACGTCGCGCCAGGCACGTTCGTTTTCAGATCCGGGAACGGCCATGCCGGCAGCCAGTTCGGTCCGAACATAATGCCCGCTTCGCCTTTCGTAAACAGCTCGGATCCCGCCGTTTCGTCATACAACGCCGCGTCCTGCGAAATATATCCTTTGTCCATCCATTCCTTCAGCTTGGCGAGCGCTGCCTTGGCAGCCGGGTTGACGGAGCCGTGCTCCAGCTTGCCCTCGGCGTTCAGGTTCCATTGGCCCGGCATGGTGCCAAAGGCGCCGAAAACGAAGCCGATGTCCGTCATCCAGTTGTTGAAGCCGTTCTTGAAGCCCGTGGCGAGACCGATCGTGTTTTTCTGACCGTCCTTGTCGGGATCGCCGTTCACGAACGCGTCCATAACCGTCTCCAGCTCGGCGATAGTTGTCGGCGCTTGCAAACCTACATTTTCGAGCCAGTCCTGACGGACCCACATGACATGGTCGCCGTTGTAGGCATAGTCGAGAATCGGCAACGCCATTTTGCTGCCATCGCGAGTGATAGGGAGCCAGATAGCAGGGTCAAGTTCGAGACCTGTTTTGTACGTTTCGTTCGCGTATTGGTCGACCAGATCGCCCACCGGCATAAACTGTCCGGAATCGATCAACATGTTGACCGTCTCCAGATCGCCGCGGTACGCCACGACATCCGGCATCTTCTCGCCGGAGGAGAGCATCAGACGCAGCTTCGTTTTGTAGGCGTCATTTGTATTCGTGACAACCCAGTTATATTTGATTTCGATGCCGAGACGTTCCTCGATCGTCTGCGTCAAAATATTATTTTCGATCGTCTCGCCTTCCTTGAAGATGGCGCCGTTCTCGTTCAAGCCCCATACCGTCGTCAACGTGATCGGAGTCGAATATTTGCCGTTTACGAAGCCGTTATCGCCGGCATCCGCCGCTTTGGTCGCTTCTCCGCCCGTGTTGTCCGGCTTGTTTGTTGCCGCACCGCCGTTGCTGCCGCCATTCTCATTGCTCGAGCAAGCCGCGATGGAAGCCGCGCAAGTCAATACCAGCAGCGTAGAAAGCCATTTTTTCTTCATTCTGCTACCCCCTATAAGTTAAATAATGTTATAGATAACGATATTTTCTAAATCGTTATAATGTAATCATAATGCCGCAGCCAAGGCCGTTAAAGACCACAATTTTGTCATTCATGCCCTTTTCTCGCCTATTCTTTGACCGCGCCCAGGATGATGCCTTTGACGAAATAACGCTGCAGGAACGGGTATACGAGCAGGATGGGAAGCGTGCCGATAAAGATCTGCGCCGACTTGACCGTCCGCTGCGAAATGTTCTTTAGTTCGTTGACATCGGGGTTGATTTTATTAAAGTCCTGCTGCACGATAATCGTCTGCAAGAAGGTAGACAATGGATACTTTCGATAATCGGAAATATACAATAATCCGTCGAACCAGGAGTTCCAATGCATGACCATCGTAAAGAGCGAGATCGTCGCGATCGCCGGCATCGAGATCGGCAGGTAAATGCTGAGCAACGTTCGAAAGTGTCCCGCGCCGTCGATCAGCGACGCCTCCTCCAGTTCCTTCGGCACCGCCCGGAAGAAGTTCATGAGCAGCACCATATTAAACACGTTGATTGCTAGCGGAAGCACGAGCGCCCAGATCGTATTCATGAGATCGAGATTGCGGATCAGCATGTAAGACGGCACGATTCCGCCGCTAAACAGCATCGTAAACAGGAAGAACCACACGTAATACGAACGGCTCTTAAAGCCCCTTCCGTCCTTGGACAAGGCGTAGGCGGCAAGCAGCATAAGCGACATGCCGATGAGCGTGCCCAGAACGGTACGTTCCAGCCCTTTTAACAGCGCGTGATGAAAGTTGTCGTTGTTCAACGTCTTCGTATACGCCTCGAGATTGAAGCCGATCGGCCATAATCCCACAAGATTGGAGTTCGCGGGAGCGCTTGCGCTGAAGCTGACGGCCAGAATATGCACAAGCGGCAATACGCAAGAGACGCAGATTAAAGCCAGCAAGAGATAGTTGAAAACTGAAAACGCTTTATATCCTTTCGATTTATGATACATGTTCTCTCACCCTCTTTGTCAAAAAATTCGATATCCCGCGTATTTGTAGGCCATTCGGTAAGAGAACACGATCAGGATCAGGCCAATCAACGACTTGAACAACCCGACCGCCGTGCCGAAGCTGTATTGCCCGTTCAGGATCGCCGTCCGGTAGACGAAGGTGTCGATGATATCGCCCTTGTCGTACACGAGCGAATTGTACAAGTTGAATATTTGGTCGAATCCGCCGTTCAGGATGTTGCCGAGCGATAACGTGCCTACGACGACCGCGATCGGAATCATCGCGGGAACCGTAATGTGAGTCGTCTGCTTCCAGCGGTTGGCGCCGTCCACCTCCGCGGCCTCGTAGAGTGATGGGTTCACCCCTGCCAACGCGGCGAGGAACACGATCGTGTTGAAGCCGAAATTTTGCCAAATGTCGCTGACAACGACGGTAAATCGGAACCAGTCCCCATTTCCCAGCCAAAAGACCGAATCCAGTCCGATCGCGTTCAGCGTGGAGTTCACGATCCCTTTGCTCCCTAGCATATCCGTCAAAATAGCGCCGAGAATAACCCACGAGATGAAGTGCGGCAGGTATACCAGCGTTTGCACGACCCGTTTGAAAAACATCTTCCGGACTTCGTTCAGCAAAATCGCGAACGCGAACGGAACGATGAGGCCGAATACGATCTTCAGACTGGAAATAATCAAAGTGTTCCAAATGACCTGCTTGCTGTCCGGATATTCGAACATGAAGCGAAAGTGCTCAAGGCCGATAAACTTCGAGCCTAACATCCCGTCGTACGGCTTGAAATCCTGAAATGCCATAATTAGGCCGCCCATCGGCACATATGCGAAGATCAAAGTAACGATTGCCGCCGGCAGCAGCATGAGATGCAAGGGCCAAGTGCGACTCAGCTTCTCTTGTGCGCGCTCATGCTGCGTGCTTCGTTTTCCCCGCCTTGTCTTTCCAAGCGGTTCGTTTATCGCACTACCCATTGAAATTGCCCCCTTCCAAAAATTTGGATTGAATTTTTTTGACTCTCCTGTATGATTTATTCTATCAGCGGACTCTCCTGTGCCGACATGCCGCAATCTTTAGAACCATGCCCTTTTCTTTAGCGGTTGTTAAAAAGTCCGCTTCCCATTACGAATAGAGGGGATACCGATGCGATTAAGAGAAAACACGTTCGCCAAAATCATCACTCTGATCGTTCTCTTATTGATACCGATCATATTGTTGTATACGCTTTCAACACAGACGAGCATGAACGTCATCCGGGACGAAATGCAGTCGCTCAAGCAGAAGGACATCACCTATTTGGCGAACGAAATCGACCGCAGCGTCACTACGCTGTCGTCGCTCGGCTTCCTGCTCAGCGAGGACATCCATATCCAGCAGTTGCAGACGATCCATCTACTGGAGAGCGCCTATGAGCGCAACAGCGAACGGCTCCGCATCATGGAACGGCTTCGCCTGCTCAACGTCTCCCAGCGCTGGGATACCCAGTACAGCATCCTGTCCCCGGAGAATGGTCAGTTCGTCTCCACCAACACATACCTCCAATACGATCTCGAATCCGTAAAGAAGCTGCTTGCGCCGACATGGCAATACGAAGAGATGATTACGCAGAATTTGAAACAAATGAGGTTCGTCCGGCACATCGTCAAGCCCGCAAGCAAAATCTCGAACGTCGATCAGGCCGGCATCATCGTGGAGATCTCCTTCCCCGACGAACATATTATCAAGGATCTCGACGCTTTCAAGCAGACGGGCAAAGGCGATCCGTTCCTTATGAGCAAGGACGGTGACAGCATTCTGAACCGCAGCTCCGATCCCGAAATCATCGCCAGCATCGGAGAACTTCTCCGCAAGGAGGAGCTATCTCTCGCCGCCGCCAGCAACGAGATCGTGAAGATGGGCGGAGGCGAATATCTCGTCACGATCGCGCCGATCCGGACGCTGAGCTGGTATCTCGTCGACTACATGCCGCTCAAGGATGTCATGCAGCCGATTGTAAAGACGCAAATTCTGTTCTACGGCTCCGTCATTCTGCTGCTGGCGATGAGCCTGCTTGCCGCCTACCTGCTGTATCGCAACGTTCAACGACCGATCGGCCTGCTCATTCGCAACGTCAAGCGGCTGCAGGACGGCAATTACGCAACCCGGATCAACGTAAATCCGAAAAACGAATTCGGTTATTTGTTCCAGCGCTTCAACGACATGGCGGCCGAGACGGAGAGGCTGATCGGCAAGGTGTACGTCGAGGAGCTCCGGCGCAGGGAAGCCAATGTAAAACAGCTGCAATCGCAGATCAATCCGCATTTTCTGTACAATTGCTTCGCGCTCATTCGCAGTCTAGCCCGTCTGGACAAGAAGGAATCCGTCATGAAGCTGTCCATGCATCTGTCCAAATATTATCGCTACACGACCCGTGTCGAGAAGCTGACGGCCACGCTGCGCGAGGAACTGCAGTTGCTGGAGAGCTACCTGGAAATCCAGCGTTTCCATATCCAGCACATGTCTTACTTCATCGACGTTCCGGAGACAATGTTGGAACTTGAAGTGCCTCGCCTGCTGCTGCAGCCCGTGGTCGAAAATGCGGTGCTGCACGGCATCGAGCGCTATGACGGGGACGGGCTGATCGCCATTTTCGGCAAGACGGAGGAAGGCTGGCACGAAATTTGCGTAGAGGACAACGGAATTGGCATGACCGATGAGGAGCTGCGAAGGCTGGAAGCCAAAATTCTCGAGACGCCCGACGACAGCACGGGCTGCGCGCTCTGGAATATCAGGCAGCGGCTGTTGTTCCAATTCGGAGACGGCGCGACGCTGACCTTCCGGCCGAGACCCGAAGGCGGAGTCGCCGTCTATCTGAGATGGCCCGTCCAATGACCTTTAGAACTCATCGAAGGAGCGATAAGCCATGTATCAATTACTTATAGTCGATGATCAGCCGGATCTGGTGGAAGACCTGGCGACGATGCTTCCCTGGGATCGCATAGGCATCGGGGCTGTCTTCCAGGCCGGCTCCGGGGCGGAAGCCCTCGGCATCATGAAGGAGACGCCGATCGATATCGTCATCTCGGACATTCGAATGCCGGGCATATCCGGTCTCGACCTGATCGAGACCATTCGGGCGCGGTGGAGCCACGTTCGCTGCATTCTGCTCTCCGGCTACAACGACTTCGAATACGCCCAGCGCGCCCTGAAGAGCCAGGCGAGCGATTACCTTCTGAAGCCCGTCGAGGACGAGGAGCTGTTGAGCGCGGCGCAAGCCGCCATCGCCTCCCTGCAGACCAGATGGATGGAGGTCAGCTCCCATCAAAGCGCGGTGGCGACGCTCAAGGACAATCTGCCCATCGTGCGAAGCCATCTCCTTGGCGCCTTGCTCAAGGGCCAACGTCATGCCGAGGCGGAATGGAAGAAGAAGCTGGCCATGCTGGAGCTGGGCCTCGCCCCGGAATCGTCCATGTGCATGATGCTGCTGCGAATGGAGGATTATTTTGTCGGCCAAAAGGAAAGCGACGGCTCCCTCTTCCAATACGCCATCGCAAACATGGCCGAGGAAATATTCGCGGACGGCTTCAAGCTCTGGCATATGAAGGACGATTACGGGTATTGCGTCTTCCTTATTCTTCCCAAAGTCGAAGGAGAAGGTCTGGATCTGCCCGCCATCGAGCAGAAAATGACTCATTTGCAGCATTGCGTGAAGCTTTATCTAAAGGGCACTGTATCGCTTGCCGCCAGCCGCGAAGCGAGGTTCCCACGGGATATAGCGGGCACCTACGAAAGCCTGCTGAGCAGCTTCCGCCAGCGGATCGGCGGCGAACGCGACTTCTTCTACACGCTCGGGGAGGATCAGGAATCCTCGGAGGCGAGCTCGTTGTCGCAGCTATATCAGCCTCCGCTTCTCCATCACCTGCTGGAAGCAGGCCAATGGAATGCCGCGGAGGAAAAGCTCGGAGCCATCTTCGCGGAGCTCGCGCAGAAGTGGGGAGAGAGCCACGAGCATATTCTGGAAACCTATTATTCCATCGTGAGCTCGCTCAGCTACAGCATTCACAAGAACAAGCTGTGGATGGCGGATATTATGGGACCCGACTTCAATCAGCTGCTCAGCGGCCCCCACTTCCATACGATTCATCAGCTCGAAGCATGGACGGCCGAGGTCGTTGGAGCCTACCGCCTCAATGTGTCGGGACGCGCCCAAGACTCCCGCTCCGGCGTCATTCAGAAGGTGCAGGAATATGCCTCCTCCCATCTGGACAGCGCCTCCTTGAGCACGATTGCCGAGCATGTGTACCTGAATCCGTCTTACTTGTCCAAGGTGTACAAGCTGGAGACCGGCGAAGGGATCAGCGACTACTTGTCCCGGTTGAAAATGGAAAAAGCCGCCCATATGCTGCGCAACTCGCAAGAAAAAATCTACGAGATCGCAGCCATGGTCGGCTATCAGAAAACTAGCTATTTCATTAAGGTGTTCAAGGAACGTTACGGCGTCACGCCTCAGGAATTCCGGGATTCCTAATCACAAGCATATCCCATACTTGGAGGGGCGGCAGCGCCATAACGGCAACGTTGCCTCTGTCCGTCTTCTCCAGCCTGTAGTCGATCGCGACCGGCCGTCCCCCGTTCGAATCCGGGCTTGCAAGCAGGACCGACGCAGGCGCATCCGCCACTTCGATCCGGACGATGCGCCCTGCGACTGGCATCGGTTGCTCCTTGGCTTCGTTCCAGAGATCGTCCGTTGCGGACGCAAGATTGACGAAATGAATCTGCTTCAATTGCTCATTTTCCCGGATAATGGTCCACGTTTTGCCCGCTTCCCCATACGTGCTGTAATGGAACCCTTCGAAAGCGTATTCCAGATTGTCGCCATCCGCATGCGTCATGGACACTTCACGCAGCCCGGGAGCGTTCAACAAATGGCCGTACCGCACGCCGAAATCGGCATACTCCCGCACCGTCCGCAGGAAACCGCCGCGAAGCTTCGAATGGTCGACGTAATAACCTTGCGTCAGCACGCCGCCGTTCTCCCCATGCAGCAAGTGGCTCGCTCCATGTGCGGTTACGACCGCATTCAGCAGCCGGAACCCGTGTTCGGCTCCGTCCTCGCCAAGCGGCCCCACTTCCCGGAACGGCTTCAAGTAGGCCGCGAGAATGATATTTTTGCCGCCGCTCAAGTGTTTCGCCCAAGCAATGATATCCCTAAGGTGATGGTAACGCTCATACGGCTTCCACACTTCCACGTAGATGGCATCCTGGCTCGCGCTTGCGACGGTATCCACCGGCCAATTGCCTACGTTGTTGAAGATCAGGCAGATGTCGTCCTTAAGCGGCGCCAGCGCCTCCCGCGTCGACTCGATCAAAGCCGGGAACTGCTCCGCAAGCCGCTCCAGCCGCGGCCGTCCGTCCAGCCTCGACCACCCCGTCTTCGGGAACCCGTACGTATCCATATGAATGCCGTCGAAGTCCAGCGCCTCCACCGCCTTGCGGTATTCGCCGACGATATGGCCATGCCACGGGCAATTCCGCGCGATATTCATAATGTTGAAGATGCCGATAAAATCGTACGGCTCTCCCGCTCCCGTGTATAACCGCCAGTCGGGATGCCGCTCGGCGAACGGCTTGCTGGCCGCATACACCGCTCCGTAGGCGATTGCTTTCATGCCATGTTCATGGCATAACGTTATTTTCTCCTCGACCACGCGCCGGCTTACGACTCTGCCCATCAGATCGGTATATGCCGCCTCCCCGCTCACAAGGTCGTCATGCCGATACATCCAGTCGTAAAATTGCACCAGATTGACATGCAGCTTCGACATCCACCGAATATCCCCGCCATCGCCGGCCTCCTCCGGACCGAAGTCGCTCAGGAAGCCGTAGCGTGCCGCCCGCCGCCAATCCGAGACGACGTCGAACGCCGTGGACATGCGGGAAACGGACGGACTGGCGTATGTCTCGCCCGCCGGGACTGCATCCGCGCCCGCTGGTCCGGCAGCTGCCTCCATCAACTCGGCGTCGGCCCCATAACCGGCAAAATCGGTAACGAACGGCCCGACGTCGAACTGTATCGTCGCCGTTCCGTTCGCCGAGACGTCCACTTGCCGCTCGGCCACTTGCACGACGGCGTCCAGCTCGCGGATTTCGCAGCGCAAGCTCCCCTTCGCCGCTGCGCCGGAGCGGTTCGCAAGCTCGACAGCAAGCGTGACCGTCTCCCCGCTGCGATATTGCGCCTTCAAGGGATAAATATCCGTTATCGCGATCCCGTTTTCATTTGCCTCCAACTATAACCTCATCCTTTCAGCGCGCCCGCCGTAATGCCCTTAATGAAATACCGCTGGAACGCCAGAAACGCCAGCACTGCCGGAGCCAGACCGATCAAGGCCGCGGCCGCCATCAGGTTCCACTTCGCCCCGTACGTCTGGAAGAACATCGACACCGCAAGCGGCACGGTGCGCATCTCCTGGCTTTGCAGGAAAAAGACCGCCTGTCCGTAGTTGTTCCAGATGCCAAGCCCGGTCAATATAATAACCGCCGAAGTGACGGGTCGGAGAAAATGGAACGTAACCCGCCAGAACGCGGTAAAGTACGTGCAGCCGTCCATGACGGCCGACTCCTCGACTTCCTTAGGAAGCGAGCGGATAAAACTTGTATACAGAAATACCGACAAGGGCAGCGCGTTCGCCGCCGTCAGCAAAATCATCGCCCAGTGGGTGTTGATGCCGCCGATGGATCGCATGAGCGTATACAGCGGCACCGTAATAATGATCGCAGGGATCATCAGGCAAGCGAGCAGCGTGTTGAAAATCGCCAAATTCCCCCTGCTGCGGAACCTGGCAATGGAATAACCGGCGGAACTGGCGACGAATACGATCAGCGCCACCGCCCCGAACGTAATGATCAAGGAATTGATCATGGACCGTCCCAGCTTCGATCCAGCCCACGCGTCGGCGAAGTTGCCGAGGTGAAAGTCCGGCACAAGGAGCAGGCCGCCGAAGACGGTCGCCGACGGCGTGTTCATGGACAGATAAAGCAAGACGTAGAAGGGAATCAGGGCGATCAGCACCATGATCCCCGCAATCGTATATTTGGCCGCGGCCGATAACTTTCGATTCATTGTCATGGCGGGTACCCTCTCAAAGCTCGTATTCGGACTTTCTCGTAAATCGAAGGAACAACGCGACGGGGATCAAAATAATGACGAACAGAATCAACGCGACTGCCGTGGAATAACCCGTAAAGCTGCCGTACAGCATGCGCAAAATGTAAATGCTGAGCGACTCCGTCGCGTAGCCCGGCCCCCCGTCCGTCAACGCCACGATAATCTCGAACACCGACAGCGAGCCGATGATGTTCGTTACGACGTTGATCTTGATCGACGGGTACAGCAGCGGCAGCGTCAGATAACGAAACGCCGCCCATCTCCCCGCCCCGTCCATCCGCGCAGCTTCGTACATATCCGCCGGAATCCCTTGCAAGCCGGCCAGGTAGACGATCATCGTCATCCCGACGTATTGCCAGACGTTGACGACGATGAGCACGATCAGCGCCGAGGAGCTTTCGCCCAGCCAATTCACGTCAAGGGAGCCAAGTCCGATTCCTTGCAGCACGTGAGCGAGATACCCCCGCTCCGGCTGCAGGATGAAATACCAGATGTAGCCCATAATGAGCGGGCTGATAACGGCGGGCAGGTAGACCGCCGCGCGGACGATCCCCCTGCCTGCCAGCTTCCTGTCCAGGAACAGCGCGTACAGCAAGCCGAACAGATTGAGCAGCGGCGCGCTGCCTAGCGCGAACCAGACCGTAATCATGACGTCGTTCCGGGCCCGGTCGTCCCGGAAGAAGTCGAAGAAGTTTTGCAATCCGACGAAGTTCGGTTCCGTCATGCCGTTGGAATCCGTCAGGCTGATCCCGATCCCCTGCATAAGCGGATAGAGGAAAAACAAACCGAACAGCAGGATCGCCGGAACCGCCATAAAGTGATGCAGGTTTCCGTTTATTTTTCGGAACATGATGCGCATGGTTTCTCTCTCCCGCCGTTCGGACTTTATTTATTCGTTGCGTTCCACGCTTTGTCCCAAGCTTCTTTGTAAGCGGAAGCGAAGTCGACGGATGTTTTGTATTTGCTAGCCAGCAGCTCCTGCACCATGCGCCCCGCATCGTCGCCGGAGAAACCAGACGGCGTGTCGGTAAACGCGATGTTGACGCCGGCTTGCAGCGCGGCTGCCGCCAGGTCCTTGAGCGGTCCCCAATCCGCGCTGACGTCCGTGAACGCAGGAGGCGATTTCAGAAATTCGCTGTAAGCTTTCAGATTGTCCGGCTGGAACAGAAACTCCAGAAACTTCTTCGCTTCTTCCGGATGTTTCGACTCCGCCGCGATCGCGTAGACGGAATCCTCCGCCGACAGCGTCACCGGCTGCGTGCCGTCGGCGATAGCCGGGAACGGCGAGAAGCCGATATCGCCCGCGATGTCCGGGTTCAGCGCCAGCAGATCGCCGAGCACCCACATACCTTGGCTAAACAGCGCGGACTTGCCGGTGACGAACGCTTCCTTCTGGTTGTCGTAGGTCGCCGTGAGGGCGTCGCCGTTAATAAGACCCGATTCCTTCAGCTCCATCAGCCTGCCGGCGAACGCCTCGATGCCTCCGCCCTGCGCGTCGAATTGCAATTTATCCGCTTCGTTGTTGATAAATGCCGCGCGGGCGTCCGCCACGCCGTACTTCTGCTTGATGACGCCATGCGCCATAAATTCGATCAGATGGCCGAGCGTCCACGAATCTTTGCCGGCCAGGAACATCGGCGTCATGTCGGGTTTCTTGTCCTTGATCGTCTGCAGATTGCTTTTGAACTCCGCCCACGTATGGGCTTCCTTCAGGCCCAGCTCCTCGAACACCTTCTTGTTGTAGAAGATGCCGGCCATCGTCACGTTCGTCGCGACGCGATACTGTTTGCCCGACTTGATGTCGGTGTTCAGCTCCTTGATCGCCGGCAGGACGCGGGACCAGAACGGCTCGTTCGAGAGATCGAGATATTTGCCCTGATCGACATAATCCTGCGCGTAGACGGTCGTAATGTCCGGAATGTCGCCGGAGGCGAACTTGACTTTAATGACATTGCTCGCATCCTTCTGATATTCCTGCTCGACCTTGATGTTCGGATTGTCGGCTTCGAACTTCGCGATCAGCTCATTGATGAGATCCACCGTCTCCACCTTGCCCGTAAAAAATTTCAGCGTAACCTTCTCTTGCGGCTTCTCTGTCGCCGAGGCGCTTGGCGAAGGTTGCGCCGTAGAGGCGCTTCCCTGGTTGCCGCCGTTGCCGGAACTGCAAGCCGCGGCAAGGGTCAAGATCAGGATGACGCTAATGAACCAACTCGTTTTTTTACGTAAAATCACTGTGTTTCCTCCCCCGAGGATCGATTTTTGTGCTGCACGTTAAGCTTAAACGGTGCGAGGGGCTTGTTGGAATACCTGAAAAATAAGATTGCGGTACGGTTTTTTCAGATCGTCTTCCAAGGCGCCGCGATCGTCTATACAATGGAGAAAAAGAGGAGGAGCGCCATGAAATCGATTGTCCCGATCCGAAGTTATCGCGAATGGAGCATTAAGACGAAGCTGCTCGCCATGACCGGCCTGCTGCTCCTCAGCTCCGTTTTTTTTGAATCCTATCTGTCTTATACACGTTATACGCGCGACTTTCAACGGCAATCCTCCGAGAAGGTTCAGCAAATTTTGGACCAGGTGACGCTTAATATCGATACGTATCTCGACGACTTGTACCGGCTGACGCTGTATCCTTACCGGAACGAAGGCATTATGGAAGCTCTTGAGGCGCCGCCCGGCGGCACCGAGCTGGAGCAGCTCGAGAAGCGGCGGCTGATCGAAAATTATCTGGACGAAATCATGATTTTCCCCCGCGGGGACATCGTGCGCGTCTCTATCGTGACAGACGAAATCTACTCCAGCGCCCGCTTGCCGACCAAGCTCGTGCCGGACGAGAAAATGAAGGAATACGATTGGTACAAACAAGCGCTCTCCAGCCGGGAATACATCTTTGTGCCGGACAGCGGCAGCGCCGCGGGCGAGAGCGGCGGCAAGGTGCGCACCTTCTCCGTCGTCAAGCAGCTTCGCAGCATCAGCAATACGCAGGTTATTCTGGGCGTTATTAAAGCGGACGCCGATTATAGCGGCATTATCGATATTTTGGAGAAGGCGGGGATGGGGGCCGGAGGCGGACTTTATATTCTGGATGCCGACAACGAATTTATTTATTCGTCCGCCGACGAACACCAGGATACGGCATTGTCCGAGCTGGCTTCGCCGGCCTCCATCTCGGGCGGCTATCTGCTGAACAAAGCTGCCGTGCCTCGCATCGGCTGGACGATCGTCGCCGTCAGCTCCGTCTCGGAAATGAACCGCGAAGCGATCGCAACCCGCAACCGGGCGCTGCTGTTCTCCGTCGGCGCCGCGCTGATCGCCATGGCTGCGCTGATCGTCTTGACCCGGCATTTCCTGAAGCCTCTGCTGTCGATCGTCAAGCTGATGAAGGAGGTGGAGCTGGGAAGAACCGACGTCACCTTCCAGAGCGACCGGCGGGACGAGATGGGTTATCTCGCGGCGGCGTTCAATCGGTTAGTCGGACGGATCGGCATAATGCTGCGGGAGAATACGGAGCTGGTGAAGGAAGTGTACGAATCGAAGCTGCTGCAGCAGGAAGCGCAAATTAACGCGCTGTTCAACCAGATCCGGCCGCATTTTATATTCAATACGTTGAACCTGATCAGCCTGTCCATGCAATCCGGCAAACAGGAGAAGGCGATCGAACATATTAATGCGCTGAGCAGCATTTTGCGCGGGATGTCGTTATGGGACAAGGAGATGCCGCTGCGCAAGGAGGTCGAGCTGCTGCATGCTTATCTCGGCATTCAGAGCAGCAGGTACGAGGGGCGGCTGATCTACACGATCGATATCGATCCCGCCCTGTTCGACCATCCCGTCCCTGCGCTCCTGCTGCAGCCGATCGTCGAGAACGCGGTCGTCCACGCCTGCGAGCGGCGGAAGGAACCGACGACGATCGCGGTGTCGTCGGCGATGGAGCCGGGCAGACTGCTGCTCGAGGTGCGCGACGACGGGCCCGGCATGGACGCGGAGATGATTGCGTTGCTGAGACGGAAGATCGAGCGGACGGAGGATGCAGCGGATGCGGCGGACGACGATTGCCCCCGTACCGGCATCGGGCTCGTGAATGTGAACAAACGGATAAAGGTCAAATACGGCGGCGGGTTCGGATTGTCCGTCGAGAGCACGCCGGGACTGGGCACAACCGTAACACTGGCGATTCCTTACCCGGATACGAAAGAGAGCTGAGCCGACATGTACAAATTGCTGATCGTCGATGACGAGCCGATGACGAGGGAGTATATAAAAAATAAGATAAGCGGGCTGCATCAAGCATGGGTCTGCGCCGGCGAAGCGAGCGACGGGCAGGAGGCGCTGGACTTGATAGAGCGCGGGGAAACGTTCGACCTCATTGTCACCGATATCAAAATGCCGGTCATGAGCGGCATCGAGCTGGCCAAGGAGCTGTCGGGCAGACCTGTGAAGCCGCGAATGGTTATTTTGTCCGGCTACGACGAGTTCGCGCTTGCCAAGGAAGCGATGCGTTACGGGGTGAACGAATATATGCTGAAGCCGCTTGTGAACGAAGAGCTGATCGCCGTGCTCGACCGGATGGCGGCCGAGCTGGATGCGGAACGAGCGGAGCTGGCCGCCTCCCGCGCCTTGTCCGAACAATCCCGGGAGCAAGTCGCCCGCAACTTCCTGCATGCCGTCGTGACGGACAATCACATGGAGCTCAAAGTGCTACACCCCCTCCTGTACCGGCTCAAGATCAATCTGCTGGAAGCGGAAGGCGCCATCCTCCTGGTCGATCTGGACGAAGGCCAGCTGCTGGAGCGCGGCATTACGCCGAGCGACCAGGCCTTGTTCCGTTACATCGTCCACCAGACTGCGGCAGAGCTGACCGAAGACGATGCCGGCATCGTCCTCTTTGCGGATCATCAACAACGAACCGCCCTGCTTGTACCGGGCGACAACGGCGACGATGTCGCCCGGCGCTGCGCCGATCTGTACGCCCTGCTCGCACAGGCCGTCTTAAGCATGACCGGCCTTGGGCTGTGGGGCGCGGCCGGCTCGGCGGAGCTGGACGCGCTCCAGCTTGGCGCCTCGTATCGCTCGGCCGGAGCCGCCATGAAAGGTCGACATTTCGCGGATGAGCACCGGCTTCTCGCGCAGGCCGACGGCCGCGGCGAACATGAGCAGCACGAGACCGTCACCAAAATGAAGGAGTATATTCAGGCGCATTATGCCGAGCCGATCAGTCTTGCGCTAATCGCGGACAAGATGGGCATGTCGCCGGGCTACCTCAGCAGCCTCTTCCATCAGAACACGGGGGAATCGTATATCAAATATTTGACTCGCGTCCGCATGGAACGCGCCGCACAGCTGCTCAGGGCCAAACCGCCGGAGAAGGTGTACGACGTCGCCGAAAAGGTCGGCTACCTCAGCGTCAAACATTTTTCTTACGTGTTCAAGCAACACTACGGCACGCCGCCGGGGGAATTCCAAATGCTTGAATAATGCGCTCAAAAACACAAAACGTCCAGTAACCTTAGTGTCTATCGGACATACACGACCTTATTCGCATCATCATCGCGCATATCGCTAACGGACCTCAGGAGGCCGTCGATTCATGGTGTGCAAAACTGGAAATGAAGCTGCAATCCATCATCGCCAACGTGTTAACGGAAGTGAGGGCCCTTATATGGATCGTTTGGCGCGATTTTAAAATCCAACGGAACTCTGCGACGTTATTCGTGAGAAATCCAGGCAAACCGTGGACTTTTGCCCCTCATAAAGGCTGTCAGTTCCATTAGATTTGCGAAGTGCCGCTTTTTGCCGAAATAACGCCTCTCATTTCCGTTACAGTTACTCCCGTTCATTTTTACTGGACACTTGCCCGCAATTTCGCATTTGCACAATGAATAGACGGCCTCCAATGAATCGACAGCCTTCTGGTGTCCGTTAGATTTTTTAATCTTTTGTTCACAAGTCTGGGAGTTGCATCATTTCCTATAAAACAAATAAAGCGAGCCCGCCTGCATGGCTGGACTCGCTTCTCTTATTCCGGCAAGGATTCAATACTGGCGTCTTCCGCTCTCAGTACGTTGTCATACGCGACAGCCAACCGTTAAGATTTCGAAAGGCCGCACGTTAAGCACTACGTTGTAGCCTTGTTCGCCGGGAACCGCAACCTCATCCGAATGCCGTTCCAGAATATCGCTAACATAGGTTTGCGCGGCTCCCTCGGGCAGCCGCAACCGCAATGCTTCGGGCTCCCCGCCCATGTTAAACCAGCGAAGCATGAGATCGCCGGATTCCTCGGCGATCTTCATCGACGAGAACGCAAGCGCCTCGCCCGTCCATGTCAGCGGGGACGCCGCCGGCTCCAGCTTGCCGCCATGAACGCCGGTCTGCGCGCTTTGCCACTCCGTCTGAGCCTGGTACGCTTTCGCGTAAGCCTGGAAGCGGCCGCTCTCTCCGTCATGAGGAAACAGCGACATGGCGAAGGAATGCTCGCCGAGACATTGAGCTTCCGGCGTCGGGAAGACGCCCCAATCGCCAAGCTCGCCGACGGCGCGCAGCAGCGTGACCGCGATCGTGTTGCGGCCGTCGCGCAGCAGCTCGTATTCGCTTAAGCCCAGATTGGACACGACAAGTCCTTCAGCTTCACCGCTCACGTCCACGAATGCCTGCTGATGCTGGCAGTTGCTCGGGTTCCGCCACTCGGCGGCCGGCTCGTTGTCCCGCTTCGCGGCTTCGAACACGGAATCCGCGTAGTGATGGGATGCCTGGATATCCGTCGGGAACAACGCGCGAACGCGGTGATCCTTGGCCTCGTTGTTGAAGCTCACCTGGATGCCGACTTCTCGGCTGTCCCGCTCCAGCGTCACGAGAGCGCGGATGACCAGCTTGACCGTACGCTCCTTCGTTCTTCCCCCAAGGCGATCGGGGAAATACACGGCTTCCCGCTTCTCCTTCTCGAACAAGTCGTCGCCGCAAGCCGGAATGTCCAGCTCGTGCACGATCGACAAGGACGCGCGGAATGTGTTGTTCTCCGCGACGGAGATGACGGCGGGCTTGCCTTTCGTCAGAATTGCAGACTCGCCTGCCGGCTGCCTGAACATATATTCGTTGCCGATGTCGCCTGCATCCTCGAACACGAGCAGGTCGCGGTACGTTCTGCCGCTTGCGGCGTCATAGAGCGTCATGCTGCCGTCTTCGGCAAGCTCGACGCGCAGCAAGCCGTTATCGAGGGCTCGCTCCCCTTGCAGAATGGAGAAGTCCGGCTTGGACTCGCCGGCCTCGGACACAGTCTCCCGTACCCAGGCGTAAGAACGCCAGCCAAGCGCGGGAACGCCAGAAGCCCGAAACGTCAGCTTCACTCTACGGGACATGTACGGCTGGCGGAACTTGTCGTCCGGCAGATCGTAGCCGAACTGCAGACCCAGATCCTCCAGCTCGCAAGCCACCGGCTGGCCAAGCTCGTTAACGAGCGTGCGGCTCTCCAGGCTGATCGCCTCCATGCGCCGGTTCATCTCCGGAAGCGGCACGCCGTCGCGGAAGTACAAGCGGGTGACGTCAAGCTCCACGGTCGCGACGCCGGAGCGTTCCCAGCCGCTCGTGTTGAAGACCGCGAACGGCAGAGCATCGTCGCCGAATTCCGCGAACCGGCTCGTGTCGATCCCGCTCACGATGGTTGCCAAGCTGTCTTGGACGATGGATTCCGCCATGTGGCGGCTCTTGTCGAAGCGGGTCACCATCTCGCGGTGCACCTCGTCGACGCTGCAGCCGCAGATGCTGTCATGCGGATGGTTCTGCATGAGCGTCTTCCAGGCGTACACGAACAGATGATGCGGATACGGCGTGCCAAGCAGATGCGCCATGGCCGCGAGCGGTTCCGCCGTCCGTTCCAGGATCGCTTGCCCGCGCTGATTCATCTGCTTCAGATAGACGCGAGCGGAAGCCGTGTTCACGAGGGTCGACCAGCCGTCCGTGCGCTGGCTGCGAAGCTCGCCGCGAACGACCGACAGGTCGCCCGAAAGCGACGAACGGACCGCGGCCAGGTATTCCTCGAAGCTCGAATGCACGAAGTCGATATCCGGATACAGCTCCTTGGCTTTCCGGATCGCGGAAGGCAGATCCGTCTGGATGGGCTGATGGTCGCAGCCGTTCATGTAGAGCAGCTCGCCCGTGGAGGCGTAGCGCCTCGCGTCGTCCAGCTTGCGCGTCCAGTAATCGCGAGCTTCCTCCTCGTCCACGGGCACCTCGTTGCCGTTGCTGTACCAATTCGCGAACAGAATGCCCAGCACGCGGGAACCGTCCGGACCTTCCCAGATCAGCTCCGAGAACGACGATTCGTATTCGGAATCCGCCACTTGATTGTTGAAGCCCGTCGGCTTGACGCCGCGTCCGAACAGGGCGTTGTCGATGCCGGACTGCTTCATGAGCTGAGGCGCTTGCCCCACGATGCCGAACGTATCGGGGAAGTACCCCACCTTGGCGATCGTGCCGTAAGGTTTCGCGTCCCGATGTCCGATCTGCATGTTGCGCACGTTGGCTTCGGAGCTGGTCAGGAACGCGTCCTGCAAAATGTACCACGGTCCGATGCCGATGCGGCCCGCGGCGATCAGAGCTTCCAGTTCCCCTCTCCGCTCCGGCCTTACTTGCAGGTAGTCTTCCATGATGATCGTCTGACCGTCCAGGAAAAAGCTCTTGTATGCCGGATCGGCAGCCATCGTATCCAACAGGGTATCCATCAATGCAATTAACCGGGCATGATGTTTCTCGTAGGGCAGATACCATTCCCGATCCCAATGGGTATGCGAGATGATGTGCGCCGTCGTGCGGTTGGTCATGTTGTTCCGCCCTCCTTCTCCATTCATCGTTCCATCTATCGTTCAGTCATGATCTTCACTTCGTTCGGCCGATACGTCGCCAGCAACTCCCCGTTTCCGTCCGCCGCGAACAAAACGGACCGTTCGCGGGGAAGCTCGAAGGCATATACGGTTCCGCTAGCGGGATCCTTCACGGCAATCCCCGCGTCGAAGCCGCATTCCGAGACGAACGTAAACAGCGTTCCGCCTCCGAACCGCAGCTTGCGTCCGTAAACGCCGGGCAGCTCACCGCCCTCCAGCCAGATCAGGTCCTCCGATACGCCGGCTTTCTCCATCGCGTGCCGGTACAGCCGCTCCACCGATTCGGAGCGCTCGTTCAGCTCCACCGGGACGGGACTCCAGAGCAAGGTTCCTGCTCCGATCTCCGCTTCAACGAGTCGATCTCCATCGGCCGAGCCGTCCTCGCGCAAGGTTGTTTCTTTCAACGTTTCGGCGATTCGACGGGCTCCGAAGGACAGCTCGACCGGCGATACCGCGCCTAAGCCGCTGCCCGCCGCCTCGTTCAGCCAGAGCCGTTCTTCCCGACGAATATTCTCGTGGCGCAGCTCGCCGAGCAATTCCGGCAGCCGCTTCGCCTGCCGCCAATACGGATCGAGGCCGATCGGTCCCGTCCAGAGCAGCGTCGCCCCCGTATCCGCCGCAATCGCGACGAGGTTCGCGAAAGCTTCATCGTCGAAGTTATGCGGACTCGGCACGATGATGAGCTTGGCCGGGCGTATCCGCAAGTCGTCGAGCCTGTATTCGCCCACTCCCCGGAACGGAGCGTTTAACCGGTAGCCCAGCACGCGCGCCGCCTTGGTCGTGGCGTCGAACGCCAGCTTCCGGTTGGAGAAGTCGTTGGAATACGGGAACACGACGGCGATCTCCTCGGCTTCCCTCTCGCCGAACAGATCGCGGATTCCCTCCATAAAACGTCCGAAATCGTAGGATACGTCCGCTTCCGGCTTCTCCGTGCCGTCCGCCCGCAAGGCGCCGATATGCGACTCGTTCGCGTTGTCCATGTAGAAGTTCGTATTCCAGATCCACTGGATCGCGCCGGCTCCGCCGGCAGCGAACGCGTAAGCGTATTTGCGCTCCAAAATCGACCGCAGCTCCTCCTCCGAACGTTTCGCCCGGCCGTCCGGCGTCTCCACGTACATGATGCCCGTCTCCTGGACCAGATTCGGCTTGTTCGCCGTCTTGGCGAACACCCCGTCCCATAGCAGATGGTCGTTCAGCCACCACGAATGCACGGTCGTGTAATCCGCGGCGTCCTCGTAGAAAAACGGCGACGGCCGCTGCGCGCCGAGCGCCTCGTCCTGGCCGACCGTCATCATATGGTCCGGACAAACTTCCTTGACCGCTTCGTAAAGCCGGCTCGCCCATACATTGTGCATATCCATGGAGAACAGGACGTAATCCAGCCATTTGCCGCCTTTCTTGGCCTTGTGCATGTCCTGCACGTCGAAGTTGATCTCCTCCGGCTCCGGAGGAGCCGCGGCTTCGAACGACGGCAGCTGGCCCGGCGTCATGTTCCAGCGCTCTTGCAGCGTTTCGATGGTGCCATGCCTCTCCCGCAGCCAGGCGGAGTAGGCTTCCCGCTCGAACGGGTCGCGTACGGAACGAGGGCCGTCCGAGAAGATGCGCGGCGGGTCGAACATGGAAGGTTCGTTGATGAGATCCCAGTCCACGCCGACCGTATCCTTATGACGGCCGACGATGGAGCGGACAAACCGCTTTTGGGCCTCCACGCTGCGGGGATCCAGGTAAGGGTTCAGTCCTTCCCAGGTCTCCGGGGTGAAGGAGAAAAACGTGAACGTCACCTGGAGGCCGTGGCGCTTGGCCGTCATCAGGAACGCGTCGATGGCGCGAAGCGCCGCTTCCGACGCGTGTCCGTCGACCTCCATAATATTGCGATAGGCCGTCCAGATGCCCGTGCGGATCCAGTTGATGCCCGCGGCGCGGATCTGCGCCATGTCCCGATCCCAGACGGCGGCGTTCGGCAGCGTCAGAAATTTGCGGGCGACGTCGCTTGTCATGTAAGTCATGCCCACGACAGGGAGAGGTCTTCCATCCTGCTGGAAATAGTCGCGTCCCGCCGTCACCGGCGAGCCTTCCGCCAGCAGCTCCTTATCAAAACCCCAGAAGCCCTGGCGCAGCGAACGGCGTTCGCCGCCGGCCGAAATTGCGACCGCGTTCACCCGGTAATAACCCGCCGCGATCTCGATCGGCAATGACAGTCGGATTGGCTTGAAGTGTTCGCTTACGTCGAGCGACGCCGTACCTTCCCAGAGCGTCTCGCCGTTGCCGTCCTTGCCGATGCGCCAGACGGCGATCGCCACGTTCCATGGGCCGTCCGACGACGCCGGTCCCCTGCCTAGGCGCTGCGCCTGCAGCGTCAGAAGCGGCCGTTCGCCGGGCTCGTAGCTGGCGTAATCCGGCTTGAGCCACCATTCCGTCACGCCGGACGCGACGAAAGCGATCCAACTCGCCAACGCTTCCTTTCCGCTTCCGTTCCAGAAGGCTTCGCCAAGCGGCTGGCCGACGAATAGCCAGCGGCCGCCGGCATAATCGCCGAGCAGACGCTCCCACAGGACGACCGGCGCGGTACGGCGGCGGCCATCGGCGCTCGTGCCTGCAAGCAGCGGATAGATCCGGGCGTCCATCGGTCCCGTGGAGCCCATCTGATGAGGCAGGTCGCTGCTCTTCGTCACATGGGGCACCAGGTTCCAAGTATCCGTCTTGGCGTCGAATAAACCTTCGCTGCCCGCCAACAGAGGAATATCCTCCGAAGGAACCAGGGATTCGACGGAAGCGGAATCCACGCGCAGAGCCTCGTGAATGCCGAGCTCCTGATGGTACGCGGTCTGCTCCGCTTCGACAGTCCACTCCCCGCCGTCATTGCGGCGGACCGGCATCTTAAAGGGAGCTCCCCCGGCGGAGATCAAGCCGCCTCCCCGCTTCAGGAACGCCGCGATTGCTCCCCAGGCATCTTTCGGGAAGAAAGGCGCATGCAGATTGACGAACGCGCCGGGCCGTGCCTCGCGCAGCGCCTCGGCCAATTCGCCGGCGGAGACGATCTTGCCCGTCCCGGCAAGTGCTGCAAGGGCTTCCGCCGACGGCGCGCTTCCCGCGGACGGGAAAGACGGATCGCACAAGATGATGACGCCGGTCATAGCAATCCCTCTTTCATCGCCTTGTAGACGAGCTGGGAGAACAGGCTGTTGGACCAGGCGAACCAGCTCCGCGTGAACACGGAAGGATCGTCGGAGTGGAAACCTTCGTGCATAAAGCCCGTGTCCGCGTCCGTCGATTCCAGCAGGTCGATCATCGCCAGCTTCTCTTCGGCCGTTCCGGCGGTTAGTCCTTGCATGGACAACGCCATATGCCAGATGTAGCCGTCCGGCGTATGCGGGCTTCCGATTCCTTTCGCCGCCTTGCCTTCGAAGTAGAACGGATTCTCTTTGCTCAGCGCGAATCTGCGCGTGTTCCGGTAGATGGGATCATCGGCCGACACGTAGCCCAAATACGGGATCGACATCAACCCCGGCGTGCCCGCGTCGTCCATGAGGCAGTAGTTGCCGAATCCGTCCGTCTCGTAAGCGTAGATCGGCCCGAATTCCGGATGGCGGTAGATGCCGTATAACGTAATGCCGTGCGCGACGTCCTCTTCCATCCTCTTGAGCTCCGCGAGGAGGTCCATGTCGCGGAATACCCACTCCGCGAATTCCTGCATCTGGCGCAGCGCCACGACCGCGAACATGTTGGCCGGCACGTTGTAATGGAAGTCGCAGGCATCGTCGCTGGAACGGAAGCCCGACCAGATCATGCCCGTGTAATTGACCGGCATGCCCAAGCCGTCGCCGCGAAGCGAGTCCGTCGGAATGCCGTTGTTGCGGGTGAAGCGGTACGGCGAAAGCTCCGCATGGCGCTGCTCCGTCTTCCACATGGCCAAAATCGAGCGGAGCATCGCTTTGAACCCGCTGTCGAAGATGTCGGTCAGCCCCGTCGCCTTCCAATATTCGAACGCAAGGCGGATCGTAAAGCAGGCGGAGTCCAGCTCGAACTTGCGCTCCCACACCCATGGCCCCATGTCCGTGACATCCGTCGCGTTCCAATGCCAGTCGTTCGCCGATTCGTTGAACGCGTTGGCGTAAGGATCGACGGCGATGTATTGCGCGTGGCGCTTGATGAGGCCGCCGATTATGCGCTGAAGCTCCGGATCGTTGGCCGCGAGCGGCACGTAATGGATAACCTGCTCGACGGAGTCGCGCAGCCAGCAAGCCGGGATATCGCCGGTAATGACGAACGTCGTGCCGTCATCCAGCAGCTTCGTCGTCGTTTCCAGCGTGTTCGGGAAACAATTAAGAAATTGCTTCAGCAGCTTCGGACGGTGCGCCAGCTTCTCGCGCGCTTCGTCCAGCACCTCTTGCACCGCCGCGGGAAGCGGAAGATGCGGCATGTTTATTTTCGGAAGTCGGAATTGTTCCATGTCTACGTAATCCTCCAATTGTCGTTATAATTCGGTAATAGAATTATCGGCCGCTCCGTCTTACTCCTTTACAGCGCCGATGGTCAGGCCTTGGATGAAGTAACGTTGGAAGAACGGATACGCAAATACGATAGGACCCGTGGCCAGCACGACCATCGCCATCCGCGACGTATCCTGCGGCATGTCCTGCAGAATGCCCATGTTGATGGAGGCGTTCTGCGAGTTCTGCAAAATAAATTGCATGCTGTTCTCGATCCGCATCAGCATCGACTGCAGCGGCACTAAATTGGGATCGTCGATATACAGAAGCGCGTTGAACCAGTCGTTCCAGTAGCCCAGCGTATTAAACAGCGCGATCGTAGCGATGCCGGGAAGCGACAGCGGAAGTACGAGCCGGGCGAAAATGCCGAACTCGCCGGCGCCGTCGATTTTGCCGGATTCGATAATGGCTCCGGGCACCATCGTCGCGAAGAACGTTCGCATGATCATGATGTAGAAGGCGTTGACGAGCAGCGGCATCACAAGCGCCCAGATGGAGTTTTTGAGGCCCAGCAGCTGCGTCGCCACGATGTAAGTCGGCACGAGACCGCCGTTGAACAGCATCGTGAAGAAAGCGTAGAACGCGAAGAAATTGCGATATTTAAACGACTTGCGCGAGATCGCATACGCGAACAAAGTCGTAATGACCAAACTGATCAGCGTGCCCAGGACGGTTACAAGAATCGTGACGCCATAGGAACGCAGTAACTGGTCGCCGGTCTGAAAGACGTATTTGTAGGCTTCCAGGCTGAGTTTTTCCGGGAACACGCTGTAGCCGTTCATGGCCAGCGTGCTTTCATCCGTAAAGGAGATGATGGTAACGAACAGGAACGGGAATACGCACAAGAAAGCAACGATTCCCGCGATGAAGTTGAAGATGATATTCCACCCTGTCGACAGTCTTGTGAAGTCGCGGGGTTTCTTGTTGGTTTTAATCACGGCGATTGCTCCTCTCCCTTAGAATAAGGCGTTGTCCTTGTCGAATCGGCGTACGATGGCGTTGGATGTAACGACGAGTATAAAGCCGATCAGCGATTGGTAAAGTCCCGCCGCCGTGCTCATGCCGATCTCCCCGGTTGCCTTGAGGCCGCGATAGACGTAAGTGTCGATAACGTTGGTCACGGAATACAGCGGTCCGGAATCGCGAGGCACTTGGTAGAACAAGCCAAAGTCTGCGTAGAAGATTTTGCCTATGGCAAGCAAAGTCAAAATAATGATCAGCGGCTTCAGCATCGGTATGGTGACGTTGCGTATCTGCTGCCACTTGTTCGCGCCGTCGATCATCGCCGCTTCGTAGAGCGACCGGTCGATGCCCATAATTGCGGCCAGGTAAACGACGCTGTTGTAGCCGACCGCTTTCCACAGGAACACCACGACAAGTATGACCGGCCACCAGGTCGGATCGGAATACCAGTTGATGGGGTCGACCCCGAAGTTCGCCAGCACTTGATTCAACACGCCGCGGTCAAGGCTCAGGAAGCTGAACACAAAGTAACCGACGATGATCCACGACAGGAAATAAGGCAGAAACATGCCCGTTTGATACACTTTCGCCAGCCGTTTGTTCGCGATTTCCGACAAGACGATCGCGAGACCGACCGACAGGATCAACCCGACTACGATAAAGAAAACGTTGTACAGCACCGTATTTCTCGTAATGATATAAGCGTCGTTCGTGCTGAACAAAAATTTAAAATTGGTAAAACCTACCCAGTCGCTGTTTACGATGCTCGCCCAGAAGCCGTCGCGGCTCACTCGGTACTGCTTAAAGGCGATGACGAGTCCCGCCATGGGCAAATACGAGAAAAACAGAAACCAGAGCGATGCCGGCAGCACCATCAGCAGCATGGCCTTGTTGCGGTTCAAATCCTTGAAGAAGCGTCCGATAGCTCCCATGTCCACTCACTCCTTGTCATCCATAATGTGCTCCGCCCGACGCGGAAAGAAGGACGAATGCTGCCATCCGTCCTTGCTTTTTCGTTATGCGTATTATCGAGTCGCTTTCCACTCGTCGACTTGACGCTGAATTTCGGCCAAGACGGTATCCAAACCCGCAGCTTTAAATTTCTCGATCGCCTTCGTCAATTGTACGTCCGGATTTACGGTGCCCGTCATAAGAGCGGACCAATATTCTTCCTTGACGTTGGATACTGCCGCCAGCTCGGTTGTTACTTTGGAAGGATCGAAGTTGAAGCCGAGCAACGGAGCTTCCTTGCCTTGTTCGTTGAAGGTTTTGAACTCTTCCCATTTGTTTTCAGGGTCCGTAGGGTTCAGGTAAGTCAGCATGACGTTGCCAAGAGAGAACGTTGGCATGTCGTAGTTTTTGGACTCGTCCAGGTTCTCCATCACGTTGTCGCCTGTTTTTTTGAAGTGAACGCCTTCGATGCCGGAATCCACCATGTTGCGAAGAACGGGATCGGTATTCAGCAGATTCAGGAACTCCATCGCTTTCTCCGGGTATTCGGAGTTGGCGGAGATCGCCTGCATGGAGCCCATAACCGACCAGTTGTAGATCAGTGATTCGCTCTGAGGCGTGGATACGACCGGGTAGCCGTAGCTTTGCGACCAGAGATTGTCGGCGAAAGGCTGCGTCGTCGCTTTGTCCGAGAACCATTTGCCCGTCGTTTGCATATCCGTCAGGGAATCCAGCGTAGCGGCTTCCGTCGGAATAAAGCCGGCATTGTAGTACTTGTGCATCGTTGTCAGAGCTTGCTTCATCTCCGGCGTTTCCAAAATGTTAATGACTTTGTAGTCGGTCGTGTCGAGCTTCACCGCGAACGGCATGTTCTCGATGATGAAGTCGTACGGCACGTAAGGCTTGTAGTTTTTGTCCACCGCGAGCGCCGCCGTGCCCGGCTCGTTGTCCTTGATCGTTTTCAGAAGCGGCTCCAGGCTCTCGAGCGTGTACACGCCGTCCATGCTCAGATTGTATTTGTCGAGCAGGTTTTTGTTGAAGCGCCAAACTTCCTGCGCCGGAAGCTCCTTGTTGGCCGGGATGCCGTAGTTTTTGCCGTCGACCTTGGAGCCCTCGAGGAAGGCCGGGTCCAGCGTGTCTTTGATGCCTTTGCCGTATTCGTCGAGCAGGCTGCCGATTTCCAGGAATGCGCCTTTACGCGCATTCTGCACGTAATCGAACGCCCACGAGGACGTGAACATAATGTCCATCGGCTCGCCCGATGCCGTCATGACTTGCAGCTTCTGAGTGTAGTCGCCCCAGTCGATCATGTTCATCTTGACGGTTACGCCGATTTTCTCCGCCGTATATTTGCTAACTTCCTCCATGACGCGGTTAACGTCCTTCTGCGGCGTTCCGATCGTGTACCAGATCAGCTCCACCGGCTTTTCAGATCCGCTAGCGCTTTCATTTCCCTCGGATTTGCCGCATGCTCCAAGCACGAGCGAAGTCGCAAGCACAACCGCGGTCATCGGAAGCATTCTCTTTTTCAAGTTCCCCATTTTCGTCATTTCCTCCCTTGAATATGTCTATCTTGTCCGGCCGGATGGCCTACTACAACAGTACCGCATGAAAACAGTTACAAATAGGCGACTTATTAAACCTATCATCTCCAAAATAAACTTGGCTATTGCAAAAACATGTCTTTAAAAAGCGAAGAATGCTTTGCCGACTACAAAAAAAACTCCAAGCCGTTAAGCCTGGAGCAATGATTTGTAATCCGTCGGCGAAACGCCGACATGCTTTTTAAATTGCTTGTAGAAGTAGCCCATCTCCCAATACCCCACCATTCGGGCGATTTCGTTTACTTTGAGGGCGGGATTGCCCAGCAGCTCCTTGGCCCGTTCGATCCGGAAGCGGTTCAAGTATTCCGAGAAGCTGTCGCCCGTCTCCTTCTGGAACAGCCGTCCGAGGTAGACGGGATGGATGTTGTATTTGGCGCTTAGCGACTTCAGCGACAGCTCTTCCGCGCAATTCTCATGAATTTTGGCCAGAATCTGTCCGATGACGGGACTTTTGGTGTCGCTGACAAGCGAATCTACCGCAATCTCCCCGATCTCCTTGACGATCGCCGTCATGGCTCCCAGCGTCTCCGCTCCCATCACTCTCCTCGCCGTATCTTCGCGTATAAGCTCCGTTTCCGTCGTTTTTTTGATGGCGCCAAGCTCCAGCTTCAAATGCAGGATCAGCTCCAAAGCCGCGTTCTGGAGCCGTGCCGGCGTCATGCCGGGGGCTTCGGCCAGCCTGGCGAAATCTTCGTCGATCTTCGCATGCATCCGGTCCGTCTCCTTTGCGGCAAGCAGCTTGGCGTAACCGCTCCAATCCAGCGACAACGACTGATCCGCCGACAGCAAATGGTTTGCCAGCGAAACATACTCCAGCAGCTCCAGCTTAGGATGGATAAACGCGAATTCCATCGCCTTCTTCGCTTGCTCGTAGCTATGCCCGGCTCGCTCTTCTCCCGATACGACATCGCCGATGGAGATTCTTATATCCTCGCCGGGCAGCGCCGAGTGAAGCAGATCCAGCAGCTCCCGAACGATCTTCTCGCCTTGTTCCGGATGCTCAGGAAACATGACGACGCCCGCCGTTCCATCTCTGTCGGTAAAGGGAATGCCTAAGCCATCCCGCTCCGCGAGACGATGGAGTTCCAGACGCAAGTCCTCCTTATGGAAGCTTCCCTCTCCCAGGGCAACCTGAATCCATTCCTTGTCGAGGTCCAAGCCAAGCATCTCGGCGCGTTCATGCAGCTCGCCCGGACCGATCTCGCCGCGCAGCCAACGGTTCACGATATTGTCGCGCAGCACTCCGATATCTTCCTGCAGCCAGTCCTGCGAACCTTTGATTCGACTGTCCAGCTTCTCGATGATCCCTTCCAGCGTTGCCTTTAGCTCGTGAAGATTAATGGGCTTCAGCAAATAATTTTCGATCCCGAGTCTCATCCCTTGCTTTAAATAATCGAAATCATTGAACCCGCTCAAAATAATGACGTGCAAATCGCGATAGATGGATCTGGCTTCGCGAATAAGCTCCAGACCGTTCATCACCGGCATGGAAATATCGGTGATGAGAATATCCGCGCGCATCTCGCGAAGCTTTTCCAGCGCGCTCCGTCCGTTCTCCGCCGTCCCTACGATTTCCAGCTCGAAACTGGACCAATCCAGAGCGTCGCGAAGACCCTCCAAAATAAAAGGTTCGTCATCTGTCAGGAATACTTTATACATGCAGCCCTTGCTCTCCTTTCCTGAAAGGGAATGCGAGCGTTACGCGCGCGCCTCCCTCGGACCGGTTAGCAACCGTCAGCCCGCCTTCCTCTCCGTACATCAACAGAATGCGCTCCCGCACGCTCCGAAGACCGAACGAACCTCCTTCGCTCTCTTCTTCTCTCTGATTCTGATACGATTCGATGGCTTTCAGTTTATCTTCCGGTATCCCCGTGCCGTTATCGCGCACTTCAATGACAACGTTCTCTTGGTCCGTATAGGCTTCGATCTCGATCAAATTATCGAAGCTGTCGTGCCGCATGCCATGCACGATGTAGTTCTCGATGACGGGTTGCAGCAGAAGCTTCACTGTCTCCGCGCTTCCAGTCCCCGGCTTCACCTTGATTTCATAGGCGAATTTGTCCTTATATCGTATCCGGAACAGTTCCAAATACAAACGGCACATTTCGATCTCGTCCTTGACGGTGTACACGGTCTTGTCCCGGACAACGCCGCGAAACAGCGCGGATAAGCTGTAAATCATCTCCGCCACGTCATCGGCCCCCTGGGACAAGGCTCTCATCCGGATGACCTCCAGCGTATTGTATAGAAAATGCGGATTCACCCTGGCTTGAAGCGCCGCGAATTCCGTCCGTTTCTGGCGGATCTCGGCCTTGTAAACCCGATCAATGTAACGGGACAGCTCGTCCAGCATCTCGTTGAAGCTCCGGGCAATTTGTCCAAGCTCATCATCTTTCTCATCCGGAATACGCGGCGTCAGCTCCCCTTGCTCCACCTTGCGCATAAAGCGGATGATGTTGCCCGTCCGTTTCGCATAATTGACAACCAGCGCGCCGGGCAGCAATACGACGAAGACGATGCTCAAGGCGGCCGCCAGCAGGATCACGAGCCGGAATCCGCCGTACGCTTCCGACACCTCCGCTTTTGGAGCAATGCCGACGACGGTGTAACCGGCTTGGCTGTTCGTCAGTTTATTGACGTAAGCCCGCTCCTTCAGCTTCTCTTCCGCATCCAGCGATTGCAGAATATCCGCGTCAGGATGCCTTGCTCCGACGTATTTGCCGGAGGAGTCATACAAGACGAACCCTTCTGCGGACAACACGAGGATGGAGCCCTTCTGTTCTCCCCCTATTCGTCGCACGGTGCGTTCGATGGCGTCGTTCCGATAGAATACAAGCAGTTGCCCGATGTTTTTGTAAGTATTTTTATCACTGATTGGAACTCTGAAGGAGATCAGACCGCTTGCGCGGGCGCTTAATCCCAGCTCCTTGAGAAGCCAGGCATTGGGGGGACCGACGGGCTGCGCGTCCAGCGACATCGCGTCGGGGATGTAGGAACGGGCGGCATGGGCTGCGATCAGCCTGGATTGCCCTTGCTGCTTGAACGCATAGAGAAATTGCCGATCCGTGCTGTACAGCAGCAAATGCTCGGCGCTGGGATGATCGTCGATCCAATTATCGAAATACGTCAGCACGTTGACGCCCTTTCCGCTCTGTTCGTAGAAGCTGTCGAGCTTATGCCGGATATATTCGTCAAAGGAATGCTGCAGCAGGAACGACGCATGATCGGCAAGCACCTGGTCCCGGTACAAATTCTCTACGGCAGCTTGAGCGGCCTCATACGTTCTGGTCATCTCTTCGCCAACGGCATCCATCGTTTTCTTCTGGTTATCCAGCACTTCCTCCACGACGGATTGGGACATGTAAGAATAAGCTCCGTATGCCAGCGTCAAGATGGAGACGACCGCGATCAAAGCGAATAACAGAATCCATTTGCCGAATAAACTGTTCCGAATGCGCTTGCGGTAGAAACTCGCGAACACGTTAGCCCGCCTCCGGGGATTCGCTATCATATAAGAAAACACAGCTCTTTGAGCGGGAGCTGACGAGACCTCTGTTCTCCATGTGGAATAAATGCGCTAGCGTCTCGGCCATGGCAAAGCGCAGATTGTGCGGGTTATCCCGCAATCGCGCCCCGAACAAGTCTTCGCACAGCTCAAAGGCCGTCAATGGCTGCCGTGCCAGACGATTTCTCATCTCGGAAAGCCTGCGCTGGTGGAAGCTCTGCAATTCCACAATTCGTTTTCGAAAACCGGCGAATGGATCGCGGTGGCCCGGCAAAGCCAGCTCAACGTCGTACTGCTCGAGATGCGCCAAACTTTCCAGGAAATCCGCGAGCGGATCGGCTTCCTCTCCCGGGACGACACTTACGTTGGGCGTTATTTGCGGCAGCACTTGATCGCCGCATATCATCCAACGTTTCGTTTGATCGTACAAGCACAGGGCTCCATACGCATGTCCGGGAGCGTCAATCAGCAGCCAATCCCTTTTCCCCAGTGTCAGTTGGCCACCTGCTTCGATATAGGTGACTCCGGGCTGTGGAGATACTTTCTCGACGAAGCTTTCCAAATTGAGCGCGATGCTCTGCATGAGTTCTCCCGGCATGCCGTGCGAGAGGAACAGGGCGGATAGCGCTTCGGCATACTCGCTGCTTCCTCCCCACAAACGCCTTGCATATCGATGAGAACGTTCCGTCATTAGGACTGGCGCGCCGCTCTTCTCCTGGATCGTTCCCGCTAATCCGTAATGATCCGGATGCTGATGCGTCAGGACGATCCGGGCGATCTGCTCCCATCCTATTCCACATGCCTGCAGCGCTTCTTCCCAAACGCGTTCCGATTGTTCCGTTCGCAATCCCGGATCGATGATCGTATAGCTTGTTCCTTCCGGCACAATGTAGCTGTTGACCCATTTCAAGGAGAAGGGAAGCGGAACCTTCACGCGTTTCCAGCCATCCGGCAATTCCGTTATGGTATCGATGTCTGTCATATTTGTTCTCCCTGCCATTGTTAATTATTGCCGGAGCGGACGAGACGGTCCGTCTGCCTCAGTTCCTCCAGGCTGGCTGCTCCAATACCGAACATGGCGGCTCTTAGCTCGAATTCGATCCGTCCAAATTGAGAGATCAGCCCCTCCACGGGGTGCTCTCCCGCTTTGCTAGCCGCTTGAGGCAGCAAGGCCCGGCCGAAGCCCGCGAGGTCGGCTCCCAGCGCGATGGCCTTGGCCGCGTCAACGCCGTTAAAAAGTCCGCCGCTCGCGATTAGCGTGACATCCGGAAGCACGGTTCTAACCTCTGCGACGGAATCTGCCGTTGGGATGCCCCAGTCGGCAAAAGCTTCCGCGGCTTGACGTTTCATGTCATCCTTGCTCCGATATTTTTCGACCTGACTCCAGGAAGTGCCTCCTGCGCCTGCCGCGTCGATAAACGTTATGCCGGCGTCCTTAAGTCTAAGGGCCGTCGTCCCGTCGATGCCCCAGCCGACTTCCTTTACGCCTACAGGCACCGGCAGCGTCCGGCAAACCTCTTCGATCTTAACCAGCAATCCTCGGAAATCCGTGTTTCCCTCCGGCTGGAACACCTCCTGCATGCTGTTAAGATGCAGCACTAGCGCATTGGCTTCCGCCATATCCACCGCCCTGCGGCATGCTTCCGCACCGAAGCCGTAATTGAGCTGAACCGCTCCCAAGTTCGCGATGATCGGCACCGTAGGCGCTTCGGAGCGAATGCGGAATGTCGCCGCAAGCTCCTCCTTCTCAATGGCGGCGCGCATGGAGCCGAGTCCTATCGCCCAGCCGCGCGCCTCGGCTGCCATGGCCAATCGCCGATTGATGGCCCCCGTTGCGTCACTGCCTCCGGTCATGGAGCTGACAAGCAGCGGCGCGCGAAGCGGCACGCCGAACAGCTCCGTTTCCAATCGGATGTCATCCAATCTCAGTTCCGGCAGCGCGTTATGACGGAAGCGGTAATTCTCGAAGCCCGTCCGCACGCCCATTCCGCTCACGTCTTCCTGCAGGCAAATTCGGATGTGTTCTCCCTTGCGTGCCGAAGTCGCGTCTTGACCGCCCCGTTGTTGATCCGTCACGATGCTTTCCCCCTGTTAATCGCGATTTCACGATTTTTGCGCCTGGACAGCACAGTCCGCGCTTTCGTTTTAGCATAACATAATTTGTCCTCGCATGCTCCTGAGGGTGATCACTGTTCTTCGACAATGAAGTCCTTCAATTCTATTATTTTGATTTTTTCAATCATTTATTTGTTTCATGCAATCATTTTCGTTGTGTTATTCTTTAGAATCATATACACTTAAATTAGTAGATTAAACAGAACAACATCTTGAGCTGGAGGGATATTTCATATGAAGATTCATGTTTTCGACACCTCGGAGCAATTGGACCGGTTCGCCGCCGACCTGTTTATCGATTTGATTAAGTCCAAGCCTGATGCCGTACTGGGATTGGCGACGGGATCGACACCTGTCGGCATTTATGCCAAAATAGTAGAACAAGCCAAACAACAAAACGTAAGCTTCGGCGGAGTAACGACGTATAATCTGGACGAGTACGTCGGCCTCACTCCGGACAACGATCAAAGCTACGCTTATTATATGAATCAACATCTCTTCTCCCACATTGATATTTCGCCGGAGCGCACCCATCTGCCGAACGGCATGGCGAGCGATCCGCAAGCGGAGTGCGCGCGTTACGAAGCTATGCTCGAAGAACGCCATGCCGATATTCAACTGCTCGGTCTCGGCCATAACGGGCATATTGGATTTAACGAGCCCGACTCGGCTTTGTCCGCCGGCACGCATGTCGTGAAGCTAAAGAACGAGACGCGCGAAGCCAATGCGCGCTTTTTCGCTTCCATGGACGAAGTGCCTGCCGCTGCGTTTACAATGGGCGTTGGTTCCATATTGAAGGCGAATACGATTCTGCTGGTTGTTCGCGGCGCGGAGAAGGCAAGCATCGTCAAGGAGGCATTAACGGGCCCCGTTACGACGCAAGTGCCCGCCTCCTTGCTGCAGACTCATCCGCGCGTAATCGTGCTGCTGGATCGGGAAGCAGGAAGGATGCTGGTATAGATGACGACCGCAGACGAACGTTTCATCATTAATCATGTGACAATCGTGCTGGAGGACGAAGTGACGGAAGGTTATCTTGCCGTAGAGAACGGAGAGATCGCTGCCATCGGCAGAGAGTCGGATGGCCTTGCGGGACGCGAGGGCTGGAACGTAATCGACGGCGGCGGAGGCATACTTCTTCCGGGATTCATCGATCTTCACGTTCACGGCGGATTTGGCGGCGACTTTATGTATGCCAGCCGCGAAAGCTTCGACAAAATTACCGCCTTCCACGCAAGACATGGCACGACCGGCATGCTCGCAACGACCATGACCGCAAGCAAGGAAGCAATCGACGCCGTTCTGGAGGCCGTAGCGGAATACAGATTGCACGGCATGGCCCATACCCCTCTGATCGGCGTCCATCTCGAAGGACCGTTTATAAGCGAGAAGTGGCCTGGCGCTCAGAACCCCGCCTTCATTCGAGATCCGCAGTTGCCTTGGCTGCAGGAATGGTCGGAACGTTATCCGGGTCTCGTCAAGCTGGTGACGCTTGCCCCGGAAAAAGACGGATCGCGCGAGGCCATCGCCTGGCTGGCAAGTCAAGGGATTATTGCATCGGCGGGACATACGGATGCGCTGTATGACGATGTCATCGGCGCGGCAAACGCCGGTCTCTCGCACGCGGTGCATACCTACAATGCAATGCGGGGTCTGCATCATCGCCAGCCGGGAACGCTTGGAGCCGTGTTGACGGATGATCGTATCCACGCTGAGCTTATTGCCGACGGCGAGCATGTTCATCCCGCGGCCATCAAGCTCATGCTGGCGGCCAAGCCAAAAAATCGCGTCATCCTGATCACGGACGCGATCGAAGCGGCGGGCATGCCGGACGGCGAATACGAGCTTGGCGGCCTGGCCGTTGCCGTGCAGGGTGGAACGGCCCGCCTTATCGAAGGCGGCGCGCTCGCGGGAAGCTCACTGACGATGATAGCTGCGTTCCGCTTTATGCTAAACGGCGGCTTCGGACTCAGTCTGAATGATGTCAGCGCCATGTCCAGCGGCAACGCTGCGCGCGAGCTCGGCATCTACGACCGCACCGGTTCCATTGCCGCAGGCAAGCAAGCCGATCTGGTGCTGCTCGACTCTTCGCTCAACGTTACGCATACTTGGGCGGCTGGCCGCACGATTTATTCGGCAGAGCAGCAATAAGAAGCTTAGATTTTATCCATACAAAAGAGCCGAAGGGAATCATTAGATTCGCTTCGGCTCTTTTGATTAAAACGTATTATATACATTTTCGCATTCTTCCGCGGTGGGCTCATAAAAGCAGTGCTTCTTCCATCGTCCTGCTAACGGCTGATTATACCAGGTTGGCGGACATGGGCCGGGATTTTCGAACGTTCCTGGACGGAAATACCATAGGGAGAATTTACCCGGCCAATTCCGTTCCCCATTTACAGACCGTTGCGCCAGACGGCGTTCCCTATCTCTTGCGCCTTGATAGTACATACCATGTTGCAAGGCTTCGAATGCATGAGGCTGGTTGATCATTTGTGGAATTGTCCGGATTTCTTTAAAATCGGAGCAATTCGCTCTTATTCGGTTAATACCAACATTTCCAACAAGGAGCATGCCCATCTCGCCTTCGGTCTCGGCTTCGGCGCGGAGCAACCTTGCCAACATATCAATATCCTGTTTCCTGGCTTTTACGACTGCCATTGGCTCACCTCTTTGTATTTCTAGACTCATCATATTATGGGTGAAGCGGAAGTGTTACCCTATCTGCGCCACTCCAATGTAGGCTTGCAACATTTTCCCAATACCTCTAGTCTGATTATATAAATTGATTCGAAGGTGGTTATCGGATGGTTTGCTTAGGTAAAAGTCGGTTTGTACGGCTTGCGAAGGTACTTATGATCGTTTGTTTATGCTTTCTGTTTGCCGCTGAGACCGAAATTCATGCTGAGAAGTCAGGGGTGCAACTCGAAAGCGCAAGCCTCGAAAGGATCGTAAGAATGGCTTTGCAAAAGCCCGAAGGCGAACTCACCCAGGAAGATATGGCAAGCCTGCGCTCGGTGGCAGGGTACAGGGTTACGAGCTTGAAAGGACTGGAGTACGCCGTCAATTTAAGAGAGCTTCGTATTATGAACGGGGATGTCAGCGATCTGAGTCCGCTCTCGGGACTTCGCCAACTACAGAACATTTCCTTGTACGACAATAAAATATCGGATCTTAGCCCGTTACGGGAGCTAAACCATGTTGCTCACCTGGACTTATCCATGAATAAAATAACCGATGTAACATCGTTGCAATCCATGACGGCTCTTAAAACGTTGGACCTGTCGGTAAATTTTGTAGCTGATCCGAAGCCGTTAAACGCTTTGACGAAGCTGGTGAGTCTGGACTTGAGCGATAATTTTATTGCGGATTTTAGCGGATTGCAGGACATGACCGAACTCGAATATTTGAATGCAGACGGGAACCTGTTCACGGATTTATCCCCGTTCGGACATCTCGATGCATTGCTTACGCTTAACGTTACCAACAATAAAGTGAAGGACCTGACACCTGTACAGCAACTAAAGTTTTTAAGTGTCGAGATATCCAATACGGATATAACAGATCTTTCACCTCTGGAAACGATGAGCACATTAAAAGTGATTTACGGCGCGAATACTTTACTCTTAAACGAACGATCGAAACAATTTATTGAAAAATTTAAAGCAGTAGGAAATTCGGTGTATCCGGATAACCCCTATACGTCGCCAAAGGTGTTCATCAATCAGGAGGTTCAAATGTTCCCGGTTCGTCCGATTCAGAATAAGGGAAGAGTTATGGTCCCGCTGCGTGCCTTATTGGAGTGGATCGGCGCTGAATTTATATGGGATGGAAAGACCAGACAGGTCGCTATGAGCTATAAGGGTTCGGAAATCATTTTAACCATCGATTCCAATGAAATGCTCGTAGATGGCAAGAAACAGAAAATGGATGCTAAACCTTACATTGAGGATGGGTACACGATGGTTCCTATTCGATTTATAGTCGAATCGTTTGGTTTCAATCTGGAGTGGGACGGCAAACGAAGATGGGTCATGCTGTCAGTAAATTAAAATTTGGTCGCGGCCTCCATCTTGGGCATCGTTAAAGTTACCGTTGTTCCTTCCCCCGCCGCGCTTTCGATCCGCAAGCCGTATTCGTTGCCGAAGCTGTAACGGATGCGCTCGTTTACGTTGGAGATGCCGATGTTGGACAACCTGCCTTCGGGCGACGACTCCCTCCCCTGAAGCAAATGCTCGACGGTATGCTGCGCCATGCCTTTGCCGTTATCCGCGACCGTGATGCGAAGCAGCTCGTCCTCCGACTGGCACCTGATCGTAATGAGCAAGTCGTAATCGATGCCGTCTTGGGCGTGAATGATCGCATTCTCTACTATGGGCTGAAGAATAAACTTCGGCGCCAGGCAGGTCTCCACGCCCGCTTCGACCTCCACTGCGACGTCAAAGGTCGAGCCGTAGCGGATTTTTTGGATTTCGACGTAATTGTCAATATTGCGGAGTTCTTCCTGGATCGTGACGTATTCCTTTTTATCGACGATCGTGTTTCTAAGCAGCTCCGCAAGCGCGCTTAACCCGATGCTGACGCTCTCCGCCTGGCTGAGCTGAGCCGTCCATTTCAACGAATTCAGCGTGTTGAACAGAAAGTGCGGGTTAATCTGCGCCTGCAGCATCTGCAGCTCGACCTCTCGCTTCTGCTGCTGCTCCAGCTTCGTCTGCTCCAGAAGCCCATTGACGGTATCCACCATAACGTTGAATTTATCCGACAAATAACCGATTTCGTCCTTGCCGGGGTCGGAGATAGACGTATTTAAATTGCCTCTGATGATCCGCGAAGTCTGCTCTACGAGCGCAGTCAGCGGCCGATAGATGGAATTGGATATCAGAAGCGCAAAGGTTAACGACACGACGACAAGCACGCCGCTGAGCAAGAGAATGTTCCGCTGAATGCTGCGGGTTTCCAAATTCAAATAAGCGTCAGGGATCGTGCTCACCAGATACCAGCCGGAATAGATGTCGAATCCATAGGCGACGAGATGAGTTCCGCCGCTAACCTCGGCTTGGAACACGCCTTCGCTTCTCGCCTCATGCTCGCGGATAAGCGGAATCAATTCGGCGTCGGGATAGGGAGCGTGCAAAAGAATTTCGGTGTTGCGGCTGGAGACGACGTTGCCGTTGCCGTCCAGTATAAACAGATCCGTGCCGGTTCCCATATCGACGTCCGCGTACAGCTGCTGCGAGTACAAAGGTTCGCTGATGCTGACGTAAATATAGCCAAGCGGCTTGTTCCAATCTTCGAGCGAATTGATTTTGCGGGCGATGACAAGGCAGGGCTCGCCCTGCTCCGTCGATACGTAGGACCACTGATCGCTTCCGTCCGCTTGGTCGATTAGCGTGGCAAGCCTTGCGAATTCGGCTTCTCCGATGGAGCTGTAGCCCATATCGTAAATGACGGTCTCCTTTGTGGAGACGATCCGCACGTTTTTAATATTTTGGAGCAGCTCCAATTGATCGCTGAGCAATGTATTGATGTAGACGTTCATGTCGCGTTTGGCGAATTCGTCGAGCGACTCGTACGACGTCGCGTATTGCTGGACGCGCGCATTAAGCATAATGGAATCGCTGAGCCCGATATACTTCCGGTTTTCGAGCTGTACGTTTTTGAGCAGTTGCTTCATGATTTCCGCCGAATAGGTGCTGATCTTCGATTCGATCGCTTCGCTGGTTTTGAGATAGGAGTAGATGCCGGACAACAGGATCGGTACCGTCGTCAGCAAAAGCAGCGCAAAGATAAGCCTCGATTTGATTTTTGTATTCCTAAGCAGTCTGTACCATCCACTTACCCATCGCATGCCGCTCATCCTTCCGGCCAGACTCTCATCCAGACTCTCGGTTCCTCACTCTCCCGTTGCGCGATTCGCGGGAATGGCCTTATAGTACAAGTAAATGGCAGAACCGTCAATCATCCCATACTGGAGGTCATGCGTCGTGATACGGAAAATATCGATCGGCCTGTTCTGTGTTTTTTTCTTAGTAACATTGACAGCCTGCAAGCTGGGAGTCTCTCATGAACCTGCTCCCGAAACCGTCAAAAATGCCTCGACCGGCTTCTCGAACAAGGCGTTGACCATAGCGGTATTTGAAGGCGCTTACGGCAAATCCTATTGGGAGGAGGTCGTAAAGCGGTTCGAAGCCGACTATCCCGGCGTGCGGGTCAATATTATCGCCAACCCCAAAATCATGGACGTCATCAAGCCGATGAACATCGCCGGCAATCCCCCCGACTTCCTGTACGCGCCGTTTACGGAGAGCACCAACATGGTGCGGAGCATGATCGGCAGCCGATCGTTCATGGATTTGACGGGACTGTTCGACAGCCCCGCGCTTGGACAAGACGTGCCGCTTAAAGGGATCATGATGGACGGCATTCTGGATTACGCCAGGCCCTATGGGGATGGAAAAGTTTATATGGCCCCCAACTATGTGACGACCGAGGGATTATGGTACAACAAAGCTCTCTTTAAGGAAAAGGGGTGGTCGCCTCCCCGCACCTGGGATGAATTCTGGGCGCTGGGCGAGGCGGCGAGCACCGAAGGCATCGCCTTGTTCACTTATCCGGGCGTCTACCCGGGGTACATCGGCTCCATGCTCTGGTCCTCCATCGCGTCGGAGAGCGGGGTTGCGGGGATCGAAGCCATTATGAACTACGAGAAAGGCTCCTTCGGCACGCCGGAGGTCAAGCGCGTCCTCGAGCTCTTCGAGAAGATGGCCGACACTGGCGCGCTGATGCCAGGCACTGTCGCCCTTAACCATACTCAGGCGCAGTCCGAATTTCTGAAAAACAAAGCGCTGTTTATCCCGAACGGCAGCTGGCTGGAGGGCGAAATGAAGGATATTTCCCGCGCGGAGGGATTCGAATTCGGCTTCCTGCTCACGCCGACCTTCGAGCCGGACGACCCGCAATTTGCCCGGATCAGCTTCGAAGCGATGTTTATTCCGGAGAAAGCCAAAAACAAGGAGCTCGCGATGGAGTTTATCAAATATCAGTATCGGGACGACATCATTCGGCTAAACGCCGAGAAATCGACTGGCGTCATCGCCGTGCGGAGCGGAGCCGAGCTCGCCAAGGACTCGCTGCCCGCCTCCGTGTACGACTCCGCGACGGTGTTCGAGCGCGGCGTCCAGCCGTTTCTATTCGAATGGAGGGTGACGCCGCCGACGCCTTTTAGCATCAACGACGAGGTGTTTAACCCGATCAACACGGTGATGAAAGGAGACATGTCGGTCGACCAGTGGATCGACCACGTCGAGAAGACGTTCGCCAGGCTCAGGGATTTGTTGGACAAAGTGAAGTAACTTCGCATCGCCGAACCGGCGCCAACTTGTTGGCGTCTTTTTTATGCAATCTGTTCAAGATCGTCAAGGTACTGTTCAAGATCGTGCATGTACCGACTGCGGCGGCGGGCGATATACTTACGACAAAAGGAGGAGTCACCCATGAAAAAAACGGCAATCGCATCGCTAACGCTGGCCGCGGCCCTTACGCTCGCCGCATGCTCCGGCAACAATGCAGGAACGAACAACAACGTCAGCCCTTCCCCCGCGGGTGCGGACCCTAGCCCGGCCCCAACTGAGAATACGGACAATGGAGGGTCCAAGCTGTCCGGAGATGTCGTGTTCTGGTCCATGTGGAGCGACACGGAGCCGCAGGCCAAAGTCATCCAAACGGCAGTCAAGGCATTTGAGACGGCAAATCCAGACGTAAAGGTCAACGTCAAATTTACGGGGCGCGAAATCAATAAGCTGATTAAGCCGGCGCTGGACGGCGGCGAAGCAATCGATATTTTCGAAGGGGATCCCGCCAACGCCATAAGCAGCCTCAAGGACCACTTGCTTAAGCTGGACGAATATTTGGGCCAGCCATCGATCGGCATGGACGGCAAAACGGTGGAGCAATCCTTGCTGCCGAGCCTCATGAGCTGGACCAAGTCGTTGTCGGTCGCGGCGGGTCTCGAGGAAGGTTTCTACGCCCTGCCGCAGCAGCCTTTCGCGGTGCTGTTCTTCTACAACAAAGAAGTGTTCGAGAAAGCCGGAGTAACTACGCCTCCGACGACCTGGGATGAATTTATGAGCGCGAATGAAAAAATCAAACAATCCGGCGTCGATCCCATCACCTTTGACGATGCATACCGCGACCTGTTTATCGGCGGTTACCTCAGCAGCGCGATGGGCCACGAATGGGTCGATCAGCTCGTTAACGACAAAACCGGCGACATGTGGAAGGATCCCATCGTTCTCCAGTTTGCGAACGACATTGTAACGATGCGCGAGAAAGGTTACTTCTCCAAGAAGATCGCCGGCAGCAAGTACCCGGCCGGTCAGCAAGATCTGGTGCTTGGACAATCCGCCGCCTATCTCAACGGCACCTGGCTGCCGAACGAAGTGTCCGCGACTGCCGGCCCGGACTTCAAGTGGGGGGCGTTCCAATTCCCTACAATCCCTAACGGCAACGGCAAGGGCGGCCATAAGGAGCTGACCTTCGGCGCTCAGGCGTTAATGTTGAACAAAAAAAGCGGAAACAAAGAGGCGGCGATGGAGCTGGTCAAATATTTGATCGGCAAAACCGCTCAAGAAGGCATGGTCCAGCAAGCGCAGGCGATTCCCGCCACGGTCGACACAGAGTGGCCGGCCGCGCTCGCGGAAGCCAGCGCGGCCATGGATCGCGCGGAGTTGAATCAGCCATGGGGAGCCGGCATCAATAATAACGCCGACCTTGCCATGAGCACGATCATTCCCGTCTTTATGGAGCTTGTCTCGGGCAAGATGACCGCCGAAGAGTACGTCGCCAAGATGAGCGCCGAGGCGAAGAAATTCCATAGCGCGGGCTAATCCGGGGGCAGTGCCGACTATGTGCAGCAATTCGCGAGAGTTGCTGCATACAGGTCGTCTTCGGCCCCATTCTACACCCAGGAGGGAAACGACATGCGCATCACCAGATCGACCATTGCCTTATTTCTGCTGCCGGCGGTCGTGCTGTACCTCTGCATCTTCCTATATCCGACCGTTCGCGCGCTGCTCATGAGCTTCTTCGAAATTCCGAACATCGCGAGCCGTATGTCGGACTGGTCGTTTATCGGCTTCGACAACTACTGGCAATTGCTCCACAACTCCTATTTCATCGATTCGGCCTGGAACGTGTTCAAAATATGGCTGATCGGCGGCATCATCGTCATGGTTTTCGCTTTTCTCTTCGCTGCCATTCTCTCGTCCGGCGTCAAGGGCAAAAGCTTTTGGCGATCGCTCGTCTATTTGCCCAACACCGTCACACCGGTCGTGCTTAGCGTCGTTTGGCTGCATTACATTTTCAATTCCAGCTACGGCTTCCTGACGACCGTCTTCCGCTTCCTCGGACTGGACGGCCTCGCCGATCTGCAATGGACGAGCGACGACCACCTGTTTATGTCCATGCTGATCGCTTATTGCTTCGGCTCCATCGGCTACTTTATGCTGCTGCTGAACGCGGGCATGGAACGTATCCCGCATGACTTCTACGAGGCGGCGCTGCTGGAGGGAGCCGGTCCATTGACCAAGTTCTTCCGCATCACGCTGCCGCTCCTGCAGGATGTTTTCCGCATGACCCTGGTGCTCTGGACGATTACGGCGATCAACTTCTTCGTCTGGTCCGCCACGTTCGGGCAGGAAAGTCCCGAGACGATGACGCCCGGCTACTACATGTACATCAAGGTGTTCGGCGCCAAGTCGAGCGTCTATCAGGAGTCTGCCTTTAACGTAGGGGCGGGAGCAACCGTCGGCGTTATTATTACGGTGTCTATTCTTGTCATCTCGGCCATCATCAACTTCTTGTTCCGGCGCCAAGAGCGTCTCGAATATTAACCGGAGGACTTCGCCATGGCTAATAAAATCCGTTACGTCCCGCTTTATCTCTGGCTGATGTTCACGATCGTCCTGTTCGGCTTCGCCATCCTGGCGTCGTTTAGCACGACAAGAGGCATCTTCACGAATGAACTGTTCGAGAGCGGCCTGCATGTCTCCAATTATCTCGTACTGTTTAAGGACATGAACATGGGCCGTTATTTCCTCAACAGCGTTATCTACACGGTGAGCGCCTGCATCGGCGTCCTCGTCGTGGCCGCGCCTGCCGCCTACATCTTGGGCAGAGTCCGCTTCCGGGGCCGAAGACTGGTGGAGACGATGTTTTTGTCCGCCCTGTCCATCCCGGCGCTGCTCATCACGATTCCGTTGTTCACCATGTTCGTTCAGCTAAAGCTGACGGGCTCCCTCCTGACGCTTGTGCTGATCTATATTTGCACCAACGTGCCGTTCAGCGTTTTCCTGTTGTCGGGCTTCTTCTCCTCCATCCCGAAGGAGCTGGAGGAGTCAGCCGCCATCGACGGCTGCGGTCCGGTTAAGTCGTTCGTCAAAGTGATGCTCCCCGTCGCCCAACCGGGCCTCATCACGGTATCGATCTTCAACTTCATCGCCATCTGGAACGACTATATTTTCGCGCTGATCTTCGCCAACAACCCAAAGACGCACACGTTGGCGCTGGCGCTGCAATCCATCGTTCAGGGTTTTACCAATTCCGGCAACTACGCCGGCATCTTTGCCGCTTCGATGGTCGTATTCGTTCCGACATTCGTACTGTACATCTTTATCTCGGGTAAAATCGTATCCGGCATAACGGTAGGCGCGGTTAAAGGATAAAGGATAAAGGCACTCTTCGCTCGAATTGGTTCTATATCCGCAACATAGAACGAAGGAGGGAAGGCGATGCTGCGCGTTATTATCGTCGACGATGAACGGACAATCCGGGTTGCCATGCGCACCATGATCTCCTGGGAAGAAAACGGCTTGGAGTTGGTCGACACCGCCGCCGACGGCAAGCAAGCGCTTCAATTAATCGACGCCTCCCCGATCGATATCGTCATTACCGATCTCAAGATGCCGAACATGAACGGCATCGAGCTGCTGCACGCCTTGGCGGAACGCGGCTTCGCCGGACGAAGCGTCGTGCTCAGCAACCATGGCGATTACGAGCTTGTCCGGGAGGCGATGAAGATCGGCGCCGTAGACTACCTGCTTAAGCTGACTTTGAAGCCCGACGATCTACTCCAGGCAATCGGCAAGGCGGGCGAGCTGCTGTCCCGGGACCGCAAGGACCGTGAGCATCGCCAGCGCCTTCAGCACGAGTTGACCGAAACGCAACTCGAGAAGCGCAATGCCGCCTGGAAGGAGCTTCTTCTGGAGGACGACGGCGGATTAAAGGACTCCATCCGCGAGGCGGAGCGATACTCCATTCCGCTCGACCGGCTGGAGGGGCATCTGTTTTACGTCTCCATCTGCAGATACAAGGAAACGCTGGCGACCGGCAAGCTGAAGAACAGAAAGCTGCTGCACTTCTCCGTCATCAATATTATCAAAGAGATCGCGTCGAACGCGACCGACATGGAACTGGTCGACTTTGGCGACGGACACTATGCCGCCCTGCTGTATGATACGACTTGGACCGAGGAAGGCGCGGACAGCTTGCAGCTTGCTTCCCATATCGTTAGGCTAATACGCACGTATTTGAACCTGGACGTCAACGTCGCGATCAGCGGTCGGTTTGACGGACTGGGCCAGTTGCGCGAGCAATTCCGGATATGCCGCGGCGCGTCCGTCATCAGCTTCTATCGGGAGGCGGGATTCGTGCTGACGGCTTCTTCCGTCACATTTGACGAGAGACTGACGGGCACGCGGTTTCCCGATTGGTCCGCCGGCTTCAAGTCCGCCTTCGAAGAAGAAAACGGAGAACGGCTCGATGCGCTAATGTCCGGCATGCTGGGCGAAATGTCGGATGCGCGCTGCGCGCCGGAGCTCGTATGCAATGTCTTCCTGATTCTATTTACGGATCTGGAGCACATCGTCGCCAAGTGGCGAAAGCTGAACGACCGCAGCGGCGAGTCGTCCGGCGGCGGCTCCATGACAGCGTTCAGGCAGCGCATTATGCAGGCCGAATCGCTGGGACAGCTCACGGAAGCGGCACAGGAGGCGCTGCGCCATCTCTCGTCCATGCTGCGGGACGCCAAGCGGCATAGCTGCCGCAAGGAAGTGCTGCAGGTCATCGCCATCCTGCACGAGCGCCTGGACGACAAGATGACGCTGGATATGCTGGCCACAAGCGTCAGCCTCAACGAAAGTTATCTCTGCCGGATCTTTAAGCAGGACACCGGCAAGAGCATTTTTCAATATATTAACGAGCTCAAAATAGACCGCGCCGTGGAACTCCTGAAGCAACGAGACGCGCGCATCAAGGAAGTCGCATTATCGGTCGGGATCGAAGACCCTTTCTATTTTAACCGGCTGTTTAAGAAAATGGTCGGCGTAAGCCCCTCCGAATACCGCAAAAACGTGTTGGAGGGCCATCATACCTAACGTCAGGAGGCTGAGATTCATGGCTGTGTATCCATCCATGCTTCAGTTGGACGGAGCCCCTATAGAAGGCAACAATCCGCTGCCCATGTTCATGAGCCGCAATCGGAACCGGGAAACGAACGACAACGGGACGTTGACCGAACGGCAGCGCGAAAAGCTCGGATACGAGACGGGGGAGCGCTACTTGCCTTACCGAATGCAAGACCGTTACTCCCGCAAGCTCCAGCCGATGAATATCGAAACGATCGTGCTCGAGAACGAGAAGCTGCGCGCCACCTTTCTCCCCCGCTATGGCGGCAGGCTGTATTCCCTCGTCGACAAAGAGACCAATCGCGATATCTTGTATGCCAATCCCGTCTTCCGCCCCGGCAATCTCGCGATTCTAAATGCCTGGTTCTCGGGAGGCATCGAATGGAACATCGGGCAGGTCGGTCATACGTTCGGCACCTGCTCCCCCTTGCACGCCGCCAAGTTGACCGACGCAAACGGCCATGAGTTCCTTCGCCTGTTTGATTACGAGCGCTGCAAAAACGTGTTCTGGCAAATGGATTTCCATCTGCCTCCCGGCTCGGAGCAATTGCAGCTCCATGTTCGGATCGTCAACGATAACGACGTTTCGGTGCCCATGTATTGGTGGACGAATATCGCGGTTACGGAGACACCGCAGGCGCGCGTATTTTCGGAAACGGACGAGGTGATCTATATCGACCATGGCGTCAAGGGATTCGGGCTTGGCACCCTCCCCCTGCTGCCGACCGTTCCCGGCGCCGACGTGTCGTACCCGATGAACTTCCCGTTCTCGAACGAATATTTTTTCCAGACGCCGGAGACGGTCAAGGCGCCATGGGAAGCGGTCGTCTATGAAGACGGCAGGATGTTCTACGAGCGTTCCTCCTCTTTGCTGCGTTATCGCAAGATGTTCTGCTGGGGCCATCATGCCGGCGGCAGGCGCTGGTGCGACTTCCTGTCGCGTCCCGGCGAAGGCAACTATATCGAGATTCAAGGCGGCTTCGCTCCGACGCAAATGCATGGGCTGGACATGCCGCCGGACACGGAGTGGTCTTTTACCCAAGTATTCGGCATGTCGGACGTGGTTGTCGATCGGGCGATCGGACCAGACTGGCACCCGGCGAACGGATATGTCCGGGATCAAGTGGAGCTGCAGATTCCGCAAGAGGAGCTGCTGAGGCTGCACGAAACGCTGGCGGAGGAAAGTTTGAAGCCGCCTGGCGAAACGCTGTTCGCGGGCTCCGGCTGGGGATCGCTCGAACAGGCGCGCCGCGAGCGGCAAGGCCGAAGATCGCTTCCGCAAGGCTTTGTATTCCCTCCGCTCGATCCGGAAGACGCGAATGCCGAATATGCGGATTGGCTCCGCTTGCTCGCGGATGGTCGCATGCCGGAGCGAAAACCGGAAGAGCAGCCGCGCTCCTGGATGGTACAGGACGAGTGGTTGACGCTGCTGTCCGACATTGTGTCGACAGTCCGCCATGGCAGCTGGAACGAGCATCTCCATCTCGGCGTCATGTTATACGAGCATGGCCGCGAGGAAGAAGCCATCGAGGCGTGGCGTACATCGCTCTCCCTGCAGCCGTCCATATGGGCGTACCGCAATCTGGCTGAAGCCATGCGACGCGACGGGAAGCTGGCGGAAGCACTAGCCTATTGGGACGAGGCGCTGTCTTTGACTCCAATCTTCCCGGATCAGTCGCTCTCCGAAGAATATATCCGGCTGCTGATCGAGGCCGAACGCTACCAAGATGCTTGGAGCTTTTATAAATCTCTGCCGGGCAAGCAACAATCCGCGGACCGCATTCAGATCATCGTCGGGGCGGCTGCTCTGGAGCTTGGAGAAGAAGCTTTTATCAACCGCCTGTTCCTGCAGGAATTCGCGGTCATCCGCGAAGGAGAGCTGCTGATCATCGATCTCTGGTACGGCTATCACTCGAGGAAACTTGCGAAAGAGCTCGGAGAGCCATTCGGCGAGCAGCACATCGAGGAGGTGAAGCTGTCCTTTCCGCCGCCTAACAATATCGACTTCCGAATTGTAGGCGAGTAGAAGAATGCGAGCGCGTTCAGTCAGAGGAATTTCACAATGAAGAGGAGGAATGAATGGTGAGTTTAAAATTCAGATTTTATTCTGTACCTGCAATCGCCTTCCTGGTCATCGCACTATTAATGGGGATGATAGCGCTGGAGAAACCGAACTCTACGAACGCGTATCAGACGGAAGTGTTCTTCGACGATTTTGAAGGCGACGGGCTCGACACCAACAAATGGCTGAAGGCTTACAGACAATGGGGTGGCAGCGGCGCCAACGGCGGCGTTCTGCCTCAGAACGTGTCGGTTGACGACGGAAAGCTGATCATCGAGGCTTATGGAGATCAATATTCCGGTTCTGTCAAAGGCATAAACAAGGACTACTCGCACCGCGCCGACGGCAAGCGCGTTGGCGGAGCGATCGCTACCAAAGATTATTTTGCCTCGGGCAGCTACGAGGTTCGCATGAAGGTTGCGCCTTCGCTTGGCGTTGCCTCCGCGATCTGGACGTTCAGCTATCAAGAGTTCTATCCGGGAGACCCCGCCTACAAGGAAAAGCCCGTCGGCGGTCAAGACTATTACGCCGTCAACCATGAGATCGACATGGAGTTCCCGGGCAGACCCGGTCCCGCGCACGCCAATATCTCCTACGATCGCGGACTGTTCAATACTTGGATCGGAGAAAACGAAGACGAATATACGACCGAATACGTGGAGCTGGGGCAAGCGGTCAACGACGGCCAGTTCCACACGTACCGGTTCGACTGGCATACGGGCGGCGACGGCGAGCAGAAGCGCGTCGAGTTCTACATCGACGACGTATTGCTTCAGACCAACTACGACCATGTGCCGACCAACGCGAGCCGCCTCTGGATCGGCGCCTGGTTCCCGAACAACTGGGCGGGCACGCCGAACTTCGACACCGAGACGCTGGATGTCGATTGGGTACGCATTACGCCATTCGAACAGCCTGGCGACGATTGGTTCCCGGAGTCGTTCCCGAACGACGGCTGGTCCGACCGTGATCCTGCCGCCCAGACCGACGTTTTGTTCGACGACTTCACGGGCGATGCGCTGGATCCCGGCAAATGGAAGATCGCCAATAAAAACTGGGGCGGGCAGCTCGGCGGGCAGATGAGCTTTAACGGCGGCGTCGTGCCGCAGAACGTGAAGCTGCGTGACGGCAATCTGATCCTCGAAGCCCATGGCAACAAATACACCGGACCCGTCATGGGCATCAACAAGGACGGCAGCCAGCGAACCGACGGCAAGCGCGTCGGAGCCGCCGTGGCGACCAACGCCTACTACGGCTCGGGCTCGTACGAGGTGCGAATGAAGGTTGCTCCGAAGTTTGGCGTCTCGTCGGCCCTCTGGACCTTCCACTACCAGGAGCTGTATCCGGCCGATCCCGGCTTTCAATGCAAACCGGTGGGCTGCATCGACGATGACGGCTACTACGCGATCAATCACGAGATCGACATCGAATTCCCGGGACGGCCGAACGCCGCGCACGAAAACTTCTCGTTCAGCAAGGCGCTTCTGAATACATGGGTCGGCGAGAACGAAGACGAATATACGACCAACTACACCGATCTGGGTTCGCCTCAGGACGACGGCCAGTTCCATACGTATCGCTTCGATTGGCATACGGGCGACTCCGGCCAGACGCCGCGCGTCGAATTCTACGTCGACGATCAACTGGTGAACACGACCTATACGCATGTCCCAACCAACACGGCAAGATTCTGGATCGCGGCGTGGTTCCCTCGCAACTGGGCTGGCAAAGCCAACTTCGACACGACGGAGATGGTCGTCGACTGGGTTCGCATTACGCCGTTCAACCAAGCAGGCGACGTCTCCGTTCCGGAATCGTATTTCCCTGGCACGAACGATTGGGCTTCTTTCGACCAGTATCCTAAGGCGCAATCTACCGGCGGCACGCCTTCGCCGACAGCGACGCCGAATCCAACGCCTACGATTACGCCAAGTCCCTCTCCTACGCCTACGATGAGTCCGACAACAACGCCAAGTCCGACGCCTACGCTCACGCCCACTCCGACCTCCGGCCCGAACTTGATCGTCAATGGCGGCTTCTCGGACACGACCGGCTGGACGGATATTTCGGCATCTCCCGCATCGGCGTTGATCTCGGGAGGTAAGCTGAACCTAAGCCCGTCAACCGCCTTTTCCGCCGAATCCGAGCAATACGTAGCCGTGACGCCGAACCACTCCTATACGATCAGCGCCGACATGTGGAGCTCGGATAACGCGACATACGGCTATTTGCGGGTTTACAACGGCTCAGCCGTTCATGAGGTCGGCGACTACCGCAGCTTGGTGCAGAACAAGTCGCTCACCTTTACCGCCGCCGGCTCCCAGGTACGCGTCGTGCTGCATGCTTACAAGCAACAGAGCGGCACCTTCTACTTCGACGATGTAAACATGCAATAGCGGGGTCACAAGAAATAAGGGGAAATGCTCCCTCTAGTTGACTACCTTTTTGTTTCTTCGAAGTGTTAGAGGGAAATGCTCCCTCTAAATCAAGTGGACTAGAAGGCAGACGTCAATTGGATGGAGATTAGAGGGAGGATTTCCCATTAAAGCCGAAAAATCCGTTATATTAGCTAGATTAGAGGGTGATTTTCCCTTTACTCTTCGGATACCCTACTTTTTTGTTGCCTGTGAAGGTTCCAAGTGTTGGTACACAAACAATTTTACTTCATCGATAAACGTATAGAGAAAGCATGAACGAACTCTTACGCTTTCTTGTAGGCAAGATAAAACGGCTGTCGCCGTCCTTTGGCAAAACAGCGCGTAACATTGCTGAGAAATATATAGTTATAAAAAGCGCAAACCAAGGGATAATGGAATCCCTAAGTGTGCGCTTTTCATTTTACTTGTTGAACTCTCCGCCAAACTAGACAGAGCTCTGTCCTTCTAGTACAACTGCGCCTTCCGCTTCAGAGCTCTGGAAATCAACTTGACCGCTTCGACCCTCGTCGCATGCTTAGCCGGCTTAATCGGTTTTGTCCTCGTAGCCGTTCAATAGTCCGTTGATTAGTCCGTTACATAAACCGTAACGCCGTGCCTCTCAAGCTCTGCGGCGAGGTCTCCCGACAGAGGCCGATCGGTAATGACAGCCTTCAGCTCTGCGACGTCCGCTACCGAGAACAACGAGTTGCGGTTGCTCTTCGTGTGGTCGAATACGGCATACGTTTCCTGCGAGCGCTTGATAAGCGCCTTCGCGATCTGTGCCTCCTGCTCGGAATAAGAAGAGATGCCGCCCCCTGCCGAAATGCCGTCTATGCCGATGAACATCTTGCCGATATGGAGATTCGTGATCATCCCTTCGCCCAAAGGCCCGCATAACTCGAAGCTGTTATGGCGCATAATGCCGCCCGTGACGACAACCTGGATCTGACTGCCTGCCAGTTCCATCGCGATATTGACCGCGTTTGTCACGACGGTAATGCCCTTGCGCAGCTTGAGCAGCTTCGCGAGCAGGAAGTTGGTCGTCCCGCCGGAAAGGCCGATGACGTCCCCTTCTTGAATCAGTGTCGCGGCAAGCGCCGCGATCTTCTCTTTCTCGAGAATAGAGAGTCCTTCCTTCTCCGCGAAAGGCAGCTCTCGCATCGTCCCCATGCCATCGTACATGGCTCCGCCGATCGTGCGAATAACGGGATATACGCCTTCCATCTGCTCCAAATCTCTGCGCGCGGTCGCCTCCGAGCAGCCGAACCGCTCCACCATCTCCGTAATCGTAATGCGTCCTTGCTGCTTCAGCAGCTGCAGAATCGCTTCCCTCCGTCGCTGGCCCTTGGAACCTCCGGTAAGCTCCGTCGTCATTAGCGTTCCACCCACGCCTTCGCCGACATCCGCTGCTCCACGACTTCCCATTCCGGCAACGCTTCCCAATCGCCGCGCATCTGAACGACGAGCGATCCGTTAATGCTGGCGAGACGAACGGCATCTACGGGCGACATGCCCTTCATCAGACCCGCAAGGAAACCCGCGCAGAAGCCGTCGCCTGCGCCGACGGTATCCACAACCTGCTCCGCAGGGTAGAAGGGAACGGATGTCTCTTCGCCTTTATTAAGCACAATCGTCGAGTCTCCCATTCCTTTCACTACGCTGATTGCCTTAAGCTCTGCAAGCTTGGCCTTGACCTCCTTGTAATCGTCGGTCTGATACAACAGCTTCAGCTCGTCCCAGCCCGGCAGGAAATAATCCGCTTCCTGTATAAGCGGCAGCAAGGTCTCGCGAGCTTCCTCGATGGACCATAACTTCAGCCTAAGGTTAGGATCGAAGCTAATCTGCACGCCCGCTTCCTTGGCGACGTCTATGGCGCGGCGGACCGTACTGCGGCAGCTATCGCTGAGCGCGGTCGTAATGCCGGTGATGTGAAGCAGCTTTGCTCCGCGGATGTAGTCCTCGTCGAGATCCTCGGGACGCATGCGGCTGGCAGCCGAATGTTTGCGGAAATAATGGACGGCGAGACGGCCCGCCACATGCTCGCGAAACATCATCCCTGTCGGTGCTTCGCCGCTTAGATTGGCGCGGGATACATCGACGCCTTCGCCGCGAAGCGTTTTCAAGATCAGCTTGCCAAACGGATCGTTGCCAAGCGCGCCGAACCAGCCTACGGAGGCACCCAGCCTCGCGAGTCCGATGGCCACGTTGCTTTCCGCGCCTCCGAATCCTTGCTCCAGCTTGGAAGCCCTCTCAATCGCTTTGTGCTCCTCCGGCATAAAGAGAGCCATTGTCTCTCCGAACGTTACAATCTGTGGTGAACCCTCACGCACGGCAACTTCCCCCTCAATGTACTGACAACTCAAATTATGATTTTAGAATCGGAATACCATAAAATAAACGATTGCTACATATAGCACGAGAATAATCAAGCTCATGATCTTTGCCTTATTGACGTAAGCTGTCGTACTTTGACCCGACTGGATAGCCGATACGATTCCCTTAAGCGGCTTGGATGCGATTCCGCCGAGAGCGGCAATGCCAAGAAACAAGAGCGTTATGATAATCATCCATGCGACGGCGTAATCGCCTTGGGACATCAGATATCCGCCCGTCAGCAGCTGCACAATGAGAAAGTATTGCGCAATGCGATTGGCGGATAATAGTCCCTTCGCCAAACCGGCTTGTCCGTTCCCGTCGCTTTTGGAGGCTCCCCCCAGCATAATCGGCAGCACGACATAAAACCCCATTCCGACTGCTCCTAACACGTGTAACAATACCATTGCTTCATACATGTCCTATTCCTCCTGTTTCAATTTACCTATAGCTAATAGTTTATCAGAATCCGCGATATTTTCAAATGTACGATAAAAAAAGAGCGCCTCAGGCGCCGTGGTTTCCCTTGGCCTCTTGAGGCGCTTCGCGCTTTACAGCGCGTATTCTTTTAATTGATTTCGAGTCAGCTGCCTTCCCTCTTCCTCCTCCCTCTTCTCTCGCTTCTCCTCCATGCAAGCCCGGCATCTGGCCTCCGTGTCGCACTCGTTCGCGTCGGGACAGGTATAGCAATGATGCAGCATGAATTGGGTCAGCTCGTTGTCGACGTCCTCGTTCTTTGCCTGTGCAGTCATGTTCAACGCCTCCGCTTCCTTGAATTGTGATCTTATTAGAGCGTATTGCCGTTCAGTTTGCCGCCCGCTCCCGCACCTGTTCCCGTTCCCGCCGCTCCGCCTCTGCCTTTTACACGAAGCCAGCCTTTGCGAATGATCGGCAGCAGGTAGTGGTCAAGTCCGAATCTGCCGGCGTTGGTTCCTGCAAGGAGTACGATTACGCCCAGCAGTACCAGCCAAGGGTTCGTGCTTACCGTTCCCGCGAAGAGGAACATGAAGTTCATCGCGAGTCCGAAGAAAGCGGCCGCCGCCGTCAGTCCGCCGACGATCAACCCTACGCCGACCAGGAACTCACCGACGGGGATCAAGATGTTAATGAGCTTTACGTTAGGCAATGCGAAGTGCTCGATGAATTTGGTGAATGTCGGATACACCAGTTCGTTCGTTGCTTTATCCATGACAGGGTTGGCAACGGCGTTTTTCAAGTATCCTGTTGCGTCAAAGCCGCCTTTCAGTTTATGGAAGCCCGCATCCAGCCAAGCCCAGCCGACAATCAACCTTACAATCGTTACGATACCAGCAGCGTACACATTTTCTCTCAACCATTTCATCATGATTGTTCACTCCCATAGTATAGTATGTGATTTATTTCACATTATTGAGTAGAGGAATCCGTCATTTAGACGAATACGACTCTTGCGATTTTCTGCGGCAGGATCGCCGCTTGACTCTGGCGAAGCGGATTCCTTGGCATCCGATGACGAAAGCCGTTTTGTTCATGGCCTTCAACCTCCTTCTTGATTCTTATTATAAGCTACGATTTTGAATGGGTATGTGATTTAAATCACAATGTATTAATTTTTCCGCGAATGCGGAATTCTGAGCGTAACGATCGTCCCCCTGCCAAGCTCCGACTCCACGTTAAGACTGCCTCCGGCTATCCGGGCCCGCTCCGCCATGCTAAAACGTCCTACGCCTACAGAGACTGCAGTGGTATCGAAGCCGGCGCCATCATCGACGATCCGGACTACAACCTCTTCGCTGTCTTCAAGAATCGATACCGCGGCATCGGACACGTCTGCATACTTGGCGATATTCGTCAGCGCCTCCTGGATAACTCTATACATCACCGTCTCGACTCGGATACCGAGACGGGTCGCAAGCTTGCATTTAAAATCGATTTCGATGCCGTAATGCGACTCATAATTGCCGATGTACGAGCGAATCGCCGGTTCAATGCCCATATCATCCAATACCGATGGGCGCAGCTCCCATGCAAGACCGCGGACCTCCTCGATGATGCCGGCTACATTTTCCCGCAAGAACCGCAAATCGCCGACTTCCCGATCCGGATTCGCAATAACGCGATCCAACTGGATGAGCAACGAGAACAAGCTTTGTCCGATGCCGTCATGGAGCTCCCTGGAAAACTTCTTGCGTTCGTCCTCCTGGATCGTCAACACCTTCTCCAGAGTCTCCTTCAGCTCTTCCTCCACCTTCTTGAGACGGGTAACCTCGCTTCTGATGGCCAAATACTGATACGGTTTTCCGTTCTCGCCGACAAAAGGCACAATCGTCGTATTGACCCAATAATTCGATCCATCTTTGGCGCGGTTCTTAATATCGCCCGACCATACTTTGCCCGAACCGATCGTCGCCCAAAGCTCCCGCATAAATGACTTGGGATGATAACCTGAATTAATGATCCGATGATCTTTTCCCATCAGCTCTTCGCGCGGATACTTGGAAATTTCGCAAAATTTATCATTCACGTATACGATTTTGCCTCTCGCATCCGTAACGGCTACAATCGACGATTCATCGAGCGCAAACTTCACGTCCGCAAGTTGCTTGAGCGACTGGCGCAGCTCCTCGCGGAACCTCACGTCACTTACATGGTCTGCCAGCTGGGACAACAAAGCGTCGACCCGCCCCGCAATCATTCTGTTGCCTTGAAGGTTCTCCCCAGCATTCTCGCCTTTAGTCAAATTGCAGCAGTCCCTTCTTCATAGCGTATTGGATCAGCTCCGGCCGGGTCTTCAGTCCCAACTTCTCCATGACGTTGCTCTTATGAGACTCTACCGTCTTCACGCTAATAAAGAGAAGCTCGGCGATCTCTTTATTGCCATACCCCTTGGCCGCAAGGGACAGCACTTCCCTCTCTCTCTCCGACAAGGAGTCGAAGGCGTCGCTTGCATCCTTTTTCGCGCCAGCCACATAACGATTCATCAGCTGCCTGGTTGCCGACGGATACAAGTAAGCTGCCCCCGAAGATACGGTGCGAATCGCGTTCAGCAGCTCTTCGTGGGGAGCGCTCTTTAGAACGTACCCCGATGCCCCCGCCTCAATCGCGCGGAATAGATATTCCGAATCGTCGTGCATCGACAACATAAGAACAGCCACATCGGGCAGCAGCTTTTTGAGCTCCGACGCAGCTGTAATTCCGTCTTTCCCTTGAGGCATGCTCAGATCCATAAGGACGACGTCCGGATGATGCTCCATCGCCGCCCGAATGCCTTCGTCTCCGTCGGCGCCTTCTGCCACGACCTCGATTTCTCCCTTGCTGCTAAGCAGCATCTTCAGGCCGGAACGAACCATGGCATGGTCATCCACGATGACAATCCTAATCATCCCACTCCTCCATTCATCATGACATTCCATTTCCCCCCATCATACCGCCAGAGTGCCGATAGTTCAATCCATAAAGGCATTTTGGAGGAAATTTGCCGAATTTTTATCTCCTCAAACGAATGTGCCTCCTCCCTTCTGCCAACCACAAGAACGCTGCTTCCGTATTCGTTCGCGGGCGCAGGCAAAGGAATGGCGATCGCGGCTGCCAGCCGCTCTGCCAGCATGACGGGACATTCGCCAAGCATATGGGCATTTTTTTCGGTGCTTGCCTGATAGGGTACTCCGAGCCGAATAGCCATGCCGCCTACACCCAAGCCCGATCTCAGCTCCATTCGCGCAAGGCGCGAACTGCTTGCACCATAAGTGCCGATCCATATGCCTCTCCGCTCGGGGAAGACAAACTTCGCCAATGCCGCAAAATCGCCTCCTAGCTCCCGTGCAGCATCTTCCAGCGCCGTTGCCAACCTATCGTAACCATTTAGATCTTCCCATGACTCCACAATTGCTCCTCCTCTCAAGCCTCGCTTGTCCCCACCTGGGTATGCGCCCGGCCGCATCGTTAACGAGAAGTCCCCGCCGGCTGTCTGCGGGCGGGGACTTCTAGAGATTGGTCAAAAAGTCTTAAACCGGACTTTTGGACACGCACTCCCAACTACGTTACATTCGGCATACTTCCTTCGGACAATTCTCGCAGCAGCATACTTCCTTCAAGTATTCAATCCGATTAACGGTATAGTGACCGTCTTTGTACGTAATCACATTTTCCTTTTTAAGATCGGCAAGCATCCGGTTGACGCTCTCGCGGGTTGCGCCGATCATGTCCGCCATCTCGGTATTGCTGAGCTTCAGATCGATCCGGATACCTTCTTCGTTCTCTTCTCCGTAAGAATTGCATAGACGGATCAGCAGCGAACAGAGGGCGCCGGTCTTGCCGAACAACATGAGATCACGGAATTTCGTCTGGGTCAGCCGATGCATCAGCCCCATCCACTTCATAAATTCCAAAGCCAGGTCGCCATGCTGCCAGAGCAGAGTCTCCAGATCCTTGCGCTGAATAACGCCCACCTTGGCATCCTCCGTCACCTCTGCAGAGGTGCTGTGCGTGGAATCTTTAAAAGGCTCCATCTGACCGATGAGATCTCCGTTTTGATGCAGATAGAGGGTCAAAGAACGGCCTGCGTCAGACATCTTCGTCGATTTGATTCGACCTTCGAAAATGTAGAACAACTTGTCGGCTGCGTCTCCCTCCCAAAACAGGCAGCTGCCCTTCTCTACGTTCTTGATGTACATGATGCCCCGCAGCCTCTCGAAGCTCTCGTCCGTCAATATCGCTCCGAATCCGCTCTGTCTTCCCGCAGTCACTGTCATGACGCCAATCCCTCCCGTACGTTTCTTCTATATTTATCATACGCTATGGACCGCGGCAGCCGCATCGGGGAATGCACTGATTAAACGGGAGGAATCTCCCTGAATATTCGACGGATGGCGAGGATCCCTGTCAAGCATGAGCCGTCCCGACTGAGCGGGCGGACTCCTCGATGATGCGACGCGCCCGTTTGACTTCTTCCTCATCGGGCGGCCGCACGCCTGCCAGCGGATAGTCTTTGCCAAGCCGCTCCCATTTGTACACGCCCATCTCGTGGTACGGCAACAGCTCGAGCCGTTCGACATTGCTTAGTTCGCCCACGAATTGCCCCAGCAGGCTCAAGTCCTCTTTATCGTCTGTATATCCGGGTATTAGGACGTGGCGGATCCAGACCGGCTTGCGGATTTCCGACAGCCAGCTTGCGAATTTCAGAATGCGATCATGGGGCTGCGAGGTTAACCGGACATGCTTATCCGGATGAAGCTGTTTCAGATCCAGCAGCACAAGATCCGTATAACTCATCAGCTCCCCTGCATGAGAAGGGTCGCAGAAGCCGGAGCTGTCCAGCGCCGTATGAAGTCCGTACCTCTCCTTGCATGCTTTGAACAGCTTGGCGACAAACGGCGCCTGCAGGGTAGGCTCGCCTCCCGTTACCGTAATGCCTCCTCCCGAACCCTGGTAGTATGGCAAGTACGGTTCAATCTCGCTAAGAATATCCTCTACCTCCACCTGCTTTCCTCCCGCCGTGTCCCAAGTATCGGGATTGTGACAGAAGCCGCAGCGCAAGGCGCAGCCCTGCATGAACAGGACAAAGCGAATACCCGGTCCGTCCACCGTTCCAAAAGTGTCTATCGAATGAATTCGTCCTGACATGAGTGCCACGCTCCTATCGCATGCAAAATCTAAATTTCTCCGTGGAATGTGCGCCCGATGACGTCAAGCTGTTGTTCCCTTGTCAGCTTAATGAAGTTGACCGCGTAACCCGAGACCCGGATCGTGAGTTGAGGATACGACTCCGGATGCTCCATCGCGTCCAGAAGCTGCTCGCGATTGAAAACGTTGATATTTAGATGATGGCCGCCGCTAGCGGCATAACCGTCGAGCAGCGCGGACAGGTTGCGATGGCGAGCATCCTCTTCTTTCCCAAGCGCCTTGGGAATAATCGAGAACGTATTCGATATGCCGTCCAGGCTGTGCTCGTAAGGCAGCTTGGCCACGGAAGCCAGCGAAGCGAGGGCGCCCTTGCGGTCCCTGCCGTGCATCGGATTCGCCCCTGGCGCGAACGGCTCTCCGGCTTTGCGGCCGTCAGGCGTCGTTCCCGTCTTTTTGCCATAGACGACGTTCGACGTAATTGTCAGCACGCTCAACGTCGGAATCGCATCGCGATACGCCCTGTGACCGCGCAGCCGATTCATGAAACCTTCTACAAGCGAAACCGCTATGTCGTCTACGCGATCATCGTTATTGCCGTATTGCGGATAGTCGCCGATAATCTCGAAGTCGACGGCAATGCCGCGCTCGTCTCTAATTGGCCGCACTTTTGCGTGTTTGATTGCGCTGAGCGAATCCGCCACAACGGACAAGCCCGCGATGCCGCAAGCCATCGTCCGGACGATATCCCGGTCGTGCAACGCCATCTCGATGCGCTCGTAGCCGTATTTGTCATGCATGTAGTGGATGACGTTCAGCGTATTCATGTACAGCTTGGACAGCCAATCCATTACGAGATCAAAGTTGGCCATCACTTCGCTGTAATCCAGCACCTCCGATGTGATCGGCGCCATGACTGGCCCCACTTGAATGCCAAGCTTCTCGTCCTTGCCTCCGTTGATCGCGTATAGCAGCGCCTTCGCCAGATTCGCGCGGGCGCCAAAAAATTGCATTTGCTTGCCGATCCGCATGGCCGATACGCAACAAGCGATGCCATAATCGTCGCCGAATTGCGGACGCATCAGATCGTCGTTTTCGTATTGGATCGAGCTGGTCTCCGCCGAGACGCGCGCACAGTACGTCTTAAAGGCTTCGGGCAGGCTCCTGGACCATAAGACGGTCAAGTTCGGCTCGGGAGCCGGTCCCAGGTTGTACAAGGTGTGCAGAAAGCGGAACGAGTTCTTTGTTACCCGCGTACGGCCATCCAGCCCCATGCCGCCGATCGACTCCGTCACCCAAGTGGGATCGCCGCTAAACAGCTCGTTGTAATCCGGCGTGCGAAGAAATTTTACAAGTCTCAGCTTCATGACGAAGTGATCGACCAGCTCTTGTGCGCCCGCTTCCGTTAGCGTGCCCTCTTGCAGATCCCGCTCGATATAGATATCGAGGAAACTCGATACGCGGCCCAGACTCATCGCCGCGCCGTTTTGCTCCTTGATGGCGGCAAGATAAGCGAAGTAAAGCCATTGCACGGCCTCGCCCGCATGGCGGGCCGGCTTCGAAATGTCGTACCCGTAAGCGGCCGCCATCTCTTTAAGCTCCGACAGCGCCCGAATCTGCTCCGACAGCTCTTCCCTGAGACGTATGACATCCTCGCTCATCACATCCGGCTCAAGCGCCAGCTGATCGGCTTTCTTCGCCTCAATGAGCGCATCCACGCCATAAAGCGCGGCTCTCCGGTAATCCCCAATGATGCGGCCGCGGCCGTAAGCGTCGGGCAGCCCCGTGACGATACCCGCCTTCCTGGCAAGCCTCATCTCAGTCGTGTAAGCATCGAATACGCCTTGATTATGCGTCTTGCGAATATCGCGGAATATAGCTTCGATCTCGGGATCCAGCTTATAGCCGTACGCCTCGCACGCGTCAATCGCCATCCGAATGCCGCAGAACGGCTGAATCGAACGTTTGAGCGGCGCGTCGGTTTGCAGGCCGACGATGGTCTCCTTCTCCTTGTCGATATAACCGGGACCATGCGAGGTAATCGTCGATATGGTATGAACATCAATGTCGTGCACGCCGCCGCGCTCGCGTTCTTCCTTAAGCAGGATGCTGACTTGATCCCACAAAGAAGTCGTACGGTCGGTCGGTCCGGCCAGGAAGCGCTCGTCCCCTTCGTAGGACGTCAAATTTTTCTCGATAAAGGAGTTAACGTCGATTCCCTTCGTCCATTCGCCGAACGCAAACCCCCGCCAAGCTTCGTTCACAGTAGTTCTGATCGCTCTATCCTTCTCCGTCGTTGCCATTCTATTCGCCTCCACTTCAGATTCACGCTTTCGCTATTCGAGCTTCGCTTTCCGCAACAAGCGCCTGATACTCTTCATCCGTCCTAACGGATCTTGCGAACTTGCCGTTTACGCCTTCGCTCTCGAATGAATAGGCTTCAACCTTGACGACGTCAATGGCCGCAAGCAGCTCGGAAAACTCCGTCCGCCCGCGATCCAGCAGCTTGCCGCTAATCTCGGACACGGATCTATCGTAAATCCCGTGCAACGGAATCGCCGCCCCTCTAATAAACGGAATTGCCGCCAGGCCTCCCCCCTGCATCATTCGCGAGTAGAGAAGCATAGCTGCTTGTGATGAGGGGAACGGCATATGACAGCCCAGCACCCACACTTCCTCATTTCCAGACAAGGCAATGCCTGCATGGAACCCGCTAAGCAACCCCTCGCCGCCGAAGTAATCGCTGATAATACGGACATCCCGGTCCACCGAACGGCGCAATAAATCCGGCTCGCCTGTCACGATCGTTATTTCGTCGCAGCAGGTTCTCATTTCACGAATTTGCCTCTCCAGCAGAGTCTCTCCCCCGATTGTGAGGAATGCGCGATTTTTTCCGTTCGTTCCGCGGTGTGCGCCGCCAGCCAGAATAACGCCGGATAACAATGAGATCACTCCTCCCGCTATTGCTTTGATCATCTCTATTTCACCATAAAGGAGCATATTGGCGCTGTGAAAAAAATCACGATTTTAGGTTTATGTCGGTAATTGGATCGCTCGAACTTATAGGGGGAATTCACAAACAAACCCGCCGGTAGGATCCGGCGGGCGAATTAGAATCGTTTATGAGGTAATTCCGTGCTTGCACAGCACGCCATGAATGGCAAAGTAGGAAACATCCGGCGGCAGCTCGTCCTTGATGGGACGCAGCTTTTCCGCGCCAACCTTCTCGATGGCCGCAAGAATGAGCGGCTCTTGCCCTGGAGGAACGATACGATCCCAGTCTACCTCGTAGCCTTCTCCCGCCGCGCGAATGATGTGTCCTTCCACAGTGACTTGACCCAGTCCCCGCTCCTTGGCGATGTCCCCCGTCGTAATCCCTTCGTTGAACATCTCCAGCGAGAGCAGATGGCTCGGCTGTTCATCTCCGGGGGCAGTTCGCGTCACTTGGGATGAAGTTCCCTGCTTACCTGCGGATCCGGCTCCTCCGGCATGTCCGGTCAACCGATCCGCTGCACTGGTCCCGACCGATCCGGCGTCCCCATGGGATATTTCGCCTCCGAACTCCGCAACGATTCGCGCGATGTCCTCGCCGTACTTGCTCACCTTGGCCGCGCCGATTCCCTTGATGGACATGAGCTCCTCCGCATGCCTCGGCCGTGCGCCTGCAATATCCTTTAACGTAGAATCGAAAAATATCATGAACGGAGGCACGCTCTCCCGGGCTGCCGCTTCTCTCCGCCATTGCTTCAACGCTTCGAACAACGGCGATGATTCTGCTGCCGTCATGCCGCCGCTGGATTGCCGCACCGAAGCTCGTACGCGCTGCGTGATCACTTGTTTGCCTTCCAGCACCGGCAAGGCGTTCGCCGTCAAAGATACCGTGGGATACTGCCCTTCGCTGAGCCGCATATACCCTTCCGCCACGAGCCAGTACAGCCAGTCCGCGATTTCCTTCTCGGGCAAGCGACTCATGAGACCGTAGGTGGAAAGCCTGTCCAGCCCGAACTCCAGCAGACGTTTGTCGCGGGAGCCCTTAAGCACTTTGGCGGCCATCGTCACGCCGAAGCGGCCTTTCATCCGGCCGACGCAGGACAGCGCCATCTTCGCTTCCTCCGTCCGGTCGACCGCTTCGCTCTTGTCGAGACAGCTGCTGCACTTGCCGCACGGCTGCACGTCCGATTCGCCGAAGTAATCGACGATGAACTGCTGCAGACAGCGCTGCGTCCGGCTGTAGTTCATCATCTGATGGAGTTTGGACAGCTGGATCGACTTGCGATCCGTGTCGCCGGAGCCTTGCTCGATGAGAAATCTCTGTACCTGCATGTCGGCGGGCTCGAACAACAGGACACAGTCGCTTTCCTCGCCATCCCGGCCAGCCCTGCCCGCTTCCTGGTAATAAGACTCCAGATCGCCGGGCATTTGCCAGTGCAGTACGAAACGAACGTTGGGTTTGTCGATGCCCATGCCAAAAGCGTTTGTCGCAACCATTACACGGCTGCGATCGAAGCGGAACGACTCTTGCGCCTCCGCGCGCTCGGCATCGCCGAGGCCGCCATGATATTTGTCCGCCGCAATCCCGTTCTTCTGCAGCATGGCGCATACCTCTTCCGTCTCTTTGCGGGTCGCCGCGTAAATAATGCCGGATTCGCCCTCCCTCTCCTTTATAAACTTCGCGAGGAACCGCTTCTTGTCGACGCCCGTCACAACGGAGAGCGACAGGTTCGGGCGGGCGAACCCCGTCACGTAACGGCGCGGTTCGTTCAGGCGGAGCATACCTTCGATATCCTCGGCCACCTCCGGCGTCGCTGTCGCGGTAAAGGCCGCTACAAGCGGACGATTCTGCATGCGGCCGATCCAGCCGGCCAGCTGCCGGTAGCTCGGCCGGAAGTCATGCCCCCACTGCGAGACGCAATGCGCCTCGTCAATGGCGATTAGCGGGATTTGAAGCTGCTCCGACAACGACTGGAACATAGCGGAGTCCAGACGCTCCGGCGCGACGTAGAGCAGCTTATAGTCGCCTTGCATCGCTCCTCGCAGCACCTCCCTGTATTCGGCTGCGCCTAGCGAGCTGTTCAAGAATGCCGCCGACACGCCGAGTCGCCGCAAGCTGTCTACTTGATCCTTCATCAGCGAGATCAGCGGCGAGATGACGAGCGTCGTGCCAGGCAGCAGCAGGGCTGGCAGCTGGTAACAGATCGATTTGCCCCCGCCCGTCGGCAGAATGGCCAGCGTGTCATGCCCGTCCACGATTCCGGCGATAATGTCCTCCTGCCCTTTGCGGAAGCTGTCATAGCCATACACTTGCTTTAATAACGATAATGCTTGCTCCATTCCTCTCCCCCTCCTTCAATGGCTCCCGAAAAACAAAAGGACCCTGGCAGCATCTGTCAGGGTCCTCCCGTACCGGCCGCGTTATACGGCCGTCAACACATAATATGAATTGCCGACCGGCTGCTAACCTGCCTCGACGACATTAATAACGTTCCGTACGGATTGCGCCGAACGGTCCAGCGCCGCCTTCTCTTCGTCCGTCAGCTCCAGCTCGATCACCTTTTCGATGCCGTCGCCGCCAAGCACCGCAGGCACGCCCATAAACAAGTTATTGTAGCCGTACTCGCCTTGCAGATAAGCGATAACCGGGATAATCCGCTTCTTGTCCTTCAGCACCGCTTCCGTCATCTGCACGAGCGAAGCCGCCGGTGCGTAATACGCGCTGCCGTTGCCCAGCAAACCTACGATTTCGCCGCCGCCGACGCGTGCCCGTTGCACAATGGCTTCGATGCGGTCAGCCGGAATCAGCTTCTCGATCGGGATGCCTGCAACGTTGGAGTAGCGCACGAGCGGTACCATGTCGTCGCCATGGCCGCCCAGCACGAAGCCTCGCACGTCTTCTACGGATACGTTCAGCTCTTGCGCGATAAACGTGCAATAACGAGCCGTGTCGAGGACGCCGGATTGACCGATAACTCTGTTTTTCGGGAAACCGAGGCTCTGGAAAGCCACGTACGTCATCGCGTCAACCGGGTTGCTCAATATAATGACGTAGGCGTTCGGGCTTGTTTCCTTTACGCTCTCGCAAACGGAACGGACGATGCCCGCATTCGTGTTTACAAGGTCGTCCCGGCTCATGCCGGGCTTGCGCGCGATGCCTGCCGTAATAATTACGACATCGGAATCTTTGGCGTCTTCGTAACTCGCCGTGCCGACGATATTCGCGTCCACGCCAAGAACCGGAGTTGCCTCCAGCATATCGAGCGCCTTCCCTTTGGTCGGGTTCTCCAGCGGCGCGATATCAAGCAATACGACGTCTCCAAGTTCCTTTTGCGCCAGCATAAGCGCCGTTGTTGCGCCTGTAAAGCCCGCTCCGACTACCGTAATCTTTTTGCGTTTGATTGCCATGAGAGTGATCCCCTTCCATTATAAAGACGCCGAAGCCCCCGGCCTTTTAAAGGTAGTTCAAAAAGTCCGCTTCCCACCACGATGTATGCCAAGAAGCTTACTCGACATCGAATCTTGAATGCAGGCGAAACTTCCGTTGCTCACGTAGCTTCCACTACGCTCCGCTACTCAGTTTCTACCTGCCTCCAATCTTCTTGGTGCTGAAAACCGAACTTTTTGAACACGCTATTTATGCGACCGAGGGTATGCTGCGACTTTGATTACATGTTTTCGATGATTTGATCGGCGAACGCGGAGCATTTAACTTCCGATGCGCCTTCCATCAGACGTGCAAAGTCGTAAGTAACCGTTTTGTTGTTGATGGATGTTTCCATGCCTTTGTAGATCAGGTCGGCAGCTTCCTGCCAGCCCAGATGCTCAAGCATCATAACGCCGGACAGAATGACGGAGCCAGGGTTCACGACGTCTTTGTCCGCGTATTTCGGAGCCGTGCCGTGCGTAGCTTCGAAGATCGCATGGCCAGTCAGGTAGTTGATGTTCGCGCCCGGCGCGATGCCGATGCCGCCGACTTGAGCAGCCAGGGCGTCGGACAGGTAGTCGCCGTTCAGGTTCAACGTAGCGATCACGTCGAAGTCTGTCGGACGAGTAAGTACTTGCTGCAGCGCGATGTCCGCAATAGCGTCCTTCACGATGATTTTGCCGGCTGCTTCAGCATCGGCTTGTGCTTTGTTAGCCGCGTCAACGCCGTCAGCGTCCTTAATGCGGTCATATTGTCCCCAAGTGAAGGTTTGTTCAGCGAACTCTTGCTCGGCCACTTCGTAGCCCCAGTTCTTGAACGCGCCCTCAGTGAACTTCATGATGTTGCCTTTGTGTACCAGCGTAACGGACTTGCGGCCGTGTTTGATCGCGTATTCGATCGCGGCGCGAGCCAGACGCTTCGAACCTTCTGCGGATACCGGCTTGATGCCGATGCCGGAAGTTTCGGGGAAGCGGATATTTTTAGCGCCCATTTCCTTCTGCAGGAACTCGATCACTTTTTTAACTTCCGCAGAACCTTCCGCATACTCGATGCCTGCATAGATATCCTCCGTATTCTCGCGGAAAATAACCATGTCTACCAGCTCAGGGCGTTTTACCGGGGAAGGTACGCCGTTAAAGTAACGGACAGGACGAAGGCAAGTGTACAGATCCAGCTCTTGACGAAGTGCTACGTTAAGGGAGCGGATACCGCCGCCGATTGGCGTAGTCAAAGGACCTTTAATAGCAACGATGTACTCGCGGATAGCCGTCAACGTGTCGGCAGGAAGCCACTCGCCGTATTCGTTAAATGCTTTCTCGCCGGCGAATACTTCATACCAAGCGATCTTTTTCTCGCCGTTGTATGCTTTCTCTACAGCTGCGTCAAGAACGCGCTTGGATGCGCGCCAGATGTCGCGGCCCGTGCCGTCGCCTTCGATAAACGGGATGATCGGCTGGTTAGGAACTTGCAGTGTACCGTTATCAATTGTAATTTGCTCGCCTTCGGTTGGAAGCGCGTATTTCTCGAACTGTGCCATGAATGAATTCCTCCTAAAATGGGTTGTATCTTATGATCTTGTAACAGGAGAACAAGCTTCCGCTTGCTCTCTCTTCTCTGGCTGTTGTAAATTAACGTTGCTCGATCGGGACGTACTTGGCGTTTACCGGACCGACATAGTCGGCACGCGGACGGATCAAGCGATTGTCCTGGTACTGCTCCAGAATGTGTGCGCTCCAGCCGGACAGACGGCTGATGGCAAAAATCGGCGTAAACAGATCGCGCGGAATTTCGAGCGCCGTGTAGACGGATGCGGAGTAGAAGTCGACGTTTGGCTTCAGACCCTTTTGGCCCGTTACCAGTTCCTCGATCTTAACCGACATCTCGTAAAGCTCCATGTTGCCTCTCAGCTTGCCTAGCTCGCGGGACATCTTTTGCAGATGCTTCGCGCGCGGGTCGCCGTTTTTGTAGACGCGGTGACCGAAGCCCATGATTTTCTGTTTGTTCGCAAGCGCATTGTTTATGTAGCCTTCAACGTTCGCGAACGAACCAATCTCCTCCAGCATGACCATAACGGCTTCGTTTGCGCCGCCGTGCAGCGGGCCTTTGAGAGCGCCGATAGCGGAAGTAATGCCGGAATAGATGTCGGAAAGGGTAGCTACCGTTACGCGAGCGGCGAACGTTGATGCGTTAAGCTCATGGTCGGCATGAAGGACCAGCGCTTGATCCAGCGCTTTTACAGCCACGTCGGATGGCTCGTTGCCCGACAGCATGTACAGGAAGTTATGGGCGATGGATACGCCTTTTTGGGGAGCGACTGGTTCTTTGCCCTCGCGAATGCGGGAGAATGCCGCTACGACCGCAGGCAACTGAGCTTGCAATTTAATCGCTTTCAGCTGATTGGCTTCAGGCGACATGTCGTTAGCAGCTTGATCGTACAAAGCAAGACTGGAGATAGCCGTGCGAAGAGCCGCCATGGAATTCGTATTCTTCGGATACAGCTTCATGCCCTCAAGCACTTCATTCGGTACAACCGCGTACTCGTCCAATTGCTTCTGAAGCGTTTCAATCTCGGAACGATTCGGGAGCTTGCCGTACCATAGCAGGTAAGCGACTTCTTCGAAAGAGGCGTTCTCTGCGAGATCGTCGATGTTAATGCCGCGGTAAGTCAGAACGCCATCAATGATCGAACTGATGGACGAAGCCGCAGCGACGATGCCCTCAAGACCTTTAGTTGCTGTCATCGTTCTCTCTCCTTTATACTCAAAAATATTAATCAAATGATTAATGGGATTCCATTTTTGCTCATCGTAATCAATCATAAATGATTTTTGGGATGAAGCCAACAAAATGGGACATAAAAATGCTTTATCGGCATCATTCATAAAATAAATCGGCAAGCCGGACAACATCTTGGCTAAGGAAGGCATCCCCAGCCTCGACAAGTAATTATTCCACGGCCGCATATGGATTATACTTCGAATTGCCGCCCATTGTGTGATAAAATGTCCAGAAGACTTACAGCATACCACAATAACATGCCGGAATGAAACGGAGGATTCGCCTTTGATAGGACAATGTATCGGCATTATCGACATTGGCTCGGGCTCCGTGCGCCTTGTCGTGTACGAGAGAACGGATAACGGCGGGCATCGCGTCGTCGACGGCAGCAAGCGTTCCACGCGATTAAGCGGGAGAATGGATGAGAGCGGGGCTTTGCCCCTTGGCGATATCGCCGAACTTATAGACACGCTTCAGCACTTCAAGCTGATCTGTTCCCACCACGGAATTACCCAAATACGCACGGTCGCTACGGCGGCCATCCGCAACGCCGCGAACCGGGATCAAATACTGGATGAGATCCACCGCGAGACCGGCCTGTTCATCGAGCTGCTGTCCGGTGAGGACGAAGCCGCATACGGCTTTCTCGGCATGATCAACTCCCTGCAAGCCGACAACGGATATCTCATCGACATAGGCGGCGGAAGTACGGAGGTATCGCTTTTTATGGATCGCGAGCTGGTACACTCCGTCTCCTTTCCGTTCGGATGCGTCAGCTTGAACAAAAAATTCGATTCCAAGGATGGTTTGACGGACGACGCGCTGAAATCGATCGAGAGCATCGTGATGGCGGCCGTGAAGGAGAATCTCTGGATCGGCGAGCTTCCCGGACTGCCGCTCGTGGGAGTCGGGGGCACGGTGCGCGCCCTCGGCAAGGTGCATCAGGCGGCTGTCGATTATCCGTTCCGCCAGACGCACAACTACATCATCGAGAAGAACGGCGTCGACGAGTTGTATCATGCCATGCGCGCCATGCCGCTGGATCGCCGGCGCAAGCTGCCCGGGCTGTCCAAGGATCGTGCCGACGTCATCATACCCGGCGTCGCGATTCTTAGAGCCGTTTTCCGCGCTGCGCGTGCGAAACATTACCACATATGCGGTGCCGGGCTTCGAGACGGCTTGTTCCACTCGACGCGATTTCCTAATCAGCCCAAGCTTGCCGATCCGCTTGCGTTCAGCTTAAAAAACATCAGTTCTCTGCACACCGAAGCGCCCACTCAGCATGTCATGCAAGTGAACCGGCTGGCGCTGAATCTGCTGGAAACGCTGGAAGCGACGATCGAGCTGCCTCCCGAGGCGCGAACCATTCTGCATGTCGCGTCGCTGCTTCATCGAATAGGTGCATCGATCGATTATTATGATTACGCTCCCCATTCCTTCTATCTCATCGTGCACTCTCAGTTGAACGGATTGACGCACCGCGAGATCGTAATGACGGCCGCCATCGCCTCGTTCCGAGGCAAAGGCAAGGCCAGGACGCAGACGGCTCCATACCGCGTACTCGTCTCCGAAGCCGACCTGGATCTGGTAGGCAAGCTAGGCTTGCTGTTGCAGCTGGCCGCGGCCCTGGATCGCAGCGAGACGCAGAGAATCGGCGACCTGCTGATTACGATAGACGGCACACGTCTCCTGTTGGCTCCGCTGGCTCCCCTCGGCTCGCTTGCCGTCGAGCGGCGCGAGGTGGGAGAACTTGCCGCCGAATTCAGGAAACATTGGTTACTGGAGCCGGTTCTGGAGGGCTAGCAACCGCGATTTCTACATCAACGTGCGTCATGCAAACACGGAAGGGGCCGTCCCGCTTGGGACAGCCCCTTCCGTGTTTCCGTCGTTCCTTCTTTCCTTCTTTGCTGTCTTTCCTTCTTTGCCCGTCTTTCCTTCATTCCGTCTTTGCCGGTGCTTCCCCCAGCTTCCCCCAACGTTTGCGCTCATTGTGCATGATTTTTCATACTCATGTGCCTCGAAGCTACTGTTCCGACGCCATTGTGTATGATTTTTCATACACGTGAGCCTCGAATCTACTGTTCCGGTGCCATTGTGTATGATTTTTCATACACGTGAGCCTCGAATCTACTGTTACGGCGCCATTGTGTATGATTTCTCATACACGCGAGCCCCAAACCCACCAGTTCGCGCCCTGCCAATCACCCAGGGACCAACCATCCTACCATCGCCAAATACAGCAGCATCAGGAGCGCCATCCAGCTTGCGAACCTGTAATTGTCGGAAGCCATCTGGAACGGCGTCCGCCCCGTCAGGCCGGCCAGCAGATTGTTGACCGCCGTAGCCGGCGAGATCGGATTGGACAAACCCCAGCTGCCTAGCAGAAGCACCGCGAAATAAACGCTGCTGATGTCTACGCTCTCCGGCACGATGCCGCCCGCCAGAATCGTCACGGGCACGATGGGATGCAGCCCGATCAGGGAAGTCCCCGCGATAAGCAGCACGGTGAACGCCGAGAACGTCAGCGAGACAGGGAGCGGAATATGTCCGAGCCATGCGGGCAGCTCCGCGCCGAACCCCGTCGCCCCGATCGCGCCGCTAAAAAATCCCGCGGCCAAAAACAGCGTAATCTCCTTCTGCAGCGCGGGAAAAGTAACGCTTAGATGATGCTTAAGTCCATCCGCATATACGCCGGCCGAACGTCTGAACACGCACCATAGCAAGGGCAGTACAACGGCGGAGAAACAAATCAGCATCACCATGGGAAGCGGAACCATCCGCTCCAGGAGCAGAATCGCCGCCATGGTCAGCGCCAAATAAAGCACGAGCCCCTTCGGGAACGCCGCCGCGCTCGCTTCATCCGTTTCCCTGCCATCTTGCCCGGCGAACGAAACAGTCTCGCCTCCTTGCTCCTCCGCCTCCATCGAAGCGCTGCCTGCCAATTCCTTCAATTCCCGACGATTCGCCAACATGCTCACTAACAGACTTAGCACCGCGAGTCCCAGCGCGTACGGCAATATCGACGACCATGACAACCCCAGCATCGTCGTAATAATCGTCATGGCCGCGAAATACGGCGACCAAAAGATCGCCCCCGCGAAGCCTCGGTTAAGCGCTCCGGCAAGCAGCCGGGATAGAACCGGCTGCGGCCTGACGAACACCATCCCGTAAACGACGGGAATGGCGCCGACGTTGAGGAAGACGCCGAGCACCTGCGTCAACAGCTGCGTGCCCGTCAACAAGGCCGTCCGGCTTCTCGCGCTGGCGTCGATCAATCGTTTCAGCCCCGCCACGTATTCCGGCAGCCGCACGGGTATGCCGAACAACGGCGCAAACAGGAACAATGTCACGATCGTGACGTTGATGCCTGCGGCTTGGAACCATTCCGTGGCGTCCGCGCCTCGAACGAACATCAGAATAGCGCCTATGAGTAGAAAAGATGACGACAACCACAAAGTCATGCCTTTCAGCTTAGGCAACAGCAGCCCGATCGCTGCAAAAACAAGAACGCCAAGCAGCGCCTGAAGCCCCTTGAGCCCCGTTAATTGCTGCATCATATAAACAGCGGCAATGGAGAGGACCACGGTCCTCTCCATTGCGGTTTTCGTAGCTTGCGACATGGACGCCTTTCCCTTCCACTCTTATAGAGGTTGTTCAAAAAAATTGTTAATTAAATTGCCAGCAGCTCAGGCTCCATGGTCGAGGCCCCGCTTGTCGTTGGACACGCTTTTGATGCCGTTTTCCGCGAACAACCGCAGAACTTCGTCGCCAAGCGCGCGGTCGCCATGGGCTGGATACGTCATGCTGTAGAGCTCCTCTTGAAAACCTCCGAAGTCGTAAATGGTCTCGAAGGTATCCGCAACGCCGACGCTCTGAACCGACTCCTCCCAATGGGCCGAGAACAAGACGATGCCCTTCGGTCGGGCATGACCGCGCGCGAAATCTCGCAGAAGCTCCGTGTATGCATTGTTTTCCAATACGATGGAAGGGGCGCCATGCGCAAAAAAGCAACTCGGCATCATCGTGCTTCGCCCTCCTCGCCGAGATCCAGACTGGCATCCCGTCTTATCCAATTCAACACGTCCCTCGCATTCTCCTCCGTGACGCCGTGGTCGGCGGGATAGACCTTAAACGTGAGCAGCGGAGCACGCTCTTCGAGATAAGCCTTCGTCTCATGGCCGATCCGGATCGGGAAGACGGAATCGAACTCTCCGTGCGAGGCGAATACGGACACCTTATCCAGATTCCGCAACGGATATTCTTCCTTCACAAAGCCGGGTACGTACCCGTTCAAGGCCACGATCCCTTTGAGCGCGTCTCCCATCGTCAGCGCCAGCGTCATCGCCAGTATGGCGCCTTGGCTAAACCCGAGTACATAACGTTTCTCCGGATCGATGGGATATTGTTCGGTGGCGTCATCGATAAACGCCCGAAGCTCCTTAACCGAATCGTCGAATACGCTCCGTACCGGGTTGCCCAAGCTCACCAGCTCGTAATATTGATACCCGGCCCCCAGCGGCAGATTGCCGCGTATGCCGATAATGATGGCTTGCTCGGATAAGGGGGACACCAGCTCGAACATGTTTTTTTCGTTGGAGCCTTTGCCGTGCAGCGTGAACACCACCGGATATTTCCTGCCTTGCTCCATATTGGCCGGGAGATGTATATCGTAATGATACAACGAATTCATGGGAAGTTCTCCTTTTTTCTAAAATATTATAAATACAAATAAATATTATGTATGAGTAATTTAACTTGGGAAGACTAGAAAGTCAACCTCTTTTTTGTTAGTATGTATTTAAAGTTGCTATTACTAATATTATTCCGAAAGAAGGTAGCTTCTCATGGATATCGGATCAGCGATCAGATCCATTCGCAAACGCAAAAACATGACGATCGCCCAAATATGCGAAGAAACCGGCCTGTCGCAAGGGTTCATGAGCCAGGTCGAAACCAATAAAACGTCTCCTTCCATCTCTACGCTCGAAAATATCGCCACGGCCTTGAAAGTGCCTTTGGCTTACTTGCTGCTCAAAAAAGAAGATCGCATGGGCCAGGTTCGCGCTCACGAGCGCAGAACGACGACGAGCGGCACCGACCGCTTGAAGGTTGAGCATCTAAGCAGCACCAAAAACATGAGGATGATGCTGGTCGAATTCCCTCCGGGCGCCTCTACAGGCGAAATGCCGCATGCGCATGAAGGCGAGGAGGTGCATCTGGTCATTCGGGGCAAGATTTTCGCCCAGCAAGGAGAAGACGCCGAGGAGTTCGCGGAAGGCGATTCTTTCAGTTGGCATGCATGTACCCCGCACTGGGTCAAGAACGTCGGGGAAGATACGGCCATCGTGCTGATTTCCATCTATACGGAAGGCGAGCAAAGCCAGGATTTGCTGTAAATGTCCCCAAAACGATCGCCTCCAACGCCAAAAAGCCTACTCCATGTAACGGAATAGGCTTAAAGATTATGAAAGGATGAATCGGGATGGGAATTCCGCTCAACCGTGACCCTTCCACATCGAAATCCGTTTCGCCTCGAACTGGCTGCGGAAAGGCTTGACGTCCGGGTTGCCGGCGAGAGATTCATATAGACCGTTCTGCTTTAATTCCCTCGCCTTGACGTTATCCTCCAGATTCATCTTCAGCATCTTGATCATAATGGCGCGCAGCTCAGGCTGGTACACCGGACACATCAGCTCGATTCGCTTCGTCAGATTGCGGGTCATCCAGTCCGCGCTGGACAAATAAACTTCTTCCGAACCCCCGTTATGGAAATACATAACTCTGGAGTGTTCCAGGAATCGGTCGACAATACTGATCACTTTAATATTCTCGCTTCTTCCCGGGACGCCTGGCCGCAAGCAGCATACGCCGCGAATGATCAGCTCGATCTTGACTCCCGCTTGAGACGCCTCGTACAGCTTGTCGATGACCTCCTGATTGGACAGAGAGTTCATCTTCGCAATGATGTGGGCACGTTTTCCGGCCAGCGCATTCGCCTTTTCCCGGTCGATGAGGCGATATAACTTCTCTTTAAGATCGGATGGCGCAACACCAAACGCCTTCCACTCGTATGGCGAAGAATAACCCGTCACTTCGTTAAATAGCGCCGACGCGTCGCCGCCGATAACAGGATGGGAGGAAAACAGTCCGATATCCGTATATAGCGTAGCCGTGCTGTCATTATAGTTTCCTGTACCTACATGGACGTAACGACGCAGCGTGCCTTGTTCTCTGCGTACGACAAGCAGGATTTTGGCATGCGTCTTGAGTCCGACGAGTCCGTAAACCACATGGCAGCCCGCCTTCTCCAGTTGCCGCGCCCACGCGATGTTGCGTTCTTCGTCGAAGCGCGCCTTCAACTCCACGACGACGGTCACTTGTTTGCCGGATTCCGCTGCCTTCGCAAGCGCCTGAACAAGTGCGGATTGACCGCTCACCCGGTACAGCGTCATCTTGATCGCAAGCACGTTGGGATCATACGCCGCCTGCTCAACGAAGTCATTGACGGCCTCGAACGACTCGTAGGGATGGTACATCAGCACGTCGCGCTGGCGGATAACCTCAAACATATCGTCCGTGTCGTCGAATTCTCTTGGATAAACGGGCTCCAGTTTCTCATAGCGCAGATTGTCGTAACCCGGCAAGCTGCCTGCGAATCGCATAAGGAAGCTTAGATCAAGCGGCCCGTCTATCTCGAACAAATTATCTTCGATCTCTAATTCGTCACGAAGCATCTCCAAGGCATAGGGATCCATCCCCTTCACGACTTCCAGGCGAACCGGTATGCCCCAGCGGCGTCTCCGAAGCTCCTTCTCGATCTCCTCGAGGAGATCCTCCGCCCCTTCCTCGTTCAGCGTCAGATCGGCATTGCGCGTAATACGGAACGGATTAACGGAATAGGGCGTATAACCGTTGAACAGCGTATTGATGAACCGCTCGATCAATTCCTCCAGCAGCACGAACTCCAGCTTTTTGCTGTTAATCCTGCCTGGCACGGGAACGAATCGCGTCAGGATGGACGGAACCTGTACGATAGCGAATAACGGCTCTTCCTCTGGCGCCGCACCGTCGCGCTGCAGCAGCACGGCCAAATACAGCTCTTTGGAATGAACAAGCGGGAATGGCCGGCTCTGATCCACCGCCATTGGCGTCAAGACAGGGAATACAATTTCATGGAAATAGTCGGATACCGCTTTTGTCTGGGCGATGTTCAGTTCATCGATACTTCTTATGCAGATGCCTTCCTTGCCTAGTGAACGGAAGATCTCGCGGTACGTTTTGTATTGCTCGAAGACCATTGCGGTTGTACGTTTAATTAGCCGCTTCCATAGTCCAGCCGGCGTATAACCCGTGAAGTCCATTTTCGTCAAGCCGGCTCTCATCTGATCCTGAATGCCCGCCACACGGACGCTCATGAATTCGTCCAAATTGCTGGATACGATGGATAGGAACTTCGCTCTCTCCAAAAGCGGATTGCGCAAATCCTGCGCTTCCTCCAGCACCCTGCGGTTAAATTCAATCCAGCTTAAATCCCGGTTGACATAATGCGATACCTGCTTGGTCATCTTCTTCCTCCTACAGGATTCATGCTAATGACGATCTTATCCATTGTGGCGGACGACTATTATTGGCAGATTAACGTTTTGTAAAATATCCGTTAACTCCATGGATTTCTCCAATCCCGCTAAAATCTTCGGATCGTGAACTGACCGTTCCTCATCCGTTTCTCCAGCCACTGCAAAATGATTCGGCGGAAGATGGGTCTCGTGACGGGGAGCAGCAGGACGATACCAAACAGATCGGAGATAAAACCGGGCAGAAGCAGCAGCAAGCCGCCAAGCAGCACGCAAATGCCGTCAATCAACGAACGTCCGGGCATAATGCCGCTCTCTAACTGACGCTGAGCATCGAGCCACACTTTGCGGCCTTCCAGCTTCGCGAAATACGCTCCGGCAATCCCCATCCCTACAAGGACAAGGAACGTCGTCCACCCGCCAAGCCATTCGCCAATCTGAAGAATCCCCCAAAGCTCAATGATAGGCACAAGCAAGAGGAGCATGAGCAGCCATTTATACATCCTATTCCACCCCTTCGCCAAAAATTGATTCCATCCGCCTATTATTTGCCTGAATGTGCAAGTAACTTATACAGCTCCGGCATGATTCTGTTCATGCGCACGGGTTTCCAGTCGGAATCAACCCATACATGTTTGGTCCCGCCTTCCGCAAGCAGCTCGCCAGGCAATGCTTCGCCCTGAGGTATCGTCATGACGCGCCATTGCTCATCCGACTCCACTCGCCTAACTTCCGACGCAAAAGTCACTCGAAGCGCCGTACTCTCCTCAACCCGGGTGCATACTAACACGCGGTCGTCATATCGGGCAGGCGCGACATATCTGCATTGCAGATCCACAACAGGCAATAACAGACCTCTGCTTTCGATCGTTTTATAATCGTAGCCTGCACTTCGTATCCATTCAGTACGTCCGATCTCGAACCAGGTTACATAATTGCCATGGAATACGACGCTCATCTGATCCGTCTCTTGGTAACGAACGCGAAGCGGGTGCAGATGCCAAGATTGTTCCGACATCAAGCCTCGCTCCTTTCATCGATATAATTCCTTAGAATTGGAGAAAGAAGCGACGGTGAGTTCACCATCGCTTCTCCATTACTTCAATATGTTATTGCTTCAAGGTTACAGTACTTTGGATTGACCGGAGTAGACGACGCCCGTCTCCGCATAAACGGTTACTTCCATGCCATCATGCAGATTGTCCGTTGCGTTCGCAACGCCAAGGATGACAGGGATGCTAAGATTAAGTCCGCATACTGCCGCATGACTCGTAATGCCGCCTTGCTCAGTTATGACAGCGCCGGCTTTCTCGAATGCAGGCATATATTCTTTGTCAGTGGAGACAGCTACCAGGATGTCGCCAACGTTCATCTTGGAGATAGCTTCTTCAGCCGTGCGAGCAACGACAAGTTTGCCGGTTACCGTTTGGCTGCCGATGCCTTGGCCATGAGCCAGCAGCTCGCCAATATGATGGATTTTGATCAAGTTCGTCGTGCCGGCGCGACCTACAGGTACGCCTGCCGTAATGACGATCGTGTCTCCCAGACTAAGCAGACCCGTGCTCATTGCGCCTTTAACGGCAGTCTCGAACATTTCGTCCGTTGTAGACGCTTCTGCGCCTTTTACCGGAAAAACGCCCCAGCCAAGTGCCAGGCGGCGCATAATGCGCTCGTCCGTCGTTACCGCGATGATCGGCGATTTCGGACGGTATTTCGATACCATACGCGCTGTAAAGCCGCTTTGGGTCGACGTCACGATCGCTTTGGCGTTAAGGTCAAGCGCAGAGTTTGCAACGGATTGGCTCACCGCTTCCGTTACCGATACTTGCTGTGCGTTGGCTTGCTTGAGGAAGATTTCGCGGTATTCCAGAGCGCTCTCGGCGCGCTCGGCGATACGGGACATCGTCTGTACGGATTCTACCGGATATTTGCCCGCAGCCGTCTCGCCGGACAACATGATCGCATCCGTGCCGTCGAAGATCGCGTTCGCCACGTCGCTTGCTTCGGCGCGAGTCGGACGTGGATTGCGTTGCATGGAATCCAGCATCTGGGTTGCCGTAATAACCGGCTTGCCTGCGCGATTGCATTTTTTGATCATCATCTTCTGTACAAGCGGCACTTCCTCTGCAGGAATCTCTACGCCGAGATCGCCGCGCGCAACCATAAGGCCGTCGGACACTTCAAGAATTTCGTCGAGATTGTCGACGCCTTCCTGGTTCTCGATTTTGGAGATGATCTGGATATGGCTTGCATCATGTTTCTCCAGCAATTCCCGGATTTCCAGAACGTCGCTCGCTTTGCGCACGAAGGAAGCCGCGATGAAGTCGACGCCTTGCTCGATACCGAAGACGATATCGCCTGCGTCTTTCTCCGTAATGCCAGGTAACGAAATTTTGACGCCTGGTACGTTAACGCCCTTTTTGCCTTTGATAGGACCGCTGTTAACGATGCGGCAATGAATTTCAGTGCCTTCGACAGACTCGACCGTCAGACCGATCAGACCATCGTCGATGAGAACGGTGGAACCAACTGAAATATCGTTGGGAAGATTGGTGTACGTTACCGGAATACGAGTGCGATCACCCAAAATTTCCTCGGTAGTCAGCGTGATGGCATCCCCTTGAATCAGCTCGATCGGCTCTTCCTTCAGCTTGCCGAGACGAATCTCAGGTCCTTTGGTATCCAGCAGAATCGCAACGGAAGTGCCAAGCTCGGCGTTCGCCTTGCGAATGTTCTTGATTCGGTTGCCATGCTCCTCGAAGTCTCCGTGGGAGAAGTTGAGACGGCCGACGTTCATGCCCGACTGAATCAGTTTTTTTGTGTTTTCCAACGATTCGCTGGAAGGCCCGATTGTACAAACGATCTTTGTTTTACGCATTGTTAAGTTCCTCCGTTTATTGCCTGAATGTCTTTGTCTTTGTTTTTGTTCCAATATACATGCACGCCCGGTCCAGGCTTGTCCTTCGCGCGGGCGGTTGTAACGATTGTGCGGATTGTTAGTTCGTCGCAGGAGCCGCTTCCTGGTTTAGCTCGGCTGCGGCTGCCGTAGGCGCATCGGATGATTCGTCATTAACCGGCTCCTCTGCCTGCTTTACCTGCGCCATCTGGAAGTACCCGATCTTGCGGAATTTTTGGTACCGATCCTCGATAAGTTCCTCCCGCGATAAGTCGAGGAGTTCCTTTAGATGAACAATCAGCTCGCGCTTGATCGCAGCGGACTGGCATTCGAGGTCGCGATGCGCGCCGCCTTGCGGCTCCTCGATGATGCCTTCGATAATACCGAATTCCAGCAGATCCTTGGCGGTAATCCTCATCGCTGCGGCTGCCTCGTCGGCTCTTGAGGCATCCTTCCACAGGATGGAAGCCGCTCCGTTTGGCGATATGGCGGAATAGATCGCGTTTTCGAGCATCAGTACACGGTTGCCAACGCCAAGCGCCAACGCGCCGCCGCTGCCCCCCTCACCGATAACCACGCAAATAATAGGGACGCCGAATCCGGCCATCTCCCTCAAATTGCGGGCAATCGCCTCCGACTGACCCCGTTCTTCGGCAGTGTTGCCAGGATAAGCGCCCTTTGTATCAATGAATGTAATAATCGGGCGACCAAATTTATTCGCTTGCTGCATCAGACGCAACGCCTTGCGGAAACCTTCGGGATGAGGACTGCCGAAGAAACGGGCGATATTGTCTCTTGTGTCTTTGCCGCGCTGATGGCCGATCACGGTCACGGGCAAGCCGCCAAGCTTGGCAAGGCCGCCCACGATCGCAAGATCGTCCGCGAACAGGCGGTCGCCGTGAAGCTCCATGAAGTCGGTAAAAATTGCTCCGATGAAATCCAGCGACGTCGGACGTCCGTGATGGCGCGCCAGATGCATCTTCTGCGCGGGAGACAGCTCGTTGTACAGCTCTTCTTCGAGCTGCCTGCAGCGCTCCTCCAGACGGAGAATTTCTTCGGTGAAGTCGATCCCCTTATCAACGCTAAGGCTCTTGAGTTCCGTAATCTTTTGACGCAACTCGACGATCGGCTTCTCGAAAGGCAGCTCATTCGCCATCGAACGACACCTCCTTCACGGTATGCATGTCCAGCAATTGCGTTAATGTTTGTTTCATGTCCTTGCGATGAACGACCTTGTCGAGCTGGCCATGCTGCAGATTAAATTCCGCAGTCTGGAAGTTCTCCGGCAGCTTCTGGCGAATCGTCTGTTCGATAACGATCCGTCCGGCGAAGCCGATCAACGCGCCGGGCTCGGCCAAATTGTAATCGCCAAGGCTCGCGAAGCTGGCGGATACGCCGCCTGTCGTAGGATCCGTGAATACGGAGATGTACAAACCGCCGTCTCCCTGAAACTTCGAGAGCGCCGCGCTGGTCTTCGCCATCTGCATGAGACTCAAGATACTCTCCTGCATGCGAGCTCCGCTGGAGGTGGAGAAGATAATAAGCGGAAGGCGCTTCTCATGAGCAGCTTCTATCGCTCTAGTAATCTTCTCCCCAGCCACGGAGCCCATGCTGCCCGTAAAGAAGTCGAAACTCATAACCGCTACGACAACAGGGAATCCGCTAATGCTGCCTTCGCCCGTAACAACGGAGTCGCGCAGATTGGACTTTGCCTTCTGCTGCTCCAGCTTAACCTTGTAACCCGGGAAATGAAGCGGATCGACGGACTCCATCTCGGCGTCGTACTCAAACAAACGCCCGTCATCGAGCGTCATTCCGATCCGCTCCCACGCGCTAAGCCGGTAATGATGCCCACATGACGAGCACACCTTCAAGTTTTTCTCCAATTCCTTGCTGTAATGAATCGTGCCGCACTTGGCGCACTTGTTCATCAGACCTTCCGGAATATCGCGTTTGGGACGCTCCGTGGTCGCCGAAGGAATGGTTGCGTATTTTTTTTTCGAGAATAAGTCCTTAATTTGCACGTATGCGACACCTCTCAAGGCGCAATATTAATAATTCTGCACGTTATGGGCGGATGATGGAATTGAATACTTCCTGTACTTCCTCCAGCTCACCGGACGGTACCAGAATCTCATATTGCTGTTTGGACAGATTGACGGGCCGGATTTTGACCAAAAAACTTTCTTCCGTAAGCCGTTTTCTGATGTTTTCTGCCATTTTTGCTGTTGGTGCAATGTAAATAACCGTCCACATCATGGTACCTCCTGAAGCTTGACGCCAATGTCGAGCGGCAGTTGCCGCCACCTGGCATCTCAAGCCTAACGTTTCGCGAACGAATGACAGGCCGTATAGCACCGATTCGCATGGCAGGAAACCTCTCCTAGCCAGCATCGCGCTTCGAGTCATTGTCTTTTCTTTAGCCCCACCAAAGGCCATATGATGTCATAATGATAACATAGTCACTGCGATTCGGGCAAATGATATTGGTTCGCATTGGGGTCTCCATGCGCGATCCTCGCTGATGCGGCAGCGGCAAGGCCAGCCACCAAATCGTCCAGAAACACATGGATTTTTTCGCCCTTGATATTCAATTGGCGTATGATGCCCGGCTTCACCTTGTCCAGATAACCAAAGCTGGTGAGGCCGATCATTCCATAAACGTTCGTAATGCCCAGCGCCAGCGTTTCGTCGACGCCGTACAGAGATTCGTCCCGCTCCATGATGGCCTGCAGCGGCTCCGGCAGCAGCCTTCGCTCCGCTAACTCGTCGAGAGCTATGCCTGTGTACAGCACATATTGCACTTCGCGCTTCTCCAGCACCACACGAACGCTGACCTGACATTCTTCCATCGTCAAATCCGGATTATAGGGTCGCTGCAGCGTGTAAACGATCTCTGCGATGTCGTCGACACTTACTCCGCGTTTTGCCAGCCACTTCTCGATACCGTTCATTGGCTTCATCTCCTCGCATCCTCTTGGCTTGTATCTCTATGCATATGCTCGTACAGGCCATAATGTGCATGAGAATTGCAAGTAATGGACGCAGGACGTATCGGAAACCGGCATTTGCTGCTTCTACTTAATAACGACAGTGTCCGGTCCCAGCAGCCTCTCGATCGACGCCTTCAACTCCTGTGACGGGGAGACACGGTGACTGTCGTTTAAGGCGATAACCTTGCCTTCGCCTTCGTAAAACAACGCCGTATCAAGCTGGCCGGGATGCGAGACAAGCAACCGTTGAAGCTTATTCAGCACATCCGGTCGTTCTTTCTCCACCGTGATCTTAATGTACATACGCTGCTTCTTAGGCGGCTTAGCGTTGGCGGGCAGAGGTGACGAATCTTTGCTTGACGATTGGGGCACCGCGGGTCGGCCAGATCCGTTTCCGTAGCCGGAGCTCCGCGCAGCTCGGTTGCGGGCCTGCTGGCGAAGACGACCCACTTGAGCCGCGAGCGACTCTGTCGTCAGCTCTGGACCGATCGGCACGACTTCCTCGACGAGCAGCTTGTAGTCCTCGTCCTGCTGCTGGACGGTAGCCTGCACGATATACAGTCCTTCCCGCTCCAGCTTGTCCCCGCTTCGCTTCCACACGTTCGGGAACACGACGGCTTCGACGCGCATGATGCGGTCCTCAAGCTCCAGAAAGCCCATCGCGTTGCCCTTCTTGTTCGTAAACGGCTTCAGCCCCGCCACCATCACGCCTACGCAGGCGACATAACCGTCAGGCACGTCCGAAAGCTCAACGAGACGGTCCAGCTCCACTCCCTCCAACTGCTCGGCAGCATGGTCCAGCGGATGCCCCGACAGATACAATCCCAGCAGCTCCCGCTCAAAATCAAGCTGCTGCGACGTCGTAAACGGCCGTACTTCCGGCAGCTCCACATCCCAGTTCTGCACTTCCTCGAAGCCGAACAGCTCGATCTGCAGCTCTTCCCTCTCCTTGCGCCACTTTTGCGCGGTCTCTACCGTCTCGTCGAGAGCCGCCAGCAACTGGGCGCGATGCCCCGGGAACGCGTCGCAAGCGCCCGCCTGGATAAGCGACTCGAGCACGCGCTTGTTCACGACGCGCAAATCGACCCGCTTGCACAGGTCGAGCAGGCTGTCGTAAGGGCCGCTTTCCCGCTCTCTGGCAATCGCTTCAATCGCCTGCGTGCCTACGTTTTTGACAGAAGCCAGGCCGAAGCGGACGGAGCCGCCAACCGGCGTGAACGAAGCTCCGCTTTCGTTCACATCCGGCGGCAGCACGGGAATGCCCATGCGCCTGCACTCGTCCACGTATTCCGCCGTCTTGCGCATGTTGCCCGTGACGGACGCCAGCATCGAGGCCATAAACGGCACGGGATAATGCGCCTTCAGCCATGCCGTCTGAAACGCCAGCACTCCGTAAGCCGCTGCATGCGCGCGCGGAAATCCATAGTCCGCGAAGCGAACGATCATATCATAGACGCGGTTAGCGTCCTCCCCGGAATAACCTTGTCCCAGGCTTCCCTTGACGAAGTGGCTCCGCTCCTCATCCAGCACCTCGCGTTTCTTCTTGGATACCGCGCGGCGCAGCAAGTCGGCTTCCCCCAGCGAGAAACCTGCCATTGCGGAAGCGATCTGCATAATCTGCTCCTGATACACGATAATGCCGTAAGTATCGGCAAGAATCGGCCGAAGCGAAGGATGGGGGTAGTGCACGGCCTCCTTGCCGTGTTTGCCCGCAATATATTGCGGGATGAACTCCATCGGACCCGGACGATACAGCGCCAGCACCGAGATAATGTCCTCGAAATCCGTCGGCTTCATCTCGCGCAGCACCCGCCTCATGCCGGAAGACTCCAGCTGAAAGATGCCCGTCGTGTCGCCTCGCCCAAGCATGGCGTATGTCTCGGGGTCGGCATCGTTAACCAGTCTGAAGTCGATATCTTTGCCTTCCAGCTCCTTGATCCAGACCAGCGACCGCTCCAAAATGGACAGTGTACGCAGACCCAGGAAGTCCATTTTGAGCAGTCCCACCGCTTCCAGATGCTCCATGGAATATTGCGTCAGCGGAATCGACTCTCCGCCTTGCTGCAACGGCACGTAATCCGTCAGCGGTTCGCGGGAGATGACGACGCCGGCGGCATGCGTGGAAACATGCCGCGGCATCCCTTCCACCTTCATCGCCATGTTCAGCAACAATCCGGTCTTCGGTTGCCGCTCAGCGGCTTCCCGCAGTTCGGCGCTCGTACGGACCGCTTCGGCAAGCGTAATGCCCAGCTGGCCCGGAATGAGCTTCGCCGCGCGGTCCACCTCCTGGAACGGCACGTTAAGCGCGCGTCCGACGTCGCGAACGGCGGCTCTTGCCGCCATCGTGCCGAACGTGATGATCTGCGCGACATGCTCGTCGCCATACTTGGCCGCGACATAGGCGATCACTTCGTCCCGGCGCTCGTCGTTGAAGTCGATATCGATATCCGGCATCGATATCCGCTCCGGATTAAGGAATCTCTCGAAGAGCAGCTTGTACTTTAGCGGATCGACATCCGTAATCCGCAGCGTGTAAGCGACAAGACTTCCCGCCGACGATCCTCTGCCAGGTCCGGTTCGGATTCCCCGTTCGTGCGAGAACCGAATGAAGTCCCACACGATGAGAAAATAATCGCTGAACCCCATCTTCTCGATCACGGACAGTTCGTAAGCGAGACGATCCTCGGCTTCCCTGCGGAAATCCTCATTTTCCGTCCAGGCCGGAAGCGCCGCATACCGGCTCTCCAAGCCGTCCCGGCACAGCTCCGCCAGATACGACGAGGAATCCCTGCCCTCCGGCACGGGTCGGAACACCGGCAGCGCGGCACGGCCAAGCGTAAGCTCCAGATTGCACTTATCCGCGATCTCCACCGTATTCGCGATCGCCTCCGGCACATGGCGGAACAGCGATTCCATCTCGGAGGCGCTCTTCATATAAAGCTGATTTGTGCCAATGCGCAGCCGATCGCTATCCTCCACCGTCTTGCCGGTGCCGATGCAGATAAGCACATCCTGCACATCGGCATCTTCCGGCTGCAAATAATGCACATCGTTGGTAGCGGCGAGCGGGATTCCGAGCTCCTGCGCCAATCCGATCATCTCGCCCGCCACCTTCTTTTGCTCCAGCATGCCATGATCCTGCAGCTCCAGATAGAAGTCATCGCCGAATATGTCCCTATAGCGCAGCGCGGCCGCCTTCGCTTCTTCGCGGCGATCATGGAGCAGATGCTGGGACACCTCCCCCTTCAAGCACGAGCTGAGACAGACCACTCCCTCGGAGTGGGCCGCGAGGGATTCCATGTCGACCCGAGGTTTATAATGAAATCCTTCCAGGTGAGCGATCGAGCTAAGTCTCATTAAATTCCGGTAACCGGTCTCGTTTTTCGCCAGAACGATTAGATGATAGGTTGGATTGTCCTTGCGCGCCCCCTTCTCGAAGCGCGAGCCCGCCGTCAAATAAAGCTCGCAGCCGATAATGGGCTTAATCCCCTGCGCCAGACAAGCCCGATAAAACGGAATCGCTCCATACATGACGCCATGGTCAGTCAGAGCGAGCGCCTTCATCCCGAGCTCCGCCGCTCTGGCGGTGAGATCGCGAATGCGCGCCGCCCCGTCCAACAAGCTGAATTCGCTATGCGCATGCAAGTGAACGAATGCTGCCTCTCTTGTTGCCGTCATCCCGATCTCTCCTCTCGCAATCCGAACATGGATTCGTATTCTTCTATTTTATCATAATTGTGCGGGACACGCCCATAGAATGATAGAAGAGGTTGTTGCATGCAGAGGAGGGGAAACATTTGTCCTATTTTTTGTCCAAAGCGGGACTCGATTTTTTTATTGCGTTCGGCATCGTGCTAGGAGGCTCCATGCTTGCGGGGGTCGGCTCCGTCTTTATGGCGTTGCCGCCGGCCACTGTCATGCTGGATACCGCGCTCCGGCTGAAAATATGGGCGATCGTTGCCGCGATCGGCGGCTCGGTCGATCCCGTCAGAGTCATCGAAAGCAACTTTACGGCCGGCCAACTGTCGCCGGTGGCCCAACAGATTGCGTTTATTATTTTCGCTTTCCTGGGGGCGCATATGGCAACGGAGCTTGTAAAGCTGGTTTGCAAAGGGGCGTCTTAACGCATGAGGGTGCCTTCCTTCTACCGATACGCAGATGCGCTGCGATTGCTGGGTGTATTCCTTGTAGGTTGCATCGTCGGGGGCGTGGTGCTGCACTCCCTGTTCGTGGCGAAGTTCGAGGCGATGTACAACACGGTGTACGGACTGGAGGCAAAGCTGGGGCAGTACGAAGCGGATATCGCGAAGCTCAAGCAATACAAGAATCAGCACACGGTGATCAAGAGCATTCAGATCCGCGTACTGGAAGAGTCCACGCGTTCCGCCCGCCTGGACCGGATGACGGAGATGGAGCTGGTGAAGCGGGTCAAGGAGGATCTATCCATCCTGCTCGGGCGCAGCATCTATGATATCGACGCCGATGCCAATCTTGTTCGAAAGCTGCTGGAATCCAAAACATACGAGGACGTAAGCGGCAAAGATTATGCAATCGAGCTCAAAACAGTGCTGCTGGCAGACAACGTGCTGCAGGTGTGGATGACGGTCCGCGTCAAGGCGAAACCTCCAGCGTGATAAGGCAAACTTCGCCGGAACATGGTACAATAGACGACGATAAGTTTCATTAGGCATACAAGTGCGTGTTCAAAAAGTTCGGTTTTCAGCACCGAGAAGATTGAAAGAAGGTAGAAACTGAGGAGCGGAGCGTAGTGAAAGCTACGTGAGCACCTGCAATGTTTCCGAAGGAAACATACTTCGTAAGCATTTGCTTAGTTTCGCCTGAATTCAATATTCGATGTCGAGTAAGCTTCTTGGCATACTTCGTGATCAAAAGCGTACTTTTTGAACAACCTCTACAAAGGAGTCGTCACAACATATGGGACAATTGGAAATGCTGCAATGGGTGCTGTTCCCTGTAATAATGATCTCGCTAGTACTGTCCGTCGTGTTCAGTTACAAGTCGAGACGTTCCTCTGACGGGAGGAAACGCGGCATCAATGCCGCACGAATGAACATCAGCATGGGCATCATGATGATGTTCATCTCCTTCATTCAGCTGTTCATGTCAAATGAATCGACGCTTAAGGTCGTCATCGGCGCCATCTTCCTGGTGGTCGGCCTGTTCAACCTCTTCGCCGGATTGCGCAATTTAAGCGCCTACCGGGCGACGGAGCGGGGATAATCCCCGCTCTTTTTTTGACTCAATAAGGATCGATCATCTGCGCGGTAAGCATCGCCTTCGCCGCAAGCCCCTTCGCGTCCAGCACCTCGATCTCCAGCTTGGAGAACTTCCTCGACAGCTCCATCGCCTTGGGCTTGATCGTCACCTCGCTGTCGATCTGCACCGGCCTTACATAATAGGAGGTCATGCTTTCCAGCAGGAAGTCCCGCTTGCCCGTCTCCCGAATCATTTGCCTCGCGGCTTGCATCATAAGCGTCGAGACGAGTCCTTCCGAAGCCATCCCGAGCGCGCCTGACATCTGCGGGGTAATGGCGCCGCGATAGCTGATGCTAGCTTCCTCCGTGCCATTCGACTCCGATTGAATGAAGCCGGACCACATCAAATCCTCGAAGGTCTCGCCGGATTCCGGCTGCTTGCCCGCGAACCGCATCGCGTCCAGCACCTCGCGCCGCGTCACGACGCCCAAAAGCTTGCGGTTGCGATCGACGATAGGCAAAAGATCGATCCCCTCCGCCGCCATCGTATGGGCTGCGGACGTCACTGTAATATTCGGCGCCGCCGTAATGGGATGCCGAGTCATCACGCGGTCAACGGCCGCATCATCGGCTGAGCCCATCGCATCCATCGCCGTAATCATGCCGATAACTCTGCCTCTGTCGTCTAAAACCGGGAAGCGGAAGTTGCCTGTCTCGCGCGACAAACGGTGAAAATCCGACAGATTGCTGCCGGATTTGATAACATCGGCCGGTTTGCTGAACGTCACGATGTCTTCGAGAAGCATGATTTTGCGCTTGATGAGCCGGTCGAACATCGCCCTGTTAATCATGGACGCGACGGTGAACGTGTCATGTCTCGACGACAAAACGGGAAGCCCCTGCTCGTTCGCTAACCGAACGATCTCCGCGCTTGGCTCGAATCCGCCGGTAATCAGTACGCCGGCTCCCTGCTCCAAGGCGCAGCGATGCGCGCTGACGCGATTGCCGACGATCAGCAGGCTGCCGCTATCGATATAGCTCATCATCGCTTCCAGCTCCATTGCACCGATCACAAACTTGTGAAGCGACTTGTCCAGTCCGTCTCCTCCGCCGAATAAACGGGCCTCGACGATCTCCGCCACTTCTCCGAAAGTCAGCTGATCCAGCGCTTCGCGCCGCTTGCGATCGATGCGGACGGTACCAATCCGTTCCTTCGTGCTGACAAGTCCGGAAGACTCCGCCTCCTTGAACGCCTTATAAACGGTGCCTTCGCTGACACCAAGATGTTTGGCGACGGCCCGCACCGATATTTTGGTGCCTACCTTAAGCCCTTGGATATGCTGCATAATCTGCTCGTGCTTCGTGCTCGTCACATTGCTTGGGGTGGAAGCCATCCATCGATCACTCCTCGTCTGCTACCATTATAGGAGATTGCAATGGAAATATCGACTACCAGTCGAATTGCAGCTTTGTCACCTTGAGAATGGCGTCGATAGGCTCATCGTCGGTCCCGTGCAATGTCCACTTGCGCAACAAAGCCTGGATCGAGATCGCATTAATGCCAGACTTGGCTCCGCTCCGCACGCAATCATGCCAATCGTATGTAATGGGAACGCGGTAACGCTGCTTATGAATGGGATAATTCTCGTATTCTATCACTTGAGAAGGAATTTCCTTGTATACGCTGGAGAACAAGAAGGTCCCGCTCTCGCTATAGGGTCTCTGAATCGGCTCCGTCTTCAAGTTAAGAGTATATTCCAACGTCTGTGTATGGGCGTTAACCCCGCAGCTGAATGAACCATGGGCAACGGCCGTCTTGTTATGCCGATGCGACAACCTGTAAGTGAACAAAACCTTGAAAGCCACATTGCAATAATTTGCTCTCACCTTGCGATAAAACTCGAACTCTTCTACCATCATTGCTGACTCACCCGGTTTCACCCATTTTCGCCACCAGTCTATCACTTTTGGTATTTTTATGATAATTATAATAAATCATCCACTTAAAAGTCAATGACTATAGACGGTATTTAAATCAAATACTATAGAACGTTGATCGAAAACCTGCCAAAACCCTATCGTTAGGCTGAGGTGACACGGATGAGCGACATTGGGCGCCAGATTGGCGAAAACATTCGGCTCGTGCGCAAATCCAAGGGATTAAGCCAGGAGCAGCTGGCTTTGCGCGCCGAGATCAACGCATCTTATATGGGACAAGTCGAACGGGGCGAAAAAAATCCGACCATCGATGTACTGGGCAAAATTGCTGCCGCGCTGCAGACGCCGTTGGAGCAGCTCGTGCAGGTTGGAAACTCAAACCGCATCGACGGCGGCGAAGCCGAAAGCTATTCAGACAAAATCATCAGTCAGATGACAGGACTGAGTGTCAAAGAGCAAGAAGTCGTCTATCGCTTCGTCAAGCAGCTCGTCCAGTTCCGGGAGATGGAGTAGCGAACGCCGCACCGGCGTCATTGGCTATGCCACGTTGCCGGAAACGAACGAACTTAGGTGAAATCCGTAAAAACAGCTGCATCCAAGGCATGCGATCCACGACAATCAAGGTGAAACGGCTGTCGCTGTCATTTGGCGGCGCAGCGCGTTTTATTCCGAGAATTATAGGTCAAGTATGGAGAAAACTTATACTTTCTTATAATTTAAAAAAGCGCCGATCCGTCAAAAACGGAGCGGCGCTTTCCATTCCAAGAAGGAAATGCAATTTGTCGGTAGTCAATGCAAGGTGTCCGTAATGAAATAAACACACATCCCCAAAAGCACGCTCACTTTCGCGAGTCGAGGAATCCGCTAATCAATTGTGCAATTATACACATTTCCCGGGCCAAAAGTGACTGAATCATACAATTTCGTTCAAATATACACAATTTTTGTCTGAATCAGGCCCATTCCGTCTTCACAGGAATATCATCATTTGAGTATAATTGTATAATTTAATTTATTTTAGAAAGCCGGACAATGAAATTTGTACATATTCGCATAATTTCCTAAGCCGACAGCCGAGCCAACAGTTTCATCTAAAATTCACAGCATCATGGCATTCTTCGCGGAGCTTAAAGATGATTCAAAAACCCTGAACATTCAGTCTCCCGCTATGTGTAACGGACATAACGAGGCTGTCGATTCATTGTGCGGACGGCAGCGCAGTTAAGTAAAGACTGATCGTAACGGACACCGCAGTCGCTATTTCGCAAAAATGGGGCCTGTTCAAATGGTAACGGACACAGACGACCTTACTTCCGTCAAAACCGCATAGAATGGGCGAAAATGCACCAAATAGCGTCATCTGAGAGGCCGTCGATTCATTGTGTGCAAAACTGAAAATGAAGCTGCAATCCATCATCGCCAACGTGTTAACGGAAGTGAGGGCCCATATATGTATCGTTTGGCGTGATTTTAAAATCTAACGGAACACTGCGACGTTATTCGTGAGAAATCCAGGCAAACCATGGACTTTTGCCTATCATAAGGGCTGTCAGTTCCATTAGATTTGCGAAGTGCTGCTTTTTGCCGAAATAACGCCTTTCAGTTCCGTTACACTTGCTCCCGTTCATTTCTTACCGGACATTTGCCCGCAATTTATATCGCACTGCACTTTGCAGCCTTCTTCCCCGCTTGTAAGCCGCGTCAATGGCCGCGTATTTTGCGCGCCTTCTTCTCGACCTGGCGATTCACGAAGTTTATGGCGGCCTGCTCTCTGCGCAGCACCTTGGCTCGCTTGACGTGGGACAGCGCCTCCCGCTTCTCCTCCGTCAGCAGCAGCATATTCGCGTTAGCCGCGATAATGACGATCGCGAACGCCAGCCACATGAACCAGAATACGCCGCCCGCCCCTCCCCATTCCGCAGAATCGACTGCCGCGAAAGCATAGAACAGCATTCCCGCCGCAATGAGAATATACATGAAGTGCTTCAGCTTCCCTTTGCCCTTTTTCTTCACCTTGCCCATTCCCCCTCGCATGAAAGTTCTTCAAGCCGTAGGCTCGTCCAACAACACCCCAGCGCTTCCGTCTTTCACGTACCTTGTCCGCGTTTCCTTGCAGTAAGCAGTATATGCCGGCATCTCGTTCCTTATGACTGGGGCAATCACACACAAGACGCACGGTTCATATGATGAATTAGTTCGTGCATTCACCCATAGGCCCACGCCTCTAATCGCAATTGCTCCTGGTTTGGAAGGAGAATCGAAATGATTAAAACGAAAGTTGCCATACAGGTGACGAGCTCCGGCACGCTTCCGGAGGATACGATCATGTTAGGCGATGCCTATGTGAAGCTATGGAAAATACCGGTCGGGCAGCATGTGCCGCTGAAATTCGGCGCGTTCCGCCAATCGCTCAAAATCATCCCGTCCGCGAAAACGGACGGAATACGCATCAGTCCAGCGCTTGCCGAACGAATGGGACTCCCCCCTGCCGGACGAACGCAGCTCAGGTTCAACTACCGCTCCGGCACGATCTCCATCGGACCTCTGATCGGCGTGCTTATCAGCCGCGACTTCCCAAGTACGCCGGATAAGCCGTTCGGCACGATAACCATGTTCTGCCGAGAGCTCGTCGAAGCGTGCAAGGCGCAAGGCGCCCACGTCTACTTCTTCACGCCAGGCGCGCTGTCCGGCGGCTCGGCAAGCTCTGTCGAGGGCTGGACGTATGCCGGGGGTTGGAGACAGACCCGCATGCCCGCGCCGGATATCGTGAACAACCGGCTTACCTCAAGGAAGCTGGAGAACGCCGCCAACGTGCAGCATTTTCTAAGCGAGGCGAAACGGCTGTACGGAACCGCGGTATTCAATGAAAAGTTTCTCGACAAACCCGAAGTGTTCGACGCGCTCCAGAAGGATGCCGATCTTCACCGCTACTTGCCGGAATCCTATCTGCTGCGCAATTACGCCACTTTCAAAAAAATGTGCGAGCGGTACAGCCACGTCTTCCTGAAGCCCGCCCGCGGCAGCCTGGGAAAGGGCATTATCCGCGTCTCCCATCTGGAAGGCGAGAGCTACCAAGCCCTCCATGCGATGAGCGCCGGCTCCAAGCGGGCGGTCTATCCCTCCTTGCCTAAGCTGTATGCCTCCATCTCCGCCAAGATGAAGACAGCCCGCTACCAGATTCAGCAAGGCCTGCAATTGATCGAGTTCCAGAAGCGCCCCGTCGACTTCCGCGCGCTCGTCCAAAAAAACGCCGCCGGCAAGTGGATCATTACCTCCATCGTCGCCCGTACGGCAGGAAACCAGCAATTCGTCTCCAATCTTGCGCGCGGCGGCTCGCTCAGCACCGTCAGCGCGGCCGTGACCAAAAGCAACCTGAGCACCAGCGTCAGCCGGCTGGAATCCGCCAAGCGGCTCCGACTCGCGGCTCTGCATATCGCGCAAGGAATCGACACCCATATTCCCGCCCACTTCGGAGAGCTGGGTATCGACCTGGCGCTGGACACCAGCGGCAAAGTATGGCTGCTGGAAGTCAATTCCAAGCCGTCCAAAAACGACAACACCCCGCTAAACGAAGGCAAGATTCGGCCTTCCGTCCGAATGATGATTCAATATGCCCGGCATCTGTCGGGATTCTAGACAAAGGAGGCAGCAGCCATGCCGCACAGCAAGATCGTATTGGGCATTATGGCAGCCTCGCTCAATGGGGCGAGGCCGGATTCGCCTGGCACCTTGCTCCCTCCGGAGCCCCGGCTTAGCCGCAGCTTAAGCGTCGCCTCGCAAACGCTCGACATCGACGTATACGTATTCTCTCCCGAAGGTTTCGATCCCGCCTCGGGATCGCTCTTCGGCTGCCGGTATGCAAACGGAGCCTGGAAGCTGGAACACGTCCCGCTGCCTGATGTCGTCTATGACCGAAGCTTCCCCAAAACGGCGGAGAGCCGGAGACGCTGCTCGGCCGTACTCAGCGCCATGAGCGAGCGGAAACACCATGAACGCTTGAACGGATCGCTACCCTCGAAGCTGCGCGTTTACGAAAGTCTTCGCGATAACTCCGCGATCGCTCCTTATTTGCCGGCAACGGCACCTTATCGATCGATCGCCCAGCTCGAACGTCTTCTACCGGATCTTCCGCGCGGCGTCGTGCTGAAGCCGGCCGCGGGCATGCAGGGCAGAGGTTTCCTGCATATCGAAGCCCCGCCGCTGAAGCCGGATGCGCTGATCGTGCGGGGCAGGACACGGAACAACATGCCGTTCAAGGAAAGCTTCAAGGACTTCCAGAAACTGGGCGCCTGGCTCCAATCCTTTATGGGAAGCTCTCCTTTCCTGCTCCAGCCCTATCTCCCGCTCCGAACGTTCGACGATCGTCCTTACGATATTCGCGTTTTGCTGCAGAAGGATGCCTCCGGAGAATGGCAAGTATCCGGTTCCGCAGCCAGGCTGGGCCGTCGCGACTCCATGACCTCCAACCTGCACGGAGGCGGCATCGCGGTAACGGCAGCCGATACGCTTGGAACCAACTTCACGCCTTCCAAGGCGGAGCATCTGCTTCGCAAAATCCATGCCTTGAGCGGGCAAGTCGCGCTCCGGCTGGAAGAGAGCTTCGGCCGGTTCGGAGAGCTTGCCTTCGACTTCGGACTCGAGCCGAGCGGCAAGCTTTGGCTGCTGGAGACGAACGCCAAGCCGGGCAGAGAAGCCTTCCGGCAAGCCGGCGACAAGCAAGCCGCCAGGCTTGCAGTGACCAGACTGCTGCAATATGCGCGTTACTTGACAAGCCGCAACGCCCCTGCCTTGACGACAGCCGGCGGATCCGCCAAGGACCGCCTTTCCCGCCCGCAATCGAAATCTCGGCCATGAGGCAATGGTCTTGAAAAGTTCAGGAGGTTCATCCATGAGTTTGACAACTTGCAACGTCCACTTCTCTCAAGCATCCGATAAGATCGTTTACGTCTCCAGACCGCTCATGGGGCAGCTCAGGCTGTCCGGCAAGAAGTCGATTCTTCTCCGGCTGGGAGGCGAGACAATCGCCGCCGCGATCAAGCCGCTGAAGCGAGCCGGCAACCACTTGTATCTATCCGCGGGGGTACGTCAATCGATTCGGATTCCGAAGCCCGGCAATGTCTTCGTGCAAGCAAACGGCGACAACGAAATCCAGCTGGGGCCGCTGGTCGGCATTCTGACGGATATGATCCACTCTTCGGAGGGTTATCCATTCGGCACCCGCTCCGGCTTCATCAAACAGGTTATTCGCTCCGGCGACCGCAAGGCATTCATGTTCGGCTTTACGCCCGGCGACATCAACTGGCAGCAGGAGACGGTCAACGGCTACTTCCTGAACGCCCAGGGGGGCTGGTACCGCCGCATCGTGCCGCTGCCCGACGTCATCTATAACCGGCTGCCCAATCGCAAGGCGGAGACTTCCGCTTATATCAGCGCTGTCCGGGAGCGGTTCGTAAAGCGCCAGATTCCGATCTTTAACTGGAGCTTTCTTAATAAAGCCGATGTCTACAAGCTGCTCGACAACGATCCCGAGGCGCTTGCCCATCTGCCGGAGTCCGTCCCTAATCCCTCTTCCGCCAAGATAAAGGAGCTGCTCGACAAACATAAATTTTTGTATTACAAACCGACCGGCGGCAGTCTGGGCATCGGCATCTACAGATTGACGTACCATCCGCGCAGAGGCTACTTCGTCCGTTATCGCCGCGGCAGCGAGAATGTGCTTGTCCGCTACAGCAGCTTCCAGACGATGATGCGGATGCTGCAGGCCCGGCTCGGCAGCCGAATGAGCAGCTATGTCGCCCAGCAAGGCATTCAGCTCATCGAGCTGGACCGCTGCCCGATCGACTTCCGCTTCCACATGCACAAGAACGGGAGCAACCGCTGGATCGCGGCAGGCATAGGCGCCAAGAAGGCGGGCCGAGGCAGCGTCACGACCCACGTGAAGAACGGCGGCTCGCTCATGACGCCGAGCCAGGCGCTGGGACGGACGTTTGGCGACAATGCCGACATTATTCTCGACAAGGCCAGACGGGTCGCCGTCAAGCTGTCCGAAGCGATCGAACGCAACTATCCGCATCGGCTGGGAGAGCTGGGACTCGATATCGGCATCGACAAGTCGGGAGAGGTATGGATGTTCGAGGCAAACGCAAAGCCGGGACGCTCCATCTTTAAACTGCCCGCGCTGCGCTCCGAAGGGAAAGCCTCTGTTTCCTACATCGTTGACCACTGTCTATACTTGAGCCGCTTCCAGGGGGGAACAGGCCAATGAATATGCTGCCGCAAGAGGAGAATGAGCACAAGGCCGCCGTACTGGGCAGGCCCGTGCCGGTGCTCGCGATCCTGACCGTCGACGAGCCGGGCGGCGGCTTTCGGGGCAACCGGAGCAACTTTGCCGATCTCATTCGTACCGGTCAAGCGATGGGATTTGTTGTTTATGTTTTAACGGTCAAGGAGCTTCTGCTCCATCGCAATAAACTGAGAGGATTCGTATTTCACAAGGAGATCGGGCAGTGGCAGAAGGCGCTGCTCCCGTTTCCCGACATTATCTACAACCGGATTCCGCAGCGCGAGGACGAGATGCAGCCTGCCGTCCGGCAGAAAATTCTGGACTGCCGCCGACATTCGCGGGTGACGCTGTTCAACCCTTCCTTCTTTAACAAATGGCAATTGTTCGAATGGCTTCGCAAATCCAGCCGAACAAGACCCTTCATCCCGACGACCAGACGCCTCGTTCAAGTCGGCGGACTGGGCAGACTGCTGCGCAAGCACGGCTATCTCTATCTGAAGCCCGAGAGCGGCAAGGCAGGCAAAGGCATTATGACCGTCCGGGTCCATCATGAGAAACCGCTGCCGTACCGGCTCAAAATACAGGAAAACAAACGAAGCACCACCTATAACTGCTCCACCTTAGGAAAGCTGTGGACCCGCATCCAGAAACAAAGCGGCGGCGAGGCCTACATCGCCCAGCAAGGCATTGCGCTCGCTTCCTTTAAGGACCGCCGCTTCGATCTGCGCGCGCTCGTGCAGAAAAACCGGCTTGGCGTATGGGAGATGACAGGAATTGGCGCACGGCTTGCAGGAGTCTCCAGTATTACGACCCATGTCCCCCGCGGCGGTCAAATCGAGGATCCGGAGAAGCTGCTGACCTATTCATTCGATGCAGAGCGGGCTCATATGCTTTTACAGAAGGTAAAGCGCACGACGGTTCTGATCGCACGTCAGATCGAGCGGGCTTCGGGTCTGCGGCTCGGGGAGATGTCCATGGATCTGGGAGTGGACGGCGACGGCCACCTCTGGTTTTTCGAGGCGAATTCCAAGCCGATGAAATTCGACGAGCCGCATATCCGCCAGAAGTCGCTGGAGCGTATCTTCCAATACAGCGCTTATCTGGCTCGCAAAAAATCGAACAAAGCGGGAGGCGCTTAGCATGGAACTGCAGCTTCTGACACCGGAAATATGGCGTGCGGAAAGGAGGAGGCTGCTTGGCTTCGTTCTGCGCCATGGAGAGAAACGGATTACGGCCGCTTCTATTCGCGCGCTAAGAGATATGGAGCCCGATTGGCTGGAGACGGACGGCAGCGGTCACGGCCAGGCTGTCATTGCCATAACGAAGCATGAAGGCCGGTTAACCGGCCTCGGCTTCGCGGCGGACGGCGGCGATGCCGGCTGCCTGCTCGTTGTCCATCCGAGGGCGAGAAGGCTTGGCGCGGGGACCGTGCTGATGAAGGCGATGATCGGCAGACTGGGGAGGCTGGCCTGCCATGTGGCCGCCGATAATGTGCCCAGCATGGCGCTCTGCTTCCGGATCGGCATGAAAGCCGTGTCCATTCACAAGGGACCGACAGGCAAATCGACGCTCAGGTTCGAAAGGGGAATGCTGCATGACGCAGCCCGTACTGGGCATATTGACACTCTACCTCAATGATGCGGGCTCGCTCGAAGAACGGCGCTATTACGAACGGATGACGACGGAAGGACGGAAACTTGGCTTGCATGTATTTGTCTTCACGCCTCAGGACGTAAGCCTCTCCGGCGACCGAATTCGAGGTTTATTTTATCACCCCGGAACGGGACGGTGGACGAGGCGCTGGACCGGCTTCCCGACTCTCGTCTTCGATCGCTGCCGCATTCAGCATTCGCATCGGTACGACCAACTGTTGAAATTCCGATCGCGCTACGACGGCCTGACCTACTTGAACAAGCCGCTCCGCAACAAGTGGCAAATTCATAACCTGCTGTCGAAGGACAGCCGCTTCGGCGCCTACTTGCCCAAGACCCGTTATATCAACTCCGTGAACGATGTCCGGGAAATGCTGCGGTCGCATCCGCTGCTCTACTTAAAGCCGATTAACGGAACCGGCGGACGAGGCATTCTCAGGGTCGAAAGGCTGAAAGACGGTTCGCTGACCGTGCAAGGCCGCGATCAAAATCGTAGAATCGTGTCTCCCCGGCGCATGAGCGGCGACAAGCTGGGGAGCTATCTCTCCAAGTGGAATCTGAAGGAGGTTCGGTACATCGCGCAGCAAGGCCTCCAGCTTAAACTGGCCAACGGCTGCGTGCATGATTACCGGCTGCTCGTCCAGAAGGACGGCGAAGGCAAGTGGACCGTGACCGGCTGCGCAGGTCGCATAGGCGCGCCAGGCAGCATTACGGCCAATCTCCATGGCGGGGGACGCGCGGTTAAGATGGATGGACTGCTGGAGCAATGGATCACGGACGCTGCCAAGCGAGAGGCCGTAAAGCGGGAGGTCGCGGAATTCGGTGTCGGAATCGCCGCTTATCTGGAACTGGTTTGCGGTGCCTTGTGCGAGCTGGCGATCGATCTGGCCATCGACAAGAACGGGCGTATCTGGCTGATCGAGGTGAACCCGAAGCCAGCGCGGGAGGTGTTCTTCCGTGCAGGCGAGACCGAAGTCTATCGGCAAGCCATCGTCAAGCCGCTGGAATACGCCCTCTGGCGGTTCAAGCAAAAGAAACGCAAAACGGCCTCCGCCGCTGCGGCTCGCGAAGCCGGCGATGCGGCGGATTCCTCTCCCGTCACCCCGGATCCCCCGCATGTAGACGAATTGCCGTTGCTTCCGGAAAAGCCGGGCAAATCCGCGAAAAAAAAACGCCGTCGCCTTTAGCATACGAAGCCCGCCAATCCCGATAATCGGGGGTGGCGGGCTGTTCCATGGTCCGGCTATTATTACGGTTTGATGGCAAGCAGTTCCGGGAAGCTGCCGATGCGTTTGTCGGCGCCCGATAGCTCGGCGGCCTTGCCGTAGATGGCATAGGCGCATCCAACGGTGGTTAAGCCGTTCTTGCTTCCCGCTTCTACGTCGGAAGAGCGATCCCCTACCATCCAGACATCCCTCGAGGAAGCAAGCCCATGATCCCGGAGCAGTTTCGCTACCAAATCCACTTTGCTTGCCGTACCGTATTCGCCCGCGCTGTACAAGCCGTCGAACAAATGCGCGATTCCTTTATGTTTGGCAATTTCCTTCACGTACGCTTCCAACCCGTTGCTGGCGACGAACAGCCTGCTGCCGCCTGCTTTGAGCGCCTCCAGCGTCTCTTTGACACCGGCGTACAGCCGGCCTTCACCCGCCGCAAGCCCCTCAAGCTCGTACTGAAGCAGAAGTACGTCGGCCCTGGCGCGCGCCTCCTCGCTTGAATCCGGCATCAGCCTTCGCCATATATCCTCAAGCAGCATGCCGAGGCAGGCGAGCAACTCTTCCACCGGCGGCGCTTCTCCCTCGTACAGTCCTTCCTCCCGAAGCGTTTGGAACACGCGGCGATGTACGGAGACGAGCAGCGTATCCGTCTCGAACAGCGTTCCATCCATATCGAAGATGACGGCAACGGGGTTGCCGGAATTATTTTCCGTCAAGCTTTCCACACTCCTTTGTCTATTTATCAGCCTATCATACCGGATACTCCGATCAAACCGCAAGAACGCTTAAGGCGTTCCGAGGTTAAACCTGTCGCTTTCGAAGTTGCCCTGAAGGTCTCCCGCTATTGATAAAATAGCCTGTTTATGTCACACTGTTTGGTGGACGGAAGGCCCGGGGCCTTGCCGCCATAGAAGGAAAGGACGTGACGTGACTGTTATGACCAAGTGGCTCTTTAAGGCCATGACCGAGCTCTATTCGCGCAAGTGGATTTCCCGCATGACGGGCACGTTCGCGCAATCGTCCGCCAGCCGAGTCTTTATCCCCCGCTTCGCCAAGCTGTATGGCATAGCCGTGCACGAAGCCGAGAAGGAACTCGGGCAATACCGGACGCTCAATGAGTTTTTCACCCGCCGGCTGAAGCCAGGCTCCCGCGCCATTCATCATGGCGATCGCAGCCTCGTCAGTCCGGTTGATGCTTTAATTACCGGAGCAGGCTCCATTAATCAAGGAACCATGCTAAGCGTCAAGGGACAAGATTACACCATCGAAGAATTGCTGGGCCGCACCCCTCGCGCGGCTAGTTATATGAACGGATATTATTACGTCCTATATTTGAGCCCTACCGATTACCATCGCATTCATACCCCGATCGAAGGGGACGTCATGGAGCGCGAGCACCTGAAAGGCAAGGTTTATCCCGTCAACGATTTCGGACTAACGGTCATGACGCGCGTGCTTAGCCGCAACGAAAGGCTGGTTACATATATCAAGCACGGCGGCGGAGAAGTTGCCGTCGTAAAGGTAGGCGCCATGAACGTAAGCAGCATTCGATACGTCGAACCTCAGCGTAATCGTCTGGCCAAGGGCGACGAGCTGGCTTACTTCGAATTCGGCTCCACCGTTGTACTCCTGATGGAGGACGGCACCTACTCTCCTGACGGCGCGATTGGCGTGGGCGCCAAAGTCAGGATGGGGCAGCGATTAGGGGATCTGGCCGAAAAGTAAACACTTGTGGATAAAAAAAATAAAAGCGAGAGCAGTCAAGGACGATCCCCTTGCCATGCTATCGCTTTTTTGCTGCTCCAAGGTCATACAGCTTGCTAGCATCCCGACTTCAGTTCAGTAGAGCGCGCTTCTTGCTTGCGGCTGCCATTGGGCCGCGCGATATCGGCAGCGGGCCGCGTTCGCCCGCCAGCAAGCGTAGCATTGACCTCCCCGCCCAGAATGATAATGTTGGAGCTGATGTACAGCCAGACCAGCAGGACGATAATGCCGCCGATGCTTCCATACGTTTTGGAATAGTTGCCGAAATTGTTAATGTAGAATTGGAACAGCAACGAGGTTGCAATCCAGCCAAAGGTCGCGAATAGAGCCCCCGGAACGGCAGCTTTGAACCGAATTTCGCGGTTGGGCACAATCCAGTAGATCAGCGAGAATATAACAACCATGAACGAGATGGGAACGACGTATTTCAATATGCCCCAGATGAGTCCGAAGCCGATCGGGGAAGCGAACCAATCAAACAGAAATTCACCGATTACCTCTCCGAAAATAAGCAATACAATCGCCAGCATTATGACAAGGGCTAGCACAAGCGTCGCCGCAAGCGAAATCGCTCTCAACTTCCAGAACGGCCGGCTTTCTTCGACATCATAGGCTTTATTAACACCTTTTATGAGCGCATTCACGCCATTGGAGGCCGACCAGAGCGTCGCGATCATACCGATCGATAGAAGAGTCCCCCTGCTATTGCCCGTTACCTCCTGCAGAATGCTTTCAACCGCTTCGCCCGTCTGCTCCGGCAGCAGGCGAATCAGCTCAGCGACGACACTGTCGCCGGACAACTGGACAAAACTCATCAGGCTCACCACAAAAATAAGAAACGGAAAAAATGACAAAATAAAATAATACGTAAGCTGCGCGCCTATCGCAGGCACATCATCATCACGGAATCGGCAGTACAAATCTTCGAAAAATTTAAGCAGCTTTGAATCCTGTTTCATTGGCCTCACTCCTCTTATTTAGAAGTAAACAAGAGAAGCCCCGCCTTAAACAGAAGACATCCAAAACACTTATCGAATCTCCGAAGGACTTTTGCCCGTATATTGTTTGAATTGCCGGCTGAAGAAAAAAATATCGCGATAACCCAACGCGTCCGCCACCTCGGTTACGTTCATCCCGGCGTGCATAAGCAGATGCTTTGCCCGCTCGATGCGCATACGAATCATGTAGGACTGCACCGACATGCCGATCATCTCCTTGAACTTCATGGAGAAGTATCTCGGCGACAGCTGGGCTCTTGTCGACAGATCCTCCACGCGGTGCGCGATGCCGGGATTTTGCCGGATGTAGTTGGCAATCTCGTGAATGGCCTCCGTCAGCTGATTGCTCGCCTTTTTCTCCACTGGCACCTGGGTATCTGCGCGAAGCAGCTGGATCAGCAGCGACTTCAGCACCAGCCGCGCTTCCGTCTCGGCGGCGTACGTGCTTACGAGAAAGAGGCGGACATAACGGGATAACATATATTCGAAGTCGACCGTATCATACAGCATGCGATACCGTTTGGGAGTTTGACGGATTTCGTCCTCCACCGCAAAGTGGATATAGGTGAGCACCAACGGCCGCTGCGGATGATGCGTGGCGCTCGTATAGTCGCCGGGACGGAACAGGAAGCAGCTTCCCTTGCCAACCTGATAATGGACTCCGTTTACCTCCACTTCGCCTTCGCCGCTCCACACATAAAACAGATCGAAGTTGGCCATCGGCTTCTCGCGCCTCGCCCAGCGCCAGCCAGGTTCGCATACGATCTTTGCAAAGGCCGGCAGCAGCTTGATCGAATCCGGCGAAATTTCAAGCATAATGATTCTCCTTCCCTAAAGCGGACAGCAATTATTTTCATTATAAAACAAGTTCGCCGGCAAGCAACGAAAAAAAAGCAGTATCTCATGGTTTAGCAATCGTAAAGATGGTATAATATCACGAACATTAGAATGTAACATAACTTAAATATTTTTTCGGAAGGATGGAAATCAAGCCATGAACCCACTGGCCCAGCAGTTAAATGAGACCTTGCAGAGAGAAATTCCGAACGTTTATGCGATGTTGTCCAATCTAGGCAAAAACATCTACTTTCCCAAAGAAGGCATTTTGAGCCAATCCGCCGAAGCCAAGTCGAAGGCAACCAAGTTCAACGCCACGATCGGCATTGCAACCGAAGGCGGACAGCCCATGCATCTCAAGCTCATTCAAGACACGCTTAGCGCCTACAATCCGAAAGATATATATGAATATGCGCCTCCTGCCGGCAAGCCCGAGCTGCGAACCGCCTGGCGCGCCAAAATGATTAAGGACAATCCGTCGCTGGAATCGAAGAGCTTCGGCAATCCCGTCGTGACGAACGCGCTCACGCACGGCCTCAGCATCATAGCCGATTTATTTGCCGATCCCGACGATGCCGTCATCATCCCGAATAAAAATTGGGAAAATTACGAGCTGACGTTCGGCGTCCGCCGCGGAGCGGCAATCGTGGAATACCCTTTGTACAATGAGGATATGCAATTTAACAGCGAAGGACTCCGGGAGGCGCTTCTCGCGCAGAAGGATAAAGGCAAAGCCATCGTGCTGCTTAACTTCCCTAATAACCCAACCGGTTATACGCCCGGGCCAAAAGAAGGCGATGCGATCGTGGCCGCAATCCTTGATGCCGCGGAAGCAGGCATCAACGTAGTTGCCGTTACAGACGATGCGTATTTCGGCCTGTTCTTCGAGGATTCGCTTCAAGAGTCGCTGTTCCCTAAGCTCGCCGGACTGCATGAACGCGTGCTGGCCGTCAAGGTCGACGGCGCAACGAAAGAAGAATTTGTGTGGGGATTCCGGGTCGGTTTCATTACGTTCGCTTCGGAATCCGCGGCCGCGCTTGCCGCCCTGGAGCAGAAGACACTCGGAATCATTCGCGCGACTATTTCCAGCGGCCCGCATCCTTCCCAGACGTTCGTGCTCCGCGCGCTGCAATCGCCTGAATACGAGACGCAAAAATCCGAGAAGTTCGAAATTATGAAACGCCGCGCCAACCGCGTCAAGTCGTTGCTCGACAGCGGCCGCTATGGCGATACGCTCCAGTACTATCCGTTCAACTCCGGCTACTTTATGTGCCTTAAGCTTGCCGGCGTTACGGCCGAAGCCGTTCGCTCGCATCTGCTTAACGAATACGGCATCGGCGCCATCGCGCTTGGGGAGACCGACCTTCGCGTCGCCTTCTCCTGCATCGAGGAAGAACATCTTGAAGAGCTGTTCGACATCATTTACAAGGCGGTCACGGAAGTCGCCGCGCACTAAATCGCATTTTCATCATTCTCGCTTTCGATAGAAGCAAAGAAAGCGCAGGCTCAGGGGCCGAATTGGCCCCTCAAGCTTGCGCTTTTTTTTTCGACGAACCTGTCCCGGCGCTTGCGATCACTAGCGGATCCTTTACAGACGGCGGTTGCGGAATTCCGTCGGCGTCACGCCGTACTGTTTTTTGAAGCTTTCGCGGAAGTGATCCTGGTCGGCATAACCGATCCGGTCGCATATCTCGTAAATTTTGATCATCGGGTCTTCGAGCAGCCGGGCCGCTTCCTCCATGCGCAGACGAATCATCCAATGATTAATCGTAAAGCCGGTTACTTCCTTAACGATCGCATTTAAATATTTGTCGCTTAAGCCCACCGCCGCCGCCGTGTCCGCCAGAGACAGCTCTCTGTGTCCAAAATGTTCTCCCACATATTGAAGCGCCCGCTCCACCAGCTTCTTTTTCTTTAAATTGCCGGCCCATCCATCGGGCGGCAATTCTTCCAGCAGCGTAGGCAGCTTCTCCTTGGCGGCTTGAATGGCGAACTCAGCTTCTTCCTTACGGGCCCTCTCCTGACGCAGCTGCTCGATCGCCCGCAGGCATACCCTCTCAATTTCGGACGGATCGATCGGCTTTAGCACGTAATCCATTACCTGCAGCTTGAGCGCTTGCCTCGCATGCTCGAATTCGCTCAGACCGGACAGAATCAGGCATCGAATGTCCGGGTATCGGGATTGAGCGGCCTCGATCAGTTCCAGCCCGTTCATTTTCGGCATGCCAATGTCGGTCAGCAGCAGATCGGCCGGCTCCCGCGCAAGCCACGCCAGCGCTTCCTCGCCGTTCTCCGCCGCTCCAAGCAGCTCGATGCCAAGCTTCTCCCATTCGATCGAGCGGCACAGCGTATCGCGCACCATTTTGACATCCTCCGCAATCAACAGCTTGAACATCCTTCCGCTCTCCTCTCTTTATCCCGTCACTCCGGCGAATAAGGCAGCACCGCTTCGACGCAGGTGCCTTCGGCAACCTTTACGTAACGCAGACCGTACGCCTTGCCGCAATGCAATTGGATTCTGCGATGCACGTTCATTGTACCGTAGCCGTCTCCCCCGTCGCCCGCCCGCTCGGCCGAATAGCCGCCCGGCTGCTCTCCGAGTCTCGCGTTCATCGCATCGGAATCGCTGCCGCATCCGTTGTCCGACACGCGCAGCACGAGCCTGCTTCCTTCGAGATAGGCGGCAACGGCAATACGGCAATCCGTATGCTGATCGTAATCGGCGAAGCCGTGCACGATGGCGTTCTCCGCCAGCGGCTGCAGCACCAAATGGACGATGCGCGCGGACAGAAGCGCTTCCGGCGCCTCGATATCGACGTGCAGCCTCTCGCGCATCATTTGCTGAATATGAAGATACGCTTCTACCTGCGCAAGTTCCTTCTCAAGCGAAATCCAGGTCTGCCCGCGGTTCAGGCCGTACCGGAAGACGTTCGCAAGCGACCGGACGATGTTGCTTGTCTCTCTGTCGCCTGCCATAATCGCCCTGCAATTGATGAGGTCCAGCGTATTGTACAGGAAATGCGGATTGATCTGGGCATGCAGCAGCTCAAGCTGCAGCGCCTGCCGTTCCATCTCTTCCCTAAACGAATTTTCGATGAGGCCGTGCAAGGTGACGAGCATGGAGGCAAACTTCTGATTTAGCTCATCAACCTCGTAGATGCCGCTGTTCGGATGCGGCAGCGGTTCCTTGAACTCCGCGACCTCCGGCCGCTGGATGGCGGCGACGAGCCTTGTAATCGGCACGGTAACGCGTACGACGATCCGGCGCAGCCAGAACGCCGCGACGAGCAAAGCCGCGACCGCGGTAGCTGCCCCAATGGCCGATATCGCGAACGTATATTGGCCAAAGTGGCTCTCCGGCACCACCGTCAGCAGCTTCCACCCGTTCGCAAGCGTGTCGAACATAATCCGATGCTGCTCGCCGTCGAGACGGGCGACGATCGTCCCTTGCGGAGCGGAGGCAGCAGCTTTCACATAAGGCAGCTCCCCCACCTCCTCGAGAAACGAATATCGTTCGCTAAAGATGACCCGCCCCCGTTCGTCCAGCAGCAGATGGAAACCGTTCGCAAGCGGCGCGTTCTCGAACACGCTCCGGACGCTGCCGATATTGGCGCCGATCATGATCGTGCCGATGCTTCGCCCGTCCTTGATGCTCGACTTCCGCCTGGCGGAGTAGATCATCGCGGTATCGGGCCTGCCCGTCCGCTGTCCCCACCATACCGTCATTTGCCGGCCTTCGCCAAGAACCCGGAACCATTCTTCGCCATGCAAATCCTCGGACTTGAAAATGCCCGTTATCGGCTCGAAATGTTCCGTCGCCATGCCGTACAGGCCGCTCTCCGGCTCCAGCGCCAGCGATACCACATAAGACTGCCGGGTTACCGCGGGCGAGCCAAAATCGTTGAGCAGCGACAGCAGCGATAAATTTTCCAGATTGCTCTGCAGCGCGAAGTAGTCGTCCACCGCCTCGAACGGCTGTTGATACGCTCCTTCAAGCAAATTGTCGATCGACTGGTTGCTGATCAGGAAAGCCGATACGTTGTTCATCGTATCGAATTGATACCAGAGATTGCGATACACAAATTTCATCGATTGCTCCGCGATTTCGCGGGTATGGGCGTTCTGGACGCGGATCAGGATGTAACTTGCCGCCGTTGCGAAAAAAGCGATAATAGCCACGATCAGCACAAATATCGGCAAGTTCAGCCGGGACAGCAGTCCCGAACCTTTCCTTCGCTTCCATAGTCGCACGCCCATTCCCGCCCTTCGTTTATCAGAACAATAAATTATAGATCGCTTGCGCAGCTTCCGCGCGGCTGGCAACGCCCTTCGGCGCGAACATGCCGTCTCCGCGGCCGCGCATTAGCCCGAGCTGCGCAGCTTCGCCCACGAGAAGGCGCGCCCATTCGGCGATATCCGCTTCGTCGCGGAAGGATACTGCCTGCCCCGTCGGAGCCTTTGCGCCAAGCAGTCTTGCTCCCTTAAGCAGCATGGCCGCCATCTCTTGCCTTGTAATGACGCCGTCCGGATCAAATTCGGACATGCTTTTGCCGCTAACGAGCCCCGCCTGGTAAGCGATGGCGATCGATTGCGCGTACCAACGGTCCGAAGACACGTCCGCAAACGGCGTATCGCCCGCCTTTGTCAGACGCAGCGCCTTCACCAGCAGCTCCGCGAACTCGGCTCGCGTGACGGATCGGCTGGGAGCGAATGTCGACACGCCTGTTCCCTGAATGATTTGTTTCGCATACAGCTCCCCGACCGTCTCGTAAGCCCAGTGACCGATGCCGAGATCGGCAAACGTCTTGTCGACGGTCAGCAGCGCGTAGGTGCCGGCGCGATGCAGTTCGGCGGCGAAGCCAAACGATCCTTGCTCTCCGCCGGCATAATTTAGCTTGCCGTCGGCGTCTATGCGATAGATGCCCGAACGTTTCGCATCCGGCAGCAAGTCCGGCTTCATCCTTACGGCAATCGGCGGCTCGTACGCCGTCAGTTCCCGGGCGTCGCCATCCTTGGCCGTCAGCGACAGCGACAGCTCGAACGCGCCGCCCCATTGTTTGATGTCGGCTTCGGTCAATTTTTTGCTTTTGCCAACCAGACCGGCTGCCGCGGAAGGCGCCAACTCATCGATCCGAAGCGTGATCCGGGCGTCTTTCAACTGCTCCGGCGTCAGCTCCTTGGTCAAGGCCGCCAGCAAGTCCGCAGGCAGCTCGAGCGACAAGCTCTCACCTGCCAGCACAAGCGTATTCCCTGCCAGCAGCTCGCCGGCGTTTGCAGGAATAATGATCGTGTCGGCTTCGCTCGGCCATTCGACCACGCTTCTGCCGCCGTCACCGCTGCCCAACTGTTCGGCTGTGACAACAAGCTCGCCAGCCGGAGGAGCGGTTAGAGGGACGCTCGGCTGCGGACCGGGATTCGAAGGACCTTGCGGTTCTTCCTCCTCCTCTTCCGGAAGCGGCTGCTCGTAATTCACGTATACGAACGAATCGTAATACGACGTGTTTTTGGAATCCGCCGTTCCCTTCGTCCATTGAATAAAGTTGTCGCGTCCGTTCTGGAAGTCCGCGTCGTTAACCGCGACGTTGAAACCCAGCGAGCCGCCGGACGCCGGTCGCAGATCCTTGACGTATTCGGTCGGAATGAGCAGCTCGTAATAAGTTTTCTTCGCCGCTTCGTCACGAACGGCCGCGAACGGCGTCTGGCCGCTGATATCTCCGTTCGGGTTAGGCAAGCTCGAGCTGAACACATTGACGAGCAGCCCGCCGGTATCCGTCAGCGCGAAGCCCCATTCCACATCGTCGGAGCCATACGGCGACTGCCGGTTGCCGAGCGGATCGAGCGTAATTTGCAAGGAATCGTTTTTCCACAGGTTCGCCGCATTCTCCGATTGTTTGTGAATATTATCCATCACGGCTACGGCAACATACAACCCTTGATTGCTCCATTTGGCGTATGCCGTCGCTTCGAGATTGGCCGGATCGTGGAATTCATTCGCGTTTTGCGACTTTCGCCGCAGATGAATCGGGAAGGCGTCCGCCCATTCGTCGAGCTTTCCGTCGATGACGATATCCCCCACGGCATTGACCAGGTTGAAATCCAGCGGCATGGCCGCGTCGCGGAAAATCGTTTTGCCGTTAACGGTATCCTCGACCGACAGATCGACCTCGTAGACGTTGTAAGGCTTAGGTTCGTGATACGTCCAACGGAAGTCGAGCCGCAGCGTGTCTCCCTTGCGAAGCCCGGAAAACCCGCCGGATTCGACCGGAACAAGGGGCTCGCCGTCCGGGCCCTTCACCGTCACGGCGCCCGTCTTCTCGTACGAGGATGTGCCGGTCAGCTCGACCGTCAAAATGTCCAGCTCCTCGATCGTCTCCCTCGCGGGAACGATCCGGGCGTCGATGCCGTCCTCGACGGTCAGCTGGATCTTCTTCGTATCGAACACAAAGCCGTCGTGTTCCATCTCGACCTCGATTTCGTATCTTCCCTTGAGCGCGCGCTCCGGCACCTGGATCTTAAAGGAACGTTCTTCCGATCCCAGGGCGGAGATAGACACCGTTTCTGTCAGCGCATCGGATTGCACCGCTTCCCAGCCTGCCGGCACCTTTAAGCCGAGCTTTACATCCTGCGGAGAGGAGGTGTCGTTAACGAGCGACACCCGGATCGTATTCGGATATCCCGCTTCGCCGTTTGTTTGCGTCGGCACGACATTGCCGATAACGCCGATGAATTTAGGCGGCTCGGAGTCGGCGATGGCTGCAGCCGCCCCCGCGAATTCGCGCGCCAGTACGTTGTACGCATAGCTGTCGGCATAGCTGCCCCGCTCGTAGGCGGCATCCGCGATGCGGCCGTAGCGGTTCAACCGGTACACGGCCGACGTCGAGACGGGCATGACGCTGAACTCGCCTTTTTTCTCCGCGTACAGCTCATTCGCGGATTCGGCGGCCTCAACGTAATCCGTCGCGATTGCGCCGCTGCCCGCGCTCATATAAGCGAGCGGCACAGACGCGCTCTCCGCCATATTGTACAGCGCCTCAAGCGCGACGTATCCCGGTGCGGACGCCACTTCTTCCTGCTTGATCCGGCCTGCGACAACCGTCATCAGATCATAAACGTCCCCGATGACCGCCTCCCAGTCGGACGCTTCGCCGGAAGCGCCCGCCGCGTCTTCGATGGAAGCCGCAATGGCTGCGAGTTCGGCCAGATCGGCATCCAGCGCCGCCGAATTGCCCGCTGTCCGCAGCGCTTCCAGACGGGCCGCGACCTCGTTCCTCTTGGCGGCGAGCAGCTGACCGGCGGCAAGTCTTACGAACGAATCCGGCGCGCCCTCGATGTAGAGCGGCGAACTCGACACTTCGAGCTGGGTTTGTCCGCCTGCTTCTGTCGCCGACAGCGTCTTGCCGTTAATGTCTTGCAGTTGCAAGCCCGCCGCTCCGAAAGGCAGCGCAATGGTGCTGACCGGCGGCTTCACGGCCGGATTGTCTTTGTGATCCGTTTTTTTCCAAGCCATTACGATCGGTTCCCCGTCGTTGAGAAACACGTGTACGGCAACATCCGGATTGCCGCTGTCCCAAGTGCCGAGGTAACGCGCCTGGTCGAGCGTCGTCATGAGCTGGTTGACAGCTGCGTAAGCCAGCTTCGGCCTGCCGTCGTTGTCCGTGATGCCCCAGAAAATATCGTAGTAACGATCGTCCGTGCCGTCGTTTTTGTAATTGTAATATTCGTAAGCTTTGATCTGATCCGTAATCATGTAATTCAGGAACGCCCGTACGATGTAATCGCGCTGCACCGCTTCGGAGACGGAGGGATAACCGGCATTGGCCGTCGGCCAGCCGCCTTCCGTCAAATAATAGTCCTTCCAGCCGCCGTATGCGTTGACCAGATCCTTTACGCCGTTCATCAGCCGCTGGAGATTGCCGTCCGGCATCGAATTATAGACGTACGGATGGTAGGAATAGGCGTCCGCGTAATCGTAAGAGCCCAGCTCCAGTTCGCCCGGCAGGACGCTCAGCACGCTGGAGGTATGGTCGCCCGCCAGCAGCATCGCGTTCGGATCCGCTTTTTTCATATTTAAATAAGCGATTTTTTGGATTTGTACAAATTCCGCCGGAATATATGGTTTGGCGAACAGCTCCGGCTCGTTCGGCATCTCCCATTGACGAACGATATCCTTGTAGCGGTCCACCGTCTCATAGACAAAATCGCCCATCGACTTGAGTCCGGAGGTCGTATTGACGGTTCCTTCCTGGTAATACGGGTTTTTGTCGATGCCGAGCACCGTAATCTGGTTGAAACCCAGTCCGGCAAGCTTGTTCATTCTGACGTCGACGTCGCTGTAGTCGTAGACGGGATCACCTTCGCCGTCCTTGGCATTGCGGTCCGCTTCCTCCCACGTAATGCCGGAGCGGTGATGGCGGGCGCCCAGCTTGCGCGCTCCGTCTATGATGTCGTCGCGCCAGTTCAGCTTGTAATGCGTATTGAGTCCGAATTTGCTTTCGTTGTCCAGATCAAGCTCCCGCACGGGAGCCGCTTCGCCGACAACCGCCAGTCGCATGCGCTTGGTCAGCTCCGGCGCGGGCCGACCGTCAATCGTCAGCTCGACGGACGTTTCGTACGTCCCGATGCCGCCGAGTCCGGCGTCGAACCATATCGTATCGTTTAGTTGCTCGTAGCGGCCCAGACTGTACGTCTTCGTCCCATCGGCGACTAACGCCTGATCGCCGTCCGCCCGGCGCACCTTGTAGCCAAGCCCGATCTCGCGCGCTTCCGCCCCGGCTTCGAACGCCGCGGACAGCCCCGCCGTTTCGCCGATCGCGTAGATGCCCGCGAAGTTGCCCGCCGGCTGCAGATCGACGACGTATGGGGCCGAGATCGGCTCGATGGAGAAGTCGTCCACCATCAGGTTGATGCCGCCGACGACGTTCCATTGGAAATAACCTTTCGTCGGCGCGAGAACGTCGGAATCCTCGCCGCGCGCCACTTCTTGGCCGTCGATGACAAGCCGATGCGTGATACCGCTTACATGCAATTCGTACGAATGCCATTCGTCCAGCAACGATTGCACGTAGTTCGCGGTGTAGTAGTTGCCGCCGACCGTCGTTTTGCGCATAATAAAATATTTGGAGTTGTGCGTCGCCCACTCCATCGCGTTGTTGTTGGCGTCGTCCAGCGCGCGATAGCGGATGCGCCATGTATTCTGCACCGCCGTACTGGTCCGCTCGTATTTGGCGCGGAACTTGATCACGAAGTTGTCCGCGTTCTGGTACATCGGCAGATTCAGCTTCGCGCTGCTCGATCCGTTCAGGTTCAGCACCTGGTTGCCGTCCGGCAGCTCGATGACTCTCGTATTGCCGCCCGTTGTCCAGCCGGTCGGGATGCTGCCCGCGAGATCGTTCTCGAAGTCGTTCAGATACGGCACGATCTCCCCTATCGGCACCACATTCTCCCCGGACTCCGGATAACGGGCCGACCGGCCCTCATCCTCGGCCGTGATGAAGTAACGAATGTCCGCCGCCTTACCCGATCCCGGTATCGCAAGCGAATACGCGCCGCCACCGATGGACTGCGCCGGAGCTTCGACAACGGTCCCGTCTTCGCCATAACGGTAATGAACCGATGCAGCCGTTTCGGCGCTGCCGTCCGCCACCGCGAACATCAACGGGAGATCCGCATTATAAGGCAGCTCGGAGAGCGGGTTATGCGAAATCGTAAAGGTAGATGGCGCCGCTGCAGGCGGTTTGATCGCGACATGCTCCACGCTCAGATTCGCGGGCGTGCTCGCGTTCAATGCGCGCAGCGAGAAACCCGCGCCGCCTGCGGACAAGTCGGAATCGGCGAATACCGAGATCAGGCTGCCGTCGATATACAGCTTAAACTCCGATCCGGCAACTTCCAGCTTGTAGTCATGCCAGGCCGCCATGTTGAAGCCGGGAGCGACGGAAGCGATGTCTACCGGCGCGCCGACGATGACGCTGGCCGAAGAATTGGGGTATTTCCACAATTCAACCATGCTCGCATTTTTGAATTCCAGAAAATAATAGCTGGTTCCCGACGTATAGCGGAACATCAACCGGTACCGGTCCGCTTGCGCCTTGAATTCGACGCTGTAATCTTTGGTGCTGTAAGGAAAAGCCGATTGTTTTACTACGGCGCGCTGCGGCGACGTCGCCGTCGTCGTCCCGGTCAGCAAAGCGTCTGCTCCGCTGCCCTGCACCTGCCAGGCCGTACTCCCGAACAAATCCCAATTGGCGAGTCCGCCCGCGAAGCTTTCTTCGATGATGGGCTCCTGCTCCGCCGCTTCTGCAGGTGCAGGCAGAAACGGCAGCAACAATGCAACGATCAGCAGCATCGCGATGCCCCGACTTGTTGTTTTCACTTGCTTTCCTCCTTCTTTTTGCGGAGCCAAAGACGCCCGCTCCCGCTCCGCCGATTGCGCGGCGAAGCGGGAGGGGTGACGGCTTATTGGCCCGTTTTTGTTTTGAACGAAGCTTCAAGCTCTTCCAAAATTTTGGTTCCGCCCTGCGATTTCCACTTCTCTACGAATTCGTCGAACTTGGCGATGTCCGCGCCCATAATAATCTGGGTAAAGACAGAATCGCGCATCGTGTTCAACTCGACAAGCTTGGCAATCTTCGTCGGAGAGTCCAGGTAGTTGGAGGCGTCCGAAATTTGATAAGGGTTGTTGATCGCCACGTCCAGCGCTTCCGACGCGCGGAGCGGCAGCGACTCCAGATAACGCGGCCAGCCGTTAAGACCCGGCGCGAACAGATAGCTCTGAATGCCGCGGTAGTTGCCGTCCGGATCCTGCTGGGTTTGCGGATCGACAAGATCCGTTATGGCTTTCATCTTGTCGTTCTCGAATTTGTAGTCTTTGCCTTCGATGCCCCAGACGGTCAACATTTGATTTTCCGGAGACAGCGACTCCTCGATAATGGCTAATACTTGTTTCGGGTCTTTTGTTTTGACGCTAATCGCGTGCATTTGGGAGAAAGGCGCTCCCGCAGGAGCTACCGCCTTGCCGTCCGCTCCGGTGAGCGAAGCGGTCAGCGTCAAATATTTATACGGCTGGTCATTCTGGTCGGGCAGGCTGCCGTCGGCCGCAAGCTCGCCTTTTTTGATCCGTTCGCCCGTCTCCACCATCGTGTCGTAGCCGTTGGCCGTCGACCACCAGCCCATCCACGAGAACATTTGGCCGTTATACAGCTTTGTGCGCAGCTGCTCTTCCTTGATCGTCGCGAACTCTTTGTCGATAAGCCCTTCCTTGTACATCTGCTGCAGGAACAACAGCGCATCCTTCATTCGCGGATCGATGTCGTAGTTGCCGAACTTGCCGTTCTCTTGTGTAAAGAAACCAGGAGTAACGCCAAACGCGCCGAAAATATGGTCAAACGAGTTGTTGGCGAATTTCGGCTCGCCGATCTGGGCCGTGTAACCGCCTAGCGGAATAACCTTCGGATTCTCCGCCTTGATTTGTTTCAGCGCGTTGTAATATTCATCCAGCGTCGTCGGCGTTTGCGCTCCGATCGATTCCAGATAATCTTTGCGCATGACCAGATTCCAGCGATAACCCGCGCCCGGCCCTCCTTGGTACGGGATGCCGTATATTTTGCCGCCTACCTTCGCTTGCTCCAACACTTCGGCCGGAACTTCTCTCATAATGTTAGGCGTGTTCTGCTCGTTGATCAGATCCGTCAGGTCGACGAACGCGCCTTGCTGCGCATACTTCTGGAAGTCGTCGACGAAATCGATCCGGACCACATCCGGAAAGTCTCCGCTCGACATCTTTAGATTCAGCTTCGTTTTGTACTGCTGGACATCGACCATCTCCGGCACGATGCGGATATTGAGTTTCTCTTCAACGGCTTGTTTGACAACGTCCTTGGCCGGGTCGTAAGGCTTCGAGATGTCCTGCGCCTTCAGCCACTTCAGCTCGTACGGCTCGGCGGGAGCCGGCGATGCCGTGGCGACCGTTCCTTCGGTCGGGGCCGACGACGGGGACGCCTCCGGAGTGTTGTCGGGCGTGCTGCAGCCCGCCACCAGCACGGTGCCTGCCAATACGGCGGTCAGTACTCCGCCTGGCCAAACTTTCTTTTTCTTCGACATGGTTAATAGACCTCCTCAAATGTCCTACCTTATAAAGCTATATTTACCCCGCAGGGGATAAACCGGGTTGACGGCGCTTTACCCTTTGACCGAGCCGATCAGCATGCCTTGCTCAAAATAACGCTGAACGAACGGATAAATAATCAACATGGGCAATGCGACAATGACGATGGCGGCCATCTGTATCCCGATTGTGGGCGGCGGCGCGGTTCCCGCCTGCTCAAGCAGCTCCGGAGGCAGGCTGGAGCTCGCGATAATCGAGCGAAGGACGAGCTGGACCGGCGCTTTGTCCCAATCGGTGACGTACAGCATGGCGTTAAAGAAATCGTTCCAATAAACGACCAGGTAAAGCAGTCCAACCGTGGCGATGACCGGCAGCGAAAGAGGCAACACAATTTGCCACAATATTCTAAATTCCGATGCCCCGTCTATGGCCGCCGATTCCTTCAGACTTTCCGGAATGCCTTCGAAAAACGATTTCATAATAATCATGTTGAAGGCGCTGAACGCCATGACGAGAATCAGGACGTAATCGGTATTGAGCAGCCCGAGCCCTTTGATTGTAATGTAGGTCGGGATCATGCCGCCCCGGAACAACATCGTGAATACGAAATACAAAATGATGATTTTGCGTCCCGGCAGCCGTTTATCCGCCAGCGCGTAAGCCGCTGTTACGGTCAGGAACAACGCCAGCGCGACGCCTCCCGCCGTATTGCGGATCGTGTTTCCATAGGAGGCGTAGATCATCGATCCTTTTTTCAGCAAATATTCGTAATAATCGAAGCTGATCGACGTCGGCATCAGAATCATGCCATTCCGTTCGCTGAAAATGGAGTATGGCGTCAGGGATACGGAGATCACGTACCAGAACGGAAGGACGATGATGATCGTAACAAGCGTCAGGACGACATAGTTGGAGACGACGAAGGTCGTCTCGCCTCGCGTAAGCTTCATGCGTTCTCTTCCCTTTCCTCAAAAAATACCGGAGTCGTTGATTCGTTTGGCGATATGATTGGCGATCAGCACCAGCACAAGTCCGATCGCGCCTTTGATGACATCGGCCGCGGCCGCAAGGCTGAGGCTGAACTGCTCGATGCCGACCCGGTAAATGTACGTATCCAGAATATCCCCGACCTCGAAAACCATCGGGTTGTACAGATTGATGACCTGATCCAGTCCCGCGCTCATGACGTAACCGACCCGCAGGATAAAAATAACGACGATCGTGCTCGCAATGCCCGGCAGCGTAATGTGTACGATTCGTTTGAACCGCGTCGCGCCGTCCATAATGGCGGCTTCGTACACTTCCGGGTTCAAGCCGGCAATTGCCGCGATATAGATGATCGCCGCCCAGCCCATCTCCTTCATCGCATCCGTAACGACCAGAATCGTCCGAAAGTAGGCGGGGTCGACGAGCAAGTAGACCGGATCGCCGCCGAAAAATTCGATCACCTTGTTAATGATGCCGGTCTCCGGCGACAAGAGCAGCGTAATGATGCCCCCGTACACGACCCACGATACGAATCTCGGCAAATAGACCGCCGTCTGCAACGTTTTTTTGAACCACGCCGAACGGATTTCGTTAAGTGCAAGCGCTAACAGGATGGGGCATATAAAACCGCTTATCATTTTGTATAAGCTGATGATCAGCGTGTTCACGAAGGCGTTCATGAACATCTCCGATTCGAACAGCATCCGGAAGTAGTTCAGCCCGGCCCACGGGCTTGCTGATAATCCCTGAATCGCGTTGTAATCGACGAACGCGATGCTGATTCCGTACAGCGGCAAATAATCGAACAAAAATACCCAGACGAACGCGGGAATCAGCAGCACGTACAGCAGCTTGTATTTCCATAACCTCCTTAACCCTGTTGTCCGCCGCTCAGGCGGCGTTTCTCTCCGACCGGCAACCTTGACAGCCGCCTCTCCCATCCGGCTTTCCTCCCATCCTCTCTCTGACCGCATCCCCCGAAGAAAATGCTTACATGATTAAGCTTAGCGGCAATCGGCGCCTTGGAAAACCGGAGCGAAGGACGAAAAAACGGGGGAAAAGTCCGATTTCTTTTTCCCGGCAGACACAAGCCTCCAGCACCGCGGCAAACGGCTAAGGAGGCTTGTCCGATCGGCTCCTAAGTCAACGCAAGCAGCCTGTGCAGCACCTGCGCCGCTTCGGCTCGGGTCGTTCCGTTTTTAGGCGCGAACCGGCCCTCGCCTCTGCCTAGCAACAGTCCAAGCTCGGACGCCTCCTTTACATAAGCGACAGCCCATGGAGACAGTTCCGATTCGTCGTTATAGGCGGCAGCCGCACCGACAGATGCGGTTTCTCCGCGCAGGCGGACCGCCCTCATCGCCATAACCGCCATCTCCTCGCGGGTCACAAGACCGTTCGGATCAAAGATCGCGGCGCCTTTCCCGGCAACGATGCCCGCTTGGTATGCGATTGCCACGGGCTCCGCGAACCAGGCGTTCGCAGGCACGTCGGCGAACAGCAGATCGCCCCGTTCCGTCAGCCCCAGCGCGTTTACCAGCATCGCCGCGAATTCGGCGCGCGTTACGGTCCGCTCCGGCGCAAATGTCGAAGCTCCGGTGCCTTGGACGATTCCCTTGGCATATAACCCGCGAACTACGTTGTACGCCCAATGCGCGGCCGGCAGATCTTCGAACGATTTCGCTAATTCTAACACGGCATATCTGCTGAAGCGACGCACTTCCGCCGTCCACCAGCCGTTTGCATAGTCGCCTCCGACATATTCCGGCTGCCCTTCTTCTGGCAAATAATAGACGCCGGCAAGCTCGCTGCGAATCGCCGAATCAGCCTTTAAACGGATCGTGACCGGATCCGGGAATTGAGTCAACGAAGCGGAAGCCGTTCCGGCGATGGACAGACTAAGCTCATAGATGGCGCTGCCGAGCCGGATAACCGCTCCGGTCGCACGTTCTCCAGCGGCGCGGACCTTCTGCGCTTCGGCGAAAGGCAACGGCGCAAGCGTGAGCTTAACGGTTCCTTTTGCCCGTTCCGCTTCCGGCAGCAGGGCCGTCAACTCGCGGATCACGGAGGATGGAATCACGATCGACAGCTCCTCCGAACGTATTTCGATGGCGTTGTCGCCCAGCAGCTCGCTCGTTCCTGCCGGAAGCCGGACTTCCGTTACGCCTGCAGGAGCCTCGATGACGATGGTGCCGTCCGCATTTCCCTGCAGATTGTCGGCTTCCACGATGAGCGTGTTGTCGGTTTCCGTTGCGCTTCCGTTGCCGGTGCCGCTTTCGTTGCCGGTGCCGTTTCCGGCAGGAGGACCTTCGTTGCCGCCCCCCGCAGGCGGATTGTCATCGTCGTCGCCACCTCCGGGAACAGACTCTTCGATCAGCGGCATCACCCTGATCCGATCGACGGCCAGCTTCGCTTCGGATCCGACGCTCTTCACCGAGAAGCCGACGCCACCTTCCGCCAGCGAGTCGTCTTCGAAGGTCGCCACCCGCGTACCGTCGATGAACACGCGGAACTCGCCGCCTTCGGCTTCAATGACGTAATCATGGGAATCCGTGAGCGCAAAACCCGGTATAACATCCCCGATCTGGACGATCGATCCGACTTGCTCCGGCGTGGACGTACCGGGATATTTCCACAACTCTGCCGCGATGCCGTCCTTGAATTCCAGGAAATAATAGCTCGTTCCGGACGAATAGCGGAACATCGCCCGGAACCGGTTGCCCGCTCCCGTAAAGCTCATGCTGTAATCCGTCGAGGCGTAAGGGAACAGCGACGATTTTACGATGGCCCGCTGAGGTCCCGTCTGCAGCGTCGAGCCGGTCAGCTTCGCTTCGGCTCCGCTGCCCTCGATGCGCCAGTCCGCGCTTCCAAACAGATCCCATGCCGCGATGCCGTTCTCGAAGCCGTCCTCGAACAACGGCTCGATCACAACCGTCACGTCCGTCTCCGCCGTAAAGGAGCCGTCCTCTGTCGTTACCGTAATAACGGCGGTTCCCGGCGCGACGCCCGTCACCGTGCCGTTACCGCTCACTGCGGCGACGGACGGACGGCTCGAGCTCCAGACGACGTTCCGGTTTGTCGCGTCGGCCGGCTCGAACTCGGCATGCAGCCGGAACGACTTGCCCGCACCCAGCGTCAGCTCGTTCTCGCTGACCGCGACGCCGGTCACGGCTACCGTCTCGTTCGGATTGCGGCTCGTCACCGTCCAGTTGCCGAAATTGTAGGTCAGCGACTCTTCTCCGTAGGTCGCCGCGAACAGCTCCGCCCCTCTCTCCTGCTGCAGCCACGGCGTGTCGAACAGCTTGAAGCTGTCGTAATCGATCGGCTCGCCGTTGATTCGATGAGTGTCTGCGTAAGAGCCGGAAGCTCTGTCGAACGTAATGTCCATCTCGTTGCCGCTCAGATTGGTGTACACAAGACGCGGACTGGCCGCATTAATCCCGTCGGCGTTTAGCTCCGTCTCGGTGAGAATCGCGTTTATGAAGGCGTCAAGATCGTCGTAGTCGCCAATCTCCGCACTATCCAGCACCCAGCCGTTCGTATCCGCCTTGCTGCGCAGAATGTTGTAGTTATAATGCAGTTGCTTCGTCGGGTGAGGCGTCATCGGCTTCACCTTGTCGGCAGGATCCGTCGGCGTCTGGTAATGCCAGGTATACGGCTTGATCATCTTGAAGGCGAAATACATCTGCTCCGTCCGGTTAAATACCCAGCCGTCCTGCTCTTCCCATTCAAGAATGGAGCCCGTGTCGGGGAACATGGCGGTCAAATAGCTATCGGCGGCTCCGGGCTCCTTAAGCGACTTGTACACGCCGAGCGCCGCTTTGGCGTCCTGCATGATGCGATGGTTCTCCGGCTGATTATAGTTGCCAATCGCCGCGTCCGGCTGGTCCGCGTTGACGCGGAAGAGCGGATTAGGCGCGTCGGATTGCCAGCGCAGCGCGACCGGGATTTCTTCGATCCAGTTGTCTTGGCGATTGTAAGTGACCTCCGTCGATAAGCCCCAGGTCGGCTTCACATAAGCCTGACGATAGGTATTGAGCAGTCGGCCGCTGGAATTTTGCATATTCGTTTTGCGCGACATGTAGTCCTTATTCTTCAGTTGTCCAAGCTCGACGGCCATCGCCGGCGGCTCGTATTCCATTCCCTCGTAAACGGCCATGCCCAAATATTCCAGGAACGGACGGTAGGAAGCGGGAACGCCTGCATCCGATTCGCCGATCTTCTGCTGGGCGCGGTGCGAGCCGAAATACATCCACGACAGCGCCGTATGGTCGGCCCCTCTCCAGGACGGATCGTTGGCCGAGACGGCGTCGCCTTTCGCGCGGTTCGAGGTCGAGATAAAAATACCATCGATCCAGTCGTTCGCCCATTCGAACCACATGACGTCCATCGCCATCTTCACCTTCTGCTTGAAATCCGGCTCATCCGCGAACTGGTACAGGGCGTTGAGGCAGAGGTACGTCATAAACGTATACTCAGGGCTTTCGTATTCCGCCCAGCCGAAGCGGACGCCCGCATCCAGCATCTCCTCGACGTTGGCGCGGTTCGAGCTCTTGAGCGCCGCGCCCGATACGCCGTTTAAATCCTCAAGATCGGGGAAATATTGGCCGACCAGATAACCGGCTGCATAATTGCTCATCCGCAGGTTCTCCGTCTGAGGCAGCTTCGCATAGGCGTAGCTTGCGAAATAATCCCGCACATGCTCCGTCAAGGCGCTGTCGAATTTGTCGCCCACGAGCAGATAGGCATACATCTTGGCGACCGTCTTGTATTGCTCCCAGTCGTACGACTGGAACATCGTGTTCAGCTTCTGCAGATTGACGGTTTCGTTCTGTCCGTCCAGCAGTTGGGCTACAATCTGCGAAATATTGAGCTGCCCGCCGACTTCCGACATCGATTTTGTTTTGTTCCACAACCATTCGCGGCGGGTCTCGAGCGTCCCCGGCTGCGGCGCGTAAGAGCTTTCTTCCGCCGGCACCGGCTCTACGCTGACGTTGTCGAACACAACGCTGCTCAGCTTGTTGTTGTCGTGGCTCGTAACCGCAAGCCCGAAGTAGGCCGTTTCGCCAAGGGCGATCCCCTCCCGCTTGACCAACGTCCAGTTCTCTCCGTCGATGGAATGATAGGAGCTGATCATGGAGCCTTCCCGCGTCAGCTTAAGCCAATAAGGCGCCATCACGCCGGCCGCTCCGGCTTGCTGCGTCGTCGCGCCGCCCGTTTGGAGTCGGCTCTGGTAGCTCGTGCCGTACGATCCGGTCAGCATCATCAACGCGTTCGGCGAACCGGCTGCGATGCCGCCGCGGATCATGACGCCCGCTTTGGTCCACGCCACCGTATTCGACATGCCGGAGATGCGCGCCACGATCTGGCCATCCCCCTTCCACGGCCGGTAGACATAATGGAATGCATCCGCATTGCCCCAAATATCCGCTCCGGAGCCTCGAACCGTGAAGGTATCCGTCTCTTCGTCGTATACGGCGTCGCCCGCCAGTCTCGCGTCGCCGATGTCGCCGTTGCCAAACGGCTCCGGCAGTGCGCCCGGAGACGGCTCCGTCGTCGCCGTCGCTTCGTTGCTCGCAGGAGAGACGTTGCCTCCGCCGTCGCCGGCTTTCACGGTGAACCGGTAAGTCGTGTTGGGCGACAGTCCGGCAACCGTATGCGTCAGTGTAGAACCGCTTACGGATGCCAACAACGCGCCGTTGCGATAAATGTCGTATTTGGTTACGCCCGTATTGTCCGTCGCCGCCGTCCAGGACAGCTTAACGCTCGTATCGGTGACGTCCGTAGCGGTCAGACCGGATGGCGCGCTTGGCGCTTCGTCGTCGCCAGGGACGCCGCCCCCCGCTTCGTAGATGGCCAGATCGTCGATGACGTAAGCTTCGTCCGTTGCTCCCGTATCTACGCGAATGCTGAATGCGATCTTGAAGCTGGTAATGAGCTTCTGTCCCCCGTTCGGCACGATGCTGAACCGGTAGCTTGGGAGATCCTCGTCGTTAATCGTCTTCAGCTCGTTTGGCGTCGTATTGGTGTAAGCCGCCGTTCCCGTTATGCTCGGATAATCCGCGGGAAATCTCGGAACGCTCACGTTGTCGTAAGGCGCCATCTGCAGCTGGGCGTATGTATTGCCCGGCACCGGCTTGCTGCTCGCCGCGCTGCGGAGCAGCTTGTATTCGAATACAAATTCCGTCGGGGTCGTCCCGACCGGCATTCGGTAAATGTCATTGATCCGGGACAGCAAAGCTCCGCTTGTCAGCTCGTAAAAGAAATAGCTGTTTGCATTCGCGCCAAGCGACGCGTCGCGAAATTCCAGCGCGTTATTGCCGCCGATCTGCACAATCTGCTGCGAACCGCCGGACGTCGGAATCTCGAGGGTAAACGGACTTGTCCCCCCGTCGAACCCCGTGTCCATATCCGCGGCGAGCAGATTGGTTCTCGTCTCTTGCGGTTCCGCAGCCGCGGCGGGCGCGGGCGGCCATAACCCGATGGCAAGCAAAAAGGCAAGAAGCAGATGAATCCCTTTCTTTCCAGCAGCTGTTCTCATATCATTCGTAACCTCCTATTTTGAAAGCGTTTTCACTCATGGATAAAGCCGGCCGATTTCGGATGGATTCCGATACGGCCAGTCGAGAGCCGGCTATTCCCGATTCTGCTCGCGGTATTGATTAGGCGTAAGCCCGGTATATTTTTTGAACGAGGTAAAAAACGTCGTTTTGGATTGAAAACCCGATCGCTCCGCAATGTCGAGCACCGGCCAGTCCGTGGACACCAGCAGCTGCTTCGCCTGCTCCAGACGTTCTTGATGGATGAAGCCGGAAAGCGTGATGTGATAAGTCTCTTTGAATACCAGACGGACATAACTCCCTGACAGCATCATATAGTCCGCGATGCTTTCGAGCGTCAGCATGGGATCGTGCAAATGCTGCTTTACGTAATCGAATATTTCGGCGGCGAGCTCTTCTCTGCGCGTGGAAGACGAATGTTGAAGCGCCGTGCTGTCAATGAGAGCTTCGAGCTGCCTGTAGAGCCAATCTTTGACGTCCATCAAGGTGTCGAATTGCCGAAGCAGTTGATCCGCGCCTTGTTCCCGCTCGCCTATCGCCTTGCTGAACGCCTTGAAGACGTGGAACAACAGCAGCTTAAGCCGGAATTGGCATTCCGCGTACGTCAGCTTCTGGAGCTCTTCGAACATGACGTCGAGCTGCTCGCGCACCGCTTCCTTCTGCGCCTTGCGCGTCGACTCGATCAATTGATGGATGGCGCCTTCGTCCAGATCCGACTGCCGCTCAGGCAAATAAGGTGCGAGATCGGCTTCCACGTAAACCTTGTCGTCCGCGTCAAAAAACCGCAGCAGCGTCAAATCGCTGATTCTTTCATACAGGGCGCGCATATTCGCCTTTATCGGGGTTCGATCGCTGATCGCCGAGGTGACATTCAGATTGAGCCACTGCCCGATCGCCGCGTCCGATTCTTTGAGCGCAAGCACGGGATCGGCGTCTTCCGCGCCTCCCCCGACCAGCAAAACCAGCTGATCGCTGCCGAGATCCACGTTCTCTGCCGCGAAGCCGTGCCGGCTCAATATTTCGCCCGCGATATTGCCCATGGCATACAGGAGGAGTTTCCTGGAGGCGTACGAATACCGTTCCGAAAACGATTGGAACCGGTTGATCCGAATGACCGCAAGCCGAATGTCCGAAACCAGAAACGGCCTCAGCGCTTCATTTTCCTCCATTTCCTTGCTGTAGCCGCCCTGCAGCAGCCATTGCCGCAGAAGCTCGTTTTTGACCACGTCGCGATGATTGCGAATGATGTTGTTCATTTCATCCATCGTTTTTACCATATGGTCGAGTCCCGTCTTAATAACGGCGAACTCCGAATAATTGCGTTGTTCGGCCATCTGCGCATCCGGCGCGACCGTCTTCCTGATCTGCCTTGCGAGCTGGCTGAACGGCTTGAATTGGCGACGCGAGTTCCAGTAGGACAGGACGGACAATACGATCAGCAGAAACAGGCACATGCCGAATAAGCGGAACTGGATCCTATCGATATTTTTGCTGATGTCCTTTACCCGCACGGTAGAATGGAGCGTCCATTCCTCGGCCTTGAACGCGTAAGAGTGAACCAAATAAATTTGATCGCCCGACTTCGTTTCATGGGTAGCCGGATCGCGTCGGATAATCTGTTCGGCGTCGATATCCGGAGAACCGCCGAGAATGACGGCTCCGGATTCGTCCACAACCATGATATTGGTGGATGCCTCGTTCAAATTTTGCAGCAAATACGTCTCAAGCAGCTCTTTGTCCAGCAAAATCACGACATAACCTTGGCTGCTGATCCCGCTTTTGTACGCCGGCGCGATCAGGGCGAGGCGGGCATTCCCGTCCGGGCTTTCGTGATTGTAAAACCGCAGCGTAGACGGAGGTTGCTCGAGAATGCGATCCAGTACCCCCCGATCGGCAAAATTGTCGAAGGTATGAATGCCGTCGCCGGAGTCGATCACCTGCCGCGTCTTCATATTGATCAAATAGGTCGTATCGATAAAGGACTGCAAGCTCAAAAATTTCGATATCGACTTCAGCGCGGAAGACGCAACCAACGGCTCGCCGCTATCCGCCATCAGCCAATGGAAAATATCCGGGTCCTGGTACATGTTGAGCGCGTACGCTCGCAGCTGATCCAACTGGTATTCCAGTCCCTGGCTGACGCTCAAGGTTTTGGCGCTCATCAGCCGGTTCACGTCGCCATAAGCTTGCTCGGCATATTCCCGTCTCAGGAAAAAGGAGAAGATCAGAATAATAATCGCGAACCCAATTCCGATTTTCAAAAAATTCCGAAGGTATGTCTGTTCAGGCAACAGTCGCAATCGTAACTCCCCTTCATCTGTTCTTATTCCCGCTCCCGAAAGTCGACTACCGGCTGCTTATTGGAGAAAAACCGCTGACTGCCTGCTGCGTTTTCTCTATCGCCGTTAGCGGGAAACGAGAAAAGCGTCGATCTGGCTCTGCAATTCCGTCTGGATTTTTTTGGCCAGCGGCGCCGCTTCCGCCTTAAAACGGTTCCAATAATCGTCCGGATCGACAACGCCGTTAAAGATGGCCGTATAATATTTGGCTTCGATGCTGACGTATTGCGAAATTTCGTTGACGACCGGCGCGCTGTCGAACGTAAACCCGGCAAGCACGTCCATCGTAAAGTTGCCGACGTCCGCGCTCCACGCGTCGAGCCGCGACGTCTCTTCGTCCTGGGCGGCATCCTGGCGGTCCAGCGTCGGATTCCAGATCCACGCGTACGGGAACCAGGCGTAGCCGTCGCCCAGCACTTTGTATTGGTTATCGCCGACCGCTTCCCAGTTGGTGCCTTCGATGCCGTAGGCGAGCAGATCGTAATTTTCTTTTCGATTCGCCCAATCCAGGAACTGGATGGCGCGCTCCTTGTTTTTGCTGACGGCCGGCACGCTTATAAAATTGTACTGTAGCGCATTCGTCAAGATGGCGCCTTTCTCCTCGTTCATAAACGTAACCGCCTCGAATTCAGCTTCGGGATTGACGCTCTTGAGCGCTTGCTGCGTGTCGGTGCCTACGCCAAATTCGTTGCTTGGAATGATCGCCACTCTTCCTTGTTTGGCAGGCTCAAGCACTTCTTTGATGGCCAAAACGTCCTGGCTAATAATTTGATCCTGATAGAGCTTGCGCGAGTTTTCGATCCAGGACCATACCGACGGTTCCATCTCTTCGAAAAGGTTGTAAATTTTTCCGTCGTTGTTTTTCGTATACAGCACCAGCGATTCCGGCAGCACCGGACTTGGCATCACATTGTCGACGTTTTCCTTCCAATAGCGGCGGTAGGCGCCTTCCGACAACCCTTTGCTGACATCCTGACCCGACGGAAGGAGCGGCACGATGTCCGGCATGTTCTCCTTGACCGCATAAGCGAACTTAATAAGATCATCATACGTCTCGATCGGCGCAATGCCAAGCTGCTCGCGCAGATCCTTCCTCACATAGTAGACGCGGCCCTGGACGAACGTAACGCCGTTCGGGATGGCCATAATTTTGTCGTCGAACTTGTTCGCGTCCCACATTTCCTGGGGCCGGTTCTTCAAAATGTTCGGGCCGTATTGCTGCAGCAGATCATCCAGCTGCGCATAGCTGCCCGCGGCGATCTGTTGGGTAATATGGAGCCACGGGGCATCGAAAATAAGATCGATCGGTTCGCCCGAAGACAACGTCACCTGCGTCTTCTGGGCGAGATCCGCAAACGGGACGAACACGACGTCCAGCTTCACGTTCAGGGAGTCCGCCATCCGTTTCTCCGCTTCCGCGATGACGGCGTCGAAGTCTCGCGGCCTGTCGCCCGGAATCATAATTTTCAGCGTGACGGGATCCAGCTTGCCTTCTTGCGTAGCCGCCGTGGAGCCGGGACTCGCGGCGGGAGCGTCCGTGCCGCCGTTCGAAGAACACGCGGCAAGCATGCTCGTCGTCAGCAGCAGAGCCAGCGTCCCCGCCATTCCTTTTCGAATATTCATTGTTACGACCTCCTGAGTGTATATTGTATATTTAACCGAGATTTCCGGCTAAATCAAGTTTGGCGTCAGCCCTTGACGGCGCCGATCGTAATGCCTTTGACAAAATATTTCTGTAAAAACGGATAGAGCAGCACGATTGGGCCGATGGTCAAACAGACTGTCGCGAGCTGGATCGAGCTGGCCGGAGCGGCCACCCGGTAGCTCGCGCCGCCGCCGACATAAGCGGACATGTTCAGATTCGAGATCAATTGCCGGATCATGAGCTGCAGCGGATGCAGCTTGTAATCGTCGATGAACAGCAGCGACAAATACCAGTCGTTCCAGAATTGAATGGCGTAGAACAACGATACCGTGGCGATAACCGGCGTGGAGACGGGGATGATGATGCTCCAGAACAGCCGCATATCGCCCGCTCCGTCGATCGTTGCCGCTTCGTTGATCTCGTAAGGTAGCGACTTGTAAAAGGCGACCAGAATAAAAGCGTAAAACGGATTCAATACATAAGGCAGGATGAGCGCCCACAGGCTGTCCTTAAGATGAAGCCAATTGGCGACCATAATATAGAAGCCGACCAGCCCGCCGCCGAGCACCATGGCGAGGTAGGTCAGAAATGCCATAATGTTGCGGTATTTCACCTTCGGATGCGCAATTACATAAGCGAACATCGACGTAATCGTCACCGCGATGACCGTACCCGCGACGGCAACCGTCAGCGAGTTGCGGTAGCTGAGCAGCAGTTGCTTGCCTTTCAGCAGGAACGAATAGGCGTCAAGGCTCCAGGCCTCCGGCAGCAGTTGATAGCCGTTCGCCAGAAAGCTGCCCTCCGTCGCAAAAGAATTCGCAAGCACGAGCCAAAAAGGCACGACGCACACGACGCCGAATAAAACAATGACCGCGTACACGACGGTTAAAAAGATGGATTCGCCCGCGCTCCTTCCAGCGGATTGACGAGTTTGCCCGGAAGGCGACGGAACGATAGATTGCTGCGGCTGATTGCCCATAAACATCATCCTCCTAGAACAGTTTCGAATCGGGATCGATGCGCCGCGCAAGCCGGTTAAACAGCAAAATCGTCGCCAAACCCATAATGGATTGATACACCACGACGGCCGAAGACATGCCGAAGTTGCCTAATTGACGCAAAGCCCGGAACGAATACGTATCGATAACGTCGGTCGTCGGATACAAGATCGAGTTGTCGCCGATAATACCGTAAATCATGCCGAAGTCACCAAAGAAAATTCGGCCGACGCCGAGCAGCATCAACACGACGATGACGGAGCGGATCGACGGAATCGTAATGTAAACGATCTGCTGCAGCCGTGTCGCTCCGTCGATTCGCGCCGATTCGTAATAGTCATTCGGAATGCCGACAATGGCGGCCATAAAAATAATCGAATAATAACCGGAAAACTTCCAGACGTAGACGACAGTCAGAATGAACGGCCATAACTTCGCGTTCTGATACCAGTTCACCCCTTCCAAACCCAATCGGCCGAGCCAATCGTTAAGCAGCCCGTCCGAGCTCATAAACGCAAGCATCATCAAGCTGACGACCAGCCACGAAATAAAGTAAGGAAGAAAGATGAGCGACTGGCTAAGCTTTCGCAGCAGGACCGAACCCGCCTCGTTTATGAAGATTGCCAGCAGCAGCGCCGCCCCGATGCCGAACACCAGAAACAACGCGTTCAAATAAACCGTGTTGAAGGTAACTCGCAGCCAATCCTGTCCTCCGAAAAAAAACTCGAAATTGGCAAGTCCGCTCCAATCGCTACCCCAAATTCCCTTGACAGGCTGAAAACGCTGAAACGCAATCAGATGCCCGACCATGGGGATGTAAGAGAACAGTGCCAAAAAAATAATACCCGGAATAGCCAACGCGTAAAGCTGGCGATTCTTCGTTAGTTCCCTGATGAATCCCATCCGTATTCTGCTCCTTCCTCATGTCCAGTGACGTTTCACGGGCTGACTCCTACAATAGGCCAGCAGAGCCGCCTCTGAACAGTCCGAAATGTGCTAATCGCCTGTTAGAAGCGCAAATAGAACTCGAATCGGATTCCGAACCTGCCAGCGAGCCCACTCTCCTGTCGGATTATCGCCGTAGCGCGAGTCCGACCGCTATAAGTCCATTGCCCGCAAAAAAACAGACCTGGCCGGCGAGCCGCGGTTCCGTAAGGAACTGGCGGGGTTGCGGGCCAAGTCTGTGAAAGATTGTTCGAGCTTTTTTGGTTCGTTAATCCTCCTCCGCTTCAAGCAGGAGCTTTCTCCGCATGCGCGCCGGACGGATCGCAAGAACATAGATCAACATCGCTGCGGCAATGGAGATCGGCGCAACGTAATAACCGCCGAGAAGCAGCGGCAACGACGCGGGCAACCACAGGATGGAGAGTCCCGTCAGCAATGCTGCCCTATCCAATCTGGCGAATTGCTCTCGCTGGCCATCCAAAGGGAGCGGATAAATGTTTTTCCAAACCGTGTAACGGTTCACATAACGCAGACCTCCAAGCTGGAGCGTCATAACGAATGCGAAGATGGCATAGGAGATCGCAGCTCCCCATCCTTCGAGGGTCGCGGCGTCTGCAGCCCAATAGGATACCAGTCCGCCAAGCAGCACTAGACGGATCAGGATGCCTCCGATCTCCGTGCGTATAAGCGATGCCGCGTACAGATACACATATGCATGGTTCTGCCCGTAGCGGATCCGCGGCAATAGCCAGGACAGATAAGGCCTGCGGGCAATGCTCGCCGAGACGACAGGCACATCGATAAACATGCCGAAGGCCGAATAATACCGCTTCCGCGTCCTTTCTTCCTCCCGGATGAGCCGCTCCCAAGGGAACCGCTGATTGCGCGGCAGACGATATGCGGCAGCGAGCAGCGCCATGCAAATAAACATAAACAAGGCTGCTTGCCATTCCGGATAGAGGAGCCAAGCTCCGATGACGCCTGCCGTCAGCAGCCAACGGCCAAGCCGAAAGAAAATCCGGGCAGCCCCCCATGACATTCGCCGCTCGCGCCAAGCCCCGTAATGTCCGGCTCCTTTCAAGAGCAGCAGAGCCACGGCCAACAGCCAGACATCGTTCTCGCCGCCTCCGCGCTGGTAGACCGGCACATAAAGCAAAAATACGGCCGCGGCCAGAATACTGCTCCAGATGACCGAATAGCGTAATGATCGATTTAGATATACATTCATCTCATGCTCTCTCGGCATCAAATAAACAACATCCGCCGGGGCAAGCCAAGTACGAAGAGGACTCCAGCAGAGTACGGGCGTCAGGAAGACGACGCCAACTTCTATTAAGGGGAAGTCTGGCGGCACGTCCCGAATCAGACCAAAATATCCGATGGCGGAAGCAATGAACAATAAGGATAGGAAAGCGGGAAAACCGCTCTGCGCCATATAACGCAAATAAGGAAATATCTCCTTGCGGAACGCGCGGGCACGTTCGCTCCAAGTCACCGCAAGCCGGGCTCCAGCCTCCGCCATCAGCTCTCCCCTCCTGCAACGAGCCGGTAGAACGCATCCTCCAGGGACCCCGTCCCTTCTTGAAAGCCCGCAGCGGACCGAATATTCTCCAGCTTTCCTTGTGCGGCGATACGTCCCTGATGCATGACGATAAAGGAATCGCAATAGGCTTCCACCGTGGACAGAATATGCGAGCTCATCAAAATGGCAGCCCCGCTGCGTTTTACCTCAACCAGTCTGTCCAACAGCGACCGAATGCCAAGCGGGTCCAGTCCCAAAAAGGGTTCGTCGATAATATACAAAGGCGGCGAAGCCAGCAGCGCGCTCATGATCATCACCTTCTGCCGCATTCCCTTGGAGAGATGAGCGGCGAATGCACGGCGCTTCGGCACCATCTGGAACTCGATAAGCAGCTCCTCGGAGCGTGCCTCATAGTCTTGTCCGGGTACGCCGTAAGCCATCCCGGCGAGTCGGAGATGTTCCTCCACCGTCAGTTCGTCAAACAGCACCGGGGATTCCGGCACGTATGCGAACGCCGATCGATATTGCTCGGGATGCTGCGCCAGCCTCACACCCGCCACCTCCACCTCGCCCTGCTGCGGGGTGAGCAGCCCCAGAATATGTTTGATCGTCGTGCTTTTGCCCGCTCCGTTGAGACCGATCAGCCCCACCATCTCGCCCGGTCTGATGCTGAATTCAATTTCATGCAGCACTGGCCTCTTTGGACTATATCCGCCGGTCAAGCCGCTTACTTGCAGCACTTTGTCCATTTTGTTCATAACATCCAGCATCCTCTCCACGGTTTTCCTTAATTACCCTGCATGTTTACTATCTATCAGCATACCGAAGTTGGAGGCAAATTTCAAAAATAGAAAAGAGGCTGCCCGATTGGACAGCCCCAGCTTGTGACCGGCGTATTGCCGGACAATGATTGCATTATTATTTGATCGTTATCGTTTTGACGATGCCGTTTTCGCCCTTGACTTCGACCAGTTGGCCGATCTTCAGCTTGGTGGCGTCGCCTACGACGGATACGTTGCCATCCACGTTATAGATGAGCGTAGTCGTCGAATTGTTGGACTCCGTGCGAGTAACCGTAATCGTAGCCAGCTTCGCCTGAGCGTTGAAATTCAGCGTGTTGATGACGCCAAGCTCCGTAAACGCCGTCGATACCGGCGCCTTCTCTGTAACTTCGATAAACACGACCTTGTTCTGGTAAGTACGGATGAACAGCTTGTCACCGGCTTTCAGATCGGCGATCGTCGCTTTTTTGTCATCGCGGAAGATAAAGACCGTAGGATCAACGGCAAGCGCCAATTCGGTATTATCGGATTGAACGATCGTCAGAGCACCATTGGCTGCAGTCTTCAGCGTACCTTGAATGGCGCGTGCGTCGTGATCCGGCATCTCGTTGTCTGTACGGTCGAGCAGCGCCGCCAGCTCGGCGCGCGTTACTGGCTGGTTCGGACGGAACGTCTTATTGCCATGTTTGTCCTCATAACCCGTAATGATGCCCTTCTGCAAGGCAAGCGCTACATAGCCGACAGAGCCTGCCGGAATTTCCTTCGCGTCCTTGAAATCCAGCTTCGTGTTGTTCAGAGCTTTTGCTTCATCCTCCAGCTTAAGCGATTTGATCAACAAGATCGTCGACCATAACCGTGTAGCGTTTTGCTCCGGTTTAATCTCCGTCTCCGTTTCGGCGAACAAATCATTTTCCAGTGCTACGGATACGTAACCGACTGCCCAAGGATATTTTTTCTTCAGCTTGTCTGCATCCTTGAAGTTCAGCTCCGTACCCATTTCCTCTGCGGATTCCGCTTGTGCGCGCAGCCCCATCAGCCTGACGGCAGCCGTCAGCGTCTCAATGCGGGAGATATGCTGCTTCGGCTTGAACGTGCCATCCTCGTAACCCGTGAACACGCCTTTCGCCGCGAGACGCATAATGTATTCAAGCGCCCACTCCAGTTGGTCTTCATCCTCGAAGTTCCACTTGACCTTATATTTGTTGTCGTTGTCGCCCCAACCTTTGTTTTTGTCCCACTTGTCATCGTCGTCTCTGTCATCGTCCTTGTCGTTTTTGTTCTTCTTATCGTGCTGATCCCAGTTTTTACCTTTACCATTCTTGCCATTATCGTAATCGTTCGAGTGCGCGAATGCGGACGTCGCGCCGCTTGCCAGCATCAGTACCGCAGTCGCGGTAACCGCCGTCTTTTTCCATAAAGTCTTTTTCGTCATAATAGCCACTCTCCTTTAAACGTTAGCGGGACATGCCGCTTTATACCTTCGCCCATACCTTTCGCATGGGGAAGTCCGTTTAAGGGGGGTGGCTATTAAAATAATTTTATGTCGGGTACGCTTGGCGGCCTGCTCTGTGACCAAAAAGCGGTTTTCGGGGACAATCTCCATAAGCGATTTCACACCACTGTTCACTGCCTATTCGCACCTGAGATTCGCATCCGTTTGATTAGATGACGCCGCCGCCAAACACGCTCCATTCTTCTATTTCTTTTCTCCACCAATCGTTTGCGTTGCCTACAGCTGCTCGTTCGCCTACATTTCGATCCATCGGCGTTTTTAACGCCTATAGCTGCTCGTATGCCTACTTTTTGGAGCCATAGGCGCCAATAACGCCTATGGACACTAATCAAAGTTATTTTCCGGTCCATCGGCGTTTTTAACGCCTACAGCTGCTCGTTCGCCTACTTTTTGGAGCCATAGGCGCTAATAACGCCTATGGACACTAATCAAAGTTATTTTCCGGTCCATCGGCGTTTTTAACGCCTACAGCTGCTCGTTCGCCTACTTTTTGGAGCCATAGGCGCTACTAACGCCAATGGACACTAATCAAAGTTACTTTTCGATCCATCGGCGTTTTTAACGCCTATAGCTGCTCGTTCGCCTACTTTTTGGAGCCATAGGCGCTACTAACGCCTATGGACACTAATCAGAGTTACTTTTCGATCCATCGGCGTTTTTAACGTCTACAGCTGCTCGTTCGCCTACTTTTTGGAGCCATAGGCGCTAATAACGCCTATGGACACTAATCAAAGTTATTTTCCGGTCCATCGGCGTTTTTAACGCCTATAGATGCTCGTTCGCCTACTTTTTGGAGCCATAGGCGCTAATAACGCCTATGGACACTAATCAGAGTTACTTTACGATCCATCGGCGTTTTTAACGCCTATAGCTGCTCGTTCGCTTACTTTTGGGAGCTATAGGCGCTACTAACGTCTATGGGCGCTAATCAGAGTTACTTTACGATCCATCGGCGTTTTTAACGCCTACAGCTGCTCATTCGCCTACTTTATTGGTACGGATACAGTACCTGATCTGCTCATTGAAGCATACTTTAATGCTTTTTTGAAGCAAAATAGAGGCGGGAGCCCCGCCTCTAATATTTCAGATCATTTTTGTGATTGTTCCCAAACTGGTAAAATCACGCACTCTTTTTATTGCTTTTTCGCCGAATCCCGTTTCTCTTTTAACCACTTAGGAGCGCCTTTATTTTTGCCCTCGCGTTTCTTCTGCTCCTTGGCCTGAGCCTTCGTGACAGGCTTGGCAGCGGGCTTCGCAGCCGGATTCATCGCAGATTTCTCCGTTTTTTTTCCGGGGGATTGAGTCCTGCTTGGTGCCGGCTTGGAACCCGTCCGCGAACTTGCGACCTCGCGGCTTAAACCTCCAGGCCGAACGGACCGCCCGCCCGTTTCGGACCGTCCCGATTGTTTACCTGCGGCAGCCGAGATTGCCGCACGACTGCCGCTGACGTCACCCCGCTCTCCCGCCTGCTGGGCCGGCTCGCTTCCCGCGCTGTCTTGCTTGCTCCCGTTCCGGAGCGATCTTGGTCTAGTCGCCTCTCGAAGCTGCTCATCAGACAGCAGCTTGCCCCTGTACATCGATCGCTCCGAGAGATCGATCCCCAGCGACTTGCGGAACTTCTCCATGATGAACAACTCCTGCGGCGTCACGATCGTAATAACCGTCCCCCGCTTGCCCATTCTTCCCGTACGTCCTGCGCGATGCACATAATGATCCGCATCCACGGCGGGATCCAGTTGCAGCACAAGCGGAAGTCCCTCGATGTCGAGACCCCTCGCGGCGACATCCGTTGCAAGCAGCAACTGGCATGTCCCTTCCCGGAACCTGGCCAACGTTGCCGCGCGGCGCTGCTTGTCGGAGTCGCCATACAATGTTTCTACGGCGAAACCCTCGTATTTCAGCTTGGATTCCCAGTTCCCGATCTCATTCGTGTCATTTAGGAACAGCAGCGCGGAAGCTGGATTTAGCAGCCGGATAAGACGCCGCGTTGTGTCTGTTTTATCTCGACGGTCGCTCACGACGTACAAGTTCTCGATTGTCGACGATACGCGATGCTCCATGGCGAGCTGGAAGCGGACAGGCTCCTTCATCCAGCGCCCCTCGTATCTGGCCATCTCTTCCGGATACGTAGCAGAGAAAAATGCAAGCTGACGATTCTTGCCCATGGCAAACAGCACCGTTTCCAGATCCTTCTCGGAGCCCAGCTGAAAGGATTGATCCGCTTCGTCAACGACGGCGAGACGGATCTCGTTCAGCTTCAGCTTCTTGTTCTTCAGCAGCTCGTGAATACGTCCCGGAGTTCCGATGACAAGCTGGGGACGCAACTTAAGCTTTTCCACCTGGCGCTTCATCGCGGCTCCTCCAATAAGCTGTTGAACGCGAATGCCAAGCGGCTCAGCATATACTTCCGCTACGCGGACGATCTGCATCGCCAGTTCCTGAGTCGGCGAGATAACGATGCCTTGAATATGGCCCAGTTCCGCATCGATTCGCTGCAGCATTGGAAGCAGGAACGCCAGCGTCTTGCCCGTTCCCGTCTGCGAGCGGGCAGATACATCCTTCCCCTGAAGCAGGGCCGGAATCGTATCCGCCTGCACGTCAGTTGGCGCCGCCATTCCGCGTTCCGCCAACAGCTTTGTCAGCTTTTCGTTTAAGCCAAGTTCTACCCATGTTTTGCCGTTTTCCATTTCTTGTTAGCCCCTCTTGTAGCTTCCTTTATTTTCGATTAAGCAGTCCGCCGAACAGCCGGTCCGCGACCCGCGGCATTAATCCATACAGTTTGATTCCAACCGAAGCGGCATGCGGCAGGTCCAGCTCCGCCTTCCGTCTCTCCATGACACGGACGATCGCCTTGGCCACATAAGCCGGCTTCATCATGAACCAGCCAATATTTTTAGTATAGGAGCCGGATGGATCAGCAATAGCAAAAAATTCCGTGTCGATAGGTCCCGGATTCACGGCCGACACGACAATCCCTTCGCTCCGCAGCTCCATCCGCAGCGAATTTGTAAAACCAAGCAAGGCATGTTTCGTCGCGGTGTAGCTCGTCGATTTCGCCGATCCGATCTTGCCCGCCATGGAAGCGATATTAACGATATGTCCTCCGCCCTGCTTGCGCATGTGAGGAAGCACGGCTTTTGTGCAGCGCACAACGCCCATGTAATTCGTATCCATCATCGATTCGAAGCTCTCCACGGGCATATCCTCGAATCTCTCGAATTGACCATAGCCGGCGTTGTTCAGCAGAATATCAATTCTACCGTATTGGCGGATGACTTTCTCTACTACATCCTCCACTTGCTTCATATCGGTCACATCCATGACAAAGTAGGAGCTCTGGCCTCCGATTGCCCCAGACGTCCTGGCCAACCTGGCTTCATTGCGCCCTGTCAGTACAGGAATGCCTCCTCTGCGCGCGATTAAGCCGGCAGTAAGGGCCCCGATACCGCTGGATGCTCCCGATATAAGAACGATTTTCCCCTTCAGCATCTCACATCACCACTCCGAATTGGTTGCGATTCACTTTTTGAATAACCTCTATTATCCATAAGTTTACTTCACTCTCACCCCGGAAGCAAAAAAAAGCTCCCTAAGGAGCTTTCTTGCGATTATGAAGCGATGAGGACTTGAATGTCCAGCTCGCCGATTCCTTCCATTATTAGCGGAATCGTCAGTGCCTGCTTGGCGTTAAAGCCGGCTGTCTGTGCGGAATGGATGACCTTGGGCGGCGTAATGTCAACCTTAACACCCTGATTGTACAACATCGTACTGGCGTTGCCGCTGATCATGTTGCCCAGCTCGGAGATTGCGCTGCGGGATATCTCGTCAAGCTCAGCAATCACGAAGCCTCCCATCATAGCCGACACCATCTTGAGTGCTACCTGTTCGCTTAGTCCGAATACAATATCGCCCTTCATCTGCCCATTGAGACCGATCTGAATCCAGATATAATTCTCAACAAACTTAATGTCCTTGAGACCTAGCTGTCCTGTCGCAGGCCGAATTTGCACGACTTGCTCGATTACGATTTTTGCAGATTCAAGAAACGGGTTTATATACTCTGCCTTCATAACAGGGAAGCGCTCCTTTTTTCTCGACAAAATTCGCAGTTTGTCTTTTTGAGACTTATTATACTCGAATCACTAGGACAAGTATACTATTAAATGGCGATACGCTCCTTAAGACCTAAGCCCGTTGGTCCTGCACCGTGAGGTTGATTATTTCAAACGGCCTTGCTGCCGGCTTGTCGGCGATAACGAATTCGCATCAGACGAAGACGTTCGTAGAGCTGCTCGACCTGACGGCCGGACTTCCCTTCCTCCTGCTGTCCGTATACTTGCTCAAGCACGGGCTTAAGATAACGGTCGCCCATTGCAGACATCGCTTCCCAAATCATCTGCCTCTCGGATTCAGGCACTTCGCTAAGCTCGCGTTCCACAAACGGCTCGACATCGTACCCTTCCGCCTCCAATCCTTCGATTCGAATGAGCAGCTCCCGTCTGGACAGCGATAATTGCTCTTCCAACTGGCTTAGTTGTCCGCCTTGCTGAAGAACGCTCAATATTTGTTTCTTCTCTTGCTGGCGGTCCATCAGCAGCTTATATTTGTTTTCCTTCTGCTTGCATTGCCATGTGGCGAACACGTCAGGATCCAGCCGTTCCGCCACCCAATCCAGAGGGAAGGTCGTCGTGCGCGAAGCGCCCGCTGTAACGGCTAACACATCTGCGCCGTATGCGGCATGCTTGACCTGGCCCCAGCCCGGAATTTGACGCAGCTCCTCGTCCGATTGAGGCACGAATGCGCTGATCATCCACAGCATCCGGTTCGTCGCCACAAGGTAGGCAGACTTTTTCTCCGCCCCCGCCGCCTTTCTGCGCCATTCGCGAAGGCTTTGGAACAGCTCCTGGTCGGCATGCAGCTCTCCATAACATTGCAGCATCGTCAAGTACCCGCCGTTACCCGCGCGAGGGCTCTCCAGCATGCCGTCAATAATGGGCATATAACCAGCTCCCATCATCCGGGCGATGCCAAGCCGGAAAGCAATCATCATCTCTTCCCATGACGTGCCCTCGAACCAGACCGCCATCCGTTCCCCTTCTTCCGCATCCTCCCGCCATTCGACGGACCACCTGCCTTGATCCTCCCCAATGAACAGCTTTGCGCTTTCGATCCCCGCATCCCCCGCCGATTTCTCAAATGTGTTCATGAATACGATTTGCATACGTCACTCACCTTTCATCTCATCATTGGTAGCGAATAACGACAACGTACCGTGGATAACAAGGTGAAACGGCTACGCCGTCCTTTGGCGGCGCGGCGCGTTTCATTCCGAGAAATATAGAGAAAGTATGGCGAAATCATATACTTTCCTAGATTTGAACAAAAAAAAGCACCTCTTCCGCCATTATGGCAAAAGAGGTGCTTCCTCGTTCTCACACAGTCCGTTCATCTATTCGATTGGTTACATGCTACCATATCATCAAGAGATTTACAAGCCGAATTTGAACAACCTCTTTAAATTCGTACTGCCGGCTTTCCGGGGAGTAGGGTATAATGACTACCAGCATCCATTAACGGAGGGATTTCTATGCAGCTGCCCAATTATGATTTTTTGTCGGATTCCTTGGAGGATACGTCCACCAGATTCGTCACTTTTATTACGCCCGGCCTAAAGCGGTTCGACCTGGCCATCTTGACGACCAATCGATTCTATGGCAAGAAGCTTGTAACGGATCTGCAGTTCGGCAAAACGGCCATCATCGGTCCTGACGATCTCGAAGAGGAAGGTTATTTGGAACATGTCTTCAATCTGACGCAGGAAGAAGGCGATGAGCTGAGGCAATTTTTATATTTTGTCGTTGGCACGGTGAATTTTACCGATTAATCGGGGTACGTTATTAATGTACAACCATGACTATTTATTCAGGGAGGAAACAGCCAGTGTTTCACGGTGATTATGACGACCGCGATTATCACGATGAGCTATTGACCGAACAATCTCATGAGAATGATCTGTTCGCGGAGGAGTTTCCCGAAGGACCCTACGGCTCGGACTTGCTTAGAGAATCCCTTGGCAAAAGCTCGCCTTGGCGGATGGGGCAGCATAAACAGAGCGCTTACGGCTATGAGAACAAGTCGCTGCACAAGGATCTGCCGCGGGAGTATCCCGGCGAGGACGATTATCGAGCTGGCGTTCCCGAGGTGCATGACGAGCCGTAAGCCCTATTCGCATTAAAGAGCGCCCGTAGTGGCAGCCGGCATGAGCCGGCAGCCATTTACGGGCGCCGTTTTTCAAAGTTCGTGAACCGTCACCTCGCTCCGTACCATAAACCTTGCGTTTACGCCGGCCTGACCGATTCCCTTCGAAATATAATAAGCTCCTTGTTCGCTTCTATGAAGGCCACGATAGATTCCCCGCTGAGACAACGGACCCTTCGGCTTCAACTTAAAGAAAAAAGGAATATTGAACTGCTTGCCATGGAAATGTCCCGCCATCAAATAATCATAATTTTGCTTAATTTTTAATACGACATTAGGGTCATGGGTAATGACGACCGCGGGTTTGCTCCGCTCAATGTTCAGGAACGCCTCCGATATTCGGCTATGCCCTGTACTGTAATTGTCAATGCCAATCAATGTAAACTCGGGAAGCGACACGCTGCCGTTCCTTAATATCGCAATGCCTTGCTCCCGGAACAGCGTCAACATCTCCCGAGGGCGCGGCTGCTGGTAATCATGATTGCCGAGCACGGCATAGACAGGGACCCCGACCGCAGTAATGGCTTTCAAATATAGAGCCAGCCTGGGCAAATACTCCCGTCTGTATGTATAATCACCTGTAAGCACGATATAATCCGGCTTCTCCGCCCGGACGACGGCTTCCATCTTATCAGGCCCAATTCGAAGCATATCGACGTGAAGATCGCTGATCTGCAAAAAACGTTTTCCCAGGCCAATAGGATGAGCGACGCGTTCGATTTTGAGCCATTGCGTCGGCATTATCAATAATAAGTAGAAGAGCGCCGACATGCCTATTAAGGCAATCAGCACGATTATAAGATCACTCAGCCTCTTGAGCACCTCCCTGCGTCCTAGAAGGATAAGCCGAATTGAATCAAGCGCTCCCCGGACAGCTTAGCGAGAAAGCCGAATACTTCGGACTCGCATGTCGTTCGATCAATATCATACTCAATCAGAAGCGCGTTGACAACTTCGCCGACCGTGACCGATTCCCTTAAGAGTCCCCAGATGCGGCTCCCCGTTTCGTTAAAGTAAAAAGCCAGGCTCCGATCCGGCCACAACACGGACAAAGCTCCTTCGGCGTTCCCTCCCTCGACGCACCTCCCGCTTTCCAGCCTTACAATAGGCAGGAATAAGGAAAGCGAGAACGAAGGTTCTCCCGGCATAAACAATTCCGAAGCTGAATGCAATGCAAACACCTCTATCTCCATTCGTTCTTTATAAAGAACAATCGTAAAAATTCTATCATTCGATCTTCCAGACTGTCAATGTCCTTCTCGGTTCCAAGTTTTCCCCTCAAAATCTGCATGGAACTGTTGACAACGAATAACGTTGATGATAACCTTAACTCGAGTTCTTAATTAAGAACAAAAACGAACATTATACGATTTTAAACACGAATTAATTTGAAATAAACAATTGATATATCCTTATATTTACGGGATGTTCACTTATTCGTCTGACTGTTCTATAACAAGAACAACATGGAGGCCTTATGAGCGCAATCAGTAGCATTTGCAGTTTGAACGGGCAGCCCTTGGCTGTTGAATACGGTCCTCGCGTGATGGATGGCTTCGCGAAATTTCCGGCCGATTATGTCGGCATGTGGCAGCAAAATGATGTCTTCCTTGGCTGCCACGGCCAATGGATTACTCCGGAATCGCTGTCGGAGCGGCTTCCTTCTTGGGATGAAGCATCCGGCCTCGCCATTACGGCCGACGCAATTATCGATAACCGCACGGAGTTGTTCGATCTTCTGCATATTCATGCTTCGGATCGGGCTGCCATGACAGACAGCCGCCTGTTGCTGCTTGCTTATGAGAAGTGGGGCAACGAAAGTCCCGCGCACCTTGTCGGCGATTTCGCGTTTATGATCTGGGATGCCAGAAAACGCACTTTGTTCGGCGCGCGAGACTTCTCCGGCAATCGTACGCTTTATTACACGACAACGGGTGAATTCGCGGCATTTAGCACGACGATTGCGCCGCTGCTGTCGCTGCCTGGCGTAGAGCGCGGACTTAACGAACTATGGTTATCCGAGTTTCTGGCAATTCCGATCTCTACGGAATCGGTCGACGTTTTCTCTACTGTATATAAATCGATCCGACAGCTGCCTCCCGCCCATAGCTTCCTTCTCAGGGACGGCCGCCTCACCTTCGCCAGATACTGTACGATTACGCCGAAAAAGAAGCTGATTTTGCGTTCCAACGAGGAATATGTCGAGGCGTTTCGCGACGTTTTCCGGAATGCCGTTTCCTCCAAGGTTCGCACCTTCAAAAAGGCCGGCTCCAAGTTAAGCGGCGGCCTGGATTCCGGATCGGTCGCGAGCTTTGCTGCCCGTGAATTGCAGAATCACAATAAATTGCTGTACACGTTCAGCTACGTGCCACTGGAAGGTTTCACGGACTGGACGCCGAAAAGCCGGATTGCGAACGAGCGGAACAACATTAAGGCAACCGTTGATTATGTAGGCAATATTCAGGACAGTTATTTCGACTTTCCCGACTATAATCCGCTCTCGGCAATCGACGACTGGCTGGATATTCTGGAGTCGCCATATAAATTTTACGAGAATTCATTCTGGACGAAGGGCATTTACGAAAAAGCAAGCGAAGCGGGCATGGGCGTATTGCTCAGCGGCAGTCGCGGCAATTGGACGATCTCCTGGGGACCCGTCCAAGATTATCATGTGGAGCTGCTGCGCAAATTCAAGCTGATTACGCTGTATCAAGAATTTAATTCCTTCTGCGAGAACATCGGAGTCAGCAGGAAAAAGATGTCGCGCGTCATTACCCGCAAGGCGTTCCCTCGCCTTTCCGGCCGGAGCGACTCTCAGCAAAGAGGTGATTCGCCCGAATGGATTCATCCGGAGTTCGCCGAACGAACCCATGTATATGAACGCTTAAGGGAGCATGGCTACGACTTCTGGGGCGATCCTTCACAGAACGTGTACGATGTCAGACGCAAGCAATTCGAGAAGCCCTATTACTGGACGGTAACCGGCAAGGTAGGCTGCATGCAATCCTTGCGCCACTCGTTGTGGGACCGCGATCCTACTAATGACCTTAGAGTTATACGATTCTGCTTGTCATTGCCGGAGAACCAGTATGTGCAAAACGGTTACGGCCGCTCGTTGATACGGAGGGCAACTTCCGGTTATTTACCCGACTCCGTTCGACTGAATCAGCAAGTGAGAGGCATTCAGGGAGCGGACGGCTTATATCGCATGCTTCCGGCATGGAATGAGCTTGTGCAGGAATTCAGGGATACGATCGATGATCCTTGTATCGCCGGATATTTGGACGTAACGGGGCTGAACCAAGCTTGGCAGGCCATTAAAGCCTCGCCGCGACCGGAGATCGTATTCGATAATGAGTTCCGCATTCTGATGCGGTCCGTTATATTGCGTCGATTTCTGCAGCGTTGCGGTTAAAGCCCGCAAGTCATATTCAGCGCTTGAGAGGAGGTGATGATATGGAAAAACAAACGAAAAAGTCGTGGCAGCAACCGCAGTTGGAGGTGCTAAATGTCAATATGACAATGGCCGGACCCGGTGTCAGATTGCCGGATGATATTCAACCGGATCCGACGGAAGTCATCCACTACAGTTAGTCCGTCGTCATTTGCATTCGTTCTGCCGCAACTGTACGGGCCGCCCTTGTACATCATCGTACAAGGGCGGCCCGCCTGACGGGCTGCGATCCATTACCGACAGCAGGGAGTGATTATGATGAATTTACCGGAGAAGACGGCACGTTATCGCTCGTTCGGCCTGATCATCGAGAGCGAGTTCCGCTTGCCTGAGCTTCGCTTAATCGACAGTACCGACAGCGGTATGAATGGAAACATGCCTGATGTGGTTATAACTCGCCAGCCTCTCGAGAAGCTGTGGCAGGAGCTTACGAAAGTAAACGAATTTCTTGCCGTAGGAGAAAACAGTGTTCTTATTCGCGTGCCGGATACGGCCATCTTCGGTATCAAGGACGGCCGTACGATAGAGGTCTCGTCTTCCCCCACGGCCGATGAGGACAAAATCAGACTTTATTTGCTTGGCAGCTGTATGGGCATTCTGCTGATGCAGAAGCGGATTCTCCCGCTGCATGGCAGCGCGGTCGCCATTGACGGCCAGGCTTACGCCATTGTCGGCGCATCCGGGGCGGGCAAGTCGACGCTCTCCTCCTACCTCATGGAGCGAGGCCACGAGCTGCTTAGCGACGATCTTATCGCCGTCCATGTTGGCGAAGGAGGCACCCCCATCGTCATGCCTGCCTATCCGCAGCAAAAAATATGGCAGGAGTCCATGCAATTGCTAGGCAAATCCACCGCAGGCTTAAAACCCATCTACAAGCGGGAAACGAAGTTCGCCGTCCCGGTCGAAGGCGCATTTCTGGATACGCCGCTGCCGTTAGCGGGCGTATTCGAACTCACCAAACACGATAAAAATGCTGAGATCGTTCCTATCGTAGGGCTGGAACGTTTTCATGCGCTGCTGCGGCATACCTTTCGAGGTTTTCTTTTGGAACCGCTCGGACTTATGGAGTGGCACTTCCGGACATTGTCCAAATTCGCGGGGCGAATCGACATGCTCCGGCTATCCCGTCCGCTTGACGGCGACAGTCTCGCCGACCTGTACCGACTCATGGTTCAATCGACCAAAAAGGAGATGTTGTTATGATGTCAATCATGCCTCTGACGTTAACCGATCTTGTATCCTCCTGCAAACAAAATATAGTGAGCGACATGGGCGGAGAAAAAGTGATGCTCAACGTGAAAAACGGCAATTATTATAATCTGGGCCAAATCGGCGGCCGAATATGGGACTGCATCCATGACCCCGTGTCTGTAGAAGAGCTGATAGGCAGACTGACGGAAGAATTCGACGTGGACGACTCGGCATGCGCGGAGCAAGTTTTCTCGTTCCTGGAGCAGCTTCGAGGGGAAGGATTGCTCCTTGTTAACGAAGAGAATAAGAACGCTGCTAACGTTTGATCGGCTTACCGTCCTCTTATTAATAGAGGCTTTTCTTTTTTTGGGATGGGCCAAGCTGAGGTTCCGCCGCGAATTCGCCAAGATTGCGCCGGGACTTGGGGCTAAAAGCGAAGAAACCTCTCTCGACTCCGATGAGCGACATGTCAAGACCCTTAAGCATATCCGGTCCGCCATTTCCGTCATTAGCCGAAATACGCCATGGGAGAGCAAATGTATGGTGCAAGCGATGGCTGGCATGCAAATGCTTGAGCGTCGCGGCATCTCAAGCACCTTGTATCTCGGAACCGCTCGTGATGAGCACGGCAAGCTGATCGCGCACGCTTGGCTGCGCAGCGGCTCTATGTATGTAAGCGGGCACGAGGTTATGAATCAGTTCGTCGTCGTCGAGAAATTCGCCAAACACGCCCGCAGGGCCGGTTAGAGAGGTGCCCCATGCACGAGGTATGGAAATATATGAAACAAATGTTGTCTTATTCTGGAGCCGCGATATATGTGAATCTGTTCGGCATGGTCGCCTCCAGCATGCTGGAGAGTGTCGGCATCCTTCTCCTCGTCCCTCTCTTAGGTCTCATCGGCCTGGTCAGCCTGGACGTCGGCGGAGGATATTTTGCATGGATAGACCAGCTGTTGAGCGGCTTCTCCACGGTTGCAGCCTTATGTATCGTGCTCTTTATCTATGCCGCGACGACCATCGCCCAAAGCTTTATCTACCGCAGCGTCATGATTCAGAATGTCGAGCTGCAGCATCGTTATGTCCGCGAGCTTCGCCAAGACACCTACCGCGATCTGCTCGGAGCGGGATGGCCTTACTTCTTGCGCAAGCGCGGTTCGGATCTCGTCAACGTCCTTACAATCGAATTAGCCCGCGTTCTTGGCGCGCTTAATACATCCTTTCAACTGGCAGCCTCCGCGATCTTTACGGCGATCCAGATCGTCGTAGCATTCTGGATTTCCCCCATGCTGACGGTGTTCGTGCTGGTATGCGGCGCGCTGCTGGGCCTGCTTTCCCGCAGCTTCATCCGCAGAGCAAAGCAGCTTGGCAGCCAGACCTCCCAGCTGGCTCAGCGATATATGGCTGGCATTACCGACGGAATTACTGGAATCAAGGATATTAAGAGCAATTCGCTGGAACGGTCCCGGCTGGCGTGGATGCATGAGCTAACAGGCGCGATGCTGCGCGAGCAAGTGTCCTATATTACTTTGCGTATGAACTCCCAACTGGTCTATAAGCTGGCTTCCACGCTCCTGGTTGCTGGTTTCATTTTAGCTGCGTTCCTTCTCTTCAAGACGCAAGGCATACAACTGCTTACGATTACCGTTATCTTCGCCCGGCTTTGGCCGAGATTCACGGCCATTCAAGCCAATCTGGAGTCGATTGCATCCATGGCTCCGGCCTGCAGGGCTGTCACATCGCTGCGCAAGGAATGTAAAGAAGCCGCGGAACTGTTTGCTCCGACTGCCGGGGAACATGCATCCCTGACTGTAAGATTAGGCATCCAGTGCCGCAATATCCATTTTCAATACAGTCACGACTCCCCTTATTCGCTCCAAGGCGTCGATATGACCTTGCCGGCAGGCTCCATGACCGCAATCGCCGGACCGTCCGGAGCAGGCAAAAGCACGCTGATCGACGTCATTATGGGACTAATGGTCCCGAGCACGGGCGAAATCGTCGTTGACGGCACGCCGCTAGTCGGCGAAACGCTGGCCGCTTATCGCAGGTCGATCGGTTATGTGCCTCAGGATCCGTTCCTGTTCAACGCAACGATCAGGGAAAACATGACGCTGGTCCTGCCGGACGCAAATGATGAACAAATCTGGGAAGCGCTTCGATTCGCATCATGCGAGGACTTCGTAGCCAGGCTGCCGGAAGGACTAAATACCGTCATCGGCGATCGGGGCGTCCGCTTATCCGGCGGCGAACGGCAGCGCCTTGTCCTGGCGAGAGCTATTATCCGCAAGCCCTCTGTACTTGTGCTGGACGAGGCGACCAGCGCCCTCGATACGGAAAATGAGAGCAATATTCAAGAAGCCATCGACCGTCTTAAGGGGTCCATGACGATTATCGTTATCGCGCATCGCTTGACCACGCTGCGCGGCGCCGATCGGGTCTATGTTCTCCAGGGAGGCCGGATCGTGGAGGAAGGAGATTTTGCAAATCTTGCCGCCGATCGTGACGGTTATTTAGGCAAATCGTTAGACAAGATGTCTCCCGCCCATGTTTCATCGTTTTAAATTTACTTATAATTCCAATTAGTCCTGTTCCTTTGCATCAAATGAACCAAACTCCATTCATTTGCTTTCGTAATTGCAACAAATTCGTTATAATAGAATTCATATTGTTGCTATTGCGCTGGCCAAGGAGGCATCTGCCATGATTGGAGAAAGAATTCAAATGTTTCGCAAACGGAAAGGTTTTTCGTTAACTGAGCTCTCCCAAAGAGCAGGGGTTGCGAAATCGTATTTGAGCTCCATCGAAAGAGGGCTTCAGCAGAACCCTTCCATTCAGTTTCTTGAGAAGATCGGGGAAGTGCTTGGCGTGCCTGTCGAGGAGTTTGTAGGACAGGAACAAGCGGAAGGCAGCGCCGTCCACTTAGACCGGGATTGGGAGAATTTAGTTCGGGAAGCGATGGCTTCCGGCGTAAGCAAGGAACAATTCAAGGAATTTCTGGAATTTAATAAGTGGAAATTTAACCGCGAATAACGCTGTATTTTTATACAGCGTTTTCTTTTATAATGGATTGCCCCTGCTCCTGAAGGATACGCAGTACCTTGCTCACTTCTTCCGTCGTGAGTCCCTTCGAACGCGCGCTTAACATAAGCTCTACCCACTCCGCATCCAAATCCTGCTGGTTGTCCGATATAAATCGTGTCATCCTAAAATCCCCCACTTCGTTGGGGCGGTTGCACCACTGACTCCATGCGTTGTAAGGTGCCCAGATACTAAACGCACTTCTTCGTCTCCCATATAATATGTATCCAAATTGTCCACAAACCAAATAATAGCTTATCTGGAACGAAGATGCTGTCGCTTTCTGTCTCCGGATTTTGAGAGATTGCTTCTCAATTTGTCGAATTTCTTGGAATCAAATGAAGAAAAAGGGGCAAGTATCCATTTCCTGAAGCGCTGTGAGGCTGACGGCTCATGGTTGACACAATGTCGGCATCGGGACGCTGTATGACCTCCATAAACCTCTAGATAGGCTCTGCGTATACGACGCTGCCCGCGTAACCTCTCGGATTAGCTAGCTGCCACCTCCAGGCGTCCGCACACATCTCCGCAATGCCTCGCGTCGCCTGCCATCCCAGCTCCGCATTCGCTTTGTTCGGATTGGCGTAGCAGGCACCAATATCGCCTGGCCGTCTTCCCGCAACTCGGTATGGAATCGTTTTTCCCGACGCCCGTTCGAAAGCCCGGATCATCTCCAGTACGCTATAGCCGCATCCCGTGCCTAGATTATAAACATGGATGCCTGCGGCGGAAGCCAGCTTATCGATGGCCTTAAGATGTCCCTGTGCCAGATCGACGACGTGGATATAATCCCTGACGCCCGTACCGTCGGGCGTATCGTAATCGTCGCCGAATACGGCAACTTCCTTGAGCTTGCCCACCGCGACCTGCGCGATATAAGGCATCAGATTGCCCGGCACTCCGCTCGGGTCCTCTCCGATCCGGCCGCTCTCATGTGCGCCGACGGGATTAAAGTAACGAAGAATGCCAATGCTCCAACGCGGATCGGAGCATACGAGATCATCCAGCATTTGCTCGATCATTTGTTTCGTTCGGCCATATGGATTAATGGCCCCCACGGGGGCTTCCTCGGAAATCGGCACCTGCTTGGGCATGCCGTATACGGTAGCAGACGAGCTAAAGAGCAGCCGGCGGACGCCGAACTCCTCCATCACACTGCATAACGTCATTGTACTCATCAGATTTTGATGGTAATACTTAAGCGGCAGCTGCACCGATTCTCCAACGGCCTTTAGTCCGGCGAAGTGGATGACCGCCTCGATGTCGTGATTGCGGAATACCGTCCGCAGCGCCTCCCTGTCCACCAAGTCCTGGATATAGACCGGGAAAGACCTGTTTGCGATTTCGGCTACCCGACGAAGTGCTTCTCCGTGGCTATTGGACAGATTATCAATGACGACGATGTCCTTCCCTTGACTCAATAACTCGACGCAGGTATGGCTTCCGATATATCCCGCTCCGCCTGTTACTAATATGGCCATTGCAGAACTCCTCCGATCAGCTTGAATTCCTTACAAAGAACATTTTATAGTTTTATTGTTCTTAATTAAGAACATTGTAACATACGTTTGTTCTTTTGTCTGCTATAACATGATACAGTTTGTATAATAAACAAAAGCCCTCCCGCCGCCTTTAGAAGCAGCAAGAGGGCAATAGGCATACGGCTCGCAATCCTTAAGATCCCGTCCGGGCTGCCTTTAATAACAAGTCTTGCGGATCGTCCTTCATAATCCCGTTTGCCCAACGTTCGATCAATATCTTCATTCCATTTAAAGAGACATGCTTCGCAGAAGTCCCCCGTTGAGTGTCCGCGTTGATCTCGCCTGGCTCGATTTCGCTCCCGGACCGACATGACCGCAATTTCTCCCGCGCGCGGAATAACAGGGAGCGGACGGCGGACATCGTGTACCCCAGACCTAGGGCAATCTCGTTCATCGTATAGCCGAAATAATCGGCGAGCAGCCAGACTTTCAATTGATTGGCGGGCAGCTTGGCGGCCAGCCATTCCATCCAACCTTTGATCTCAAAATAGCAGCTGTCCCGGCGCCCCTCTTCCAGTGCCAAATCGCCAGACGTCTCGCGTATCCTTCGTTTCCTGTACCCGTCGATCCGCTTGTTTCTTGCGACCTTCATCAGGAAAGGCCGTATCTCCTTGATCTCTCCCCGCCGCTTATAATAACGGAATGCCAGCGCCACCGTCTCCTGCAACAGATCCTCTCCGTCCCAGGTCGAGCCCGTCAAATAGACGCAATATTGCCGAAGCTCCCGCAGCCAGGGCTTAACGGCTTCTTCGAATGCGTTTCCGCTCGTCATGACGAGTCTCTCCTTTCCGTTGCGTCCCCCGCCGCTTGAGGCTCCAGCCGAATTCCGGTATCGTCTATGATCAACTTGACTTTATCTCTGATGGCAAGCCGCTCCCTGTACTCAGCCGGGATTTGCAGCCTCCCGAACCTGTCCACGACAGCGTATTCCTCGTAATCGCGGAACGCTCCGGCGGATACTTCAGCTGCTTCGTTGGCTGAGTCTTCCGCAGCTTTCCCTTCTTGCCCTCTTTCGGCTTCCCGCTTAATCAGCTCGGAGCTGGTCATCCCGTCGCGAATCGCTACGACGCGATCTACCTTGCCCGCAAGACCCATGTCGTGGGTGACGATGACAATCGTGACGCCGGTCTCTTCGTTTAGCTTGCGGAAGATGCCCATAATGGTATCGGCGGTCCCCGCGTCGACAGATCCGGTAGGTTCGTCCGCCAGCAACAGCGACGGGCGGTTTGCGAGGGAGATGGCAATGGCCGTGCGCTGCTGCTCGCCTCCCGACAGCTGAACCAGCTTATTGCCGCTGCGATGCGTCAGCCCTACCCATTCGATAAGCTGCTTGGCATACGTCTCGTCAATGCGCCCCGCAACCATCATCGCCGTCTCCACATTCTCCAGCACGGTCAGATAGGGAAGCAGGTTGCGCGAATTATTTTGCCAGATGAAGCCGACCGTACGCTGCTTATAGAATACTCGCTCCTTCTCGGTCATTTGCAGAAGATCCCAATCGCCGATCAAGGCCTTGCCGGCAGTAGGGACGTCAAGGCCGCCAAGCACGTTAAGGAGCGTCGACTTGCCGCTTCCGCTATTGCCGATGATCGCAATCATTTCGCCCGCATTCACTTGAAGATTAAGCCCCTGCAGTGCAACGACCTCCACATCGTCCGACTTGAATATTTTCACTAATCCTTCGCACTGGATCATCCTTATCTCTCCTCCCCCAGCTTAACCGCTTGATGAACGCGAAGCTTCAAGATTTGCGCGATCAGCAGACTCCCCCCAACCGTAATCATGGCTACTACGATGATAAGAAGCTGCAAGGTATCCTTTAAATCGAAAACGATAACGAACGGCGGTACTTGACCGCTCGCTCCCGATTGAAGGAACGGGATAAAGAGCCGGCTCGCCGCTCGGCCGATGCCAAGTCCCAGAACGATCGCGAGACCTGTCGAGAGCAGCTGCTCCAGCAGCAGCATGAGCGTCAACTGGCCGCGCATCAGCCCCGTCGCCCGCAGGATGCCGAGCTGCACCGTACGCCTTGCCAGGCTGAATACCCAGAAAAGCAAATAACCGATAAAGGAAATCGCCACCGAGACGATAAATCCCAGCGACAGGATGCCATAGGTACCTTCCCGCTCGGGAAGGAGCTTTCTCAGCTTCCATTCGTTGCGCGCGTCGCTAAGCGCGGACGTCTCTATGCCTTGGGCCCGCAAATGTTCGACGATCGGCATTGCCTTGGCGTCATCCTCCATGTCAAGCCACAACGCGTAAGGGGTCAGCGGGATATGCTCGTACAAGTAATCCAAATGCGCCACGACGAAAGGCGTGTCGGGATCCAGCGACGGCCAATAATCGGAAATGCCCGCGATCACTAATTCGATAGGGGTGCCTTGCACCGTCATTTGGAGAAGGTCGCCTTGCTTTAAGCCGTGTTTCTCCGCGAACATGCCGGAAATAATCGCGCCTTGCTCGTATTCGCCCATCCAGCGAAGCAAGGTGAAAGGATGGGCGCTCTCGTAGAGGTCGATACGCCACCAAGAGCTCCGGGCAAAATCGGCATTATCGATGCCCATCAGCTTGCCCTTGCCAAGTCCCTTGCCCGCGATCGACAGTTCGCCTTCCAATTGCAGGACGCGAGCCGACGATCTCACCCCCGGCATATTCTCGAACGGTGTCTGGGGAGGCTCCGTGTAGACGGTATCCCGCGGCTGATCCTCCGGAATATAGTTGCCCTCCTCGTCAAACAGTTGGACCTCCCCTTCCCATACGGGCTGCAGCACGACATCGGCGCCGTTGCCGTACAGGAGCCTTTCGCTTTCATTGCGATCCATCGTTCTAGCGGCGGAAGCGTGGAAGATGCCGAGACCCAGCGTCATGATCAGAAGAAGCATCAGCGGATAATACGAGCGCTGCGAGCGCGACAGCTGAACGAATACCAGATGGAGCGATACCGGGAGCAAGCGTCGGAACAACGAATGCAACAGTTGCAGCGCTAGCGGGAACAACCTTAAGGCGACAAGTCCTGCTGCGAACATGGCTGCCGCGGGAATGAGAAAAAATAGCTGCTGCACCTGCATTGCGCCTCCTTCTCCTGCGCCCCCGGTCAATACTCGCCCGCTTTCGAAGCCGTACCAACCTAACCCAGCCAGCGCCAGCAGAGCCGCATCGAGATACCATCGCTGCCACAGCGGCGGCCGGTCGCTCCTCGCCTGCCGCTTCTTGTAGGCCACGATCGACTGCTTCCCGAACGAGCCTAACGGAAGCGTGCCCGCGACTATGGCAACGACGACGGCAGAGAAGCCATACCAGCCGGACAAGACGCTCCAGCCGACTGCCGCTTCCTTGCCCGGCTGGAATTGCATAAAGCCGTCCGTCCACACCATGACGCGCGCCATCCCGATCGCCAGCAGCATGCCGACCAACCAGGCGATCGCTCCCAGCATGGCGCTCTCCAGGAGGAAGATTCCATAGATCAGTCGCATCCGGGCGCCCCTGCTCCGGAGAACGGCAATGTCGTTGCGCTGCCGCTCCAGCGCCTGACCGGCGTTCATATAGATGAAATAGAAACACATGGCGAGCATCGGCACGGCCAACGCAACAAGCTGCGCCTGCAGTTTAACGTCTTCGCTCCGAAACTTCTCGATAAGGCCAAGGAAGCTTATATCGACGCGCAGCTCGCGCAGCATTCGGAACAGATCGCTCTCCAGCCGCTTCATGCCGTTCTCGAGACGCGCCAAGTCGCCGCGATCCAAATTCGCCAGCTCGAATAAGCCGTACCAATTGGCTGAGGCTACATTGCCTCCCAGCTCCCCCAGCACTCTCTCCTCCATGGCTTGCGGCGATATCATCAGCATGCCGGAGAGCGAGGCTAATCCCTGGTACCAGTACGGCGAAGCTTCATCCTTCGGACGAAACACCCCGACAATGACGAATTCTGCCTTCTGGTTGCCGGTACGCGTCTGTACCGTGTAGGAATAGCTATCCCCGACCTTCAGGAATTGGCGAGCAAGCGCCTCTTCCGATACGATGGCTTCGATCGGGCCTTCCTTGGAGACGTCCCCGTACATCCGGCCGTCCGTCAGCTCCACCTGCTCCTTCATGCCGGTCTGCGACATTAACGTCATCTGCCGTCTGCGGTTGTCGGCCTTCCCCTCGCCGCCGGGTCGAAGCTGCGATTGCGCCAGCGAATACGCCTCGACGGATTGTTTTCTGGGATATCCGATTTGCGATGGCAGCAGGTTCGCGACATAATCGTTAACCGTCTGCAGCTCCTCTACCTTCGTATGCGTACCCCGCGCGGCCTGATAACGAAGCAGCAGCGAACCCGGCGGCGACGAGCCTGCGTCCTCCGTCAGCGACGAAACCATCAATTTCTTTAGCGCATGCTCCGTATAGACCGGTATGCAGGCGGTAAACGCTACGGCAATCAACAAGCCCAGCATCGTGCTGGCCGTCAATATCCGGTTATTCCACATTTTTCGCCGGACGAACCGGAGCATCCCCTTCATCGCCCAACCACCTTCTGTCCGGGCTCAAGCCCTTTCAAGATCTCCACCTCGGTCGAGGTAGACACGCCAACCTCCACATCCACCTCGCGTTTGTTGCCCTCCGCATCGACCACCTGCACGTAATTTCTGCCCGAGCCCGTGCGCAGCGCGGCGGGAGGAATGAGCACGGCATCCTTCTTCCTCTCCGTAACGACGGCTGCGCTTAGCGGGGTGCCGGACTTCGCGTCCTTGGGAAAATCATCGAGTTCGATAAGCACGAACGCGTCGAGCGCTCCTCCCTTCCCGCCCGAAGCGGAAGCAATGGGCATCCGCGACACCTTCCCCTTGAAGCTGCCCAGCGTATTGATCTGCACCTGCGCTTCCATGCCGATCGCTATCTTCTCCTGGTCGGAAGCGGAGAACCCCGCCGCCACGACAAGCTTCGTCCAATCCGCAAGCTCGCCGATTGTCTCGTACGCGTTTGCCATATCGCCGACTTCCTTCGCGAAGGATACGATCGTTCCGTCGAAAGGGGCCGTTAGCTCCGACGCGTCCAGCTTTGCCTGCAGCTCATCCCTCTCGCTTACAAGCAGCTTGAAATTCAGCTCGTCAAGCTCTTTCTGCATTGGCGTGCGGCTGTCGTCCCTGAGCTTCTCGATCATGGCAAGCTCCGCTTGCCGAACCTCGATATTTTTGCGCTTTAACTGCGTCTCCAGCGTACCGGTCGCAAGCTTCGCGATGGTCTGACCCTTTTTCACCGTGTCGCCCGCTTTGACCATGAGCTCCGAAATCTGTCCGCTTTCGCCCCCGAATTTCAGTTCTTCTTGCCGGGCGGACATCAGCTTGCCCGTAGCGCTTACCTTCGTCTCTATGTCCGCCCTGGCCACGGTAAATTCCGGTTTTTTCGAAAGCTTGGGAGGCTCGATCAATTGAATCAGCTCCGCATCCGACGCTTCGGGGGACAGACTGCAGCCCGATGCTGTCATCCATATCGACGCGAGCGCTAACGCCAGCATGAACCTCCATTTCTTACTTCCCCAGCCTGCCATCGGCCATTTCATAAACATTATCCGCTACCTCCAGCATCGTTTGATCATGTGTCGTCATGCAGATCGTCATGCCATCGCCCTGCAGCTGCCGGAAAAGAGCCAATATCCGCTTCGACATTGCCGTATCCAGCTCGGCAGTAGGTTCGTCCGCCAGCAGCAGCTTCGGAGAAGGAGCGACCGCTTTCGCGATCGCCACCCTCTGTTGCTCTCCGCCGGACAGCTCGTATGGGCGGTGCAGCGGCCGATTGGCCATGCCGACAAGCTCCAGGCAAAGATTAATTCTCTCCTCCCATAAGCCGGACGGCGTGCCTGCCATGCGCAGGCCCAGCTCCACGTTCTCCTTTACGGACAGCAGCGGATGCAACGCGTAGGATTGGAACACGAATCCAATTTGTCTTTGCCGCAGCTTCGTCCGGCCTTTATCGCCAAGAGCCTGAAGCGGTTGTCCATCCACGATTGCCGATCCTTCCGAGGCCAGATCCAGTCCCCCCATAATGTTCAGCAATGTCGTCTTCCCCGAGCCTGACCGTCCTCTAAGCATAACCAGGCTGCCGGCCGTCAGGGTCAAGTCGATTCCCTTCAGCACTTCAACGCGCGCTGCCCCTGCTCCGAATGACTTTTCTACTCCGCTAAGCTGAACGATCGGCGATTCCACTATGCTCCCCGTCTCCATGACTTACCCGCCAATGAAGATGGAAGTGGCCATACCTCCGAATCCGCCGTCGCCGCGTTCCTTCTCGCCGCTCAAATTTGCTTCGGCCAGCGCGTCCACGGCTCTGTCCATCAAATCTTTAAACGCCTCGTCCGGGCTTTTGCTGCCGCTCGCCGCCGCTCCGATCTCCTCTCCCGCGATCTTAGCAAAGCTGTTGCGGAACCCTTTGGGGTACCAATTCGTCGACTCCTTGGGCAACGGCTTCAATTGATAGAAAGGCGACAAATCGGCTCCGCTCGCGCTGGTCTCGTATCCCTTTCTCGACTCCAGTCCCATCGACGTTTTGGCCCGAATCTTTGCCGCTTCTTCGCTGTGCACGTATTGGACAAACATCCATGCTTGGTCGCTTTGCGCGGAAGCCGCGTTAATCGCGAAAATTTGGGAGATTTCGTATTCGCTGGTCTGATCCGGCGCGCTGGCGTCCACCGGCGCCGTCACGACGCCCATGTTGATCGGCTCGGGAGACTTGACTTCTTGTACGGCTTCGTCCGACCCCGACGCAGCTCGGAACGAAACGGCACCGCCCGCCATGCCACCGTTGCTCATATTCATCAGCATGGGATTGTCGACCGTCATGGCCGCCCGGCCTTGCTGGAACAACATGCCGTCCAGCGAGAAGCCCTGCTCGGAGTTTTGCGGCATGAACACCGTTTTCCCCGCATAACCGCCTACTACGGCTTCGAAGATTTCCTTCCATTCCGGATCCGACAACGTCAGCTCCGTCGCGTCCGCGTTCAAGTAATTCAACCCCTTGGCGGCGGCCATATCCTGAATAAGCTTAAAGGCATTCTGATCGAACATGGAGGGCGCAAATCCGTAGATGCGGCTCTCGTCGTCTCCGTCCGCAGGGAAACGGGCCGCGAGCTGAAGCACCTCTTCCCACGTCATGCCGTCGCTTGGTTCCGGCACCCCGTATTTCGCGAACAGGTCCTTGTTGTAGTAGAGCGCCTTCGTATTAAAGGATGGAGACAGACCGTACAGCTTGCCTCCCCCGGAATCCCGCAGCAATTGAACGACACCTTCCACGATATTCTCGATATCGAAGCCGGATTGCTGAACCATCGCGTCGAGATCGTACAGCTTCCCGTCCGCCGCCAGCGTCTCGTATTGCTCCATCGTCAGCAGCACCACATCCGGCTGCTCGGCGTCAATGAGATCGGACATGGCCTGTGCGGGATCCTTTTGCATGGAGACGTCCATCGTCGGAATGATCTCGAACTCTACGTTCGGATATTTGGCGTTAAACACGTTGCCGTAACTTTGATAAAAAGATTGCTCGTTGAAATAAGCGACTTTGAGCGTAACGGGTTCTCCCGGATCCGGCACCTTGTCCTTGCTTTCCCCTCCCGATGTGCAGCCAGCCAGCATCGCCGCAATTAAAGGAACAGCAACTACACTTCCGGCACTCCACTTCCCGTTCCAAATCTTCATACAATCGTTCTCCCCTCTTGGCTTCAAATTAAAGTTGTTCACTCCTGCCATTATGAGGCCCTACTCTTTGAATTGAATTTGATTAGCTTAAATGAAGCTTAAATTAGGTTTGCTCCTCTCCCTGCAGCAATTACCGCGTGTCATACAGCTTACAAAAGCGATTTGAGTAAAAAGTTTACCGGGCATGAGATACCAGGTTGAATGATGCCTTTAAGTCGGTGGAGACGCCAAAAAACAACGTTCGTTACACGATTAACGTGAAAATGAACGTTGTTTTTAAGAGGACTGCCATGGTCTATCCTTTGACCCCGCCTAACGTTGCTCCTTCAATAATTTTACGCTGGAATAACATATACACGATAATTGTAGGAATGACCGTAATGACAAGACCGGCAAGAAGAGTAACCCAGTCCGACTTGTATTCCATCATCGCATTCGCCGCATACATATTAACACTGACCGTGTACTTGTCCGGATCACTCAGCAAAATGAACGGGCCCAGGAAGTCATTATATAATGCGACAAACTTGAATATACCAATTGTGACGAGCCCAGGCATAGCAAGCGGAACTATAATTTTTCTAACGACCTGGAATATTGTTGCCCCATCGATGAACGCACTCTCCTCTAGTTCCTTAGGCAGGGAACGCATAAAGCTTCCAAGCAACAGCAATTCAAAAGCGCCCAGCGGCAAGCTGGCAAGAAGTACAAGGCCATTCAAGCTGTTTGTCAGATCAAGCGCTCTCATGAGCGTATACTGTGGAACCAGGATGTTGATGCCCGGCAAGAACAGCGACAGCATAATGAGACTCCATACGATGTTGCGAAGCTTCCACTCCATTTTCGTAAAGGCATAGGCGTTCACAACTGCCAATGTTAAACTAATGAACAAGCTTAAGCCGACATAGTACACGGTATTCAGCATCGATTGTCCTACACCGAGGTTCGTCCATGCCTTGCTATAATTGGACCATTGAAACGTGCTTGGCAATGACCAAATATCGGCAAAAAATTGTTGATTTGTTTTAAATGATTGATAGACAATCCAGATGATCGGAAGAATGACACTTAAAGCCCATAGCAACAATATGATACGCCATACGAGAGATCCTATCCTTCTTGTCATGAAAACCCGCCCTTCAAAATTCTACGCTATCTTTCGAGAATACTTTATCGATGACAACCTTGAGCAGCACCAACAGGACGAAAATGAGCATCCCGATCGTAGACGCATATCCGTAAAAGTGCTGACTTAAACTTTCCGTGCCAAAGGCCAGGTTAAACATGTAAAGCGATATAACTTCCGTTGCGCCGCCAGGGCCGCCTTTCGTCATAATAAACATATATTCAAATTCCTTAATGACATTCAGCATTAAGAAAATCATTCCCACACGAATGATACCTGACATTAAAGGCAAAGTAATCTTCGTAAATCGTTGAAAACTCGTAATGCCATCAAGCGTGGCAGATTCATAGATCGTCTTCGGAATCGCGCTCATTGCATTCATAAAAATAACGACATAGAAACCAACGTAACACCAGACGTATAACGGAATCGTTGATGCCAGCGCAGTCTTTGGACTACCCAGCCAGTTGTGATCCCCTCCTATGCCTAATACCCGCAGCACACTATTTAATAATCCGAATGTACCGTCATAGATAAAGCTCCAGATCAGTGCGATTACGACGAGTGACAAGACGTTCGGGAAGAAGAATAATACCTTATAAAATTTGTTTTCCTTATATTGGCGGTTCACAAGCAGGTCAGCCAGTACCAACGAAATGATTAGTGTAATGGGAATGACAGTGGCGACGAGAATAAGATTATGCTTAAGCGCGTTCAAGACGACTGGATCTTGAAATAATCGGATGTAGTTATCCAGGCCAATATATTTTTTCTCCCCGATTCCGTTCCAGTCCAGGAACGAATAATAGATGGAAAGTACATTGGGATATAGAGTAAACAACACATACGCAGCAAAGGGCGGCAATACCGCCAGGAATAAAAACACTTTTTTTTGAATATGAATATTCGTCCGGGTTAATGTCTTCAAAGCGATCTCTCTCCTGTCCAAGTCGCCGCACAGACCGTTGACTTATTGATCAACGGTCTGCTTGGCTCGATTAGTTGCTGGTTAGCGATACGGAGATTGTATTACTTCCCGGCTTCCTGTACAGCCTTCTGAAGCAAGCGCTCTCCCTCTTCGAGAATCGGCAACGGCTCCTTCTGACCTGTCAAGATAAGCGCGGTATTATCTTGAACGTGCTTATTAGCCGCGACAAAGTCAGGCGAGTTTAGTACGACCTTACGACTTTTCAATTCGAGTACCACATTGTTCTCGCTCATATAGGTAGCGATCGACTTCTGCAACGGCTTCATATTAGCCGCTCGCGCGGAATCATCCATGAAGTCGGATCTCAGAGGGAACGCGCCGCCTTTATCAACCAAGATCTGCTGAACCTCATTCGTCAGCAACGATACCAAAAATTGTTTTGCCCATTGCTTCGTCAGATCAGGTTTGTTCGCCCAAATTTGAAAAGCATAGCTGAGACCATTATTGATGTGGATCGGTGTTTCGGGGTTATTGGAAAACGGAACGGCCATATAACCCCACTTGAAGTCCTCCGGCGCAGATTCCTTCATCTCATTCTCGATCCAATCGCCCGAAGGCACCATGGCCGCTTTGCCTTGCAGTGCAAGCATTTGGGATTGGGTATGATTCATACCTACACTTTGTTTGCTGATATATCCCTTTTTCCCCATATCGTAAAGACGATTGTACACCTCTACGCTTTCGGCTGATGTAAACTCCGGCCCCGAATAGTTCTCGTAGTGATTTCGGAACTCCTTGTTGCCATTATCAATCGCCAACTCGAACACCTTCGTATCGAAGGAGAATATCGAGTAGTTATAAAGCCCGGAGTACACGATCGGATCGATCCCTTTGCTCATGATCGCTTCACATAATGCCAGGAACTCATCGTACGTTTTCGGTGATTTGTTCCAGCCATTGTCTTCGAACAGCTTCTGATCATAGAACATGCCGCCGATGTAGTTGGCGATAGGGAACAGCCAGTTCTCGCCTTTGTAGTATTGCTCGGGCACATTGTAGCCCGGAACGATTAGCTCGTCCAATGTTTTGCCGCCGCCGTCGGAAGGCTTCATCTGAAAGATGTCTGTAAGCGGCTCCAGCTTATTTGCATCTACAAACTCCGTGTAAGCTAGTCCGTAGAGAATATCGAACATGTCTTTGTCGTCTCCTGCTGCCGCCTTCGTTGTGATCAGATCTGGAATTTTGGGTGAAGCCGTTATATCGAATGTGACGTTCGGATACCGCTCAGTAAATAAAGCAGTTGCATGATCAAACCATTCTCTTCCGTAACCAGCTTCCAGAAACCCGACCTTCAAGGTAACCTTCTCATCTTTAGGCAAACCATTGTCATACACAGCGGGCGCTTCCGCTGCCGGAGTATTGCCATTTGTCGGATTTGCACTTTCTGTTGCAGGGTTATTGCCGTTATTGCCTGAGCATGCAGCGAGCAGCACAGTCAAGGCTGAAAAAACGAGCAACGATGATTTTTTCACTTTTGATTTCATCTTTGTTGACCCTCCTAATATAATTGATTTACTGCTAACTTGAGTATACCTTGTAGATCCGGAAACGTATTTGCATCAGATAATGTTCTTTGTTCTCATGCACAACGATAAAGCTTGCCAATGACGCCTTGTTCCGAAACCGTTTGCAAATAATTGAACTTATCAACTGTCTGCATTTACAATCCGATTGAGGCATACTACAATAGGTCTACCACAAGTCATATTCCCTAGGAGAATCGTTATGCGTATTCGTACCTTTAAGTATGTCGATCACTATTCCCCATCGGATTTCAAGACCGGTGGTATTCACCCTTCTTTCGAGATCTTGTATTTGGCGGAAGGAAGCTATCAAATGCAGTGGTTAGGCGAAACCTATCATATTAAACCAAACTCACTATTTTTTATTACTCCGAACACTCCTCATGACGTCATCATCCTTTCGAGCAAAGCAACATTCTGGTATATCGAGCTGGACGAGGCATTTACCACCTCTTTATTCCCGAGTCTGGAGAATATTCTGGTCTGGAACCGCTTGCAATGTGAATCCGATATATCAAGCCACATGCCCGACGTCATGACTCATACCATCATGGGAATTAATGATCTATTGAGGCATGACATAAAAAACATGACGTGCGGCTCCGATCTTTTAATGCTTGATATTTCGAAGCTGTTCATCATTGTAAACGAACTCCTCCAATCCCATAAGCAGGGTGTTGACTTTCAGGATATTTTAAAGCAACCCCTGAGCCAAACACCCACACAAGACATTATCAAAACATTAATGATCAATATGGAGTCAACATTTAGAGATGACATCACCTTGGGTTATTTGTCCTCATTATCTCATTTCCAAAACTCCTATCTGATCAAAAAGTTTAAAGAATACAGTGGATTTACGCCGATGAGTTACCTAAATGAGCTTCGAATGCGCGCTGCCGCCAACTACTTGACCACAACGACGCTAAAAATCAATCAGATAGCAGAAGAATGTGGTTATCCAAACATTCATCATTTTAGCAGCGCTTTCAAAAAACACACCGGAAAAAGTCCAACCGACTGGCGCAACCAATTCTCCACTGTGAAATCCGAAGCTCATGCATTGACAAGTAAAGAAAAATGAAGGAGCACAAGAAGATAATCCCCTCTATCCCGGGATTATCTCTCTGTGCTCATTTCCTTACGAAAGTAACAGTCTGCTAGATGGTATATGCTATTTTAATGCCCGAAGAATCAATACGACCGCTTCAGCTCTTGTTGTTGAAGCATTAGGAGCAAGAAGATTGCCATTTTTACCGGTCAGGAGACCACTGTTTATTAAAGCATGAATCCCCGTTTTCGCCCATACCGGGATATCTTGATCATCGACAAATGAGGTCGCACCACTAGCAATTCTTGAAGCTAGTCCCAGCGCCCTTGCCACAATCACGGCCATCTCGGCCCGGCTAATCGTTTGGTTTGGACGGAAGGTGTTGTCCTCATACCCCTGAATCCAGTCCAATTGTACGGCTGCAGCAATCGCCTCCTTCGCCCATGCCCCTATTTGATCTTGATCAGTAAACGTTAACGCTCTATTTCCAGTAGTATCCAGTTGCAAAGCCCCTGCAAGCAACTTCACAAATTCTGCCCGTGTCACCTTACCATCTGGACGGAACGTACCGTCCGGATACCCGGACACGAAGCCAGATTTGCTCGCTTGCGCGATGGATTGCTCTGCCCAGTGTCCTTGCAGGTCGGTAAATATAGCAGGAATAGTTGAATCCTCTACTGCAAACACCGCAAACTTCGTGAAATGATTCACTGTTGCTTCTACTAAATTGCCTTCAACAACGGTACCGCCAACTTCAAGCCATGTCTTGGCAGCCTCATCATAGTAGAATATTACTGGCTTATTGTTACCAACAACATTAGGATCATAAACCATACGTACGGTGACAGGTTTTTTAAAGTTGCCGTTTACCGTCTTCAATACCTCGTATATGCGACTAGCCGGGGTATGGGATGAGTCAGCAATCAGGTCGTCTGTATCTGTTACTTCCGTAATCGTAATTGTTGCTGTTGTATCCAAAGCGCCAGCCGGAATATACATCTGAATCAGTTGCTTCAGATGGACTTGACCTGCTTGACCTGCCTGTATAGTAACTGTACCTTCCTTCGGCGGAACCGTATTAGGATTTGTTGGCCATTCGGTTGGCGGAGTCTCCAGATCCGGTTCAATTGGATTAGCCAGCTTCAGAGCCAAGCGCTTCAACTCATCGCCTGTTAATTTGCGTTCGAATATACGCAAATCATCGATATATCCGTGTAAGTTCAAGCTGGCATCCTCTAGTGAAGCGCCTACGATTAACACTCCACTCGCTTCAGTTAAAGGCCCTACAGCAATTGATGTCGCAACCTGTTCGCCATCGATATAGAGTTCCATGGCATCCGCTTGGTCGTATACAACTGCAACATGGCGCCAGCCCGGTGTGTTAACCTCAGGACCTACTAACGTATACCATTCTCCACCGTCCGCCTGCACACTTGCCTGCAGGTGTCCATCTGCTATTTCTACTACAAGTTGCTCGCTCGTCATGATGATCTGATCTCTAAACTCCTGTGGATTCATCCATAATGACCAGGTGAATGTGTCGTTATTCAAGCTAAAATCTTTCTGAGTCTGTATATAATTGACAACACCATCGAAAAAAAGACCGCTTGAACCAAATTTGGCACCTGAATCAAAGGCTATAGCCCATGGGACAAATTCTGTCAATTCCCCATTAACATATCGGATAATATCACCTGTATGTCCATTGCCTGACCAATCATAGACTTGGGTACCCCTGCTTTCATCGAAGGACCAGTGCAGTGCGAGCCCGTCGCTAACCTGGGCTGCGCCTGTAGCTACAAAGCTTACATCATCAATCCATACGATCCCGGGCACCATTCGCGCATCCAGATACAAGGAAACATTGCTTGACGTAACAACGGATGGGGTTGTAAATTTCACATTTACCCTGGTCCAATCCTTCGTTCCATAGATAGGCTGCGTTATATTGTTATAAGCAGCCGGCCCTGTTACTACCGTACGAAGCAGTGCTCCGGAGCCTCTCACATCATCTGTTTTGATCCATGCGCTTAGTTCATATTCCTTGTTAGGCTGTAAGGTCACATCTTGCCGTAGAACGACCTCATCAACTACGCCAGACAACTTCAACGAGGTGCCTCCTGTACGGTATACATTCTGATCCAGGGTCGCCGTAATTTCTGAACCCATATTCCAGCTTGTTGGACTATTACTGTTCCATGCTTCAAAGGATGCATTCCGAATCATATTATCTTGGCCATTGACCATGATTTCAATAGGTGCCGAAGTGGTTTCCAGCCCTTTTGTTGTAGTCGCTACTGCCGTAATCGAATAGCTTCCCGAACGGTTTACGGTCCAATTAGCGATATATGGAACAGCTGTCGATGAACCTACTTCATCTCCATTAGCGTAGTAGGTTACTTTGGAAATCCCTTCCGGCGCAGCAGCCTCTGATCCCAACCCAAGCTGAGCACCTACATTTAAAGTAAGTCCGGAATTCAAAGTCGTAATCTCTACTGTAGGCTCATTGTAGGATTGTGATGGAATCACTTCGAATATTCTCCCGTCTCCAGGACGCACTTCGATCTCCGAGACTCCTATTGTAAATAGCTCATCTGTTTCCAAGTCCTTCAATTGTCCTTTAAATTGCTTGGAATCAATAGTCAACAACTGATCGGACAGCACGTCCGTATTGACGGCAACAACATAATGCTTATCCCCATTCTTCTCTACTAATGTACTGACATAAGGCTTGGCAGAACCTGTAGCAGTCGCCGTAAAACGATCTTTATCCTTTTTTGTGCCCAGGAATGTCTCGCGTAGCGGATTCAATCTTCCGGTCAGATCCTCTACCTCGGCAAACAACACTTCATTGTCACTCAAACCCGTCCAACCTGAATCCAGTTGTGTGCCATATACAAACCAGAATATACCTGTAGCCCCTTCTCCAATGGCTAACCACTGCTGCTCGCGAACCTCAGCCGGGAGCGGCTCACGTAAAGAGAAACGACCTGCATTATAGGCATGGGTCTGTAAAATCATCCAAAGCGGTGTATCCTCTGATCTTTCCTTAATAATTTCACGTGTATAGCTGATAAAATCCCAGCCGCCGTATCCATAGGCATTCATCGTAAAGTCGCCCAATGGATTAATCTGGGCTGCCGGATAAACGTCTACAATATAAACATCCTGATCAAGCGCGGCAGCCATCGGACCCGCACGATCAAAACCGATAATAGGTGTAGAAACTTTAATATCAGGGGCAAGTTCATGAATAATATCCGCTGCATTCACATGCTTCTCCAGCGTGTACAGCTCTGGCTCATCCGAAATGTTAATCCCTTTCACGCTAGGATGATCCTTGAGCAAGTCTACGACTGGCGTAACAATTTCTCTTGCGGCATCCAGATCGCCTGACACTGCAGTATCATGCAGCCATGGATAAAAATCAACGTGCGCGCCAAAGTAAACATCAAGTCCATATTTATCGGACACTTCCATCATTTCTGCATCGCGTTCAGCGTTGCCGTTGGATAACATAATCGCATTAAGGCCTCTTGACTGAAGATCATTAACGATATCCTTGAATAGCCCTTTCTTACCGCGTATTAGATTGGCATCTTCAAATACCCCGATCGGGAAGTCGCTTGGATCAGGCTTTACAATGTCTTCCGGATAAAATGGAGGGACATCCTCTGATTCACCCTTGACTGTAAAATTTTTGACCTTCTGCCCGTATGCCGTTGGCGACGTCATCATAAAACCGGCGGTTTGAATATTTAAAGGCTCATCGCCCACATTCAGCGAGTTCACATAGCGCGCGTCATTGATCCATAACGATACGGTTTGAGTATTCGCATTATACTCCAACTTTACGTTGGTATAACTATCGACATCAATTTCTGCCGTTCCAGAGGCCAATACCTTGTCTGCGCCCTCTGTGTAAATCACATAATTCCCTGATGCGCCAAGCAATGCCCATACCTGGCCTGTAAACCAAAAATAATTCAAATCACCGGCATATCCTAATGCAACCCATCCAGAAGGCATATCGCCTATTTGAATGTCATAGGAAATACTAGTCACCGGATCTATTGGAGTATAGGCTACTTGCGCCAGCGGATAATGATTATTCCCGCCATCCTTACTCGTAATATAGCTATCGGACGGATCTCCTGCAAATACAAATTCAGGAGAAGCTTCCCACCAACGTCCATCTACCAAAGTTTCCAAATAATTTAGTTTTTTTCCTTCCGTGCGGTTAGTGTCGTTCATCGCCAGATCATCAAATACCTCCAGCGCCGACTCTGGCGTCCTTGCTTCTCCACGTACAGCAAAATTAGAGAAGTTCTGTTCGCCATTACTTGCGGTGCAAATCATAAAGCCCGCGTACAGAATCTCGCCATCCAAATCACCTATTTCTACATTATCCACGTACTTCACCCCATTAACCCACAGGGATATCGTATCTGCTGCAAGATTGTAGGCTAGCTTCACATGTGTTGGATTACCCTCGGCAGATACAGCAGCATCTCCGCCTGCTATCATTTCTATCCCATTCTTATAGACCCGATAAGTACCATTTTTATTAATATGAGCCCATAGCGCGCCCACGCCAGAGGTCCACAATTCGCCTATATCAGATGCATATCCAATCGCCGACCAATCCTCTGAACCTAATACGATATCGGATTCAATACTTGTCGCATCAGCTGCTGGGCGATAAGGTACGAATGCCGTAGGATATCCCCCCGCGTTACTGGTCACATATTGTTTGCCCTCTGTTTCAGCGAATACAAGCTGGGGACTAGCCGTCCATTTCTCGGCAGCCACTGGAGTAATTTGTCCATTTAAGGAGCTACCCAAAGAACGATTGGGGGCATTAGCGGCCAAATCATCTGCTATAGCAAGTGATTGTTGCTCTTCGCCACGAATGACTACATTTTTAATTCGTTGTTCGGAGGCAGTAGGATAAGCGATCATAAAGCCAGCGTAGTTGATCTCTCCTATGCCGCCTACCTGAAGGCTTGCCACAACTTCTGTTCCGTTTATCCATAAAGACGCCATATCCGTCGCTTTATTATATTGCAGCTTCACATTCGTATAGTCCGTGCCGCTGGATACAGCTGCATGCCCAGTAACGATGGCATTTGAACCATTCTTTAAAATTTGATAGGTACCCGATGGAGAAACGTATGCCCATAGTTGGCCCGTTGTCCACAAATAATTATTATCGTTGCTATAGCCAATCGCTACCCAGCTCGAGTTCTGCAGAACAATATCCGCTTCTATATTGGTCTCAACAGTCGGATTATATGGAACATATGCATAGGGGTGATCTACGCCATCGCTTGTAATGTAGCTATCCAAGCTATTGATTTCATCTTGAGCAAAACTAAACCCGCTAACTGAACGCCACGCTTTATCGCCGGTAGACGTCGTCTTGCTATTTAAAGCGCTCCCTGCTGTTCGATCGCTGTCATTAATCGCTAGCGTATCTGAAACTGCAACAGGAGTGATCTCTATAGGCGCAACAGGCTCTGCTGCTGCATAAAGCGGCAACACGGAAAATACCATTAATAACGCAAGGGATACCTTTAAAATTTTTTTGGTAAACAAATTGACTCCTCCTTCTTGATGTTCATCCTTATTTTGTTTCCGTTACTGTGTATTGCGCACCTAACAACCAATTATAATGCGCTTACATTAAACGATTTCAAAAATCCGTCCATTCATCACCCCTCTTTAAGTGCAGTTATTTGACTCCAGTAAAGTGTACATCCGGAGAAGCGGGAAGTCTTTACAATAGATACGCCTCTCGAGCAAGAGGATTCGCCGGGAAACGGCAAAATGACAGCAGTGAGCAAGCCCGTTTTGTACGATATTGTCATTCCTGTAGTTAAGAGGCATATGAAAAGCCACCTTCAAAGATAAAACGAAGGTGGCCTTCCAAAATGTCTAACGACGTTCCAGCTGATCTATGTGGTTACTATGTCGGAAACGTCATCACGATCGTCGTACCCTTATGAAGCACGCTGTCCGCTTCGATCTTGCCGCCATGACGGGTTACGATCCATTGCGCGATCGAAAGCCCGAGCCCCGTGCCGCCTTCCGTCCGATTTCTCGTCTTGTCTCCACGGTAAAAGCGCTCGAATATAAACGGTAGCTCTTCTCTCGGAATGCCCGGCCCTGTATCCTGGATCTTAAGCACGACGCCTGACGCCGTCTTCTTGCAAGACGCCCGAACCTTGCCTCCGTGAAGCGTATATTTGATCGCGTTATCGAGCAGGATCATGAGCAGTTGCTGCAGCCGCTCTTCATCGCCGGATATCGTCGATTCTTCGGGAAGATACACCGATAACAGGATGTTCTTCATGGCGGCCAGCGGCAGAAATTGCTTGGCGGCTCCCCTTGTCAAATCGTCGAGCCTGACCGGCCGCATCTGAAGCTCGAGTCCTTCGGAATCGCTTTGCGCCAACGTCAGGAGCCCATTTACAAGTTTGTTCATCCGTTTGATCTCCTTCAGCATCGTCGATATCTCCATGCTCTCCTCTTCAATCGTATGACCCGGATGGCGAAGCAACAGCTCCGTATGCGTCTGGAGAACCGCAAGCGGAGTCCGCAGCTCATGAGAAGCGTCCGCCATGAACTGCTGCTGCTTCTCCCAGGAGGAACGGATCGGCACGAGCGCCCGCTTGGCCAAATACAAGCCGGCGAGAATCGATATGCCTCCCCCGAATATGATGCCTACGATGATAAGGGTCATAATCGTGTTAAGCATGCTGATCTCCGAGCTGATGTCGCTCACGTATTGATAATAACCCACTTCGGAATCGCCGCCGTTAGCCCGTATGTTTAACAGTCTATATTCGGCTCCCTTATGACTAATGGAATAGAGACCTTCCTTTTGCAGCGAACGCTGCAGCACGTCCAGCAGATTGGGCGGATAAGAATAGGTAATATCCATATTCAGCAGTTGTCCCTCATCGTTCCAGAAGAGAATGTCCACATTGCGCGCGAAAACGCTGCTGGCCGAACTGACGGTAGCGAGGGAAAGCTTCGTTTCCTGCGCCATGACAAACGGCAAGCCCTGCGTCGGCATAGTCGAAATCGTCGTCACGGGTCTCCACATGACAGAACGTTCCTCCAGCGCCTTGTCGATGCCGCCGATAATCGTCGTCCTCATATACAAGTACAAGCTTGTCCCCAGTACGGTCAATATGAGGAACAAAACGGTGGCATTGAGCAGCGTCAGCCTAATTTTCGTCTTTTGGAACATGCGCCTTCTCCTTCATCATATAGCCGATGCCACGCACCGTATGGATCAGCTCCGGACAACCTGCTGCAGTCAGTTTCTTGCGCAAATAATGGACATACAGCTCCACGATGCCTATGCCCGTGTCCGAGTCGAACCCCCATACGCGATCGAGAATTTGCTCGCGGGTCAGAATTTGATTGCGGTTAATGACCAGAAATTCTAGCAGCTCGAATTCCTTCGCCGAAAGCTTAAGCGGTACCTGGTTATAGTAACCCTCCTGAAGGCGCGGCCGTACCGTCAATGGACCTATGCCGATATCGCCGTTCTCGGTCAACGTACCGTGCCTGCGCAATATCGCTCTCGCCCGCGCCAGCAGCTCCTGAAAGGCGACCGGCTTCACGACGTAATCGTCTGCTCCGGCGTCGAGCCCCTCAACCCTCCGTTCCACCGCGTCGAGCGCCGTCAGCAACAGGATCGGGGTATCGATCCCCCTTGCGCGCAAATAATGGATGATCGCGATACCCGTCATGCCGGGCAGCATTAAATCCAGAATGATGAGATCGTAAATATTTTGCTCCGCCATGAAAGCCCCGTCATCCCCGCGCAGCGAAACATGCACCTGGAAACCTTCCTCGCGCAGCACGCTTGATACAGCGTGATTAAGAGATTCGTCGTCCTCTATGACCAACACTTGCACATTCGCCCCAACCTTCCCGTCTATCAACTGGTGGTCCTAGTATAAAGGATAAAGCTTAAAAGAAGATTAGACCGTCGTTCCGGCGTCGCTGCACCATCTGGCAGCATTAGACGAGTCCCTATCTCTGTCCGACACTAGACGATTACACTTCCGACGATCGCCGTCCCTTCATATAGTAATCATATCCCCTAATTCATAGAGACGAGAGGTGAGCGCATGCCAGATAACGGATATCTGAACGTGAACGGTCAAAATTTCCTCGTATATGATGATAGAGAGCTGCAAGAGAAAATGAACACGATCTACGATTCCGCTACGGGAAAAATTAGAACATCGGCGTTGCCGAGCGACTACGGAGCGACCGGAGCTACGGGTCCTACCGGGGCGACGGGCGCCACGGGCCCGGTCGGCCCGACAGGTGCGGTCGGACCCGCAGGCACTGCCGGGGCTATTGGCCCGCAAGGGCCGGCAGGTCCTGTTGGTGCTGCTGGCGCCAAAGGAGCCACCGGGGCGACAGGGGCGACCGGCAATACTGGCGTTACCGGGGCCACGGGCCCTCAGGGTCCTATCGGGGCTGCAGGCGCTAAAGGCGCAACTGGGGCGACAGGGGCGACCGGCAATACTGGCGTTACCGGGGCCACGGGCCCTCAGGGTCCTATCGGGGCTGCAGGCGCTAAAGGCGCAACTGGGGCGACGGGGGCTACCGGCAACACTGGTGCTACTGGGGCTGCAGGCCCTCAGGGTCTTGTTGGCGCTGCTGGCGCTGTCGGACCCGCTGGCCCTCAGGGAGCTGTTGGTGCTGATGGCGCTAAAGGCGCCACCGGGTCAACCGGAGCTACCGGCGTAACTGGCGCTGCCGGGCCGCAAGGTCTGCAAGGACCGAAGGGGGATGTCGGTCCGCAAGGACCCGTCGGCCCGCAAGGACCGCCGGGAACAAGCTCCGGATCGGGAAGCCCAATAAGCTACACATTGGAGTTGGCCCGCTGGGGCATCATGGCAGGCCTTCCTGCCAAACCTTATACGGATGCCAACTACCTTCAAGCCGACAAAAACGTTCAGGGCTTCAACAATGCCCTGCAATGGGCTTACGAGAACGGTTACAGAATGGTAATCGTACCGACCGGCAGCTATGCGATCTGTTACCCGCGCACCATAATGGTCACGCAGAACAATATGACGTTCGACTTCGGAGGCTCCACGCTAAAAGTCATCTATGATTCGACGCGCAAGTCTCCGTTCGATACGAGAACCGGCGTAACCGACTTCTACAACTTTCCTGGACGCGATTCCAGTGGCAACGACGGAGTCAGCATCAAGCTTCAAAGCGTTACCGACTCCCATATCCGCAATCTGATCCTGATCGGAGACAAGGCGGATCGGAGTTTCACGAACTCGGCCGAAGCCGCCATTGAATGGACTTACGGGATTCAAATCGTTCGCGGTTCTTCCTATTGCTCCGTCCGCAATTGCACCATAAGCAGCTACATGGGTGACGGCATATCGCTTGACAGTACAGGATTTTTCGATTATGCGGAATTTGCTCTCGGTCTGACGGTAAACGATATCAACCGCACTACGGGAGCCGTCATCCCCGCTACGGGCAAGACGCTTGTGTCTCAGCTGCTGACCATCCCAACGACAGGCTACAGCAGCTTTCTGGTTGCCGGAGCAGGCTATTCGCGCCAGACGGCCATAACCAACAAGGAAGTCGACGTTGCCTATTATGCTGTAGACAACACCTATCTTGGCTACTACAGCAACAAAAAAATATATACGCCGATCTCCATTCCGCCGGAAGCGCGTAAATTCCGTTTCCTCTTCAACAACGAAACCAACACGGCCAAAAACATGCAAATGACCTTGAAATTCGGATTGACGCCGCACCATAACACGATTGAATTTAACGAAGTATACAATCTGCATCGCGGCGGCATTACGCTCGGAGGCAATTACAATATTGTACAGCACAACAGTATCCATGACGGGACCGGCGTGCTGGACCGCAAGCCCATTTTCCCCGATCCGACCCGGTACGGCATTAATCAAGAAGATTCCTACGGCGACAACTGCGTTATTCGGAATAATCTGTTCTACAATCTGTTCCATGGCGCTCTGGTCGGCTGCTGGACAATCGAAATTCATAATAATCATTTCTACAACTTAAGCGGCATCGGCATCAACTTGTATTCTCTTCATATGGCCAACGTACGGGAGAACTACCTGTACCGTTGTCAGACCGGCATCGGCTTAATGGACGCCCATCTGCCTCACGCGCATGTCAACATCGAAGACAATACGATCGCGTACGCAAGTAATGCCGGACTCGGGGGCACGGGTTACGATGTGTACTTTTACGGCAACACGTTGATCGACACGAATTCCTTCGCCATGGCGGATGACGATACGATTATTTGCAGAGGCAACCATTTTGTCTGGACCGATCAATTCAGCGGTATCCCTACGATTACGGCGAACCGTGTGGAGCAATGTTCGTTCGAGGGCTGGAATGCTCAGAGGGAGTTCACCTTAAAGGCATACGAGGCGTCGGATTCCATTTTCACCAATCTCAATGTACGCATCGAGACGAGGAACGGAGCTAAAACGGCGGAGAATGTTCTTTTCCGTTCATCCTCGTTTACGCGTTGCATTCTTAACAACCATCAGTTATCCACGAGACAGCGGCAAGTGCAGATTAACGGCAGCAAGCTGACGGATACCGTGGTAAAGCTCGGCAACATCAATACGCCCGAGGAGTCGCCTCTCACCACGTTGAATGAATGCGACTTGTACGTGAGTACGATCACCTATATGTTCCAAGGAGAGTTTAACACAGGGGTGGGTAGAATCGAGGTCAACCGTTGTCGAATCATCATTGCGAACTCGACTTTCGCTTATCTGTTGACGAATGTATTTAACGTCGCCAGCACGATCATTTTTTCCATCAAACGCTCCACTTTGACTTATACGGGAACGGGACGATTAAACCTGCAATATTACAATCCAACCAACAAACGAGCCGTGAGGCTCTTCGCGACCAGCCGGAACATTTTGCGGAATATTAACCCTCCGGCTCCCGAAGCAGGGATTGTCATCGAATATGATCCCGATATCGAAGGTCTCGCTCCGCCGACTGACGGCGTCTGGTTCAAGGGCGACATTTACGGCAACGCCGCTCCATCGGCAGGAGGCAACGTGGGATGGGTTTGCGTATCCCCGGGCCCGGCAAGCGACATCCCTTGGAGAGCTTCGGCAGCTCGGATTCGTGGAGATCGCGTCTTCGCTTCCGGGCGCGTCTACGAGGCCATGAACTCCGGCACGTCGGGGACAACTTCGCCGGCATGGCCGAACGGCTCAGGGGCGACGGTCTCCGACGGGACGGTAACCTGGCAAGAAGTCGGCCCGCTTGCCTACTTCCGGGCTTACGGTACGATTTTCTAGAGATTGCCTAATGACGTGCATGCAGGCAGAAGCAAATATGTCATAACCACCGGCTAAGTCGGTGGTTATGACTTTTGGGCGATAGAAAAACCACATGGAGTTGTTACAATCGCATGTGGCTAATTCTGAATCAATCCACACAAATTATTATTGCAACATTCTTTTCATTTCATCTGAAAGCTCTAATATTTCCAACCATTCAGTTGAATTTTTCACAGACTCTATATTCCATTTTTCATTACCTTGCAGCTCCATGAATTTATCACGAAGTTCAATACTTTTACTCATAACGAGTTCATTAATGAGTCCAGCATCTTTTAAAATAATCAAATTATTAATGTGGAGAAACGAAATCGCTCCAATATCAAACTCTTCGAAAATATTGTACTCAATCGTAGTTTTATCTGCATCTAATAAATATGTACCACACTTCTGCAGAGTATCCAAAAATAGTTCCATTCTTTCTGTTACTGTTGTCTCATAAACCACTTCAACACAACCACATTTCTCAATATAAAAGATAGTTGCTTTATCATCCCAAGTTAGTACTTATGTTCCTGAATCTACTACCTTATTCCTTTTACGCTCTAGTAAACAAGCTCCAATATGAACCTTTGTGATTTCCTACACTTGTATAATAAAAGACTGACATTGCATATTTTGTAAACTTTCATCCTAAATCATTTGTTCCGTAAACACCTTTTCCCCATCCTTCTCCCAGCACGTCTGCAACCTCGTCAGATGACTTTCCCCATAAAAAGCTTTCTGAAGCCATTGCTTGCCCCCAAATAAATTGACGAACTAGAGTTACACTTGCCCTGATGTGCCCATTTTCCATCTGCAGAAACACAATAATGCCCTGTAGGGTCAATATAAATCAACGGAGTGTGGTGGTTTTAGCGAACTAATAACTTTTGACGTTTACGAAAGTAAACCTACAAATCTGTAGTAGATTTCAATGCGCTGCTCACGCTTGCCGTTCACCTGCTCGGCATCGAACACAACAACTCTGTCGATCAGTTCCGTTAAGTTTCGTTAGTTCTTTTACATTGGTGTATTGCCGTACTGCATCCAAGAAGCGCAGCGAATTCTCCCGCTTGCTCTCGGATTGACCGAGTTGTTCCTCCAGCAGTTTGAACCGTTCCTTCATTTGAGCCTGTTCTTCTACGAAGTCTCGCGATAGCGATGCATATTGCTCATTGGAAATCCGTCCTAGCGCATTGTCTTCATACAACTTCTTTATAATGGTTTGAAGCTCGATATCCCTCTTTTCCAATTGCCCGCGTTCCTTCCTCGCAGCTTTCCACTGTATCTCTTGTTGGCTCTCGTGCTGATTCGCCAGCATGTCCACAAATTCCTGTTCTTCCTCATTGGCCATGTCGGCATGGCGACGCTTCATCCGCTGAAAATCAGGACGGTCGAAGTTGGTGCCGCTCCAGCCGTCGTCCGTGTAAGGATTCCCCTCCTGAGTTTCTCCCTCATGGTATCCGTTCCACTGTAATGGCTGTGCACGATGTATGGAGTTCGGCCCTGTTGAATCTCGCGTATTGATCCGCTTTCCTGCTGTTATCCATCACACATGCCTCCTTGCTGCAAATCTGCTGCTCTCCGTAACAAGGAGCAGCATCGAATTTCTCTTTCTATAAGCCTGTTCATTTTGGGGGCAGAATCGGGTAGGAGAGGCAATAGTTTTCTCGCTCAATCGAAAAATCTTGAAAGCAAAAAGCCGCTATAGGGTGCTAACGCCTTTTTGCTGAAAACTATCATTGGACATACGGCCTACCCAGTCACTTCCAGCTCGGCTTCGAACACATTCCTTTTTGTCCTCTACCTAAGTCAACCTTGGCATGAAAAAGCAGCTCGTTTCTCTACAGGGCAACTGAGCAGCAATACGACTCTGAGCTAACTTGAGAGCCATGAAATTTTCATGAAGCCTTTCCTATACTGATGATTTACCATTACTCCTTGCAGAAACTCGAATAAGCAGTCTTATTGCTAAATTTTAGAATATTACAATGTTTCCACTATCCCGCTGTGGCGGTCTAACGGCTAGCTGTACAACGCAAAGAGGACACCTGATTTGGCGCCCTCTTTTTCGTTAACTTTGTGCTTGGTAGTTCACCGAATCTATTAATTAATTTTAACTATAGTTCTCCCGACATGCGTTCCCTGTTCAATTGCGGAGAACGTACTGCCTAATTCATCTAATTCAATTTCATGAATGAATAATGAGTCCATGATATGCCATTCATCCGCAAATCGCCTTCCATATATAAGTGCGCTTTTCTATGGGATAATTTACGTAATCAACGCCAAGTATATTCACACATAATGGAATCGCTGCTGCCCCAAAGGTTTTGATTTCTCTGCTATCACATCTTCCGGGTAAACAACTTCTTTCGCTCCAAGTGATAAAAACAGCCTTTCTTCTTGTTTTTTGCGACTTAGTGCAAATATATTTTTATAGCCGCTTTGCGATAAAAGCCGAAGTGCCACACTACCCACACCGCCAGAAGCTCCGGTTACCAAAATTTCAGGCTGTTCAGATTTTGTCATCCCTTTGCTTTCCAACGCATCAATTGAGAGGGCGGCAGTAAAACCAGCTGTACCGATGACCATTGCATCACGCAAGGAAAGCCCGCTTGGAAGTGGAACAATCCATCTTTCGGGAACTTGCACATACTCCGAAAAACAGCCCGTATGTGTCATTCCCATTTCAAAGCCAGTCACTAAAACCTCTTGCCCGACTTGAAATGCGTCTGTGTTGCCCCTTGGAAGGCGGGTTGCTTACGTTTGGATTCGCGAAAACGGCACACCTCATAGTTTTTGAAAACTCTTTTTGAGACCGGTCATCAGATGCAACGCTGCCTATATGAAGAGCAGTAAAACAGTGAGCATGCATACAAAGATCGCAGGCGCGGTTTGAACCAGTGTATCCTTGACTCGAATATGCGATGCAATGGCCGCAAACATCGTAAACGACAATAATAGGCCAGATGCTGCCGTCGCCGAGGAGAACCAAAAGCCTGTAATTAATCCAATGCTCCCCATTAATTGAACAATTCCTGCCAGGATGCGAATGCGTTTGGGCAATCGCAAATGCTTAAAGCTTCTTTTGTATGAAGACCAGCCGAGTAGCTTGCCAAAGCCGGAGAAAAGGAAAAGAATAGCGAGAAGCATTTGCACTACAAGGAACAAAATCATATTATATCTCCGCCCTCATCGTTTTTTTGTTGGACTTGCGGGGTAGAAATAAAGTTCCGACAGCAGCAGCGGCCAGCAGCACTCCGGCCGTTATCGCAATCGCGTATGCCGTCCCTGTCAGGATGGCATGCTGGCTTACATAACCAAAAAACACGAAGGTAGTCGGAAGAGACACCGCGATGCCCGTCAGCATCCCTGGAGAATATTCACGAAAACGAACGGCCATGACGATATGAAACAATGCATTAAGACCGACATGAAGCTGAAATCCTGCAACTATAATGATCCAGACGCCATTGCTCTCCTCGGCCGTTGCCATGACGGAGCATACTAACAAAACAATCAACATAATAGATTGGATGACGGCATGCTGCATGGCAGACATATCTCGAAAATGACGGGTCGACCACGATGAGAATTCGGGCAGTTCCTCTATTGTGTGTACCAATAAAGCGATATAAGGCAGCCATAAAACCAGGCTTGCATACTCTAGCATTGCTTATCTCCTCCTTTTTTTGTTTGAACGTTCATTCAATAATATTTCAAAAAAAAATCATCTCCTTCCCTCCGACAAATAAGCTTCGAGCAGCTCTGCGAATGTAAGATAGGCGGCTTCAATATCATAATTCGGGTCCGCCATAAGCTCTAGCGCAAATCCATCGATGACCGCGTTTATAATCGAGGCCAATGCCGATTTGTTGACATGATCGTTATTCGAAAAAGTATCCAAAGATTGATGGACAAGACGACGTCCTGCAGCCAGGCTTTCTTTTATTTTTTGTCTACCAGCCTCGCTGCGAAGTCCGATCGCAAACAGCTCGTAACGCAATCGATGCCAGTCCGGGTAGGCATTCACCATCCCCTTGGGAACCTCCAGGGCATGCCGTATGAAATGCTCGCCCTTCGGGATGTCCGCGATCCGTTGCATCTCCTCCGCATATTTAAGACTCTCCATCTGGAATACTTCAAACATCAGATCGTCCTTGCTGGGAAAATAATAATTGATCAAGCCCTGCGCGACGCCAGCCTCTCTGGCAATTTCCTTCATCGAGGTTTTATGATATCCTTGCTCGGCAAGCACTTTCAAGGCTGCTGCAACAAGTCTGATCTTGGTGTTGTTATCTGTTTTTGGTCCCATATAAACCTCCTAATATTGAATGAACGTTCAAACAAATTATAACACTAACTTCCCACAAGTCAACTTCGGGTAGGGAAAACATCAATCCAGAGACGAACAGATGAAGCAGAAACAAGCTCTGCTTCATCTCCCGGCTGTTCGAAATATATCTTAAGCCAAATAATCTTTCATCGAGGTTGCGGTTACGACTCCGGCCGCAGCCGGAACGCTGGATGCCTGACCCGGGGCGCGGTGCTGGAATTCCACCTCGACCGGCTTGCCCGGCACGAAGTCGAAGAAGTTGTCGGAGAAGCGGCCTTCGCTTTCGGCGCGCAGCCATACCTGCTTAGCCAGCGGGTACTTCGTACCCCATTCTTCCTCGAAGCGGTCAAGCTCGACAAGATCTGCTTCCTCCGTTGCTGCCTTGTAGATCGGCTTTAACGCCGCCGTCACCTTCTTGAGGTCTTTGTACGACACAAAGCGAGTTGAATTACGGATTTGGTGGATGATACACTTTTGGATTTCCGTCTGTGGATAGCAGGCGGCAATGGCTTGTGAGAAGCCCGTCAGATTATCCACGCATGTGATGAGAATGTCTTGTACGCCGCGGTTCTTAAGCTCGTTTAAGACGCTAAGCCAGAACTTGGCGAACTCGTTCTCGCCAATTCACATGCCCAGTACGTCCTTGTTTCCGTCCAGGTCGATGCCGATAACCCTGTATGCGGCTTTGTTCACAATGGCCCCGTCCTGCTTCACTTTGAAGTGAATGGCGTCGAGAAAGACGACCGCATAAACGCTTTGCAGTGGTCGATTCTGCCATTCCTTAATCATAGGGACGATCTTGTTCGTCACGTTTGAGATCAGTGTCGGAGAGACCTCTATGCCGTATAACTGGTGCAAATGATCCTGGATTTCACGTGTACTGACACCCTTGGCATACAGCGCGATAATCTGCTCTTCAATGCCGTTTACGTTCGACTGGTGCTTCTTCACTACGAGCGGTTCAAACTCACCAAGACGGTCGCGCGGCACGGAGATTTCTTGTTCACCGTATTCGCTCATGACGGTTTTCTTGCTTTTCCCATTGCGACTGTTTTTGGTTTCTTTCGCCGTGACGTCATGTTTCGCATTATGCACATAAGTATAAAGGTTCTGACTCCGCCTATTCGTGCTCTCTCCTTCATATGTATCCTAATTATTAAACCGTCCCATACTCGGATTGTACCAGCGGGCTCGAAGGTGTTGCAGCTCTGTCGCACTAACCCAATATTCGCCCGAGTAGCGGAAGGAATTCGCAACCATCTCTGCAGCGATTATAGGCCTGCCCCAGATATCATACTCATAGCTATTTAATAGCTCGACGTATCACAAGAGAAAAGCTGCTTGTGCTCTGAAATCCCCCCTCAGATCTATCCAGCCAGGCGATATCCATAGAGCATCCTCCAGCATGACACCTTCGGTTACAGACCTTATAACGCCATCTTCTACTGCAATTTCAACGCACTTGCCCTCGTTCAGAAAGATTGATAACATGAACCCGTTCGTCTGCTTCAATTGTTGCCAGTGTAGCAGCGAGAATATCTTCTGCATCTAGAATAGATTTTTTACCATTGATGCGATTCAAAAAATCCTCGGTAATCGTGCAGGGCGGTGTCGCCACCTCCATAATGGAAGGCGCCTCCTGATTGGTGACGTGCATATAAAGAGGCTTCCTGGAAACAAAAGGATCTCCCGTCAAACGAAGCTCGGCGCTGCCCTCAGTACCTGAAACGAAAATCCTGCAATCGCCCCATGTCCAGCTTGAAAGAGGAGTATGCCAATCTGCATAAAGCTGCGCCGTTATCCCATTTTCTAATAGCACCTGCAAACCAACCATGTCAAAGAAAGTGGTGTGATCTGGCAAAATGTTTTTGGCTAGATAGCCTTCAGAGCCTACAACCTCACTTCCTGTAAGCCAACGCAAGAGATCAAAGTCATGAATGAGAAGATCTATCAAGATACCTCCCGACTGTTCTTTCGAAAAAAACCAATGCGGCCTTTCATTTGAAGAAAGGAGATGCGGCTTGCGCATCCCAATGCTAACGATCCTTCCGAACGTACCGCGTTCGATTTGTTTTTTCAACGTGTAGACCGGCGGGCTGAAGCGTTCCGTCAACAGCATGCCAATTTGGATAATTCTCCTTCTACTCAACATTTCCAGACGATGATAATCACCTCTACATGTGACAATAGGTTTGTCAACCATAATGTGCTTGCCTTTACGTTCACAGATCTCCACGATGTCTATCTTTTGATTGTTGATCGCAGCACACCCTACAATATCGATATCAGGAGCGAGCATGTCTTCCATGCTGCTAACAAGTGAAACACCATATTTATCGGCAACCGTTTCTGCGATTCCAGCAGGATTCGGATCATAAATACCGGCGCATTCATGGCCAAGCTCCAGCATTTCCTGAATGAATCTATCAATATGGGCATGCTGGCATCCAATGATAGAGAACACATGTTTTTTCACGGTAAGATCCTCTCTTTCAATTCAGTATGGTTTATATCATCCTGCCCCGAGGGGCGTACGATTAAGAGCAAAGCTGTTGATTATCTACAAAATGGCAGAAAAAAGACCGCTCATTTCGGTGTAGTGTTTGTACCCCTACAAACTCTACGGAAGGTGAGACGGTCTCATGAACCATCGAAACAATGCTAGCGCCTATTCTGCATTAAACAGTATCTAAATGTGCCCAAGCTCTTAGGAAAGCATTGGCGTAGAAATATTCACTTCGGCTTTTAACTCATGTGATCGATAGATGCCCTCCAGAACTGCAATGACATCTCTGGAATAATCCATTGAACATTCTGGTTCGCGTTCCCCTTCGATGCTTGCAAGCAACTCGCGGAATTGCAAGACAAAGGGGGAATCCTCTCGAGGCACTGGGATTTGTTCGTAAACACCGTTACGGCTGAGCCACACACCTTTGCCCGGAATGACTTTCATCATAGCCTCCGTAAAAATAAGCTCAAGCTCGTTCTTCGGCACGCCTCCGTAACCCGATTGTACCATAGTGGATGGCACTCCCGACTCATTCTCAAGGAAAACAACCCCGCTGCCCTCAACATCGCCTGCCGGTCCGTAATGGCTGATTGATGCTCGAACTTTCACGATTCTCGCATTTCCGAGCCACATCATTCGATCAATAGAGTGCGATCCCAAATTAAACAAGATACCGCCTCCCGCACGCTGCTTGTCGAGAAACCAGGCCGGGCGATCCGTGTTGTAGTATGCTTTGTGGCGCGTATCATTCATCATGACAAGCTGTCCTAATCGCTTTGCTTCATTTTTAATGAACTTCTTTGCCGCCATGTTTTCCGCAAGAAAATGCTGCGTATGGCCGACCATCAGTCGAACGTTGTTATGCTGTACAGCATCCATGATGTCATCGCATTGCTTCGCATTTAATGCCATTGGTTTCTCAAGCAGTATATGACAGCCTGCTTCGGCGCAAAAGAGCGCTGCTTCCATGTGCAAATGATGAGGCAGCGTAATGACAACGATATCCGGCTTCTCCCTCAGCACCATTTCACGATAATCCTCATACGCAATCATTCCGTACGTCTTAGATAGCTGTTCAGCCCGATCAATCCTGATATCCGCAATGGCAACAGGCTTCAATCGATCTTGCAGCTCATTCATTGCCATCAAATGACCTTCGGTTATCTGTCCGGCGCCAATAACCGCTATTCTATATCTCATAGATTCACCTTTCTTATCGTTCACTTGTTTGAAGCAGCTTGTATAAGAGTCCTGCATCCAACGACGCCGATGCTGATTCCTGATCCAGATAAAGAGTCCACTGCGGATGGTCTTTCAAAATCGTGGAAGGAATTTCATTCATCCGCTCGTTCTCTAGCGTAAGCTTGATCGCATTCGCTTTCACCCGATGCGGCACGCACGATATGATGACGGAACTATTCATAATTTGCCGGATACTCATTGTAATGGCTTGCTTCGGCACATCGTCGTTCGAAGCGAACCAGCCTTCGCCAACTTGCTGCTGTTTGCAGGACTCGGCAAGATCAACAATAAAATAAGGCTCCTCTGTATTAAAATCAGCCGGCGGATCATTAAATGCGACATGCGCGTTTTCTCCAATGCCGATCAAAGCGAGATCGATCGGCGCTTCGTTTAATCTTGCGTTTAACTCCTCGATATTGCGGCGAACATCGCCTTCGCCGTTCACCAATTCATAACGCTCGACACCGACATGGGCTAAAAACCGTTCCTTCAAATACTTTCGGAAGCTGGCCGGATGAGTCTCCGGCAAATCTACGTACTCATCCAAATGAAACATCTCGACCTTGCTCCAATCCAAGTCCGCTTGGACGAAATGCTTCAAAAATTCGAACTGCGACGCCCCTGTGGAAAGCGTAAGCCGTGCCCTGCCGCGCGCCTTAATCGCAGCTCGCAGTATTTCAGTTGCATGAGCAGCCGCAGCTTTTCCAAGCTCATCCGCATTGTTAAGTACTTTCACTTCCATTTCAAGAAGCCTCCCTTAGTATCCTAATTAAATTCGATTCACTACGAAATTATCAAAGTACACATTGCCTGCCGATCGCTGGCTGTAGACGCGGAAGGCACTGATTCGGGGACTGGCTGCCGTATAAGATTCTTGAGCCATCTGTGTCAGCGTGCCGCCCTGCGGTCCCGTTAGGAACGTTACGGTATTGGTCGTAAAATCGAATTCGATGGTTACCGTATACCAGGTGTTCAAGCTATAACCGGGCAGAAGATTGCGATATGTGCTGCTCGTGCCCAGCCGGTATTTCAGACCGTTTGCCGTATCCGTCTGCAGCTCCACGAAATTGGTCCCGGTATACAATAAAATCTTGTCGCCATTAAAATTCGCTTCTCGCATGTAGTCGAAGCTGAAGCGCGCAGTCGCCCCCTCGGCCATGAAGTTATAGACGAAGTTGCCCGTCGCTCCGTTCGCAACGCTCAAACTGCGATTCTCGCTGCTTGGCACTGCGGCAACCAGCCAAGGCGCCGGCCAGGCGGTAGGATAGGCAGAATACGGCTGACCTACTGTACCGTCATTGAAATCGACAACCAAATCTGAGGATTGGCCGCCAACGGTCACTTGCACGGGAGCCGACAACGGCGATTCGCCCTCTGCGTTAATCGCGCTGATTTTGTAGTAATAAGTCGTATCCGATAACAGCCCTTTATTCCGGTAATAGGGATCCGTGATCGTTCCGACTTCCAGCTTACGGTACGGTCCTTCCGGGTTCTCCGACCGGTAGATCGCGTAAGTCTCGGCATCGCTTATTGCATTCCAACTGAGTGCGGCTTCATTCCTTCTAGCTTGGACCGCGACACCGGATGGTTCGGCCGGCCCATTCCAGGACATCACATTATCGAAGTATACGTTACCGCTCGAGCGCTGATTGTAGATTCGGATGGCACTGATGTTTGAGCTGGCTCCCGCATACGATTCCTGCGCCTGTATAGTCAGCGGCCCACCTTTTGGCCCGGTGCGGAACGTCACCGTATTCGCGGCAAAATCAAGATCGATCGCTATCGTATACCATTGATTCAATTGAAAGCCTGGGATCAGATTGCGGTATTCGGACGTCGTCCCTAAACGGTAACGCAATCCGTAGACCGAATCCGACACCGTCTCAAGGAAGTTCGTCCCCGTATAGATCAGGAGTTTATCCAGATCGAAGTTCGCCTCGCGCATGTAATCGAACTGGAGATGCGAAGTCGTTCCTGTCGATGTGAAGTCGTACGTGAACGTCCCTATCGCATTAGGCGCGACACTTAAGCTTTTGTCAGCGTTGCTCGGCGTAGGCGATATCGTCCAGGCCGTCGGCCATTCGGCTGGCGCAAAATAAGAATCGCCATTGGTTCCATCGTTGAAATCAAAGCTAAGCGGTTGTAACGATTCTTTCGTCGTGGCCGCAGCATGCAGCGACAAGGCGGATTCTCCGCCAGACGTAACGGCTGTCACTTTATAAGCATAATGGGTCCCGGAGGTTAATCCGTTATTGATGAATGTAGAAGCAGTTAGCGCCGTGGTCGTCAGCTTTGTGTACGAGCCGTAGGGGCTGGCTGCCCGATAGACATGATACCCGCTTGCTCCTGCCAGAGGCGTCCACTTGAGTCGGATCGAATCTCTGTCCAACGCTTGTGCTTGCACATCGCTAGGCGCCCCGTTCACGATAGTCTTCGGTACCGTTGGAACGACACCTTCCGGAAATGTCCCAATCGTTAATTCGTTCAGATATTTTTCCAGATTCGTATATCCGTCGCCGGTGAAATCGCCATTCCCGTCCATCGCACTGTACGGATCCAATCCATGCTCCAGCTCCCATACATCCGGCATCCCGTCGCCATCCGTATCCGCCGGCACTTCAGTCGTTTGCAACACCGGCCATTGCAGCGTTACTTTCTTCGCATGTTTAGCGTCAAGGGTTGCCTGATCTTCTGCCGATAAATTGTTCGCAGTATAGATAACGCTTCCCGTTCCGTTAATAACGTCGTTTACGAGTTCGAGGTCGACTTCATCGCGCTTGAGGCTTGCGCCGGCGTAATTCAGCACCTTCTCGTAAGCCACGTCCGCACTATCTTGCGGTGAAGGATTCGGCATTTCGAACGGGATGCTGACGAACATCTGCGGGTTCTTATAGATTCCGCCGAAGTTGTTCGGATCGCTGTTGGGGGACAAGCTGCCGTCCCGATGAACCATCTTGTTGCCGGTGAGCGCGATGCTTGAACTATACGGCGGATTAAGATCAACCACATCCGTTTCTGCCATTCGATCTTCGTTTTGAGTACTGATCCCGGCCTTGTAGTAATTGTTGACCATGTTGCCTTGCCCGCTCTGGCCGTACATACTCTTATAGCCCCAGTCGTAAATCACATTGTTGCGCACGTCCTGCGATTTGCCGGAAAAACGTGGATTGCGGCTGTCGTTATGGGCGAGCAGGTTGTAGTAGAAGGTGGCGTTATCGCCGCCCCATATTCCGCCATAACCGTGGAATCCTTTGCCCTCCACGTTGGATTTCACGATTGTCGGGCCAATTGTACTATACTGCAGCGTGAAGTCGACGTTCTGATAGAAGGAAAATGATTCATCCGTTCCCCAGCTCGCCGAAATATGGTCGAAAATGATCTGCTTGCGATGCCGACCTGTAACGCCATCCATGTCGACGCCTGCTTCGTCGCCCGTTCGGAAGCGCAAATATCGAACAATCAGGTTATCGCCTTGGAACACAACCGAATGCTTCTTGAAAGTAATGCCGTCCCCTGGCGCGCTTTGTCCAGCAATTGTCAGATTGGAGGACGTTACGTAGAGCATCGATTCCAGCGCGATCGTCCCGGACACCTTGAACAAGATCGTTCTGTTGCTCTGGCTGACCGCGTCGCGGAACGAGCCCGGGCCGGAATCGTTCAGATTCGTGACATAGTACACATCCTGGCCGCGTCCGCCCGTTGCGAATTTGCCGCCGCCTTCTGCCCCGGGGAAAGCGGGAATCGTTCCTGGAATTACGCTTGGCGGCAGCGAAGGCGGATCCAGCGGCGTGCCTACTGCGGGTCCGACGAGTACAGAATACATCCGACCAAAACCAATGTGCCCCGTAGCCTGGTTCCCGCCCAAAGCGACAGTTCCCGCCTTGTAGGTACGTGAATAGACGCGGTAGATGTCTGTCGTCGTGACGATGCCGTCTGCGTCTCTGACTTCGGTTTCGATCGTATCTCCAGTAAACGTCCAACCATATTGCGGGGTCAGCCAGTAATCGGAGTTGAACGGATCCGTCGAAGCGTTATCAGCATGCATGGCCACATAAATCGTGGCATCCTGGTCAATCTCGAACGTGAGGAACGGATTGGTCGGTTCGTTCTTATGATTTGTTCCTCCGCTTGTTTGAATAAATGATAAACTGGCATAAGAACCTATGTCGGAAAATGTCGTGGAGGGATCGTTGACGTACATTTCCTTTCCGGTCTGCAGATCGTTGTCTACGACGTAGGTAATAGGATCGTACCACAGGTTGTTCTGGGTAAGATTGCTGATGCCGATCGACGAAGCCATTGCCGGAAAAGATGGAAGGAGCTGCAAAACAAGCAATAGTGCGGTTAGCAAAGCTATTGATTTTTTCCTCATTAAGATCCTCCTCCAAACGGTTTATACCTTACTGAAGAAACCCCTTTCATTACTGAAGAAACCCCGTTTCATTCCATCTTACCGCCCCCCTTTCAACTAAAGGAGTATACATAGAGTGCAAACGCATCGCAAATAAACGATTAACGATTACAGTCCACTCCATTGCATCCGATCTTACTTCGGCATCCGCGTGTTCACAAGTTCCATTTGCATCGGATACCGTACAATATCTTAGAAAAGCGCTTTCATTTCTCGAAATCTAATGAATAGTACTCCGTTTATGAGATGTACCTTGTTCGTCCTTCTGATGCCATGTAAAAATTGAGATGCAACGCGAATCCCGAAATCGCTATAAAGCGCCATAAAGGACTTGCGGCCTCTAGTGCATCTAGTGCAAAGGCAAAAAATAAAACAGAAGGAGTTGAATGCATTGAATCAAGTAGCGCCTCTTACCAATTCTCCTATCAAGAGGCGGAGCCGCTGGGCATCGTCATTCAAAAAAGGGTGGGAGCGTTCAAAGTATCTTCATTTATTAGCGCTGCCCGGGGTTCTGTTTTATTTGATTTTCAATTATGCACCGATGTATGCCATTCTAATCGCGTTTCAAGATTTTCAGCCTATGAAAGGGGTGTGGGGCAGCACTTGGGTTGGTTTCGATCAATTCAAGACATTTTTTCAGCATATCTATTTTTGGCGGGTCATCCGCAATACCTTGCTACTCAGTCTTCTCGAATTATTGATCGTTTTTCCTCTGCAAATCTTGTTTGCAATCCTGCTTAACGAGATACGAAAAAACTTCTATAAGCGATTCGTACAGACGGTGAGCTACTTACCGCATTTTATCTCATTGCCAGCGATTATCGGGATGCTGTTCATGTTCCTTTCCCCTCAGGACGGCCCGTTTAATATGCTGCTCACAAAAGTGTTCCATATAGAACCGATCAACTTCATGGGGATATCGGAATGGTTCAGGCCGTTATACATCCTTTCCGAGATCTGGACGACGCTCGGATGGGGCGCAATCATCTACCTGGCCGCCTTGACGAACGTGAATCCGGATATGTATGAGTCCGCCTCGCTTGACGGGGCAAGTCGAGTAAAGATGATCTGGCACATTACTTTGCCTGCTATCCAGCCTACTGTCATGATCATGCTGCTGCTCCAGATTGGTAAAATGATGTCGCTAGGGGCCGACAAGGTGTTGCTCATGCAGTCTCCCGTCACATACGAAGTATCGGATGTGATCAGCACATTCGTGTACCGGCGCGGCCTTGAGTTCGGCGAATACAGCTTCGCTACGGCGGTTGGATTTTTTAACTCGCTTATTAATATCGCGCTGCTGCTGACCGCCAACTGGTTCGTTAAGAAAACGACAGACAACAGCTTATTCTAAACGTAAAGGGGGTGATTCAATGATCCGAGATCAATCGCTATCGTCTAAATTGTTGGACATCGTCGTTCATGCTGTCATGATTGTGGTTCTAATCGCAACGATATACCCCGTTCTTTATGTGCTGTCCGCTTCTCTGAGCAGCCCGACAGCTTTCAACATGGGCAAAGTATCGTTGTTCCCGGTTGATTTTACATTAAAAGCATACCTTCTCATCTGGGAAGCCCAAACCGTTCCTCACTCTTTTCTAAATTCCGTCATCTATACGACGCTGGGAACCGCCATCAGTATGCTGCTAACGACTTCGCTCGCTTACGCCCTTTCGCGAAAAAAGCTGACGCTGCGACGATTCTACATGGTGTTCATTCTAATCACGATGTTTTTCAACGGCGGAATGATTAGCAACTTCTTACTGGTGAAAAACTTGGGAATGTACGACACAATCTGGGCAATTGTTTTGCCAACGGCAGTATCGACGTATTATCTTATTATTATGAGGTCATACTTCCAAGCGGTTCCTGAAGAATTAAATGAATCCGCTTACTTAGACGGAGCCAACGATTTGGTTATTTTCTTCCGCATCACACTGCCTTTATCGATGGCGGCGTTGGTTACGATCGGCCTCTTCTATGCGGTAAACTATTGGAATGCTTGGTTCTCCTCGTTGCTTTACTTGAAAGATACGGATAAATATCCGTTGCAAATGGTTTTGAGATCGATCATCATCCGCTCGGAGCTGCTCATGCAATCGATTAAGGCGGGCGAGGTATCGGCCAACGAGATGGCTTCTACCGATATAACGTCGATAAAATACGCCACGCTGTTCGTGTCCATAGGGCCGATGATGATCCTGTATCCATTCATTCAAAAATATTTTGTCAAAGGCGTCATGATTGGTTCGTTAAAAGGTTGAACATTCATAACTCACGAAGCCTAGGGGGAGTAAACATGAAAAGAAAGTCATTTACGTTCGCGCTAACCTTGATCCTGTCTCTTTCGCTTGTCGTCGGCTGTGCCAAGAACAACGACGCACCGCCAACATCGCCGACTGCCGAAGCTACCGCATCCAATGGCAAATACGACAAGGAACTGACGATTACCGTGTCCAGAGCGATATTGGATACCTCGAATGTCATAGATGATTTGGAAGCGAAGATGCTGAAAGAGAAATTCAACCTTGTTTTCAAAGCAGAGGACTATAGCCGCAACGACTGGCCGACTAAGACGACACTTCTGTTCTCCACTGGAGACGGTCCTGAGTTCATCCCCTACTCCCGAGATCAATGGAAATCGATCGAATGGATGTCAGCGGGGTATCTACGCCCGTTCGAAATGGACGAAATCAAGGAAAAACTTCCTAACTACCTGAAAATTTGGAGCGACGAGGAATGGGATACTGTATTCAAGTCGACGCGCTTCTCCGATGGCAAGCTGTATTTCTTACCTAACAAGCGGACGATTCCAGTACAGAACGCATGGCAATATCGCAAGGATCTATTTGACAAATATGAATTGGAGTTTCCGAAAACGCCGGATGAAATGATCGAAACCCTCACAACGATTAAAGACAAAACGGGTCTAATTCCATTCGTATCGCCAGGGAATTCTTCGTCGCCGCTGTGGGCTGTCAGCACGTTCTTCCAAATGTTCGGATTCCCTGACCTACTGCTAACCTGGAACTCCTACGTGGACCCTATGACCAAACAATTCTATGCCTATCCGCTTGCTGGCGACCAAAGCCGCGACCTTCTTATATTTTTAAACAAAATGTATACGAATGGCTTACTAATGAAGGATTTCGCGACAGCTACATCCGACCAGACGAACAAACTGATTGCGCAAGGCAATCACGTCATTGCACAAACGATCAACGACCCATCCTTTATGGAAGGACAGCAAAAGACTGCCGCTCCCGACGTCAAATGGGCGTGGGTCGAAAATTTCGACCATCCGACCAATGACCCGAACAAGACAATCTACAAAAAAGAATCGTATTATTCCTTCTGGGGACCGGCTATTAAGCAAGGTATAAGCCAGGAGAAAGTTGACCGTCTGCTTGATTACTTGAATTGGGCCATTTCGGATGAAGGGCAGCTCTGGTATACGTACGGCAAGGAAGGGGTTACGTACGAAATGAAGGAAGGTACCCCCACTTTCTTACCAACGATGAGCACGCCTACTCAGGCGGAGGGCAACAAACTGGCGAACTACGGCATCAATATCGGGGGAATCGGATTAGGCGGTTTTATTAGACCTTATAAAGACTTCGACCAAACCTTCAACAAAACGAAGTTGGAGATGAGCGAGGTCATCCCAACCAAGCCTAACTATTACGGACCAATCGAACCAATCCTCCAATTAAGCGACGCCGATCGCAAGAAACTGCTTGGGCTTGAAACGACACTGAACGGTGTGCGGGACGAATACTGGCTGAAATTCATTACGGATGCGCTCGACCCGTCCAATGACGCGGACTGGAAAAAATTCATGGACGCTGCGAACAAAGCCGGACTGGCGGAAGTTGTGAAGCTGCGTACGGATGCCTACAACAAGGCGAATAACAGCTAACCTTTCATTTCCTTAAAGGACGATGGAGATACTCCCATCGTCCTTTTGAACGCCCTGCGGAACGAATGCGTGCTATTATAACCTGCTTGCACCGCAATATTGTCAATGGATAATGAACCCTGTTCTATTAATCGGCACGCAAGCGAAATGCGGAGATTTTCCAGATATGAACTGAATGTTTCCCCAGATTGCTCTTTGAAAAACTGGGACAAGTAGGACTCCGATAAATTAAAATGAGAAGCAATCGCGTATAAGTTAATGTTTGGATTCTGAAAGTGATCGTTAATGTAAGCCATGATTTGATCCAGAAGATGCGTATTTCTGCTTTTCTTGTTCCGCTCGTTCGTGCGGCAAAGGTAATGGAATTGAAGAAAAATATCTCGCAACACTTGCTCGTTGCCTGTGATGTATTGTCCGAAACCAGGATCATTCTCCTCGGCGAGAACATGCTGTCCGAGCTCATCCTCCAGCTTAAGCTCCGTAGCCCGCAACTCGCTGTATAGATGCTGCTTCATGCTTATGGACAACGTTCGGTTCAAAAAGTTCTCATTGTACAGATGCTGCAAAATGTGACCGAGCTCTGTGGAGTTTCCCGCCTTAATGACATTCATTAGACGAATCTCCGTTTCCGTCGGATAATAATATCCGGTCTGCTCCTGGGCCATCTGGGCATACCAAGCGATGGCAGTCTCATCACTGTCCGTTGCATGGCTGTTAGTGACAGCCAACTTCGCTTCTTGGTAAGAATAGTGTACGTCCAGCAGATCTTCGTAGATGCTGCCAATGCCAATCATCGGTACGATCAAATACTGCTCTTTGATATTCCGGTTAATTTGACGGAATAAGTCTTGCAGATCGCTTCTAAAGGCTTCTTTTTCCGCAGCGTCAGATCGAACCAAGATGGCGAGCTCATTCTCATGCATGGTGTGAATGTAGCCTCTGTCTTGAAGATAATCATCAATGATTCCCTCAATCAACGCCCGGAGGATGCTTAGCTCTTCCAGACTCTCTGCATTGAGCATTTCGTTATTTTTATAAATATGGAGCACAACGATGACAAAACCGTTCCCTTGCGTTTTCAGACCAGCATGAACCAGCATAGCATGCATCTGTACGCGGTCCTCAAATTCGCCCTTGAACAGGCGCTCGATGAAAACGTTCTTGAGCGTATCCGCTTGTCGCTGCAGCATTTGTTGCAGCGATTGATTATTATCGATTAACCGGGTAATGCTTGTCTGTAAATAATCGACCTCATTAGGCTTCTCAGACTGCTCGGGCTTGCCGCCCGGCTGGTCGTTAGCCCAGAACGCTCTGAGGACTGCGACAATTTCTTTCCATGGTTTAGAGTGCCGATATGCCATCCACATGGAAATGATCGTCCCGACGATGAGCGTCCCTGCTGCGACGGACAGTGCGATGGTGCGGATGTATTTGACATTGCCCATCACTTGCTCGATCGGCAAAGACACAACGTACATCCAGTTGTTGTAAGCCGAACGCGTATAGATAAAGAGATGATCTTCTCCGCCTATTTTTGCATGCAAAAATCCGTTCTGATCAGGCGCATTACGAATTTCTGCTGGAATAGGCGCATCCGCACTTGCCGTGACAACCTCTCCTTTGTCATCCAGGATCGCGAAAGTCTGGCCGTTCGTATGATCAGCATCGTCGATTCCGACTAGTTTCAAAATATCTTTGTCCTCAACAGCGAATACAACCACGGCTTGCACCTCTTGGTTTTTGCCGATTGGAAGAGACGTCATGTAAGTGATGCCGGATTTCTCTTCGCCGTTCGTCCGTACCATCCTTGAAGGAAGTATCTCTCGAAAGTGCGGCTTACCGTACAGGAGCTCGCGCCACTCCTCGTACGACATGCCTTCGTATTGAAACTCGTCTTGATAGAATGCCTTTGATGAGTCGCTCATTTGAGCTTTGGAGAACACGAGATCGCTATTTTTTAGTACCACGAAAAAAGTATTGGAGTATGCGCTGCCTGTAAGCGCTGAAGAATGAAAGTCTTTATAATAATTCCAAATATCGAAGAGCTCCGGAGAATTGCCAAGCGGCGCTCGTAGATGATATAGCCCCATCAGACGTGAATCGAAGGATAGTTTAATAGCTGCTTCGTCCATATCGGCCCATTGATTATCGAGCACATCCCGGACTTGTTCCAATATGCTTAGCTTAGCTTCTCGGGACTGAGTCTCTACGATTTGAACCGCTTCGTAGTAGGTAAAACTGGACAGCACGATCGGGATGATTAACATGAATAGAAAAGAAACCATGAAGCGTTTGAACACGTTGTTTTTTCGGGATTTCACATTCAAGGGAATCCGAACCACCTTATCGTTTTACAGTATTAACGTTATATTAACACACACGGAGGCGTATATGATGACTAAAAACCGCCAAACCTAAATAGAAAAGGCGTGCTCCCTATGCACGCCTGACTTAATCGATTTATGAGGTGAAACTAGCTAATACAAAGTCACCTTTTCTTTTTTCTTGCTAAAATTATAAAATAACTTCATGGAACCAACCACAGAAACAACAAAAATCGTTCGGCTTCGCAACCAGCTTCTAATATATTGTCTGCGTCCTTCCTTCTCTAAAAAATCATAATCGAGCCTTCGTACTGCCTCAACAAAATCAATTCTGCACAATCTGGCGGTCGGCTCATGATTGACACAATCGATCACTTCAGGATGCCGACACATCTCCTTGATCGAAGCCAAACGTTCTTCACGGCTCAGTCCGCCCTCGAACATCTTTCGCAAGTAGGTTCTAAGCGTGTTCAATAACATCAGATTGCTCCCGACGCAATGTTGGTCTCTCTCATTGATGGCAAAATACTGTTCGATGATCGACTGTTGAATCTGATAGCCGGCAACCGCATCATGCAGCAGCTCCGGCATGTACCGGCTCGTTAATCCGCCTGCTCTGTAATAATACAAGGGTTGGGATATTACAGCTACTGAACGTGCGAGCAAAAACATTTCCAGATTATAGTACAGGTCGTCCCCGAAAAATCGAAGTTTGTCTAAATGTATTCCTCCGCTTGCGGCGAGCTGCCTCCGGTATAACTTCCCATGCAGAAAAGCCGGGAAAGAATGTCCATGCAGAAACGAAATGACGAGTTCTGAACGGATCGTCTCCCCCAAATATAGAGTCTCAGCCTCCCGGAAATAAGAACTCTTATTCATTCGCTTAAAGAGAGCAGAACTCCCGAGCACCTTATACGTATTGCAAACGGTGATGTCCGCGTCGTGTCTGCGGGCAGTCCTCATCAGTTTCTCCAGCATCATAGGCGCCAGCCAATCGTCAGCGTCAACGAACGTGACGTACGGAGCGGTAGCCACCTCCAATCCCCTCCGCCTGGCAGCTATGCTACCACCCCTCGCTTGGTCGACAAGTCGAATGCGCTTATCCTTTGACGCATAACGCCGGCATATTGCAAGACTGCCGTCCGTCGATCCGTCATTGACCAGAATAACCTCTAAGGATGTCTCCGATTGCCCAAGTACGGATTCCAAACATTGGCTCAACTGACTTTCGGCGTTATAAATCGGAATAATGACGCTAATCAGACTCAATGGGCTGTCACCTCCAGACATCACCTATGAATTAAAACATTCATTAAATAACATCATAGCATAGGTTTCCACTTTTGTGCCTTATAAAGAACAAATATAGGATAAAAATAATAATTACCCAATAATAGACTGAATTATATTAAGACCTAAGGATTGAATCGTTCGTTATAATGAACTATAATAGATTTGCAACATAGACCTCGATCCATCTAAAACGCAAGGGAGAAAAGAAAATGAAGAAAGCCGTTATAGCCATCATTGATTTCTCATTTAAGTTAGTTAACCAATTCATTTTGAAGTTTATTTGGCCCGCTCCAAAAGTATTATCCGTAGAAAAATCGCTGTTGGCCATCATCCGCGACAAAAAAGCCGTATGTCGATTTGGCGATGGCGAGCTAATGTGTTTATTGGGGGGAGGGATCAGGTACCAGGAAGCTAATCCGCTTCTGGCAAGCAGACTCAAACAAATACTGTCCTCCGACGAGAGGGGAATTGAAATTGGTTTACCTGATGTATTTTCAACGAAACGGTTGAGCTTGCGGACTGCAGAAAATCAATCATTTTGGCAAGATCACTTATCCAATTACAGATTCCAATGGTATCGATCTATTAGGCGAAATCGTACCTACTTGAATACAGCAATAAGTCGGTTCTATATACCTTATCGCGACAAAGACAAGAGTAAACAAAATAGTTTGTTATTGAAACGCATTTGGCAGGACAAATCCATCTTAATTGTAGAAGGAGAAAAAAGCCGGCTGGGGGTCGGGAATGATTTATTTGACAATACAGAAAAAATAACCAGAATATTATGCCCATCTGAAAATGCTTTTTCGAAATACGAACAGATTCTTGATACTATAAAAAAATTCGATAGAAATGTGCTTGTATTAATCGCTTTAGGTCCAACGGCTACTGTTCTCGCCTATGATCTGGGACTTGCAGGATATTCGGCAATCGATATCGGACACGTTGATCTGGAGTATGAATGGATGAAGCGCGGAGCACCAAGCCAAATTAAAATAGAAGGAAAATATGTAAATGAAGTATCCAACGGTAGTGTCGTCGTTGAAAACCTGGACAAAGACAACTTATACTGGAACCAAATCTGCGCCACTATTATTTAATAGTACAGCCCTTGATCGTCCCGATGGAACGATCAAGGGCCTTTATTCCGATATCTGGCACAAAGCGCTAATTGCGATGATCTGCATTTGTCTGCAGTTCACGTTTTCTTCCGATTAAACCTCTTCCAGATCGATGCAGCTTAATTAGCAGCATGACTGCAACCCCGCGCAAGTACCGGAACGGCTCTGTCCGATGGAACAATACGACGTACAACGAGTTTACAATGATCAAACAAGCCGCTATCTGCAACAGTAAAGCAGCTATCGTGTCTGTCGCCCATAATTGGCAGACGGTATAAGCGACGATCAATGCCAACAACCCCGCTCCCGTATAGGCAAAATACGTTAAGAAATAATGAAGCAGAGGTTTCCCAAACACCTTTTTGTATACCAGATAGGGCGTTGTCCAGAACGGCACCGCGATGGCGCTAAGCAACCCTCCTAAAAATATGCCCCCGAGTCCCAACTCGCGCACCAGCAGTAGACAAGCGCCAAGATTAATGGCTGCCTGCAGCAAAGGCGCGTAACGATCCTCGTGAAAGATGCCAGCCGTCGTCTTTACCGTCGTAATGGAATTGCGCATGCCCCGTTCATAAAATGCGGCGACAAGCACGGGCACGACTGCTCCCGACAACAAGAAGGAGTCTCCCAGCCATTGTCGAATGAAAGGCCCCAGCAACAAAAACATACCGATGCCGAGCATCGAATATAACCAAAAGTTCAACAGCATCGTCGCTTTGTATACCTCGTAGATTTTGTCGGCGCTCTCCTTCGCTACCAAATTGCCGACACTATGATACATATTGCTGAATATTTGATTGACGAATGTCCGGCTTATATCGATAAGCATCTTATAGTTGGCATACAGCCCCACCGCGGCAATGCTGATGAAGGTTGAGATCAGAATACTCTCGACCCCGAATATGAAATAAGACCCGACATTTTGGATAAAGATCGCCTTCATATTGCGAAGGAAATTCCGTTTGGTCTCAGGATCCAGCGTATCGGCCTTGCCGAACTTCAGATAAGGATACTTTCGGTTCACGATAACCGTCAAAATGATGGAAGTCGCGATCGTAATGACCGTGTCGACCGCCAGATACAATAAATAATTTTCCGTATAATACAAAATGGCGATGCGGATAACCGTCGAAATAATGGACGAAATCGAGAAGACGGCCGTAACGATATAGTTCTTCTGATTGACGTTCAGATAGGAATGCTTATAGACGAACAAATACGGAACCGCCGTATTGACCAGGAAAATGAGATAAACAAGCTCGATATGCGGCACGTCGGCTCCCTTGACGATCAGGTCGAGGAACGGCAGCACCGCAAGTCCCAGCGCCGTCACAACGAGTGCGATGATACGGTACGTATTGCGGTATAGCTTCATCAAGGCCAATATCTGCAGGCGATTCTTCTCCGCGACAGGCTTATACAAGTTGAATACGATGCTGGAGCCGATTCCCGCCTCTGCAAGCGACAACATCGCCAATACGCTCGTAAACAAGGCATTAACGCCCAGGTAGTCGATGCCCAGACTATGGATGAACACCGTTCTGGACACGAAGCCAAGCAGCGTAATGATGAGTTGATTGGCAAGTCCCGCGGAGATATTAAGCAGCGTATGCTTTGTTCTCATAACTTCATGGCGCAAGCAAGCCTGATAGCGAACCCCTGCGTGAAGGGCAGTATGCCGAACAGAGAAGAATATACGCCGATGTCCTTCGTATCTCCCTGGGAGAAATCAACCTCGCCTCCACGCCGCGTCACCCCCATCAAATAACCGGCTGCACGCTCCGCCCCTTTACTGCAGCGATCCTGCAATTCCGGTATAGAAGCCGCTTGATGCAGAAACCAGCCGAGCGTTGCAGTTGCGGAGGAGTCCGCTCTCGCTTCTTCTCGATTGACCGACCAGCTCCAGCTGCCGTTCTTGCGCTGGAAGGCAAGCACGGCAGCCGCGTAACGGTTCACCATGCCAGTCAGCTCATCTCTATAGCTCGAGTTGTCGGGCAGCTCCGACCACGCATCGATGAGGCCGATCGCAAACCAGCCGAGCCCTCTGCCCCAGCCGTACAGACCGGCAGGCATACTCTGCTCCACATGATAGGCATGGCTTGGAATATAATGTCCTTCCAGCATGCCGTTGTTTTCGTATTGCCGCAATTGGCGAACCGCCAGCTCCACGCACTCCTGAATCCCATACCGCGTGCCATAGGCGATCAAAAACGGACAGATAAAGCCGATCGTATCCACATAACGATAATGCGGCATCGACAACCTGTACTTCACGGTACCGTCGCTCCCGACATGAGTGCGAATCAACTGCCATACCTCATCCAGGGCGGGCTTGAAGCGATCGACCTCGTTTCCTGCCAGCTTCATGACCCCGTAAGCCAAAATACCGGCATCCACATGTTGGGGAGTTTCCCGCCAATGACCATCTGAACGAAACTTCTCCTTGTAAAAGCGCTTCGCCCTCCGATCGAGGGTTTCGTCTCCTCCGCCGCAGCTTCTATATTCCGCTAGTCCCAACAATAAAGCGGCTTCTTGCCAATGCTGGATCGCGCTGCGGCTATAGTTTCCCTTGAGCATGTCGATGACGATCAGCCGCGTATTGTCCGTCACCTTAATCGTCGGCGTCCGCCCCAGCCATCGCATGCCCGTTGACGTGATCGCGCCTTTCCAGTCCCGGCGGCTGCCGTAACGGCCGATATGAATGCGGCCCAGCCAATCTCGTGCAATGGGTATGCCGTCGATCAGCGCAACGGCCAAACAGAGCGCCACAACGGCGAGAGCTAAAAACTGAATCAAAGTGGGATCTCCTTCCTTCCGCTTGCTTCATTTGACAAATCCGGCGTTCGTGCCCTCAGCCAAAACGCGGAACATCTCTTCTTTTTTTCCGGCGGTAATCCGTCCTCCCAAGGTATATGAGACGTCGTAGAAGATGGCCGTCTCCGTCAACAGGCCGAGCTTCCCTGCGTATTCCTCGACGCTGCCGATCGGCTTTGCCGGGTTGCCCGCCACGATGGTTCGCGCCTGTACGGACTTCGTCACCACGCTTCCCGCCGCCACGATCGCTTCTCTTCCGACGGATACGCCGGGCATAATGATTGCGCGTGCGCCGATGAAAGCGTAGTCCTCAATTATGACCGTACCGATCCGTGTAGAACCGACCGCCGGTTTGCTGCTTGCATCATGCGCCAGCAAGTAAGCTTCGGGAGCGATTGTCACATGATTGCCGATCCGTATGAGCCAGCAATGCGAATAATCGAAAACGACGCCCGGCTGTATCGAGCAACCTTCGCCCACCTTCATCCCAGCCCGGATGTAATCCTCCATCCACAGTTCCTCAAGCAGCCATTTCCGCCATCTCGCACGAACAAAATGCAATAGCTTCTTGCTCATCTGCACACCGCCTTAATTGAAGAACGTACATATGCTAACGATTAGGTCAGCAGTTCGTACAACTTCTCTATTTCCGCCTCCGTGCCCAAGTTTTCTTCTGAGAGTCTTTGTGTAAATGATTGCTTTAAGTCCTCATTGCCCAGCACTTCCGCGATGCCTTCTGCAAGCTCAATTGCGCTCATGCCTGTGATCCAACCGTTGTGACCATGCCGGATTTGATCAGAAGCAGTGGAGAAGTTCGTCACGACAATCGGCTTGCCTAGAATCTTCGCTTCATCAATCGCTATCGCTTTCCCTTCGAAACGAGAGGGCTGCACGTAGAGATCCGCCTGGCTGATGAACGTATACGGATTTTCCTTGGGACCCAACAAGTGAAAGTGATCTTGTAGTGACATCCTCTCGATCATTCTTTCCAGCTCCTGACGTTCTTCTCCCTCCCCAATAACATTCCACTGAACACGATAACCACGATCCCGGAGCAAGCGACATGCATGCACAGCCAAATCAAATCCTTTTTGTGCTGTCAATCTACCAACTGACACGATCGTAATCCTTTCATCTAGCGCCCCTATCGAATCGTTCTGTCCTGCTAACGCGCGGATCAGCGCTGGGGATACGACGTTCTGAATGACCTTTACCTTTCCAGTCTGCTCGGGAAATAAACGCATAAGAACTTCAGAACATGTGTCTGAGACTGTTACTAGATAGTCGAGCTTGTGGAAATAGCGAACGTCTAGGGTGGGATCCATACCTAGCTTTTCGTAATCGTTATGTATGAATCCAAGTTTCACCTTTGCTTCCACCTTGTCCAGGCAAAAGTATACGGGCGTTTTTTCCAAAAAACCGATCGCCGCATCATACGGCTCCCTGACATTGGGAAGAGCCAGGGAAAGATGTTTCCACAAGCGTTGCTCTTTCCTTGCCGCATTATCATTTCCACGGAATAAAAGTCCCGCCCGAATGCGCGCCAAAGCTATCCGGTACTGCCGATCCCGCAGACATGCCCGGAGTGCCTGGCTGATCGGCATATCAAATAACTGATAGCCCGGCATAACATCAATTAGCTTGACTTCGGGAGGTAGTTGCTTCATAAACATGCCTTCCCGCTTAAACAGCAGCAAATCCACTTGAAATCTGGAGTGATCGATGGTGTTAAGCAACGATACAAGCGACTTTTCTGCTCCTCCGCATTGCAAATTATTCATGACAAATAATACTTTTGTTCTCACGCGTGTCCTCCTCAATCAAGCAAGAAGCTGATAAAGCTTTTTAATCTCGTCCTCCGTTCCCAGCTCCATGCCGGACAACGCTTGAGACAAGCGATTTCGCAGCTCCTTGTTCTCGATCAATCGCATAATTCCGTCAGCTATACTTTCCGCATTCATCCCAACGATCAAGCCGTCGACATCATGCCGGATCTGATCCTTGGCCGTGCTGAAATTCGTGACCACAATCGGCTTATTTAATATTTTCGCTTCGTCGATCGCAATCGATTTACCCTCGAATCTGGAAGTCTGCACGTAAATATCAGCTTGATGAAGATAGGGGTACGGATTAGAGCGTAAACCGAGCAGACGGAACGATTGACCTAATCGGAAACGATCTATTAGTCGGTTCAGGCTCTCTCTCTCCTCTCCCTCCCCAATCACGTTCCATTGAATGGATAGTCCCCTGTCCAGCAAGATCCGGCAGGCTTCTACGGCAAGCTCCAGTCCCTTTTGGGAATGGAGTCTTCCAATCGTTAAGATGACCGTCTCCTGATCCCGTCGCTCGAACAAATCCTGCTGCACATGTTGCGCCAGTCGGCATATTATGTTTGGCGACACGATGTTATGAATAATACTAACTTTGTTGCTTTGTTCGGAGAAGACGCTTTTTAAGGTTGCCGCACATTCGTCTGACACCGTTACGATATGATTTAATCGCCTGAAGTATCGTTGGTCGAATGCGGCGTTCGTCTCCAATTTTAAATAATCATTGTGAATCCAGCCGATTTTCGAGTTGGCTCGAATATGATCCACGCACATATAGATGGATGTTTTCTCCAGGAATCCGATTGCCGTATCATAAACGCCGGTGAAGCCTTGCAACGTTTCCGCCATGTGTTTCCATGCTTTCTGCTCTCTTTCCCCAACGCTTAAGGGAGTACGATGTATCATGGCATACCTTAACCGCCGATAAGCGAGTCGAAACTGGCCCCTGCTCAAAAAAGCCGCAAGCGATTGAGAGAGAGGAAGGATAAACCTTCGGTAATTGATAGGATGCGGCAATAGACTCACTTGCTCAGGAAGATGTTCGAGAAACATTCCTTCCTGATGGAACAAAAACACGTCAACATCGAACTTCGAATAATCGATCTGTGACAACAGATTCACGAGACTGCGTTCTCCACCGCCTGCAGCCAGACTGGGTATAACAAACAATAGTTTCTTCTTCATCGCCTTATCCTAACTCTCGTAAATAATCGACGGCCTGCAAAGAACGCTGCCTAACGCCCGGCATCGCGTTGACCAGTTGTTGCCTGATTACATGTTCATCTCTTAGCAACTCCGCAAATCCCGCTTTCAGCTTGTTGAAATCGGACAGTTCCTTGAGGTGGAGCACTAGCTTCTCTTCGCCGAATATATCTTTGGCGATCCCCTTTGACTTCACACTGTAACCTAGCACCATGGTCGGCACATGATTGGAATAAGCCGCAATCGTCGCATGAGTCCTTGCTCCGATAAAAAATCGCATGCGTGCAATATAGCCTTTGTACTGTATGGCGGTCAGATTATCTGGCAATAACAGCACTCTTCCACTAGATCGGAATTGTTCATAATAGGAATGAAGCACCTCATAATCGTTATTTCCCTCATAGATGACGTGGGGGGTAAAAGCAATTGTCATATCGGTCGTATCCAGAATATGCTCGATCAGCTGCATGACAGAGAGCCTGGACTGTTCATTCAGCTTCCAGACCAAGGGACTGAAATTCAGGCCGATCGTATTGCCCTCTTGCCAGCCTGGAGGAAGCGGCAATTGTATCTGCTCCATAGTAAACGCCGGATCGGCCGCAAGCTTAACTTGCGTGAGTCCCTTTTCTTTGAGCATCTGGTAGGTCAACGATTCCCTGGCTACGATTAAATCAAATCGTTGCAAGTCCTCCAGCTTCTCCGCAGACATGTCCTCTTCTCCGATCGAGCAACCCCACAGGACTAACTTTTTCCCTTTAAGCTTCACCCTTCTGTCGATTTCGTACCAGCCCGGCTGCTCGCCATAACAATAATTATCGCCGCCTATGGACATGACCACATCCATTTCCGCTATGCGGCTGATCGTTTTAGCCTCAATTTTCCCAAGTGCATAAGATTCCCTCTGGAATAATTTGTTCTGAAGGAGAGATAAGAACCATTCCATTGAATACTTGTCAATGGTGGAAGCCGAACCGTCAAATATGCCATCCAATCGGCCAATGATTTCATCCGTATCAGGCTTGCCGGAAGCCAGATAGACCTTCGATCCTCCAATTTGGTCTTTGATCAGATTTGTGGTTGACCGCACAATCGCCTCGCAGCCGCGATTCTGGCTCCCGCCATGCGCAAACATCATAATTTTCATTTCTTAACCTCCCGTGTTCGTATCGTTTCGAAATCTGCTGTACGCGGTCAGACCATATAATCCCAATGCCGATTGCATATTCATCATTCGTAAAATCCATTGCTCGTACCTGCCGGCATTTTGCCGATGATCGGCATATGCCGGGAGCGAGGCGCGGACGGCAGGATGCGCGAGCATTTCTTTGACCGAACCTATCTTTTGCCTTAGGCTCAACCCGTTGGCCGGCTCATAATAGAGATGGACATAGGAAATAATCGCCTTAATAAATTCGATTGACTTCAATCGCGTCAGTTCGCCTGGCTCCACAAGCTTCTCGTAAGCTTGCGGATACTTCTCCTCGTACACCTCAATTGCATGTGCAAAGTAGTCCATCTTTGCCAAATTTCTGGTGGCGCTGCCGTATACTTCACGATAGTGATAGCCGACATAATTTAAATAAATCATGGAGTCGGCGACCGCGAACAACTCCATCGCAAACACTTTATCTTCTCCAAGCGTCATTCCCTTGCGAAAGGAGATGTCGTGCCGATAGATTAATTGCTTTCGGAACAATTTGTTCCATACCGTGTTCATGGACCAGCCCATCATAAACAACGGCATTACTTCCTTCTTTATGTATGTCCGATCCAGCCTTCTATCTGCCGGGAATTCGTGACGTGAACATCCCTTGCGCTCTCCAATCTGGCTTTCATAATCGCTAACAACGATGTCGCTACGCGAGGAAACAGCGGCTTCAAACATCACCTCGAACATCTCAGGTTTCACCCAATCGTCTGCGTCCACAAACCCGATATATTCGCCTTTTGCCACGGAGATACCGACATTTCGTGCGGCACTGACGCCTCTGTTCTCTTGATAAATAACTCGAATGCGATCGTCTTCCCTCCGGTAACGCTCCAGGATCGTCCGGCTTCCATCACTCGACCCATCGTCGACGAAAATGAACTCGCATTCCTGCAATGTCTGTTTGATAAGCGACTGCACGCACTCCGTCAAATATTGTTCCGCATTATAAACTGGTATAACGACAGTTATTTTTAAAGGAAAAGGTCTTGCCTCGTTAGACGATACTTTTGCAATCGAAGTCAAGCCGACCCCCTCCACTCCGTTCTGTCGCCGATCAGTTCGTAGAGCTGCTCTAATTGCTCGCCGCAACTGTAATTTTGTGTACGGCAATACTCGCTCAGATCGGCTCGCAGCCCATCATTCCGATACAGATGCTCGATGCCGTCCGCGATCCCTTCCGCAGACAGCTCCGCGATATATCCGTCATACCCGTCATTCACCTGGCTTGCCGCCGTGGAATAACGAGTAATTATCACGGGTTTGCCGAGCATCTGGGCTTCCGTAACCGTAACGGCCTTGCCCTCGTAGCGGGAAGGCTGCACATATAGATCGCAAGCTGCCATGAACGGATAAGGATTAAGCTGCTTACCGAGAAGAACAAATGAATTTTGCAGTCCATTCTGCCGGATCAGCTCGCGAATAGAGTCTTCGTCGCCCCCATAACCGACGATGTACCAGACGATATCCCGCATGCCGCGATCCGCAAGCAGCTTCAGTGCTTGCACAGCCTGATCAATCCCTTTGGCATGGGATAATCGCGCTACAGTCAGCAGCTTGAACCTGGAGTCCGCAAGCATGGCTTCGGCACCCGTCCCTTCGATCTCCCCGGCGAGCGTACGCACTGATTCCAGCGATACGATATTTTCGATGACGCGTACCCGGCTCCTCAGCTCTCCGTACTTGCTTAGAAACGACTCCTTGCATGCCTCCGATACTGCGACGATAGCATCAAACTTGCGCCACATGACCAGATCCTGCTCCACATTGGTCTCGACAGTCGAATAGTCTGTATGAATCCAAGCCAGCTTGCGCTTAGCCGATACTTTATCCGCTACGTAATAATGAGGCCACAGATAACTGATCGCGGCATCGTATTCGCCTTGCTGATTCGGCAGGAATGGCAACGCATACTTCCAAGTCAGCTGCATTTGCAAGTACCCGGGCTCCGTCAGCCCCTGTCTCGCCCCCGTAACGGACGCAACCGCCTTGGCCAACACACGGGCCATGCCCAGCCCCAGCTTCCCCGACCTCACCGTCGCCATTATGGATGATCGGAACGTTGCGTATGCCGGACTCTCGGCCAGCAGATTGGCCCTTCGATTAAGCAAACCCATGAAATCGCCGCGATGACGATACAGCATCACATCGACCTGATAGCGATCGTAATCGAACTCATTAAGCAATCCCGCAAGACTGCGTTCTACGCCTCCAACCTCCATGTCGTACGAAGCAATCAACACCTTGCCCACGCCGCTCCTCCTCCAATCCAGTCTTCATGTTTTCTGTTCCCTGGCGCCCTTCGCCTTCCTCCACAACCACAAAAACGGACGCAGGCCGAAATATAGGAAGTGAAGCTTCTGCGGCAACGGCAAAGTTTCCGTGTCCTCGTAGAAGGGATGCATGACGCTCAGCACATACAGGCATTTCTGACGCATGGTCAGCAGTCCGAACAAATATTGTTTATGATAACGCTCGACCTCCTTGGGTACGGGCGGCGTATGCAGATTAACGGTTCGACGCATATAAAACATCGTGTCCTCGGCCAACCATCCCGCCTTGCGGGACGTCAGAAGCGGCTTCATCTCCTCGCGAAGCGGCGCAGCGAGCAGCTTCGCCGCAAGAAACAGCGCCTGCCCTCCGATATGGAGCATCTGATGCTTGCGCAGATGGGATGTCAGCCTGGGCCAGTCGATCCGCTGATTCATCAGCTGCTTGATATCCAGCAGCCAGCGAAGCCTTGACCAGCCATGACGGGCTCCGTGGGAGACGAGAAACAAGAACAGATCCTCCCTGCCGAGATAGTAGATCGGTCTGCTGATAAGCGAGCTCTGACGTTTCCTGCTCCACAGCTCTTCGAAGCCGGGCTCCTTGGACGGAGATGGGTTAAGCCGCCAGTGCACCTCTACCTTGATCCCCTTACGGGGATGCAGAAAGGTGATATGGTGGTGTCTCCACTTCCAGTCGTTCAGCACGCTTGTAATGTAGTCATCCTTCTCGTAGCCCAGCGACACGAGAAGCTCCTCAGCTGCCTGGAGGTTTTCCAGCGGCACCAGCACGTCAAGATCACAGGACGTCCGCAGAGAAACATCGCCATACAAGTCGGCCGCGATTACAGGCCCCTTTAGAAACAAAGCGCGAATGCCGCGATTCTCGAACAACGAGGAAAGCCGCTCCATCTCGCCGCTCAACGCGAGCATCGTAATCGTATTCCGGTAGTAGTCCCGCTGGAACATGCTGATAACGAAGGCGGGCACGTTGATCGGCCTATGTTCCTGCAGCTTCCTGTTCATCGTCGGGAACACGCGGTGATGCCGCGCCAGCTCGATGAAGGTATGCCAATTCGCGTCTTTCATTAATTCCCAGAGCTCGAAGCTCATCTCCGTGCCTTCCTCCATCTCAAGGAAGGCAAGCAGCAGTCGTAGTTCTTGTGACAAATCTTCGGTATTGAGCGCGGCTTCCATTTTCATGACGGTCTCCTTCATTCGCAAATAACGAACAAAAAATAATTTTTGTTCTATAAAACGAACACATTTACAGATTATCACCCGACCGTTGTTCTGTCAATTGCGCCGCCCATAATTCTACAAAATTCCGGATCATCCGGAACAAGGGTATGCTAGAATTAGTGCATAATCATAGAAAACGTATAAGCGAAGGGGATGACGGAATGTCGAATGGAATCATTGTGTTCGGGGCAGGCGGACATGCCAAAGCCGTGATCGATACGATAGAGCGGCAAGGCGCGTACGAAATCATCGGATTGTTGGACGGAGGCAAGCCAGTCGGAGAGCAGGTGTACGGATATAGCGTAATAGGGGATGTGACGTGGCTTGCAGACCGGAATAACCAAGCTGGGGGAGCCATCGCGGCGATCGGCGACAACTGGACTCGCGGGCTTGTCGTTCGAGGCATCTCCCGCATTCGGCCGGAGCTGCCTTTCGTGACCGCCGTTCATCCCGCGGCTTCCGTCGCAAGAGGAGCCCGCATCGGGGCGGGCTCCGTCGTGATGGCGGGCTCCGTCGTCGGAAGCGACGCCGAGATTGGGGAGCATGCCGTCTTGTATGCCGGCAGCTGCATCGAACACGATTCCCGCATCGGCTCATTCGTCAGCCTCGCGCCGAAGGCCGCCACTGGCGGGAACGCGGCCATCGGCGACTATACGGCAGTCGCTATCGGCGCGTCTATTATTCATGGCGTCGCGGTAGGCGAGCATTGCGTGATCGGCGCAGGCTCAACCGTCGTTCGCAACATCGCGTCCCATACCGTCGCCTATGGCACGCCCGCCCGTGCCGTCCGCTCCCGCACGAGCGGCGAACGATATTTGTGAATGGATAGCAGGCGCCTTAACCGGCTAGCTCGCCGCTTCGGTCGACTCGGAACGCAGCCCTCTCGCAGCGTCCTCGATAACGGCAATGACCCGGTCCTGTTCCTCCGGGCTCATATTGGAGCCCGAAGGGAGACAGATCCCAGTGCGGAAGAGCTCTTCGCATACGGAGCTTCCCTGCTCGTAATGTCCATAGAAGGTTGTTCCCCGGAAGAGCGGCTGCAGGTGCAGCGGCTTCCATAATGGCCTGGCCTCGATATTGGCTTCCCCGAGAGCGTCCAGCAAACCCGCGATAATCGCCTCCGCGCCGGGAGGCTTAATAGTAAGCGCCGTCAGCCAGCGATTGCCGCAAGTGCCCTCCGGCTCCGGCATAAACGCGATAGCCTCGTATTTTCCCAGCGCTTCCTCGTATCTGCGGTATACCTCTCTCCTCGCCTGAACGCGTTGATCCAGCACTTCCAGCTGCGCCCTGCCGATCCCGGCCAACACGTTGCTCATCCGATAGTTATAGCCCATTACGCTGTGCTGGTAATGGACGGCCGCGTCTCTGGCCTGCGTCGCGAGAAATTTGGCTCGCTCCAGCGCGTCCGTATGATCGGATACCAACATCCCTCCGCCGGAAGTGGTAATAATTTTATTGCCGTTGAAGGAATAGATGCCGAAATGGCCTAATGTACCGCTCTGGCGTCCCCGGTAGGTAGAGCCAAGCGATTCCGCCGCATCCTCGACGACAGGGACGCCGTACCTGTCGCAAATCTCCATGATCCGCTCCATATTCGCCATTCCCCCGTACAGATGAACGACGATGACCGCTTTGGGGAGGCGGCCTGCCGCGGATGTTTGCCGAAGCGCGCGCTCCAGCGCGACCGGCGACATATTCCAGGTGTCGGGCTCCGAATCGACGAATAACGGCTTCGCGCCAAGATAAACAATAGGATTTGCCGTCGCGATAAATGTGAAGCTGGGACATATGACCTGATCGCCTTCGCCGACGCCCAGCAATTGCAGGGCCAGATGGATGGCGGCCGTGCCCGAGCTGACCGCCGTTGCGCCGCGGGAGCCTACATACGATGCAAGCTCCTGCTCGAATGCGTTAATGTGGGGACCAAGCGGGGCGATCCAATTGCTCCGGAACGCCTCGTCGATATAAGCCTGTTCCTTGCCGCTCATATGGGGAGAGGACAGATAGATGCGGCTTCCTCCGCTTTGTTGCTGCTGGCTCATCCGATATCATCCTTTCTGGTTATGGCCTTGTCCTTCGAATACCGGCATCGTCGCATGGCTGCCGTTACTGATTCCGTCGGAGCGGAGCACCCGCTTCACCGTCAGCAGCAGAATCCGCATATCCAGCCAGAAGCTACGATTCTCTACGTACCATACATCCTTGTCGAAACGCTCCTCCCACGATACGGCGTTGCGTCCGTTGACCTGCGCCCACCCCGTAATCCCCGGTCGCACCAGATGGCGCTTCGCCTGCTCCTCCGTATACAGCGGCAGATAATCCATAAGCAGAGGTCTCGGCCCTACAAGGCTCAGCTCGCCTCTCACGACGTTAAGCAACTGTGGCAGCTCGTCGAGACTCAACTTGCGGAGCAGCAGGCCGAACGGCGTTAGCCGGAGATGATCCGACAGCAGCTGTCCTTCCCCGTCCCGTTCGTCCGTCATCGTACGAAATTTATACAGCAGGAAGGGGCGACCATGAAGCCCCGGACGCTCCTGCTTGAACAAAACCGGGGAACCTAGCTTCGAACGGACAAGCAAGGCGATAACTGCCATCGGCAGAAGCGCGGCTGCCAACAGAAGACTTCCGGCGATTAAGTCGAACATTCTTTTGATCATCGTATAGCCCCTCTTCTCTATCCTTTATCTCTTTGTGTTGCCGGGCAGTCGCGTCTTCAGGTCAGAAGCTTGCGCACCCTGGCAATAGCCTTGGGGCCAACGATCCGGCTGATCATTCGTTTGGCGCCGCTTTTTATCCGCACATGGGCGGGCAGCCAGGATTGCGCGAAGTGATGGATCGTATAGCTCTCTTCCGTCAGATAACTGCCGCCGTTAATATAGTCGTAAGGGCTGAAATATTGGCGCGGATAGAAAACTACGCCTCCGGGGAGCGTCTGATACTGGCCGTTCAGCGCCAGGCCCTCCTCCGTGCATAGTCTCGATATGACGGCGGTGTTGGTAAGCATGTCGTACGTGCCGTCCGGCAGCAGGAACACTCTTCGCTCATAGTCCGCCAGCAGCTTGCCGATCCACGGATGTCCCGGTCTCGCTCCCATCGTTCCGGATTGCAGGAAGCTTTCGTCCTCGAAGCCGGAAAACGCTTCATGCGTCAGCAGCGGGTCCAGCGTCTTCACTACTTCGACATCGGTATCCAGATAGATGCCGCCGACATGGTATAACGCATGCAGCCGGACGTAATCGCTCACGAACGCATATTTGCGGGCTCCGTACGCTTCTTTTGCATACTTGGACCGATTCAGATCAAAGTTGTCTTCGTTCCACTCCATAAACGTGTAGCCGCTGCCCAGCCGTTTCTTCCAGCTGTTCATGCAGGTCTGAATCTTCCTCGGCTTTTCGCCGCGGCCGAACCAGCAATAGTGGATGATCCGGGGAATTTGTTCCCGTGTATCCATCATGTCCCTCCTTCGAATTCGAATTTTAGTACGGGTTCAACAACCTCTATCAGAATGGCCACCGGATATAGTCGCTGGCGTACCGAATATCCAGTATGATGACGTTCTCGTAGAAAAAGTATAGAAAGTAGAAGCCGATAAAAGCGATGTACATGAGCCGCTGATCCTTCTCGCGGAACAGCTTGATGACCCAACCGAGCAGGATGAGCTGGTAAAGCGAAAAGTAGATGCCAAGCCGGGCGAAAATCCAGTTTTGCGTCGAAATAATCATAATAACCGCGCCTACCAGCGATAAATTGACGATCACGTCGCCTCCGGGGAACAGACGCCGCAGCTTATCCTTGCCCAGAAACGCAATAGCCAGAGGAATGACGAAGACGATGACTCGCAGCACGTTGGCGCCGCCCTCCTGGAAGCTCCGGTACCCCGAGTATTGCGTGTTCTCGATGATGGAGAACAAGGCGCTGGAAAAGTAGTTGTAGCCGACCACGATCAGAATGCCCAAGGAAAGCAGCATCATGGTCGTCAGCGTCCAAGCCCGGCGTCTGACCAGGAAGTAGATGGGCAGCATAATAAGCGCGCTCTGGTGGAAGAAGGAAGCGAAAATGACGATGGCAAAATAAATTTTCCATTTACCCTCCAGCAGCGCCCTAGTCGCGGTGAATACGATGGCGGCAGCCAGAAATTGGCGAATGCCGTTCATGGATACGATAAACGATCCCGTCGTAATGTAGGCGTACAAGCTGAGCTCGATCATCCGGGAATATTGGCAGAACACGATGATGATCAGCGCGTTCGTAACGAGCGCCGTCAGCATAATCATGAGCTGCGGATCCTCCGTATATTGCTTCAGCAGCATCTGGAACAAGTTGAAGCCGATATCGTCCTTCTGGAGGACGCTGCTCCAGGAGAAATCCTCCACCCTGTAGCTATGCATGTAGAGATACGTATCCCCGATATTATTCCGAAGCCCCGACACCAGAATAAGGCAAGCCGCGCCAAGCGCCATGTAGAACCGATTAGGGCGAATGCCGAGCGGACCGTCCGCCGTCGATGCGGCAAAGTATCGCGCCATGAAGGCGTTAAAAAATACAGCAAGCAGCGCGAACCATATCATCTCCATCCCTCTCCAGCACCCTCCCTTCCCTGTGTAATGGCCGTCAGCCCGTCTAGACGATCGTGCGCCGTTTCGTTCGATGAATGTACATATACAAGGCGATGCCCAGCGGCAAGGCCAATAGCGTCGTCAGCTTGCGCGGCGACTCCGCGACGAATGCGGCATTGCGCAGCATGAGGCTGCTGGACACATAATGCACCGCCTCGCGGAATCGGTCCTTGTAGGTCGGGGCATGACGCATGGCCGTCTTGCGAAAAAAAGCGAACCCGCGCGGATTGCGAAGATACTGCTTTACCATGTTCATGCTGGATCCGTCGGCCCGGTATTCGACGATGCAGACAACCTCGTTTAAAACGAGCAACGGAGCCCTCTGGTCGATCAGTATGTATTTGTACGACAGCGGGCAATACTTCTCGCCCTCATACAACGGGTACGGCGGACAATCACGGGTCAGCTCCGAACGGTAGACCAGCTTTTTATCCCCCTTGACCCCATGTTTCGCGTACAGGTCGGATAACGTTGTACGGGTCAAATGCTCCGGCATGCGCGATCCGATGACGGCGCCGTCGGTCGCCGCATCAAGCGCCACGATGCCCGCGTATTCGTCTCCTCCCCGCTCCCGCCAGCAGGTTAATATCGTCTCTACCGCGTTGTCCGCCATATAATCGTCGGAGTCGATGCAGACGTTCAGCTCCGTCCCGATGTTTTCGTATGCCGTGTTGTGCGCGCCGTGCATCCCCTGATTTTCCTGGTATACGTACCAGATCTCGAAATCGGCTTCCAGGGTCCACCTCTTGACAAGCTCCGCCGTATCGTCGGTAGAGCCGTCGTCCACGATCAGCCAGATGAACGTCTTGCATGTCTGCCGCAGCAAGCTCTCGTAACAAAGGTGAAGCGTATAGGCGCGGTTGTAGGTCGGCGTAAAGACGGTCAGCGGCGGCAAATCCTCCTTGTTCATGAACCCTTCCCCCCCGCCCCAATGCGGGCTCTGTAATAAGCACCGAGCCAGTCCGCCATGGATTCCGCGTCATAACCACTTTCCCGAAGCTGGCTTCTAGTGTCGGCATGCTCGTAGCTCGCGCCGAGCACCGCGGCGCTCCATGCTTCCGGCGACAGCTCGAGCGGGAGAAAGCTTACCCGGCCCGTAATGTCCGACTCCTTCGTAATGCGGTCGGAGACGATGCAGCGAAGTCCCGCGGCCTGCGCCTCGACTAGAACGACGGGCAGGCCCTCGAACAACGAAGGGAAAAGGAACAGATCCATAGCTTGCAGCAGGGCCGCAATATCCCCGCGCACGCCCAGAAATCTCACGGCATGCGCAATGCCCCGCTTCTCCGCCTCCTTCTCCATTAGTTGCCGCAGATGGCCGTCGCCCGCCAGCACAAGCAAAGTGTTCGGGTTGCGACGATGTACGGCCTCGAACACCTGGAGCAGGAAGCGATGATTTTTCTGCTCGTTAAATCGGCCTATGTGGCCGATCACGATGGCGTCGCCGGCTCCGAGCTCCTCGCGAACCGCTTGCCTGACGTTTTCGTTGTACCGGAAATCCGCCGCATTCACCGCGTTGTGCAAAACCGTCACCTTGGAAGACGAACCTCCCCGCTTGCCGAACAGCCACTCTCCGGCACGCTCCGAACACGCAAAATAGTCGCTGGGATGGTCCTTGATCGCCATCCGGGCATACAGCCGGAAGGGATATTTGTAATCCAGCCCCAGATCGCTGAGGTGACTGTGAATAATGCGGCAAGGCACGCCGGCTTGGCGGGCCGCGCGAAGCACGAAGCCGCTGTTTTCGTTCATATGGGAGTGGACGATCTTGTATTGCCGGTTGACCGCAAAGAAGGCATCCAGCTCGCGGAAGTAACGCCGGTAGTTGCCCGGCTTGATCTGCGGCATCCGGTAGATATGGCCGCCGAGCGCCCGGATCTCCGCATCATAATGGCCCTCCTCCATACGATGGACGAGGAAGTCAAATTGAATGCCTTTCTCCCGCATTTGACGGTAATAGTTCATGAGCATCGTCTCCAGCCCGCCGCGATTCATGATCGTAACGACCTGCAGAATTCGGAGTGGTTTCACGGTTATTCCTCCCAATCGGCTTCTTGGTACGCACAGCTTCCATGGCAATCAGCATAACGAATACCGGCAGCGTCAATCGCATGCCCGCCATGCGATAGAATAATCGCCAGTGCGGCTGGCATGGCCCTGAGCGGAAGCGCAGCAGCGCCTTACTGTAGGTCTCGTGCCGCAGCAACTGTCTCAGCTCTCTCAGCTTGCCCCGCATGGAGGAGGGATTGCTGTCGCTGACGATGTTCAGACCCAGTCCCAGCACGTTCATCGCAATCCGATTAGAGAGCCGCTGCCGGCTCTGCTCGTCTTCGCTCCCGCCATTGTCCAGGTAAGCCGACTCCAGACACCCATACAGGTTCAGGAACCGCCTGGCCAAGTCAGACTTATAGCGGGTGGTAATGGACTGCTCGTTCGCCCGCCAGTAATGATAATAAGGCCGATTGAGAAACACGAAGGAACGGGCTCGGGTACAGACCGACAGATTAAATAAGGTATCTTCGTTGCTGCCGATGAGGGCAAGATCGGTAAAGGCGATACCATCTAGCAGCTCTGCCCGGTACAGCTTGTTCCAAACCGTTCCCCAGGCGTCCAGATGTTCGGGCTTCGACACTTCGCCGCCTAGAGGCCCAAGCAGTCTGTCCGCTATTCGCAATCGCACCTCGTCGCCTCGATACACGACATAATCGGGCATGTCGAACCGCTTCGGCCTGGCGAAGCCGCCGAACTCGCTCACATAGGCGCACATGACGATGTCCGCATCCTCCCGCTGCGCCGCATCCAGCAGCTCGGCATACATGCGCCGATGGATCCAGTCGTCCGGATCCACGAAGCCGATGTAATCTCCCGTGCAGCGCCGCAGGCCGGTTGTACGGGCACAAGCCACTCCTCCATTAGGGACATCGATAATAGTCAGCCTGGGATCCCGCCCGGCGTATTCCGCTAATAGAGTCAGGCTTCCGTCTGTAGACCCGTCGTTGACGGCGATGACCTCCAGTTCTCCATGCGTCTGACTCAGCAGACTGTCAAGGCAGCGAGGCAAGTATCGCTCCATGTTATAGATAGGCACGACGATACTGATCTTCGGATTCCTCACGCGTCACCTCCGACATCAAGGTCAAATACATCTCTCCCAGCTCTCCCATCACCTGCTCCAGTGAATAACGACGCGCCCGTTCCGCTCCCCGCTCGCCCATGCGGCGTCTGGAGTCCCGGAAGTAATAGAGCAGCTGCAGCCGGCTGGCGAAAGACTCTACGTCTCCCGCCTCGACGATAAAGCCCGTGCGACCTTCATCGATGAGCTCGTTATGACCGCGATTGCGGGTCGCGACGATAGGCAGACCGCATGCCATCGCTTCCATGACATTGACGGGCAGCCCTTCCCTGATACTGGACGCCACGGCCGCGTCGCACATGGGATACAGCTCATCAAGATCGTCCCGATAGCCGAGGAATTCGATCATATGCGCAACGCCGAGCTGGATCGCCAGCGCTCTGCACTCATTAAGCAGCGGACCTTCGCCGGCAAGCAGCAGCCTTGCGCCAGGTACCTTGGCCTTTAGCTTGGCAATCGAATAGATCAGCAGACGATGGTTTTTGTTGCTATTAAATTCAGCGGCGTAGATCAGCAGGAAATGGTCGGGACCGTAATTGAACCTCTCGCGTCTCGCCGTTTTCTCTTCTTCGCCGATGGGAGCGTACCAGCCGGTATCGACTCCGACGCCGTGCACATGCGCAATCATGCCCGCTTTGAACTTGTCTCGTCCGGCCCTTCCGTAATCTTCTTCATTAATGGTCACGAGACAATCCGTATGGGCCGACAACCACCGTTCGACGGGATAATAGAGCAGCCAATTGAGCAAGGGAGCTCCCTTAAAGAAATGAAAGCCATGAGCCGTATAGATGACTTTGGTCCCCTTTGTCCGAGCCTCCCTGGCGGCAAGTCTGGCCAATGCGCCTCCCATGGGCGTATGACAATGAATCATGTCGTAGCCTTCTTTGTCGATAATGGCCTTCAGCATGCGGTAGGCCGACACGTTCTCCCTCTTTAGCGGTGACCGATGAATCGGCAAGTCGAACTTTGCATCCGTATACGGCAGGTCGAGCGCGCCTCTGGCGGCCACATGCACTTCCCAGCCCATTTCCTGAAACCACTCCATGACAGGCAGATGGAAGGCTCTGAAGTGATAGTCCACCGTCGCGCAGAACAATATTTTCGGTCGCATGGACATCGCGGTTTCTTCCGCGCCCTATTGAGGCGCGGTCTCCTTCTCCAGCGTACGGGTCATATACTCCAGCAGCTCGAATCGGAGCTCCTCCCGCTTCAGCGCGAATTCGATTGTCGTCTGAATGAATCCCATCTTTTCGCCGACATCGTATCGTTTCCCGTCGAACTCGTAGGCGAATACGGCCCGAGTCCGATTAAGGGCGGCGATGGCGTCCGTCAACTGGATCTCCCCTCCGGAGCCTGGCGCCTGTTCGCCGAGAATATCAAAGATTTCCGGCGTCAGAATGTAGCGGCCCATAATGGCCATATTGGAGGGCGCCTTCTCGCGGCTGGGCTTCTCGACCAGATGATTGATGCGATGGAACGAAGGCTCCATCTCCATCCCGTCTACTATGCCGTAACGGGAGACGGCTTGCTCCGCGACGCGCTGCACGCCGATGATGGACGATCCGTATTGTTCATACTTCTCGATCATTTGTCTCAAACACGGCTTGGGAGCGTCGATAATATCGTCGCCTAGCAGCACCGCGAACGGTTCGTCGCCAATGAACTTGCGCGCGCACCAGATGGCATGGCCGAGACCGCGCGGCTCCTTCTGCCGGATATAATGGATGTCGACCATATCCGACGACTTCCGCACCTCCTGCAGCAGCTCGAACTTGCTTTTGGCCGTCAGCACTTGCTCCAGCTCCATGGAGTTGTCGAAGTGATCCTCGATCGCGCGTTTCCCTTTGCCCGTCACGATAATAATGTCCTCGATGCCAGACTGGATCGCCTCCTCGACGATGTACTGAATCGTCGGCTTGTCGACGATGGGCAGCATTTCCTTCGGCATCGCCTTCGTCGCCGGCAAAAATCGGGTCCCGAGACCCGCTGCCGGGATGATCGCTTTTCTAACCTTCATGTTTATACCGCTCCCTTCTCATCTATCCCGTAATGGTCGCCAGATTCGACTGCGAATCCGGAACGACATGATTCGCCAGATCCAGCAGCCTGACTTTCAGCTCCGCGCCGTTCATGGCCGGGAAATCCGCAATGATTGCTTCGATCTCCTCGAACAGAATGACGGACGCCTTGCCGACGTAGATCTTTGGATATACCTGCTGTTCCGTAACTTCCTTATCCCCCAGCATTTCTTCGAACAGCTTCTCGCCTGGCCTGATGCCGGTGTACACGATTCCGATCTCTTCGACGGCGTAACCCGACATCCGGATGACGTTTTGAGCGAGTTCCGTAATCCGTACCGGCTCCCCCATGTCGAGCACGAAAATTTCTCCTCCCTTTGCCAGCGCGCCTGCCTGGATCACAAGCCTTGATGCCTCCGGAATGGTCATAAAATAACGAACCATATCCGGATGCGTCACGGTGACCGGACCGCCCCGCTCGATCTGCTTCCGAAAGAGCGGGATGACGCTGCCCCTGCTGCCAAGCACGTTGCCGAACCGTACCGCGACAAATTTCGTCGAGCTGACGCGATCCATATGCTGGATGATCATCTCGGCAAGCCGCTTGGTGGCTCCCATGACGCTGGTAGGATTGACGGCTTTGTCGGTGGAGATCATTACGAAAGTCTCGACGCGGGCTTTGCCCGCCGCCTTTGCCGTGTTCAGCGTGCCCAGCACGTTGTTCTTGAACGCTTCCTCCGGATTCCGCTCCATCAGAGGCACATGTTTGTGAGCCGCCGCATGGTAGACAACCTGTGGACGATGGTGCAGCATGACCGACATCATTTTATCCGCATCCTGAAGGTCTGCTATTTCCGTATAAAACTTGATTTTCGAATCCTTGAACATCTCCTTGAGCTCCAGCTCTACCGCGTAGATGCTGTTTTCGCCATGGCCCAGAAGCACCAGCTTCTCCGGCAGGAACCGCGAAATTTGCCTGCACACCTCAGACCCGATCGATCCGCCGGCCCCCGTCACCAGCACCACCTTGCCCGTTACATAACCGGAGATGCTGTCGATGTCGAGTTCTACGGGCTCGCGTCCGAGCAGATCCTCGACTTGCACGTCGCGGAATTGCGTTACGGAGATGCGTCCTGTTGCCAGATCCTCCAGCATGGGAATCGTCTGCGTCTTCGCCGATGTCTTCGCGCATTCCGTATAGATGTCGTACAATCCCTTCTTGCTAAGCGACGGTATCGCGATAACGATGTTGTCGATCTCGAACGCCTTCGCCTTCGACACGATTTCTTTCACGCTGCCGCATACCGGAATGCCCATAATATCCAGATTCAGCTTGTGCGGATCGTCATCGACGAAAGCGACCGGATACAGCTCGGTTCCGGAGTTGCCCAGAAGCTGCCTGACGAGCATCGTGCCTGCCGAACCCGCTCCGACGATCAGCGTCCGCCTGCGTTTGCCGCTATGCCGGTTAAATCCGCCCCTGACAATTCTCCATAGCAGCCTCGATCCGCAGACGAGCATGAGATGGATAAGCCATATCGCGATCAGCAGCCGCCACTCCGCCTGTTGGTAGACCGCAAGTCCCGCTAGCCCGACGACGGCAACCGACAGCGTGACCGCTCTAAGAATAATGAGAAGCTCGCCAATGCTTGCGTACTCCCAAGCTTTTTTGTAGAGCTTATAGACCGTAAAGAAGCCGTGATGAGCAGCCAGAAGCGCCGCCGCGACGAATAAGTAGGGCGTCCCTCCATTCTCATATGCAGGCTCCAGGAGCAAACGGCCTAACCATACGGCAGCGGCAACAATGGCCGAATCCAGCAGAACGAGCAGCGACAGCCTTCGTCGATACGTCATCTTCATCCTCACCTTTCTTGTTTCAACCACCAGTTGTTCTTTATTAAGAACATGTTGACATGAGTCAACGCTTTTTTCTTAAGCCTCGTCGCAAAAAAAGCGTTATCCGATCGGGATCATCTAACGCTTCTTTTATTCAGGATCGCTCCGATAATGTTCGCTCCGGCGAATGTCAACGCCTGCTTCGCTTCCAGCGCCTTGGCTTTGGATGTCCTTCCAAAGCGGAGAAGAAGAACAACTCCGTCACACTTGTTTACGAGCGCATTGGTATCAGGGGCCGAGAGCACGGCCGGACAATCAATAACGACCCGGTCGTACAGGGAAGCTGCAGCCTCCAGCACTTCCTTCATGCGATAAGAATCCAGCATATCGGTGGAATAGGTATGCTGAACGCCGCTCGTAAGCAGATCCAGACCTTCAATCTCAGTCGGTTGAGCCGCTTCCTTTAACGTCAGCTGGTTGCCAAGCACGCTGGACAAGCCGGGAGACATCTGGATGCCGAACAGCTTGTGCAGAATGGGATTTCGAAAGCTCGCATCGATAAGAAGAACACGCTCCCCTCTTTGCGTCATGCTGATGGCCAAATTAACGGCGGCAGTCGACTTTCCGTCTCCCTCCGAGGGGGAAGTAACGATCAGAGTGCGAATGCTCTTGCCCTCCGAGGCGAATTGGATATTGTTGCGGATGGAACGGAATTGCTCGGAGACTCGGTGCCCCGGATGCAAAAACGTCATCAGACTGCGGTTAACGATTTTTTTGGCGATTTTCGCTTTCTCACGAACCAATACTCTCACTCCTTATTATCGCGGACTTCGGCTTCCTGATCTGCTGAGCTACGGAACGAGATTTGATCCCCGATACCTGCCCCAGCATATTCAGTCCCAGCCTCGTCTCCACATCCTGTTCCGTACGGACGGAATCGTCCAGCGACTCCAGCAAGAAGGCCAACGTTATGCTTAGAATCAGGCCGACGATAAAGGCGATATACACAATCGTATTGCTTGCCGTATTTATCGGAACGGGATTGGGCTCGGCGGCGGTCAGCAGCCGGATGTTATGAACGCCAAGCGTATCCATCGCTACCTCCCGGTAATGATCGACGATCGCATTCGCAACATCTGCCGCCCGTTCGGGATGACTGTCGAGCACGCTGATAACCGTAATCAGAGAGGAGTCTACGCTGTCAACGCGAATCTGGCTTCTGAGCTGTCCCGGCGTAGCATTAAGCTGGAGCTCGTTGATGACTCCGTTCAGAACGATCGGCTCGCGTACGAGCGCTCTGACAGTCGTCATCATTTCGCTGTTGGCGGAGATGATCACGCGAGTGGACGATACGAAGACTTGCGGCTCCGGCCTAGAATTGTACAGAATGCCAAGTACTGTGAGCAAGCCGGTAATAAGCGCGATTAACCATAACCTCTTTTTTATCGTCTGAAATACAATTCTCAAGTCGATTTCCCTGGTTTCCATTCATACACCCACTCATATCGTTAGTTATATAGAACACTAACCCAAGTGTAGTTCTTTATATAGAACATGTCAATACGGTTGAACTTCAAAATTTTGTGAACTTTTAGTGATCGATGTGGAGAATAATAATGTTCGACGTTTTCTTTTTGCCGGGCACGAGCCCCTCGTCCTTCCACTTATGCGATCTCACCAGCTCCTTCAGCGCGCGGAAATCCCCGGAGCTCATCCCCTCGTCGACCGCGTCACGCAATATCGAATGCCATTCCTCGTCGAGCACATCCTCCACGGATACTTTGGGAGCAAGCTCTTCGCCGAGCAGATATTCCATATTGGTGTCCAGATGATAGGCGATTTTGGCCAGCACCTGAAGGGAAGGATTGTTTTGCACGTTGCGTTCGATGTAGCTCAAATACGATTTCGATACGCCCGCCAGATCCGCGAGTTTCGTGATCGAATATCCTTTCTTTTCCCTTAGCGATTTGATCCGTTCCCCAATCATAGTCGTCTCCTTCAATCAGATTAGATCCGTATCGATGGCCTTAGCAAACGTAACGGTTATCGGGAAGTCGTTATAACGTACATTTCCTTTATTGTAGTTCTTTAAAGAGAACAGGTCAATACCCGACATGATAGGCTTTTCATGAAAAAAGATTCATAATCATTCGTTATAGTGAACAACTTAACTTTGTCGCTCTTTGCAGCTCTGTACTCGGTTTTTCATACACATTTGTCCTCATATCCCCGCCAACGTCGCATTGTGCTCGTTTTTTCATACACATTTACCCTCGTTCTCCCGTCAACGTCGATTTGTACTCGGTTTTTCATACACATTCGCCCTCGTTCTCCCGTCAACGTCGATTTGTATTCGGTTTTTCATACACATTCGCCCTCGTTCTCCCACCAACGTCGCATTGTACTCGGTATTTCATACACATTCGCCTCTAGACTTGCTGTAACATTGCGCTGCTCGCGACTCTTCGCATAAATCCTTTATAGTCTCCCATCTTCCAAGCATCGCTCTCCCCTCCCCAGCAGTTTAAAACGCCAAAAAAGCTGGCTGCTCGTCCGCCATGGAGGCTCGAGTAACCAGCTTTAGTTCCGATACAACATAGTAGCCTTCATTGCTCCATCCCGTTTCGCCTGCCGCCAAGCGCTTCGTCCGTGATACTGCGAATGTCGACCCGAGAGACGATCTCGTCGTTCACCATGTCCGGCAATATTTGATCCAAAAAATAATCGACGCAGTGCAGTCGGATATGACTGATCTTGATTAACGCATGACGGTACATCTCGATAAATTCCTTCTCGGTGTTGCCGCGCTTGAGCTCCGCAAACGCCTCGTATACCTGGTCGAGCTTGTCTGCCACCTCCAGAATCAGACCCTCCGTCGAATTGTCCTTCCCTTCCTGCAGCTGTCTGCGGAAGATCGGCTTGAATTCCTCGGGAATATGTTCTTCGATGAAACGATCAACCATCCCTTCCTCTACTTGCTGAATCAACGCTCTGAGCTCTCTTGACGCGTGTTTGACCGGCGTCTTGATATCGCCGATAAATATTTCACCGTAATCGTGACTGCTCGTAATTTCGTACAGCTTCTTCCAATCGACGGTAACGCCGTTTCTTTCCTCGATGTCCGCAAGCGTTTTGGCGTATTGAACGACCTTCCACGAATGGGCCGCGACGCTGTGTTCCTCGAATTTAAACTTGCCGGGGCATCTGTAGATTCTCTCTAACTCGTTAAGCGACCAAAAATATTGATGAATCCCCATCTGGGAAACCTCCTTGCCTTGTCTAGGCTGCGTATATTTGTTTATCATGAGCTCTTTGTCAGTATAATGTTCTACTGTTATCTCGGGATGAAAGCTGATCGCCACTTTCGTAAAATACAATCTCTGCACTTGTAATAAAATGTTATTATTATAATTCGTTTACATCTTACTGATCAATGATAATTTCACTGATGTCGCCATTAATATTGATTCGTCCCTCATATGTTTAGAAGCATAATCGGGCGTAACACGCGGCAATCCATCGTAAATCAAGCTTGCTCTGTACTTTGTTACTTATATTGGCCGACGGTATCGGTCGAGCGATACTTGCTCCCGTCAAAATCCCATCCGGCTTATTAATTACATGAATTGGAACGCCTAATTTCCTATTTTTAATGTTTCGGTCGCATACTAAAGGCTATAAACAAACAGCTCGTAAAGGTCTCCCTTTACGAGCTGTTTGTTTATAGCCATCTGTAACTGCCGCCTTGGACAAACGCTCGGTTGTCTGATGGAACTGCGCCGCCGGGTTTCTTAACAAACCCTTCAGCTTCCGATTCTTCAAAGTATCAGAACAAATCCAGCATTACAACAGAATGAATCATATCGTCTAGCTAATCAAAGCAACGAGGCTTTTGAACTCCAACTCCTCGAATTTGCTGAGAACGAGCTGGCGGTCATATTGCCAGCCGCAGCTGTCGATCTGCGTATCCAGCGGAGCATCGCAGCGAATCGTCGCCAGCTGGCGGGATAGATGCAGCATCTCGATATCGGCTTCGATCTTGGCGCGGATCGTCTTCGAGACGGCCTCCAGGTTAGCTAGCAGAACATCGATAGAGCCATGCTCCTGAATAAGCTTAAGCGCGGTCTTCTCGCCAATGCCGCGAACGCCGGGATAATTGTCGCTTGTATCGCCCATAAGCCCTTTGATATCAATGACCTGCAGCGGCGTCAATCCACGCTCCTCCAGCAGCACCGCCGGCGAATAAACCAGGTAATTGCCGATGCCCTTCTTCATGATCGCGATGGATACCCGTTCATCCACCAATTGCAGCAAATCATGGTCGCCGGTCACGACAATTACGTCCGCGTGAAGCTTAAAGCGCGAAGCCAGCGTGCCGATGCAGTCATCGGCTTCGTAGCCTTCGATGCCGACATTGGGTACGCCAAAGCTTGCAACGACCTCTTTGACAAGATCGAATTGCGGGATCAGATCCTCGGGCGCGGCAGGCCGATTCGATTTGTAACCGTCGTATTGCTCCGTCCGAAACGTCTTGCTTCCCATATCCCAGCAGCAGATGACATGCGTCGGGTCGAACTTCGATATGGCATCCATAAAGTAGCGAACGAAGCCGTGCACGGCGTTGACCGGCATGCCGCTGCTTGTCCGGCGAATGCTTCCCGTAAACGAGGTAGCGAAGTACGCGCGGAATAAGATAGCCATGCCATCCACCAACAAAACCTTTTGACCGTTCATCAATAATCAGCTCCTGCTATGCTTGCATGTGCAAGTTATTGAAACACTTGATTTCGCGACTGTGTTCTCCTCAATATCCTACCACATTGGACGAACGGATGAATACTCCGATTCTTGCCGCCGCTTCCAATAATCGGTCTTCGTTTTCTACCAGCGCGATACGAACATAACCTTCTCCCTCTGCGCCGAACGCTTCGCCGGGAATGACGACGACGCCGGTTGCCCTCAGCATTTCCTGGGAAATGGTTCTTGAGCTCCATACTTCTCCGTCGTTTCCCATCAGCTTGGGCAGCTTGGCCCATACGAACATAGTCGCTTTAGGCGCTTCAACTTCCCAACCAGCCTCTCGGAGCGCACGAACAAAAGCATCTCTTCTCCGCTCGTAGATTGCGCTCGCAGCCGACATATAAGATTCGCGATCATTGGACATCGCAGCTCGAAGCGCCGTTATGCCAGCCTCTTGTACAGGATCGAATACGCCATAATCGATGTTGCCTTTCAATTCGCGCAATGCGGCGACGGCATCTCGATTGCCAGCAAGGAAGCCGATTCGGCAGCCCGCCATGTTGAAGCTTTTCGATAAGGAATGGAACTCGACCGCCTGTTCAATCGCCCCCGGGACTTGAAGAATGCTTGGAGGCAGCACGCCGTCGAAGCCCATCTCGGAGTAGGCCAGGTCGTGAACGACAAGCACATCGTGCTTACGCGCTTTAGCAATCAGCTTCTCGAAGAAATCCAGATTCGCAACAGCAGACAATGGATTATTAGGATAATTGAGCAGGATGAAGGATGCTCTATTCCATTCGTTCTCCGATATGGCATCCAGATCGGGCAGGAAGTTATTATCCTCGCGAAGCGGCAGGAAGATGGGTTCCACGTCGGCCAATGCCAGCGAAGCCGCATAGATGGGATAACCGGGATCCGGCACGAAAGCGGCATCGCCAGGATCGCAGACGGCCATTGCCAGGTGGGCCAGTCCATCCTGCGAGCCCATTAGCGTGACGATTTCCGCGGCGGGATCCACCTTCACGCCGAAGCGATAGTTCATCCACTCTGCCGCCGCTTCCCGGAAGGGCAAACCGCTGCTCGTGGCCGGATAAGCATACATATCCTCTCTTAGCGCCGCATTTGCCAGCGACTGGCGAATCGCTGCGGCAGGCGGCTGGTCGGGACTTCCGATGCCGAGATCAATAATATCAAGGCCATTTGCCGCCGCTTCGCGCTTCCACGCCGCCACCTCCGAGAAAATCGAGGAGCCCAGCTGGGAAAGACGTTTCGCGCGGAATCGTCGACTTTTTACCTGGCTCATGATTTCCCCCATACGTCCGCGTATTGCTCTTCCTTATAGCCGATTGTCACTTGTCTGCCATCCGTCGCTATTGGACGTTTAATCAACATGCCATGTTGAGACAACAGCTCGAGCTTCTCGTCTTCGCTCATCGAGGCGAGCTTGTCCTTTAGCCCAAGCTCCCGATAAACCTCGCCTGAAGTGTTGAACAGCTTCTTAAGCTCGAAGCCTCCCAGCTCCAGCAATGCTTTGAGCTCCGCAGCAGTCGGGGTATCCTCGTTAATGTCGCGTAATACAACTTCGTTGCCTTTCTCCTTCAGCGACTTCACCGCAGCCTTGCAGGTGCTGCATTTGGGATATTGAATGATTGTGATCTTGTTAGCAGTGCTCATCGTGATGCTCCTTTCTACGATCGTTGTGCTTGTTTTTATACTCGCGTGCCGCGTTGACGCCAATTCGAGCTCATTGTGTATGATTTTTCATATACGCGAGGTCCTGCCGCGATGTCAACTCTTGCCGCGCAACACTGCCTCCAGTTGGATCAACTCGGGCGGCAGCGGCGCATGCCAAACCATGCGCTGCTTCGTCAAGGGATGAACGAAACTTAACGTCTCGGCATGCAACGCTTGCCTGCCGACGGCTTGCTCCCAGCGCTCAATGCCGCCCTCGTCCGGCCCATAGAGTTTGTCCCCGATGAGCGGACAGCCGAGATGGCGCATATGTACGCGGATCTGATGCGTCCGGCCCGTCTCAAGCTTCAGCTTGATGCAGGCCGCCGCCCCTACCCCTTCTTGCTCCGCGCCGAAGATCTCCGCCGTCTCATAATGCGTAATGGACGGATATCCGTCGGGTCGAACGACTCGCAGATGGGGCCGGTCACTATCTCTGTCAATCGGTTCGTTTACGACCCCGCTAGACGGAACGGGCGAGCCGTATACATATGCGCGGTATCGCTTATCCACTTCACCTGCCTGGAGCTGCTCCGAAATTTGCTGGTGAACGTACCCCGTCTTCGCGATCGCGACCAGTCCCGACGTCTCTTCGTCCAGCCGGTGAATGGGACGGAAGCGCACCCTCTCGCCGAGCGACTTCCAATGATACACGACGGCATTCGCAAGCGTGCCCGTGTAATGGCCATGCGTAGGATGAACGATCATGCCTGCCGGTTTGTTTACGATGAGCAGACTCTCGTCCTCGAAGACGATCTGGAACGGAATGTTTTCCGGCAGGATGTCGTCCGATTCTTCCCGCTCCATCCGCAGCCGAATGACGTCTCCTTCGGCTACTTTGGCCGATGTGTACGCTCGCAGCTCGTTAACGGTCAGTCCATGCTCCGTCAGCTTTACTTGCGACAAGAGCTTGCGGGAGACGCCGAGGCGTCTCTCCAGTACCGTGCGAACTTCCTTCCCGGCGTCTTGCGCGTCGACCTTCACTTCAAGAGGCGGATAATAACGATCGTCCAAGTTTATGGTCGAAGCCGGCATCGCTTCGTCCCCCTTTCCCAAACGCCAAGTCTCCCCAACGACTTTGCCATGCGTAATGTCCACGTTTCGTTCGTCCATTTGACGCAACACTCATTTCTTCTATTCCGTTTCACCCTCGGTCTTGCCTTTTGTTGTTCCTTCGCTATTTCCCTTGCCTTTGCCCTTGCCCTTGCGGAACACGTTCGCGCTTCGCACATATTCCGTATCCGGCACGCCGAGCTTGGCATTGGCGTAACGCGCCGCCGCGAACAGAAAGTCGGACAGCCTGTTCAAGTAAACGAGAACAGCTTCGTTAATGGCATGCTCGCCCGCCAGCGTCACCACCCTGCGCTCCGCTCTTCGGCATACCGTCCGGCAGACATGCAAGACCGACGAGGCGCTGCTGCCTCCAGGCAAAATAAACTTCGTGATCTCCGGCGACTCCGCCACATATCCGTCCATCCATTGTTCGAGACGAACGGCCGGCTCGCCGTCCATCTTTAACGGAGCTCCTTCCTGCGCATACGCCAGATCGGAGCCGCAATCGAACAGCTCCTGCTGAATATCGATCAGCCTGCCTGCCAGCTCGCGCAACTGCTCGTGTTTAACAGCTTCCGCCGCCGCCAAACCGACAAAGCTGTTTAACTCGTCGATCGTGCCGTAAGCCTCGACGCGGGCATCGTCCTTCCGCACTCGCCCGCCGATCAAGGAGGTCTCGCCTTTGTCTCCCGTTTTTGTATACAGCTGCATTCTTATACCCAGCTCCTCTCTATGACAGCAAACAGCAGGCCGGACATCACTCCGACCTGCTGAAACCTATCCCTTCAACTTATGAACGAAATTGCCGATCCGATCGATCGCCTCCGTCAATTGAGTGACGGATGTTGCATAGGAGCAGCGCAGGTGGCCCTCGCCTCCCAGACCGAACACATCGCCGGGAACTGCAGCGACTCCGGCTTCCTCAAGCAGCCGCTGCGCGAATACTTCACTGCTCAGCCCTGTAGAGGTTACAGACGGGAACGCGTAGAACGCGCCTTGCGGCTCGTGGCAATCCAGGCCGATGTCCCGGAAGCCCTTAACGACAAGGCGGCGACGTTGATTGTACGAATCCACCATGCGGTCCTTTTCTTCCAGCCCGTGCTGCAAAGCTTCAAGCGCCGCATATTGGGCCATGATCGGCGCGCACATGACCGTATATTGATGAATCTTGAGCATGGCCGCCAGCAGTTCGGAGTGTCCGCACATATAACCCATCCGCCAGCCCGTCATCGCGAACGCCTTGGAGAAGCCGCTAACGAGAATCGTGCGGTCCTTCATGCCGGGAACCGCCGCGAAGCTTACGTGCTTCGAACCGTAGGTCAGCTCCGCGTAGATCTCGTCGGAGATGACGATTAGATCGTTCTCCTCGACGACCTTCGCGATCGGCAGCCAATCCTCGTACGTCATGATGCCGCCGGTCGGATTGCTGGGATAACAGAGAATAAGAACTTTGGAGCGCGGCGTGATCGCCTTCTTGAGCGACTCCGCCGTCAGCTTGAACGCGTCGGCCGAGAACGTCTCGATACCGACGGGAACGCCGCCGCTAAGCGCCGTTATCGGCGAATACGAAATATAGCAAGGCTCCGGAATAAGGATCTCGTCCCCCGGCGCGATCAGCGCGCGAAGCGCAAGATCGATGGCCTCGCTGCCGCCGACGGTTACGATCACTTCGTCCGCGGGGTTATACGCGATATCAAACGAGTCGTCCAAATATTGGCAGATGGCTTCCCGAAGCTCGGGCATGCCGGCGTTCGACGTGTATTGGGTCTTGCCTGTCTCCAGCGCATAGACGGCTGCCTCTCGTACGTGCCAGGGAGTGACAAAGTCGGGCTCTCCTACGCCGAGCGTAATGACGTCCTTGCGCGTGCTTACCAAATCAAAAAAACGGCGGATGCCCGACGGTTTAATCCCCCTGACCAGCGGGGACAAATAATCGCTCATCGATTGCCGCCGGGCGAGCCCTGAGGAAACCTCCAGCTCCTCTTTCATCATACGCGCCACCTTTTTATGTTACGGCGATACCATCAAGCGATGGTCACCTTCGTGCTCATCGAAGATAATGCCGTCCTGTTTGTATTTTTTAAGTATGAAAAATGTCTTGGTCGACAGCACCGCATCGATCGGCGAAAGCTTGTTCGATACGAACGAGGCGACCTCCTTTAAATTTTTGCCTTCGATCTCTACAAGCAGGTCGTAAGCGCCGGACATCAAGTACACGGATTTCACTTCCGGATATAGATAAATACGTTCGGCTATGCCCTCGAACCCTCTGCCGCGCTCCGGCGTAATTTGAACCTCGATCAGGGCCGTTACCTTTTCGTCGTCTACCTTGCTCCAATTGACAACGGTGGCGTATTTCACGATGATATGGTTTTCCTCCATCGCCGCGATGGCTTCCTTCACGTCCTCCAGGGGCACGCCTAACATCGTCGCGATCAACTCCGCGTCTCTGCGGGCGTCTTCCTTCAGCAGCTCCAACACTTTTAATTGCAGTTCCGTCATTCCACTTCTCCTTCCGGCTCGCGATCCAAGGTTATAACGAATATTTTACAAGAAATACTCGGTTCCTGCAAAGGAAAAAAGAAAAGACCCCGACGGGGTCTCTAATTGAAATAAGACTGATGCTGCGATTGGCTTCCCTGCTGCTGCCCGCCAGCCGGCACATACATGGACTGCTGCTGACCGCCCAGATTCTGCTGAAGGAACTGCTTCGTTTGCTGCTGTGTCTGTTTATACTGATGCGCCTGCTTGTCCAGTTCCTGACGAAGCGCCGGAGATGCCGTATTATACATATTCGCCTGCTGCATGGCCGTAAACAGCTGGCCTTGCGCGTTCAGCGTGTTGTTAAGCAGCTTCGTGAACAGCTGTCTCATGTCCGGGCATGTGGATTCCGTTGCTGCCGTTGCATATTCGCGAACAACCCGCTTGAGATCGGACAGCACGATGGAAGCCAAATCCTCTTCCGATAAAAGTTGCTTGTTGGCTTGATGGTTCATTGATTATCCCTCCACAAGTATTGGTTGCTTGACTCCGACCTCTTATTGCGGCTGCGTAGGAGCCACTTGCTGATGATGCTGGATGGCGTGCATCAGCGAATCGTAATGTTGTTGATGCATGCTGATCATCTGCGTGCAGCAGTTGCGGATTGCCGGCGTCATGGACGCCGCTACGACTGATGCGCATTGCTTCATCAGCAGGTCCTCGTTCGACATGGAATCCGCTACGTATTCCAGTTCTTTGGCTGTCATTGGCTGTAGCAAGGTGAAGCCTCCCTTATCCTGAATGGTGAAGATGTTTAGCCCTCGGAGCGCAAACATCTTATCTTACCTTCCGTATTATGAGCCAAATCCTCCAAATTATGCTCCCTTCCTCAAAACAAACTTGCCGGAGTCGGTCAGCCTGAATTCCACCTTGATCTCCGCAAGCGTTCCTTTATTCGGAAGCCAATCTTTCTTCTCGATGTGTTCGTGCCAATAACGATTATGGTAACGATACAGATAATGCTCGAGCTCCAGAAAGTCGACTCCTCTTTCCCTTCCCGTATCAAACAGCGATTGGATCTGTCCTCGTACAAGCTCTTCTATGGAACTCTCGATTCCCTCCTTCGTCATCTCGCTGTCCATTTCTATTAGCGATCCCGAAAGATTAAGTGTAATCGTAAATCGTGGATCTCCTCCCGCCTTGGAGACCTCAAGGCTGGTCTTGGCATGTCTGACCGATACGGCGCCCTTCGATCCCCCCTGTCCCGCCTCCACGAACACTTGCTTGAACTCCGGATTCAACCAACGGAGCCCTATAACGGTCTTTTCCGGGAAGTACCCCTTGTACTTAAAGTCCTTGTAGACCAACACCCCCGATATGAGCTGGGTGGGGATAGGCTTTCCCCTCTTGCTCCAAGGAATTCTGCTGCTGTTGATGACGGGAAGAAGCGTAAGTTCCTTCGGTTCCCTTAAGGTCTGAACAGCCAGTTGCATCTGGAGCGGTTCGATGAACGTGTATTGTTCTTCATGCGGCTGGGGCATGTAGAGAACGCTATAGAGCGGCGATTGGTTAAAAAAGTTCTCTGTATTCAATACATTCTTGATATCGTCCGTTGTCCCAAAAATAAGCGAAGTGTACCTCGAAGCCCTATGACGATTCAGCGCATCCAAGACATCTTCGATTTGATTCGCGGCCCGCTCATGGATGAGCACGGTCTTGAGATGCTCCAGATTAAGAGTCGCATATCCAGAACGCATCAAATCGTAGAAGGCGAGCAGCGTGGAATTCCCCTTGCCGGTGCCTACCCACGTCTCCGCCGGACTTGATCCCGGAGCTTCCGTCTTGGCCACGGAAGCGAAATTGATGATCTGGCCGTAGATGACGATCTTCTCGTCTACATAATCGATCCCGAGAGCCGACACATAACTAACGTCTTGCAGATTCACTTCATCCCAACAGCCTGTAAGCATGGTGAGAGAAGCAAGAGCAGTTGCCGTAATCCCGGTGCGGATCAAACGCGATAACGTAATCATGACCGCCTCGCTTTCTTATAAGAGGACCAAGGTTTATTAATTACGGCGGCTGCAACTTCCTTAAAGCGAATAGGCGCCAGAGGTGCCATATACGGCTGACCGAATGATTCCAGCGAGCACATGTATAACAGAACCGAGAACATCGATACGAAGTAGCCGTACATGCCGAAGATGGACGACAGAATCAGCACGTAGAACCGAATAACGCTGACGGAGCCGGCTAACGATTGGTTAACCAGCGTAAATGTCGACACGGCAGAGACAGCCGCGACGACCAACATCGTCGGCGATGTCATCCCGGCTCGGATCGCGGCATCACCGATGATCAGTCCCCCGACAACAGACACGGTCTGGCCTACAGGACGAGGCAGCCGAACGCCGGCTTCCCGGAACAGTTCGAACATACCCAGCATGAGGAACATCTCCATCGTGGCGGAGATAGGCAGTCCGATTCGCGACATGGTTACGGTAGCAAGCAGAGTAAATGGCATTTGATCCGTATTGAAGGAGCAAATCGCTACCCAGAAGCCAGGCAGGAACATGGCGACAAACAAGCCGATAAAGCGAAGCAGCCTCTCCATCGTGACGTAATAATAAGGGAGGTGTGCGTCTTCAGGCGATTTGATGAGCAATGTCATGTTGCCAGGAGCAATCAGGGCGGCCGGCGTGCCATCCGCAACGATCGCGACCCTTCCTTTCATCAGAGAATGGACGACAAAGTCGGGACGGCCCACGTAATTCATAAGCGGAAACAAGGATTTGGGCCTGTCGCTGATGAGCTCCTCCAGCTCTCCAGCCCCTTGCAGACTGGGGATCAGGATGGAACGAAGCCGTCGCTTCGCCTCCTCCACCAATTCCGGTTTGGCTTGATCGATCATGTAGAGAAACCCTATCTCCGTCTTGGTCTCCGTCCCGATGATAAAATACTCTACGTGCAGGTTTGGCGTCCTCAATCTCATGCGAATCAGGGCGATATTGACCGACAGCTTCTCTACGAAGCCGTCCCTCGGTCCCTTAAGAGATAACTCCATTGTAGATTCTTCGGGATTGCGGGAAGGCAAGCTTGCGATGTTGAACTCGTAAAACGATTCCCGATCGGAAAATAGAAGGATAACGGTGCCGGCGAACAGGCACTCGAACAGCCGGTCTCCGTCACCTTCTGTTTCGTTGAACATATCGCTTGGATGGCGGCTCCAAAATTCCGCGGACTCGCCATATTGAACGGTATGCCCGGTACGCCCCTCGATTTCGTCGGTTTGCTTATATCCGTAACCGTGCGCGTTGCCCGTACGGAATGTCGATGTATGCTGCTTCCAATTTTCCAGCATAGGAATAAGTCCCATCTGGAACATTTGACCGTCAACCATGCCGTCGCAATAATACAATTCGCATTGGATGCCCGACTTGTCTTCGACGTCGGGAACGCGCAGGACATGCTGAAAAACGTCCTTGCAGGGTTTGATGAGCTCGCGGAATTTCTCTCTGCTTATTCGCTCGCTTCTCTCATTGCCGCTCGTCTCATTCCGCTGATCCAGCTCCCGTCCGTCCATTGCCGCTCCTCCTTGCTTTAACAAATGTTAGCCCGTATACGACGAGTACCATAGTGCAAGACACGATGCCTCCATAGGTATATGAAAATCTGAGCACCCGAGCATAATCGACCATATTATGGACCCAGTACAGGGACACTCCGCCAACCATCGTCCCAATTAAGACTAGGCCGATGCTTTTCCGCTTCATCCTCCCGATTGGACTAAACTCTGCGATCAAATAAATGCAGAGCGATATACGAATCATCGAGCCGGACAACCACTGGTAGATAGCAAAAAAATCGACGTGCTCGAAATAACGCCCGATCGTGACGAGTCTCCACTGCGAGAAGGCCGGATACCTCATCTTCTCTGCTTCAAAGGGACCGAATTCCGATATCGCCCCCGTTACCGGTCCGACTGCAAGCAGCGCCAGGAAGGCGATAAGCACAATCAGATGCCAACGCTTAAAGGAGGACCTGAAGTGATGCTGCATAAGCAGAAGCAGGAACAGCTCTCCGAACGCAGTAAGAGAATATAACGAAGCTTGCAAGACTGGGGACATGCCATTCTCGAGCATGGGGAGCAGATAGCGGTAATTCTTGTGCGGCATATTGGCCGACATGACGAAGTCGCCAACAAGGACCACAACGGGAAGCAGCAAGCAACTTACGAACGCAATCGTTCGCAGTCCCAGACTCGCCGCAAACACGCATAAGCCGATAAACACCATTAGAACCGCTATGGGAGGCGTACTGCTAAGATATGTTGTCTCCGCCCAAGAGACTGTTATGATTAGCGTTTCCGTTGCCGTCGTGAACGCGAACAGCATCATGTACCCAATGAATATCCAGGCGACGGGCAAGGGGAGCCGATCCTTCATCCAGCGGTCAAGCCGCATGCCCTGCAACTTGGACAAGGCTCTATAGAGAGGAATGGCCGTCCAGGGCAGGATAAAGATCAGGGCGACGAAGACCGCCATCCAGGCGTCTCTATGTGCGGCGCTTAAGATCAGCGGTACGACGAGTACGTGATTGACGAGACCAACGGATAAAACCATCATGCATGCGGCCGGAAATATGCCGAACGGCTTGATTGACATATGGCATTCACTTCCTTACAACCAAAGGTTGCCCAGAACGTGTAGCCTGAATGCATGCGATGGAGGAATATTTCCTGTAATATGAAAGAAGCCAGCCGGTCTGTAGACCCCGGCTGGCTGTCGTGAATATATTCGCCTGTAAGCTACTCGAATAGGCCCATGCTTAAATATCGTTCGCCCGTATCCGGGGCGATACATACGACGCGCCGTCCTTCGTCCAGCTTCCGGGCGATTCCGAGCGCTGCCCAGACCGACGCGCCTGAGGATGGACCAAGCAGCAGACCCTCTTGTCTCGCGAGCGCTCTCATCGTGCTGATGGCATCCTCGTCGGAAACCTGTATGATTTCGTCGTAAACGGAAGTATTCAGAATGTCGGGAATAAAGCCAGGACTCGTGCCGACCAGCTTATGGGGACCTGGCTGCCCTCCGGAGAGGACGGGCGAGCCCTGCGGCTCCACAACGGCGACGTACAATTCCGGCAGCAGCTCCTTAAGCTTCTCGCCCGTACCGGTTATCGTACCACCCGTACCTGCCGTTGCCACGAACGCATCCAGCCTGCCGCCGGTTTGCTCCATAATTTCTAGCGCAGTCGTCCGGCGGTGAATATCGGGATTTGCTCTATTCTTGAATTGATTCGGAATAAAGCTTCCCGGGTGTTGAAGCTGCAGTTCCTCCGCTTTGCGTATAGCGCCGGGCATCCGCTCGGCTGCCGGCGTAAGCTCTACCTTTGCGCCGTAAGCCTTTAGAAGCTTGATTCGCTCCGTCGACATATTGTCCGGCATGACCAGAATCAGCTTATATCCTTTAGCCGCGGCATTCATCGCGAGACCGATTCCAGTGTTGCCGCTCGTAGGCTCGATTAGGGTTGCACCTGGATGGATCATGCCATCGCGTTCGGCTGCTTCGATAAGCGCGAATGCCGCCCGGTCCTTGACACTGCCGCTGGGGTTTAATTTCTCCAGCTTCACATAAACTTCGGCATTTCCGGGCTCGATGATCCGGTTTAAGCGGACGATCGGCGTTTCTCCGATTAATTTCGTAATATCGCTTACTGCTCTCGCCATTGTTTCAACCTTCTCCCTTGCTTACATGCCTTTTAATTGTAGTCTTGCAGGTCACGACTTGATTATGACGTTTTCGGCTTCGCCTTCCCTTTTATGCGGCTTCTCCTGTTCCCTTCTCGCACATCGCTATGCTGTTCTTGCAGGAATGGACGAATGAACCACCAGCCCGCGATCGGCACGACGCCGACTCCCAACAGCAGCCATGTGATCGCTCTCGGCGAATCCGTAATGGGCAAAACAATGAGATATGCCGACAAACCTGCCATACGTCCCAGCGTCAATCCCGCTTCCCTTAACACGACGAATTCCTCTCTATGGCTTGCGCTTTCCCTGGATTCGCCGATTAGATCGAAAACACGGGACGTCATCGGGATAATGTACAGCGGCATGAACAAGGAGGTGCCGATACCGAACATCAGCAAGGTCGTATACGAGACCTGCCAGAACAACGGCAGGATGACAAGGCTGATCATAACGACACCGATCAGCATGCCCGTCAAACGCCGATGCGGCTTCAGCCATTTGCCCACCGCCCAAAAGCTGATCAATGCAACAAAGGACGTTATAAGCGAATACGTACCGAGCTTGCTTTCATCCTTTGTGGCAATATAGACCGTCAAACCCACGAGGAACATAAACACGCCCTCCCGCACGCCTTGCGCCACGATGGCCGGAAACATTCGCCTCCATGAATTTCCTTTCGAGGAGAGCTGCCTCAAGCCGTACAGCCAATCATAAGTTCCTTCAGCCTTGCGTTTCTTCAACCAGAAGCTTAGCACGACGCTGGCCGCGAAGATGGCAAGCGAAAGGGTAAAAATGAGACGGTATCCCTTCTCTCCCTGCATGGTCGTAATCAGCAAGCCCGATATCCATGGCGCCAGTATGCCTGCCGTGGAACCAAGAAGACCAGCCCATCCATTGTAGGAATCCCGCGTGTCCGGTTCTGTTACTTCAAAGTAAACGACGTTGCAGGCAATCCAGAACATGCCCATCGCAATGCCGTTAAGGGCGCCAAGCGGGACTGCCCATGTCTTGGCGGCCGTGCCCAGCAGCAACACCGCGCAATAGAATACGCCCGAGAGCGCGATGCCGACCCTCAGGCTGTTCATCTTGTTGTGCTCCTTTACCCACTTGCCCACGACCCAAAAGGTAAGTCCGCCGAGTACAAATTGGGCGAAGGTAAACCAGCCGATCAGCATATACGACTCGCTTGCCTTCCATAGATAGACCGGCACAAACGTTCCCGAGAGCGCGTTCGCTACGCCGTACATCGCTTGGACGATCAGTAGCAGGGCAGCTTGTTTGTCTAATTTCGCCAAAACATAACCTCCTGCCGCAGCTTTATCCTGCGGCCATCGTAAATATGTTTTGTAAGATGCCCCGATTGCCGCCCACTATGCCCGTCCAATCTTGGAAGCTGCCCTCCTGACGGCTTCTATTCCCGCTCGGACAGCTTGCCCATCATATACTCCCGATCGCCGGCACTCAGCTGCGAAGATGTTGCGAAGCAGGATGGACAGACGTACCAGACGATACGGAATGGCGATGGCAGAAACGGTTCTCCAATGACCTCGGGCGCAGTTGGCACGAAACCTTCTCCGCCCAGAACTTGCGTCCCCGCTTCCAACATATATTCCCTGCAGTTTGGACATTCCGGAACCTCATACTGCGCCTCCGTGATCTCCTGAATGACGCCTTGCGCTGCTAAAGTGCTTCTGGTAGCTCCTATGTACCCTTCCTGCTCGGCGGCCCAATCCGCTTCGCTATCGTCGTCCGTGTCGTTCCATTCCGGAAGATCCATGTCCTCTTCATCTATGTCGTCACTTTCCCCGCCGTCTCCGATGCCGATGTTCATCGTACGGTAGCCGCTCAGTTCGTTCTCGCAATGCGGGCAATGAGACTCCGGCCCAATCTCCTCATCCCAAGTAATCTCCGTTTGGCACCAAGGACAAATTTGCTTTTCTTCCATCGCTACAGTTCTCCTTCATTTCTCATCTAACATCCATCATGTATTCATAACGTAAATAATACCGACCACAAAAAACAATATCGCCACGACAAGCAGCGTAATCCAAAGATACTTCACTCTTTTAAAAAACCTCCTCTAAACTCCTGAGAATTAAAATAAAGGTTCAAAAAGTTCGGTTTTCAGTACCGAGAAGATTGAATGAAGCTAGAAACTGAGGAACGGAGCGTAGCAGCGCTACGTGAGTACCGGAAGTTTCGGCTGAGTTCAATATTCGATGTCGAATAAGCTTCTAGAAATACTTCGTAATGGAAAGCGGACTTTTTGAACTACCGCTCTAATCCACGATGACGGTGGCTCCGATGATGTAGGAAAGCGATACGGAGATGATCATGGCGATCAACCCGACCGCACGGTTGTCGCGCGAGATCTCCTCGTCGATCCGGAAGACGGGGGTCAGGAACTCGAACAGGAAGTACGCCACGAGCAAAATAATAAAGCCGTACGCTCCCCAGATCAGACTTTCGTAGATGCTGTCGTTCGCTTCGACGGAGAAGCGGAAGATGTTGCATATACCGAATATTTTGCCCCCGGTTGCCATAGCCACCGACACGTTGCCTCGCTTGATCTCGTCCCAGCACTTGTACTTCGTCACCAGCTCGAACACCGACAGAAAAACGATCAGCGACAGCACGGTGACGGATACGAATACCAGCGAGGACGCATACGGATTGTCCAACAGCTTATCGATCTCCGATTCCTTCATTACCCCAACCTCCTACTTCAGCTCGGCAACTGTAACCCCTATGCCGCCTTCGCCGTAATTGCCGTTCCGGAAGCTCTTCACATGGGAGTGCTTGCGCAAATACTGCTGGATGCCCGTGCGAAGAATGCCCGTCCCCTTGCCATGAATAATATAAACCTGACCGAATCCCGACAGGAACGACTCGTCCAGGAATCGGTCCACTTCCATGATGGCTTCCTCCAGGCTTTCGCCGCGCAGATCCAGCTCCATCTTGACGTTATCGTCGCGTGTGCGGTTCAAGCTCGCCCCTGACTGTTTAGGCTGAACGGCTTTGGCAGCGTCGGCCGCCTTCGGCTTGAGCAGCTCCATATCATCCAGCGCGACCTTCATCTTTAGAATGCCAAGCTGTACGGTGGCGTCCGAGCCGTGCACCTCGAGCACGGAGCCCTTCTGGTTCAAGCTGTACACCATTACCTCGTCGCCAGGCTCGATCTTGCCTTGTTTGCCCGCCGACTTGACTTTCTTGGTCTGTACCTGCGGAGACGCCTCATCAAGCTTCCGCTTTGCTTCGATCAGCTTATGCTCCTTGACAGAAGCGCCCTCCTCCATCGCCAGCTTGCGCAAGTCGGCGATAATGACCTCCGCCTCCCGCTTCGCCTTGGCGACAGCTTCCCTTGCTTCTTCCTGCGCCTTCAGCAGCAGCTTCTCCTTCTGTTCCTCGAAGCGGAGACGCTCCTCCTCGTGCTTCGCGCGTTGCGCCTCCATCTGCTTCCGCAGCGCCTCCGCGCTCTGACGTTCCGATTCGGCGCTGATCCGGTTCTCCTCCAGCGACGCGATCATGTTCTCCACGCGCAGATCCTCTTCGCTGACCTCGCCTCGCGCATGATCGATAATAGAACGCTGCAAGCCCAGCCTCTCCGCGATCGCAAACGCATTGCTTCGACCCGGCACGCCGACCAAAAGCCGGTAAGTTGGACTTAAGGTTGCGATGTCGAACTCCATGCTGGCGTTGATAACCGACTTGCGATTATAAGCATAAGCTTTGAGCTCGCTGTAATGCGTCGTCGCGATAATACGGCTGCCCCGAGCATGAATATGCTCCAAAATCGCAATCGCCAGAGCGGATCCTTCCGCGGGGTCCGTTCCTGCTCCCAACTCGTCGAGCAGCACAAGGCTCTTGGCGGTCATGGAGCCCAAAATGCGAATGATGTTCGTCAAATGGCTGGAGAACGTACTGAGGCTCTGCTCGATACTTTGCTCGTCGCCGATATCCGCGTAGATGGCATCAAATACGCATAACTGACTGCCATCCTCGGCTGGCACGAACAATCCCGACATTGCCATCAGGCTCAGCAGGCCCACTGTTTTGAGCGATACCGTCTTGCCCCCCGTATTGGGACCCGTCACGATAATAGCCGTGTAGTTATTGCCAAGCTCGACGTCGAGCGGAACGACCTTATCCTTATCGATCAAAGGATGCCGGCCGCGCTTCAGCTTCAAAAACCCTCTGTCGTTCATTCGAGGCTGGGTTGCCTTCATCTCGTGCGCCATTCTTGCTTTCGCGAACGCGAAGTCCAGCTCTGCCAGCAGCTCCAGATCGATCAGCAGTTCTTCCCCATGATCGGCGGCTTGGGCCGTCAATTTTTGCAAAATTTTCTCAATCTCGCGCATTTCGGCTGCCCGAGTCTCTCTGAGCTTGTTGTTCATCGCTACGATCGCTTCCGGCTCGATAAAGAGAGTGGCGCCCGATCCGGATTGATCGTGTACGATCCCTCCAAAGCTGCCGCGATATTCCTGCTTCACCGGAATGACATAACGGTCGTTGCGCAAAGTAATCAACGTGTCTTGCAGCATCTTCTGCACGCTTGACGAGCGGATCATATTCTCGAGTTTCTCGCGAATGCGCCCCTCGCCGCTCCGCAGCTCCCTTCGGATCGAAGCAAGCTCCGGGCTGGCATGATCCAGCACTTCCCCGTTCTCGTCGATGCAGTCCAGGATGGCGTCTTCCAGCGGCTTATGCTCCGCAAGGCCGGATGCCGTCATGGACAACATCGGAAGCGGATGCTCGTCGTGAATGCTCTCGATATGACGTTTCACCCTGCGGCCGCCGCGTGCAGTCGAGGCGATATCGAGCAGCTCTCCGGGATTTAAGGTGCCTCCGATTCTAGCGCGAAGCAAGGACGGACGGATATCGACGATGCCGCCGAACGGCGCGCTGCCCTTAAGTCTGTCGGCCGCATAAGCTTCGTCCGTTACCTGCAGCAGCGCCTTCACGGACTCGAGCTTCGTTTCCGGCTGCAGCGCCTCCGCGATGCTTTTGCCCAGCGACGTGCTGGCATGCTTCGTTAATTTATCTATAATTTTGGGATACTCAAGCGTTGTCAATATTTTGGAATCCAACAAATAACACTCCTCTCGCCCTTTTATTATAGCCGAACCTTGAACGCGATGCACGATTCGGCGCATCTTTGAATACGGGTATTGCCGCCTTCACATGAATTGATGAAATTATGACCATACTAAGTACAGCAGCAACCGTTCCATCTCCTGTTTCAGGGCAGACTTTATATGGCTTCGCCTGCAGCTTCACCATTCCACGAAGGAGGTAATGCATGTGACTTTTCTAGGCCATGTCGTTAGGTTTATCGTTTCCGCGCTTGTCTTGATGCTCGTAGGGTTTATCGTGCCGCAGTTCAGCGTGGGAGGCTTCTGGAGCGCCTTCTTCCTGGCGCTTGTCATCGCAGCATTGGGCTGGATTATCGAAGGCATCTTCGGCAAAAAGGTTACGCCTTTCGGTCGCGGCATCGTCGGCTTCATAGCCAGCGCGGTCGTCATCTGGCTCGCCCAGTTCATCGTCGGAGGCGTCACTGTCACTTGGCTCGGCGCGATTCTGGCCGCGCTTGTTATCGGGATTATCGATTTGTTTATCCCGGTAAGCACGCCTTATGAAGCCGGTCGCAATCGCCACGATTAATCAGAGCTTCGCCCGCGCCGATCGCGATGATCGCCGCAACGCAATGGACAGCAAGATCGCTGCCGGATGACAAACCTTTGCCTGCCAGAAAAAGGGGCAAAGGTTTGTTTTCTTTTTTATTATATAGGAAGAGGACGCGGAGCCGTTTCACCTTGCTAACAATTTTGTCAATCCTTTGTCAAGGAGTTGTCACCTGTTCTCCTTTATCATGTCCAATATTAGGATACAATGAAAGGGTAAGAATATTTATAGCCATTCAAGAGGTTGTTCAAAAAGTCCGCTTCTCGGTGCTGAAAACCGAACTTTTTGAACTCTCAATTTAAGGCTGAAAGGGGATATCATTGATGAAAAAATGGATCGTATTCGCATCCATTCTAACATTGGCTCTGGTCATCGCGGCTTGCGGAGCCAATAGCGGGGGAAGCAACGGCGGAAATAGCGGGGATGTGGTTGCCGTCGACGCTGCCGTAAAACCGACTTCCGAAGTCGTTGTGACCGCAACCGATTGGAAATTTGATCAGCAGGAATATCAAGTCAAAGCAGGAGAACCGGTTGCGCTGACACTGAAGTCCGTTGGCGGCGTTCACGGCGTGCAAATTTTGAAGACCAAACATACGATAGGCAACAACGAATCCGTTACGCTTCAGTTCGACAAGCCTGGCACTTACGATATCATTTGCAACTTGCCATGCGGCGGCGGACATGCCAAGATGAAAGCGAAGCTGGTCGTTACCTAACAGCACTAAACACCATTTACCCGGAGCCGCGCGCAGCTTTCGATTCCTGCCGCAGTGCTCCGGGTCTATTATTTTATACATAAGATTTATCAGGAATATTTGGCTTCACGGTCAAAAAGTTTGATAGCCCCTTGCCTTCCATTGGGCTTGCCGCTTTGATAAGATGGACACATTACCAGTGAACGGGAGGAATGCTTGTGGGAGCTATGAATACTCGAATTGCCTTGATCAGCGGGGCCGGAACGGGATTGGGGCGCGCGACGGCAATCGCCTTCGCTGCGGAAGGAGCGGAGGTCGTGCTGTTGGGACGCCGCCGCGATAAGCTGGAGGAGACGGCCGCCCTTGTGCAGGACCGTACGGGTAAAACGGCGCTCGTGTTAAAGACGGATGTCACGGAAGAATCGCAAGTCACGGATGCTATTCGCACAACTCTTAAGCGTTACGATCGCATCGACGTGTTGCTTAACAATGCCGCTATCCTGGAGTCGGGCTCCGTTGCCGAGCTGTCCGCAGACGATTGGCAGAAGCAGATCGACACGAATCTGACGGCGCCGTTCCTGCTCACGAAAGCCGTTTTGCCGGCCATGCGCAAGCAGAAGTACGGACGCATCATTAATATAACATCCAGCTTGTCGAGAAATGGCGCAGGCGGTTATGCCGCTTACAGCGCCGCAAAGGCCGGACTGGAGTCATTAACGCGCTCCATCGCCGACGAGGAGCATGAGCACGGCATTCTGGTCAACCTTTACAACCCCGGCACGCTCCGCACGGAGATGCACGCCACGGGCAAGGATCCAGCCATCGTGACGCCCGATATCGTCCGTCTTGCGAGCCTCTCCTTCGGAGGACCGACGGGAACGATCCATTCCTACGGGTGATCGCAAGCGTCTGCCCTTCCCAAAGACTGGTAGAATAATAACCGATTCAGCTTGGGAATATGGAACGCGAGGATCAGGGTTGTTCCCGGGCTGAAGAGGGTGGCCGTTTCCAAACCTAATCGCCCCGGATCATCCCTCTTTAATAATATGGTCTGCCGTACGGAAGGCCAGCGCCATAATCGTCAGCACCGGGTTAACGCCCCCGTTCGTAACATGCAGCGAGCCGTCGCTCACCCACAGATTGTCATAGCCGTGTACGCGTCCCGTTGGATCGGTGACCGATGTCAGAGGGTCGTTACCCATCCGCAGAGTGCCCGCTTGATGCTGCCCCCCGCTTAGTCCGCCTCCCGGCCGGGTTCTCCATACCTCTCTCGCGCCCGATGCCCACAGCCATTTCTCCGCTTGCGCGCCCAGCATTTCCGCTGCCCGCAACGATTCGGGATGCACGCCTCCTGAGAGCGCGGCTACCGGAAGACCAAACGCATCTCTGACCGTCCGCGATAGACGGACTCTGGATTCGGCGCTCGGAATTTCCTGGATCGGCCCCTGGATCTGGCTGGTGCGAGAATAGCCTTCCCGCATATGTTCTTTGCCTGCCCTTCCCCATCGGATCGCGTTCGGAGACAAGGCTCGATACCAATGAACAAGCGGCAGCCTGGTGAAGTCGTTAGCCAGCAGTCCTCCGCCGATAATTCCGTTCTCCGGATGATGGTCGAATCGCAAAGTAGCGATACTGACACCCGGGCCTAATCCGTCCTGCAAAGGTTCTTCGAACAAGCCGTATGCGCCGGAGTAGACATGACCTTGCAAATGTCTTCCCACTTGCCCGTTCCGATTGCCGATTCCGTCGGGCTCGTAATCGCTGCCGGAATTGAGCAGGAGACGCGCGCTTTCGATAGCCCCTGCCGCAACGACAACCTGGCCCGCTCGCACCTGTCTTCGCTGGATGATGCCCTTCTCGAGACGCGCAAGACGAACTCCCGTCGCATGTTTTCCTCCCTCCGTATCGATGCGCTCCGCCAACGTGTCGCAAACGAGATCGCAGTTGCCGGTGGCCATCGCCCTTGCCAGCATCGTATTATGCCCGCCATTTTTGCTGTTGGTCGGACAGGCAAAGCCCACGCATTCCCCGCAGCGTCCGCATGGTTGCCGGCCGTCCCGTTCAACCGAGTTGATCAGAAGCGGCACCGCCCCGGTTGCCCATCCCAGCTTGTTCGCTCCCCGAGCGAGCGCTTCCGCCTCCGCCGTAAACGGCAGCGCGGGCATGGGATAAGCGCGCGTACGCTTGCCTCGTCCCGGATGAGCATTACCGTCGCCCGAGACGCCTACTTCCCACTCTGCCCGATTATAGTAAGGCTCTAGATCCTCGTAAGTAATCGGCCAGTCGCTGAGCGAGCTCCCCTCCGGTATGCCATACCGGCTCGCCATTCGAAAGTCCTCGGGATGGAACCGCCACGCCTGCGCGCCATAGACGCGCGTGCCTCCCCCGAGCGTCATCGCGTTGTTGTGGTAATCCCCTTCGAACGGCGCTGTTATACGCTCTGCCCCGCTAGTCGTTGCAAAGGTGCGCGGATAGCCGACGGAATTCGGTCCCGTATTATGCCCGTATTTGCTAAACCGATGATTGCGCAAATGGTCCCTGCCGACCTCTTCGTAACGAAGCCAGCTTCCCCGCTCCACGACCAGCACCTGAAGCCCGGCCTCGGCCAATAGTGCCGCCGCCACGGAACCGCCCGCTCCCGCCCCGACGACTACGGCGTCGTATCTGTTTTTCAACTGGTCCAGCGGCGTAAGGATGAACTCGGGCTCATCGGGAGGTGTCCGAGTCGCCGAAGCCGTGCCGGAACGGAATCCTATCATTTCCCAGGACTTTCCTCCATGATTTCCGCCCGCCTCCGGACTTCCATAATAACCGTCGACGACCAGCTCCAGCACGGTGGAGAATAATAAGCGCGGCTCGGCCGAAGCCGGCCACCCCGGGTAGGAACCGCTCTCCGCTCCGCGCAGCAGCTCATCCTGTTGATCCTCAGTCAGCTTGACAAAGGGGGCTTTGTGCCGCTTTAATGCTTCCCCGTTCAACGCGCGAAGTCCCGGCTCGACGACGTCTGTCCAAACAACGGGTTCTTGCCTGGCGAAATGCTCCAGATAGGCCAGGACTCCCGCTTCGGCCGCCGATGGCCACTCGTCTTTCGGAATCAATCGATTGGCAACCGCTTGTAACATTTCTGCAGTTTCATATTGGCTCATTGACCCAATGCTCCTTCTTCTTAGTGGCTGGTTGTGGGCACAAAAAGACGCCTATCCCCTCCCGATGCAACCTGCACCAAGCTGGAATAGTCGTCCTTTAAGAGGATGTTCAAAATGTTTTGCGTCTAATAGATTCGAACGCTGCCGTCAGCTTTGCTCGATCATCTCGATCCATTCGTTGAATTCCGACTGCAGCTTCGAGTATTCGCGGCTGAGCTTGTTGTGATCGTCGAGCAAAGCGGAATGTTCGTTCAGCAACGCTTCCGCGGATTGAGCCGCTTGATCCCGCTCCTGCTGAAGCTCGTTCAGGCGTTCCTGCCAATCCTCCTGCACGTCGACGGAGGCGGCGGCTTCGCGCATGGCGAGCTCCATCCGCTCGCGCAATTCTTCTTCCATCGCGGCATAATCCTTGCCTGCCTTGTCCAAGCGCGCCAGCTCCGCTTCAAGCTCGCGAATCGACTGTTCTTGCTCGGCCAACTGCTTCTCGGCTTGCTCGGAACGCTCCATTGCCGCTTCCAGTTGACCGCTAGCGATTCGCTCCCGCGCCGCCAGCAATTCCAACTGAGCGATCAGTTCCCGCTCTTTCTGATCGCGATCCGCGACTTCGGCCGTCAAACGTCCAAGCTCGGTCTCGTTCTCCGACAATTGCTGGCTTAACCGGTTGGATTCGGCCGACGCCGCTTTCCATTGCTCTTCCAGCTCCGCGGCAAGCTCCATGGCTTCCGACTCGTTGCGGCCTCGTTGCTCCGCAAGCTGACGCTCAAGTTCGGCCATTCGTTCGCCGCTTGCGGCAAGCCGCTCGGAGAGCTCGCGTTCGGCAAGGCCGCGCAGGGCCAATTGATCGACCAATTCCTGTTCGCGCTCTTCGCGCTGCGCCAAATGCGCGGATAACTCCCGAACATGAGATTGAAGTTCGGCCAGCTGCCGTTGCTGCTCCTGCTCGTTCGACTTCAACTCCGCCAATTGATCGGAAAGCTCCCGCTCCCGCGAAGTCAGCGCGGACAATTGCTCCGACAGCTTCCGCTCGCTTGCGGAACGGGCAGCCAGCTCGGCGTTGAGCTCATGCTCGCGCGCATCCCGCTCATCCATCCAGACCTGTTCTTCCTTCTGCTGACGCGCCAACTGCTCCGACAATTCGATCCATCTGGACTCCGCCTCTTGCAGCTTCTCGGACAGCGTATGCTCCTGCGAAGTCAATTGAGCAAGCTGAACGGACAAAGATTGCTCCTTGGTTTCCAGTTGCGTGACGAGCTCCGACAGCTCTAGCGCTTCGAATTCCGCTTGGTCCAATCTGGCCGTGCGTTCTGTTTCTTCCTTGGCTTTAAGGGCAAGCTGCTGCGACAGCTCGGCCGCTTTTGTCTCCGCATCCTGAAGCCGAGCGGTCAGCGATCGTTCTTTTCCGGTAACCTGATCAAGCTGCTCTTTTAACGCTTGCTCCCCGGCGGCAGCTTGCTGAAGCTGCTCTGACAAGGACTCTTCTAGCGCTATAAAAGCAAGGATCCGCTCCTGCAAAGATTGTTCGCCCGCCGTCAATTGGGCAAGCTTCTCGGACAGCTCGTTTTTCTCCGAATCCGTTTCGCTCAGCTGGCCGGACAACGCCCGTTCGGCTGCCTCCAGCTGCGCCACTTGCTCCGACAGCTCCAGCGCTTCGAACTCCGCTTGATCCAGCTTCGCGGCGAGCTCGCTCTCGTCTGCCGATTTCTGCGACAGCTGCTGGGACAACGCATCGGCTTTGGCTTCCGCTTCGCGGAGCTGCCCCGTCAGGGTAAGCTCCTTCTCCGCCAATTGCGCCAAAAGCTCGGCTTGCTCCTTGACCTTCGAACCGGCTTCCAGCAACTGCTCGGACAGCGCTTTTCTGGCGGCTTCCAGCTCGGCTTTGTGCTGGCTCAACGATTGTCCGCTGTTTTCCAGCTCGTTTACCTGCAGGGACAGTGCGTTCCCTTGCTCGGTCAGCTCGGCCAACTGCCCGACGAGCGATTGTTCTTTTGCCGACATCTCCTCGATCCGCGCGCTTAGCGCCTGCTCCCTGATCGTCAGCTCATCCACTTGCTCCGCAAGGAACTGCTCCTGCGAACGCGACTGCTGGATCGACTCCGATAACGATTGTTCCTTCGCCGTCAATTGCTCGATACGCTCCGTAAGCAACTGCTCGTTCGCCGACAGTTCCTCGATCTGCGCCGTCAACAATTGCTCCTGCGAACGCGACTGCTCGATCTGCGCTGCTAGCAGTTGCTCCTGCGAACGCGACCGTTCGATCTCCTCCGCTAACGCGTGTCCTCTCGCCGTCAGCTGTTCGACCTGTTCAGTCAACGAGCGCTCACGCGACTGCAACTGCTGGAGTTCCTCCGTCAGCGACTGCTCCTTGGATTCCAGCTGCGTCATCTGCTCCAGCAGTTCCAATGCTTCAAGCTCCGCTTGCTCCAGCTTGGACGCGACCGCTTCCTCCCCGGCGGATTTTGAAGCCAACTGCTCCGCCAGCGCTTGTTCATTGGCAGCCTTGCGTTCCAGTTGCTCCGCCAGCGCTTGTTCATTGACAGCCTTGCGTTCCAGTTGCTCAGCAAGCGCTTGTTCATTGGCAGTCTTGCGTTCCAACTGCTCCGCCAGTTCCGCCGCATTCGCTTCGAGCTCCTCGACCATCGCCAACAGCATTTGCTCTTCTGCCGATTTACGCTCCAACTGCCCCGCGATCTCCGCGTTCCTTTGATTTTCCGCCAATAACTCGGCTTCTCTTTCCTGCTGAGCGATAGAAAGTTTGCTCTCATGCTCTTGGGACAATGCCGCCAGCTTGCTCTCGTAATCCAGCTTCAAGGAAGACAACTGCTCCTCGTAGCCGGACGCGCTGGCTGCCTTCTCAGACGCAAGCTCTGCCAGCCGCTCCTCGGCAACCTCCATTTGCTCGATCCATTCTTCCCGCTCCTGCTGGAGCTGCGATAGGGATGAACGCAGAATTTCCTCCTGCTCCATCGCGGCCATTATTCCTTCGTCCGCAGCCTGTATGCGCTGTTCAGCGGCTTCCTTATCCGCAAGGCTTTGTTGTTCCAGCTCGGCAATCCGGGTCAGCAGCTTATCGCGATCCTCCAGCCAGCCGCTTCGCCTGCGCTCCAGCTCCGAACGCCGTTCTTGCTCGACCTTCTCCAGCTCCGCTTTCCAAAACGTCTCGCGTTCCTCCGCTTGCCGATTTTGTTCTGCGGCGGCGGCATCGGCTGACGACGTCCATTCCGCTTCACGAAGCTCCCATTTCCGCTGCCATTCCGCCAGAAGCTTTTCCCGCTCCTCGTCCTTTTCCATGGAGAGTTCGGCAAGCGCCTGCTCCCGTTGCTGCTCCAGCTCGATAGCCGCGCGTTCCTTGGCTGCAGAGATGTCGGCCAGCTCCAGCATGACGGCATCCTTCTCGCCCACCAGCTTGGCGACAATGGCAGCCTTGTCCCTCTGTACCTGTTCGATCGCTCGTGCCTGCTCGTTCTTGAGCTCCTCCACAAGCTGCTCATGATCCTGCATAAAGGCAGCCAGCAGCTGCTCCTGCTCCGTCCTCAGCTCGACGATCGCTTGCTCCTTCTCCTGCATCAAGCCTGCAACCGTTTGCTCCTTTTCCAATGTCAAAGAGGCAATCTTTCCGTCACGGTCCGCCTCCAGCTTGGCCAGCTCCGTCTCCAGCCGACTCTTAAGCTGCAGCAGCTCCGCTTTGCTCTCCGCAATCAGACTGTCGCTGACGCGCTGCAGCTCGGCCTCATGCTCCTCCCGCAGCTGCTTCAAGCGTTCCTCCGCCAAACGCAACGCTTCGCTGTGGGCAGCCTCGTCAGCCTGCTTTTGCTCGTCCGCAAGCGCAAGCAGCTCCGCCAGCTCTTGTTCCGCCTTTTCCTGCGCCTGCCGCAGCCTCGCTTCCGAAGCCTGCTTCAGCTCGGATAGTCCAGCCTCCAGCTCGGAGGTTTTGCGCGTCTCCGCTTCCAATTGCTTGCTGATAACGCCAAGCCTGGCTTCTTCCTCCTGCAGCCGCGCATTGTCTTTCCGCAGCCGGAATACATCCTCCGTAATCTGCATGGCGCAGAGAACGGCAAGCTTTTGCATATCTAAACGAGGATACGTCTTCGCCAGCTTCTTCATGCTGTCGTCAATCGAGCTTGCAACCCTCTTCATATATTCTACATTGGAATGGCCTTTAAGCTTGTACTGAACACCATATATATCAACGGTTACAACGGTTTGATCTGCATCCACTGTGTCGTATCCTCCTATCGTCTCCATGTCGCAGATGCGCGCAAGAAAGCCGCATCGAAGTTCATGCTTGAACTAATTCGATGCGGCTGAGGTGGTTTCCTGCCTACTTCCGCAATTCTGCGCCAAAAGATTGTGCGAGGTGTCCGACGACCTCTGCATGCAGCGCAGTTACCTCTTCGTCCGTGAGCGTACGCTCCGCATGACGGTATACAAGCGACAAGGCAACGCTCTTTTTGCCGGCGCCCAGACGCTCGCCCGTAAAGACGTCGAACACGGAGATGGACTCCAGCAAAGCGCCTGCCGTGCGTGTCGCGGCGGCTGTCAGATCGCCCGCAGCGACGTCCGCGTTTACAACTACAGCAATGTCGCGTTCCATCGCCGGATAACGCGGCAGCGTGCGATAGACGATGTCGAAGTCCGCATATTCGTAGACGGGTTCAAGCTCAAGCTCTACAACGTACGTATCCGCGAGCTCCCACTCCAGCTGGCTTGCCGGGTGAAGCTGTCCGACGTAGCCGATTATCGAAGGTCCGGATTCCGTATCCAGCACAATCGCGGCCGTACGGCCCGGATGGAAGTGCTCCGGCTGTGCCGGCGCGTAAGTCAGCTTGCCGGCGATGCCAAGCACGGAAGCAATGGTCTCCACAATGCCTTTGGCATCATAGAAGTCGTAAGCCTCCGCTTTGCCGTTCCAGCTGCTTTGGACCCGATTGCCTGTCAGAAGCGCGGCGAACCGATGTTTTTCGCGAGGCAGACGGGTCAACGTCTCCTCGTCCGAATGGAACACGCTGCCGATCTCGAACAACGCGGCGGATTCGTTCTTGCGATTGCGGTTGTAGACGGCTGTCTCTACCAACTGTGCCAACAGCGATGTACGCAGCACGCTGCGCTCTTCGCTCATGGGCATCGATAGACGCACCGGACGCGCCCCTTCCGACAATGTCGGGAACATCTCCGTGCGGGCCGGGCTCGTGAACGAATAGCTGATGACCTCGTTTAGACCGGAATCAGCCAGACGTTTGCGCAGTTCGCGCCGAATGGCCTGCGGCTTCGTCAACGAGCCCGGAATCACGTCGCCGTGAATCGGCGTAGTCGGGATATTATCGTAGCCGTGCAGACGGGCGACTTCCTCAATGATGTCGACCGCTCTCGTAATATCGCCGCGGCGTGCTGGCACCTGAATCCGGAACGCGTCGTCCGCGCCGAAATCATAGTCGAACCGCAGGCGGCCCAAGATGGAGCGGACTTCGAGGCTCGACAGCTCCGTGCCCAGATAACCGTTGATCCGCGCGAGAGTTACTTCGACTACGGCTTTCTCCGGCGCCTTGGCAGCAGCTTGCACGATGCCGTCCGTTACGAGACCGGATGCCAGCTGCGCGATCAGCGATGCGGCGCGATCCAATGCCGGAATGACGCTGGCCGGATCCACTTCCTTCTCGAAGCGGATGCTGGATTCCGAGCGAAGACCGAGCTGGCGCGACGTCTTGCGAACAATGCCCCCGTCGAATCTGGCCGATTCCAGCAAAATATTCGTCGTGCCCGCCGCAACCTCCGTGCTTGCGCCGCCCATAACGCCCGCAAGCGCGATCGGCTCATTGCCGTCGGTAATGACCAGCATATGCGGCTCCAGACGGCGCTCTTGATCGTCAAGCGTGACCAGCGTCTCGCCTTCGCGAGCCATCCGCACTACGATTCGGCCCCCCGGCACTTTGTCGGCGTCGAAAGCATGAAGCGGCTGGCCGTATTCCAGCATGACGAAGTTCGTTACGTCCACGACGTTGTTGATAGGACGAATGCCGGCAGCCATCAGACGGTTCTGCAGCCAGGACGGCGACGAACCGATCGTTACGCCTTGAATGTATCTCGCGGTATAGTGCGGACATTGCTCCTCGGCTTCGACAGCTACAGATACGAGCCCTTCCGTCTTCGCGGCGGCATCATGCACGGCGTTGTCCGGAAGCTTTACCTCCCGTCCGGTCAATGCGCCGACCTCGTAAGCAACGCCCAGCATGCTGAGGCAGTCGGAGCGGTTCGGCGTCAGATCGAGCTCCAGCACCTCGTCGTCGATGCCTAGCACGCTTGCGATTGACGCGCCGATGCGAGTCGATTCCGGCAGCACCAGAATGCCTTCCTGCTGCTCCTTCGGCAGCAGCTTGTCATTCAGACCCAGCTCCTTCGCGGAGCAGATCATGCCTTGCGATTCTACGCCGCGCAGCTTCGCGCGCTTTATTTTGAAGTCGCCAGGCAACACCGCGCCGATTACGGCGACGGGCACAAGCTGTCCCGCGTCAACGTTTTTGGCGCCGCATACAATCTGCAGCTCCTCGCCCGTGCCCACGTCCACCTTGCACACGTTCAGCTTATCGGCGTCGGGATGTTTCTCCTTGGACACGACATGGCCGACAACGACACCCGTGACGCCTTTGTTGTGGGATTCCACGCCGTCGATCTCAATGCCGCCGCGCGTCATGCGTTCAGCAAGCTCTTCGGCGCTTAGGCCGGAAAGATCGATATATTCATTTAACCATTGATAGGATACTTTCATTTAGATACCGTCCCTTCTCTCGTCACATGCGGGCGAATTGGCCCAAGAACCGCAGATCGTTGCTGTAGAAATGGCGAATGTCGTCGATGCCGTATTTCAGCAGCGCAATCCGCTCCACGCCCATACCGAAGGCGAAACCGGTCACTTCCTCGGGATCGTAACCGCCCATCTCCAGTACGCGCGGATGAACCATGCCGCAGCCCAGTATTTCGAGCCAGCCCGTCTGCTTGCACATCCGGCAGCCGTCTCCGGCGCATTGCACGCAAGTCACGTCTACCTCGGCGCTTGGCTCCGTGAACGGGAAGAAGCTTGGGCGGAGGCGAATCTGCGCTTGCGAACCGAACATTTGCTGAACGAATTGCAGCAGCGTTCCTTTGAGGTCGCTCATCCGAATGCCTTTGCCAATAACAAGACCTTCGATTTGATTGAACTGGAACGAATGCGTAGCATCGTCATCATCGCGGCGGTATACCTTGCCCGGGCAGATGACTTTTACCGGCGTCATGCCGGCGCTCGCCTTCATGGTGCGCACCTGAACCGGCGAAGTGTGCGTACGCATCAGGATCTCGTCCGTCACATAAAACGAATCCTGCATATCCCGCGCGGGGTGATTCTTCGGCAGATTTAGCGCCTCGAAGTTGTAGTAGTCTGTCTCCACTTCAGGACCTTCCGCGATCGTATAGCCGAGACCGATAAACACGTCCTCGATCTCCTGCGCCACTTTGTTCAGCGGATGTACGGATCCCGTCGGCAGCTTCCGGCCTGGCAGCGTCACATCGATTGTTTCCTCGCGCAGGCGTCCCTCCGTCTCCTCGCGTTGGAATGCAATCTGCTTCTCTTCGATGACGGCTTCGATCGCGCCGCGCACCTCATTGGCCACGCCGCCGATGATGGGACGTTCTTCCGCGCTAAGCGCGCCCATGCCGCGCAATATTTCCGTCAAAGCGCCTTTTTTGCCCAAATATTTAACCCGCAGATCGTTCAGGGCGCCCTGCGACGCCACGGCCTGCAGCTCGCCGAGCGCCTCGGCGCGCAGCTCCTCCAGCCTTGCCTTCATTCTTCATCGCCTCCAAAAGTTTGTAACCCTCTGCCTTCGCCCGTCTTGGCGGGCAACATCAACTGCTTGCTGCTGTGCCCCAAAGCTGCACTGGAAATATGGACCGGACTCCTCAGCGAGCGTCGTCGTTTGTTTGCTTCTCCGTTCTCGCTAACCTAACGGACACCAGCGACGTTATTTCGCCCATACAGCGGCTTTCGAGAATCTAACGGACACAAGAAACCTTATTCGTCCTCCGGAGAGCCTTTCAGCCACCTGTCGCACCTAATAGCGCTTCCTATGTCCCTTACGTTTGAAAACACATCGTTTTCTTAGAAATAAGGTTCCTGATGTCCGTTAGCTTATCATCGTTACTCCAAGAGCGAACCGACCAGTCAGCATTGTAACTCCTAAAGCACTCGACTGCATCAAGCGGTGTGTAACTCTGTTCCTTTCCAACAAAAAAAGGTCCCTCCTCCCCGAAGGGACGGAAGAACCGTGGTACCACCCTAATTCCAACCACGTTGCGTACTATAACCGCAGTTCGTGATTGCTCTAGTCCCGTTAACGGCGGGAACCGTGCAGCCCTACTGACGCGGAACAATATCCGGCCGTTCAAGCGCATGCTCCGGAGCGAACTTCGGCAGCCTGTTCCATAAGGACGCTCTCAATCCATGGCGTCCTCTCCCTGTGCGGAGGCACTGCGTACTCTTCTCCATCAAAGCAGCTTCATATCCAACATTTCCAAACATTAATCTATATTATATGCAAGGAGGCGCCGGGTTGCAACCTTCAGTTGTCAAATTCCTTTTCTGGTTCTTGATCGTCTCTTTGGGAAGCGATAACCGATATGCGATCGCGAATCGCTTTGGCGGTATCGCTGTATATTCCTCCGTGATAACAGACGACCCGTTCGATATCGTATGTCAGCAAAAGCTCAAGCGAACGCAGAGCAAGCTGCGAATCTATTGATTGCTCGGGGATGGACCCTTTCAATATGCCATTTGAAATAATCAGCGAGTCTCCTGCTATTAACGTGCGGCTGGGACGATGGTACAAGCTGATATGACCCATCGTATGTCCCGCTGTCTCGATAATTTCGACGTTGCCATTGGAATCGAGAATATCGTTGTTCCCGACGAGACGTCCGACTGGAGCGCTAGGGGGATGCTCCAATACCCGTTTTAGGGCTGAACGATGCGGCTCTGGCAGCAGATCCAATCGGGCAAGCGATTCCGGAGTCACCTTGGCTAACGGAAGCTCGCCTTCAATATGCGGGCGTTCCAGCCGATGCGCGCAAACCTCGATTTCCCCGGCACACAGCGCCAATACGTCAGGTAAACTTCCAATATGATCGATGTCATGATGAGTAAGTACGATTCGTTTTAGATCGGCAATGGAGAACCCCTCTTTCTCGAAAGCCTGCAAAATAAGCGGCAATTGCCCGGGGTAACCGCAATCGACAAGCGTCAAACCATCTTCAAGCACAAGAAGCGACGGATAAATGCGATTGGTTTCTCCCATAATGATCGCGGTCAATTCGAGAACACGTATTTCATGCGGCATATGCATATAAAAAACCTCCTCATACAATTATGATAGTCCCTATGGATTCTTATCATAATAAACGAGGAGATATTAATCAATATTAAATATTTTATTATATCATAAATATTGTATTTTGTAAATAGTTAATTTGATTCATTTATGATTACGAATCAATTCGCATCATCATCTCTTCCAGTAGCCTGATCCGGGCGAACGAAGCTCGCAGCAAACCGATGCCGATCTCGGGATACAAACGTACCAGACGCGAGACATCGTCGCCGGAGAGCTTAAGGACGCGCGCATCGCCCAGCAGCGACTGCGCCGTCACGGTGGAGGGCGATCCGTCAAGCGCCGACGTAACGCCGCACACGTCACCCGGTCCAAGCACGCCGATGGTGCCTTCCCAGCCCGCCGCGGACACGCTTGTTAATTCGATATTGCCTTCGACGATGACATACATAGCCGACTGGGGTTCCCCCCTCTTAAGCAGGATGTCTTCGTCGGAGATCGTCTCCTCTTCGGCTACGCCCGCGATAAGCCCCAATTCCTCGAGCGACAGGTCGGAGAAATAAGGAACCTGCTTCAGGAATACGACTTTGTTCAAGCGGTTCATGATTTGACCTTCGTTTGTCACAGCCCTATCCCCTTTCCGTTCGGCCAGCGCCTCGTTCGCCATTTCCCTCCACCAATCGTCAGATCCGTGCAGTGCCGCTTCCAGCAGTGTCATCGCCTCATCCCGCTCCATCTTGGGACGAGCCATCGTTTCCAGTTCCAATGAGATGACCATGGCTTGCGAAATTCTTCGATCGCCGAAGCCTTCCGACAGCACCTCCAGCGCGTTGCTGCGGTACTCCTCCTCGGCATGCGTGACGCCTGTACGGATAACTTCAACGGCGCGTTCATCCGTCAGCTTGGCAAGCATGGCCCATATGCCTTTGAACACGAGCAACCGCACCTCATGCCAACGCATATCCGCGAGACTGGCCAGCTTTTCCTTGCCGCATACTCTCAGCGCGGCACCATAGTCCGCCGCTTTGCCAAGCTCCGAGAGCCGGCCTAACGCCTCTTGCGTCAATCCGCCGCGCATGTCTTCTTCGCCTAGCAGCTCCGACAAGGCCATTACGGCCGAGCTCCAGTGTTTGGCAGGCGCATCCGGCAAGCTCGCCAGCAGCGGCTTCACCGAAGGCTGGCCAATGTCGACGAATGCTTTTGTGGACGCGGACAACATCTCTTCATCCATCCGCGACAGCTTGGGCAAGAGCAGGGGGATAAGATCCTCGCTGCGAAGCTTCCCTAACGCGCGGATAGCGGACACTCTGGCAGCGGGATGCGGATCCTCCGTCAACTTGATGATCGCGGGAACAAATGCGGTAAGCTCCAAGTCCGCGATCGCGCCGCACATGTATACGGAAGCTTCGCCGCCCTCTTCCAGTATGCGGTCGATAACCTCTCGGCAAGCCTCGTAACTCTGTTCCTTGCCAAGCGAATACATCGCCTTGACGGCCTCCGCCACGACGGAAGGATGGCGATCCAGCAGCTTTTGCCGCAGGAAGAAAAACGCTTGCTCCTTCAGTTGCTTCATGCGGGCAATCGCGCGTACCCCCTCCGTCCTAAGAGCGTCGTCCGGATCCTCCAGCAGCTTGGCGATTTGCGCCATGGCCGGCAGATCGGCGCCTGCGAGCGACATCGCCCTGATTGCCGCAATACGAATCCGGTCGTTCCCCTCCTCCAGCAGTCGTAACAGCAGCGGCAGATCCTTGGGGTCATGCAGCCTGCCGATGAGCTGAATGCCGATCTCGCGAGCCGTATCCGTTGGATGATCCAAGAGCCGCCTTGCTTCCTCCATTGCCGCAGGGTTCATGCTGATCTCGTCAAATGAATCCGCGATATCCGCGGCGCTCATGGAGCTGACGCTCCGGACAAGCTCGCGCATGTACAGTTTTCGTCCATACCAGGCTAACACAAGCAGCAGCGCCGAACCTGCCAGACCGATCACGGACAGCAGCTGCCACGAAAGACCTAACCCAGCATGAAGGAATTGCATGCCAGCGCCCAGCAGGATGCCGGCAGAGGCTGCTATTCCTTGTGCGGCGAATCGATAGCTGTCGCGCTGCGCCAGCGGAAGCGTCTTGAAAAACAGCTGATAGGACGGCTCCGCCGAATAGTAGAGCAGCAGATAAAGCAGCATGTAGCCTAAAGAAATAACGGGCATCGCCGCTGCTCCGCCTCCAAAGATTACAGCTCCGGCGAACGAGAGCACGTACACTCCCGAGATTATTGTCAACATTTGACTCGCGCCAAGCTTCTCCATCAACCTGCCAGAGACAAGCTGAAGCAAGAAAGCCAGAACGAACAATATCATCGTAATCATGCCAAAAAACTGGCTAAATGCTTGTTCATTGACATAGGACAATCGGGCAATGCTCAGGAACTCATATTCCATTAGGAAATACAGAGCCGGCATCATCGTCATCAATAAGATAACCATTAGCAAGAACGGGGACCGGAGTGCATGCTTGAATACCGCACCTGCTCCGATCGTCTCTTCTTCAACCGAGGCGGCTTCCATCCGAAGCGATATCGGCACCAGGAAGTCGGAGATCACTTTACGGTATCTTCTCCAAACAAGCAGCAGCAACAGACCCCCGACCGTATAGATAACAACGGGCCCAAACGCGAGACTAATAAGCTGCGCCAGCAAGCCGGCCGTCGCGCCGCCAAGCGTAGCGGAGCCTACGAAAACCGGCATAAGCCGCTTCGCTTGCTGAGTCGAACAGAGATCGATCGCCAGACTCCAAAGAAGCAGCGTTTGCTGGCGCACGACGAAGCTCGACGCGATAAAGAGCACCGGATAGAACCAACGGGCATCCATGCCGAGCCCCTCTAACGTGATCAAGATTGCGGCATTTACGCCAACGATGCCAACCATCATGGCATACATGACCCGCATCAGCTTCGGCTTCGGCAGTCTGGATGCCAGCCAGGAGAGCAGCCAGGCTTCGAGAGGCAATATGAAGGCTTCCGCTGCGTACACGTACGGCAAAAACTCACTGCCGAATCGCTGGTTAAAAAGCGTCATGAAACTATTGTAGTTCAGCATCTCCGCGATGCCGCAAATAAAAAAAACAGGCGCCATCAGAAGCAGCTTGCGCTGATCCTCCGGACGGGCGCCGACGGCTCGCAATATTCCGTTCATATTCCCACTACTCCTACTGTCTCTAATCTATCTTGATATGATAGACGAGGCGATCCTCGCCCTCGTAATAATAATCGGGGCAACGTCCGATCAGATTAAAATTCAGCTTTGCGAACATCAGCTTGATCGCGTCATATTGCGGCAAATCACAGGTATAGGCCAATAGATATCGGGCGTTCTGTTCACGCAGGTAACGAAACATTTCTTCGATAAAGCCCGCGGCCAGTCCGCTTCTACGATAATCCCTGTGTACGACGAGATAATCCCAGTTGTATCCGCCAGTACCCTGTTCATTCGGCGCCATGCAATTTATGCCTGCTATGCTTCCGTCCTCGCTGCGGGCGTACCAGAAAATGCTGTCTCCCAGCAACGCCCGATAAGGCAGCTCGCGAAAATGTTTTAGTTCGCCCGGCGTATAATTGGTGTCGTCGAACGAACTGTCAGACAGCAGGAATGAACTGATATCATCCGCCGTCTGCTTGTCGCCAACCCTTTCAATCCGACTAGATTGAACCAGCATGCTTCCCGCCCCCATAAGTCTCTATCATTTTCTCAGTGGTTTATACGGCTAACGTACCGTTCCAGCCTTCGGACGAGCCCTTCTGGTAATATTCGTCGCACAGGTAGAAATAAAGTTTGGCCGCCTTGTCGAACCGGTTCAACTTAATGACCTCAACGAACGTCTCCCGAGCGTCGTAGAAACGTCCCTCTTGGCAGAGGCGAATGCCCTTTTCGAATGTCGTTTTGGTCCGATCCTTTAGCTGACGCTCCTTGTCAGAGTCGCCTTCGTAAACATCGAACAGCTCCACGGATTCGTCTTTGCCTTCCATGCCGATTCGCCCCAGATAACGGCAGCGGATCCGTTCCGGCGCGCGCAGCTGATCGAAGAACGTCTTCGTCACTAGCAAGGATGAGCCCATCGTATCGGACAACCGTTCCAGCGCCGTCGTCACGTTAACGTCATCGGAGATGACATTGCCCTCCATACGCTGCTCCTCGCCGACAATGCCGAGCATCAGCGGTCCCTTATGGATGGCGATCCCCATGTCGACAGGACGGTAACCTGATGCGATCAGGCTATCGTTGTAGGCCGCAAGCTCCCGTCGGATCGCAATCGCTGCGCGAATCGCATCCTCCGACCTTCCAGGGAACAGTGCCATAAAGCCGGCTCCGAGATATTTGCTGATTAGTCCTTCCTCCTGCCGAACGAACGGGCTGAAGCGCTTGAGGAAACCATTCATGAAGTCGAAGTTCTGCTTCGGAGACAGCTGCTTGGACAACTGATTGAAGGAGCGGATATTGGCTACCATCACCGACATGTTGCCTTGTACCTGATCGCCGAGATGGACCTCCGTAATCCCCTTCTTGCCCAAATACTTGAAGATCTGCTGAGGAACGAATCGATGCGAAGCCTCACTGAAGGTCGTAATGTCCTTAATATAAGTTCGAATATGCTGGGCCATCCGGTTGAATTGCTCGCCGAGGTCGCCAACTTCGTCTTGCGAGCGGATATTCACATGAACGTCCCAGTTGCCGCTCGCCATCTCCATCACGCTTTTGCGAAGCTTGCGGAGAGAACGAAGCAGCCAATATGTAACGCCAAGCACCATCGCGATAAGAACGAGACTGCTTAAGCCGATGTTGCGCAGAATGCTCTGGTAGATGGTAGTGTTGGATTGATAGAGCACGTTCAGGTCGCTGCCCGTCTCATAGACGCCGACGATATTGCCCGACGAGTCGTAGACGGGACCAATGGCATACATAAACTTGCCCGTTGCGTCCTCCCAGCGTTCGGAGACGATGGCACCGCTCTCGACGACCGGCTTGTTTGTCTCTGTCACCGCAAACGGTTTGAACATGTTCACGCCGTCGTCATCGTCCATGATGACAAAAAATTGGCCGTTCTCGTATTTGTACAACGTGCTGTACAAGCCTTGACGAATGGATGGGTCTTCGTTCTCATACAGGAAACCCATCTTGTCGCGGAGCGCCACATAATCGGCATTGCCGTAATCGCTCGGAGAAGCGAGGCGGCTTAGCTGGTCGCCGTCGATAAGCGTTTGCCCGTTGCGTGCCAGCAGCGACAGCTGGCGCTGCATCTCATCCTCCATTCGAGTCGAGAAGCTGTCATAGATAAAGTTGGAGAGCATGAACATCGAAACGACCAAAATCGGAACAATGGCGAATACTTGCTTGAAAAACAACGATACCCGGCGATTCAGCCAATGAATATAGACCATTCGGAGCAGTGCGACGACTGCAAGAGCTAGCAAAGCTGCTGCAGTCCAGAAGATCCATGTTTGGCGAATCTCCGACTTGCCTTGTGCCAGCGACGTTATGACGCTCGAGTCCTGCTTGTTTGCGGCAATATAGACGATGCGATCGTCCATCGCCAGCTGCAAGCCGCCTTGGTCATCGACCTCAACATCCATGATTTCCAGAAATTCGGCTCCGCCTGAACGCACCGCAAGCTCTTCTTCGGACAGCTCCGTACGAATTTCGCCCGGATTCGACAAGCTGATGCTTGAGACAGCATTTACAAGCCTGTCGATAAAGTACAAGCGCCCGTCATGCAGCTGTAGAGATTCCGGGAAGTTGCGGCTTGTCCGCTCCGTCTCCGGCAACGGATAAATTTTGGCGCTTTCGCCTCCTGCCGTCACATGGTAGATGGCGCCTCTCCGCGTGGAGTAATAAATCTCGCCTTGCTGGGTGCCCGCGACCTCCGACAAATAACGTTCGCCAGGCAGCGTGAACCTGTATATCTCTTCGGGTGCTCCGCCCGTCAACGGAATGCGCATTAACCCGATTCCGGCTTCGGCTTCGTCGATATAGAAGTAAACATGATCGCCTTGCGTCTGCACGCCTTTGATCTTGCCGAGACGTTTATTGCCGACCGCGCCATCGTAGGTATAGAGTATCGTACCTTCCTTGGAGCCCGGCTCATAACGCATGAGTCTTTCTTCGTGCACGTACAGTCCGTATTCGTCCAGCACCGTGTCGAGGGCAATCATGCTCCCGTCAGCCGCCGATTCAACCTCCGTGAAGCCGTGGCTTTTGCCGTCCTCATCTCCTAGCTTCACATCTTGAAGAATGACACGTTCTCCGTCCAGCTGGATAAGCTCTTTGCGGGAATCCGCGATGACGTGAACAAGACCGCCCTGACCTATCGAAGTTTTGGATAGATACGAAAGCGAACGTTCTCCTTCGAACGGCAGATTTGCCATCTGTGACCGATTCGCGTATACGAGCCAGGAGAGACCAATTGCGATCAGGAGCAGCAAAATAATGACCGGGGACTTTCGCATGAACACCATCGCTTTCCGAATGCTTGAATTTTCTATTTCTATAGTACTATATGTTTGTTAGATTGACATCCCTTTCCTTTCATTTTTTGTGACGAATGAGAGCCGATTGTGCAGGTTTATGTTGATGAAAGAAAGAGGCTTATAGTACTATTATTAATAGAGATTGTTCAATAAGCCTGCTTTCCTACTCGACATCGAATAATGAAAAAAAGAGAGAGGAAGACCTCAAGGTCCTCCTGCTCACGGAAAGGATCGTCATGGGTCAATTAGTATGCGGCGGCGCCATGCTTCAATGCAGCTTCGGAGTAGCGCCAAGCAGCTTGGTCATGCTGCCGGCCAACGGAGTTCTTAATGTTATGCCCGCAGCCAATATTATGGACAACAAACCAATGGTCAACATATTGCCTTTCGGCATGTGCCAATCTCTTGCCAATCCAACCGTCGCTTCTGCCACGGCAGCCGCACTGGGCGCGTTGACTCCTATGCCATGCATACCAGTCACCGCCGCTCCATGGGCGCCCGGCTCTCCGACCGTGCTGATTGGCAATATGCCCGCATTAAACAACTCATCCAAGTGCATGTGCAATTGGGGCGGCGTTATTTCGATAACGAATCCGGGCCAAATGACGATACAGGTGCCTTGACATGATAGAAGCGATACTCAAGCCCATATTCAAACCTATTCAACGGATCATCATCCGTCCCATCAAACGAGCCAAGACGCTTCCCAAGCGGCTGTTCGCCATGCTTCGCAGATTTCTTGTCACTGCCTTGTTCGGACCTCTTCGCTCGCTGGACAATTACTTGCGGCTTGGGAGTTATTACATCGCCAAGAAGATGATCGCTTTGATTGTGATCATCTCTCTCGTCATTGTATACTTCGGCTTTATCAATCCGCCCGCCTTCCTAAACAAGTGGATGGGCAAGACCCCGCAATTGGAGGCAACCGCGCTTGCGGGGAGCGGCTTCAACGGAACGGCGGCCGTGCGGGACGGAGATGGAAATCTGCTTTATGAGGGCGCTCTGGTCGACGGACTGTATTCCGGCGAAGGCAAGCTTTATTATCCGAACGGCGTCCTGCGCTACAGAGGCGCCTTCGACAAAGGATTGATGACGGGAGACGGAGAGCTGTACACCGAGGATGGATTGCTCCTGTACCGCGGTCAATTCCTTAATGACGTATACAGCGGCACGGGAACACTCTACAACGCTGATGGTTCTCCGAGCTACGAAGGCTCCTTCCTCTCCGGCAAGTTCGAGGGAGCCGGGGTCGCTTACAACGCAGACGGCAGCATTCTATATGCCGGCAGCTATTTGCAAGGAATGTACGAAGGCGAGGGCAAGCTCTCGAATTCTGAAGGCAAGCCTGTCTACGAAGGAGCTTTCGTCGCCGGCGTCTATGAAGGAGCAGGCAAGCAGTACGATGCTGCTGGCAATATCAGCTACGAAGGCAGCTTCGCCGGCGGCAAAGCTTCCGGGATGGGCAAAGAATTATATTCTTCCGGCTTCGTCAAGTACGAAGGCGAGTTCCTGCTAGGGTCTTACCATGGGGCTGGCACGCTGTACAGCGAATCGGGCAAACCGCTGTATGTCGGCACATTCCTCGGAGGCGCGAAGAGCGGCACCGGCGAAGCTTATGACGATGCAGGCATACTTCGATATGGAGGACAATTCGCCGAAGGTGTCTATCAAGGCATAGGCAGTTTGTACGATGCGGACGGAGCCGTCCTGTACAAAGGTTTCTTCCGCGCCGGCAGCCCTTGGGCAGATGGCTTCCACGGCATAACGCTGACGAAACTCCAGGAGACGCTCGGCGCAGCCGATCCTCCTCCTGCTTCGGAGACGCCTCTTCTTCCGGAGCTTCCTCTTGGAGATGACTCTGCCGAATTGGGAGAAGCTTCCGCCGAAGGAGCTTCGACTGGGGAAGGCGCTGAAGATGCAACGACAGGCGGCGGTGCCGATACGAATTCAAGTGGCAACGGCGGGAACTCCGCAGGAGAAGGCGGCGAGGCTGCAAGCGAGAGCAACGGCGTTGGCCCGGATGCCGATCCTGCTGACGCAAGCGACGCCCCCTCTGGCACCAGCGGAAATGTAAGCACGTTGTCGGGCAGCAATACCACGGACTCGAGCAGCGGTTCGACTGCCGGGAACGGTAATGCGGCATCGAGCAATGGTTCAACTGCCGGGAGCGGTAATGCGGCATCGAGCGGCGGTTCAACTGCAGGGAGTAACACAGGGGCAATCGGCGGCAGCACAGCCGGAACTGGCAATTCAGCAGCAAGCTCTGCTTCCGGCGCATCCGATCCTGAGATTGACGATCTTTTGCCGGATTTGCCTGCGACGCAGACACTGACTTATGCTTCCATGGGCATGTCGTTCGTACTGACGGCCGATGAGGACAACCCGGAGCTGTTTACAGTAACCAAATTGTCGACCTGGAATAAAGCTGTCATGGACCCTGCTTACAAACGGCTTGTTGATGCCAAGGTCGTTTCTGTCAAGGAGACGTTGCCGACTGGCAGGACTAACGTGCGTTTCGTATCGGGAGGGATTCTGTACACCTTTACTTTCAACAAGGATACGATTGTCCGTATGGAACTCAACCAGTTGGTGCCCGAAGCCTGATTGACCATCGTACGCCAAGCCAATACACATCAACGAAAAGAGCTGCCCGAAGTCGAATGTTCGACTCCGGGCAGCTCTTTCTCAGTCAAACGAAGTGGCATCTCATCGCCCAAAGATTGCTTATAGACACGTTAAAGTATCGGGCTCGAAAGTAACCAAGTCGGTCTCATCGACTTATTCCTCGCAATGTGCGCTACTACTAGCTAATAGGTCGGCCTCGCCGACTTATTACTCGTGATGTGCGTATCTGTGAACCTGTAAGTCGATCCCACCGGCAGTTGCTCGTTCGCCTACTTTTTGGAGCCATAAGCGTTACTAACGCCTATGGACGCTAATCAGAGTTACTTTAAGGTCCATCGGCGTTTTTAACGCCTACAGCTGCTCGTACGCCTACTTTTTGGAGACATAGGCGGTACTAACGCCTATGGACGCTAATCAGAGTTACTTTAAGGTCCATCGGCGTTTTTAACGCCTACAGTTGCTCGTTCGCCTACTATTAGGAGACATAGGCGGTACTAACGCCTATGGACGCTAATCAGAGTTACTTTACAGTCCATCGGCGTTTTTAACGCCTACAGATGCTCGTTCGCCTTCTTTTTGGAGCCATAAACGTTAATAACGCCTATGGACGCTAATCAGAGTTACTTTCCGGTCCATCGGCGGTTTTAACGCCTACAGCTGCTCGTTCGCCTACTTTTTGGGGCCATAAGCGTTACTAACGCCTATGGACGCTAATCAGAGTTACTTTACGGTCCATCGGCGTTTTTAACGCCTACAGCTGCTCGTTCGCCTACTTTTTGGAGCCATAAGCGTTACTAACGCCTATGGACGCTAATCAGAGTTACTTTACGGTCCATCGGCACAACAAAAAGGCCTCCCGATTCCCGTATAAGGAGAATCGAGAGGCCACGACTTGATGTCCAAATGCATTATTCTTTGTCCGCTGCCGCTTCCATCAATGCGGATGTCATCTCAGCCGCGGCCGACTTCGCGGAAGTGCCGAGACTCTTGAATGCCCACCAGCGAACGGCGATTACGGAGGCGGATGACTCGTTATCGCCTTGCAGCTTCATGCCGATGCGGAATGTCCCCTTATCGGGATAAACAATCGTGCCCAGCGAGACATTTGGGAGGGAAGGCTCGAATTCCGTCCCTTTAAACACATCGCTTTGGCCGTAATAGACCTGTTTCTTCGCTGCGGAGCCGTTGGCATGGCCGGATTCGTCGATCTCCTCCAGGCCCACGACGACGGTTACCGGTCCCTCGCCCAGACCGTGAATCAATTCGTCGGAGACGTAGTTCTTCTTGCCCCTGGAGAAGAAGAAACCTCCCGTCTTGCCGATCGACTCCAGCGCGACCTCCATCGTGCCTGTTGCAATCTCATCATAGAGATGCTGCGGACGCGGAATGCCGAGCTTGAAGTCGAATTCGTTGCGGTCGGGATGATACTTAACGTCGAGCGATGGCTTCGCCCCATATTCCAGGTCCTGCGTTTCCGCGCTCGCGAAAAACTTATGAAGCGACGCCCCGCCTCCGCTCCTCGACAGGCGTTGGGTCAGCGTTGTGCTCTCTATATATTCGTCGAACGGCATGCGGTCGACCTTCTCGATCATGTATGTGGGCCCCATCTGCAACAAGCTGATCTTCGCCAGGCAGATGCTCTTGTCCGCCGATCCCTCTACCGCATGCTCCAGACTACGGCTATGCCAGTCCTCCAGAATCTTCTCCGCGACGGGGACGTCAACGACTTCGATCTTCTGTTTTACGCTGGAGTCGACGGAAACAGGTTCGTCGCCGATCGTCAACTTGGCATTTCGGGCTGGAACCGCGAGTTCTGCGAACACTCCGCCTTCATGCGGCGCCTTTAGCTGATACGTAATGGTATACTCCGTATCCTGCGCATCGCCCGGTTCTTGGAAGGACACGACTCCATTGGAATCGCCAACGTTCTGAAAACCTGTCAGCTCGTACTCATACGAGAACGCGATGCGCGGAGTCTGCAGCGTCTTCTCGACGACGAGGCGCACCTCTATCACTTCGCCCGGCGTCACATATTTCGGCATGCGCTGCGTAATGCGTACGTTATCTCGCTCGTAGAGCGTGACGATGTTCTCCATCAGCTGGACGAACTCGAAGGATGACGGCGTCGGCGCCGTCTCGTTGATGAAAAGCCGGTACGATTCCAGCACGCGGTTATATTCGCTGACCTCGCCGGAGCGGACGGAGGCATTGCCTACGGAATGCACCGGCTCCTTGCCCTTTTCGTCATATGCGACGCAGAGGTAGACGTTTTTTTTGTATTCGTTGTTCGTAAAGCCTTCGATCATGGACAGCTTCATCGTGACAGGCGCCGGAATGACGATTTCGCGACCGATGTAGTCGATCGCCACGCCCATCTCGACGGACACCGTTTTGTCGTCCACGGCGACTACGGACATGCCGGACAGGACGCCGCTGCCGAACATTAGCCGGTTGAGCAGCCTTCTTTTGTCATTAAAATATTTTTGCTCCGACTCGAAATCCCTTACGGTCAGCAGCTTGCCGTAGAAATAACGGTTTCTCTCGAACGGGTACAGCCTCGACTTCTTCACACCAACCACTCCTCGTTAGTCCGGTTTATTCAAGCTCGGAATCCAGCTCCAACCTTGTATGAACGTCCATTCGTTTCTCCATGCCCATCTCGACGATAAGCGTATCGTTCGGCATGCTGCGCTCCGGTCCCAGCATGAGCAGCGACGGCTCCGTCAATACGGTATTAATGCCCAAGTACGTATGCAGGTCCAAGTACATCCACGGCTGAAGCTGGACCAGCTTCGCTTCCGTATAAGCCGGCTTCTGTTCCTCCAGCAGCCCCTCGATAACGACAAGCTGCTTCTCGCCCAGCGCCTGCTCCGGCCTGAGCAACACGGTGAAGGAATACGGATTGTCGTCATACAGCGCATCCGTCAAGCTGCGAAGCTCCGCGTGGTCACGCATAATCTTGGTCTGGAACTGCTCCACGATGATCGGCTCCACGCCCGTATACATCTCGATGACGGCGCTGATCCCCCGCTTCGTCCCTCGATAGCGATACAGCTCGGGCGCCGCCAGGATAAACGACCGAACCTGCTCATCTGTCCAATAATCGTCGGTCTCCAGTCCGATCCACGTAGCCAGCCAGCGTAGATGCTCGCCTTTCGCCCGATAGGGATCGATATAGCGGGACAGATCGCCGATCTCTTCTTCCAGCTCGATAAAAGCCGTGCCGAAGATGGACAAATACCTCTCCAGAAAGTCCCGGCTCTCCTCGTCCTCCTGATAGACTGCAGGCAAGTACTCCAGGTACGTCTCCCGGGGGAAATAAAGTCTTAGCTTCTCCACCATTGGGGTATGCCGCTCGTTGCCGATCCACTCCAGCTTAAGCCACATATAGCGGCCTTGCGCCTCCATAAAGAGAGCATCCTTCGGATTCGGTATCGGCGGCGACCAAAACGGCGCGAGCCCCTCCAGCTTTTCCTTGTACGGAATAAACGGATCATGAATCCAATCGTCCACAGAACGATATGCGCCCGCGATAACGGCTCGTTCATCATCCAGACAGAAGTAGGATAAATGCAGCTGCGTCCCTCCGGGAACGAATGCATCGGCTGTCAGCTTATGCCACACCGTGCCGCTCTCCGTACTGTCGAACCCGCTGGAAAGCCATACGCCCTCTGGCACGCCAGTCTCGGACATGGCAAGAGTCTGCGGCTGCAGATGAAGCATCGTAATCGTTGTATCGTCGCTGTTGCCGAGCACGTATAGTCGATCGGATGCATCCGCGAGAAGCACCGCTGCGCGCCCGCGGTAGCTCGTAACAGCTCCGTTAACCTCCCCGCGGGCTCCGAGTGTCACAATAAAGCGGTCATCCTCGTCGTCGCCAGCAAGACCTCTCGCGTCACCGACGTACATCATGCCGCTGCGGTCGCAGGCCAGCCCCGCATAGGTGCGTGTTGGAAGAGACTCGACGCAAGCAGCTCCGCCTTGTTCCACAATCGTGACCGTTGCGAAAATCGTATCTAATACGGCCAGGCCTCCATCAGGCTTGACAGCAAGATAATAGGCGCCGCGCAGATGTTTCAGCTTCGCCCTAACGGGTTGACGCAATGAAGGATTAGCGATTACATCGACCAGCATTCCGCCATGGGTAAATACAAGAATGGACAGCTTGCCGCCTTCAGGAACCGCCGGTTCGTCTCCCCCAGTGTCCGTATCCAGAGGGGACAATACATAGACATGATTCGCGTCCGCACCAATGGCTAACGGATGGAAGACGGCGTCCTCGATGCGCTCTCCTTGCCGCGACCACATCGTCTGGCCGTTGCCTGTATGAAAGGCCGACAATGAACAATCGCTACCGGGGTCAGCGGCGAACAGGAACGGTCCCGAAGCCGCTATTCTGGCATCTTCGCCGAATAATCCATGTCCTTGCGGGAATAAGCGCTTATGATCGCCAATCCGCCAATCGTAGCTCCAGAGATCGGCCCGATCATCCAGCAGATAGATGCGTTCATGCTCGCCGACTGCCATATCCTTGACAGCCGACAACCCTTCCAGCGCATCCAGCCGCAGCGTGCCTGCAATGCCATATCGCTTGTCGCGTCGAATGCCAAGCCCCGCCATTCCATTCTCCAGATTATAGGCGGTTCCCTTCAACCAATCCTGCTGACGGTTGACGGAGAAATATTGATTATGCTCCTTCAGTGAAATTCCTCCCTTCCCGCCGATCGCCCGGTGGCTGTGCTGCAGCCTACAAGCGTGTTCTGCTGATGAGTTCGATCTCGTGCTCTCCGGAATAGATCAAGCCGTGCGGCGGCAGAACAATGTCGCCGCCCGCCGTCTTGGTCACATGCGGCCCGTCCGCGTCCAGCCACAGATCCTGGACGAATACGACTCCGCTTCCTTTGGTAAGGGATCCATAAATATCGCCCTTGTATACCGTTCTGCCGAAAGTCCAGCCGCGCTCCCCTTGATTTCCGTCAAGCGGCCTGAGCAGTCCCTTTAGCAGATCCGCATAACGTTCCCTCTCGTCCGCAAACGGCGCCTCCACGACGATAACCGCATGAACCGTCACCTGGACGTACACGGGAGGGATGACATGCAGCTCCGTTGTAATGAGTCTCCGTGAATCCAGATATCGGCTTACCGTCTGCAAAAATCCTGGGCTTGGCAGCGGAGTCGGTGACAAGCCCTGCGGAACGACGACCAGCGACAGCTGACCATGCGCCTTCTCTCTGGGGTAGTCGGAAAGGCCGGGCTTGTAGAGCGGAATCGCCTTGGCTCTGGCTACCTCGACGCCTGGCGTCGATCTCGCGATGTCCTCGTAATCCTCGTCCGTGACGGCGCGGAAGGCCCGCTTCAGCTCCGAAGCGGCTCTTGCAAGCGCATCATGCAGAGTCTCGGCTTCGCCCCCGCCGGAAGCATAAAAGGGATTGGACACTTCGATCCCCAGTCTTCGCTGCTCCTCGTGCGCCCATTCCCGGATAAGCCCCGGCTTTACATTGCCGCGCTCGCCTCCGCCAAGCTCGCAGGAAATCAAGCTTATATTGCCGTCTGAACTTGCGTCGGGTATCGCACCCCGTTCTCCGTTGCCGAACGCGATTATTCGCTCTTCGGGAAGATAGACGTAATGGCGATCTTCAGGTCCCGATCGATCGAAGCTGTCGACAACACTCCAATCCTCCCATATCATCGCCCCGGATGCGACATTCCAGCGCCCTGCCTGCAAGCCGATGGCGCCGCGTTTCCTGCAAGGCAGCTCATACACCTCGAACCGCTGATTGGGCAATCCGTTGCTCCTGCCGACCATGCGGTATCGATAAAAATCCGGCGTACTGGCGATGATCCGAACTCTTCGGCCTTTATGGAGCATGCCGCCCTGGTTTACGGAATCCTTGCGGATCAAAGCGACGGTCGCCCCTCCCGCATGTCGCTCCACCTTGTACGACTCTGCGGACAATTCCATCCAGCCGCCGCCCGGAGCGGCTTCCAATTGCAGGCGCACATCGCCGTACGCAGCCAGATAAGTATGCATAGAGAAGCTTTCGTTCTCTTCTCCGCTAGCCTCGAGCTCGACATATTCGCTCAGCGTATCGCGCTGTGCGGCATGGGCCGTATGGAGGAGGATGCTGCCGATTCTCGGCGGCATCTCGTACCCGTCCTCCTCTATCGTGCAACAAAACCAATACCTGGGTCGGTCTCCAGCCGGATGGACCGTAACGGCTCTCATCGGAGACGCCGGAGTGACGGTAATGGTGCCGCTGACCGTCAAATGCCCGGTTTCATCCGCGATGACCGTAAGCGGCAGCCATGAAGCCTTGCCGGCGGCCTCATCCCAACCGTATGCTTTCCACGACAATCTGGCCGAAGGAATCAACATGGCAAGTTCTTCTTCACTCGCGGAATCGTAAATGTCTCTCAGCGCTGCGTCAGACTTTAGCATTTTAAATGTCAGCGGTACAGGAACACCTGGATGCAGCTCCCTGTCGAAGGACACATACAGCTTGGCCCCTGCCCTCGCGTCTATTCCAAATGGATAGAAGGATACATGGTGATGGTCGTTGGACGCCGTCACATCGCTGCTCTCCTTCTCCGTCCGGCACAAAATGCGTTCCAGCTTAAGCGGTCTCAGCTCGGTCTCGCTCACCGTCTCGAACACTTGATCCTCCGCCAAAAGCTTTGTTCCTGCCGGCAGCAGGACCGGCTCGCGCACATCCGAGAAGGCGACAAGCGCCTCGGCGGATAACGTATCGCGAGCTTCCGCGCCGAGCAGATCAAGAAACTTTCTCCGATTCCGGTCAGGTACCCGGCCGATGTAATAGCGCTGCATTTCCGTCAGCCATGCAAAGAGCTCCATCATCGTGATGCCTGGATCATGCGCATTTTCGTCGGTCCATTCCGGCAATCGCTTCGGTATCAGCTTTCTGGATTGCTGGACGATCTCCGCGTACGAAAGATCATCAAGCGGCAGCCTTGGCAGCATCATTGTCCCTCCTTCCCTTTTAAAGGTAGTTCAAAAAGTCCGATTCCCATTACGAAGTAATCCTAGAGGCCTACTCGGCGTCGAATATTGAATTCAACCGATTCTTCCGGTACTGAAAAACCGAACTTTTTGAACACGCACTTTTAGCGCGAAGCCCCTTCGGCAGGCACGGCCGTTATTCGGTGCGTGCCGTTCGTGACGAGGCCATGCATCACTTCATTCATTCTCGCGGGATCCCATTCGGTGCGGACTCCCCCTTCGATCTTAACTACATGCACGTATAATCTGTCTATATACAGCAAACCTCTAACCGAGTGAAGCAGAGAATACAGCAGCGACAAGTGGAGCGATTCTCCTATATTCCATCCCTGTCCGTCGGTGTTGCCGCTCATAAAGCTCAAGAACGTCGATAATTTGTCATGGCATGCTCGCTCCAGCGGCAGCAGGCTCCCAACCGATTCCGCCGCTACCGTCGCGTTCACGGATACTTCCAGATAAGCCGGTTCGATGACGCGAATACCGCCTCCTACAGTCAGGACGCCTGCCGCGCGGCGCAGCAGCTCGCTTTCGACCGATCTGCGAAGCTCCGGGAATTGCGCCGTATCCGCAACGCCTCCGTCCGTGCAAGCGACCACGGTCGCATAACCAGGCGCCCGCTCGAGCAAGGCATTGCGATTGCTCAAGCATTTCACCTTCGCAATTCCCGGGTAGGCCTCCCGCGCAAGCCATTCCACATCTCTCGCCGTAACGGCTCTGTTGCGGTTTTTAAGCCGCTGAGGACCGCGAAGCAGCACTTCCTCCATCGCCTCCGTATGGCTGCCGCCAATAGCCGGCAACGGATTGGTGACGTTGTCGATGTAAGCGATGGGTACCTGCATGCCCGTAATTTGATTGGCTTCTACTCTTCCGGCGGCGCCGGCCGTAGTCCGGAACGAGATTCGCGCTAGCCGATCGTGCTCGGCGGAAGGCGATCTTCCTTTCATCCCGTCGCCGAAACGAAGCAAGCCTCCGGCACGATCCGGCGAATAGTGCCGATCATCGGGACCGGAGTCGGCCAGAGAGGCAACGGGCTGCCATTTCACCCAAAATCGGATGGGTTGTCCTTCGCCGTCGAGCTGTTCGTAACATCGATCCGGTTCGCCTTCCAGCATGTCCGCCCGATCCGAAGGCGCAAGCTCATCCAGCTCATCCAGCCATACCTGCTCGTTAACGAACGCGGTAGGGGTCAAGTGGACCAGTCCGTCAGCAGGAATACTCATCTCGCGCTCCTGGCTGATCTGTTGGGTAACCGCAACCGTGTTAATCCGGACGCTGTCCGCAACGGGAATATCCGGATACGCATCGCTGATCCGGCTGTCCCGGTTAATGGACCGGATCCAGTAGCGATCATGACCGTACAACCTTGCAGCCGCCATCGTAGGCGGGCCGGCCCATAACCATTCTCCGCTTATGCCCAGTCCGTCCGTGCCATCCTCGACCTTAATCGGCTTCCAGGCCAGCCTACCGTTCTCCCGGCAGAGCGCTTCCCAATCCAGCCATGGTCTCTCGTTTCCTGCGGCAAATCGCCGGGACAGCTCCAGATGCAGTCGAAGCGGTCCCTTGAGCGGAGGCCCGTTAAACGCCAGATAGAGAGAGGGAGCGGGGGACGGGATCGGCTCGAACGGCTTATAGGCTTCTGTTCCTTGTACCGCCGACAAACTGCGATCCCGATCGTCCGCGTTGTTTCTTGTATAGACGTTATGAGGCGCAAATACGGTCTGGGAACCGGTGGAATAGGATAATCTCGGCGCTTCCACCCAAGGCGACATGTATTGCATGATAGGCGCGATAACGGGGTCCGTCTGCAGCACCCTGGCACGAATCCAGTACTGGAACACGCCGTTTACGAATGTCCGGTCCATGTCCTCCGGGCAATCGAAGGTTAGCGTAAACGGCTTGCCGTCTCCCTCGGGCAAATCCTCGAAGAAAGCGGCATGCCGTTCGTTGCCGGGCAAGACGTTCCAATTGCTGCCGTTCCAATATTCCCATACAACCTGGCGAATTCGAATGCGCGGGGGATCCTTTTCCTCGAAATCATACGTGCGCATGACCATCTTCCACTTGACCTCGGGATCCGGCGCCATGCGCAGCCGATTGGGCTTCGCCATCGCCGAACAAGTCAACTCCAGCTTGCTCCCCCGCTTGCTAAACGCTTCCTCGCTGGAAATGTAGAAGACGGAGTAGGGAACAAAATGTTCGCCGAAAGGATAACAGCCGTCATCGGCCAAAGCCATGTCGTTGAAGTAGATAGAATCTGGCGCAATCCGCTCCGTATCGCCTGCAACATCATGAGATACGCGAAGCCGGAGCTTGTCCATCTCCAGATTTTTATCCAAGATGGGGGAAGCCGTTCCTTCCAGCGGCTTCACCGCACACTTGATCCATCTGCCTTCGACGCCTTGATGCTCCATGGGCTCCAGCTTGCCGGGTTCGCTCTTATGAAGAATGATAAGGTTGCCAGCGGCTATCGCCGACCGGAACGGCTTCCACTCGCCATCGCTGCGGTAGCTCCACTCCACCAGATCGGAAGAAAGCGCAGCCGCCAATTCGGGTTCGGCGTATCGCTTCTCTCCGTGGAAAACATTTATGTAGATGCGGCAAGGGCGATCCACCAGAAACTGCTCGTCATGCCGGATGAACAAGGCATGCCCCTGTTCGTTCGGAGCAGAGCGCGTATCGAACAGCGGTACGGCTTCTGCCGTCCCGGCCTCCAGCTTCTCGTCGTAGCCGGTAGCGACCGTCACGATCTCATCCCTGGCAGGGTTGACGTTCACGATCTCGGTCAGCTTGGCCGGCGTTGCCGCCAGGGCCCCCTCCGTCTCGAAAACAAGCGGCTCTCCGCCTTGCGGGTTATTCGCCGTCAGCTTAAGTCCTGCAGGCACATAAACAGACTCTGTTGAGCCCTCGCTTAGCCGAAACGTTACCCTGGCCCTGGCAGGCCGCGGCGGCTCCAGCTTTACATCCAGCAGGTCAAGGAAGGAGAGCAGATGGTTCATCGGCGCCTTGTTCAGCCTCTGTACCGTCTCCTCCAGCATCTCGCCCACGATATAGGCAAGACCGGCTCCCGGATCGCTGCCATCAAGCGAAAACCGCCATTCTGGCGTATAGTGCGGCGCCATCTCTTTGAACTTCTCCAAATAGGTGGACAAGTTATTTGTATTGATTATCGGAGGACGACGATTGCCGCCCGTTCCCGCATGTTTCATGTCCGATGCCCGCTCCCGTTATTTCGTGCCTTCCTCCAGATAAAAAGGATAGACCTGGTTAAAGAGATTGTTCGTCGATCTTACTGTATAGCTAACCTCGAGCAGCACGCGGCCGTTCATGGATGGATCGGGCTGCGCCTTCACTTCGATATCCTTTATGCGCGGCTCCCAATCGCGGATGGCTTCCTTTACATCGCTTGCGATGAGCTGCATCGACATATCGTCCATCGTGCCGAACACGAAGTCCTTGAGTCCGCAGCCGAAGTCGGGGCGCATAAGCCGCTCGCCCTTCGAAGTGCGAATGATGATGCGGATGGCTTCCTTGATGTCCTCTTCGCCTTCCGACATCATAATCCGCCCCGTCGTTTTGTCCACCTGAACGGGGAACTTCCAGCCTTTCCCCAGAAATGGCGCAGACATGACGAACTCCCCCTTCGAATATTAAATAAAGTTTGGAAATAAAATATCGTTCAAAAAGTCCGGTTTCCAGTACCGAGAAGATTGGATGAAACTAGAACCTGAGGAGCGGAGCATAGCAGCGCTATGTGAGCACCTGCAATGTTTCCGGAGGAAACAGCGATGCTTAGGTTCGGAAACCTCGGGCCCCGCGAAAGTAATCGGAATTGGCATCGAAGCTTCCCTTCACTTTCGTGGGTATCAGGAAATATTCGACGTCGAGTAAGCTTCTTGGGATGCCTCGTAATGGAAAGCGGACTTTTTGAGCTACCTCTAATTGATTTTGACCATGGAGCCTTTGATGTTGATCATCCCATCCGACTTGATGTCGAGCATGCCGGATGCTTTGAGAGACAAGGTTGCCGACGCTTCGACCTTCACCTGCGCCGCCTTGACCTCCAGTGTTGAGGTGCCGCTTATTGTCACGTTTCCGCTCGACGTTATTTCTACCTTCGATGTGCCCGACTTTACGGTTACCTTCTTTCCTTTTTCGTCCAGCACCAGCGAATTTTGTTTATCCGCCGTTTCGGCCTTGACGCTGCCGTCCTTGTCAGACAGCAGAACGGTATGGCCCTTTTTGGTTTTGATCGTGATTGTGCCCTCGCCCGACTTGTCGTTGAACTCGATCACATGGCCGGTTTTTGTTTTGATCATGCTGATGTCGTTGTTATCGTCGCCTGGCGGCGGCTTGTCCTTGCCGTTCCACAATGAGCCCACCACGACGGGCTGGTCGAGACGTCCCATCAAGAAAGCGACAAGCACCTCGTCATCTACTTCCGGGATGAAATAAGATCCTTTGCCATTCCCGCCTGACATAGAAGCGACTCTAACCCAATCCGTCTCCAATTCGCCTTCGCGATGCGGGAATTTCAGCTTGACGCGGCCGAGCTTATCCGGATCCTTGTTATTCGTCACGATTGCATTCCATACGCCGGATAATTGCTCGGAAGGCATCGATCGCTGCTGAAGATCGAAGAAACCGGGATACATCGATCTCATAATGCGTTCCCCTCCGCTTCGAATTGAATGGCATAACCGTCCAATGAGTCCAACCGATGAACGACTCTGGTCAACATGAGATTGCGATTTAAAGCGGAGCCGATCCCCGAAATTGCAATCAATTCGCCGGGTATAAGCTCCGGAAAGCCGATGCAGCTGCCTTGCCCGCGGATCAAATCACGTGACAGCCTGTTCAACAACGCCGTTGCAAGATGTCTCGCCTCATCGAGCGTCGTTACGCCCGTATAGACCGTCTCCGCCTTCTGTGAAGACAATGTCTTGGCAAGACTGGGACCGCTCTTTGCGCCGCTGATTACCGTAATCGGCGTGGACTTCCCTTCCACCGACTGCTTCGTCTTCGTATCGAATCCTCTCACCTTTACCTCGGAGGTCTGTCCGCTGACATCTGCCGTGAAGGTAAATTCACGCAAGCTTTGGCCGTACTTCAACTCGATGAGCGGCGTACCGCTCGTCTTTCGTTTGCGGAAGTGCAGCTTGCTCCCCGTTACATGGAAGAGATAGTCGTTATCCTGCGCGAGCGACTGGACAAAATGGTAGTCGCTGATGCCAATCTGTTCGATCGTCGTTTTTTTGACGGTAAGCGCATCAACATCGGCTGTAAGTCCATATTCGGAAGCAATTGTTTGGACGACGTCGCTGTCCTTCATTTCCTTCCACACCTTGGATTTGGACGATTTCATCATGAGGAACGAACGGTCCATCGCGGTCACCGTCACAATCGGGCTGCCGCTGGCCGGATAATCGACCGTATAGCCGGTGATGATACCATCGAATACCTGGCCCTTCTTGTCCGCGTACCCTAGCTTTACAATCAATGTTTTGCCTGGAGCAATCTTGGTATTTACCCATTGCAGATTGCTCGTGCTCCACTCGTAGGCATTGGTAATGCTGAAGCGGACGATGTCTGCCTTCGCATCCGTAGACAGATCGACCTCTACCCAACCGATTGCCATATCATCAAGCCGCGCGGCCTGACCTTCAATCAACAGGTCGGCCTCCGGCGATCTGAAGCTCCGGTATTTGCTCTCTAGATCGCTCATTTTATGCGTAGGCATACCACTCACTCCAGTCTGGGAATCGTCAAGTTTCTGCCTGCCGCCAGCAACCTCGGATTGTCAATGCCATTCGCCTCGGCGATATGCCTCCACTGACCCGGATCCTCGTATTCCTCGGCCGCGATGCTCCACAGCTGATCGCCTTGCTTAACCGTCTTTCGTTTCGTTCGATCCGCCGATTGCCTCGGAATTTCTTTGTATTGCTCCTTCATCGTTTGAGTGCTCCGCATCTCGACGTCAAGCGTAGCCCGAACCGGCTTTCCCGATTCCAAAAACATGGTGAAACGCTGAGTAATGGATACGATTACTCCCTTGAAATTAAGCGAGCCCCAAACAAATCGGCATTCCGGAGGGGCGTGCAGGTCGGAATCCACATCGAGAATGCTTACAATCTTGGACGTATGCTCACGCACATCCGTCCCCAGCTCATAGGTATCGAAGAACAGGCTTAAACTCAGTGTCGACGCATTTCCTCCGACGAATTGAGTAGTTGGAGACTGCAAACCGGGCACATCATTATCAGGATATTTGTTACTTGCAGTCAACTCGTATCCCGTCGGGTTAAACAGCACGTCAACGGTTTCAGTATCGTTGCTCTTATAGATCATGAACTGCGCTTTGGTTAAAGCCATCTTCCGTCCTCCTCATCCGTCATTTAAATACGTTACCGCATCCGATAACTCTCGGTTCGGTTTCCTTCATTAATATCCGTTTCGACGCTGCTCCAGCTTCATCTTCCTCTCGAGCGCCTTGTACACGCGGTCTGCGATGGCTTCGGGATTTAATTGAGGCAGCTTCATAATCATCCGTTGCAGCTTCTCCGGCTCCAGCTCGCGCGGGGCATCCACCTTGATCTGTCTGGGCGCCTCGGCGGGCTGCTGGGGCGCTGAGCGATGCGTCAGCCCAAGCGGAGAACCATTGTACGCGCTCGCTCCGAAGGCTGGCTGCTGGGATTCCAGACCAGCATCGTTGAGTGCCGGCCGATTATAGGCCAAAGAAGAAAATGTCCCCGGATTGGTGCTCGAAATCTGCCGAACCGTTCGATCATGATCGCCGCGTATTGCCGACGCCGTAAATTGTCTGCCAATCAACGGAGAACGTTTACTCTCGGCAGTACGTCGTGCTATTGCAGGGGTCAAGGATAATCTGCCTCTGCTGCTCATCGATGCTGAAACCGAATCCTGTCCCGTGCTCCCGGCCCTTTGTACGATTGCCGCCGAGCCCAAAGCCGAATTTGATATCGTCGCAGATTCCCTGATTGTCAATCCGGACGTCGCGGGAGCCGAATTGCGCGCAGATTCCTTCTGGCTTGTTCGCTGTGCGACGGTTAGCGGCTGGGAAATTACAGGCCCAACACGGGCAATGGTTCTCCCTTGCTCGCGTGTACTTTCCGCGAGGGCCGTTTTCCCGGGACGCACAACGCTGGCCGTATGCTGCCGACCGTCCTCCCGAGAGCTTTCCGCACTGCGCTGAACCAATGCCCCCTGCTTCGGCAAGGAGGGGGAAGCTCCCTGCTTATTAAGCTCCGCGTGCTTCCCCGCAGCCAATGATCGTTGTGCCGCAGAAGTTATTGGTGAACGTTTTTCTACCGAAGGGGCAAGGGACGGTCGTCTTCTGCCTATAAGCATCCCCCTCGCCATTGGGCTGGTTGATGAAGCCGTCTGCCCTGTATGGCCTTGTTCAGCCAAACGCATCATTCGAGCACCAAACGTTTCCGGCAGTTGGCGGAGAACTAAGCCGGAGGGCCCATATGCCGCAGCTTGCCCCGGCATATGTCTGCGAGAGTCGGTTCCGCTCCGCTGTTGAACGTTCGCCCTCCGTGAGGGAGCCGCATTTTCAGGAGCATGCAGGGGCGAAGTCTCATGATCGTTGCTTCTACTCGCCTGTGCAACCGTAGTCTCCGTTGTCCGATGGCTGCGATTGGCATTTTGCCTGTTGGAGGCAACGGCCGGACTACTTACAGCCGAAGCTTTTTTTTCTGTATCGCGATTTGCTATGTTGCGCCGCAGAACGAGCGATCCGCTTCGCCGCGGCAAGCCCGCTTGCGCTTGCGGCTTGTTCTCCAACGCCGAAGGTTGCTGTCGCTGGATGCGACGTACCGCCGAATCCCGGTTCCAGAAAAGGCGATGGATTCGCCCCGTCGTAAGAGGATTCTTAAGTCCTTCTTCCATGAGCTCCGCCGAGGTCCCCGCCTTCAGCGCCCGTCTTACCAACAGCGGCGACGATGGCTGCGCCGTGTTATTTCTGGACCTTCCGGTTACCAGCTGGCTGGATAAGTTCGCTTGCTTCTGATCGTCGATCCTGTCTCGTCTTGCTTCATAGGATGCGCTCCCGTGCGAATTCACCGGTGCAGCCTCCCGCTCCTGGCTGCTTACAGAGCCCGGCCGTTTCTGGGATCCGGTCCCTGAGTCAGGAAGCGCTCCTGACTCAGCATTCCGACGTCTCGCATTTAGCAGCTCGGAGAAGCGTCGCCCGGCATTTACGCCTGCAGACGTTCTATGATGTTTAAGCGCCGATAGCAATATAGGAGCAGCATTGTCCATTCGGAATTCAGTTCCGGTCAGAGCTTTCAGACGAGTTCTTGACGATTCTTCAACAGTAGAGGAAGCTGGAGAGCTCCTCTTGCGAGGCGAGCTCTCTGTACCTGCCGCATCTGCACCTTCAACTTGACGATAAAAGAGCTTCTTGGCCTGAATTGGAGGCTTCGCAGATCCAGCAGCTGAATGTGCCCGCTCCGGTAACGAATCCGGCGAATTCGTCGGATTCCAATCTCTGATTAGACGACTGTTGCGATGACTTTTGCTGTTATTGACGGAGGAGGTCGTCAGCCAGCTTGGACTCATGGACAGCAGCCGAATCGGGCTGGTTCCCGCCGTAAGAAAAACACGTTGTGCAAATACCGTATTTTGATTTGGGTTGGCAACTTTCTTCGAATGGCCACTGCGGGCATCTGAGGCGGCCATTCCTTGTTGCTGCGGTCCCTCGCCGCCTTTATTCGCAGGATTCTGAAGTTCAGCTTTCGATTCACGTACCGGTTGTCGGTGCACGCTTGGCACCAATGCCTGACCCGGTGCTGCAGCTGAGTTAGGTTGTTTGTGCACCAAATTCGGCGTTTGACGACGCCCCTTGGTCTTCGTTGAGGAGTTGCCGCTGGAGTGAAACTTCTCTCCACGATCACTGACTGCCTCGTTGTTCTGCGGATTGCGATCCAACCGTTTCTGTTGCCGTTTCGCTGTCTGCTTTTTGTCCCCGGTCAGCTCCTCGGATTGAACGGGCTGCCATTCCGGAACGGCAGAATCCGATTTGCGGCGCTTCGTGCCGGTCTTTTTTGTCTGTAACACTTGCTCCGCATGGTCGGCGCGCCGCTCCGCTTCCTTGGCCTTGGACGTTGCGACTTGCGACGACTGGGCAGCTTGATTGGCGGCTTGATTGGCGGCTTCCACAGCTTCCGTCGCACGGCGTTTCGCAGCAGCTTCTCTGCGTCCAGCCAGTTGTTCCGTCTCCTTGACCTTGTCCTCGGCAGCCTTTGCAGATTGTAAAGACTTGCGTACCGAATCGGCGGCTTCGGCCGTTCGGCGTTTCAAGTTTTCTTCCGCTCGCTCAGCTTTTTGTTTCGCTCGTTTTGCCTTGTTCGCTGCAGCTTGCGCAGTTGTATTTGCTCGACGAACAGACTGGTCAGCATCAGAGATTCGGCGCTTCGGAGACAGCTCGGCGCGAGTTTCCCGCTTGGTTGTTTCTTCGCGCTTGGCATGCATCAACGGGGCTTTCTTGGCGGCTACATAAGATGCAGCCGCCATGCTGCCCTCTTTCTTCCCAAGCTGCGCTTGCCGTCCGGAAGTGTGAGTGATACCCGCTTCTACGGAAGCGATCATGCCCCGGAGCCGCTCTAAGAACGAGCTTTGTCGTACGAGCTTGCCCGTTCTCTTATGTAATCCTGTCGCCAGCATTGTTGCTGCGGGCTGGGTGCCGCTATATGGATCCTCACGCCGCGAGCCGGAAGCAGGCTGCTTCATCGAAGTTGCGGCGCCAGGGGATTGTCGATCATGAGGGGATGCTTCCAATCGGAACGGCGCGGTCATGGCTTGCGCTCTAACCGTCCGTTGATTATCTATGATTTTTACGATTTCGCGGACAATGATCGTTTTGTGCTCTACCTTGACTTTCTCGCGTTCTATAATCCGGTCGGTCTTTCTTTCCTCCGGCTTGCGTCTTGTTCTCGGATCCTCTGCTCGAGGAGGCGTCACATGAATATGAATCCGCTGTTGCACCGCCGCTTGCTCGCCCTTGGGCTTGGCATGCAGCATCGGGATGCTGGCATAGCGGCTTCGGCCGCCACCCGGACGATGCTTGTTCAGAATACTCCCGGCGAATGCCTGGACGGAAGCCGCGGTATCGGCTGCCTTGCGTTGCTTAGGCGCCTTGCTCCTATCCATGTGGCGCATCCTCCTTCAATTCAGGATATTAATGATAGTTATCTGCCGAATTCACCCTGAAGCCCCGAATGAATAATCTCGAGCGACTCCACGGCCACATCGCTTGAAGCTGCATTGAGCTGCGGTCCGCTCCATCGAACCGGATAGGCGTCGTAGAAATTCCAGCGTCCGAACTCCTTGCCATCCGGCTGCTGCAGAACGACCGAACCCGACTTGCGGACTGCTTTACCGTTCTTGGTGCTCTCATACCAGTTCCAGAGCACGGGCGACTTCGTAATGCCTCGCTTAAGAACGAGATTGGGATATCGAATGCCCTTGGGCAGCTTATGCACGTAACCGTTTAATCCGCCTTCCCGGTATTCCTCGACTTCCGTCTCCGCCTCGAGACCGGATACCTCCGAGAATCCGGCAACAAATATGCCATCCAGCTCCACCCAAAAATGAAACGTGCTCGCGAGCCGGTGGATCCGGTTTACTCCGGGCACCTTGTATGCTGCCATAACGCTTTCACCTCTTCCCGAACACGTCGAAGACGTTCTTTTTATCGCCGTCGTCGTTCATCTTGCGGTTAATTCTGGATATCTCGTCACACCATCTTCGCCGCTCCGCATGCTCCATATTCATGATGTCGTCATGCGTCCAGTGGAAGTAGTAGGCGATGAAGCCGACCTCCTCATACAGCCGTTCAACAGGATAGGCTAGGAGAGGGCTTCCGTTAAGGACAAAAAATCGATCGCGACCTCATGCTCGTGATCACACTTCGGACATACCGCAAGCACCTTCGGGCTTTCCAGATCATTGATCTGACGATACAGGTTTTGCAAGTACGCGAGATCGGCCGTAAACAGCTTCTCGATCAACCTTGTATCCACGTGTTTCACGTCGCCAAGCCTTGTTACGACCCGCGCCATAAGAATGACGGTCAAATAACTGGGATTGGATTGAACCCTGGGATCCTTCATCGGCAAGATTTCGTCGGCAGCCGTCGCGAGACGCATCGTACCGCGTCTGTGCAGGTTGCCTTGATCGTCCACGTAACCGCGCGGCAATTCAAAGTCGTACTCCGTCTGAAACGCCATCTCTTCATCTCTCCATTTTTTAAGGTAATTCAAAAAGTCCGCTTTCCATTACGAAGTATCTCAGGAAGCTTACTCGACGTCGAATATTTCCTGATACCCACGAAAGTGAAGGGAAGCTTCGATGCCAATTCCGATTACTTTCGCGGGGCCCGAGGTTGCCGAACCTAAGTACATTGCAGGTGCTCACATAGCGCTGCTATGCTCCGCTCCTCAAGTTCTAGTTTCATCCAATCTTCTCGGTACTGAAAACCGAACTTTTTGAATTTGATTTCAATGTAAAATGCGGAAAACAAGGGGCGCCCAGACGTCGTGACGCCGGAGGCCGGCCCTTGTTTGTCCGGTGTAGGCTCCGCCCACCTCAAACTTAATGACAGGGGGAGCCGCATTATAGGATCTAAGCCGTTCTCAGCAAGCCCTCGTGCGCGAACTCCAGCGCCTCGATAGCGACTTCGGCGCCAAGACCGTTAAACGATGGTGCGGTGTAGCGCATTGGCCAAGCTTCGATAACTTGCCAAGTCGCAACGTCGTTGCCTTCTTCGTCAAGCGCGATGATGGTGATCGTCTTGCGTTCGATGGTGCCTTCCATACATTCCTGGATCCATTCGTACAGCTCCATGGATTCCGTCGTGCCCCACTTCAGCGTAATGTTGCCATACTTGGTCAGACCCGGCAGCTTGCGAGGCGTCGTCAATTCGTTGCCTTCGCGGTATTCGATGACGTCCAGCGACGCGTCGAATCCCGTTACCTCGTTAAAGCCGGCCTGCTCCAGGCCTTCTACCTCGACCCGGTATCTAAAATTGCGATATGGATCCGTGCGATCTCCTGCCATGGGAATCCCCTTCCGTTATTCGGTATTAAAAATGAATCTATTATTCCGATCCCGTCTTCTGAGTCATGCGGAACACGACAAACTCCGCAGGTTTAACGGGAGCTACGCCGATTACGCAGATCAGTCTGCCGCTGTCGATGTCATCCTGCGTCATCGTGTCGCGTCCGATGTTGATGTAAAACGCTTCCGATGGGCTTGTGCCCGCCAGCGCGCCGTCGCGCCATACACGCGTCAGGAACGCGTCGATCGTACGTTGAACGCGAGCCCACAGCTGCTCGGTGTTCGGTTCGAAGACGACCCAGTTCGAGCCGTTTTTGATGGAGCTCTCCAGGAAGATAAAGAGACGGCGAACGTTAATATATTTCCAGATCGGGTTGGAAGAGCAAGTACGGGCTCCCCATACGCGGATGCCTTGGCCCGTAAAAGCGCGGATCAAGTTAACGCCGGCCGGATTCAGAACATCCTGCTCGCCGTTATTGTATTGAACATCCAATCCCACTACGCCGCGAAGCGTCTCGTTGGCAGGAGCTTTCTGCACGCCTCGAGTCGAATCGGAACGGGAGTAGACGCCGGCGATCGTGCCGGATGGAGGAATAAAGATGTTGCGCTTGTCGAGCGGATCGAACACTTGCAGCCACGGGTTGTACAAGGCGCAGTAGCTGGAGTCGAACAGATCGCGGTGAGCCAGCACGTCTTGAACTTTCGTCGCTTCGCGCGGAAGATCCAGAATGGCAAAGCGGCTGCCCAGCGATTCGCAGTGCGCAACGAGCGACAGCTGCACGTTAGGATCCGTAACGCCGGGAATAGCCATGATGCTGACTACGTCATTGTCGATAAACGATTGAATGCCCGTTCGGCGGCCAGGACCTTCGTCCACGCCAATGAAGTCGGCCGGGGACAAGCTGGATGCGGAGCCGTCGCTGCCGCCCGCGAGCGCGAACGAATACGATTCGCCGCCTGCGGAGCCCGCGATCAGCGCGTAAGGAGCATCTGCGGAGGAAGCCGCAACAACGCTGAGGTCTACCAGATTGGAGCGTCCAACAAGCTTTTCGACGTAGTTCGGAGCTTCAGGATTAAGAGACGCTTTTTCGTAAGTCTCGCTTTCCGTGCCGTAGGCTACTTGAAGGGTGAATTCCGAAGTCGCGATGACTTTGGAAGGGACGAGCGAAGTGTCCGTTACGTCTCCGCTCAGGGCGGACGCCAGCTCAATCACGCCGTCGTGAACCGATACGACCGTATTGCCTTGCTTGGATGCGCCGTCCGTAAAAACGACTACATCGCCCGGATAGAAGGCGGATGCGTTTTTCACGCGGTAGCGGTTGCCGTCCAGCTCTTCATAGATTTGAGTCTTCGCTTTGCTGGCAGGAACGAACGACAGGCGAATCTGATTGCCCCATGCGCCTGGATTTTTGGCCGTTACGGACAAAACCTCTCCGCCTCCCGAAGCGGATTTCGCGTCCTCTGGAGCAACCCGCATCACGTAACAACGGGAACCCCCATTCATGAAGAATTGATTGACAGCGTACGCCAGGTAACGGTAAGTGCCGAAAGCGCTCTCCGACAGGTAAGAGCCGAACGCTCTTGCAAAGTCGGCAGGACTTGTAATTAGCAGCGGAAGTCCGGATACCGGCCCCCGTGCCGCTAGTCCGATAAAGCCGGCCGTGCTGGTGCTTACTCCTTCGAGCGGTTTAGCGCCGCTTTCGAATTCTTCCACGTAAACGCCTGGCGATAAATACTCAGCCATGTGTGATCTCCTCTCAAACGATATATGTATTGGCATTCGGCGGGGACTTTAGGTCCTCTGCCACCCCAAGACCGAAGATGGCCTGAATGCAGGGACCATTGGTCCCACAGGCGTCTGACTGAACGTGATGCGTGCAGGCATTTGTAGAATAGTAGCAGACGAACAAGCATAGGTCTGCCAGGCCTGGCAGCGCCCATGCGTCTTGCATCCTATTACGAATGTCGTCATTTCTAGCAAGTCCATCTCATATTATACTTGTAATACGTCCATATGACTACGTAAATTTGATCATATTTTGCGAGAAAACAACTAAAGTTGTCACATCGTAGAGAGTTCTGTCAGTTCCTTGCGAATGATAGATGAACCGTCTCGGGATTTCGTCATCTCCGCGACAGGCAAAGCACGGCGATATCGTCCGATTGCGGTGCGCCGTCGGCAAACATAAAGACGTCCATGAGCAGGGCGTCTATGATTTCCGCGCTGGAATAATCCTTCGTGAGAGACAGGAATCGCTCCAGCCTGTTCGTCGAGTATTGCTCCTGGGCTCCGTTCTCCGCTTCCGTTATCCCGTCCGTATAGACGACCAGACGATCACCCTTGTCAAGCTGAAGCGACACGTTGGTATATTCGAACTCGGGAAATGAGCCGAGAGGAATCCCCTTCTTAAGCTTGACCGGCATAACAGTGCCGTCTGCTTTGACGATATAAGGCGTGCAATGCCCGCCGTCGCATAAAACGATTTCACCCGTATCGATCTGGAGCACGCCGCATACGATCGTAGCGAACAACTGGGCGTCGTCGGCGCAGAGCATGTCATTTACCTTTCCGAGCAATTCGCCCGGGGTCAGTCCCGCCCGCATGCTTCCCTTGATCAGCGACAACGTCATCGCCATAAACAGGGCTGCGGGAATCCCTTTGTCCGATACGTCGCCAAGCGTGAAGAACAGGTGGCGGTCGTCGATTTTGTAGAAGTTATAGAAGTCCCCTCCGACTTCCTTGGCCGACTTCAGCAAGGCGCATACATCGAACGGCTCATTGGAAGAAGGCATTGTAGTCGGCAAGAAGCTGAGTTGTATGCTGCCCGCAATCTGCAGCTCGCTCTCCAGTCGTTCCCTTAAGGAGGATACCGTCTGGAGCTCGCCCACGGATTCCTCCAACGCCTCGTACCGATTGGCATTGTCCATGGCCAGCGCAAGCGGCCTCGCGAACCGGGACAACAACTCACCTCTTGCCCCTGCCCCGGCATCCCTTCCGCCAGTCCATTGCAGCGACCCGATACGTTTGCCGTCCGCTTCGATCGGGATCGCGCCACCGCCCTCCATGCGTACATTCGCATGTGTATCAGCAGTCGTATCGCCATACGTGACCGATACCGCCGACTCTCCGGCTCCCGCCAGCTCGCGGGCAGCCGCTTCCGCCGTTTGCAGCAGCTCGGATCTTCGCAGCGACGAATGGAGTCCCGAGCTAAGCTCGAACAGCTTCTCGGCAGCCTTTAATCTCGCGGCAAGACGGCGATTGACAATGGCTGCACAGATGGCTGCGCCGACTCCGGCCGCCCCGATGACCAAATAAATTACTGACAAGATAAGTTCCGCCTTTCGTGCTGTCGCATTGACGCGGTCCCGTTACGCACCGGCCTGCAGCTTCGCCAGCGCTTCTTCCTTCGTCCCCGCGATTTCCAGAATGCTCGTAAAGCCCGACATCTCGAACACGTCGTACACCTGCTCCGCCAGATTCGCGCAGATCATGCGCCCCTTGGAGGCCCTCAGCTTCTTGGCCGCTACCAAAACGACCCGCAGCCCGGCGCTGCTGATGTACTGCAATTCCGAGAAGTCAAAGACGAATGTCCCCTTGCCTTCCGCGAACAGCCCTAGAAATACGCCCTCCGCCACGCCCGCGTTGTTCCCGTCCAGCCTTCCCTCAAGCGGAATAATCGTTACTCCGCCAATCTCTTCTACTTGAATATTCATGATGTCATACCTCCCGATTTATTGCTTCGACCATCTCTTGCGAAGTCGTACCTGATTCATCCCGTCCGCGAATTCGTAATGCACTTCATCCATCAACCGCTTTACAAAAAAAATGCCGAGTCCGCCGATCGGCCTGTCATCGACATCCATCTCCAACAGATCAAGCGGATCAGGATCCTTAAACGGGTCAAACGGATTGCCTCGATCGGCCAGCGTAATCTCCACCTCATCCTTGGAGGCTCTGAGACCAACCTCGATAAAACCTTCGCTGCCAACAGGATAGCCATAGTTGACGATGTTTACAACCAGTTCCTCGCATGCAAGCGACAGATCCAGCACGGCACGCGGAGACCAGTCGAGCTCTGCGCCGATTGCTTCAAGTTCTTCGTTTAATCGCATGAGCTCCTGCATATCGTTGCGCAATTGGAGCGAGCGGTCAACCGTATAATGCGGTTCATTGGACATTCACGAACCTCCGATTTCTCCGGGAGACATCTCAATGACGCAGACTCGTCCCGGCGTAAGCTCTGTTAACCTTAATTGTAGTTCTCCACTTGCGTCCGCTTTCCTGCCGGATGCCGTCGTATTTTTGAAGTTTTTGTCATAGTTGCTACTCTCTGCGCTGCAAACCGTTCTCCATTGCATATCTGGCCAACTGCACGCGATTGTTCAGATGAAGTTTCTGAAGAATATTTTTTAAATGATTTTTGACCGTGTGTTCCGACAGGCACAACGTGGAGGCGATCTCGCGATTGGAAGCGCCCGTCGATATATGCTCCAGCACTTCCTTCTCCCTTGGAGTAAGCCCGTTAGACGGAACGCCGACGCCCTCGCCCCTCCCCGCTTCGGGAACGGTGCCGGCAGAATCGTCGATTTCGCCTCCGTCGGCCTTCGCCGCGAATTCCCGCAGCATGCGCAGCGCCAGCTCCTTGGAGAGCGGCGCTTCGTCCATTGCTACCGATCGCAAATAACTCAGCCAGGACGCGGGCGATACATTTTTGAGCAGGTATCCCTGCGCGCCTCGCTTAATCGCCTCGAACAGATGCGTAATATCGTCGGATACGGTCACCATGACGATTTTGACGGAGGGAAGCAACTGCTTAAGCTTGAAGGTCGCATCCAGCCCGCCCATGCCGGGCATGCGGATGTCCATCAGCACAAGGTCGGGAATCAGGTCGGCTGCCTTCGCGATCGCTTCCTCGCCGCTCACGGCTTCGCCGACGACGCGAAAGGACGGATCCGCGCCGAGCAGATCCCGCATCCCCTCCCTGCCATGCGGATGATCGTCTACGATCAGCACGCTCACTTGACCAACCGGTCCATTCTCCATCATGTTTCCTTGCACCTGCCCTCAATGGTAATGATCGTTCCGCTTCGCTCCGCCTTGTCGATCCGCAGGCTCCAGCCCATCGATACCGCCCGTTCGGACATCATCCGAACGCCGTACTTGCCCTTCCCGGTCAAATCCTCCCGATTGAAGCCGATTCCGTCATCTTCCACGATACAGCGGAATGACGTCTCCTCATGCCCTGTTCGATTAAGAATCGCAGCACGGATGGAAGCTCTTCCCGCACCCGCATGCTTGCGAATATTCATTGTCGCTTCCCGCAAAATCGCCAGCAGCTCCACCTTCTCCTTGCGTCCGAACAAGCCGTCGGGAATGTCCCACTCTACAATAGTCGCCGTCCCGCTTGCATCCTCCAGCTCGTCCGCGAGCGCTTGCGCGCTCTGCAGCCAAGCCGTATCCGCGGCTGCCGGAGGCTCGTGCAGACTCGCGATAAATTGTCTTACGCTGTCGTGTACATGACGGATCGTTCCGCGAATCGCTTCCATGGTCCGGCCGGACTCTTCCTTGCTTCGAGACCGGTCCAGGCTGTCCAGCTTCACCGACAACAGGAATAACGACTGCGAAATTCCGTCGTGAAGCTCCTTCGCCAGCTGCTCGCGTTCTTCGAGCGCCGCCTTGCCCACCTGTTCCCGCTGCAGCGCCTGCTGCATATGTTCCAGCTTGCCGAACAAGGGCCGGAGCAGCGTAAGCGTCACCAGCAACACGATAACGGGAGCCAGCCAGTTGCCCAGCTCCATGGATACGTAAGGCAGCAGGAACGCATGCCGGACATACTCCCAGATGCCGATAACGGCCGTAGGCACCCACAATATAAGTCCCCGAAGCCAATTGTAAGTCATGATCGCGTCCTCCTGCCTTCCCTGTCCGAATTCTAGTAGCCCAGCTTTAAATCGAATTCCCGTTCCAACTCCGTCCCGTCTCCAAGCCGTACTGTGAACCGCGCTTTCCAGTTCCCCGCGCCGGACAGCTCCGTTTTCTTCGCCACGAATCGGAATTCGTTATAACCCGGGAACGGGATATCGATGCCCGGCGGTCGGGATTCCAGTTCTATATTAACGGCAGCGGACGGCTTCTTCTGCGGAATGATAACCATGCCGATGCTCGCTGGCTCGCCTTTGTCCTCCGGCAGCCAGATCTGGAGTTCGACGTCGTTCGGTCCCGGCGCATTGGGTTCGATCTTTAAGGTATAATGCAGATCGTTGCCCATTCTGTGATAATTTACGGGATGGCTGGCCGGAGCTGGGCTGATTGTCGTAAACACCGCCACGATAATGAGCAGCGCCCCCATCAGGATCCCGTCAAGCTTAAGCAAGCTGCCGCGCGGCAGCTCGCCGTGCCGCGCGCTCCTTCGCAACGCGGCGCCGATCCCGATAACCAGCAGCACGACCGCCGTTTTCCCCATGAGCCATCTCCCCCAAACGCCGCGCCAGAGCGCCGACAAGTCCGGCAGCAACAGCCATGCCATTATAGCGCCCGTAATAACCAAGATGGCGATCATTAGCCAGGCGATACCCGAGAACGTCTCGGCGAAACGTCCAGCTTCCTTCCGGTCGTACCTCCAGAACAGAAGCAACAGCACAACGCCGGATACCCACATAGACGAACACGCCAAGTGAATGAAATCAGATAAAACCGCGACCGTTAGCTCGTCCGATGCCGCCGGATGCCCGATCAAACTCTCCGTTGCAATCAGCAGCAATGCCCAAACGGCCTTGATGGCATCCGGAAGGCGAGCTACGATCAAACCAAAAGCCGCAAGTCCAACCATGACAAGCCAGGCTTGTCCCGACGATGTCAGCGTGAAAACCCGCAGCCAGTCTTCAAAGCCGCCTTGAAGCCCCGCAGCCACCCGGTTCGACTGAACGAACACATGAAGCAGAACGACCAGAAGCAACGCCTTTGCCATCGGCCCGGACCACTTCCCCATCCACTCCCGCTGCCGCGCGCCTCTCTCGCCCGGCGATACGGCAAGGAATGTCAACATATGGCCCGTCGTGACGAGCAACATGCCATAATAGAGCGCGCGAAGAGCGTATACCGCGCTTTCCTTCAACCAGTAGGCGGTACCGCCGCCTTCTCCGTGCGCATGCAGAGCCGTCCCCGGACCGAAGCCGCTGCCGGCGCCTGCAGTCTGGGGCAGCAGCGCCATGCCCGCTATTAACAGCGCGGCGAAAACCGTACCGGATATTATTTTAGAACGATAGTTCTGTTTGTTGGGCAATGAAACCACCAGTCCTTCCTGCCAAGTCAGCATCTAGTGTACTAGACCGCGGAGAAAAGGACAATTGGCCCGGAAGGGCTACTCGTGCATAACGGCGATGGAAAACGCCCATCATGTAGAGGGTTGACCATTGGCGGAAAGGAGGAATCGTAGTGGACAATCAGTACCGTGTGGCGGAGCTTCGTCACCAAGAAGATGCGCTGGACGCCATTCGACAGTTGGAAAACAGGCTGTCGAAGCAGAACGGCAGTCCAATCGCGCTGGTCGCCTATTCGGCCGAAGAGAAAAAAGAGCAGTCCGGGTTCGACGGTTCGGATAACGGATCGCATTGACATGACAATATTGTGAACGCGATTGCCCTGTTCGGCAAAACAGAAGCGATTTCAATGTAGCAGGCAACATATGGTACAATGGGGTCGCTAACACCAATACGCTTGCTAGGAGGACATCACTAATGGCTAGCCAGACAGGCGCAATCGTACAACAATCGTTATCCGCTCTAATGGATGATCCCAAATTCCTATCACAGCTGCAAGGCGAGCTCCGCGAACGTTCGTTCCAGTCGCTTGCCGCCATTCTGTCCACGCCGAACAAAGTACATAAGGCATTTCTTCGTATCGCGCTCGGGGATGGAAACGTCGTCCGAATTCCCGCATTCCGGATTCAGCACAATGACGCGCTCGGACCCTACAAAGGCGGAATTCGGTTTCACGAGACGGTAAACGAAGAGGAAGTCACCAATCTTGCGGCGTTAATGACGCTTAAAAACGCGCTTCACGAAGTGCCGTTCGGCGGCGGCAAGGGCGGCGTGGTCATCAACCCCCGCAACTTCTCGGATAAAGATTTATATCTCATCTGCAAAAAATACGTGCAATACTTCAGTGACGTACTGGGTCCCGACAAGGACATCCCCGCTCCCGATATGGGCACGGGCGAACGCGAGATGGACTGGATGATGGCCGAATACAAAAACATTCATCCCGGCCATCCCTATCTTGGCAGCTTCACAGGCAAAAGCATCGTCAGCGGCGGATCTCTCGGCCGGCGCGAAGCAACGGGCAAAGGCGTCTACTTCACGTTCCGCTACATGCTGCATGATTACTTGAACGAACATGGCGGCTGGCTGTCAGGCAGCGATAACCCGTTCGCAAAAACGGCGCGGGAACACGCGGGCAGACCGCTGTCCGTCGCCGTACAAGGCTTCGGCAACGTCGGTTCGGTCGCGGCGCTGGAAGCGTACAAGTGCTCCGCATTGCGAAACCGTGTCGTAGCGGTCAGCGATCGCAACGTCACCTTGTACAATGAAGAAGGGCTGGACATTCCCGCTTTGATCGAATATGCTTCCACAAACAAAGGCGATCTTCCCGGAACAACGGAAGCGCTGGACGGGATTGGGCTCAAAGCGCAGGTGCTCGGACGCGAGGATGTGCTTTCCTTAAACGTAGACGTGCTTTTCCTTGCCGCTTTGGAGGATCAGATCCGCGAGGACAACGTATCGCAAGTGCAAGCCCGCATTATCGTGGAGGGAGCGAACGCCCCGATTACCGGCGAGGCGGACGCTATCCTGTCCGGGAAAGGAACCATCATTATCCCCGACATTTTGGCGAATGCCGGAGGCGTAATCGTCTCTTACTTCGAATGGCTGCAGGGACGGGAGACGCAATTTTATACAGAAACCGAAATATTTAAACTGCTGTTCGCGAAGATGCAAAAGACGATGAACAGCATCCTTCCCGCCTACTTCGGAGATTCGATGACGCTTCGCCAGAGCTGTTACGTGCATGCGGTCATGAAGCTGTCCTCGATCTTGTTCAGGCAAGGCAAGCTGTATTAAGAGTTGAGTCGGCTGCGGCCTGAGGCAGGTGTAACTTAACGGCGAAACAATCGCTTCAGGCGGCTGGGGGTGGAAGGTAATTATGGAAGTAGAAGAATTTAACTTAATCAGCATCACAATCGGCAATAACGAGTGGGAGAACCGCGAGCTCCGCTTCAAAGATGCCAAGCTGATGCTGGTCACTCAATACGGAGATAAGCTCTGGTACGTCGACGTGGCAGAATTGGACGATGCGGAAGTGCTGGACTGGCTTTCGCAAAACGAAAACATTCGGGTCACATTCGACGCCGTCGCCGATAACGGCGAGCGGCTGCAGGGTGCTGCCTACGCGCATCCCAACGCCGCTCATCGCGGACTCGCTATCCGCGGCGAGGGCGAGCTTCGCCGGCCGTAACGCGTTGACGTTGCGTTGCTGGCCGCTCATCGCGGACTCGCTATCCGCAGCGAGGGCGAGCTTCGCTCGCCGAAACGCGTTGACGTTCGCTGCGGTAACATAAAAGCAGGTTTTATCGCCAATACGAAAAAGGCCCGTTATCGTTAGCGAACGACGCGGGCCTTTTTGTTGCTCAGATAGGATTTACAGTCACCCTGGCGCATGATCGTACTCGTAATTTCATACACATTCGCACCAGTTGCGCCTCTACGGGACCATTGTACTCGAAATTTCATACATATTCGCACAGGTTCCGCCTCTACGGCACCATTGTACTCGAAATTTCATACACATTTGCACCTGCCGCGTCTCCAAGACACCATTGTACTCGATATTTCATACACATTCGCATCAGTTGCGTCTCCGCGGCACCATTGTACTCGGAATTTCATACACATTGCCTCTTCAGGCGCTTCAGCGATGTATTGTGTATGTTTTTCCATACACATCCATACCTGCCGCGACTCAAAAGCACCATTGGTACCTTTATGATAATGCGAGCTTCGCTTCGGCAGCCGCCAGCCACTCACTTCGCCCAGACGTAGTCAGGCAGCACGTTCGTCTTCCCTTGCTCCAGCGGCCAGCGTTCCTCCAGCGTACGATCTTCGTGCTTTAGCCGGACGGCGACGCCACCGACTGGCGATACGCGTCCACGGAACGGCAGCAATACCCAGCCGTCCCGATCACTCACCGCAGCGGCTGCCGGTAGCAGCAGCGTATGACGCTTCCACCGGCCTGCTGTTGGTCTGTCCAGCTCAAGCCGCAGCTCCTCCCCGTCCTCGGTCGGCAGCACGCGGAAGCATTCGGCCCCCTTGCCGTCTTTGCCGCGCACGGCAAGCGCGTCGCCGTTTTTAAGCTTCGTCGCGCCGGGCAAGCAACGAAGCTTCGTGCTGCCCGGGGCAACCTCCTCGTCCAGAATTCGTCCTCTAGCCATGCTGTCGTCCTCCACATAAGCGAAAACCTCCACGTCCGACAACGGTTTCCCTGCACCGTCCGTCAATCTGCGAATAATACCGGAGGCGGATGCCGGAGGAGTGTATCTTCTATTTGGCATTAAAAAGAGCTCGACGACGGGATGACCTTGCTTCAACGTCGACAGATCGACTTGTCTGGCACATGGCAGATACATGTCGGACTCCACGATTATTGTGCAAAAATTACCGTGGATGTCCAGAAACGCCCAGCTGCCTTCCGACGTGCGAAGCGGAGTCGCCCGGACATCCTCGAGTCTCACCCTGACCGCAGAAGCAGCGGCCGGTCGGCCGGTCCATACATCAGTCGTCCGAATGACAAGCGAGCAACGGGATACGGTAGTGGATTGAGAGGAGTGCATGACTTATCCCCGCTCCTTCTCGCGCAGCGTGATGCGTCTCTCCACAACGCGGGCGGCCGGCTTGACGCGATTGGAATCCAGATGCACGGGACCGATCCGATACGCCAGCGAAAGCTTGTAAGGCGCATCCCCGAATTGCCACAGACGCGTCAGATCCTCCGTTCCGTAAGGCAATGGCGATATTTTGAGCCCGGCATCGGAATCGGCCAGCGTTCCCTCCAGCATGGGCCCACGCAATACGCTATTGTCATGAAGAATCTGCGCAACCTTGCCCAGCAGTCGGTGCTCGTCAAGCGTGCGAGTCAATATATCCGCACTGGAATGTGCGGTTATTAGACATTCCAGATCAATGGAACGCGGCGGATAACGGAGCATATCGCCTTCGATCAGCATTTCCGTTCGGCGCGATTCGTTGTTCTCCCTCACCGCGCATATGTATACCGATATGTTCAAGTCTCCCTTGTCCGCCGGACTCGCCATCCCGATCAGCTCCGGACGGGATACCGGATCCGGCGTCATTTCCTCGCGCAGCAGCTTGAGCAGGCTGGCGCCGGCGTCGGCAATTACCGTGTAGCTTCCCATTGTTTTCTCTCCTCCACCTGCCCGGCAATCGGTTTCATGCCGAAGTACGGGCCGGAAAAATAATGATGATTGGCCTTGCGAATACAACCGTACACTACGAATACTACGACCGGACTACTCTACTCTTTTTCCGTCCTGCACCTTCGTTTCATTATCATTCGCTGTAAGGCGCGAAAGCTCCCCGCATCGGAATTTTGCCAAGTTTCTGAAGCTCGGCGCGTGCCGAACGTACCATATGCGTCATCCCGATAGGCTGATGTCCGGATGCGGCAAGGAATGCGGCGGCGAGCACAATATTTTTGATATGACCGCCCGATACCTCTACGCGTTGAGCCAGGAACGGCAGATCCAGATCCTCGTCCCGGGGAACGCCGACGGGAAGGAGAGACGCGAATATTCTCGCACGATCTTCTGCGCTGGGAAATGGGAATTTAACGATGACGCTCATGCGCCGCAGCAGCGCCTCGTCCAAATTTTGCATAAGATTGGTGGCCAGAATCGTTACCCCGTCGTAGGCCTCGATTAGTTGAAGCAAATAAGCCGCTTCCATATTGGCGTAACGATCGTGTGCATCCTTCACCTCTGTCCGTTTGCCGAACAGCGCATCGCCTTCGTCGAAGAACAGGATGGCGCCGCTCTGCCGAGCTTCCTCGAACAGCTCTCGCAGCCGCTGCTCCGTCTCCCCGATATACTTGCTTACGATCCGCGACAGGTCGACCCTGTACAGCTCCAGGCCGAGCTCTCCCGCCACAACTTCGGCAGCCATCGTCTTGCCCGTGCCCGGCGGCCCCGCGAACAGGAGATGGACTCCTGTTCCATAAGTCAATCTGCCGCCCAGTCCCCATCCTCCAAGCACCTGCTCTCTCAGCATGTAACGCTTGCACGCCTCCCGAATGAGGTCAAGCGATTCATCCGGAATGATGAGATCTTCCCAGCTTCGGCGCGGCTCGATGGCAACGGCATGCTGCGCGAGCCGATGTCGGAACTGGCCTCTGGCCGCCGCGGCCAGATCGGCCCGGCTCGGCAGCACGTCCCCCCGCCCTGCTGCAAGTACCAGCGCTTGCCGCCATGCCGTCGCGATCTGTCCAGGAGTGAAATGAAAACGATCCGCGAGCTCAACGGCCAAAGTCCCATAGTCGGGAGCGCCCGGTGAGCTGGCAGCTTCTCCAAGCTCAGCCGCCTGCTTTTGCCACAGCTCCGCGCGAACCCTGGCAACGGGCGGCGGCAGCTCCGTGCTCCAGAAGGCGGATCCTTCCGGCAACGGCAATTCGCCGACGGCGCTTCGATCGCGAGCGATCCAGGCGACAAGCGGACGGCCCGCATGATCTGCGTAATCTCGCAGAGAGTCTCGCAGCTGTCCCTGCGACAAACGTTCCTTCCATCCGCCGTTCTCTTCCTCGAAAGCGATTATGGAGTCCGTCATCAGCGCTTCGCGGATAAGGTGATCCATGACGGTGCGAAGTCTCTCCGGTTCGGATGGTAGCGAAGCAAGCGACACGACCAGCAGCCGCTGCCTCCGACGGGCGGCAAGACGGTGCATCAGCGCCCGCTTGCCTCCGCCTCGCGCCCCCCACAGCATGACAACAGGCAGACTGTCCGCCGGCCAGCTGTCGATCACCTGTCGAAGCACGTCTTCGACTTCCCCCGCTCCCTCCCAGGCAAGCTCGGGGTATTGCTCCGGATCGAGCGATTCCACACATTCGCCCAGCCTTCCGTCAAGCTTCTCCGTATCCAGCAGGAAGGTTACGACACGTTCGTCCAGCCGAAGCGGCGACTTGAGCGCCTGAGCGGAGGATTCGTCCCCTGGCGGCTGAAGCAGCCAGCGGCGGAGTTTGCCGTCTCTTCCTAGCAGGACTCTGCCCAGCTTCCTGTCATCCTCCGAATCTCCCAACAGCCTCAAGGCCAAATCAACCGTTGCCGTTTTTGCAGTTGCATCGTCGTTAAGGTAGCCATACCACTTCTCATAGTTGCGATCTACCTCTACGGCTAGGCAAAGCACGACGCAGCGATATTCCCATACCGTAAGCCGGAGTGACGATGCCAGAGCGTATAGCGGCAGTCCGAAGACCTCCCGTGCCCGTTCGGAGGTTCGTTCCTCCGATTCCCTCCGAAACACCGCATAATCCTGCCAAGCCCGAGCCTTGCTCTCGGCCATCTCCGCAGATTCCTCTTCCAGCAGCTCTTCCCTGCTCACGACCAGTCCTCTAAAGGCTGCAAGCGGATCCACGAACGGATCGTTGCCTCCGAGATCAAGCAGCGCGCGCAGGCCAGCATCCAGCCAGATTAGTTCGTCCCTAATATGATCAACCGCTCCATAGTCGCCAATCGTCTCGTCCGCAGCATTCATTTCCAGCGTTCCCCCGCATTCGGCACAGTCCGTCAACCCGTGCGATAATAACCTATATTTCTGCATTATATCACAGGATTGCCAAATACGTGGGAGTGGAATAAGAGAATGCAAGGGCTGAATCGATAGAGCGCTTGGCATATTTTGCAAAAGGGTATGACAGCTCCCGCGGCAATGGGATATAATCGGTTTACAAGAGTTTAAATGAACGTAGTTAAAAGAATCTTGCGCTTATTCTCCAGGAAGATGGTGAATCCATGAAGGAATCTGCTGAACGACGACGACGCGCTCTTACGCGACATGAGCCTAAATTATCATCAAGGCAGCCGCGATCGTCCCAGCCGGACTCGGCTGCCATTCAGCGCCGAAAGGATGGAAGTCCGACGGGCCAGTTAGCTCGGCTCCAGGCATCTGCGGGCAATCAAGCGGTTCTGCAGAGACTGAAGGACGAATCTAAGGAGCTGCATGCCGCATCGCCGTCATCATCTTCCCCTTCCGGAGGGGGGAAGGGCATGCCCGAGGATTTGCAGGCCAAGATGGAACAATCGTTCGGAGCAGATTTCTCCAATGTGCGCATCCATGTCGGATCCCAAGCAAGTCAAGTCGGGGCGCTCGCTTATACGCAAGGTTCGGATATCCATTTCGCCCCGGGACAGTATAAACCCGATAGCCGCGACGGTCAGCAGCTGCTCGGACATGAGCTGTCCCACGTTATCCAGCAGCGCGAAGGACGCGTCGCACCTACCGCCCAGCTCTCTACCGGACATGCGCTTAACGATAGTCCTGCGCTCGAACAAGAAGCCGATCGAATGGGAGCCAAGGCGGCGAATGCCCCAGAACCGGAGCATCAAAAACAAGCGGAGTCCGAGAGTGAGGAATTCCAGGATGTCGTTCAGCGCCAAACCGCGGATACAGGCGGACGGAGCTCATCCTCTTATGCCGATTCGCCCATCCAGCGTATGCCCCGACCTTCCGAAGCGAAAAAGCAGCTTGGCGAACCGAAGGAGCGTGCCACGAATCAGCCGGACAAGAAGTTCGGCATGGGCGAGACGCTTTCGAAGAACAACACGCATTATCGCGCTCTCCTGCAGAAGCTGGAGCTCTTCGACCGTTACGTAGACCAAGAGGTCGTTGGGAACACGCCTGAGGAAATCGACGATCAGCTCAGTGTGATTATGTCGCTCTACAACGAAGTCGAGAACGTAAGCGATGCCTGCATCAGTCACAATAAGAATGACGACAAGGACTCAAGGGCTGACTATATCCGCAGATTAAAGAAAGCTTTGCCTCTTGAGAAAAGAGCCGTTCGCTCCTCCGCGGCCGAATACAAGCTGGATCCGGCGAAGGATCGCCCGTTATGGGCACTCCTCACGAGCAAAGGCCTGCCGGGGCTTGCAGAAGATTTAAACGGAGTTACGGGCACGGGCGGCAGCAATACGATCGCGTTATTTGAAATCGGGCCGGACAAGAAAGGGATGTTCAAGGAAACAAAGCTCGCGCTGCGATCCTATGAGGAGATGTCCGAGATGGCGTCCGAGAATAAAAAGGATTCGGCAGACGATGAAAACGGCAACGCGACAATGGATAGCAGAATCGATCGGGCGGGCGCTCGCCTGGCAGCTATGTCCCGATTGGACAAGCTGCTAAACGCAGGCGTCATCGCCGGCGCGGAGATGGCTTTATACAACTCGGGAATCAGCGGATCCGGCGGAAGATATAAATCACTGAAGCCTTTAAACGATGATATCGAAGCGAGCCGCAAAGAATCGTTTAACGTGGATGACCCCGTCTTCCAACGGGCTATATCGCGCTTGCAGTTAATCGATACGCTCGCCATGCAAGCTGACCTCCAAGGCGGAAACTTCATGATTGAACGGGATGATGACGGCAATGTGCTTGGAGTGAAGGGACTAGGCAACGATATGGCAATCGGCGCGCAGACTGATCTGGATTCCAATCATCAGGAATACCCTGGCATAAGCAAGTTCGTAGACAGAGAACTGGCGAAACGCATCTTGGCTCTCAAGCCGGACGATCTGCGAACACTGATGGAGGATCTTCTTGCTCCTGCGGAGATTAACGCTCTAGTTGATCGACTCGTCAAGCTCCAGAATCATCTTCGCAAGGAAGCGTCGAGACTGCTGGCCAGAGAGGAATGGAGTACCGTCAATGAAAGGTTGAGCCAAGGCGACACGGGTTATGGCTCGGACTCCGACATACCAGCCTCACATTCGCGGTCTAAGACGGCGCAGCAGGATCCCTTGTCGGAAGACGAATAACTGCATCTGTATGCTACTCCATGACGAATTGCCTTCCTATATTGAAAACAACAAAAGCGCCGTTCCGGAAGCTGAGCAGCTTACCAGAACGGCGCTTTTGTTGTGGCGTCTATGTGTTTCATTGTACGAGCTTAGCTATCTTACAAGATTAACTTGAGAGTGACTTTCCTGACTCCTCTTATTTGGAAATTTCCGGAGTAGTCAGTTGATCGTAGAAATCCACGCCATTGTCCTTGTTCTCGGAAGCGCGAAGCGCCATCGCGGAACGCGGATGCTCGTCGAGAATGCCCGTGATCATGTAAGGAATAATGTAACCCCATTCTTCCTTCTCGCGAAGCGGAATCATGTATTTCTCGATCATGTCCAGCACTGGACGCACGTTGTAGCGCGTATTTTGAAGCTGGGAGACGAGCAGTTCCGTGTTGCAGTTGCCCGCAGCGCGGCCCATGCCGTATACGGAAGCATCCAAAAGCTCTACGCCTTTGCCAGCAGCAAGAAGCGTATTGGCGAATGCCAGCTGCAAGTTGTTGTGGGCGTGAATGCCAAGACGTTTGTTCGGGAGATGCTGCTGGAATTTGTCCACCAGGTAGGTGAAGTCCTCAGGCTTCAGGCTGCCGTAAGAGTCTACGATGTAAACTACGTCAACTACGCTCTCGTTAATCGCCTGGAACGCTTCGATCAATTGGTTCTCCATGACATTGGACAATGCCATAATGTTAAGCGTCGTCTCGTAGCCGCGGTCGTGGAACACTTTTACCAGCTCAAGCGCCTTGTCTACGTCTTGAATGTAGCAGGCAACGCGGATCAGGTCCAGCAGGCTCTCGCTGCGGGGAAGGATATCGTTTTCGTCGACGCGCCCGATGTCAACAAGCGCGGACAGCTTCGTATTGCCTTTGTTTGGAATAACCTTCTTTAGGAAGTCGTCGTTAAGGAAACGCCATGGCCCGGCGTTCTCGGCGCCTTTGAGCAGCTTCGGAGAGTTTTTGTAGCCAATCTCCATACAATCGACTCCGGCTTCGTTAAGGCTATTATAAAGGTGCTGGACAAACTCGATGCTGAAATCCCAGTTGTTGACGAGTCCGCCATCGCGAATAGTACAGTCTACGATTTTGCAGTGACTTGTTTTCGATTGCATACGTACTGCTCCTTTGAATTGAACATGAGTTCATTTTTATCTACCATCATACTTGATAAGCCGCGGGAACGCAAAGAAAATATGTCGCTTTTTGCGATTTTTACGCTCCTCTTGTCCGAATAACTCCTCATTTACAAATGGATATTTTAACGCTAAAATATTATGTAAACAATAACGCTTAATTTCTCCTTCCAGGGAGAAAACGGGGGAACCAACGCGAACCGGTCGCATGCCTGCATGGACCGCACGCAGGGGGTGAATCCGGGGATTTGTGCCCCCGGTAGGGTTTTCTCTCTAACCCGAATCCGACAGCTAACCTCGTCAGCGGAAGAAGGAGAGATGAACATGTCTTTATTCCTGGAAAATTCTTCATTCCCCATCGAGCTGCCTCAGCATGTCAACATCAGCCGCATCGAACTATTCGTCATTCCCGCTCTCGCCGTCGACTCGACCGGATTTCGTGTATGTCTCAGGCTGACCAGCGATCTTGGCATCGGCTGGAGCGAACAATTCATCTGCGAGAACGACGCCAGCTTCGATCTGGAGCATTGGAGAGAGCTTCTTCAATCGTTCATTGGCCGCTTCCCGCTTACTTCGGTAACCGAACGTTTGACCGAAATTATTATGAGCAGAGGGGAATCCGACAAGCGGGTGTGTCAGATGTTCATCACCGGCATGGAGCAGATTCGGGAGATGGGCATGATGCCAGGCATCGGTTCTGTCACTGCCTTCCAGGCCGAGGAATCCGTGCTGCAACAACGCGCCGTCGCCTACCTGTCGCTGGATTAGGGATCGCTGCAAGTTGAATTTTCGGACTCCTTAATTCATGGAGCCGCGTAATGAAAAAGAGCCCGGGCACCATCCACGGTGGATGTTGTTCGGGCTCTTGGTCTGTACTTCTTGCCGTTAAGAACCGGTTGAGCGGTAATGCCTGACACCGATCCTCCATACCAGCAAGCATGGGAGCAGAAAAAACAGACCTCCGAAAGGCACCAGCATTCCTGTTACCCAGTTCCCCTCCTCTTTGTCCAGCAAATACATAAGGGGCAAATACGTCACGCACCCGAACGGGACGATAAACGTAAAGAACCGGGTCACCCACTTCTCATAGATCGTCAGCGGATATTGCGCCATCTCGCGGCCTCCGTCGGTGAACACGTTCGCGATCTCAATCGCTTGTATGGTCCAGAAGCAGAAAGTAGCCGCCAGGATAAAGATGCCCGTAAAGATCATCACGCCGTTAAATACCATAAAGAACAGCGTAATCGCCTTGGGAAAGCTCCATACTTGAGGCAGATTCGCGATGGACCAGATCAGCACAATCGTGCTCTGCAGCAAACGTCCGATACGCGTGAATTCGAACTTCGAACCCAGCACCTGGACGACAGTGCCGCGCGGCCTTACCAACAAACGGTCGAAGTCTCCGCTTGCGACCAGGCTGGAGAAGGCGTCGAATCCTCTGGCGAAGCATTCGCTAAGAGAAAACGACAAGTGAATGACCGCGAAGCAAAGCGTCACCTCGAAGAAACTCCAGCCCTCCAACTGCCCGAATCGCTCGAACATGAAATACAGCCCCCCGAACACCATAAACGGGATAAAAAATTGACCTATGCTTAGCAGCAAGAACGAGGCTCTGTACTGCAGTTGCGACTTGAGTTGAATATTCAAATAACGGAAATATAATGACATCGCGTTCTCCTCACCCTCCTTGCACAACGACGTTGCGAAGCGCCTTGCGCATCAGCCACATGCCGAACGCAGCCAATGCCGCTATCCAACCAAACTGTACGCCGATGCCGATTAGCGCTTCTTGCTGCGGGATATGTCCCGAATAGACGCGGAACGGGAAGTCTGTCGTCCAGCGAAACGGCAGCGCATACGTGATTCGCTGCAGCCACTCCGGCATAAGCGGCACAGGGATGACCATGCCCGCCAGAAACTCTCCCGCCACCGAGATCATAAGCATGGATCCCGTCGGCGACATCGTCCAGAATACCGAGATGTAAATCAGCATGGAAATCGCCACGACGAGAATCAAGCCAAGCAGCAGCGACACGACAAACAGCAGCAGCGCCGTCCAGCTTGGAGGAGCGCTTAGCCCGTAAGGCTCCGGCAGCAGAAACACAACCGTCGTAATGGGAAAGCAGCGAAGCACGGCGCCCGCCACCCTCTGGGCAAGCAGCTTGGAAAACCAGAACGGGTACAGCCCCATCGGCCTGCACAACTCGTATGCGATATTGCCGCTCGTAACCATGGCGAATATTTCGTTATCCCTGATCCACAACATAATTAAGGAAAGAAAAATTTGTTGGAGCCATACGTAAGTAATTAAGTCCTGAAGGGGAAAAGCAGTGGAATCCCCGCCGCCGCTTCTGTAGAAGGCCGCGAAGATCATAATGAAGACAAATCCGAAAAACAGCTGAGTGGCCATGCCGGCAAGCGCCGCCGCGCGGTATTGCATGCCGTTGATAAAGCGCAGCCGCCAGATCGAAACGTAGGCTCTCATATTTGATGCTCCTCATACAGCTGCACGATCATCTCGTCAATGTCCTTGGAGTCGACGCTGATATCCAACAGCTCGACCGATCCCGACAGCTGCGCAATGACGTCCGCCAGTACGACGGATTCCGTATCGAAACTGTATACGGCACGCTCTGTCGACCATTGCAGTCTCGTCGCGCCAGGAATATCGACCGGCTCCCCCGCGTATTCGCGGTAGTCTGCCGTAATCGTACGTCCTGTGCCGAAGCGGCTTCGCAGCTCTTCCAACGAACCATCATAAAGCAACGTTCCTTTGCCGATCATGAGAATCCGGTCCGCGAGCGCCTCGATATCGCTCATGTCATGCGTCGTCAGGATGACGGTGACGCCCCGCTCCTGATTGATCCTGCGAATAAAGCTTCTGACCGCAAGCTTGCTGACGGCATCCAGCCCGATCGTCGGTTCGTCGAGGAACAGAATCTTGGGGCTGTGGAGCAGCGATGCCGCAATCTCGCAGCGCATCCGCTGTCCGAGGCTAAGCTGCCTGACCGGAACGCCGAGCAGATCTGCGAGCGCAAGCATTTCCGTCAATACGGCCAGGTTTTCCCTGTACATCTCATCCGGAATCCGATAGATGTCGCGCAGCAGCTCGAAGGAGTCGATGACCGGGACATCCCACCAGAGCTGCGAGCGCTGGCCGAATACGACGCCGATATGCCGTACATAATCCGTTCTTTCCTTCCACGGCGTGTACCCCATGATGGAGCAGGTGCCGCCGTCCGGCACAAGAATGCCGCTCATCACCTTGATCGTCGTCGACTTCCCGGCGCCGTTTGGCCCGATATAACCGACGATCTCTCCTTCGTTGACCGTGAAGGAGATGTCTTTTAATGCTTCCACGATACGATGCTTGCGAACAAACAGCGCCTTCGCCGCCTGACGCAGCCCCGCGGTGCGCTCTGCTACCTTGAAGCTTTTGCCGATGCCAGTTAACTGAATAATACCTTTTTCCATAGTTGTAAGCGTTATCCTCCTGTTAGAGTCGGAAGAAGAATATATCTCATACGACGGAGGTTGTAAAGGGGTAATTTCAAAAAGTTTCGTGAACGATGGAATTTTATCCAATTTCATCGATTTTCGGATCCGTCTCGCGACATTTGCTTCGCGCGGCGGATTATGGGACTTCTCAGCTCTCTGCTACCCGATTTTTTCGGCTTGCAGCGTCCAGATCGACCTTCCCACCTGGCTGCATACCGAGTTTTCGAGCTCATGCACTGCAGACTGAAGACAAACTCCACTTCGCTAATTTAAAGTCTACTGCTGCGGAACAAGATCGCCCTGATGGGGAGATTGGCAAGCACAAGTTTTCGATCTGGCTCCAAACTCGCTCTCTTCTTCCATTCTTCATTTCCTTTTCTCCACCATTCATTTGCGTTTCACTGGCTTTGCCGGCACAATGGTGGCTTCATAGACGCTATAATTCGCCTTTGGACGCTAATCAGAGTTACTTTACGGTCCATCGCCGTTTTTAACGCCTACAGCGGCTCGTTTACCTACTTTTTGGTGCCAAAAGCGTTACTAACGCCTATACACAATAATCTGAGTTACTTTACGGTCCATCGGCGTTTTTAACGCCTACAGCGGCTCGTACGCCTACTTTTTGGAGCCATAAGCGTTACTAACGCCTATGGCTGCTAATTTGAGTTACTTTCCGGTCCATCGGCGTTTTTAACGCCTACAACTGCTCGTTCGCCTACTTTTTGGTGCCATTAGCGTTTCTGACGCTTATGGACGCTAATCTGAGTTACTTTCTGGTCCATCGGCGTTTTTAACGCCTACAGCTGCTCGTCCGCCTACTTTTTGGAGCCATAGACGTTTTTATCGCCTATAGACGCTGATTTGAGGAACTTTACGGTCCATCGGCGTTATTAACGCCTACAGCTGCTCGTTCGCCTCCTTTTTGGAGCCATAAGCGTTACTAACGCCTATGGCTGCTAAAAAGTGTTACTTCCTGCTGAAGCTCATTATCCACAGTCAAGTATGTCGTATACTTTCCTAAAAACAAAAAATCTCCAAGCGGAGTCATTATCCGCTCGGAGATATTACCTGCAATCTATTATCTAACCAGCCATCCGCCATCAACAGCTAGGATGTGGCCGTTCATGTAGTCGGATGCAGACGAAGCGAGGAAGACGGCCGGGCCGATCAGATCCTCGGACGTGCCCCAACGGCCGGCCGGGATGCGCTGCAGGATCTGCGTGCTGCGGACAGGATCTTCGCGCAGCGCTTCCGTGTTGTCCGTGCTCATGTAGCCCGGCGCGATCGCGTTCACTTGAAGTCCCTTGGCTGCCCACTCGTTTGCCAGCGCCTTCGTGAGGCCGGCAACCGCATGTTTGCTCGACGCGTAGCCCGGCACCGTAATGCCGCCTTGGTACGAGAGCATCGACGCGATATTGATAATTTTGCCGGAGCCTTGGGCAATCATATGTTTGCCCGCGAGTTGGCAAAGGACGAACACCGAATTCAGGTTGACGTCCATTACGTCCTGCCAGTCCTCATAGCTGTGCTCTACGGCAGGGGTACGGCGAATAATGCCCGCGTTGTTGACCAGGATGTCTACGCCTCCAAGCTCGTCTACCGTACGTTCAACTATGCCCGGAAGCTTGGTGCGATCGCCTACGTCCGCCTGAATCGTAATCGCTTTGCGTCCCATCTCCGCGATTTTTGCAGCGGACTTGTCCGCCGGCGTCCGGTTCGTGACCAGCGCCACATCGGCGCCCGCCTGGGCAAGTCCTAATGCGATAGCCTCGCCTAGCCCTCGGCCCGCTCCGGTCACGATCGCTTTTTTGCCCGTCAGATCAAATAAAGCCATTTGCCTACACCTTTCCTCTCGTTCGTTTTCCGCTAGCCGGAACCTCCGCCTTCATAATCGTCAGTCCCAGCGCTTCGTAACGCTCCTCCACTTCGGGCGAAATGCCGCCATCCGTTATGATGCAATGAACATCGTTTAACGCCGCATACGTAATAAGCGCGCCCCTGTCGAATTTGCTATGGTCCGCGACGACATACGTCCGCCTGGCGTTGTCGATATAAAGCCGCTTGAGCTTGGCCAGCTCTTCGGTAAAGATCGTAAGTCCGTATTCCGGATGAATGCCCGTCGTCGACAGAAACAGCTTGTGTACGTTAAGCCGGTTGATCCACTCCTGCGATTCTCCGCCGATGAGCAAGTTGTTATGGCGATACCCGCCGGGAACGACGAGCCGTATCGCATCCTTCATCGTCAGCTCTCGAATAATGAGCAGATCGTTCGTCAGCACCGTAAGCGGCATATTGGGCAATTGCCTCGCCAGCTCCAGCGTGGAGCTGCCCGCATCGAGCGCGATGATGTCGTTCGGTTCGATGCAGCTAAGCGCCAGGGTTGCGATAGCCGCCTTCTCCGCCTGATGTTTGGCATTCGGAATCTGAAGCGGCAGGAAGCTGTCCTCGCCTCCCTGCTCCAGTACCGCGCCGCCATGCGTCCGTTTGAGCAGGCCTTTCTCCTCAAGCTTCTCCAGATCCTCGCGGACCGTCTTCTCCGTTACCAAAAATAACTCGCTCAGCTCCGACACTTTAACCGCGCCGCTCTCGCCCAGCTTCTCGATGATTCTCCGATGGCGTTCTGCAGCAAGCATGGCGCCCCTCCTCCATTAAAGCTTCATGGAGCTATTCTACCACATAGGAATTTATAAGTTACCTGGGAAGAACTTCGATCGAATTTTTTTACTTCAGGCCGCTTGCCGGAACAACATCCATGTCCGTAAATGTGTAGTTCTCGCCGGCCATCGACCAGCAGAACGTGTAGTTGCTCGTGCCTACGCCGGAGTGGATCGACCATGGAGGCGAGATGATCGCCTGCTCGTTGCCCACGACCAGATGACGCGTTTGCGAAGGCTCGCCCATCATGTGGAAGACGCGAGTCTCTTCGGCCATATCGAAGTAGAGATAGGCTTCCATGCGGCGGTCATGCACGTGGGAAGGCATCGTGTTCCATACGCTGCCCGTCTGCAGGCTTGTTACGCCCAGCATCAGCTGGCAGCTTTGAATGCCGTCGGCATGAATGTATTTGTACAGGACGCGCTCGTTGGATGTCTCTTGCGCACCCAAATTAAGCGGGTTCGCTTCTTCGCGCGTCATCTTGCGGGTAGGCAGCTCGGCATGAGCCAACGCAGAACAGAAGTACAGCTTGGCCGGATTCGCGGAATCCTTGCTCGCCAGCTTCACATCGCGTTTGCCTTTGCCAACGTACAGCACGTCCAGCTTGTCCAGCTCGTACGCTTCGCCGTCCACCGTAATAATGGCAGGACCGCCAATGCTGAGAAAGCCGATCTCGCGGCGTTCCAGGAAATATTCCGTGCGAAGCGCGTCGCCGGCATCCAGAGCAATCTCTTCGCCAACTGGCTGAGCGCCGCCTACTACCATGCGGTCATAATGCGTGTAAGTCATGTTGAGCTTGTTCGGCTCGAACAGGCTTTCGATCAGAAACTCCTGGCGCAGTCTCTCCGTATCGTATTGTTTTACATCGGTTGGGTTGGTCGTATGACGAATATCCATGAATGAATAGCCTCCTTAGGATTTTGTCCGGCATCTTCGCACGATCTGGCGCTAAACATACCGAAAACGTTTGTTTTTGTTCATTTATAATCATAACACACATTTTCGAACTTAAATAGACCCCTTTTTGTCGACTAAGATACAAGGCGTACTTCGTAGTGGGAATCGAATCTTTTGAACATCCTCTTTAAAAGAAATTCACTTCCAAAAAATAAATGGAAGCGGAATGGCCTTCGAAGAGACCTATCCCGCTTCCATCGCTATCTTGATAAAGACTGATGATCAGGCTTGAGCAGCAAGCTCCTTGATCCATACGGCCATCTCGCCTTTGCCCCTGTTCGCCCAGGCATAATAGGGGATAAACGTGACGGAAGCCGGCACCGTCGTCCTTGCCTCGTCCGCTCTGTACAACGCCGAACCCCAGCCCTGTTGCCCGCTGTCGTCATCGGCCAGTCGGCATGCAGCTCCTTGCACCGTCATGATGCCGCCTAGCAGATCAGCACGCCACTGGGCTTCTAGAGCAGTACCGGCTGCCAACATGATACCGCCAAGCTGAGAGCCGTTGTCCGCCTCCTCCAGACAATAAACAAGCGGGCCGCGCTGCAGCGCAATCTTGCCGACATTGTAACGCACAAGCGGATGACTTCTAATGCGCTGTACCGGTATCTCGAAGACGATATCCAACACATCGCCGTCCTGCCAGTGCCGGCGAAGCCGGATAAAGCCGTTCTCGACCGGCAGTCCCGATAACGTCTCGCCATTCAGCCTCACGGATACAGACGGACTCCAACCTGGCATGCGTATTGCCAGCTCGAATTCAAGCGATCCGTCCAGCTTGATTTCATAGCCGGTCTCGCCGCTCCAGGGTAAACTGGAACGCTGCTTGAGACCAAGCGAGCCGCCGCTCAGATCGAAGGCAGCTTCCCCGCCAATAAACAGATTGGAATAGATGACATCGCCATGAACGGTATAGACATAATCGCCAAGCGAAGCCAGCAGCCGCGCGATGTTCGGCGGGCAGCATGCACATCCGAACCATTCTTGACGTACCGGCTTCACATGGTTGAAGCCAGGATTCCCTCCTTCGCACACATGAGGGGCTGCCTCCAACGGATTGACGTAGAAAAAGCTGCGCCCATCCTGCGCCATGCCCGCAAGCACCGTGTTGTAGAGCGCGCGCTCCATGACGTCGGCGAACTCACCCCTGGGCTTCAGATCCATCATTCGTTTGGCAAAAAAAATCAAGCCAATCGATGCGCATGTCTCCGCATAGGCGGTATCGTTAGGCAAGTCATAATCTACGGAAAACGCCTCTCCTGCAGCCGTCGCGCCGATGCCGCCCGTTACGTACATTTGGCGTTCCGTGATGTTGCGCCATAGCCTCTCGCACGCTTCCGCGAGCGCAACATCCCCCGTCGCCTTCGCCACGTCCGCCATCCCGGCGCACATATAGACGACGCGCACCGCGTGGCCGACGGCGACCGACTGCTCCCGAACGGGAAGATGCGCCTGAAAGTACGCATGGTTGATCTTGCCGATCTCGCCTTTATGCCAATGCGTTGTCCGGCCGCGGCGTTCCGCTTCCGCTTCGAAGAAACTCGGCGAATTGCCCCGCTCGTCGATGAAATACCGCGCAAGCGCCATATAGCCGTCGTTGCCGGTCGCGCGGGCCAGCTTTGCCAGCGCCAGCTCGACCTCCTGATGGCCGTCGTAGCCCGGTATTTGGCCCGGACCGTTCCCGAACGTCTCGCCGATCAGGTCGGCGAATCGGCATGCGATGTCCAGCAGCGCGGTCTTGCCCGTAGCCTCGTAATAAGACACCGCCGCTTCCATCAGATGGCCCGCGCAATACAGCTCGTGGCATTCCGTCAAATTCGTAAATCGTTTGCCCGGCTCCTTCAGCGCGTAGAACGTGTTCAGATAACCGTCCGCTTCCTGCGCCCTCTCTATTGTGGCGATCAGCTCGTCCGCAACGGCCTCAAGCTCCGGCTCCCGTCTCTCCCGCAGCAAGTATCCGACCGCCTCCAGCCACTTGTACAAATCGCTGTCCTGGAACACAAACCCGCTGAATTCCGCTTCCAGTTCTCCTGCTGCAGCCTTCATATTTCGTACAGCGCGGCTTGGCTCGGCTCCTTCCACCCTGTCGTTCAGCGCTTCCCATTGATAAGGAACGACCACGTTGCGTACAAGATCGCGATATCCGTTCCAGAAAACATCGTCCACCTTCACGTTATTTCCAATGGGCGTAAAAATTCTATTCGTACCAACCATTTCAATCCACCCTTTCGCGCACTTTGTGATTTAATCGTTTTCATCCTTCTTAGTTATATTGTAATGACGGTTACTGCGTAATAAAATCAATAAAAGCAACCATTCGCTTACTCGATTTCACACTCCAATGAATAAAATTAAAAGCTAGAGGAGGCTGCCGCGGTCATGTCATCCATCATCAGTATTGCCGTCCCCCCGTTGCCCTATTGTCTGGAGAGCGGCAAAACGATCTATCAGCCTGGAGATGCCCATCCCAACCGAACCGCCCTCGGCGTATTCGATTTCATCGCGGTGGAATCCGGCACGTTATTTATCGGAGAGGAAGAGCAGCAATGGAGCCTGACGGAAGGCCAGTGCGTGTTGCTCCTGCCGGATCGGACCCATTACTCCGTGAAAGGCGCGGAAGAGCGGACCGTGTTCTATTGGGTTCATTTCCACGTGCCGGCTTCTTGGTCCTTATCGGAGGATGCGCAGGCCCCCATGCCAAGTCACGAGCCGCACAAGCAACAATATTTGACGGCGCCGTATTTTCTCCAAATCCGTCAAAGCTGGACGTTGCCGTATCCGGAGCAGGCATTTCGGCTAATGTCCAAGCTGAACGAGGCAGCGTCGGAGAAGCAGTCCCGTTCTTTCTGGACTCGCCAGCAGACGTTCGAGGAGCTGCTGCGCCTGCTGGATTTGCGGCAGCACGAAGGTTACGCGAGCCCTGCCGTCATGGTCGCCGAGAACGCGGAAGCTTACCTGAAAGCCCACTACCGTTCTCCCGTAACGGGGGAGATGCTATCTGCCGCGCTCAACTTTCATTACAATTACATCACGCGCTGCATGAAAAGCGTATTCGGCCAGACGCCCATGGAATATCTAATGGAACTCCGGCTGGAGCAAGCAAGGCTTTTGCTGCTAAAGACGGACTGGCCCGTCTCCGAGATCTCCGCCAGCGTCGGCTTCGAGCATGTCCCTTATTTCACGACCCGCTTTACAAGGGCCCACGGCCTTGCTCCCACCAGATTCCGCGACAGGTACCGCACGCACTTCTAGCCCTTCGTTGCAGCCCCTCTTTCTACCCTGTTGCATCGGTCGTGCTTCTGTGCGACAATGGCGAACAACAGAAACCGCGGGACTTGCATGTTTTGCACGCACGCTCCGCGCAGGAGGTTTCCGCCAGCCATGTCCATCCGATTCCGATTGCTGCTCTCTTTCTCGTCCGTCGTCCTCTTGTCCGTCGTTTTGTTCGTCGCGGCCGCCTACCTGCTCTCGGTAGCCGTCACGGGAGACTTCCGGAGCATCGGCAGCTTCTACCGCATCCATTATTCGCTTCATCCGCTGTCCGGCGAAGAAGAGAACATTTTCCTGGAACTCAAATATTTGGCCAAGCACGATCCCGGACAACTGCGCGACCCGGAGCTTCTCGAGAGCTACGACATGACGCTCAAAATGGTGTATTCCCTTAGCTACAAGGGCAAACAATCATTCGAAATCGACTCCAATCACGACCTGCTCGTCCTGAACAATGTTCGCCAGGTAACGGCCGATACGATCGAGGCAGTATCATCCCGCGAGGACGGCATCATCGACTACGGCTACATTATTTCGGCCTATGCGGGAGGCAGAGGGGCCAATGCGGCGATACTGGATGAGGAAAACCGACTAAACGGCAAGCCGATGTCCATCATCTCCTCGCTGGCGACGCGGAAGGCTACTCTCACGCCGGAAGCCGGCGAGCCGATCGAAGTGAGCTATGTAGGTTTCACGCAATCAACGGATGGCAAGCAGGAGCCTAAATTCCGACTGCCGCAAGGCCAAACGCTGAAATCCGGTGTCCGGTACACGTTGACGTCCGACTGGTTCGAGCTAAAGGAAAACGAGTTCGTGGCCTCCGAATTCCAGCCGTTGACGATCGCATCCGCAGAAGCGCAGGACGAGAAGACGCTCCTCGTTACTTGTCGGAAGATCCCGGCGATGAACTGTTCGCTTACCGATCCGTCCAATTAAAGGGTGCCAACAGCTCCGTTTTATCCGCGCAGTACAAAGTTCAGACGCGCAAGGGCGCCACAGGCACGTTCGAGATCCAGAATGATGGCAAACTTACGGCTGGTGTAGCGTACGAAGTTGTGCCGGTCGGCAGCTGGTCCGTCTCCGAACAAGTTACCGTGACGCTCGACAACTAATCCTTCCTTTTTCAATCTTCAAAGCCGATTCGCGCCCTTGGAGGGCCGGATCGGCTTTGTTCGTTCTCGTTTAGAAAAGGACGCCGGGTAAGCGGAATCTAACGGACATCACCGGGGCTAATTGCCTGGTTTTTGTCCAAACACCAAGGGATCAGAATCTATCGGACATCAGCGACGCTATTTGCCCGTTTTTTGTCCAAAACAAATTCTAACAGACAGGAATGACGTTATGGAATCGCAATCAAGCAATTTGGCGGGCTGAAGATGCAGATAAGGTCGTCTATGAGGCTGTCTATTAATTGTGCAAAGGTGAAATTGCGGGCAAGAGCCCGGTAAGAAATGGACGGGAGCAACTGTAACGGAAATGAAAGGCGTTATTACAGCAAAAAGCCGCACTTTGCAAATCTAACGGAACTGACAGCTCTTATGATGGGCAAAAGTCCGCGGTTTGCCTGGATTTCTCACGAATAACGTCGCCGAGTTCCGTTAAATTTTAAAATCACGCCAAAAGATCCATATAAGGGCCCTTATTTCCGTTAGCACGTTGGCGATGATGGATTGCAGCTTCATTTCCGGCTTTGCACACAATGAATCGACAGCAAACAAAATCGAAGAATAGTGTCTTTTTTGTCCGTTAGCCGTGGGACGTGTGAGCGTGAACCGTGGGACGTGGTACGTGAACCGGGGTGCGGAGGTGTGGGAACGTGAGGACGTGGGACCACGAGCATTTGAGATCTCCGATCGCCAGCCAATGGCGATTGTGCTCCATTTATTCTTATATCCGCTTTTTCCTTTAATCCGTTTATGAAAACATAATAAATAAATTATTGAATATTTATTAGTAATACTGTATATTTATACAGTAATACTGAATAAACGGAGGGATCGGCAATGGAACAAGTATTATCCGGGCAACCCTCGACGGCCGCAAGCACGACCGCCGAACTGCTTCAGGCAGCCCGCAAGCATCTATTATTTACCGCCAATCGGCCCGAAATCGTCATGGCTTCCGGTCAAGGCATGTATATACAAGATACGGAAGGACGATCCTATATAGACTTTGTCGGCGGTTGGGCAGTCAACGCGCTGGGCCATTCCCCGGCTGTTCTTCGCGAGGCGCTGACGGAACAGGCTTCCCGGCTCGTGCTGGCCAGTCCCGCCTACTTCAACGAGCCGATGATTCGGTTCGCAGAGCTGCTGACGGACATCAGCGGCATGGACAAAGTATTCTTCGGCAGCACCGGAGCGGAAGCAAACGAATGCGCCGTGAAGCTTGCGCGTAAGCATGGCGCTCTCCATCTGGACGGCGCGCACGAAATCATCACGATGCGGAACAGCTTCCATGGCCGGACGCTTGCCATGATGTCCGCAACCGGCAAGCAGCAGTGGGAAAGCTTGTTCGAGCCGAAGGTTCCCGGGTTTATCCATGTGCCTATGGGAGACCTCGACGCCTGCTTCTCCGCCGTGTCCAACCGGACGTGCGCCATCATGCTGGAGCTCGTGCAAGGCGAAGGCGGCGTGCATGCCGTCGACGAAGCGTACTTGTTCGGACTTCGCAAAATATGCGACATGTACGGCATCGCGCTGATCTTCGACGAGGTGCAAACGGGACTCGGCCGGACGGGCAAGCTGTTCGCCTGGGAGCATTACGGCATCAAGCCGGATATCATGACGCTGGGCAAAGGAATCGGCGGCGGCTACCCCCTGTCGGCTACGCTCGCCGTCGACAAGTTCAACCTCTTCGAGCCGGGCGACCAAGGCGGTACGTATATCGGCCAGCCGCTTGGCATGGCTGTGGGCTATGCCGTCGTACACGAGCTGCTGGATCGCCGTCTGACGGAGAACGCGCAGCGGCAAGGCGGCTACCTGCTCGGGAAGCTCCGCCTGCTGGAGTCGCATAATCTCGTCCGTAATCCGCGCGGGCTTGGGCTGCTGGCCGCCTTCGACATGCCGAACGGATTGGCGGCTAAGCTGGCCGCGCGCTGCATGGAGCTGGGACTGCTCGTTAACGTGACGGGCGAATCGACGATTCGGCTCATGCCGCCTCTGATCGCGGAGCAGCGGCATATCGACGAGATGGCGGATATTCTAACCGCCGCCCTGCTTGATATTTCTTAGCATGTTGGAAAAGCCCCTTCGCATACCTTAGTTACGGTTATTTCGAGAAGGCGAAGGGGCGAATGACGGATGATTGGACGAATACCGTCGGCGAGAAACAAGGGTTATGTCATTGTGGTGGTGCAAGCATGGCAATGGAAGGAATTTTTTGCGTTCGAGCTTTTAGGGGGACTTGCCTTTTATCTTGTGGGCAAAGTTATGGCTCAAGCCGAATGGTTCTGCATCGCCGCCAATGTAGCAGGACCTCAAATGCTCAAATACACAAACAGCGTCTTTCGCGGACCGTCCTGATGGGCGTTCCTGAAAGACGCTGTTTCGTATCTATTTAAGAGGTTGTTCAAAAAGTCCGCTTTCCATTACGAAGTAATCCTAGTAGCCTACTCGACGTCGAATATCGAATTCAGCCGAACCTTCCGGTGCTCACGTAGCTTCCACTACGCTCCGCTCCTCAGGTTCTAGCTTCATTCGATCTTCTCGATACTGATAATCGAACTTTTTGAACATGTACTTTAAGATTGCCGTCTTAGTCGAAGAGCTTAGGCATTGACCGCCTGTCGATCTAGAAGCCGAAATACGCTTTCGCGTTGCGGTAAGAGACGTTTTCCGCGATAGATCCCAAAAGCTCTGGATCGTTCGGCGCTTCTCCGCTTTCTACCCATTCGCCGAGCAGATTGCAGAGCAGACGACGGAAATATTCGTGCCGCGTATAGGAGAGGAAGCTGCGGGAATCCGTCAGCATGCCGACGAACCGGCTCAGCAAACCAAAGTTCGCGAGCGAATTCATCTGATCCAACATGCCGTTTTTCGTATCGTTGAACCACCAGGCCGAACCCAGCTGAATCTTGCCCGGCACGCCTCCGCCTTGGAAGCTGCCCATCAGCGCCGCAAGCACTTCGTTGTCCCGCGCGTTCAAGGAATACAGAATCGTTTTCGGCAGCGCGTCGTCTCCGTCAAGCTCGTCCAAGAGTCGCGTAAGCGGCCCTGCGACCGGGGCATCTCCGATGGAGTCGAAGCCCGTATCCGGCCCCAGCTTGCCGAACATGCGGCGATTGTTGTTGCGCGAAGCATTGATATGAAGCTGCATCGCCCAGCCCAGCTCCGCGTACAAGCGGCCCATGAACAGGAACGTGAACGTTTTGTATTGCTTCTCTTCCTCGAGCGTAACGGCTTCTCCGTTCAGCGCTTTCGCAAAGATTGCTGCGGCCTCTTCGGCCGTCGTCTCCGCGTAAGGAACGTAATCGAAGGCGTGATCAGACACGCGGCAGCCGACTTCGTGGAAGAAGCGGATTCGGGACTCCAACGCCGCCAGAAGTTCGGAATAATCCTTGATCGTAACCCCCGCGGCTTCTCCGAGCTGCCCGATCCAGCCGAGGAACGTCGGCCGGTTGATCTCCAGCGCCTTGTCGGGTCGGAACGATGGCAGGACAAGCGTATCGAAGCCGTCGAGCTCCTTGATCAGCTTATGATATTCCAGCGAATCGACTGGATCGTCGGTCGTACAGATGACCTCGACGCCGGACTTCCTGATCAGATCGCGTGCTTTAAATTCTCCCGTCGCCAGCTGCGCGTTCACTTTCTCCCAGATGACGGGAGCATTTTCTTCGTTAAGGAGCTCCTCCAAGCCAAAGAACCGGCGCAGTTCCAGATGCGACCAATGGTAGAGCGGATTGCCGATCGTCTGCGGCACCGTCTTCGCCCAGGCGAGGAACCGATCGTAATCGGAAGCGCCTTCGCCCCCCGTTACCAGACGCTCCTCCACGCCGTTCGCGCGCATCGACCGCCACTTGTAATGATCGCCGTAGAGCCAAGCCTCCGTAATGGTGGAGAAGCTTGTGTTCTCGTAGATTTGCTGCGGACTAAGATGGCAATGATAATCGATGATAGGAAGATTCTTTACCCGGTTATGGTACAACTGCACCGCCGTCTCGTTATTTAGCAGAAAGTTATCGTCCAAAAATGGCTTCAAACGTATCCCTCCTTTTATCGTTTCATTAGGACTGGTGGAATTTCACCAAAGTATCAACCTGTACGGCTTGCCCCGTCTGAATGGAACGGTTTGCGGCGATGCCGGTCAGAATCGATCTTGCGCCGTCCACATGGTTCGCCGCGCGGCGGAAGCGATCTTCCTTCGGCACGCCGAACAGATCGTTAAGCAGCACGGGGTCGCCGCCGCCATGGCCGCCCTTGCCTTCTTCGACTTCAACGGTGTAAGGCGTTCCGAACATCGGGAATACGTTCAGCGTCTTGCCGATGACAGCCCCTTCAAGCGCCTTGTCGCCGCCGGAGTTGACGTAAGACTGTTCAATAATGCTCATCTCGATGCGGCCTTTCGTACCGTTAAACGCGATACGGTAACCTTCCCAAGGCATATAGGCATTTAAAGAATAAGTAAGAATAGCGTTGTTTTTATATTTGACGAGCACGCCCATCGTATCTTCGATGTTGATTCCGTCGCCGAATACGCTCTGATCGCGACGGTAGCCGTCTTCGTGCTCGGCGTCAAGGTACATGGCTTTCAGATGGTCGTTGCTGTCCAGATGCAGCGCGAAAGGATCTTCCTTCGCATTGGCGTTGCCCGTGGCGCGCTCATAGAACTTCGTCTCGCCGCGGCCTTCCGCGTTCTCCCTGCCGTAGAACAACAAGTCGCCGTAGGCGAATACGGATTCAGGCTCCGAACCGATCCAGAAGTTGACGAGATCGAAGTGATGCGTCGACTTGTGGACGAGCAGGCCGCCGCTGTTGTTTTTGTTGCGGTGCCATCTGCGGAAGTAGTCCGCGCCGTGCTGCGTGTTGAGCAGCCATTCGAAGTGTACGGAGGTCACTTTGCCGATGACTCCGCTGTCAATAAGCTCGCGCGCTTTTGTATGATGCGGCGCATATCGATAGTTGAACGTCACGCGGACGTTCCGGCCCGTACGCTCTACCGCGTCCAGAATCTCCTGGCATTTTTTCTCGTCCACGGTCATCGGCTTTTCGGTGATGACGTCGCAGCCGAGCTCCAATGCGCGGATGATATACGTATGATGCGTGCGGTCAACGCTTGTCACAATAACGGCGTCCGGCTTCTCTGCTTCAATCATCTCGTCGAAGCGGTCGGCGGCATACGTGCGCACCGGCTCGTAATCGTATTTGGTCACGAGCATTTTGTTGGCGTATTCCATACGCGTCAAGTTCAGATCACAGAACGCGACAAGCTGGGAAGTTTCCTTAAAGTCCTTGGCAATTGCGCCGTAAAAAAACTCCGCGCGTCCGCCTGTTCCGACCAGTACATATCTTTTTTTCGTCATATGATTATCCTCCTAGTTATCGCATATGCATTCTCATCTTCATCTTACAGCAAGGAAATGCTATAATACTTGTCAATTAATGCTCAAATTGCATCAAACCACGCAAATCTTGCGAAAAGAGGAGATCTCTTATGGCCGCTCTATCCGATTACGTCAGCTTCGGCGATCCCGCCAAACTTTATATCGAATATATGAAACGAACCGAACCGTACACGATGACAATCGATCACTTCCATCCTTATTACGAGGTGTATTACTTGCTGTCCGGCAGCCGAATCTATTTCATTGAGGACCGCTCCTATTTCGTGGAGCAAGGCGACCTTGTCTTTATCGGCAAAGAGATGCTTCATCGAACGATGCAGACCGGGGACGCCCGTCACGAACGGCTGATTCTTCACTTCTCGGATGAATGGCTGCGCGGTCTTGGCGCCGAGCTGTCCGGGATGTTCGGCGCGTTATTCTCCCCGGAGATCCGCGTGCTGAGGCTGCCCCGGCAAGAGAGCCTTGCCGCCGAGGCGTCCGTCCGGGCCATGCGTCTTGAGGCAGACGTTCGCGAGACGGGCTACCACCTGGCGATCCGCAATGCCGCGGCAAGTCTGCTGCTTCTGTGCGGACGCTACTCGGCAAGCCATCAGCCGGAGCCGTTCCAGCACGTCTCCCCTCTCCATGCCAAAATATCGGAGATCGTCCGTTACATTAACGGACATTACGACGAGTCGCTGCGGCTTGCTGATCTGTCCGAGCGCTTCTTCATCAGCCCGCATTATCTTAGCCGCATGTTCAAGGAAGTGACGGGTTTCGCATTTACGGATTACGTTGTGCTGACGCGGGTAAAGGAGGCTCAGCGCCTGCTCCGCGAGTCGGAGCTTACCGTCTCCGCGGTGGCGGAGCGTGTCGGCTTCGATAATTTCTCTCACTTTGGCAAGACGTTCAAAAAGATCTCCTCCGTATCGCCAAGAGAGTATCGAAAATCAATGTCGCAATTTTAAACTCAAACAGTCGTTTTTTCACACTTATATTGGGATAATAAATATGGTAAATTTGTTTTGTTGTCATAAATTTGCATGTATCAGTCTGTGGTCAGGCGACCCAAAGGAGACGATGAAATGTTGAGAATCGGTAAAATTAGCTACTGGCACGTACATGCCTGGGATTATACAAATCAGGCTTTAAAACATCCGGACACGGTCATGGCCGCTGTGTGGGACGAGAACGAGGAGCGCGGTCGTGCCGCTGCCGAGAAGCTAGGCGTACCGTTTTATGCCAATCTGGACGATATGCTGACGAGCGGAGAAATCGACGCCGTCATCGTTGACGCGCCGACGAATCGCCATACGGAGGTTATGCTCGCCGCGGCTGCGGCCGGCAAACATATTTTCACGGAGAAGGTTGTCGCGCCTACGCTTAAAGAAGTAAATCGGATTCTGAAAGCGGTTGACGACAACGGCTTGAAGCTGACCGTATCTCTGCCTCGTCTGAACGATGGTTACACGCTGGCCATTCGCGAGCTTCTGGAGGAGGAAGCCTTGGGGCAAATTACGCAAGTTCGCGTCAGACTATCCCATAACGGCGCGCTTGCTAATTGGCTGCCGGAACACTTCTATAGTCTGGAGCAATGCGCCGGCGGCGCGCTGATCGATCTGGGCTGCCACCCGATGTATCTAACCCGACTCTTCCTTGGCGAATTGCCATCCGAGGTGTCGGCCCAATTCGGTTATGTGACGGGTCGCGAAGTAGAGGACAACGCGGTTGCTCTGGTACGTGGAGCAGGCGGCGCGATCGGCATCGTGGAAGCCGGATTCGTCAATCCGCATTCGCCGTTCTCCATCGAAGTGCATGGAACGAAGGGTTCCCTGTTCTACGGCACGCCGGAGAACAAGCTGTTGGTTCGCACAGGCGACGATCAGGCCTGGCAGTCGGTCGAGATTCCTGCCAACCGCGAAAGCGCCTTCGAGCAGTGGGTCGGGCATGTTCAGAACGGCACGACGGCGGACGAAAACATCGCCTACGCACGCGAGCTGACGATGCTGATGGAAGCGGCGGGACGCTCCAATTCCGAGGGACGCGCCGTGCGTCTGGACGAGTTGGAAGGGTAACTCCCCGTGGCAACGGTATTCCCCTACTCCGTCATGAGCGAGCGGCCCGATGCGCTGGAACGTCTCGATCTTCGATTTCAGTGGGGACCGTACGATATCCACGTGCTCCGATTTCATTTGACCTATTTTCCAGCGGGACGCTCTGTCGCGTTTCACAAGCATGCGGAATATGAGTTTCATTTTATTCCCAGGGGCAAGGGCAAGGTGATTCTGGTCGATCAAGAGTATTCGCTAAAGCCTGGCTTATTCTACTTGACAGGTCCTGGCGTCATGCATTATCAAGAGGCGGGCGAACGCGAGGGAATGGATGAGTTGTGTCTGCATATCGACATCGTGGAACGAATTGCCGCCGACGGCGAGGATGAAGACTTGGAGTGGGCCGAGGCTCGTTCTTGCATAGGCAAGCTGAAGGCTCTCCCCTTGTTCCCTGCGCTGGATACACATGATGCGATGCGCTGTTTCCTGAACGCGTACGAAGCCTGCAACGAATATTATGCGGGCAGCTATACGACGATCAAGCAGAATGTTATTCAAATTTTACTGCGCTCCGTCCGCGCCTATGATACAGTAAATGAGACAAGACTTCTTCCTACGAAAGATATGAAGGCTTACCGGTACCAGCTTGCGGTGGAATTTATGCAAGCCAACTACGGCGGCCCGCTGTCACTCGAGGAAGTTGCGGAGAAGCAACGTCTAAGCGCTCGTCAAATGCAAAGGCTGTTCAAGGAAATGAACCGGGACGGAGAGCATACGTTCAGCCGCGTGCTGGAAGATATAAGGCTCTCGGCCGTCTGCCGGGAATTGTCCGAGGGCGTCAAGTCGATTGAGGAGATCGCAACGATGACGGGTTTCTCCACAAGCAATTACTTGCATGCCGTATTCCGCAAGCGGTACGGCATGACTCCATCCGATTATCGGAAACAAACCATTACGGGAGGCTAATTTTTATGTCCAAAACGTACAACATTGCCATTATTGGCTGCGGAGGCATCGCAAACGGCAAGCATATGCCAAGCTTGAAGAGATTAAACAATGTGGCAATGGTCGCATTCTGCGATATCGTGGAGCATCGCGCTATTGAAGCAGCGGCCAAATACGGCGCGGAAGGCGCCAAAGTATACACGGATTACACGGAGCTTCTGAAGGACGAGTCCATCGATATCGTTCATGTCTGCACGCCGAACGACTCCCATGCCGATATCGCGATCGCCGCGCTGGAAGCCGGCAAACATGTTATGAGCGAGAAGCCGATGGCTAAGACGGCTCACGACGCTGGCCGCATGCTGGAAGCTGCCAAACGTACAGGCAAAAAGCTGACGGTCGGCTACAACAACCGCTTCCGTCCCGACAGCCAAATCCTCAAGCAAATCTGCGAAGCAGGCGAGCTCGGCGAAGTGTATTACGCCAAGGCGCACGCGATTCGTCGCCGCGCCGTTCCGACATGGGGCGTATTCTTGGACGAAGAGAAACAAGGCGGCGGCCCGCTTATCGATATCGGCACGCACGCGCTTGACCTTACGCTGTGGATGATGGACAACTACAAGCCGAAGGTCGTGCTTGGCCAGGCTTATCACAAGCTGTCCGGCCGCGCTAATTCCGCTAATGCCTGGGGTCCATGGGATCCGGCGCTCTTTACGGTAGAAGACTCCGCATTCGGTATGATCGTCATGGAGAACGGCGCTACCATCGTCCTGGAATCCAGCTGGGCGCTGAACACGCTGGAAGTTGACGAAGCGAAATGTACGCTGAGCGGTACCGAAGGCGGAGCCGACATGAAGGGCGGTCTTCGCATCAACGGCGAACAGCACAGCCGCTTGTTCACGAAGGAGATCGACCTGAACGCGGGCGGCGTAGCCTTCTACGAGGGCAAGTCCGAGAAGGATTCCGATCTGGAGATGAGACTGTGGATCAAGGCGATCGACGAAGATACGGAGCCTGTCGTCACGCCGGAGCAAGCTTACGTGGTTTCCCAGATCCTCGAAGCGATCTACGAGTCCTCGAAGACGGGCAAAGCGATCTATTTCTAAGCCGTATATTTTTCGGCTGTCACAAAGAAACGGCAGTGCGGCGGGGGACGCGTCTCCCGGTTGCACTGCCGCTTTTTTTACGCCAGAATATCCTCGATCCGCGCCAGAATATCCTCCGGCAGCTTCACGCCGCTCGCCTTCGCGTTCTCGACGATCTGCTCCGGACGGCTCGCGCCGACGAGAGCGCTGGCTATGCCCGGCAGCCTGAGAATCCATGCGATCGCAAGCTGAGCCATGGAGATGCCGAGCTCGTCTGCGATGCTGGTGAGACTCTCCACCTTCTCCAGGTTGCCGTCGCTTAGAAGACCGCCGATGAACATGTTGGAGCTGCTATCGGTCGCACGGCTGCCTGATGGCGTTCCGTCTTCGCCCCGACGGTATTTACCCGTCAGCACGCCTTGCGCAAGCGGAGAAAATACGACCTGGCTGATGCCGTTGCTGTCGCTGAGCGGAATGATCTCCTTCTCGATCTGCCGGTTCAGCATATGGTATTGCGGCTGATTGACGACGATCCGGTCGAGCAGATATTTATCCGCCACGCCGAGTCCCTCCTGGATTTGGGCCGCCGTCCACTCGCTCACGCCCACGTACAGCACCTTGCCGGACCGCACAAGATCCTCGATCGTGCGCAGCGTCTCGTCCAGCGGCGTCTCCTTGTCATAGCGATGGCAGTAATAGATGTCGACGTAATCCAGTCCCAGACGTTTCAAGCTCGCATTCGCCTGCTCCAGGACGTGCTTGCGGGACAAACCGCGGTCGTTTACACCGTCGCCCATCGGCCAAAATACCTTGGTCGCGAGCACGTAAGATTCGCGAGGATAGGCTCGGAGAGCCTTGCCGACGACCTCCTCGGCCGCGCCGCGCATGTATACGTTGGCCGTATCGAAAAAATTGATGCCGAGCTCATACGCTTGTTCGATCGTACGGGCCGCGGTGCCGTCATCCACCGAGTTGCCGTAGGTCAACCAGCTCCCTAAGCTGATCTCGCTAACCTTGAGACCCGTTCTTCCTAATCTGCGATATTCCATTTGTTTGTTCCTCCTTTATTTTCGTAATATTGCCGAATCCGTTATTCGTAAGATTACAACTTCATAGGTTCGCCTCGTTGATTTACGAAGAAGGCGCCATCCGCATCTCCTTGCTTACGCTCCGCCAGATCCAAGATGCCGGCAGCTGATTCCCCGGCATCCCCAGGCGCCTTCTCTCCGCCCATATCCGTGCGGATCCAACCGGGATGCACCGCGTATACCGCATATCCAAGCGGTGAGAATTGTTTGCGCAGCTGCGCGGTAAACATATTCAGCGCGCTTTTGGACAACGCATAACCGTAATCGCCGCCGTAAGCCCCGGCCATGCTGCCCGCTTCCGAGCTCACATTGATGATGGCTTGGTCCGACCCTTTTTTCAGCAGCGGGAGCGCATGCTTCATGACCAACATGGGACCGTACAAGTTCGTCTGGAAGGATTGCTCGACCAATTCCATCTCAAGCCCTTCAAGCTTCTGGTCCCGACCAAGCAGGATCGCCGCGCTGTTGATGACGATATCCAGCGAATCGATGCGGGCGGCGAGCTTCCCGAATGCGTATCGAACCGACGATTCATCCGTAACGTCCAGCGGCAGAACATGTACTTGCTCCGGATATTGTTCCGCCAGCGAAAGCAGCTTCTCGGCCGAGGAGCCCGGTCCCCGCACGCCAGCCCATACTTGATAACCTCTCGCCGCCGCTTCGGCGGCTAATTCGTATCCAAGACCGCGATTCGCTCCTGTAATGACGATATTTTTCATGATGACACTCCTTATTTATCGTTCTCCAGCAACTCCAGCATCTTGACTGCTCGCAAACCCCATCTTCTCGTTGAGCCTCGTTCCCATCAAGAATCAACAGATTACTTAATGCACGCGCGTACACCAACGACGGAAGCAACCTATCGGCGGGCACACATCAACGCATCCTTTGTGTTGGGGGGGGATCGAATTGTCCGCCATTTCATCATAATGGCAATTGCAATCGCTTGCAACCATATACGGCCAAAAGATGTATCGTCCCACCAGGCTGCCTCTAACAATGCAAAAACGCGCTGCACCACCAATGGGACGGTGACAACGCGTTGTTCGGTCGTATAAGCGGAAGCAGCTTCAGGGCTTGATCCTCTTGGGTTCGCAGAAATCGCACTTTATAGCTGCACAGCGGAACTCTACTTACTGCGGGAAGCGGTCAGATAACTCCGACCAATCCAGTGTCATCTCCGAATCGGTCAGCAGGCATTGATCCAGCGATGCGGTCAAAGGCTCCCGATCCAACGATACGCCAATCATCACCATCTTCGTAGCGCGATCCCCATAAACGGGATCCCAACTCTCTTGGAGTCCTTCTTCCTCGCGGAGCAACGTCTCAAGCTCCGCCTGAGGAAGCGATGCCGCCCAGAGGCCGGCAGGACCGAATTGGATGGACGGTCCCGCTTGGCTCAGACTTTGCGCCATACGATCGCGGGTAGCCAGCCATACGAACCCTTTGGCGCGAACGACTTCTTCGGGCCAACGCTCCATCCAGGCCATCAGACGCTCCGGATGGAACGGTTTCCTTCGTTCGTAGACAAAGGAACTGATTCCGTATTCCTCCGTCTCCGGCGTATGGTGCGGCGACTCCAGCTCTTTGATCCAGCCCGCCGAACGGCTTGCCGCTTCGAAATCGAACAGTCCCGTATGAAGGATTTCCTTGGGATCTACTACGCCTTGTTCCGCCCGAATAAACTTCGCTCGCGGCTGCAGCGTCCGAAGCACGATCTCCAGCTCCCCGAGCTTATCTGCCTCAACCATGTCGCATTTGTTAAGAATCAGCACATCGCAAAATTCGATTTGATCAATAAGCAGATCCACCACCTCGCGAGTGTCGGCTTCGCCGACGGCCTGACTCCGATCCAGCAGCGACTCGCCTGACGAGTAATCATGCCAGAATCGGTAGGCGTCGACGACCGTAACCATGCAATCCAGCTTGCAGATACGGGACAGGTCGATGCCAAGCTCTTCGTCGATGTAGGTAAACGTCTGCGCGACCGGCACGGGCTCCCCGATTCCCGTCGACTCGATCAAGATGTAATCGAAGCGGCCGTCCTCGGCCAATCGTTCCACTTCCCGAAGCAAATCCTCCCGCAAAGTGCAGCAGATGCAGCCATTCGACAGCTCTACCAGCTTCTCTTCCGTGCGCGACAAGCCGCCGCCGTTCTGAATCAAGTCCGCATCGATGTTCACCTCGCCGAGATCGTTGACGATGACCGCAACCTTCAGACCTTCCTTATTGTTTAATACATGATTGAGAATCGTCGTTTTCCCGGCTCCCAGATAGCCGCTTAATACCGTCACTGGAATTTTGGATTGTGGCATCATTGGTTCCCTCCTAATTATTCGTAACAATTACGATAGCACTCTAAAAAAGATACCTCCCCTGATATCCAAAAGGATGTATGTATGAGAAGTATGTATGTTCGTTATGTGATTAATCGTAATTATTACTATTTAAGTTATCACAACCTCTTCTGCCTGTCAACGGAACGCATAAAAAAGCCGAGCGTTATTTACGCCCGGCTCCCTCCTCATTAACCTTCCACTCTTACCGCATCCCGTTGCGCAATCAGCGACAGTTCCGCCGCCTTGAACGTGTGTTCTTGCGACATCGCGTTTTCCGTGCCGTTAAGAATATCGAGAATAAGCTCCCCAAAGTACGGGAATCCAACCTTGCCGCGGAGGCGCATATGCTGCTCGCCTTCCCCGTTTACCAGGTACAATTGGTCGCCTTCCGCTTCTCTGCCCACGTCGATGTACTTGCGAAGCTCGATGTATCCTTCCGTGCCGAGAATAAGCGTTCTGCCGTCGCCCCATGTGCCTAGTCCGTTCGGCGTCAGCCAGTCCACGCGGAAGTAACCCGTTGCGCCATTTTCGCCTACAAGGGTCATATCGCCGAAGTCTTCCAGCTCGGGATAGTCCTTGGCCGCGTAATTCGCGACCTTGCTGTTTACGACTTTGGCCTCCGTGTTCCCCGTAAAATACAAGAACTGCTCGACCTGATGGGAGCCAATGTCGCACAGGATGCCGCCATACTGCTCTTTCTTAAAGAACCAGTCGGGGCGCGACGGCGCATTTAGTCGATGCGGTCCAAGACCCATGACTTGTACGACTCGGCCGATCGCCCCTTGGCGGATAAGCTCCCCTGCATGAATAGCGCTTTCTACATGCAGACGCTCGCTATAGTAGACGGCATATTTTTTGCCGGTCTCGCTTGCGGTAACTCGAGCTTCTTCCAACTGCTCCAGCGTTGTAAACGGCGCCTTGTCCGTGAAATAATGTTTGCCGCTGCGCATGACGCGCACGCCGAGCGGACCGCGCAGCGACGTGATTGCCGCTGCAGCGACTAGCTGCACCTCGGCATCCTCCAGAATCGTCTCCAGGGAGGAAGCAATCTTGACGCCCGGATATTTCTGCGCGAACGCTTCCGCTCTTGCCGGATCGCCATCATATACCCATCGAAGCTCGCCCCCTGCCTCAACGAGACCGTTGCACATGCCGTAAATATGGCCGTGATCCAGGTTCGTGGCCGCAAAAAAGAATTGGCCTGGCTCCACGACGCGCTTTACGTCGCCCTTAGGCGCATAATTCATACCGTCTTTACTCATGCCTTCACCCCTTTGCGATTGCGCGATTCTTCAATTTTCTTCTGCAAGTAAGAATAATAGAGCTCTTCGTCGATCGGAAGATCAACCCAGTTATCCGTCCAAGTGGACAGATGCATCGCATTGGAGATCATCAAACCTTTAATGCCTTCTTCTCCCGGAGCAATAAGAGCTTCGTCATGCAGAATGGCATTTACGAAATTTTGCATAATGCCTTTATGGTCGGGATTCGTGCCATGAACGGGAACTTCGCATTTCCAGCATTCCGGAGCGCCGAAGCCGCCTGTAAAAGTTGCATTAAACTCGCGTTCGGAAACACGCAGACGCCAGAACGTCAGCTTATTGTCCTCGATAACGACCTTGCCGCGATCGCCGCTGATTTCCAGGCGGTTCGTTCCCGGCGCCTCGCCCGTTGTCGTTACGAATACGCCCGTGGCGCCATTTTCGTATTCGACGAACGCGGTTACGTCGTCTTCCACCTCGATATTGCGGTGTTTGCCGAAGTAGCAGAACGCGCGAACCCGCTTAGGCATCATGTTGATCGTCCATTGCCACAAGTCGAGCTGATGGGGGTCCTGGTTAATGAGCACGCCGCCGCCTTCGCCTTCCCAAGTCGCCCGCCATGTGCCGGAATCGTAATAGCTCTGGGAACGGTACCAGTTCGTAATAATCCAATTCGTTCTTCTGATCTCACCAAGCTCGCCGCTGTCGACCAAATCCTTGAGCTTTTGATAGAGCGGATTCGTCCGCTGATTGTACATCATGCTGAATTTCACATCCGTACGGGCAGCCGCATCGTTCATCTCGCGCACTTGCTTCGTATAGACGCCCGCCGGCTTCTCGCACAGCACATGCAGGTTTCGCTGGAAAGCCGCGATCGCCAGCTCCGGGTGCGAATAGTGAGGCGTTGCGATTAGAACGGCATCGATAAGACCGGAATCCATCATCACGAACGGATCGGCGAACAGAGTTACATCGTCGCCCAGATTTTCTTTGGCCCAGAGCTGTCCAGGCTCCGCGCTATCGCTGACGGCCGTCAGCTTGACGCCCTTTACTTCGCCACGCTGCATATAGCCGATATGTCCTTTGCCCATATTGCCAAGCCCGATTACACCCAACCGTACAATGCTCATCAATAATACGCTCCTTTAATGGGACCTGATAAAAGTCTCCATAATGACTTGTTCTTGCGCTAATCTTATCATGAGCAACACTTCCGTTCTTCTTCCGCGTTAACCGTTTTTGCATTTCATTTGACTCTGATTGGTGTATAATTGGAGTAGTCGCGAAGGGGGGAGACACATGGTCAACAAACACCTTATAGCCGCTCCGATTACGATCGGAACATCGATCAATTATGAATCCATGCATAATTACCATACGCATCCTCATTACGAGGTCTATTATTTCCACGGCGGCAAAGCAAATTACCTTATCAATGACAAAATCTACGTCCTTGAGCCCGGCGATATGTTTCTCATGCATGGAATGACCTTGCATAAAGCCCATGTAGACCCGGCCATCGCCTATCATCGGACGACCATCCATCTCGATCCCGGCTACTTTCAACAGCATATTCAGCCTGCCTTTACGGACGATCTGCTGGCGCCGTTCAGCAAGCTGCAAAATGTTAGGCTGCAGCTCCGCGGCGAAGCCAAAGCGGAAGCCGAGGAGGCGCTCGCCGTTATGAACGAGATGTACGCTCGCGGGACTCCTCACTCCTATCAACGATTCCAGGCGCGTTTGCTGGACTTCTTCATTTTTCTTGGCGAGCTATGCGATCAACCTCTAAAGGCGAAAAACAGCTATCCTTCCTCGAAGGAGGAGCATGTGCAAACTATAATTTCGTTTCTGGAAAACCAATATAACGAAGAAATTACACTGGAAGACATCGGCGAAAGGCTGCATCTCAGCAAGTTTTATTTGGCCAAGACGTTTAAGCAGGTGACCGGCATGACCATCTTCCAATATTTGATGCACCGAAGGGTGTATCAGGCCAAGCTGCGACTTATCCAAAGTCATAGCAGCATCACTGATGTCGGCTACGATGTCGGATTCAAGCATCCGTCCCACTTCAGCCGAGTATTTAAGGAACATACCGGCATGACGCCGGAGCAATATCGCAAAAAAAATCAACTCGTGCATGCGAGAGCTTGAGCTTAAGGTGCAAAAAACCGATCCACTTCCTAAGGGAGTGGATCGGTTTTTGGTATATCCTATAACATTTATCCGACGATTAACCTTGCAGCAGCAATTGCTCCGGATCTTCCAGCATTTCTTTGATGGCTACCAGGAAGCGAACCGCTTCGCTGCCGTCTACGATACGGTGATCGTACGAAAGAGCGAGATACATCATCGGGCGGTTCTCCATACGGGTTTCGTCGATGGCTACCGGGCGAAGCTGGATCTTGTGCATCCCCAGAATACCTACTTGCGGCGCGTTCAAGATCGGCGTGGACAACAAGGAGCCGAATACGCCGCCGTTTGTAATGGTAAAGCTTCCGCCTTGCAGATCGCTGAGCGCAAGCGTGTTCGAGCGTGCTTTCTTCGCCAGTTCGACGATGTTACGCTCGATCTCTGCGAAGCCCAGACGGTCGGCGTCGCGTACGACTGGCACGACCAAACCTTCTTTCGCCGCTACCGCGATACCGATATCGAAATATTTTTTCATGATAATGTCTTCGCCGTCGATCTCCGCGTTCAGCAGCGGGAACTGCTTAAGCGCTCCGACAACCGCCTTCGTGAAGAAGGACATGAAGCCGAGGTTCACTTCGTTCTTGTCGAAGAACGATTGTTTGCGGCGCTTGCGCAGGTCGAGGATCGCCGTCATGTCGACTTCGTTAAACGTCGTCAGCATAGCTGCCGTGCGTTGAGCCTCTACCAGTCGGTTGGCGATTGTGGCGCGGCGGCGCGACATGCGCTTGCGCTCAACCGGCTTGCCGCCTTGCGTCGCTGCCGAAGCTGCAGGCGCAGGCGCTGCAGCGGGTGCCTTTGGAGCCACCTGTGCGGGAGCCGATGCCTGTACCCCATGCGCACGAACATCGTCCGGGAAAATACGGCCGATGCCGTCTTTGCCTTGTACTTGCGTCAGGTCGATGCCTTGCTCGCGGGCAAGCTTGCGGGCTGCCGGCGACGCGTTAACCGATGCCGCCGAAGACGACAATACCGGAGCTGCAGCCGGAGTTGCAGGTGCAGCTACTGCCGGAGCTGGTGCGGGAGCCGTCGGCTCCGCTGCCGGTGCAGGCGCGGATGGAGCAGCGCCCGTAGAATTGCCTATAGCTCCAATCGCTTCGCCTACTTGAACGACTTCGCCGTCCGCCTTCGCGATACTCGATACGACGCCGTTGCTGTCTGCGCTAATCTCAATGTTAACTTTATCCGTCTCAAGCTCGAGGAGGACGTCGCCTTGGTTGACGGAGTCCCCTTCTTTAACGAACCACTTCGTAATCGTACCTTCTGTGATCGATTCTCCCAATTCTGGAACGATAATTTCTGCCATGTTTATGTTACCCCCTTACCAGACTCGATTGAAATGGCTGCCCATTCAATGCGGATGAAATGATCGATTGCTGCTCGGCCGCGTGAATTTCCTGATGTCCGGTTGCCGTGCTGGCACGATCCGGACGTCCGATATAACGTACGACCGCCTTGCCAGACGCAAGCTCACGCAGACGCGGTTCCATGTATGACCACGAGCCTTGGTTCTTCGGTTCTTCTTGTACCCATACGATCTCTTCCAGCTTAGGGAACTGAGCAATAATGCGCTCCAACTCGGCCTGAGGCAGCGGATACAGCTGCTCTACGCGAGCTACGCGCAGCCATCCGAACTCTCCTTCGTCCTTCGACGAAAGCGCTTCGTCCAGATCGACCATTACTTTGCCCGTTCCCAGCAGGAGGCGTTTCACCTTCTCCTTGGCCGCCTTCGATTCCGTAAAGCTGAATTGCGGCAGCACCGGCTTAAAGGAGCCTTCGCTGAATTCCACACCGTGCGACGCGACGCGCGGGTTGCGGAGCAAGCTCTTCGGCGCCATCAGGATGAGCGGACGGACGCTGTCGCTTCCCAGCATAGCCGCTTGCTTGCGCAGCAAGTGGAAGTATTGCGCCGACGTCGTCAGATTCGCCACCGTCCAGTTGTTATCGGCGGACAGCTGCAGGAATCTCTCCAGACGCGCGCTGGAATGCTCCGGTCCCTGACCTTCGTAGCCATGCGGCAGAAGGACGGCAACGCCGGATTTCTGCGACCACTTCGCCCGGCCAGCGGACATAAATTGGTCGAAAATAACTTGAGCTACGTTCGCAAAGTCGCCGAACTGGGCTTCCCAGATGACAAACGATTCCGGCGCGAATACGTTGTAGCCGTATTCGAAGGCCAGTACCGCCGTCTCGGACAACGGGCTGTTATGCACGGCGAACGATGCCTTCGCCTGAGGGAACATATGCAGCGGCGTAAACTTCTCGGCCGTTGCGTTATCGTTAAGCATAATATGGCGATGCGCGAATGTGCCTCGTTCGGAATCTTGACCGCTCAGACGAATCGGCGTTCCATCCGCCAAAATCGTCGCGAAGGCCAGCGTCTCGGCATGCGCCCAGTCGAGCTTCTCGCCGTCGTTAAGGCTTGTCGCGCGGCGCTGCAGAATACGCTGAAGCTTGGAGTACTCCGTAAAGCCTTCCGGACGGTTGAGCAATTCCAGATTGATTTCCTTCAGCGTCTCCATCGGCACGGCTGTCGGAACATCTTCCGGCACGATGACGCCGGACTCTTGCGTAACTTGTACATGCGCCTTGCCTTCGTTCGCCTTCATGGCATCATATCCGGCTTGAAGCGCGGCAAGCGTCTTCGCGCGAAGCTGATCCGCTTGCTCGACCGTAATCGTCTTCTCCGACTTAAGCTGCTCGGCATAAATGTTCGCAACTGTAGGATGACTCCGCACTTTGCTGTAGACGAGCGGCTGGGTTGCATCGGGATCGTCCATCTCGTTATGACCGTAACGGCGATAACCGATAAGATCGATAACGAAGCCTTTGTTGTAGATCAGGCGATATTCGCAAGCCAGGCGCACGGCAGCCAGACATGCTTCCGGATCGTCAGCGTTGACGTGGATGATCGGAATGTCGAAGCCCTTGGCCAGATCGCTGGCATAATGAGTGGAACGGGAATCCACGCTATTCGTCGTAAAGCCCAGTCGATTGTTCGCAATAATATGAATCGTGCCGCCGTTGCGGTAACCTTGCAAATTATTGAAATTGAGCGTCTCGGCCACGATGCCTTCGCCGATAAACGCCGCGTCGCCGTGTACGCAAACCGTAACCGCTTTGTGTTGATCCTGTACGGGGAAGCCTGGCTTGCTGCGATCTTCCTGTGCCGCGCGCGTATAACCTTCCACGATTGGATTTACGAACTCCAGATGGCTCGGGTTGTTCGCAAGCGTTACTCTTGCGCGTACCGTCTCGCCTTCCGTAAACGCCCGATCGGCGCCCAAATGGTATTTTACGTCGCCCGACCAGCCGTAGTTGATGCCGATCGACCCTTCCGACGGAACCAATTCCTTGTTCGGAGAGTGATGGAACTCCGAAAAAATCTTTTCATACGGCTTGCCCAGCACATGCGTAAGCACGTTCAAGCGTCCGCGGTGAGCCATGCCGATAAGAATATCGTGAGCGCCGTCATGCGCAACCGCGCGTACGATCTCGTCCAGTACCGGAACCAGCATGTCGACGCCTTCGATAGAGAACCGTTTCTGCCCGACGAACGTCTTGTGGATAAAACTCTCGAACTGCTCCACCTGCAAAAGACGCTCCAGCAGCGTCTCCTTTTCTCGCTTGGAGAGAGGAGCCGGGAAGTCGCCGGATTCCGCTTGCTTGTTCAGCCAGATTCTCTCGTTCTCGTCATGAATATGAGTGAATTCGTATGCAGCCGAGCGGGTGTAGATTTCTCTTAATCTGACAATGGCATCCCAACCGTTCGATACCGATGCCGGCGCGTTATCCCAGATCAGCGATGCAGGGATGGAAGCAAGATCCTGCTGCGTAAGTCCGAAAGTCTCCGGCTCCAGCAGCTTCGTATCCGCTGCCCGGCTGATACCCAGCGGATTGATGTCCGCGCCCAAGTGGCCGTACCTGCGAATGTTCAGCATTAGCTGATGCGCGGCAACGACCTTCTTCAACATATTGCTGTCGACCGGGCCGGGAACAACGGCTGCGGAAGACGTCCGAGCCGACGCGCCTGCCGATGCCTGCGCTGCGACTGTGTCGCTCGGCGGCGCCCCCCAGAGTACGAACTGCTCTCGAACCGACGTCTCTACGGAATTCGGATCCTGAAGAAACTGCTCGTATTGCTCCTGGACATAACCAAGGTTTGGTCCGTAGTAGCTTTTCCAAGGTGATGAATTGTGGTCATCATGGATGCTCATTGCAGAAAATTCCACCCTCTCTAATCATAACCGTCCTATTATTTTCTATGGCGGGCGTTTCAATACGCCATACACCATAAATCAAAAGAAGAAGCCTATCAATCGCACACCAAATGCAATAGCGTAGCTTCTTCATATTTTAGTACATTACGGGCCTGTCATCCATAACCATATTGGCATCGGTTTCATCCATTTCGGGCATGGATAAAGATTCTTGGCATGCCGCGCGGGCATGGCGGCGTCTTTTTGTTTATGCAAACAACCATGCTATCAGTCATGTCCATCCAGGCGCCTCATTAAACGCGCCTAAGCTCGCGCCGTCAGCATTTCAACCAGCGTTCGCACCATAACTCCCGTCGCGCCCTTCGGCTCCCAGCCTCGCGCCCTATCAAGCCATGCCGATCCCCCGATGTCGAGATGCACCCAAGGGAGTCCTTCTGCAAAGTGACCGATAAACAGTCCTCCGGCGCTGGCTGCCCCGTACTTCACCCCGCCGTTCTTTAGATCCGCGGCGTCGCTTCTCAGCGCTTGACGAAATTCCGGGTAGGCCGGCATCTCCCAGATGCGTTCTCCGGACCGCTTGGAGGCCGCCTTCACTTCATTCATCAGCGATTCATTGTTCGTAACGGCTCCGGTAGCCTCGTAACCGAGCGCCACCATGATGGCCCCCGTCAGCGTTGCAACGTCGATAAGCCTGGTCGCGCCTCGGCGGATCGCCGTCGTCATGCCGTCTGCCAGCACGAGCCGTCCCTCGGCATCCGTATTGACGACCTCCACGGTATAGCCGCTCATCGTACGCAGCACATCACCGGGCTTAAACGCCCGATCGGACGGCATATTCTCCGCTGCCGGGATAACCGCGACTACATTAACTTCCGCCTTTAATTCCGCGATCGCCCGAACGGCGCCAAGCACTGCCGCAGCTCCGCCCATATCGGATATCATCTCTTCCATGCCCGGGGCCCGTTTGAGGGATATGCCGCCCGTATCGAACGTTACGCCTTTGCCGATCAGCCCCCATATTTCCTTGGAATCCGGCGCCCCATTGTAATGAAGCACAATCATGCGCGGTGGATTGACGCTGCCTTGGCCGACGGCCAACAGCGCCCCCATCTCTTGCTCGGCCGCAGACCACTCGTCGATGACCTCGATATCCAGGTCGAAGTCTCCCGCAAGCTCCTCCGCATGGAACGCCAGCCGCTCAGGCGTCAGATCGTTGCCGGGCAGATTCGTCAAATCACGGGCATAGATGACGCCCCCGCCTATAATCCGTCCGTGCATAATGCCTTGCTCCCACTCTTCCTTCGTCCCCAGAGAAGCGGCTTCTCCCGGCACAAAATCGACTTGCGTCAAGCCGAAGCGCTCGCTTCCGTCTCGCTTCAAGGGCTGGCGATCGTGAAGCGCCAGCAGCAATCCCTCCGTTAGAGCCTGTGCCGCGGCGCCAGCACCCCAATCCTCCACATCTTGTGAGAATGCTGCCTCGCCAATAGACAGCTCGACATGCGCCGCACGCGCCGCCCTTGCCGCTTTGGCCGCCGCCGCTGCCGCCAATCGCAGTCCGTCCGTGCCGGAGCCGGGACGATACCCGGCCACGATAACCGTGTCAGCCTCTATGAACCCTAATGCGGCCATAGATTCTACTTGCTCGGGCTTGCCTTGAAACAATCCTTTGGCGTACCTCGCTCTCAGCCGTTCGTCCAGCTTCTCGTGGAGGATCGTCGCCGTTCCTTGCAATTCTTCTTCCGTTACGAAGCGAATCAGCGCTTCCGGCGCTGCTCCTTCATTTCTAACACCATATGTAAACGTTGTCGACATTCTAATCTCCTCGCTTCCCTTCAAGTGCGTGAACAACCTCTTCAAGAACAAAAAAATCGAAACAAGGCTCGTCCGAGCCCCGATCTCGATTTTAATGGTTTATCCAACCAATGGCAAATAAATGATAAATTCCGTTCCGCTGCCCATCTTGCTGTTCACGCGGATTGTGCCCCCGTGATTGCGAATTATCCGGTAGCTGACGGACAGTCCAAGCCCCGTCCCTTCTTCCTTAGTCGTGAAGAATGGATCGAACAGCTTGCTCATCGTCAGCTTGTCCATCCCTTTGCCATTGTCCTTGATCATAATCTCGACATATTGGCCATCGCTGTTAAGCACGATGTCGATTCTGCCCCTCCGCTCGCTTTGGGTTTCTTCCACGGCGTCCAGCGAGTTTTTCACGAGATTAAGAATCACCTGCTTCACTTGCTTAATATCGATGGAGACGATAGCATCCTCCAGATGCGATTCGATGCCAATCTCGCAATTTCGCATGAGCGACTCGCTCTCCGTCAGCATGACCACCTCGCGAATAAGATTCTCGATCGACTTGGCTTGCTTTACCGGCGCGGACGGCTTGGACGAATTTAGAAATTCGTAGATAATGTCGTTAGCCCTGTCGATCTCCGTCAGGATAATGCGGGCATACTCCTCTTTGCCAACCTCCAGCAAGTAAGGACGGAGCAATTGTATAAAGCCCCGTATACTCGTTAACGGGTTGCGGATCTCATGGGCAATCGCCGCCGCGATCTTGCCCAGCATGGCAAGCTTGTCGTTCTGCAGGGCGCTCTGTTCAATATGTTTGTACTCCGATACGTCCTTAACGCTGAACAAAAAATCCCCGTCCAGCTGATCCCCGTATGTAACCGTCGCAAGCAGATGTTTGCCGTCTTTCTGCTGAAACTCATAGTACCGGTGGCGCTTGAGTATCATCTCCCGGTACAGGCGTAAAATGGTTCGTTTCGTATGTATGTTCAGCTTGGGATGAAGCAGAATTTCGCGGATATTGCAGCCGACCAGAGTCTTTCGGGGAATGTCGAGCAATTTCGCCATTTGGACATTAACGAACGATAGAATCCCATCCCCGTCGAATAAGGCAATGCCGCTATCCATATGTTGCAGGACGTTTTCGTACTTGTTTTTGACCTTCTCGAATGAACGGTTCGAACTCAGCAATCTTTCGCGCATAGCCACAATCTTTTGCTCGGCCGTCGGCTCCACGATATCGCCCTCCGAATTGATCTCCATTCGGAAGCGGCAGGCAACCATAAGCTCCATCAGGAACAGAAAGGAGCGATGATAGATTTGAACGGCGTCCTTGGAATCCACGTTAGCGGCAAGTGCTTGGATACAATCCTCGTGTACGGCGATAATCTCCTCTGGCTGGAAACCATACAATTGCTGTCCAAGCGCATTCGCGTGCTGCAGCGATGCATCTTTACCACCACGGATATACTCGGCAAGCGCGGGGAAATAACGCTTTCGAATGGCTTGCATCATATCTGCCTCCCCGACAAAGCTATAGACTAAGAAATGATCAAGTTCGATCTCACCTAATCATAGGATTACTTTACAAACGCTGTCAACGGGAAATACTGTCGAATAAACACCTCTACCTAGTCGAAAAGACTCGTTTTGAGGAGTCGGATAATCGTGTATTTTATTAGATTCGTCTAGGTCCTGCGGCTTATCGCCCATTATTTCCCATCGCGTTTATTCCCGTCGTCGCCCCGCTTATCACGATCCCTCTCTTCTCTCCGTTCATGTTTTTCGTCCCGTTTATCTTCATCCCGCTTACCGCCCGAACTTCCCGAAAACATCCCGCCTCCTGCTCCATTATTCCAGCTTGCCTGATCTCCGCGCCCCTTCTGCTTCCAATCATCGTCGTCACGATCATCGTCTTCGTCCCGGTCATCATCGTCGTCCCGGTCATCCTGATTCCATCTATGTTCCTTGCCTGAACCGTTTCCGTTCTTCCTATTACTATCCTTAATAGCCTCAGCCTGCTCCTCCAACCATTTCTCCCACTGATTGCTCCAATCCTTGCCGGATTTCTCCCATTCCTTCGCTGCTTTCTCCCATTCCTTCCGAAGCTTCTCTAGCTGCTCCTTGTCCCAATGGCTGCCCCATAACTTCTCCCAATCCCCGCGCCCTGGCTTGGCCGTAGCGGTCGGTTTGCCCGAAGGTTTGCCTGCGGGTTTGACGGTCGGTTTGGAAGTTGGTTTGGAAGTTGGTTTGGAAGTTGGTTTGGAAGCTGGCTTCGTCGCAGGTTGATCAGCCGGCTTCGCGGTCGGTTTAACAGTTGGCTTAGCCGTCGCTGTCGGCGAAGGTTTGGAGGCCGCGTTCGCATTTTCGGCCCGCTCCTGCTGCAGCAGCTTCTCGAGCTGTTCTTTGGATGCAGCTTCTTCCGCCGCTCCCACGATCCCTTCAATACCGCCAATAGATGCGGTGGCATTATCGATGGACTGCTTCTTAAGCGAATCAATCTCGAGCGTGTACCCTTCGTTTTTGGCCATCAGATAAAGCGCCAGCTTGCCCGAAGATATTCCAATGGAATCTGCCTCGCTTCTCAGCTCAGTAGGCAAGAACAACGTCGTAATCGTCACGCTGCCGGCCGGTTTATCATGTTCGGTCAGCCAAGCCCGCAGCTCATTATCCAGACTTTGAGCAAGCAATCGCTCGAATTCCTCGTTCTGCTCCTTGGAGCCGTTCATTAGAATGCTGGCGATCAGGATGTCCTTATGAGGAGCATCCAAATAATGAGCAAGACTGGCCTTCTCGAGAATCAGGGTTGCTACGTTCTCCACCGGCTGCCCTTTATAGTCGAGATCTGCAATTAGCCTGCTGCCGGCTTCGTTCATCGCCCTGAGCTCGCGCACCTTCTCCTTGTTGTCGATGCCGATCTCGATGCTCGGATTAATATCCATCGTCACGTAGGCTACTACGGGATTGCTTTCAATAGCTGCATAGAGGAAGCAAACCGTTATTAATAGAAGAAGAGCTGCTGCAGAGCCTGCATAAGTCAGAAGCCTGCTCCGTCCCGCGAGCCTTCGTCTTGGCAGGGGAGCCGCTTCTTCCTCAAAGAGGAGCTCTTGACCGATTTGGGGTGAGCCGGCAAGCGGTGCCCTCAGGAATTGGCCATCCTGTGTCATCACGACGGCATGCTGCTCGTGAATGCTCATTACGATTCCACGTTTCATCGGCTCACCTCCTTACTCATCCATTCGTTCGAACTCGGAATACGCATATAATCGTTCATGTACGGGTATCCACCCGATCGGATAATAGCAATTGCAATAATATATTTGCGGTTACGTTCGATGGTCTTGCGCGATACGCGGCAGGCTTCCATCAATTCCTTAATAGGCAGCCGCTGAGTGGCCTTCAGCATTCCCATCCAATCGGCGTTTCCTGCCAGAAGGCATGCAATATCAATCAGCATTGCTCGTGAATCGGAATGCTTTGGAGACTGATCGACAAGCTCCATAAACGTAATGCCGTACGGCTCAAGCTCGCTGCTTAGCTCGAGGATCTCCGCACGACGCTCCAGGTCGGTTCTGCTTGTCTCGTGAGCCTCCAGAGCCTGCTTCGTCTCGAGGACGTTATATGGCGATTGATCCTCTCCCTCCGAATCGAACGCACTGTAGGGCACGGATTGAAGATGTCTTTGTTCTTTTCGCGCATAATCAATAAGCCGACGCTGCATGACGGTTTTGGCAAATCCTAGGAACGATCTCCCCGCTTCGCTGTCGAAGCCGTCGATGGCTTCATTAAACGCCAGCAGGGCGATACTGAATTCATCATCCCGTTCCGGATTAATATACCGCTTGCTGAATCTGCTCGTTACTTTAGCTATGTATGGTGAATACTCGGCGATGAATTGCTCACGCAACTTATCATCGCCTTGTCGAATGTGCAATACATATTGCTCTGGCTCCAGCTTAGGCTGTAATGTCGCAGACGAAGCAAGAGCCGTTTTACGCGTGAATCGCTTAAACAGGATCAGCAACAACCGCTCCACCTCACTACTTATCATTTCGTCTTGGTTTCGACGATTGGGGGGGTACTTATTAAAAAATACTCATTTTTTCTCCATTTCAAACAAAAGACCTCCCAATGGAGGTCTTTAAACGGGATACGATGGAAACCTTAGACCGATGACTTCCGCTGCAGCAGCTTATTCCGCCTGCTTCCCAGCACCTGAAGCCGCTTCTTGAGCATGTATTGCCATTCTTTATCTTCCAAATGTTTGGCGAAGCTGAGCAAATCAAGCGCCATGTCAATCTGGCTGCGTACGACGTCCATGGGCTCCTCGTTCTCGTGATTCACGCAATTCTCCAGCAGCGAAGCTTGATCTTGATCGACGTAATCCTCAAAATCCACTTCGGCCGCTCCATCGCCGTACGCGTATTCTGCCAGAATGTCGTATTCGCTTTGCGCCTTGTAATGAACATCGATCCCATGGCAGACTGGGCAAAATGTAATCGGAACGTTGTGGATATGCGTCGTCAAATGTTTTAACGTGCCTTTCGTACCAATCATACTTGCTCCACAGCAGAAACTCATCCGCGGCAGCCTCCTCACGCTAATCAAGGTGATTACTTGTTGCTCGCCAATAATAACCCTTACATGATAGCTAATTTAATTTTATTCGCCACGTTATCGACAAATTCCTGCCCGTTCCCGCTGCCCACACATTAGTATTTATTCATTCTTGATAGTGAATTTATCGCCACATTGCAAAGCAACGACCTTGAACATCCGTTTGAAACACCTGAATATTGCCAATATCGGCTACAGTAACATAACAGTGTTTGCCTTCCGGGCCGCCGAAAGCAAGGTTCGTACAATCCTTTCCTTCAAGCAGAATCTCGGCCAGCACTTCCCCTTCAGGTGAAATCTTCGCCACAACGCCTTTGCCAATACGGGTAACATACAGATTTCCTTCGATATCGCAGCGCATGCCATCCAACGAGTAGTCCGGAAATTCGATCAGCAGACGTTTGTCGCTTATTTCTTTGTTCTTATTTAAAGCGTAAGCCCAAATCCGGCGCTGAACAGATTCATTGACGTACAACACCTTCTCATCCGGGCTCACCTCAATTCCGTTGGTCGTACCCATATCGTCCTCGAGCAAATCCGTAGTTCCGTCAACGTTCACGCGCCATAGCTTTCCTCTGCTGTTATCCCAATCCGGATCGCTTGCAAATAGGACATCATCTCTGGTTATACAAATATCATTCGGCTGATGCATCCTCGGTTCATGAGCATGGATTCCGATCTCCCGCGTATTCATGTCAACCTTGATAATATTATGGTTTACATAATCGGCAATCAACATGTCGCCAGCCTGGTTGAACCGGATTCCATTCCCTACACTGCCATTCGGAAGCTCAACGAAAATACTCGCTTCCCCTAGCGGTGTCACCTTGCCGATCGTACCCTGTTTCTCATAATTAACTGCATAAATATTGCCCTCGCGGTCACAGGCCGGCCCTTCTATACCATTAGTAAAGGTCTTTGGATTCGTAAATCTTTGCGCAACATAAGGATCCAATCTATCCACCTCTGCTTTCATCTATTAAAGTTCTGGGCGACGATAGCCAGACTCCAATCATCAAAACACTTCCAGTGTACCATAAATATCCCCTTAGGAAACGGCATAGAAAGCGGACACTTGACGCTTGATAGTAACCACCAAACGGGTAGCTCCCTGGGATATGGGCCGGGACGATGTAATGCCAAGCGCGCAAAGGACAGGCCCTTATCCGTAACGGATAAGGGCCTGTCCTTGTCATTGCCAAGATTTCAGCGAATATTACTTCGCTACCAGGTGGCTTTGGCCTGGTTTCCAGTTGATTGGGCAAAGTCCGCCGGATTGCAGAGCTTGCAATACGCGAAGCGTCTCTTCTACGCTGCGGCCGACATTGTTGTGGTTAACCACTTGATATTTGATCTCGCCTTCCGGATCGATGATGAACAGGCCGCGAAGCGCTATGCCTTCTTCTTCGATCAGTACGCCGTAGTCACGAGCAACGCTCTTCGTGATATCAGCCGCGAGTGGGAAGTTCAGTTGGCCAAGGCCATTATCGTTAACCGGAGTGTTAATCCAAGCGCGGTGGCTGTGCTTGCTGTCTACGCTGACGCCAAGAATTTCAGTGTCAAGCTTTTTGAACTCTTCGGCTGCCGAGCTAAGCGCCGTAATTTCTGTCGGGCACACGAACGTGAAGTCCAGTGGGTAGAAGAACAGTACCAGCCACTTGCCTTTGTAATCGGCGAGGGAAGCAGTACCGAAATCTTGTCCATTGCCTGTTGCTGTCTCCATTGCAAAATCCGGTGCCGGGCGTCCTACCAAACGTTCTGCCATGATGAAAACTCCTCCTTGACCTATCCATAATTTATTTAGAGGTATTTCACGCACAATAAGTGCTAGCCTCTTCATTGGTGCGTGTCTCTTCTTTAAAAATAGTATCATCACACAATAATAAAGTCAATATTATAGACAGTATTTCTTTATAATAATTATAAACTGTGAAGAATTATCAACAATCTCGAACTACTTCATTGCAGCTGCAATCAAATCGCCCATTGCCGTAGTTCCAATCGCCGAGCTCTTGTCAACCGCGATGTCTCCTGTGCGGTGACCAGCATCCAACACGTCCTTAACCGCGTCCTCGATGGACTTCGCCGCATCGTGGTAGCCGAACGTCAGGCGGAACATCAGCGCAACGGAAAGAATGGTCGCGATTGGATTGGAGATGCCTTGGCCCGCGATGTCAGGAGCAGAACCGTGTACCGGCTCGTAGAGGCCGAAGCTGCCTTCTCCCAGCGAAGCGGAGGACAACATGCCGATAGAACCTGTCAACATGGCTGCTTCGTCGCTCAAAATGTCGCCGAACATGTTCTCGGTTACGATTACGTCGAAGCTGGAAGGACGGCGAAGCAATTGCATCGCGCAGTTATCGACGAGCACATGCTCCAGTTCAACCTCAGGATACTCCACGGCTATGCGGTTAACGACTTCGCGCCACAAGCGGGAAGTCTCAAGCACGTTCGCTTTGTCGACGGAAGCAAGACGTTTGCTCCGCGTCATCGCGATATCGAACGCCTGACGAACGATACGCTCGATCTCTTGCACATTATATACGCATGTATCAACGGCTTCTTCGCCGTTCGCGCCTTCCCGGCGGAACTTCTCGCCGAAGTAGATGCCGCCTGTCAGCTCGCGCACGACGATAAGGTCTGTGCCTTCCAGCACTTCCGGCTTCAGCGTGGAAGCTTCTTTCAAGCAATCGAATACGTTAGCCGGACGGATGTTCGAGAACAGTCCCAACGCTTTGCGAATACCGAGCAGGCCAGTCTCCGGACGAAGCTCCTTGGAGTTGTTGTCCCATTTGGGCCCGCCAACCGCGCCCAGCAATACAGCGTCAGCGCCCTGGCATAGCTCAAGCGTTTCTTGCGGAAGAGGCGTGCCCTTCTCGTCGATGGCGATACCGCCGAACAAGCCGTGTTCCGTCTCGAATTGATAACCGTACAGCTCTTCGGTTCTTTTGAGTATTTTTAATGCTTCTCCAACAACCTCGGGGCCGATACCGTCTCCGCCGAGGACGGCGATTTTTTTCACTTCTGACATAATGTAAATACACTCCTCTTTATCATTCTCAATCTATTATCATTTAACCACATTTAGCTCTTCCATTCCAAGATATAAAATCTATGGACTCTATAGGCGAGAACTATAAACCTAGATGCCATGCCTATTTTGCCAAAAAAGTAACCCAAAGGATACCCTAATGGATCCACTAGGATAATAGTTGACCGGATGGCATGATGATAATCTTATTCCATAAGCTTAAAATTCTTTGATAGCAGCACGAGTCACCGGCAATGACTCTGTTCGGAAGGAGCAAGTTCAAGATGTTGGAATGCCAAATCGATAAACTCAAGGAAGGCGACCGGCTCGCCAAAGCGGTAATAGGCAAAAACGGAATGATTATCCTCTGCGAAGGCACGGAGTTGACCACGTTCTATATCAAGCGTTTGAAGGAGATGGGCGTAAATCGCGTGCTTGTGAAGCACTGTCCGTTCAACGTCCAAACTCAGCCTGCTCCTTCCGTCGTTCTTCCGCCTACTACGGCCAAACAGAGGAATGACCTGTACGGAGAACTCGTGAATCGGCTGAACCGCCATGTCTTCTGCTCGGAACACGGAGATTCCGTCAAGGACAGAAGATTCAAGCGCAGATATAGAAGAGCTCTTGCGGACGCGCTTGCCCATCCCTCCGTCGCGGATTGGATGAACAAGCTGGAGCAGTTCGACGAGTTGATCTTCGGACATGCTGTCAACGTTTCCATCTTGTCTACGATGATCGGAGACGAATACGGATATACGGAAGCCCAGTTGTTGGAGCTGTTGCTGGGTTCGCTATTGTTCGACGTCGGCATGACGATTATGCCCCGGGAACTCGTAACGGGTCATGGCACGTTGTCCGACACCGACCGTCACCTGCTGAATCAGCATGCCGAGCTCGGTTATCGGCTGCTTGCGGACATCAAAGGGATGCCTTGGCAGTCCGCGGTTGTCTCTCTGGCGCATCACGAACGATTCGACGGCTCCGGTTATCCCTTCGGGACCAAAGGCAACGACATCCCGGAATACGCGCGCATCGTCGCGCTGGCCGACAGTTACGATGCGCTGACATCGCCGCGCAGATACCGCAGCTCCTACCGGGCCGACGACGTCGTTGAGTTTTTGTACGGGGCGGGCAATTATTATTTTGACGCCAGCCTCGTCAAACTTTTCCTTCAGCGACTGAAGGCCTTCCCCCTATCCAGCGTATTGACGCTGAGCAGCGGTCAGACCGGCATCGTCACGTCCTATCGTTCGTCCATCGCGCACCGTCCCGTCGTGCGAATTATTACGGAGGCCAGCGGTCAGTCGGTCGGGACGCCCTATGAGCTCGATCTATCCCGCAGCAGCACGATTACAGTGCTTCATGCCGCGTCACAGGCTTAATTGTGATAGTCGCTTAATTTCAGGAGGAATCAAGATGTATAAGTTATCGGCTGACGCAGGCATGAAGCAATTGAAACGGAAGAGCCCTTCTTCTTACCGGCATTGTCTGCGCGTGTCCGCGATCGCGCAGCAATTTGCCAACGTATTGGGAATCGGCGGAGCGGAGAAGGGAATTCTCGTGAGCGGCTGTTATCTGCATGACCTCGGCAAGCTGTTTATCCCGAACAACATCCTCAATCGGAAAGGAAAGCTGTCTGACCGGGAGTGGAGGATCATGAGGCAACATCCCTCCTGTGGCGGCTCTGCCGCCGAGCTGTATCCCGGCATATCTTCCCGAATCGTCGAAATTGTAAGATATCATCACGAACGCTGGGATGGCGGCGGCTATCCGGAAGGCCGTTCCCGCCATGACATTCCTTACTTGGCAAGAATATGCGCAATCATCGATACCTTCGACAGCATGATGTCCAATCGCTGTTATCGCAGCAGATTATCTTTGGAGGATTCCGTGAACGAGCTTCGCAGAGGCAGCGGAACGCAATTCGATCCATCGCTCGTCGAGCCTTTCATCGTTTTCATCAAGACCTCCCAGTTGGATGAAACGATGTATGGGCATCCTGCAGCCGTATAATACGTCTGAGATTCCGCTCCTCATGTTTTGCATCCTCTCCTTAACGACAAAAAAACGCGTAACGGATGATCGTATCCGTTACGCGCTTTGTCGTGGTCAATTGCTATTAGATCAAGCTCATCTTGTCGCGACGACCCGGCGACTTGCGTTTCTCGATCAGGCGATTAACCGCATCGATATACGCCCGTGCGCTCGCTTCGAGAATATCCGTACTAAGGCCTCTGCCTTGAGCCGAAACATCCTCTTGCTTAAGCACAACGTGCACCTCGCCAAGCGCGTCCTTCCCTTGCGAGACAGACTTGATGGAATAATCCTCAAGCTCGACAACCTCGGCTGTCGCTTTGTCTATTGCATTGTAGATGGCATCGACGGAGCCATTGCCCTCCGCTGTCTCTATCCGCGTCTCGCCTTCGGCCAGCTTCACCTTCACCGTCGCGTTAGGCGTCGACTCGTTGCCGTAGCTCACCTGGATCGTCTCCAGCGCAAACACTTCCGGCGTATCGGTCAGCTTCTCCTCCAGCATGGCGCGGATGTCTTCGTCCATGACATTCTTTTTCTTATCGGCAAGATCCTTGAACTTCGCAAACGCCGCGTTTACCGCATCGTCGTCCAGCTCATAACCGAGATCGATCAGCTTCTCGCGGAACGCGTGACGTCCTGAATGTTTGCCGAGAACCAGCTTGGATTCGCGCAGACCGATCGTGTCCGGCGAAATAATTTCGTAAGTCGTCTTTTCCTTCAGCATGCCGTCCTGATGGATGCCGGACTCGTGCGCGAAGGCGTTGGCGCCTACGATAGCTTTGTTGCCAGGTACGACCATGCCCGTCAGCTTGCTGACCAGGCGGCTCGTCTTGGCGATTTCCTTCAGGTTCAGCGTCGTCTGTGCGCCGAAGAAGTCCGGACGCGTGGCAAGCGCCATGGCAACCTCTTCGATTGCCGTATTGCCTGCGCGTTCGCCGATGCCGTTGATCGTGCCTTCCACTTGGTCGGCGCCGTTAAGGATGGCTGCCAGCGCATTTGCCGTCGCCATGCCGAGATCGTCGTGACAGTGGGCGCTGAGTTGAATGGTCTCGATATTCGGTACATTCTCCTTCAGCGTCTTGAAGATGTTGCCGAACTCCTGAGGATTCATGTAGCCGACCGTATCCGGAATGTTAACCACGGTCGCTCCCGCTTTGATCGCCATATCCGTAACCTGGCAGAGAAAGTCCAGCTCCGTGCGGCCCGCATCCTCCGGCGAGAACTCGATTTTGTCAAAATATTGTTTGGCGTAGCGGATCGCACGTTCGGCAGCCTCCAGAACCTGTTCCTTCTCCATCCGAAGCTTGTGCTTGCGGTGGATCGGACTCGTTGCCAGGAATAGGTGAATGCAAGGATCCTGCGCGCCCTTCAACGCTTCGCGGACCGCATCGATGTCCTGCTCACGGGAACGTGACAGTCCAATGATCGTCGCGTTCTTGACCGCGCGAGCGACGGCATTGACCGCCGCCAGGTCGCCTGGGGACGCCGCAGGGAAACCGGCTTCGATCCGGTCCACGCCAAGCTTCTCCAGTTGCAGCGCGATCTCGACCTTCTCCTTCGTATTCAGGTTTACGCCTGGAGATTGCTCGCCGTCACGAAGCGTTGTATCGAAAATATAAATTTTCCGCATATCTGCATTTACACCTCCGTGAACAGAATGATCCCGATCGCACGCGGCCGCATCTCCGGTCGACGGGCTTGTGCGCGTCGACCGGATCGCCGGTGAACCGGGACTAAAAAGTCTTAATGTAGATTTAAAGCTAACTTACTTCTTGATCCAATGCATCAGTTCGCGAAGTTGCGCGCCTGTTTGCTCGATCGGATGAGCGGCTTCGTTGCGGCGGGTAGCCGTCAGCATAGCGCGGCCGGATTGGTTCTCAAGAATGAAGTCGCGCGCGAAACGTCCGGATTGGATATCTTCCAGTACGCGTTTCATTTCTTTCTTTGTCTCTTCTGTTACGATACGAGGACCCGTAACGTAGTCGCCGTATTCCGCTGTGTTGGAGATGGAGTCGCGCATTGTCGCGAGGCCGCCTTCATACATCAGGTCAACGATCAGCTTAAGCTCGTGCAAGCACTCGAAGTAAGCCATCTCGGGAGCGTAGCCGGCTTCAACCAACGTCTCGAAACCTGCTTTAACCAGCGCGGAAGCGCCGCCGCACAATACGGCTTGCTCGCCGAACAGATCCGTTTCCGTCTCTTCCTTAAAGGAAGTTTCGATTACGCCGGCACGCGTACAGCCAATGCCCTTGGCATAAGCAAGACCGATGTTCTTGGCGTTGCCAGAAGCGTCTTGATGGATTGCGATCAGACCAGGAACGCCGAAGCCTTCTTGGTAAGTACGGCGAACCATGTGGCCCGGCGACTTGGGAGCGACCAGGAATACGTCCTTGTCTGCGCTTGGCACGATTTGGCCGTAGTGAATATTGAAGCCGTGGGAGAACATCAGAGCCGCGCCTTGCTTCAGGTTCGGTTCGATTTCTTCTTGGTAGACGCGAGCTTGCGTTTCGTCCGGCAGAAGGATTTGAACAACGTCGGCAATTTTAGTAGCTTCTGCTACTGTAAGTACTTCGAAGCCGTCTTTTTTGGCAACGTCTGCGGATTTGCCTGGGCGAAGACCGATAACAACCTTCAAGCCGCTGTCGCGAAGATTTTGCGCTTGCGCGTGGCCTTGGCTTCCGTAACCGATAACTGCGATTGTTTTGCCTTGCAGAACGCCTTGATCGGCGTCTTTCTCATAATACAATGTAACTGCCATGTTAATAATTGCCTCCTTTAATTTAACCCTTTTGAGCGGGTGTTTAAGCGAAGAAACACGGTCTTCCCTCAGGCCGGTTCCTCTCTTAAACTCCCGCTCAAAGCGGGATCTGAACCATGATGTTGTATAAGTTGATAGAAAGGTTTCTTATTGCTTTACGTTACCGCGGTTAAGCGCAGTGACACCAGTGCGTGAAAGTTCACGGATGCCATAAGGCTTCATAAGCTCGATCATAGCGTCGATCTTTTCGGTGTCGCCCACAACTTGAACCATCAATGAGTGCGTGCCAATATCAACGACCGCTGCCCGGAACGTCTCGACGACGCCCATGATTTCCGGTCTGCTGGCCGGCTCCGCATGAACCTTGATCAAGGCCAGCTCGCGTCCGACCATCGCGTTGGCGCTGAGATCAATGACTTTGATAACATCGATCAGCTTATACAATTGCTTCGTGATCTGCTCCAGCGTGTGGTCATCGCCTGTCGTGACGATGACCATGCGGGACAAGCCGACTTCTTCGCTGGTGCCTACTGTAATGCTCTCGATATTGAAGCCGCGGCGTCCGAACAAGCCGGATACGCGCTGCAGAACGCCGGGCTGGTCATTCACGATAACTGCGATGGTATGTTTCTTCATTCCGCATCCCCCATGATCATTTGGTCAATGGTACTGCCTTGCGCAACCATCGGATAGACGTTCTCGTCTCTGCGGACGACGAACTCCACGACAGCCGGGCCAGGATGGCGGAGCGCTTCTTCCCAAGCGGCGCGTGCTTCCTCTTTGTTAGAGGCGCGCAGTCCCTTTACGCCGTAAGCTTCGGCCAGTTTGACGAAGTCAGGGCTGCCGGCCAGATCGATATGGCTAAAGCGGTTCTCGTGGATGAGCTCTTGCCATTGGCGTACCATGCCAAGCACTTGGTTATTCAGAATAACGACTTTGACCGGAATATTGTTGATAGCGCAAATCGCAAGCTCCTGCGCGCACATCTGCATGCCGCCGTCGCCATTGATGGATACGACTACGCGATCCGGACTTGCCATCTGGGCGCCGATCGCCGAAGGGAAGCCGAAGCCCATCGTACCGAGACCGCCGGACGTTACCCAGGAACGCGGTTTGTTGAAATTGTAATATTGCGCCGCCCACATCTGGTGCTGGCCAACGTCAGTAGTTACGATCGCATCGCCGTTTGTCGTCTGATGGATCATTTCAACGACCCATTGCGGCTTGAGCTCCGTATCCGAATCCTTGTAGCTGAATGGATATTGTTTTTTGGACGCCTGGATTTGGGCTCTCCACGCATCCGCCTTCTCGGCGCGTACCGCCGTCCGGTTCGCCACGGTCAGTACCGTCTTGACATCTCCTACGATCGGAATGTCCGTAGGCACGTTTTTGCCAATCTCCGCCGGATCGATATCGATATGGACGATCTTCGCTTTCGGCGCAAAGCCGGACAGCTTGCCGGTTACCCGGTCGTCAAAGCGGGCTCCGATATTAATGAGCAGATCCGCGCTCTGGATGGACGTATTCGCCGTATAGGTGCCATGCATGCCCGGCATCCCCATCCACAGTTCGTTCCCGCTAGGGAAGCCGCCAAGTCCGAGCAGCGTTGTCGTGATCGGAATTCCGGTCTTCGTCACGAATTCCAGCAGTTCCTCATGCGCTCCGGAGTAGACAACCCCGCCGCCTGCCAAAATAACCGGACGCTCCGCTTCCTGGATCGCCTTGATCATTTTGTCCACTTGCAGCTTGTTCGGATTAACGGTCGGGTTATACCCGCGAACGTTGACCTCCGTTACCGGCTTAAACAACGTCTTCGCCGCGGAAACGTCCTTTGGAATATCGATCAGCACCGGGCCTTTGCGCCCCGTGTTCGCGATGTGGAACGCCTCGTGAATGACTCTCGGCAGATCCTCAACCTCGCGTACCAGATAGCTGTGCTTCGTAATTGGCATTGTAATGCCCGTAATGTCCGCTTCCTGGAAAGCATCGGAGCCGATCAGCGACGAAATGACGTTGCCCGTAATAACGACGAGCGGCACGGAGTCCATATAAGCCGTCGCGATGCCTGTCACCAGATTCGTAGCGCCTGGACCTGAAGTAGCGATACATACGCCGACTTTGCCGCTTGCCCGGGCATAGCCATCCGCTGCATGAATCGCACCCTGCTCGTGACGGGTCAGGACGTGGTTAAAGTCCGGGTTGCCGTGCATCGCGTCATAGATGTACAAGACGGCGCCGCCTGGATAACCGAATACACAATCCACGCCCTCAAGCAGCAGACTGCGAAGCAATATTTCCGATCCCGAGATCACCTCGGGCTTAGAGAATTTCTCCATCAATTCTTCCTTCGACTTCAGCGTTGCGCTTGGCGTTGCCATCAGTCATTCTCCTCCTCTCGAAAAACCAAAAAAACCTCTCGTCCTCCAGCATGCTTATGCTGAAAGGGACGAAAGGTTTAGCTTCCGTGGTACCACCCAAATTCGTTATGTTTCTCTCGAAACATAACCTTCATTGGTTAGAACGCTGTGCACATTTCGACGTTCTACCATGGCACTGTAACGCTTGCCCTGCGATGCTCCCTAATACGCTTGACGCTTTTCAGGAGAATAGCTCCGAGGTGAGCTCGTAGAAAAGGGATTTTGGCGTCGGTTGCAGCTGATCCGCACGCTCTCTGAACAAAAGGGCCCTTATCACTTCGTCCTCATCATTGCCGATTGATATGACTTTTCACTATTATATGCCGATTGGACCAGTACGTCAAGAACCGTTCCTGCAGAAGCTCAAAAAGTTTGTTCCGGTCATCGGCTTCGCAACGTCCATTCGCCAATATTGGGCGCTCTACATATAGTATTGTAACCAGTGTTTTACAATTCCATGCGGCCGGCGATTACAATCGCAAAACATCATTATCCTCAAACTCCGGCCTTTAACCGAAGGAGGTTATCTGTCCATGATAAGAGCTCGCAAGCCGCAGGACGATCCCGAGCTCGTCCGTCTCATCCGCTCGGAGCTGATTCCCTTATCCGCGACCGCAAGACCGCTTGACGCCCGCATGATCCGCGAGCTGCCCCACCGTTTCCGCTGGGGCACAACTTATGTAGCCACAAGAACGAAACAAGGCCCGCCCGTTGCTTTCGTCCACTTTCTCAATGCCGGGGAAGAACTGCTTGTCGACATGCTGGCTACCCATTCCGGGCACCGCGGCCTGGGATTAGGCACCTTGCTTATGGCATATGCGGAGGCGTACGGTTCCTCGAACGGCTGCCGTGTCAGCCGGCTGTACGTCGACGCGAGCAACGGTGGTGCTCAGCGCTTCTATGGCAAGCTTGGCTACGGATGCATCCGGTACATCCCGGACTGGCATGTCTTCGAGCTGGCTAAGCCGCTTCAGCCATTACCGCAATCGGCGCCCATATCCGGCGCTCGGCAGGAGCAGGAGATGTTCCCTGCCGAACGTTAATGGCTGCCCAAAGTGAACAATGGGCAGATCCCGCCGTCCGGCTAGACCGCCTATGCGAGGCGAGGCGACGCATAATCTCCAAACACTCTAGCTGATCAACCTCTCCTGTGCTTTTTCTAATGGGCCAGGCAGCTGCACTTCGTCTAGCGCGGGAATCGAAATGCGGCTGATTTGGTTGCTCTCTTGAAATTGTGCAATTTTAATCAAATTCATATGCTCCAAATGCCTCGGAGCAGCGAATTGTGCAAAAAATACACAAATCTCCGCCTTGCAAACCAGTTTTCGCCCTATTCGCAACAAAATTTATGTATATACGGCTAGGCCCCCTAATTCCGGAGTCTTGTCCACCAAAAATGCTGTTTTCGTAGAGTCTCTCTCTTTTTCATGTCTTTACATTGCTTTATGGAATGCAGAAGTATCCTCTAACGTCTGCACCCACTCTGAAAAAACGGCAGGAGGCATCCTCTTTAAGCTACCATGCATCCTGCGGTTATTATAGAAGTCCATGTAAGTATCGAGTGCTTCATAAGCTTCATGAAAGGTCGTAAATTCTCTTTGCCTCAACAAATTGCGCTCCAGAATGCTATGGAATGACTCGATGTAGGCATTCATATCTGGTGTGCGAGGTGGAATTCGCTCATGCTCAACCTCGAGGCACTCACACATGTCCCCGAATAGCTGGCTGACGAATTGCGGACCATTGTCGGTACGAATAACAGGCATGGCCTCTCCTAGTCTTACACGATCCTGTAAGGCATAACAAAGGGTCTGAACGGCATGCTTGGACTCGCACACGGGTCCTCGGTATTGTTTGACGACGACACGATCAAACACATCGATGATGCTGAGAATGAAAAAGAAACGGTTTAGCTTTGTAACGTAACCATACTTAATATCCATTTGCCACAGCTGGTTAACGCCCGTCACGACGCGGTTTTTGGGTAGCCTCCGTGGATGCGTATGTACACGCTGGCGCGGCTTTTGAAGGATACCTAGCTCGGTACACAGGCGGTATGACTTCTTCTTGTCCAGTCTCACGTTGTGCTGATCACGGATGCATTGTGCTAAAAGCTTGTAGCCATAGACAGTCTCTTCGCCCTCAATGAGTTCGAGGAGCCATTCCTTGATTTGCTCGTCGCTTACAGACTCGCCGTCAAACGTATAGGAGTAACCAGGTACAGGACGGCCTGGTCGGCCTGCCGCGGGGCTCGTAGATGGAGTGGTTACTCTTCTCTTTCGGTCGTAATAAGTAGATTCTGAAATGCCCAGAATACGCAGAACTGTGGCCACTGGCACTCCCCGCTTAATAAATGGCTCTGCTACTTCAATTTTTTCAGATAAGCGGGGTCTCTCTTTTTTAGCAACTCACGCAGCATTTCGATTTCGAGCTCTTTTTCGCCAATCATTTTGACGGCTTTCTCAAACTGCTGTTCAACATCCTGCAATCTCTGTAATTCTTGCAAATGTTCATCGGCAACGGGAATCTCCTCGACGGGTATGGTATCCCGAAGATCCCGTATCCAGTTTCGTATCGTTTCAGGATGTAGGTCGTACATACGCGCTAAAACCCCGACCTTAACACCAGCCATCGCTTCTTTAACTACTTTAATCTGTGCGTCCCTGTTCATTCTTTTCCCCACACCGAATCACTCCCTTATCTCAATATTAAATTATTGGGTGGGAGGACTCCAGTTTAATTAGGGGGCCTAGGAGTATATGCACAAATTGGCCTTTATCCGGCATGGAGATTCTATTATTTGTGTATATATGCACAATCATCACTTAGACATAGGTAGCCGAAAAGGCTCCCCCCAATCCCTGTCCTTTCCACCTAAACGAATAATCAAGGCGAAACGGCCGTAGTGAAGTACTTCAGTACTTCCGAGATGAGCAACTGCGGTATCAGGTAGTTTTTATCGCCAATAAGACTTTGTTTTTCGGCAAGCCTAAAACTTATCATTTCTTATGCGGCCAAAAAAAAGGCCCGCGCCAGTGAATACCGGAGCAAGCCTCTTTTGTCAGCTTAAGTGATCTTAAGCGTTAATTTTTTGTTTGGCAACGCCAGCAAGGGAGTTGAACGACGCGATGTCGTTAACGGCCAGGTCAGCCAGGATTTTGCGGTTAACTTCAACGCCCGCAAGTTTCAGGCCGTGCATGAACTTGCTGTAGGACAGGCCGTTGATGCGAGCTGCCGCGTTGATACGAACGATCCACAGTCTGCGGATGTCGCGTTTTTTGTTGCGACGGTCGCGGTAAGCGTATGTCAGGGACTTGCTTACTTGCTCCTTCGCGGTTTTAAACAGACGGTGTTTGGAACCGAAGTAGCCTTTAGCCAGTTTCAGAATTTTTTTACGACGACGAGTGCGGACGAAGCCGCCTTTAACTCTTGCCATGAGTGGAAACCTCCTGTAAGTTGATTTGCGCTTGGTTTATTTCGAATGAAGCGCGCCGAGCCGCCAAGGACGGCGACAGCCGCTTCGCTTTAAGGACTACTATTTCAGTTGGGAAAGACCTTGTTGAAGACGACGAACGTCGCCTGCAGCCATAAGCGGCTGGCCGGCAAGAACGCGCTTCTGGCGTCCCGATTTGTGCGAAAGCAGGTGGTTTCTGTAAGCTTTGTAACGTTTCACTTTACCAGTACCGGTAATTTTGAAGCGGTCCTTCAGACTGCTGTGCGTTTTCATCTTTGGCATGACAGTTATTCCTCCTTAATGATGTTCCAGCTGCTAGCTGTTTGTTTTTGGTGCCAAAATCATAATCATGCTCCGGCCTTCCAGCTTGGGAGCGCGCTCGACATTGCATATTTCGGCAACCTCTTTGGACAGACGTTCCAGAATCTTCTGGCCGATCGAAGCGTGCGTGATCTCGCGGCCGCGGAAACGGACGGATGCCTTCACCTTGTCGCCTTCGTTCAGGAATTTCACCACGTTGCGGAACTTGACCTGGTAGTCATGCTCCTCGATGTTGGCACGGAACCATACTTCCTTGAGATCAACGATCTTTTGGTTCTTGCGCGCTTCCTTCTCCTTCTTCTGCTGCTCGTAGCGGAACTTGCCGTAATCCATGATGCGGCATACCGGCGGTTTGGCCGTCGGCGCAACGTTCACCAGATCCAGATTTGCTTCCGTAGCAAGCTGCAATGCATCGCGAATCGACTTGATGCCGATCTGTTCTCCGTCCGCGCCTACCAAACGTACTTCCCTGGCCCGGATCTCATCGTTGATTTGATGTTCTCTGCTAATAACGTGCCACCTCCAAAATGGTATACTGCTTTAAAAAAAAATAAAAATGCAGGTTCATAAGAACCCGCATCTCATAAATGTCCGTGGAAATTGCCGAGACCATTCTATATGTAGAATGAATGGCAGCTTGCCCATTGGGATCATCGCGAACCTGTCAGCCAATGCCGGAAGGTGAGAAGCGGGTGCTTCTTCTTGTGCGTATCAGTGTGAAACACAATACTGAATTACTATATCACAGGCAAATGCCCCCGTCAACCCGTAAGCGGAAGATGGATGAGCCTGACCGCCCGATTCGAGCCTGCAAAGCCCTCTGCGTCAAAGCGGCTCCAACTGGAACAAGCAGACGCGACGACGTAATGCAAGCAAGCCCTTTGTCTACTTTCCTTGCACTTCTTCGATCCGTACCACGCGCGTATGTTGCGTGTGGCTCCACGTTTTGTTATTTTGCGTAAAGAAGGCATAGAACGTAATGGGCAACCAAGTGATCAGGAAGAACGGCAGCGTCAGCAGATGAGCGTACATTTTCCAGCTTCGCACCTTCTCCATCATCATAGCCGCAGGGAACTGCAGAACGGTAGCCGAAATGACAATAACTATCAGCCACCAAGGAAAGTAGCTGTACATCGAGTGGATCACGTCGTTTGCCGGGATGACCATGTCAATCCACAGGATGACGGTCAGCAGCAAGCCCAGCAGCGTGTTGTACACCGAGAACGAGTAGATCGCCGCATCGAATTTCACGAGACTTCTCTCCTTGATGCTCGCCCAGAGCAGCGGGAAGAAGTAGTTGCGCGCCACGTTGAAGTGGCCCTGCATCCAGCGCAGTCGCTGACGGGCGGATGCCCGGAACGTTACCGGCTTCTCGTCGTACACCTTGGCGTCATAGTTCAGTACGGGATAGATGCCGCGCTTTACGCAGCGCATGGAGAACTCCAAATCCTCAACAAGACTCGTCGCGCCCCATCCCATATCCTTCAGCAGCTTCGATTCGAAACACATGCCCGTGCCTCCGAGGAAATTGCTCATCTTGAGATTGGTTCTGGACAGCTGCCATAAACGGTTGCAATACCAGTACGTAATGGCATAGGCTGCCGTGACCCACGAATCCGCCGGATTCTTCGTATCCAGGTATCCCTGGATGACTTGATGACCTTCGCATAGATCGTCATTCATTAGCTGCAGGAAGTCCGGGTTTACGAGATTGTCCGCGTCAAACATGACGACCGCGTCATACTGGCGCGGCATTGCCCACAGTTCCTTCAGCATCCATTCTATGGCATAACCCTTGCCGCGAAGATGCGTATTCGTGCGAACACAAGCATGAACGCCCATCTCCCTGGCGATATCGGCCGTATTGTCGGAGCAGTTGTCGCAGATGACGAAGATGTCGTAAAGCTCCTTGGGATAATCCAGCTTCTTGAGATTGTCGATAAGTGCGCCGACGACTTGCTCCTCGTTATGCGCGGCCACCAGGACGGCGAACGACTTCCGAGGCGCATGGCGCTTGCGGCTTTTGTTCTTAAGGAAGCCGAACAGCGACAGCGAGAACTGATAAACCGCGATCGTAGCCAAAATAACCTGTAAACCAATAAACACGGTACTAAAGAACATGACGTGAGGCCCCCTTGACCCTTTAATAGTGCCGTTCATGCAAGTCCGCCAGAACTTCATGAACATACACTTTCTTTACGGCTTGCTTTTCTTCGTCCTCCTGGAGGAGGCAAGCTCTCTCTTCTAACATTTGGATGTCCTATTTGATTTACTGATTTTCCACTGAAACCCCTTCTTTGTCAAAATGGGAATTTGCCTTAATTGCGTTTAATTCAGTCAGAAAAACGCTTGCATGAGCACTCGGCGATCCATTCCCCTCCATTTCCTGCTCCGCAGTCTTATTCTCAACCATTTCCTGCGTTTTTAGCACAAATGTCCCCGTTATCGGTGCGGTTATGAGATTTAATTAATCTGTATTCGTCAAGCAGCCTGCCGAATATGCCGTCCCAGGATTGGGTTAAGCTGTACGCGTAAGCATTACGTCCCATCAAGCTTCGAAGTTCCGAGTTTTTTCGCAGGATCGACAACGCTTCCGCGAAGGCCTTCACGTTGCCCGGCTCGCACAGAATTCCCGTCTCTCCCTGACGCACGGTATCCCGAACTCCGCCTGCATCGGCGCCAATGACGGCAGTGCCGCAGGCCATCGCCTCCAGCACGACGTTGCCGAACGTTTCCGTCGGCGACGGAAACAGCAGCACGTCGGCAGCCGCATACCATTGCTGCAGCACGGGCAGATCCGCGAATCCGACAAATAACGCCTTTATGCCCCTCTGTCTGCACATCTCCTTCAAGTCCGGAGCGGACGGACCGTCTCCGGCAAGCACGAAACGCGAGGACGGCTCCTGCTGCTGCAAGCGCTCGAAAGCTTCCAAAGCAACCTCGACATCCTTCTCGGGCGCCAATCTTCCGACATAAAGCGCCAGGAATCCGCAATCGGAAAGCCCATGGCGCGCCAGGAACAATTCACGATCTAATTCGGGATGAAAAGCCTCGGGATCAACGCCCCTGCTCCAAAGCTTCAAGCGCGAGTCGTCCCAGCCGCGATTCTTCAAAGACGACATCGTTGCGGGAGAAGGCACGAATATGGAGCTGCAGTCCCGGTGGAACCATTCCATGTACCTCCGTAACAGCTTTTCCATCCATTGCAAATTGTAAAACGACAAATAATGATCAAAGTTGGTATGGTAGGATGCGACGAGAGGAATGGCGAATTTTCGGGCGTAATGGATGCCGCATAGTCCGAGGTTAAAGGGGGTGGCTACGTGCACGAGGTCAGGCCGGAAGTCGCGAATGGCTTTGCTTACATAAGACAAGCTGGGAAAGGCCAACCTGCATTCGGGATAGAGAAAAAAGGGCAGGCTTGCAAAACGTTCGACGGGGCTGCCGCTTCCAGGGTCGGGGACTGTCGATGCATGCGGCTCGGGAGCGAATATCCGGCATGGAACGCCCTGCCGCTCGAGATACTCCGTCCAGCGGCCCAGCGTACGCGCCACGCCGTTAATTTCCGGAGCATACGTGTCGGTGAAAATCGCTACTTTCATCCATTTATCGCCTCCGTCAATCCGGTAAGCTGCGCATGCCGCATTCCTTGGTTGGCACGGCAGGCCGAATATGGTTTGGAGGCAATCGTAACAGACGATTGTTTTCCTTGCGTTAACCGCTTGTGTAGCATTCGTTAATACAGACTTCATGCTCCGTTAACAGAGCGGCAATGAATTCATGGTACAATGGGAGCAATGATGTATGCGGAGAGGATGATAGGGTATGGAGCGGATGATCGACTGGATGAGATCGCACGAACAAAAAATGCTGATCTGGGCGAACCGGAGACGCACGGAGAACAGACTTCATGCCATCGCGGATCGTTGGTTCAGTACGGTCACGCATATGGGAGGCGCTACCTTCACGTTGCTGGCATCCCTGCTGTGCGCGCTGCTGGCGCCGCAGCCCTGGGGGACGGCAGGCTGGCAAAGCCTGCTCGCCGTTATCATTAGCCATCTCCCCGTGGCAATCGTCAAGCGAAAGTTCAAGCGGCTTCGTCCGTACCAAGCCATAGAGGGCGTTTACACGGTGCCGAAGCCGCTGCAGGACTCGTCTTTTCCTTCCGGGCATACGACGGCCGTTTTTGCTTGGAGCGTCCCCCTGATGTTGACGGGTACACCGCTTAGCTACTTATTACTGCCTGTTATGCTCGTAATCGCTTTTTCCGTCGGCTGGTCAAGGATGCACCTCGGGCTGCACTATCCTTCCGACGTGGCGGCCGGAGCCATTATCGGCACGGCAACCGCGTTCGCCGTCCAATATTTCTGGATCGTCCCTGCGATCAGCTGAACGATAAGCAGCAAGGATTTACTCTTTCTCGGACTCCTCTTGCAAAGCGGCCGACTCAAGCTCAAGCTTGGCCGCTTCCTTTTTTGCCGAGCGATGCTCGCGCAGCGCCTCCTCGCCGATTACGACCTCGACGCGATGGATCGGCTGGCCTTTCTCCATAAACTTCATCTCGTATTCCGTAAACACAAGATCCTCTCTAGGCTCGTCCCGATGCAGATGCAGCGAGATGTTGCGCATCACAAGCTCCATGTTTGCGAAGCTGTTAAGCGAGAATTCGAACAACGTCATGGAATCCGTCTTAAAATGGATCTCGCCCCGCTCGTTCAGAATCTCGATATACTTCTCCACAAACCGTTCGTGGGTCAGCCTGCGGCGGGCATGCTTGCTCTTTGGCCATGGGTCGCTGAAGTTCAAGTAGATGCGCTCCAGCTCGCCCGGAGCAAACATAGACTCGATCCCTTCAATATTCGCTCGCAGCAGCGCCAGGTTCGGCGGTGTCTCTTCGCCCTTCTCCCCCCATGCCGTCCTTGCTTTTTCGCTGGCTCTGCGCAGCAGCTCGTCATACATATCCACGCCGATGTAATTGATATGCGGATTGCGAACGCTCATTTGGCTAATAAAACGCCCTTTGCCCATACCGAGCTCCACATGAATAGGATTGTCGTTCCCGAAGAACGCCTTCCAATTGCCGCGATGCGGCGCCGCATCCAGCACGACCAGCTCCGGCTGGCCCTCCAGATTTTCCCGAATGCCTTTTCTGCCTCTCAAACGCATATTGTTCAAATCCCCTCTGCAAATGGTTGTTCAAAAAGTTCGCTTCCCAGTACGAAGAATGCCAAGAGGCATTCGTTCGACTTCGAATATTGAATTCAACCGAACCTTCCGGTGCCCACGTAGCGCTGCTACGCTCCGCTCCTCAGGTTCTAGTTTCATTCAATCTTCTTGGTCCTGAAAACCGAATTTTTGAACTCCATGATCTCATCTTCTTATCAAAATAAAATAAACAATTCGTCCTTATTGTGCCCAACTGCGCCACGGTTGTAAAGCCCTCTCCCTCCGACTGCGCGAAAAAAGCCGCTGCCTTCCGGCTAGCGGCTTCCAACTTATGTTACGTCGCCGATGTACGGCGTTATCTATTGGCTATCTATTAACTCAGCAGCTGATACGGGATCGGAGCGTTGTCTCTGGATTCGCGCTCGTACGTGCCTTCGAGGACCATGTTCAGCTTCTTGCGTGCCGAGACTTCAACTTCATGGTTTGCATGGAAGCGAATGCCCGCAAGCGCCTGCAGTTCCTTAATCGTAAGCTCAACCGTTACTTTCTTGTCGCCGTAAGAAATTTTTGCCGTTGTCATCTCACATCACCTCATCGATTTATTTCTCTTCATTATTTCCAATTTATCGACTTATCATGTGTACGGTTACATTTAGGCTATGTCAGATACATTTGTTGATTTGTCGCACTTTTAATATAACACATCATGTCAGGTTACACAAGCCTGTTTTGCTGAATTCCCAGCTGGTTTTCCAATTGCCAAATTCCGAACGTTCCGCTCTCCGATATGGAATAGGCATGGCTTTTCGTTCGTATTTTCGTTAAAATATAGGAGGTACACGAGAAGAAAAGGAGATTTCCATGAATCTGCACGAACCTCCGCCCTCGCAGCCAATCATGTGGGGGGAAAAAAGATTTCATACATGGAATTACGAAATGCGCGAAAGCTTCGGCTGCAAAGTGTTCAAGGTGACGCTTGATGCCGGATTCACATGTCCAAACCGGGACGGCTCCATCGCCAAAGGCGGCTGTACGTTCTGCAGCGCGAGAGGCTCCGGCGACTTCGCCGGCAGCCGGCGCGACGATCTTGTCACGCAATTTGCCACGATTCGCGACAGGCAGCACCGGAAGTGGCCGGAGGCAGCTTATATCGGCTACTTCCAGGCTTACACCAATACATACGCGCCCGTCGAAGAGCTCCGCGAATATTATGAGGTCGTGCTGCAGCAGCCCGGCGTCGTCGGCTTGTCCATTGCGACCCGTCCCGACTGTCTGCCTGATGATGTCGTCGATTACCTTGCCGAACTGAACGAGCGAACTTATCTGTGGGTGGAGATGGGGCTGCAGACGGTACATGAATCTACGTCGGTTCTTATTAATCGCGCCCACGATACCGCATGTTACCTGGATGCCGTCCGCCGCTTGCGCGAACGCGGCATTCGCGTCTGTGCCCATATTATTTACGGTTTGCCTCAGGAGAGCCATGAGATGATGCTGGACACCGGACGAGCCGTTGCCCGAATGGATGTGCAGGGCATCAAAATCCATTTGCTGCATCTTATGCGCAAAACGCCAATGGTCAAGCAATACGAGGCCGGCCTCCTTCGTTTCCTCGAAAGGGACGAATATATCGGGCTTGTCGTCGATACGCTGGAATTCCTCCCTCCGGAAATGATCGTGCATCGGCTCACGGGGGATGCGCCCCGCGATTTGTTGATCGGTCCCCTGTGGAGCATGGACAAATGGCCCGTTCTCAACGGCATCGACGCCGAGCTTCGTCGCCGGAACTCCTGGCAAAGCAAGCTTTGGCGGAAGGAGGCTTGACAATATGGGATTTCTGTCCGTGCTCAGCACGGCCCACAAGTGGATTGCGGAGCGCGCCGGAGCAGGCGACATCGTCGTCGACGCAACCGCAGGAGGCGGCGTCGACACATTTGCTCTGGCCGAGCTTGTCGGTCCCAAGGGGATGGTCTATGCGTTCGACATTCAGCAAGAAGCGCTGGAGCGAACCCGTCTGCGGCTCGCGCCGCTAGCAGCGGATGACCGTCTGCCCGGGCTCAAGCTTATATTAGCCGACCATGCGGAGATGGCGAGCTCCGTGGACGCAAGCGACGCTGGCCGGATCGCCGCCGTCATGTTTAATCTTGGATATTTGCCAGGCGGGGACACCACCGTCATCACGAAGCCCGAATCGACGATTCGCGCTCTTGATGCCGCACTTTCTCTGATTCGTCCGGGCGGCATTATGACCTGCGTGCTCTATCCCGGCCACCCCGGCGGGGACGCGGAAGCCGCAGCCGTCGAAGCATGGGCGGCGAAGCTCCCGCAGAACGTCGCGCAAGCCGTCCTGTACCGCCAACCGCAGCGGACCACGGCTCCGTACCTGATCGCGATTGAGCGCCGCAGGGGCTAATCCGGCACTACCTATTTTGAGAGGAGAAATTGAAATGGCAGTTAGAAAAATCGAACATATTGGCATAATGGTGGGCAGTATCGAACGTTCTCTGGAATTTTACACATCCGTGCTCGGTCTTGAGCATCGGTATACGTTGCTTCATACGAACGGCGTCATCCGTCTCGCCTTTCTGTCCTTCCCCGGGCATGAGGATACCGAGATCGAGCTCATCGAAGGCAATAAAAGCGAATTTCCCGCCGAGGGCAAAACCCACCACACCGCTTATACGGTTGACGATGTCGAAGCCGAATTCGAACGCGTAAAGGCGCTTGGCATTCCGCTACGCGACACCGGGATCACGACGCTGCCGAACGGAGCCCGCTACTTCTTCCTGTACGGACCAGACGGCGAACTGGTGGAGCTGTTCCAGCCTGCGAAGCAAAACTGACATTACATCATAGCGCGACTACAAGAATGGAGGAATTTATTATGGCAGTACAACCATACCCACTGCAATTCAAAGCAGAGATGAAAGAAAGAGTTTGGGGCGGCAGAGCGCTGGAGCAATTCGGCCTGGAGCTGCCGGATGGCGCGATCGGGGAAGGCTGGATGATCGGCGATCACCCTAACGGCACGACCAAGGTCGTCAACGGCGAGCTTGCCGGACTCGGCTTGGACGAAATCCGCGAGCAATACGGTCGGGAGTGGTTCGGAACGCGCGGCTTCTCCGAGAAAAACGGTCGTTTCCCGCTGCTCATCAAGCTGCTGGATTGCAACGACGATCTGTCCGTGCAAGTGCATCCAACCGACGTCTATGACCGCCTGCCTGCAGGCGAGCTGGGCAAGACGGAGATGTGGTATATTTTGAGCGCGAAACCCGGCGCCAAGATCATCTACGGCCTGAAGGAAGGCATCGATCGTTCCGCCATGGAATCGGCCATTAACGAAGGCCGCATCATGGATACGCTGCAAGAGGTATCTGTCGAGGCCGGCGAAGCCTTCTATATCCCTGCGGGAACGGTTCACGCGCTCTGCTCCGGCGTCGTTGTCGCCGAAATACAGCAGAACTCGGACACGACATACCGTCTGTACGACTATGACCGTCCCGGTCTGGACGGCAAGCTCCGCGAGCTGCATGTCGAGGACTCTCTTAACGTCATCGCCTACGAAGGAGCAGGCGCGCAACGCATGAAGACGGACGGCGTGAGCGCCGGCGAGTGGCTGTCGATCGCTTCTTCCCCTTACTTCCAAGTCGAGAAGGGCATCGTCGAAGGACCGCTTGCGCTGTCCACATCGCCGGAGAGCTTCGTCATCCTCGTAATCGCGGACGGCGAAGGCCAAGTGCGTTACAGCGGCGGCGAGTTGGCGGCAAAAGCCGGCCAATGCTTCCTGTTGCCCGCCACGCTAGGCGATTACGAGCTGTCGGGCAGCATGACCGTTCTTCGCAGCGTTGTGCCGGCTTAAGGCGGGCGGCGAGCTGACGGCGAGGGTTACGAACGTAACAACTAGCAAGTTGACGAGTTTGCTCTTTCCTTCTGTTTCTTCTGTCGGACAGGGGGAGGCTGTCGAATCATTGTGGACGGCAGCGCAGTTAAGTAAAGGCTGATCGTAACGGACATCACGGTCGCTATTTCGCAAAAATGGGGCCTGTTCAAATTGTAACGGACACAGACGACCTTACTTCCGTCAAAACCGCATAGAATGGGCGGAAATGCACCAAATAGCTTCATCTGAGTCCGTTAGATTTTCAATATCGCGAAAATGCTGCAAATAGAGGCTCTGAGGTCCGTTAGCGAAAGTAGAACGTTTCAGCTCAGTTACTCACAATAAATCGACAGCCTCAGGGGAAATTTTATCAACGGAAGTTGTCCCATGATGTGGGGGCGAAAAAAAAAGGTCGGGAGTCGCGGCGATGATGCGACTTCCGACCTTTTTAATAGGTTTTGCTAGGCCGAGCGATTGGAGGCAGTTAGTCGGCGGGGACGACTTACTTGCCTTGCCTACACGACCGCGGCGGGCTCCACGCGCAGCGTGAACGCGCGCGGTTTCGGCTTGCTGCTCGTTTTGTCCAGCGCGTACAGCATGATGAGAAGCGTGTGCTGATTCTGGGACATTTCGCCGGTCGCCAGATAAGCCTCCAGATCGAACGGCAGCTTCTCCAACATCGCGTGCTTATGCAGGTCGCGCTCATGCATGCCCAGGTCCGCGAACGAGTCGGAAACGGCTTCCGGACGCTCCAGCAGCGCCCTCATCCAGCGGCTCCATTCGGACTTGTCCATGGAATGCTCCCACCACGTCTTGCGCGGCTTATAGTTGTGGCCGAGGAAATAATCGTATTTCATCAGTCCCAGCACAACGTCCAGCCGCAGCTTCGAGCCGACCGTCTCTCCTTCCCCCAACGGCGTATCCGCCGGCAGAGCTGTCAGGAAGCTCCACAGCCGCGAAAACAAATCCTCCAGCTGGTGGCCGATTTTGCTCCAGCCCTGCCCCTCCCAATAGTCGCCGAACAGCTGGAAGAAGTCGAACGGCGAAGGGAATACCCGATCGACCAGATAGAGTAGCGTATGGTCCATCCGGTGCGCGTTCCAGTATTTTTCCAGCACGTCCTCCACGCGCTTGATCCGGACGATGTCGCCGAACGGCATCAGATCGTTGCCCAGCATCTCGTAAGGCGCGCGGTCCATATAGATGTAGCCCCACTTCTCCGCGTCCAGCCTTAAGCCGGTGCCCCTCAGCATCTTGAGGAAGCCGAGCTGCAGCTCCTCGGGACGCAGCGCGAACACGTCGTTGAACGTGCCTCTGAACGTGTCGTAATTTTCTAGCGGCAATCCCGCGATCAAGTCCAGATGCTGATCGATCTTGCCGGAATCCCGCACCTTCGTGACCGTACGGACGAGCTTCGACCAGTTCTGCCGGCGCTGCACGGCGAGATTCGTAGGATCGTTCGTCGATTGGACGCCGATCTCAAAGCGAAAGACGCCTGGAGGCGCATGCTCGGCCAAATAATCCAGCACTTCTGGCCGCATAATATCGGCCGTAATCTCGAACTGAAAGACCGTGCCGCGATGATTCTCGATCAGGAAGCGGAACATCTCAAGCGCGTAGTCGCGCTTAATATTGAAGGTTCGGTCGACGAACTTGATCAGCTTTGCCCCGTTGTCGATCAGATAAAGGATATCGGACTTCGTCCGCTCCATATCGAAGTAACGGACGCCGACCTCGATGCTGGACAAGCAGAACTGGCAGCTGAACGGACAACCCCTGCTCGTCTCGAAATACACGACGCGGCTCCCCAGGTTGGGGATATCCTCGGGGAATCGATGCGGCGACGGCAATTCGTTCAAGTTCAGCTTAGGCCGCGGCGGCGTAATCAGAATCTCCGTGCCGCTCTCTCTGACTTTGCGATAGGCGAGGCCGAACACCATATGATATTTGCCTGCCCCTTGTATCTCCGTAAGCAGATGGTCAAACGTCTCTTCTCCTTCGCCGACGACGATGAAGTCGACATCCGGCAGCCGTTCCATCCACTGCTCCGTATCATAGCTCACCTCGGGGCCGCCAAGCACGATCTTCAGCTCCGGTTTGATCTTGCGCAGCATATTGACAACCGTAATCGTCTCTTCGATATTCCAGATGTAGCACGAGAACCCGACAACGTCCGGATTCCGTCCGTACAGATCCGAGGCGATGTTCATCGCCGGATCCTTGATCGTATATTCCGCGATATCGATATCGAACCGGTCGCCGCTAAACGCTTTGAGACAGCGCAGGGCGAGCGATGTATGAATGAATTTGGCATTAAGCGTGGACAACACGACTTTCATAAGCAATCCCTCTCTCGCATTACAAGCTGACTCCTATTGTACCGGACTTCCCGGCAAAATAGAAGCGGCGCCGATCCTCCGCATTCCGCGGTGATCGGCGCCGAGCCGTCTACATTCTTGTCCGAATGTACATTTGATCCTTAAGCTGCATATCGATGACGGTATGCTTGACCCGCCACTTGCCTTCGCCGAGGAACGTTACTTCTCCCTGCTCGAAGCCTCGCGGCTGGAAGCCGTAATCCCGCTCGAAGTTGATCAATACCTGAATTTTCTCGTCCGGCAGCATCCGGTGGAATTCCTGACCCAGCAGAATCGTCCACAACTTAAGCTGGTCCTCTACCTGATTCGCGGAATAAAGGTAGAAGAGAGGATCGATATTGGCCGTCAGCACGAGCCAGCCTTCCGCATCCCTCGTCGCTTCCCACTTCGTAAATTCCGCTTCGCCGACGGAGGTGACAACCGAGGAAAATTCCTCCTTCAACAGATTCTGGATCTTGGATAACGGTGCGCCTGCAAGCGTCTCAGGCAGAGACGGATCCAGGAACTTCGCTTTCTTCACCTTATCTTCCGTCACCTCGTCCAGCAGCATGGCCGCATGAAAGGCAGAGACGGCGAAGTTAAGATCGGCCAGACTGTTATCATAACCTGCCGACGTAATGCCGATGAATTGACCGTATTCATTAAACAACGCTCCTCCGGAGCTGCCATGATCGGTCGGCGCGTTGAACTGAATCCAGCTGACGCCGGCTTGGAAGCTCAGATTGCTGATCAATCCGTCGGAGACGGTATTCTGAAGGCCTAGCGGGCTTCCGATCGCCACGACGCGGTCGCCTTTGTCCGCATAGTAGTCATAACTGATCTCGACAGGAAGAAGCTCATGCGGCTGCTCCGTACGAATAATGGCGAGATCCGCGACCTCATTGTAGGCCACGACTCCCTTGACCTTCATCTCGTCGGAATAAATATCGTATACGGTGGCCGAGGTAGCATCCTCCATGACGTGATAGTTGGTCAAAATCAGGTCTTCGCCGACCGCGATACCGCTGCCTTGCGCCTTATTCGTCATAATCATGACGACGCTGCCGTCATATTGATTCACGATATCCTTGGCCGACAGCTTCGGCAGTTCGGGAAGCTCCCATTCCTCTTCGAACGGCTCTTCTTCGCCATAATAGTCCCATGTCTCGATCTTAATCGCATTGCCTGCGGCATCCCACTTTACGGTTGCCTCGAGCAGTTCGGCCAGAAATCGCACGGGAACATACGGAACGCCATCCTTCAGCAACGCCGGCGTCGCCATGAATACCGTCGTGCCGTTCACGATAGCTTCCTTCTTGCCAGGCGACATCGTTACGGTCAAACCGCCTGCTCTCACGATCATCGCGCCCGTCTTCGGCTCAAGCACCGACACGGCCATCAGAGCTTCGGCCAGCTCCTTCATCGGCGCAAGCGCCACCCCGTTTACTTTCACCACGGGAGCAGGCAGCTTCTTCCCGTCCACCCAGATGGACAGCTGCTGCTGCGACTCGCCCGCTGTCGCCTTCGCCGTTGCCGCATGGGCGTGACTTCCCGTTCCGGCAAGAGGGGCGAACAGCAGCCCCGCGGCAAGCATCGTGCAGACCGCGGCCTTATACCAAGTGTAATGTTTCATCTCCGGCTCCTCTCAATCTCCCATGTCATTACTAGAGGTTGTTCAAAAAGTCCGCTTTTGATCACGAAGTATGCCATGAAGCCTACTCGACATCGAATATTGAATTCAGGCGAAACTAAGCATATGCTTTCGAAGTATGTTTCCTCCGGAAACATTGCAGGTGCTCACGTAGCTTCCACTACGCTCCGCTCCTCAGTTTCTACCTTCATCCACTCTTCTACAGCGTTTTTGAAAAAAACGCAGCATCGGAAGCATAAGCAATTGTGCTGAAAACCGAACTTTTTGAACTCGCACTATATGTACTATTTCTCTATTAATCCTATCATCCTTATTTTGGCATGTCTATCATTTCCGGATGCAGCACAGGGATTAGCGGCCCGCCTGACCTTTAATTGGACGAGGCTCCCGTCAGAACGGAATAGTTCTTAAACGAGCGCACGTTAAAGCCCTCCAGAGTAGCGGCAGGCGGCAGCTCGTAATTAGGCACTATGTATACGGCGGGACTGCCAGACTCGGCAACAGAAGGGCCGAAGATGTATCGGCCGAAGGAGGCCACTTGCTGGAATGGCGACCCCGGATTGGCATACACGACGGAGCTTGCGAACGCCTCGGGATGGATCTTTTCGTAGAATAAAACGTATATGTAGGGCATATTGACTTTGTCGGTCACGTAGATGGGACCGTCGGTTGCATCCGATGCGTAACGGATCGCGTCTCCGAACGATTCGTAGAAGGACGGGCCGATCTCCTCCGGATACTTCGTGAAGTACTGCCAGCCGAACATGGCGAAAAAAATCGTGAACGCGGCGATCGACAGTTTAAGAGAGTGGCGGATCTGCTCTCCGCTCCAGACAACTCCCGCCGACGCAAGCAATATCAAAGGATAAAATACTATATTCATTCGGTTCATGTTTATATCGATAATCAGCCCCATAAGCATGGCCGTTATCAACCACAATCCCACAATGACATGGGGCGCGCTTTTGGCAACAAATGCCTTTCCCGCAATAACGCCGATTCCAATAACGAGGAAAGGGATCGCGATAGGATAAAGGTAGCCGAAGTCGGGCATGGCATTCCAGGGCAGTCCATCGGTCCCCGAGATCAGAAGCTCCAGCAAACTTCTCAAGCGTGCCGCTATTCCTTCGGCAACCTTACCCGAGAACACGGAGGATACCTGCTCCACGCGCGGCACCGTCAACTTGGGAATCGTAAAAAACGGCGTAACAATCTCCGACTTATCCGCTCTATTAATATAGAGGAATAATAGAATCGGCAGCGACAGCAGAGCCAGGAGCGCTCCGTGCGCCAGCAGAAGCGGCGGCTTTATCCGCCCCGATACCCACAGATAAATCGCGGCGGCAAGCGCGAATACGGGAACAAAAAAATAGGCCGTTCCGTAAGCATACATCGACAACGCCAGCATGACGGTGAAGCCGAACAGCCACCTCGGCCTCTCCAGGCCGAGCAGCAAGAAGTAGACTGCCAGCAGCGCCAGCGTCGGGAACAAATTCGATTCCAGCGCCCATCTGGACATCATGACATGCCATGGGCATATCGCTGTGAGGAACAGCACGATCAACGCGCCTCGGCGGGAGTCGAACAGCTTGCGCCCTATGCCGTACATCGTCCCCATGCCAATAAGACCCATCAGCATGCTGACGGCGCGAACGGACCATTCGTTTAACCCGAATACATAAATAAACGGCATGGACAGGTACGCATACAGCGCATTCTGACCGCTTCCCCAAGCGATCAAGTGCACGGGCAGCGACACCCCGTTACGATCGACGCCATGATGCAGAATGGCGTACGCGTCATACCCGATTGACGCTTCGTCCTGATTAAGCCCGGGTGGCAGCGAACCCCCATACCACAAGCGTATGAAAGCTCCAACCGCAAAGATCAAAATAAGGAGCGGATTGCTCCGTATCCACAGCCATGTTTTGTTTCGGACAACCTTCACCCAGATTCCCCCGATGGCAGCCATCCGGCACGCGAAGGGCTACAACTGTTTAATCATTCGTTTGTACGCGCCGTCGCTCACCTGCCACAAGCCGTCATCCTTGTATCCCAGCTTGCGGTATAGCGCGTACGCGCCTTCATTGTATGGCTCTACAATAAGAGATAACTTATCGTAACCTTGTAATCGTCCCCGTTCCTCAAATGCGGCGATAAGGCTTTTGGCGATGCCCTGTCCCTGAAACCGCTCATCCACAGCAATAGAGTCCAGGTAATAGTCGCCGGGTTTGCATTCCGTCACGACCGCGCTTGCCGCTTCCTCCCCATGCAGAGACTCAAGCCTTTCTCGGATGGGACGATCCAGTTCCTCTGCCGCATCTCCGGAATAAGCGATCAGCATCCCTGCGACCGCACCGTCTCTTCGTTCCACCAAAATATTGCGGAAGCTGAGACGGTTATGCTCCGAAGACAGGAAATCGCGCAGCACATCCCATGTCTCTCCATCGTCGGTCGTGCCCGACAGCGTATGCGCAATAGGGCCGATCGCGGATAACAGTAGCGGCAGTAATGCATCCGCGTCTTTGACCGTAGCTGAATCTATCATAATATACCTCTCCTCCACTGAATAGCCGTATTTTTACAAAAATAGAGCCCTCCCGAGCATGTCCATCCATGCATAGGAGAAGCTCTATTATAGGTTATGTCCCTGCCGTCAAGCTTTCGTTACTCTCCGGCTGGCGGAGTGAAGGAACGTCCGGCGAACTCGTTGTCCAGCATGTAGAACGCGTTGCTGTCCTTGTCGATCCGCTTCAGCTTGTTGATGATGCTGTCGAACAACGCTTCTTCTTCGACCTGTTCATCGATGAACCACTTCAGGAAGTTGATCGTCGCGTGCTCGCGATCGTTCATCGCGAGGTCGGACAGCTTGTAGAAGCGTTCCGTATTTTGCTGCTCATGTTTGTAGCCTTGCTCGAAGGCATGCAGCACGGAGTCGTATTCATTGTTCGGTTCCGGCAGCGCATCAAGGGTCGCTCGGCGGCCGCGGTCGTTCAGGAACTTATAAATTTTCATGGCGTGAAATCGTTCTTCTTCCGCCTGTACGATGAAGAAATTAGCGAAACCGTCCAGGCTGTCGCCGGAGCAGTATGCAGCCATCGCAAGATACACGTGTGCGGAGTAGAACTCGAAGTTCATTTGTTCGTTTAACGCTTGAGCCAAAGAGTCTTTCATAATAATGTGCACCTCGCCTTCTTATTTGTATTTATTCTAACATAAAAATGAGAGGCGGCAAATGGACGCCCCTCCTATATTTCCCAATTATAGAGTTAACCAATCATTTTTTTCAATCGTTTGTAGAGTTGTTCCGGCGTTGGCGCAGTGACTGCCTTCGATTTGACGACGACAAAACATTCCATCTTGCAGGTTCTGCAATTGCCCAAACAGTCGCTTTTTTTCCCCTTGATCTCGGGGTACTTCTCCTTCATCGCCTTATAGACCGACTTGGAGCCCAGTTTGAAGTTGCGTTTGCAATATTTGACCTTCTTCATGTTCCACCTCGTCGCCAAGTAAACAAACTATGATAATTCCTCTCATTTAAGATGATAGTAATTATCATTCCCGTTGTCAAGCGACAAGCTCCAATTCGCTTAACGAAAACGATGGATGGCATGTGGATCGTATTGACTCAGCTTTCCTTCGTAGATCAGCTCCAGTCGATCATTCTGGCGAAAGTCGTCCGGCGTGACCAACGCGGGCAGCTTGTTCCACAGCTTGATTCCCGAACGGGACAAAATCTCGGCGACGAACTGCGAGCAGAAGTAGGAGTTGCTGAACTCGACCGGCTCCTTTAAGGCGACGCCGATTACGCCGAGCAGGTTGTACAGAAATTTCCCGCGGCTCCGGATAAAAAACCGCAGCACCCGTTTCATTTTCTCTTCCTCGCGCCGCGTAATAGCGAGCTCGTAGAGGACGCAGGTCGTACCGGGATATTTGCTGAACGTCCCCGTTTTGATGTCTTCCTTGACGAAGCCGCCGTCGAACGGGTTGCTGGGATGTTTGCGCCCGAAGCTGTACAGCTCCGACAGCTCCCGGTCGAACGAGATGGAAGCGTGGTTATAAGGTGCTTTCGTATAGCTTTGTATAACCTTCGTAAAAAGCGTCCCGGTATTCGTAAGCAAAATAAAAACCGATACGTCGCGTTCCATTTTTTACGTTATCCCCTTATCAAATCATCGATCTTCCTCCATAATAACATAGTGTTGCCTTATAGTAATCTATCCTGGATCAAGATGGTGATTCCGTATGAACGATTCCATAACGGCGCTGGTTGTCGTATTTGCAGGGTTATTAATTGTGAATTTAATTTACTTGGTGGCCGATCGCATGTTGTCCCGCAAGGATCATGAAGTCATCGCTTTCCGAATCAAGACGTGGTGGGGCATGTTCTTTGTCTTTTGCCTGGCCACGATCATCAATCCGGTCGTTTCCCTTCTCTCTCTAATGGTGCTGTCGTTTTTCTCGCTGAAGGAATATTTCTCCATGATCAAGACGAGAAAGGCGGACCGCAGATTGTTTCTCTGGGCGTACTTGTCCATTCCCGTGCAGTTCTACTGGATCTACATCGAGTGGTACGGGATGTTTATCGTGTTTATTCCCGTCTACGTGTTCCTGCTTCTTCCCATGCCCAGGCTCATTAACAAAGGAACCGCAGGCTTTCTGCGCAGCGTAAGTTCGACGCAATGGGGACTTATGCTGATGGTGTTCGGGCTCAGCCATCTTGCTTATTTCCAATTCGCGACGCCGGAGTATGGCGCGGGAATCGTCCTGTTTCTGGTGCTGCTGACGCAAATCAACGATGTCGTAAATTATCTCGTATCGATTTACGGAGGCAAACGAAAGGTGATTCCGACCGCAAACCCCTATATTACCTGGGAGGGTTTCGCCTGCGGATTCGTCGTGACGACCGCCGTCTCGACGTTCATTTATCCGTATTTGACGCCGCTCGACCAGCTGTTTGGCGTGTTATCGGGCATGCTCATCAGTTTAAGCGGCTTTTTCGGCAGCTTGACCGTGTCCGTTTTAAAGCGGGATTTATTGCTTGGCGACGACAACAAATTCAAGAGTTCGAAAAAAAGCTTTTTGAGCCGCGTCGATAGTCTGACTTACGCTTCGCCGGTCTTTTTTCATGTCATTCGCTATTTTTTCGACTTCATGTAGCAACCTTTATGGGCCCGCCCCCGTTTATGAGTACGCGAAAGCAAACAACTAAACCGGTCAAGGTGAAACGGCTGCGCCATCAGAAATCATATAATTTCCAATATTTTAAAGGCAGGTGCACCTCATGAAGCAGAACAAACGCAAAAAAGCTGTGGCAATGTTCGCGGCGCTTACAATGACGGCATCGTTGCATGCAACGATGGCATTTGGTGCCGGCAATGCTGCTCCATCCGTACAATTCCAAATAGGAAGTCTAAACGCCGTTGACAACGATGGGACGATCGAATTAAAGCAAGCTCCATATATCGAGAAAGGCGTAGCCATGGTTCCCGCCCGCGCATTCGCGGAAGGACTGGACGCCAAGCTCACTTGGAACGATACGGATCGGACCATCCAACTGGAGAGAGCCGGTCTGACCGTTCTGTTGACGGTAGGCCAGGATAGCGTGACGGGAACGTACGTCAAGGGCATCAAGCTCCCGGCCAAAGTCGTTATTAAGCAAGGACAGGCTTTCATCCCGGCAAAGAGCGTAGCCGACCTTCTCGCCGCAACCACAACCTGGGAGAACGCTGGCCGCAAGGTTATTATCCAGGCAAAGGCCGAGACGGTGTCGCATCAATTTTCGTTCGACCAAGGCCAGGACGGCTGGGAAGGCGGCTTCGCCGATTTGCCTGTAGCCTACAATCCCAACATCTACAACCTGGAGTTCAGGCGCGGGCTGATCGATTTGTCGGATAACAAAAGCAACTACGGTCTAAAGATGGTCGGCATGAACCGCAGCGATGATCTCTTTATGTTCGTAACGAAGAAGATCAGCGGCCTTGAGCCGAATAGGACTTACGATGCCTCCGTTGCTTTTAAGCTGTATACAGACGTGCCTGGCGGCATGATGGGCGTAGGCGGTTCCCCTGGCGAATCGGTCTATATCAAAGCGGGTTTCGTCGCAACGAAGCCCGAAGCGCTCCGCCTGGATCATGTGCATGGAGAAGAACCTTACTTCATCCTGAACGCGGACAAGGGCAACCAGTCGCAGGACGGTGCCGATCTCAAAAACGTCGGCAACATGGTCGTGCCGGACGACTCCGTCGAAGGTTTCCAGGCGAAGCCGATGAGTCATCAAACGACGCTGAAGTCGAACGACAAGGGCGAGCTTTTCGTCATCATCGGCAGCGACTCCGGTTATGAAGGTCTGACGACGTGGTACCTGGACGACGTCCAGATCGATCTGACGCCGAAGGGCTGAACGAGGAAGAACTGACCGGGGAACGAGAACTCATCTATCATGGCAAAGAAACAGGAAGAGACGCCCAATGGGATCGGGTATCTCTTCCTGTTTTTTATCATTATTACTGCTGCGCCTGCTTCAACAACTCGATCGCCTTCTGCTCCTGGGTATCCTCTCTGCCCAGCTTCTCGCGCAGCATTTCGACCAGCTTATGGCTGGTCGCGTCGGCAAACTTCCCGTTCGACGTCAAGCCGTTTTCGCTCTGGAACTTGCGGAGCGCTGCCTCGGTCTGAGCGTCAAACAATCCGTCTTGACCCGAAGGACCGTAGCCCAGCGTATTCAGCATCCCCTGCAGCAGCTTTACTTCGTCCCCATAGCTGCCCTTGGCTAGCTCGGTACCCAGCGGCGGCTGATGCAGAGACGCATATTCCGGCAGCTCCACAACGTGGTCCGGGGTCACGCCTTGCTTGTTGATCCATGTGCCGCCAGGCGTCTTCCACTGCGCTTCCGTCAAGCTGATTACGGAACCGTCCTTGTATTGCTTGTAGCCCTGAACCACGCCTTTGCCGTACGTTTTCTCGCCGACAAGCGTCGCGCCTGCCGATTCCTTGAGCGCCGAGGCGAGCACCTCGCTCGCGCTGGCGGAACGTCCGTTGACAAGCGCGACGATCGGCACCGTCCACTTCTCCTTCTGCTTCGACGTCAGCGATACGATTCTTCGTTCGTCCTTGTAGACGATGTCGAGAATTTTTTTGTCCTTTGGAATAAGAATATTGGCGATCTCGGTCGTGGATTGCAGCAGTCCGCCGGGATTGGAACGCAGATCCAGCAGCAGCCCCTTCAGCTCGCCCTCCGCCTTAAGCTTATCCAGCTCCGCCTTGAATTCCTTCCCGGTTTCCTCGGCGAAACGGCTGATCGTGATAAGGCCGATGCCATCCTCAAGTCTCTCGGAGGTAACGGTATGCACGGGGATAGCCGCCCGTTTCATCGTAAAGTCAAGGGGATCCTTCTCAGCGGCTCGCTGGACCCGGATCTTGATCTTCGTGCCTTCTTCGCCTCTTACAATGCCCAGCAGATCCTGCAGCGACTTGCCGGTTACGTCAACGTCGTCTACTGCGATTATTACGTCGCCCGGCTGCATCCCCGACCTCTCGGCAGGCGTTTCTTTGATGACATGACTGACCATAACCTTGCCGTCCTCCTGCCTCATCTCGGCGCCGATGCCGTAAAATTGCCCTTCATAGGAGTCCGTATACGCCTTCCCCTTTTCTCCGGGCAAGTAATGCGAATAAGGGTCTTTGAGCGCGTCCACCATGCCGACCGCCGCTCCCTGAATGAGCTGCTCTGGCGTCGTGTCATTTAGATAATCGTTAAGAACGTGAACATACGAGTCATTAACTTGCTTGAACAACGGTTCCTTGATCATGGGGTACCGGGTACTCATGAAAAACATGCCGAGTGCGAAGCCCGCAGCAAGAAGCAGCACCGCTCCTATCGCATAGATGGCGCCTGAGCGCTGCTTCGCCGGCCTTGATTCATAGTTGTGCATGTGAGGATCTCCTTGTATGTAGGCTCGATTTTCGCTACAATCAACCTTATTATGACGCTACACGATACAGATTGGACGCCGAGAGGAGCCTTACCGTAATTATGTATAAGCTGATTGCCATTGATGTGGACGACACGCTTCTGACAGATGAACTGACTGTGACGGATGGAACCCGCAGGGCGATGGAGGCTGCGATCGCCGCCGGAGTGACAGTGACGCTTGCCACCGGCCGCATGTTCGCATCGGCGCAGCAAATTGCCCGTCAGATTGAACTTAATGTACCTATTATTACGTATCAGGGAGCGCTAGTCAAAACACTGCTGGACGGCCAAGTGCTCTACGAGCGCAATGTGCCGACGGACGCCGCCCTGGCGTTGCACGAATATTGCGTAAAGCATGGCCTCCATCTGCAGCTTTACGTAGACGACGAGCTGTACGGCACGGAAGATAACGACCGGATCAAAGCCTATTCCAGGCTGTCGAACATCCCTTACAGGATCGAACCCGACTTTGACAAGCTCATTACGAAGCCGCTTAACAAAATGCTCATTATCGACGATCCCGCCCGTCTCGACGCCATCGCGCTGGAACTGGATCCGCTGATCGGGGATCGGGTCCATATTACGAAGTCCAAGGCCCACTACTTGGAGTTTATGCACAAGGAAGGGACAAAAGGACATGCGCTGCGATTTATGGCGGAGCATCTCGGCTGCTCGATGGAGCAAACGATCGCGATGGGCGACGCATGGAACGATCGCGAGATGATTCAGGCTGCCGGTCTTGGCGTCGCCATGGCCAATGGTATTGATGCCCTCAAGGAGATTGCGGACTACGTCACGCTCTCCAATAACGAAGAAGGCGTTCGCCATGTGATCGAAAAGTTTATTTTGGAGCCGGCGAAGCAGCATTGACCTTTAGCCGTTAAACAAATGCAGCCCTGCGGCGACTAACGCTGCAGGGCTTCTCTTCGAAAGGAGCTGTATTTTTCGATGAATCCTATCTGTCCGCTCTGCGGAGGAGAAAACGACTGCGCGGCGGAGAGCGCAGAGGCAGAACTGGATTGCTGGTGCTTCCGCGCCTCCATTCCGGCGGAGCTTCTTAAGCGAGTTCCCGAGCCTTTCCTTGGCGTCAGTTGCATTTGCCGTCACTGCGTGGAGCAATTCCAGAAAGACCCTGACACTAAAAGCTCAAACGAGACTTAAGACCTGCTCTGGCATATTTACGATCCGGTCGCAGATCGCCTCCGCATCCGCCAGATCATGCGTAACAAGAATAGAGGTCATGCCGGACTTCTTCAGCAGCTCCTTGAGCTCCAGACGAATCTCTCCCTTAAGCGCCGCATCGAGATTGCTGAACGGTTCATCCATGAGCAGAAGCTTCGGCTGCGGCGCCAGCGCGCGGGCGAACGCGACGCGCTGCTGCTGCCCCCCGCTCAGTTCGTGGGGGTACCGTCCGCCAAAGCCCTGCAGCTGGATGAGCTCCAGCATGTTCTCCGTGCGCGCCGCCTGTTCCGAACGCGACAACCCCCGCAATCCGAAAGCGATATTTCTGGCGACGGTCATATGCGGGAACAAGGCGTAATCCTGGAACACCATGCCTACGCCTCGATGCTCGGGTTGAACGAAGCGCCCTCCCCCTGCCATGACGATGCCGTCAATGGTTATCTCGCCGCTTTTCGGATTCTCAAGGCCGGCGATCAGACGGAGCAGCGTACTCTTGCCGCTTCCGCTACCTCCAAGCAGACCAACCGTCTCTCCCCGTGCAAGCGTTAATGAAAATTCCGAAAGAACATCGCTCCCGGCTCCAGCATAAGCATAAGCAATTCCCTTAAGGCCGACGTATGTCACGCCTTCTCCCCCCTACCGATAAAATGATACAAGCAGACTGACGCAACGCCAAGCGTAATGATAAGAAGCGAAGGCAAGGAAGCTTGATGAATCTGCTCGTCGCTCGCATACTGGTAAGCCTTGGTCGCCAGCGTATCGAAGTTGAATGGCCGAAGCAGCAACGTAAGCGGAAGCTCCTTTACAACCTCCATAAAGGTCATAATGGCTCCTGTCAAAATGGAGCCCTTTAGGAGCGGCCAATCGATACGGAAGAAGGTACTCGTCGCTCCGTAGCCAAGAAGCCTGGAAGCCTCCGCGTATTTGGTCCCGATTCGGTCGTAACCGGCGTCGACGGCATTAAAGCCGACCGACAAAAAACGGGCGACGAAGGCGAATACGAGCATGGCTAACGACATGCTAAGCACCAGCTTTCCTTCTCCCAAGCCCATCATGCCGTACAAGCCGGATAGCGCCTGATCCAGCGACAGAAACAGGGCCAGCACTCCGATCGCCATTACGGCTCCCGGGATGGAATATCCCATCAAGAGCAGCTTGCTCCCTGCCAGCGTGAAGCCGCTTCGCCACATTCTCAGCGAATTGGCCGCAATGACGGACATCAGCATGATGATGCACACCGCGGCTGCAGAAACCGACACCGTGTTTCGAATCATCGTCGGGAACCTGTCGTTCCAGATGTCGTCGTACGTCCATGTTGCCCATACCGTCAATTGCGCGACCGGGATAATAAAGGACAACAAAACCACGATGGAACAAAAGCCAACCGTTAGCGCAGCCGGGATCCCCCGCAGCCTTTTTCGCTTTAGCACCGCACCTCCGCTTACAGAGGCGTTGAACCGCTTGCGGCTCCTCAGCAGCCTTTCTATGACAAAGATTCCGATTAATACGCCCATAAGCGCCCCAGCGAGCCGTATCGCCGATTCCAGATCATACATGCCGAACCATGTTTTAAAGATCGCGACCGTAAAGGTCTGGATGCCGAAATGTTTGGCCACCCCGTAATCGCCCAGCACCTCGAACGCGACAAGACTCGCTCCGCCCACAATGGCTCCCTGAGACAGCGGCAGGACGACCCGAAGGAAAACGGAAAGCGGCCTGTGCCCCAGCAGCCTGGCATTTTCGATATAGGCGGCGCTGTGCCGCTCCAGAAACGATTTGGTCATCAGGTAGACGTACGGAAACAGGAACATGGCAAAAATAAAAACGGCGCCCTGCATCGACATGATATCGAAATAACGCTGGTTCGGCGTCAAGCCAAGCCCATTTCGCAGCAGCTTCTGCACGGTGCCGGTATAACTGAGCATATCGCCGTACGTATAGGCCGCTATGTAAGGCGGGATCGCCAGCGGGAGCACCAATAAGGCGGAGAACATCCTTCGAAGCGGGAAGTCATACGCGGCGACAAGCCATGCCAGCGACACTCCGATCGCAACGGAAGCCGCTACTGTGCCAAATACAAGCTGCAAGGACTCCATCAAATGGGAAGGGAGAATATAGGTCCGGATATGCGTCCAGTTCTCCCCTGCCTCTCCCCATAATCCCGCCAAAATATAAAGAGACGGAAGAAGGGCTGCAAGAGCCCCTATTCCGCTGATCGCGATCCATCCGTTCCATCTCTGTCTAAACCCCTGCAGCAAGGATAGGAACATCTTATTTCCAGCCAACCTTGGTCATAAGAGCCGTTGCCGCTTTGTTGTTCTCGCCCAGCTTCGCGAAGTCGATGGTTTGCGTCTTGAATTCGCCCCATTCCTTGAGCAGCGCCGGAAGCTCGGCATTCTTGTTGACCGGGAATTCGAAGCTGCCGTTCGTCAGCATTTCCTGGCCTTCCTTGCTTGTCATATATTCCACCAGCTTAAGCGCGTTGTCCTTGTTTTTTGCGTGAGCCGCGAGGCCGATGCCGCTAATGTTGAGATGCGTGCCTGTCGTCTCCTGGTTCGGGAAGAACACGCCGACGCTCTCTGCGACCTTCACTTCCTCGGCTTCCTTGGAGTTAAGCATCTGTCCGATGTAGTACGTATTCATAATCGCCACTTCTCCGACGCCGGCCGCAATGCCCTTGGCTTGGTCGCGGTCTCCGCCTTCCGGGTCGCGCGCGAAATTGCCGACCAGCCCTTGCGCCCACTTCTCCGTTTCCGCTTCGCCATTTAAATCAATCATGGAAGCGACGAGAGACTGGTTGTAAAGGTTGCTGGAGGACCGTACGAGCACTTTGCCTTTCCACTGCTCGCCCGCCAGATCTTCGTATGTAGACAGCTGCTCGGGCTTCACGAGCTCTTTGTCGTATACGATGACCCGGGCACGAGTAGCCAGGCCCACCCACTGGTTATCCGTGTCCCTAAGACTCTCCGGCACGTTGGCCAAAATAGCGTCCGAGTCGATCGGCTGCAGCACGCCATTCTCCTTTGCATAGTTCAGGATGCCGCCGTCGACCGTGATGAACAAGTCGGCTTCCGTGCTTTCGCCTTCCCGCTTCATGCGCTCCACCAATTCTTCTGCCGTTCCTTTGATTTCGTTGACCGTAATGCCCGTCGCCTTCTCGAATTCGTCGAACATCGCGAAGTCGATATCGTAATGGCGGGCCGTAAACACGTTTACGACGCCAGAGTCGCTCTCCGTCTTAACGGCTCCCGCTCCTTCTTGCTTGCCATTTGCATTCGATTCATTGTTGCCCCCGCAGGCCGCCAGCATCATCGATGCTCCCAAAATAATCGCAGCCGTGCTTGTTACGTACTTTTTATTCATTTCCTTCGTTCCTCTCATGTCCATATCGTTCATTCGTGATAATGAATATCATTACCGCCAATTGTAGCGAATAATAATGAGAAAACGCTGTGAAAACGATAATTTTATTGAACGAATTTATACGGGGACTATTGCTACCTTATGTTGGAGCGGGAGAATTTCACTAAGCCAGGGGCAGAGAAACCGTCACTTTTGTCCCTACGCCGAGCTCGCTGGTCAATACGATGTCGCCCCCGTGCCTGCGAACGAGCGATTTTGCAATGGGCAGTCCCAGCCCGTATCCTCCTTGCCCGCCGCTTCTCGCCTTGTCCGCCCGGTAGAACCGATCCCATACGTGGGGAATATCTTCTTCCGATATGCCTACTCCCCGATCTTCTACCGACAGCCGCACCTGATCGACGTCCAATTCGGCGATAATAGCGATGACTCTGCCCTCTCCGGAATATTTGACGGCGTTATCCAAAAGGATGCGGAGCAATTGGGCCAGCTCATGTTCGCCGATCGCTATGGATACCTCCTCCAGCATGCCAGCTTCTACGTTTACGACATACTCGGGGGTCATCATCATTTGTTTATCCGCCGCATCCTTAAGGACAGTTAACGGCTGCTCGCAGATGCCGCGAGGCTCCAGCTCTTCCGTACGTTCCGCACGCGATAACAGCAGCAGATTATCGACAAGCCCTTTCAGACGCTCAAGCTCCTCCGTCGCTATTCGCAGCGAATTTTCCGTTACGTCCGGATCGTGTTTGCCCCATCGGCTTAGCATTCGGAGATGCCCGTCCATAATGGCGATTGGCGTTCGCAGTTCATGCGACGCATCCTCCACGAACCGCCGCTGCCTGCCGAACGACGCCTCCACTTCATCCATCATGCCGTTAAACATCGTCTGCAGCGCCGTAATTTCGTCCTTGGCTCCCGTAACCGGCATGCGCTCCTGCAAGCCATTCTGCCTGACCTTCTTCATCGTCGCATTCATGGCACGCAACGGCCGGATGAGACCGACGGCCAGCAGTCTGCCGCCCGCGATGCTGAGCAAAAGAGCAGCTCCGCAGCAGATAATCATAATCCGAAAAAACCGGGCGATCAAACGTTCCAATTCCTCCATGCTGCGCACCATTTCAATTGTGCCTTGGAAGTTGAAAATCGTTATAGGACTGCGCATCGCAAGCACACCGTCCTCGTAAAGCACAGAGCCAGGGCTTAGGTCTGTCAACGAGCGCAATGGAATCCTTTCGGCTGATATCGTATTCCCCGCAATAATCGCCGTATCCCCATTGGAATCAAGCAGCCGAATCATGCCTCCATGCACGTTGGCCCGCTCCAAATAAAGCCGAAGCAACGTTTCGTTGCCCGGCGTTATTTGAATTTCCTTGGCCAGCAGCTCGTTGAGCAGCTCCCGCATGTCCTGCCTTATTTTGGCTTCCTCCTGACGCACCATCCATCGCTCTACAAAGAAGTATTGCGTCAAATTGCTGACCGTCACGAGCACGCTCAGCAGAATGGCTGCAAGCAAGGTCATTCGCCAATGAAACGGCAGCTTGCCGGAAGACTTCCTAAGTGACGGCTTGCGTCGCTTGCCGAATACCGCCGTCATCTGCGCATCACGTAGCCGATTCCTCGGACGGCTTCAATAACGCTGGGCGACCCGGGCTCGTCGATTTTGTTCCGCAGGTAACGAATGTACACATCGACGACGTTGGCGTCCACAACCGCCTCGTAGCCCCATACCGTATTCAGCAGCGTTTCCCTCGACATCACGCGATTAACATTTTTCATCAGCGCTTCCAGCAGCGCGAACTCCCGTTTCGTTAGCGCAATGACCGTGCCGGCTTTCTTGACGATTCGCGATTCCCGCTCCAACGTCAGATTGCCGCCGGCAAGAAGGGATCCGGGATCCGCCGACTCCCCTTGCCTCCGAAATACAACCCGAATGCGAGCGAGCAGCTCCTCGATGGCGAACGGCTTCGGGATGTAGTCGTCGGCCCCGCTATCCAGACCGGATACGCGGTCCGACACGCTATCTCTCGCCGTAATCATAATAATCGGCGTTTTTTTGTATTTAAGTATTTCCCGGCACACATCGGCGCCGTCCATTTCCGGGAGCATCAGATCCAGCAGCACGAGATCCCAGGCTTCGCCCAGCGCGAGCTCCAGACCGGATCTGCCGTCGCGCGCAACCGTCACTGAGAAACCCTCATGCTTCAGTTCCGGCTCCATAAACGCCGCAAAATGCGCCTCGTCCTCGATTAACAATATCCGTTTCATCTCTTAGGACTTCCCCCATCTCCATTGTGGCATGTCTTCTTATGATAATCGTTCTCATCATTATCGCGCAAGCCTGCTTCGCAATATTATGCCCGCCAGCTTTAGCGGACTATTGTTATAGCCGACGTCGAAGCAAAAAGGCCAGCCCTTCGGCTGACCTCATTTCCCGCTTTAAATGTTTCTATCGCTTATTCGATGTCTTCCCCCAAGTACTTGAAATAATCGAAGTCCGCGTGTTTCATCGTGCCCGACAAGTCTTGCGCGCATAAGCCGACGAACGTGCCGGTAAATCCAAGCTTGCCTTCGTATTCGTCGGACAGTTGCCCAAGATCCAGCGCGGGACCCACCGCTTGCCACTCCGAGCCGTCCGGCGAGCAGTGGAATTGCACGCGCTCGCCATCGACGATTACCTTTAGATAGCAACGTTCCCAGCCTTCGGCGGAGACGAAGGCGTCATCCGGCTCGTCGTATTGCCCTTGCTTCGTGGTCATCAGCCGGATATGCTTGCCCCGTTCCTCGTCGCGGGTTACCAGCAAGTAAAAGTGGTCGCTCTCGTCATAATACAGCGTCAATCCCGCCATCTGGTTAAAGTGCTCCGGCTCGAATTCCACGCAGGTCTCGGCAACGCAGCGGAAATGCGCCAGCCTTCTCGCCACCATGCTCTGGCGGAACCAGGAGTATAGCGACTCGCGGCCGCGCAGCCGCAAGAAGCCCTTGCGCTCCGACAAGCTGAGCCACTCGTCGTCCGCCGGCACTCGCAGCGTGAAATACGCATTCCCGAGCGCAGCTCCGTCGAAGTCATCTTGATCCGGGAGCTTCGGGATCGGATGGGGCGCAAGATCCGGCGCAGCAAACCGGAGCCCGGGAGCCTTGCCGCCGCCTTCCAGCCGCAGCCAGCCGTCTGCCGTCCATACGACGCGCGCAAGCCCCGTCTCCCTGCCCAGCGGAGACAGCCGTCTGCCGGGCAGCGCACGCGCGCATATAAAGGACAGGTACCACTCGCCGTTCTGCGTCTCCACGACCGCCCCGTGTCCCGCTTTCTGAAGCGGATGCTCAGGCGCGTCGATCGTCGTGATGAGCGGGGACTCCGGATCGTATTCGTACGGACCTTCGATCCGGCGCGAACGGGCCAATGTCGCTGCGTGGTTCCAGCCCGTGCCGCCCTCGGCGAGCAGCAAGTAATACCATCCGTCCCGTTTGAACATAAACGGCCCTTCCGTCACGCCGATCGAGGTGCCTGTCGCAATCGTCTTTACCGGTCCGACAAGCTTTCTCTCCTCCGGCGAAAATTGCTGCATGACTACTCCCGCAAAACGATCCCGCCCCTTTCGGAAGTCCCAGCGCATATTGAGCAGCCATTTGGTTCCGTCGTCGTCGTGGAACAGAAAAGGATCGAAGCCGCTGCTGTTCAAGTGAAGCGGCGCCGACCACGGACCGTTAATATCGGTCGCCGTAAGCAAATAATTATGCAAATCCTTAAAGACGCCGCGACGCGCCATCACGTTTGTAATCATGAGATAAAACATGCCGTTGTCGTACGTCAGCGCCGGCGCCCAGATGCCGCCGGAGCTCGGAACGCCCCGCAGATCGAGCAAGGAGGCATCGCAAAGCGGGCGAGCGATCACCTGCCAGTTCACCAGATCGCGCGAATGATGGATCTGCACGCCGGGAAACCACTCGAAGGTTGATGTCGCGATATAATAGTCGTCGCCCACGCGCAGCATGGACGCATCGGGATTAAAGCCCCTTAGCACGGGATTCGTTATCAAAGTCATCGTTCCACTCCTCCTCTGTCTTGTACGATTACAACGTATCATGGGGAGGCATCGCGTGAAATGAACTTTTTTCAGATAAAAGTCAGACTTTTTCATCGTTTGCCAGCGGCGTCTGTTTTTCGTCGGAATTTTGATTACAATAGAGGCATGAACTACTTATTCGAACCCGTCGCGTTTCATGGCAAACCTTTGCTGCTCGGTTCTCCCACCCGGACGACCGATGTCTTCGCCGGCTTCTACCATTGGCATCCCTGCTGCGAGCTGTTGCTCGTCCGCGAAGGCACGGGCAGCGTCATCGTCGGTCAGAAAACCTATGAGATGAAGCCGGGCCGGCTGTTTATCTTTCAGCCCTATCAGTTGCACAAGGTATTCGCAAGCGTAAGCGAGGAAACGCCTTATGTGCGAACGATTATGTTCTTCCAGCCGCATATGTTCGAGCAGGCGCTGCGTCCATTCCCGTCCCGACATGCTCTGCTGGATCGCTTATGGCGGAGCGGGGAGGGAGAATCGGCCATCGACTTGCAGGGGGAGCTAAGTTATTTGGAGCATATCATCGAGCGGTACAACAATCGTCCCTTCGCATCGAATCCCGTTGCCGAAGAAGAGGACATGACGATGCTGCTCATCCATTATCTGGAGGCGATCTCCCTTCAGGGATCCGTGGCGGAAACGGCCGAATACCGCCCCTTTACCTATTCCGAGCAGGCCATGCAATGGATCGAAGAGCATTATGCCGAAGATATCGGGCTGGAGCATATCGCGGAGGCGCTGCATCTGTCCAAATTTTATCTGTCCCGGTTGTTCCGGCGCGAGACTGGCGGCAGCCTGTCCGATTATCTGATCGCGCGAAGAATCAAGCAGGCGTGCAGGCTGCTCCACACGACCCCGTACTCTGTCGAGCTTATATCCGCTGAGGTCGGTTACCCCAATGTATCTTATTTTATCCGCAGCTTTAAAACCGCTATGGGCACGACGCCGCGGCAATATCGGGCCGCGGCACGGAAAACGGGGCAGTAAAAAGGCGCATATTTCCTTGCCGCGCCTTAACCGCCCCGCTTCTTCATGCGTCTACCAAAGGTACAAGTCGTTGCCTTTCAGCTTAAAAATGGCTTCCATGAAATAATAATCGCCGTAAATTATGGCATGGTGATGCGTCTTGGAATGGTAAGCGCCCGTCCCGTTCTGCAATATCGCATCCGTCCCGCGCGACCAGTCGCTGCGCGAAGCGTCCAGCGCCTTCAGCATCCGGAGCGCCGCCTTGACGTAAACGTCCTTCTCGTTCGGAACGACGGCCTTGGCGATCTCCAACAATCCGCAGGCCGCGATCGCAGCAGCCGTATCGTCCTCGCGCCGCGGCTCGGCCGGCTGGCGGAAGTCCACGGGGATGATCCCGCTGTCCGGGACGTTGGCCATGAAGTAATGCGCGATCCGCTTTGCCGTCTGCAAATATTTATCTTTGCCGGTATGGATGTAACTCATCATAAAGCCGTACAGCCCCCATGCCTGTCCCCGCGTCCAGGAGGAGCCTTGCTCATAACCTTGACCGCCATACGTTTTTACGACGCCGCCCTCAAAGGGATCGAATTCCACGATATGATTGACGGAGCCGTCCGGCCTGACGAAAGCATCCATCGCCGTGTCGGCATGCTTCATCGCGATCTGCTTGAAACGCGGATCTCCGGTCTCTTGGGATGCCCAGTACAACAGCGGAATGTTGAGCATGCAGTCGATGATCGCCCAGCCGCGCGTATCGCCTTCCTCCAGATCGTTCCAGGCACGGATGAAGCCGCCGGCCAGATTAAACCTGCCCGCCAGCAGATTGGCGGCATGCAGCGCCCGTTTGCGCGACTCCGGGTTGCCCGTTACTCTATAATTCGCCACGCTCGTCGGCAGCCACATAAAACCGACATCGTGATGCAAGCCGTAGAACTGCTCGAAGCAGAGATCCAGCTTATCCTCGGAAATTTGCGCGATTTCTTTATATTTGTCCAGCCCCGTCTCGTGGTGCATCAGCCACATCATGCCGCCCCAGAAACCGTTGGTCCACCAGCAGATGCCGTCCGCCTCGTCGCCGGTGGGATTGTCGATGGAGCGGTCGTCAAAAGTGCCGTCGATGGTCGTGTACGGAATTTTATTCCGCGTTTTTTCGCTTACCCAGTCCATCTTCTCCGTTATTTTGCCGATAACCTCATCCAGCCACGCCTTGTCCTTATCCTGCAGCATCCTCTTAACCCTTCTTTCTGTTGATGTCATAAGCCAATTATAGCTTGCGCGCTAGGGGCAAAGTTGCCGCCATTCGTCCGAAAATGTTGATTTATTGCGCTGTTTGCTCCGCTGCCTTCACCTGAAAATAAACCGTATAGCTTTCGTCCTTAATCTCGTGCAGCGGGATCAAACGGATGTTAACGCTCTGACCTTTGGTTCTGTAATAGCCGGCATTCCACCAGCTATGGTTGCGCTCCCGATCCGACGTCAGCAAACTCTCCGGGCATTCGGCGTCGCCAACGAGGAGACGATCTTCGTCCGTCAAGCCGGCCAGCACGACGGGACCGTCTACAAACGCGTACCGATCCGGCGAGCCTGGCAGCGGCTCGGCCGCCAGCGCCTTGGGCAGCTCCACCTTAACGAGATCTCCATCGCTCCACATTCGGTTCAGCTTATAGAAACCCGCGCCTTCCGGAACATCCTGCTGTAGAATGCCATTAACCGTGATCAAGGCTCTCTCCTTAACCCACCATGGTATCCTCAGCTTAAGCGCGAACTGCGCTGCCCGGTCGCAGCTCACCTTTACGCTGAACAGAAACCGGTCGGGCCTAGTAACGGGTATGGCAGGTCGATGCACCTCGGTAATCGCTTTCATGCCAGTCACATTCCACTTGTTCATCGGATACAGCCCCTGCTGGCTATCCTGCTCGATGGCGAAGCCGATCCGGACTCCTTCCAGCTCAATCGAAGCGACGGACGGAATCCATTGCGCAATCGCGACGCCATCGCCATCTCTCAGATAGATTTGGGATTCGTAGGCCGCGTTGGCTTGAATCAGCGTTCCGTGACAGCACCAGAAATGTCCCGTCTCCGATCCCCATGTCTTGCGGCTGCCCGGGGCAACCCCGAGGAAATAGGAGATCATGCCCGTATCTCCATGCTGATGCGCCAATACGCCGTTGACGAACCGCCTCTCCCAATAATCGGCGTAAGCGGGATTTCCCGTCCAGCGCAGCAGCGTATGCGAAAGCCGCATCATATTGTAGTTGACGCAATGCTCCTGTCCGACGCCTAGTCTCGCTTCCATATCATGATGCGGCATCCAGAGCTCTCCGTCGTCGCCGGCGCCCGTGCATAAATACCCCCGCTTTGTAACGGCGCATGCCCAGAAGGATTCCGCAATGCGGCGAAAACGCTCGTCCCCGGTCACTTCGTACACCCTTGCGGCGCCTAATATTTCCGGGATTTGCGTATTGGCATGTTTGTTCGTCAGGACATCCTCGCCTCGCAGCAGCAGATCAAAGAAACGGTTGCGGACATAACGCTCCATCAGCTTCCCGTGTTCATCCGCCCTCGTAATACCGTACAACTCGGCCCAGGTTTCCAGCATGCCGCCCGTCTCCATATCCAGCAGCTCGTCCAGCTGCTCCTGCGACAAAGCCGACGTCCAGCGGTAAAACCAGCCCGCCATGCCCTTCGCGATGGACAGCGCTTGCCTGTTGCTCGCCAGCTGATACATTTCGAGGAGCCCCATCAGCAGCTTGTGCACGGTATAATGCGGCGCCCATACCCACTTGCCGTTTAAGAGCCGATGCATAAAGGTTTCCGGGAACGCGGCGAGCCACCCGCCTCCGTTCGCCTCCTGGCAACGCGCCAGCTCCGACACGATCGTATCGGCCTTCGCCTTGACCATGACATCGTTAGTCTGCGCGTAAATACGAGCCGCCGCCGACAGCCAATGCCCCATGAAATGTCCCCGCAGCTCGCAAGTGACGGCTTCCCAGCCCCAATGCCACTGTTCGGGTCCCTCCATACTGATTGTGGAGGCCGTCGTCGTGCCCCCGTTGCCGCTATAGCTCCACAAGCCCGCTTCCATATAGAAGCCGCGGAGGAGGTTGGCATTGGTCAAACTCATGACATAATCCTTGTTTATCCGAAAGCGTGCGGCCAGAGGACCCTCGCCAAGCTTCGCCCGTCCCGGCTCTAAGTTATAAAACTGCGCCATCATGGCAACACCCTCACTTTTTTCATATCATATTATTATTTTAATATTTATAATAAAGACTAAGAATAGACGGAATATATAATTGCATATACTTTTTTCATCTTTAAAATGGAGTTAAAGAGCTTTAAGTTCAAGGAGGAGACCGGCTATGTTAGCTGCAGTACGGTTAACCGCGGACCGGATGCCGCTGGTGCGAGACATGGGATGGAATCAGACGGCTGCCGTCTATACCCATCCCGACCGGGTGCTGGACTACGATGTATTTTTGTTTGTGACGAAAGGCTGCATGCATGTGATCGAGGAAGGAACGGAATATCGGGTGCGGCAAGGCGAGCATTTGTTTTTGAAAAAGGGGCTTCGTCACTGGGGCCTGCCCGAAAGCGAAGCGGGCACCGCATGGTATTGGATTCACTTCGATGCTGCGGCGGAAGAGCAGGACGGCTATAGCGGCCGCTTGCCGATGCCCGAGACGGGCTACTATACGCCAGGCCATTACGAATACCGGTTCGAGCTGCCCAAGCATGGCGGATTGCCCCTTCAACCTTCGCTCGGCGACAGGCTGATGGCGATGCTCGACGAATACAGGCAGCCCCGGCTGCACGGCATGACAAGAGCGAGCGTCCGGGCGTACGAGCTGTTTCTCGATATGCACGAGGCAACCTTATCCGACGAGGATGCCCAGGTTCCGGCAGGCAAAATATCGGCGCTGACAGGCAAAGTGATGGCTTATCTCGTCGATCATGCGAGCAAAGAATTTCAGGCGGAGGAACTGGCGCGCCGGCTCGATTTGAATTACAACTATATATCGACCGCATTTCGCAAACATACCGGCCGGACGGTGATCGAGATGCATACGAAGCTGCGGATCGACAAAGCGATCGATCTGATGCGCAACACCTCGCTTAACGTTTCTGAAATTAGCGAACGGCTAGGCTTCAACAGTCCCTATTACTTCAGCAGAGTGTTCAAGAAGGTGACGGGCGAAGCCCCGTCCTCCTATTGGCGGCATTTGTACCGGGTGTAACGCTGTTAAGCATGCCGGCGACAAAAAAAGGCCCCCCTTAAGCCAATGATGACCTAAGGGACAGCCTCTCCCAACCTTGAACCGTTATTTGTCTTCGGCTAACCAGTTTTCCAATATCAATCGGGCTACAGCCGCAAGATTGGCAATCGTGATGGCTCCTTCGCCCGTCAAATCCGCTTTCTCAATTGCTTCCCAGCCGTCGTCTCCACTCCCGACACCGTAGTAACTTGCCATTAGAGACAGATCGGCAATCGTTACCCGGCCCGCTCCCGGAACCAGCGTAATGAGCTGTGCTCCAAAGCTTGCCGTCGCTTCATTTAATGCTTCCACAGCCTCATTCACCTGCGCCTGCGTAGAGCCCGCGCCGCCTCTGACCGCTTCCGCCTCAAGGATGGCGTCTCTCAGCGCCGTAACCGCCGCCGCCGGGTATTGACCGACCTTTCCGCCTTCTTTGGCACGGCCAAGCAACGATTGCGTCTTGGCAATGGCCGCTGCCAGTTCCTCTTTGTTCACCGCCCCGCCGGTCTCGCCGCCTCCAGGGGCATCCGTTCCGCTGAGCGCAATATCTTCGGCATTGTACATAAATATCAATCTTTCGTTTGTTGTAATATCCGGTATGTCCTTTATGTCCGACAGCTTTTTGGTTCCGAGCCGAAGCGTCAGGACGGCGTTACTGCCCGATCCGGCCGCATGCTGATAGACGATTCGATTGTCGTATTTGGGAGAAACCAGAAAAAACGGTCCTACCCCGCTGGACTGCAGCACAAACTTTTCGTTTTCTCCTATGGTCGCGGCATCGGCTTTTATTAGATTGTAATCGCCCGCCTGATCATCTTTTACCGACAAATAGGTATGGGTCCGAACCAGACGGATCGAATAAGTGCCGTCGTCGTTAGCGATTAATTGGTAAAATGGCGCATCCTTCTTCATGCCCTTCGTTACGAGCTCGCCGCTCGCATCCATATCATAATAAGAGTTGAGCGTTTCGGCGACTCTCTCGCCGTCCACGACGCTCCAGTTTCTCTGATACAGCGGCTCCCACCTTGTGCGCATCTGAAAGTATGGCCCGCTCGCGTTTAGCGGCTCGCCGTTGTAGTACGTCAAGGTGCCGAAGTTCAGATTGTCAAAATGAACCATCCCCTGCGGGCGCGCGGCCGCAGCCGCCTTTTCCGTCCATGCCAGATCAACGCCGCTGTTCGCCTTGCCGTAGAGGGCAAGAACTTGTTCGAACACCGGTCTCAGCTCTCCTCTGTTCAACCCGTTGTTTTCCCTGTCGAATCCGGCGCCGTAATACCCTCGGCTTGTATCGCCAAAAACGTTCGGCATCGCAACAAAAGGGATGTCCTCCTCGTATAGCTCCTTAGAAAACAAGTTATATTTCGCCGTATATTCGAAGGCTTTGGCCAGCCTGTTGTCATAAAGCGAATACAGATCCTCTTGCTGATGGAACGCGATCAGACTGATTTCGGCCATATAGCCGATCGCCAGCAAGGCATGAGCCTGGTCGCGGCCCGTCTCCATATTTTGGCCCGATTCGTGTATATAAGCGAAGATAGAGCCGTTTACATGAATATCCTGATACAAGACCATCGCCCGGTCGAATATTTCCGTATTGTCGCAGAGTACGCCGATCGCCATCATGCTGACGATAGCCGCCGCATCCCAATTTCCGTTCGCGAGCATAGGAGCAGCCGCATCCTGAATGACGGGATACACGACATTGATCATCATATCCTGCAGCGCCTTGAAGTCGGCGTCGCCGTATCCGCTATAACCTCCATTGTAGTAACGGATAATTTCCGCCGCGCTGGCATATTTGTAAGCGTTGATGCCGGCACCCAGGATCCGGTCCCGACCGTCGATCACTTTTAAGGCATGCGCCCATTTGCCCAGAATGTCGGCGGCATTGGCCGCATACTTGTCTTCCCCCGTAATGACCCATTGCAGAGCGTTGAAATAGGCCGCATTGCCGGCTTTCTCGAAATGGCCGATGTTGGCGGAATCCGACGGCGCTCCCCCGCGTCCGACATTGGCAAAAACGGTCGTTTCGAAATCAAAGCTGGACAGATCGTAAGGAACGCTGTGCAGCAGCCGCTGATAATCGGAGTACCAAGGCTCGGCCTTTTCCTGAACGCGTTGCTTCATTCTCTCCAGGTCTTCCGCCGTCTGCAAAATACCGGGATGGTTAAAGATTCGAACCTTTACATCCGCCGAAGTTTCATACCCGCTGCCGTTGTATTCGACAGTGTACTCGTGAACGCCGATGCTCAGGTTCGACAACGTCGCGCTCATCCGGCCGCCAGCCAGCACGACAGCCGCGTCCGTTCCTGCGACATTGTAATGCGCCGGATTCGTATCGCCGTTTACGGGAAGCCAGAGCAGCTCGGCGTCGTCTCCGGATACCCGCTGGCTAACCTCCAGCAGATCGTTGCCCGTCACCTCTTCCAAATAAAAACGGTATTCGGTATTTTGAGCGGCCGCACCGCTGCTTTGCATGGCGTCATCCGTCATTGTTACATTAAATCGTTTGAAGTTCGAATCGTCCCTCATCGTGGACAAATGCGACCAGATCCGGTAATAACCCGATTGGGCGTAGTGGTCGATATAAAATCGTTCGTTCCAATTCGGGAGGTTCGCCGACGCTTTGACCTCGAACGTCCTGTCCGTGCTTGTGCCGCTTGGATCGCCGCTCAGGATGTTGAAGTAACGATGGGTGTTGCTCAGAAACTCTTCGGCCGTAAAATAATGCTGGATCGTCAAGTATTTGTTATTAACCAGAGATCGGATGGAATACGCCGTTCTTGTGGCGCCCGCCTCCGGCTCCGCGTGATCCACGGTGGCGAAGTAGTCAAGGATGTACAACGCAAATGCCGAAGCTTCGGCGGCACTTCCCGTAAGCGACAGCTTTTCCGTGACGGGGTCCACTTTAACATATTCGCCCGCTTCGTTTTTCATTTTGAAAATCATGGACGCGGTTTTGCTGTTGTCAAAATAATTGCCCATGTCCGGTCCCGGAATCCGGATCGGTGCTTCCGCCAGGCCGTACATCGCCGCCTGCAGCGCTGCCTGAGCCTGATCGACCGCCTCTTGCGTTGTGTTGTCTCCGCTTGCCGCTTTGGCTTGCTCGAGCGCTATCGCCAATGCGGCCCAACTATCCGTCGTATATTCCGACCCGATAAGCCCCTCCGCTTCGGCGATCAGCGCGCCTAGCGCCGTCTTGTCGATGCCGTCGTTGACGATGGAGATGGATACGGTATCGCTGACGGTGGCCTTTTTGACGGAAGTGGCCCTGACGACGCCGGTTATCCCGCTTACCTCCGGCATCTCCCTCAGCTTCAGCTTCAGCGACGTATCGCCGAGATGCTCAACATCGACATACGGCTTAAGCGCCTGCGGAATATGCCAGTTTACGCGCTTGAGGACGGAATCCGTCTGCACATTGGCCGTCAATACGATTTCATCGCCGATAGAGGTTAACGCAGATTTCCCCGCGCTCAGCGACATGGAAACATCATAAGGTTTGTCCGTAAACATCATGGCGCCGTAGTAGTTCGCCTTCCGCCCGGCTTCGTTATTGACCGTGCCTGCGCGCAAGCGCGTCTCCGCCGCTTCATAGATAACATCCGTTTCTCCGCCCGTGGACACGCCCGCCGCCTCGTTTAAATAATGGTTGCCGACAATCTCGTATCCGACAGCCCAGATGCCGCTTTGCGTTCTGTTTCTGTCGGAAATAAATGTTTCCGACGCCACTTCCTCGCCGATGGCATATTTGGCATTGTACACCGTGCCCGAGAGTAAACGATTGTCGTAGGCTCCGTAAATATCAACCCCCTGATTCCAGGCAATATCCGCTTGCGTCGCAAGCCCCGTAATGCCCATCCTGGCATGCGGCTGATCGCGGCTGCTTTCCTGTTGCTCGCCGCTCGGGTAAATGTAGCTCGGCAGACTACCCATGGACACGGCGTTGCCTGCCCTGTAAGTTCCGAGATACCGCTGCTTCAGCACGTCGTTAAATAAATCGATATCCTCCAGATAAACCGCCGCAGCCATGTTGAAGCCGCCGAGAATCGCGTCCCAGTTGCCGTTGGCCTGTGGATAGAAGTCGTATGTCTTGGTCAGCAGCAGGCGCAGGAAGCTGTCGAATTCGGCCATGTCCGCCTCCTGCCACAGGTCCGCTGCCGCAACATCCGGATCGCCATTATAGACATGCCTGATGATTTCGGCAGCGTTTACGAAATCCGTCGCGACAATGGCTATTCGAAGTTTGACATCGTTTCCGGAGCCCAGCGTCTTAAGCGTGGCGGCCCACTCGTTCAGCACCTCTTTCGCTTTGCGCCCGTAAGCGGCATCACCGTCCAGGTAATATCGCAAAGCATAATAAAGCGCCTTGCTGCCGCCTCGCGTATATGCCGTGCCGCCGATATTGGGGCTGTTGTAAGGCCCCACGTCAAGCACCGGCTCCGGATTGACGGCATTGCTGTCGAACCAGGCCGTAGCGCTTGCCAGCTCCTGATAACCTTTGCCGTACACGGTATCCGCATTGTCTTTATTAGCCTTGATATGATCCAGATCCTCCAGCGTAAACGCGATGCCCGGATGCTGGAAAACGAAATCGTCGTTCAGATAAGGAATTTCATCTTCGCCGACCATTTGATCTCCGATATAAACCACGTCGAAATAATCGAGGTTGGGGCCGTCGTAAACGCCTTGTCCCGGAGGCGCCTCCATGCCCAGAGTGACTGTATTTTCCCCTTTCTCCAGCCAGACGTTCATAAAGTTGGTATTCCAGGCCGTATTGCCCCTTACGTTGGCGTAACCGTTATCCGATTGCGGCGTCAAGGATGTGTTGGCCGCAGGATTATAGCTGTCGTTGTATCCCGAAATATTAAAAATCATCCAGCCCGCCCAATGCGGATCCATCGTATTCGTAAAGTCCGGCTCATCGTCGTTGATCACGATTCGGGTATTTCGTTCGTCGCGGACATTGCGGTAACCGTCCGTCTTGGTTGCCGGATTGTTGTAGCTGAACGCCAATTGGTAGAAACCCGCCGCCGGTACAACGACCTTCCAACTGGCCTGGTCCTGTCCTGACGGAATAGAGTTGTTGCTTGCGCCGCTGCCCGTTTTATAGTCCGCGACCGGGTCGCTGAAATCGACAAATTTGTTGCCCGAGGCTCCCGTCAGGACAACCTCGTCGCCGGGCATCGAACCCGGTACGGTGTCTCCGTTATCCCTGACATAGATGTTGCCTGCCGATCGATAGAAATCCTCCGCTTCTACCCTTGCGGCGAAACCTTCGGGATCGAGCGGCACGACAGGCTCCCCCGTCGTTACGTTTACCACGACCGGGATTTGTCCCGATGGATGCGGTCTGTCGATATACAGCTGAGTCACGCTCCCGGCAGCCGTATTTTCCGAAGAATCGGTGTAAATATGAAGATTGATCTCTTTTCTGCCCGCCTTTAGCGCGTTCCGGAACAAGTCGGTCACATCCACTGTTGCGTTTGGCTGACCGGCTGGTACGTTGCCTTCTCCGGCTGACGCAAACGTAATCTGCGCCGTCGGCGAACCCGCTATATCGTTCGGGCGGTTGTTATAGGTAATATTGCCGGAGGTCCATTTGACGCCGCTGTCGGTCGACCAAACGGATTCGCTTTCGACAAATGTAAGGGTATTGGGGTCATGCGATTTTCGAAACGCCAGCTCCATGGTCATTTCATCGATGTTGTACAAGCTGGCGTCAAAGGAAGATAAATCGAACCGGAGATAGCCGTGCCGTCCTTTGCCAACCATCATCTTAAACTGAATATTGTTGTCGGTTGTGCTGGCCGTTTTCCTTACGGAACCCGGCGACAACTTGTCCACATACGCGCTGCCCTCATCCGTTGCCGCGAAGCTGAATACCCGAACCTCCGGCGCTGTCTCGGCCTCGGCCGCAGCGTTTGCCGCCGCATTCGGGGCAAGCCCAAACATCGGCATCATGATGATGGGTACGCACAACAGCAATGCCAGTACCTGTCTTAAATGTTTGCTCATTGTCGATCTCCTCTCCGAAATTGGTTAGCAAGAGATAAGTTGCGATGAAACGGGGCTGTTCCCGAGCCGATCGGCACCGGGAACAGCCCTTTCTTGCGTTATTCGTTGGTCCACTCCTCCAGCACCATTCTCGCCAAGGCGACAAGCGTCCGGATCGTGATTTTGCCTTCCTCGTACAAGTCTGCTGCCGCTACCTCGCTCCATCCTGCCTGCCCTAATGCAATGCCGTAATAACGGGCAAGCACGGACAAATCCGCGACTGTCAACCGGGTTGCGTCGCCCGCAAGCGATACCAGTTGCTTGCGGAACTCGTCCGCCTTCCGATTCAGGTTCTGAACGGCCTCGTTTACCTGCTGCTGAGTAGGGGAGCCGCTGCCGTAAATCCTTTTCGCATCGGCGATTGCCGCCGCAAGCCCCGCCTTCGCGCCGCTCTTGTAATGGCCGATTTTAACGCCTTCCACGGCCCGATCGTAGAGAAGCTCCGCTGCCGCGATAGCTTGCTGCAGCGCCTGCTTGTTCGGACCGCTCGGCGTAACGGGAACCGTCGGCTTGATGACTGCCTCGCGGAAGGTTTCCATCGCTTGCGCCAAAGCGTTTATCGCCTGGGCTACGGCATCTGCGCCCGCCAATATGTCGTCCTGCACCGCTTCCGCGGCATCGATAGCCGCTCCGAGGGCATCTATGGCCGCTTGCGGATATTGGCCCGGCAAGCTTCCGACTTGCGCCCCCCTTTGGAGCTCCCGAGCTTCGGCAAGCAGCGTGTTCAATACCGCTTTATCCGATTCGTTTAGCACAGCTTCCCAGCTTGCGTCCGCAACATCAAACGACATGGAGCTGCCTGATAACGCACCCGTAAATTCGGCAATCTCCATCCCGACCGTCCCTGGCAGCACCGTATCTTTTACTTTGCCGTGCAACGTCAGCAATGGTCCGCTCGCCGCAACGGCTTCACCGCCTTGAGCGGCGACAAGAATAATCCGGATTTCGCCTTGCTCGGGCTTAAGCGCCGCCCCGGCGATCCGCAAGCCTTCATGCGTCGAAACGATTGCTCCCGCATCTAGCCAGTTGTTGCCCAATTGGTCGGCCGTTGCGGCAAATTCCACTTGCTGAGGATTGTAGCGCATAACAAGATCAAGCGCCGTAAAGCTTTCCCCATGATCGGACAAACCTGCAGATATGCTGAAGTCGCTCTTAACGCTTAGCAATGCCGGTCCGTCTAGCCATGCCTTCGGCAGCCCGACGAGCTCATTCATCGCCGCCTGTAATTGCAGCGCGGCCTCGTACACCTCCGTGCGATCGGCAGAGTCGTTTGCGGCAACCGACTGCGCCGCCTCCAGCTTCGTTAGCAGCGCCATCCAACTGGCTTGCGTATAGGCTTCTTCATCCAAAGCCTCCACATCGCCGATCAGCTCGAACAGAAAGCTTCTGTCCAGCTTATAAACAATGGTGAGCGTTGGAGCAAATTGACCCGGGGCGCTGCCGCCGGATGTATATTCCTTCGTCAGCGGGTTGCCTTCGGCGCCGGCGGACGCCAGGAACAATGTCAGCTTGTCGCCCGTATTGGCTTGCACCATAGCCATAACATCCATGCTCCAAACTCCGGAAATGCCGTGATCCGGATAATCGCTGTTCGCGGCTACGGGAGCGGATGCCGAAGGACTGTTCAAAAACGCAACAATTTGATCCGTGCTGCCCCCGAAATAATCGTTTTTGAGCTCAAGGCCAAGCCGGCCCGAAGCGCCCGGCTCCGCCCAGTCATCCCACTCGAGCAAACGCGCCTGAATGACGGCCGACCGCTGATTGCCCCGGTACATGGTCAGGTTAACCGATTCGATAGCGGAGTCGCTCAGGTCGGGAACGCCGTTAAACGTTATGAGTCCGTATCGGCGCTGCGTTTCGACATTGGCTCCGCTGTTTAAAATCGTCAGCTCCGGCCCAATGCCGGAGGCGTTATCGTTGCTAAATCGCAAGGTCGTATCCTTTTCCACCTTCAATTGAATGATGCCGTCTTCGCCCACATAGCTCTTGAGCGTTCGTGCGCTCTCCAGCTTGCCGGGTTCGGCCGCCGACACATACAGCGATCCCGAAAGCGAACCGATTTGCGCAATCCGCACCGAAGCCGAGCCGCCCTCCGCAATCGCCATGCCAAGCGGCTGCAGAGCCGTTGCCGTTCGGTAAACCTTCGCCACGCTGCCATCCGCAAGCCCCTCCACCTTAACGACATCGTCAATGCCTTCCGGACGGTTGGATACCGCAATGTCTCCCGGCTCCGGAGCGCTCGACAAGGCGGGTGGCGAAACGGTGTCCGAGAACGGACCGACCGCGCCGTCCAGCGCAATCGGAGCTACCTTGTAATAAGGCGTCCCTTGCGATGGAGTCGCCGTATCGGTATAGGACAAGATCATCGCGTCCGCCGCGATTCTGGTCCATGGAGAGTCCGCTGCCGGTTCGGATGTACCCGGCCGCAGCTCCGGATTCGTGCCGCTCGCCGCCGCATCGTAAGTACGGTAAAGGCTGAAGCCGACAGCCTGCTTCGGTTTGTTCCAGCTTATTGTTAAGCTTTCGCCCTCCAGCTTCGCTGCCGGATAGAGGCTGCCCCGCTCGCTTTCCTCTACGCGGACATCGCCGAACTGCGCCGCCTCCGCTGCCGTTACGCCCCCATATATCGCATAAGGGAACGGCGTAAACAGCTTGTGAACCGCAATCCAGCTATTGCCGTCGCGCGAAACGTAAGCGTTGACGTAATGGGAGTCGTATTCTCTCACCAGTCGGATATACGGGTATTCCTCGGCGCGCAAGCCCAGCAACCCCGCATCGAACGGACTTGCTTTCACGTTCGTCCACATATGCCTGGAATCGCGTGTGCGGTTCTGCAATACGAGATTGCCCTCTTTGTCCGCCCCGAAATAAATATATCGCGAGCTAGCATCCAGCTTGTCGCGCAGCATGATGCCCGAAGCCGCTCCCGAATGGCTGTCGATCCGGGCTTCCACCGAGCCGTTGCCCGCCAGCAACTGATGCACGAAATGGAGCGAATCGTGAATGTCCCGGTCATAGATATTGTAGTCGTCTCCTTCGCCAAACCCGGAGCCGTTGCCGCCCGAGATGGCCACGACGCCGTCCGCGGCTGGGGACTGCCCGGCGGAGATGTCTCCGATGGCGTCGGCCCGCCACGGCGCCGCAAGCCCCGCGCTTGCCGGAACGGAAAGCTCCAGCTCGGCCCGCCACGAATCGCGACCCATGCCGTTGCCGTTTACCGCCGCCACTTTGTAATAATAAACCTTGCCGTTCAGAACGCCGGAGTCCCTGTAGTCGTTGCCGGTTACGCCCGACGCGATGACGGTATACGGACCGTTTTCGTTTGAGGCGCGTTTGATCGTATAGCTTTCCGCGCCGGCGGCCGTTTTCCATGTCAGTCCCGCTTCATTGTTGCCGGCCAGCGCCTGCACGAAGTCGACATGGCCCGGCTTCGGCGCGGGATCGAACGTTTCGTTCAACTTCAAAATCATGACGCTTTGGGCCGGTACCGTCACCTTGCCGTTTGTCGCCTGCACCCTAGCCCCGGATACCAGATCCAATACCTCATTGCCGCCGTAATCCGCAGGCAGCTCCACCTCAAAGGATTGTTTGTTGCCGTATGCTTCGCGAGTGGAATTAAACAACAGGAAGTATTCGCCGTATCTGGCGGTCAGCAGATCGGGATGCGCGGCGTAAGCGTGATCCGCTTCGAAGTTGTCGCGCGATACCGTGCCGACGCCCGGCTGATACGTGATAGGCGCGATCTCGCCGGCCAAAGCTTGTGGCCGGTCCCCGTCATTGCGGTGTTGATCCTCAAAAAAGTCGGCCTGAATATTGTCCATGCGCAAATAATAGTCGTCGTATCGAAATACGCCGTTTGTTGCGATCTGCACGATGGAATCGTATTCCGGCGTCATCACATGCAGCCGCCCGTTGCCAGCGAAGCCGCGGTTGCGCATATTGAGCTGCCCCAGTATCCGCGTGTCTCCGTCGCGCATCGAGAAGAAGAAATTATCCACGTCGGTCCAAGTGAACTGCTCGTAATCAGCGGGGGCAACGCCCATTGCGTCAAGCTCCTGCTCCGAATAATAAGCAAAATCGGTCAGCGGATGCACGACGCCCGCCTGCACGCTGTCGAATCGCTCAAACTCGGCTCTTCCTTCGGAAATATAATGATAGGTTTCGGCCAGATGGTAGTCGTATTTGTTTTTGCCCATGACGCTGTTGAAATAATTGAAATATTGGTTGTCGGCGATTTGTTGCTGGGCATAACCGACGGCTTCGGCCGCGTACGCCCAATATTCATCCCACTCCGGCCCGCTGTAGCGCTCCTCGTCGCGCGCCATCGCCAGCTCCAGCGAGGCGTAATGAAGCTGCTTGCCTTCGGTAATGCGGGTAGCGTAGCCGTAGTTGCCGGGATATGCCGGATTCCGCTCGTCGAGCACCTGATTCATCCGCATAATGCGGTAGCCGTTGTCGTCAAGCGTCGTATTTCGGGTGTAGCCGCGAGCATGCAGATTTTTCAGCGCCATTTTCAAAATTTCATCATTCAGCGCTTCGTCGCCCGCTTTGCCCAGCGTCTTGTAGAAGTATTCCGGCAAATAGTTGGTCGCTTCGCCGTAATTGGCGACATAGCCGTTTTCCCTTGTCAACCCCGCTTCGGTAATCGTCGTAAAATGCTCGCCGAACGGCAGACGTCTGACCAGCTTCCCGTTATCGTCCAGCTTGCTTCGGGCCAGTCCTTTGGCGACGATTTGCTCGAAATCTTCCGTAAACACGGCCGTGGAGTCATGCAAGAACAAGGAATGATACAGATCCAGCTCTTCCCCGTTCGGCCCGACCAGCACCTCCTCGCCCAGGAACGGCCTTGCGCCGATCGACTCCAGCAAAATCTGATGGCTGCGCTCCTTGCCTTCGAAAAATTCGGAGCCGATCATCCGCAGCCCCTCGTGCGCCTCCCATGCCCCTTCGTACGTGTAGAACACCTGATTGTAAATGTAGGACAGCCTTGCTCTCGCAAAATCGAAATTGGCCTTCAGCGCCCGCTCCCACGCTTCCTTGCGGCTTAACGCTCCGCCGTCCCAGTCAACGCCGGCCAGCGAATAACGTCCTTCGGCCGTGCCGGTCGCGAACGGCTGCTCCAAAAATGTCTCGAACGCCTCAAGGCCGTAGACGGCATCGTCGGCGATAACGTTTTCGATCAAATACAACGCTTCGCCGAGCGCTCCGTAGTAGCCGCCCCAATCGCCCTGATGTCCTCCGCGCTGCACGTTTCTTGTATTGGCATAATAATCTTTGACATGATTGTCGATCGTTTTGAAAATCCGCTCGACGGCCGCTTTTTTCAAAGCAGGCGACGCGGCGGCGGGGCACCAGTCGTAGATCAAGCAACCCGCGTAAAACTTCAATTCGTCCTCATATCTGACGATGGACAGCTTGGCGGTGCCGCTTGCGTCGACCTTGGCCGACAAATTGTTGAACAACGTGCGTTGGCCGTCCGTATACCCGTCGATCAACGCTTGCTTGTCCGCAGCCGTTCTTGTATCCTCAGCCACGATATCGGCCGTGTCGACGGGACCGCCGAACAGGCTGCCTTGCGTCTCGCCCGACACGTCCAGATACGCCTGGGTATGCGTATAACCGATGTAATACCCCCGCGACGGCTCCGTCACGTTCGCCAGGAAATCCTGACTGTATGTACGAACGGTAATTTCCGCCTCCGCTTGACCGTACGTCAACTCCAGCGGCAGCATGATCGTATTGTAATAGAATCGGTTGGGCAGCGCCTCTGCCGTTACGCCAGTGCTTCCACCCGCTCTGTAATTTTGATTGCCGATGTTGATCGCTTCGTAATCGCCCTCGCGGCGATAGCCGATTTGCTCGCCGTTGATATATACGATGCTTTTGTAGGACGAAACATCGTCGCCCCAAAATTTCATCGTGAAATAGTTTTGCTTGAACGGGTCGACCTTCATCGTAAAAATAAGTTCGCCGCCGCGTGCAAGCGCGGGATTAAGCGGATCCGCCACCCTCGCCGTCTGCTCCAGTCCGCCAACAATAGCGCGGGTTGCCGTCCCTTGGAAACGATGCTTCTCCTCCGATTCGGCATCGCCGAAAATAATCCGATCCAGCAAGCTGCTATGCGGCGCCGCGGGCGCCGCTTCCGCCGCCGGCTTCGCAGCCGGAAGCATAGGCGCAATCAGAGCGGCAATTAGACATGTGATAAGCAATCTTGACCAATATCGCATTGTTTCTTATGTCTCCTTCCTGTCGATCAGTTCTTATCCACCAATGAAAGATAATCAAACGCGCAACAGCCGCAGCAAATTCAGAATCATCGTTGCCGCTTCGGCACGTGTAGCGGAGTCGGCCGGCATAAATCGGTTGCCGCCCTTGCCTTTGACCAATCCCGCGTCGGCAGCGGCCTGGACATATGGTTTTGCCCAAGCGGCAATTTGGGCGGAATCGGCAAATGTCGGCTCGCCTCCGACTTCAACTTTTGGCGCGGCGGCACGCACGATCATGGCCGTCATCTCCTCACGGGTAACGAGGCGCTCCGGCCGGAACAAACCATCGCTGTATCCGTTTACAATTCCAGCTGCGGCAACTCCGGATATATACGGTCTGGACCATGACGGCAATTGTCCCGAATCGGAGAAAACTTGTTCTTCTGCGGAAGTCAGCCCCAGCGCCCGGGCAAGCATGACTGCATACTCCGCGCGATTAATCGACTTATCCGGTCGAAATGTTCCATCGCTGTAACCGGTCACCCAGCCTAGCTCCACCGCTTCGGCAATGTCGTTTTCTCCCCAATGGCCTCCAATGTCGACAAGCTTGACCCCCCGCTCGCCTCCCTCCGCGATCTCGGCAATCCCCGGCTTATAACTCAGCATCTGCACCTGCGAATCGACAAGCGAAGCCTCCTCCAACCGGAATACGGCCTCACCGCCGCCGACCCTATCGAACCTCAGCGTCGCAAGCTCCGCTTCGCCGCTTACTCCGGTCACTGGACCTATCTTTGTATGAGCCAGTGTCAAATTGCCTCCCTTAACCAGCGGGGGCACCGAAAACCCCGTGAAAGAACTTTCCGATTTTAAAAATTTCATCCGCAGCGGATCGTACGACACCTGCAGCTCGAATCCGTACAAATCCGTCAGACCCGAAGCCGAAATAATCGCAATAACTTCATCTCCTTCCGTCGTTACCGACATCCGGAATTGAGGCTTGTCCGCCGCTCCCGCCATGCCGGGCATCGTTACACACAACAACAGCGACACGAGCCAAATCATCAGCTTGCGTTTCATCTGTACAACATCCTTTCATAGTTTTACAAAAATTTACCACGGCAAGCCTACCTTCACAATGCAGCTTTTTTAACAGGAAACCGGTGTTTTTTAAGATCATGGCTTATAAAGCGATCCAAAACCAAAAACCGAAAATCCTGTTGGAATTTCCGGTCCCTGGTTCATTGCTATTGGGTTGCCCGCCTGTGCGCTAGCCTTTAACCGCTCCCGACGACACGCCTTTTACGAAGTACTTCTGCAAGGACAAGAAGGCGATTAATACCGGCACCAGCGACATCGTCGTGCCCGCAAAAATCATATCCCAGCGAGATGAAAATTCTCCGACATAATAGAACAGCTCCACGATCATCGTCTTTGTCTGGCCGGATGGCAGAACAAGCATCGGCATCAGGAAGTCATTCCAGATTCCAAGACCTTGCAGCACGACCATGCTGGCCGTAACCGGGCCAAGCAAAGGGAAGACGATTCGCCAAAATATGCCTATCCGCGTACAGCCATCGATCTCTGCGGATTCCTCTATTTCTCTCGGAACACCCTTGAGAAAGCTCGTATACAGCAGGACGCCGAAACCTACCGAACCCGCGATGTAGATCAGAATCGGTCCGCCCAGATTGCCGAACAGCCCCATCGTCTTGAGCTGTTTGAACAGCGGAATCATGTATACCTGGAACGGAATCATCATGCCGAACAGGAAAAAGATGTAGACGGCATTCGTCCACTTGCGGTTCGTCCGTTCGATCGCATACGCCGCCATCGGGATGATGACAATCATGGCTGCGATCGAGCCAAGCGTTAGAACCGCGCTGTTTAGCATCGCTTTCGGATATTCCGTTTTGGTAAGCAAATATTTAAAGCTCTCCGTATAAAAACCTTCCGGGAACGCAATGGCGTCGCGAAGAATTTCGGAGTTGGATTTAAACGCCGACATGATATTAAAGAAGATAGGAAATGCGAATAGGATCGCAATGAGCAGCGTAACCACGAACAAAATGATTTGGCCGGATGTAATCGGCTTTTTCGCTTTTTGGCCCATCTTACATCTCCACCTCCCGTTTGCGAAGCACTCGAATCTGGATAAGCGAAATAATAAGAATCAGAATAAACAATACGATTGCAAGCGCGGTGCCGAAACCTTGTCGTCCTTCGCCGAACGCAACCTTGTATATAATGTAAGTCAACGTTTCCGTGGCAAAGCCCGGCCCGCCGTTGGTCATAACCGCAATTTGATCGAACAGCTTCAGGGAGTTGATCATCGACAACATGACGCATACGGTCGTTGCCCCTGCCAGCAGAGGGAACGTAACATGCCGGAATTGCTTCCACTTGCCCGCTCCATCGATGCTTGCCGCCTCCAGAAGCTCTTGCGGAATGCCCTGCAGGCCCGCCAGATAAATAATCATGTAGTAGCCCGATGCTTTCCAAACCGTTGACAATATAATCGATAGCAGCGCAAAATCCGGGTTGCCGAGCCAGTCTGTCTTAATAGCGCTTAGGCCCGTCATATCCAGCAGTTGGTTTACAACGCCGAAATTGTAATTCAAAATAATCATCCAGATAAAACCCATAATAATACCGCTCATCAGTACCGGGAAATAAAAGATGCTGCGGAACAAATTGCGGAACCAGCGTACTTGATCCACAAGGATAGCCAGCACAAGCGCCACCGCATTTTCCAGCAGAACAAGCGAGACAGCAACGATAATCGTATTGGTCAGCGCGTTATGAACCCTCGGACTTTCCCATATTTCCTTAAAGTTGTCGAAGCCGATGTAACGAACGTTTTCGCTAATGCCGTCCCAGGACGTAAAACTAAGATAGATACTGTTGAATGTGGGGATCATGACAAACAAGGTATATAGTACAAACGCCGGCAATATAAACCATATCGCGTAGCTCTGCCACCATTTTTTCTTTTTTCTGATTACTGCCGTGGCATTCATAACGCTCTCCTCCTGCCTCTTCTGAAAGATAACCTCTGCCGCCCGGCAGAGGTTATCCCGCATGTTGATCGCCTAAGCTGTTGGCTTTATTGTTGGTTTGCTTTCACGTTGTTGTCGTATTCCGTATCGGATTGCTGCATATATTGCAGAACATCGGCGTTGTTTACGACGAGGTCTTGCAACAACTTGTAGAACCAGTTGCGGAATTGCGGCGGAATTGCGTTCTCGCCGAACCACTGATTGATCATCATGGACTTCTCGACCGAAGAGTCCGCCATAAGCCGAAGCACTTCTTGCATATGCTCGTTCGTCTCGTAGGTTACTTCGGCAGCCGTCGTTGGAATGCCGTTGACGGTCGCCAGGTAAGGGCTGTATTGCGCCGGATCAAAGAAAAATTTGACAAACGCCGAGATCGCTTCTACTTTGTCGGCATCCTTGGCCGCTTCTGCGGAAAGGGACCATCCGGCAAGGGTAGGCAAGCCGTTGACGATTACGGAGCCGTCTTTGTTCGGCAATGCATAGAAGCCGTATTCGAAGCCGGGATCAGCCTCCGTAATTTGTCCGAACATCCAGGGACCCGAATATAGCTGCGCAGCCTTGCCCGTTACGAGCATGGAAGCCGTCTGGTTGTCGCCCGTGCTCAGCCAGCCTTTGTCCACATATTTCGTGAACAGCTCCTTATAGTCGCTAATCGCTTGTACCATAGGGGCATCGGTAAAGCTCGCCGTCTTGGCTGTGCGTTTGGAGTTCCAATCCGGATCTTCCTTGTACACGTTGTTGATCAGGAAGTAATTGACCCAGAAGCCCATATGGAAAATATCTTTGCCGCCGGCTACAATTGGGGAAATTCCGCTGTCGAGCAGCTTATCCTGTATCGCGATAAACTCGTCGTATGTCTTCGGAAGCTCTGTAACTCCGGCATCGGCGTATGCTTTTTTACTGTAAATAATGCCGTTTGGCGCATTGCCCGTAAGCGGAGCGTTATATTTTTTGCCATCATATTCCGGCAGGAAGGTAAACAGGCTGTGCAGCCCTTCCGGCAGCTCGGCCAGCTTGCCCGCATCCGCGAAAACTTTCGTATCGCGCATTTCCACCAGGTCCGGGAATTCTCCGACCGCGTCTTTTGTTTTCAGCCAGTCCAGATAGGAGTCGCTTGTCGTTTCGCTGATGTTTTTAACCGTAATGTGCGGGTTAGCCGTCGTAAAAGCGTCAATCGTTGTTTCAATCGCTTGTTTCGTAGCCGGATCGCCCGTTGCGTACGCAACGGAAATCGTCACGGGCTTATTGCTTTCGGCAGCATCCGTTCCTGCCGGCGAAGCGCTTGGCGAACCGTTATTCGCACCGGAATTGTTGTTGTTCCCGCCGCAAGCGGTCAGTACTAATGAAGCAGCCGTAACAATGGAAAATAACTGAAATAATGTTTTTTTGGCCATCTTTCTGTAAGCCTCCCTTTATTGAGTACCAGGTTGTAAGGATGTTGTTTTCCTTGATCTAAGAGTATCATCCGCCAAAGTCGTTATGAATGAAGTTTTTTAAGCCGCTTATGCGGCTTATTTAAGATGTTTGTCGAGGATCGGCAATATGAGTTGCACCGAGGTTCCCACATGCTCCATGCTGTTGATCGTTAAGCCATAATCCTCTCCGCATATCGTTTTGATGCGATCGTGGACATTTTTCATGCCGATGTTTTTGCTTGGCGCCTTGGATTCCGCAAGCAGCTGCTGCAGTTCCAGCAGCCTGTCCTCTCCGATGCCCGCACCGTCGTCGTAGACCGTTACGACCAGCTTGCTGCCGGCAACCTCCAGCGATACAAGCACGCTGCCCTTCCCGCCCTTGGGGCGAATGCCATGCTGGATCGCGTTTTCGACGATGGGCTGCAGCGACAGCTTTAGAATGGGGGAGTCTCTTCTCACCTCGTCGGCGATTTGCAGCCGGAGCTCGATTCGGTTTTCGTAACGAACGCGAATAATATAGAAATAGTCCTCCAGATGATTCAACTCTTCCTGAATGGATACCCAATCCTCTCCGTAGTCGATCACGTATTTCAACTGATTGGACAACGCCAAAATCATATCGGCCACTTCCTCGTCATCGTTGTAGACGGCATTCATCCGAATGACTTCCAGCGTATTGTACAAGTAATGGGGACGTATCTGGCTTTTCAACGCGCTGAGCTCGGCTTGCTTTTGCTTGATTTCCGCGACGTACGCATCATTGATAAATATTTTGAGCCGATCCACCATTCGATTAAAGCCAAAGGCCAGCCTGCCAAGCTCGTCCTTGCCGTATCTCTCGATGTGCGTGTCCAGATTCCCCATTTCGACCTTATTCATATGCAGCAGCACATTGCGAATAGGGGCCGCGAGCCGCTTGGAGAACCAGGTACCCATTGCCAGCAGCACGATCGAACAGACGATAATGGCGATATAGACGGTCGATTGAGTGGATGTCAATTGCTCGAACAGCCCATTTTTGGATACCCGCATAAAAACCTCTCCCTTTAGATAGGGAACCTCATCGCTAAACGTCAGATAACCGCTGTCGTCGGAACGATCCAATACGGAGATCGCTTCTCCGTCTGCCGCTTCCTTGCTGCTGTAGTAGACTTGATTGTCGCTGTCGAGCACGTAGAGCTCATCATCTCCGGACAAGTTCGTTTCCTGCAGCAGACTATCCAGCACCCCCGCGTCTACGTCGATAAAAAGACTTCCTACTACTTTAGGGTCCGGAGTCAGCGTGCCGGAAATATCGATCAGGTTGCGCGCGAACGTTATCACCTTCTGATTCGGCGCGTTGTAATAATATTCGCCATGGGTCGGATAGATCGACAAGTAGTTGGGACGCTCCTCAAGCGGCTTCAGCCATTGATCGATGGGCAATTTATCCGCGAGAAGAGGTTTGCTTTGCTTCGTCTGGTAATAAATCTTTTGATCCAGCGCTCTTACGAAGTAGACGCTTCGAATATGCTTGTCGCTATATAACACTGTTCTTAAAAACGCGCCGATAGGAACGCTGTTGATTTGCTCGAACTCGTTTACGTTAGCCGTCTGATCGACGGACAGCGTAGGCGAATAACCCTCATATCTGCCTGTGTACATTAGTCTCGTTATTTCGTCGTAATCCGAAAAAAAGTTGTTGATATTATAGCTCAAATATAAGGACATCTGCTTTAAATTGTTGATCGTAAACTGCTGAACATGACCGCTGAATGCCTGCAGCGAAAAGATGCTAAGCGCAATAAGCGGTATCAAACCGACCAGCAAAAACGCAGCCGAAAATTTTACAAAAATACTGTTCCACCACTTCCTCAAGATCGCCAACGCCTCCCACTCCCCCGAATAATAAGCAAGAAAGCATGTCCCGCCATCCGCGCATGTTCCATATGCGCAAAGCGAAGCATGCTTTCATCGAACGTTCCTATCCTTTTATTGCCTTAATGCTTGCTTGTACTCTTGCGGCAGCTTGCCTGTCTGCTTCTTGAACATATCGCTGAAGTGGCGGGCGTTATTGTAGCCCACCTGCTCCGCGATTTCGTAGATCATCATATCTGTGTGCGTCAGCAGCTCCATTGCCTGCTTCATTCGCAGATCCGTAACGTATTGTTTGAAATTGCGTTTCATATGTTTCTTGAAAAAGCTGCTGAAGTAATACGGGTTCATAAACGCGATGCCCGCCACCGATTCCAGGGAAATATCTTCTCTATAATGCTCATCGATATAGGCCGCTATACGGGCTATTAACGTTTGTTCCTTGATCCCCGGCTTGTCGCCGATCCGATTGTACAGCTCCAGCAGCATATCGTATATCCCGTCGCATAAATCCTTATAAGTGACATAGGTTTCCAGCCGACCCTGCAAATGCTGGATGTCGAAGCCGAGGTCCGACATGGGGACATCCGCTTTCTTGACCTCTTGCACGATAAAGAGCATCGACGAAAAGCAAGTGGATACGGCAAGCTGCCGGTTACCGATCGTCGCGCTTTCGATTAATCGCAGCAGCGTTTGCATCGAAGCTTTCGCACCGGACCAGTCTCCCCCGGTCAGCGACTTGATTATGCCGGACTGGAGCGTAAACCATTCGTTTTCGCTGTCCTTGCGTTGCTCCAGCTTGCGGTACGGGATGACACGGTTCAGACCTTCGTAATAGGTCATCTCCAACGCCCTTTTTGCCTGATCGCCGGATTGCTTGAGCCCAAACAGGGTTTCTGCCGGTTCGCCCACGCCGACGGAAACCTTGAGTTTCAAATAGTCCGCTATATTGCGGCGGATGGCATCGGCCAACCGAAGCGGCACATCCTCCGAGGTATGGTTAAGCACGAAAATATGGGCTCCGTTCTGAATGAAGGAGTATCCTTTGCCGTATAAGCCAAGACTTTCTTGCACAATGTTATGAATGGCGAACTCCACAAGCTTCTGCGTTTGCGCCGGCCAGCGCTCGCTGTCGTTGCCCAGAGGGTCGATGCCGAGAATACCGATCGTATATAACGAATCATCCAGCTTCTCGAGCAAATACGGGTAACCCTCCGACTGCTCCGAAAACGTTCCTTCGGCAAGCTGGGCCAGCCATCCGCCCACTTCGTCGTCTCTGTTTTTGCGCTCCAGCAAGTTCAGCTTGTCCCGGATCCGCCCTTCCTCGTTTTCCTCCGAAATCTGGCCCAGCGTCTTCTTGATGACGGCCTCCAATTCCGTTTTTTTAACGGGCTTGACCAAATAATCGACCGCGCCGTAAGCGACGGCGTCTCTGGCATAAGCGAATTCCTGATACGCGCTGATAAATACAACTTTGATCGGCAGCTGGCGCCGCTTGATTTCTCTAATAATGTCAATGCCGCTGAAATAAGGCATATTAATGTCGCTGATGACCACATCGGGCTTATAGGTCTCGATGGCCTCGAACAGCTCTTTGCCGTCGTAAGCATAACCCGCAATTTCCATGCCGTGTTGATCCCATGGAATCAGCTTGGTGAGCCCTTTCAATATGATCGGTTCATCGTCGGCCAGCACGACGGATATTGCCATTCGGCGACACTCCTTCCTCGTTCATTCATCTATACAAGCTAGTATACCAAACGGATTTCAAGATACTCTTCGAACTAAGCGATCGATGGGATGCAAAGGTAGTTTAGCACAGGTTAACAGAGGGCGTATGGGCTTTTTTTAAGGGATTTCAGCACTTTTTTTAGAACCTTCTCACTCTCCGACCGTCCGAACGCCAAAGAACCCGAAGGAAGTCTCTCGATCTTCCGTCAGGTTCCATATCTCCCTTGGTATGAGCGGGATCAAGAAACGGCTTTATTATTCCGTTTGCAGTCCGTGTTCTTGCACTCGTGGTAATTACCAATAAAGTCCAGTCGATGATCCAGCACCTTGAAGCCGTATTCCCGCTCCAGCCGCTCCTCCAGATCCGTCAGCCAATCCTCCTTGATCTCATCCAAAGCGCCGCATCTCTGGCAGATAAGATGATGATGCATATGCTCCTGGCCTTCGCCGCGAAGATCGTACCTCGCAACCCCGTCGCCGAAGTTCATCTTGGCGACAACCTGCAGGTCGGCTAGCAGCTCAAGCGTCCGGTAAACAGTCGCAAGACCGATCTCCGGGAATTTCTCCTTGACGAGCATGTACACGTCCTCCGCGCTCAAGTGATCCTGCTCGTTTTCAAGCAATACGCGCACGATGATCTCGCGCTGCGTGGTTAACTTGGAGCCATTCTCCATTAATGCTCGTTTAATTTTGTCGATCTCAGCCGAAACGTTCATTCCGCCCTGCTCCCTTCCAGCTCGTTATCTATTTAGAGGTTATTATGGGCTTTCCTTGTGTGTATGAGGAATCCTAACCTGGCAGTCCAATTATTTAGAATTATTCTAAACTAATGGTAGTCGATTTTCGCTAATAATGCAATCTCAAGTTGCGAACATTGTCGCCATATTCATCAATATGACATATATGGTTCGCGCGTCTATTTATTTTATAGCATTAACGTCTTCGACTCAAACAAAATGTTTGTAATGGGATACGTTGTTTCTGCTACACCAAAAAGCCGACCTCTCGGCCGGCTTACTTCGAATCAATATAGGGCATCGATTGTTTCCTCAAATATCGGCTAACACCTGGTACCAGATGCCTCGTTTGGAATAAAGCTTGGAGCGCACCTCATCCCAGCCGCCCAGATAAGAGATATCGAACAATCCTTCCGGTACGACAAATTGTCCGCTCAGCTCCTGCTTGACGTTTTCCCGAGCCGGCCGGAAGCCGTGCTTCACGAACACGCGCTGCGCTTCCTCGGCATGCAGAAAGGCGATAAACGCTTCCGCCACTTCTCTGGTACCGTGTTTGTCGACGTTGCGATCGACTACGGCCGCCGGATTTTGAATGAGAATGGTATCCTTCGGCACAACGATCTCGTACGGCACCCCTTGCTGGATACGCGCCTTGAGCTCATTCTCGTACGTTACGATGACGTCGCCCACGCCGTATTCGAAGGCGGCCATCGACGCCCGTCCGCTCTTGTCGAGCGATTCCACGTTGGCGTGAATGGATTTCAGGAACGACTTGGCATACGTCTCCGACTTTTCTCCTTCAAGTTCTTCGGAGCGCTTCAAACCTGCGCCGTAGATCGCGTTGATATCCCACTGCGCGCCGCCGGACGTCTTGGGGTTCGGATACAGCACCTTAACGCCATCCTTCGCGAGATCATCCCAGTCCCGAATGCCCAGCGGATTGCCTTCGCGCGTTCCCAAAACGACGATGGATTCCGTAATCATGCCGCCATCGCTGCCGACGCGCCAATCATGACTGATGAAGCCGGCGTCTTCGATTTTGTCCAGATCACCTTCCATCGCCAGGACGGCGACATCGGCTTCGAAGCCGCCCGCGATAGCCCTTGCCTGGGTACCCGAGGCTTCATAGGACTCTTGGAACACGAGGCTTTGGCCCGTTTCCTGTCGCCACTTCTCCTTGAAGGCCGGCAGCAACTCCGCGAAAGCGTCCTTCACGACGGAATAGGCGCCGATAACAAGCGTCACGTCGCCTTGCGGAGAGCCCGGCTCAGCCTCTTGCTCCCCGCAGCCCGCCGTGGCCAGCAATGCCGAGGCAATCAGAAGAGATGCCAGAAGCTTTCTGTATATTGATGATTTGCGTTTCATCCATGCAACAACTCTTTCTCGTGAAAGTCGGCTTATAGCTAGATATGAATGGGCATCGGATCAACCTTTAGCGGATTCTCCATAATCCAGCTGTCGTTGTCGTTGAACATATAGGCGCGATGCACGAGTACCTGTACTTGCCCTCCCACTTGGAGCACCTCGCGTTCCAGGGATCGGTAGGTAATCAGCTTCGTATCGCCGATCGCAAGCTCTACCATCCATTCGCTTCCGCGAAAGTGCAACTGACGGACGGTTGCCGTCGTTGCCGCCGATGCGAGCTTGATCTCGCCCGGCTTGCCGTGCTCGATATATTCAGGACGAATGAGTGCTTTGGTGCCGGGTTGACTGGATAATGACTCGAAGCCCTTTAAAATGGATATATCCTCAACGATCGTGGACTCTCCGATAAAGCTCGCAACGAACGGCGTCTCCGGATTTTTGTAGATGTCCCAAGGGCTGCCCTTCTGCTCCAGACGTCCCTTGCTGATGATCATGATTTCGTCGGCTACCTCGATGGCTTCCTCTTGGTCATGCGTAACGAAGATCGATGTAATGCCGACGCGCTCGATCATTTCCTTTAGCCAAGTCCGCAGCTCCGTCCGGATCTTGGCGTCGATCGCCGCGAACGGTTCGTCAAGCAGCAGCAGTTGCGGTTCGGGCGCCAGCGCCCTCGCGAACGCGACCCTCTGACGCTGACCGCCTGACAACTGATGCGGGTAACGATGCTCGAAGCCCTTGAGCCCCGTAAGCTCGATGAGATACATGACGCGCTCGCGTATCTTCTCTTTGGAAAGCTTCTTGACCTTAAGACCGAAAGCAACGTTATCGTATACCGTCATATGCTTAAACAGCGCATAGTTCTGAAAGACAAAGCCGATGCCCCGCTCTTGCGGAGGCAGATCGTTAACGCGTTGGCCATGGAACACAATATCGCCGCTGGTCGGCGTCTCGAGTCCCGCCAGCATGCGCAAAATGGACGTTTTGCCGCCGCCGCTCGGTCCCAAGAGCCCGATCAGCTTGCCCTTCTCGATGTCGAAGCTGACGTCTTTGACGGCGTTGAAATCGCCGAAGCTTTTGTTTAAGCCGCGAACCTCAATATGCATGGCTAATGCACTTCCCTTCTTTTCTTCGACCATTCCATCAGCAGCAGCAATCCGACGGATACCGCGGCCAGCACCAGCGCGATGCCGTTCGCTGCTACAACGTTAAAGTTTTCCACGTCCTGGTAGACCAGGGTCGTTGCTGTCTGCGTTTTGTTCATAATGTTGCCCGAGACGACCAGCACCGCTCCGAATTCGCCCATGGAGCGCGCCACCGTTAGTACGACGCCATAGATGACGCCCCAGCGGATGGACGGCCAGGTAACCTTCCAGAAGGTGTACCAGGAGTACGCCCCCAAGGTAGAAGCCGCCTCTTCCTGCTGAGCTCCGATTTCCTGCAGCACCGGCATGACCTCGCGGACCATAATCGGAAATGTGACAAACAGCGTCGCCAGAATCATGCCCGGCAGCGCGTAGACGATATTGACGCCCATGTCGGCGAACAATGCTCCAATGACGGTGCTTGGTCCCAGTATAAGGACGATCATGAGACCGCCGATTACGGGCGATACCGCAAACGGAAGATCTACGATGCTATTAAGCAGTCGCTTAAGCCGTGGTCCCAGCCATTGCGCTCTTACAAGGTACAACGCCAGCATGACGCCGAACAGCGTGTTGATGATCGTAACGAGAACGACGATAATGCCCGTCATCATCAATGCATGGATGGATTGCGGACGCGACAGCGCGTCCCAGAAACCATCAATTCCTTCCTCCCATGCACCCGTAAAAATTTTAACCAGCGGCACGATCAGCAGAAGCGTAAATATGACATAAGTCAGGATGATCCACAGTCTTCTCACGGTGTCGACCTCCTTGCTTGCAGCTGGTTCACGAGCCACAGAATCAGGAAGGACAACGTCAATAACATAACGGATACGGCTGCAGCGCCTTGCGGGTTATTGCTCTCGATCTCTCCGAATATAAAGACGGACGCAACAAGCGTCTTGCCGGGAATATTGCCCGCAACCAGCACGACGGCCCCGAATTCCGCCAGCCCTCGGGAGAAGGCAAGCATTGCGCCGCTCAAAATACCGGGCAGCATCGTCGGAAAGATGACGCTAAAGAACGTCTTCGCCTTGGAGGCGCCGAGCGTGTAAGCCGCTTCTTCCTCGGAACGGTCCAGCTCCTCCAGCAGCGGCTGAATGGCCCGAATGACAAAGGGGAACGTCACGAACAGCATCGCGATGACGATAGCCGGCTCGTGGAACACGATCTCGATTCCAATCTTTCCGGCCAGCATGCCAACCAGGCTGTTAGGCCCCAGCAACAGAAGGATAAGTAGACCTCCTACCGCGGTAGGCAGTGCAAAAGGCAGATCGACGAGACTGTTCAGTATGCTCCGGCCCGGGAAGCGGTAACGGATCAGGACCCAGCCTATCATCGTACCGATCAACATATTGAGCACTGTGGCAATCAGAGCCAGCTTGAGGGTCAACAGTACGGCCTTCCAGGCCAGCGGATCCGAGACGCTTTCCCAAAATGGCGTCCAGCCGAGCGAGAAGGATTGGGTATATATCCCGACAATCGGCAGTACAATAAGACATAAAAAGTAGATCATGATGGCGCTTCTGAATCCGAAGCTCCAGGCTTTCCCCCGGAATATTTCGTTCACTGTGACATAACCCTCCAAACCATCGGCTCGAGCCGCAGGTGTGTTAACCACTTCATAATTACATAATTCCTATTAGCTTACTAGGTATTATAAATTTAGCATCCACCACTAAAGGAAGTCAATGGTTAATTACGAAAAACTGATCGGTTTAATAGCCTATTCTTATATATAAGTACGTCGACTCATCCGTAGACCCGATAACTCGAACAATTACTCTCGCGTGTCGGCGGCGGACACGCCCTCTGGTACCACTGCGCATAATCGCTCGAAAAGCGGTAGTTAGCGGACTTAAGTCGACGTGAGCGACTTACACATTCGAAAAGCGGACGATTTACTTTCTGGCGCCTAAAAACGCCGAAAAGCCGGCGCTCAACGCGCCGGCTTCAAGTCTATTCGCCTTCGATATAATAGCGGCTCTCGCCTTCCATGATGACCGACTGGCCTTGCGTCAAATCCGTCATCCACGCGATGAACGCGTCCTTGCCCGGCTCCTCCGGCAGACAAAGGACAGTGACACGGTCGGTGAATTCCGTGCCCCCTACTCGCGTACCGCGGCCGTGCAGCTCGTTCTCCAGCTTGCCGTACCACGTGTAGTCCACGTCAACGAACACCTCGCGATGTAGCACCAGTTGGATCTCCTCAGCAGCCTCGATACCCGCTACCGCACCGTCCGTATAAGCCCGCACGAGTCCGCCAGCGCCCAGCATAATGCCGCCAAAATAGCGGGTGACCACTACAACGACGTTTTTAAGGCCTTTGTTTTTGATCACCTCGAGAATTGGTTTGCCTGCCGTGCCGCTGGGCTCTCCGTCATCGGACGCCTTCTGGTGCTGATCGCGCTCTCCGACCACGTAGGCGGAGCAATTATGCGTAGCCTGACGATGCAGCCGCTTGATCTCATCGATGAAAGCGACGGCTTCCTCTTCGGTTTCCACAGGTTTCGCGTAGCCGATGAACCGCGATTTTTTGATGACGATTTCTTTGCCGGCTTCTTGCCTGACCGTTTTATAGCTGGTTAAGTTCATTTGTTTCGCCTCCCGTCCCCGGGAACTACAGACGCGCTTCCAGCTCGGCTTTTTCCTTCTCGAAGCCCGGTTTGCCAAGCAGCGCGAACATATTGCGTTTGTAGGCTTCAACGCCCGGCTGATCAAACGGATTCACGCCCAGCAAGTAACCGCTGATGCCGCAAGCCTTCTCGAAGAAATACACCAGGTAGCCGAACGTGTACGGCGTCATGTCCGCGATGTTCACGATCAGGTTCGGCACTTGGCCGTCCGTATGCGCAAGAAGCGTACCTTCGAATGCCTTTTTGTTGACGAAGTCCATCGTTTTGCCCGTCAGGAAATTAAGTCCGTCGAGGTTATCGTCGTCATGGCCGATCGTGATGTGCTCCGCAACTTCCTTCACTTGAATAACCGTCTCGAAGATGTTCCGGTTGCCTTCTTGGATAAATTGGCCCATGGAGTGCAGATCGGTCGAGAAGTCGACGGATGCCGGGTAGATGCCTTTGTAATCCTTGCCTTCGCTCTCGCCGAACAGCTGCTTCCACCATTCCGAAACGAAGTGCAGGTTAGGCTCATAGTTGACGAGAATTTCCGTCACTTTACCCTTGCGGTACAAAGCGTTGCGGGCAGCCGCGTACTGATACGCCTCATTCTCCGCCAGGTTCGGGTTGCCGTATTCCTTGGATGCGTCAGCCGCGCCTTGCATCATGGCATCGATGTCGATACCCGCTACCGCGATCGGCAGCAAACCTACAGCCGTCAGTACGGAATATCGGCCGCCTACATCATCCGGAATGACAAACGACTCGTAGCCTTCTTCGTTAGACAGCTTTTTGAGAGCGCCCTTCTCCTGATCCGTCGTTGCATAGATACGTTTGCGAGCTTCTTCCTTGCCGTATTTTTTCTCCAGCTCCGCACGGAAGAAACGGAAAGCAATTGCCGGTTCCGTCGTCGTGCCGGACTTCGAGATAACGTTGATGGACCAGTCTCTGCCTTCCAGCAGCCCCAGCAGATGAGTTACGTAAGTCGAGCTGATGTTGTTGCCAGCAAACAACACTTGAGGGGTCTTGCGCTGTTCCTTCGACTGGATGTTGTAGAACGAATTCGACAGCATCTCGATCGCGGCGCGCGCGCCCAGGTAAGAACCGCCAATGCCGATGACGATCAGCACTTCGGAATCGGATTGAATTTTGGAAGCGGCCTCTTTGATTCTAGCGAACTCTTCCTTATCGTAATTCGTTGGCAGATCGATCCAGCCCAGATAGTCCGAGCCGGCTCCCGTGCCGTTATGTAATTGGCCATGTGCCGCTTTGACCTGCTCTGTCAGGTTGTCGATCTCGTGTTGACCGATAAAAGCCAGTGCCTTGCTATAATCGAATTGAACGGTTTTGCTCATGTTTGCTAATTCCTCCTCTATGTAACTATTCCTTTAGAATATCGGATTAAAGCCCCGAATACAAGCATAACCCCCTGTTTGGAGGGGGCCTGCCATCCGCTTCTCTGCTTAATAGTAGGGAGAAATCATGAGGTATACGACGACGCCAGTGAAGCTGACATAAAGCCAGATCGGCATCGTCCATTTCGCGATTCTGCGGTGCTTCTCCACTTGATTCGTCATGCCGCGAACGGCCGACATCAGCGCAAGTGGCACAACGACTACCGCAAGCACGATATGAGTAAGCAGCACGAAGAAATAAATCCCCCGAAGTATGCCTTCGCCGCCGTATTTGGTCGACTCCGTCAAGTAGTGATAGGTTACGTAAGAGACGAGGAACAGCGTTGTGGACAAGAAGGCCAGACCGATAAACGCCCTGTGCATTTTAATATTTTTGCGCTTGATGGCTACCAGCGCTACGACAAGCGTCAGAAACGTGAAGCAGTTGAAAATCGCGTTCAGCAGCGGCAGCATTTTAACGTCGAAACCGACTTCGCCGTCGTAGGCCGGCAAAAAGAACAGGATCGCGACCAACGCCACTATGACGACCGTTAATACCGCCACCAGCGGCGTGTAATTTCTTTCCTTCATGGATTGGAATCCCCCTATTGCAAGTTGGTAGTGATTGTTTTAACTTTAGCCCATTTTCATAAGGGAATACAATGTCGGAGTGTTGACGTTTATGTGAAATTGCGGCGCCACAATTAGAGGGGGCTTGTTTATGCTCGGATGGACGGGCCATTGTAGCTGAAATTCCGTACACAAGCGGCCTGGCTTGTTCGGTGGCGTTGCTCCGACAACGCGAAAGGCCGCATCGCTATAACGATGCGGCCTCATCGGCTGACGCGATTACTCGTAAATGTACGAACAACAGTAGTCCGTCACTTCGGCAACCTGAAGCTTGAACTTCGTGTTGGCGGGAACTTTGAATTCGCCCTCGCCTTGGATATGGATCCATTCCGTTTCGCCTGGCAGGAGCACCTTAAGATCGCCGCCCAGAATTTCCATAATTTCAAGGCAGTCCGTGCCGAATTCATAGTCGCCGGGCAGCATGACGCCAAGCGTTTTCTTTGTTCCGTCTGCGAATACAACCGCGCGGCTTGTTACTTTGCCGTCGAAATAGACGTTTGCTTTTTTGATTACGGTTACGTTCTCGAATTGCGACATGATTGATCCAATCTCCTTTAGTCCTCAGCAGGCGTAGTATTTGAATAATGGCAAAGCGAAGCGGTCGACGCCGTTCTCCTTAGATGCAGCGCGTTTTCATACAATCCAAGTAGGCCGGGGAGGAATTCGTTCCAACGAACGAAGCCCTTCCCAGCCTCTCATATGGCTATTACAGCAATGCTTTTACCTTGCTTACAACATTCTCGACCGTGAAGCCGTATTCCTTGATCACGCGGTCGCCGGGAGCGGATGCGCCGAAGCGGTCGATGCCCAAAATGTCGCCTTGATCGCCTGTGTAACGCTCCCAGCCGAACGGATGCGCCATCTCGATCGCGAGACGAGCTTTCACGCCTGGCAGAATAACCGAGTCTTTGTAAGCCTTAGGCTGGCGCTCGAACAGATCCATGCTCGGCATGCTGATGACCCGAACCTGGATGCCTTCTTCCGCCAGCGCTTTCTGAGCGGCTACCGCCAGCTGCACCTCGGAGCCCGTTGCGATCAGCTGCGCTTGCGGCTCGCCGGCAGCGTCGGAGACTACGTAAGCGCCTTTGCTCAAGTTCTCGCGGGCGCCCGTTACGGTGCCTTCGAGAATCGGCAGGTTCTGGCGAGTCAGCACAAGCGCGATCGGATTGCCCTTGTTCTCTGCCGCGTAAGCCCATGCTGCGGAAGTTTCGTTGCCGTCTGCAGGACGGATAACCGTCAAGCCCGGGATAATGCGGATGGAAGCCAGTTGCTCGATCGGCTCATGCGTTGGACCGTCTTCGCCTACAGCGATGGAATCATGCGTCAAGACGTAGACGACAGGCAGATTCATCAGCGCGGCCAGACGGATTGCCGGACGCAGATAATCCGTAAAGACGAAGAACGTGCCGCCGAAAACTTTGATGCCCGAATGCAGCGCGATTCCGTTCATCGCCGCCGCCATGCCGAACTCGCGAACGCCGAAGTAGATGTTGCGTCCGTCGTAGCTGCCCGGTTTGAATTGCGTCAGGCCCTTCAGGTGGGTCATCGTGGAGCTTTCCAGGTCGGCGGAGCCGCCGGCCAGGTTCGGCACGCGATTCGCTAGACCGTTCAGGGCGTTGCCGGAAGCAACGCGCGTCGACAAAGGCTTGTCCTCGGTCGTGTACGCTGGAAGCTCCGCGTCCCAGCCCTCGGGCAGGTCGCCAGCCGTTGCCAGCTCGAATTGATTGGCAAGCTCCGGATAGGCGTCCTTGTAAGCTGCGAACAGCTCATTCCAAGCCGCGTTGGCTTGTTCGCCTTTGGCTTTTGCCTCTGCGAAATGCGCGCGCACTTCGTCCGGCACGTGGAACTGATGGTTCTCATCCCAGCCGTATACTTGCTTCGTGAGCTTCGTCTCGTCTGCGCCAAGCGGCGATCCGTGAGGACCGGCATGTCCGCCTTTGCCGCCTTTGTTCGGGCTGCCGAAGCCGATGACCGTTTTCACTTCAATCAAAGTTGGTTTGGAGGCGTCCGCTTTGGCTTCCTCGATCGCTTTCGTCAGCGCGCCGAGATCGTTGCCGTCGGAAACGCGTAGCACCTGCCAGCCATAACCTTCGAAACGTTTTTGTACCGTCTCGGAGTAAGACAGGCTTAGCTCGCCGTCCAGGGAAATATCGTTGGAATCGTACAGCACGACCAGCTTGCCCAGCTGCAGGTGACCGGCCAGGGAAGCCGCTTCATGCGAGATGCCCTCCATGAGGTCGCCGTCGCCGCAGATGGAATACGTATAGTGATCGATGACGTTGAAACCTTCTTTATTGTAAACGGCTCCCAGATGCGCTTCTGCCATTGCCATGCCTACCGCCATCGCGATGCCTTGGCCAAGCGGACCCGTTGTGGCGTCTACGCCAGCCGTATGGCCGAACTCAGGGTGACCCGGCGTTAGCGAGCCCCACTGGCGGAAGTTCTGCAGTTCTTCCAGCGGAAGCGCGTAACCCGACAGATGAAGCAAGCTGTACAGCAGCATGGAACCGTGGCCCGCGGATAATACGAAGCGGTCGCGGTTGACCCACTCCGGATTGGAAGGGTTATGGACCATGTCCTTGGCGAATAATTGGTAACCCATCGGAGCCGCGCCCATAGGCATGCCCGGATGACCGGATTTTGCTTTTTCGATGGCGTCGATCGCCAGCGTACGGATCGTGTCGATCGACAGCTGATCGATAGATTTTTGCGTGACAGACATTTGTGTTCCTCCTAATTTGTCATTCTCTGTACCTATCCAAAGCCAGGTTAAAAGCTTTGAATATTGTATCACCCGGCATTAATTGAATACAACCGTCTTGTTCCCGTGTACGATAACCCTGTCCTCGATATGCCACTTCACGGCGCGCGCAAGCACGACGCGTTCGATCGTCCGGCCGATTCGCTTTAAATCCTCGACGTTATCGCGATGCGTGACGCGCTGAACGTCCTGCTCGATGATAGGACCGCCATCCAGCTCTTCCGTAACGTAATGCCCCGTTGCTCCGATGATTTTGACGCCCCGGTTGTAGGCTTGCGCATACGGCTTGCCCCCTACGAAAGCAGGAAGGAACGAGTGGTGGATATTTATGATGCGGTTCGGGAACTGCTCGATAAACTTCGGCGAAATAATCTGCATATAGCGGGCAAGCACGATAATGTCCGCTTTGTCCGCGACGATCTCCATCTGCTTGCGCTCCGCTTCCGCCTTCGTCTCCGCGGTAACCGGGACATGATGGTACGGGATGCCGAACGATTCCACAAGCTCCCGCAAATCGGGATGGTTGCTGATAACCATGGCGATCTCGGCATCCAGCTCTCCTGCGCGCCACTGCCACAGCAGCTCCATCAAACAATGATCTTCCTTGGATACAAAGACCGCCATCCGTTTCTTGCGGCTGGCTCGAAACGTGTGCCACTTCATCTGGAAGCGGTCGGCGACCCTCGCGAAATCTTCCACAAGAACGGGAAGCTCCCGGTCCATGTCGTTTAAGTCGAATTCGAAGCGGATAAAGAACATGCCGCCTTCGGGGTCCATCGTATATTGGTCCGAGGAGACGATATTCGCGCCATGCTCATAGAGAAAATGAGACACCGCCGCGACGATGCCCGGACGGTCCGGACAGGAGATCAGCATCCGGGCTCGTCCTCCTTGTCCTTTCGATAGTTTGGTTACTTGAGATGACATCGGATAAATCTTCCTTTTCTACAATGAATTTTGTTTCCAAACCTTAAATGCGTGTTCAAAAAGTTCGGTTATCAGTACCGAGAAGATTGAAGGCAACTAGAAACTGAGGAGCGGAGCGTAGCAGAGCTACGTGAGCACCTGCAATGTTTCCGAAGGAAACATACTTCGTAAGCATATGCTTAGGTTCGGTTGCGTTCAATATTCGATGTCGAGTAAGCTTCTAGACATGCTTCGTAATGGGAATCGGACTTTTTGAACAACCTCTTTAAGCCTTTACGAGCAGATCTTTCCCTGCAAACCATGCCGTCAAGCGCTGGTTCACTTGCTCCTCCGACAGCTCGGAAGATAATGGACCGTCTACTTCCAGCATGTCGTACAAGCGCTCCATCGGCTCGCGCGGATCGGCTTTTTTCGCCTTTGCGTCATTTTTGAGCAGCGTCCACGTATCGATGATATACGATCTGGGATCGATCTCGTGCTTGCCGAAATAATGATGTAGCTTTTCGACGTCTTCAAGAAAACCTTCGCCAAAGCGCGCCTTCACATCACCGCGCAAAAGCGCAATCTCGGCTTCGTACATCGGCCGTTCCTTCTTGTCGACTTTGCCAATCCACGGCGTCTCCAAAATAAACGGCCGTCCCTTCAGAGCGTCGTGGCGGATAATGTTCGAGATCGCTTCGTGCCCCAGCCAGCCTGCGCCGATGGGAGCATGGCGGTCTTTGGACGCTCCCCGCGGATTTTTGCTGTCGTTAACGTGTACGACGGCGACGCGATCCAGTCCCACGATTCGATCGAACGTCTCCAGAACGCCGTCCAGATCATGGACGAGGTCGTAGCCTGCGTCGTGCATATGGCAAGTATCCATGCAGACGGTCAGACGATGGTTGTCCTTTACCTTCTCGATAATGGCGGCAATCTCCTCGAAGCTTCTGCCGATCTCCGTTCCTTTGCCGGCCATGGTCTCGAGCGCGATATTGACAGCCGTGCCGCTTGTTCCCGCGAGTACTTCGTTTAATCCCTCGGCAATCCTGTTGATGCCAAACTCCGCATCCTTGTCTGTGTAAGCACCTGGATGAAGGACGATATTGCGGACGCCGATCGCGTCCGTACGGCGAATCTCTTCTTGCAGGAAGTTTACGGCGAGCTCGAACGTATCATCCTTGTAGGAGCCTAGATTGATAATATACGGCGCGTGCACGACGATCTCGCCGATCCCGGCTGATTCCATCCGTGCCTTGCCTTCTTCGATGTATAATGTGTCGATGGGTTTGCGGCGCGTATTCTGCGGCGCCCCCGTGTAAATCATGAACGTGCTGGAACCGTACGAGATTGCCTCTTCGGCTGCAGTCAACAGACCCTTGTCCGAGAATGAAACGTGAGAACCTATTTTCAACATTGGCTTGAACGCCCCTTTCGGTTGATCAAACCTTATTTTACAAGGAATGTCGAAATAAATCTACGAATACGCTATAATTCATTATTGAGGTGACATAAGGTATGAACGGAACGCCAAGCTGGTTTATGTATTTTATCGTTTTCTGGGCGATCGTGATGGTTATAGCCATGTCCGTTGGCGGCTTCTTCATGTTCCGGAAGTTCCTGAAGGTGCTCCCGATGAGGGACGGAAAGTCCAAGCTGGATTGGCAGAATTATTGGGTCGAGCGCAGCCGCAGCATGTGGGGCGAAGAGTCGAAGCAGTTCCTCGATGAGCTGGTATCGCCGGTGCCTAATGCCTTCCGCGACATTGCCAAACATTCCATCGCGGCCAAGATCGGTCAAGTCGCAATCGAACACGGAGCGAAGACCGTTACGCGCGAGCATTGTATTGAGGGCTACATACGCGCAACGCCCAAGCGCGATTATCGGATCCTTATGTCGTTCATGGAACGCAAAGGCATCGACTACAGACCTTACGAACATTTGATTAACAAATAGTGCTGACGCACTTGGCGACTAACCGCCAATAGATGTATTGTTTCAGTGTCGTCATGTCCGGTTAGACATATTTATGCAACCCCGCCACCCGCTCGTTCGTCTTACTATCGTAGGAGGTGGTTCAACCATGAAGAACAAACGCAGAACAAAGACCGCTGGAGCAGCCGCATTATTAATGGCCGTCATGCTTACTGCATCGGCTTGCGGCGCCAACAATAGCAACGCAGGTCAAAACGTGAACGGCTCGCCCGAGCCCGGTATTAATGACCAATTGCCTGAGGAGAGCGGGATTCAGGATCCAGGCTCTATCGGCGACGACGATGAGACGAAGCAGCCCGAAGAGTCCGCTCCTACTACAGGGGCCGGCACGGATCCGGACGCTCCGGCCGATATCATTATTAGCAACGAGGGAATCTATACCGGCCTGATCGATTCCAATTCCATTGAAATCAGAACCGATGAGGGAGCTGCAGCTTACCGCATTACGGAAGAGCTTTCTCCCGCGATCAATGAGCTTGAATCGGAAGCGCCCGTCGCATTCGAATATACGGAGAAGGTCATTGACAGCGAACAAGGCATCAAGCAGCTGTGGCTGACGAAGATCGAAGCCAAATAACGGCCGGGGAGTGACGGGGGATGAAGGTTGCAATAACGGGCGGGACGGGGTTTATCGGACAAGGTTTGACCAATGCTCTGATTGGGCGTGGCGATACGGTATGGATTATTACACGGCGTGCTGCCGCGAAGCAACCCGCCGACTCCGGACCGAGTTACGCAACCTGGGATATGCTGGAGCGGGACCCTTCCATCCTGGAAGGAATAGACGCCATCGTTAACCTGGCAGGAGAGAGTATTAACCAACGTTGGACGAAGTCGGCCAAAGCCCGTATCATGGATTCCCGAAAATGGGCTGCGGCGCGAGTCGGACGTCTCGTCCGTTCGCTCCAAGATGGCCCCTCCGTCGTCGTTAATGCTTCCGGCATATCCGCCTACGGCAGCTCGGAAACGTTAGTTTTCGAGGAAGACAGCCCGACGGCCGTGACCGACTACTTATCGGAGGTCGTGCGCAGTTGGGAAGAGGCGGCAGACGCCATTCCCGCGAAACGTCTCGTAAAGCTGCGAATAGGGTTGGTTCTCGCCCGCAAGGGAGGCGCCTTCCCGTTGATGCTTCTTCCTTACCGATTGTTCGTTGGAGGCCGCGTCGGTTCCGGCAAACAAGGCCTCTCCTGGATTCATATCGACGATATGATCGGGCTCATCCTGTTCTGCCTGGATAATGACGACATAAAAGGTCCTGTCAATGCCTCTGCTCCCGAACCCGTCAGCAACGACGAATTCGGCAGGGCAGTCGGAAAAACGATCGGACGGCCGCATTGGTTTCCGCTTCCGGCAGGACTGATGCGAGTCGGGCTCGGCGAGATGTCTACGCTTCTGCTTGACGGACAACGCGCGCTTCCCGTCAAGTCGACCAAGCTGGGCTTCCGCTTTCGGTATCCCAAGCTGGAACAGGCGCTCACGCAGCTTCTCGTTTCCCAATAAGCCAGCCCTCCCTGGGCTGGCTTTTTCTAGCCCTTGCCGAACTGATAGGCAGGTCCTTTGTTTCCCGTTAACTGTATCGTATCTCCGACAGCTAACGGATAGGATTTGTAAGGCACCATCATCGTCCCATTAAGCAGGCTCCCATTCCTTGACCCCAAATCCTTGGCAACATGACAGCCTTGCTCTTTCACAATCTCCAGATGCAAGCGCGATACCCCGTCCGCCTTCTCTTCGTAGCCATCGCCTCCGCTGCCTCGCCCGATTCGAAACACTTCCGACGAGATCGGAATCACCTCTTCCTTGCCATTCCACCGCCGTCTTAGCAGCACATCTTCCGCAGCGTAGCCTCCGCCATCATTCGCTTGGTCGGCATCCTTTCCGCCCAGGACAGTCGTCGGGGCAAGCAGATCGTCCATTTTCCGCTGCTCGTCCTCCGCTTTTTTCACTTGAGGAGGCAATGCATAGCTTCCCAGCGAACTGGTCGTCACGCCGTCCTTGCGATCGCTTTCGTCTTGCATGCTCCATGACTCGCGAGGCGAGTCGCCTGTCCGCCAACGTTCTCCCGTACGCAAAGGACCAGAATGCAGCTCGAACGAGGCTGACATGTCCTCCCCTTCCGGCACAGGTGCAGACGGTTCCAGCAGCATGCCGGCTCCCCTTCTCCACATCCATACCACGGCGGCCAATAGCAGGACGGTCAGGCCAAGGCTTACGAGCATCGTCTGCGTTGTGCTATAACCAAGATAAACGAATCGCCAAATACATGCCGTGCCCAGTACCCCGCCCGATGCAATCAGCCAGCGCTGGCTTCCTGATTTCTTGGCGGCCGCTTCGCTGCTTTCAATAAAACTCTCCTCGCCTTGATCGCAAGATTCAATAGATTCATTAGTTGTAATGGATGAATAGCCGCGTCCCCGCCCGTGCATTGAATCCTCCCGTTCAGGAGCGCTGTCCTCGAATATACGGGAAGCTTGCATTCGGTTACGGGTGCTGCCGCCCATATCATCCAAGTGTTGTTTAAATTCATGTCCTCTTGTTATCCCATCATTGCCGGACGCCGCCTCTGGCAACAGATGCTTGCTGCCGAGCTTCTCCATCATCAGCTCCCTAAGCTCTTCGAGCGGCCATCGATTGCCGCCGAACATCTTCAGCACTTCCTGCAAGCCTTCTCCGTCCACATGCTCGATGTAAGCAGACCATCTGGCTACCATCGCTAATAAATCATCACCAGCCGCACTCTCTTCCTCGCGGGCATGCAGCGGCACATAAACAAACGAAACGTCTTCAATATTCTCCCCGACAAATAGAAAGGTATCGCCAAGCATGCATCCTTCCGGCCGAAGCATATAATCTCTGCATTCCAACAATCCGGAAACGACTTTGTGCAGCAAACCATAGAATTGATCCATCGCGAGGGGCTGCTGCTGCAGCCTGTGGATCAGCATCTTCTTGCCGTTCAGCGCATAACGGAACGTGACGTTCCCGTCCATCTCCATCCATTCCATTGGCAGCAGGCAAGGCACGTTTTGCGATCTCAGCATGTTGATTTCCAGCTCGTCCAGCTCGGATCTGCGAATGCCACCATCCTTGTCGAGCGTCATCTCGTGGCCTCGCCCGTTGACGAAATCAATGCGATACGGCTTCAACACGATCCCCCCTTTCTTCAATAACATGATGTTACGCAAGCGAAGGCCAGACCAGCGCAACAGCTGGCAGAACGGCAAGCATGAAGGGCATCCGCAGGCGTGAGCGGACTTTCCTGGAGCTCTTCTCATGACTTAAGGCAATGGCCGATTCGCCAATTCGAACTGCTCCGGCTTTCTCGGCAACGCCTGAATCAGTACCTGAATCATCAACGCCAACGCCTGACTCAACAGCATCCGACTCGGTCAAATAACGGATCGCTTTTTTTATCGCAACCGAAGGGAGCATTCGTCCTGCGAGCAACAGAAGACCAATGATCCCTGCGCACACTATGGAGGCCATCATAAGCTGCAGAACGGTCCCGACGCCAATCCAAGCGCCTGCCGCGCCAAACAGCTTGACATCTCCTGCTCCTATGCCTCCAAGTGCATATAGCAGCAGCAAAGGCAAAAATCCCGCCGTTGCCCCCCAGCTCGCGGCAGCGAGCCCTGCAACACCGTTTATCGAAACATGATACAACAAGCCTGCAACGAAGAAGGTAAACGTGAGCCAATTCGGAATCCTTCTCCACTTCATGTCGGTTATAAACGCCGCAAGCAGCAGCAACAAAAAGGCTGCTAAAGCAAAGCTTGTGCTCATGTCGGCCCTCCTTTCTTGTACAACGAAGGAAATGAAACTAATCGCCCAGGTTTCGTTTCTCGACCAGAAAATGTTTCGACACATTGGATGCCGCATGCTCCCCTTCCGCAGTCACGGTCAATTTCCAAATGCCTGGCGTTGTATTGCCCGACACATGCCAAGTCCAGGACACAAAACCTTCTCCATCCGCGGTGGCATCTCCAAGATGCTTCGCCTTGCTGGCGCCGCTTTTGTACATAACGCCTAATGACACCGGTTGGCCGGGATTCGTCAGTACGGTCACGGTCGCCTTCTGACCGGGGCGAAGCGGAGTCGGCGTAATGGAGACGATTTGCAGATGTGGGCTTTCATTACCGTCTCCACCGATCTTCGAGCCATAGGCAGCCGCCACCGCATCGCTAATCCAAACCCGCTCGCGAACCTGTTCCTTCAGTACGATTTTCTTCCCCAGCAATGGCATCCTGACAGGGAATTCATATTGAATAACAACGGTTAGATAAGCGTCATCCTTGTTAACCAGATCGGGAAGCATAAGCTTGGCCAATCTCAGTCGTTCCGGACGAAGGACCGTCTCCGCCGCAAACCTTCGGGCAAGCGGCTCGATGGTGCCGCGTCCCAGCTCTGTCGCAGCAAGATCTACAAGCGGTCCCCAATCGCCGCGAAGCGCCGAGCTTGCCAGCTCGCCAGCCGGCCCAGGCAGCCATTCCGCCGCCTCGGCCGCGACTTCGTTCCACTTCGGCAGCTCATCCTTAGAAGCAGCCGGCGCCGGATGCGACGGTTCTGCTCCCGTTACGCTGCCGGCGATTCCATCTACGGCAAGCTCAGCCGGATATATATGCGAAGCCAGACTGCGGGCTGTCTGCGAAGCCGTCTCATGCAACGCCATCTGTGCCGTGCAAAGCATGATGGGCAGCGCGAAAGCCATCAATAAAAAGATCAGAAGCGGCAGCACGATCGCCGCCTCGACAACGATGGAGCCATTCGTTCTGCCCCTCAATTCGAGAAACAGCTTCAAAATCTTCGCTTGTTCAGTACGACCAACCCACCGTCTCGGAGCTTTCGAAGCGACCATCGTTCACCCTCCCCTTCAACAAACCAAGCCTGCCAATCAGCTTCGTTGCTCCGGGTAAAAACCATAGCTTTATAGAGATCGACGCTTCGCCTGTAACGCCTGACGGTACCTGCGCCAGCACCAGATCGCTATTTTGCTCGATGACGGCGATCATTCGGGACAGCCTTTCCTCCTCCTTGCCTCCATGCAGAAGAGCAAACAATCGCAAATAATCCAGATAGCCGAGCTCTACCTTCGCATATTTCGATAATGGCGCGCTTCCTTTGCGGGCGAAGCTCAGCATATCCTCCGCCGTCTTCTCCAACCCATAGAGTATGGCCCCGGACAATATTAACAGCGGGTGCCCCAGATTTTTGCTCACGATCAAGCCTTCCATCGTACGAACAGCCAGTCTGACGCCGAACAGCTCTCCATATGCGGCAATCAGATTGCCTATAGGATCATGGAATCCATACAGCCAATATTCCATCTCTTGATTGTGGAAGGAGGCTGCTTCCGCGATCCCTTCGATGTCCCGATCCTCCATTAGATCCAGCAGCTGTTGAGGGGCAAAGTGGCTGAATCTGTCCGAAGCGTATTCCCCGTAGTAGAACATATCGCGGCTCTTTGCCAGCAAGTCAGACATCCCTGCAAACAATCCTTCCATTTGCCCTGTCGAGCGCTCCACCGCTTGATTCGCATCCTTGGCTTGCGACCATCCGGTTCCGTCGTTATTCCCGTCCTCTTGCTGCTTCTGATTAAAGAGCAGACTGTCCTCGTAACGCGACTTCACCGATTGGAACAGCTCCCGATGCTCCGGCAAATCCCGCATGCCGGCCAGACCGTTCAACAGCCTGCCTGCATTCTGCCAAGCTGCAGCGGTCTTGGCTTCCGTTTCCTTCAGTTGCTTCTTCATATCCGCATCCGCAAGCTCCGTCTTCCGTTTTGCCAATAACGAAGCTTGTCCGGCATAGACCGATTCATAGTGCTTAACGGCCAACTGTATCTCCGTCACGCCTTCATTCAGCAGCCTTGTCGCTGCGGCAGATCCCGGCGAAGCCATCGCACTGGACAGCCTGGACAGCAGTTGCTCGACCTGGCTTGCGATCCCCTTGCCGCTCGTCTCTTGATCAACCAGCTCCTGCCGGTACGAACTCCACCAGCCTTCATTCCGTATGAGTTTATCGCCGCTGCTGCGTACCTCCTCCAGCTCGGAAGCGGCCGTCCCTGCGTCTGGGTATGGCTCTGCGCCGGGCACATCCTTCCCGCGAACTCCGTCATACCCGCTTGGAGAAACAGTACGGCTATTTATGCGGATCATCTCGTCGTTGACGGCCTCCGACTGCTCCAGCTGTCGTCGCGCACGGGATAACAGCTCCGCGTGCTTTTGCTCCAATGCCGCGCTTGCCGAGCGAAGCCGCCCAGCCAACGAAGCAGCCTCTTCCTCGAATGAGGCGATCTCGTCCCCATTCTCCGGCTCATCTGCTCCGTCATCCTGTCCAACCTGTCCGGCATAAGCGGCAAATCGCTCCAGCAGCGACTGGACCGTTCCTTTATGGACGGAGTTACTGCCTAGCTTCAAAGCAGCCTTCCCGGCAGGCACAAGCGGAAGAACCTCGCTTCCAGCTACGATGTCCGCCGCCTGCTCCTGCAACAGCAGTACATCTTCCAGCAGCTTCTCTCGCTTCTCGTACAGCTTGCGCAGCTCGTCGAGCGTATGGAACGTCTCGCCGCTCTCCCGCAGCGAATCTCCCAGCGGAACAAGCTTGGCCACAACTTCCAGCGTCATATCGACTGGAGCCTTATATTTCATCTCTTCCAGCACTTGTCTTGCGAATACGTCATGATCTCCCAGCACATGCGACGTATGAAGCTTGGCATCCTCAAGCCGAGTACGGACCAGGCCAAAACCTCCAGCAGCCGCCTCCTCTCCGCGACTGCCTTCGAGAACCTCCCGGAATATTTCCTCGCCTTCGCTGCCGCCACGTCCGAACAATCCATATCGTTCGTATAACCAGGAATCGTATGCCGACAAAACGGAACGGACGCCTGTTCTGGCCGCGTTCTCGGACATAAGCCCCATTGCCGCAATTCGCGCGTAATCGATCAAAGTGCCGAAGAACAACAACAGCGATGATAGGACAATAACGGCAAATATCGTGATCGTGCCATCTTCCCTGTCAATTAAATATCGCCATATCGTATGTCGCATACCCGCTTCCATCCTCCAACCGCTTCCTATTCTCTTAAGGCTGGCTGCCTCCCCCATAGGATGACAGCACTTTCCCTGCCTGTTTCTTCGAAGTCGCCTTGCCTGCTGACGAGCCAGAAAATTTTTTCGCATAATAACGCGCCAAATCGACATGACGTACGAAATCGACAGGAGCCGTAATCAGAGCGTTCGATTGTCCCGTCGGATCAACAAATTCGCCTTTGCCCCATGAACGAAATACGTTGGAACCGATCGGCTTCTCCAACTTCGTACGCACCAGCCTAAACAGTCCGTCGTTGACCCGCGTCACCTCGCCCGAATACGAAAGCCCTGCTGCAGCAATCCAATCCGAAGCCAGGTACAGCTTGGTTACGGCAAGGGCACTCCCTGCTCCCTCCGTTCGCCCGGATGGCAACGACACGGATACCGTCTCCGAATGACCGATCAATCCGAACAGGCTCCCCGTTACGCCATCGCTTCCAAGCTCGGTATACAACCCGTCATAGGCTGCCTCCGTCAATATTCCCGATCTCGGATCCCGATGACTGTTGTCCCAAGCGAAAGCAGCCCGTTCCGACGTAACGGCGGACGTATAACTCACAACGACATTCTGGTAGACGAACATGCCCATAAAGAGGAATAGGAAAATCAGAATGAACAGCATGGGAAACACCATCGCCGACTCCAAGCTGAAGCTTCCCTCCTCACGTCGCCATAGCCTGTTAATTCTCGAAGATGCGATTGGCTTCATCGTCCGCTTTGCCCATCAGGTTCTCGATCAGCTCGATAATCCAGTCCTTGAACAACAGTGCGATAATAATGACGACGGCTATAATCAATATGATCTCGAGCGTACCCAGCCCCTGATCATTCCTCCAGAACGATCTCCATCCCGCTGTCAGCTTTTTCATTCGATCTCATCCCTCTCTTATCTTGATTAAATGTAAAACCCCTTAGACCGTGTTCAAAAAGTTCGGTTTTCAGCACCGAGAAGATTGATTGAAGGTAGAAACTGAGGAGCGGAGCGTAGTGGAAGCTACGTGAGCACCGGAAGTTTCGCCTGAATTCAATATTCGATGTCGAGTACACTTCGTGGCATACTTCGTGATCAAAAGCGGACTTTTTGAACAACCCCTATTTCGATCTCAGGACATGAGTAGAAACGCAGGCGCAGCGACCACCACCATCATAATAAACAGGATGCCGACCAGCGGAAATACCAGCTTCGACGAAGCCTCCTCGCCGCTTGTACGCGCAGCAGTCTTACGCTTCTCCCATAATGAATACGAGAATTCTCTCAACGCCAGCACGAAGCGATCGCCTCCTCTGCGGTAATTCAGCAGGATAACCGTCGAAAATATGGCAACCTCCTGAACGCCGCAGCTTCTGCCCAGCCTTTCGATCGCTATGCCGAACGACTGCCCGTTTTGGAGCGAGAGGACGGCATGCCGCCATTCCCTATGCAACGGACTGTCCCCGTATCCAGGCCCGCCATTAAGGCATTTCGCGAATGCGCCCTGCACAGTCTCCCCCGCGCCGACGAGCAGCGTCAGCTTGGCCAGCATATCCGGAAGCGCCGCTATGATGGCTCGCCTCCTGCGCTCTACTTCGCGATCCGCTTCCACAAATCGACGCAGCACCAGCACAATGGCCACGACGGCTCCCATCATGGACATTACCGGTTCGCCCGTGAACCCTGCCAGGATCAAACTTGCCGTCAAAGCTCCATATGCCTGTCCAAGCGACTGCGCCGCCGCTGATCTTGTCTGCTCTACCGACCACGAGACACCCTTTAGCACCATCAGCTGGCGATGAAGCGTCTCGACGCGGAGTCTCGCCACCTCGGGACGCTCCGCCAATGCAAGAACACGAAGGAAGGGTCTTGCCAGCAGGACCTCCTGCCACCCCCCGGAGGGATCTCTTCTCAATCGGATCGCACTCAAAAGTTGCTTTATCGCCGCCGCACCGATCAGATATAACCATATCGCGACCATACCTGTCGCTGATGCTGCCAGCATGCCATCCACTCCTTACATTTCGATAGACATAATACGATGTATAAGCCAGAAGCATCCGCCTAACAGCAGCAATGCAATCGTTAAGAGAACATACCCGAAGCCGCTGTACAGCGGGGCCATATAATCAGGAGCAGCCCATCCCAGAAAACCGAGAAAAACAAAAGGAACCGCCATCATGATCCGCGCCTCGAATCGCTTCTGCGCCAGCAGCACGGCAATCTCTCCGTCGACGCTCATCTTCTCGCCAATCATCGACGACGTTCGTCTCATAACCTCCAGCAGATCGCCGCCGGATCGTTTGCATGCGTTCAGCGTATCGCCGAACATCGTTATTTCGTCGATGCCGGCACGCCTCGCGAAGTCTCGGACAGCTTCGTCAAGCGGAATCGATTGATCCAACAGATGGCCGATTACTCGCAGCTCTCTCAGAATATCCGCGTTCGGCTCGGTATAAAGCAGACTTAAATCCTCCCAAGCAGCCCGGAACGCATTCTCTGCCGAACGTCCCGCGGCGAGCGAAGACGTTAAGGAAAACAACAGCTCCTTGAATTGCATCTTCAACCGTTCTCTCCGCCTGCGAAGCAGGAAGCCGCGCCGCCATCTTGGAGCCGCGGCACCAGCCAAAGCTCCTATCAGGGATAAAAGTACGGAATGATAAAACAAATATAAAGCGACGAACAGCATAGCCGAACCTCCAAGGACGGACGTTACTACCTCCCTTCTGTTCATCTCGTATTCCGTATAATCCGTCATAATCGTCCTTCTATCGTGTTGATTCCATTCTTGTTCGCGCGCGCTGGCGTCCCTCCATCCGCACCAGCTCATGATCTTATTAACTAGATTCCGGGGTTTGCTTCTCGCCGATATACTCAGATCAGACCCGCCTCCTTCCCTGCGGCCCTGAGCTTATTCGTCCTCGCAAGCGGAACTTCCGTCCGCAACAAATGTCCGGCAGATGCGCCTTCCTCAGGTTCCCCTCTTACGAATAGTGGATTTAATGTAATTCTGCCCTCCTCGACGCCACCCATCTCGCAAATTTCCATCACGCGGCGTCTGCGGTCTCTGCCGCGGCTTAGATGAATGACGATGTCAATCGCGGAAGCGATTTGCCCCCGAATGACGGGCAGAGGCAGCTCGGCGGCGCCAAGCACCATCGTCTCCAAGCGTCCCATCATATCCAGCGCGCTGTTTCCGTGACCGGTGGAGATAGAACCCTCATGCCCGGTGTTGAGTGCCTGCAGCATATCGATGGCCTCCTCGCCGCGAACCTCGCCTACAATGATTCGGTTCGGCCTCATGCGCAGCGATGCGCGTATAAGCTCCCTAATCGTGACGCTTCCTTTCCCTTCCGTATTCGAATTTTTTGTCTCCATCGAGACCAGATTAGGCACCGAAGCGATCTGCAGCTCGGCGGAATCCTCGATTGTGATGATCCGCTCCTCGCTCGGAATATGTTGCGACAAGGCGTTAAGGAATGTGGTCTTGCCCGTGCCGGTGCCTCCGCTAATAAAGATGTTGTATTTGGCCTCTACCAGCTCTTGCAGGAAAAAAGCCGCTTCCGTCGTAAGAGACTCCTTCTCTACCAGTTCCTTCATGCTCATGGGGCGTTCCGGGAACTTTCGGATCGTCACACATGGACCGCTGAGCGAGACTGGCGGCAGCACGACATGAACACGCGAGCCGTCGGGCAGCCTTGCGTCTACTATGGGCGAGGATTCGTTTACGATCCGATTGACCCCTGCCACGATACGCTGAATGAGATCCTGAAGCCGCTCCTCGCTTTCGAAGCTCTCCCGCAGCTTCGTCATCTCCCCTTGCCGCTCTACGAAAATATCCTTATGGCCATTGATCATGATTTCGTTGACGAGCGGATCCTCCATCAGCGGCTGCAGCAGATCAAGTCCGCGAAAGGAATGGTAGAGCCGCTTGACCAGCTTGACCTTGTCCGCCGCGGAAAGGAATCGGCTCTCAGGCCACTCAAAAACGACGCTTTCGGTTTTGCGAAGCAATTCTTCATCCGTAATGGAAGCGGTGAAGTCGATCGATGCTCTAATACGGCTGCGCAGCTCCGCAATACTTTCATCCGGCGGCACGTCTGCGATCTCCCTCTGACATCAATCGTTTTACCAGCAGACTGGCTGCGGCCAGATAAGACGAGGATGCAAGGGGCGAGCAGCCCTGTGAGCGCCATTCCGGCACCTCTGGCAGCCATGCGGAAGATTCCTTTAGCAGTCCTGTCATTCCCCCGAACGCGTCGGCTTCTACTGCTCGCGAGCCGCCATTGCATACGAGAAGACATCTCTTCCACAGGTCTCCGCAACGTCCCTCTGAATCTTGCCGAAAGTAGGACATGGCCTGCCGCTGCTTGTCGATAACAGAACGATCATTCCTTACGACTTCGTAGACGAGATCGACCTTCCGCAACAATGAAACTTGCGCTTCCGACCATCCGGCATCCATATCCAGAACAAGCAGATCATAGCCTCCGCTCGATGATATTGCCGCAGCAAGCCCGGCATAATCCTCGCCGCCTAGCGTCAGCCTGTCCTCCGGATTGGCGAAACCGGGCATATAATCGCACTTCAGCACGGCGTTGTACCTGCGAGAGCTCTCCAACTGTTCGCGTGTCACGGCATTGCCCGACTTCACAAGATAAAGAAGATCGGATAGACCCGCGCCAGCTTCCTCCCGTCTGCCGTCTCCAAACCAGACCCGTGTGGTGTCCCAGCATTCCAGATTGACATAACAAGCACGCATGCCAGCGGCTCCGGCCGCAGCCGCAAGATGGAGCGCAACCGTCGTCTTGCCAACGCCGCCTGCTGCCGAATGCACGGCTGCGACAAGCGTTCGCTCCGTTCCCGCCAAGCCCCTCAAGCCATTAGCTGCCAGACTAACTGAACGCTCTATTCCTGCACCGTCGATACATATTCTCTCCAGTGCATTCATCAACTGCGGAAGCGCTTGGTAACGATACAGTTCCAGTTCTCCTTCGCCAGAAGCCGGTCGATCGCTCAGCAAAACAACCGGCACGCCTTGCGCTGAGCGACGCAACTCATCCGCGAACTCCCGCTCCGCGACGATGATGTCGATACTGAAGCCCTGCTTCATATACCGCTTGCACGAGTTAACGCTCGTGAATGCCGTTATCTGCCATCTCGCCGCATAGACGCTCCCTCTGATGTAGTCAGCGAGCCTTCTGAGATACTCCTTCTCCTTGACCGCAACGGCCAATTGCAGCTTGTTCATCCCATCCTCTCCTCTTCTCCAGCGCTATCACCGCCAAAACTCCGCTGCAACACAAAAAGCACCGCAATGCATGCAGCCTATTGCTGCAACATTGCGGTGCTTCCGCTGGTGGTATTGAACTTTGATTAAGAATCTACCATATACTAGTGTGATACGTCAACTATTTTCATTTTTATGATCAATGAAAATAGAGGCTGATCTCTCTTTCCGCGTTATCCTCGCTATCGGAGCCATGGACAATATTGCTGGCCACATCAATAGCGTAATCGCCGCGGATCGTGCCCGGCAGCGCATCGGAAGGATTGGTGGCGCCGATAAGCGACCGCGCGTTTTTAACCGCGTCCTTCCCTTCGAGCACCATCGCGAATACGGGACCGGATGTAATAAAATCTACCAGCTCATCGAAAAATACTTTCGAGCGCAGATGATCGTAATGCTCTTCGGCCACCATACGATCCAGTTGCATAAGCTTCGCCGCGGCCAGCTTGAACCCTTTCTCCTCGAATCTCGAAACAATATGACCCGTCAATCCACGGGCAACTCCATCCGGCTTTACCATCACAAATGTTCGATCCATTGCTACCCCTCCATCTTTATTCATAGGTATTGACATTTATTTCGCAAGCCATTCATAAATAATGCCGGCCGTCTCTTCGATGGCTCTGTTCGTCACATCGATGATCGGGCAATCCAGCGACTCCATAACGCCAGCCGCATAATCCAGTTCCTCCCGAATCCGATCCGGCGAGGCATATTGCGCCGTAGACGGCAAGCCCAGCGCCTTTAGCCGCTCTGTGCGAATATGCAGCAGATGATCCGGCTGCATGGTAAGCCCCACAATGATTCTCCCCGGCCCCTGCCTCAGCTCCTCGGGCGGCGTCACCTCCGGCATAAGGGGCAGGTTTGCCACTTTGATGCCTTTGTGCGACAGGAATACGCTAAGCGGCGTCTTCGAGGTACGCGACACTCCGATGAGAATAACCTGCGCTTGCGTCAGACCGAATACGTCCTTGCCGTCGTCGTATTTGACTGCAAATTCAATGGCTTCCATCCGCTTATGATATTCTGCGTCGATCGAGTGGAGCAGCCCAGGCTGCCTGCGCGGAAGATCGTTGAAGGTGTCGACATACGCCTGCATCATAGGGCCCATGACATCGACCGCGCGGATGCCCACCTTCACCGCTTCCTCCCGCATCAGCTCCCGCAGCTCCGGCTGCACGAGCGTGTAGCTGATAAAGCCGCCCGTCAGCGAGGCTTCCGCAATAATACGCAATATTTCGTCTTCCGTGCGAATATGTGCGTAACGTTTTATTTTGACATGTTCGGTCGAAAATTGTCTGAGCGTCGCCTTGGCAACAGCTTCCGCCGTCTCCCCCACCGCGTCCGAACAGACATAGATGTATGGTTGCTTCATAAACCAGGCTCCCCCAATTCCTGAGATGTCGCGTGTTCCGCCATCAAGCGAATAATATTCGATTTGGACACCCAGCCCGTTACGATTGGTTGTCCTGCGCCATCATCCGATTCGACGGTAACGGGCAGGCAGTCCACTTGATGAAGCGACATTTTGCGAATGGCGTCGAGCACAGAATCGTCCGGCGACAGCGTCACGATATTTGGATATCGCGTCATGACCATGCTGACGGGAATAGAGGCCGCACCGGCATTGCCAAGCGTGATCTTTAGCAGATCCTTGGGGGTAATGATGCCCGCAAACCGCTTGTTCTCCGTAACAACGAGAAGCGTGTCCGCATTCTCCGTGAACAACATAATGACGGCATCGTGAACGGATAACGTATCCGGAATATTTACCGGCACCCCTTGCACGTCCTTCACCTTCATCGAGTTGAATCTCGGCAGCGGTTCTCCGGCCGTCCTTAACGTATTTCCGAGGAAATAACCAACCTTGGGCTTCGCGTCCAGCATGCCCAGCATGACAAGCAGCGACAAGTCCGATCGAAGCGTCGGCCGGCTCACGCCCAAATATTCCGCAAGCTGTTCGCCTGTAACAGGCGAATGTTTTTTGACGAGATCCAGAAGCTCTAACTGTCTGGAAGTAAGCTGAATCGTTCTCCCCTTCTTCCCTATTATGAGTCACATTAACTATATTTGTGTCTTAATTAACTTGAAATAATATATCATATATTCTTTTACCGCACAATACGAGGAACAAAATCACCTGAAGGTGATTCAAAAACCCCAAAAACGTCCCATCACTCACCGCCTATTGGACATAAATGACGTTTTTCTTCGATTATTTAGGTTTTCGAAAATCTAAAGGACATAAAGAGGTTATCTATTTAATTGTGCAAAGGTGAAATTGTGGGCGAGTGTCCGGAAAGAAATGAACGGGAGCAACTGAACTGCAACGGAAATGAGAGGCGTTATTTCAGCAAAAAGCCGCACTTCGCAAATCTAATGGAACTGACAGCCCTTATGATGGGCAAAAGCTCGCGATTTGCCTGGATTTCTCACGAATAACGTCGCAGAGTTCCGTTGGATTTTAAAATCACGCCAATCGCTCGATATAAGGGCCCTCATTTCCGTTAACAGGTTGCCGGCGATTGATTGCAGCTTAATTTCCAGTTTTGCACACAATGAATCGACGTCCTCCTATACGACCTTATTGGAATTATCATTGAGCAAGTTGGCTCCATAATGATCAAATAACGTCGTTCCTGTCCTTTAGATTGGGGAGAGGTCGAAAATCGGACAAATAGCGTCGATGGTGTCTGTTAGATTTTTCAATGTGAAGGATGTTTTCCTATGGTTGAAACACAAAAACGCCCCCGGCCCCGCTCTCAATCGAGCAGCTCCAGAGGCGTAAACGCCCAGCACTATGCAAATTCAACTATCGTAATGTCTACGCTTATCTTCAAAATATAAACCCACTTGCGTTTCATCGATTCTGCTCTATTAACCGCATCACATGTCCCTGGAACTGTTCCGGCTCCACCGCATGATTATAAATGCCGAGGAATGCCGCGGTCGCATCGGGATTGGCAGCGATCAGCCCGTTCACATCATGCTCCTCCGGCGTAAACGGCACGTTTTTGGTGAATTGGCACGCCATACGGAAGCGGGACATCATGGCCTCCTCCGTCTGCTTCTGGTAAGCTTCCGACATAACGTCCCAATGTCCCTCCCAGCGGCCCTCATACCCATTTAGCACTCCCGCCAAAAGGCGCGCGCTGAGCATGGCATCCGGCATCCCTTGCCCAACGGCGGGATCCTTAAAAGTGAGCGCATCTCCGACAAGCGCCCATCCTTCTCCCATGCCTCGATGCCAGTCATTGTCATAACCCAGCAGCCCCTTCACGTGTCCGTGAAGCGATGCTTTAGGAAGCCTGCCCCCTATCGCCGTGCCCTGGAAGCTGTCGAGAACGATTGCGCTCATCGCTTCCCCGGGCGCTTGCCTAAATCGTGACATCCAGTATTCGTCGGCAAGCGGGAACATGATCCCCACCACATGCAGACCGTCGCCGGTCGGGAACACGATTCCCAGCTTGTCGCCGACCTTGTACAGCTCGGTGTGTAATTCGCCTTCCTGCCGATAGTTCTCGTAATAGCCGATGTATGAAGCGAAATCGGTGGGCACGGAGATCAGCGTCTCGGCTCCTGCCAGCTTTCTGACCGCGGAGTTGCGTCCGTCGGCTCCGACCACCAGCTTGGCGGGAAACTTCATGCGCTCTCCTGCGCGAGTAACTCCTTCCACGCCGGCAACCGCACCGCCTTCCCACAGAAGCCCCGTCACTCGGAAACCCTCCAGCGTGGATACTCGCGGCCTGTTCGAAGCATGGCGGAACAAAACATCGTCCAGTACCGTCCTTCTGATACAAAGACAGTCGTGACGTCCCTTCACCTCCGGGAACTGGCCGTCGATAACGGCATCATCGAACTGAATGACAGCTCGGCTGTAGGTCGGCGTGCCCGATGCGAGCAACGAATCCAGCACCCCCATCTCCTCCAGCATCGCCATGCCGTGCGTCAGAAAATTATGCGTGGACAACGTATCGCTCGGAAACGTCGCCTTGTCGAGCAACAGAACGCTATAACCTGACTTGGACAGCTCGTAGGCGAGCGTGGAGCCCGCTACTCGGGCCCCCGCAATAATGACATCGTATGCTTGCATGATATCGCTCTCCTTCTGATCAGGATGGTTCAATGACAATCAGCGTGGCGGACCGCTTTGGCAGCTTCAGAGACAGCATGCCTTCTCCGCCGATCACAATATCTCCCGTTTTGCCGAGCCTCTGAGAAGCGCTGAAGGAATAGATTTCGCCCTGGGCTCCTGTGCTGATGCCGGTATTCAGCTCGATATCTCTCGACAAGGTGTCTTTGTTAAAAAGCAGCATATAGGTTTTGCCATCCTCCCCTTCAATCGTGTACGCGCCTACGGCATCGTACAAAGAAGAACCTGTCTTTACGCTGCTGCCTTGAATGGAGGAGCCTTTGCCGTCGTAGTCCAAATACAGCTTGAACGCATCTTCGATCGGCGTGCCTGCGCGGAAGTTGCCAAAGCGCGTAGCCAGATCAACGCCTTCCCTGCCGAAGATGGCAAGCGCCTCTGCCTGCGCGAGACCGGCCGTGATGCCCACTCCATTGCCGAAGTTGTATTCCGTAATCGCCAGCTTCAAGTCCGGCATGCTTCCCGCAATAATCTCCTTCATCCGCGGTATAAGGCGAACGGGCTGCTGGATCCAGGATTGATCCACGAAATTATCGTCGTACAGCGTCTTAAGCGCCTGGAAGCGCCGTTTGGCCGCAAGAGGGCTTTCGTCCTCGGAAGGCACGGCCTGCTCCTGCGAATAGTAGTGAATGTCGAGATAATCGATCAATCTTGTCCCTGTATCCGCTTCGTGCTGCTTAACCTGATCGAGATACCACTCCAGGAACGGCTTGCCGCCGTGAGCCTGACGGTCCGGACCGTCCGCGCACATATCCGCGGAGGAATAGAAGTAGCCGCACCAGCCCCATGCTACCGGGCCGAACAACAACGAATCGGGATCGGCTGCCTTGATCGCCGAGCCGTATTGCACCGTTTTGTCCCACAGCTCGTCATAGGTCGGAGCCTCGGGATGCACGTCGCGATGCGTCACATGCCAAATTTCCGGTTCGTTGTCGAGGGCATACATGCGCACTTTGTCATCCGTGCGGCCCGCGATGTGGTTAATCCAGCCTGTCGCGAATTCCGGTCCTACCTGAACGGACGTATCGCCAGGATCGTTGCCCGTGACATGCTCTCCGCTTGCCAACACGCCATTGCCCGCATCCCGCAGATCGGGAGACCAGCGAATCTGATTGCCGTACAGATGCTGCGAGAACCCATAGCTCACCGTCCTGTCTTTCGGCGTCCAGCCGATGGTAGGTACGGTAATGAGCACATTATCGCCTCGTCCCAGCACCCGATCGATAAATTTGTCCGAGGTCGAGCCATGAGGCAGCAGTTCTGGTTCGTCGTTGTCATAAGGGTAGTTGATATAGAACCAGTCGTCCGCGCGGTTAGCCGTATCAAGCTGCCAGTTGTATCGCGTCGTTTGGTTGCCGCCCCACCGTTCGATCGGGAAGGACAGCGCAGAGTCCGTTGGATAATTATCATCAAAATTAATGCCGTAGATATCGTTGCTGATCGGCTTGCGCTCCGAGGACTGGTCGATGTCTATCGAGATGCGCGGCAATTCCGGCTCCGGCAATTGTCCCGGATTCGGATTGGCCAGCAGCGCGATATCATCGATATAAACCGTTCCTTGGTCGGCTTCGGTGGCCGCTTGCAGGATAAGACCGTCAAACGTGCCGGAATCCAGTCCCAGATCTGCCAGGTTCACCGTCACCTTCGTCCATTGCCCCGCTGTCAGAACGCCGTCCGGCAGCAATTCTCCCAGATGTACGACGCCTCGCGACTGTCCGCCGTCGTATACATGGAACATAAGCGCCTGCCCGCCTTCTTCGCCGCCATGCAGCCAAAATTCGAAGCCGTAATACTGCTCCATGTTCAGCTTCTGCTCGCGATTGATCCAGACGCCGTCCCAGCCGTCCGGCTCGAATTTGATCGAACGGCTGCCGCTATGCGTTTGCTCCGTATTGGCGAAGTCCTTTTCATGCCAGCTGTAGTTGCGGTATCCCTCTGCCAATCCATCTGTATACAAGGGCCGCGACTCGACTTCGGTAATCTGCACATAACCTTCGGCCGTAAAAGTCCGATAGTTTGCGCTCACCTTTACAATGCCTTCACCCAGCGCCGTCAGCTTGCCATTGTCGATTGTCATGAGATCCGGTCGATCAACGGACCATTCCGCGTCATCCGTCACGATCGACGTGTCGCCGGAAATGGAGAAGGTCTCGGCATGGATTTGGCGTTCTTCGCCAGGCATCATCACGACTTGAGGATGACTCAGCCGCAGTTCGGCCACAACGGCCTGCGCCGCTTGCCTTGACGTGACGCCAATGTCGTCGATATACACGGCCGGCTGCCCCCCTGCAATTCCTCCTGTCAGACGGAAGCCGTCGAACAGGCGGTGCTCCAGCTGCAATTCCGCCAGATCAATCTCCACCGCTGTCCAGGCATTCGCCGGAATGCCCTCCGGAATCCAGCGTTCCAGAGGATATTCGGCCGCCGCCACTCCTCCTGCCGTTAGCGCCAGCTTAACGGACTGGCCGCCCTCCGCGCCGCCGTTAACATAGAAGCGCAGCTTCTCATATTCGTTGACCGTCAGCAAATTGCCGCTGTACAGGTACAGAGCCCGATCTCCGTCCGGGACAAACCGAATAGCGTTTTCGCCCGTGCGTCTGACCTTTTGCTGCTCCAGTACAACCTCGCCCCAGCTGTAGTTCACCATGAAGTCGGCCAGCCTATCATCATAGAGATAGACCCCCTGAATGGGCTCGACAGGCTCCACCGGCCCCGGCTCTTCCCCGCCAGGTTCTCCACCTCCAGTTCCGCCGCCGGGTTCTTGACCCGTCTGTTGTCCTCCGCCGCCAGTGCCCGTGCCGGTGAAAGCCATGCTGTCCAAGTAAATCGGACTCTGCGCTCCCCCGCCCCAGATCAAAATGCCGTCCATCCAGCCTGTTACGCCCGAAGCCGCGAGCGGCACAGTAACCTTGGCCCATTCGTTCCCTGGCACACCTTCCGGCAGCAAATTGGCGGAATCCATCTCGGCGATGCTTCCGCCGCCCAGAGTAAATACGAGCTTGAACGCCGCCCCCTCGCTTCCGCCGCCATGCACCCAGAAGCTAAATTCCTCGAATTCGCTGGCATTCATGATTCGATCCTTGTAAAGGTAGACCGCCTCTCCATGGCCAGCCGAAAACCGGATCGATCTAGACCCTTCCCGTACCGTTCCCGTCTCTTCCAGATTGACGCCAGACCAGCTGTTATTGCTAAATCCCTCTCCCAAACGATCGTCAAATACGGTTAAGGCCTTCCCCGAGCCGAAGGTTCGACTTCCCGGTATAGCCATCTGCGCCAGCAGCAGCGCCGCCATTAACGCAAGCGCGATGGCCCTGATCCCTTTGGTTCTTATGCCTCTTTCCATGTTCATTCTCCTTTTCACTGGCAAGTCTTGGATTGATCAATCACAGTGTAAAAGAATCGCCGGAATCCCAGTAGTTACAATCCGTCATCGTTTTTGTCATACGTGTCACGAAGTGGCTTGCTATGCCGAGTCTCGATCACTCTCCTAAACGCGCAACAGCCGCCGGTCGGCATCCCATCCCGGGAAGCCAGCCAGCGGCTGTCGTCAACATCAAACATTATTTAACATGCTCCAACCAGCCCAAAATCAGCTCAGAGGAATGGTAATGACGAGTTCGCATCCTGCAGGCAAGCGGTCCGCACCAGCGGATGCCCGTACAGACACGCTGCCCCCGAGCAGCTCCACCCGTTCCATCATGGAGCTGAGCCCGAAGCCCGGGGTGCTCTGTTCGTAAGGCTCGCCATCGTTGGAGAGGCAGAACCGGAGCTCGTTCTCCTCGCACGCGATACGGAAGCGGAAGCGATAGCTTCGGCCATGGCGAATGCCGTTCGTCAGTCCCTCTTGCAGCGCATGGCATAAAACTCCTTCCGTTACTTTGCCCAGCGACAGCTCGCGAGGCAGCGAAATATCGCTCTCCACCTTAACCTCCATCGTGTCCTCCGCATACTGAATGAGTTCGCGAAGAGAAGCCTCCAGCGACAGCGGCTGTTCTTCGTCCGACTTCATCAGCCGAACCGTCTTGCGGATATCGTTTAACCCTTTGCGCACCAACTCATCAAGCAAATCCAGCTTTTCTTGAGGAACTCCGCCTTGCCGGTCGGTCAGCTTGCGGGTCGCCTCCAACTGAACGATTGCGGCGGTTAACGTATGACCAACGACGTCGTGCATTTCATAAGCGATACGATTGCGCTCCTCAAGCACCGAGATCTCCGCGAGCGTCTCCGCCTTCTCCCGCAATGTAACGGCAAGCGTCCGGTTCGCCCGCTCCAGCTCGGAGGTTCGGGTATCCACCAGCTTCTCCAGATTACGATGGAATTGCTCCAACTCCCTGTTCTTCACCAGCAGCTCAGCCGCGTTGCACTCCGACTCCAAATGCACCTGACGCACGCGGACCACGATGACCATGACCGTACAGATCAGAAACAAAAAAAATACATTGGGCAGCATGCCCTCCACCACCCTGTACAGATAGGGGAACTCCATCATAAGTCTCGTTAGCGGCAGGGGGAAGATAAACGCAATAATACTGACGATCGACCCCATCGTAAACGTCCAATACCCGCGCAGCAGCCAGCGTTTCTCCAGCCGTGTCGTTTCCCCTCGCGATCCGTAAGCATGACGCGCCAGTGCATAAGTCACCGTGCCGAAGCCGACGAGCGCAATAAAGAGTTCGCCCATCCCGACCCATTGGTGGAAGATGCTTGGTGCAGCAGCCGCGATCAAGATCGCTGCAGCCGAATAAAAACCCATCGCATAATGCGCGAACTTGACATAACGGAAGCTTCCAGCGTTAAGCGCATTCGTATAGAACCCCATGCACGCCCAAATCGCTAATGGAGTGAGCAGCAGCCCCCAATGGTAGGCACTGCTCATAGGAACGAACCATTGCAGAGTACGGCAAGTTAGCAGCAGCCCCCAGCTGGAAGCCAGGCAGAAGAGCGAGAACCACCCGTAGATACGCTCCCTCCTTCTGAGAAACAGCACGAGTCCCGTAACTCCGGCCGCAGTTCCCAGCATGGAATATACGATGAATGCGAGCTCCGACACAATGGAGATGAATAAAATTTGATCCAGCTCGCCCATCATGACGAGGTCGTGTCCCAGCAACCCTGCCTTTTCCCATTCCGCCCGAATAAGCAGATGCCTGCCGGGAGTATCCGATGGTATGCTTGCCGCATGTATCATTCGCGTGGGACTCATATAACGAAGTTTGCCATCCATATTGAACCGGTAGATAGATTCGCCATCCAGGAATGCTTCGAATCTATTCATCATCGAGAAGTACAGATAGGGATTGTTCCAATGCAGATCGGGCAAGGGCCGCTGCAACAGCACCGTGCCTTCATAATTGTCGAGCTTGGCTTTGGCGGCTTCATCAAATGGCACCCACTCGGCCTTCTCCGGCGATGACTCCCCGAAAGCGACCTCCCAGTGCAGAGACAGTACAGTGAAAGGTTCTCTTCCCCCATCAATCCGGCTCGACTGGCTCAATAGCACCATGGGCAGGAATGTGCCTATGACAACGGCGCAAACAAGCAGCCATGGCAGAAAGGATAGACGTTGCCTTAGTAATTGCATGCAAAGTTAGCTCCTTATGCGGCGTTTTTTGCCGCCCTTCTTGACCTGAGCGAGTTGCGATTGGGCGCGCAGCCGCAATAAACGGTTTGCTTGTCGCTTTGCGTCAACATTCAGTACGAATCCTCAAGCAGCATTTTCCTTAGCAGCGCAACGGCTGCCTGACGATCGCTCGTACCGAGCTTGTTGTAGATGACGCTAATATAGTTTCTTACGGTTCCTTCGCTCATGAACAAGCCGGAGGATATCTGCTTATTGCTGTACCCGTCGATCATAAGCATAATGATCTTGCGTTCTCGCTCCGTGAACGAATATCCGCTCGCCTTGAGCTTGTCTTCGTCGAATGAGTCCGCTCTGCTGTCCGACAAGACGGACAGCTTGGCGGCCAGCTTCGAGGCGATAGGCGCCGGAAGCATAACGGCGCCGCTCATTGCCTCGTGTATCGTCTGCACGATTTTTTTGGACGGCATGTCCTTGAGGAGAAAGCCATCCGCTCCGCCGGCCATCGCGTCGATGATGAAGCGGTCTTCGGCGAAGGTCGTCAGCATAAGCACCACTATGGAAGGATGTTCGCGCTTCAATCTTTTCATCGCTTCGATGCCGTCCATGACGGGCATCTTAATATCCATAAGCACAACATCCGGCTGCTGCCGCGACGCCAGCTCCACTGCTTGCATTCCGTTCTCGCATAAGCCGACGATGTCCAAATCTTCTTCCGATTGAAGTATCGTCTGCAGCCCTTCTCTCAGCAAACGCTGGTCGTCGACGATCATAATGGATATCACGGGCTCAGTCACCTCTTATCGTTTCCTTGTTCGATGCTATTCTCAAAAGTGTAGCAAACACATGGGAAATCGTATAGAGGATTCCAACATTCCATGACAGGCATGACAAAAACGATGACACCCCGTTCGCAGGATCATCCTATTGAACACAAAAAAAACGGGCGGCCTCTGCAATTCATTTGCTAGAAGCATGCCCGTCGGTGTATAACAGTAATATATCAAATTGGAGGATAAATAAAACTATGTCTAAACCATTGCAAATATCACCTGACACGGCGATAAAGCTATCCAAGGAGCTAAATGTCCCGATCGAGAATCTGATGCATATGCCAAGGCATATCTTGCTGCAGAAGCTTGCCGAGCTGGCCAAGTCCGAAGCGGACAAAGGAGAGACCAAGCCGCAGTGATGATTCCGTTTGAGAACACATGGCCCTACGAGAACATGATGGGCGACCTGTATGTTGCCGAATGTCCGTTCTGCGACGCCGAGAACGTGCTGCTGCTGCTTAAGCCAAGCGAACTGCCGCTCATACGCGACGGCAAAAAAAGGCTGATGATCCTTCCTTGCTGCCATGGCAGCATGACCATTATTGACGCGGACAGAGACTACTTGCTCGCGGACAGTCCCTTGCGCCGATCAGGGTCCTGACGGCGCAAGGCTGTCTCCGCAGCTAAGGCGATGAAGCCGCTGCCGTGGTTGTCTATACAACCGCCTCGGATTTGATTCCGTCATGCTGCCCCATCTCCTCGCGAATAAGCTGCCATTGCTCCCGGCATGCCCGAATCATGGCAGCGTCCATAATTCGTTTGTCGCTGACGACGCGCGAGAACCACTTAACCGCTTCGTTCCACTCTCCGATTCTCCGGTTCAGCTCTCCGATTAGAAACATCAGTCTGGCATTGTTCAGGCTGTTGCCTTCCAACTCGTACACCTTGATGTAGGATTCCAGCGCGAATGCGAGGAACCTCTTCTCCTGCGCGACGTTCCCCTCGTAACGGTATAACCACGCGATGTGATGCAGCAAGCCCGACAGAATACGGTCAGGAGCTCCTGTAGCCTGCGCAGCCAGCAAAGCCAGCTTGTACGTCTCCATCGCTTGTCTGCCGGTCCGTTCACCGCTGTATTGAAGTCCCTTCCAGTTCGATCCGATTACATCGTAATAGCTTTTCCTCTGCTTGTCGCTTAGACGCTCAAAGCCATTATCCGTCGATGCATAACCACAGCTCGGACATACTTTTACGACATAAAAGTCCGGGTTGACGCCCTTCTCGTAATAACCGCAGAAATCTGAATCCATGCGAGATGCCCTCTTGAAACTCGGTCGAACTCTGGATGTTGTATAAGTCGTTTCACAGCAAATGCAAGTTACCTTGGATTCATATAGCGGTTCCATGAGAATTCACGTCTCCTCTTCTGATGTGTTTACAAAATGATACGCGGGTCCCGACAGCCTCTCGATCAGTAAATCCCGCAGCTCTTGCGTATGTCCGGCTTCTTCCAGCGCGCTGCGCATGCAGCTCAGCCACGCTTCCGCATGGCGACGTGTAATAGGAAATGGCATATGCCTTGCTCGCATCATCGGATGGCCGTGCTCATCGGAATACAGGCTTGGGCCCCCGAGAAATTGGGATAAAAACATATACTGCTTGTCTATGACGGGATTAATATCCTCCGGAAATAGCGGTCCTATCAGTGGATGGGCCTGCACCTTGGGGTAAAACAACTCGACTATAGTCCTAATACCTTCTGCTTCGCCTACCGCCTCATAGAGGCTAATATTCCTCTTCATCGTCAAAACCATCTCCAAACTGTAGGTAATTAGTATTATAACACATCAAAAATAAAAAAGGACAAAAAAAAGCCCGCGTCCGCGGGACTTAAGACTTATGTGGATCAGCATCTCATTGATACGATTCGTACTCTTCTTCTGCCGGTGCCGCAATGGACTCCCTGATGACGTAGACAAAAGCGCAGACGAGAATGCCGGCGATAATACTCATGATCATCACTCCAAGCGTGTCAGGATGATTCTATTGTACCATAAAAAACGCTGTTTAAAACCAAAATCGCAAGCGTTTACAAACTGTAATATTCCTGTAACATTCTGCAATAGTTATGGATGTCCCACTCCTAACATATATGTAGGTATGGAGTCCGTACAGGCTCTCCCGTCGGAAGGAGACACACGATGCTGCGCTCAATGATCCACCCGCTGTCCTTGACCGCGATGTCAGCCTTGTTCATCGCGTTGCTCATGGCCGTCTTTCCCAACGAAACTATATATGCCTCCCTGCGTGGCTTGTCGATTTGGTGGCAAGTGCTGTTCCCTGCCCTTTTCCCCTTCTTCGTGATTTCCGAGGTGCTGCTTGGACTGGGTATCGTTCACTTTCTTGGCAAGCTGCTGGATCCGCTGATGCGCCCTTTGTTCCGACTTCCCGGCATTGGGGGATTCGTCGTTGCGATGGGGTATATGTCAGGCTACCCGGTCGGAGCAAGATTAACCTCCCAACTTTGGGAACAGAGACTTATTACGCGCATCGAAGGCGAGCGTCTTGTCGCATTCACGACGACCTCGGATCCCATCTTCCTCATAGGGGCCGTATCGGTCGGCTTCTTCCATAATGTCGCCTTGGCGCCGGTGCTTGCGGCCGCGCATTACGGCAGCGGCTTCGCGGTCGGCTTGCTCATGCGGTTTCACGGCAGGAGCGAGGAGATCGGCAGCAAGCGCCATGGGTCATCCGAGCCCTACGCCGAGAAACCCATCGTCTCCGCTTCTACGTCCTCTTCATCCGCAAGGGGAGATTCAGATCCGTCGCCCTCTGTTTCTGTCGCAGGAGGGAAGACAAGGCAAAGAAGCCGATTCTATTCTGCCCTTCACGCTATGCATGAGGCTCGTCTGCTCGACGGCCGCGACATGGGCAGACTGCTGCAGGATGCCGTGCAATCCGCGCTCAAGCTGATGATCGTCGTAGGCGGACTCGTCGTGTTTTTTTCGGTTGTGATGGAGATGCTTACGCATGCGGGACTTGTCTCCGCGCTGTCCGAAGGGCTCCGACTTGTCCTGGGACTGGCAGGTCTGCCTCCCGCCCTCGCGGACGCAGTCGTCTACGGTTTATTCGAAGTGACGCTCGGCGCGCGTGCGGCAGGCATGGCCGGAACCGGTCTGCTGCATCAGGCCGCGATCGCGGCCTGGGTGTTATCCTGGGCGGGACTATCGGTTCATGCACAGGTTGCCAGCCTCGTAAGCCGGACAACCATGAGGTACCGGCCGTTCCTTATAGCGCGATTGCTCCATGCATTCCTGGCGGCCATTATGGTCTATCTGCTTTGGGGTTTCCTCGGCCCCTCGCTTTAACGCGGCGAATCATCTCGAATAACCTGTCATATCGTTGAAATAAAGGGCGATTTCCGCTATCATCAAAGTACTGACAGTTCGGAAGGAGAACGCGACTTGAAATACGCCGTAATCGACAGAGGGGACCCTTTATCCAAATCGCTGGTCCAACAATTCCATGCACTTGCCGCCGCAAGAGGGTTCGTCCTGGATGAAGAGAGACCCGAATTCGTCATCTCCATCGGCGGAGACGGCACTCTGCTCCAGGCTTTCCACAAGCACGTGGATCATATCGCGGACGTCGCCTTCATCGGCATACATACAGGGCACCTCGGCTTCTACGCAGACTGGAACGCGGATGAAATCGAGGAGCTCGTCAGATTAATGGCGGAGGAGACTCCCAGGCTCGTTCGTTATCCCCTTGCTCAGATCGAGGTGGAAACAAACACCGAGACGCTTCATTACGTAGCGCTTAACGAATTTACCTTGAAGGGCGTAGACGGCACCCTCGTCGCGCAAATCAATATTAACGACGAGCTGTTCGAGATGTTCCGGGGCGATGGCATCGTCATCTCAACCCCATCCGGCAGCACTGCTTATAACAAGAGCTTGGGCGGCGCCATCGTCCATCCGTCCATCGAATCGCTTCAGATTGCGGAGATTGCTTCCATCAATAATCGGGTATTCCGGACGCTCGGCTCCTCCGTCATGCTGCCCAAGCACCATCATTGCGACATCATATCCAAGAAGGAGCAGCGAATTCAACTCAGCGTGGACCACGTCAACATGATGCACAGCGACATTCGCTCCATCCGTTGCAGCGTATCGACTCGCAAGGTGACGTTCCCGCGATACCGCGCCTTCACCTTCTGGAACCGCGTACGCGAAGCGTTTATAGACATGACTTAAAAAGACGCCGGGTACTCTCCTTCGAGGAGATACCCGGCGTCTTTTTATCTTTTTATTCTATGGCTGCTGCGGCTTGTGGTTCTGGCCTTCCGATATAACGGCTGATTCGCTCCCAGCAACCTTAACCGGCTTCTTGCCGCGGTGATCGTTAGGCCGATTGCGATTGTTTTTCCTAAAGGACTGATCGCGGTCACGGCGCTTGTTCTCTCCCGGCTCGGTAGAAGAATCCTTCTCCTGCCCTTGTCCTCCGCGGGATGAAGGCTGTCCCTTGCCGCCTTGGCCATGGTGATTGTTGTGGCCATTATGACTCCGATGCCGGGCTCCGCCATGCTGATCCTTTCTCACAGGGACCTGTCTGTCCATCTCATGACTCTGATCGGCCTCCGAAGTAGAAGAAGCAGCTGCGGATTCCACCGCTGCACGAAGATCGTAGCCCGCCAGCCTTGGAGCCTCGGGATCCACGTTAAGATCCAGATCATCCGCATCCGGCTCGTGATTACCCCCTTGCTTCTTCTCCAGAACGAAATACGCGCAGCCGAAATTGCAATATTCATTAATGTAATCGGATACGCCCGAAAAGCTGCTCTCCTTGGCCGCCTTCTGATGGCCATCGCGGAAGAAACCCTTTAATCGGAGCTGGTTGTAACCCCAGTCGCCGATAATATAATCGTAACGCTCTAATACTTCGCTATACCTGTTACGAAACGCCTCGGGATTCCACCCATTGCGATTTTCGTGCATGAGCTCGTACGATTTGCCCCCGATATGAATCAATGCCATTGTTACCCCCCGCTTCAGCGTCGATTAACGATTAATTGGCTCAGGCCAGCGCTCCCGAAGCTGCGCTTGCGCAGGAACCCGATGAGGAATCCAGACCCAGTCCCATATTGTCTTCCAAAGCCTGGCCCTTCTCTTCTGCGGCGATTGCCGCATGAGCGGAATCCGTCTGTTCGTGCGCATGATACGAGCTGCGTACGAGCGGTCCCGATTCGACATGGCGGAAACCGCGATTTTTGCCCTCGATCTTAAGCTGGGCGAATTCGTCTGGATGAACATAACGTTCGATTGGCATATGCTTAGGCGTAGGCTGCAGGTATTGGCCCAGCGTCAGAATATTGCAATCCACGGCGCGGAGATCGTCCATCGCCTGAATAATCTCGTCATACTGCTCTCCAACGCCCAGCATGATGCTGGACTTCGTCGGAATCTTCGGCTTCATCTCTTTGGCCCGGCGCAGCAACTCCAGAGAACGTTTGTATTTCGCCTTCGCGCGGACGCGATCCGACAGCCTTGCTACGGTTTCGATATTATGATTCAAGATATCCGGATTGGCATCCATAACAACTTGCAGGGCATCCCAATTGCCCATAAAATCCGGAATAAGCACTTCAACCCGGCAGAACGGCAGCCGCTTGCGGATAGCCGAAATTGTGGCCGCAAAGATGGACGCGCCGCCATCGGCTAGATCGTCGCGTGCTACGGATGTTACGACACAGTGCATCAGCCCCATCTGCTCCGCCGCTTCCGCAACGCGCTCAGGCTCTTGCAGATCCAGCTCAGTCGGCATACCCGTCTTGACCGCGCAGAATCGGCATGCACGCGTGCAAATATCGCCAAGAATCATAAACGTAGCGGTCCTGTTCGACCAGCATTCGTAAATATTCGGGCAACGCGCTTCTTCGCACACGGTATGCAGCGTCTTGTTCCGCATCATATTTTTAATTTCGGCATAGTTGCCATCGGTCGTTAATTTTATGCGAAGCCAGTCCGGCTTTGGCAATTTCTCGCGTTTGTTGCGTTCGCTCATATCCATTCCCTGCTTTCACGTTACGTTATAAGTTTACGGCATTGCCATTATTATAACACGCTCTGCTGGCAAAAAGTAATGACAAGCATTCCAAGATTGATCGTTGATTCATAGTTAATACGAATGCGATCCATCGCAAAACGATATAAGTCGGCGGCGATTCCTTCCGTTTTGTATATCGTTAAGGTCTGCCCTTGTCCAGCTTCAGCACATGATCTACAGAAAATGACACGCATGGGATCCGCTCCGAAGTCACGGTATCATCGTGTCCAAATACTTGCTGCAGAACGTAAGGCTTGCCCGGCTCTTTCAGCACGTATTGCTCGATCGTCAAATTGGCTGGATCGGCAATCCCGTATTCCGGGACGCCGAATCTTGCGTAGGATTCCTTCTTCATCGTCCGGTCGCGCTTCGCGCTGTTCGGCGACAGAATCTCGACCACAAGATCTGGCTGACCTACAATGGCGTGTTCTTCAATAATATGTTCCCTGCTTCTGTGAATCATAAGAATATCCGGCTGTCTGGTCTCGCTCTCCGATAAAATAACGTCGATAGGGGAGTCCAATATGATATACTCCAGCTCGCAAGAGTCTGTTATGACACGCTCTAATTGATGACTGATCCGCTGATGGGTCGTTGTTGGGGAAGGCTTAAGCTCTAAAATGCCCCCGACGATTTCGTACTGATTGCCGTCCTCCGGCAGCTTGTAATAATCCTCGACCGTCCAGCCGGATTCCTTCCAGAGCAGCGGTTTATCCTTCGGCTCGCCATATATGATCCATCAGCCTCCCAAGTCATTTTTCGCCATTATACCACACATATGTTCGTAATTTCCAGCAACAAACCATCCGGAAGGCTGGGGTTGGGGGATAAAAACGGCAGTTCTGCAAAAACTATCGTTATGACCTCATGCTTATCGAAAGGGTGAGACGCAATTGAAAGCCATCATCCCGCTCTCAGCGCTGATTGCGGCCGCATTGCTGCAGGCTGTGCCCGCGACGGGAGCCGCGGCGGCAGCCCCAGTAAAACAAACACAACCCTCCGGCACTGCTGTCATCCAATCTCAGGCAGCAGGCGCGGCGGCGGAAGGACAACTCGCTGCCAATCTCTTCGACCAACGCAGGGAGCTCTACGATCAACTAAGCAACGTTACCGGCGTCGAATGGTATTGGATTGCTGCGGTTGATCAATACGAACGATCCATGTCCAAAGCGAAGCCAAAGGCACGCCCCCTGTTAGGACAAATAGCCGGAGTTTTTGTGGAGCCCCAGCGATGGGCAGGACCGCTTAATCCTGACTCCGATGACAGCTCCCCTGCTTCCATTCGTTTCTTCGAAGGGATCGGCAAGGACGGAGACGGCAACGGTCTCGCGGAACGGACGAGCGACATCGACCTGCTGTATTCGCTCATTACCTTTATGGGAGCAAAAGGCACGGTCGATATGCGATTTCCGGCTGGCGTATGGGATTATTACCATAATAACCGCGCCGTTCAACGGGTGGAGCAATTCGCTGCCATCTACAAGCATTACGGCAAGCTTGATCTATTCGAGCACGCCTTCCCTCTTCCGCTCGGAACTTCGTATTCCTACAGGGATACATGGGGCGATCGCAGAGGCTGGGGCGGCAGACGGAGCCATGAAGGAACGGACTTGTTCGCGGGCCACGGCACCCCGGTGCGAAGCACCTGCTACGGCATTATCGAGATCAAGGGCTGGAACAAGTACGGCGGCTGGCGAATCGGCATTCGTGATCTGAACAACCATTACCATTATTACGCGCATCTCTCCGGCTTCGACAAAAAGCTTAATGTCGGCGACATCGTCGAAGCCGGTCAAGTGGTTGGCTGGGTCGGCAGCTCCGGCTATGGCAAGCCAGGTACGTCCGGCAAGTTCCCGCCCCACCTCCATTACGGCGTCTACAGCGATCGCGGCCTTCTGGAATGGGCTTTCGACCCTTATCCGATGCTTAAGCGCTGGGAACAAGCGGAATGGCAACGACGTCGGAGCGGGAAGTAATTTCTCGCTGGCATTACAGATTGACGATAATGCTTAAAAGCCGGATAGCCGAAACAGTGGTGAGGCAAGCAGCAACAGTGGCTTCACGTCGCTCATATTTCACACGCAAACAAGCTTCCCATCAAAGTCAATAATGATTTGATGGGAAGCCCTTTCGCGTTCAATGCCTTCGGGTAGCGCCCTTATTCCGACTGCAGCTGAATCGACGAACTTCCTTGGGAAGAGTCGCCGTTGCTATGGCCTCCCGGAGCCGAAGGTTCTCCTGGCAATGCTCCTTCATCTGCCGCACCCCCTTCACTTTCACCCGGCTTGGCCGTAACGCCCCCCGCTCCTTGCTGCAGAGGGACAGATATGTTGGGCGCTTGAGCGGCGGATTCGCCAACCGGCTTGCCCGTACCGTCGTAATAATACATCGGCACATCGCCAACGACGAGCAGATACGAGATCGGAATTTCGGTTTCGACCACCTCGGGTTCAGTATCGAACGGAATAATAATGGATACCTCGGCGACGACTCTAATATACACCTCCACCAAAACCATATTGATGCCGGCGCCCCGTTCGCGGGTATTTAGCTCCACCTTCGTCGCTCCGACCGGCTCGAATTTAACGGGGACCGTAGGACCGAACGACGAGATGATCGCACTGCCGAGGGCATGGCCGATCGGGATATGTTCCGGAATATGCTTGATCTCGCTAAGCGCCGCCTGAACCGTCTGCACCGTCTCCGACGTAATGCTGATATGCTCCGCATAATTCAGCATGAAGCCGGATACTTTGCCGTCCGCGTTCATCTTCCAATCGATAAGTTTATCGGCCTCTGACTTGTGCGCCACCTGGTCCGTGATTGCTTTGTTAATCGCCTGTGTGGCTACCTGCTTCACCCTGACCTTCGCGATGTTCATAAGCGGAGGTCGCAGATTGCGTTCTATGAACACGAACGAAGGTATCGAGAAGACGATCATGAACAGAAGGAGCCATAACAGAATCATCCTTTTGCGAAGACGCGGGCGACTCCGCGGTTCTTTGGGCCTTGTCCCCCATACGGTTGGCTGCGAGGGGCGCTTGGATCCTGCAGCACCGCCCAAGCTGAATGTAAAGATTGACCTCCGCCGCTTCCAGCTTGAGGCCGGCTTCCCGGCTGCGGGTCTTGCTCCCCACTTGATGCCGCCGCTCCCTGGGCCCGGCTTGGTCGTCCCGATTCTGCCCTTCCCGTTTCCCCAGCTTACCGTCTTCGTGCGCCGGAATGAACTGCCCGTACCAAGCCCTGACAGCCCGTCTCCGAATCGCTGCCACCAACTCCTTCTTCCCCATCTTGCCATCGCCATCCCCCCGTCCTGTCCTTCTCCATACCCAAGCTTATGCAAAACCCGCCCAAAAAAGAAACGGATTGTCCCTTACCCGCCCTTACGACGTTTCCTCCGAACACCAACGAAACAAAAAGAAGCAATGACAGAACCTATGACAAACAGGTTGTTCCATCAAGCCGGATCATGTACACTATTAAACTAGAGGCAGAACGGAGCTGTGTAACGGATCACGGCGGACAACGGAACATTGACAGCGATTGGAGGAGGAGATAACATGTCGCTAAACCGTAAATTGTTGACCGATGCCGACTTCGACGAGGCACTGGAGAAGGGCACTCGCATTCGCGTCTTCCGCGACAATCTTATCGTCGACGGAAGCTCTGTCATCGTCCGGTTTGACGATACAACCGTCGTAACGCAATCCAGCGTCAGCGATCTTATGTATCATGAGCGGGCAGGCTGCGAGTTTTTTGATATTAGGCGCCGATAGGAAGGTTCTCAACGTATACATAGCTAATTTCGAAGCAATAACATATAATGAAGCGAATGATTGGTCAAGGCAGCCAGAATACGGAGTGATTGGTCTGAGCAAAGCTAAGGGAAAAGGCGGTACCGGACGAGGCACCGGCAAGAAGGGCTGGAACAGGTGGCAGGCAGGCGAGCGCAGAGCCGCAGGCGCCCCCAAACCATACAAGAGTAAAGGCACGAAAAAAACCGACAATACGGACGGAAAATAATTGAAGATTGGAGTGGTCATATTTGAGAAGAAAAGCCCCTATGTCGTTCGACGATCTGCTGAAGGAACTGCAAGACCAGCGTGCAAACCCGGAGGAACAAGCCTCGCTGGGGAAGCTGTTCAATGAAACATTCATGAGTCAATATTCGAATTGCAAAACGATACAAGAGTTTCTGGAGAAAGGCAACTTTCAGGCTTGGTCGACGGAAGATATGTCGTTGATCCCCGAGGAGCTGCTTAATCGCCATGTTGCTCGCGAGACGAAGTTCGCGGACTGGCCATCCATGCTGGAGAAAGCAAAGTCGGAGCTTGCCGCTGGAGCCTAACCTATATATTCCTGTACAGCGAAGGTTTGTCTAACGACAAGCTTTCGTTTTTTTTTGCACCTTCTACCGCCGATCCTGTACTTACAGTCGCTCTCAAAAGAATGACTACGTCAATCGCTGAACGATCCACATCACTCCGTTAACGGCTCCCAAGCCGATACTCAGCGTAAGCGTCAAGCCGTTGGCCGCGTAATATAATCCGATGACGTCTCCGGCTGTCAGATCGGCCTCTCCCGCCAGCGTAACGCCGGCGTTGCCCAACACCGCCCTAATATTCAAAAGCGTAACATTAAGATTAAGCACCGGAAGAAGGCTGCTGACCAATATAGTAGAGACCGGCAAAGAACGTCTGACCTGAAAATTCGGGTATACTGAGCCGCCGATACCCAGCGTAACGGGGTTGTTAAGCGAGTAGTTCACCGTAGCGGCAATCCAATAGCGGCCCGTCACGGGAACTGTATAATTGCCGCTAGTTGCGTTGAAGTCAGGGCTGCCGAAAAACGGTGCCGTCAAGTCCCAGTTCGTAAGCTGCGCGCTTGTGGAAACCGTTTGCGAGGCTAAATACGCAGAGAACCCCTCCATGAACGGACTGTCCTTGATGTACAATGTTGACATATTCTTCCAAACCCCCTCTCGATTCCGATCACATACTAAACCCCGTAATTCCCCCTATCAGTTAATGCATCGTCCTGGCGAGCTGCTTGTACGGAAGTCCGCATGGAGTCGTTTCCGTCCGAATATGGTTGAACATCCCCTGAGTTTTATCCGCGCTACTAAGAACAAAAATAAGACTGCCGGTCGAACAGCAGCCTTTTTATTCGCAAGTTCAGTTTTTCACTACTAATCCACAATATTCCTGGTATAGTATGCGATTATATCTTTGCGGCGAATAATACCGAGGAAAACGCGATCGGCGTCAACGACCGGAACGAAGTTCTGATCGGCCGCCAGCGCCAGCATATCGTCCAAGTCGGCGTTGATTTCAACGCATTCGACTTTCATTCGTTTTTTGATGGAGATGACAGGAATTTCGTGCATCGTATCGAAGTCGAGACCCGGTGTGTCTTTTAGCTTCCATAATAAATCTCCCTCGGATAACGTTCCGAAATATAAGCCCTTCTCGTCCAAGATCGGAATAGCTGTATAGTGGCTCGCCTCCAATTTATCCATGGCTTCTTTCATATTAGAGGATGTCATAAGGTAAGAGACCTCATTTTTGGGATATAAAAACGATTTGATGTCCATTGCATCACGCTCCTTTAGTATAATTAAATCATATTTCGTCGCGGGGCGCATGCGCAAGGGATTGGTGCATGTCTAGTGCCATAAGATATGTCGAGAAACGTTTGAACCTAGTCCGAATGAATCCAGAAACGAAATGGAGTTGATTCTAATAAGTAATGTCAATTGGACAATTCCCAAAGCTTTTATAGCGGCAGGCCGTCGTCATGCCGTTGGCCTTAAATCCGACGGCACGGTGGTTGCTGTGGGCGACAAAAAATATGGGCAATGCGATGTAAGCGGCTGGAGCGGCATCCGCCCGCAATAACTCCTTCGAATTTATGAAAAAACGGCAGCCTAGGAAGAAATAAAGCCCCGGGCTGCCGCTGTCTTTATAGTTGTGTTACTGCTGGATCGTATCGTAATATTTCTCCTGCACGTATTTCGCCGTCAGATCCAGCTGCGCTTTCATGTCGACGCCCTTCTTGGAGAAGACCTCCTGAATGACGTTCGTCATCTGCGCGTAGTAGTCTTGCGTGTTGTACGGGGATTCCGGCTTGCCGTCGATCAGATCAAGCGTTTCCCGGCCGTATTGGTAGACGTTGTCGTATTTGTTGAACAGATCGTTAACCTTCTGTCCGTATTCGGAATCCGTTTTGAAGTATTGCAGCACGGCTGGCACATAGTACTTGTTATCCGTTTTGCGCTCTTGAATGTTCTTCTCCAGCGACTCCAATCCTTTGTCGGAGAAATAGTCGAATGTTGCATAATAGAACGCGATCTCCTGCTCGTCTTTCGAAGCGTTCGGATTAATGACGAGGTAGTCTCCGCCCAATACGCCGTAATGTTTGCCGCCTTTCTCGTAAGCCGGAATCGGATAGACGAGAATGTCCTCCGGAGCCATGCCGCCTTGGTTGAGTCCTTGGTCGACCGGACCGTCGGGGCCCGCGATAACCATCGCCGTTCTGCCTTGCGCGAACGCCCCTACAGCATCGGCCCAGCCAAGCGCCCAGTCCTGCGGAATCGCATCGGCTTCCCACTTGAGCTTGTTATAGTATTCCAGCGCCTTGACGCCCGCGTCGGAGTTGAAGATCGCCGTTATTTTGCCGTCTTGCGCCGTTTGAATGTCTCCGCCAGCCGTGAACAGGAAATTCGTCCAGTTCCAGCCCGCTTCGTTGCCTTTGCCCATCGGCGCGATGCCGGAGATGCCTGCGGCGGGATCCGATACGGCTTTAGCCGCGTTTAGCATGTCGTCCCAGGTCCAGTCGAAGCCCGGCAGCGTCACGCCTTTCGCTTCCAGCATTTTTTTGTTGACGGCCACGCCCGTCGGATAACCGCGCTGCGCGATTCCGTACACTTTGCCGTTCACCGTAAATAAATCCTGCAGCGCCGGATTCATCTGATCCTTGAATGGGTAGTTGTTGAACAGCTCTGTAATGTCGGCCGCCCAACCTTTCTCCGCCAGAAATTTGCCCTCGGAAGCGTACGTATTGAACAACGTCGGCGCCTCGTTCGCGCCCATCTTGATGCCGATTTCGTTCGGGTTGTACTGCCAATCGCTTTTGATGATCTCGACATTGGGATAAACCTCGTTGAACCTTCTGATCTTGTCATCCTCCAGCGCGCGGTCCTCCACGCGATCCGGCGTCGGGTAGTAGATGCTGATGGATACCTTCTTCGATTTGATATCTTCTTCCGGCGTTTTCGTACTGGCGGAATCGGTAGGCTTGGTTGTCGGGTCAGTGGCAGGCTTGGCGCCTCCGCCGCCGTTGCCGCTGCAAGCGACCAGCGCGAAGCTGAGCGTAAGGAGCGTGGCAAGCGTTAATTGCAATTTACGCATGTTGTGTATCCCCTCTTCATTTGGATTGTTGTGGCTACATGCTCATCATAATGGAGGCAGGTTCGTGTCGGCGATGTGCATTCCTATTGCGATCATGTGCAGATTTACGCATTGATAATTCCACCACATCATGTAATTTGATGAAATTCACCCTTTAACTCCTCCGAGATATAATCCTCTTAATATAAATTTCTGGAAGAATAAGAAGATAATAACCGGAGGAACCATTACGATCGACAATATAGCGAACCGGATATTCAAATCCAGACGGCGCGCGTTCAGGACGAAGTCCCGAATGGCCGCGGACAACGGCTTGTTCTCCTGGCTCAGAATAAAGCTTGGCCAGAACCAGTCGTTCCATGCCGTCGCGAAGACGAAGATCGACAATGTCGCAAAGATGGGAATCGACAGCGGGAAGGCGATCTGGAAAAAGCACCTTAGCTCCGAAGCTCCGTCGATGCGCGCCGACTCGAATATTTCCATATGGATGCCATCCATGAACGTCTTGAGCAGAAGAAGGAAAAACGCGTTGGCGCCTGCCGGCAGCCATACCGCGGCAAACGAGCCCATCAGCCCCAGATCCTTCAGGTTAATGAAGTTCGGAATCATATAGGTCGTCGCCGGAATGAACAGCGTCATCAGGAAATAATATTGAATGCCCGACTTGAAGGGCATGTTCATCTTCGATAGCGCATAAGAGGCAAGTCCAAGAACCAGAATCGTTACGACCATGTTGCCGGCGAAAAGAAGCATCGAATTTTTAAAATAGAACGGGAGATCGATGTAGTTCCACGCCTTCGCGTAGTTCTCGAAATGCCATTCCTCCGGCAGGAAGGTCGGCGGGAACGAATTCACTTCGGTGTTCAGCTTAAGACCATTGAACAAGGAAATCAGGATGGGATAGACCATGCAGCACATCATGGCGATGATTAGGAGATTCATGCCCGCGTAAGCGACTTTGACCTTCCCCTTCTTGAGGTCGTAGGAGGACACTATGCCCCGATCAAAAGATTTCATTGGCCGACGCCCCCTCTGTTGTTGATGCGGTATTGAAGGATGGCCAGAATGCTGAGAGCGAGGAACATGAGCACTCCGAGAGCGGAGGCAACGCCGTAATCCAGCCTGACGAAGGCATATTTGACAATGAGAAGCGCGTAAGTCAACGTTGCGTTGTTGGGACCGCCGTCCAGCATCGCGTACTGCGTCTGGAACCCTTGCGAGGTCGCGATCAGTTGCAGCATGAGCAGCAGAAGGATCTGGCCCTTGATCGCGGGCAGCGTAATATGGCGTATGCGGCTCCAGATGCCGGCCCCGTCGATCTCGGCCGCTTCGTACCAGTCTCGGGGGACGCTGAGAATAGCCGCCAGATAGATCAGCATCGCGGAGCCGAAGCTTTGCCAAGTCTCCATAATGACGATAGAGATCATCGACCAGCTGCGGTCGACCATAAAACTGATTCCCCCGATCCCGACTGCCTTAAGTACGGCGTTGATCGGTCCGACGGGATCGTACAGCCATCGCCATACGCCGTACAGGACGACGAACGGCACGACATACGGCAAGTAAGCCGCTACGCGCGCGAAACCCTGGAATCTTCGCATCTCGGAGATCGCGATCGCGATAAAGATCGGCACCCAGAAACCGATGGCAAGCGCGAGCCCCATATAATAGAGCGTATTTTTTACGGCTGTCGTGACATCCCGGTCGGCGAAGATCGTCTTGTAGTTGTCGAAGCCCGCAAAGGAATTGCCTTTGACGAAATCGACGATGTAGAAGCTGTTTAATACGCCCTTGAAGATTGGCAGCCACAGGAACAGCGTAAAGGTGATAACGGCCGGGAGAAGGAACAGATACCCCCATAAGTACCGTTTATACTTGCCCGTACGCTGCGTCCCCTGCCTTGTCTTAGGCTGGTGCTGCCCGTTCATTGGAACTGCCGTTGTTTGCTCCATGTGCAGTGGTCCCTCATTCCTATAGGTAATCTACCCCCATTGTAGAGAAACCCGGTCCCCCTGCACATGTGCGTATCTATGCGTATGATAGGCGATCTTACTTCTTCATCTCGCTCGGACTCACCCCGAAATACTTTTTGAAAATTTTGCTGAAATGCTCCGGAGATTCATACCCGACTAGCTCGGAAATTTCATAGCGCCTTAAATCCGTAGTCTGAATAAGCCGCTTGCTCTCCTCCATCCGCAGCTTGATGACGTATTCCCACAGGTTGCAGCCCGTGTTTTTTTTGAACAGATAGCTGAGATAATTCGGGCTGACATGGTTCTTGAGCGCGACCTCGTTCAAAGTAAGCCCCTTCTGCGCGTAGTTCGCGTTAATATACCTGGTTGCCCGCTCCACGATCAGATTATTGTGGGCGTTGATCTCTTCCTCCGTCGGCTCCTCCTCCGAATAGACGCCCCACTTGAAGTCTCCATAATAAAAGACGTAATGATCCTTGAACTGGCGGCTCCAGCGCATCGCCTTGTCTCCCTGTTCGTTCGTAACGCCAAGAAAGTCCGCCCCCTTGAGAATCTGGCTGATGCCGACGACGCAGCCGAACCCGAGAAACTTGTCGACGTTAAAATGAAGGCTCCGCCCGATCATTTCCAGCTGATTGACCTTGTCGACGCTGGAATCGCCGTACTTTGCTTCCGTCCACTGAATGATGATGCAGACGGTGCCGCCGGAATCGTAGAACGACTGATAGTCCCACTCCTTGCCCAGCAGCTCCCCGGCTATGTTGAGCACCGCGTATTGCAGCAGCTCGTCATCCTTCTTCGTCAACGTCCGTCCGCCGGATTCCAAGTCGAGCCTTGCCTTAATGACGGCATAATAGGGCCCGGACAGATCGATGCCGTGTCCTTTTGCAAGCTCGGCAATGATGGCTTCCCGATTGCCCGTATGAGGCTCCAACAGCGACTTGAGCAGCTCCATTCGGACGGGCAGGGGCTCCCGCATGCGAAAACCGTCGTTAAGATCGGACAGCATCCGCTCCGAATCTCTTGCCGTTTTGTCCATATGCAGCAGCACATGCCGCACGGAGCTTAGAAACTGCTCGCTATTCAGCGGCTTAATGAGATAGTCTTTGGCGCCGAACCTGATGGCAAGCTGCGCGTACTGAAAGGTTTCATGCGCCGAAATGATGATGACCTGTACCCATGGTTTAATGATCTTGGCCTGCTGCATCAGCTCGATGCCGCTCATCGACCCCATCTGAATATCCGTAACGAGCAGATCGATATCCTCCATGCGAATATAATCCAGCGCCTCGTACCCGCTGTGCGCGTTAAAGAGCCCTTTGATCGCAATGCCCGAAGTCGAGAGCAGCTGGGTTAATCCTTCGCAGATAAGAGGTTCGTCGTCCACGATGAGAATATTGTACATCCGCAATCATCCTTTCACTCTATTTATGATTCCGTGCCGGGCAGCGGGTCCTCGTACGTGGCGGGCAAGACAAGAATGGCAGCCGTCCCGACTTCCTCACGTCTTCGGTAGCTCAATCCGTATGAATGGCCAAAATGCAGCTGAATGCGCTGATGAATGTTGCGGATGCCGTACCCCAGCGTGTGGTCGGCTTCTTCCTCGTACAACAGCCGCTCCATGTTCTCAATGTCGGCTTGCTTGTAGCCGTTATCCTCTACCTTGATCGTTACGCGCTCCCCTTCGACGGCGGCCGTGATCATGATTTCCCCGTCATCGCCCATCAGCTTGACGCCATGGATTATGGCGTTTTCGATCAGCGGCTGCAGCGTAATTTTCGGAATACGGATACCCTTCGCCGCATCCTGCACCCTCCAGATCACCTTGAACTCGTAAGAATACCGCTTCTGCTGCAGGTTGACGTAGGCTCCGGCATGCTCCAGCTCCTCCTCGAGCCGAATTAGCTCGCGGCCGCGGCTGAGGCCGATCTTCATCAGCTTCGACAGCTCCTTGATCATCTCCGCCGACTCCGTATTCCCTTCCAGCGTGCTCTTCCAATAGATGCTTTCCAGCGTATTGTAAAGGAGATGCGGATTGATCTGCTGATAGAGCAGTTGCAGCTGCGACTCCTTCTGCTTGAGATCCATATGATACTTATAATGAATAAGAGCATTTAGCCGTCTGGCCATATCGTACATGGCGGCCATCAGGACGCCGACTTCGTCGTGCCTGCGCCGGCTTGGCGTCTCCGGCACGAGCCTTCCCGGCTCGTACTTGCGCACGAACTGCGCGAGTTTCTGAAGCGGCGTCATAAGCGAACGCCAGAAGTAGAGCAGGAATATGCTGCCCAACAGCATATATGCAATGGTAATGAACTGAATGACGCGCTTAAGCTCGTTCTGCTGCTTGAGCAGCGAACCCACCGGAATTTGATAAATAAGTCGCTGGTTCATCACCCGGCTATAGTTGACGATATAGATGGAATCCTTGGTCATTGCTTCGATCGTGCCGGAGGACGCATGGTCGATATCCACGCTCGCTTCCGGAGGCATCTCGGCAATCGTACCTGCCAATTCAGGCTGCGTTGAGGTCAGAATCCGGCCGGTCCAATCGGTAAACATCATAAGATGTCCTTGTGGCAGGGACACGGAATGCAGCGCTTCTCTCACCTTCTTCTCCATGTTTGTCGCGACAAGTACGCCGATAATCCGATCTCCGTTTCCCGTGTTATTGACCGCTCGAATGAAGGCCAGCGTCTGGACGCGAGACAAATTTTTGTTTCCGTCGATGAGTTCCATGTAGCCGCTGCCCTTATGGCTTACCGCCTCGTCGAACCACTCCGGCTTCGTGCTGTCGTTAAAGAAGTAGACGCCCGTCTGCAACACCTGCCGCTTCGGAGCGAAGAAGTAATAGTCCTCCGGATCGTACACGTACAACGAATAGTAGACGGCTTCGCCGCCGTTGACCGGGATGGACAGGCTCGCCAGCAGCTTGTCGACGGCATCGTATTTGCGTACGCGCTCGATGACCGCTTCTGCTCCGCTCGGCACGAGTTTCTGCGTAGAAGGATGCTGGATAATCGTCGCCGTCACTTTGTCGATCGTATCGATATCGCGGTTAATCAGCGCGTGATTCTGCTTGATCAGCTCGGCGTAGGCGTTCGTCACCTGATTTTTGAGCAAATCCTCCGCTTTGAGATTGCCGTACCAATGCAACAGGAAGACGGGACTCACCATAAGCAGGAACAACAAAATAAGCTGCTGCTTCATATTTAATTTCGTTAGTGGATTCATGACGGATCTGCCCACCTGTCGCACCTCCCGCTCTCTCTGTACTATAGCATGGATACAGCGCTTTCAGTGTAGCCGATTCTATGGGCTTGCAGGTAAGGCGAGGCGGGTATCGTAGAAATGCACATACTTTGGAGAGAGTGGCGGCTCTGCTGCTCGGGACGACCGATAGCCCGAATTTTCGGGCTCGAGTACATAATCGCCCCGCGCGGCTCTTTAGCCCGATTTTCTCGGGCTATCGCAAACAAAGCCGCCCCGCGCGGCTCTTTAGCCCGATTTTCTCGGGCTATCGCAAACAAAGCCGGTCCACGCGGCTCTTTAGCCCGATTTTCTCGGGCTATCGCAAACAAAGCCGCTCCGCGCGGCTCTTTAGCCCGATTTTCTCGGGCTATCGCAAACAAAGCCGCTCCGCGCGGCTCTTTAGCCCGATTTTCTCGGGCTATCGCAAACAAAGCCGCTCCGCGCGGCTCTTTAGCCCGATTTTCTCGGGCTATCGCAAACAAAGCCGCTCCGCGCGGCTCTTTAGCCCGATTTTCTCGGGCTATCGCTGGCCAAAGCGCCGCTACTGGCTTCATAACCCGACTTTTTTCGGGTTATGGCTGGCGTGGACGCCACTGTAGCTAGCTATGGGGCTTTCCACGCCCGGCAAAGTGTCAACGCGAACGTTTATACCATTGCCGGCTGCCAGTCTCGCCGCTATATGATCGGCAATGAGCATATGACCGTAATCGGAGGGGTGCAGCAGATCGGTCGTAAGTCCGCAAAGATCGTTTAAGACACTCCTCCCGTCTATGTAAACAAGCCGAGGATGACGAGAAGCAAGACACAGCTTTTCTACCAATTCCGACATGTCTTCATTTGTCGGTGCAGCCATTTCCTCCTTCTCTGCCCTTACGTAGCCGCCATTAGTCAAAATGGACAGGACAATAATGGTCTTCGGCAAGAGCTTCCAGCAAGTATCGGATTCACTTCTCGCATTCATCAAGCGGGACGCGGCCCCTCATGTTGACCCCCAACTCCAGCAGCGCCGTCCCCCAGCCTTCCGCTCGTCGCAAGTAATTCGCCATTCCCCGCTCGCAAAAGCAAGAGCCGCTTAGTCCTTTATTCATGATGTCCATTCCCGTTCTTCGGCCTAGCTGCTGAATATAGGAAGAGGAATGCACGGTCGCTCCCGCTCCCTGGGTAATGGAGGAGCCATATGCGATAATCGCTTCCTTGGGGAGCTCGTCCGAGGTCGGCGGTCTCACCTCATGTCCGAATGCATCGATGCCGTGATAGGCCGCTTGATACAAAGTGGTTCCATCAGCGCTCCTGCTGAACTGGAGCAGCCACACATCCGGTGAAAACCTCCTTCCAGCCGCTAGCTCCGCTCTCCGTACCTTAACAAATTCCGGCGGCGCTCTAATTGTATGAATCGGATGATGCCGGCTTTAGTCTAATAACGGAATGAAAATAATCGCCGCGGTAGACCAGTAAGTCTCCGTCCTGATCTACCGCCGACAAACCAATCCGTATACAGGGCGATTCGGAAACAAACCGAAGCTCGCAGCCGGTCGATGCCCGGCCGACCAGTCTCCCCCGTTCGTAGCCTCCTCCCTCCAGACTTTCCCTCACTTCACTAGGGAAACGGTTCAAACGTAAACCTGGCAGCAGGGGCGATTCCTCCAATTGCTCTACGTTATAAAACAAAATTCCATCATGTATCATTTACTCATTTCCTTTCCCCTAGTGTGGACGGCTGCTGTCAACCGTCGTGGTGTTAGCGCTTCGTTTGTTTGACGCCAATGCTAAAACCCCGAGAATGTCAATCATGCAGCATTCTCGGGGTTTGCGGTTGGGCTATCAGGACAAAAGGATGACTTCACGGACAGCCCCTTGCTTGGTTGCACGAATAATTCTACGCTGCTGCACCTTAGCCGCCGTATGTGCGCTGATAAGACGCGTTGTACATATCGCGGAGCATGGGGGGCAGATAATAACATCATGTTCTCATCGGATTACCCGCATTGGGATTTTGATAATCCTAGAGTTGTCTTACAGCCTATTCGTAAAGAGCTGCGTCAGAAGATTTTAAGTGAGAATGCAATGAACTTGTACCGACTGTTTGAGCGCAAGCAGACAACATTGTCAACTGGTATCGTAAGGGAAGCAGAGCGATGGAGACGGCAAAGCAAAAAGTAAACCTTGTATCCAGTGTGCGCTGTTCATGAGATACCGGAAGGTGCTCGTAAAATTGTGGAAGTCAAGGGGATGGAACTCGGGGTTTTCCATATCAGGGGAAAGTGGTTTGCGTGGCGCAACGTATGCCCGCATGCGGCTGCGAGGCTATGAGATTAAGGTTATTGACGAGGAAGTATTTGTCTTAATTTTAAAGAGACGGATAAGTTGGATGTTAGGCGAATTGATACGATGACCCGCACGTCTTGGTTCTGTGAGAGGGGGCTGTCCGAAAGTCATAGATGACTGAGGGACTCCCCTTCTTCATTTTGTAAAACAAAAAGAAACCGTTTCTTGGTAAAATGGAACGCCATCAACAGCAGCGAATCGACCGCCAATCATACCAGGAGCTATCAATCGTGTTCGATCACGGCACCAACCCAACCGGCCAGACATACTCCTATGTGCTTCTGCCGGGGACTACAAGTACACAGGTCGCCAGCTATGCAAGCCATCCCGACATTACAGTGCTGGAGAACTCCTCGGCAGCCCACGCTGCAAATACATTGTACGACTTCAAAATTGTTGCGCGCCCGTCGAACGATACGTTCGATCTTTACATTAATAATACGCAAGTTGTTTTTAATCAAAGTTTTAGGAACGCCGTAGCTTCGTTGGACGACCTCTATGTGAATTCCGCGACGCCGGATACGGGCATCTTCCATTTCGACGAATTCAAGGTTTACTAGGGCCGAAATTCCCGCAGTATGTTTCGTTCAGGCAACAGAGTGCGCAGTGGAGCACTAAATTATTCGTGAAGAAGGCTGTCCACGGTTTGAACCGCGGACAGCCTTCCCCTGATTTACAGCGCATATATCTAGTCTCCAAGAGCCGCCGCCATGTCTATCTCGCACACGACGGCATCCCTGCCTTCAAGCGTATTGACGAGCAGCTTGCCGCCATCGCGAGAGAACACCGGATGATGACAGACCCGGTAACGGTTGCGTCCCGGCGCCTCAGTGTCGCCAAGCACCCGCGGCAGATGCAGCTGGCGGATGATCGCCAGAATATCGGCTGTGCTAAGAACAAGATCGCTCTCCCCGCGATCCGGCGAATGCCTGAATAAGCCATGTCGTTCTCTCTGCATGAAGGGAACGGGAGCTTCCTCCGGCCTGAAGAAGCCGTCTCCATAACCAACCGCATACAACATGCCTAGCAGGCCGGAGAGAATAGGCTCGCCGAACGGTGGAGCGCCTTCCATATCTCCTTCCATAGACCGTTCCTCGCCTCAGGCGAGTTCCCTGCGCACGATACGCGCCTGCCAGGAGCAGTCGGCCCGAGCCGTCGGGAGCATAAGGGCTAATCGTATAATAGCTGTGCACGCACCAGCGGTTCTGTACGGGAAACGGTCTGACGAATGGATAGCTCGACTGCAATGACAGACAATCCGCCTCGCTTTCGTTCGAATTCATGCAACTAGCCATGCTTGCGATGACTGCTGTGCCCGGGCGACAGCTTCGCCTCCGGGTCGACGTACACCTTCGCGTTGTTGATCGCGGTAGGCGCCTCGCCGAATCCGACAGCAATCAGCTTGAGCTTGCCTGGATATGTCGTAATGTCTCCGGCGGCGAAGATGCCGGGTATGTTTGTCTGCATCCGGGTATCGACCGCGATGGATCCCCCTTCAATGTCCAGCCCCCACTCGGCGATCGGCCCGAGCAAGGACACAAAACCGTAATTGACGATAACGTCATCGACATCGAGACTGCTCTCCGCGCCTGACTTGATATCCTTGAGCGTCACCGCTTCTATTCTCTCTTCTCCATGCAGTTTGATCAGTTCTACGGGAGTCATAACCCGAATGGAGGATCGCTTCAAGGTTTCCACACTATGCTCATGAGCGCGGAACTTGTCTCTTCGATGAATCAAGGTAACAGACTTTGCCACCGGCTCCAGCATCAGCGCCCAGTCGACCGCCGAATCTCCGCCGCCGGCGATGAGCACGCTCCTTCCCTTAAACTTCCCGAGATCGCCCACAAAATAATGCAGATCGCGCCCCTCGTGTCCGGCGGCCTCCGGAAGTTCCAGTCTTCTCGGCTCGAATGCGCCTACGCCGCCCGTAATAATGACAGCCTTCGCGTAATGGATCGCCTTGTCCGTCTCGACTCGGAACAGCCGCTCCGCAAGCTTGGATACGGACAGCGCCTTCTCCCCTAATACGATCTGCGTCTCGAATTCGGACAGCTGCTCCTTCAATCGGTCTATCAGTTCCCCTGCCGTAACCTTGGGGAAACCCGCCACATCGTAAATAAATTTCTCTGGATACAGCGCCGCCAGCTGTCCCCCAAGCTGCGGCATGCTTTCTATAAGCTTCACCGATGCCTGGCGCATGCCCCCGTAGTAGGCCGCGAACAGACCGGCCGGCCCTCCTCCGATAATGATAAAGTCTGCCGTCTCATGAATAGCTTCATTGACGAAATCAGTCGTCGCTTCAATCGTGCTGGTCACAATGGATTGCCTCCGATGCCGCATATAATGGTATTGCGTTTACATAATCAGATACAGCTCGCCGTCTTCTTCTTCCACCCGATACTCCCGAAGCTTGACGCTCTCGTCCACCAGATGCATGCCCGTCAGCAGATCGAATTCCCAGCCATGCCACGGACATCTTAAAATTTCGCGTTCCTTCCCATATTCGTATTCATATACGAGTGACGGGAGCCTTGTGCCGCATACGACGCCTTCACACACTGGAGCGCCCCCATGGGGACACATATTCCGCCAGGCGTAATAGCGGTCTCCCACGACGAATATGCCGATCTCCTGTCCCTTGACCGTTGCAATTCGACGGCCTTGCAACTTCAACTCCTCCGCCGCGCAGACGTGGTGCCGAATGGCCGGTTTGCTCATGCCTGAACGCCTCCTTCGGCGCTTGTGACAGTCGCGTCTTCCGATGCCGGAGCGTCCTGCAGGCCGTACAGCTCGATCGCGTTGTCCGCGAGAATGCGTCCCCGCAAGTCTCTGCGTATCGGTGCCAGCGCCATGCGCGGATTATCGAAGTCCCAATGCGGATAATCGGATGAAAACATGACGGTGCGGCCCGCATCGACCATATCCAGAATTTGATTAAGGTGCTCGTTATTCGCCGGCTCCTCAATCGGCTGGGTCGTCAGCCGGACATGCTCCAGAATATATTCGGAAGGCAGCCGCTTCAGCCAAGGCACCTGATCGCGCAAGCCTTTATAATTTTTATCCATCCGCCACATCAGATGGGGAAGCCAACCAATGCCGCCTTCAATGGCAACAACTTTCAGCTTCGGATATTTCTCGAACACGCCTTCGCATACAAGCGAGTTGACATGCGCCATATAATTGATCGGCAGAATGTTATGCCACTCGAAATAGGTGGTTGGATAACCGGACGGCGTCGGCTGCCCCGATATGCCCCGTCCTTCTGTGCCGGGATGGAAGGCGACCGGCAATCCGTTGCGCTCCGCCGCCTCATAGATCGGATGGAAGAACCGTTGTCCGTAGAGCATCCGCGACGCGCTGCACATAATGACCTGCACCATATCCTTGAACTTCGCCATCCGGTCGATCTCCTTCGCAGCAGCCTGCGGATCGGAATGATTAATCAGGATGGAGCCCTTGTACACCGTGCTTGCCTTCAGCCATTTCTCGACCAACCAATCGTTATAAGCGCTTGCAACGACATTGGCATAATCCGGGTTCGGATTGATAGATATGCCGAGAATATTCGAGCCGGTCAAAATGCCGTAATCGATGCCGTATTTCTCAAAATGATGCTTGAGCATAAACCAGGGATCGCTTCCCGGCGTACCTCCTTCATCCGTCCGGGCGTCCGAACGCAGGACGTTGATCGGAGACACCCACCCTCCGCCATAAGCCGGTCCTGCCGACAGCCAATATTCATGCCAAGAGCGAGGCAGGAAAGGCAGCAGTTCTTGGGGGTTTGCGATGGCATTGTGCACGTCCGCATCAATAATACGAGGTTTGGCCATTGTTCACATCTCCTCTTCTTCAACTGGGATGACCGCTTGCTTAGCTTTACTTTACAACGCTGCGCTCTTTGCGGTACATGAAGAAAAAGAATAGAATTCTGGATAATTATCAGATTGAATTTCGATAGTCTCTAGGCGACATTCCTGTATCCAAATGAAATAATCTAGAGAAATAGAAGGAGTCCTCGAAGCCGCATTGCTCCGCAATCTCTTTAACGGGAACGGAAGTGTCGCGAAGCAACTGCTTCGCATAGTCAATTCGAATTTTGTTCAAATATGGAATCGGGCTAATACCGGTGTGCGCCTTGAACAAAGAGGAGAAGTAGCCGGGCGATACGGCCGCCGCTTCAGCTAGATCACTTCGTGTCAGAGGCTGTGCGAAATCCGCCTTCATGCGCTCAATTGCCCGCTGCACGGCTTGCTTGCCGCTCGAATCCGTGTCGCGACTCGTCTCAAGCGACTGCAGCAGCCTGAGCGTATTCAGCAATTGCAGCTTGACATGCCAGTCGTAGCCGCTTTCCTTGGCTGACCAAAACTCATAGGTTTTGCGAAATTCGGCCTCCACCTCTTGTTTCCTCCCCCCTGCCGAACCAAGTTTGAGCGGCAAAGGACCACTGCTCTCCTCGCTCGACAAAGTGCCCTGCTCCCAGTTCGCGACACGATAACGGAATAAGTAGGAATAGAAAGCCAGCGGCTTCTCCCTGCTCGAAACAACTCTCATCGGATGTCCCGGCCAAAGCTGGAACAGTTCGCCCGGGACAAGAAGCCGGCTCGTCCCTGCATACTCCAGCACTCCCTCCCCGCTATAGACGTATCCGAGAGAATGAAGCGCCGTCCGATCACGCTTGATCTGATAATTCGTCTGCTCCCAAAGCGGAAGGCTGCGATTCGTCACTTCGCTTATTCGCGGCATAAAGCCTTCAAAAAATTCATAGTGCATGAATATCCCCCGCCGTTTCCTCTCGTTTGTAAACATCGTAACATGCTTCGCTAGCTAATGGAGCCGCCGGAAAAATCAGCTCCGAAACCGCAAGTTAATGACTTTTCCTATAATATAATGGAACCTGCCCCGTAACCATCTTGAACACGCGGCCAAAGTGTGTCACGCTCCCGAAGCCGACCTTCCTGGCGATCTGATTCACCTTCATGGATGAGTGCTCAAGCAGCTTCTTCGCTTCCTTGACACGAACGCTGTTCACATACTCCACAAAAACAAAACCCGTCGCTTCTTTGAAAGAACGACTCAGATAATACGGACTGATATAAAACTTGTCCGCCAGCACATGCAGCGATAACTCCTCCATATAATGAGTATTGATGTGACGGACAATCTCCGATATCCGCTCGTGCATAGGACTTGACGCCTCCAGCAGCCCCATATCGTTCTGTTTCATCTGTCTGCAGCATGTAATGAGCAGTTGTACGGCAAGCGTTTGAACGAATAACCCGAATCCGTTTCCCTGCTCTTGCACCTCCTGCAGGATTGCCCTGGAGAGCGGCTCGATCGCCATTCTTGCGCGCAAGGAGCCTCTTATAAGCAAAAAATCCCGTTCGAGCAGAAGCTGAAGCGCTTCCTTATGGGAGCCGTCCGGCGATAACATCCCCTCGTGCACATTGATTATAAGCCGTTCATGCTTCGGCTTCTGCGCATTGGTCGTACGATGCAGAACATTCGGCGCAATGATGACTACATCGCCCTCGCTCAGCGTGATCGTCCGATCCCGAATAAAAAACTCTCGCATGCCTGAGAGCAAACAATAAATTTCGTAGGTGCTGTGGAAATGGCTGACCGGCATATGATGACTTAATGCTTTGCGATGAGAGACTATGAATGTGCCGGCAGCATTCTCATAAACGAGGTCCTCCACTCTTCTACCGCCTTCCGTATTTTCGAGCATTATAGCACAAGAAATAAGAGGAATGAAGGCATAGTGATGAAATATGTACATATATTAAAGCCGAAGGTGAAACGGCTGTCGCCGTCTATATTTCGAGAAAAATGCCTGTCAGCGATCTTGTTTGCCCCGTACGAAGTCCACGCCCGGTTGCGGCTGCCGAAATTGTAATGGACACCAGCGACTCTTAGAGCGAGAAATCGAACGAATTGAAATTCTAATGGACATTGGCGACTCTTACAGCTTCAAATCAAGGGCAATTCTCCCAACTCGGGCTTCTAAGAGTCGCGTTTGTCCGTTACAATCGCGATTAAAGAAAAACAGACGGCTAAGAGTCGAGAATGTCCTTTATATTCCGACCTCTCCGCCGACGCACTTGCCCGTTTTGAAGCTCACCGGAAGTTTGACATCCAGTCGCCGCTTTCAAAGGGATGGAAACGTTGATAAATTCTATAAATAAGAAAAAAACGCCCCGAAGGGCGCTTTATTCTTCTTTGAATACCGGACTCAGCGACAACTCGAAAGCGATCCGCTTCTCATCCAATCGATATTGATCGAGCAGCTGCGCGCCGCAGGAGTTCGAGCCGACCCCGCTCATCTTGTAGTCGATGTTCACGATCGTCTGATCTCGGCGGGCCAGCTCCGGCGTATGCTTCGCGGCCGCCAGATCGGCAGACGTAACATGAAGCGCCTGGAACGAGAACGGCTCCGGCGCGTCGAAGCGCAGTCCCATGCCGAGCTCGCTGGTCACCATCGCCCATTCCGTTCCGTAACGCGAGCCGTTTTCCTGCGGCATGACGTACTTCTGCGCCATCTCGTCCACCGTCAGCAGATAATGGCCCTTGCGCACGCTCGCTCGTTTGTCGATATAGCTCTCATGCGGACCATAGCCGTAGTATTCGACCTCTTCTGTCCCTTTCGGCATAACCAGCTCCAGCCCGATGCGCGGCAAATAAGGCAGATCCTCCCGTACGTCCGCCGCGAAGGACACCTTCGCTTCGCCGCTCGGCAAGAACGACCATACAGCCTCTCCCCGCAAGAACGGACTGCGGATATAGCTCCCGAGCGAGAATTCAACCTTCACTTGCACGGACGAGTCGGATAACGACTCCCACGAACAGCCGTATACTTTCATGACGGCGCGATCGAACCCTTCGCTCTCCCACTCCTTGCGGATATACATGTCGTTGTCGGTAGGCGCTCGCCACACATTAAAGCGGACGGGCTCGTCGATCATGCGGACGCCGTGACGCCTAATGGATGCGATCACACCTTTGCCGAGGTCGAATTTGTATTCGAAATCGAACCCGCTTACCGTCAGAACGCCGCCGCTTTCTACGGCTTTCATAAATTCCGAGCGGTAGGAAGCCGCTGCGCCAGCCGTCTCCTCTCCCCCCGCTCCAGTCTCGCCGCCGCTAACAGCAACCTCAGCCGCCGGCGTCTCGAACTGCGCGAACGCGATCTCGTGCCCCGGAGCCGCCCAGACCGTCTCGCCATGCTGCCAGATCGATAACGTCAGCACGCAGCCGTCTCCCTCGGCAATCGGCTGGCGATAACCGAGCTTCAGCGTTTGCGTCTCTCCTGCCGCCGCTTCCAAAGCCCCCGCCGAACCCTGGTCGATCAATGCGCCGAGGCGCTCCAGCTTCCAGCGCAACGACAGATGCGACAGATCGATAAAGTCGTAGCGATTCGTAACCCGCACGATGCCCTCGTTCACATCGTCCGCCTCTAAGACGACCGGCGCGATAATTTGCTTCAGCTCCAGCAGGCCGACATGCGGCTTGCGGTCCGGCGACACCAAGCCGTCGATGCAGAAGTTGCCGTCGTTCGGCTTGTCGCCGAAATCGCCGCCGTAGGCGAAATAATTTTCTCCGTCCGGCGTTTTGACCGCAATGCCGTGATCGCACCATTCCCATACACAGCCGCCCATCAGCTTTGGCTGAGCGTAGATGACGTTCCAGTAATCCCGCAGATCGCCGGGACCGTTGCCCATCGCATGGCTGTATTCGCAGAGGAACAACGGCTTCGTCTTTGACTCGTCCAGCGCATAGGCCTCAATCTCAGCCACCGACGCATACATGCGGCTCTCCAGATCCAGCGCCTCGGTATTCTCGTCACCCTTATAAAGCTCGGCCGCTCCCTCATAATGAACCAGCCTGGATTCGTCGCGCTGCTGCACCCACTCCGCCATCGCGATATGATTGCCTCCGTAGCCGGATTCGTTGCCAAGCGACCAGATGAGGATCGAGGCGTGGTTTTTGTCCCGCTCCACCATCCGAACCGCCCGTTCGACAAACGCTTCCTTCCAGTCGGGATGTGCCGCGAGCTTATGAAAGGAGCCTTCTTCCTTCGTTCCCGTGTTCACGACGCCGTGGCATTCCAGATCCGCTTCGTCGACAACGTAGAAGCCGTATTCGTCGCACAGATCCAGGAAACGCGGATCGTTGGGGTAATGCGACGTGCGGATCGTATTGACGTTGTGCTGCTTCATCAGGTTCAAATCTTTGATCATATGGTTCAGCGGGATCGTCTGCCCGAGCGACGGATGGGAATCGTGACGATTAACCCCCTTGAGCTTGATCGCTTTCCCGTTCACACGGAACACGCCGTCTTTTACTTCGACCTTGCGGAAACCGATACGGAACAGCAACACTTCAGAGCCGGCATGCACGTAAAGATCGTATAACCGCGGCTGCTCCGCATTCCAGAGCTCCGGTTTGGACAAACCTAGCTCAATGACGCCGCTGCCCGCAATTATGGCGCTTCCATCGGCGACCAGATCGCCATCAGGCTCGTAGAGTTCCGTTCGTACTGACAGTTCGCCAGACGTCTCAAGCTCGGCACGAACGGTTCCTTCTGTGAAATCGCCCGACAGCTCCGGCTTTATAAATGCGTCGCGGACATGCGCCGCTTCTCTGGAGACTAGATAGACATCGCGGTAGATGCCGGAATAACGCCACAAATCCTGATCCTCCAGGTAAGTGCCGTCGCACCACTTCAGCACGAGCACGGCCATGCGGTTGGTTCCCGACTTCACATAAGGGGAGAGATCGAATTCGGACGGAATCCGGCTGCCTTGGCTATAACCGACGAACGTCCCGTTGACCCAAAGATAAAAACAGGCGTTAACTCCTTCGAAGACGACATGCGTTCGTTTGCCATCCGCGATCCATGCTGCCGCTACGTTAAACTCCCTTACGTATGCGCCGGCCGGATTGTCATCCGGAACAAACGGCGGATCGTACGGGATGGGATAATTGACGTTCGTATAATGCAACTGGTCGTAACCGTTATTTTGCCAGCAGGATGGCACAATGAGCTCGTCCCAGGTTTCATGCACACTGGAAGTATCCTCGTAAAAAACCTCCGTCACATCGCTTACGCTGCGATAGTATCGGAATTTCCAAGCGCCGTTCAGCGTCTGAAAATAGGGAGAACCTCCGCGTTTGCCGGATTTCGCAGCTGCCGCGCTGCCATAAGGGATAAACGACGCCCGCGCTTGCTCCCTGTTCACCCCAAGAATGTCCAGCCGTTCCCAATAACGTTCGATATCGATCATGTCCGCTTACCTCCTAATGGTTTGCTTCCATTATAGATGTGCGTTATGATACGTTGGAACAACCAAAATGGACAAATACCCATACAAAATGGACAAGGAGCCATTGCCATGGAGCTACTGACTCTTAGAGGCAACCTCAATCAGACATTAAGCGAGCTGCTGCCGCTCACCGTCTATACGGCCGGAATGGAGAATCAGAGGTCGATTACGAGGATGAAGGGTTTCTCCGCACATCAGTTATTTCTCACGATATCCGGATCCGGCCGATTCCGGAGATTGGGATCCGAAAAGGACAAATGGGACATTCTTAAAAGCGGCAATCTGCTGTACATCCCCGCCGGCTGCGCGCACGAATATATGCCGCAGGATAGCGAGGCGTGGCATGTCGCATACGTAACCTTCCTGGAGAACTTCGGCAATACGTTAAAGGGATGGGGCTTTCGGGATATTCCCCGTTTGTTCGCAGTGACCGATATTCCCGCAATCACGGGACGAATTCGCGACATCTGGACCCATTCCGGCGGTGCCCCCGATCTATGGCATACCTCCGAAGCGTTGTACGCTCTGATGCTTCATATCCTTAAAAGCAATCAGGAGCAACTCCCATCCGCTTCGCCCGTCGCGCTGCCCGACAGCTACCGGGAATCCGCAGTCGACACGGCGGTCCAGTTTCTGCGGGATCACCTGAACCGCCCGATTACGATCGCATCGCTCGCGGAGCATGTCGGATATTCGCAGAAGCAGCTGACTCGCCTGTTCCGCTCCGCGCTGGACACGACGCCCCTGCAATATTTGCACAAGCTGCGCTTGCACACAGCGCGCCAGATGCTAAACGAATATCCCGATCTGAGCATCCGACAGATCGCCGCTTATGTCGGCATGGAGCCCGTCTACTTTACCCGATTGTACAAGCGGGCCTATAACGAGCTGCCGTCGCACAAACCGGACAAATAAGCCTTTATCCGGATTTCGCATAATCAGCCGCAGAACATGCGCAAGCTAGAGAAAAGATTTATACTTGAATGATACACTTGAAACAATCAAAGGAGAGCCTGCTATGCCCGTCGTGCAATCATTTGATCCAAAAGTCATTTCCCTCCTGCAAGAGAAAATCAAACTTATTCCTTCTGCCGAAGGAGACGGCGCCATCTACCTCGTCGGCCCCATCAAACTGCCGGTGAACCTGGACGGCGAAACCGCGGAGTTTAAGTGGTATTGCTGGCTGAACTGCAAGGAGGTAACGGAAAACTTCGAGGCGATCGTCGCCAAGCTGTCCGCGTCCAATCTGGCGGAGCTTCAACAATCCAGCGTGCTGGTTCACGGCGATTTCGCCGACGATGCCTCCGCTTTGATCCGTTTCCACTCCATCTGCCACACCGGCGATATATTCGGCAGCAAACGATGCGACTGCGGTTATCAGCTCAAGCAGTCCATGAAGCACGTTGTCGAGCACGGCAGCGGGGCTATCTTCTACTTGGCCAACCACGAAGGCAGAGGCATCGGATTGTTCAGCAAGGCGCTCGCCTATATCCTGCAGGAAAATGGCTACGATACCGTGGACGCCAATCTCCAGCTTGGTTTCGCGGACGACTCGCGCGATTACGGCGACGCGATCAAGGTGTTGAAGTCGCTTCGGACGAAACCCGTCACGCTGATCACGAATAACCCCAAAAAGCTGGAGGCGCTTCGCCAGGCCGGATTGGACGTCGAGGACCGGGTACAGCTATGGGGAGACGTCTCCGATTACAACCGCAACTATTTGGAAACCAAAATACAGCGCTCCGGCCATCTAAACGATAACGAACGATGCTGCAACAACGATTAACGGAATTAGCCGGCTCTATCGAAAAAAGCCAAGACAACCCGCAAGGGTGCCTTGGCTTCTTCTAGCGTTATCGGTTAATTGGGTCCTCGAAACGGCGGATTCATGAGAGGGAATACGTTTCGGAAGCCGGACAAGCCCCGCATCACCTCAACCGGTCCTTCCCATGTCATTGCCACGAAATCGGCGAGGGTCGGATGTTTCTTAAGCTCGATTAACTCACGTTTCTTCCAGTACTCCACAGGAATCGCCGAATCCGGCAGCTGCGCCAGACCCGGAAATCTTTTTGGTTTCAAGACCGTCTGACTAATCGTGCCTTTAATGACTGGCTGGCTTCGGACAGCCCCCTTAAACTTGAGCTCCTTCACTTTCATCCAATCCCGAATGCCTTCGGCAGCCGGTTTCTTTCGCTTGCCATATCGGTACCACAGCACTCTGCCGTCCCGCGTGAAAGCGTACAGGACGCCGTCCGCCGCAGCAGCAACGGCCTGGAATCCGTTCCAGCCGGTGCCGATTTCGGCGCGAGGCTCCCATTCGCTCGTTCCTTTCAAGTACCCGGCATGAACATGGCGCTCCAGTACGCCGTCCTCGCGGATGGCGTAAATAACGCCATACCCGCCAGAGAAGACGTTGGCGTATCCGCCCCAGCCGGTGCCAACCTTGACGCCGGGAGCCCAGGTGGCCTCGTCCCCTCCGTAAGCTGCTCCGTCATGCCGATACCATATCAAGTCTCCGTTTGGTTGAATGCCATAGACGATGTACTCTCCTCCCGGGAATACGGATTTGAAGCCGTTCCAGCCATGCCCGACTTGAATTGGCGCTCCGCGCCAGCTCCCGGTTCCTTCGAAATAGCCGTCGTGGCCGTACCACATCAACTTGCCGTCCGGGAGAATGCCATACAAAGCGGCACCGCCTCCGGAGAACACCGTTTTGAATTCTCCCCAACCGTTGCCGATCGTAATGGGACCCGTCCATTCCTTCGATCCGCCGGGCTTCGCCGCCTCTTCGTTGCGATACCAGCGAAGTTCCGCATTTTGGGCAATGACGTACAGGCAGGCGGGGGCGTAAGTTTCCTCCGTCGAAAACCGCCCTACAAACGGTTTCCTAACGGTACCTGCATGCGAGACGCGCTCTAACGTTTCCGCCAAAGCTTGCAGCACCTCGATACCGCATTCGGTCTCTGCATCAATCTCAAGCGAAGGCGAGCCGAGATTGTCCGGATTCACCGTACACAACACGTGATCGCTCTCCATCGTCAGATCGAAGTGATCCCCGCGTTTGACGTCGCCGTTCATCCAATTCCGAAGTTCGAACATAAATCGGCAAACCCGGTTCACCGGATGTTTGTCGCTGGCGATAGGGAAGGCGCGTATTTGCCATTTAATGTGCTCCGGGATTGAATGAGGCTCGCTTGCTTCCCCATCCGCATATTTATCGAAGTCAGGACGAACCGACACAGCCGCAAAATGTCTGGCGATCCGGCCGGCGTCATCGTCCAGCCGATGCCTCGCGTCCATTTGGACGACCTTCTCCCGTGCTGCCAGCCAGGTAAGAACGGCCATCAGATAGACGGGCAACGTCGGCAAATGTTTAAAGACATTTGATGCCAGCGAAGTAACGCCATGCGTATTCCCCGTTTGCGGATCGAAGACCTCCTTCGTGACGACATCCGTCCATCTCCATATGTCATAGTCGTTGCGGAGGAACTTGTCTAACGTAATACCGACCGCGTTCGCGTTTCGCACCGCCGTCTCGATGTCCGGCGACGGAACGCGCATGGCCAGATGGACTTGCCGAATCTCGTCCAGATAATCCAGCAGGTCGCGGTTCGTCCCGCGATTCGACTCCTTGGCAACTTCATTGACGAGTTCGTCCATTCTTTCGTCCAGCAAGTTCAGCACGAAGATGATGCCATCGATCTGCTTCCCGATATCCCGCAGAGCGTCCGGGATCGTCGTATCGTTTTCCATCCAGCTTAGCACTTCCATAATAAACGCCACACTGCCGATCGCCGTCGCAATACCCGCACCGACTGGCCCGGCAGCGGGCAAAAGCGCCGCCATCGTGCCCGCAACGGAAGATTCGAGCTTCAATCCTTTTTCGGTGAACCCCGCCATCAACAATTCCTCCTTGATTGGAAATCGTTTTATTAGCGCTGTCGATGACAGGATGCGCAGGAAACCTATGAACGGCGCCAATTCGGAGTGAGTCTATCATTCCGCTGGACGGGGTGTCAATCGACTTCGCCTCCTATCTTTCCGGCGTTCCGATCGATCAGATTCGACAAATTTTGTTAGGCAGGAAGGCGCATTTCGGAGTAAGGGGATTAATTAATAGACCACTTTGACCGGCGTTCTCGTTTTGGCGGATTCCATAATGGCGAGTATAACCATCGTCGTATTGAAGGCGTCGTCCACGGTCACATGGAACGGCTCGCCCGACGCAAGCTGGTCGACGAAGTGGCGAATGCTTTCGTAAGCGAAGCCCTTCGGCTTGCCGTGGATAAAGTGGCGCACCAGCAAATCGGGGCGGTCCGCCTTCGTCTCCGTGAATCTCTCCATCATTTGGCTATGCGTCGGATCAATGTTGAACATCCCTTTTGTACCCGTAATATTCAGCTTCATGTCATTGACGTTGGGATTGGTGTTCGGCGTTATCCAGCCGTTCTCCATCGTGGCGATGCCGCCTTTGCGGAATTCCAGAATGGTCTGGTAGATATCGGCCGTATCCACGCCTTCCCCTTTCAGAATCCCTTCCCGCGATACGGCGTACACCCGCTCCACTTCGTCGTCGAACAACCAGCGCAATACGTCCACGCTATGGTATCCGAGGAACCAAAGAATAGACGACTTGGCCGCCCAAGGCAGCAGATCGGTGGCAACCCACTTGATATCGTTCAAGCGATAGTAGGCACTGTAAGGCTCGCCGATCTCCCCTTCTTCGATCGCCTGCTTGGGAATGGCGAACAGCGGACTCCATCTGCTGTGCAGATCCACCATCATGCGCACGTTGTTGCGTTTCACCGCTTCGATAATTTCAAGCGCTTCCTCTCGCGAGGTCGTCAGCGGCTTCTCGATAATCATATGTTTGCCCGCGTTGGCCGCGTCCACCGCCACTCTCGTATGGGCAAAATCGGGCGTGACGATCGCCACCGCATCGATTCCTCCGGTTCGCAGCATCTCGTTATGATCCGTGTATACGCGGGAAGCAGGAACGCCGAACTTCTCGGCGAGCACGGCGGCCCGCTCCGCGTTCATGTCGCATACCGCAGCCACCTCGGCATGCGGATGATCGTTATAAATATAAGCGTGCGTCTGGCCCCATGTTCCCGCGCCGACGATTCCCATTTTAATTGTTGTCATTACCTTCATCGCCTTTCATTCGTTGGTTCGATTCAAGAGTTGAATTATTTCACGCCGCCGAAGGTTAGGCCGCGAATCATATACTTCTGCACGACCATGGCGAACAGCAACACAGGCAAAATAGTGACGATGCCGATCGCCGACATCTCGCCCCATGCAACTCCGCTTACGGACAAGAAGAGCGTCACGGTCGTCGGAAGCGTCGATGCGTCCGCGCTGGTCAGGAACAGGGCGAACAAGAACTCGTTCCAGGAATTGATGATGCAGAAGATCGCGGTCGCGATAAGCCCCGGGGTCGCAAGCGGCAGAATGATCTTGATGAATACCTGGAAACGGGAAGCTCCGTCCACGAACGCCGCTTCCTCCAGCGCGACCGGAATTTCCTCGAAGAAGCTGCGCATCATCCATATCGTGAACGGAATGTTGAACAGCATGTAGCAAATGACGAGCACCAGATGCGTATCCAGCAAGCCCAGCATGCTCGCCATGACGAAGATCGGAATGACGGAGGCCATAGGCGGAAGCATCCGCAAGCTCAGTACCCAGAACGCCCGGTTTTCCTTCTTCTTGAATTCGAATCTGGCGAAGCCGTAAGCTGCCAAACCTCCCAGGAAAATCGATATCAACGTCGTAAGCAGAACGACGATGGCGCTGTTCTTTAAATAATCCATCGCGTGCCTGTCCTCGAACACGGCTCTGAAGTTGTCCATCGTCGGAGTGAAGAACCATATGGCCGGATCGTACGTTTGCGTCCCCGTCTTCAAGCTAATGATGAGCATCCAGAGGAACGGGAACACGCAGAACACGCATACCAGCAATAACAGGATCGCCGTCGTTGCGCCGACTTTTTTGTTGCCCAGCGGATTCATCCTTTGCTCTCAACTCCTTTCCGGTAAAGCCTGATCAGCACCATGCTGATGACGGTCGTGAGCACGAGCAGCACGACGGAAACCGCCGCCGAACGCCCGATCCATCCCGTCCCGGCGAAGCCGAGTCGATAGACGTGAAGACTAAGAAATTCCGTCGTGCTGCCAGGGCCGCCCTGCGTTAGAGAATACGGAATATCGAACGTCTTGAGCGAATCGATCGCCCGGAAGATGACCGCCAGCAGAATCATCGGCCAGAGCAGCGGCATCGTAATATTGCGGAATACTTGCAGCTTGCCGGCTCCGTCGATTGCCGCAGCTTCGTACGGATCGGACGGCAGCGAGCGCATGCCGGCGTATATAATGAGCGCCACGAACGGCGTATTCTGCCACACATCAACGAGAACGGTAGACCAGAACGCGTTCTCCCCCGACAACCAGATCACTTTGCCGCCGAAAAATTGGAGGAAGTAGTTCAGTACGCCGTATTCCGCGTTCATCATCAGCTTCCAGATTTGACCGGTAATGCTCGGCGTCATCGCCACCGGCACGATCATGCAGGCGAATACAAGAAACTTGAGCTTGAATTCGCGGTCCAGCAATACCGCCAGCCAGAAGCCGAGCAGCAGCTCGATGGCCGTGGTCACAAGCATGAAACCCAGGCTGATGGATACCGAATACCAGAATTCGGCGTCTTTTCCAGTGAATAGTCGCATATAGTTTTCAAGCCAAACAAAGTCGAATGTCGGATAACCAAGCTCATAATTTGTCAGGCTCAGCCCGTACAGAAAGATGGTCGGAATAATCGTCAAAGCTCCAAGTATAACGATGGCGGGCATGATGTAAACGAGATGAGGTCTCTTCTTGAAATAGGAGCGAATCATTGCTGTCACCTTCCTTGCGTATATTGACCGGAGGCGCGCTGGCGCCCCCGGCCGCCGATTCCCGCGTTAACCGGCAATATCCTCCAGTTCTTCTTGCGCCTTCCGGGCCGCTTCTTCGGCGGTCACTTCCCCGAACATGGCGGCACTCACGTAGTAGCCGACCCGGTCCAGAATTTGACCCATCTTCTCATGCGGCGGAATCCAGGAGATGCCCTTCTCCACCAGCACGTTGGCGTCGTTCAGCGCTGCCAACTGCACCGGGTAGGATGGATCGGCGGCCACAAGCTCCTGATCTTCGTAGATGGATGTCCGTACCGGCACGCCTCCGCCCTCGACGTAAGCTTTGGCATTGACTTTGCTGTTCATGTAGACGATGAACGCCCAAGCCGCTTCCTTGTTTTTGGACAGCGAGGAGATGGACATGTTCCAGCCGGCGAGCGCGCTGGCCTTGCCGTCCGGCCCTTCCGGCGTCGGAGCGAACGCGACCTTGTCGTACACCTGCGAGCTTGCCGGATCCAGGATGCGCTTCGCCAGCGCCGTCGCGTCCAGCCACATGGCGCTTTTGCCCGTCATGAACGCGGACAATGCTTCTTCATGCGTGTAGGACACGACGTCTTTCGGAGCGTTCTTAAGCAGATCCACGTAGAATTGCAGCGCTTCGACCGTCTTGGGATCGTTCATCGTTACTTCGCCCGTCTGCTGATTGATAAATCCTCCGCCGAAGTTGTACATGATCGTCATCAGGCCGGATGCCGCATGGACGCCCCGTTGCGCCCTCATGGAGACGCCGTACAAACCGTCTTCCTTGCCGTTAAAGAATTGCGCCAGCTCCAGGAATTCATCCATCGTTGTCGGCGCCTGCTTGCCGTATTTGTCGAACAAGTCCTTGCGATAAGCAATGAACCGGGTTTCGCCGGCCGTCGGAATGCCATACGTCTTTTCCTCGTATTTGCTGATACCGTTGCGATAGGCGGGAATAATATCCTCGTAATCGAACCAGGCCGGCGTAAGCGACTCGTTTCCGATATATTCGTCAAGCGGTTCGACGACCTTTTTCGCGCCGTATTCGCTCATCCAGAAGCCATCGACCATCAGCACGTCATACGAACCTGTTTTGCCCGTGTAGTCGAGCAGCTGCTTGTTTTTCAGATACGTTTCCTCCATCACTTCCCACTTCACCTTGATGCCCGTCAGCTTCTCGAAATCCGCCGTCAGCTTTTGGAACGATTCCGTGGACGGATGGCTTGCGAAAGCCAGATTCAATGTGTCTCCTCCATACTGGCTCTTGATCGTCTCTCCCCATGCTTCGATCGTATCCGTCGCCCCCGCCGGCGCGCCTCCGCTGTTTCCTCCGGTATTGCCCGTCCCCGCCGAATTGCCGTTGCCGTTGCCCGATCCGCAAGCGGAAATAACGGCGGCAAGCAGCATTACCGTTGTAAGCTTCGTCCATTTGTTCGACATGTCTGCACACTCCCCTGTTCGATAATTGAGTCACAATACCTCACACCGATATCAACCTTTTTATGAAGCATCGGATGTGACAGTTCAAATCATAACGCGATAAACCGTTTTCAACAATGTATTGTAACGCCGACTCTTGTCTTCTGAAAACTAATTTATGAATTGATACAAAAAAACAAACCTTCATGTAAAGGTTCGTCACATAGTTGAATTATTTTTTTCTTTATACTCGAGCGGTGCAACGCCATAATATTTTTTGAAGATTTTCGAGAAATAGGGGTAATCGTTGAAGCCGCATTGCTCCGCGATATGATTGATTTTGGGAGCGTCCTCCCGCAGCAGCATTTCTTTAGCTTTCTCCAGCCGGAATTCGCTTATGTATTGCGTAATGGGTTTCTTCATGACTTCCCGGAATATTTTGCTCAAATATGCCGGACTTAATCCTCCGTTCTCCGCCAGCCCCGACAAATTCAGGGAGGCATCTCCGTAACGCATGCTGATTTCCGCAATCGCCTCGTCGACGATTCGTTTATTGCGGGGCGCGCGGCTGCCCGCCACAAGCCTGATCTCCTCTCTCAAGATCAGCTTCCAGCTTTGCAGCAATTCTTCGGGCGAAGTGGCCGCCGGGGAAACCGGAGTGGATTCCGATCCCGGCGGACGCTTATGAGCAAGCATAAGCTCCGAACGAAAGAGGAGGCCGAAGTGGCCCATTATCCGTTTCATTTCCAGCAGCGTATGCCCGCGCCCGTTCAAATGCGCTCCCCATCTATCGATGGCAGCGTCCGACTCTTCCGTTCGTTCGGCAAGCACGTTCTTCACGAGGGAAGCTACCGTCTCTTTCATGAGCCGAATGCTCTCCTCATCCATTCTGGATGTCCATTTGGCCGGATCGTTAAGCAGTACTCTCGAAATGACCTCTTGCAGCTTGTCCCCCGTAATCGGCTTCAGCAGGTAATCGGACACTTGATGCCGCAACGCTTGCTGCACGTATTGAAATTCGGCATATCCGCTAAGCACGATAATGGCAAGCTCGGGATAGATCTCTCGGGCCTTGGCGATCAGTTGAAGGCCGTTCATGACGGGCATCTGGATGTCCGTCATGAGCAGATCGAATCGCCCCGTCTTGAGACGGTTCAGCGCTTCCTCGCCGTTCTTCGCCTCTTCGATGCCCGTTATGTGGCCGCCCGGCTGCTCCAGCAACTTGACGATACCCCGACGGATCACGATTTCATCGTCAACGACCAACACTTTCATCCGCGTTTTCCCTCCTTCGGCAATACGACCCGGACGGTCACTCCCCCGGTTATCGATTCATGCAGCTCCAATCCGTAACCTTCCCCGTAACGAAGCCTGATCCTCCCGTGCACATTCAGCAGGCCGATGCCTCTCTTGGGCCCGTCAATCCGTTCTTCTTCGGGGACATCGGATTCGCCGTTACGGAACCTCTCGTTCCACAAGGTTATGGCGGACTCCTCCATGCCGTGTCCGTTATCCTCGATGAATACGGCGTAAGTATCTTCGTCGACCTCTTCCGCGTACAGTTTCAAATAATAATCCCGCTCCCCCACGAACGCGTAATGGAAGGCGTTCTCCACGATGGGCTGGAGCGTGAGCTTCACGATTGGGTACCGGTCGAACGGCTCCAACCCATCCATATCGATCTCGATATGAGGGTAACGCTCTTGTTGGATTTCCAGATACGTGCTTACATGCTCGATCTCGGTCCCGAGCTCTACTTCCACCCTGGGATTGTCGATCGTATACCGATAGAAGTCGGCCATCGCCTTGCTCATCCGGCTGACGGGCGGCGCATCGTGCAGGATCGCCTGACAGTTGATCACTTCCAGCGTATTATACAGAAAATGCGGATTAATCTGATTTTGCATCGCAAGCAGCATGGCATCCTTTTGCTTCATCTCGGCATTGATTTTCTCCATCTCGACGACGTAAACCCGGTCGATCATCTCCGACAGGTTGGCGAGCATCTTATTGAAATTCCGGCCTAGCAGACCGATCTCATCCGTATATTTGCTTGAGAATCTGACATCAAGATCGCCGATTTCCACCTTTTTCATCAATTGGAGCAGCTTCTTGATCGGCTGGACCAGCATCAGGGATAACAAAAACGAAATCATTAGCGTAATCAGCAGAATGGCGATGATGACATACGGATTGACAACCTGGATCTGCCGTACTTTATCGGTAATCGCCTCTTTGTTGATATAAGCCTGCACTTGAAAGCCGCTGTAGCTCAGACGGGATTCCGTTCTCAAATAATGCGCCTCGTTCGAACCGCTGCCGTCCGGAAACGAAGAATAAACGATATACCCTCGGGCATCCTTCAACTCGATCAGCAGATCCGAAGCCGCGAGCAGGCGGAAGGCGTCACTGAAAATACGACCGTTCAGACGGACGGTCAGCAGAGCGTCCTGCCCTTCCGCATCGTATTTGCCTATCGTCAAATAGATCGACGTATAAGACCTGTCCTGATAAAAGAGATGGTCGCGGGTTGGCTTCGACCACATATCGGCTTCCTTCGCGAGAAAACTTCGATACCAGGAGTGGCTTCTATAATCAATGCCGGGAACCCTATCGAGCCCCTGATCGTGAATCAGCGTCTCGCGGCCGCCGTTGCCGTTATCCTTGATCAGAAGAAACACGGATTCGACTTCGCTGGAATATTGCCCCCGGAACGCCTCCAGCTTGCCGACCGGCCGTTCTCCGCCGGTATCGCCGATCAGCTCGGAGCCGTTGTCGGAGTAATAATACAAGTATTGCACGTTCTGTACGACGCGCTGCAACTGGTTGTCCAGATTGAAGCCCGCCTGGTTGATGGAGCGCTGAACGCGGTCGAGCTCGTTCTCTGTAATGATTCGCTCGTAATACTGCTGGTAGATGAACACCAGGCTGAATACGCCGATAAACGATACGACGGATATGGATATGAATATTTTCGTGAAAAAGCGCCGGTTCATCAACCGTCTCACGAGCAAATAAACGACATTCCGCATTTTCGCTCCTCCTAACGAAGCTGCCGACACGATGCCGGAGCGATAATGCAGTATTATACCACGAACTCAGCTTCCATGTTGCCAAGCTGCTTGGAACCCTAAGTACAAAAAAGGCCCCGGCTGTCATCTGCGATGACCCGGGATGCCCTCTTATGCCTTTATTATGCCTTTATTATGCCTATATGTTTCTGCTATACTCTTGTACTTGCCCCGAATCCGTCCGTTTTCTTGCAAACAGGCTCCCAAGCGACAGCTTGGCGCACCATAACGCAAACGATACGAAGATCAGGCCCCAGACAATAGCCGGAACGGCGGTTGTTCCGCTTAAGCTGGCCGCATCGCCTGCGGCAGCCGGGTCGACGACGGCCAAATATAAAATGACAAGCGAGGATACGACGGATTCAACGAGGCACAGAAATGCGATGAGCAAATAATAACCTTTCATGAGCCATGCCTGCCCAGCCAAAGCAATCAAGAGCGTTACAGCCGCAAAACCGGCGCTCCATGCCACGCCGTATCCGTTCCGCACGAACAAGGCAAGCGCCGCGGTGGCCAGCACAGCCACGATAATAAGACCTGCTTTGACCCGTCCTTTCGCGTACAAGGAGAAGAGCAGAACGGTAAACAAGGAAGCCCCGATATATCCTGCCAGCGCGATCGGAATCATCATCCAGCCTTCTTGAAATCTCGTATAGGTCACTCCGCTTTGGTCCGCGAAGAGATGGATATGCATGACGCTGCCTTGAAGCACGAGCGCCGCCGCGGCATGCGCAAGCTCATGAACCAGCGTATTCACGTTCCGGAAGAAGGATGAGAACGGGATGAACCGGGTCAGAACCAACACGACAACAAAAATAACGCCTGCTCGCAGCCACGAGAACATGCCGAGCACCTCCTTATTCGAAGAGAATCGTCGAAGGCTCCCACATAGCTTCACTGTCAATTCTGATGCTGCAAGTCGGATCTTCCTTTTAAGTTTAACCGATACAAAACTGGAAGCCAACAGCTTCGCTCGATCGAGAACGTTTGACCACGCTCTGGCACGAGTCCATTGGGTTGCGGCAGCGATACTGGAGGCGCAAGCTACAGGTACAACTCTATCCCCTCCTCACATTTTCTTAGACTTCATGACTTACTGCTTGCCGGCTTGGACGAGATAATTAGGGGGCTGCGGCGACTTCCAACTAAACCGGATGGTCTATTCTCTTCACTTTCGTCCACCTGATATCCGAGGTTTTTTAACTGCCGTAAGATTGCCTCACGATTTTTAGGATAGGGTTTGTCCATAAGGTTGCCTTCCCTCCCATTTGGCGTTTCGAGAAGTATACGCCGAAAGAGGAGCAATTATGAAAGGAGACGGCATCGCCGTCTCCTTTCCTGAATTAAGTATTTTATTTCATAACCAATGGGCGATTCCGACTGCCAACCAAGGCGCTATAGCCTGCTTTTAAAGTCGCTTCACTGGAGCGAGACTCTTTAACAACGAATCCATCTTTTTCAAGCCGGCGGATTACTTCGGAAGCATTGAGAACTTTCTTCTCTGGCTTAACTACCATGTTCATCATCACCCTTCCTGTTTCCATTATACACGGATTCGAGACATTTTTGAAGTCGGCTTTCAAAGCCATCAGTAATATCCGTCATCATGTCCTGGGAGTTGCTCTCATCCAGGATTTCCTGATCAAGAACAATGACGTATAGATATTGACGGTCATTAAAATGAAAAGGACTGCCGATATACTGTCGATCTGCCTTGCCATTTAACCCATGATGCGAAAACGTGTAGGGGCTGTTCGCAAGGATGGATTGTAGAAAGCCAGTCCGCTTCTTGGTCCGAAGCAGCTTGATCTTATCCGGATCAATAAAACTGCCAACCGGATTATAAAGGGCAGCGCTTAGTATATCTATACCCAGCGAAACGAAGGCGTAAATAATGGCATCCTCTTCAGAAATGGTCCGATTCGGCTTCAAGGAGAGGCCGCGCTGATACTTGTTGCAGAAGTCTATTAGCTTGTCTGGATAAATTTGCTCGGTATTATCCTCTTCGTACAACGTTTCCAACGCATCCTGATATTCACGCATGACGTCCAAAGGATAGGAATAATACAATTGTTGAGCAGCATTAACATCGACGAGCTCACGGACGTACCCGTCAAAGTAATTAAGCTTCACGGTTCCATAGCCTGATTTGTTCACGATGGTATACTCATAGAGCTGTACTCCGAGAACAAACGGCTGTATCGAGACAAAGCGTTGAAACAAGCCTAGAAGCAAAGCGTGCATGCGATACTCGCTTAACTCCTGATTTGCCATTACGAGCATCTCCATCCGGCTTCGCATCTGGTTTTTCAGTTCATCTTTCTCATCTTCCTTTAAAGAAAGGCGATCCCTATACCAGATGACCAACCCAATGAAGAATAAGATTGACCAAATCAACGAAAGTTTGATCGCATCGATTGGGTCGAGCAACTTGTCATAAAACGCTTTTGCTTCTGGTGAGTGGTTTGTCCAAATATCGAACGCCAACACCAGCACCAATCCCGCATAAATCCACAGAGACGATTTTCTCATACAGCACCTCTCAATTCTATACTATCAATAAAGTAACGAAAGAGAAGTATAGTCCCATAAATAATGTGCTAGGAAACTCTCACAGCAAATGCAAGGACCCACCTTTACACACTATCTCGTCTTCCATAGCCTGACCGAATAGTTACCTGTGAAGGTGATCAGCTTACGAAATATTCGGCCGAAAAATCAGGTGCTTGCATCGGCATAATTCCGTTATCATGGCAGATAGATTCATGGTACATTCGGATCAATCAGGCGTCTCCTGGCTCCTAGTGGTTCTCGAGTAGGATCCGCTTAAGATTTGTTATATTCTCTCTGTCTAGCCGCCTCGAACAGCAATACGGTTGTCGCCATCGCCACGTTCAGCGATTCCGCGCGGCCCCGCATCGGAATAATGACGGATTCGTCCATGAGCTCGCGGACAGCGGCCGACAGACCGTTCGACTCGTTGCCCATCAGCAGCCAGGTCGGCTGTTTCCAGTCGTAGCCATAGCAGCTATGATCCGCTTGAAGGCTCGTTCCGACGCGCTTAATGCCCCGATCGCCCGCGAGCGGCAGCAGCTCTGCGAGATCTCCCTCCACGATCGGGAGATGAAACAACGAACCCATCGTGGAGCGCACGACTTTGGGGTTAAAGAGATCGACGCTGCCTTTGCCCAGCAGCACGGCATCCGCGCCTACGGCGTCCGCGCTCCGGATAATCGTGCCGACATTGCCGGGATCGCGCAAGCCGTCCAGCACGACAACAAGGCCTTTACCGCGAAATAGAGCTTCCGCGTCAGTGTTTGGCTTTACCAAAACGGCGAATACCGGAGGTGGACTGTCTGTGTCGGAGCACTTGGCCATGACGGCGCGCGAGGCCCGAATCCATTCGGCATCCATCCCCCGCTCCGACTCCTCGATGTCCGCGAGCTCCTCGGGCAATCCGCGTTCGTCGTCGTAGACGACGGTTCGCACTCCGGCGCCGGACTGGAACGCTTCCTTGATCAGATGGACGCCTTCGATCAGGAAAAGTCCCGATTTATCGCGGTTTTTTTTATCCATCAACGCTGCCCAGCCTTTGACCCGGTCGTTTAGCGCGGAACTGATCAGCATATGACGATTATGATTACGATTATGATGAGTCATTAGCTTTCCCTGCCTATTCCTTCATATAATGGGTTGCCCGTATGGCACCGTCGATTAATCTCATCCAGTATACCACAACCTTATCCTGGCTTGGATGAAGGCCAAGCGGCAAGGGAATAGTAAGTCGTGCACCGGAAGCAACATGAATCCAGGCGGGAGGTATTGTCAATGAATCCGATAATCGACTTGCGGCAAGCCATTGTCAATCGTGTGCAAGATAATTCCAAGGAGCAGCTGGCAGAGGTGATTGAAGGATCGGTCGACCATGACGAGAAGGCGCTGCCCGGTCTCGGCGTACTATTCGAGATGGTCTGGAAGCAGTCCAGCGAGAACGAGCAATCTCATCTGGTCAATGCCATATACCAGCATCTGCATGGCGACACGGGCAATGCAGCAGCGAATCCTTCGCCCTCTTAAGCATTAATATCGGACGGAGGAACGATATACTCTAACTCCGCCCACAATCGTATCGGTTACCCACGGCATTCCTTCATACCGGCCAACGATGATGAGATCGGCCGATTTGTCACGCTCGATGGACCCTATTCGGCTGTCTGCCGACATCGCTTGCGCCGGATGCAAGGAAGCCATACGAACAGCGGCGGGCAGATCGGCCGTCCCTTCATCTGCCAGCTTGAAGATCGCCGTTAGCAACGAAGAAGGATGGTAGTCCGAGCAAATAATATCGGCCGCCCCTAGACGGATCGCTTCCGATGCACTTAGGTTGCCGTCGTGCGAGACACCGCGGACGATGTTCGGCGCGCCAACGCAGACGCGCATTCCTCGAGTCACCGCATACTGCGCGGTCTCCAACGTGATGGGAAATTCGCTCACATTCGCGCCAAGCGCATGCGATCGATTTACCTGCTCAAGCGTATCGTCGTCATGCGACGCGACGCCTATGCTTCGTGATCGCGCCAGTTCGCCGAGCTTCTTTAGACGGTCGGTATCCACGCTTTTGCGACGCTCCGCCAGCTCCTCTACGATCATCTGCACCTCATCCATCGTGACACCCTGATTTTTCATTACATAGCGTTCGAAGGAGCCTGACTTTCGATATTGTCCGCTCCCGGGGGAGTGATCCATAAACGATAAATAATGGATGGCGCCTTCCTCCACATACCGCTCCGCAATGGGCAATCCGGCGTGATGCGAGATCTCGAACCGCAGGTGTATCAAATTTCGGATCATGGACCGACGCTCATTGTACCGTCCGATCAGATCCACCATGCCAGTTAAATAATGATCGCCCCGCAAGCTTAGTCCTACCCCGAGCGACAACGAATGATACATCGTCGTTATCCCATGCAACGGCAGCTTCCGCTCGAACTCCATAAGCGCCATCTCCAGCGGGAACAGAGTATTGGGGCGCGGCTGGACCTCCTTCTCGATGGCGTCGCAATGGATGTCGATGAGTCCCGGCAGCACGAAATTCCCTTCGGCATCAACGACTTCCGCTTCGGGGTACCGATCCAGGAACGAGGCCGCAGTCGGCGCAATGCCAGCTCCCCGATCCTCTTCCTCCAAAATGTCCGTAATCCGCCCATCGACAATTCCCACGGAGCCTTTAATGACACGGTCCGCGAGCACGATCTGTCCATCGAGGATCAGCATCGGCGATGTTGGCCGATCCATTAGCGGCAGCGGCGTCATGTTCCTATTGTTCACGGTTATTTTCCGACCCTTTCCTGTTAAATTTCGTAAAATCCAAGTTTGTACATGTAGCGTACCATAACCCGCGAACAAACAAAATAACCGCGGGAGCTTCCCGCGGCCATCTTCTTAACGTCTATTGTTCTTTTGGAATGAAATTATAAATCTCGCCGGATTCGAACGAGTCGATGAGCCTGTCCAGCCAGCGATAATAGCTCAGCGCCTCCTCGATCTTGCCCTTGTCGTTCAGTAGAAGCTTCATAAAGGCTTCATCGTCCTCGTATTGCTCCATCATCGCCCCTATATCCTTCAGCGACCGCTGCATAACGTTCATGTTCTGCTCGACCGCCTTGCGCCACTTGATGGAGAAGAAGTCCGCGAAGTTCTGGTGCCAGTCCGGCTCCACCTCGTACAGATCTTTCCTGGAGCCCTTGCCCCACACCTTATTGATCATCTTGAGATCGTGCAGCGTACGCATGCCGGTGCTCATCGACGTCTTGCTCATGCCCATCGTTTCGCCCATCTCGTCCAGCGTAGCGGGCTCCTGATTAAAATACATATTTCCATATAAATGGCCAATGGATAACGTGATGCCGTATAAATCCATGTTTTTACCGATCGATTCCACCACGCGTCTGCGCGTTCCGAGCAGCTTCGCGCGTTGTTCATCCGTAATGGCTGCTAATTCATTCATGTTATCCCTCCCAAGGAGCGGCAGCGCCTGTCAAAACCTCTAACGATATTGAAGCACACAACCTAATCCATGTAAAGGAGGTCTTTAAGGCGAAATTCGGAGTTATCCGGAGTATACGGTATATAAAGTACGTAAAGTTAAAACTGTACAAAATATACGAAGGCTCAGCGTCTTTGACCATAACAACTTTATCCAGATACACTTGAGGAGTCGATTTTTTACCGGAAACCTTGGAAGGGGGCGTACAAACATGGCCATTATAGAAGCCAGGAAGCTGACGAAAATATTCGGCAATGATCCGAAGAAGGCCATTCCGCTGCTCGATAAAGGCTGGTCGAAGGACAAAATCTTAGCGGAAACGAAGCTGACCGTCGGCGTCAATCAAGCGGAATTCTCTATTGAAGAAGGAGAAATCTTTGTGATCATGGGGCTCTCGGGAAGCGGCAAGTCGACGCTCGTGAGGCTCCTCAATAGACTGATCGAGCCAACGGCGGGACAACTGCTGTTCTCGGGACAGGATGTCATGAAGATGAGCGCGGAGCAACTCCGCGAATTCCGCCGCAAGAACATCGGCATGGTGTTCCAGAAGTTCGCGCTGTTCCCTCATAGAACCGTGCTGCGCAACGCAGAGTACGGACTGGAGGTGCAGGGCATCGGAAAGAAGGAACGCAAGGAAATGGCAATGCGCTCGCTTGAGCTTGTCGGCCTAAAGGGCTGGGAAGACAGCTATCCCGAGCAGCTCAGCGGCGGCATGCAGCAGCGTGTCGGACTGGCGCGCGGCCTCGCCAACGATCCCGACATTCTTCTCATGGACGAAGCGTTCAGCGCACTGGATCCACTCATCCGCAAGGATATGCAGGATGAGCTTCTGGAGCTCCAGAGCCAGATGAAAAAGACGATTATCTTCATTACGCATGATCTCGACGAAGCCTTGCGTATCGGCGATCGCATTGCATTAATGAAGGATGGCCGCATCGTGCAGATCGGTACGCCGGAGGATATTCTGATGCAGCCCGCCAACGAATACGTGGAGCGGTTCGTCGAAGATGTCGACCTGTCGAAGGTGCTCACCGCCTCTCACGTCATGGATAAGGCCGAGACGATTACGCTCGACAAAGGTCCACGCGTTGCGCTTCAATTTATGCGCGAACGCGGCGTCTCCAGCTTGTATGCCGTAGACAAGTCGATGAAGTTGCTCGGCATCGTTACGGCGGACGACGCGTCTCGGGCCGTCAAGGAGAATTTGAAGCTCGAGGATACTTTTATGCGTGAGGATATTCCGATCGTCTCGCCGGATGCCGTACTAAATGAATTATTCGAATTAATGGGCAATATCAGGCTACCGGTCGCAGTAACGGACGACAATGGCCGCTTAAAGGGCGTCGTGATCAAGGGAGCCGTTCTCGCAGCGCTTGCGGGCAATACCAATGTCGTGACGGAGGGAGGAGATAACCATGAATCTGCCTAAAATTCCTCTTTCAGACTGGATCGAGACGCTCGAGGAATGGCTCGAGAACAATTTAAGTCCGCTGTTCGACTTCATTAAAATGATCATAGGAGGCACAGTCGAGGGGTTAAACAACGCGCTGGACTGGCTGCCACCACTTGCCGTCATTATTATCTTCGCAGCGCTTGCCTGGTATATCGGCAAGTGGAAGATGGGCGTATTCACCGCGATCGGCTTGCTCATTATCGACAATCTGCAGCTCTGGAGCCAGACGATGCAGACGTTGTCGCTCGTGTTGACCGCCGCGTTCATCTCCATCCTTATCGGCATACCGATCGGCATTCTGATCGCCCGCTACAATGGGCTGCAACGAGTGATCACTCCGGTGCTGGACTTTATGCAGACAATGCCTGCATTCGTGTATTTGCTGCCGGCGGTCACGTTCTTTAGTCTAGGCGTTGTGCCAGGCGTTATATCGTCGATTATCTTCGCGATTCCGCCTACGATTCGCCTAACCAATCTCGGAATCCGGCAGGTGCCGGCAGAGCTGGTCGAAGCAGCCGATGCGTTCGGTTCGACTCCGGGACAGAAGCTGATCAAGCTTCAACTACCCATCGCATTGCCTACAATTATGGCAGGCGTGAACCAGACCATTATGTTATCCCTGTCCATGGTCGTCATCGCATCCATGGTCGGCGCGCAAGGCGTCGGCGCTACGGTCTACCGGGCTGTAACGCAGGTCAAGACGGGAATTGGCTTCGAGGCCGGGCTTGCTATCGTTATTTTGGCCATTATACTGGATCGTTTAACCCAACAGGTGATCAAACGTTCCAAGGCTTAAAATATATTCAATTATAGAAAAGGGAGTGTTGGTTCAATGAAGAAGAAATGGAATGTATTCGCTGCGGTTGCCATGTCGGTCGCGCTGCTGGCAGGCTGCGGAGCGAACAACGGAGACAATGGCGGAGGGTCCGGAGACGGAACTTCGAATGCCAAAAAAGAAATCAAGCTTGCTTACGTCGCTTGGGATTCCGAAATCGCGAGTACGCATGTCGTGAAGGAAGTGCTGGAGACCAAGCTTGGCTACAAAGTAGATATGCTCCAAGTCGACGCGGGACCTATGTGGACCGGCATTGCGGACGGCAGCGCAGACGCTATGGTAGCCGCATGGCTGCCGACCACGCATGAATCGTATCTCGCCGACAACGAAGGCAAGCTGGAGGATCTGGGTCCAAACCTGGAAGGTACGAAGCTCGGCCTTGTCGTTCCGGCTTACATGGACGTTAACAGCATCGAGGAGCTCGCAACGGACGTTGCTGTCGGCGATGGCGTTAAATACACCATTACCGGAATCGAGCCGGGCGCCGGCCTTATGATGAAGACCGAGGACGTGCTGGAGCAGTATGGCCTGAAGGACAAGTGGACGCTGCTGGAGAGCTCCTCCGCTGCCATGACGCAGGCGCTGGAGAGCGCGTACAAAAAAGAAGAGCCTATCATCGTGACGGGCTGGACGCCTCACTGGAAGTTCGCCAAAATGGACTTAAAATATCTTGAAGATACGAAGGGCGTCTATGGCCAGGACGAGCAGATTCATACGGTCGTTCGTAACGGTCTGAAGGACGCTCAGCCGGAAGCCTATGCGTTCCTCGACAAGTTCAACTGGACCCCGGACGATATGGCTGCGGTCATGATCGACATCGTCGAAGGCGCATCGCCCGAGGACGCCGCGAAAGCTTGGGTCGAGGCTAACGGCGATAAAGTCGACGCTTGGCTGGAGTAACATTAGCAGAACAATTCAAGAATAGCCAAGAGGCGTTGCGGGACTACCCGCAACGCCTTTTTTTATCCAATAGGAAACTATGCTAGGTCCCGAATGCCCCATCTTCCAATCACCCAGGATTTCTATGTGATGACTATGACTATGCTCTTGTCAAATCACTGCTACTTCCGCTCCCGCCGCATGCCTAGAAGCCGTTATGCTGAAACGGATCGAATCGATTGCCGTACAGGTCCTCGAAGACGACCTCGACACCCCAAGGCACCTCGTTCGGCTCGCCGAAGAACTTTACGCCTGCCGCCTTCATGACCTCGTAATCCCGACGGCAATCATCCGTCTGAATGACCAGGTTCACATGATTCGCAACCTGGCTGCCGACTCTGGCCCGTTTCTCTTCGCTGTCAGCGAGCACCAGCACGATGGCGGTCTGACATTCCCTGGAAGGAGCTAGACTAACCCATCTCATGCCGCCTCCAAACTCGTTGTCCGCCAATAGCTCGAAGCCCGCCTTGTCCCTGTAGAATGCGATTGCCTCATCGTAATCCTCTACCAAAATGGTAACATGTCCGATCGTTCGTTTCATCTTAACTTCCTCCTTTTGCATGAAGGGTAACAACCCCCCAAGGGTGGATTACGACTCCCAGCAAATCCACTTTGCCGCTCCGCTCTATTGTGACAAAGTCGTTATGCTTGGCGTTGACATAACCTCGGGACACCATCGTCTCCCTTTGTCGTCGATATAAGTATGGGCAGAGCCCATATTAATAACCATATGATAAAGTCCGTCGGGAATCATCTTCGGATTCGTTTCTACAACTCCAGCTCCGACCTGTACGTTGTGCCAGATTTGCGAAACATACCGTTCCCGTTCCAGAGCGGATGACGGGGCCGACAGAAACGAAAGTACATGCTGCCAGCGGAAGACTTGGGATTCGTCATGGTCGTTCACCTCTCGCATCCAATTATCTCATACGATCATTCAAAGCGACAGTCGGGCGAACTACTCGCGCGGCGGCGCTCAAGCTGCCTCTAAGCCGACTTTTTAGGCCTGCAACTCGCGCAGCGGCGCTCAGGCTGCCTCCAAGCCGATTTTCTCGGCTTGCAGCTCGTGCAGCGGGGCCCAACTCACGCCTACAGCTGCTCATTCGCCTACTTTTTGGAGCCATAAGCGTTTCTAACGCTTATGGACACTAATCAAAGCTACTTACCAGTCCATCGGCGTTTTTAACGCCTACAGCTGCTCGTTCGCCTACTTTTTGGCTCCATAGGCGTTTCTAACGCCCATGGACGATAATCAGAGATACTTTCCGGTTCATCAGCGTTTTTAACGCCTACAGCTGCTCGTTCGCCTATTTTTTGGCTCCATAGGCGTTTCTAACGTCTATGACTGCTAATCAGAGTTACTTTTCAGTCCATCGGCTTTTTTAACGCCTACAGCTGCTCGTTCGCCTACTTTTTGGAGCCATAAGCGTTTCTAACGCCCATGGCTGCTAATCAGAGTTACTTTCCAGTTCATCGGCGTTTTTAACGCCTACAGCTGCTCGTTCGCCTACTTTTTGGGAGCCTAAGCGTTTCTAACGCTTATGGACACTAATCAAAGCTACTTACCAGTCCATTGGCGTTTTTAACGCCTACAGCTGCTCGTTCGCCTACTTTTGGAGCCATAAGCGTTTCTAACGCTTATGGACACTAATCAAAGCTACTTACCAGTCCATCGGCGTTTTTAACGCCTACAGCTGCTCGTTCGCCTACTTTTTGGAGCCATAAGCGTTTCTAACGCTTATGGACACTAATCAAAGCTACTTAGCAGTCCATCGGCGTTTTTAACGCCTACAGCTGCTCGTTCGCCTACTTTTTGGAGCCATAGGCGTTACTATCGCTTATGGACACTAACCATGCCCCCGCCCCCCTATTCTATAGGAGCAACTCCGTTCGTTATTCGCCTTCAAAATTGTTCCATCATATTCTAAACGGAAAAAAAGGCCAATCCATCAATCGGATTGGCCTTTCCGTTCCAAGACGATTAAACTCGCTATGAGCCAGAGCCCGCCATCGCCCGTTCCGCCTAGTCCAGCGTAAACGGCTGCAAGCCCAGCGGCAGCGGCTGCGGACGCTCGCAGCTGCTCTTCATGATGTAATGCGCGCCTTGCTCCGAAGCGTCGTGGAAGCCGTGCATCGCTTCCAGCACATGATACGCGAGCTCGCCGTTAGCCCGATGTTTACGGCCCGTCTGGATCGCCTTGGCCATGTCGGCCGCGCCGACGCCGCGCGCGTTCTCCGAGTAGCCGTGCGTAAGCGGAATCGTCGCCCATTCCCGAGTTCCGGCACGGCATACGAGAATTTCGCCGCCAAAATGATTGGGATCCGGCACGACCATCGTGCCGCCGCTGCCATACACTTCGATACGTGGAAGCGTGGAGCCTCCCTTCGCATCGAAGCTCGTCAGGATGGTGCCGATGGCGCCGGATGCAAAGTCCATAACGCCGGCAATATGCGTCGGAACTTCGACCTGCACCTTTTGCCCGAATTTCGGCTGGCTTGTAATGGTCCGCTCCCGATAAGAGATACGGGCGGAGCCCGTCACTCGGGTCATTGGCCCCAGCATCGCTACCAGCGCGGTGAGATAGTACGGTCCCATGTCGAACATCGGGCCGCCGCCCTTCTGGTAATAGAACTCCGGCGAAGGATGCCAGTTTTCGTGTCCGCCGCCCACCATAAACGCGGTTGCGCCGATCGGCGTGCCTACCCAGCCGTCTTCGATCAGCTTGATACAGGTTTGGATCCCCCCGCCAAGGAACGTATCCGGCGCGCTGCCAACATACAGTCCTTTGCGTGCGGCAAGCTCCAGCACCTCTTGCGCTTCTTCGCGCGTAACGGCGAACGGCTTCTCGACGTACGTATGTTTGCCTGCCTCCAGCGCCCGCAGATTAACCGCCGCATGCGCCTGGGGAATCGTCAGATTGATGATCATATCGATATCCGGGTCGGCCAGCATCTCATCCACGGAATAACCGCGTACGCCATATTGCTCGCCTTTCGCCTTCGCCCGATCCACGTCGAGGTCCGCGCACGCGACCACCTGCAACGCGTCAAATTTGCTGCCATTCTCGAAGTAGATGCCGCTGATGTTGCCGGTTCCGATAATGCCTGCTTTAATTTTGTCCATGTGCTCCCATCCTTCTATGCGCCCTAATAATAGATATTGATCAACACGGATCTGCAAACCCTCGTCTGCATCCGTTTCTCACCGAGCTTAGTTCCCGTTTCGTGCCGCCGCGCTTTCTACAGCTGGTTATCCTGCATGCCCGTGTAAGCAGCCCCATTGCCTGCTCCGGCTTTTTCAGCCGCAGTCTTGCCGTCCGCGCACCACAGGAAACCGCGCCGCATAAGCTCCTTCACGACCGGAATATCCATAATGTTCGCTTGGTGTCCGAGCGAGTTGTAATAGACGCGACCCAGTCCCCAGCGTTTGGTCCAAATGACGGGCATATCAACCGCTTTGTTATATGCGTGCGGCCCCGGAGTGACCGGGAATCTCGTTGTTGCCAGCACCTCTACCGCCGGATCGACATGCAGGTAATATTGCTCCGAGCTCACCTCGAAGTCGTCAATTCCATCTACCAGAGGGCTGGTGGAATTGCTGATGTTAACCGTGTAGTTCACGCCGTCGTTGCCGGGGTGGGCCACCCATTGTCCGCCCGTCATAAACTGCCAGTCGACATTCTCCCGAAATGCGTCGCACATGCCGCCATGGCTCCCCGCCAGTCCGACGCCGCTCTGCACGGCCGCCGATACGTTGTCGACGAGCTTCTGGTCGATCCGCCCCATCGTCCACAGAGGAATGATGAGATCCAGCGCCTTCAGCTTCTCGGCGTCCGCAAACGCCTCCAGCGTGTCCGACACCTCCACCTCGAAGCCTTCCGCCTCCAACTGCCCACGGAAGATCGCCGCGACCTCTTCCGGTTGATGTCCCAGCCATCCGCCCCATACGATTAATGCTTTTCTCATTCGTCCTCCGCCTCTCCGTTCTATCTACAGCTCGCTGATCGATACCCATCTGCGCTCCGCGATCGAGCGATCCACCGCTTCCAGCACCTCTTGGCACTTCACCCCGTCCACGAAATTCGGCACCGGCTGGCGGTCTTCGCCAATGGCGGTCATCAGTTCAAGCACTTCATGCGTGAACGTATGTTCATAGCCGATCGTATGACCCGCCGGCCACCAGGCATCCATATACGCATGCGCGCCGTCCGTAGCCAGAACGCGTCTAAAGCCCTGCACATCCTCCGCGTCGTCCGTAAAGTACACTTGCAGCTCGTTCATTCGTTCGAAGTCGAATTTGATGCTGCCTTTGCTGCCATTAATTTCAAAAGCGTTCGTACACCGATGCCCCGCTGCGAACCGCGTCGCTTCGATGCTGCCCATCGCTCCGTTCTCGAACCGCGCCATAAACACCGTCGCGTCGTCTACGGTCACGTCGCCAAGCTCCTCGCCGGCTCCGCCCTTCGCGCTTAAGCCCGTCATCGCCGACGCGATCGGCCGCTGCTTGACGAACGTATCGTTCATGCCGATCACTTCATCAAACTCCCCTACGAGGAATCGTGCCATATCGATGACATGAGCGCCAAGATCGCCATGCGATCCCGAGCCCGCGATTTCCTTCTGCAGCCGCCAAACGAGCGGGAAAGAAGGATCGATAATCCAGTCCTGCAGGAACACGCCGCGAAAGTGGTAGATCTTGCCCAGACGTCCTTCGCTGATCAGCTTCTTGGCCAGTTGAACCGCAGGAGCGAAGCGGTAGTTGAAACCTACCATGTGCTTCACGCCGGCCTTCTCCGCGGCAACCAGCATTTCTCGCGAATCTTCAAGCGTCAGAGCCAGCGGCTTCTCGCAAAAAATATGTTTGCCCGCCTCGGCGGCCGCAAGCGCGATGTCTTTGTGCGCGTCGCTTGGCGCGTTAATGTCGATCAGGTCGATATCGTCGCGGCGCACCAGCTCCTTCCAATCCGTCACGGCATTTTCCCAGCCGAATTGCGTGCGCGCCGTCTCCAGGCCGACCGGATCGCGTCCGCATATCGCTTTCATCTCCGGTTGTACGGAGCCCGGGAAAAACATGGGAAGCGCCCGATATGCATTGCTGTGCGCCTTGCCCATAAATTTGTAGCCGACCATGCCTACTCTCACTTTTGCCATTAGTTACAACCGCCTCTCTTTAATGGATGGAATTGTGCTGAATCCCGCTTTTGTTATGTCGTCTCTCTAGGGATCAACTGCACCTGCAGCATGGATTCTCTTGCCGCTACGTCATCTACGTCTGCCCCAGCAGCCTGCCGTCCCGAATCAAGCAGTTTCTCCGCCGCCAGCTTGCCCATCTCGTAAAAGGGAACCGCTACGGTCGACAGCATTGGACGAATGATCCGCGAGCCGTCAGAGTCGTCGTAGCCGATCAGCGCATAATGTTTGGGAGCTTCCAGACCTTGCTCCCGCAAGCCATGCATCAATCCGATGGCCATCCGGTCATTGGCCGCGAATACCGCATCGACTATTCCGTCCCTAATCGCTTCGCCGACAGCGGCCGCAACGGCAAATCCGCTCTTGCGGCTGTAATTGCCCTCAAACAGAAGGCTGTCGTCATACAAAAGCCCCCTGCCCGCCAAAGCTTCTTTATAGCCCTTTAGCCGGTCAAGGCTGTTGGAATACTGAGCCGGTCCGTTCAAAAAGGCAATACGGCTTCTCCCTTGCTGGAGAAGATGCTCCACCGCCAGCTTGCTTCCATGAACATGATCCGCATCGACGTACGGGAATGGATAACCTTCGAAGCGCTGATTGACAAGAAAGAAGGGATGTCCGGCGTCCGCCAGCTCCGCCAACGCCTCGCGCTCCTCCGCTACATCCTGCGAACCCAGCATAATACAGGCGTCCACCTTTTGCTTGCGGAACAAGGCGGCATAATCGCGCGGCTCGCCCGGCTCCTGAAACATCAGCAGTAAGTCATAGCCGAACCGTTTGGCCCCTTCGCCGATCCCGCTTAAAATTTCCGAGAAGTAATAAGTCGAGAACAGATGCACCTTCGGTACAGACGGTAGAATAACCCCGATATTGCCGCTTTTTTGTCTTGCAAACTGCTGCGCCAATGCGCTTGGCACATAACCAACCTCTGCTGCAGCCCGCAGCACGCGTTGCTTGGTCTCTTCCTTGATGGGACCTACATTGTTTAGCACTCTGGAGACCGTTGCCTCCGATACGCCTGCCAGCCTCGCTACTTCTTTCCTGCTAATGGAAGCAGCCTCCTCGCCTTTTATGTACACGCGTACATTATGGCATGAAACCGTTTTACCGTCAATCTTTTCATTTCATAAGGCGAAACGGCTGCCGCCGTCCTTTGGCGGTGCCGCCGCGCGTTTCATCCGAGAACGGTTTACGTCGATCTCCGATATTCTCCCGGCGACATCCGCATTCGGCTTCGGAACATTTTCGAAAAGTGGTGGATATCCGAGAATCCGCAATAGTCGGCTATCGTTTCTTGCGACAACGGAGTCTCGCGCAGCAGCTCGCAGGCATGGCTCACCCGCATGTCCAGCAAGTAGCGATGCGGCGTCATGCCGTATTGCGCCTTAAACAATTCGTTGAACCGGGATATCGACAGATTGGCCCGCTTCGCCATGTCGGCCACGCTCACCGATTCGCCAAGGCGGAAGGACAGATAAGACGTGACCCAATTCAGCGCGGTCGTAGCCGCTTTGGAGGGAGGGGCGCCAGGCGCGTACTGCTCCACGATCATCGAGACGATATCCAGCATGCCCGCCTGAGCCTTTAACTGCATAATCGGGTCGTTATGCTGCCATTGTTCGACGACCTTGAGAAATGTATCTCTGAATTTGCCTTCGTGTTTCGGCACCAGCTTGACCGGAATATCGGTTGCCATCAATTCATCCAGTCTCGGCTGCAGCAGATGCGCATAAGCGGACAACTGGGTTTGTCCGGCTTTTGTAGCGAAGCTCTCTTCCCGTCTCGGGTGGTAGAAAATATCGAAATGCGCGAACGGGGTTACCGTATTCGTCAACCCCGCCAGCTTGTTGTAGCTGTTCGGCTGAATGAGGCAGAACTCTCCCCTCCCCATCCGGTAGGTTTTATCATCTACATAGAAACGGCATTCGCCTTCCTGCACGTAAATAAGCAAATAGTCCAACAGTCTCCGCTCCGGCATGACCCACGGCTTTCGAACTGCAAAGTCGCACTGGCGGACAAACGGGACGATCGGCATTTCGTTCATCGTTTCGTATAATTGCTGCATCGTAAATCGCCTCTCCGTACATAACGTATCTGTTGTTTTCACTATACCATGCCTGCTCATAATTTTCGTTGTTTTTGACAAATTTTCAATTGACTTTGACAAAGCCCTCTCGTCACTTCCGCCTTATGATAAAACTATCGCATTTAATATTTCAAAGTCAAAGGATGTGTAGAACATGACAGAACAAGCAAAAACGTATTACGATATGCAAAACGAATACCCTCTCAGCAAAGAGCAGACGGAAAAATATCAAGAGGACGGTCACATCTTTTTGACAAACGTCGCAACGCCAGAGGAAATCGCATATTACGAGGAACAAATTACATCCATCGTCATGGAGCTGAACGCTCACGACAAACCCGTCTCCGAGCGGGACACGTACGGCAAAGCTTTCATCCAGGTGGGAAATCTATGGCAGAAAAGCGAAGAGGTAAAGCGTTTTGTCCTGGCGAAGCGTTTCGCGAAAATTGCCGCCGATCTCATGGGAGTGGAAGGCGTGCGCATTTATCACGATCAAGCGTTGTTCAAGGAGCCGGGCGGCGGGCATACCCCATGGCATCAGGATCAAATCTATTGGCCGCTCGACACGGACAAAACGATTACGATGTGGATGCCCTTAGTCCCGATCCCGCAAGAGGTGGGCACGATGTCATTTGCATCCGGGTCGCATAAGCTCGGTTACGTCAACAAGCAGACCATTTCCGACGAATCGCATAAGACGCTCGGACAATTCATTGAAGGCAAAGGCATACCGCAGGTGAATTACGGAGCCATGTCGCCGGGCGACGCTACCTTCCACTCCGGCTGGACGATGCATTCCGCCCCGGGCAACCCGACGAAGCATATGCGCAAGGTTATGACCGTCATCTATATCGCGGACGGGCTGACGGTAGCGGAACCCGACAGCAAGGCGCGCGAATCGGACATGAAAAGCTGGTTCCCGGGCTGCAAGCCAGGCGATCTCGCAGCAAGCCCGCTGAACCCGCTCGTCTACAGCCGGAAGTAATCGCTTCGCGTACTGTCAGTCCGGGCACGCATAACCCCGCCAACACAAAAGCTGCCTTGGCGCCATCGCAAACGGATGGCGTCAAAGCAGCTTTTTTCCCCGTCTCCTTGCGGACAGGCTTACTTCATAATCGTCGTGATCCAATCACGAATTAGTTTGATGCCGTTACCGGGATCAAACGCCTTCATCGTTTCCTTGTAACGCTCCCTGTTCCCGTACAGGTCCATCGTCCGCTCCAGCAGCGAATCCGGCGTCAGCTGCTCTTCCGGCAGCACTTCGGCATAACCCAGCTTGCGGAACGATTCGGCGTTCAGTATCTGGTCGCCGCGGCTTTGACCCTTGGTCAGCGGAATAAGGAGCATGGGCTTGCGGAGAGCCAAAAATTCGAATATAGAGTTCGAGCCCGCACGCGAAATGACCATGTCCGCGGATGCCAGCAGATGCGGCAGCTCGTCGTTTACATATTCGAATTGCCTGTAGTTGTTCGATTCCAGCTTGGTCTCTACGCCGCCTTTGCCGCATAGGTGGACAATCTGGAATCGGCTCGTCAGCGGCGACAGCTGCTTGCGGATGGCTTCGTTAATGCGCCGCGCCCCGAGACTTCCGCCCATGATGAGCAGCACCGGTTTATCCCGGCGGAAGCCGCACAGCTCGCGCCCCCTCTCCGCTTTCCCCTGCAGCAGCTCATCGCGAATGACGGGACCTATGTACCGGCTTTTGCCCGGCGTGGTCGACTTCGTCGTCTCCGGGAACGTCATGCAGATGCCCGAAGCAAACGGCAGCGCGATTCGATTCGCCAGACCCGGCGTCATGTCGGATTCATGGATAAGCACGGGCACCCGGTTCAGCCACGCGCCGATGACGACAGGCACGGACACGAAGCCGCCCTTGGAGAAGACGACGTTCGGTTTCTCCTTGCGAATGATTCGGTAGGCCTGCAGCAGTCCGCCCACCACCTTAAATGGATCCTTCACGTTATTCCAGTCCAGGTAGCGGCGCAGCTTCCCTGTCGAGATAGGCCAATACCTCACATCTGGCAGCTCCTCGATCAGCTTGCGTTCGATGCCGCTGACGGAACCGATATAATGAATCGACCAGTTCTCCTGACGAAAGTATGGAATCAGCGCGAGATTCGCGGTCACATGACCAGCCGAGCCTCCGCCCGTGAACATAATTTTTTTCATCCCCGTTAACCTCCAATCACATTCCTTTCATTATACTTTCGTCAGGGAAAAATAGCACGGGCAATCGCATTCTCCACTCAGCTTCCCATCGACTGCAAAAAAAACGGTTGAATGATAAAAAAACACTTGAAAGTGACGTTGCGTCATCTTTTACAATAGAATCATACCTAAATTGCGGAAAGAAGGTGACGAAGTCGATCTCCATTCATGAAATGTCCAAACAAACCGGCATTACGGTTCGAACGTTAAGATATTACGACCATATAGGCTTGCTAAAGCCTGCGGATAAGACGCAAGGAAATCACCGATTATACGGCGATTCGGAATTGATGAGACTGCAGCAAATCCAGTTTCTCAAAAAACTGGGCTTTGGCTTGCGGGAAATCGCGGACATGCTTGTCAGAGAAGAATGGAACTGGTCCGGCTCGCTAAAGCAGCAGCTCCATTACGTCGTAAACGAGCAAAAAAAATTAAAACAAACGGAATCGGATCTGCGAGGGCTTCTTAATAGCCTCGCGGTTGAAGGAGCAACCAATCGAGACGTCATCCATCGGCTTATCCGGTCATCCGGCAGCGATTCGGCGATCAAACATGATTACCGCGCACGAATGTTCGAGGAACGCGAACTCCCCCTGCTGGAACGGCTGCCTAATTTGAACAGCGACGATCCCGATTCTCTGGAGTGGATCGCTTTACTGGGTCAGCTCAACAAATACGGGGATTCGGCTCCCGACTCTCCCGCTATTCAGCGTATTATAGCTCGCATGCACGAGAAGTATCTGGAGGAATTCCGCGGCGAGGAGGCTTTTGCGGAGAAGCTGTGGGACATTCGGAAGTCCTCGGAACAATCGGAGCAGATGGGGCTGTATCCCATCCACGATCGGCTTATCGCGTTAATCGAAAACGCGTACGCCATCTTTTTATCTCGCAACAATTAGGGATCGGAGGTAGTTCGTTGACCACAGAATTAATTTTATCCGTTGGCGCCTTGTCCCTATTGGACATGCTTAGCCCCGCCATCATCGGAGTCACCATCTATTTGCTGCTCTCTCCTGGAGGGAAGGTGTTCACTCGTCTACTCGCCTATATTGCAACCGTCGCCGTTCTGTATTTTGCCGTCGGAGCTTTATTGATGATGGGACTCGGCACCGTTATGGAATCGGCAGCGGATCTTTTCCAAAGCCGGGCTGTCGGCATAGCTTTGACGATTATCGGCGCGGCCCTGTTTATCGGCAGCTTCTTTATCAACACCAAAAAAAAATATTCGCCCCCTAGACCTAAATCCAAAAACGTCGCTTCCATGGTTGCGCTCGGAGTAACTACTTTTGCGATAGAGGTCGCGACAGCTCTCCCCTATTTTGCCGCGATCGGGCTTATGGGCACAGCCGAGCTGACGCCCGTGGAGTGGGTGCCGCTGTTAGCCTCGTACAATGTGATCATGGTTTTGCCCGCGATCATATTATATTTGCTTCATCTAATTCTGGGACGTCTAATGCGCCATCCGCTTGAGAAACTTGGCACAAAGCTTGCTAACAGCGCCGGATCGACGTTGTCCTGGGTAATGAGCATCGCGGGGATCATCCTGGTTCTTAATAACATAGACAAATTTTAAACTCTTGGAATATAAGAACAGCTCCCGATGCCGAGCATCGGGAGCTGTAATTTTTTATTGAGCTTGCTGGGCCATCAACCCCGCAACGATGGCATCCGTCGGCGATGTCAGAAGCGCATGGAGAATGAACGCTTCTTCCTGGCGCTTCAGGGTTGCCTTGGACAAGAAGTCGAAAGCTCCGTCCGCATTCTGCTTCACTTCAGGACCGATGAGGCCTAACCCGACGAGCATCTTTACGGCAGGCTCAGCCCATTCGTCCGTGGCTCCGGACAGCTTAACGGATTCGAACAGCTCCGCCGGATATTGCAATACGAGCACGCGCCAGATCATAACGGCCGCTTCCTGTCTGGTAATTGGGCGATCCGGTCTGAATTCTTCCGTGTTCGCGCCTTTGACAAGTCCCATCTCATAGGCTTGCTGGATAAACGGAGCGGAAGGATGGCCGGCGAGATCCATAAAGGCTGGCTCCTCGGAAGTACTTCCGCTTAGTCCGCTGATCTCCATCAAAGCCTGCACGAACCCGCCGCGCGTTGCTGCTTCTTCGGGTCCGAATGCTGCCTTCCCGTCATTTGCGAGGTAGCCAAGCGACTGAAGCGCATGGATGGCCTCCGCATACGGATGATCGGCCGGGACATCGGCGAAGCCGGCAGGTTCTACGCCCTTGCGCGCATAGCCGAGCGGATTCAGATAAGGTTCCTTCATGTAGGTAGCGATACCGTCGTCGTTTAGTCGGAATGCCGTAAATTTGCCCGTCAGACCGTCGACAAACAGATTGTCGTCCACTTGCTTCAAGCTGCGAGGTCCCAGGAAGGAATCCGAGATGACTAGGCTGCCGTCTTCTTCCGCACCGAGCGTCGATACGATTACGCGAAGCCGCAGATCGGAATAAACGCCGCTAAATGCTCCCAGCTCCTCCGTCGTGTACGGCTCGAACGCTGGATCCAGTTCTGCCGGCTTGGCGATATCCGGGAAAAACTCTGCAATAAAGGCCGGGTAGAACAGATCGCGCAACGGTCCGAGTTTGTTGTATGTCAGGAATACGCCTGTCTCCTCCGATGGAATCATAAACATCAGGGAGCTGGTGCCAATGAGATCGCCCGCCTTGGTAATGACGCTTGAGCTGCTGCCCGCTCCAGGCAGCTGGATCGGCGCCTCGAAGCCATAAGTTGTATCCGGCAGCAGCGGATGCGCATAAGAGCGGTACTCCTGCATGTCGGCTACCGTTGCACCATTCAAAATACGTCCGGAACCGGCCGCTCCTTCGTTTAAGAACGACACCATATATTTGCCGACATCCTGAGCCGTGGACAACATGCCGCCCTGCGGCATTACCGTCGGATCGATGGCATAATGATCAAGCACCGAGCCGTCGGCCCCATACTCCGTTACCATTCGCTCCTTCAGCTCATCTTTGGGCAAAAAGGTGCTGTTCGTCATGCCAAGCGGCTCGAACAGGTTTTCCTCCATATAGGTCTCGAACGGCACGCCGCTGACGTTCTGTACCACTAGTCCTTGCAGCAACGATGCGAAGTTGTCGTACATATAGGAGCTTCCGGGCTCCCTGACGACGGGAGGCATATGCTTGAGCGCGTAATCCTCCAGCTTCACGACACGATCGTAATCGGTATGTATATCCTCCGGAAGCGGATCCTGAATTTCGAAGCCGGTTGTATGCGTAAGCAACTGCTCGATCGTCACCGGGGCATCGTATGGATTATCAAACTTCAGTCCTTTGATGTACTTCGAGAAGTCATCCTTCAGGCTCACTTTCCCTTGCTCCACCAGTTGCATAAGCGCCGTTGCCGTAAACGACTTGGATACCGACGCAATGCGGAACAGGCTGCTAGCCGGATCGACGGGCTCCTTCGATTCCAGATCCGCGAATCCGTAGCCGCTCTCCGCGATCGTCTTGCCATCCTTGACGATGACGACGGATGCTCCTACATATAGCGGCTTTGCTTGCTCGGAGGCAAAAAACGAATCCAAAAATGCTTTAGCCGTCTCTGCGTTTAAGTCCTTTGCCAGCGGCGCCGCGCCTGAGCCGGCGGCCGACGTATCCGTCGCCGGAGCCGCATAAGCAGCAGGAACAACCAGGCTGAACGCCACGACAGATGCGGTCATTGTTTTAGTCAACCATCTCAACTGAACATTCACTCCGTTTCTCGTAGTAGGATTAACAACTCTACTTATTACGGGGTTCATAGAATGTCAGTTTCATATATTTGGAATGTGGCTGATAGAAGGCTGACGTTTCCGGCGTCAAGGTGAAAGGCCGACGGTCTCGGATGTCCGCCACGAAATTTTATAAAAAAAAGCCGACAGGGCGCATTCCGCCCCATCGGCTCTCATCGTCTTATTTGGTGGAAAAGGTGTCCACGACATCTTTAATTAGCATGTATACGTCACCGTTCGTCAGCTTATTGCGGTCCTTGATCAGGGCCAGCGTGTCCGTTTGAACGAGGCCTCCCGCCATGAGCACGTCCAGCGCCTTGGCCGGAACGGCTTCGCCTTCTACGGCGATCAAGAGAGAATAAGCTGCTTGCTCCAGCGTTAATGGCATCTTGAACACTTGATCCTCCGGAATGTCCTTGATGGACGGCTCCGCCGAATGCGCGAACGCTTCGGGATGCGTCTTGGACGCACCGGCCAGATTAAAGATGAGACGTTTCGGATTGGACTCGATATCCAATCCGAAGTCGACACCGTACCCGGCTTGAGAGATGCCCATGCTTACAGCCAGCTTCATGCCTTCGTAAGCAGGGTGGCTGATGAAGGGATATGGCTCGAGCTTAGGCGGAGTCAAATCCATGCCTTGCTCCGTCAGCCGCTCCTTCAGGGTCGCGATCAGCGACTCGCTCGCCGACAACTCGCGGAACGTGATGCCTTCCTCCTGTACAAGCTTCGCAGCTGCTCCTGCAGCCTGAGCTGTCGCCATGCCGAGCGGCACTACGCGAGCGCTGCCATGAGGCAAAGAGTCGAAGCTGGCTGAACGTCCGACGACGAGCAAGCCGTCTATCTCTTGCGGCACGAGCGTACGGAACGGTACGCCGTAGAACTTCGGTCTCATAACGACAGCGCCTCTATCCGTAGGAGCGGACGAAGTGCTTTGAATATCGACCGGGTAGGAGCCGAATGCGATATCGTCCGGATGAGTCTGCTGCTCCAGCAAATCCGTCATCGTCAGACGATATTCACCGATCAAGTGGCGAGTTTCTCGCACGTACAGCTCCGGCGCAAGCGCCCCAAGCTCGATCGGCTCAAGCTCCGGGTACAGCGACTTCAAATAATCGAGCATAAGCGGAATTTCCTTACGCGCGATTTCGTAGGCCTCTTCGATGGATGCGGGATTGAACGGGTCGACCTCGAATATCTGAACCGCATTGATAAATGCGGTATCATTGACCGAACGGCCGATGTTAAGTCCCCGGGAACGAATGCGCTCCGGATTCGTGGAAGGATATTCCCACATTTCCTTGAAGCCCCATACGCTTTCGTTATTTGCTCCCGTATCCGGATCGTCGTCATTGTTCTGACGTTTACTGATGGCATCCCACACTTCCGGGGTCACGTTAACCAGCTCGTACACTGGCGTAACGGCCATCAACAGCTTGTCGTCGCCGATATCCTCGCGGCCGAACGTAAACGGCGCTCCCGCAGCAGCCGCGAAATCACCGTCCTGCGTCGCGTCGATGACAGCCCCTGCGGTTATATCCAATACGGTGCCATCAGCGGCCGTCAGCTTCGCTCCTGTTACGGTCGTTGCGTCGCCCTCAGTCGCAACAATGGGTTCTATGCTCTTCATGCCCAGGCGAACCTCAATGTTATCTTCTGCTTCTACCAATTCATGGAAGGCATTGGTAGCCGTAATGATAGCAAAGGAATCGCCTTCGACTCGGTCGAACCATTCCTTGAATATGCCTTTGTTATAATAATCGACACCATCCGGCGCCCGGTTCATGTCCAGGCTGTTAAGCCAACCTAAAGTAAACAGTCCGCCCAATATTTCACGGTTTTTTCCGTCAACCAGCAGCGTCTTCAGGCCATTCCGCGCCGCGGATACTGCTGCGGCCACGCCCTCCGGATCGGTGCCGACGACGACTACGTCGTACTGCTCCTTCAGCTCCTTTACCGGAACCTGTGGAATATCCTTAACTTCCGTCACGGGCGCGGGGCCCTTGTCGTCCTGTAATTTTATTACGTAAAACAACCCTGCGATAATGATCAGCAATAGTCCCAATGTCAGCAAAATAATAGACTTGCGATTCTTCATGCCTGCTCTTGTACCCTCCCATTCTCTTTGTATCCCAACTATTATAGACTAATTGTCTATTAGGACACAATAAACGAGCGATAGTTTCATAGAGTTGCCACGTTTGAATAATCCATCCACATCCTGCGAATAACTAATCGGGTTGGTGTGAGAAAGAATCGCGAAGCGCCACAATATCCTAATATCAGACGGAGGTATTCTCATGTATCAGAACCAATCCTTGTACCAGAATCCATCCATCGCCGGCCAGATCAACCAATGCGAGCAACTGATCAGCCAGCTCATCACCCAAACGCAGCAAGCCTCTCAGATGTATCAGCAATTGCTGCAGCAAGAGCAGCAAAACGCAAGAACGCTGGAGGAAATCGCCCAGAAGGAGCAGCGTGCCGCTCAAACGATCCAAACGGCACTGCAAGGTCATCAAACAGCCATCCAGCAAATGCAGCAAATGTCCCAAAACCTGCGTCAAATCGAGCAAACTTCCCATTCCCACGTTTCGCCTGCATTCGCCAATCAGCAAACCAGCCATTCCTACGGTTTTCAAAATCAAGCCGGGATGAACCAAGGCTTCAAAAGCTTCCAATAATTAAGCTTCTTGCAAGCGTGCGCCGTTTTGGCGCATGCTCTTTTTACCACATAGGAAAGACTAAGTTCTTAACAGCGATGAAGCATAAAGAAGAACATTCTTATTGGCGATAAACCTACCTCATGCGTCCGAAGCGGCTTTGCTTTGTAGAACATCAAGTCACAGTGATACAAGGCAACATGCTGCCCTGGGCAAACGGTTGCCTTTCGCTGCGAAATTGTGCATATATACTCAAATTACCATGGATTCATAAGTGAGCAGCTGGTAAATGGGAGACTTTTGTGCATAATTGCACAATGTTCACGAACAACAGGTCAACGTCCGAAGATTGGAACATTGCATGCTTATCATCAGTTACCCCAAAGCCCTCCACATGAATGACAAAATCACCCTGACGGGTGATTGGCAAGCTCAAATATGCGATCTGTCGCCACCCCCGCTCCTTTCTTTCTTTTCTTTTCTCCACCATTCGTATGCTTTTCACTGGCTTTGCCAACAAAGTGGTAGCAGAACTGTTACTTTCCGGTCCATCGACGTTTTTAACGCCTACAGTTGCTCGTTCGCCTATTTTTTGGAGCCATAAGCGTTACTAACGCCTATGGACGCTAATCAGAGTTACTTTCCGGTCCATCGGCGCTTTTAACGCCTACAGCTGCTCATTCGCCTACTTTTTGGAGCCATAAGCGTTATTAACGCCTATGGACGCTAATTAAAGTTACTTTACGGTCCATCGGCGTTTTTAACGCCTACAGCTACTCATTCTCCTACTTTTTGGAGCCATAAGCGTTACTAACGCCTATGGCTGCTATTCAAAGTTACTTTCCGGTCCATCGGCGTTTTTAACGCCTACAGCTGCTCGTTCGCCTACTTTTTGGAGCCATAAGCGTTACTAACGCCTATGGACACTAATCAGAGTTACTTTTCGATCCATCGGCGTTTTTAACGCCTACAGCTATTTCCTATACAATAAAAAATCCCCCCGGCAGCTCGGCCGAGAGGTTGAGATAAGTTTAAGGCGCCGTCTCCAGAAACTTGGAGGTCGGATTTTTGTCCATGGCGGTGCGCATCGCATATTCGTTTTCGAACAAGGCAACGTAATTGCCTTTTTTGTCCTTCACGAGCGTGGAGTTGATTCGGAACTTGGAAGGATCGATCTTCTCGTCCACGATCCAGCGGGCAAATTGGAACGTCATCCGGTGCAGTTGGATGTCTACGCCGTATTCCGCCTTCATCCGATGCTCGAACACCTCGAATTGCAGATGGCCGACGACGCCGAGAATCGTCTCGTCGAAGTTGCCGGTGGAGTAAAACACCTGGATCGTGCCTTCTTCCGTCAGCTGGTCCAGCCCCTTCTGATATTGTTTATGCTTAAGGGCATTTTTAACCGTTACCTTGGAGAAAATTTCGGGCGAAAACGTTGGCAGCTCGTCGAATTCCACCTCCATGCCTTGCGACAAGGAATCGCCAATACGGAAGATGCCGGGATCGAACAGACCGATAATGTCGCCGGGGTAAGCCGTCTCGACGATATCGCGGTCCTGCGCCAGAAATTGCTGCGGCTGCGACAGCTTGATCTCCTTCTTGTTTCGTACATGCTTTACGGCCATCCCCCGCTCAAACCGTCCCGAGCAAATACGCAGGAACGCGATACGATCGCGGTGAGCCGGGTTCATGTTGGCCTGAATCTTGAATACGTAGCCGCTAAACTTCTCGTTCGTCGGCTCGATAGGGCCTGACATGCTGTTCCGCGAAGTCGGCTTCGGCGCAAGCTGCAGGAAGTTCTCCAGAAATGTCTGTACGCCGAAGTTGTTGACGGCGCTGCCGAAGAAGATCGGCGTCAGCTCTCCTGCGCGTACCTTGTCGTAGTCGTATGGATCACCCGCTACGTCAAGCAGCTCCAGATCGGAAACCAGCTGATCCGTCAAATAGTCGCCGGCCATCTCGCGAATAATGGGATCGTTGTAGTCGCCGACTTTGCGTACTTCTATCGTGGAGTGATCGTTCCCTTGGAACAGCTCCACCTGGTTCTTCATCCGATCGTAGACCCCGCATAGCTCACGGCCCATGCCGATTGGCCAATTCATCGGCACGGAACGGATGCCAAGCACCTGCTCCAGCTCTTCCATAAGATCGAACGGGCTTTTGCCCTCGCGATCCAACTTGTTGATGAAGGTAAAGATCGGTATTCCGCGCTTGCGGCAAACCTGGAACAGCTTTACCGTCTGCACCTCGACGCCCTTCGCTACGTCGATCAACATGACCGCGCAGTCCGCCGCCGTCAACGTGCGGTAGGTGTCCTCGGAGAAGTCTTGGTGACCGGGCGTATCCAGAATGTTTACGCGATGCCCCAAATAGTCGAACTGCATGACGGACGAGGTAACGGAGATGCCCCGCTGCTTCTCGATCTCCATCCAGTCGGATGTCGCATGGCGGCTGGCTTTGCGGGCTTTGACAGAGCCGGCCAGTCGAATGGCGCCCCCGAATAGAAGCAGCTTTTCGGTCAAGGTCGTCTTGCCGGCGTCCGGATGGGATATGATCGCGAACGTACGCCGTTTGTCGACTTCCTGCTTAATTTCGTTAGATAATGATTGATTCATGCTTGCCTTCCCTTCACGGTCTTATCTATTTATCCTTATTGGTGATCCAGATGACGTTATCCTCATCCTGGCCGTTGACCGGCCACCAGTGATGGCCCTGCTCCGCGAGCAGCCCGTTTGCCTTTGCCGGACCCCACGATCCTGCCGGATACGGCTCAAGATCGGATGAATCCTCGCGCCAGCCTTTCGCGATCCGGTCCACGAATTCCCATGCATGGGATACTTCGTCCCAACGCGTAAAGTAAGTGGAATCGCCTCGAGCCGCGTCATGAATGAGCCTCTCGTAGGCTTCCGGCGTATTGATGCCGATCATGCAGCTTTGGCAAAATTCCATCGACACCGGCTGGACGTCGTTGTCCGCGCCCGGTTTCTTGGCGTTGATCTTAATATAGATGCCTTCCATCGGATTAACCCGGATGACAAGCAGGTTCGGCGACAGCTCGTGTTTTTGCGCGAACAGGACGTTTTGCGGCATCGCTTTAAATTCCACGACGACCTCCGTCGTCTTAACCGGCAGACGTTTGCCCGTACGGATATAGAACGGCACGCCCGCCCAGCGGAAGTTATCGACAAACACCTTTGCGGCAAAATAAGTTTCCGTCACGGAATCCTCGCCGACAGAATCCTCCTGGCGATAGCCCGACAGTTCCTTGTTGCCCAGCTTCCCGGCGGTATATTGACCGCGCACGACATGGCTGCGTACTTCCTCGTTCGACTTGTAGCCGCGAAGAGAACGAAGCACCTTTACCTTTTCGTCGCGGATGTCCTCGCCGTGAAGTCGGCTTGGCGGCTCCATGGCGATCATCGTCAGCATCTGAAGCATGTGGTTCTGTCCCATGTCCCGCAGCGCGCCGGATTTGTCGTAATAGCCGCCGCGTTCCTCGACGCCCACTGTCTCCGATAACGTAATTTGCACATTTGCGATATGGTTATTGTTCCACAACGGCTCAAAAAATGCGTTCGCGAAACGGATGACCTGGATGTTCTGAACCATCTCTTTGCCCAGGTAATGGTCGATCCGGAAAATCTCTTCTTCCTTGAACACTTGGCCCAATTGTTCGTTAAGCTTCTGCGCCGAGGGCAGATCGTAGCCAAATGGCTTCTCGATAACGAGCCGATGCCATCCCTTGGACTCCAGCAGACCTCCGTCGCGGAGATTAAGGGATACCGGGCCAAACAGTGACGGCGCGAGCGCCAGATAAAACAGACGGTTGCCCGGGATGTCGAACTTCTCGTCCAGCTCTGCGGATAACAAGGACAGCTCGCGGAACCCGTCGACGTTGTTAATATCCAGCGACATATAGACGAAGTGCTCCGCGAACCGCGTCCAAAGCTCGGTATCGTCCGCCTTGTAGCGGCAGAACTCGTTGATGGATTCGTACAGATCCGAACGGAACTGCTCGTTGCTGCGCGCCCGGCGAGCGAGACCGACGACAGCGAATTTCTCGGACAGCTTGCCTTCTTTATATAAACTGAACAATGCCGGGAACAGCTTGCGCCTTGCGAGATCTCCGGTCGCCCCGAACAGGTAATAAACCGCGCCTTCCGGGGAATTCGATTCTATGATGGGATTGGGAGTCATAAGCCTCATTCTTTCTACCTGAATTTTTATGGGAATTGCATGATATGTAGTTTAGCATATTCAACCTTAAATCGCCATTGAACGGGTTATAAAAAATGCAAATAAACCATCTGTTAATCCGCTCGTTCTTCGGTCGTTCGAACCGAGGAGAAATCACCCGAAATTAGCGGTACTCCTATCGTCAGCTCGCTCCGCGCTGTTTCCGTGCTGCTATGCTCCGCGACCTGCAAATTGGCATGCCGGTTATGGCCGAGTGCCTTCGACGACAAAAGAGCGTCGCTTGACATCGTGACGCTGCGCGTGCCTCCATCCTCATATTGCTCCAGGATGCGGCCTCTGGCTATTCGCTCCAGTGTCTTGGCACTTTCTTGTTTGTCCGAATAACCATGCGTCTTCATCGTAAGCGTCCACTCGTCGCCCATCTTCGCGAGGAGAGAGCCCAGTTGCTTAAGCGCAGCCTGCAGACCTTGCTCCGTTGAGTCTCCGACGCCCGATTCCAAAAGCAAGATCACCGTCATGCCATTGTCAGACTGTCCCGTCTGATGGAGCGACAGTCGCGCTGCGTCCTTACTTTCACCAAGAAGCTCGGTGTACTGTCCAGACACGCTGTTTCCCCCATTCGTCACGATTCGTTCCGTCTTAATAACCCCATCTGCGTTAGCGAATACGCTATCGGACAACTGCGCCAATGACATCCCTTCGCTTAATACCGCATCGAACCGAAGCGTCCATTCTGCCTTCTTCGCTCCACCGGCTAACACCGAATCGCTCCAGTTCCAAAGCTGCGCAAGATCATGGGCGTACCGCGCAGAGGCGTCAACCTGATCCTTCGATTCCGATTTTTGTAGCACTAATGCCGCAATCAGCAAGAGAACGAGCATCGCGCTTGCAAATGTCACGCCGTATTTGTTGCGGGGTCTGCGGGATCTCCCATGTCTGGCTGCTTCCGCTACATCCCGATTCAACAAGGAATTCCGGGGTACATACATGGTATAACCTCCGTTCTTGTATAGGTAAACGTACATTTCGGCTTCCGGATGAATACACTGTTGCAACAACACCAATGGAGGGAAGGATCACGGAGCCATGGAACGAGTCTATCCGCTTACTGTCGATCACTTGCAGCATATTATCGGGATGCCGGTCTGCGCAGTGGCAAAAAACGGTTTGAGGTATGTTGGAATCGCGGAGAGTTGCGCAAACGGATGTCTTGTTCTCGTATCTCCTTGTCAGGGGGACTGTCAAACCTTGCATTTCTCGCAGCCATATGGAGACCAATCAGCCTATGAACAGGAGCAAGGAAGCTCCAACGAACAATCCACGTCAAACAGGCGAACAACACCCGGCAAAAAGAGTAAAGGCGTTCGCGGCAAGAAACAGCGGCAAGGGGTTAAAGCAACGTCTGCTTCCATAGAAGCACACTCTACTAATTACGCGCAATCCGGACAGAATCCTGCCCATGTATCGGGGCGAAGCGGATCACCGGGCGGTACTGTTCTGGAACTGGACGACATTGGGCTGTTATTTCTTATCATCTAATCGACAGCGAGAGTCTTTCGTCGACAAATTCGTTCCTTATAACGAACAATTCGCGACGTTTCGACTCTCTCGTTCGAGTCCTTTCGTGTTCGTTATATAGTATGCTAATTATATTATTTTTTTCTCATTCTCATCGTGAATGTCCTTAAAACAGGACCTGGAAAGGGGGAGTACGGGATGGCTGAATATATCCGATCCATAAGAGGGATTGAACGTTCGAATGCTTATGCGCCGATTAGCGCAGTTAACCCCTATGCCGCTTATCGCAACCGGGAGCTGATCGAACCTTCGCGCGCAGAGCCTGTCAACGGACTGGCCGATTGGGAAGCGTCGTCTGCTAAGGGAGCCGCGGCCTGGCTTCGAACAGCAAAGGCCGCCGAAGGAAAGCTGAACAGCCTAATGATCGAGCTGGGCCGTCAAGAAGGCTGGCGAAATGGAGAAGTAACGAAGGACAAGCTCCGTGAGCTGGATGAACTGTTGAACGGGCTTGCTTCTGTTTACAAGCGTAATGAGGAATATTTGATGCCCGAAGTGTGGGAGGTCATCGAACTTGCTCTGCGGCATCCGGCAACTTCGCAGCTGGGACTGGCGAGAGGAGAATTGGCGTCGGAGGACATGGAGGAGCGCCAAAAGGAGCCTTTTGGCGCTCATTCGCCGGCTCTCCTCTCAGCACTTGAAGACCCGGACAAAGCGAGGCGTCTGCTGCTTGGAGCGGATGGATTGCTGACGGGATTGAAGACGGCGGTCACATACGCCGAGAAGCAGCAGCCCGCGGACTGGCTTAAGCTGCCCTTTACAGCCGCATACCCTTACGCCATGTATTATGGCGCCGCCCAACTGTACTGGCCGCTCCCAAGCAGGGGTTCCGTCGTCAATAAATACATTTGAGGGGAAACGTCCCATCGTTCTCCCAGAATCCTGTGTTTTCCAAGAAACGATCGATGTCTCCAAGCGCTTCCATCGTTTCCGCCACAGCCGCTGTATAGCCGAATAAAATGAACGCATGTTTCGATCGAGGATATAGAATTAGCCTCGCGTCGTTGCCGCAGCAGCGATGCGCTTCTACGTATCTCACAGACTGCTCGGCTTCAACCGTACGGTCAAGCAGGCCATGCAGCGTCAGCGACGGCGGTTGACCGGGACGAATCCGCTGAAGCGGCGACAGCCGCCCCGCTTCCTCGCGCCGCAGAAACCAGTTTCGCACAGCCTGCCCGTTGGTCTGTGCCTTCTCCTGCAGAGGAGCGCGGGAGGAATACCGCCATTTGTCGGTCAGATCGACAATACCGTTGCAATTGACGATCGCAAACACTCCGAGCGGATGATCAAGGGGCAAAGTCCCAATGCAGGCGGAGAGATGTCCGCCTGCGGAATCGCCAGCGACGACGATTCGTTCGGGATCGACCCCCATCTCCGACGCCTGCTCGCGAATGAACCGCAAGGCATCGATACAGTCGCTCAGGCAGTCCTCCACGCCGGAAGCCTGACACGGGAGCTTCGCCGCCGATGCATGGCGGTTTGCCCCGCGGCCCTGACCTGCAGCGGAGCCGACGCTTTCCTCCATGTTCGTGCTGAGCTGACTCTCCTTGCTTAAGCCCGCCTTTTCCTCCGTATTCGGAATGAGGCGGTACTCCACGCTAAAGCCGACGGCTCCCCGCAGCGCCGCGTACCGGCAATGCGGCACGAACTGCTCGGGCTGTCCTCCCGACCAACCTCCGCCGTGAATCCAGAGGATCGCCGGCCTGCGATCCTCCGGTCTCCAGTCATCCGGCTTCACGAAGAGCAGCCGCAGTCCGGTGCCGCCGACGCTTTTGTACATCAGCGTCTCCGGTTCCGCGCCTTCCAGCAATTTCTCAACCGGCCACGCCAGTTCTCGTCCCGAGCCGAGAACGTCGCCGTATCCAAGCGTCCTCCGCGCGCCTTCGCCATCTGTCGTTTCGCGATCATTTCCTCTGCTGCGAGACCCTTCTCCCATCTAACTCAGAGCTCCTCGGACAACATCATCAGCAGCAAACCTTGCCCGTAGCCTTCCAGGCGATCGCGCGCGATAACATGATATTCGCCGGGATGGCTTTGCACGCCCGTTCCGCTGGATACGCCCCGCAGCACGCCGTCATGATCGATCAGCGCGCAGACGGCCCGATACGCCATGCGGGCCATTTCGCCAAACGCGGGGTCGACCGATCCTTCGCGGATGCCTCTCAGCACGGCGTAAGCAATGCCCGCCGCCGCCGAGCTTTCCACATACGTGCCCGGTTCCGTCACCACCGTCGTCCACAAGCCCGACAGATCCTGATACGCCTGCAATCCTTTCAGCTGCTTGTGCAGCACATCCCGGATGATCCGGCGGTCCTCCGCATAACGTTCCGGCAAGATGCGAAGCAGCTCCACCGCCACGACGGCCGCCCATGCGTTGCCGCGCGCCCACTGACAGCCGATGACGCTTCCTTTGCCTTCGTCCCAGCCGTGATAGAAAAGACCGTTCGGCTGCTGCAGCCCCGCGACATGCACATGGAATTGCTTCAGCCCTTCCTCTACCGCAGCCTCATTCCCAAGCCGCAAGCCCGCTTCCGTCAGGAACAGCCCCGCCATAAACAAAGTATCGACCCACATCTGCTTCTCGAACTTGGTTTCCGTCAGCGTATGCTCGTAAGCGCCGTTCGCCAGTCTGAGCGAGCGATGCAGCAGATGATCGACGCGATCCGCGAGCCGATCGGCGTAATCGACCAGCTCCAGCTTGCCCGACAGCTTCATCAGGCCTGCCCAAGGCGCCGTGGCGTTCACCGTCTCCGGAATCGAACCCTCGCCGAGATGCTCGCCATACCACCGCTCGAGAAATGTCCGAATGCGCTCTGCCCCCGTTCTCTCCCATAACGTAGTCAAACCGTACAAAGCCACGCCTTCGCTCCAGTTCCATTCGCGAAGCGGCATCCGCAGCGTCGCGTCGACCGTCGCTACTCTTATATGCTCAATCGTTCTTGACATTCGTATCGTCCTCCCCGTGATTCAAGACTGCGGATAGGGCGGCAAGCTGCCCTTCCTCGCGTTATCCCAATAATGAAAGCCGTTATGACCGTATTCGTGGCTTCGGATGTAGCGGCGGAAAGTTTCATCCGGCTTGGGATCCCAATCGATCAGCCCGCCCGGAACCGTATCCCGGTCCCGCGAGCGAGGACCTTGCCCGTTGCCGTTTACCGATGCAACGCTATAGACCCAATCCGTCTCATCCGCCTTAATGCTGGCGTCTAGAAAGCGTCGCTCCGTCCCTTCGTACAGCAGCACGTTTTCGCCGCTTTCCACCTTCCGCCGGTACAGCCGATACCGCTGCGCGCCCAGCACCATTCCCCAGGTCGCTTCCACCGCTTCGTCCCTGCGCCGCAGCCGCAGCCCTAGCGGAGCGGCAGGCGGTTGCGCCGACGGATAGATCGGGTACGGCTCGCTCCAGTCTCCAGCCGCTTGCCCGCGGCATGCGCGGACCCGAACATGCAGCTTCGTTCCCGCAATCAGCCCTTCCAGCCGGTAATGCTGGCCGCGAATATCGTCGGCTGCCGTTTTCCACGAACGGCAGCCGTCCCTGCTGACGGCCAGCTCGTAGCGGTCCGCACCCTCTGCCGAGTCCCATTCCAGCTCCGCCTCTTGCGGCGAGGCCAGCGACATGCGGAGCGTTTCCAGCCTTCCCGGCATGGCATCGTCATCCGTCCATTGCCATTCCGTCCGACCTGCCGGGAGAGCAAATTCCAGCACGGTCACATCCTCACCGGCCTCGTCGCCGACCGCAGCCTTTGCTTCGTGCGCCTTGCCGTCCACGTAAAGCTTGTGCTGCCCCGTCACCCGGGAGTTCGGCAGCTCCAGTCGGACGACAAGCGGAGTCGCCGAAGAGGAGCTACCGCTGAGCAAGCCGCCCACCACCGTAAACGCGAATGCCACTGCGCCTTGCAAGCTGGCGCCGTACGGCGAATCTACCGATGGACCCGGCGCGTCCGCTATGGTACTGCCGTCTACGGCTTCCGCCAATGTGCTCGACTCTGCCTTCGCCGTGGCCTCCGTTACGCCGCAGTCCAGCGCTTCCGCCGAGACGCCCGCCGTTGCCATCGCCGCGTCCGTTGCGGACCCGCGGTCCGGCGCTTCCCCCGGAAGTATCGTCGCCTTGATGCCCTCCGACGCGATGAAGCGGCCGCGGAACAACGCCGCCTCGACATGCCCCCGGCCATAGCGGCGTACGATGCCCGCATAGCCGTCGAACGCCAGGTCGTCGCCGTCATGGCGAATACGGGTTGCGCTGCGGAAGATATGGTCCTCTCTGCCGACCATCGTCACAACGGCGCCGTATGGCGTCGCCTTGACGCCCTTGATTTGCGGCTGCCATTCGCCGCGATGCGTCACGACCGTCAGGAAATCGCCGAAGCCGTCGTAATATCGTCCGACAGAGCCGTTGGGATAGCCATGCGCCTTCCGATTGATTTTATATTCTCCCGCCGGAACCTGCGGCCCGTCGATCGGCCCCGCCAAGGTGACCGGCGAAGGCGATGCGCCCGGCTTCAGTTGATAAATGGCCGGGAACGGGTCGTCGCGATGCGAGAACCAGGAGAAGCGCCCCCGTACCCGCATATCCGCCACTTCGTCGTAGATAACGATATAGTCGTTGCCGGACATCAGCACGCTGCGGGAGCGGTATTGCGGTCTCGCGTCGGGCCCCGCCGCCAGCTCGGCAAACTGCGCATAACCAAAGTCATGCAGCGCCCCCGTCAGCTCGTTGCGTCCGACGCTTTTGTATTCATGCCCGTCAAGCACGGCGAAAGTCGTGCTGCCTTCTCCCGTCCCCATGTTATCGTCGCCGACATCCTCGGGACGGTTGTAGCTGTATCGTTTGCCGTCCGCGTAATAATAAATGACGCCGTTGCCGCCGTCGCCCGAACGTCCCCAGCGATAGTTGGGACCATCGTCGATTTGCCCCAGGTGCACCGACATCTCGCCGGACGTCCCGACTGCGGAGCGCAGAACGTGGCCATAGCCTGTGAATTTCGCCGACTTCAGCTGCGGCGGCGTACCAGTATTGGACAGGTATTCGCCTTGCAGCATGATACGCCAAACGTCGCAATGGTCCCCGCTTTCGAAGCCGGGAGCCTCCGCGGGACATACCGCGAGCAGCTGCTCCGCCAGCAGCGGGTCGTAGTCCATCAACATATCTCCCAGCACCCGAAGCGCATAAGGCGGAGGCAGCGGATCGTTATGGACGCCGGAATGCGCCCCCTGCGGCGGGTAGGACCGGCCGCCCGCCAACGGAGCGCTGAGGCTCCTCAGCAGCCAACCCGCAAGCTTCGCCAGATTGGGATAAAGCAGCGTACTTTCGCCATACGTTTTGCGTATACACCATGCGGACCGCACCATCGGCACCAGAGCCGCCCAGACGTAGCAGCCCAGATTTTCCGTCCAGCGGCCGCCTTCGGCATTCCATTGCGTCACGTCGGGCCGTGTATGGTATTTCAAATTCAGCGCCATCGCCTTCTCGTAATGGGCTATCCAACGACCGGCGTGGGGGTGATGGGGGAACAGCGCCGACATATAGCCAAGCACCGCCTTATAGTCAACCAGGAAATTGGGATGGCCCGACAACATCGTATGAATGGGAGCCACGTATTCATCCTCGCGCACATAAGCCATCAACGCGCTGGCAGCCTTGAAGCGGCGGAATTGCTCACGCGTCATGTCTCTGGCCGACAGGTCGAAGACCGGCGTCCAGAACGCGAACTCCCTGCTCGACACCGGCGCGGTGCCCTCCACCTGGTTGAAGTTGAAGGACAGCTTGTCGACGATTTCCTCCATATCCTCCGGCCTCGGCGCCTCATGCAGTTCAAAATACCACATATGCCCCGCCTTCGGCAGTTGCTCCGGATCGAACAACCTTGGATATTGCTCCTGCGGTTCCTCCCAATCCAGCACCCAATCCTTCACCTTGTCAAGCGGCAGGAAGCTATGCCATAATGCGAGCTCGTCGATCAACGGCAGACCGCCCCCGGCTGCGGGAACCCTGAGCGCTGCCGTCGACCGGGCCGCACGTTTCCGATCAGGGTCGTACACCGCCACTTTGGTTGCCCGGACGCCCGAGGCCAGCGGATAGGACCAAATCAATCTCCCTTCTTCGCCTTCGTCCAGGCCGGCTTGCCCGTATCGGAGCGAAATCGCCAGCGTATCCGACGATCTCCAGAGCGCATATTCCCCGTCGTCCCATTTCATGGGATCGCCATGGAACAGGCCGACCGCCAGCCGCTTCCCTTCATCCACAAACGCGGCGGATCTTCCCGTATGCCACGACAGGAAATTGTCGTAAGGCATAATGCGAAACGGCAGCTCCCCCCGCTCGCCGAGATAAGCGTCAATCGCCTCGTCGCCCCGACTCTTTGTGTAGCGGCGGGTCGGCTGCAAGCCCGTCCATTCGATATCCAGCCGACTGCCGCCCGCCCCCTCCATTTGCTCCTCCAGCTCCACAAAAGGCATTTCCGCCGCCAAACGGATCGTTAGGGCGTACCGCGCGTCGTTCTCCCACAGAAAGGTGATCCGATGCTCATGCAGGACTGCGCCGGAGGAGATGCATTCGCTTTGCACCGCGCACGGTTTTTGCCCGCTCGCCAGACGCGCCGTGGCCAGCTTGCCGCCGTCCGCCAGGTACAGGACGAACACCCATTGCGACTCTACAGCTTCCGGCGAGCTATCGACGGAATCCTGCCGTGTCGATCTCAACTCGGCGGTCGTCGCCGAATTCGCAGCCTTCTCCCCTCCGGGCGCCGTCCTATCTCCGCCGGCTTTCGCAAGGGCGATGCCGGCACGCGGCACGGCAACCTCGATCAACCCGTTGCCAAAGCGAATGCCGTCGCCATCCTCCCGCACCGCCATGCCGCGGGACTCACTCACTCCTTCATGCTCCTCTTCATCCGCTACAGTCTCCGGAGCTGCCCCGTAATGCAGCTCATAACGCCGCGTCCCGCCTCTCGGCAGATCGCTCAGAAAAGCGATTTCCCCGCTTATGACAAAACCGTCTCGCAATTCGGCCCCGATTAGCTGCACCGGTAACCGAAGGCCGTCTCCATCCCGCAGCGCCAAGCTCCCGGGATGCGCTTCGCCGGGCTGGAGCCGCAAGGGATACCGCACCAGCGACAGCGGCCATTCATATTGTTGATGATTCAAATGATCCTTTAATTCGTATACCGTTGCCCCCATGGTTTCCCCTCCAAGGTCAATTCTATAGGTACGGGCAGGAGACGCGTCTCCTGCCCGACTTTTGCAATAGCTATTCCGCCATTATGATTGCAGCGAATCGTACAGTTCCTGCGCTTCCTTCTGCAACTGCTCTCCGCCCATGTCGTTCCATTGCTTCACGAAGCTGTCGAAATAGTCGATCGGCTGATCTCCGCGAATGATGGCGGCGTAGGCTTCGATCTTCAGCTTCTTCAGCTCGCCCCAATATTGTCCGGCCGAAGGCAAGATGTCGGGTTTGCCGAAAATATCGGCAACCGGGTTCGCGGCATACTTTTCATTGATTTCCCGAAGCTGGTCGCCGTAATATTTGTAGAAGATTTCGAAGTTGGGACGTCCCCCGAAAAACGTTTCTCCAACTTTAATGCCTTCCTCACGCATCTTGACCGCATCGTCATACGGCGGCAAATATTTGACGCCTTCCTTCAGGTTCGTGCCGTTCTTGAAATCCCAGTGCGTCCCTTGCGTCCCGTAAGCGAGCGGGACATACACCTCTTCGTCGTTGATGACGGCATCGATAATTTCGAGCGCGCGCTGCAGCTTCTCCGGCTGGTCCTTCATATGAGCGCCGAACGACATGCCGTTGGCCGCCGTTCCCCATGACCATCCGCCGCTTTCGCCCCTTGGTCCCTTCGGCAACGCTCCGAATTCGATTTTGCCATCCGGATTGATCGCCTTCAGCGCGGAAACCGCGGAGTTGGGGTTGCTTTCGTCCGTGGTGAATATGCTGGCATTGTCATTAAAAGCAAAGGTGCCGTCGATAAACTTTTCGCCCAAATTTTGTCCGGTCACGAATTCGGGATCGATATACCCTTTGCCATACCAATCGGCGAGCAGCGTCAACGCTTCCTTGGCTTCCGGCATAACGGCGCCGTTCGTCACCTTGCCGTCCTTTACCGTCCACTGAATTGGCATAACGCCGAACGCGCCGAATATTTTCTGGAAAGCCGCATAATCGGAATTGCCGTTGGAGGTCATGCCGTAAACGTCGATTTTTTTCAGCGCTTCAAAAGCCGCCGTCATTTCGTCGATCGTTTCCGGTATTCCGGTTACTCCCGCTTTCTCCAGCAGGTCGACGCGCCATGCGATCGGCGTCGTGTTTTTGCCGCCGAACAACGTCGGCACGCCGTAATTGACGCCCTTGTGCTCCGTATAGAACCAGCCTTGCGGCGCATTATTGTCGATTTCCGCTTTGGTGCGCGGCGCATATTGTTCGATCAGCTCCATCGGCACCTCTGCGAGCAAGCCCTGATCCGCATATTTCTTCATTTCATTGGGGTCCATGACGATCATGACGTCCGGCACTTCGCCCGTCGTCATCATAATTTGCTGGCGCTGGGCGTAATCCGCGCGCGGAATGGACACGATATTCAGCTTGACGTTAAACTTCTCCTCCACAAACTTCTCGCCGAATGAATCCGGCAGCATCACATCGTTGACCATCCAGGTCAGCTCGACCGGCTCAGGTCCCCCCGCCGCTTCCTGTGTCGGGCTTACGCCCGGCGATGCGGATGGCGACGGCTCCGCCCCATTGCCGGAGTTTCCGGAGCAGCCTGCCATAACGAGCGTCGTTGCCAGCATCAGCGCCATACCGTTCAACGCCAAGCCCTTTTTTCCTTTTCTCAATACCATTTGAAGTTCCCCCATTCGTAATGTAGGATTGCATCTATTGTACGAAGTCTTGCGACTTGATACCGATAATTGTGCGGAACGGGCACTCTGCCGCCATGTATCGGCATATTGGCGCGCCCATCCTGTCATCCCTTGACGGAGCCCAACATGATGCCTTTGACGAAGAAGCGTTGAATAAACGGATAGACGCACAGAATCGGCAGCGTCGCAATCATGACGGTTGCGGCTTTTAGCGTTTCCTTGGAATACGTTGTGGCATGCAGCAGCTCTGCCTGGGTCGCCAACGCGTCGCTTTCCTCGATAACGGTTCGTCTGACGAACAACTGCAGCACTTGCTTATCCATATCATGAATATAAATCATCGCGTCGAACCAGGCGTTCCAATGACTGACGCCCGACCATAGCGCCACCACCGCAAGCACCGGCAGCGACAGCGGAAGCACGATCGAGGTGAACGTGCGAAGCTCTCCAGCTCCGTCTATTTTGGACGAATCCATAATTTCCTCCGGAATGGCTTGGAAGAAATTGCGCATAATGATCAGATTGAACGCGCTGACTGCGCCCGGAAGAAGAAGCGCCCACATGCTGTTGAGCAGTCCCAAATTACGGATCAGCAAATACATCGGGATAAGTCCGCCGCTGAAAAGCATGCTGAAGACGTAAAGCTTCATAATGAGGCTGCGGTGCGGAAACGATTTGCGGGATAGCGGATACGCCGACAATGACGTAAATAGCAATACCAATGCGACACCTCCGACCGTTCGAAGCCCTGTATTCAGGAAGGCTTGCGCGATACCGCTTTGGGCGAATACCTTCTCGTACGATTCCAGCGTCGGACGCATCGGGAACAGATGCAGGCCGGGCAGCTTCGCGTCGACCGGCGTGCTGAGCGACATCGTAAGCGTATATAAAAAAGGATACAGCGTCACAAAAGCCAGAATCAGGAGAGCCAGAATGTTGATGCCGTCGAATATTTTTTCGCTTCTTGTGCGATGATGCATGTTGTCTCTCCCCTCTACCAGATGCCCTGGTCTTTATCGTACAGCTTGACCAAACGGTTGGCGAGAATGACCAGCAGCAATCCGAAGGTCGAGCTGAACACGCCCGCCGCCGCTCCAAGCTCGTAATTCATCGTGAGCAGCCTGCGCAGCACGTACGTATCCAGAATATCGCCCACCTTGGAGGTGGTGGCGGTCATCAGGTTGTAGATTTGATCGAAGCCGACGGACAGGAAATTGCCGATCGACAGCAGCAGCATGATCGTAATGACCGGCGTAATGGCCGGCAGCGTGATATGCCAGATCCTTCTCCATCGGCTGGCGCCGTCAGCAATCGCCGCCTCGTACAAGGTGGGATCGATGCCCGCCAGCGCCGCGAAATATACGATGGAGCCCCAGCCGACGCTTTGCCAGATATCCGTCGCGACGATGATGCCATAGAAGTAGGAAGGTTCGATTAGCCAGCTTATCGGCTGAAAGCCGAAGTAGCCCAATATCCGGTTGAATCCTCCGTCGCGCCCCAGAAACGTAAACAGAATGCCGCCGAGAATAACCCAGGAGAAAAAATGCGGCAAATACGTAATGGTCTGGATGCTCCTCCGAAACCAGCTCAGCCGCACTTCATTCAGCAATATGGCGAGCACGATGGGAGCCGGAAATACAAAAGCGTATTTCAGCAAAGCGATGATCACCGTATTTCGCAGCGCGTCGGTAAACCCTTCGCCCGCAAACAGATATTGAAAGTGCTTGAAGCCCACCCAGGGACTTCCCATGATGCCCTCCAAAATTTTGAAATCCTTGAAGGCGATCAGAATGCCGTACATCGGTACATATTGAAATAGCAGAAATAATAAAAAACCCGGCAAAAACATGAGAATCAAATATTTATTCGACGCGTAGGAACGAAGAGTTGCCTTGATTCCGCTATGTCTCACCTCATCACTCCTTAACGTTTGGTTAGTTCGGCAACCGCCTGACATCAATGTAGCCGTAATGTGCATTTCGCCGCTACTGACACTTTTTGAACGGATTTCTCCCCGCTTCGGGAGGGCAGCAACAGCCATAAAAAATAGGTTCGTGCCGCCGTAATGGGCGGCAGGACGCAAAAAACTCCGGCATCGCGGGTTGGCGACGCCGGAGACGTTATTCCGTTTCTTTCGTTTTAGCGCTTTCTCTGTATTCTCCCGGCGTCATGCCAAGCTTCTTCTTGAACACGCGGAACATCTGCTGCACGCTCGTATAGCCGATGGCTTCCGCCACTTGCCCCATGTTGAGATCGGTTTCGACCAGCAGCCCTTGCGCTTTCTCCAGCCGGATCCGGGTCACATAATCGATAAAGGTTTCGCCCAGCTCTTCCTTGAACAACTTGCTCAGATAGGAAACGCTGATCCCCATTTCGTCCGCCGCCATCTGCAGCGAAAGATCGGACGAATACCGGTCATGGATCATATCCACGGTTTGCCTAATCATAGTATCCGTCTTGCGACGCTTGACGGAGTCCATGTAGCGCAGAATCGGACTCATCAGCCACTCTCGAAACCAGTTGTCGATTTGGGGAACGGATTCCATGCGGAAAAAGGATTCGTACGGATTTTCGCCGAACACGGCTACGATATCCTCCTCATACTCCTGCACCAAACGGATCACGGCGACCAGCAGCTGCAAATAAAAGGTTTTGGCCATCTGCAACGATGCGTGCTCGCCGTCCAACTCGTCGCGAAACGCCTTCAAACTCCGTTCGGCAAGAGCGCCGTCTCTGGAACGGAGCGCATGGAGCAGCTCCTGCTCCTCGGCTGCGGGATAATGAACCAGCTTCTCCGCAACCAGCGTCATATTGGCATAGGGAAGAACCTCGTCATAGGCGCTGGCCACATTCATGCGAAGCGCCTGGAGCGCATCCCTGTAGGAATAAGCGAGATCGTGGGCGGAATCGACGCCAGTGCCTACTCCGATCGTAATCGTTTGCTTCAGAATTTGTTTGACGACCGATCGAAGCTGATCCGCAAGCGTCACCGGAAGCTTATCATGATCCGCGTCATCGGGATAATTAACGATCAGCACCGTGTGCCGATCCGTAATCATGGACTCCATCCGGAACGTCGATCCATCCTGCTCCTGCAGCTTGTTCAGCTCGGTCCCGATATTGGACACCGCGAACAGAAACAGCTCTCGCTCCGCCCGGAAGGAGCTTTGTCCCGATTCGTCCATCTGCGCGATCATGACGCACAGCTTGCCGAGCGGGAACAACTCGCTCCTGTCAATCTCTTTGGCCAGCCGCGACACATCGACTGCGTTGCCGTGTATTAGGGAATGAAGATAGTGCGATCGCAGGAAGGATAGGTGAACGTCCCGCTTGCTTTGCCCTTCCTTGACCGTGGCGAGCAGCCGATTAATGCCCTCTTCCATCACCGCAATTGCATCTCCTTGCAGCTGTGGAGCCCCGGAAGGACGGGCCGACGATAGTCTCTCCAGAATGGAGCGGATGCTTCGCTGAAATTTACTGTGCGTGAAATAGGCGGAGTATACGACCAACAAGCACAACACAACCGTAATGATAATTATGATTCGCTTGAATTCCTCTACCGGCTGCCTTGGCACGTAGGCTGGCACCGCAATGGCGTAAGTCCACCCGTTTTTGTCCGATCGGAGCACGGAAAGGAAATGTTCGCCGACCCTCGTCGTCCGGACGCCCTCCTGCGAAATCCGGCGCATCTCGTGAAGTAAAGCATCGTCCTTGTCGCCTTCCCCGCTCTCATCCGGAATACGGGCAATCAGCTGCCCTTCCTTGTTCATTACAAACAGCTTGCCTTCCGCGTTCAGGGGAAACCTGGAGATTGTCCGTTGCAGAAAGTCGGGTTTCATATTGACGACGATGACCGCTTTGGGTTCCTTGTACAGCATCGGCAGCAATCGAATGTGCGTCAGTGTAGAAGTGGCTTCGCCGTTCAAGCTGACGATTTCCCTTGGAGCCACCCACATTTGGAGACCTCTGGCAGCGATCATATCGTCCACGTTGTCCAGCCAGGACACATCGCGGAACACACGGCTTTCATTCACGCGGGAGACGATATCGTGGTTCACGATGATTTGTTGGCCTATATGATAAAAATAAATAGAGTGAATCGTATCCGTTACGTTTTTGATCTGGGACAGCTGATTGCGGACGGCGTTGGTTCGAGGATATGCTCCCAGCGTCGTCTCGTTCTGAATATTCATCAGCGCGATGATATCGGACTGCAGCGCGATCTGATTCGACATCTGTTCGATATTGACCATGTCGGACTCCACTTGATGCCGAACTTGGGACAGGCTTTCCATGGACGAACGGTGAATTTCCTCCTGTACAATCCGCGAACCCATATAGTAGATCAAAGAGCCGAACAAAATGACGGGAATGATCGACAACAGAAGTGTTTGCGTTATCCACTTCGAGGAAGCTCTGATTCTCATCGAAAGCCTTTTCACGCCGTGCTTCCCCCTGACTTGAATTCTTCTTTTCCTTTTATGATGCCATAATGACCATTACGATTCCATTGGCATTTCTTCCGAATCTCCTTCAAGGCGCATGGATACAAGCTTGATCACCATACCAGCTTCGGCATTACGCGTCCATTAACATTATTTCAGCTGGCAAGCTAGCCGGCTACGCCAAACACCCCGAACTCCCGTTTTCCCGGAATTCGAGGCTAATGGATGAACGATTCAAGATCGGGACAGCAACGATGGCTGCGTTTCCGTTACGGCCGGGCTTCTCAAAATCGTCTTTGCTCTTAAAGCGGCCGTACTTGTCGGGCATGCCCTCACGTCGGCAGCAGCATCACTTGCGCCCATTCTCCCGCTTCCAGCCCCTGCGGGCCAGCGGGAATGATGACGAGTCCCTCGGCATCAGCGATTGAAGCCATCATGCTGGACTTGGAGAACGCAAGTGGGTCGGCGTATATAATACCATCATCTCCATACCGGAGGCGAGAGCGAACGAAGCGGATATGCGGGCTGCCTTTGGATACGGAAAGCGCCAGCTTCGCGGTTATCTTGCGCGGCAGCGGCGAAGCGCAGCCCTGCATGGCTAGCAGTGCCGGGCGCGCGAACAATTCGAAGCCGACGAAGCAAGCCCCGGGGTTGCCGGATAGGCATAGCAACAGTTTGCCCTCGTAGATCGCGGCCGAAGTCGGACTGCCCGGACGCATCGCGACTTTGTTGAACAAGAGGCCGCTCTCCCTCACTGCGTCTGCTTCGGCGCCGTAGACGCGGGTTGCTGCAGCCCCCAGCTCCCGAAGCAGGCAAGCCATCACGTCGTAATCGCCCACGGATACGCCGCCCGTCGTTATGATGAGGTCGGCTTCCTCCGCTGCGCGATGCAGCGCTTCCTCTACCGCCGCCCGATCATCCGGCAGCGTGCCGCACAGCCAAGGCACCGCCCCGCTCTGCTCGGCCATCCACGCGACCATCGCGCTGTTGCTGTCGCGGATCCGTCCCGGCGCGGCAGGCGCCTCCACCGGCATCAGCTCGCTGCCGGTGGCAAAGATCGCCACGCGGGGGCGCCGGTACACCGGCACGTCGGCATAGCCGAACGTGCCGAGCAAAGCGGCGTGGCCCGGCCTCAGCAGCGTGCCGGGCTCCGCCAGCAGGCTCCCGAGGCGGAATTCCTCGCCTCGGGGCGCCACGTTCTGGCCGGGCAAGGCGGCCGCTCGCACGAGCACCGCCGCTGCGCCCCCGGCCAGAGACGCCTCCGCGGTCTGCTCCAGCATGACGACCGCGTCGGCTCCTTCGGGGACAGCCGCGCCGGTCATGACGCGCGCAGCCATCCCCGGCGCAAGGGCCGCGGCGGCGAGCTCGCCCGCCGCGACCGCAGCCGCTGCGCGGAGCAACGCCGGCGAGTCCGGCGCCGCTCCCGCGGTATCCGCCGCGCGCACGGCGTAGCCGTCGAGCCCCGCGCGCGGGAACGGCGGCCAGTCGCTCGTCGCGCGCAGCGACTCCGCGAGGCGGCGGCCGCCGCTTTCGGCCAGCGGCGCCAGTTCGCTGCCGACAGTTCTTGCAGCGGCAACGACACGCCGCTGCGCCTCCTCCGGCGTAATCGCCCGCCGGTTAAAGCGTCCATCGCTCCCTGGCGAGTTTACTCGCTCCACGCCATCCAATGACCCCTTCTCTTTCTCCATGCACGTTCCTCCAGGTCCATGAACTTGAGCCCATCTCTCTTCCTCCATTGTATCACAGAGCGAGTGAGACAACCTGCCATATGCATCAATTTCATCTCTCCAGATTCCGCATCTTCCCGCAAAAATATGGTAAGATGAGCAAAATGATTTCGAGAGGAGCTTTCATTTGGAGAATCCGCAGCACAACGAATTCATGAAGCTTCATGCCATTCCCCTTACCCGCCCCTTCGTCATCCAAGTCGTCGGACACAAAAACACCGGCAAAACCACTTTGGTTTGCCGGTTGACGGAGCTGCTGAAGCAGCGGAATTATAAGGTTGGCACAGTCAAAAGCGATGCTCATGATTTCACCATGGATGAACCCGGCACGGATACTTGGCGGCATCAACAGGCAGGCGCCGACATAACGGCCATCTCCTCTTCGAGACGTAGTGCAATACTAAGCAACAAACCGTCATCGCTTGCCGAATTGCTAGTTCATATGCAGCATGTCGATATCGTCCTGGTCGAAGGTTTCAAGAGAGAGAAGCATCCGAAGCTCGTGCTCGTACGAGAGGAAGTCGACGCAGGGCTGCTCGCCAGCTTATCCCATATAAGCGCCGCCGTCCTATGGCCTGGGGCTCAGTCGCTCCCTGCCGTCTCCGAGCGATTGAACGGGCTGCCTGTCTATAGCATTAACGACGCCGGGGAAATCGCCGCGCACATTCTTTCCCAGGCCGCCAAACATTTATAATGCCGCAGCTTTGTTTTGGTTACTCCGCAATTCCCTGCTTATGGGCATAGATCGCGGCTTGTGTACGGTCGTCCACATCCAGCTTGTTAAAAATATTCGTAATATGAAACTTCACGGTCTTTACGCCGATAAACAGCTCGTCCGCGATCTCCTGATTGGACTTGCCTTGCGCGAGCCGCTTGAGAACATCCATCTCGCGTTCCGTCAGGTCGTCGTGCAAAGGAGCCTTCTCCTGATGTTTGGGCTGCCGGAACCGGTTCATCATCTTCGCGGCCACTTGCGCCTCCAGCACGGATTGGCCGCGCGCCGCCGCGCGGATCGCCTCGGCGATCTCATTTGCGCGGGATGTTTTCAACAGATAGCTGAAGGCTCCCGCTTCGATGACGGGATAGATCTTGCTGTCGTCGATAAAGCTCGTCAGTACGATAACCTTGCAATCCGGATGCTGCTCCATCAGCTTAGCCGTCGTCTCGACGCCATCCATGCCCTCCATGACCAGATCCATCAATACAATGTCGGGCTTATAAGCCGTAGCCAGCCGTATACCTTCCGGGCCATTGCTGGCCTCTCCCACTACCTCGATACCATCCTCTGTATCCAGCACGGCTGCAAGTCCGATACGCACCATCTCGTGATCGTCGACCAGCAGCACTTTGATTGGCGCCTCCATATCTTCCATCTCTCCCCCAGTAGGTTGTTACCATCCGGAACTCCGCTGTACGCAACCTTGATTTATTGAGCCCCGGCCTTGACTTGGCCGTCTACCGGCACCCACAGATGTATTGTCGTTCCTTCTCCAGGCTGGGACATCATTTGCATGCTGCCCCCAAGCTCGTTCACGCGTTCCTCCATCGTGAGCAAACCGTAAGACGTTTGTTTCTTCACTTCCAGATCGAAGCCGATCCCGCTGTCCTGCAAGGTCATATGAACCCGATTGTCGAGACGCATCAGGCGGATAGTCATCTTGTCCGCCTTGGAATGCCTCAGCGTATTCGACAGAGCCTCCTGAGCAATTCGGAAGAGATGATCCTCCGCTGCAGGCAGCAGCGTAATCGTCTCGTCGACTTCGAGCGTAATTTCCATCGGTATCTTTTGCTGCAGTTCCTCAATCAATGCCTTCAACGCTTGACCGAGATTCTTGCCCTCCAAATGGACAGGCCTTAGATGAAGAAGCAGCGCCCGCATCTCGGATTGCGCCACCGCCGCCATTTCCTCGATGAGCTGCACTTGACGCTTCGCCCGTTCCCAGTCCCGCTCTATCGTACGGCTGACAGCCGTAGCCGTCATCGAGATGGCGAACAGCTGCTGGCTGACAGCATCATGAAGCTCGCGAGCCAGACGCTGCCTCTCTTCGATGACCGCGGTGAACCTGACCTTCTCCCTCCAATTAGGATCATCGGCAAGTTCATCCGGGCTAACGGCATCGGGATCATTGGAATCAATCGTTACCGTATACGAAGGACGTTTGCGCTGCTGCTCCGTCAGTCTCTTGAGCGCGGCCTTGAGCTTGGAATTTTGAAGATAACTCATAATCGTTGCGGCCACAAGTCCGCCGCCTACGCCGATCAATCCCATGACGGCCCATTTGCCCTTGAGCGTGTATAGCTCCACTACATCGAGTCCTTGCAGAACGATGACCGCCAGACTGACGATAATGAGCAGCCAAAGTACCGTCTCCGCCGTATTGCGCTTGCGGGCTGCCTTTGGACCTTCATCGCCCTGGCTGCGCTTATCTTGTTCTGCTTGCATCTGGAACGCTCCTTATGTAATTGTATATGAGGTTGTTCAACGTGGCAAAGCAGGAAAGAGCAGACCGTCTCCGGTCCGCCGCTATCCTCATTTCGTCCTCATTATTCTGTTGCGTCGTTGTTTGCCGCAGGAGCATTGCCCGCATTCAGCTTGCTCTTGAGCGCTTCGAACTGCTCGTCAACCTTCATGCGCTTCTCCAGATCTGCCGAGCTGACCGGCGTGGATCCAGCCGAACCGCCGCTGTAGCTGCCGTAAGGGGTGCGAAGAACATCCGCTTCCGCCTCCAGCTGCATAATTTTCTCTTCCATCCGGTAGAAGCCGCGGGAAGCAGAACCGCTGTCGATGGTGTGGTTCGCGCTAAGCTGAGCCATTTGCTTCTGCGCCTTGGCAACTTGAGCGCGGGAAGCGAGCTCGTTGCGTTTGTTGCGAAGCTGGTAGAATTCTTCCTTCATGCCGTGCAGTTGCTGCATCAGCTCTTCCGCTTGCGCCTTCGCTTGTGCATGGAGATCGATATATTCCGTCACCTTCTGGTCAAAATACAGCTTCTCTTCCAGCAGCTTGCGAGTAAGCTCTTCCTGGCCGGCGCGCAATGCCGCTTCCGCCTTCGATTCGCGGTCGGACGCGCTGCGTACCGACTCGTCAAGACGCTGCTTCATGCGACGCTCGTTCGCCATTTGTTTGGCAACCGTTACCTCAGCTTGATGAATTTCGGATTCCATGTCACGCAGATACTGGTTCAGCATGACTACCGGATCCTCCATTTTGTCGAGTACCTCATTTACCGATGCTTTCGTCATATCCTTCATTCTTTTGAAGATTCCCATAATATTATTCTCCCTTCTCGTATTTCGCGATTTTGGATTTTAATTCGTCGATTTCACGTCTTAGCGCCTTCTTCTCCAGATCGTCCATCATGCTGTCGAATCCGGGTGTCGCTGCAGGATCCTCTTTGCGGTATCCCCACTTGTCCTGAGGAGGAGGAGTCGAAGTACCATACGACGCATTGTATGGTCCTTGTTGCCCGCTGGCAGAGCCATATGTTCCGTTGCTGTATCCACCGTTATTGTAACCGCCGTTATTGTAGCCGCCGTTATGGCCACCGCCGTACCCGCCGAATCCTCCAGGGCCGGGTCCGGGGCCATATCCGCCGTGACCGTATCCGCCATGGATCGGCGGCTCCTTCGGGATAACCATACCTGCGATGAGGTAGATAAAGATGACGGTACCGCTCGTAAAGATCGTCACGACGACAAGCAGAATCCGGAGCAAAGTAGCATCAACGTTTAACATCTCGCTGAGTCCGCCGCACAGACCCAGCAGCTTTTTGTCGCGCGTAGAGCGATATAATTTTCTCAAGATGACCATCCTTCCTTCTGAAGTTTACGCTTCAACTCATCCAGCTCTCGATCGATCACCGATTTAACCGTGCTTCCAAGGCCAGAGCAGTCCATTTCATGCCCCATTCGGCGTACGTCCCGGATGCTCTTTGCTTCCGTCTCCAGGTCGTTGATGCGATCTTCCATCCGGCGGAACATCGCCCCTGGCTGCGGGCCGCTCTCTCCATAACCGCCGAAGCGGCTGTTCAAGCGTTGCTGCAGCCTGATGGATTCCATGCGTGCCGCATAATATTCGCGTTTGTCATAGACCGCTTGATATTCGCTGCGCATCTCGCGAAGCTGTTCTTCCAGCTCCAATGTATGCTGTCTGCTCTGTTCGAACAAATCCTTGTATTGAGCCGCTCGTTCATCAGCCGTCGCCTTCTCGTGAAGCGCGAACCTCGCCATATTCTCTTCTCCCGCCTTGAGGGCGGTCATCGCTTGCTGTTCGCGGCGTTCCTTCTGCGATTCGGCCTGCAGCCACTGGGCTCTCAGGTGATTGGAATGATTCGTATATTGCTGATGCAGCTTCTCTGCCTGAATGATATCTTCCCTGGTGGACCAGAGGAATTGATCGATCATCCGAACCGGATCCTCGGCCTTCTCCAGCCTTTCGTTCAGCGTTGCGACGGTGATGTCGCGAATTCGTCTTACGATGCTCATCTCTGTATCCTCCTCGAAGGTTCCGAGCGGCGTATCCGCCGCTCATCCGCCTATCCCTTAATATGTTCTCCGATTTCCGCCTTTGAACAACGATACGCCTGCTACAACCAATCCGATTGCCAGGATCAGCATCAGCAGACCGCCGAGCTTGCCTAGCAGCATGATGCCGCCCAATCCGATTAGAATGCCGCCGATCAGCCTTTTGTTATTCATCCACCCCAGAATACCGAAGCCCACTAGAATAAACGGAATCAGGAAGCCGATAATCCGGCCGAAGTCGATGTTCAGAAAGTTCAAGGCAGCTAGTCCGCCTACGATAATCAGTAATACGCCAAGTGCGCTTTTTCCATTCATCTCCAACTTTCTCTCCTCTCTACAATTAGAATTTCTTCATATTCGCTTCCGCGTTAAATCTTGTTGCTCTTGCTTATGTACTTAGTATAGATGGTTTAAAGCCTTGGCAAAACAGACTTTCGGCACTTTCTGAACTAGACTTTGGTCGAGTCGCCAACCCGTCTCAAGAAGCGGATTTGGGTAAAGACCCAGTTTTTGCAGGTTATAAACGCTTTCCTGCCATGTTACGGTATAGCTATCAACCAGGAGGTGCATCATAAATGACAACTACGAAACATCACATAATCAAGAAAAGCCTGATCGCCAGCGTAGTCGCAACAGCCTTGCTGACAACCGGTGTCGTCCCGCTTCCAATCGATGGACATGCCCATGCCGCTACGTCAAGCGCATCCAAGTCTTCGAAGATCGAAGCAACGATCAAGCTCGGCGGCAAATATATGGGTACGCCTTACGAATTCGGCTCGAACCGCAGCACGACGCGGACGTTTGACTGCTCCGACTTCGTAAAGCATATCTATAAGCAGGCAACAGGGGTAACCATCCCCGGCTCGTCCGCAACCCAGGCTGCGTGGGTGAAAAAAAATTCTACCGTAAAGACAAGCTGGTCCAGCCTGAAACGCGGCGATCTCGTGTTCTTTATGTCTTATAAAGGTTCTTCCGCATCCAGCTACAGCAAATTAAGCAAGTCGAAGCAGAAAGTGACGCATGTCGGTCTCTACCTGGGCAACGGCCGCATTCTTCACACCTACTCCAAGAAAAGCGGCGGCGTACGCGTCGACTCCGTCAAGGGCACGCAGTGGGAACACCGCATGATCTTCGGCGGCAGCGTCCTCTAAAAAAAATTGCTTCTATTATAAGTATGCACTCAGCAACAACCAATAACGCCGCGGCGCGCGATCTTTCGCGTTCCGCGGCGTTTCTGCGTCTGCTGACCGCATAGCCGTCAGATTCTATTTTGCCGCCAGATAAGCGTCGAATTGCCTCTGCTTCTCTTCGATAATCCGGGCGATCCCCGCCGACTTCAGCTTCTCCTCGTATTGCGGTAGCACATGGTCGATATCCACCGTGCCGGTATCCAGCGCGTTAAGGTATTGCCGGTCCACGTTAACGACGGCTGCCACCTCGGCTTTGACAGGAGCGCTGTCGAAGACGAAGCCCAATCCTGGAGACAGATGCGCCTCTTCGTTAAACGCCCGGAACTTCTCCCATTTGTCCGGATCTTCGGTATCCCATACGTCGTTCAGGAACTGATTGCCGAACATCCAGTTCGAAGAAGGATTGTAGTCCTGCGTACGGTCCGTTTGTCTAATGATGCCCTCTCCTGCTTGTTCGTAATGAATGCCTTTCATGCCGTAGTTGACCAAGTTGTTAAGAGCGCGGTCCGTATGGAGAAGATTGATCCACCCCATCGCCAGATCCGGCCGCTGCGACGTCGAAGAGATGCCCAGCATGGAGCCCGCCGTCTCCGAGGTGGAGATCGTCTTGGCATTCAGCTCCCTCTGCGCCAGCTTGCCGACCAGCCCTGTCGCCATGGCAATCTCCTCAGCCTTGCCTGGCTTTAGCGAAGAAGTAATGGAGAATACGCTGCCGCCCATAAGCGCGTCCATATTCATCGTGCCATTGGTGACCGCATCGTTATTAATGTAGCCCTTCTGATAGAATTCGCGCGTAATGCGCAGCGTCTCCACATATCGTTCCGTCTCATAATTCGGTTTAACCTCGGTACTGTCTCCGTCCTTGAGCAGGATGCCGGGGATCGACGTATCGCCGAGCGCGTCATAGTTGCCAATGTAATGAGCGTTAAACGTCTCGCCTTGCCTCATATAGATGGGAGTCATGTCCGGCTTCATACTCTTAACTCGGGCGAAGACGGGCTCCAAATCCGCAATCGTGTGGACGAGGGACATATCGATAGCCAGTTCCTCCGCGATATCCTTCCGGTAGATAATGCCCCCCTGCGCGGCCAGCTCCTTGTTGGTGGGTACGCCGTAATTGCCTCCGTCGATCTTCGAACCGCTCAGGAAAGCGGGATCCAGGCTCCCCAGAATCCCTTGCCCGTAGCTCTCCAGCAGCTCCGAGAGCTCCAGAAATGCCCCCTTGGCGACATTGACCGCATGTTTGTTCCATTGCGCCGTAAAGATGACATCCACCTTCTCGCGGGAAGCAATCATCAGATTGATTCGGTCCTCCCACTGTCCCCAATCAATGGGCATCAGATCGATCCTGGCGTCCAGCTTGCCCTTAAGGTAGTCGTTAATAGCAGCTTCTACCGCCGCCTCATCCTTCTGACCCGCTCCCGTATACACGAATTTGATCGTGTACGGTCCTGCCGTCTCATGAGGCTGATCCGTGGACGCATCGCTTCGAAAAGCGCTTTCATTTCCGTTGGGGGAAGAACAGCTTCCAAGCAGCAACAGATAGGAGAGCATCATTGGCGCCAACAGCAGAGCGCGAACAATCGAACCTTTCGAGTGTCTCCACGGCATCGACGCTCTCCCCCATCTTTTTCCGTTTCATTCCAGCTACTTCTATTTTAATGGATCACAATCAAAAAGCAATATATCAGTCCATTCGAATGTAGACCATATCCTCCGTGACGATCCAATTCTCTCCCGCGAAGCTTATCTCCCGTACATTCTCTTGCAAAACGAGGCTCTCCTTCTCAATTCCCCGAGTGTCATCCTTTCCTTCCCAATGCAAAAGAGTGCCTCCTAGTTGGGACGCCGCCTCAATCCAAGCTCGTTTTGAAGCCTCATTAGAGGATTGCTTCGCCCAAGCTCCGCTGTCTGACAGAAGCACGTAAGTATGGCTGTCCAAATCTACCAGCAGCAGCGGCTCCCGCAGACCTGGCCTGTTCTTATAAAGAGAAGCGAGCTCGAGTTTCTCGCCCGGCAGTCTATCCGCGTTTGGCTGGAGAGCCGTCAACCCGCCGGTCGGCAGATGAAGAAGCAAGAAGCTGACGCTATCCGGTACAAGCGATGCAGAAGCGCCCTCCACATCATAGAAACGCAGCACCGCATACTCATCCTCTGCCCCGAGCCATCCGGCAACCTCAACGAATTGCCCCTTGCTCCGATCGAACATGATGCTCTGTCCATTTCCTTCCCTCGTATAGATGTTCAGCTTGTTCATCGCCTTTAGCGAGAATTCGGCGTCCTCATAAATAACAGGGTTTTGCTCGGAGGTGGATGAGTCATCGAATATGGCGTACTTTCCGTTCGGGCTCCAATAAAACCAGCCGCTTTGCCCCCTGATGGCCTCCGAAGAAAAAGGGACGTTTGATCGTTCGTTCCCTTCTAAATCGAGCAACACGAATCGACTATTGTCACTGTCCAAATGCCAGATCAATTCGCCGTCCGGCGATACCGATGTTAGAAAAAAAGGCCAGCTATGCTTCGTTTGTTTCGGCAATTGCCGTACTTCGCCGTCCGCGATATCTATCACCCAAAGCTTTCCTTCCGAATAGCTGTTTAACACGAGTGATTCTCCGGATGCCGTCAGCCATCCCGGCGCAAAATGCTCCTCTTGGGATATCGAGTCCAATTCCCGGATTGCGGGTACGATTACGGTCTTTTCGCCGGATGTAATATCCAGCTTTTCTACGCTATAGGATTGAACGGCTCCTTCGTCGTTCGCGTCATGAACAGCGATATACAGCAAATGGCGGCTGTCCAGCATGCCGTAGCCTTTCGCTATCGAGTGAGCCGCATAGCTGTCATTGATTATGGCGCTGAAGAGCGGATAGGTCCGAAACTCTCCGCTATCGGGATGCATGACTGCCGCGATGGCTCCATACCGGACACCGTTCATTAACGATTCGTTGCTTGTCAGTACGTGGACGACATACGACGTTCCTTCGTCGCTGGCTGCCGTGAACAGTTGAAAGGGATTGTATGTCCCATCGGTTGCGAGCCGGAACCCATTCTCCGTTTCCACTTTTTCAAACGCTCCTATCGTCCCATTCTCTGTTGTTGGAACCGGAGTCGCGGACACCGTCTGCATCGACTGCAAAGTAGGCTGCGGGGTAACGGCATTGGATTCCCGCTCCGCCCCATCCCCCTTACAACCCGCTAAGGCCAAACACGCGCATAACAGGATCAAAATAACTGTTTTTTTCATTTCGACCTTCCCCTTCCAGCACCTGGTTAACTATTAGACGCTTGCCGGGAAGGTTGGGTTGCGATTGGAGAAACGAAAAACCCCGACCTCCCGCAACGGGCCGAGATCAAGGTTTTTCGATTCCACCTCTATTACTTGCTTGCCAGGAAGTCGTCGAATTGCTTCTGCTTCTCGGCTATGACCTTGTCGATGCCGGCGTCCTTGAGCGCTTGACGATATTCCTTTAATCCTTGCTCCGGTTCGACGGAACCCGTCTCTACGGCTTTCTGGAACTGGCGGATAACGTTCGCAAGGGCGCCTACTTCGGATTTGACCGGCTCGCTGTCGAAGACGAAGCCGAGCGCGGGCGAGGAGATCGCTCCTTCGTTGAACGCTTTGAATTGCTCCCACTTGTCGGGGGCCTCGGTATCCCATACGTAGTTGAGGAATTGGCTGCCGAACATCCATGCGGAGCCCGGGGCATAATCGGCCGTTTTACCGGTTGGCGAAATGATTTCGCCGTTCTTCGTATAATGGACGCCTTCGATGCCAAAGTTCAGAAGGTTATTGATTTCTTTGTCCGTATGCAGCAGGTTGATCAACATCATGGCCCGCTCCGGGTTCGTCGATGTCGAGGAAATGCCTAACATGGAGCCTGCCGTCTCGGAAGTCGCGACCGTCTTTGATGTCATGATGATTTGCGCCGTTTTGCCCGGAATACCTGCAGCGCTGGCAATTTCCGCATCCTTGCCCGGTTTCATCGGCTCTATCGTGGAAAATACTTTGCCCGCGTTCCACGCATCCTGTGGCGCTACCTGGGTCGTGGCCGCATCTGCGTTAATGTAACCTTTCACGTAAAAGTCGCGCGCCAGCTTCAAATAATCCTGATAACGGGCGGAGTCCTCGACAGGCGCTACAGTCGTGCCGTTTTCGTCCTTAAGCAGGGCCCCCGGAATAGTCGAGTCTCCCAGAAAATCGTAGTTTCCGAAGTAGTGGGCGTTGAAGACCGCGCCGTTCGTGTATAAAGGCACAAGGTCGGGACGTTTCTCCTTTACGACCGCGTATACCGCGTCAAGGTCCTTAGGCTCCTTCACCGCGCTCATGTCTATGCCAAGTTCGTCGGCCACGTCCTTGCGGTAGACGATTCCTCCTGCGGAAGCCAGCTCCTTATTGGTGGGGACGCCGTAGTTTTTGCCGTTGATTTTGGCTCCTTCCAGGAAAGCGGGATCCAGCGTTTCCTTGATCCCTTGGCCATATTGATCGATGAGATCATTAAGCGGAATGAACGCGCCTTTGGAAACGTTGTTCGCGTGACCGTTCCATTGCGCGGTGAAATAGATGTCGATGACGTCGCGGCCCGCGATCATCAGATTGACTTTGTCGTCCCATGCGCCCCAGTCGATCGGCATGAGGTCGATTGTGGCGTTGATCTTTGCCGTCAGCAGCTTGTTCAGCGCTTCCTCCACGACGGCTTCGTCCGTCTGAGGCGTACCCGGGTAGACCAGCGTCAATTTGTGCGGCTTCAGCTCGTCCGGCGCCTCGGTTGCTTCCCCGCCGGTCGCCGCGCTCTGCTCCGGTTTATTCGTCGCCGCCGTCTCCTTGCCGCTGCCGCTATTGCCCGAGCATGCCGATACGATCAATGCCGTTATCATGGAGAGCAAGAGCAGCGATACCCATTTTCCTCGACTTTTCTTTGTCATGGTTAAGACCTCCCGAATGGAATAATGAATTTATGCTTAACTAGCGTCAGCTAGCTCAAGCCAATGCTATAAGACATAACTGCGGGATTATCCCTTGACCGCGCCGACCGTCAGCCCTTTCACAAAGTACTTTTGGAAGAAAGGGTAAGCGAAAATAATAGGGCCGACGCCGATGATGACCATGGCCATCCGCACCGTTTCGCTCGGAAACCGGAACGTCCCGCCCGCCGCTTGAATCGCCGCGGCCGCTGTACTGTTGTTCGCAAGGAATTGAATGTTCAGCATCGTTTTATACATCAGATATTGCACGGTAATATTGGCATCCTTCGTAATGAACACCAGGCTGAGAAACCAGTCGTTCCAATACGTCAACGTCTGGAACAAGGCCACGGTGGCCAGCACGGGCAGCGATAACGGCAGGACGATTCTCATAAAGATGGTTAGCTCGCCAGCGCCGTCGATCTTGGCCGATTCCAGCACCGCCGACGGGATGGTTGTGATAAAGAAGGTTCGCATGATCAGGACGAAAAAGGCCGAGATGACAAGGGGCAAAATAAGCGCCATAATGTTGTCTTTCAGCTCCAGCATTTGCACGTAGACAAGGTACCACGGAACAAGACCGCCGCCGAACAACATAGTGAAAAAAACGAAGAAGGTAAAGGGCTTCGCATGCGGAAAGTCGCTCCGGGAGATGGGGTATGCGTACAGGGCCATAATGATTAAGCTTGATAACGTGCCGAAGACCGTCACGAAGATGGAGATGCCGTATGAGCGAATTATTTGCCTGGCATCCTTGAACAGGAACTCATAGGCGCCCATGTCGAACTTCGACGGGAAGAATTGGTATCCTTCGCGAACAACGGTCGACTCATCGCTGATGGATACCATAATGATCAGAATGACCGGGATGATGCAAAACAGGGAATAAAGAATGAAGAAGAGATGGATGCCCGCCGAAGCCGGCAACGATAACTTGTTTTGGGGATTGGATGCGCTTGGCGCTTTCTCCGCTACTATTGACTCCATGCCGACCACCTCCTAAAATAACGCGTTATCCTTATTGATTCTCCGGACGATCCAGTTGGACAGAAACACGAGCGTGAAGCCGACGACCGATTGCAGCAGCCCCGCTGCCGAGGACAGTCCGATATCGCCAACGGTCAGGAATGTTCGATAGACATAGGTATCGATGACGTTCGTCACCGGGAACAATACGCCGGATTCTCTTGGCACCTGGAAGAAGAGACCGAAGTCGGCGTTAAAGATTCGGCCGATCTGAAGCAGCGTCATGATGACGATGACCGGCGTAATAAGCGGAATGGTGATTCGCGTCATTTGCTTCCACTTGCTGGCTCCGTCGATGGTAGCGGCTTCGTAATATTCCTCATCTATGCCGATGATCGCCGCCATGTAGATAACTGTGTAATAGCCGACCCACTTCCACGTGTTGACCAGTGGCAATACGTACGGCCACACCTCCTTGGTGAAATACCACTTCACCTCGTCCAATCCCAGCATCGGCAGCAGCGTCGTATTCAGAAATCCATGTTCGTCGCTCATAAAGGCAAACGCCAGATAACTGACGACGACCATCGACAGGAAGTAAGGCAGGAACATGATGGTTTGATGCAGCTTCGCCAGAAAGCGGCTTCTCATCTCGTTAAGCATCAGGGCGAACGCGAGCGGCACGATCAGATTCAGCACGATGAAGCTTCCATTATAGAGCAGCGTGTTTCTCGTAATGATCCAGGCATCCTTCGTTTTGAACAAATATTCGAAGTTCCGCAAGCCCGTCCAAGGGCTTCCAAGAATGCCGTCGGTGTAATTGATGTTTTTGAACGCGATCAGAATGCCGAACATCGGAATATAGTTATTGACGACCAATATGGCGATTCCGGGCAGCATCATCAGATAGAACATCCAGTATTTGCGGAAGACGCTCCTCTGAAATTTGCCGCGAAGAATGTCCATCGCCTTCCCTCCTCCTGTTTCTTGCTTGCTACTACTTTAGTGTAAATAAAAAAAACGCCGGCATCTGTCGGCGTAATGACCGCATTGTCGGCGCTGTGACTATTAGATGTTTTGAAACTTTTTTCGGTACTCCTGAGGAGTAAGTCCCGTGACGCGTTTGTAGGCCTGGGAGAAATGCGAGAAGTTGGAATATCCGACCGATACGGCGATATCGCTGATCCGGTTGTTCGTATTCGCCAGCTCCGTCTTCGCCTTGGCCATTCTGAGCTCCACCAGATAGTCGGTTAACGTCAGTCCCGTTTCCTTGCGGAACAGCCGGGAGAGATAAGCAGGATTCAGATAAACAAGCTCAGCGGCCTGTTCACGGCTAAAATCCTCGTGGAGATGCTCCTTCATATGTTGCTGGACCTTCTCCACGGCGCTGGATACCGCCTTGCCATTCTTCGACGAATAGTCAGCCGTCATCATGCAGATCCGGTGGGTCCAAGCCCGCAGCTTGGACAACGACTTCAGCGCGGCCGCGCCGTCCTCCCACTCGTTCGCCGGGTATACGTCGGATGCCTGCAACGTTCTCTCGTTTAACCAGCCGAACAGCATATGCATAAAGCCAAAATAATACGAAGCAAGCTCCGTATAGTTCGCCCTGCGCTCCAGCAGCCGGTCGAAACATTCGTCCACTCGGTACGCAAGCTCCGTTCGTTTGCCAAGCGAAAGCAAGGAACTCCAATCCGCAAACGGGAATTCATACGCGGTGTGATTGCTTTTGCTTTTGCCCGGTTCGGCATGGAGCCATACGGTGCCGCCTTGGCTGACATTGTTTTTTTCCTGCTCCAGCAGCCTCTGCGCTTCCGCCCTCGCTTCCTGCAGCAAGACCGGCGAGCCGGCGTAACAAGACAGCTGACAATGCAGCAGCGTGCGGCATTGCTGGATCAGATGCAGACAACGCGACTCCAGCCCGGATTCTTCTTCGGGATGAGGGTGGTAGTCGATGACGTAGAGCATGCCGTTCGGTTCCTGCACGACGGTCCCGGCACGCCCCTCGAGCAGCAGCTCCTCGGCTGCCTTCTTGACCGCATAAGTCATAATCGCTTCGTCTCTCGCCGACCATTCCTCTCGCCATTGCTCGATGCTGACGACGATCATACGGATGAGACTGTCTCCTTGCAGCGGGATGTCGTAGGTCCCCAAAATCGGCTCCAGCCTGCTTGGATGGGCCGGTACGCGATCATGCAGATAATCCTGCCAGAACCGCTCGACCATGGCGGGCCGCTGCTGTCTCCACTGCTCGGATACCGTCGCGAACGTATCCTTGATCTCGACGAGCTGGCGCTGCTCCTTTACCTTCATCGCGGCGGCCGCGATACATTGTTTTAATTGGGCATGGTCAATCGGCTTGAGCAAATAATCGAAGCAGTCGAGATGCACCGCTTGCTGAGCATAAACAAAATCCGCATGGCCTGTCAGGAACAACGTCACGGTATCCGGCTTATTCCCATTTACCCATCGAAGCAATTCAATGCCGTTGTCGCCGGGCATATCGATGTCCGATAACAAGATATCGATCCGATGCTCCTGCATCATCTCTTTGGCTTCTTCCGCGTCATATGCGACAAAGAGCTCCGCAATTTCCGTATCGCTCCAGTCGATTCCATGGCGGATCCCGCGAATCGCTATATCCTCGTCATCCACGACCAACAAATTATACATCGTTTAAGCTCCTCCCCCTTGCAACGGAATGCTGATCGTGACCACGGCGCCGCCGTCGGCGCTATTGCCGAATTCGATTGAACAGCGGTCTCCGTACAGAATCGACAATCGGTCGATAACATTCATAATGCCAAGTCCCCCGGAATCGCCTTGAGGCACATACCGTTTCTGCCGGAGCTGATCTAACACCGCCTCATCGTACCCCGTACCGTTATCGGCAACCGTCAGCGTCAATGCGGGTTGGCCCTCTCTCTCGCCTATTGCCGCGGTAATCGAAATTTGGAAGGTTTTCCGCCTGTTCTTGAAGCCATGTATGATCGCATTCTCTACGAAAGGCTGCAGCGTAAGCGCCGGAATCGGCAGTTTGGTTACTTCTTCATCCGCTTTAATGGCGCAGGCCAGCTTATCGGGAAATCGGATCTGCTGAATCGTAATATAGTTGCCGATATGCGACAGCTCCTCCCGGATCGTAATGGTGTCCGAGTTGCTACGCATAATAAATCGGAAGTAGTCGGCCAGGTGAAGCGACATCTTTTTTACGGATTCCGTATCGTTAAGAGCGGCCAGGTTATAAATAATATTTAAGCTGTTCATATAAAAATGCGGGTTTATCTGGCTTTGAAGCTGCCGCAGCTCCCCCTGTTTGACGCGAAGCTGCTCCTCGTACACGTCGATCTTAAGCGTCTTGATCTGCTCCGCCATCTTGTTAAAGGTTTCGCCCAGAAACTCGAATTCGATCGTCTTGCCCCGCTTGAGACGGACATCCAGCATGCCCAACGAGATTTTCCGCATACCGAAGATCAGCTCCTGAAGCGGCTTAAACAACATTTTGCGGATGAAGATCAAATACAGGGACAAAATCAGAACCAGGCCAATCGGAGCGAATAACGCGACATTGCGGAAAAAGCTCAGTTCCTTCAGCAGCGCCTGCTCGGGAACAATCACTTGATAAGCGACGGGAACAACCCGGCTGGGCCGGTTCATGACGAGATAGGACTTTCCGTTATCGCTACTGCTCAGCGTCTGATAGGAAACATTCGTAATCCGTGTAGCCCCGGCATCTACAGGAGGTTCATTTTCCGTAAGCCGTTTTTTGAGACGATCCTCTTCCCGCAGCCAGATCCCCGTATCGCCGATGACACCGTCGCTCCATTGGGTGAGGAGACTTTCGTTAATGTCCTTCAACCGAATCAGCGCTCCGACATGAAGTCCGGCATTGACCTCAATGCTATTCAGCAGGAAAAATCCCCCCGGCATTCTCTGATCGAACCGAACCTCCCATCTCCGGCTCACGTCGTCCGTTATGGATGCCGAACTGGCTGTGCGCTCGCCCATATGCGTCTGTATAATATCCTTCATATTATTGTATTCGCTGTTCGTGCCCATAATAATGTCCTGTTCGTGATACAAGAACACGCTGTCAATGACATTATAGATGTCGACGTCCCGCTTCAGCTTGGTATCGATCCGAATCTTCGTAAGCGTATACATATCGTCGTTTGTCGGGAACGACATTAACATGCCGACATCCACGTCCAGAATGGACATCTTAAGAAGGTAGTTCGTAATTTCATCCAAATTGTCGTCCGTCTGCCCGACGAAGATATCCAGCGTATTGCTGTACGTCTCCGTTACCTTGTCGCGAACGATATCTCTGGAATAGAAGTGATTAATCATCATGAACAAAAGGGTAGGCAGCATGACCGCCAAAAAACCCGCAATCAAAATGGTTCGAATCGAATAAACGAATTTCAAGGCGGCTTCCCCCTCACGATAACTAACCATTCTACAAATCTTGCCAATAATCCTCTTTGTCCGGAGGGTTGCTTCAGATCTCGCAAACACAAAAAAGCAGCCATCTTCAGTAGAAAATGGACTGCTCTTTTCCTATGGCAAACTTACCTTTGCATTCACCGTTCACTCTTTATGTGAGCAAATATCAAACGAGCGGTACAATGCAGGCAGCGCCTCGCGCAACGCCGCTTCGTTCTCATGGGGATCGCCGCGTTCGTACAACCAGCGCTGCGGCAGGCTGCCCCGTTCCTTCCCGTGCAGCTTTACTTCATAAGCCCCGTTGTCATACACAATAGCCGTACATGGCACAAGCTCCCCCGGCAGCACCGTATCCCCCTGCTTGCATAACGCCCGGGGCAGTAGACGGAAGCTGCCGTCTGCACGGCGTACAAGGGCACGTCCAGATACCTCGGCCCAGATCGCCGTTTCCCATACATTATGGCTCATGCCGTCCAGCTCCGCTAGTTGCTCCGCTCTTGCTTCCTCTTCCACGGCTCGTAGAAAGTCCATCCGGCTCTCGTGCAGGAAAGCAAACGCGAGATACCGCCGCAGACGCGGGTGCATATCCCGTACGAAGGAAAGATTAGGCAGCAGCCAAAACGAATTGTGTCGACCATACGCAAACGGTCCATCTCCAGTGGCGCAGGGGTACAGCGCGACGGGCAGCCGGCTGTCCAACAGGCATCTGATCGCATTCGGGTCCAGCAGCACGTTCCATTCCAGAAAGCCGGGGTCAGAGGAGCCGGCGGACAGATGCACCCGACGCACCTTCTCCAGCATCAGGTCCGGCTCGCGATTGTAAGCAGCCGCAATTGTGCGGGCGGAGCCGAAGGACAGAACCTCCACCTGCCCTGCCGCTCGGCGCAGCGTCTCCAGCATCAGACAGATGCCTCTTTGTCCGTAAGCCGGCGTATCCTCCATCGTATCGTCCGGTCCCTTCATCGGCACGAACGGTCCCGGCGCGAAGGGCACCTTGCGGTTGTAAATATAATTGAGCTGCGACATCGGCACGATACCAGGGTCGCGGCCCAGGCCGCGCATGTCGCGAAACATCGGATTGTTGTCGTTCGCATAGGGCGATCGGAATTTTTCGGTCACATCCAGTATGACGGCCAACAGGTCAATTTCCGGCAGAGAATAAGCGGTCAGAATGTCAAAGTTGTCGCCGGGATCTTGCGCCGGATGATACATGTCGGTTACGACGATAACAGATGTTTTCTCTTGCATCAATATGCCTCCTAGTGTCGCAATTCAATCCAGTTCCAGCACCGCAACCTGTCCGGGAGCCACCGCGAACGATGGCAGCAAGCGATCCGATCCCGACACCTGCAACGTATAATCGGTCTCCGACACGATGTCTCGGGCGTTGGCCGAGGCCGCACCCGGCCAGCGCAGCGATACGCTCAAGGAAACATCGCTGCGGTGATTCACCAGTACGATGCCCGGCTTGCCGTCAGCTTGACGGAATGGCAAATATTCCAGCCCTTCCGCTCCGCCGACGACCACCTCCGCGCTGTTGAGCTGCGCCGTAAAAGCTCCGATCATGCGGGCGGACGAAGGCAGCATAGTCGCCGCCGGGAACGTGTTGCTGTTCAGGTCGTAATCGGTCAGCGACAGGAACACCTTACCGCTGCCGTATATATTTCTGACGGCGACGGGATCGCCGCCTGCAGCCTTCGCGATAACGGCAGCCGAGGGTGCGGTCACCGACATGGATGCATACGCGTAGCTCTGTCCTTGCGGCAGCGTATCTGTCGTCACGACCGAAGATAGCTCGCTCACAAGCGTCGTAGTGGCCGAAGCGTTGCTCGTCTGCGCCGTATTGTAGCTGCCTCCCCAAAAATCAGTCTCCTGGCCATACGCCGTGAACTGACTGGCGTTGGCGTACAGCCATCCCCCGCCCTCGACATAGTCCTTAAGTTTGTCGAACAGCCCTTGATCTCCCAGGAATCTGCCCATCAGCACTACGCCGTCGTATTGGGCCAGCTTCTCCGGCGCAATATCAGATGCCACCACATCGACCGGACCGTATGGCGTGGAGGTAAACACACCCGGATATTTGAAAAGCCCGCCGCTATTCTCGGAGCCGGGGTACAGCAGCTTCATCGTCTCGCGCTGCGACTCCTCCGGCCGTTCGGCAGGCAACAGGCCCCAGCGCTGGCCGATCGGATTGCCTTTATCGTAAGGAGGATACATCCAGCTTGGCCAGCCCTGCCACAGCGTGGACGGCGTATAGCCGTTGTTCAGGTCGGTCATGATGGCGACCCGCTTCACCGGGCTGCCGGCCCTGTGGTTGTCGGCATACGCATGAAACGCCTTGACCTCCTGCGCCCACAGTGACGGCTGCCAATCGCCGTCTCTGCCTTTGTCGGTGAATACTGTAATACCGTCCTGCGGCACCAGCATCCGTGAGCCCGAATAGTAGGCAAGGAACAGCGAACGCCTCATCTCGTTAACGCTATAGCCGGTATTCATGTTCCCGATGCCCCACTGATTCTGATACTGGATCATTTGCGGATCTTCGGTCGGCACCTTATGGTCGAACCACAGCGACAGCCATGTGCCGAACGGCTTGTCGAACTGATACGAGGCCCCTCGCAGATAAGCAAGCTGTACGCCTCCGCTGACCATATGCTCCTGCAACTGGCCGATTACCCAGTCGGCTCCGGCCCGATACGTCGCATGCTGGTACGTCAGCGCGCTGTTGACCAGCGCCTCGGTGCCCCAACTCTGATAACGATCGGCATATAGGCCGATCTCCGCTTCATACTTCGCTCGGCCTGCAGCATCCGTGGCGAAGTTGTACAGGTCGCCCATGTCTTCGCGCGTCTCCTGCCGCAGCGCTCCTTGTACCATGGAGATGTCCATCTCCTCAGCATGCAGCCCCAGAAAGTAATTTCCTCCAATGGATTGCAGCACTCCGACCTCTTCCTCGGTAAAAATATCCGGTGTCGTGTCCTGCACCCAGCCTTCCGTCACCTTCGCAGGGCGCGCAATGTCTCCAAGCCCTCTCCGCTGGCTGACCATAAAACCGGTGCCGCCTGCCTGCAACTGCGACGCGGACACCAAAATATCAATTTTCGAATTGCCTTGCCAGCCGTTGGTAGCCAAATAGCCTCGCTTCGGCAGCCATACAAAGTTGCCGATACCGTTATTCAGCGTCTCCTTCGTCTCCTTGATCGTGCCCGTATCGGGCCCGATCAGCACCTCGTCCGGCTCCGACGTATCCGAAGCCGAGCGGCCGGCCAGCAAATACACCGCCTGAATTTCCGGCGAGCGCGTGCGGGTACCGCCTGTCAATCTGATTACCACTTTTTTCGCTGCACCGTCAGCGACCGCTCCCATATCAAGCAGCCAGCCTTCCGTTTGAACTAGCACGTTCTGCCCGGCGTCCAGCGCTTGGATTTGCAGCGTCGATCCTTCCGGCACGACGGCTTGCACCGCCACCGCCGCCAGCCGTTGTCCAGCAGGATACGACGGTACATCAAGCGTCAGCCTGCCGGTATCCGCATAAGCCTTGCGCCCGATCCGGACGTAATCCACATTTGCCATGGACGTGCCTGCCGCGATCCGGTACATATGATGCGAATCTGTCTCGTTATTGCCCCTCGGAATATTGTAGAAACTGAATACCTGCTGTACCGATGCAGGAGCGGAACCCGAATTCAGACTGACGGTATGGGGTACATCGTCCAGATAAACGGTCATTTCTCCGCCGCCCGGTTCCTTGAGCGCATAAACCTCTAAACTGTCTCCGATGAAAGTTCCGCGCAGCTCTCCACCGGGCGAAATCCGCGCCGCCTTGCCGTTATGGTAAGCGCCGCCCGTCACTTCCGTCCAGCCGCTGCCGCCGAGAGCCCCGAGACCGGGGCCAATGACTGAGCCGTCGATCACTTCGATGTAGTCAAGCCATACATCCCATGATTTCCAGAAGGAGTTGTGTTTCACATATCCCGTCTCGTCGTTCAGGGAGGTCAGCTTCAGCGTATGGTTGCCCGGGGACAGGCCGGTGACGGACAGCAGCTCGTCGTAAGCAGTGAACATCAGATCGTTGTTGCCGTCAATGACGCCCTCAATGGCTCCATTGTCGATGCTGTAGCCGATCTGTCCTACCCATGAAAACTTCATGCCGTAGATCCGGATGCCCGTCCCGTTGAAGCCCAGCGTCAAAGTAGAGTCCTCGGACGGCTTGCTGCGCAGGTGCAAGGTGCGGTTCATCGCTGCCCATTCGTAGGTACGGACATCCCATGCGCCTGTCAAGGCTGAAGAACCGTACAACTCCTCGGCCTGAATGGCCTCGAGCGGCGTCTCCGCTTCACGGATCGTATAAGACAACGCGCCGTCATCGTCGAGCCGTAATGTTTCCTTGTAGAAATCCCGCGCCGGTCGCGGCTCGAAATCCTCACGGTATATGACCAGTCCGTCATGCACGACAACCAAATCGTCAATGACAGCGGTTCCCGGCCCGTCCACAAAGAAATGGAGCCGGTAATCGTCGGAGGCGCCTAGCGTGAAGGTCGATTCATGATCGTAAATCAGTCCGCTTGGGGCGGTGGCCGTCGTCGCTCCCCTGTCGCCCGCCGTACCGCATGCTCCATCGCATGCCTCGAACAAAACATCGACGCCAGCGCCGATTACCTTGTATTTAAACCGAACCGTGTAACTCTCACCCGCCTGTAAAACAAACCTTGATGAGTCGGTGCGTGCGATCTCCACCGGTCCGGCTGCCTTCCCTTCGGCGGCCAACGACCGGCTGCCATAGATGGCCAGCCCCGCCTCTCCCGTCACTCGGCCGCCCTCGTCCGCAGTTTCCGGCTGCTCCAGATAAGTTCCGCTGTAATCCCCTGTCCATAAGCGCTCGAAATCCTCATGGGAGATCAGCTTGCCATCCTTGTAGAGCTTGATGGAATCGATCGAAATTTCGCCGCCATTACGGATTCCCCAGACCAGTCGGTAATCGTTGTAATTGCCCAGCTTGAACTTATGCTCGACGTGGTACGTGTAACCCGGCGCGCCCTCCAGCTTAAGGGTGCCATCGTTGTCGGGCATGCCGTCGCGATCCTCGTCCAGCGGCGTCCAGCCCGCTGATCCCGTCGGCGAATAAGCAAAGAAGTAAAAATACTTTTCATTCGCCGGCTTCGACGTCAGAGGGGATGGACGAATAATACGGTAATCGAATTCGATAAAATATTCGCCCTGCTCAGCGAGCGGAAGCTCAGACGGAACGGAGTGCAGCACCTCGTTCCACTCTACGCCCGTCGTTGTTTTGGCAGTTACAGAATAGCTCCCGTTTAAAACCTTGCTTTTGTTGGCGGTGATGAAACCGCCGTCGCCCCAGGGAGACTGATAGGGCGTATCGTCGAAATCACGCGCCTTGAGCGGCTCGAAGCCTTCTTTGTAGACTAGCTTGCCTGCGACGCCTCCTTTATACACCTCAATATTGTCCACGGATACCGCACCGCCGCCCCGAATACCCCAGATCAGGCGGTAATCATCATGAGGACCGAGTTGGAACTGCTTCGTTACCGTGTAAGTTTGCGCGGCCGCGTCGTCCTCCCATGTTTGCCAACTGGAGGCGGAAGCGGGCTCGCCGCCCGTATCGCTTTTGGCGAAAAAATATAAATAATCGCCCAGCGGCTGCAGAGCCCGATACTGAAAGCGAACCGTATAAGTTTGCGAAGCTTCCAGCGTGAGCTGAACGGGATCGGAATGCAAAAACTCCACCCACTCGGCTCCCTGATCCGAAACGCTCCGCAACGCGTACAGCCCGTCGATAACCTGCTCCGGTAGATCCGTCACAACGCCATGTCCCGGCCAGGACGGGGCGTATAGATAGGTCTGGTACAAAGGAGCCTCCGGTTCGAACGATTCCTTGTCGACGGACACGCCGCCTCTCTTTACTGCGATATCATCGATGGAAACGGCTCCGCCGCCACGGAGTCCAAAGACGAGGTGGTAGTCCGTACGGGAGCTTGTCGTCAGATCGATCGTAGCGCTATACTCATGAACCTCCCCCGGCTCCCCCTCCAGCTCGGCCCAGCCCAACGATTCCGCATTGCCGCCTGAAGGCGTGTATGCAAAAAAATACGCGTAATTCTGCGGAGTCTCAGCGATTCTGTATTTAAATGTAACCAAATAGCTGTTCCCTGGCAGCAGAGGGAGCTTGCCAGAGTCGGAGTGCAGAAACTCCCGCCAGTCCGGCGACGAGGATTTGGCGTACAGCGAATAGTGGTCTGCGATCACCTTGTCCGGTTCGCTAGTAATAAGGCTGTCCACATTGGGCGGGCTCGTCAGCGCGTACGCGGTGTCTCCAATCTCTTCGGCCGCTTGCGCGGCGGGCAAGCTCGAGCCCGGCAGAATGGGAAAAAGAAGCAAAAGGGCTAATACAAGCAGCAATCCCGTTTTCAAACGACGGTTCATCAGGGCAGCCTCCTTGTTATTCTTTGACCGATCCAAGCATAATGCCGTGAATAAAAAAGCGTTGCAGAAACGGGTAAATCAGCAGCACAGGAAGCATGGTGACAAATATTTTTGCCGCATTGAGCGTCCGGTTGGACAGCTCCCCGAGATTTTTGAGCTGATCCGGCGTCATACTTTCCGTACTAAAACGGACAACCATTTGTTGTACATAGGTTTGCAACGGATATTTCTCCGGATTGCTGATCAGGATCAGCCCGTCAAAGAAGGAGTTCCAATGGCCGACGATGCTGAACAGAGTTACGGTCGCAAGCACGGGCGCGGATAGCGGGACAAAGATGTTCCACAGCACATACCACGGCCCAGCGCCATCCATATAACCAGCCTCCTCCAACTCCCGCGGCAAACTGCGGAAGAAGTTGACTGTCAGGATGACGTTGAACACCGGCACCGCCCCCGGCAGCACCAGCGCCCAGATCGTATTCAGCAATTCATATTCCTTGATGGTCAGATACCACGGAATCAGTCCGCCGCTGAACAGCATCGTAAATACAACAAACCACATGTACACATTGCGTCCGGAGAACTGCGCTGCGGATTTGGACAGCGGATACGCCATCAGCACCGTCAGCACGAAGTTGATCAGCGCCCCAAGACCCACACGCTGCAAGGAAACGCCGAACGCGCGAAAAAAAGCGGGATCGTCCATAATAGTCCTGTAAGCTTGCAGCGTGAATTGGACCGGCCATAGCTTAACCAGCCCCCCGGCTGCCGCGGCGCTGGAGCTCAACGAGACGGCCACCGTATACCAGATCGGATAAAGCGACAGCAAGGCGGCACCGCCCAGCACCAGCGCGATCAGGCCGTCCGCCAGCTTGTCGGACAGAGAATGGGATTTCATCATGGATGTTCACCTCCGTCCTTCAGAAGATTCGATAATTGGCAAAGCGGGATGCCAGCACGTAAGAGCATATAATCAACACGAAGCTGACAACGGACTTCAACAAGCCGACAGCGGTGGCAAGACCATACTGGGCATCCATCAAACCGCTGCGGTACACATAAGTGTCGATGATATCGCCCGACTCGTAGACGACGGGATTGTATAAGTTGAACACTTGATCGAAGCCCGCATTAAGCACATTGCCGAGCCCCAACGTAGCGAGCAGCACAATGACAGGCAGCATGCCCGGCAGTGTCACATGCCGCAGCCGCTGCCAGCGCCCCGCGCCGTCCAGCGCCGCAGCCTCGTACAGCGCCGGGCTGATGCCTGCCAAAGCAGCGAGGAACACAATCGTATTAAAGCCAAATTCTTTCCACACCTCGCTTCCGATCAATATCGCCGGGAACCACTTATTGCTGGCAAAGAACAGAATCGGCTCGATATCAAACACGCTGAGCAGTTGATTGACCAAACCCTTGTAGCCCAGAATATCGGTAAGAATACCTGCCAGGATAACCCATGACAGAAAATGCGGCAAATAAACGACCGTCTGCACGATCCGCTTGAACAGCCTCATCCGCAGTTCGTTCAGCAGCAGCGCGAATACGATCGGCACGGCCAGATTGCCCGCTATTTTCATAATGGCGATAAACAACGTATTTCTAAAAATAAGTCCGCTGTCCCGCAACTGGAACATATAGCGGATATTGTCAAGCCCCGTCCACTCCGAATGAAAGATGCCGCGGCCCGGACTGTATTGCTGAAACGCGATAACGATGCCAAACATCGGCACGACAGAGAACAGCACCAGCAGCAGAATACCGGGCGCAAGCATGAGATGGTAGTCCAGCGCAAACGTTTTTTTTCTCCCCATGACGGCTCCTCCCCCTTCAAAGGAAAGTGGCGCCGGACTGTCGCGGGCACCACTTTCACATTTATCGTTTTATGGCTGCAGGAGTTCGGCCACCTCGGCCGTTATTTCGTCACCGCCCTGCTTCTTCCAATCAATTACGAATTGGTCGAACGCTTCGATCGGCGCCGAGCCCATAATAATTTTGTTAAACACCTCCTGCTGCAGCTTGCCGAGAGCCGCTCCCTTCGTCACCATTGTGTTCGTTTCGCCGTAGTAGAGGCTCGGCACTTTATTGAGCTGAGGCTGGAGCAGTTGTCCGCCCCCGACAACATAGGAGAAGGCTTCCGACCAAGCTGCAATATCTGAGGTAGGGTTGTCTTTTGTTTTAAGCCAGCTTTCATAAATGCGCTTCTGTTTGCTCGTAAGCTGATCCGCTGGCAGCTCGTTGTTCAGAGCCTTGATGACTTTCTCAGCATCCTTTTCGATGGAATCCGGGAAGTCGACTGGCGCACGCAGCGGCTCGTTGACCCAGTCCACGCCGAGATCCATATCGGCCTCGGGATCAAGGCCCTGTTCGTTTTCGGTCTGCACATTGACCAGCTTCATGATCGCTTCGGGATGTTTGTAGCCTTTTTTCACCACATAGAACATCGAAGAAGGCGATTGCACATGCGTGTTGTATTTGCCGTCCTTGCCGAGCGGCGCCAGATATGCCTTCCATTGTGCTTCCGGATCGTTCTGCATCGACTGGTTGAGCGGGTTGAAGCCCATCCACCACGGTCCGAAGAAGACGCCCGTACGGTTGCTGATGATCGGCTCCAACACATCCTTGCGCAGCGCAAACTCCTTGTCGATGAGACCCGCCGCATACATCTCTCTCAGCTTCGCCAGCGATTCTCTCGTCTCCGGGGCGATCAGGCCGCTCATGACATTGCCGTCCTTGTCCTTCACCCAGTTGGTCGGAAACGCGCCGTAGGAAGCGAAGATCGGATTCAGCGTCGGGAAGTTGTTGGTCATGCCGAACAGGCTGTAAGCCGGCAAGCCGATCTGATCCTTGACGTTGCCCGGATTTTTATCCAGAAACTCAGCGATGACATGCTCCAGTTCCTCCAGCGTGGTCGGCGCCTGCAGCCCGAGCTTATCCAGCCAGTCCTGGCGGATGAACATCATGTACATCGAGTCGCCCAGTCCCTGCGAAGCGGGAATCGCCATCACCCGTCCGCCGAACGTGGCCGCTTTGGTCGCCGCATGATCGCCCGCCGCATAGATTTCCTTGACGAGCGGAGACGCGTATTGCTCGATGACCTCGGTCATATCCTCTACCAATCCGGCGTCCACCAGCTTGCGCAGCTCGGAGTACGAGTACACGACCATAGCGTCGGGAAGATCGCCACTGGCGGTCGCTACGCTTACCTTCTGGGAGTAAGCTTCGCCTCCCGCTTGCCAATAAGCTTTAAACTTCAAATTCAGCCGCTTCTCCAGATAACGCGTAAACTGGTTGCTGATCGGCGTATCTCCTTCCGGCAGCGATTTGTCAGACAGATTAAGCGACTTGCCAATGGAAATTTCGAGCGGCTCCTCGTAACGTCCAAAGGGATCGTGCTCTTCGACGATGGAGGTTGCCTCCGGGTTGGCTGTTGCCGTATTTCTCCCCGTTCCAGCGGTGCTCTCCGGCTTGCCCGCTCCACCGGTGCAGGCAGTCGTCAGCATGGCGGACAGGACAAACAATAGAGTGAAGTTTCTGATAAATCGTGTTGACACGTTACATCCCCCTAGCGTATTTGTTTAATTAACTGTTCAGCTTGCGATCGCACTTTTATTATAAATGAAAAAAACCGTTTCCAAGTCGGGAAACGGTCCTTGATTAAGAGCATATTTGCCTCATGTCGCCTAAAGAAAGATTTAGCAGCGGACGAAAATCCACTATGGGCTGGACGTTTCTCCACTTGTGCCGATATAGCGGGAGCGGTATTCGCGCGGCAGCAGCCCGTATTGGCTGCGGAATACTTTACTAAAATATTTTTCGTCGGCATATCCGGAGCGTTCCGCTACCCAGTAGATAGGTTTGTCCGTGCTTTCCAGCAGACGCTTCGCCCGTTCCATGCGAGCTGCGCGCACATATTCAACGAACGGCTTGCCCACCATATCACGGAAACATTGGCTGAAGTAACTGCGGCTGAGATTAACCGCTACGGCGACATCAACGAGGCTAAAATCTTCTTCCAAATGCTCCTCGACATACCGAATCGCCTTCGCGACGCTCTCTACTACCTCGGACGAATACCCGTTATGCAGAAAGGCGGACTGATATCGTCGACGGATGCCGTCCAGCATGTCGACGCAGCCGCTCCAATCCGTCATGCGCTCGAGATCCGGCTCCAGACCCGCCGCTTCTCCGGCCACTCCGAACGTGCGAAGCTCCCGCAGCGACGACAGCAGCATGTCCCGCGTTCGGATGGCAGGCAGGCGCGCATCCTTTGTCGCCCGCAGTAGCTCAGCATACACCTCGTCATCGCGAAGCCATCGCCATTCGATCCAGCTCCGTTGCAATGACGACTGAAGCGCTACGGTCTCCGGTTCAGCCATCGCTTCCGCAAGCCAAGCCTCCGGATCGACCCGGTAGACGCGACGTTCCGGTTCGGACAGATAGAACAGCCCCGTCTCCCGGAAGCGCCGCGCCGCTTTGCCGAGCCGATCCCGTTCTATGCCGCACGGCCTCTCGAAACCGAGCACCGTCCATTCTCTGCCAAGTGCTTGCTGAATGCTTACTGCCCCGCCTTCCTTGTTGTATTCGGGAAGCGGCACGTACCAGACGCCGTCATCCAGTTCCTGCGCTTCTGCGACCATATGAGCAGGACGCTCCGCCGCTTTACCTCCGCGCTTGCCGATATAATAGGCGAGCGCCAGTGTCTCCAGCGACAAACTCACTTGCGCCATGCCGCCTCGTTGACGTTCCTTCCCGATACGCGCCTTGATCCGGCCCAATACCTGCTCCAGCTGCTCCTTCTCCAGTTCTACCTTTGCAATATAATCGATAGCGCCGAGGCGCAGCGCTTCCTGCACCAGCTCGAAATCCTGATGGAACGTCAGCACGACGACCGGAATGTCGGGATGCCGCTCCTTCATGACATGCATCAGCTCCAGTCCCGACAATACGGGCATCGCCAGGTCGGTAATGACCAGATCCACAGGATTGGCCGACAAAAATTCCAGCGCTTTCTCGCCATTGGCCGCCTCGCCCGCCACTTTCATTCCGAATTTGTCCCATGGCATCAATGCGATAAAGCCAGCTCGAACCAGTTTTTCGTCATCCACGACCAACACGTTCATCTCGTTAAGTCCCCTCCTGTCTGATGGGCAGCTTGAGATAGACGCAAGTGCCTTCACCTTCGACGCTTTCTATGCCGAAGTCCGCGGACTGTCCAAATTGATTTTCCAGCACCTTGCGCACGTAGTAGGTGCCAATGCCAAGACCGATCTTGCCGTCTGTTCCGAGACCGTCCTGCATCAGCATATCCAATTTGGGCTGCGTCATGCCCGCTCCATTGTCCCGCACTGTAATCGTGAATACAGGCTCGCCGGACAATCGCCCAATCGTGACGGTGATGACCCCGTTCTCGCCGAGATTGCCGTGATACAGCGAATTTTCAACGAGAGGCTGCAGGATAAATCGCGGTATCGCGAACTGAAGCACCTCCGGCTCCGCCAGCACGGACACCTGGAATTCGAAGTCGTAGCGGACTCTTTGCAAGGCAATATAATCCTGCAGCGCTTCGATTTCCTCCGCGACGGTAGACATATGTCCTTTTTTGCCAAGATTGTAATACAGAAGCTTGTTCAGCGAAGAAGCCAGCTCGTCGATCTCATGATTGCCCTTGACGCGAGCAAGCCACCGTATCGTATCAAGCGTGTTATGAATAAAATGCGGGTTGATCTGGTACAGCAGCTTCTCCGTCTCGAAGTCCGCTCGCCGCCTCTCTTTGATGGCGTTATCCTCCAGCAGTTGCCGGATGCGAAGCCGCATCTTCTCGAAGTGCCGCAACAGTTGATCGAACTCCACGATTCGGGTAGACGCGATTGGCGTAGACAAGTCGCCGGTGCCGACCAGTTGGAAACCGCTGTTGATTCTCCTCAGCGGGTCATAAACCATGCGCCAGATCACCCGCGCGAGTATAAGGCCCACGACAAGCGACAGCAGCAGAATGACGCCAAGCTGCAGCAACCAGCGGTTAATCTCCTTATGGTAGGTGCCACTGGGCACCAGGCTGACGACCCTCCAGCCTGTATACGTCGGTTCATGAAACAGATAATACCCAGTACTGCGAACCTTCTTCGTACCACCCAAAGCGAGACGACTGCCTGGCGGGAACGCCTTCTCCTCTTCCGAATAAATCACTACGCCGGTGTCGTCCACAATGAGATGCGGGCGATTCGTCCGATCGGTTTCGAGAATATTTTGCATAAAATTATAACTTGTCTCCGCATAGATCATCACATGTTTGTTGTCGGGCAAGTCGACTCTTCGAATGACGGATAGTACATTCCGATGATTAAAACGATCCAGTGATCGATGCGGACGGAAATAGGTGATGCTTGAAGTCTTAGACATGACCGGCAACTCGTCCAGTCTAAACTCCCTTACCTGCGGCATTGCAAACACCAGCGACTCGCTGGACTCGTCGTAATAAAAGGTCAGTCCAATCACGGGGTTGGTAATGGAGATCAAATTGAGTTCGCTCGTAATCTCCCGTGTCAGCTTCGATTTCTCGTACAGATCGTCCGAAGTCAACCACTCCCCCAGCTTGCTCCCCACGCTGTCGGCGAAAGCGAAGCGCTGTGTGGCGTAGTTCAGACTTTCCAACGTTCCCTGCAACGATGTCGCGAACTGCTTCAGATTGTTCTGAATTTCGTTCTCGATTCGCTGATTCAACAGCGGATACACGTTGCTGAGATACAGAATCAGAATGGACACGAGCGGCGCGAGCACCATAATCGTAAAAAACAGCACCAGTCGATTCTTGAGAGATCTAGACGACGGAAGTGGTACTGTCTGTTTGTTCATCCCGGCAGCTCCTGTCCTGTAAGCAGTTAACGTTCGTGGCATTGCGATCCGCCGAGCGTTCTTATTCATAAACTAACATCAAGCGAAAACCCCGTCAATCGGAGATTGACTAGTCGCCGATCCGGTTCTTCGTATTCGCCAGCTCCTCTTTGAATTAGATTCGTAATCCGACCGATAATCGTCGAGCAGACCTCAATACACAAAGAACGCTTGTCACATTATCGCGACAAGCGTTCTCCGTTCGATTACCGATTCGTTTTCATTTATACGGTATTCTGTCATATTCTTTATCAAATTTCGGGTTTATGTTACGATATCCATACGTCATTCTGTCCCATACAAGTCGAAAGCAAAAGGAGTCCGAGCCATGTATTCCGGGATGCACCATGAGCAAGTTGTCTATCAGAATCCGTTTCTTGCCATGCGAATCTGGCAAAACGATTGCAAGGATACCGCGCCGGAAGCCGTTCAATTGCAGGTCGAGCAGGATTGGAGACAGAAACAGTATGCAGAATGGCATTACCACGAGGAGGTAGAGTTTCTCCTTATCCTCAAGGGAGAGCTGACGGCCTTTTGCACAGAGGAACGATTGGTACTGCGCAAAGGAGATATCTGCCTTTTCGGATCCTCCGAACCTCACAGGACGATTCAAACGAAGGACGGCAACTTGAGTTACCTCGTGTTCCAAATTGATCTGCGCAAATATTGGGATCAGAGCACGCTGACCAGCATGCGTCACTTCTCGGAAGTTCTTCGTCCGCTCAGCACGCTGAACTACATTTACAGGGAGTGCCGCGATGCGCGCACCCGCTCTGCCGCCCTGATCCGCGATATTTTCAAGGAAATGAACGAAGGCCAGCTTGGTTACGAGCTTGCCGTTTCTTCCCGCATCAAAGATCTTCTCTTATTGCTGCTTAGACATGATGAGCGTAAGCAGCTGAATTATAGCGACAACCAATTGGCTCATCGGCTGCAGCCAGCAATTGACTATGTGGAAGAACGACTGGGCAACAAACTGTCCGTGGTCGAGGTCAGCAGCCTTCTTAATATGAGCTATACCCACTTTATTAAGACGTTCAAGAAAGCGTTCGGCATGTCCTTTATTGACTTCGTCTCCTACAAGCGAATAAGGAAGGCCGAGCAACAGCTGCTTACGAGCGACATCAGCATCGCCGAAGTTGCCGAAGCGGCGGGAGTCTCAAACCTTGGACACTTCTACGATCTGTTCCAACGGTACAACGATTGTTCGCCCAAGCAGTTCAGGGATCGGCATAAGGCGCCGGCCCTCTCCCCCCAATAGCGCATGAAGCAAGCCATACCAGCGTCCGTTTACGATTGGCCGTAAGTTTACCCTTGTTTATGAGCAAGAATATTAATTAGCTTGCCAAATGGGTCGCGAACATAGAATCTACGAACGCCCCAAGGTTCGTCGACAGGCCCATATTCTATCGGAAATCCGGCTCTCTTCATGCCTTCTAATGCGGCATCGACATTATCGACTTCGATCGATAATTCAGGCGTCGGCGTTTCTGAGCCGCCTTGCGAGGCGAAACTAATTTGAACGCTCATCTCCTCGTTTGAACCATAGGTTCTGATCCAACCATGATCCATCACTAAGTCAAGGCCGAGCACATCCTGATAGAAGGTTTTAGCTGCCGCGATATCCTTCGTGTTTATATTGGCGACAATTCGTTTGACCTTCATTTTTAACCCTCCTTAGACACAAGCATTGTCCATCAATATAGATTACTTTCGACTACCGAGTGTTTTAGCGAAGCCCTATAATAAGCCGTCTTCCAGTTGCTCAAGCACGAGGCTCCACCATTGGTTTTCGTTTGCCAGGCTGGCCGCGTCCTTCTCCTCAAACAAAGCCCGCATCCGGGTCAACTCCGTCTTGCGGTCGAAGGCCGGCCGTTTCGGATGTTGCGGAACGATCTCACCGCGGCGGAAGGCGGCCAGCCGTTCACGCATTTGCTCCGCCGTCCATATCGTCGCTTGATCACCTTCGGAGTGACTTGCTGTAAACGATCGGACGCAGGATAAGAACAACAGAAACAAACGGATATCCGAGTTAACGAATCCTGATTGCCCGGAGGTCGGGTGGAAGGAATATAGATGCCCCGAACCTTGAGCCAGTCCCAGAATGGCGCTCTCCGGCTCCCATTCGTATCCGATGGGCAGCAGCTTGCGTTCGCCAGTGTACAGAAGTCCCATATCCGCGAACGATTGGAAGCGAACGCCTAAGACGGCATCCGCGGGTTCGATAAGAGGAAGCCCTTCTTTAAGCAAAAAAGCCTCTACCTTCTCAGGCAAATTGACGGATCTGACGAGATCCGGATCATAAACGACAACACGTTTCAAAGCTCCATTTCCTCCTCTTCTTTCAATCTGAAATCCAATCTTATGGTTATTTTCCTTTCTTCGAAGCCATCCAGAAGACAAGAATCACGACTGGGATAAATATGAACCACGGAATATTAATTGTACTCTGGGTAATAACAGCGATCAGTACCAATCCTAATGTACCAAGGATGAGCCATAAGCAGCCTCTTCCAAAAGTCGCCATAGGTGTGGATCCTCCGCTTTCCCCTGAGGAAATATGATCACTATAATAACGAGAACCTTTTACCGTCTTTGATACAACGGATCCACAATATCTGCATGTTAATGATCCTTGGACCAAACGTTCATTACAGTGCTGGCATGTTGCGGGAGTTGCGTTTCTAGAATAATCTTTAACAGTGTTTGGAGTTCCTTCCATCATTGCATCTTTAAGCGAACTACCACAAATAACACATATTAACGAGCCTTCAGCGTTTGATTCCCCACAATCGGTACATATCTTTACCGCCATTAAGCAATACCATCCTTCTTTTAAAACTGTTTACTACTATAACGTATGATATGGAATAAGGTTGTGCATGAACCTGGCCTCTGCTCAATAAAAGCGGCAAAAGCAGTATCCACATGCGCCTAGTACGCTGCTATTACGAGCGCCGACGGCTGAAAATCTTCTTCCCCTTCTTCCTTGATCCGCTCGCCGTTGGCGTAAACCTGAATAGCCATGACGTTATTGCCTTTGTCATCGTAGCTCCATAGCAAGCCATTATTATCCTCGACGCTGTAGACATGGCCGTTCGGATAGGTCACGCGGAACTTGATCGAGTAAGGGTTGCTTATGTCCGCAATCGCATAGGACTGCCCGCCGATGATCAATGTGCGGTTTAGCTCGTCTTCGGTGCGTACTTGGACGGGATCAGCCGTGCTGCTATGGTAGGTGACGAGTCGTTCTTGCTCGCCGGCGAATTTGTACGTATCCTCGTACAAGTAGAAGACGCGATCCGTGAAATAGGGCCTCGACAAGAAGCCCGTCAAGACGGACGCGAAGATAACGGAGACGAAGAAAATAAAACTAGGCGTTTTCATTTTTCGGAATAAGGCTGGGGTAGAAATATTCGCTCATCCTTTCTGCTTCTGCTTTATCCCCTTACGTTCTAATAAGATAGGCGGTTGCAAGCTTTAGCTGCACAGCCTGCAGGATTTCGCCGGCAGGCTGTGTAATTAACCGGGTTGCCGCGATCTAAAGGTTAATGCTAAGAAAATAAACCAGCGGCGGACTAGGACTTGAAAAATAAAGTCTTAGACTGCCGCTGTTGTCATTAAGCTAATGTTTCCGTTAGTTCAACAATCGTTCCATTATAAATCTTGTGATAGTCGTATCATGTCCACCACTTGTATACCATTTTCAAATATTTCTTCATCGTAATGTCTAACAAAAAAGTCTCTGTCTACTCCAGTTATTCTAAAGCCGCATTTCTGATAAAGGGCAAGTTGCCCAACACCTGAATTTCCAGTACCGACTTCAATCGTTTTGAATCCTAATTCCCTCGCAATTTGTATTGCATGTTTCACTAACTGTTTTCCGAACCCTCTGCCCTGATTCGTTTCATCAATTGCTACATTTACTAATTCAACTGTATCGGGTCTTGTTGGCAGTAAAACATAGACTCCTATTATTTGATCATTCAGTGAGGCGATATAGCAATGTCCTCTTCGAAGATATTCCTCAACAAGCTTCTGTGAAGGATCCGCTAATAATAATAGTTCAAATGGCGGGATTTCGTGCGTATGTAACTTACGTATTTGCATTTATTACACCTCGATTTTCATTGTTCCCCTGTTCACGAAAGGATTGCCATTGACAGAGATATAGAATATACCAATCATAATACACCCAATAAAGGTGGGAGTGCACTAATTTCCGTTAGTGTAACGACCTTATTTCGCAAACCAAATCAAACAGTAGACTTGTATAACGACATATGTCGCTATACAATATAATAAGAGGTGAACGGTATGGACAAAGAAATTTTGAAAGGCAGTATCGATATCCTTCTGCTCTCTATAATCGCGCGCAAGGATACTTATGGCTACGAGATTGTTCAACAGTTGAAGGAGTTGAGTCGGGATTCGTACCAAATGAGCCAAGGGACGCTCTATCCCGCGCTGAAACGGCTCGAAAACAAGGAGCTACTTCGTTCTTATTGGATTGAAACCGAAGCAAGCGGTCGGAGAAAATTCTACGCGCTCACAGAGACCGGGCGTAAGAAGTTGACTGACAAGTTAGCCGCTTGGGATCAAGTACACGCACTGATTCAATCGTGCAGAAAGGCTGGTTTCGCATGAATTCTTTTGAAGAGTATTTAAACCAAATACTGCAAAACATCGACGCCTCGGCTGAAACCAAGAGGGAGTTGTACGAAGAGTTTTTCGATCATCTGGAGCAATTGCGGAGGAGCTATGTCACCGATGGTGTGCAAGATGCGGATGCGATTAAGTTGTCTATTGCCGATTTCGGCGGATCGGAGCTTGTGGGAGGTTTGATTAACAAGGTGGTATCACCGTATCGAAAATGGTTGCAAGCCTTGTCGTGGTTCGTCTTCACGTCTTATGTGCTGATCGTTGTTTACCAACTATTTTTGACCCAAACGCGACTTATACTACGCAGCATAGGACAACCTCATCCCAACTTGACACCGTTCCAAAGCATTCTGCTATACGCCAACGGTTACCAGAATTACAATTTTGATACTTGGTTCTTTAATCTCTTCGGCAACGTGCTGCTATTCGTTCCGCTTGGATTCCTGTTGCCGATCCTCTTCGCTAAGGCACGGCGTTTCTCGACGACCATCTTCTGGACGATGCTGGCGAGCCTTACCATCGAACTGACCCAACTAGGTACGCGACTCGGCTCCTTCGACGTAGACGATCTCATTTTGAACGTACTCGGTGGAGCAATCGGATACGCGGTATGGCTAATGGCTGTCATGGGTTGGCGAATTACGTTGCAGAAGCTTCGCCCAGCGATAAAGTAAATGCGACGTACGATTCGAAATAAAAGAGCAGGAATGCACGTATTCCTGCTCTTTGCATTCTACCGTATGAACGAAAATCACTTCACTCTCGCATATATGCTCGCCGTCACCACCCACACTAAACTGCCCGTCAGCCCTCAAACAGAACTTCTCCTGATTTGTTTAAAGTGTGATGTCGAGTTTGTCATACAATCTGTATACAATGGCGGCAGCCTCTGCTCTTGAAGCTGGTTTATGAGGATGAATGGCATGATCGCTGCCTTGAACAATGCCTTCTCTTACCAATGCCGCTATCTCTGAAATGGCATAAGGGGCGATATCCGCTATGTCCTTGAACGTATCAAGTTCTTTGTTGATACCGTCTGACCTATATTTGTTATCCATGGCCAACGCCCTGGAAACCATTACCATCATTTCCTGCCTGGATATAAGCTCGTCTGGCTTGAACCTGTTCCCGCCTATCCCTTTTGTTATCCCCAGCTTCCGGGCTATGCCAACGGCATTATAATAATCGGAGCGATCGGGTATATCCGCGAAGTTAGCATCAACCGTCGTCGTAATTCCAAGAGCTCGAACCAACGCATCGACAAAGTCCGCCCTCGTTATTCCCGCTGCCGGCTTGAAGCCTCCTTCGCCTTCTCCGCTCATAATCCCTTTGGACGCCAATACCCGAATGGAGTGCGCGGCCCAGTAGTATCCGGTTATATCGTCAAAGTTTACTACTCGATAGGACACGACGTACTTCCCTAATTGATTGGTCCTTAGCACTACCGCTCCCAGAGATTCGTCGTAACTTCCCGTCGGGATCGGAAGCGCTCGGCCATCTTCCGCCGTATAGGAGACGACGATATGCTCATATGCCTTTAATTCCTCCGATGTCGGCGTATAAGGGATCGTGACGATTATAGCGGCCTCCGGGTTGATGGCTGTTATCTTCTGTCCCCCGGCAGCGGCTTTCAACGAAAGGAATGGTTTTTCATCTGCAGCGGATGCCTCGACGGTAAGCTCGACGTCAGTTGCGGAAGCGATTACCGCAGCCGCAAGCATATGGCCGGGAACCTCCACCGTCCCGATCTCCGTCTGAATCCGCAGCTTATCATGCGCACCGTAGGAAGTTAAAAATTCGGATGGAACAACGACAGTGTAAGCAACCGCCCCTGCAATCTCGGGCACATCGACGATCACGAGCTTGCCTCCCTGAATACCGGCTTGGCTGTTGCTGCGAGCTTCCAGAATATTGTCTTTATCTAAAAATGCCTTCGCCTCGCCCGTACGCTGATCCAATGACGTTGCAGCAACCGTAATCCGATTCGCAGAAACTACGTTGTCGGAAGAAACCGGCATGCTTTCTATCCGCGATCCATTCGTCGGCTCCCCTTCATTGGGATCGACAGGTTCTTCCTTGTTTTCCTTCATGGATACCGTTATCGTTACAGGCGTACCGTCGGATGCCAGAGCGATCTGCAAATTTCGGGCGCTGCCCCAAGCCGTTGTGACCTCTTCCTGTAATTGCGCGGCCGCATCGGCTGGCCATTCTATCTTCATGGATGAATTTCCCGCTTGATAAATGAGCGTATTATCGCCGAATACCGCAGGTTCCGTACCCGCTACGCCGGATGCGACCGGCAAGTTAACGTATGCCTCTTGAGCTTCCTCCTCCAGCTGAAGACTGACCTTTATTAACGTTTGCTGCTCTCCCAGCTCATACCTCCAGACCAGCTCTCCTTTGGGAGCGGTCAATGGTGTCCGTAGCTCGAAGATTTCATCCTGCACAATCCAGGTCAGAGACGTACGCTCTTCGCCCGTATAAAAAAATTTCCCGTTGTGATCCTTGCCGAAAACGCCGGAATGCGTCATATCGGACGGTAACGTGATAGTGCCGTTCTTGTTGTTCCGCAACGAGGAAACGACGCTCCCTGTTCCCTCTCCCCACATAACGGTTGGACCGCCTCCAAATTTGGCCTGCGGAATCTTGCCGGAAACTCCCGTTACATCATAAAATACGACTCCGTACAGCGGTCCTCGCTTCCATGCTACTTGCCCCGGAAGCTCCCAGGTGCCAAACTCGCTGTCAATCGGAAGCGCGGCAGGCTCTATTGCAACAGGCTTGCTAAACGCCGAATAAATAATATGCGGCCAATAGCTGATCATATCATACGCCCCGGCCTTAAGCGGCAACAGCGCTTGAAGCACCTTGATCGCCCATTCATCGGTATTGATTCTATGCGCCATCACATCCCCGCCGGCCAGATCGGCCGGATCTTCGGAAGGACCCGGCCACATCAGATACCTTGTCAGCGACAAAGGCATTTCGGCACGCATCATAATGTCTCCCGGATACGTCGCCTGATGAATGGGGGTATTTGTTCTCGTGTTTATCGCTGTAGGGGAAGCCATGCTGCCATCCGGCTGCGGCAGCCAATAGAAGCTCTTGAAATACAGATTTTTTTCAATCCCCGCTCGCAATTTTTCCAAAATAACGCGATCGGCGGCTCCACTCTCTTTGTAAACCAGATAGGACGCCACCATGTGGAAGGAGCTGAGACTGTCATAGTTGCCGTCCGGACCAAAGTTCTCCATATAAAAACCCGTCGGATGCAATCCCATCAGTTTGGAGCTTGCTCCATGGGCGCCATCCATAAAAGCTGCAGCCATTTTTTCGAAATTACGCAAAAACCGGGTTTCTCCCGTCGCCTCATACATATATAATTGGGCGAGTATGTTATGCGACCATTGATTGGAGAGAAAGCTTCTGGTATCCGCGTTTTTATCCAAAAAGGCGGTAACGGCTTCTTCCCAAAGAGCGGCGGTCTCCGGGTCCACCTTATCGTGAAGCAGTAAAAAAGGATCAACGACCATGGGACCGACCATTATAAAATAATTCGTGCTAGGGACAGGCAGATCCCTTAGATCGGAATCCTTATAGGTAAAGTCCCCCTGAAGCCACGCCAGAAAACTCATGGAGTTTAATACCGCGCGTTTTAACAAGGCCTCGTTTTCGTAGGCAGGGTTCATCTGCCCCGGCACGGCGACCGCGGCAGCCATCGCGCCGGCAAAGGAGGAATATTGATTTTTGACCGGCCTTGCCGGATCATAATCCAGAATCATGCCGAAACCCGGATCGTCCTTGTCCAATATCTGATGCTCAAAGGCATAGTCCAACCCTTGAAGACTGCCGTATTTTCCGTACAATAGCGCCTCCATGCGAGGATTGGCGAGATCCAACGGCACTTCTTCCGGAAAATCCAGCTCTACCTCCAAAGACTGCTCCGCAAGCTCTACCATCTTCTCCCTAAGCCTTGCCTGCAGCTTGCCGGGCATGATAAACCTTTCCGCTTCAAACGTTCCTCCCTTTAATGCCAGCGCAGCTTCAGCTGTAGGGGCTAACAATGCCGGCGTTCCGTCGATTACGATATAGCCCCCGAATCCGTTCAAATCCAATGACCATACCTCATTAACCGGCGTGGACTCCAATTGGATGACGTTTCTGCCTCCCACATTCGCCAGATTGCCGGCCACTGCTCCCGTTTGATTGCGCAAGGTTACATGCGGCGCATTGCCAAAAGCCTCGAGAAAAAAGTATCCTCTCCCCAAATTAGGCATAAAGGTCGGAAGCTGGTTTTGTTGTGTGATGTCGGCAAGATAAATATAAGCCGTTTTGGGCGTTGTTTCGGTAATGCCTAATGCCATCTCGCCCCGCACGCCCCAAACATCCGTCTCCGGCAGGCCGATTTCAAGGATATCTCCCTCTCGTCCGCCCGTAAAGGAGACCGTCCATATGCCGGGCTGCCCCGATGGAATCGTGAGGATTTCGACTTTCTTGCCGGGCGGCTGACTGCTGAAATCGTGAAGGAGCACCATATTGCCGTCGGGATCAAATACTTTGGCATAAGCCGTAGGGACAAACGGTTCAAAGGTCGGCGTTTGCGTGGTACGGCTCAAATACACCTCTTGCGGACCGCTGCCGTCGTATCGAGCCAGCACCCCAAATCCTCTATTATCTCCCGTCAATACTTTATTGACGGAAACCTGGTACACCGGAAAACGTTCCGCCAAATCACCGTCCAGTCCAGGGGCAATCGGCGTCGTTTGACCCGGCGAAGGCGTGGCAGTTGGAGCAGTTGTTGGTGTAGGCGCAGGAGTGACCTCCTTTGTCGTCCACTCGAATTTCACCGCGTCCGCTAGCGTATAACCTGGATGCGAGGCAAGTATTTTCAAATAATTATCCGTGCTCTGCGAGAGCGCGAATGTGCCGATTTCAACCCACTTATTTCGGTCATCCCTCTGATTGATGGTGAAATCCGTGCTTAACCCATCCCTATGCTTGATTTCTAGCGGCGCCGCTTCCGGTCTCGTGCCATGCGGCGGAACCCACATCGATATGATGTAGTTGCCTTCCACAGGGATATCGGGCGTAAACATGGCCCATTTGGTCGGATTGGCGCCAGCCGAACCGTCATGATAATAACGCGAGCTTTGTGTTCCGCCTACTCCTTGTCCAACTACCCATGGCGAATCCGTCGTAAACCCTTCGTCGTCATTATAAACAATTACGGTTGCGTTTTCGGGCGGAATAGACGGGCTTGTTGTCGGAGTCGGCGATGGAACAGGGGAAGGCGTAGATGAAGGCGATGAAGTGGAAGTAGGCGACGGATCGGGCGTCTCCGCTTCAGCCACCCATTCGAATTTCACGGCGTCGGCAAGCGTGGTTCCTGCATCCGAGGCTAATAATTTCAGATAATTTTCTGTACCCTCTGATAACAGGAATGTACCAATTTTCACCCATTTGTTGCTGTTTGCCTTTTGATTAATGGTCAGATCCGTGCTGATGCCGTCCCTATATTTGATCTCGAGCGGCGCAGCTTCGGGCCTTGTGCCGAAAGGCGGCACCCACATGGATATAGTGTAATAGCCTTCCACCGGGATGTCTGGCGTGAACTGCGCCCACTTGGCCGGATCTGCGCCTGTCGATCCGTCATGATAATAACGCGAGCTTTGCGTGTAGCCAACGCCTTGTCCAATCACCCATGGAGAATCCGTGGTGAATCCCTCGTCATCGTTATACACGATAACTACGATACTTTCTGCCATTACCTTGTTGTTCTCCATGCCGAAGATTGAATCCCCAAGCAGACTTTGGACAAATAAAGCGATAAGCGTAACCTTAATGAGGACTTTACGAGACATTGACATGAATTACCCTCCTCTTTTTAGAGAAACTTTTCATGCAGCTATGGCAACTGGCCCCTCGAAAAATTCAAAGAGCCAGTCGCGATTGTTGTTATGCTCGATCCCGTTACCAACAGTTCGTAAATGGTTTAGACAGCCGCTTGGCCAGCGCCTCCATATAAAAGTAATCTCCGTAAATCGTATACATCTGCTTGCCGTTCGATTGCCGGAGCAGTCCCGGGCAATCCGGGTTATTATCCGTGTAATCTTCCCCGGACAACTTCAGCAGCAGCCGGTCCGTCCATTCCTTGAGAAGAACGTTGCCCGGGTCGAACCGCAGAATCTCCATAAATGCGTTGGCTGCGATAGCTGCGGCGGAGCTGTCTCTGTGGTCGGGTTCTTGCTCGGGCAAGCGGAAGTCCCAAACGGGCACGATCTTGTCGTCCAACTGGCTGATAAAATGCTCGGAAAGCCGGATAGCCGTCTCCAGATAGAGCCTGTTGCCCGTGTACCGATAAGCTATGGCGAAGCCGTACATCGCCCATGTCGTGCCCCTCGCCCAATAGGATTCGACACTATGGCCACAATGATTGTCGCCTCCGACCGGCTGTCCGGTGTCCGAATCGAAGCGGTAGGCATGATAGACGGAACCGTCCGGCCTGACCATCCGTTTCATCGTCATATCCGCATGTTTGATGGCGATGTCTCTGTAATAATAATTGCCCGTCTCTTCTGTCGCCCAGAACAGGAGAGGCAGATTCATCATCGTGTCTATAATCGCGATCCCGCTTCCCCATGATGACGGATCATTTTCATCCATTCTTCCCCATGCTTTCAGGTACTCCCCTTTGACTACATACCTGGATGCCAGAACTTCCGCCGACCGCAACGCGGTCTTGCGATGGTTTAAATCGCCATTTAATTTATAAAGCTTTACGCAATAAGGACTGTACAGAAAACCGAGATCGTGCATCGTATTATCCGCATGCTCGAACACCTTCTTTTCGTAAGAGCCTTGCAGTCCGTTAGCCCATCTAAGCAAAGAGCGGTCATCAGAACTCTCGTATGCGATGAGCGCCCAGCCCGTAAAGAAGGATGGAACCCAGCAGCCGATATGATAGAAGTCCAACATGCTCCCATACGACTCGTCAAAATACCGGCCATCCTTCGACTCCGCAATTTCCCGGAGCTCGCCGGGAAATTGCGCGATACCGGCATAAATCTTCTTTATGCCAACCTGCCATGCCTGCTCAAGCTTTGCCTCTATGGGTCCTGCAATGGTTTCCTTCATGCATGATTCATCCTTTCACCCCGTGCTGCCCGTCTTCTATTTTCAAACCGCTCACTTTTGATTGGTTGCGTAGATCTCGTTGACTTCCTTGGTCAGAACTTCGCCGCCAGCCTTTTTCCATTTTTCGATGAAGTCATCAAATCCGCTATCCAAATCGACATCGCCTGTTATAAATTTAATGAAGTATTCGCTCTCCATATTTTTGATATCCGGGAACTGGCTGGCGGAAGGGATATTAAATTTGACCTGATCATACATTAACGGGATATCCTTAACGACTTGCTTTCTCCATTCGAGATCCTCCGTTGGATATCTTAGCAGCTCGCCTTCCAGCGACTTGCTGGACAATATACCGTAATAAGCCCCGATGCCGAGATTGTTAAGCTTGTCTGCGGTCATCTCTGTTTTGATGACGGGCAGGCCATTAACCAAATCATGATGAACGCCTTCCTCGCCAAAACTCAGATATTTCATTACCTCTGAGTCCGAATAGGCCGCATTTAATATTTCATAGATTTTTTCTCTCTTGCCCGGCGTCTTATCCACATCGACTCCCATCCCCATGTAATTGCCTGTCAATCCCCATGCCATTCCATGTCCCGTGTATTCCGGAGCCGCTACCTGAGTTCCCGCGATCGTCGGAAAGTAGGTGCTATCCGTCACCTTGATTTGCTTGCGCAGCGTTGGACGCTGATAATTCCATTGGTCAAACTTCACGCCTACCAGGCCGTTCTCGAATTCCTTCTTATTGCCATCCGCCGTAATAAATTCGGGATCAAGCACTCCGTCCTTGAACCATTTATTAAGCAACTTAAACGCCTCGCGCGCATTTTCGGTCGTCATGCCGTATGCAAGACCGCCGTTTCCGTCCTCTACCCAAAACTGAGGCTGCACGTCAAAGGCTCCGAAAACGTAAGGAAAGCTTTGATTAAGATCAGCTAACGATCCTTTTCCCGTTAAACCGTAAGTATCTTTTTTGCTATTTTGGTCGGGGTCGTTATTCCGAAATTTATATACAACATCCTCCAGCTCCTCCAGCGTTGTCGGCGGAGCATCGTAACCGATAGCTTTCAACCAATTTTCATTGTAATAAGGAAGCAACGGATAAATCCCATCTACATTCGTAATCGGAATGCCGTAATTTTTGCCATTGATCAGTCCATTCGACCAGGCTGCCGGATTATTATCGTCGACAAGCTTGGCCAAGCTAGGCATTTTCGCTTTTATCTCATCGATAGGCAGCTCTGCCAGCAGATTTTGTCCGCTATAGGCGTTGACATCGGCAATGCCCCATAAGAGCCACACATCCGGAAGCTCATCGGAAGCCAGGCGAACATTCAACTGATCCTTCCAATTTGCTCGGTCAATCCGAATGTTCTTGATTTTGACATTAAATTTCTCCTCGATATACTTCTGCCCAATGCTGCCATCCTCTGCGGGGAAGTTAAAGCTTAACCAAGCAATTTCAATCGGCTCATCGTTTGCCGTTGCGGATGGTTCGGAACTGGCGGACGGCTTGTTTGTTGCTTCGCCGTTTTTGCCGCTTCCATTGCTGCTCCCCTTGTTGCCGCCGGAGCATCCTGCTGCCAATGCCACAATTAATGCCACAATTCCTAACTTTGTTATCCATTTCATCTCTGCTTGCGCCTCCCTTTATATGTTCATTGATTTATATTAAAACAGAGGTTCCTGAACGTTCAGGACTTCCGTTTCAATCACGGAGCTTGCAGATTAACCTTTAAGAGATCCGAGCATGATTCCTTTCACGAAGTGCTTCTGAATAAACGGGAACACCAGCAATAGAGGGATTGTTCCAATCATCAGCACTGCCGCTTTGATCGTCTCCGGCACAATCGGGATGCTGTCGCCAGCTGCTTGCTGCATGAGAAGCTGTACGTCGGCATCGCTGTTCTCGACAATCAGCCTCCGCAAATATATTTGCAGCACAATCTTGCTTTGATCCTGAATGTAGATGAGTCCGTTAAACCATTCATTCCAATGATAGACGGCGATCCACAGCGATATCGTCGCCAGAATCGGCTTCGAAAGCGGAAGAACGAGTTGAAACAAAATGCGCAAATCATTCGCGCCGTCTATCTTCACGGATTCCTCAAGCTCGCTAGGAATACTCATAAAAAAGTTTCTCATGATGAGCATATAAAACGTATTAAACAATCCGGGAATGATCAGCGCCCAGCGTGTATCGTACAACCCGATCTCTTTAATAAGCAGGAACGTCGGAATGAGTCCCCCGCTAAAGAACATGGTAACGATGACCGCCATCGTAATAAAGCCGCGATGGGGCAAATGCCTCTTCGAAAGCGCATACGCTCCTAGTGACATCACGAATACGGACAGAAAGGTGCCGACTAAGGTACGATATATCGTGTTGCCAAAGCCCACCCATATTCCTTGGAGCTTGACCGCTTGCTCGTACGCCGCCATAGTAAACGCCTTCGGATACAAGTGGATGCCAGGCTGGATCGCTTCCGCGGGAGCGCTGAGCGAAACCGACAGAACATGGATAAATGGATACAGCGTCGAAATACAGAGCAAGGTTACAATGACAACGGCAATTACTTGAAAAGCCGCTTCGCCGAATGTCATTCTGCTAAAGGCTTTCATAGAATCCCCTCCTGACCGAGCTTCTTCACCATATAATTGGTAAACAGGACAAGGGAGAACGCGATTACGTTTTTAAACAAGCCAACCGCCGTTGTGAAGCTGTACTGCAGCTGCATTAAACCAACACGGTATACATACGTATCCAGAATGTCGGCCACGCTGTACACGGCCGGATTGTACAAATTAAATATTTGATCGAAGCCAGCGTTTAGAATTTGACCTGTCTTGAAAATAAACAAAATAGCAATCACGCTCATAATGCTCGGGAGCGTTATATGAGTCGTCTGCTTCCAGCGACCGGCTCCATCCATCTTAGCTGCTTCGTACAGATGCGGATCAATGCCCGTCATCGCAGCCAAATAAATAATCGTGCCCCAGCCGATTTCCTTCCATATCGATGATAAAATCAAGGTGAAACGGAAGTAATTCGGATCGCCGAGAAAATAAATCGGCTCGATGCCAAGCCAGCCCAGCACCGCATTAACTGCCCCGGTCGTCGGCGAGAGAATGGTAATCAACAAACCGCCGAGTACGACCCAGGACAAGAAATGCGGCAAATACGATATAATTTGGCTCACTCGCTTAAACAGCTCGACCCGCAGCTCATTAAAGATAAGGGCGAGCAAGATCGGGGCCGGAAATCCAAATATAATATGGTATAAACTAATGATGACCGTATTTTTTAATATTTTGTAGAAGTCCGGAGATGCATTGAACATGTAGTCGAAATGCTTGACTCCAACCCATGGACTGTTCCAAATACCGTCCCTGATCATATAATCCTTGAAAGCAATCTGTATGCCGTACAGCGGGCCGTACTCGAATATGGCATAGTAAACAAATAGAGGAATTAACATGAGAAACAAATACTTGCTCTTCTTATACTTCGTCCAGCGCGACTCGCGTCTCTCGCCGCTCCTAAGATGACGTGCAGACGCATTTGACAGCGCATTCATCTTGCTGTTCATTCCCTTGCTCCTTTCATCCTGTGTCGATGTATCTTGGTTATGGACTCAATGTAACATTTGGGAGGTTTATGATCTATTGAACAATTTGAATTCGATGTGTAAGATCTGAACATCGATGTCTGCCTGACGATTTTACACATCTTTCACCTGCGAGTGCTCCAAAAATTCAAAAAGACACCTCCAAAAAAGGTGCCTTTTACCGTTCAAAACGAAATGTATAGGATGGCTTCAAATCATTGCGCAGATCGAATTACCAAATGGAGCAAGCAGCCGCTTGGCATGTTCCGACAAATTGTAATAGACATCGCTCGTATACAAGATCAAGGCTACTCTGGAACATGCTGCGCCATACGGATTTCGCTGCGTGTCGATCGATATTGAACAGGCGTAACGCCAAATTTGGATTTGAACTTATTGGAAAAATACTGCGAACTGCGAAATCCACTACGGCTGGCAATGGCGCCAATCGGATCCGTCGTTGTTCGAAGCAATTGCGCAGCATGCTCGAGCCTTCTAATTGTCAAATATTCAACAAATGTCAGCTGCAGCTCTTCCTTAAATAATTTGCATACGAATTGCTTTGAGTATGATGTAATTGCCGACAACTGCTCCAATGAGATATCTTCATGAATATGAAGATCGATATATTCCTTTATGCCGGAGAAAATCCTTTCGTAACGAACATTCTTTTTTTCCGTACGCTGTTCCACAACCGTCATGCTGAGCTGACGCAGTTCGGAGATTGCCTTGCCAAGCGTAGACTGCCATACAAAGGCAACAGGCTCATTCTCATTGCCGTCCAGCATCATCTTTGCCTTTGAGGCATAGAGATGAAGCTGCATCAACACAAGCTCGATCGCCTCAATCGAATATTCTTCGCCTCTCAGATCGGTCTCGCACATCGTCAAATATTGATCAAGCTCATGACGTCCCCCGCTGCGAAGCAAAGTGTCAAATGGCTCCAGCTTAAGCTCGGGATACAAACCCTTCCTGCGTTCAATCAATCGATAGCTGATGCAGCCGCTTTCCTCGCTCAAAAATCCGTATCTTCTAGCCGTTTGGGCCTCTGCCGCCGATAATGGGATGCCTTCCAATTTGTTTGTCGCCGTTCCAAATCCGGCAATATAACGGAATGACTCCGGTACTGCGGACGCTGCCAACTGCAATCGATCGCGAATGATCGCTTCCATATCGCTTCTCCATTCTTCGCACCAATACACGATAACCGCTTCATTAGCGCTGAGGACCAATAATTCCTCATACAAGGGAGATTTCTCCCCCGATTTGACCAGCAATTGCGCAAAACGACCGTACTCCATCCCTTCAAGCTCCAAGGAAACAGGCATAAAGCAGCCCTCGCTCGGAATAAGCAGCTCCTCGCCCGTAAAATCAAGATTGCCCAGAATGGCTTCCCTCCATTGCTTCTCCCTTTTCTCAGTCATGTAAACTGCACGCTGCTTATCGAGAAAACCTAATGCTTGCTCGAGCCAGCCGATTTCATTATGGCCGGACTTGGCATAGCCGCTTGCGCTTCTGACCCGCTGGGTAATGTAGCGGAATGGACCATAAACCTTCCTTGACACCACGTAGGAAACAATCGCGCCAAGCAATGCTATTGCAAGACCGGCCATCCATATCTCGCTTTTCATCTTTTGTGTCGTTAACAGAACGGAAGTTTGCGGGCGCAGCAAAGCATAATGCCAATTTAATCTCGACTGGTCGGCGGGCAAAAGAGTAATAACATTATCGTCGACTCTCACCATCTGTTCCTCTTGTTTCGGCAGATGCTTCCGTACCAATTGCAGCATGGAATCCTCCCATTCAGAAGAAGCGCCTATGACTTGCCCGTCCGCACTCATAACAACCAACTTTTCTCCGTTTGCAGTCAGATGTTCGCCTACGGATGCAATCAGTTTTTCCGCATCCAGATCGACAATCATATACCCTTTAATCTGCCCGGCTCGCGCCATATAGGGCAATGTATAGACATAGGTGATGACAATTTTATTTTCTTTATCCAGGCTCTGCGTCGCTACGTCACGTACAAACCACTGATGTGTCAAGATCGGCTTGTCAGATTGCAGCAGCTTTGCTTGCGGCGAGTTATCCGGCGAATTATGAAAATATTGATCCACTACAAAATTGTCATTGGCAAAATAAAACGATAAGTTATGCAGCATCGGAAGGGACATTGAAAGGGTTTTTAAATCTTGCGCCAAACGAGTAATCCGGTAATAGTTATTTCCTTTGCCATTGGTCAAAAAAAACTGGATCTCGCTTTCCGCTTCTACTCGTACCGTACTCAATGCTTTATTAAGCAGGGCAGAATTATAGCTCTCCAGTTGCTGGCTCTCAAGCGTCTCCCTCATGGATGCCAATTGCATCTCTCCGGTTGACCTCATTTCCTTTGTAATCATGTCAGCCGTTTTATTAAGCAATAATCCTCCGCTAAGCGTAATTAGAAGCATGGTAAGGGCTAAATGCGACATCATTAATTTGGCGAAGTAACTCCCCTTTAAACGGGCTATCATTTTAATTCCCCCTGTTGCAGATCAATCGTAATCAATCGCATAAGTTGCTTTAATTAAAGCGAGCGCCTTCTTTTTTGCATGGAGATATAGTATTATTCTGTTTGAAAGGGAGGTCGGGTTCATGAACCCTGCAGCAGCCGAGTTAAATCGAAGTTTGCAAGAAAGGATGCTGTATCCTGACGGATTAGCCGCCTGTTTCGAGCATGTATCGAAGTCTCTTGGATACGCCTTAACGATATATGATACGAAGGGATTCACCTTCAAAGATGCATCCTTGCGCGCCTCCTTTGAGCCGTATGCCATGCATACGCATCCCTTCTGCAGCTTGGTCAAGAAGAACTCGCACAATACGAAGCGCTGCATCGTCAATCGGAAATACTCTGTTCGCAAAGCGGCTACGGAGCAACGATCCTTTTACGGAAAGTGTTATATGGGCGTTGAGGAAATCGTCTTCCCTGTCGTTCACGGAGGCGAAACGATTGCCGTTGTGTTTCTCGGACAATTCGGCGCTCGAGATCAAAAGGATTTGGATTGGATCAGCGGCAAAGCAGAGCAATATCAAGTCAATCAAGAAGTTCTACTGGACATTTATAATAACATCGCCATGAAGTTGGATGAAACGATAATAGAAGACTTGCTGAAAGTCATACTGATGATCAGTCAGTTCGTCGTGCTTGCTTATCAATCTACGCTGCTTTCCTCACAGATTAACGATACTATCGAACTTCCAGTTGCCGAAACCAGCTTATCCAGGGTGCAGGCTGTTGCCAAGCTCGCAATGGAACGGGTGCAAAGTACCTACCATGAAACCTTTAGCCTGACCACTATAGCGAGACACTGCAATTGCAGCACAGGTTATGTCAGCCGCTGCTTCTCGCAAGTGTTTGGCATGTCTCTCGTAAAATATGTCAACCAAATTCGAGTACAGCATGCAAAGTCGCTGCTCGGCGCGACAACATTATCCATTACGGAAATCGCTTTATCTCTGGGTTTTAATGATACAAATTATTTTAGCAAAGTATTTAAATCCATTGCGGGAACTTCCCCTGTCGCCTATCGAAGGCGAGAATAACGAGAGCTGCCGAATCTCCCGTCTAGACGAAGTATAAACCATTCTCGAAGTAAGCGCCTTCATTATTTTGATCAGATGGGGTAAAATTCTGTACAGAAAAAGCTCTTGGGATATTTTGATCCCAAGAGCTTTTTTTCCTAAAAGTCAGTCCAAGACTAGTATTTGCCTAACAAGCGACAACGGCATCCTATGGTTTATCTACTCGTTGTTCGCCGCCTGCAGGACGATCTACATAATAATGATCGATGGATGCTTCCGCAATATCTCCAAATGCCCAATTCGTCCCAGCAACGTCGGACCAAAGATCCGTCGTAACGCCATAAAGCGGCCCGCGATCGAACAAACGGTTAATCGTAGCAACGGCTTCGGCGCGAGTTAACGAATTTTGCGGTTTAAAGGTGCCGTCCGGATATCCATTCATCACATTGGCCGACTTCGCCGCATCGATCGCTCCTGCAGCCCAATGGCCGTTCAGATCGGTAAAGTAGATGGATGCCCCTTGCTTCGAATCGGCAACCAATTGCTTGAATCGGGAGCTTATCGCGGCCATTTCGGCCCTTGTAATGGCGTCTTCCGGACGGAAGTTGCCATTTGGATCACCGATAATCAGACCGAATGCTCTTACCTTCTCAATGTATGCCGCTGCCCAATGCTGTGCGGCAACATCCTTAAATACTACCTTCGTTCCCACAGTGTTCTCTGGCGTTTCTCCCAAATTGCGAGCCAGCAGCGCAGCAAGCTCGGCTCTCGTAATCTGGCGATTCGGCCGGAAAGTGCGATCCGGATACCCGTTAATATACGCGGAATGGAAGCCGATTTCCTCTTCCCCAGCCTCTCCGTTTTCCACATCCTCACCGGAATCGACATTAGGTATAATGATCGGCGCTGGCGGCGTTTGAAGTTCGACAATCGTAAACGTACTAAATTTATTAATCTCAATAGACATTCCGATAGGTGTATCATGCTCGTCACGCACAATCGTTCCTTGCCTCATCACTTTTTCCCCATCGCTGTGTTCGATATAGACGCGTAGATTATTTAAGTTAACGGCAGATGGGTTGATATTGTTTTGAGCAAAAGAAATAAACAAAGTCGTGTCAAAATCGCTGTAATTGGTTTCAATAATTAATGGCAAACCACGCATGACGACATAACGTCCTTCGGTGCTCGACGGCAGCCGGCCCCTTACTTCCGATTGAAGTTCCAGGCTCTTGAGCGGAATCAGGCGGAAGAACAAATCCAAATTATTTTGATCCATAGCCTGTAATGTAGTTTCGCTAAGAGTAATCGTTGCGTAGTCGGTCTGAATATTGAGGCCAAAGCCTCGTTCCGCCAGGAGAAGCATTGCACCTGTTGGGATTTCGACCGCGATCTCATCCGCCGCATCCTCTGGCAATTCGTCAATTACGATGGTTGCTGTATTACCGTCAGACCCGGCATTGCTAACCACATCTGCAGCTTGATCTGGCGTCAATATCACTTTGTCGATTTTGGAATTCGTTTCACCTGCATCATTTTTTACAAGGATGCGGGAGATTGGAATCGGTACGGTATCATCAGTTTGATTTACGACCTGTACATTTCTGTTGTAGCTGCTGTCCTCTTCTTTTGTTACGCCTTGCGCTTTCACAATAAGCAGGAACGTTCTTGTTTTTTCAACGCCGTTCTTTTCTATTTTGGCTGTTAATATAACACTTTGTTCTTTTGTTTGGCGCACTACATCAGCTGTAAGTGTATGTTCGGATGATTCGGGTATGACAACCGCGGTAGGTTTGCTGGAGGTCCAGCTCACGTCAGTCGCATATGCTCCAACCGACAATAAGAACAGAGAACCTGTAACGCTCTCCCATGTATCGCCTTCGGTAAAGCCGACTTTTAACAATCTGGCTGCTTCCGCTACCGCTTGCCCGTCCGTTAAAGCTAATTCAATCGCAGTGGCCTCACTCTCCAAATCTCCCGTTACCGTAACAGTGAAAGTTAGAATATCGCCTTCCTGCAATTCTTCCAATCCTTCAATGACAACTTCGCCGGCAACCGAACCCGTATTTGTGCCTCGTCCGATGATAGCTCCATCATCATATACAACAACCTCGGCGCCTGCAGGCACGTTATTTACCACAGCTCTGCCTGCCAATACATCTACAGTAATCGTGCTAGTTGCAGGAGCTTCGCTTTGCCGATTAACGGTTACGACTAACGGCTCGCTGGCAGAATGATTGTCGATTGTCAAAGTAACATCGATCTCTTCTTGGTATATCAGAGCCGGATCTAAGAGATCCACCGTGACTTCCGCAGGACTGTTGCCTGAGTTTTTAGCAGTCCCTAAAATTTTACCGTCATTATTGCGGACCGTTATCGTTCCGCCGGCAGGTACATCCCGCACAGCCACTTTGTTAGCAGTTGCATTAGCTACAATATCACTGGACTCAGCCTGCCAAAGGGTCACGTCGTACACTGCCGTCAACGGCGTACGTGTGCTTTCTCTCTTACGCAGTTCCGTGATAGTAACTTCAACCTCTTGTCCATCCGCCAAGCCAGCCGCAACCGTGACGACCACTTGAGCGGAAGCTGTTCCATTGTTCGTTGCCGTACCGATCACGTCGCCGGTTGCTTTGCCATATACCTTGACGATCGCTCCTGCCGGCACGTTCGACACCGTTACTTGATCTGTCGTCGCATTCCCAGCCGATTCCGCCGACGGCGCTCCGCTTTGCTCGAATACTGACGTTATCGTAGTCGCAACGCTCTCGGATTTGTTCTCTTCTGTCAATGTAACCGAAATCGTCTCTCCGATCGCCAACTCTTCAAGATCTTCAATCGTTACGTCTGCTGTTGTCGCTCCACCATTCGTAGCGCGGCCGATCTCCACGCCATCGTTACCGTATACAATGACTGTTGCGCCAGCCGGCACATTCGTCACCGTTACTTCTGCAGCTGTTCCGTCTGCAATAATCGCCGAAGCTTGCAGCGCTGCTGTCACATCAAACACCGCCGTCTTCGGCGTAGCTGTACTTTCCAACTTGCGAAGCTCTGTAATGGAAACTTCAACTTCTTGTCCATCCGTCAAGCCGCCTGCAATCGTGACGACCACTTGAGCAGAAGCTGTTCCATTGTTCGTTTCTGTACCGATCACGTCGCCAGTTGCTACGTCATATACCTGGACGATCGCTCCTGCCGGCACGTTTTGTACCGTCACCTTATCCGTCGTTGCATTCGCAGCTAATTCCTGCGCTGTTGGCGCTGTGCTACGTTCGAATACTGGCGTTACCGTTACTTTCGCGCTCTCCGACTTGTTATTCTCATGCAAGCTGACGGAGATCGTTTCGCCGATCGCCAACTGTGTCAAATCTTCAATCGTTACATTTCCGGCTGCTGCGCCGGTGTTCGTTCCGCGACCGATTTCATCGCCGTTGCTGTCATACACAATAACCGTCACGCCCGCTGGCATGTTCGCCACCGTCACTTCTGCCGCTGTGCCGTCTGCAGTAATCGCCGAAGCTTGCGGCGCTGCTGTCACATCGTACACCGCCGTCACGGACGTTGCTGTGCTTTCCAGCTTGCGCGACTCCGTAAGTGTAACTTCAACTTCCTGGCTATTCGCCAAGCCGCTTCCAATGGTGACAGTGATTGTTGCGGTAGAGCCGCCACTGTTTGTTGCCGTGCCAATCTCGTTGCCGCTTGTCACGTCATACACCTTGACTACCATGCCCGCCGGTACGTTCGCTACCGTCACGGCATCTGTCGTTGCATTTGCCGACAGATTCGGCGCCAATGGCGCTGCGCTGCGTTCGAACACTGGCGTTACCGTTACTTTCGCGCTCTCCGACTTGTTATTCTCATGCAAGCTGACGGAGATCGTGTCGCCAATCGCCAACTGTGTCAAATCTACAATCGTGACGCTTCCGGCTGTCGCTCCGCTGTTCGTGCCGCGGCCAATCTCATCACCATTGTGATCATACACAATGACCTTTGCGCCAGCCGGCACATTCGCCACAGTTACTTCTGCAGCTGTTCCGTCAGCCGTAATGTCGGACGCTGATGGAGCAGCCGTCACATCGTATACCGCCGTCTTCGGCGTAGCTGTACTTTCCAACTTGCGAAGCCCTGTAATGGAAACTTCAACCTCTTGTCCATCCGTCAAGCCGCCCGCAATCGTGACGACCACTTGAGCGGAGCCTGCTCCATTGTTAGTTGCCGTGCCGATCTCGTTGCCAGTTGCTTCGTCATATACCTTGACGATCGCCCCTGCCGGCACGTTAGGCACCGTTACTTGATCTGTCGTTGCATTCGCAGACGAGTCCAACGCCGATGGCGCTGCGCTTTGCTCGAACACTGGCGTTACCGTAGTTGCCGCGCTCTCCGCCTTGCCCGTCTCGCTGATCGTAACCGTAATCGCCTCTCCGATCGTCAACTCTATCAAATCTTCAACCGTAACGTTTGCTGTTGCTGATCCGTTATTCGTAGCGCGGCCAATTTCTACGCCATCGTGATCATACACAATAACTGTCGCGCCCGCTGGCACATTCGCCACCGTCACTTCTGCCCCTGTGCCGTCTGCCGTAATCGCCGAAACTTGCGGCGCTGCTGTCACATCGTACACCGCCGTCACCGACGTTGCTGTGCTTTCCAGCTTGCGCGGCTCCGTTAGTGTGACTTCGACTTCCTGGCTATTCACCAAGCCGCTCGCTATTGTGACAGTGACTGTTGCTGCGCTGCCGCCACTGTTTGTTGCCGTGCCAATCTCGTTGCCGCTTGTCACGTCATACACCGTGACTACTGTGCCCGCCGGTACGTTCGCTACCGTCACAGCATCTGTCGTTGCATTCGCCGACAGATTTGGTGCTAATGGCGCTGCGCTGCGCTCGAACACTGGCGTTACCGTCACTTTCGCGCTCTCCGATTTGTTATTCTCATGCAAGCTGACGGAGATCGTTTCGCCGATCGTCATTTCTGTCAAAGCTTCAATCGTCACGCTTCCTGCTGCCACACCGCTGTTCGTGCCGCGACCGATTTCAACACCGTTGCCGTCATACACGATAACCGTCGCGCCCGCTGGCACGTTCGCCACCGTCACTTCTGCCGCTGTGCCGGCTGCAGTGATATCTGCTATAACTGGAGCTGGGCTTTTCTGATTAATATTAGTGATGTTATATGTAACTTCATTGCTGAAATTCCCTTGATCTACAGCTCTAGCCTTAAGGACCACATTGTCATTAACAGAGAACGGATTAGAATAAGGAAGCCATGTCAATCCATTATCAGTCGTATATTCAATGGTTCCAGCTAATGCGGACAACGTGACAACCACCGAATCCGCAGGTTCGGTTGTATTTAAACTGATTGTCGGCGGAAGTACTGCACCCGCATCTGATATATCCGAGAGATTTTTGGAGTGGCTCCCTGCAGCAATAGTAGCCCCATTAGTAGGATTGCTTAACTCGATCGTAACTGTATTGCCCGGTACAGTAATCGTTTTAGACGTTTCACCGTCATTAAACGACACCACGCCTGTACCAACCGTTGCACCATTCTCGTCCTTTGCAGTCCACGTCGCGGATATTGCGCCATCGCTGCCAGTGGTGCGTTCAATCGTAATATCAAAATCTTCCCTGCTATCGATGACTAGCTCTCCTGGCATCGCAGCACGGTCGTTAAAGCTCCCCGCTTTGATAAATACATTTGAATCGTAGGAGGCGTCACCACCATCTGCAATAGCTATCTTGATTGTATTCGTCACACCAGGATGAACAGCAACTGATACAGACATGACAATAGTCAAACCATCCATTGCAGTGCCAAGCTGTTTCCCACTCGATCCAACATTATCTATAAAATACTGCGGATTTTTCGGATTTGTCCCAAGAGGGTTGCCACCGTTAACGTTGTTAATCGAAACCGGAGTTGTCGTACCCGGTATAAGGGCCGCATTATTGCCATTTACAAAAAACGCAAACACATCGTTGTACTCATCATTTGCATACTCATGATATTCCTCTGATGAAAACACGTACTGGAACGAAATCTTGTCCCCTTGAGGAACAAACTCAAACTCCAATATAGCTGCATCGAGTGTTGTGAGACTTGCTAAGTCTGTCAAGTTTTGATCGCCAGGCGTATTATGTTGAGTTGTTCTGTTAGGAGTCTGGTGATTCCCCATAACATCAACAGCCTTGCCCGTACTTAGTATAATCCCTTCATCAAAACCGATAATGCCATTGCCTCCACTAAAAGTACCAAATGCGTTGGCATGACCCGTTAATTTAATATTCGACGCTGTGATCCCATTGCCCAACATTGAATTGACCAACGCTGCCTTATCGTTATTTTGAGTCACGTTCAATCCGGCAGCAGCCGACACGCTGCCACTTCCAATGCCGCCTAATACCGACATCACCATCGTTGCCAGTAAAAGATAAGCCACGAACCGATTCAAGACTTTAGTCATCTTAAAACATCCTCCTCATGTAACAGCTAAAGACATAAATCATCAACAAGTTTTAAAATTCGACATTTTCTATTAAAATAGTACCACTTGCCGCTGAACATATACTGAACATTAGATCTATCAGACACCTGAAACAACTAGGACTTATTACCTGTTTTTCTTATGCAAAAAAGACCCCAGACCCACTTGGACAGTGGTATGGAGTCTTCTGCATATTCTTAATACCGGTCATTGATTACATTGTATTCTCTCGTTCACATACTCAATCTATAAAACCGTGCGGCATTGCCTCCGAATAAAGCCTCATATTCTGCCTCCGACAAACCTGATGGCAACGACTCCAATAAAACCTCCAGAACCTCTGCATATTCACAAGTCGTCAAGCAGACCGGCCAATCGCTGCCGAACATAATTCGGTCCGTTCCGAATGTCTCCACAACATGATGCACGTAAGGAACGAAGTCAAGCCGACTCCATTGTTGCTGATCCGCTTCCGTAACTAAGCCCGACAACTTGCACATCATGCCAGGGAAACGAGCCAGCTCAGACAACTGTTCCTTCCATGGTTCTATCGCTTTCTCGGCAATAAACGGTTTGGCCGCGTGATCGATGACTGCCCGGAGCGAAGGAATGGACTGAAGAACCTTATGCATATCAGGCAGATGTCTTGGCCTCAACTGCAAATCGATGGGGAAACCATCTTCTGCGATTAACCTCAAGTTACGCATGACTCTGCCCTGGAGGATCCAGCCGTCCGGCAAATCCTGCAACATCGGACGAAATCCAACAAACCCCTTATGCCCGCGGAATGTCTGATAATGTTGCTCAAACTCCTCGGAATCCAGATCAAGCCATCCGACCACGCCGGCAATCGACTCCTCCTCCTCGTACAAGGAAAGCATAAATTCCGTCTCTTTCATCGTCGGCGCGGCCTGTACAACGATGGTTCGATCTATGCCATGTTGTTGCAGTGTACGATGCAGAAGAGAGGGCAAATAATCCGCATACAAAATACCCTGTTCCGGAGTTAACCAGCCATAATCCCCGCGCCCTGGTTTCCAATAATGCTGGTGGGCGTCAATCCTCATTTCTTAAACCGAAGAGCATATCCGTGTAATAATAATACGGACCTGGATCAGCCGTATTGGCGGTAGCAACTGGCAAAACATACACCTGGATGGGAGCCCCCTTCTGAATAGCCTCTACCTCCACTTTATAAGTTCCGGCCTCAAGCGTCAACTGGGCCCGCTGTTCCTTGGGAGCGCGATGATAGGCCGGCATAAATTCCAGCGTATGCTGGCAGTCGATCACGATTTTCCCATTGAGCTTAAGCGAAACAGGACCGTCTGCGGCAGCAATAAGGCTAAACTGGCGCTCCGACGGGATATAAAGCGTCGTCGAGGCTTTGTAACACCCATCCGCGTCTGTATTTATTGCCTTGTCCCACTCTAAGCGATTTCCGGGGAACATGGCTTCAACGCCTTCGTTGCTATCAGGTCCCCATACCGTCCAACATGAAGCCCCAATCAGTGTAAACATCACCTTCTCCGTTGCCCACACCGAATTGTCGTGAAGCCTTGTCCAGAGCAAACCAAGTTCTTGGCTGGCCCCCACGAATGCCGGAGCCGTTATGTCCGCAGCCCATTCTATAGACTGGTTCGGGTGCAACACCGTTTCGAGCGTATCCGGTCCCGCCCAGCTCTCAGGCAAGTCCATTGAAAGTTTGCCTGTTATCGTGGTCAATGAACGATTTATTAATGTAACATGTATGGTTTTCTTTTGATTGGCTCCAATCGCCGGTCCTTCGGCACCATACTCCATGATCAGTTCAAGAGCAGGGTTTTGCAAGGTCCCCCGCGGCAGCAAGTAATGATTGGATGTCGCCGACCTTTTCCAAAGCTCCTGAACCTCTCGAAGCGAAACATCCTTTATGCTCCAGCAACTTGGCTCATTGGGATGTACAATGATATCGGCATCAGCAGCAGCCAAAATTTGTTTCCCCATACGAATCGTTCGTAAAGTCAACTCATCCAAATTTTTTGGCGCTGGAAATCCGTTAATCGGCGGACTGACAACGACGCGATCGCCTACCGGCTTCACCCATTTGTCAGGGAGTCCCTCCGGTCCAAGCAGCATCCCCAATATAGCCCCCAGCGTTGCAGCCGTACAGTCGGTATCATATCCGCAGTTAACGGCTTTTAATATCGAATCTTCGAAATCCTCGCCATATAACCAGCCAAGAATGGTAAATGCAATATTTTGAGGAGCATCTGTAAAATTGTCGCTGCCGTGATGCTCAAGAATAAGCGAACGCGTTTCCGTCCAGCTCTTGCCCTCTTGATGCCAACGAATCAAATCTTGTAGTGCCTTGCAGGTGCGGCTATTTGGAGGTATAAACTTCATGCCGATGTCGATCAGTCGGTCTCGGTCCTTTTCGAAGAAAATGGCGCTTTCAATGGCCGCAAAAAACATTTCCCCATATACCCCTTCGCCGCCCGCGTGGTCTACGATTGCATCCTGATAGGCATATGACGCAGCTACTTCCGGTAATCCGGGGGCAACCATCGCCCATATTTCTGATCGGATTGGCGAACCCATGCAGTTAGTAAATGGATTATTAAAGGAGCCGGCAACGGGTGGAATAAGCCCTCTGCGTAAATTGGTTAATGCGTAGCCATATTCATCGAAAGGAAAAAAGATATGGTCCACCCACTCCTGTCCCAGCTCTCGAGCCGTTAATCCGGGACCATACTGTTCGAGCGCATGCAGCCATACGAGTTGAAGATCAAGATCATCATTTTCGAGCGGGCCGTCCGGCAATTCCGGATAAAAGGTTAGCGTTAACAGCTCCTTTACTCCCTCTACCGGCGCCCCCAAAGTACCTCCTATATTTTTTCCCAACCAACCGCCATAAACGATTCGATAATACTCTTGTTCATTCAATATACTCAATCCCATGCCAATTCCTCCATTGCCGGTTTAATTGTTGTAAACGAATTAGCTTGATTATAAGAATATGGCATGATGGAAGCCATGAACTAGATTGAGATGTTTGAAGAGAAATTGTGAATTTTAAACCTTGCTTTTTATACTGAAAACCCAACTTTTTGAACACCTACTATAGTATGATATAATAAAACAATCCTTTCATTAAAGCGCTTTCAACATGAAGCCATATACAGTGCTAAGTTGTTTCTACTATATATATCGATAGGAGCCATTATGTATTATTCGATGTCGCGACTTTCCACCTTGGACGTGAGATGGGCGGATCTGTTTGATGCGGGTACAAACACCACATTCTTCGATCAACATTATAATCCGTATTATGAGTTAATCGTAGTTGCCGATGGAATGGTAAATCTCGAGGCCGGAGGCATCCAAACGGTCTTGCAGCCCGGGGATTCGCTGTTGCTTTGTCCTTGGGAGCAACATAAGGGGGGCGTCTCGGAATTTAAACAGGGGAAGTTTTATTGGGCTCAATTCTCATGTACGCCCGGGATGAACAATTTTGATGTTAATCGCCTATCTGATCTCGACTTTGTCCATGTCGAACGTACCGAGCTTCAGACTGTCGAAATGAGTCATGAAGATCTGCTGATTCTCCCGCGTCTATACCGCAACAAACAATGTTATAAGCTGCTAAGCCGCTTCGAAGACCTGGCGGATACCATGAAGCAGCCTCGGGGTTACTTTCGATTTCAAAGCACATTAATCCTTTCCGAAATGCTTGCCTCCATCGCAACGGATTTCCTGGAACAAAGCCACCTGGACACCAGCTTTCCGGTTTCCTATTTTACGTTTCGCAAGCTGGCCAACCATTTAAATAACGATTACGTATCCGAGCTTAACGGGGAAAACCTTGAACGTACGCTTGATTACAAATACGAGTATCTATGCCAGATATTCAAGAAATACACAGGGATCTCCATGACACGTTATATCCAACTTCTTAGAATTCAAAGAGCCAAACATCTGCTTGACCATACCGGTAAAAACATTCAAGAGATTTCACAAGAAGTCGGGTATTCGGATCCCTTTTATTTCAGCCGTTTATTTAAAAAACTAGAAGGAGTCGCCCCTCAGCATTATCGGGATATCGAACAGAACAAGCCCAACCGATGAGCGGTTGAGCTTGTTTTTTATAGTTTTGCGTACCCAACTCCGGCTCTACAGCCGGATCTCCCGCCCGTGTTCGGCGGATTCGTAGATCGCCGATAGAATCTTGATCATATCGACGCCTTGCTCCGGTACAAAAATCGGCGTTTCGCGGCCGAGCACGCATTCAACGAAGTGACGAATGTTCGCCGTATGTTGAGGAATTGCCGAGCCCGGGAATGCCGGCTTCTGATCGATAAGCGCGCCTGCGGATTCCGTAAAGAGAGTCAGCTTGTCATTCGTGAGATTGAGACCGCCCTTGGTGCCTCTCCACTCGAGAAACTTCTGTTCTTCCGCAATATGGGATGCCCAGCTGAATTCGATCTGAAGCGTTGCCCCGTTATCGAAGCGGATGAAGCCAGCGGCCAAATCTTCGACGTCGAATGTGCCTTCCGGGATCCGACCCGACGCGTCCGGCTGATCCGCAAACTTGCGGTACGTCGCTCCCGATACCGCGACAGGCTTCGGATTGCCGCTCAGCCATATCGCGAGATCAATCATATGCACGCCAAGGTCGATCAATGGACCTCCGCCGGACAGCTCCTTCGTTGTAAACCAGCCGCCGCGCCCCGGAATACCTCGGCGTCGAATCCAGCCGCAACGCCCCGTGTAGAGCTCTCCGAGCTCGCCTTGCTCGATGATTCTCTTCGCGAACTGCGCTTCCTCGCTGAATCGGTTGTTGCGCATCGTCATCAACAGCTTGCCCGAAGCTTTGGCGGCATCCGCCATCTTTTGCGCTTCGACCGGATTTACCGCATCCGGTTTCTCGCAAAATACATGCTTGCCTTTCTGCAACGCTGCGATGGCAATCTCCGAATGATACAGGTTAGGAGTGCTGATTCCGACGACATCAATGGAAGGATCGGCAAGAAGCTCCCGATAATCATCGTAGACCTTCGCCTCGGGAAAGTCCTTTGCCGCCGCTTCTGCCGAAGCGCGCAACGAGTCGCAGAAGGCGACAATTTCAACTTCCTTATGCGACAACCATCCCGGAAGATGCGCCCACTTATAAATTCCGCCGGTGCCGACCACGCCTACTTTTAGCGCCGTCATTATTGCCCCTTAATGCTCTCTAGCGGCTTGGCATTGCCATAGACCGGGTAGTCACGCTGCACGGGCGCCGCCCACTTAACGGCATTGGAGATTACCCTGCGTACCTGCGGGTTGTAGTAAGTCGGGAACGTCTCATGCCCCGGCCGGAAGTAAAACACCTTGCCTGCCCCGCGCGTATAACAACAGCCGCTGCGGAACACTTCGCCTCCTTCGAACCAACTCACCATAACAAGCTCGTCCGGCTCCGGTATATCGAAGTGTTCGCCGTACATCTCTTCCTGCGGAAGTTCAATGTATTCGCCGATTCCCTCCACGATCGGGTGGCCAGGCTTAACGACCCAGATTCGTTCCTTCTCGTTCGCTTCCCTCCACTTCAAGTCGCAGGAGGTGCCCATCAGCTTTTTGAATATTTTGGAGAAATGGCCCGAATGCAATACAATCAGTCCCATTCCCTTGAGTACGCGGTCATACACTCTGTTGACAATTTCGTCCTGCACCTCGCCATGCGCCGTATGCCCCCACCAGAGAAGCACATCCGTCCGGTCCAGTACTTCGTTCGTCAAACCATGTTCCTCATCGTCCAAGGTTGCGATTGTGATCTCGCCCGTTACGTCAAGACCCTCTGCAATCGCTGTATGCATGCCCTCCGGATAAACAGAAGCTACCTTTTCATTCGTTTTCTCATGACGGTATTCGTTCCATACGGTTACATGAATATGCTGGCTCATTCGTCTAATCTCCCCTTTGATCAACTTCCTCTCCATTTTAATAGAGGAACGATCTCCGTTCGATTACCGAATCTATTTAATTTATACGGTATTCTGTCATGATCTTTATCAAATTTCGGGGCGAAATTACGATGCCTATCGGGCTTCTCCGTCAATGATGCAAGCGATCTGCCGCGCAGTATCGTACACGGCCTGCAGACCGTTGCCGGCATAGGGACTGATCTCCGCGGTCAGCGACTCGCTGTAGCCAATCTCCTGCAGCGCGGTGCGCACGGCTGACCAATTGACATCGCCGGCCAGCAGCGGCACGAAACCGCCAAACGTGCCGACGGCAGGTCTGAAATCCTTGACATGCACACGGAAAATGCGCTGACCCAGAATGCGAATCCACTGCTCGGGATAACCATATTTCAATACGTTGCCCACATCGAAATAAACGCCAATATGGGACGATTGCAGCTCATCCACATAACGGGCCATCTCCAGCGGTGACAGCAGGAAATGATTCCAGACGTTTTCCACGCCTATCCGCACGCCGCGCGCCTCGGCTGCCTTGGACAACAGGTTCAGCTCGGCCTGGCTGCGTTCGTAACATGCGTCATAGCTCGTATCCGGATCAACCTTCCCGGGTACGACCAGCACCGTATCAATCTCCAGCGCCTCGGCCAGCTCCAGCTGTTTGGAGATGACTTCGCGGCCCTGTCCCCGCACCCCGGCGTCCGCCGACGACAACGGACAGCCCCATAACAATCCGGTGGATAGGCTGCGCAGCTTGATGCCGTGCGCTTCCGCCTGACGCCTGATTGCCTTTGCTTCTTCCGGAGTCGTATCTGTCGTCAAACCGACATTGCCTGGCTCATATACATTCAGCTCTACCGTGTCAAAGCCCGCCTTCCGGCTGACGGCAAATACTTCCTCCAGCGGTGTCTGGTTCGGAAAACACCATTGATTGACGCCCTTCAACATACGCAGTCATCGCTCCTTTTTTAAATCTGCATTGTCTTTTCGAATACCGCCCCTTACAGAGCGACTGCTTTTCCCGAATCCGCCGATTCGTTGGCAGCGAGCGTGACGCGCAGCGTCTCTACCGCCTCGGCATAGTCGCCCAACACCAGATCCTGCCGCTTGGCTGCAACCGCCTCGACAAATGCCTTATTTTGCAGATAATAGAAGTCATCGCGCGAAACCTCCGTGATGTGCTGTTCGGCGTCGATAAATTTTAAAGTATTGCCGTTAATCGACAGGTAGAAATCCGGTCCAAAAAACTCGACCTCACCTCGATTGAAGTGATTGGACAAGCAGGTGCTCGTAATATTGCCCACCCCTCCGGACGCCAGGACGAACGAGACCGCCCCCACATCATAAGCGGTTGCCTCCGGATCGGTCTGCTTAATATGAGTTTGCGCATGGAAAGCGTGAACAGAAGAAATTTCTCCTGCCAAATAGCGAACCAAATCGAGTTGATGCGTCGACTGCTCGACAAGCTGGCCGCCGGACATCTCCATGCGCGTCCACCATGCCATCGGCGGCTTTCCGCCGATCCGATAGGCTTGCACGAGGGAAATTTTTTTATCCTGCAAATAAGCTTTGGCCTTCTGCACAATATCCAGATAACGCAGGCAATAACCAGAGGAATGAACGACACCTGAGCCAAGGATCTGCGCCTCCCATTCCTTCGCCTGCTCCATGTTTAGCGCGACCGGTTTTTCGGCCAGCACGGCGATTCCTTTTTGCGCGGCCAATACTTCCGCCCCGTCGCGCGCAAAAGGCGGCGAGCAGACAAATACGGCATCTACCTGGCCGGAATCGAGCAGTTGCTCCACGCTTGCGTACGCCGCCGCCTCATACTTGTCCGCGATCTCTGCCGCTCTATTCGGATTGACATCAAAGATTGCGGTAATCTTGGCCGGATGGATGCGTTGAAGTGTGTTCATATGGTGCTCGGCGATACCTCCTGCGCCGATAAAACCGATTCTAACTGTCATGTGTAAACTCTCCTCCTGGTTATCATCCTTCGACGGGCAACTGCTAACCGTCTCTATTGATCAGCATAGAATATATGAATCAGGCTGTAGTTATCGAAAACGCTCAATTATTTACACAAAAAAACAGGCATCCCCTCCCGAAATTAGGGAAGGATGCCTGCTTTGAGGGGATTTCAACCGAAATTGATCTGCTGGGTTTTGCGCCATTGAGACGGGGACATGCCCTCCAGCTTACGAAACCATTGCGAAAAAGAATGCAGCCGCTCGAAGCCGATCTGACGGGCGATCTCATTAAGCTCCTTGTCCGAGGAATTTAGCAGCCATTTGGCTTCGGCCATACGGCATTGCTGCTGATAACGCTTCGGGCTCATATGGTAGACCTGCTCGAACAAACGCCGGAATCCGCTCTCGGCCATTCCCGCCAGCTGCGCCAGATCCGAAATCTGCAGTCCCTTGTCCAAATTCTCACGGATAAAATCGGCGGCTTTGGCAATCGAGATCGGCTGTTGCCCGGTTTGCGAATGCTCAAGCAGAAACAAGAGCAGCACTTCGATCCAGGCGCGATAAGCGCAGGCCGTCTCCTTGAGCGGTGTGGAGAACAAGCGCAGCCATTCGCGGAACAGCGCCTCAAAGCGCTCTTTGTCCAGACGGGACAACCGGAAGATTCGCGGCTCTCCGTTGATATGAAATCGATTTAACAGCTCGACGACCGCAGGCGGGCAATGCTCCAGTTGGATCAGGCCAAAGCGATTGCGACCCATTCCTTCGAAGCGATGCGGGAGATCGGGCGGCACGATGATGATATGGCCAGTCTCCAGATCGCTTCTGCCCTGCAGCCATTCCACCGCTCCGCTACCTTCCAACAGGATAGTGATCTCCAGAGAAGGATGAACGTGAAAGCCTTCATCCGCCCAACTTTGATCCGCATTACCGATAAAGCTGCGCGCCTGCATATCTTTCTCCATCATCGCTTACCCTCCTGCCGCTAATTCGGATCTCCACAACTATATACATGTTATGACGCTCCGATTTTGCGGTCAAGCGGTAAATGCTTTTCTAATCAAACAAGCGAGGTTAGGCGCAGATGCCAGATGATGCGGCTATAAGAGGGAGGAAGCTCCCCTTCGCCTTCCAGCCGGCCGCACAGTCCCCCGGCTCCATCGGGAACAACAGAAACGCGATGCCAGCTTCCGCCGCCTCTCTCATAATCAAATGTTTCGCCATCGTCATCGTAAAGCATGCACATTCCCGGCGCATCGCCAAAATGGACCAGATGCAGCTCCGTCTTCGCGCCGTTCGACGGCATATGCGACAACGGCGGCATCATCGGAATGATCGCGCCTTCCCTGACAAACACCGGAATATGCTCCACACCCGACGCAACGCGAATAATTGTTCCGCCGTTATAACGTATACCGGACTCCAATCCGTACCATACGCCCTCCGGCAGCAGCACTTCCCGCTCCGACTCTCCCTCGACAAGCGGAGCAACAACCATATCGTTGCCATACATATATTGATCGTCCCATTCCCTCGCCCTGCGTTTGCCATATGCTCCTGCAGTCGTGTCCAGCGCTCCGGCCCCTTCTCCGCTCGCGGCGGAGAGTTGCCCGGGAGGGATCTCGAAGCTCATCGCGCGGATCGGCGGAATTCCCTTCTCCCGATATTCCGCGAATGCGGTGTAAAGATAGGGAAGCAACCGCATCCGAAGCCGGATATAATGGCGCACGACGCCTTCAACTTCGGGGAAGCTCCACGGCTTCGTGCCATCCCCCCATGCGTTAAGCATCGCAAGCGGCGAGAAACATACGGTTTGCATTCGTCTCGCCCAATCCTCGGCATTGCGCGCCTTCCGCACTTCCGGCGTCCAGAGCAGCCCGCAATAAGAGGCGTTGCAGAGCGCCCTGATGAACTGCTTGTGATCATACAGGTCGGAATAAAGCGCATAAGGCAGCGATGAAGTGCCTGCGCCGGACGCCCGGACAAGCCCGTAAGTCCTTCGATTTTCGGCGCGGTAGAGGTCATAGGTCATTTTCTGGAACATCAGGCCGTAGAGCTGGCGCATGCTCTCGCCGTCAAGCCCCGACGGGAAGCGCGCGTGGTCCGGGAACATCCAGGCATTGTTCGTAAGCTCGCTGCCGTCGCACTCGTCCAGCTTGTAGCCGGCTACGCCAAGCGAGACATGTTCCCGCAGATGATGTTCCTTATACGCCGCCCTTGCTTCGGTCAGAGCATAGTCGGGAGCAATGCCGCCCCATACCGTATGAGAGCCGGACATTGGACGAAGCTTCGAGTACATGCCGCTGTCCGGCGACAAGTAGGGATGCTCCCACAGATTGATGCGGAAGCCCGCCTCTCCCATCCGCCGCACGAATGATGGAGGATCGGGAAAACGCCCGCCGTCCCATTCGCCCGTAACGGGATAGCTGCGGCTATGCCAGCCCGGCTCCAGCCCGATCACATCGCAAGGGACATCCCGCTCCCGGTATTCCAGCGCCTCCCGCAGCGCTTCTTCGTCGGTATGGAGCGTCGGCACGCGATGCCAGAAGCCGAGCCCCCACTTGGGCGGCAGCGCTCCGCCGCCGCAATACAAATTGTAGCGGGCCACTGCGTCACGCAATTTCGGCCCGCCGAATACATAGAGGAATGCGCCATCAGACGGCAGCTTGATTTCCACGCGCGGAGACGGCATCGTCGCCCTCCACTCCGGGTCAAGATTGCGATCCCGTATCCACTCCGTATCTGTATCCGATGTCAGCAGCGTCGAACCGAGATGCATCGTCACAATACGGGATGTATCCACCAGCACGCCATACCCCTTATCGCTAACATAAAAAGGGACAGGAGCATGCGTTTCGCCCGTATCTTGTTTGGGGTCGCTGTTAACGCGCAGATAGCGAGTCCTGCCCCGTTGATTGGAACGCATAAACTGCAAGCCTGTGCCATACAACCGCTCTTGCCCATCGAGCGGCAGAACCATCAGCTTGGCGTTATTGCCGCATTCCTCCACTGTAATATCGCTCCACCGAAACGGCGGCGGAGTCGCCTCCATAAGGCCGAGGGCCGCTATGTCCGGCTCGGCTCCAATTAACGCCAGCGGCGCAAGCCCCTCCGGGCTGCCGATGCGGAGCCGCCATACGCCGGGCGCGACCTCCTTCCAACTCGTCGCGGCGTCAGAGGTTTGGTATTCGTACGCGTCATTCTCGTTAGACATGGCGCACCCCCTCCTTTGCCGGAAGCTCTATTGCCGTCCTCGTTCCACTCTTGGCTGCCATTTTCGTAAAATAGACAAGCGCCTGCGTCCGCAAGTAGTCGCCGGCGTTTGTCTCCGCTTCTCTGCCTTCTGCGAGAGAGGCAAGAAATTCGCCCAAGGCGTCGCTCTGCTGCATATCGTCAAATTCCGTGATCATCTTGACCTCATCGTCCGAATATACGGAAATGATGCCATTGTCGAGCAATAACGCTCCCTTCGTTCCTTCTATACGCCAAACTCCGCACCACGGGGTCATCGGCCCTCGGGACGCGATTGTCGCGGAATAAAGGACCGGTATGCCCCCCTCCAGCTCGATAATCGCCATCGTCTGAAGCATGGCGCCTTCCTCTTGCCATCCGCCGGATGGATTGAACATGCCCGCCTGGACAGCGACGCCTTCGCGGCCCGTCAAATACCGAAGCAGATCCAGATGGTGGACGCCAATATCGTCAAGCACCGATACCGCGTAATCGCGCTTCACCCGGTGATATCGCCGAAATGCAATATCGACAGTCGAAATTTCCCCGATCGCGCCTTCTTCCAGCAACGCCTTCAGCTTGCGGATGTAGGGGAAATGCCGATAATTCTCCGCAATCATAAACGGAATCCCCTCGCGTTCCGCCCTTGCCACGATTTCCATCGATTCGGCATAATCAAACGAAATCGGCTTCTCGCAAAGGACCGGCAGCCCCCGGTCGAAGGCCGCGTTGTTGATCGCCGTATGCGCGGCGGGCGGAGTAACATTAACAACAAAATCCGGCCGTTCGTTCTTAAGCGCCTCCTCCAGCGACGTATAAAAAGGGACGGGATCGTCTCCAAGCTTCGCCTGTCGCGCAGGGTCTTTTTCGACGACGGCCAGCAGAATTCCCCTGCTGCGCAGTCGCTTATACCAGCCCAAACCCGCTTCCCCTAACCCTGCCAAAATAGCCTTCATATTTGTCCATCTCCTTGCGCAAAGCGTTATGCCGCCCTATCCGCCCGCACGCATGCAGCCCCGCCTCCCTCTTGCAAGGGAACACATGGGGCTGCAATGGCGGTGGGCTTCAAGCCGTGTTCCTTTTCGTGCCTTGTACGGTCAAACCGTGGTTTATCGAATGTTCTTCCGCTTTGCCGTCGCGTGCTGGCTTGGGTGGCGTTCGGAACCGGCATGGCACCACAACGCCACAATGGGCTCCGTCTCGCTCGAGCAGAGGTGGTGATCTTCGCCGGGCTCAATGATAACGATATCTCCCATCCGGACCTCATGTTGCTCCCCTTCGACTTCCATCACGCCGCGCCCCTGCAAAATGACAAACGCCTCCCTGTCGGCATGGACATGGATATCCTTGCCGCCGGGACCGTCGCTTGTATGGCTCCGCTCCCCTGGCGCGGCGAACGCGAGCCCTCCCGAATAAAGATAACGCCCGGGCAGCAGGCCATTAAGAAAATGTCCGGTTTCCTCTGTCCGCAAATCATTCAACGAAAGCCTGATCATTCGCCGCATTCTCCTTTCATTGCCGGCTTGCCGCCGCTAACCTGCGTCGCCGCGCAAAATATGATCGATTGCTCCGAGCTCCTCGTCCGTAAACGAGGCCTGGCTCAGAAACTTAGCAATATCGTCAATCTGCTCCGCCTTGCTCGCGCCGATCAGCGCGGAGGCGACGCGTCCCCGCCGCAACACCCAGGCCACCGCCATCTGCGCCAGACTTTGTTGTCGCTGATGGGCAAGCTCCTGCAGCTTGCGCGACTTCGCGAGCTTCGCTTCGGTAATATCCTCGCGGCCCAGGAACACGCTGGCGCCCGCCGCCCTCGAGTCCGCCGGAACGCCGTCCAGGTAACGATCCGTCAGCAGCCCGCGAGCCAGGGGACTGTAAGCGATCGTGCCAACGCCGGCCTCCTCCAGCACATCCTGCAAGCCCTCCTCCAGCGTCCGCTCGTACATGGAATAGTGGCATTGATGGATCAGGCAAGGCGTCCCCAGCCCGCGCAAAATAGCGATGGCTTCCCGCGCTTGCACGGGTCCATAGTTGGAGATGCCGACATACAGCGCTTTGCCCTGGCGCACTGCCTGGTCCAGCGCCAGCATCGTTTCCTCCAGCGGCGTCTCCGAGTCGTATTTGTGCGAATAAAAAATATCGACATAATCCATATGAAGCCGCTTCAGACTCTGGTCGAGGCTTGCCAGCATGCTCTTGCGCGACCCTCGCTCGCCGTAAGGCCCCGGCCACATCCGATAGCCGGCTTTGGTAGCCACGATCATCTCGTCCCGATAAGCGGAAAAATCCTGACGCCACAATTGTCCGAACGTCTCCTCGGCTGATCCCGGCGGCGGCCCGTAATTGTTCGCCAGGTCAAAGTGCGTAATGCCGAGGTCGAAGGCGCGGCGCAGCATGATTCTGCCATTCTCCACCGCATCCACGCCGCCAAAATTATGCCACAGCCCAAGCGTTATCGCCGGCAGCTTCAGCCCGCTTCTGCCGCATCGGTTATACTTCATCGTCTCGTAACGCTCGCTTGACCCTGCGTAGTTGTTCATCTCAAACTTCCCCCTTCCGCGTATCACTGCTTTAAAGGTATCACCATGTTCCATGTGTCGGAAGCGTCCATAAAACCGTCGCTGCCGTTCGAGACGGCAGCGAACAAATGGGTCGGCTTGCCGTTCTGGAACAGCAGGAACGGCCGCTCCAGATTGCCCAGCGTCCGCACCGTGCCGTCATCGAAACGCACCGTGCGGGAATAGCTTTGCGGCTGCTCATGCAAGCTCCATTGCAGCCCGTCCGGCGACCCGGCGTAGATGCCGGCGTATGTTTCTCCGCATAGATGACCTTCCATATCTTTCGCGATCAAGCTGTATCCTTCGGCTGTTTGCCAGATGAACGGGTCCTCGATATGGAATGACTCCGGCGGAAACACCGGCTCATCGCTCAGCACCCGGTACGGCCCCTCGTAATGATCCGCATGCGCGACGCCAATCGTCATGCCGCCATGCAGATTGCCTTCGTATCGGCGAGCCTTGTAGATCAGCAGCACGGAACCGTCATCCCGAACGCACGGAGCCGGATTGGAAGTCAAAAAGCTGTCGAATCGACCGGGACGCGTCGGCAATATCGGTTCGTCCGCTCTGCGCCACGGACCCAATACGCTGTCCGCGATAGCCAGCCCTACCCGTTTGTTCGCCCGCGCCACGATACATTGCGGATCGGTTAAGCCAAAGTTCCCGGGCGGCTCCGGATCGCCAAGCGGGTGGGTCGAGCCCGTATAATAAAGCAAATATTTGTTGTTGTGCTTGACGATATGGGGGTTGTGCGTGCAGCGCCCGTCCCAATATTCCGCCCCCCTCGCCGGAAGCACCACCTCGCGGAATCGATAAGGTCCCTCGGGCGTATCCGAGTCCGCCCTGACAATCTCCGAAGCCGTCATCCAGCCGGGATGCATCGGCAGCGTCTTCGGCCAGCGCGAGGCGAACATATGGAATTTTCCGTCCTCTCCCTGCACGACGGAACCGCACCATACCCAATAACCTTCCATCCGGAAGCCGCCGTCACGCGGAGCCGGCAGCATTGCGCTAGTATGCATGAAACGTTCCTCCATATCCGACATCACGCCGCGACGGCCGCCAGCCACGCGCCGCTGCCTGAAATCCAATTTTCCCGCCTTGTTTTGCCCATGTATAATCGCTATTGCCGAGAATCATGATTTTCCCCTCCTGTTGCATCAAGCATCAATAACTAGACTGCTCCACAACGACTCCTAACTTATGGAGTCGATACGATATTTCGGGCAGCCGGCTGAACATTCATCAGCTAGCTATGCCCAGCTGGGTTAGCGCACATCGGACATCAGCGACACTTAGCGCACGAAATCAGCACATCTCAAATTCTAATGGACATCAGCGACGCTTAGAGGGACCAATCAGCACTTCGCAAATTCTAAAGGACATCTGTACGCTTAGAGGGACCAATCTGCGGTTTTCGCCACTGTTAGCCTTCTAAGAGTCGTATATGAGGTTGTCTATTAATTGTAAAAAGGTGAAATTTCGAGCAAGTGTCCGGTCAGAAATGAACGGGTGCAACTGCAACGGAAATGAAAGGCGTTATTTCAGCAAAAAGCAGCACTTAGCAAATCTAACGGAACTGACAGCCCTTATGATGGGTAAAAGTCCGCGATTTGCCTAGATTTCTCACGAATAACGTCGCAGGGTTCCGTTAGATTTTAATATCACGCCAAACGATCCATATAAGGGCCCACATTTCCGTTAACAATTTGGCGATGATTGATTGCAGCTTCATTTCCAGTTTTGCACACAATGAATCGACGACCTCGCATATGTCCGTTAAAAATACGAGCTCCACTAAATGTGGCGCTAAGGTGCAGATTTGTCCGTTAAAGATTCGCTTTCCAGTCGACATAGGCGCTGCCGGCGGACAAGCTGCCGGCAGCGCATAACTTCGTTTGCAGCTAGCATGGCAGCACCTAGCTCTGGCAGCGCACTGCGCCGACAGCGCACAGCGTCGGCAGAGCTTGCGCCTCTATCGCCGCTAAGGCGTATTCAGTCCTACATCGCCGGCTACCAGCGGCCGATTTAGCAGAGGAGCGCCGGAATATTCGTCCGCTCCCACATCCGCTGTCGCCCGCGCTTGACCATCCATATCCTGCAGCACGAACGCGTATGTTCCCACAGCGGCGTCAATTGCCGGGCTGCTCGCGGACAGCTTCTGGATGCCGCTCACCGTAGTTAGCAGCGGATTAATATTTCGGATCTGCCCCGAGCTGCGCGATACGTTACTAATGGTGCTGCCATACCCGATGTTGCCCTGAAACAGCGTATTCGTTGTCGCCGCCTCGTAAAAAAGCGTGCCGGTGCTGTTGCGCACGATATTGTTCGCAACGACGGAATCTTGCGGCGCATCCGCTTTGCCCGAGCCGACCACGATTCCGGTAGCGCTATTGACAATCGTATTGTTGACGATAAGCGCCCGGTACACCTTCCATTGCTTGCGCAATTCTTCCACCGTCGGACTTGGAGGGGAGCCTCCGGTACCGCCGTCGAAGTCGCCGTTCGGCAAGTAGATCGCTTCGCCTGTCAAATTTTCAAAGTAGTTGTTATAAATTTTGTGGTCATTGCCGAACAACCGGATACCTTCCTGATCCGACTCCACTCCGTCCCCTAGAAAGAAGTTGCCGTATACGCTGTTGTTATGACCATGCCGCAGCGTCAGGCTGCCCTTGGACGTGCGGAACGTATTAAAGCGAATCGTATTGCTGCTGCTCTTGACCGAGACGATTTCCGGCTCGCCATCGCAATTTTCAAATACATTGTATTGAATCGTGTTATAGCCGTGGGACAGTGTTAGGCCGGACAAACCGAGCCGGATCGTCTCTTTGCCGTTGGTTACCCATGGGCCGACATCATGGAAATAGTTGTATTCGATTATATCGTGTTGCGAAATTTGCCCCGATCCGCTTTGCCCCTCATAAGCGATCAGAGGGTTGGTGTCGCTCTTTGGCCCGAAGTCGTTGCGGTCGATGCGGTTATGATGGCTGTTTGTGCCCCGCACTTGCAGCCACATCAGGTCTCCGCCCGAGCTTGGGAGCGCAAACGCATTGCGGGTCAACCGCACATGGTTCGAACCTTCCAACACGACTGCTCCATTGGTTGTGTTCGTAAACTTTAATCCGTCCAGCACCACATGCGAGGCGTTTTCGACGCGGAAGCCCGACGCTCCCGAGATGATGGCCTGACCGCGGTTTTTTGCTTTAATGACGATTGGCGCGTTGGCAGTGCCGTTTTTATTCAGAACAGTAAAAGGGCTAGTACGCGAGTACGTACCGTTTGCCAGCACGATCGTTTTGCCCGCCGAAGCAGTTGCAAGCTCGGCAGCCAACTGCGTGGAGTTGCTTACTTCGACTACTGTCCCTTCGCTGCCGCTGCCACTTGAAGCGCTGCCATAAATTTCGACCTCGGTTATGCTATTCCAGGCGTTTACCGAGTTGCCGTGGCCAACAATTCGAACGTAACGGACGGGGGCAACATCGGCAAAATCAAATGTCTGCAAGCTGTTGCTCAAACTGCTGACCGCTCCCGAAAGCGCCGTGCTGAAGTTGTAGCCGTCATAGGAAGTTTGGATATCAAAGGTGAAAGCTCGCGATGCCCCGTTAAAAAAGGCGATCTTCACGTACTCCACTCGCTTGCTTGATCCCAAGCCGTATTGGACCCACTCCCCGTCGCCGCTTGCCGACCATCGCGTTCCGAGATCGCCGTCGATTGTATGTGCGACGATATTGCCGTCATCTCCGCTGGCCATTAGCTGCGGCACGCTAACCGTCAGCTTGCTTGCGCCCGGAGGAGGGCCGCTTGCGGTGCCGTACAGTTCAACTTCGGTATAGCTGTTCCACAGGTTGGAGGAGTTGCCGTATCCGACAATCCGCACATAGCGGACAGGATCGACATCCGGAAAGTCGAATGTTTGCAGGCCATCCGCAAGGCTGCTCACAACTCCTCTGCTGACGGTCGTGAAGGCGGAACCGTCCGTAGACGTCAAAATATCAAAAGTAGAGGTGCGGCTTGACCCATTCAGAAAAGCAATTTTGATGTAAGACAGTTTGCTGTTTACGCCCAAATCGTACTGAATCCATTCCCCGATGCCTTGACTCGACCAACGTGTGCCGAAATCGCCGTCCACCGTGTTGGCCGGAACGTTGCCGTCATGCCCGCTCGCCGTCACGCTGGAGCTGCCAATTGCGAACTTCGCATCGGCCGCCCCTGCCGCTCCCGGCATTAACGCAAACAGCATACAGAACAAAATAACGCACGTCATACTTTTGGTTCTCATGATTCATTTTTCATCCTTTCACAGTGAATTGATGGTTATTGAATCATTGCCTTCGTTTCCGTCAGCACCTCCTCTCAAGAGTATGGAAGCCGGGAGGATCAGCCTGCCCTCCCGGCTTCGTGATTTCTGTCTGTTTGATCACCCTTCTCCCGAATAAGAGGAAAAATGCCCACTAATGCCCCAGTCTACGCCCTTGTTTGCGTTTTAGAGGGAAATCCTACCTCTAATCCAGGCCAAATCGCTGTTTTCGGGTAATGTCCCTCCCATTAAACGGAGCTTTTCCCTCTAAACTGGGCTCACAGCCCGATTTATCCGGATTAAAGGGCATTTTCCCCTTTATTTTCCGATGCGGTTTGCGGTTTTCGGTTTGCGGTATTCGGTTTTCGGTTTGCGGTATTCGGTTTTCGGTTTGCGGTTTACGCTATGCGTTATGCGTTATGCGGTATGCAGTTGCCGCAATGGGTCTTTCCTCGCACTTACTGCTACGTTGAAGATACCTCTATCGAAGTCTCTCGTGGAGGAGCAATCTCGCTATCTTCCTTTCGGTAAATCCGAGATCATATACTCTCCTATACTTTAAAAAATGTGCCGGCTCCAGCCTTTGCTCTTAGCCAAAGCTTCAATATAATAGTAATCGCCGTAAATCAGCGATACGTTGATGTTGCTGTTAACCGGCTTATGTCCGGTTGCTCCAAGCAGGATGCCTTCATACTCCGGCTGGTCGAGCGTACTGTAGTTGTTCGACAGCGAACGCATGATGCGCGTGGCCGCACGCTGGTATAAAGCGGCTTCCTCGGGCGTAACCTGCGCCGCGATGTCGATCAAGCCGGATGCCGCGCAGCTCGCCGCCGAGGTGTCGCGCGGCTCCTCCGTCAAGTCGGTCGCCGCGCGGAAATCCCAATGCGGCACATCGTCTTCCGCCAGCCCGCTGATAAAGTAATGAGCCACCCGCTTCGCCGCGTTTAAGTAACGCGCTTCGCCCGTATAGCGATAAGCGCAACTCATCCCATAGAGCGCCCAAGCTTGGCCTCTCGACCAGGACGATTGCGGCGCGAACCCCTGTCCGCCGTCATAACGCTCCACTTCGCCCGTCTCCGGATCAAAAATAACGATATGATGCACCGAGCTGTCGTCGCGGATGAACGTGCGCAGCACCATATCCGCATGGGCGACCGCAATATGCTTGAAACGCGGATCGCCGCTTTCTTCGCTCGCCCAGAACAGCAGCGGCAGATTCATCATCGAGTCGATGATCGACCAACCTGTCTGGTTGCGAGGCCAAGCTCGAATGAACTGTCCGGCTGGGTTGTACCGACCCGCCAGATAGTTGGCGGCGAACAGTCCGCGCCGCCGCGCGTCCGGGTCGCCGGTAAGCTTGTAGCGGATAACCGAAGTCGGCAGGAACTGAAAGCCGACATCGTGGTGAAAATGGTTGTCGCGCAAGTAACATTGCTCCATGCGTTCGTCCCAAGGCTCCGCCGCCTCCCGATAACGGGGATCGCCGGTCATATCATACAGAATCCACAGCATGCCCGGCCAAAAGCCCGAAATCCATTGATCCACTTTGATCTGGTCATATTTGCCCGCTGCCGAAACATGCGGCGCCTCTGTCCAGCCCGCTTCGATCATATGATCGACTTTAATCCTCGCTTTTTCCCACCATGCCGACAGCTCGGACTGTTGCAGCTTCGCTTTTTCATTGCTCATCCCCGAAGTCCACTCCTTCTCTGCTAACCTTTAATGGCACCGATCAAGGCGCCTTTTACGAAATACTTTTGCAAAAACGGATATACCAGAAAAACCGGAAGCGTCGCTACCATAATCGTGGCGTATTTCAACGTCTCGCCCAATATGATGATCTCATCCTGGGACGCTCCCTCCGCCATCGAGTTCGCTTCGCCGATAATTAAAATTTCACGCAGGATCAACTGCAATGGATACAGCGACCGATCCTGAAGGAAGATCATGGCGTTAAACCAGGAGTTCCAGTGGCTTACCCCGTAATACAGGCCTACCACGGCAAGCACCGGCTTGCAAAGCGGCAGGAAGATGCGGAACAGAATGCCAAAGTCGTTGGCGCCGTCGATCTTGGCCGATTCCTCCAGCGCATCCGGCACCGCCTCGAACGATGTCCGCATAATAATGAGGTTAAACGCGCTTATTGCGGTAGGCAGGATCAGCGCCCATAACGTGTCCGTAATGCCCAGTCCTCTGACAAGCAAGTAGAACGGAATCAAGCCGCCGCTGAAAAACATGGTGAACACGATAAACAATGTAAGCGGCTTGCGATATTGCAACGTTTTTCTGGACAAGGCGTAAGCGGCAAAGGATGTGAGCAGCAAATTGAGAGCCACGCCTATAATGACAATAAATAACGTGTTGCGGTAGCCAAGCAGGATCATCGGATTGCTGAATACCGCCGCGTATGTCTCAAACGAAAAGCCCAACGGCTTCCATAAAATGCCTTTATGCGCCATCATCAGCGCCGGTTCGCTAAATGATGCAAATGCCACGTAAAGAATCGGGTACATTGTTGCAATCATGAGCGTGGACAAAAACAGCGTATTGCAAACCCGGAATATATGTTCACCCAAGCTTACTCGCATGCGAACCCTCCTCTACCACAGACCCGTATTGTTCAACTTCCGGCTTATCCAGTTGGAGCCGATAACAAGCGCGAAGTTAATCACGGAGTTGAACAATCCGACAGCGGAGCTGAAACTGAATTGAAAATCTTGAAGCCCGATCCGGTACACATACGAGGAAATGACATCCGCTGTCACATAAGTGGTCGGGTTGTACAGCAGAATCACTTTCTCGAAGCCAACGCTCATAATCCTTCCAATGTCCAGGATGAGCAATATAACGAAGACGGGCAGCAGCCCAGGCAGAGTAACATGAAGCATCTGCTTCCAGCGTCCACCCCCGTCGATCTTGCAAGCTTCATATTGCTCTTGATCGATCGCAGACAGCGCGGCCAAATAAATAATGGTCCCCCAGCCTACATGCTGCCATATATTCGACGAAACGAAGATCGTCCGGAAATAGGACGGCTCCAGCAACATCGTAACCCGCTCGCCTCCGAAAAATGCGATAATATCGTTGATGACGCCGTCACTGCTCGTGAAATCCTTGATCATGCCGGCAATAATGACAAGCGAAATAAAATGCGGCAAATAAGTGATCGTCTGGACCGAACGTTTGAACAGCGCATTTTTGACCTCATTAAGCAACAAGGCAAGAATAAGCGGTGCGGGAAAACCGAAAACGAGATCATAAAAGCTAATCATCAGAGTGTTTTTAAACACCCGCCAAAAATACATTCCGCCAAAAAAGTCTTTGAAATGCTCCAGTCCCGCCCACGCGCTGCCCCCAATTCCTAGCCGGGGATTAAAATCCTTGAACGCGATAATCGCGCCGTACATCGGAAAATATTGAAAAATAATGAAATAAGCCAAAACAGGAGAAAGCATAATGTATAAATATTTGTTTTTGACGATATCTTTCGCGATATTAAGCGGCAGACTCCCGGCATGCGCGACTTTGCCCCGTCCCAGCTTCAACTGAGCCATCTCCTACTCCTCCTGTCTGCATGCAGCATCATCGGCAGGGGATGGGCTGCACCATTCCCCTGCCCCCGCGACGGCCTGGAGCCTGCCGCGAGACGATGCATGGAGTTATCTGTTGTTGTAGCGATCCAAGGCACCTTGATAGATGTCGATTACATCGCGAATACCCATATCCTCAAGCTGCTTCACGAAGCTGTCGAACTTGTCGATCGGCTCGTTGCCCATAATAAATTTGATAAACATTTCTTCAAGATAGGTGTTGATTGCCGTCATCGACTGCGCTACCTTCTTGCTCTCATCTACGGTAGGCGTTATGAACGCGGGCAAAATATGTTTCGCCGCATCGGTCTCCGACCAAATTTTGACCGCCTCATCCTGTTGCGGGAACGTATTGGTCGATTTTTGCTCATGCATCGGGAACGGACCGTTCGGAATCGTATATTGCGCCAGCATCTGCTGCGACGTGTACTTGTCGTTTTTCACGATCATATCGGTAAATTTCGGAACGCCGTTATCCATCGTGTAGCTTTCGCCTTCGACGCCGAAGTTGTAAGTCAAGGTTCCTTGCTCGCTAAATGCGTAATCCAGCCATTTTACGATTGTTTCCAGGTTTTTCGCCGATGTCGTCACTGCCGCGCTTGCTTTCGGGTTATATTTGAAATCGCGCTGTCCGGTAAACGGTTTTTCGCCTGCGTTTAATACCGGATAAGGAGCCGCTACCAGATCAAATGTCGGATTTTGGGCTTTGCCGGACTCCAGCCATTTGCCCATGCCGCCGCCCAGCAGGTAGACAGTCGCGCCGGACTCGCCGTTAAGAAGCCGCTTATCCAGCGTGTTGCGTTCGATGATCGGGAAGTCTTTGTCGATCAGGCCTTCGGAATACCACTTGCGGAACAACGTGATAACATCCTTGTATTGCGGATCAAGCGGGCCGTATTTCACTTTGCCCTCGTCGTCGATGTAGAAGCCGTGCGATGTTTTGTATGCGCCAAAAAACGCGTCCTGCAAGTTCATTTTGCCCGCATATTGCGCTGTCAGTGGCGCTACGGCGCCTTTTTTCTCTTTGAACGCCGTCAGTACCGTATGCCAATCGTCTACCGTTACTGGCAATTGCAGCCCCAGCTCATCCAGCCAGTCTTTGCGCAGCATAGGTCCGCGGAAGACTACGCCTTCCGAGTTGCGCACCATCGGGAAAGCATAATATTGGCCGCTGTCGGTTTTCACCATCTTATCCAGCTCCGGATCGGCTTCCAGCATCTTCTTCAGGTTAGGCGCATATTGGTCGATCAAATCGTTAAGCGGTACGATAACCCCGTCTGCTATCGCCTTCTCCGGTCCGCCCGGATAGATGCTCCAGTCGTACTCCAGCACATCCGGCAGCTTGGTGGAAGCCAGCAACAAATTAAACTGCTCTTCCGCTTGCCCGTCGGTCGGGTGGATGTAGGTTACTTTCACGCCGGTTGCTTTCGCGATTTCCTTGCCGATTGGCGCTTCCGCAAGATTCGTTGCAAATGTAATCAGGTTGCCGTTGATTGGAGCCCAGTAGGAGAAAGTATCTTTGGTATCCATCGGATAAACCGGTTTATCCTCTCCCTCGTTGCCTTTGCTGTCGCCATTGCCTTCCGTATTGCTGACGGCGCTTTGGGTCGGCTCCGCCTTGTCCTTGTTGCCGCTCCCCCCATTACCAGAGCATGCGGTTAACAACAATGAAAGTACCATTGTGATCCCCAGTATGAGCTGCCACTTGCGCTTCTTGCTGTCTCGATTATTTGCCATTGTGCCCCTCCGTTCTATTCGCCCTCGAATTTGTTGGTGTGAATCCGCTATCATCGTAACGCCAATTCAGTGTCGCAAGCCATTGTCAAAACCTAAAATATACGGCAATTCCTCAAAAATGAGGGTAGCAAAAGCGCGAGTTTACCGCTTTTTCATAAAATATAAGTTCAAAAAGTTCGCTTTTCAGCACCGAGAAGATTGGATGAAGGTAGAAACTGAGGAGCGGAGCGTAGCAGCGCTACGTGAGCACCTGCAATGTTTCCGAAGGAAACATACTTCGTAAGCATTTGCTTAGTTTCGCCTGAATTCAATATTCGATGTCGAGTACGCTTCTTGGCCTGCTTCGTGATGGAAAGCGGACTTTTTGAACTACCTATTAAAATGAAAGTTCAAAAAGTTCGCTTTTCAGCACCGAGAAGATTGGAGGCAGGTAGAAACTGAGGAGCGGAGCGTAGTGGAAGCTACGTGAGCACCGGAAGTTTCGCCTGCATTCAATATTCGATGTCGAGTACGCTTCTTGGCATACTTCGTGATCAAAAGCGAACTTTTTGAACCACCTATTGAAAAGGAAAGCCCGGGGGCTACTTGACTTCCCTGTAGCGCCCGGGCGTTATCCCTTCAAATTTTTTGAATATGCGGTGGAAAGTATTCACATCGTTGTAACCGACCATCAGCGATATTTCGCTGACCGTATATTTCTCGCCGGTAAGCAGCAGCTTGGCTTGCGCCAGACGCGTCTTGTTAATATAGTCGAGCAGAGATTCGCCGGCATGTTCCTTGAACAGCTTGGAAATATACGACGGGGTCATGGAAAAAGCTTCCCCGATCATCGATATGTTAAGGTTCTCGTCATGGTAATAATCGTTGACGTATTTCATGACCTTATCAATCAGCGGATTGCTGCTGTATTCGCGGTTATTGTTAACGTAGCCGCAAAGAAGCTCCAGCATATCGTAAAGCTGGTCCCGCATCTCCCCTACCGTCTGGCATTGCATCAGACGTTCGATGGCGCGCACGCCGTCCGGCACATCGGGCTTGCCCGCGATGCGGATTTCGCCGATTATTTTTTGCAGCGTAGCCATCAGGTCGAACATCAGACATTTGGCCGTATGAAAAGAAAAGGGCTCCGTCGTCACATTTTTTTGAATGATCTCCTGGGCTAACGCTTTCGCCTTATCGAGCTGGCCCTCGCGCACGATAGCTATCAATTGCTGCTCAGCCTTGAGCGGATAGAAATAGCCGCCTGGAGCGGTCCCTTGGCTGTCGCCGCCGTTTAAGTCCCCATAATGAATAATGCCCCCGCTGCCCGCAACAATACGGTATTCCATCGCCTCGACCGCTTCCTGGAACGCCTGGAAAATGCCATCTTCGCCTTCCTGCTGCGCGCTGATGGCAGCGGTCAGTTGCACATGGGCATGATCGGAAATAAACGACATGGTTTCTTCCGCGATGCGTCCGAGCTCCGCCCGCTGCTCCTCCGTCGATGCAAGCTGATGGTTGACGATGCAAGCGAGCAGCTCCTGGTCCAGCTCTACCGCGTAGGCATGGGCGGACTTGCGCGCGACCTCCTCGACCACGTTGGCGATCAGGAAGTGCAGCAACCGCTTGTTGCGCACCTGCTCCTCATCTTCCCGATGGAACTTGCCGAAATGCTCGATGCGCAGCAAGATGACGGAAAAGCCATCCTGCTGAAAGCGCAGGTCATAGGCGGAGAACGATTCGTGCAGCGGGATATGGCTGTCGAGCTGCCCTTTCAGCAGTCGCTGCAAGAAATGCGACCTGAGCGTATTGTTATGCTGGTTCAGCTTGTAATGAAGCTCTTCCTTCTCATGGTAGGTGCTGCTCAGCGCCTGCTCCAAGAACGAATACTCATTGGAGCCGCGATCGAAGGTAACGCCCGCCTTGAACGACAAGCTCTGGATCAGCGCATGGATCGGCAGGTAGTTCCGTTTGAGCAGCAAATACGTCACGCCCCCGCCAACAACGAGGCACAGCAGGATGCTGGCGATCGTCAATTGCTCCACCACGTTCATCTTCTGATGGTATACGGCTGCCGGCAGCGTCATCACATATTTCCATCCCGTAATGGATGAGGTTGTGTAGGAAGCGACAAGCCGGCCATCGGCAGTTTGGAACTCCAGTTGCCCCGATTCCTCCGGCATATCGCCGTATTCCACAGCAGGCTCCGCCAGCGGATCGCCCGTAGACGCAATGACCCGATCGTCCTCATCCAAAATAAGGATGGTGCCTTCGTCTGGCGCCGACGCTTGCTCCAGCAGCTTGCTCCGGTCGATCATGAACAGCAGGACCGCGCCCGGCTGATTGATAACGTTGGACATCACATTTTGGGCATACATAACCGTAGGCCTCCACTCATTCTCTTCGGAAACGACGACCGTGTGGTAGCCTTTAATGTACCATTGATCAAAAAATTCCCGGAATGACTGGAACGGCATATGCTCTTCGAAGCGGATATGGTCGTACAACGTTTCGCTGTTCATACGGTTGTTGCGGGCGATGACCGTATCGCTGCTTTTGTAGTAAATATAAATGCCTTCCAGAAAATCGTTGGCAATTTCGTATACGCGCAAATCATTGGCGATCTGGTATATTTCGTAATGATCCGAATCGGACAGGTCGGCATCGGCCGAAATGAATGCCGCAATCCGCCTGTTGAGGCTCACCTCGAGGCTCAGACTCTCGATTCCCTTGAACTGGTTATCTATAGCTTGCTCCATTTGCAGAAGGATGGATTGGTTGGCACGATTAATTTCGGCCTTTACAACGCTCAGCGTCGCGCCGTATATAACGCCGCTGATCAAAATGGGCACGAGCAGCACCGAGACGTAGGAAAGCATCCAGGTCAGGATTACGCTGCGATTTTTGTGCCGGAGCTGTTTCAGATAGTTTGTCCAACGGTTTCGGGTCTTGGCCACAGGCTCTGCCTCCCATAAGATGTAGTTCAAAAAGTCCACTTTTGATTGCGATGTATGTCAGGTAACGTATGGTACTGAAAGCCGAACTTTTTAAACACCCATTTTAATCAGAGTCGGGGCCGACGTCCGTTCTTGTCAGAATGGCCGGACGGCGAATAGCCTCGGCATCCGCTTTCTGATTGTTGATACAAACCGCCGGAGACGGCCGGTATTCGTAGATGGCCGGCTGATCCTTGCCGCATACAAGGTTGTAAGCGACAACGCATTGCTCCGGCGCATACGGAATCCGCTTCCCGAGCGTAATGCCATGCCGACAATTGACAATCGTATTATGGGTCACATGGGCGCGATAGACGCGCCAATGTTTTCTCAATTCCTCTTGCGTCGGCGACTCGGGATAACCGTCCGGCCCCCCATCGTAGTTGCCGCCGTCGATAAGCAGCGCATCCAACGTCAAGTTTTCCATATAATTATCGAACAGGTGATGGTCGTTGCCGTAAATGCGAAACCCGCCCATCTCCTCCTTTACGCCATCACCGATAAACACATTATGATGAAAGCGGTTTCCATGACCGTGACGCGCAGTCACCTGGCCGGCGGAGTTAAGAAATGTATTGTACCGAATTGTATTATAACAGCTTTTTACCGAAATAATCTCGGGTTCTCCGTCGCATTCTTCAAACAAGTTGTGTTGAATGGTAATATAGCCGTTCGATAAAGAGATGCCGGACAAGCCGAGCCGGATCGCTTCGAGCCCATTGACGACGCGCGGGCTTATATGATGGAAATAATTATATTCGATGACGTCATGCCGCGATATTTGTTCCCCGTCGCCATCAAAAATGACGAGCGGTCCAGGGTCGGCCTTCGGCCCGAACTCGTTGCGTTCGATCCGGTTCCAGCCGCTGCCGCTCCCCACTACAGACAGCAAGCTGTACTCCGCCCCAACCTGTCGCGGCTGGAATCTGTTCCGCGCAATTCTCACATGCCGCGAACCGTCCAAAATGATGGATTCTCGCCGCTCGACCTGCAAATGCAGACCCCATATCTCTACGTAGGCAGAGTTCAAAATGTGTATACTAGATTCGCCAACTATCGACGCTTTTCCTTTGTTTTCTGCGCGGATACTTAGTATGGCGGTGTCAGATCCCGCTTTGCCTTCAATGATATAGTCTTCATTCCGATCGTAAACGCCGTCTGCCAACAAGATCGTGGAACCAGGCTCTGCCCGGCCAATGGCTGCCGCCAACTCGTCGCTATTCGAAACCCGATAAATAGAAGTCATCTTCCCACCTGCTCCCTAAAGAATAGGCGGATATGTTCCCGCAGCCTTCGCAGGACCATATCCGCAACTTTGCAACACCTATTATGAAAGATAAGTCACCTATACCATAGTGTGAAAAAATGAAGCAATCATAAAAATGTAAACTGGAGCGCTCTTTTTACCCGAAAAAGAAATACGCGACTCGCATATCGTCTTCCTTCAACTGCATTTTTTGTGCCGCTTCGAGCAGAGGCGTGCGGTCGTAGACAAGACTTTTCATCGCTATTTCGCCATCGGTTATCGTAAAGTAATGCGCTTCTTTGGACGCATCGTCGCGACGACGGTAAGACACGCTCCCCGGATTCAGCCACAGACTGGTGTCGCTCAAATAATGAATGCATCTGCGATGCGTATGTCCGAAAATAATGCGGCGATCTCCGGCGGCTTCGGTCGTCCCGCCGTTGCGTTCCGCCCAGAAGGCGTCGTACTTGGGCAAGCTGTCGATCGTCAAGTAGTTATCGTACAAATGCTGCATCGTGTAGCTATAGCCGTCCATCTCGAATGTCCGGCAGACCGGCATGCTTTCGAGAAAGGAAATTTCCGCTTCGCCGAGCAGTCTTGCATTGTAATGCGCCCACTTGATCGAATCCTCCGCCACATCATGACCGCCGTTGCCGTTTCGGTACAGATCGATAATAGTGTCGTCGTGGTTGCCGCGAACGCAAATCACATCGTTTTTGTGCACCCATTCGATAACTTCCCGCGGGAAAGGCCCGTAGTCTACGAGATCTCCCGCGCAATAAATCAGATCGCAGTCTTGTTCCGCCTTTCGGATTGCTTCGAGCGTATAAACGTTGCTGTGGATATCCGAAATAATTAATGCTTTCACGATTGATTCAACTCCCATAATTCCAACATTCTCAGCACTACCGTCACCGCTTCTGCCCGCGTAGCTGTACCGCTTGGCACAAAAAGGTTCGGCTTCCGTCCATCAATGATTCCCGCTGCAGATGCCAGGGATACGGCTTCTCTTGCCCAGTCGGGGATATCTGCGCTATCCGCGAAGCTCCGCGGAGCGGTCCCGTCGTCCTCCAGCGGATAAGCCCTTAGCAGCATGGCAACCATCTCGGCTCGATTAATGGCGCGATTAGGCTGCAATGTGCCGTCATTGTATCCTTGCAGAATGCCTGCATGCAGCGCCGCCCCAAGCTCGCCGGCAGCCCATGTCGGAACATCCGCCCCGTCGGCAAACGGCAAGTCCGTCAACGCGGCATCCAGCTTTAGCGACCGCGCCAGCATAATGGCAAATTGCATGCGGGTGAGCGGCATGTCGGGTCGGAAGCTGCCATCCGGGTAACCGCTCACGATGCCCTGCTCGACCGCTTGGGCAATGTTTTCCCGGCCCCAGTGATTTCCGGTGTCCGGGAAATCCGATGGACGAGGCGGCTCCGGCGTCTGACCTGGCTTTGGCGACTCGCTCGGCGCCGGCGTTGCCGTCGGCGATGGAGCCGGACTTGCCGACGGGGTTGGCGTCGGAAGCGGATACCAGCCTCCTCCCCCGCTTGCAACGGGACGTTTGACAGCGATCGTATACGATTTGCTTCTGCCGGATGGCATCGTCACTTCGACCAGAATGTGGCTTCCATCCGAAGCAATCGCCAGCGCCTCGCTCGCCTGGCCGCTCGCAACTGTGCGGCGCTGCCCGCCATCCACGCTGACCTCGATCAATGAGCCGTCGCTGAGCGCTGTCGGCACAAGGGTCACACTGCTTATCGAAGAAGGCGCCGTTATCGAATAAAATCTCACATCTTGTGCGAAACCGCCCAGCAGTTCTTCGCTTCCGGACTTCAGTTGCATTGCGCTCAGTCCCGGAGCGCCTTCGCCATCGGGCGGATTCGTCCCGATCCCGGCATTCGGGCCGACATCGGCTGTCGTCAGCGGCCGCCTGCTTACGGGTGCTCCCGGATTGTATTCATCCGCTCCAACATCGGTGCCGCCGACACGCGGCTGCCCGTCCATATCCTCGGACGCAACATAGGGCGGCTTGGCCGCATCGACAGCCGGACTGATGGCTGACAGCCGGATCATACGGTCTGCGCTGCGCACCAGCTTCAATTCCTTTTTCTCAAACCCGCCCGCTATCGCATTATTATTTGCCGGAATTGCAATTCCTTCAATTAAATTGCCGGCATAGACCGTTCGTTCGCTCGGCGGGGCGCTCTGCACGGGACCTGTCTCATTAAAGATCGTGCCCGAATTGCTGAATATGAGATTGTTGTACACCTTCGTTGCGACCGGCTGATACGTTCTGCCGCCCAGACTGATCGCTGTCGTATTGTTGCCGACATTGACAATCGTATTGTTGAATATTTGTACGTTGTACTGCCGCCAGTGGCCGCGCAGCAGCTCCGTCCTTGTCTCCGCCGGAAGGCTGTTTAGCTCGGCCGTCTGCTCCGGCGATCCCCAGCGCACCGTCGGGTTCGTGCTGCCGTCCGGGCCCGCGTCATGCGTGCCGCCATCGAGGCGGATAACGCGGTCGGTCAACCCTTCCATGTAGTTGTTGTAAATTTTGTGATCATTGCCGTAAATGCGGAATCCGCTTAATCCCGGAGTCTCGCCATCGCCAATCAGATAATTCCCGTAGAAGCTGTTGCGATGTCCGTGCCGGGCAACGATGCCGCCGTAAGAATTGCGGATCGTATTGTAACGAATAATGTTGTCGCTGCTTTTGACGGAAATGATTTCATCTTCGCCGTTAAGACCGTCGAACAAATTATATTGAATCGTCACGAAGCCGGACGAAAGCGACAAGCTGGACAGCCCAAGGCGGATTGCCTCCAGACCGTTGCTGACGCGCGGTCCGATGCCGTGGAATCGATTGTATTCGATGACGTCGTATTGCGAAATATTTTGCCCGGAATGGCCTGCGCCGTCGTAAATGACTACCGCGCCGAAGCCCTTCTTGGGTCCGATGTCATTGTAGGACAAGCGGTTATGGCTGCTCTCGCCCTCAACCCGGATGTAATGGCGATGAGTGCCGTTAGCCGTCAGCAGAGACGGGTCGTCATACGGAGTCGGCCCTTCGTAGGCGTCTCCGCCCGTGCTGTCCAGCCCGCCGGTCCTGCAACTTCCCGGAACGTCGATCAAGCAGGTTACGGTCCCGACGAGCGGAGCGGTGAAGCTGTACGGTTGTCCGGTTTCGTTAAGAGCGAAGCTGTTGCGCATGATCGAGATATGGCTTGCGCTTTGCAGTTGCACGCCCGGATGGACGCCTGTCAGCGTACGGTGCTCAAGGCCGCGATCTACCAGCGTTTCGTTGCTTCCCTCCGCGCCGATTCCGTTGCGGAAGGCGAAGCCGGTCACTTCCACATAAGCGGAATTTTCAATATGGAAATAGCTGTTGCCGGATATGATGGCCTTTCCTTGCTCTGCTGCCGTAATCCGGATCGGATAAGCCGGCGGGGCTGTCTTATTAAGAATGACGAACGGCCCATTCTGCTCATACGTGCCGTTCTGAACCTCGATAATCGTGCCTGGCGCAACAGTATCAAGCGCCTGCTGCAATTGCTCCGCCGAACTTACCTGTACCGTTGTCAGCGCGGGCGGCGGCAGATCATCCTCATCCACATCGCCCGCGGACGGCGGCTTCCCCGGTCCTTGCGGCTCCTCGATAACTGGCGCCTCGCCGATAAACAGCTGCGCTTCCATCAAGCTGTTCCAGTTGCCGGAACTTCCGCTTGCGCTATTGCCGTAACCGACGAGCCGCCAATAACGCGCTTCGATCGGACTCGCGATAACATAAGGCTGCAGCACGGAATCTTCCGCCTTCAAAGCCCGGCCGCTTCGTTTCGGCAGCGCCACGACATGGCTCTCGAATGAGGCATCGTTGGATGCCAATACCTCGAAGCTGGACAGCCGTTCCCTTGCGTTAAGGAACGCCAGATTCATATAAGTCATGCGCTGCTTCTCCCCAAGATCGAACTGAAGCCACTGCCCTTGTCCCGAAGCCGACCAGCGGCTCTCCATGTCTGCCGCATCCTCGCCCCAGACGCCGTCCACCACATTGGCCGGAACATAATGGGTGCCCGGCTGTGACGAACTGGCTGTAACAGAGCCCGCATGCAACCCGATTTGCCCATTCCCGTCAATCGGCAGTCGGCGAATAATAGTTAGACTGTAAGCATTGCGCACCGGGCCGTTCTCTTCGTCTTTTAATTCTATGCTCAATCGGTTCACCCCGGGCAAAAGCGGAATGCTGTCTCCCGCAGACAGCGGCACACGCTCCGACTCATAGTTGCTCATATAAATTTCGATACGGGTAGCCGGCGAGGCGACCGGTGAGTCGCCCAGAAGTGCATCCGGCGTGGCGGCAGGCAATTGCGCTTCCAGAGCGACGCTCTCCGTCGTTGCAGGTACAAGCGCCTCATAACCGTCCGTCTTGCTCGGATCGAACGGCGTATTCAGCACAACGGCCTGATTCCCGTCCTTAACGGTCAATCCGGATAGTTGAAGCTGCGGCATCTGTTCGGCAAACGTAAAGTAACTGCCGTTCGCCAACGTCGCTTCCCCCGCATAATAGGACTCGCCGCGAAGCGTTACTTCCGTCAGAGGAATTTCCGTCGCATGGGTCCAGTCGTCGCTCGAAGCGCTCGTCAGCAGCAAACCTCCGAGTGGCATGGCATTGCGGGGAATCGCGATCCGCACATGGCCGACCTCCCCTGTATTCTGCGCTTTCCATGTGCGGCTGAGGCGCATATGGCCGGAGCCGTAAGGCATCGGATCAGCCGTTTGGCCATCGTCGCCCCATAGCAGATACTGCTTGTCCGCGAGCGTTTCCCCTTCCGGGGTGCCGATCAATACCTGCACAGCGTTCGCTCCGCCAGCGCCGCTGCGGCTCTGCCGTTGATCCAGAGCGCCGATCTCATCACGTCCGATACCCGCTATGTTGTGACTATAACCCGTATGAGAAGCGGAGTCCCATACAGTCTGCGGCGCCGATCCGGCGCTTAAGTAATCTCCCGCTGGCAGAGTCAAGCCGTATTTGATCGCCAGATACGTCTCGACTTGGCGTTTTTGCGCATCCGTAAGCGCTTCCGTAAAGACGATAAACTCACCCATGTAGCCGTTAAAGCCCGAGCCGTTCGATGCGGCCGCGCCGAGCGACATAGCGCCGCCGGAGCCGACGAACGGACGCAGAGGCGTATTCGATTGGCCGATTGTCACGCCGTCACGGGCAACAGACTGGTAGACGGAGCCGTTGACGTCCGAATTGGCATTGTGATGCAGTCCCCATATATTATATTGGGACAAAAACACCTGATCGCCCGCTGTTAACCGCTGATGCGAGCTGTCTGTCATTCTGCTGCCGGAATCCCACAGAACAGACCCCAAGGTTGCGCTTGTCGAACCGTTTTTATGCGGAATATGCGCGCCGAATCCCCCTCGCGACAAGACTTGATTGAAAATCAGCGAGTTGTCGATCGCTCCCAAACCTCCGGTTACCGTATAGACGCTTGCGCCGTCAATCTCTTCCCCGTCCGCAAACAAGCCGTCCGCATCCTGAAGGATGCTGCCTGATCCCGAACGAATAAATTTCACTGCCGGCTGATTGTTCAAATCGCGATGTTCAGGCACGTAGCTTGGCTTGGTACGGCTGCTAATCGCCTCAATACTGCCGTCATTTACGAGATCGTGAGCGTTGCCGCTGCTGTCCTTCCATACCGTTACATCGTTGCCGACACGTGTTACCCTGCCCGGGTCAGCCTCCAGCCACAGTCGGAGCGCGGCTGCGTCTACTCCTCCCGGCGTTCCTGCCTGAGGTTCAGCCTGAGTCGTATCCGCCGGCAACGCGGCGACAGATCCGACAGCCAGCATCGCCGCCAGCATAATATGTACAGCTTTTCTGGATGTGCGGCCTCGGCCTGCTGCTTTCGTTCCGAACAACTTGGTTAAAGTCAATTTTACTCCCCCTCGTCTCCCGGCGCGGACCCGCTCCGGCATTTCGGATTTAAGAGTTCTCCCATTTATCGAGCAAACTCTCCCTCTTTTATATACAAAGATGGATACTGGATAAATCGTCAAAAGCTGAAACCGCCCTCAAAAGTCCCGATTTCGATCTGCAATTTCCGAAATGGACATCAAATCCTAAAACGACAGCTTCCCCGATGCGTTTTCCCGCCGCAACCTCTCCGCCTTGCGTTCCGTCTATAATGGAAGAAGATGCAAGGAGGTTTAACCGATGAGAAGAAATAGAAAAAGGGACTCGGCGTGGATGATAGTCGGGTTATCCGCCTTACTGTTGCTTAGCGGGTGCGGAGGCGCCAAAAGCCCAAACGGTCTGAATCAAACCAATAAACCGAGTAACAGCAATAGCTCGTATGAAGTGTCTAACGAGGACTCCGGCATTGAACAGGCAGCCTATACGATAGACGACTATGATGCGGCGGTAGCGAAAGCCCAGCTTGCCTTCGCCTTCGACCTGTACGATGAAGTCCGCAAGGCAGACACGTACGCGGGAAGCAATGACTTCCTCTCTCCCGCAAGCATTGCTACCGCACTGGCGATGACCCTCAATGGGGCGGGCGGGGACACGCTCAACGCGATGAACCAGGTTTTGCATCTGGAAGGCATGGATGCCGAGGCACGCAACCGCGGCTATGAAGTCCTGCTGGATCTGCTCTCCCATAGCGGGGAAGAAATCAAGCTCTCCGTTGCCAACTCGCTCTGGGCAAAAGAAGACTTGAGCTTTAATAAAGAATTCATCCAGACGAACAAGGACCATTTTAATGCAGAGATGGAGTCGCTCGACTTTCAGGATGCGCAATCGGCGGATAAGATCAACAAATGGGTGCGTGAGCAAACTGCTGGCAAGATAAACGAAATAATCAAAGCGCCGATTAAGGAAAACGCCATCCTTTTCCTGCTCAATACCATCTATTTCAAAGCCAACTGGGCAAGCTCGTTCAGTGAGGACCTTACGGAAGCCCGCCCGTTTACGAATGCCGATGGATCGCTGCAGGAAGTGCCGATGATGCTCAAAGACGGCAAGCTGAGCCATCTCAGTGGAGAAGGCTTCCAAGCTGTCCGTATTCCTTATAATGGCGGAAACATGAGCATGATTGTTTTTCTCCCGGATGAGGACAACAACCTTGACGCCTTCCTGGATGGTTTGTCTGCAGCACAGTGGAAGAAGTGGCTGGACCAATTCAAGCCTGCTATAGGCCAGCTGCGGCTGCCGCGATTCAAGATGGAATACGAAATCACCTTGAATGATACCTTGAAGGCACTGGGAATGGAGACGGCATTTGATCCGAATCGGGCAGATTTCTCGCCGATGATCTCGCACGACAACAATGTTTACATCGGAGAAGTCAAACACAAGACCTTCATTGAAGTGAATGAACAAGGCACGGAGGCTGGAGCGGTGACAAGTATCGGCATGGAAGTGACGTCCGCCCCCTCCAATACGTTCGAGATGGAAGTCGACCGTCCTTTCTTCCTCGCCATCCACGATGAGCGTACAGATGCGATATTGTTTATGGGGACAGTGCGGCAGATGGATTGATCTCGTTCCAACCCAGCCCGTCCAGTCCTGCAATCGACTCATGTCGGATGCCAAGCTTCTCTTGGAAGGTATAATAGGAAGGGACTGTCCCAAAAGTGTTCGAATGATAAGGGAACGTTCCGTTTTATACGTGAAAGGACCTCAAATTCCACTGTAAAGTGGGATGAGGTCCTTCTTGAAAAGATCCGACTTAACTTGAGGCTAAAAAACACAAATTGGCTTTTGGGACAGCCCCACGGGTGGACACAATTACCGCCCTGCCGTCTCCACAACAGGCAGGCTGATTTCGAATAGGCTCCCTGCTCCCAGCCGACTGCTTACAGAGATCGTGCCCCCATGAACCTCTATGATTTTTTTGCATATAAAGAGGCCCAGTCCCGATCCTCCATACTTGCTGGAGCGAGATTTGTCCCCACGGTAAAAGCGATCGAAAATATGGGGCAGATCCTCCTCCGCTATGCCGCTTCCATTGTCCCCCACCCGGATACGGACAAACGAAGCTTCCATTTCAGCAGAGATTGTGATGCTAGATTCGCCGGCACCGGCATACTTTAATGCATTGCCCAACAAATTATCGAAAACCTGGGCAATTCGGACACGATCTGCTCGAACCGGCAATGCCGGAAATGGCCGGTGAACGATCAGCTCAGCGTTGAGATCCATAAATTCCAGCTCGAAGGGCCGGATCAAATCCTCCAGCAGCTCCTGGCTGTTCTCCAGCTCAGCCTGCATGATCAGATGCCCGGACTCCAGCTGCGTAATCTGAAACAGCTCCTCGATCAGGCTGTCCAGCTTTACGGTCTTGTTTTTGATGATGGCCAAATACCTCTCATACTTTGCTTTGTCATGGACGATACCATCCTGCAAACCTTCCACATAACCTTTGATGGAGCTGAGCGGCGTTCGCAAATCATGGGAAATGGTTGTAATAAGCTCCTTGCGCGCCTGCTCGGAAAAGCGCTGCTGTTCCAGAGACTCCTGCAGCTTCGATCTCATCACCTCGAAGGCCTCACTAAAGCGGCCCATTTCATTGTTCCCACGGTAAGCAACCCGGAACTCATAGTCCCCCCGCACAATGTTATCCGCGGCGGTACTCAATTCCTTTAAGGGCACCAGGATGTCTCGCGAAATGATTTTTGCCAGCATGACCGAAATACCCACAAGGATGAGGATCAGAGCCGTAATCCCTATCATTATATTCGTATACATAACATTGCCCGCTCCAGAGTTCCCGGAATCCATCGATCCGACTAATCCCAAAATGAGAATGGGCACGACGGCAACGATGACCAGGGAGGATATCAGCTTAAACCGCAGACCTGTTCTCATCGCCCGCTCCCATCCAGCTTATAGCCGATCCCCCACACCGTCTTCAGGTAGACAGGATTGGCCGGATCCGCTTCAATCTTCTCTCGAATCTTCTTGATATGTACGGTAATTGTATTCATATCGCCGTACTGATCGTAGCCCCACACGTCTGCGAAGATCTGCTCGCGGGTGAACACCTGATTGGGATGGCGCGCCAAAAATCGCAGCACCTCAAACTCCTTGGCGGAGAAATGTACCGGCGAGTTGCGGACGGTCACCTCATAAGCCCTTAGATGGATAACCAGATCCCTGCAGACGATAACATCCGTGGGCTCCGGCGGACGCGAGAGCTGATTGCTCCTTCTTAACTGTGCCTTTACCCTGGCTACCACCTCGCTGGGGCTAAAGGGCTTAACCACATAATCGTCCGCTCCCAGACCGAGGCCTACTATTTTATCTGAATCTGTTTTTTTTGCGCTCAGGATGATAATAGGAATCTGTGATTCGGCACGGATCATTCGGCAGAGTTCCATCCCGTCCAACTTGGGAAGCATAATGTCCAATATGGCCAAATGGGGGGACAACTGTCTAAATAAACGGAGAGCCTGCTCACCATCTTCACACAGCACCACCTCGAATTGTTCTGCCTCCAAGTAATCCTTCATCAGATCGGCAATTTCCCGCTCATCTTCTACAATCATAATTTTGGCGCCTTGCATACGAACGACTCCTTTGGTTGATGCACTCCCCTTTATCATAAAAGATGGTGATGTGGATGTAAAACGGATCAGATTATCACTCGATTCCAACTACCATAATGAGCAACATTAATGCAGCAATGACAATAAGGCCTATATACATCAAACGTTTGATCAAAACGATCACCTCCCGAAATCCCGTTATCGAAAGTCACTTAATTTCTTTTTTATTGAAAGCAAACATTCCCAACAGCACAAAGACAGCCGCCGTCAAGCATGCTGCAAGGACTGACAGCAAAACTTGTTCACCGGCGATCCGGTATTCCATCATCTGCAGAAACAGCTTGAATACAGAATGGTCATAGACCGTTCTATAAACCGGAATAAGTCCTGCCAATGATTCGGAGATTTGATCAAAAAAAAGAAAAAACAGCAATGCAGCCCCGACCGTCACCCCGGCTTCCGTAGAACAGATCGCCAGTACAGCGACAAGCGCAGTGAATGCTGTGGCAAACAATGCAGTTAAAGCCAATGTTCTCCCTATATAAACAGCAGCGGTGATTTCCGTTAAGCTGCCGAAGCCATTAACGACGCTCCCGATCGCCATCGATATTAACGGACAAAGAAGAGACAAGGCCACAGCACCCAACATAAAAGCGGCCAGCTTCGCCAAATAAATCCGAGTACGCGAGTAGCCGGTTGAGCAGACGACCTTCATGACACCGGAAGCATACTCCTTGGAGATAAAAAAGCCTGCCAGAATACCTAAAGATATTTTTAATAAGATCTGATTGGCCTGCACTCCGACAACAAAGGATTGAATGCCGGTCATTGGCGGTTTTCCGGAATTGCTCCCGACAAAGTAGAACATCGCATATAACATAATCGGAGCAAAAATCATGACCATCAGCAAGGCTTGGTACAGCGGATCATGGCGCAGCTTGTACAATTCGGAGCGGATAAGATTAATCATGGCTGTTTCCTCCGATCTTCTGGATGAAATAACGCTCCAACTCTTCGCTCACAGGCATAAATTGCTCAATCTCCAACCCGGAACCTGCCAGCAAGGAAGAAATCGCGCCCGGCCGCTCAGTGGATTCGTATAATCGAATGGATCCGTCGGGCATTCTATTGATCTTTGCCGGCGCCTGATCCATTAAAACCTCTACAGCCCGATCCGAATCATCGACCTTGATATGAAGGTATTGGCGGCATTTCTCATTCAACTCCCCCGCAGTCAATTGCTCCAGCAGCTTCCCTTGATGAATGATGCCGTAATGGGTAGCCAACAGATGGAGCTCGCTGAGAATGTGGCTGGAGATCAGGATGGTCAAGCCGGTATCCCGGTTAAGCCTGGTCAGGAGCTGCCTTAATTCCATCACGCCAACAGGATCCAGGCCATTTGTCGGTTCATCGAGAATAAGAAATTCCGGGTCTCCAAGCAATGCAATAGCCAGGCCGAGTCGCTGCTTCATGCCCAGTGAGAATTCCTTGACCGGCTTGCTGCCCGTACGGTCCAGGCCAACAATGTTCAACAGTTTATCGAGGCTTGCTCTATCGGAAATGCCCTTCTGAAGCCGGCGGACCTCCATGTTCCCTCTCGCTGTCAGATGAGTTAGCAGCGCGGGACTTTCAATCGTGACCCCCATGCGCTTGCGCGCCTGAACAATGCCGCTTGCGGAACTTTGCTCAAACAGCTCGAAGCTGCCGGAGCTGGGGAAGGCCAAGCCCGAAATAATTCGCATCAGTGTGGATTTGCCCGCACCATTCTGTCCGATAAATCCATAGATGCTGCCTTTACGGATCGACAGCTCCACTTGTGCCAGCGCAGTATGTTTCGGATATTGTTTGGTCAACTGCCGGGTTTGCAGAACATATTCTTCCACGTTGCAGAAATCCCCCCTTATTGTTGTGGCCACAGGCTGTCTATGACTTTTCTAATCATAAACTGCAGTTGTGAATAGCCGGCTTTCAATCAATAAACAAAGTGTTGGGAAATGATTAACTTTTAATAAACAATGGGGAGAAGAAATACGAAGCATACTTTTTTACCTCATTCGGGGCTCGACCCGACTATGGGGCAAACGAAGCATACGTTTATACCTCATTAGGCGCTCAACCCAACTAGTGAAAACGAAGCATACGTTTATACCTCATCGATCGGGGCTTCTTTGTTCCCCCTCCCTATTCGATGCTCGAAGTTTGTTTCAAACAAAAAACGAACAAAAGCGTCGTTGAGATCTGTTCGCTCCTTCAACTAAGCCCCACGTTAAGTCTGATTTTCGAACAAAATCACCTGAAGGTAATTCAAAAACTCAAAGCGCCCAGTCACTCAGCGCCTATCGGACATAAATGACGCTATTGTTCGATTTTTTAGGTTTTCGAAAATCTATCGGACATACACGACCTTATTGGCAGCATCCTTGCGAAAATTGGCTCCCTAACAACCAAATAGCGTTGTTCCTGTCCTTTAGATTGAGGAGAAGTCGAAAATCGGACAAATAACGTCGCTGGTGTCTGTTAGATTTTTTAACCTTTTGTGCCGCCGGCAGATGCGAATGTGCATGAAATGTCGAGTACAATGGTGCTGTAGAGGCGCAACTGATGCGATTGTGTATGAAATTTCGAGTTCAATGCTGCTATTGGGGCGTAACTGATGCGAATGTGTATGAAATTTCGAGTACAATGCTGCTAGTGGGGCGCAACTGATACGATTGTGTATGAAATTTCGAGTACAATGGTGCTGTAGAGTCGCAACTGGTGCGAATGTGTATGATATTTCGAGTACAATGGTGCACCCCTTTGAGTTGCATCATTTCCTAATATAACGAAGGACCTCATCCCCCACTTTACAGTGGAATTCGAGGTCCTTTCTTGCAAACCTAATGACTTACATTTTCTCGAACCGAAGCAGAATCACGCTATGAGCGGATACGTGAAGCCCGTTTTCGACGGATACAGCGTCGCGCGTAACGGGAACGACCTGCTCCGGAGCCTCCGGCGTATTGGAAGCGTGAATATTAGGATGATGCAGCGACCATACGGTCGCGACGCTCTCGAATCCTTCCGGAATGCCCAGCGCAAGCTCGAAGCTCTCCTCCAGATGACGGTTCACGATCGCCACGCGCAGGCTACCATCTTCCCCGATGGCTCCAACGGCGTCGATATAAGGCGAGGAGACAGGTTGATGCTTCCGCTCCAGCTCTGCGCTGTATTCCGGATTGCTCACTTGCGGCACCGGCGTCAGACGCGACGGAGATTGTACATCGACGCTCACGCTATCGCCTACCATCCACTCCCGATATTGCTTGAACAGATGATATAAAGGCGTCTTAATGACGGCGTCCTCCGTCACGTTCATAATGCCGTTTCCGTTGACGAGGAACACGTAGTTCGCCATGCCCACATGCGGGCTAAGCCGGATCATCGCATGAAAGATTCCCGCCGCGAATATCGAATCTTGAAGATTGCGGGGGCTGTTGCGATTGAGCGAATAACCTTCCTGGCCCGACGGATTCTCTTCGTAATGGCGAATGTTCCATTCGTCCAAGGAAAGACGAATCGGGTGTTCAGGCTTCTTGTGCATCTTGCTTAACGTCGTTTCCAGCGTGCTGATCATCTTGCGCAGCTGGTTCTCGAAGTACACCGGCGTAAAGGCAATCGGATAATATTCGTTCGAGCTCTCCCGGTCGATGGAGCAGCCATAAATATGAATCGTCAAATAGCTCAGATATTTGCCTGCGGCTTCGATGACCTTCCGGTCCCACTCCTCGTCGTTCCCTTCGTAGGACCCTACGCCCAGCAACTGCAGCTGTTGATCGTACTTCTTGGTGAACTGCGCCCAGTTGGCCAGCTTGGCCGCATATTCATCAGCGCCGAGATTACCTGCCTCCCAGTCCCCCCATGTTTCGTTGCCAATGCCCCAGAGCTTGACGCCATAAGGCTCCTCGCGCCCGTTTTCCTTGCGCCACAGTGCATCCGCCGTTTCGGTGCCGTTGCAGTAGTCCATCCAGCGCAAAGCGTCGACCAACGTACCTGTTCCCAGATTTACGTTTACATAGGGATCGGCGCCGACTTGCTCGCACCAGCTCAGAAATTCGTCCGTTCCGAACCGGTTCGACTCCAAGCCGCCCCAGTGCCAATTCGGACGAACCGGCCGCTGCCCGCTAGGGCCGACGCCGTCCTTCCAGTCGTACAGGTCGACATAACATCCTCCCGGCCATCGGATGACCGGAACGCCCAGTTCCCGGGCTGCCTCGATGACGTCCTGCCGCAAACCCTGATTATCCGACTTGGGCGAGTCTCCGTCCCATACGGACGGGTACATGCAATTGCCGAGATGTTCGAAGTATTGACCGTATATATAGGGGTTGATCTCCCCTATCCGTTCATGCATGTTCACCGTAACGCTAGCCTTCATCTAACTGTCCTCCCTTTGGCCGCCGCTTATCTTCACGAATGGATTATGGTGGCTCGCCGTGCTGCCAGATCCCTCCGTCTTCGTCAGGCGCAAGCCGCCGTCGACCCGGTCCTCCACGCCTTCGGCCCCGAGCAGGTATTGGCCTTGTTCGATCAGCAAGCTTCGAACATCCGCCACTGGAACTTCCCGAGTGTTAAGCCTCCGGCTAACAGCCAGAGCCGCCGCGGTTCCGGCCCCTTGCCCAATGCCCATTGCCGTCGCCATGACGCGAACCGAACCAAACGCGTTATGCGTCGCCGAGATGCAGCGCCCGGCTACGAGCAAATTATCGACTCCTTGGGGAAGCAAACTGCTGTAAGGAATTTCGTAGACCGCCTTGCCCGAACCGGTAAACACCTGCTGCTCTCCTTCCGGCGGGTGAATGTCGATGGCGAACGTGCCGCATGCAATGCCATCCTCGAACGCCCGGCTGTTCAGCACGTCTTCCTCGGTCATCGTGTAATCCCCGACGATATGCCGCGTTTCGCGAACGCCGACCTGCACGCCTGTATCGAGCACGTAGGCGTCCTCGAATCCGCCGATGTTCCGTTTCATGAATTCGGTCACAGCCCACGCCTGATGCCTCGTTTCGATCTCTGCCCTCGTCAGGTCCATGACATTGGTGCCGTCGATGCCTTGAAGGCGGGTGCAGTTCACTGCAAATTGACCTTCTCGCGGAAGCTCGTACATCAGAATCCGCGGCGCGGCATCTTTCGGATACTCCCCGCGTTCGACCGCCGCTTGAATAATTTCCTTCATCCCGAGAAACGCCAGCGCGCTTTGCGCGTCTATCTCTTCGTCGCTTGGCGAATCTTTGAGCAGCTGCCGGTTGTCTTTCATCCAGGCTTTTAACCGGCCAACATCGACGCCGGCCACCCGGTAGAACAGCGTTACCGGCTGCATCGCCCCGTCCGACTCCCGTCCTTTGACAAAAGGAGCGCCGATTCTCGCGGCGACGTCGGCGTCCGCCGAGCAGTCGATTACCGTTTTTGCCCGAATCGCCTGCCGTCCCGATTTGCTTTCGACGATAACGCTGATGATCCTGCCGTCTTCCGCGTAGGCGTCGGCGAACGTGGTATGCAGCATCAGTTCGACGCCGGCCTCCTTCAGCATTTCGAACAGCACGAGCTTCATGCCTTCCGGATCGAACGGAGACATCGAAGCATTATCAAACGTCAAATCCGTGACATGGCCCAGAGAGGCCGTCTTCTTAACCAGCCGTTCAACCAGTTCGCCGGCTACGCCCCGGATAACTTGATTGCCGTTAACGTCATGGAACGTAAACATCGGATTGACCATTGCTACCGTCAGATTGCCGCCGACGAATCCGTACCGCTCAAGCAGCAATACCTTTGCTCCGTTGCGGGCGGCGGCTACCGCGGCGCCGATTCCCGCGGGGCCTCCCCCCACGACGAGCACATCAGGTTCCGCCGTTACGGGAATGCGCCGGGCCGTTTCTTCAATATAATTCATTTTCATGCCGCTCCTTCCAAGTGCAACGTATTCTCTATTTTTTTGTGCTGTACCAGTCGTTGATCGCTTTTATTACGTCGCTGCCTCCGGACGAATCCCATTTGCTGAGGAACTTGTCGAAGTTCTCGACCTTCTCGCCGCTGAGCAGCACCTGCAGGAAGAAGTCGTTCTCCATTTGAGTCAGGCTCGGCAAGTTTTTGCCGACGGCTTCGATTGGCGGCATAAACGCGATCGGATTGACTTTCGCATATTTGTCGAAATCCTTATTTATAGCATTAAAAGCTTCGAACAAAGTCGGCGTCCGGCGAAGACGCGCCAGCCACATTTCCGCATACTCGACTTCACGAATGCCGTTGAGGAAGAAGTACGCGCTGCCTCGTTTTTCCGTAAAAATCGGCATGATCGGGCTATATACTTCGTTCTCCTCGTTAAACGTAACACCCTTTTCGCCCAACGTCAGAAACGTGAAGTTGTCTTTCTCCATCTTCATGTCCATAAACTTGATCGCTTCTTCGGCATTTTTAGAGGACTTCGGAATCGCATGCACATAGATCAGCTTGTCGGCCATTTCCACGCCGGCCGATCCGTCAGGTCCCTGCAAAGGCGAGATGTAACCCATTTTGCCATCTGGCACGTTCGTTTTAAATGCATCGTTCATATTCGAGGCCAGATTCCAGTCGCCCGAGATCATCGCTGCCTGACCGCTGATGAACTTCTCCTGGGCTTGGGCCGATTTATTGATCGGCCAGTCTTTATCGACCAAACCTTCGTCGAACAGTTTCTTCATGAAGGCAAAATACTCTTCCATTGCCGGGTGCTTAATTCGCGGCAGCAATTGTCCGTCCACTTCGGACCACGCCGTATAGATGCCGTACGCGCTCCAGACCATAGGGACGTTCATTCCGTTCCCCGTAAGCGGAATCATGTCCGGCTTCTTTGCTTTGATCGTTTTCAGCGTTTCGTAGAACTCGTCAAGCGTTTCCGGCGTTTTCAAACCAAGCTCATCCAGCACATCCTGCCGAACGATCATCGTCTGCTCGATGTTGGCGCGTTCGTTTTTCTGCGGAATGCCGTACAACTCTCCGTTGTATCTGCCAAGCTCCCAGGAAGATTCCGAGATTCCTTCCTTCAGGTTCGCTCCGTGTTGGTCGACCAAATCTCCGATCGGCTGAAGCGCGCCTTGGGCGACCAGCGTATAAAACTGCGGCGGGTTTAACGTGAGAATGTCGTAGTTCGCGCCGGATGCAACCTCGATATTAAGCTTTTCCTCCGGATTATCCTTAGGCAAAAGCGTATAGTTGATCTTATACCCCGTCGTTGCTTCGATGTCTTTGGCGACAGGATCGTTGTTCGGGTCGAAACCGACGTTAAAAGCAAGAACCTCCAGTTTCGGCTTCGCTCCTCCGGTTTCCGCCGAAGGCGAAGACGATGGGCTCGTTCCGCCCTGACCGGTTTCCTGCCCCGTTCCCCCCGAGCATCCAGCAAGCACGGTTAATGCCGCGATCCCGGCAATTGCTGTTTTCATCCATTTCATGCGATTGGATAACATAGATGATTAGCCTCCCTTTTTGTAGCCCCTGTTTTTTATAGTAAGGCACTTTGCCTCAAAACCTAACCTTTAACCGATCCGAGCGTCATCCCAGTCACAAAATAACGCTGCAGAAATGGATATACCAATAATATAGGCACTATCGAGGAAATAACGGTCGCAGCGCGAAAACCTTCGGGCGCCATGCTGAGCCTGACCGTATCCGGCTGTTCCTGCAACAGCTCCTCCGTGTTCGCAATCGTTTCGTACAAAAACAGCTGAAGCGGCTTCAAATCGACCGAGCTGATATAAATCAGCGGGTGAAAATAATTGTTCCAGTAGCCGACAGCATAGAAAATGCCTAGAGTCGCGATGACCGGCAACGATATCGGCAGCACGATCGATCGCAAGATTCGCAAGTTCGTCGCTCCATCGATCTTGGCGGATTCTTCGATACTTTCCGGAATGCCCTCGAAAAACGTTTTGCAGACGAACAGGTTAAACGGCACGACGAGCAGCGGAACGATCATGGCCCAGATCGTATTGAGCAGTCCCAGCTCCTTCATCAGGATGTAACCCGGAATGATACCGCCATAAAACAGCATGCTGAATACGTACAGCAGCAAAATCGGCTTGCGACCCTTGAATTCGGGCTTGGATAGCGGATAGGCTGCCAATATCGTAATTGTCAGGCTGAGCGCCGTGCCAATGATCGTTACGAGCAAAGTCACCTGCAGCGCTTCGAAAAACCGGGTATGCGCAAACACGAAACGGAACGCTTCGAGATGCATGCCGATCGGGTAAAACGTAATTTTATTCCCCATGACGGACGCTTGATCGCTGAACGACTTCGCAAGCACGTGCAGGAAGGGCAATAGACAGATGAGCCCGACAACGACGATCAGCACATTGTTGACGGCGTCGAACCATCGGTCCGATCGGTTGCGAATAGAATTCATGAAATGGTTCTCCCTTCTCCCGTCCCCGGGCTACCAGATGCTTTTCCCCAGAAACCGTTTGCTGGCCTGGTTGCTGGAGTACACCAGTATGAATGCGATAACCGATTCGAATAAGCCAAGGGCCGTCGACAGGCTGAAATCCATCTTACCGAGTCCGATCCGGTAAACAAACGTTTGGATAATGTCCGCGACATCGTACACCGCCGGATTGTACATGACCAGAACCTGCTCGAATCCGGCGTTTAAAATTTGTCCCAATCGCAAAACCAGGACGAGCATGATGACAGGCATAATGCCGGGAATCGTAATATGCCAGATTCGTTTAAAGCGGCCTGCCCCGTCTATGAGCGCCGCCTCCTGCTGCTGCGGGTCGATGGCCGTCATTGCCGCCAGAAACAGAATGGTGTTCCATCCGGTTTCCTTCCACCCTTCTGTAAAGACGAGCAGGGAACGAAACCATGACGAATCGGAGAAAAAGCTGATGCTTTGACCGCCGACGGCTTCGATCACTTTGTTGATCATGCCGTAGGAGCCGAACAAGGAATAGAACAGACCGAAAATAATGACCCACGACAGGAAATGCGGTAAATACACGATCGTCTGGACCCAGCGCTTCATCCAGCGGATTCTCAGTTCGTTTAGCGAGATTGCGACGAGAATCGGGATCGGAAACAGGAACACTAACTTGTACAAGCTGATGATCAGTGTATTGCTGATGACCCTCAGGAAAGCTTCGTCCTCAAAAATGCGGTTAAAGTGTTTCATGCCGACCCAAGGGCTTGCCATGATCGAATCGATGATGTTGTTGCCCGCAAACAGGTTAAAATCCTTGAAAGCCAGCGATAAGCCAAGCAATGGAACAAATTTGTACACGACCAGGAAAACCAGTCCCGGCAAGCACATCAGATAAAGATCGTAATTCATCCGGAAATAGCGCCAAAATCGTTGGCCGTCCGGCTTGCGGCGGCCTGCCGCCATCGAAGGCGGAAGTGGTCCCGTCACTGCTTCGGACTCCTTCATCTTCTACCATCCTCTCCGTCAGACTTTACACCATTTTATGATTCGCCTTACAATGGGGTTGAGTGATTTCCCCTTGAACAAATTGTAACGGCTAACCTCGATCGGTTATAGAGGAGCGGATTACGATTTTACGGTGCTACTGTATAGTTTTAACTCGTTCGGGAGGAATGATGACATGTACAAGCTCTTTATCGTGGACGATGAAAGCTCCGTTCGCTCCGGTCTGCGGGAATGCGTCGATTGGTCTGCCTTCGGATTGGAAGTGGCCGGGGAAGCCGAAGACGGGGAGATGGCATTGCGGGCGATCCGCGAAACAAAGGGCGTCCGCATCGTATTGACAGACGTGCGGATGCCGCATTTGGACGGAATCGGGCTGGCCGAACGGCTCGCTGAAGAAGGCCATCCGGCGAAGTTCGTGTTCATTAGCGGTTACGGCGATCTGGACTATTTAAAGAAGGCGATACGGCTTGAGGCCGTCGATTACTTATTGAAGCCCGTGCGTCTGGGCGAGCTGACCGAGCTGCTTCGGCGACTCGTCGACAAGCTGGATGCGGAAGAAGAAGAAATCAGGACGCTGAACGGGCTGCATATGAAGCTGAACCAAAGCATCCCGCTTCTGCGGGAACGGCATCTGGCCGCTCTCGTCCTGGACGGGGCCAAGGATTTGGAGGCGTTAAGGAACAAATTCGAGTTTCTTGGCATACGGCTGCCCGTTTCTCCATTCCGACTTGGCGTCTTCGCCATCCGTATAGACGATTACGGCAAAGTAATCGGAGCGCTGCCGGAGAAAGAACGACAGTTGCAAGCGTTTGCCCTTTTAAACATCATCGAGGATGTGTTGAACGAGCGTTATCCAGGACATGCGTTCGAGGTACGGACCGGGGAGTACGCCGGCATCGTCCACTTCGCCTCGGATGACGAAGAAGACGGCTTCTTTGCGTTGATACAGCGAGTCAAAGAACAGATCAACCGGCTGTTAAAGCTTGAAGTGACGATCGGAGTAGGACCGGCGGCGGAACGTTGGGAGGAACTGCCACACGCCTATGGTGAGGCCGCACGGGCTTCGGAGCATAAATGGTATGTCGGGAAAAACCAGATTATCTCGATGGACGGACTCATCTACAATCCCTCAACCGGTACCAACGGGGGAGGCGAGGAGCTCGAACCGAAAGAAATTGCCGCATTGTTAAAGGGATCCGACCGGGATGCCCTGCGTCTGGCGGCAGAAAGAGCGTTCGAAGGCGGCGAGGAAACAAACGCCATCTTCCGGACCCGGATTGCAGGGGCTCAGCTTCTGGCGGTGTGCGCCGAATTGCGGCGGGAGATGAACCTGCCCGCCGAAAGTCTGGAGGACGGCGAGCTCCGGTTATGGCAGGCGATCGTATCGGCGGAGACGGTAGCCGAGCTTCGCGAAGAAGCCGTTCGTCATTTAAATCTGGCCTATGCGGAAATATCGGACAAGCGCAAAAATAAAACGCACAACGTCGTGGCGCAAATTTGCCGTTATATCGAAGAGCATTATGCGGAAGACTTGACGAACGCCCAAATAGCCGCTTCCGTATACTTGACCACGACCTATGTCTGCCTGCTGTTTAAACAGGAGACGGGGAGAACGCTTAACGAATACATCATCGAGACGCGGATTGCCGCCGCCAAGGCGCTGTTGGCCGATCCGGCCAACAAACTGTATGATGTTTGTTATGCGGTCGGCTACAAAGATCCGGGATATTTCGGAAAGTTGTTCAAGAAGCAAACCGGTTACACGCCCGGCGAATTCCGGGAGCGGGGACTATGAACGGCTGGAGATGGCTAAAGGGATATTTGCGGGCCTATTCCGGAGCGAGCATCACAAAAAAAGCGATAGCGATCTACATCGTCGTCGTCCTGGTCCCTGGTTGCCTGCTGTTTCTTCTCTATTTTCAACAGACATCCGGCATCATCGAACGGGAAATGAGCGATTCGATGCTGCAGACGTTAAATCAAGCCGAGTACAATATCTCCAACGGCCTGGATAACGTCGCGAGCGTCTCCGACAGCGTAATCGCCAATCAGGGGATCGCTCAGTATCTTAGCGGTTCCACAAAACCGGCATACGAACAGTTCGAGGACTTCCAGGAGCTCGAGAAACTGCTTGTCAGCTTGGAACGAAATCGCGGCATTCACCGAATTCGCCTGTTCGTCGACCCGAGACTGACGTATTCGAGGGAAGACATTCATTTCTTTTCGTTGCAAGACCTGGATCGCGAAGCCGCCTGGTACCGAAACATGATTTCGCGCAACGGAGGCAATTATTGGCGCGGGACCTATCTTCAACCTTATCTCGGGGAGTCGGATGCCAAAGTTATATCAGCCGTGCGCATGCTTCACGATCCGCTTCATTACGAGTCGGTTATCGGCGTGCTGTCGGTTGACGTCAAAGTGAGTATGATTCAGGAGATTTTAAGTCGGGTGTCCTTGTCGTCCTCTCAAGAAGTGTTTGTCGTGGACGACGATCGCCGACTTGTCTCGCATCAGGATGCCGCCAGGCTAGGACAGCCCGCCGACCTGACCGCAGCCCAGATGGAACAGTTAGCGAAATCGAAGGAAGGCAGCTTCCGGGACGACCAAGGAACAACCTCCTTCCTCTATCGCCGGATTCCGAACACGGATTGGTCGATCGTCGCCAAGCTGCCGACTTCCGAGCTTTCCGGCAAAAGCGTCGTCCTGACAAAAGTGTCAGCGGTTTTGTTGCTCGGTATCGGCTCCATCGTCTTTATCTTTTTCCTGGTGCTTGCGTTCGCGGCGGCTGCCGAAAGCCTGGCCAAGCGGGTTCGGGACATGAACCGTACCCTCAAAGCCGAAGGCTCCGCGCATTTCGACGGCAGCCTGCCAAAGCCGAAAGGCGATTTGCGGCAGCTCGAAAGCGCGATTTCGCGCATGGTGCAAACCGTGCATGACCTGACGGCGGAGTCTTACCGCTCCAAGCTGCACGAACGGGATGCCCAGCTTAAGGCGCTTCAGGCGCAAGTCGATCCGCATTTTTTGTACAATACGCTGGACAGCATGAACTGGATGGCCATTCGCCGGGGAGCCGATGAGATCAGCGACTTGATCGAGGCTCTATCCACCTACTTCCGGCTAAGCCTTAACAAGGGCAGCGATGTGGTTACGCTCGCCGAAGAGCTTCAATTGATTCGATCCTATATGCACATTCATAACACTCGGGATGACAGCGGCATTGAGCTCTTCTGCGAAGTCGAAGAGACGTTGCTGTCCTGTCGGCTTCCAAAGCTAACCTTGCAGCCGATTGTAGAGAACGCGGTTCTGCACGGCATCCATATGAAACGGCCGAAGCGGGGGACCATCGACATATCCGCGAAACTCGAAGGACCCTGGCTAACGATCGAGATACGGGATGACGGCGTCGGCATGACTCCCGAACGTCTCGCGCAGCTTCTCGAACCTCCATCTCCAGACAACAAAGTCGAAAGCTACGGACTCTATAACGTGCACGAGCGCCTTCGCTTATTTTCCCGCGATAACGGCGCCGGAGTCACCCTGACCTCGAAGCCGGGTAGCGGGACGAATGTGTTGCTAAAAATCAAAATCTAGACGTTACCATTCCGCCACGCTGCCGTCTTGATGGCGCCAGATCGGATTTTTCCAGTCATGCCCGATTTCCGCCATCTTCCGTACATGCGCCTCGTTGATTTCGATGCCAAGCCCCGGACCGTCCGGGATCGAGACGCATCCGTCCACATACTCGAATACGGACGAGTCGACGACATAATCCAGCAAATCATTGCCTTGGTTATAATGAATCCCCAGGCTCTGCTCCTGAATAAACGCGTTATGGCTAGTCGCGTCCACTTGCAAGCAAGCAGCCAGCGCGATTGGTCCGAGCGGACAATGCGGCGCAAGGGCAACGTCGTAAGCTTCCGCCATGCTCGCGATTTTCTTGCATTCTGTTATGCCGCCTGCGTGCGACAAGTCCGGTTGGATAATATCGACGTAGCCGTCCGCGAGCAGCTTCTTGAAATCCCAACGCGAGAACATCCTCTCGCCGGTCGCGATCGGGATATGCGTAACGGCCGCAATGTCCCGAAGCGCCTCGTTGTTCTCTGGAAGCATGGGCTCTTCGAGGAACATCGGGCGGAAAGGCTCCAGCTCCTTCGCCAAAATTTTTGCCATCGGTTTATGGACGCGGCCATGGAAATCGATCCCGATGCCCAAATAAGGGCCGACAGCCTCCCTGACCGCAGCCACTCTCTCCAGAACTTGATCGATCTTGAGATAGGAATCGATATATTGCAATTCCTCCGTCGCGTTCATCTTAACGGCTGTAAAACCTTGGGACTGCGCGCGCAATGCGGCTTGCCCGACATCGGAAGGACGGTCCCCGCCGATCCAGGAGTAGACCTTCATGCGATCACGACAGGCTCCTCCCATCAGCTGATAGATCGGGGCTTGGTGAAATTTCCCCTTGATATCCCACAGCGCTTGGTCGATCCCCGCGATGGCGCTCATGAGCACGGGACCGCCCCGATAAAATCCTCCTCTGTACATCGCTTGCCAGTGATCTTCGATGGCGAGGGGATCCTTGCCGATCAGATACCCGCTCAATTCTTCGACCGCTGCTTTTACCGCGCGAGCTCTGCCTTCAACGATCGGTTCTCCCCAACCGACAATCCCTTCATCCGTATCGATCTTTAGAAACAACCATCTCGGCGGAACGATGAATAACTCCATGCCCGTGATTTTCAAGCTCCTCATCCTTTCGATTGTATGGTATTGATCATATCTTGAATATGGGCTTTCATTAACGCTCGCGCTTGCTCCGCATCCCGCTCCTGTATCGCGATCGCGATCAGCCGGTGATAGCTGACGGCTTTATCCCGCATATGGGGCAGCTTGTCCGTCTCCCTCCTTCCCTGCGCCGACAGGTCTGCCACGACGGACAGCATCTGTGCAAGCAACGGATTGTCGGCGCCTTCGGCGATCTCTTGGTGAAACTGAACATCCGTAGCGAAGTGATCCTCTCCCCGCCCGATCTGGTCTTCCATCAGATCCGCCAATTCGCGGATGGACCGGACCTGGGCCCCGGACGATCGTTTGGCGCAATACGCCGCCAGTTCAGGTTCGATCGCGAGACGTGCTTCCAGCAGCTCAAGCAGTGAACGGGTTTCCATCCCTCTGATCGGAGCCACGGGATCATCGAGCAGTCCAGGATCGTTGCAGGCAAAAATCCCTCTGCCATGCTCGATGCTGACAATCCTGCGACTCTCAAGAAGGCGCAGCGCCTCGCGTACGGCCGTCAGGCTGAGCTTGTATTGCGACGCCAATTCTTGCATCGTCGGCAAACGTTCCCCGGGCTTCCATTCTCCGGAGCGGATTCGCTCTTGCAATTGCTCTAGTATCTCTTCATGAGCCAGCTTTTTCATAAGTGCCTCGCAATCCTAGCTTTCATTAATGATATGATCTTTCTTTTTATAAGATATTATCTATTTGGCGATTTGTCAAAGATAAAAAAAGCCACCATAAAAGTCACCATAAAAGAGGATCCATGTCGCACAACGACACAGATCCCCTTCCGCTACAATTTCATTTATTCAGTTGCTGTCGCAACAGCGATATCGCCCGCAAACGGATGTTCCGGCGCGACATCGGTCCAAGGCAGCTTAATCGGTTCGGCTGCCGGAATACGTCCCGTCACCCGGTTAAGTATAGCTATCGTCTCGGCTCTCGTAATGGATTGGTCCGGACGGAAGCTGTCATCGCCGTAGCCGTTCCACCAGCCTGCAGCATGTCCTGCTTCAATCGCTGATTGTGCCCAATGTCCATTGGTATCCGCGAACAATTGCACAGGGATCGCAGGAAGGGAAAGATTCTTCCAGCGCGACAGGATCGTCGCCAGCTCCGCCCTCGTTACAGCTTGATCCGGTCTAAAGGTGTCGTCCGGATAACCATGGAATAATCCTTTGGCAGCCCAACGCCCGATCGCGCTCTTGGCCCAGTGGCTTCCGACATCCTTCCACAGCGCCGAACTTTGAGTATCCCCTTCTGCTGTATCGCCCTTTGGATCCGTGCCCGCCAAGCGGTCCAGCAGCACAGCCAACTCCGCCCTTGCGAGGTTGTTATCCGGACGGAAAGTGCCGTCCGCGTAACCGTTAATATAAGCGTCCGGCTTGTGCGGAAGAGCAACGACCGTAAAGGTGCTGAATTTGTCGACCATGATTTGCACGCCAGCCGATTGGCCGGATTCATCATAGACAAGGGTGCCCCGCTGGAACGCAACGTCGCCATCGTTGTGCTCGATATATACGCCTAGTCCCGCTTCCAGCTTCGTATATTGAAGCCGTTCCTGGGCGTTACGCGGCAGCAAGGTCAGGACGATCGGTTCGCCGCTGAAATTGGTTTCTACAACCAGAGGATCAGAATGCCACAAAGGTTCACTACCGCCCAATTCAGAACGGACTACCGGCGAGGAGGACATCCGGCTTATCGCAGCTTCGTGCGCGGCAGCATCCAAATCCGCAATATGAATAGCCAAAGGCTCCTTATGCTCTGCCAGACCTGCCATTGCCTCCAGAGGAATAGTCAGGCTCCAGCCCGGTCCAAGCAGCTCCAGCGTTAAGCCGGCAGTTTTCAGCCGCGCCAATGCTCCCGGAGCAATTTGCAGCTCCCATCCAGCGGCTTGCCCTTCGCTCTCCCGCTCGCTTACAGCAACTGTCATGCCGCGCAGAGCGGAATTAGACTCGGCCGCTTTGTTTAAGGCATGGCGGACAGCTTCTTCCTTAATGTCAACCTTGCCGATTACGTTTCCATCCTTTTCCGTAAAAGTCACATGAGGCGTAGCTTGAATAAGTCCCTCTGCCACTTTAACATCCGCGAATGATATCGGAATTACGACGCTGCCCCCGGAATAATCGGATCCTGCGCTTTGCCGTACAACCTCGACGGTATAATGTTGTTCGGTGCCGTCCTGCGCGGTCACATCTATTCGTATCGCCGGATTTTCTCCCAGCTCTAACGGAATTTCTTGCGATGGGGTTCCGCTTAACACCGTTTCGCCATTAACCTCGATGACGGCGTGCTTATTCGTTGCGACAGGCGTAACCGCAATCCGATCAACGCCGCTTACAACCGCCTTATATGCCGGCAGCTCGGGATCGAATGGCGAATCAAGGCTGCCGCTGCTTAGCGCAAGCTTAGAGAGCGTTGCGTCCGAAGATGGATTCACCAGCACGTACGGCTGATTGTCGGCATGCTCGCGCGAGTGAAACTGGACCAAAGCCCCGGAGGAATTCGGAATATCGTTAATAATGAAACGAACGGTTACTTTCTGATCGCTGCCGGTCCCCATTCTGCTCTGGACGAATGAGGCGATGTCGAACGAATACCAGCCGGCGTTCTGCACCTCCATCGTACCCAGCGCTTGGGGCGTTTGCAGCGGCCTGTTGTTGAACACAATCGTATTTTCATTCCAGCTGCTGTTGGGATAACCGATGACATCGATTTTCACTTTTTTGGGAAGCGTTTCAGCTAAATAGACATGCACGTCCGCCGATTGTACGGGCTGCGTATATCCGGTCAAATCGAATTTCAAGTAGGCAAGCTGATCTCCGCCGCCATCCGCATTCAGGATATCCATAACGTTCAAGTATTCCGAAGCGCCATAATTGGTTGATGGATGATTTTGATGCACATGCGCATCCTCGACGGCAACGAATACATTGTCCACCGATGCTTCCGACCGCTGTACGGTGATCGTATAGCTGTCCATAGCCGCATTAGGCGCAGTCGTTTGCACAACGATAATGGTATCTTCTTCTCCCAGCGATATAGGCGGGGATGCGGCGCCGCTTGCAACCGGAACCCCGTTTACCAGAATCGCGGTGCCCGCTTCCTCCGCGGTCGGGGTAATACGAATCGATGTTGTTTCGGCGTCTACCTGCAAGTTGTAGTGAGACTGATCCGGCGCGAATCCCTCCGACAGTTCTCCGTCGCTTACGGCCAAGCTCTGAAGGCGAACGCGCGGATACACATTGGCTGCTCGCGGCATGTCGTAGGCTTGCGCCCAGTAATAGCCGCTTGCGGTGACGCGTCTTGGCATAAAGCCTGCCAGATGGTTTTCGCCAATCGTTTCCGAAGTGAAGGATACGGAAGAACCGCCCGTCTGTCCCGATACATAGCGGCCTCCGGCATAAGTAAATCTCCCCTCGACATTGGCCGCGATGGGCACACCGGTCGCGTAATCGGAGATTGCGATAGCGGCTGACACCGCAGTCCCCGACCGTTCCACCTTCATCGAGGACACGATCATCGGCTTGAGCTCCGTATGCCGGGTTGTTGCCACCGCTTGCTCCGATGCAGGACCTACATTGCCTCGCAAGTCTACGGCAGCCACTTTATAATAGTAGGTCGTATCCGGCAGCAGGCCCGTATCTTTATAGGACAATGATCTGGCCGTGCCGATGGCTTGTTCGGCGCCTGCCGTGAAATTGGGCACTGTACTGCGGTATATGACATAATTTTCGATCTCCGAATTATCGTAAGCCCGACCATAGGACAACGTTACGGTCTGATAATCAACAGCCTGCGCGGAGGCTTGGCGACTGACAACAGAGGGAGGCTCAGAGTCGTCAGACGGCATCCATAACACCCCGTCCGGCCCCCAATGCGAAGGCAGCCATCGGATGGAATCATAATGGTGCATGGCAATTCCTCCGAAAGCGGGATTGCCGCCAAAGGCCGCGTGCACCTTGTCGAGCTCGGACTCCATATAGGCTCTGCCTTCTTCGCGGAAGGTGATCGTCTCCGGATCTCCGCTATTGGCAATGTCGAGCGTCTCAACGCCGATTACGACCGAATTCGGCTTGCCGATCGCGTTGGCATAATCGATTTCCCCTTGCGCTTGCTCAATCAGCCCGACGGAGCCTTCCGCCTGGTCTCGATAGTTCATAATCGAAATATAGTCCACCATATCCTGAATATGCTCGGAGAGCCATTTGGTTTCCCCGTTGAATGTTATATCCTTTGCGCGGTCCGATGTGTCGTACCATCTCGGAATCGCGGGTCCGAACGATAGATTTAATCCGGATGCATCGCGCCTCTCAATCATTTTTTCGACCAGCTCCAAATACTCCACCTGCAAAAACTTGCTTACATCCGCAAAATCCGGCGAAATATAAGGTTCGATATCTACATTGACTCCAACAAAACGTTCGGTTGGATCGGAAGACAAATTATAGTTCAGCACCTGCTCGAAGTGCCCGATCGCTACGTCATGAAACGCTCTATAAGCCCCCATATAAGGCGGTGACGTTCCTCCCGCGATGCAGGCCTGCACCTCAAAGCCATGCTCGTGCGCCCATGCGATAAAATCGCGCAGCAAATCCGGTCTGTCTTCCATCACATCCATGCCGGCAAACGGGCCAACCGCAAAATACAACACCTTCACGGGCTCGGATTGAAAGGTATCCGTATCCTTGGCCATCTCCAGCAGTACGTTTCTGGAGCCGGGATTCAGCAGCATATTATACGACGCGGCTTCCCAAATCCACATCGCTCTGTCCTGACTGTTAACGCTTACAGTTTCAAATATGCCAGACCCAATCTGCGCATAAGTCGTTAAGCTTCTGCCCGCTGCCCCATGTTCGTTAAAGGCCCGAGCCTCCAGGCTCACGATTCTATCGGATAAGCTATCCGTATTCCAGTTCAACGTATAATGCCCGTTATTCTGCCCCGCCTCCTGCCACGGTCCGCCATTGATGCGTACCTCCACCCGACTAATGCCAGCCGTCGATTGGACTTCTACCTCTATCGGCACGACGCCGCTTAGCGAAGTCCCTTCCTGCGGGCTTGCAATTGTTACAAGCGGCGCTTCCGATGCGGCATTGCTAACGTTAATGTGCATATCCGGGCTCCATATGCCGTATCGGGTCGACGTATCGAGCCCCCGCGCCCTCAACTGTACCATTCCGCTATAACCGGTTGTATCCAAATCATAATGCCAGGTGCCGGAATCGGTGCCGGTTGGATCGTATGTAAGAGCGTCCACCTGTCTTGTACCATTAATGAACAGCTTAATATCATAAAGCCCTGCATAAGTACCCGATATTCTAACCGTACCGCTGTTTACCGTTGCGCCGTTCTCCGGTGAATCAATCGTGATTGCCACCGCCGCGCTTGCCTTCTGCGGCTCTTGCAACAGCCCGGAAAGCGCCATCGTCCAGACGAGAATTGCAGCGACCAGCATTTTCGCTTGTTTCCTATACCTAATACCAACCATGCGAATAACCCCTCCCTGTTATTGTTATCATCGCTGAGCATAACAGAGTCCGGGTGCATGTAATATGAGCATTATTGCGGGTTTATCCTCCTTTCATGCCGCACCTGACGTAATGCGTATAAATCCTATGAAATGAATATCCTTTATGCTTCATTCGGCGCTACAGCAACAGCCGAGCTCAATAAAGCATAAATGTAGACCAGGATGGGAACTGAGCGACGTTATTTTCGCCAAATCAACGGTTTGGGTACCCTTAACGGAACTGTGCGTTCTTATTCCCACCCAATCGCGCTCCATCCCCCTTATTATCAACCAATAAAGTCTCTTGGTTCCGTTAGCCCTGCCTTTACCCCTCCATTCGCCGAGTTAAGGTCTCTGAGTTCCATTGTTGCTATCGCTCACGTTAGCACAACTTAGCGACTATGACTGATCTCGCGCTCCACCCCGGAATTTTATCAATTCTATTATTATGAGAAAAACGCCTATCGAGTCCTTCGAGGATGAGCGACCGCGTTTAGAGGAAGTTTTATCGCCAAATAGAATCTCAGATTTCCGAAAAGCTCGGAAACTTATAAATTCTGGCGTGGTAACAAAAAAGCTCTTAAGATAGGCAGAACCTCATCCTAAGAGCTTTTAATGTTTAAAATCCCTCGCCGAGTATACAGCCGGATCTCCGACTGAACTCAGCGAATTCGAAGTTCGCCGAAGCTCACTCACTTCTGATCGGGAAATTTCATCGCTTTGTACTGTTGTGCAAACAAACCTCCGTTATAGCCGACTTCGCTTAATGGAATATCATGGATACGGATAAGCGCCCCGCCCCGTTCCGCAGACAGCTTGGCAGCAATTGCTGCCATTTCCGCTTCTGCCAGCTCATCGAGCGAGATCGGCGATGGCGCTTCCCCTGCCATGTAAGGCAGAGCGTTTTCCAATATGGCTTGATATAAGCGATTATTGTCCACCTTTATAAACTCGACTTGTTTTTGCGTCGTTATCGAGGCGTAAAAAGGCAAGTAACCAGATGTCTTCCCGATGCTCACCATTGCGCGCCTGCCGTCTTTCCAAGCCAGCTCGATCTGTTGCTGTGCGGTCTCCCCCACGTATCTGGCCGATTCGATCCCCGCTCCCATAAGACCATGAAGCATGGCATAAGCATGAATACCGTAGTTAAATTCATCTACCGCGCAGCCGACAAGTCCATACACCCATTCTTCCGTTCCAATGCCTCTTTCTCTCCACTCTTTCACTTCATTGCAATAGCGGAGCGCAGATCCGCCTGTAAGTATGGCGCCATCCTTGCCCCAATCGATGAGCTGCTGCAAGTCCCTGGGGTTACCGGCTAAAGGTTTGTCAATAAATACGGCTTTCCCCGCTTCTATAAAGGGCCTTGCGTGTTGGACATGCAAATCCCAATCGCAGCTGTGAATAAACACCGCATCTACCCGCTCGACCAGCTCTTCTATCGTTTCGCAAGCATGATCAATGCCATGCTCGCGAGCGAATGTCGCAGTATATCCAGGAGGATAGATCGTTCCGCTATCGAACACTCCTGTGACGTGATGCCCCATCTCGCGAACAATGGGAACAAAGCTGCCAGGATGTGATGTATCGAGGTCCACCAAACCGATTTTTAATGATTTCATTTCGTTTGCTCACCTCTGCCATATAATCGATTTTCGTATTCGGAGCCTATTTCAAGCGCCCCTCCCATCACATTAAAAAATGAATCGTCCAACGTAAAAAGTCCTTTATTAGGTGTAATCCATGACGCATCGGAATAGGGATGCCAGCTTTTCATCCGTTCCCAATTGCGGTAGTTCTGTTGTCCGTTCGCTTCTAACACGCCGATCTTTAATTCCGGAAGCGGAGGCAACTGAGCGGCCAACGTTTTGTTCCAATCCGCTAATACGGGATTAGCGGTTAGATCGGCACAGAAACAATGAATGCCTTTATCACGAGCTAGTTTAGCGATTTTTAAACTCATGCTCATCGTCTTAGCGATCGGCTTAAGCGCGATCGCCTTATATCCCATCTCAATCCTCAGTTGCGCATCATTTTCGTTATGGATGCTTTCGTCGGCTGCAAATCGAACGTGCAAATCCGATACATCGATAACATTCGTCTCGTTAAACGGCTCCTCAAGCAGTACTATGCTCTCCAGCGCGCCTAACCGATCGGCATGTTCCAGGAAACTTATCATGCGACCTTTCCCGTCATACCTGCCATTGGCATCCAAATAATAAGCGATTTTTCCATTCCGCGTGTATGGCGTATCGAAGCGAGAAGCAATGCGGTGGATCTGTGACAGCCTCTGTTTGTCCCATTCCAGCATTTTGGCAGGGTCCCCGTTTTGCTCGGGATCAGCGCCAATTTTAATTTTCAAAATAAAATAACCTTCTCCAAGAATCTGTTCAATCTTCTCTTCTGACAGGTTGTAAGACACAAGAGGGATGCACCCTAGTTGTTGCTGTCGAGCCGAAAGGGCAGAACGGTATGATTCAGGAACCAACTCCTGGAAGCCGCCTCCCGCGTCCTTGCCTTTGCTGTACAAGGACCAAGCCGCTTGATCCAAGGCAACAAGCGCATTCAGAGCAAAGGTCGCACGAAGATCATCTCTTCCAACACTTCGTTGCGCGAATGCATGCACTTCCGGAAATAATCGATCCATTAAATCGATTGGCGTATCAAATTCCGTGTGCTCCGCAAGCATCAATGCATATTGGGTCGCATTCGCCATCAAAGCGTTTCCGGTTTGCTCTCCATATTGCGAAAATACCCGGTCGTCGGACCATAAGACGCTTTGAACGCCTACTCCGATGCCGATGGCGCCGTCATGAGAACGAAGCCCTGCCACCGATTGCCATAACTCCGTCAAGTAGTCCCCTTTAAATCCGAAAGGCTCCAGCAAAGGTTCTTGGATCGATAGATGCTTGGATTCGGCGATTGTTATCATTTTTTATCCTCCAATCGATAAGCTCTCCCCGTCAATACGACCTTCCCTATCCTTGGTTAATCCTCTCGCTTATGGACTCCTCGACTACGGCTTGAATCAGCTCCGGCTTGCCGCTTTCCAGCGAAGCAATCGCTTGCAAGATCATCAGCGTGGCGTATAAGCCGTCTACATGATTGATTGTCGCTTTGGCGTTTTCCTGCAAGCATTTTAGAAACGCTCGATTTTCTTCCATAAACCCGCTTTCCGTGCCTTGGAATACTTGCGGCTCTTTTCCTGCCTCGGTATAGGTCAAAGTAGTGAGACGATCGGATATGGTAATCGATTTGCCTTCTGCAAACATTTGCATAAAAAACTTGCTCGTTAATGGGGGACAATCGCTATCGCCCTGGATCAAACAGCCCGCCGCGCCGTTGTCGAATCGATAGACGGCCACCAGGTTGTCAACAACGCCGCTCGGTTGATAGTAGTTGCCGCCAGCCGCATATACCTCTACCGGATCGCCTCCTGCCATAAACCGCATAACATCGGTGGAGTGGCATCCTTGGCTGATGACGTTGCCTCCGCCTTTAACGGGATCATTGGGCCATATGCCGTCCCCCCATCTGCTGTCCATCATTTGCATGGTCACCATGATAGGATTAGGGATCAATTCTTTCGCCTTCCACAACATCTCGTAGTACCTCATCTTAAACGCCGTAAATAACGTTTTGCCTGTACGCTTTACCGTTTCTCCCACAGCCACGCATTCCTCTACCGTCATCGCCAGAGGTTTCTCTACGAGCACATGCTTGCCGCTCTCCATAGCACGGATGCAGTATTCGGCATGCGTATCATGCATGGTACACACGTACACAACGTCTATCGATGGATCATTAAACAGTTGATCGGGATCATCCGTCGCATAATCTGCGCCAAATTCCTCCATCAATTTTTCTGCGCTTGGCTTGTAAACGTCGAAACAGCCTGACAGCTTTATTCCCTCAAGCTCAGCGATACATTTGGCATGCGTTCGTCCCAAGTTGCCGCATCCGATCATTCCCACTTTAATCATCGTAATTCCTCCAATCGTTTTTAACTGCTGTATATATTCTTGAAATAAGATAAATAACTCCACATCTGATGTATAAACTGATGTATTTATCTAACAATAAAGTACAGGATTTAAGCTATTTCGTCAATCTATAATCGTATATTTTATATTACCACTAACGTTGATGTACGATAAGCGGTTTTTACGAACGATATACATCAGAGTGATGGTGAGTGAAACCAAACTAATATTCGCTTGTAAGAACATCACCATATAATCCACCCTTATCCCTAGTATTAGGAATAATCATTTTACTTCTACCAATAAACACATGTATAGTACAGTGAGATGCACAACATAACTAAACTTTATATTGTTGTAAGGAGCGATTCATGTGGAAAGAATGGTTGGAACCGTCGTTAGAGGACTACGTTGCCCTATCATAAATCAGGGGGACAATATAGAGGAAATCGTTGTAGAAAGTGTGGTGAAAGCTTCCGAAGCCGAAGGGTTCACAATAAATGATAAAGATATCGTTACCATTACCGAGTCCATTGTTGCTCGTGCGCAAGGCAATTATGCGACTATCGACAATATTGCCAAAGATGTTCGTTCAAAATTTGGAGAAGAGACTGTGGGGGTCATATTCCCGATCTTAAGCCGCAATCGATTTGCGAACTGTCTCAGCGGGATTGCAAAGGGCGCTAAGAAAATTGTTTTAATGCTAAGCTATCCATCTGATGAGGTTGGCAATCACTTAGTTGATATTGACATGCTTGATGAAAAGGGAGTTAATCCATGGACAGATGTTTTGACCGAAAAACAATTCCGCGATTATTTTGGATTTAATAAGCATACGTTTACCGGTGTTGATTATATCGATTATTATAAATCATTAGTTGAAGCATTTGGCGTGGAATGTGAGGTTATTTTCTCCAATAATCCAAAGACCATTTTGAAATACACCAAACATGTTCTAGCTTGTGATATACATACAAGATTCAGGACAAAGAGAATACTAAAAGCAAATGGCGGAGTCAACGTTTATAGCCTCGACAATATACTGTCTGAGTCTATCGATGGCAGCGGATATAACGAAGCTTATGGTTTGCTTGGCTCAAATAAATCGACAGAAAGCAGCGTGAAGCTTTTCCCGCGTAATTGCCAGCCTGTAGTTGATGCCATACAACAGAGGCTCAAAGCAGTAACTGGAAAAAACTTGGAAGTCATGGTTTATGGAGATGGCGCCTTCAAAGATCCCGTAGGCAAAATATGGGAGCTTGCTGATCCTGTTGTATCGCCCGCCTATACAGCAGGACTGGACGGAACCCCTAATGAAGTGAAGTTAAAATATCTTGCCGATAATCATTTTGCTGATCTACGAGGCCAGGAACTGAAAGATGCTATATCGCAATACATTAACAATAAAAATTCGGATCTTACAGGTTCAATGGAAGCGCAGGGCACTACACCTCGCAAGCTTACCGATCTTATTGGTTCCTTATCCGATTTAACTTCCGGAAGTGGAGATAAAGGTACGCCTATCGTCTTTATTCAAGGTTATTTCGATAACTATACGAAATAAATACATAGCGTTATTGAACAATCCCAAATAAAGAGGGTGTCCCAAAGCCATTCATTTGGCCAGGGCACCCTATCCTGTTTTTAACCCGATGCGGAGCTCACCTTACTTTGAGAACGAATAATCATAATAGGTCTCCGCGTTGCTTAAGCTTGCCCATACATCCTCGCTTTCACCGCCAATATACCAATAAGCTACCCCGGCTAATTTTTTGTCTACGGCCAGGCGATATTTGGTTATTAGGGAACGAGCATCCTCGAACCAGATCGTATGCTTCAAAGACTGCTTCATATAGCTAGCCACATATTGCCCCATTGCTTCATTCCATACGGGTTTAAGCGCGTAGGTATTGATCTTCCGATTTTGTTCGGTAAGGGTAATAAATTCGGAAGATGAAACGGTGCCATTCTCATTTAAGGTCCAATCCCGGTTATAGAAAGGGAAAGCGAGAATTACCTTTTCGCTAGGTACGACCTTAAGGAGTGTATCAATGGCATGTTCGTCATACGGCAACGAAGCATTCGAGCCTGGATATAAGCTTCCCCCATAATGCTCATCGTATCCCATCATCACGACATAATCCGCTTGTTCGCCAAGCGCGGCATAGTCGAATGCTTCCGTCCAATCCGTGCCAAGATCGGGAGACACATCAATGGAGAGCACTGCCCCAAGCGTATGCAGCTGCTCCGCTAAAGAAGTAATGAATGTCGTAAGTAATTCGCGATCCTTTGGGGCGACGTTTTCGAAATCAATATTAAGTCCTTCCAGGTCGTAACGCTTCACGATTTCCGATAATTGCTCAACAACTTTATTTCTTACTGTAGAATCAGACAACATAAGGTGGGTAGCCCATTGATCGGATCGATTGCCAACCATTGCCCAAATCTGCTTGTCATTCTGCTTCGCCCATGCAATAAGCTTCGTGTCAGTAGAATCGGACAAGTCACCTGTTTCCCCTACGAAATACCAGCGAGGTGATAGCGTGTTTACATTCGATTTCAAAATATGGCTCTGATATTGTTCCCTTGACTGGCCATACTGCCATCCGATAACGATTCTTTTTTCCGGCAACGCCTTAAGCTCCGCAGCCCAGCTCTTATTTTGTAACACTCGATCGATAAGCACGGCTGTTTCCTGTCTTGTTATGGGCTCCGAAGGTCTGAACTTCCCCTTATTATCTCCTTTCATTAATCCTGCTTTATGGACCGCCGCAACGGAGGCGCTTGCCCAGTCTGCAATTTCTTTACCATCCTTAAAAGTTGTACAGAGGCCAATCGAGCTTTCCCCGTTCTGTTTCAAAGCTCTTGCTACCCAAACTGCAGCCTCTTGCCTCGTTACCGCCCTCTTTGGAGCAAAGGATGTAGCCGTTATGCCATTAGCTAGTTCTAGTTGAACAGCAGCCTGTATCCAGCCATAATACCAATCGTCCAGCGCTACATCAGTAAAAGATGTTAGGGGACTTCCAACTGGATTAAGCCCCAACAAACGATCCAATACGGTAATAAATTCAGCTCTAGTAATGGACCTGGTAGGCGAAAAACTAGTTTTCGATGTACCTGTCATCATCTTTTTGTTAAATAAATTTATGATTTCATTTTGTGCGTAGCTAGTACTAATATCATCAAAAGGCAGAACTTTATTAGCTGTTGCTGCCTGAAATGCGCCGCTTGCTAAAAAAACGACAATAAATGTCGTTATTGCTAATCTACCCAGCATGGATTTTTTGGAATGCTCCTCTCCCTATCTCAATTCTCGAAGCATACCAAATATTAAGATCGTAGTCATCGCTAAAATAATGGCAAACAAGCGTTACGGTTGTTTGAAAACACTTTTGTTTCTTCCGGTATTTTTCGCTTCATATAAGTATTGGTCAGCCAATTCGAATAAATGAGCAAGATGAGTCGCGCTAGCCGGATAAGCTGCAATGCCGGCCGATATAGTAATGGTGTCACCACATGGACTCACGGTGCTTTCTACTAGCATTCGTAGCTTCTCGGCAACTTGATACGCTTCAGCGCCACTCCTGTCATGGAGAAGCAACACAAACTCCTCGCCGCCATAGCGGCAACAAATATCCTTTTCTCTTGATACTTCCTTCATTTTTTGAGCTAGAAATATCAAAACTTCGTCACCTTTAGAATGGCCATAGGTATCATTAACCCTCTTAAAATGATCAACATCTAATAGAATGACGGAAAATGCCACCCCATCCTCCGACCACTTCTGAGTTTGTTCATCTAATGTCCGTCGATTTGCAAGCTTCGTCAAGGGATCTGTTTTAGACTGGTAAGTAAAATAGTCGACTCTATCATGGAAAAAACCAAGACTATAGGTAAGGGCTTTTTTTAATTGTATGGCTTCATAATACCAAGTACTAACTTTTTGCATACTATTCTCTTGATTATTTTCCGTGCTTGACTCCGTAAAATGCGCTAGTTTTTGTAAGGGTTGAGCAATCAGCTTGGATATATATGAAAGAAGTATTAAAGAAATCAATAAATACGGAATTGATTTAACAATCATTCCATTCATCATGTCCGAGGTGGGGGCTAATGAAGCTGCCGCTGGCCGCTGAGATACAATCCCCCATCCAACAGATGGAACATAGGCATATCCTGCAAGCATATCAACGCCTTGTGTGTTTAAGACGCGGGCAACTCCGCTTTCTTTGTTCATAAGTTTCCGCACGACTGGGTTATGCGACACCAGCTCATTGATCCGATTTGGCATTTGATGATAAATAATACGACCGTCTTCGTCTACAACGTATACATAAGATCCATCATTGTAGAAGTGCTCCCCTAATATCATGTTCAAAATATTGGCTTCTTTTAAATACAAGCTGCCGCCAACTAAACCAAGATATTCCCCATCTTCATCTACGATCGGATGCGAGATGAAAATAATCAAACGCCCGGTTATGGATAAATAGGGCTTCGATATAAGCGGTCGCTTCCCTTTTAAAGCTTCCTGTCCGCCCGTAGAATCCAGAAGCTTCCCAACTACATCCAGCGTTTGCGGTGACGTCGCGAGAATTTCGCCGTCGGCAGCTACAATCACAACAGAGTTAAACGTGTTTGTTTGCTTTTTCAAACGATCAGCCTCTTGAAGAAGCTTCGTCTTGGAATAATGATCTCCTTTCATGTATGACGAAATGTCCTTGGAGCTTAGTTCCAAGGTTTGTAGAGTCATGTTAAAAAAAACATCCGTTGTATTGGCCAGTTTTTGTGCGTAAACCCGGTTAGTTTCCAGAGTGTTTTCGATAAGTGTTTGCTGGCTGATCCGATAACCCGATGAGATGCTGCTAAATAGAGTGAAAATCATGGAAAGCAGTGCCGCTGATAAAATTAAATACTTTAACGAGAGCTTCATGGATGTGACCTATCTCCTTTTTCATATCTAGAACAAATATATCATACTCACAGACGAAAAAGAGCCACTCCCCCGTATATTCCCCCCACCTCGATGTTGATGCACATTAAATAACATTTGTTGTATGATATACAGTAGATTGACGGAGATTGAGAACAAACTAAAGGATGATGAAAAATGAATCGCGATCAGCCCAAACCAGGACGGAAAAATTATCAGCTTCGACTGCAAAATATGATCGATCATTTGCGTTCCGATATATTAAACGGGGTGTACGCGCCCGGCGATTTGCTGCCCTCCGAGCTTAAGCTCACAAAACTATTTCAGCTAAGCAACAAGTCGGCTCGAAAAGGACTCGACGCTCTGGTTGAGGAAGGTTTGATCGTCAAAGTGGACCGGGTTGGCAGCCGAGTTACGGAGCAATTGCCTGGCTTCTTTCAGTCGATATCATTTGGCTACAGCTCTTCTATCGAGCGGGATTTTGCGCTGCCCTTGCTCATCGAAGACTTCCGCAAGCTGCATCCGACAATCCGGGTCAAGGCGCTGCCCTTGCAATCGGTGTCCAATTATTTGGGCACCGTCAAAGATTATATGAACAGCGGGCTGCTGGATGTGTGCACGATTAACAATCTCGACTTTCAGCATTTGGAGGAAAACGACGACATCGACATGCTGCAGCCTCTCGTTCCGCAAACCCATACATACCGTTTTACTCAGAGGGCCTTCACCCGGGGACAAACGCTTTTGGCTCAGCCTATCGTCTTTTCTCCGTTAGTGCTGGCCTATCATCGCACGCACTTCCAGGAAGCCAACGTGCCTGAACCCGACGGCAGCTGGACCTGGCAAGATATTATACAGCATGCCCATACGCTTGCTGTCCCTGGCCAGCGGCACGGTTTTTATTTCTATCTGCTGTCGGATAATCGCTGGCCCGTCTTTTTGCTGCAAAGCTGCATGGACTTTGCGATGAAACAGCCGGGCGCATTCCGTCTGCATGGCACTCCTCTGCTAGAAAGTATTCGGCTCTGCAAAGAATTGATTAATAATCGAGTGGTTTTCCCTCGTTATTTGTCCGAAAGCAACGACGATGTCAACGAGCTGTTCCTTCAAGGAAAGGTATCAATGATTTTGACCACCTATACGTCGCTAAACGATTTCAAAGATTTGGATATCCAGTATGATATCTCCCCCGTCCCTTATTTGTTCGAGCCGCGAACGCTTCTAAACGTCATTGGCGTGGCGGTAAACCGGAATTCCAAGCAACCTCAAGCCGCCGCCGCTTTCAGCGACTATCTGGCTTCGGCGCGGGCGCAGCGTATTTTGCGAAATCAAACCATCAGCCTGCCCGCGTTGAAGCCGGTCGCTGAGGAGACTTTGGAGGATGCCAACAGTCTAAATCGACCTTCGCGCTACGATTTGTTCCGCGAGACGATCTCCGCTTTTCGGATGAATCGGGATTTGAATTTGCCTTTACATTCGTTTTTCACTTTAAAAACGATTCTAAAGCAATATTGGTCCGAGTTCATTGACGAAGAGACGTTATGCCGTCAGGTCGAAGAGTTATTGAATTCGCCATCGGCAAAGGGGGGGGGCTATACGGAGGAATAAAATCGGAATCGCCGCAACAGCGGTGTTATTGCTGGGCGTTTATGCGATGTTTCGTTTCGATTTGCTAAATACGAACGATAGGCAGGATGTTTCCGCTAAATCCGAGGGGCTGGATCTTCACTTTTTTGTTTAGCGGAGGGGCTAATCACCAGATATAAAAAAGACCATCCGAGAGCCTGTTAACACTCCAGACAGCCTGATGAACTGCGTTTGGTTTATCTGATCTATTTCTCCCTGTAGGAAGGATTGTTATGGAACGATAGAGACTCCGTCATGTAATCGTCCAGTAGTTTGAAATCGTATTCAGTCAATAAATCCTGCATCGTGACCTCATCTGTTTCACTCGCCAATAGGACGGAGCCCAAATAACTCGGATCGGTTATGGTTACGTTGGACCCGTATTTCTGACGCATCGCCTTCAGCTTCGCTTGGTGCCCATCCAGATGAATGACTGCGCAATCCAGATTGACGGTCGCGCTAGTATAAGCATAATAACTCGAAGTCTGAGCGATTGTATTCCCAACAGGAGACAGAATCGCGCTAGGCAATCCCCCTGCAATCGCCCCTACAAAATGCGCCCGGCAAGAATAAGCCCAATACTGCTGCATCAGCCCGCCATGGAACATGGACGGAAACACGATAAGATCGGGCTTGTCGCGAACATACTGCATACGCAGTTGATCGAAATTCAAATCAAAGCAAATCGCAAAACCAACCCGACCGAAATCACATTCGATAATCGGAGCTTCTATCCCGCATCGTACGCCATCGTCCATTATCTCGGAGATGACGGCGTGATTTTTGTTATACACTCCGAGAACTTCGCCGCTGCGCCCCAGGAGTTGAACAGAATTGAACCACGTGCCCTCAGCCGCTTCCCGCATAGAGGGATAAGCAATATGACAGCTGTTGTCGGACGCGATGCCAGCCATGAAATGCAAGATGGAGTCCCCGCGCTCCCGATAAAACTGCTTTCGCTGCTCCGCTGAGTAGTTGGCGGGCATATCGCAGCACTCAGGCAGTACGATCAAATCCGGTTGATCAGGCAGCACCTGACTGATGACGTTGGATAAATGCTGCTTCATGTCGTCAATCGCATGCAGCCACCCTCCGCTCCCTCCCTCTCTGATCGTCCCGTAATGTGCGCTCAGCGCGCTTATCCTTACTTTTTTCGCCATTTTCCCGCCTCACTCACTCTCTCTATGCCATGAATTGTATGCGATACGTCTGCAATTCCCATGCCTTTAGCTCAATATCGAATCCGTCCTTCTCATGCTTCAAAGCCTCGCTGCCTTCCTCATTCAAATTCACCTTGATCACGTTTCTAACCTCATGACTGGAATAAAAACGAGCTGTTGAGTTGTCGGAGGACATATTACAACAGCGAACGATGATCTCGTTCTCATTCCCATTCTCGGGCCGTTTCAATGCGCTTAAGCAAATATTCGATTCCGATATTTGAAATTGGCTGGCCGGTGCTGCAAGCTTGTACTCATCGCCTATGGCAGCGGTCCAGGTACGAACTCCTGCTTGGAGCGTTTCCTGCAAACGCACTAGATCGGCATAACAGGTATGCGCATCAAGAGGGGCAATCGCGTACTTGTAGCTCAGCTCGCCAATCAATTGCCCGCCTTCTTCCCCATTCGACTCCACTGTCCTACTGAAGGAACGCAGCAAAGTTACATGGATATTCCCATACTCATCATCCGGGGCGGCACACTCATGCAATCCGTAAGCAGAGACGAACGCCAATCCAATTCCATCTTCTCCCCGTTTTCCTACAATCCCGCCCATCTGCTTCTCTACTACCGCACATTCCTTCCAGTCCTGAGTGCTTGTATCCACACCTGTCTTGCGTTCCACGAATGCATATGGCTGGTTCACGAAGTAGGTATCTGACTGACAGCCTGTCGGCAAAGCTACCCGAAGCCTGTGATCACGGACGTTGTTGATCACCGTCGTTTCAACATCAACGTAGGAAGCCCCCTGGGACAAGCCGATTTTGGAGCGGATTGTAAGAACCGCGTTATCCGATGAACGGACAAAACCGTACGGAAGCTGCTCCATGCGCGAAGGAACCGTAATCGTATGAGTAATCTGGAAAACAGTTCGAGCCGGTCCATTCTCAATCCGCTCCATTATGCAGGGAGCACCATAGCTCGAAATCAATCGATCCTCTACGGGATTAGCGTGATTATACCCGTCCCCGATCTCTCCGTCGTCCAGATAGCTTAATAGATGCTCATAGCGCTGTCCGTTGCCCTTGTTGTAGATGCTGATCGTTCCGTCGTGACCAATGGTCAGCTTCAAATGCTCATTCTCCACTTCACGCTCATGACGAGACATGACTTCCATGTAACGGCATGTACCTACGAAAGGAACTACATCGTATTCAGCATAACCCAGTGCAGGCAAGTCTGCCACGAACGTTACAGTATGTCGATTAAACTCCCCGACATTCCGGTTGAACGCTCGATGCTTCCAGTTTTTCCGCATGCTGACCAGCCCGTATGGAATTTCTTCCCCAAGATGGCTATACAGCTTGAAGCTGTTCTTCACCTCGTAACCATAATGAACTTCATTAGTGAACGGATATTTTATATCCAAATCAATATCGACCGTAACAGCTGTCCGCCTGGCAAACGGAAGCGGATTCCATATGCTCACAACCTTGCGCCAACTGCCCTCTGAAGAAACGTACTTATTCGCTTCCTGATCCATAACATCACGGATTAACTGGTCGGATATGCCAGCAGACTGGTCGAAGCGGTAGCGCATATCCCGATGCACCTGATCAATCGAGCAGCCACAGATTGAATCATGCGGATGATTCTGAAGCAAATATTTCCAGGCCAGGTCCAAGTAAGTTTTCTGGATCGAGTACCCTTTTAGCGAAGCCAAAGCCGTCAGAGGCTCGACCCACTTCTCCAGCAGCGTCTGACATTGATCATTGGCCTGCTTGAGGGGATAATAGCTGGATAAAATGTTGGGCAGAAGACGGTTGAAGCCCTTCTTCTTTGTCGGCTCGTTTAATTCTCCCGTTCTAACAGCCATTTGCTCCCGATATTGCTCCATCTGAGCGCCCATTTGTTCGATATTGACATGCTTGAGCTCGGCTTCCGGATATAATCGTTCCAGCATAGCCAGCACTTCGTTCGTATCCTTGCGTACATGCCCGTGGTCACAGCTATCCATCAACAGATGAACGGGAAAAGAGCTCCTGTTCAGCTCGTAATCAATACGCTCCTTTAGAAACGACTCCCTCTCTTCTCCTGTCAGCTTCTTGCTATCCGCATCATTAAGCGCTACAAGAAAAGCCCCATATAAACCTTCATCTTGAAGTTTGAACGTGATGCATTCGCTCCCGTCAGGCGATCTCCATAAGAAATGGGCAGGAACGGCATGATCGTTGACTCCTCTTCCGATTGCGGCATGCGAAATGCCGAAGCCGTTGAAAATTTGCGGCATTTGGGCAATATGACCAAAAATATCGCATAAGTACCCGTACTTCCAGGCTTCTGTACCCCACGCACGGCTAATATGAATGCCTTTCATCAAATTGCGAATCAAGCTTTCTCCGGACAACAAATATTCATCAGGCATCACATACCAAGGGCCGATAATGATGCGCCTGTCCTGAATTAGCCTTTGCAACCGTCCGCGTTTGCCCGGCTCGATCTCCAGGAAATCCTCCAGCACAATCGTTTGACCGTCCAGATGGAATACCGCGAAGTCAGGCTGCGATTCCAGCACCTCAATCAATTCATTCATCATGGGCACCAATCGATAGCGGAATCCTTGAAACGATTGATACCATTCCCTGTCCCAATGCGTACCGGAATAATAGTATAATGTCATCGACTTCACTGTTTATAGCCTCCCATTATACAAAGAATTGCGGCCAAAGGGCATGCTTCCATACCCCCAGCCGCTCAATGTTGCCTGTGTCTTACCAGGCAATGTTCAGTTGATCCCTGTTCAGCTTCACTTCATCAATCATACCGCTGAAAGAGAGCCCCCAGCCGTTCGCATCCCTGCCTATGTTTAAGGGGAGCGCGCTTTTGTTAATCTGGTAGTTGCCCAAACCAGTCGGCATCGTGTAATCCCAGTAATGCGTTTTATCCAGATACAGCCGCATAACTCTGTAGGTCGAGGTATAATACATCCCGATATGATACCAGCGATTAGGTACGATTGCGATATCGGAATATACGGTCCTCCATGCTCCATTTACATATACAGTGGCATAAGGCTTGCCGTCTGAGCCTACTCCAAGACCGTAGGCATCACCCTTCTGGATGATATACTGGTTCCCGGTATTCACACCATCCCACATGAAATATGCTTGCATGGTGATCACATTGTCCAGATCCAGGCTAGTGCTGTCATTTACCGATATATAACCGGTTGTACCGCCGACCTTAACAGCTTGCGTATTAGGTGCGGTCTGCCACGAAGCATCTCCTTGCAGCGTCCCATTGTTGCCGAACCATGCGCTGTCTGATGCCGTGATGCCCGTTCCTTCATCCAGCTTCAGGTTGAGCACCTGATTGGAGACCAGCTTGCCGGCATTGAAAATGTTCAGCTCATCAATAAACCCTGGGAAGTTCAGTCCCCAGCCGGAAGAGTCGCGACCAATCGACAGTTGGACGGAGCTGCTATTGATGTAACCCGTTGCAAGTCCCGTGATAATCACGCTTTTGTATGAACTGCCGTCCACCGACAATGACAGCTCGCCAGTGGTGGCGCTCAATCGACGATAAGTCATCGTCATATGATGCCACTCGCCTGCCGTGATGGCTGAATCGCCGCCCACAGTCCTCCAGCTGCCATCGATATAAACGGTTATGAACGGTTTATTGTTGGACTGGATGCCAAGTCCGTAGGCATTCCCTTTTTGCACAATATACTTGTCGCCCGTCCCTGTCCCGTCCCAATTAAACATCAAATCAATGGACAGTTGATCGGTAATATCCAGACTATTGTTATCGTTGACATACACATAACCTGTTCCCGTGTTGACTTTGACTGCATTGCCCACCCTGGAGCTGCTCCAGCTTGCATCGCCCTGCAGCGTGCCGTCATTGGCTGACGAGGACGCATCGTCCGCATTCGTGCCCGACGTTTCATCGAGATGCAGCAGCAGCACTGTATCTGCATTCGCTGCATACGCACTGTTCAAGTTGAAGTTGGAGCGAACTACTTTGGACACTCTCGCTTCATCGATAAAACCGCTGAAGTTGCTGCCCCATCCATGCGCATCGCGGCCGATATTCAAGCTCCCCGTGCTCGTGTTTATCGATCCGGTCACATTGGCAGCGCTCGCTTTCTCCACACCATCCACATACAGCTTTATCCCGTTCACGGAAGAATATGTCATGGCAATATGATGCCACTCATTAGCGGCAATGGTGTCTGGCGAGGAGATCGTACGCCATGATCCGCCTACGTATACGGTTGCGAACGGCTTATTCGTAGAGAGAAGACCGAAGCCGTAGGCAGTTCCTTTATGAAACATATATTTGTCGCCTGATCCTGAGCCGTCCCAGTTCACCCATGCTTCTGCCGTCATCGCAGTCGTTAGATCGAGACTGCTGCTGTCATTTACCTTCACATAACCGGTACCCGTACTGACTCTCGCCGCTCCCCCGAACTTTGATGTCACGAACGAGGCATTCCCCTGCAAAGTGCCTGTGTTGCTGTAGATAGAACTGTCGGTTGCACTCGTACCGATAATTTCATCAAAATGAAGCGTAGCCTTCGTACTCGAAGAAGCTGGATTCGACGTATGCGGAACTAATGTGAGCTTAAGCACATTAACATAATAATTAGTGGCGGACGGGTTTTTGTCCACAATATCGAAGCGTACCGTATGCGTCCGGCTGGATAATACCTTGCGACCCAAATATACGGTTGAGACGCCCGTTCCATAGCCGTCAATGACTTCTCCTTGTGCCTGACCGTCTATGGACATTTGGTAGATGCCTGCATAAGGGGCCTTCAATACATCCAGGTAGATGTCGAAGTCAGCACTGCTTCTTGTTTGCGGCAAATCAATTTCAAAGAAATCGTTCGTACTTGTTGCGAAATATATCACTGCTCCATTAGAGGATGGCGGGGAATCAACTGGTGAGCTCCCTTTGCCTGACGATGCCGCAGGCGACATCAAGGCATCAAAATGATAAATATAAGAACTCCCTGTAGACGTTCCCCAAGCAGAGTCGCTGTAAGCCGTCGCTAAAGGCGCAGCGCTGACTACAATACCTACATTGGTCTCCGTTGCAAAAGGGAACGCTATTTGGGCAGGGATTTGAAAGAAGTTCGATGCTCTTACTTTCGTCCAATCCCCAACAAGAACCTTAGCACTGCCACCCAACATCTCCTGGTTCACACCGCTTGAATTCCATAACACCAACTTCGAATTAGGTACACGCAGCTCACTGGAGTTGAAGGAGCTCGCTGCCGTTAATGTGTAGGAGATTCTTGCGAACTCCCCTGTATTCAGGTTGAAAGGCAGATTGATTCCGCTCTCCAACTGCGCTGGCGTTACTGTATAGACCGAATCATAGCTGTTGCTGATCGTCCAGTCATTTTGCGAAACATTCGGAGGCACAAGCTTGGAAATACGCAGCTGCAGCGTGCCTGGCACATTAAACTGCTCAGGCAGCGTATCATGGAAACGCAGGCCTGACGCATTTTGTGTTGTGGATTGGGCATAAATGACGAAATCCACATTTTCATTGGCCGCTAGTGTCCCCTCGAATGTTTTGTAGGAGCGGACTCTATTAATGGAATGGTAGTATTCGTAATTGCCGAAGTACCAACGGATGGCCGGCATAAATTCAGCTACCAGATCGCTAACATCCATACCCGCTTTGACCAAGTAGGGGATCGTTTGAACAACGCTCATAATCGTGGGCAGATCGTAAGTCACCCACTCGTAATTGTTGCTATATTCCGCGCCATAGTAGTACCATCTACCGTCCGTAGCGAACTCGCGCGCCATGTACCAGAGCAAGCCGCGCGCATATTCCAACAATTCCTCCTTGTAGCCTGATCCCGTATCATAATAAGCTACCATTGCACTAGCCAGTGCTACAAAGCCTTGGGCATTGTCAACCGCATCATCGATCGGATTGACCGAGGCTCCGCTCGGGTTGTACTCCGTCATGTAATAGACATTCCCGTTCCATGTCCCTTTATGGAAGCCATAACGCGGAATCTGATTGTAGACGAACTTGCGTGCGGCGTCCAAATAATCGGAATCACCTGAGTATTCATAACCCCGGATCAGTGAAGCAGCCAGCTCGGCAACAGCATGATGATCGGTTTCATGTGCATCCCATGTATACCCGGTCGCGTCTGTCCAGGGCACATCGTGATTGAAATCGAAGCCTCCGTAATATTTCTTCGTCTGAACAAATTCCGACGGATAATACGTTTGGGTGAAGTTGTTGTTCCCTAACACATCCCATTGGGAATTTACCGTAGCATCAAGCAGCTCCAGCATGCGTTCATACAGCGGCTCGGTCTTCGAAGGAAATTCGGTCAAAGCGTAAGCTGGGAAATATTCGCCATACAAATTATCCGAAAGCTTTCTAACATAATAGTCGCCGCTTGTCGTCCATTTCTTGACGAATGGCTGGAAGGTTATATCTCCCGCCTTCACCAACTTGCCGCTCTCCGGAGCAAGCTGTCCGATCGTCGTGCCCACGGTCTCGATGTTCGCATCCCGATCAACGATAATCGGTCCGATCCTAGGTGCCGTAAATACTCGCGTATCGATTCCAAAAAAATACTGCTGAATAAGCTCATTCGTCCATACCGAGCTTGGCGGCGAACTCAATGTCGTCGGGGGAATCAGATCCCAGAAATCTTTGGCCGGGTCGGATATGAAGTAAGCGTCTGACGTTCCGTCCGGATCGAACGGCTCGTTGATATCCACAATATTCGTGACTGTAATCGGATCTCCGGCTGCATCCAGAAGCATCTGCTCCATCCGGACTTCATCGAACCAGACGGTCCCCGTTCCTCCTGATACTCCGAGCTCCAGGCTTGCCTGAACAGCCAGATTAGGCGCTTGCGGCAGGCCAACCTTATTATCGGCAATCGCTACTGCATGCAAGCCCCATGCTGCTTGGGTCTTCGGCAAATTAAATGTGCGGCTTGACAACAGTGCCGAGGAGCTGTCATACCAATTTATTTTCAAATAGGGTGTTCCTGACATGCTTGAGGTCTTGTAATAGACGGAAAACGCATAGAACTTGGCGGCGTTGACGCTGATCGCACTTTGCGTAACTTTGGCTGTATCCGATCCGCCAGGCGCCGTGAGCTTGAGCGATTTCGTTCCTGCATAGGGAGAAGCCGGATCAATCGTATAAGCGCCAGACGTCCCCCCGTTCGAGAAGCTCCAGCCAGTCAGACTACTCTCGAAACCAGGATTTTGGATGCTATTAGCCGCATACGTATCTCTAGCAAACAGCAGTGCCGCAAGAAAATAAACCAGTATAACTAACACAAATCCTCTTATTGCACTATTTACCATATAAACACTCCTTTGGGCTTATATTGAAACACTCTCCCAATCTTCGTCAAGTCCAAGTCCGCGCAAATCAGCGAATGTGCTGTTCAGCTCTGCTTCATACAAGCGCCAAACGACCCGAAGCCCCTGAAGACTTGCCGGTCCATCCGTCATCGGTCGCGAACCATCCCGGATGCAATCGAGGAAATGTCCAATTTCGAAATGGGTAAATTTGCTGGACATGTTCATGTCGAGCAGTACGGTCGTGCGTGATTCGGTATCCAGATTCGCACGCTCTTCCTTGATATGCGTATGCAAGTACAGCTTTTGATCTCCAAGATGAATCTCGAGCATGCCTTCCGTGCAATGCGCATGAATGCTCCATCCGAGCCGCGTCCCTCTTGCCCCCCATGTTCCGAAGTGGTAGCCTAGCGCACCGCTCTCAAATTCAATCGTTGCATTACTTGTCCCCTCCTTCTCCATCCAAGGCGTTCCGAAGTTCGAACCAAGATGAATCCCTCTCACAGGCTTGCCCAGGAACCACAGTAGCAGATCAACATAGTGGCATCCATGACTGAAGAACTGGCCTCCTCCTAATCTCTTGGCTGATGTAGCCCAGTGACCTTCCGGATACTTTGTGAACTGCTCCGTCCAAATCGACATTTGGAAGCATTCACCGTAGGCTTTGCTGTCAATCAACTCCTTCATCATGCGAACAGCAGGGAAGAACCGGACAGGATAAGCGGTCATCAATACTTTGCCTGTTTCATCCGCGGTCCGAATAAGCTCTATACATTCTTCTTCTGTGTTGCACATCGGTTTTTCCATCAACACATGCTTGCCGGCCTTCAAGCAGGTCATTCCGACCTCAAAGTGCAAATCATGCGGCAATACAACGAGCACCGCATCAACAGCATCCAGTAGATCCCGATAGTCCGTGACGTACAGGTTTGCTCCTGTAAGCTCCGCCGCCTCGCGCGCTCTTTCCTCAATGACATCGCAAGTAGCCGTAATGACCATCCGGTCACTTAGCTCTTGATATCCGCCGCTGTGCGTACTTGCCATCCCCCCGCAGCCAATAACTCCAAGACGTATAATATTCGTGTTCATGTGTGTCTCTCTCCCTTATCGTGTGTGGTTTTTTTATGATTTGATTGCTCCTGCTGTCAGGCCCTGAATATAGTACTTTTGTAAAAAGGAAAAGCAAAGGATGATCGGAATAACTGAGATTAGCGAGCCTGTCATCAAAATATTCCATTGTCTGAACACCCCTGTATCAAGCAGCATGACACCGAGTGGCAAGGTGAACAGATCCTGGCTGGTCAGCATAATCATCGGTAAGAGAAAACTGTTCCAGGAGCCGAGGAAATTGACCATCGTAATAGTAGCGATAATCGGAGTCGAGATTGGAATATAAATCCAGAACAGAATGCGCATTACGCCCGCTCCTTCCATCTTCGCGGATTCGTACAGCTCGTGCGGAACGGAACGGAAGTAATTGCGGAACAAGAACATAGCCATAGGTGCTGCCCCGTTTATAGAAGGCAGAATAAGCCCCAGATGCGTATTCAGCAGGTTGAGATAATTCTCCACCAGATAAAGAGGAATCATAATTGTAATCCCAGGTACGAACATCATGCCAAGAAACAGCAGGAATATCGCATTGTTGCCTGGAAAGCGAAGTTTGGCGAATGCAAAGCCTGCCATCGCGAATATGACATTTATCCCGACCAGCGTCCAGAACGCCACATTGACACTGTTCAGGAAATACTTAAAAAAATTCAATCGATTCCATACGTCAACATACGTTTCCCAATGCCACTTGCCAGGAGGCAGCAGGGAGTAAGTATTCATGACATCCAACGGCGCCTTGAAGGAAGCCCCGATCATCCAGGTTAGCGGGTAGAGGCACAGCAAACCCCAGACGGTAAGCACCACATATAGAATGACTTGATTGGTTCTTTTCACTGCGCGTCACCTCCCTGAGACCTGTCACGGAATAACCGCAGGCTGATCATCGATAGAACAAAGGTAATCAGGAACAGTGTCCACCCCATTGCATTGGCTCGGCCTAGGTCGCCATTCTGAAAGGCTTCCTGATAGATCAGCACGTTGACGACCATCGTCTCGCCTGCAGGACCGCCCTTGGTCATTACCCATATTTGGCTGAACACCTGCAGCGCTCCATCCAGATTCATGATGACTGCAATGACCGTAATCGGCATCAGAATCGGCCATGTGATGTGCAGCAGCTTGTGCCAGGCATTCGCCCCGTCGATCTCGGCCGCTTCGTACAAATGCGGGTCCACGGTTTGCAGTCCGGCAAAGAACAGAATCAGATTTCCTGGAATAGAGCCCCAAATAATCGTGACGAGCACCGCTGGCAGTGCTGTTCTCAATTCACCGAGCCAACCATTTACCGCGACCCATTCCTCAAGCCCAATTGCCGTCAGCATCTGATTCAAGGCACCCGTCGGTTCGTAAATCCCTTGCCATACATAGAAAATGGCAACCGATGAAGTAACCATCGGCAGCAGAAATACGGTCCGGAACAATTTAGCTCCGCGAACGATGCCTTGAAGCATCACGGCAAGCACAAGCGAAAGAGGCACGACAACAAACACCATAATTAGCGCAATCCAAGTGTTGTTGAGGAGTGCCTGCCAGAAAAATCGTGTCAGAATGACATTGCCGCCAAACAAAAAGTCTTTGAAATTATCAAGTCCCGCGAATCTGGCATTCCAGATCATTTGACCTTGACCAAGATGATAGAAAGATAAAACCAATGAAAATAAAACCGTGAACAAACCAATCACCATAAACAGGATGACTGCAGGAGCTATGAGAACATATCCGGCAATTCTTTCCCGCAGCAAATCTTTTCGGATACTCATCTTTGAAAAACACCCCTGTCATGAAGACCGGAGAAGGCGAATGTTCTTTCTCCTCCGGCTTTGTATTAGTGTCGACTGCTACTTGGCTTCATTGGCTTTGAAAGCTTCTGCCGCCTTGTCATAATCCTTGGCCGCATCTTCAACTGTCATCTCGCCCAGCATGACCTTCACCATATTATTGTGGTACACTTTCCAATCTTCCTTGTACACTTCCTGACCGATTGCCGGATTCTCGGACCACCAGTTACTTTCGCTGCTGAGCGATTCGGCCATCGCCTTGAGCGAATCATTGAGCTTGGAAGTGTCTTTGATTTTCACGGCCGGCAAGTCGAACGCATTGTTCGCATACAAGACTTGACCTTCCTCGGATGTCAGGAATTTGACGAACTCGATCGCTTCTTGCTTATGCGGGCTGTCATTGTTAGCCACGATTTGGACGAGCGGGAACGGAGTGACCGTTGCGTCCGCCACAACGGAACCTTCATAAGCAGGAACGCGGAAGCTAAATATGTCATCCGGATTCATGCCAAGCGCTTTCAAAGTAGCGTAAGTGAAGGTGCCTCCGATGCTGAACGCTGCCTTTCCCTGAGCGAATGCTTGGTCAGCCGCATCGATATCAAGCGTAACCGAACCAGGCAGGATCAGGCCCTTCTTCGCCATGTCGTCAATAATTTCCAATGACCAGATATGCTTCGGATCCGACAGCTTCTCATCGCGTTTCATGAATTTCGTGAACGATTCGGGACCGTTCTTCATGTAATCCACGAAGTTCACGAACCAGGAGGAATATACGCCCGCTGCTTTGGCGCTGAATACGAGTCCAGGAGTGCCTGTCTTCTCCTTGACTGTGCTCATCATAGTCAACCACTCTTCCATCGTTTTCGGAGCTGTTGCATCCAGACCCGCGTTCTCCACCAGCTTTTTATTGCCGTAGACCATGTAGAAAGCGCCAACATCAAGCGGCAGACCATACGTTTGCCCAACCTTTGCCGCTTTGATCCAGTCGCTGGATTTATCGGACTTGGCATAAGCCTCTACATTAGCTTGAGAGACTGTAACGCCTGTAAGCGCTGCCGGAAGAAAGCCTGATTTCCATGCTGCGTCTTTTTCAAGCTCCTCCGACCACTCTACAGCCTTGCCGTCGTAAGCACCACCCAATGGTGAAGCATGGTAAGCCCAAATGTCAGGTAAGTTTCCAGCTGCCGCCGAGGCTGTAAGCTTTTGGAAGTAAGCTTCATCAGGTGTTGTCGCTGTTGTCTCTACCGTGATCCCGGTTTTTTCCTTGAAAGCGTCTGCAACAGCTTTGAAGCCCGGGTCGAAGGCGATTTTCCAGTGCCACATTGTGAGCGTAACATCACTCTTGGGAACCTTAGTCGCCTCGGCTGCGGGTGAGGAGCTCGCGCTTGTGCTGCCGTTGTCGCTGCTGTTGCCTGCACAAGCTGCCAATGAGAACACCATTGCTGTACTTAGGACCATTGCGCCCCATTTTCTAAAAGGCTGTTTGCTCTTAATCATGCCAATCCACATCCCCTTTATTCTTATTTTTTGTTGCTGTAGTTCTAATATTAGGACCCTAGTCGACTTTCGTCTTTACCATTCTGTCCATTTGTTTTGCACTTTCGTATCATATCGATATGCCAAATCCTTGTTTCGCAAAGGGGGATTATCGAGTATAATCGAGCTATGTTTTAAGAACTTGCTCTTGTGATCTTCTTGGCTAAACATTTGGTATAGGGGGACAGCCGATGATCTATAAACATGTGCCGCTTAGTCAGGAAATCGTTGTGGACAGTCTGGTTACGTTTCATTACTACGAGCTCCCAAGCTCTTATTCTACTAAAGGAGAAATGCATGACTTTTGGGAGTTTGTGTATGTGGACAAAGGGGAACTACATGTCAAAAGAGAGAACGATCAATTCAGCTTAAAGCAGGGGGAAGTCATCTTTTACAAGCCTAATCAGTTTCATGGCGGGCGATCTGACGCAAAATCTCCTCCAAATCTTATTATCGTTACATTTGATTGCGCTTCCAAAGCGATGGATTTCTTCGAGAACAAACACTTCAAGGTCGATGCACAGGAGAAAAAGATTTTGTCCTTGCTCGTTAACGAAGGGTACAATGCGCTATCTCCCCGCCTGGACAAGCCTTTCAAACGTGTCATGCATAAAAAGAAAAGTGCTCCATTCGGGAGTGAACAGTTAGTTAAAATGTATTTGGAGACACTGCTCATTTATTTCACTCGAAGGCTCAGTAACGCTGAGAAAGAGAAAGAGCGTCGTCTTCATCCAGGTAAAACGGGCAATAAGGATGAAGATCTGACGACACAGCTCGTCGCTTACATGAAGCAGAATGTTGAATCGAAGCTGACTTTGACAGACATTTGCAGGAAGTTCGCAATCGGCAGATCACAATTGTTACGTAACTTCAAATCGAATACCGGCTGCGGAGTTATTGAATATTTGAATGACCTCAAGTTGGAGAGAGCCAAAACGATGATTCGCGAAGAAAAATATAATTTTACTGAAATTTCAAAAATTCTCGGTTATAATAGCATCCACTATTTCTCCCGCCACTTCAAACGTTCTACCAAGATGACCCCTACACAATATTCACGTTCCGTTCGCGCCAAAATTACGCATCATCCTGGTTGATAGCAACCCAAAAAGCAGCTAATCATCTACGGGCACGTAGTGACTACTGCTTTTTTTCATCAATGGAGAAACTGACTAGCAAGATCATTTCCTTGTGCAAATGAAAAACAAGGTAGTTCAGCAAGCTGTGCAAATCGTCGAGCGAGTAGATCGGCATGCTTCATCCAGATAGCCAAACAAACGATGGCCAGGCTTAACCCGAACTTGATAAGTTCTGTATGCGGCAATTGCATGTGCCTTCGCATATACAACTGAAGCCGTGAACGAGAATGGAAACAAGGCGGGGGAGTCAAGAGATGGTGACGAACCTACGCTTTAACCAATCGAAGCAACTCGGCGGCATCCTCGAGGAACTGCTCGGGATCGTCGTTCCGCACAAATTCCAGCATCGCAAAGCGAAGGTTCCCCGCTATTGGACGAAAGTGATGGACATACGCTCCCCACTCCTCCGAGCCCTCGGAGAGTGAAAGCCGCTCGCCATGCTGCCAATGATACACATGAACATCCGCAAGATAAGGCAGTACGCCTTCCAGAGATTCGAGCCGCTGTTCTACCGACAGCGTTGTTGGGGGCTGCCAGTTCGTCTTGACATTAGGATGGTTAGCAACCTCAAGCAGTGCGATCGTCGATTCAAGGGTATCGGTCAGCGTATTGGCATGGTACTCCAAATGAATGCGAATATTCTCCTTCTGAGCTTGATCGGCAATACGAACGATGTCTGCGGTTACCTGATCCCGCCAGCCTGGATCCGCCGCTTGGCTGCCTTTGTTGCCGGCCCAAATCCGTATGGCCGGCGCACCCAGCGCCACCGCGCTGGCCAGGACATCCTCGAAAGACGGTACATCCGAATCAAGAACGCCTGCCTTGTAGTACGAACCGTAGGATGCGATGATGAGTCCCGCTTCTTCCGTTACTCTTTTTACATGATGCGCAACATCCACATTGCCATGGGGCACATGGATGTCCCCTCCCCATTCGATGGCATCCAGGCCGGCTTGAACCGTCAGCGCAACGATTTCTTCGGGCTGTAATTGGCGAAACGTAATGGACAACATGCCAGTATGCAGCATATCAGCTCACTCCTTCTATCATTTTTTCCAATCCGATAGACCTAATATAAGCCGCACGCTCCAAAATGTCTAGAAAACAACGACGCACGATGCACATAATCAGCCCGGTCCGCCAACAACAGACGTGCATTGACTTCCTTCCTATCGTCACTATGCCAAAGGGCTTCACTGTGTTAGTATTTGAGGTGTCGTCAGGAAAGCGCACTACATTAGCAATTATAGATGGAAGGGAGATACAAGACTGATCATGAAAAAACGGGAGAACAGAATTGAAACTTATGATAGAAATATGAGGCCCGATGAGGCAAATCAAGACAACATGAAATGGCATTCGCCCAAAATGAGTCCCTTCCACGTCTCAGGTCTTGCCTGGTTTGCGGAAGAGGGCAAGTATCGGAGACTGCCAACTGCGCCAAAGGCCGTGCTGCCTGCTGCTGTAGATTATTTGGCCAATCATCCGGCGGGTGCGCAAGTTCGTTTCCAAACTGACTCTCCTTCATTGTCGGTAAGAGTAAAGCTTGCAGATAAGGCAAATATGTTTCATATGCCAGCGACAGGACAATGCGGAGTGGATTGTTATATCGAAACATCGAATGGACTGCAATACTGCAATACAACGAAATATGATATCGAACGGACAGAATATGATAGCGTTTTATTCCAAGACTGGCATTCCGAAATGCGTAATATTGTTCTCTATTTACCGTTGTACCAGGGCGTGGAAGAGATAGAGATTGGCTTGGAGGAGAATGCCTCCATACTTCCCCCGCCAGACTATGTGACGGACAAAAAAATCATTATATATGGGACTTCCATTACTCAGGGAGGCTGCGCGTCGCGTCCGGGTATGGCGTATTCCAACATTTTGAGCCGCAGAATCCCGATGGAATTTTTGAATTTAGGATTTTCGGGAAGCGGCAAAGGCGAACCAGAGGTAGCTGAGGTTATTGCCAGCATTCCTGATCCTGCCTGTTTGGTTCTGGATTACGAAGCGAATTGTGTGAGTACCGAGCTTTTTCAACAAACGCTTCCTGAATTTATCCAAATCTATCGAAGCGTCCACCCTCAAACAAAAGTGCTGGTCGTTTCCAAAATCCGTTACGCCAGAGAACACTTCCCGAATCACAGGGAGCTGTATCAGACAAGAATGGAGTGCAAGCAATTTCAGCAGTCACTCGTTCATGAGCTTCGATCCAAAGGCGATCAAAACATTTTCTTTATCGACGGCTCTGACTTGCTCGGCAGCGATTTTAATGAATGTACGGTAGATGGCACGCATCCAACTGACTTAGGTTTTCTCAGGATGGCGGATCGTCTCGAACCAATATTTAAATCTCTGCTGCTATGTGCGGTAGTTCGCTCGCACTCTGTTCGAGGCTGAGCGACCGCGTTTAGCAGCAACAAAAGGAGCTGTCCAATAAGTCTCAAAAATAAAAAGTTGGGCGAAAAATAATTCCGTCCAACTTTTTGTGTAGCTGCTTTTTCAGGAAAGTGGCGAGGTCGATGCCTGCCACTTTTAAACTTTCTACCAAAACGGAGCGTCCAGCATTCCGTTTTCACTGACTTTGGGATAACCATTTTTCCAGGTGCCGCCTATTTACTGGATTGTATATGAATTTTCATACACGTTTAGCCAGGTGCCGCCCTATTTGCTGGATTGTGTATGAATTTTCATACACGTTTAGCCAGATGCCGGCCTATTTGGTGGATTGTGTATGAATTTTCATACACGTTTAGCCAGATGTCGGCCTGTTTGGTGAATTGTATATGAATTTTCATATACGTTTGGCCAGATGCCGGCCTATTTGGTAGATTGTGTATGAATTTTCATACACGTTTGGCCAGATGCCGCCCTGTTATTTTAAAATTCCAATTCGTGAATTGTGCCTACCGGCTGGCACATAAGCTCACAGCCTCCCGGCGTAATGACGACGCCTTTCTCCCAGCGGATGCCAAACGTCGGCGTCATGACAAAGGTATCGATCTGGAACGTCATGTTCGGCTCCAGCAAGTACTCGGACGACGTCTCCATCCAAGGCGCTTCCACCTCGATCATTCCCGTGCCGTGGCAAGGACCGTACAGGTAATTGTCCGCATAGCCGTTATCGCCAAAAAATTTAATAAAACCTTTCGCCACATCGCTCGCTACGACGCCCGCTTTGAGCTGGGCTTGCGTCCATTCGTGCGCACGGAGGCCAAATTCGATAACATCGCGGCGCTCCGAAGTCAACTTGCCAAGGCTGATCGGCAGTCCGACCGCCGCCGAATAGCCGTCGACTTTGGCGGACAAGTTCAATTGCACGATGTCTCCCGCGTTAATGACGCGGTGCGAAGAACGGGAAATCGCATGGCTCGTCGACTTTTCGCTGAAAATATACATCGGCAGCCCTTCGTATTCGGCGCCATGTTCGTAAATAACGCGCTGGGCGACGCCGACCATCTGTGATTCCGTAACGCCCGGACGGATCGTCCGGATGACTTCTTCCGTCGCAAGCTCGGCAATACGGTAACCTTCGCGCATGCACGCCAGCTCGTTGACCGATTTGATCCGGCGCAGCGAAACCATAATGTCGTCCGCACCGACGATTTCCGCCTCAGGGTAGTTGTTCTTCAACCCTTCCATCATAACGACCGTCGTGTCGAGCAGGCTGGCGACGCCGATTTTCAGCTTGTCGCCCGTTAAGCCAAGCGCCTTGAAGACGTCCCGGTACGTGTTGGGCTTAAGCTCGGGGTACGCAGGGTTGGCCGACTCGCGGTATTCCATGAGCGTGAAAATTTTATCGATTTTGCCGAAGTCCGAAGCATAGACGGTGCTCTCCGGTCCAACGAGGAGCGCGGCGTCTCCCGCAGCCGTAATAACGACGCCAGCCCGCTCGAACAACGGCCAGAAGCCGCTAAAATACCGCGCGTTCGCATAGTCCGCTTCGTTGGAGTTGACAAGAAGCGCGTCCAATCCTTTTTGCTGTACCAGCTTTGCCGCCCGCTGAATTCTTTCCTTATACTCGTAGTCCGGAATACAGATCCTCGTTGACATTGTAATCCTCTCCCTTATCCCTTTTTTTTCGTTGCGTGCGCGATTATCGGATTTCACCCTTGTTCCACAGTCTGGCGAAATCATCCGCGCGATGGAAAGTCGAGCCCATATCCTTAAGGCGGTCGATCAGCAGCGAAAACTCCTTCATCGCTTTATCCCCGCAACCAAGCGTCAGGAAGCGATCCGGCGTAACGGTTGCTTCGCCGTAATGATAGCTTTCTTGGATCGGAATGAACTCCCACGGGTGGAAATAGAAACAAAGCACGACCGGCAAATTTCTATCCTTGAGAAATTTCACAAACCCGTCGATATGCTTCATCAACGCGTCGGTTCCTTGCGTACGGAACAACGGCCATTGATCGCGGTCGCGCTCCAGTCCCGGGTCATTGCTCTTCATGACCATGTCGGCGAAGTTGGGAATTTCGACGATGTTCATATCGCCTTCCTTCGTCCAGTCGGCCGAGCTTGGATTGTACGGAACATATCGCTCCCGATAGAAGTACATCGGATAAGAGGCGTCCGACACATAATTTAGCTTCTCCAGTGAATTAAGCAACGCAGTGGAGCCCCACAGGCGGGGAGCGCGGAACGAAACCGGCTGTTCTCCAAGAACTTGCTGCACCCATTCCGTTGCTTTCTCGATACGAAACGGGACCTCCTCCGGAAGGAGTGGAACGACTCCGGGAATCGGGAACAACTCGTCTCCAACCGTCTCATGGAACAAAGAATGGCAGCCGACTTCGTTGCCGCTTTGCTTTACAAGCTCTACGCTCTCCGGATTTCTCCGTGCCGCATCCCCCGTATAGTAGAACGTTCCCTTAATGCCCTTCTTATCAAATAGCTCGACAAGCGGTGCTGTAGCATTCTTAACCCCGTCATAATAGGGCGTAAAGCTTCCTACGTCCGTCTCCATATCGAAGCCGAATATAACTTTGATATTATCACTCATCTATTCATCCACTCTTCTCCGTAAATATAATTGCGAAAATAAAACACTTTACTCGCTGAAGCCCATCGTCGTATAGAAAGCCATATTGTCCTGTCTCGTATCCAGTCTGCCGTATTGAACGACGACCGGCGTGTCGCTTTCGACTTTAAGCGCATATTGCAATTCTCTTGGAATAATAAATCCTTCCAGATCATCCGGATTATCAAGCCGCAGACAGCGAACTCGCTCTCCGCCGACCTTAACTTTAATATCCTTAACAGGCTCGCGATCCGTAAAATAAAGCGTCAAGCTAATGTTTGCTTCATTGCCTCCCAAGTTCAGTACGATAACCGACTCGTGTCCTTTCAGCAGGGAATCCCCCGCGGGCGGCAATTCGCAATCCGGGTAGATCCACAACGTATTGCCTTGACCATTGCTCATCTTTTCACCTCCTCTATGCGTGGTGTCAGCCCTTATTCCCCATGCTTGATTGTTTCAGCAGAAGTACAGGCTCCAGCTCGATTTTCTCGTACTGCTTTCGCCCTTTATCGTGCTCTCTGCGCATAATGATTTCGGCAGCGATCGATCCGATTTCATAAGCGGGTTGAATGATGGCCGTAATACCCGGCGAGATCAATCCCGTTTCGTCATTCGCATCGAAGCAGGCAACTGCAATATCTTCAGGAATTTTCAGCCCGCTTTCGTAAATCGCCTTTATAGCGCCGTACATTAAGAAATCGTTGGCGGCCAATACCGCAGTAGGCCGATCTTCGTTCAGCAGCCATTCGCGCATCATTCGGTACCCGTACTCCTGCTTAAACGTTCCGACGCCTATCCAACGCACCTCCGGCGTAATGCCGTTTTCCTCTAGACATTTTCGAAAGCCAAGCATTCGTTCCGAAGATGTGGATTGGTTTAACGGCCCCGTCATCATCGCTATTTTGCGGTGACCCTGATCGACTAGATGTTGGGTAATGCTTCTGCTCGCTTTCGCGTTATCGATCGCAACCAAATTAAAACGATCTTCCAACGAAGGCAAATTGTCGATAAATACAAACGGAATGCCGGAATCGATATAAGGCTGAAACAGCCGGACATCCGAACCTACGGTGGCAATGACCAATCCGCTCACCTGATTTTGCAGCAGTACCCGAATGTACTCCTCTTCCTTGCCCACTTCTTCATCCGTATTACATACGAACACGTTATAACTGTTCTCGCTAGCCACCTTTTCGACGCCTTTGATGACTTTGGAATAGAAACTATTTGATAAATCCGCGACTACGACCCCGAGCGTACGAGCGCTCCGACGTTTCAAGCTTCGAGCTACTTCATTCGGTTGATACCCGGTCTGCTTGATCGCATCCAGTATGCGTTCCCGGGTCTTGGCGCCTACCCGCCCCGTTCCGTTAACGGTTCTGGAGACGGTGGACACCGATACATTTAATTGTTTGGCAATATCTTTGAGCTGCACGGCATCTCTCCACTCCTCTTTTGATATTTGAGACAACGTTTGCGCAATTGGCACAGGTTGATTCCCTATCGCGCCTCATACATAATCCCATTATTGCATGCTGTCCGTTATTGCAAGCTATCCGTTAGCGCAAGCGACTTGCGGTATTGTGCAAATTCGCTATCCAGCACGCTTTGCACTTGGTTAATTTTCCAGCGCAAATGCGCAGTGTCCGTCATATACTCCATGCTCGGTTCCCAGCCAAGCCGCGAATCGGCTTCCACCAGCGGGATCGCAGCCTCCGCATTTGCGATTTCACGGCGAGCCAACTCCTCCATCCGCTCCATCAATGCCAATGCTTTGCCGGTATCCCCTTCGCTCAATAGCTGTCGTTTCAGCTTCCACCACTGCTTGACATGGATCGTCGTCTTAATCGACCTGGCAATAAACTGCCCTAGACCAAACATTCTCACGCCTTCTTCTCTTTTTCTATCCGGAGTCCTTTTTAGCGCTTCTTCCAACAACTCGTTACCGGTGTCCATTAGCTCAAGCATCCGCTCGAGGCTCCTGATTTCCACGTCGATGCGGGATACGCCAAGCGATTGCCGAGGATCTTCTAGCGGATCGTAATCCGTCAATACGATTTCGTTGCCGAACATCGCATGTTTGACAGCCGGCATTTGCACCGCTTTTTTAAACATAGCATTGCGGAAAACGAGTGGATAAGACGGCCCAACGCGAAACGGTCCGTACTGGTCTTCGTTTGTCGGGATATAATGGGTGATCGCTTCGCTCCATGCGTTCCAAGCTTCCACTGCAAGAGGCGCAGCCGCTTCGCCAAAGTCGCGCTTGGCTATCATCGCGAGCGCTTCTTCATACGTAGGGCTCGGGCTCCAGTAAGCCCACTTTGCGAGCTCGCTAACAAAGGATGGCCACCAGCCGAAATGATGGGATTCCATTAGGCCGCTTAAGCCCCAGTCTTGGTTGGCTTTCTTTAATGCCTCATGTCTCTTGTTCCATTGTCCCGGAAACGGCTCGTAAGGAATGACGCCGAAATCCCAAGTAAGCCCGCCCGTGTTGCTCATTGCATGCAGCTTAATGCCGCGTTCGCGTGCCACTTCCGCCTCGCTGCTAAAATACGCGCCAGGCCCGACGTTTGAAAGCGTATAGTCTACGCAAACGTGAGTTACATGCTCATTGCGTATTTGCTCGAACATCTCGAACGTCACTTGCAGCGTAATATTTTCCGGCAGCGCGCGGATAAGCTTCAGGCGATCTTCCTTCGGCGCCCAGCCCCAGTTGTACGTCCAAAATACGATGTCCGCGTCCGGGTTATGCGCGCGAATCGTTCCCGACAACAGGTTCAGCCACTGCGGAAAGTCTTCACATGGCCACCAACCTGGACTCGGCTTCGTTTGCGGTTGATCGGCCGGCCAATCAAGCCGCAGCTTGCCCGTCGTATTTGTATCCTTGCTCGGAAATTCGCAGGATTCCCCGACGAGAATAACACCTTTAAACCTTGGGCACGCCTCGAACACCCGTCCATAGGTGCATTCGTAATAATGTTTCGCATCCGGATCATCCGGATGGAGGCGGCTGATCAAATAGCTGTAAACATAGACATCCAGTCCGTAGAGCTCAGCGCGATCGACCAAATAGTTGAAATCCTGATAACCTTCCGGCGTCTCGTCAACATCCTTCACAAACACCATAATCGCGTCGATCCCCGCATGTGCAAGCGCATTCAAATGCGAATCGGGATAACGATCCAGCCCCCAGCCGGAATGGGCCATACGCGGCGAGAACAGCGGTTCGCGGGTAACATCCGAGCAAGCCAGCACCGGCGCTTCGCGCAAATTCATCTGATCCTCGAGAAAATAGCTCCCCTGAGCTGCCCCGCGTTCCTTGTAACCGCATACAATGATACGACTTTGCTGAGCAACGATTCGGTAACTTCGCGGCTTCTCAAGCTTACCGCCAATCGCTGGCAATTGCTCGCTCGTCGCCAGTACGATTACACGCTCTTGCACGGCAACCGTCTCCGCCATATCCTTTACCCGCAACAAACGAACGGAAACGTTCATGCTCGTAAACAGGTAGTCCTGCAAATCCTTGGCCGTATGGACCAGCAGCGGACTGGCCGCCTCATCGATAACGATGCGCCAGTCCTCCGAAATTTCCAGCTCGCCCGCTTCGGCGCGGACGCTGGAATCACGGCGATTCGGCTTATGAACCACTTCCAGCCGCTTGCGAAAATCGTAGTTGCGCTCCATCTTCCGCCCCCTCATCATTCATTTTCAATCATCCAATCAACGAATTTCTAACCAGCGTCAAGGCTCCGATCATCCCCTGCTTATCTCCGAACGAGCTATGCTCCAGTTGCATTTCTACCGCGGCATAACGATTTGCTCTAAGCAGGATCGTACGTTTTGTTTCTTCGAAAATGATAGGCAAATGTTCAAATACGGGACCTCCCAAATAAATCACTTGCGGATTAAACAAATTAATGACGTTGCTCAAAGCTATACCGATCGCTTTACCTGACGTTATGCAGACATCAAATGCGATTTTATCATTTATTCGATAAGCTTCTGCAATGGATTCGAATTGGCCGCCTTGGCGCTTATAAGCAGCCTCGATCATCGGATAAGTCACAATATTTTCTAAACAACCATAATTACCACACGAACAGCGACCAGCATCTTCATCTGCGGTAATATGTCCGAGCAGCCCGCCTACATTATTAGCGCCTCTAAGCAACTGCCCGTTAATAAATATGCCGGCCACTATACCGTAAGCAACGTGAACATTGATAAAATCCTCGACATCTTTGGCTTTACCTTCTATTTTCTCGGCTAGAGCCATCGTTCGACCGCTTTCGTCCAAATAAACGGGGCAATCAAAGCGCCGGTTCAGCCTGGATACAATATCCAGTTCTCCCCAAGCATTGAGGTTTGGAATATTTAATATCCGCTGCATACTCCTATCCACGATACCCGTAACACCGATCCCTATGCCATCAAGCTCTTCTGGATTCAATTCCGACTCGGCCAAAAACCGTTCGACTTTCTCAAGCACACGCTCTATGACATCCGCTTCTCCGTCAAACTCATCTACAAAGTATTCCTGCTCATGCGTAATTCTCATGAGGTTATCCGCCAATGCAAAGCGGATTCGGTATCCCCCAATATCAATTCCTAAAAACCGAAACTTCTCGGGATTTAAGTATAACAATACTTCTTTTCTTCCCATCCCATTGCCAACACGATCGCCCTCGACAACGTAATGATGCTCGATGAGCATTTTTGTAATATTAGTAATTGTGGCTTGCGAAAGTCCTGTCATTTCCGCTAACGCTTTACGGGAGACGCCTTCGCATTTCTGTATGACCTTCAGAATTTGATTTTCCAATGGATTTAATTTCATCCTAAACTATCCTCTCACACGCAATAATAAAATCACCTACCCATTCTATCATAAGTGTTCGTTGTGCTTACAGGGTAAGGCTTTTGACTGAACTATAATGTCTTCGCTGCTTGAATGGCTGTTTTATCTTATATATTTTACTTAATAAATTATATAACTTAAATACTCGATTGTAAATACATTAATAAAAATCAAATCCAACGATTACAACTAATTGATTGCCTTAACTCAAAGTGAAACAATCATATAATCTACTTAATGAATTATGTAACCGGCATTGTAGCGTGAAATGTGTGCTTCTGCCGACATAGAACCAGCCACGGCTAATAGCCGCGGCTGTTCTTCTTTCTTGTCCGGAAATCAGCTTCTCACCGGAATCTTAAGCTCTTGCTCAACAAAATCGCGGCATATTTCCAAGCTTCGTAGAGGCGTATGCAAGGAATAGTCGATTTCGACAGTCAGCCATCCCTCGTAACCAATTTCATTTAATGCGTCGATAATCGGCGGGAAGTCGATCACACCTGTACCAAGCTCGCAAAAATCAAGCAACGCTTCATTGCCCAGCAGCATAGTAGCAGCTTCGACACTTGCGTCTCTCGGCGCAAGATCCTTCAGATGCACATAGGCGACCCGCTCCTTATGTCGACGAATCACACTGACCACATCCATACCCGCCCCTGATAAATGTGCCGTATCAGGTGCGAAGAACACTTCGGCATCGCATAGCGCAAGCAGCTCATCGAGCTCGTTCTCATCTTGAAGCTCCGTCCACAAATGGGGATGCACGCACGACTTAACTCCAAATTCCAACGTTCGTTTTGCGGATTCGTTAATTGTAATTGCCGCCTGCTTTAATTGTTCCGGCGTCATAGTCCCTTTACGAGGAGCCCCTGGACCGAACACGATATGTCCTGCTCCGCATTTGGAGATTATTTGGGCTAGCCGAACGTTAAAATCAATGATGCTCTGTTGCTTGGCCGGATCGGCAAAACAACGCCCCGCTTCGCCCGAAGCTCCTCCGTATACGCCGGCAAGGGCAAGACCGTATCGATCGAGCAATTGCTGCAGTTCGCTCTCGCGATTTTCAAACCCTAACACAAAGGAGGGCCACGGCTCAATGGCCTTGTAGCCTAGCAGCGCCGCTTCCTCAAAGCTTTTTTCGAATTTGTCGCCCCAAGTAATGCCATGGACGGCTACTTTACCTTTAAATGCGCTCAAGACATTCATCTCCCCATTAAATGTTCTAACACATGCAAATCCAATCCTTCATAATCGCGCGCCGCAATCAATTGGCGCTCCGCTTCTTTGTCGTAAGTGCGTACCTTATCAACGAGATGCAAAAACATTTTTTTGCTATTTTCCAAGTGTTTATACGAAATGTCGCGCGGCTGCGTCCTCATGACCTTTACATCCAAGCCAACAAATTCACCGTTTTTGCCATATCCATTCTCTTCAAGCACACGCACCTGATTAAATGCGCGCCGTAAATTATCAGACCCGAATGACTTATCCTGATCGTATTTCAGCCCATTCTGGTCATTAAGATGTACGCTCCACAACTTGTCGAAGGAGAGCGCATAGCCCATTTCATCCGATGGGTCGAGACCTGCCAGTATGCAATGGGCTGTTTCGATCAACCCGCCCACTCGCTTCGGATCTATCGTCCGATAGGCAAGCGCTAATGTATGTCCAATAGTCGGTATGTACGCATGATCCATTGGCTCATTTGGCTTCGGTTCAATTAGAATTCGGATATTGCTGTCATATTCAAGCAGTTGATTCATGGCATCTACAATATAATGAACCGAATCAACCGGATTTTTGGCTTCGCGAATATAAGTGCCCTCTCTTGCCAGCCATAACACAAAGTTGTTCGTTCCCATCTCTCTCGCAATATCGACAGCTTGTTTGGAACGTTCGATTGCGTAGGCGCGCTCCTTCGCATCATTGGAAGTAAACGCGCCATCAATCGTACTCTCGCTCTCCCATAGACGTGGTGCAACAATTTCCGCAACCAATCCAAGCTCATCTAAACGTCGGCGTACGGCACCGGCTTCCTTCATGATTTCCGCATAAGATTTCTGTTCAATATCCGGTACAATATCATCGTCGTGAAATTGTATGCCTTCGAATCCAAGCTCGCGATAAACGGCTAATTTCTGTTGAAAATCAAAGGATTGACGAACCGCGGGGCCAAACGGATCTGTCCCCTCATGAATATTCCAAGGTCCAAATGAAAAACGATACATAGTCAAGCTCCTCTCAAATAAAAACGGCTATTCGCCGTCCTATGGCGTAAGAATAGTTGTTGTCGGTATTTTTACCCAACTTTTGTTTGCAGATGAAGTTTCAACTGCTTCCAGGACCAGTTGATTGCGATATCCATCCTCGAAATTAGGCGATGGACTTCTATTTTCGGCAATACCATTTGTTAGCTCATGCAAAAGGTTGATAAAAGTGTGCTCATAACCGATAATATGACCTGCAGGCCAGTAAGCCCCCGCATACGGATGGATTCCCTCCGTACAAGTGATGGTGCGGAACCCTTGATTGCCTTGCTCATCATCTTCCAAATATAATTCCAATTCGTTCATACTCTGCATATCCCAACGGATAGAACCCTTGGAGCCATTGATCTCGAACTGGTTCGTATTGCGGTTTCCTTTGCCGAAACGAGTCGCTTCGAAGACGCCGAACGCCCCATTGTCAAAGCGGCCCAGAAACGCTACTGCATCATCAACGTCAACATCGCCCATTTGATCCCCGTAAATCTCCGCATTTAACCCGCCGCTCATTTCTCCCAGAGGACGTTTCTTGATAAAGGTATCCATCATTCCTGACACTTCGCTGATCTCGCCTACTAGATACCGTGCCAAATCAATAGAATGAGCCATCAAATCTCCATGCGTGCCGGATCCGCATACATCCTTGCGCATCCGCCAGACAAGCGGAAAGTTGGGGTCCATAATCCAATCCTGCAAATATCTAGCTCTAAAATGATAAATATGCCCAAGCTTCCCGCTGTCGATTAGCTGTTTGGCATATCGAACGGCCGGAGCGAAACGATAATTGTGACATATCATATGCACAACTCCGGCTTTATTAACCGCTTCCAACATGCGCCCGGCCTCTTCGACATTCATCGCCAATGGTTTCTCGCATAAAATATGTTTGCCGGCATTTGCTGCCGCGATCACGATTTCCGCATGCGTATTGTTCGGTGTAACGATATCAATTAAGTCGATGTCATCTCTTTCAATCAGACGACGCCAATCCGTTTCACAAGAAGCCCATCCCATCTTCTCCGCCGCCGCTTGCACTCCCTCTTGATTGCGTCCCGCTATCGCCTGCATGACAGGTTCGACTTTAGTATCGAAATAGAAAGGCAAGTCGCGATAAGCGTGGCTATGGGCTTTTCCCATAAACTTGTATCCAATCATGCCAACGCGCAATTTCTTTTTCACCGTTCCGCCTGACAGCATCTCACTCACCTCGCTCCCTCACTCCTTATAGAGGTTGTTCAAAAAGTCCGCTTCCCATTACGAAGTAATCCAAGAAGCCTACTCGACGTCGAATATTGAATTCAGCCGAACCTTCCGGTGCTCACGTAGCTTCCACTACGCTCCGCTCCTCAGGTCCTAGCTTCATCCAATCTTCTCGGTACTGAGAACCGAACTTTTTGAACACGCACTTATAGGGTGGCTGCAACTTTACGAATCGCTTCAATGACATCGTTACAATCATCATCCGTCATATTTTGATGCAGATTTATCGCGATAGCACGGTTTAGCCAGTCAATCGTTTGCGGGCACATATCTTGCGAATATTGGACATTGCCTTTGTAGCTCTGACAGTTCCAAGGGGTATCATTTTCCGAAGCGCCCTGCTTCTCCATTACGTATTTCCAATTTTTAAAGATATGCCGATCGGCAAAACCATTATTGTTAATCGTGCCGTTTGGAATGCCTTCTTTGACCAACAGCTTCGAAAATTGTTCGGATTGCTCCAATGTATCCAAGTAAAAAACCAAGCTGTAAGAGAGATCGCCTTGTGGATCCGGAATACGTTGAAGCTGTATTTGCGCGATATCCTTGATCCCATCCACAATGACCGATTTGACCTTCTGAAGTCGAGATACAAGAGAATCGATCCGCTGTGATTGAGCAAGCGCAAGCGCCGCGTTTAGCTCACTGAGTCTGTAGTTCTCGCCAGCAAAAGGAACGGTTTCGGCCATTTTGTTCATATCCCAGTACACAAAAGCAGAATCATGATAAATCATAGCTCGCGCGTTTATAGATGGATCATTGGTAACGAGCATGCCGCCTTCGCCCGCAGTAACCAGTTTATATTGCTGAAAGCTAAAGCAGCCGGCATTGCCAATCGATCCAAGCGCCTTGCCTTTGTAGGAACCGCCATTTGCTTGTGCCACATCTTCGATCACAATAAGGTTATGCTTTGTCGCGACCGCCATAATTTCGTCCATCTGGCAAGGAACTCCACGCATATGGACGGGAATAACCGCTTTCGTATAAGGGGTAATAGCCGCCTCCAGCGCTTGCGGATCCATCGTTAATGTGTCATCTACATCTACAATGACTGGAACTGCGCGGGCAATTAAGACGGCCGCCGCAGTAGCAATGTAGGTGTAAGCCGGTACGATTACTTCGTCTCCCGGTCCGATGCCCGCTCCAATCAACGCAACTACAAGCGCCGAAGTACCGGCATTAACGCCTAGACAATATTGTACGCCTAGCCGATTACTGTACAATTTCTCCAATTGATACGCTTCCGAAAGCTCGTTATCGCTTCCGCTGTATCGGAACACTCTCTTTTTGTCCAGGACACGCAGTACATACTCTTTTTCCAGCTCACCAATTTCCGCCGTGCTGACTAAGCCGAAATCCCATGGTTTCGTACGTACCGGAGTATGATTATCATGTAATTGCATCGAGTTCCCTACTTTCCTACCGTTATTTTTTATAAACTCTCGACTAGCTCTGCCGCAGCCCGAACAAATAGATTAGAAACGGTTTCGTCGTAAGGGGTAACATTCATTTCGTATCCACCCAGCCCATCACGGAACGCCTCTACGGTCGGCAGATACCCATGGCATCCATTCGCAAGTCCGGACATCAACGTAAACGACGCTGGGGAATACGGTTTAATCAACCTCTCATAGCCATTAAAAACCTCGCAGGATACGGCAAGCAGCAGCAAATCCCCGATTCGGAAACCTTGCAGCGTCACGTCGATCGTTGGCATAAAATATCCTTGACGCGTTGGAAGCGTGACTTGCTTCTCTGCCGCTTTCATCGGAAGTATGCCAATCGGCTGCAGGTCTTTCGCTGCGTGAGCAATATCCCGATGCAACGCTTGAGCCATCTCGAGCACCCAACGATACGTATCTTCTGTTTCTGTCCGGTAATGGTCTCTCGGGCCCACATTTCCAGAAAACCCTTGAATGAACAATGACACAAAACCTTCTTTAAACGTCGATTCGTACTCACTCATCGCCAGTCCGACAAATTCGCTGGAAACCCGATTAAACGGATTCGCCAGCAAGGTTGGATGAACCGCACAGTTGACGATTGCCCCCAGAGCCTCGCCGTCTAGCGACTCAATCATAATGAGATGGAGCGAATGATCAATGGGCAATGTATCGTTATGCTGCAGATGAGGTCTGCGATTTACCGATACGCTGCATTGTCCGGCAGCTGCACGAATTTGTACGTCCTGCAGCCTTTCGGCCGTTTCTGCAATCATTGCCGCGATTCGGGAAGTATACTTCTCGCTAAAATGCTCGGGGGCGCTATGGGTATGCGTGGCATGCACAGATACGGTAAATTCCTCTGTTTGAGCTGCATCCGCCCATAACCGTTTAGTCCCTTCCGGGAACGTTTGGAGCAATTGACGATAAGGCTCCATTTGCCCATCAGGATTAGGCGACAGGTAGTCCTTTTCGTTCGTGAGACAACAGTCGACACTAACAATCACTTGCCGAGATCTTCCATCGTCCAAAATCAAAACCCGCGCATACAGTTCATCCAGTATGTCTTTGTCAGGATTCGCAATGTATAAACTAGGATCATAACCTTGCAGCGGCGCCAGCTCCTCTGGCGTTATCTTTACTTTTCCAAACGCCGCCTTCACTCCTCCATCTTTCATCGCTCGTATCCCTCCCGATTCGATTCCTTTATATAATTCATTAAGTGAATTATATAACCGATAAACCCATTTGTAAACCCCATAACTAAAATATTTACGCACTCAATAAAGCTTTCAATATCCACTGTACAGTTGATTCTTCTATATAATTCACTAATTGAATTATATAGCTGTGAGTTAGCGGATTGAGAACCTCGAGAATCAAATAACAAGCTATCTAATAAGTGAGTAATAAGAACAAATCACCTGAAGGTGATTCAAGTCTGGGAGTCGCATAATTAGCGTATCCGGATTCGCTTGGCTGACAAAATAGTCGAGCGGCCCACCCAAGCATAGAAATACGCCCGTTAAATCAAGGTACATATTCTAATACTTGTTTGACAGCTCAATGGCCGTCGTTATTCCAGGCTCTACTCCTCCGGAATGGCCAAACGCACCAAAAATCCGCAGCCTTGACGGTTGCGGATTTTTGAGTTTCATAGCGGTCCCTTCAATTCTCCATCGACATAAACGTCCGCGATCCCTCCGTTAAATGCGATAGTTCCGTACACAGTAGCCCGCGTCCCATAAAACATAATCTCAACGGAACCCCCATCATCCAGCGCATAACGTTCACTCCCTCCATGCAATGAGGCGTTAGTTAGTGTAGACCAACGTTTGCTGTAAGTAACGAACGGGCTTGTATCGTCAATAACTGCAGGCTCAGAGCTTACTGTTATTGAAGCTGATCCCGGCGAAACAATGCCTCTCAGGTTTACTGCGTATAATTGGTACTTGCCGGGTTCCATATGCGAAGTGTCGAACGATACCTCTATCCCCGCTGACGCATCTGCCTTCAATCCGTATACCGTGCCATCTACTGCCGACAAGACGGCTTGCTCAAGCTCGCTTTCAGAAGCATACGCTTTTGCCGGCACCAGGTACAACTTGCCTGGCACCGAGCTTGTAGCCGTCACCGCAGTTCCTGTGGCGGCACAACAACATGAGCACATTAAACTTGTAGTACGATGCCAGGACAAAATAATTAGTCCAAATAAATCGTATCAAATGGATAATTCACTCTATGCACGCGATATTCTCGGGGGGAGAAACCGAGATAAGCTTTGAAGATTTTACTGAAGTAGCTGGGACTTTCGAAGCCACATTGTTTGCCAATATCCTGTGCGCTCATTTCTGTTGTACGTAGCATGGTCACAGCAGCTTCAATTCGGCGCCGACGCAAATATTCCAGCGGCGAAGAAAGTTTGTTCCGTTGGAACAAGCGGCATAAATAGGCACCTGATACCCCGCAATATGCCGCAATATCCTCCAAAGTGACCGGAGTGGTAAGGTTTTCTTTGATATAATGTTTGGCTTTTTCTACTATAGAAGAATTCTCTGCCTGTGTATTCAAGCCTGCATCGGGAGTAAATAAGGAGAGCATGAAGCGGTATAACATAACGGACAGCTCTGCACAATCGGAAAGTTTTTCTTCGGATACAGCTTTATACATGTCCCAAAAACTGGACAATGACAAGCTGCGATCGCGCAAGGCAATAACTTCTCCTCCATGTTCGATAATGCGGTCCCACATGCGAAACGCATCTTCACCTTTGGCATTCAGCCAAATAAACTCCCACGGTTCCCCTGTCTCCACCGCATAGTAATAGCGGTGATCACTCGGAATTTTTACGATAAAAGCTTTTCCAGGCGTGAGTCTGTATGTCTGGCCATCCAATTCAAGCCTGCCTTCCCCACTCAAGGTATATTGAAAAATAACATGACCATTGTCGGTGCGGGTATGCCCATTATTGCCGTAATAGGGTGAATCAGTAGATTGCCAACCAATAGAATCGAGCAGCAAGTAAGGGAGAGCTTCTGTATATCTGAATGCAAACGCGCCTTGTTCCATGATTAAACCCTGCCTTTCTGCAATCTTTCTCTAGTTGAGTATACCGCAAATTTTTTCTGAAATTAAGGTCATTATTGTTATAGTTTATTCAATATCCTTAGATTGCGAACAATAAGTTCTATTGCTATGATGAAACCATCATAGCTAGAGGAGGTCATATTGTGACCAGTATTTCACCAGTATTCGAGACACGCTGTCTAAGTTCTCTGAGTAAAGTGTTTGCAGACTCGGATCTACTTGATTCACAGATCAATAGCGGAACAGCTTTGTGGCATGAAGTATACTCCTTTCAAGTAGCTTATCGCAGTAGCACCTTATCAAGGTTTCTTGAAGTATCTGTCAAATCCGAAATGAAGCCTTACATCACTTTGCGGTCTGTAGGCTTGGCACCGTCGGATATGCCGACTTTCGCGCAAACAGATGATGATTATACACGCACAACTCCCGGTCTGTATCCGGATATTTTGTATCCTGTCGAGCAAGGTGTGCATGCAATTCCGCATCAATGGCGTTCGATTTGGGTAACGGTTGCGTTGCCGTCTATCGCAGCGGCGGATGCGGCGCAAGCCAAGAAATCTTTTGCTATCACACTTGCTTTTGCAAGCAGCGAGGGTACTCACTTGGGAGAAGAACAGTTTACACTGGAAGTTCTTCCGGCTGAGCTGCCGCCACAGCAACTGATTCATACAGAATGGTTCCATACGGATTGCATAGCAACACAATATAAGGTAGAGAGGCTCGGCGAGGAGCATTGGGAGCTTATCGAGAAATATGCGAGCAATGCCGCCAGACATGGTGTGAACTTGTTACTTACCCCGCTATTTACACCGCCGCTTGATACGGCAATTGGAGGAGAACGTCCGACAATTCAATTGATTGGCGTGAAGCAAGTCGCAGAACATACGTATGAGTTCAATTTTGAGAAGCTTGAGCGCTGGATTGCGATGTGTGAGAGAGTCGGCATTCTCTATTACGAGTTCTCACATTTGTTCACCCAGTGGGGGGCGAAGCATGCTCCTAAAATTATCGCGGAAGTGGATGGAGAGGAACAGCGCATTTTCGGATGGGATACGGATGCTGGCGGAGAAGCCTATTGCGCGTTCCTTGATCAATTTTTACAGGAACTTGTTGCGTTTATTGAAAAGCGCGGTATCGAGAAGCAAGTGTACTTTCATATTTCGGATGAGCCGCATAAAGAACATTTGGAGCCTTACCGCCAAGCCAGCGAAATTCTGAAGAAGCACTTGGGTAATTTTGCTTTCCTTGATGCTTTGTCCGACTATGATTTTTACCAACATGGATTGGTAGATGTGCCTATTCCGGCGACTAATCATATCGAGCCGTTTATTGAGAATCAAGTGGAGCCGCTATGGACGTACTATTGCTGCGGACAATATGTCGACGTAGCCAATCGTTTCTTCGGCATGCCATCTTATCGTAACCGGATTATCGGTGCACAAATGTACAAATTTAATGTAAAAGGTTTCCTGCATTGGGGCTTTAACTTCTGGTACAGCCAGCATTCCCTTAAAGCGATTGATCCGTTCCGCGTGACGGATGCCGATTGCGGTTTCCCTTCCGGCGATGCCTTTGTTGTGTACCCGGGCGCTGACGGTCCGCTGGACTCCTTGCGTTGGGAAGTGTTCTATGAAGGTTTGCAGGATATGCGCGCGCTTCAATTGCTGGAGAAGCTTGTGGGCAGAGAGCAAACAATGACGTTGTTAGAGCTGGGTTTGCAGGAAAAGCTTGCTTTCGATCAATATCCGAAAAGTTTGGATTGGCTGCTTCAGACTCGTCAGCGTATTAATGCCGCAATAGCAGATGCCGTAGTCTTAGCATAATAAGGACTTTGGGAAATTGTAGACTAACCGCATGAAAATTTTCTTGTTTTACATTGCCAGAATCGAGCAGGAGGGGGCGCCTAACCCCCGTCTCCGGGTAGAAGGGCCACTCAACTGGTGGCCCGAACTCCCACAGAACCCGGCGTGCGGATTTCCCGCACCGGGCTCTTCAGAAATGGATTCACAGCATAGCGTAGGTCTTTAATCGATTATAAGGGAAAATATCGCCTCGACTGACCTTGATCAGTTCCACCATCATGCGAATGGTGGTCGTCTTCCCCCGCTCCGTTGGTGCCTAAGAAACTCCCAGTTGATGGTGTTCAGTAGGACTGTTTCCAAGGGTGTGATTTCAGTAAAGCACCGTTCCATACCAAATTCAAAGCCTCAATCATCGGGAGCTACTACAAGCTCGCTATCCCACTTCATCAGACCCGCTATCATCTGGTGCCATTCCAGTTCCGAGAGAACTCGCCGATCCGCAAGATTGTAAATCTCGCCAACAGCGCCATTTGGCGCATGCCGGTTGGGATCCTGTTCCCTGTAAACCGTGCCAAGGCACACGACGATCGTATCTAGCACAGAACGAATAATTTAAGTTTACACTAAATTAAGTTTTTGCTAAAATATGCTCATGAACAATCACATTTTCACCGCATTCAGCGACCCGAATCGCAGACGGATGCTGGACATTCTCAAGCATGGCAAACGGACGGCAGGCGACCTCTCTTCCTCCTTCGACATTAGCGGCTCCGCCGTATCCCAACATTTGAAGGTGCTTTTGCAAGCCAGGCTGGTCGGCGTGGAGAAGCGGAAGAACAGTCGAATTTACTATTTGCGAAAGGAAGGTTTTGAAGATTTACAGCAATATTTAGGGCAGTTTTGGGACGATCATCTTACGGTGCTGAAGCAGTTGGCCGAAGCCGAAGAAAGGGAGAAGGAGCAGTGATGAGCGATGTAGGCATTAAGCGGGAAATTTTCATTGAGGCAAAGCCCAGCACGATTTTCTCGTATTTCACCGATGCCGCCAAGCTTCGTTTATGGTTAGGCCAACAAGCAAAGCTGGAACCGGCAGAGAGCGGCCGCATCGAGATCGATATGAACGGACACGATATCGTGCTCGGCACGTTCAAGACGATTGACCCTTATGAGCGAATCGTATTCACATGGGGGTGGAAAGGAAGCGACGTCCATCCGCCGGGCTCTTCCATTGTGGACATTGCGCTGAAACCCGATGCCGGCGGTACCTGGCTGCACCTCCAGCACTCCTCTGTACCGGAGTCCGAACGGGAATGCCACGAGGATGGCTGGAATCGCAATTTGCCGCAGCTGCGGGATGTGTTAACGAACGATGGAACGATCGGTCAGGGAGCCTCATAATGGGAGCGACTATAGTGGATCGAATCCGCTGGGCAGTCGATGTGCTTGCGATCTCTCCGTCCGACCGGCTGTTTGAAATCGGCTGCGGCAACGGAGCGGCGGTTGCTGAAATTTGCAGGACGTTGACAAACGGCAGCATCACCGCTATCGATCGATCGGTTAAAATGATTCGCCTCGCTGAGAAAAACAATGCAGAGCATGTCGCATCCGGTAAGGCTCGCTTTCTAGCCGTTTCTTTGCATGAAGCCGATTTTGCCCAAAGCCGGTTCAACAAAATTTTTGCTGTAAACGTCAATCAGTTTTGGCTGGAGCGCGATTGCGGCCTGGACCTCATGAAACAGATGCTGGCGCCCGGCGGCGCCGTCTATGTGTTCAATCAGCCTCCGGCAGCAAGCAAGCTGCAGCTTATTGCCGATCGTACCGCCGGCCATTTCATAAGCGCCGGGTTTGCGATCAAGCACATGATCGCCCATGAGCTGTTACCGGTTCCGGGCGTATGCATCGTTGCTGAAGTAGACGAATCCAAAAACGGGAGTGACAACGAATGAACGATCGAAGCGGCACCGTCGTTGTCGTCACGGGAGCGGCGCGCGGCATCGGGCGCGGCATCGCATTGGTGCTCGGGGAAACCGGCGCCACCGTCTATGTCACCGATATTGAATCCCGGAGCCGAAAGACGTCGCCCTTGCCAGGCACGGTCGAAGATACGGCGGAGCAGGTGACGGCCAGAGGCGGGAAAGGTATTGCGATCCCCCTCGACCATACGGACGACAGCGCCGTCTAAGCGTTGTTTACGAGTATTCGAGATGAACACGGCGGGATCGATCTGCTCGTCGCCAATGCTTGCAACGGGAACGCGCTCCCTTTCCAGAACGGCCCGTTCTGGACGCTTCCGCTTGAAAACTGGCGGAACATGATCGACATCGGCGTTCGAAGTCATCTGGTTTCCGCTTGGTACGCCGCGCCGCTGCTCATGGAACGGAAAGGTCTCGTAATATTGACCGGATATACGGATCCTAAGGCGGACGTGATGGGCAATCTGTTCTACGATCTGGCGATGAGCAGCGTGAGTCGGCTTGCCCGTTCGCTTGCTCGCGATTTCCGTTCCCAAGGGGTTGCCGCCGTGGCGCTCTCTCCCGGATTTACGCGAACCGAAGCGATTGTAGCGGCGATCGGCGAACGACCGCCGGGGAGCGATTCCATCGAGTTCCCGGGGCGCGCGGTTCAGGCGCTGCTTACGGATCCGGACGTGCAGCGATACTCGGGCCAAACGCTGCGAGTCGCCGATGTTGCGGTGGAATACGGCTTCCGCGATATCGACCCGCCCGGCGAAAGCTTGTAGGGCTCCACGCATGAAGCGCAGCAACGTGGAGCCGAATGCCGGGGGACGAGAGGCGAGAGCGGCCCATCTCGATATGATACGCGGGCTGGCGCTGCTCGGAATCGTCATCGCCAATATGCCGCTGTTTGCGTCCGCCTCCGTCTATATGAATATGGTGAATGTTGAATGGTGGAGCGCAGCGGCAGATCTGCTCGTGAAGCAACTGATCTATATCGCCATCGACTATAAGTTTATTTCGATATTTTCCTTTTTGTTCGGAGCGGGCTTCATTCTATTTCTCCAAAATGCCGAACGAAAAGGCCGAAGAGGAACTGCGCTTTACATAAGGCGGCTTGTTGTGCTGCTGCTGTTCGGCGCGTTGCACAGCTATTTCATTTGGCTCGGCGATATTTTGCTTGTGTACGCGATGCTCGGTTTTGCCCTTCTCGCCTTCTACAGACGCAAGCTGAATACGCTTCTGTACACCGCGCTCGGTCTTTTGCTGATTCCCGCCGCATGGATTGCGGCTCATACGTTTGCGCCCGAGCTTGTCCCATGGGGACTTCCTCTCGGGCCGTCGGCGGACGAGGCATTGCGGCTGCTACACGATTCAAATGCGGTTTACAGCGGCGGCACGTACGAGGAAATATTTCGACAGCGGCTTGTCGACCTTTCCCATTTGCAAAACAGCTCGTTATTAACAATTCCTTTAACGTTCGCTATGTTTCTACTCGGAGCGTATGGCTGGCAGAAAGGATGGCTGCGCGATCCGGACCGCCATGTTGCGGCGATCCGTAAAGTTTGGCGGTGGAGCGGCGGCATCGGAATTTTGTTTCTGGCGTTCCAGCTTTGGCTGTACCATACGGTAGACGCGGGACAAATCGGGTTTAACACCGCGCATTGGGCGGGTATCCTGATCGCCGGTCCGGCGATCGCGCTGTTTTATATGGCCAGCCTGCTGCTGCTCATTCGGCGGAGCTTCTGGAGACAGCTCTTTACGCCGCTCCAGGCTGCGGGACGTATGGCGCTTACCAACTATTTGCTACAGTCCTTCGTATGCACCTTCCTGTTTTACAGCTACGGTCTCGGATGGTACGGTCAAATCGCGCCATCAATCGGGCTTGCGCTATCCTTGCTCATTTTTGCGGTTCAAGTTTGGCTAAGCGGACTATGGCTGCGCCGCTTCCGCTTCGGACCGTTCGAATGGGTTTGGCGTTCCTTGACGTACGGCAAACGTCAGTCGATGAAAAACCGCTGCCTCGCATCCGGTGACGATTAGAACTTCCTGTTCCACAAAACAAACCGGTTCGTGTTTTTGGACAGTGGTCATTGGACATCGATAGGCCCTTAAGACGAAAAACAGATAAGGCTCGCTATATTTGAATGATATAAGCAGAACCAACCAGTCTATTTCAACAAATAACATCTTAATAGATGCAGTTCATCCTGATCCATATGGCGTAAGTTACTTTTTTCGGGAAACATTCCACTACTCACATCTTTCACGTAATGTTGAAAAGCGGTTAGCATATGCTGATCCAATTGTCCATAATCTTTAGCGTGTCGAAGCTTCTTAGGCGTTAGTCCCAATAAATCATGTGCAATTAAAACCTGCCCATCTGTAAACCTCCCAGCCCCTATGCCAATGGTAGGAATCAACAAACGCTCCGTCAGCAGAGCTCCTACCTCTTCAGGAACAAGCTCGAGTACCATCATACAAGCTCCCGCACTCTGCAAGGCGTCTGCCGCCTCGACTAGTGACCTCGCTGTTTCAAACGTCTTGCCATGAACGCTAGCCTCAGTATGTTTTTGAGGATTAAATCCTAAATGGGCCCATGTTTCAATACCTCTTTTGGAAAGGTCCTCTATTACAGCCAGTTCCAGTCCTTCCAATTTAACTCCATCTGCGCCATGGTCAATCAATTTCATCGCAGTAGTACGCGCTGCTTCAATCGTGTCATAGGTTCCATAAGGCATATCGGCCAAAAGATAAGCATTCTTTATACCCCTGCGGACTGCCTTAAGGTGATGAATCATGTCCTCTAACGTAACGTCCTTCTCATGCTCATAGCCTAACTCATTGGGGCCGAGTGAATCACCGACAAAAATAACATCCATATCTGCCTGGTCCTGCAAGCGAGCCGTAGGGTAGTCGTAACAAGTTAACATGGAAATTTTCTGTTTCAATTGCTTTTTGCTACGTAAATCTGACAATGTTTTTTTCAAAGCGCGTTCCTCCTTGTCTCTGTTCACGAATGAATCAAAGCGCGGTTTAAGAAAAATTTTGCTATGCTGTTTAGTCAGGTATCAGCTCCATTTGGATGCAATCCGGACATCTCTAAGTATATCAAACCTTTATTCTGATTGTAATGATCAATGTTTTAAGCATCAATGTCTTCCGCATAGCCAACCGGCGACTTGCTCGTCATGATTTGCGAGATAAAGCGCTGAAAGAAGCAGCTGTGGCCAGTTCTTCTTTGATGATTATACATGCCGAGCGCACCCTCGATCATTGTCACAATATCGGCGCAGCTTATAGGAGTAACCCCGAGCCGGGTAAGCCAGCTTATATTCCAGCCCGTTTGCTTAACGCGGCTGCCTACCCACCCGGCTAGTACTCATATGTGTTATGATATAGCTAAAAAATCATGGATAGGAACGTGTGTATGGCCAAAGATGATCAGCGTCAATGCGAACGGAAATTTGAGAACGCATACAAAAGTTCACCTCTACCTTATCAAATATATAAGATTGAATTGTTTAATAATGTGGAAGAACAACAAAAAGGGAAGCAGCTCCTCCATTTTATAGTTGATCGATCCGGCTGCGCTGCGGGGACTCCTCCGTCGCCGCTCGAGTTTCACGAATCTCCCTCGGGAGGGTCATGCCGATGAGGGGGGCTGCGGAGGGTCAGCAGAATGGGCAGCAGGAGCATATTGAGACGCTGCCGCTTTTCTCCACCACGGACAAGGGTGTAAGGATGACGTTGTTCCGTCCTGACCGTCACACCGGACGCGCTGCTCCGCTGCTGCCGTGGCTGATCGCAGCCGCTGCATTATGGGCGATGACAGGCTCCGTGCCGTTCGGCGCTCTGCTTGGCCTAGCGCCGACACCGGCGATCAGCATGTTCCTCGGCCATCCGGCCACGGTGAGCGTCGCCGTGGTGCTGCTGTTCGTCGCAATCGGTGCGACCGTCGGATTGTACTCGCGAGCGGACGAGCAGTTCGGACAGATCAGAGTCGCCGGATTGTTCGCGATGCTTGCAATCGCAGGAGGACTCGTTGCAGCCGCAGGAGTTCTCCTGCTCTGGACGCTGAGTAGCGATACGTCGCGCCCCTTTGACCTCGAGGCCCTCGCGACGTCGCCGACAATTCCGCCGGAGCTTGGCGCCGTCGTCGGAGCCAGCTTCGCGCTCTGGGCCGCTATCGTGCTTCTACGGTTGCCCCGCTCGATCGCCCACGCCCGGCGGCGTCAGGCGGATATCGAGCATCTATACGCGAAAGGCTCGTCATTCACCGGGACGCTAACCGCCGTGAACTTCACGAACAGCTGGCTCTTCGATCTCCCGGTATTCACTGTCGAGGTAGGCTACATGGTCAACGGCGCTTCTCGTGTCATCTCAGCGCACATGCGCACCAGCGCAGACCGCGTTCCCGTCGTCGGAGCGCGCATGCTCGTGCTGACCGACGATCGCGGAACAACCCACGTAGAGCTGGACCCCTCCAACGAAGCAGCATTCGAGCCGGACGTGAGTAAGTACGCCGCACCGGAAGGCTGATTTTGCGGCCCTGACCGCTTCGCATTGTTAGCCCGTTTGCTTGGAAACCTGCGATACGTGTGAGCCTTTTTATGGTGAATCCTGCGTTTCTTTTTTAGAGGCAATCCTGGCCAAGAGGAGCGATTTACCGATTTTCGTTCAGGGCTCCCGATTGCCGACTTCGGCAATGGGAATGCGGAAGACGACCTCGGTGCCTTGTCCGGGAGCGCTGATGATGGTCAAGCCGCGGTCGTAGTTTTGCTTCAATCGTCTGTCGGTATTGGAAAGACCGACTCCCGCTTTGTTCGCTACCGAATGATTCAACACATCGCGAATGAGAGCCTCTTCCATACCCACGCCGTTGTCTTTGATGGAAACCGTTGCTTCCCGTTCATCCTGCCTGACAGCGATCTCCACCTTGCCGCCGCGCGACCGTTTGAGAATGCCGTGTTTCAGGGCGTTTTCGACAAGCGGTTGTATCGTTAGCGGGGGCAACTCGACAAGCAGTGGTTCATCCAGATGCCAGGATACTTCCAGCCTCTCGGCAAATCGCTCCTGCTCGATGGACAGGTAGGAACGAACCAACATCAACTCATGTTCGATCGGTACGACGCGGTTGAGGTTCCGGAAGTCGAAGCCTGTTCGCAAGTAGCTGCTGAAGGCATCGAGAACCTGGCGCATGCGTGCCGTGTCGATCTCGCTCAGCGCCCCGATTGTGTTCAACGTGTTGAACAGAAAGTGAGGCTGAATCTGCGCCTGCAGCCAGGCCGCCTCCATGCGCAAATGTTCTTCGAACGAACGTCGGGTGGCGATCAACGAGCGTACCCGGGACTTGAGTTCGAGGGCGTCGACCGGCTTCGTTACATAATCGTTGGCGCCCGATCGAAAGCCGGTGCCGATGTCCTGCGGATGATTGCGCGCCGTCAGCAACAGAACCGGAAGCTCAGACAAGGAGAAACGTTCCCTGACCGCTCGGGCCAGTTCATATCCGGACATGAGCGGCATCATCACATCGGCGATGATCAGATCGAAGCGGGTTTCGCCTAATCGCTTCAGTGCTTCCGCCCCGCTAGAAACCGGGGTAATGGAAGAGTCTTCTGCAGCCAGCAGGTTTTGCAAAATTCTCAGATTGACCGGATCGTCGTCGACTGCAAGAATGCGGGCGACGTTTTTGCCATGCTCTTCGTTCCGGGCAGCAGTATCCGCTCCATCCAGTGAGGCGGCAACGATTTCTCCGCTTCCGGCCGCTTTCCTTTCCGAACCTAACGTGGCGTCAGGCTTCGTCCGCTCATTCGCAAGCTGTCGCGTTTCTGCAGCTGCCGCTTCTGCCACGCTCAGCAGCGGAACGGAGGGCGAGAAGGGAAGGGTGAAGCTGAAGTCGGCCCCCTGTCCCGGAGAAGAGCGCACGTCCAACCGCCCGCCGTGCAGTTCCACAAGCTGTTGGCAGATGTGCAGGCCGAGCCCCAGGCCGCCGCTGCGCCCGGTTTGGCTGCCATTCCCTTGCTCATACGGGAGGAAAATGCGGTCCATCGTCGCTTGATCCATACCTACCCCGGTATCGCGAATGCGCAGGATCGCCCGGTCGCCGTTGTACGCCGCAATTAACCGAACTTCGCCGAAATCGGTGTAGGTGATGGCATTATGCAGCAGATTAAATAAGATTTGCGTTAAACGATTCTCATCCGCATGGACCGGCGGGAAGTCATCGGGAATGTCCTGTACCAGACGAACCGGCTTGTTCTCGGTCATGAAACGCAGCATGTCGCATACCCCCGCCGTGATTGAAGCAACGGATACGGCGCGAAGATCAAGACGAATCTGGCTGTCTTTCAGCCTGGAAACATCTAGCAGATCGTTCAACATCGAGGACATGCGTCTCCCTACCGTAATCAACAGATCCAGGTTGTCGCGGTCTTTGTGCTCCAGCGTATTGTTCGGATTTTCCCGTACAGCTTGGGCGATATTGATGATGCCATGCAGCGGATTGCGCAGTTCGTGAGAGGTATTGGCAAGGAACTCGTCCTTGCGTTTATCCTCGTCTTGTAATCGCAGCGCGAGCTTTTTCGTCTCTGATGTGGCCTGGAAAAAACGTTTGAACCAAAAAGCAGCGAAGCTGAACGAGGCGATGACAAAATCGAACGGATAATAGTATACTTCTATTAGCGTGCTGCTGGAAAGCAGTCCCCAAGCAGTGCTGACGAAAACGCTGATGGTGGCCAGCAAAATAAACACGTAATCTTTCAACCCTTGCAAGATAGAGCGATAGACGATGATCGGAACGAGCAGGTAGGTGCCTGATACAAAGATGAGCTCCAGCTTGCGGGTGATATCATCCATATAAAGATGAAGCGGAAGCAGCAGACGCAAATCCAAAATACCGTTCTCTGCCAGCGGATGATCCGCGGGTTGGATCAAGCTGTAATAAAAAAATCGCAAGCTCACCAAGGCCATTATAAATAGAAGTGAAAGGAGTAAAAGCTTCAGGTTCTTGTTTATGTTCATGATTTAATTTATTTCGACGAGGCAAAATGAATTCCTGCTACGTTATCATACATGTAGTCGTATCCTGTCAGTTCAACAGTCGGTAAGGATGGTATTGTGCGCAATTATCGAAATTCAAACCACTTCGTTCCAGCGGCGACTCGTCGGCGGCACCTGCTGCGGCAATGCGAAGCTTCTCCTTCAGCGGGGACGTGCGATTGCACATGAACCGCGGAACCCCGCTATCGTTTGGCGAAGCGGCATGAATAAGGAACGGGTGGCACAGATGGTGAGAGCCTTCCACGACAAGCGTCCTTCCGCCCTGCGATCCGATATCCGAGAAGAGACACAAACAGAGCAGCCCTGATCCGCGCGTCGACGTAATGGCGGAAATGAATGCCTTCCCAATGCCAGCCCACGTTTGGGAATGTCCATTCCACTTCCGCCCCGTAGGAAAAATTGCCGGCCACCACCCCCAGCCAGGGAACTCCCCTTCTTCGCCAACCACATGCCGCCGAAGCATACGCCCTTCGCCCGCCAGCTTCGGTATCGCATTTTCAGCATTAATATTGCATTACTCGCATCACATCTTTATAGCCAATAGTTTCATTTATTTAATCGATCCGCCGAAGTATGTTCCAAGCCTTGGAACTATACTCTCGGCTTTTTTAAACAGCAGCAGAAGTTAATCAGTTATTAGAAGTGGTGAAGGGGACAAGCATACTGTTACGACCGGCTCTTTGATGGGAAACTGGTCACCATTTCAAAAGGCCGGACAAAAAATAAGTCGAGCCGCCATACGCTTCCCCTCGTTAGACGCCTTCTACGACTTTCTGATACGTTTAAAACAGCAGCAAGAAGCAGATAAACAGGTCTGTAAGGAATCTTATTGTACGGACTATCTGGGCTATATTTATGTAGATAAAATTGGCGATCGAATCAAACCCAACTATCTTTCACAACATTTTGCTCTCGTTTTGAAAAAAAACAATTTCTGGCATATCCGTTATCACGATCTTCGCCATAGCTGCGCCACTCTGCTCTTGAGCAATGGCGTCAGCCTAAAAGAAATTCAAGAGTGGTTAGGTCACAGTGACTACTCCGCAACAGCTAACATTTATTCTCGCCTGGAATTCAGTTCAAAAGTATCCTCAGGAAACACAATGAATGGAGTAATCAAAATATAAAAAAAGCCCATTAGATATTCTCTAATGAACTGTCAGTTGTTAATGTGGTGCCGGTGAGAGGACTCGAACCTCCACGGTTTCCCTCACGATTTTGAGTCGCGCGCGTCTGCCATTCCGCCACACCGGCATTTCGAGAAGATAATGGCGCGGCCTAAGAGATTCGAACTCCTGACCTTTTGATTCGTAGTCAAACGCTCTATCCAGCTGAGCTAAGGCCGCTCATTATGGTATTGTGGAGGCGCCACCCAGACTCGAACTGGGGGTAGAGCTTTTGCAGAGCTCTGCCTTACCACTTGGCTATGGCGCCAGAAGAAATGATGGAGCGGAAGACGGGAATCGAACCCGCGACCCTCGCCTTGGCAAGGCGATGCTCTACCGCTGAGCCACTTCCGCATTGATGGCTGGGGATCTAGGGATCGAACCTAGGAATGACGGAGTCAAAGTCCGTTGCCTTACCGCTTGGCTAATCCCCAACACTAGATACTTCGTTTGTGTGTGAGTTATGGGGCGATCGAGGGGAATTGAACCCCCGAATGTCGGATCCACAAACCGATGCGTTAACCACTTCGCCACGACCGCCACGCTACACACTAAATTAAATCTGGCAGGGGCAGCAGGAATTGAACCCACACCAAAGGTTTTGGAGACCTTTGTTCTACCTTTAAACTATGCCCCTACAAACTGGTGGAGGATGATGGATTCGAACCACCGAACCCGAAGGAAGAGATTTACAGTCTCCCGCGTTTGGCCACTTCGCTAATCCTCCAAAAAACAATGGTGCCGTCGAGAGGACTTGAACCCCCAACCTACTGATTACAAGTCAGTTGCTCTACCAGTTGAGCTACAACGGCAAAAATAAAAACATACTTAAATGGTGGCTCGGGACGGAATCGAACCGCCGACACGAGGATTTTCAGTCCTCTGCTCTACCGACTGAGCTACCGAGCCTTATGATGCCATAAATGGCGGAGCTGACGGGATTCGAACCCGCGGTCTCCTGCGTGACAGGCAGGCATGTTAGGCCTCTACACCACAGCTCCAGATCATTAATCTCGGACATCTCCGATGGTAATTGGTTGCGGGGGCAGGATTTGAACCTGCGGCCTTCGGGTTATGAGCCCGACGAGCTACCGAGCTGCTCCACCCCGCGTCAGTAAGAAATTTTCATGGTGGAGGATGACGGGATCGAACCGCCGACCCTCTGCTTGTAAGGCAGATGCTCTCCCAGCTGAGCTAATCCTCCATGGCGAGCGACTTTTATATCATATCACATCTTTATGTATGATTGCAAGTCGTTTTTGAAGATTTTTTTAAAGAAAAGTTGGTGACCCGTAGGGGATTCGAACCCCTGTTACCTCCGTGAAAGGGAGGTGTCTTAACCCCTTGACCAACGGGCCTTACTGGCAGAGAGGAAGGGATTCGAACCCTCGATACGTTGCCGTATACACGATTTCCAATCGTGCTCCTTCGACCACTCGGACACCTCTCTGTATGGCTCCCCGAACAGGACTCGAACCTGTGACAACTCGATTAACAGTCGAGTGCTCTACCAACTGAGCTATCAGGGAATATGCTTCAATGTTTGCACATTGAAAACTGGATACGAAAGTTGCTGAATCTTTAGCTTGCTTACCGGCTGTATGACCAAATAAGCGATTAGGATAAGCCCTCGACCGATTAGTATTCGTCAGCTCCACACATTGCTGTGCTTCCACCCCGAACCTATCAACCTCGTCGTCTTCAAGGGGTCTTACATACTGGGAAATCTCATCTTGAGGGGGGCTTCACGCTTAGATGCTTTCAGCGCTTATCCCGTCCGTACTTGGCTACCCAGCGGTGCTCCTGGCGGAACAACTGGTACACCAGCGGTACGTCCATCCCGGTCCTCTCGTACTAAGGACAGCTCCTCTCAAATTTCCTACGCCCGCGACAGATAGGGACCGAACTGTCTCACGACGTTCTGAACCCAGCTCGCGTACCGCTTTAATGGGCGAACAGCCCAACCCTTGGGACCTACTTCAGCCCCAGGATGCGATGAGCCGACATCGAGGTGCCAAACCTCCCCGTCGATGTGGACTCTTGGGGGAGATAAGCCTGTTATCCCCAGGGTAGCTTTTATCCGTTGAGCGATGGCCCTTCCATTCGGTACCACCGGATCACTAAGCCCGACTTTCGTCCCTGCTCGACTTGTAGGTCTCGCAGTCAAGCTCCCTTATGCCTTTGCACTCTTCGAATGATTTCCAACCATTCTGAGGGAACCTTTGGGCGCCTCCGTTACATTTTAGGAGGCGACCGCCCCAGTCAAACTGCCCGCCTGACACGGTCCCCGTACCGGATTCACGGTACCAGGTTAGAACTCCGATACGATCAGGGTGGTATCCCAACGGCGCCTCCACCGAAGCTGGCGCTCCGGCTTCAAAGGCTCCCACCTATCCTGTACAGATCGTACCAAAGTCCAATATCAAGCTGCAGTAAAGCTCCATGGGGTCTTTCCGTCTTGTCGCGGGTAACCTGCATCTTCACAGGTATTAAAATTTCACCGGATCTCTCGTTGAGACAGCGCCCAATTCGTTACGCCATTCGTGCGGGTCAGAATTTACCTGACAAGGAATTTCGCTACCTTAGGACCGTTATAGTTACGGCCGCCGTTTACTGGGGCTTCGGTTCACAGCTTCGGGTTGCCCCTAACCGCTCCCCTTAACCTTCCAGCACCGGGCAGGCGTCAGCCCGTATACTTCGCCTTACGGCTTCGCACAGACCTGTGTTTTTGCTAAACAGTCGATTGGGCCTTTTCACTGCGGCCCCCTCGGGCTATTCACCCTACCGAGGCACCCCTTCTCCCGAAGTTACGGGGTCATTTTGCCGAGTTCCTTAACGAGAGTTCTTCCGCGCGCCTTAGCATGCTCTGCTCGCCTACCTGTGTCGGTTTGCGGTACGGGCACCATCACCTGGCTAGAGGCTTTTCTTGACAGCCGGAGTACATGACCTTCGCTACTGCAATTTTCGCTCCCCATCACAGCCCAGCCTAACGACTTGCGGATTTGCCTACAAGTCAGCCTCACTGCTTGGACGGGCTATTCCATCAGCCCGCGTCACTGCCCTTCTGTGTCACCCCATTGCTCATAACGGCTTACGGTGGTACAGGAATTTCAACCTGTTGTCCTTCCACTACGCCTTTCGGCCTCGCGTTAGGTCCCGACTTACCCTGAGTGGACGAGCCTTCCTCAGGAACCCTTAGGCTTTCGGCGGACAAGATTCTCACTTGTCTTTTCGTTACTCATACCGGCATTCTCACTTGAATACAGTCCACCAGTCCTCACGGTCCAACTTCAATCCGTATTCAACGCTCCCCTACCCAATGCAGCAAGCTGCAATGTCATAGCTTCGGTGGTGTGTTTAGCCCCGTTACATTTTCGGCGCAGAGTCACTCGACCAGTGAGCTATTACGCACTCTTTAAATGGTGGCTGCTTCTAAGCCAACATCCTGGTTGTCTGTGCAACTCCACATCCTTTCCCACTTAACACACACTTGGGGACCTTAGCTGATGATCTGGGCTGTTTCCCTCTTGACAATGGATCTTAGCACTCACTGTCTGACTCCCGGTAAGCATGTCAATGGCATTCGGAGTTTGACTAGACTTGGTAACCCTTGGCGGGCCCCGCACCCAATCAGTGCTCTACCTCCACGACACTCATAACCGAGGCTAGCCCTAAAGCTATTTCGGGGAGAACCAGCTATCTCCGAGTTCGATTGGAATTTCTCCGCTACCCCCACCTCATCCCCGCACTTTTCAACGTGCGTGGGTTCGGGCCTCCAGTGCGTGTTACCGCACCTTCACCCTGGACAGGGGTAGATCACACGGTTTCGGGTCTACGACCACGTACTCAAATCGCCCTATTCAGACTCGCTTTCGCTGCGGCTCCGGCTTTCCACCTTAACCTTGCACGTAATCGTAACTCGCCGGTTCATTCTACAAAAGGCACGCCATCACCCATTGATCGGGCTCTGACTTCTTGTAAGCGCACGGTTTCAGGTTCTTTTTCACTCCGCTCCCGCGGTGCTTTTCACCTTTCCCTCACGGTACTGCTTCACTATCGGTCACCAGGGAGTATTTAGCCTTGGCAGATGGTCCTGCCGGATTCCGACGGGGTTTCACGTGTCCCGCCGTACTCAGGATACACCTCGGAGAGAATGGACTTTTGGGTACAGGGCTTTTACCTGCTATGGCGGGCCTTTCCAGACCTCTTCGCCTAATCCATTCCTTTGTAACTCCATGTGAGATGTCCTACAACCCCAAGGAGCAAGCTCCTTGGTTTGGGCTAATCCGCGTTCGCTCGCCGCTACTGACGGAATCACTTTTGTTTTCTCTTCCTCGGGGTACTTAGATGTTTCAGTTCCCCCGGTATGCCTCTTCTTGAGCTATGTATTCACTCAAGAGTAACTGGACATTACTCCAGCTGGGTTTCCCCATTCGGAAATCCCCGGATCAAAGCCTGCTTACGGCTCCCCGAGGCGGTATCGTTGTTCGCCACGTCCTTCTTCGGCTCCTGGTGCCTAGGCATCCTCCGTGCGCTCTTACTAGCTTAACCTAGTATTTTCGATGAACTACATTGCTGCAGCCATCTGTTAATCCAGCTAAAGGATGTTTCAGCAGAAGATTTTCATCTTCTTTTTACTTTCGTTATCCAGTTTTCAAGGTGCAAATTCGCACATACTCCCGAAGGGGATGTGCTTGGTGGAGCCAAGCGGGATCGAACCGCTGACCTCCTGCTTGCAAGGCAGGCGCTCTCCCAGCTGAGCTATGGCCCCATAATGGGATCAACACTTCAGTGATGATAATGGTGGGCCTTAGTGGACTCGAACCACCGACCTCACCCTTATCAGGGGTGCGCTCTAACCAGCTGAGCTAAAGGCCCTCAGATATTCCGTTTTGAACTTCCATCCGCTTTACGACGTCCATTCCGCACCTGATGACCGCACATCTCGAATCGCTTCAAGGTCGGCATCGGAAACTTCATTAGTTATCGCATAAGCTTCATTGAGTATTCATCGATCAAGTTCCCGATACTCTCCCAAGGGAGAATAACGACGCTTCATCTAAGAGTTACCCGCTTGGCGACGTCCTACTCTCCCAGGACCCTGCGGTCCAAGTACCATCGGCGCTGGAGGGCTTAACGGTCGTGTTCGGTATGGGAACGCGTGGTTCCCCTCCGCCATCGCCACCAAACGGATTGCTACAGCGTTTTTCGATGACATCCTTCTCCGAATCGCTTCAGAAAATACGCATCATGCGAAAGATCATTGATCTTTCAAAACTGACAACGAGCGAGCAACAATCCTGCCTGAGAGTTACTGCTATGGAAGACATGCTTCCTATCCAGTCATCATCGTGACCGGGTATATCCTTAGAAAGGAGGTGATCCAGCCGCACCTTCCGATACGGCTACCTTGTTACGACTTCACCCCAATCATCTACCCCACCTTCGGCGGCTGGCTCCCTTGCGGGTTACCCCACCGACTTCGGGTGTTGTAAACTCTCGTGGTGTG
>NZ_CP075889.1:0-147500 GCF_018604145.1 Paenibacillus agaridevorans | reverse complement strand
ATCTTGACGAACAGCTCTGACTAACAAGCGCGCGCCGCCCACTCGAATATGCTTTGCGTATTCCGTCTGCGCTTCTTCGCTGAGCACGGCCAATACAAGCGCATCCAGCCCATCCATTAGCGGATTATAGAGGTAAGGGTTCTCGATGACGGCTAGGGATAGCAGTCCGGGGCGTTCCCGAAAGATGTCTAAGAATTGAGTTCTGATATGCTCCACTGGGCTCCTCCGTATAGCTTATCGCCTTCTATTAGGCTATAATAATAATCTACAGATTTATTTCTTTTCGACAACAACCTTGCGGTTTCCTGCTTTTACACGAAGCTTTCCAGTCTCAATTTCTTAAGCCAATAGTAATAGGAAGGGTTTGAACCATGAACAGAATTTTTTTCAAATCGGCCAAAATCAATGAATTCCGCCTCTGGGGACTCGTATTCACGCTCGTCGGCATGGGCATCATGATCCTTGGAACGGCCGGAATCGTATTGTGGGGGCAAGCCGGCAAGATCGTTGCAGGCATCTTTATGATCTTCGGCATGATCTCGCTGTTGATCAGCGTTGCCGTCTACTTCTGGGCCGGCATGATGTCGACGAGCGCTACTATGCTGGAGTGTCCGGAATGCGGACGCCAGACCAAGATGTTAGGCAAGACGGACCGTTGCATGTTCTGCAGAACGATGCTGACGCTTGATCCAAATCAAGCCAGAGATTCTGCAAACGAGGTCAATGCATAACTTCGTACGAAAAATGAGTTGTAGCGTCCCGAGACAGACAGGGACATACATCACAAAAAAACCTCCATGTTCAGCGGTGATTAAGCCGCTTCGAAATGGAGGTTTTTTTGGGGCAAAAATAGTGATGATAACATGAATTAGAGCCTTCTGCTAGTCATGCAAGGCTTCGTCGATCGTTTGCCAGATGGATGGCGTCTGGAAAGTCCTTTGCCAAGTCGCGACCCCTGCAAGATTATATTTGTGCACGAGCTCAACTCTTGCCTTCATGGACATATCGTCTTCGATCCAAATCCGCTGCTTGATGCCATTTTCGTCGTATTCCACGTAATTCTGTCCCGACGCCGTATCTAACACGGGCTTTAGCCCCTTCTCTTGAATAATCGTCTTCACTCGCTCCATGCCCACGGCCTTGGACGAAACTTTAAGTTTGCCGTCCTCGCCCGTCTCCTCGCTCCAAATTCTCGTATAGAGCGGCATGCTGAGAATCAGCTTGCCCGGGGGCACTTTATCCTCTTCCAGTATGCGGGCGATGGATTGCTCCGTCCATGGAAGCGATGCAACAGAGCCGGACTTCGGACTCGACGCCCAATGCTCGTCGTAGGCCATCACCATCATGTAATCTACCGTCCGGCCAAGCGCTTCGCGATCCAGGAAGACCGACCACATCTCGCTGTTCGACTTGGGAGTGACGTCGATCGATACGACCAAGTCCGCTTCGTGCAGCAGTGGAGTCAGCTCCTTCATAAACTGAACGAGATTTTCCTTATCCTTTGTATAGACATTCTCGAAGTCGATGTTAAAGCCTTGAAGGTTGTACATCTCCGCAAAAGCGAGCAGTTGCTGAATCATAACAAATCGGGATTCTACCGTCGCCAGCGCCTCCGTCGTCCGATCAGGCTCGAAGCCGTTGCTAAACAACGCCCATACCTGATACCCTCTGTCATGCGCCCATTTTACATAAGCGGAATCCGCTTTGCCTTTAATCGCTCCCGTACCGTCAATCAGCTCGAACCACGTCGGGCTAACCACATTAAGGCCCGGCATCTCGCCGATCTTGGCGGGATCGATACGGCGCTCATAAACCGCTTCCCAGGTCAGATTGATCTTTCGGCCGTCCAGCTTCCACGGCACGAACGGGTCGTCTCGTTCTACTTCGGTTACCGTCTCGGAGCCTGCAGGCGTCGCATCCTTCTCTCTGATGTAGCCGATATGACCATCGCCGCTCTGTACGAGCAGCCAGCCTTCATTCTCCTCCCAGACGCGAAGCTTCTCTCCTTGAGGCAATTTAAGCAAGTAAGGCTCGCGAATAGATGGTCCCGTGCGAACCGCCGCCCCCTTCTCGGGCTTTGCTTCTACCAGCGGCACCGTTTCTCCTTCCGTAAGAAGCGTGACGATGCCGCTCTCCGCATCATAATCCACTCGGAGTCCATACAGCTCCTTCAAAGGCGCAGACGGAATGTACACCGTTTCATTCGTTACTTCCGCCGCTATTGTCAGCTTGTAAGGCTGTCTGTTCAGGATGCCGGTCAGCGTATCCGTCTTGAGCCGAAGCACCTTGTCCGCGCTCGTCAGCACAATCGTCCCCGTCGAGCTTTCGTAATGAAGAGGCTTGTCCTGGGCGAAGAGCTCCTCCAATACGGGCAACGGGAGCTTTACCTCGCCGTTCTCGATCAACGCCCCATGCCCCATTTCCTTGCCGCCGATCATGATGGGATTCGTCGATGCGTACGCCGGCGCTTGATATTCCCTGCTTGGTACATACTTCATATATCCGAACCACCCGAAGGTAGCAATAGCTGAAATCATAAATAGGAATACCAGTGTCATGAATCCGACTCTCCGCTTCTTGCGCGGCGAGCGGACGTAATTCGTCTCCAAGCACTCACTCTCCTTATTGTTCGATATTGTACGGATACTGCTGTCACCTCAAATAAAAACGTGCAAGAAGTAGCGTCAGAACGCTGCCCAGCACGTTATAATAGCCGTTATCCAATTCTATAGACGACGAATCCGTCTTAAGTGTTGCAAGTTGCGCACAATCCATATATTTCCATTCGATGTCCGTGAACGGTGAATCCCGTTTCCTTCGAGGCTACCTTCTCGACCTCTAGCAGCGGCGGGTATCCGAAGTCTACGATCTGGCCGCAGCCCTTGCAGATTGCATGATAATGGTCGGACAAGTCAGCGTCGAATCGGCTGGAATCATCTCCGTATGTCAGCTCTCGAACCAGGCCCGCTTCCACAAACAGCCTTAAGTTATTGTAAATCGTCGCAACGCTCATGCTCGGATAAGTCGGCGACAGCGCCTTGTAGATCTCGTCGGCGGTCGGATGTGACTTGGTATCCATCAAATATCCCAGTATGGCGTGTCGCTGCGGGGTCATACGAACGCCATTCATCTTCAGTTGTTCCAGTGCCGAATGAACGTTGGCTGCCATTCCCCTCACGCCTTTCTTTATTGTTAATTAATAATCGTTATAATCTATTGTACGTTCAGTTCAAAGATTTTGTCAATGAAAGCGCCTCTAAATGGACTTTTTGAATTACCTCTCTAAGTCGTGTCCTGACTTTCAATGGTTATGCTGTTAGTTGCATTAATATGAATCCGGTATACGCCCGTCCCTACCGTTCCCCTCACTGTCTTGCGGATCTGCCTGAACGGCATCTCGGCATTGATCTTGCCAAAAGTTACCGAGCCGTAAAGCGAATAGTCGCCCCGTTCCGGCACAACAACCTTAATCTCGCCCACGGAGCTGTCGAGATCCCAATTGCCGCCAACCTGGCTGCTGCTTACGGCAATGCCGCCGTTCATCGTGCTCGCCTTTACCGGTCCATGCGCTTCCGCTATCGTAATGCTGCCGTTCTTGGTCTCGGCTTCCGCATCACCCCAAACTCCTCCCAACGAAATGTTCCCGTTGGATGTAACCGCATATAACGCGCCGCCGGTCGCGTCATTGACGGTGATTTCGCCGTTTTTCAATTCCAGCGTGCTGGAACCGTCCAGCGTATCGACCTCGATGCTCCCGCTGTTACCCGTTACGGCAAGCGGACCGATAATTCGCGCGACCCTGATATTGCCATCTCCGCTCTTCACGGTTAATCCGTCTTCCGCGACCAGATCCGTAACCTCCGTATCGCCATTGATGTTCTCAATCGCAACCCTGATGGCGGAAGGTGCTGCCGGGGGCGGCGACATTTCCCATTCGAAATCGGGTAAAGCAAGCGAAAGCTCATCCCCCGGTAGTGCCGCGAGTTGTTCTTCCAGCGTTTGCACGGTCCCGGAAGAAGCTGTCGGAGTATTGCCTGAATGGCTTTCTGATCCATCGGCTTCAATATCCGTGGACGGGGTCGCTAGTGCTCCTTCCGCGTCCTCTATTTGTCCATCGCCCTCGCTTCCGCCTTGATCATCTTGCTCATCCTGTTGCACACCCGGAGGCGACAGCTTGACGCTAGGTTCGATACGCGGCACCACAACCGTCAGATTCATCTTGGGAACGCGGTTGTTATCGGCTCCATAGCGCTGTCCTTTGGCTTCCAGCACAATCTCGTTGCCAGGTGTCACGTCGACGGTCGACTGCTCGGCAATCCGCTTCGATTCGTTTTCGTCTCCGGCATCGACCCACACGGTGGAGTAGACCTCGATTCCCGCAACGTCATCGGCGCGGAGAGTCACATCGCCGTTAACATTTTTGACCGTAATCGATGACAAATCCTCGTCAACAAGCACCTTCATCACGTTTTTGTCGATGCGGTAGCCCTTCTCATCGCCGTAATCGACCATTCCGTTTAAATCGACATTGAATTGGTCCAGCCAGCGGACAGGGAAGTCCGCATATTGCGTCACCGCGTAAGCCGTCACCGTAACGACAAGCGCCGCGGCGGCGCCGGACAAATCAAATTTCAGCTTGGCGGATTTGGCTCGAAGCACCGTACTGTACAGGATGACCTCAATGCCAAGCAGCAGGAACAGAAGCGGCCACCAGTCGCCAAGAAACGCAATATCGCTTGATCCCCTCGCCTGGTCCCAGAGCAGCAGCCCTCCGACGCTCAGGATCAGAATGGCAGCCGTCAGCCGCCCCAGCTTAAACACGGCGAATCCTCCTCTCCTCGCTGCTGTCCATACGACGACGCAAGCGAGCGTCATGAGCAGCGGACCGACAATCAGCTCCGCCAGCTCGTTCATCCAAGGCAGCAGCATATCCGGCGGCTTGACCATAATCATCATGACGACTCCCGACAGGGCAAGCAAAATGCCGTGCGCCAGACGCACAGGCGTCCGCTCCTCTCGCGGAATCTCCTTAAGTTGAAGAGCCTCGTACACGCTGACGAAATAGAAGACGGGCAGCAGCATGCCCAGATAAACGATTAACAGCAGATGTCTGCCGCCATCGGAATCGGCAAGCCGGAAGATCGCGGTAACATCCAGCAGCAAGCCGGCAAGAAGCAGCAAGCCGCGCGAATATTGTCCATTGTACACATGTCCCATGCCCGGGATCGCGAACGCAAGCAAGACCGCAAGCCACGCCCGTTTTCGTTGCGTTATTCGGAGCTTACCCAACGTATGCCCTCCAATTTATTCAACTCGTCGAGTAACCGAACGGCGGGATCCTTCTTGCGCGAAGGCATCCTGACATGAAGAATCAGCCTCGTGAAGGCTTCGTCTCCGCTCTGCCTTGAAGCAGCTACGGTTTCCATCGACATTTTGCGAATCGTAACCTTGCGTTGGTCCAGCATGTCGTTAATCTTGCTCAGCAAGGGGGACAGATCATGAGCTTCAATCTTGATTATTCTGTCCTTCTTCGCATTCATAAACTTCTTCTCGATCTTGTTAAAACCCCATAACGTTAATAATGCCATAACCGTAACTGTCGCCGATGCAAAGTAGAAGCCCGCTCCGACGGCGAGACCGATAGCCGCAACAACCCATAAGGAAGCCGCCGTAGTCAGTCCCGTAATCGATTTGCCCGTAAATAGAATCGTACCCGCTCCAAGGAAGCCTACCCCGGTAATAACGGCTGCAGCCAGACGCGCAGGGTCTACACGCACATTCGGCTCTTCCACAAAGTCCGCGAATCCATAGATCGATAACAACATCAACAAGCAGGCTCCCAAGCAAACCAGGATATTGGTTCGGAAGCCGGCAGCATGATTGGACGATTCTCGTTCGAAGCCGATCAAACCCCCAAGCACGATCGCGAGCCCAAGTCGGGCGGCAATGTCCAATTCGTTAATGAACCAGGGATCCCTTGCCGCAGCAACAAACATATCCATAAATACCCCGCCTTTTTTTCGAAATCGCCGGATATGTCCGACGTTTATCAGACAATTAATGGCCGGATGCATGAATACCCAAATCGGCGGGATACCAATAACGAACAAAAAGCGCAGTCCATCTCTAGGATGAACCGCGCCTTCGCTCTATATCCCCCGCCGTTCGCGTCCGGGTCTATGTCAGCTAAGCCGATCAAGCAGCATCTTGTTTACGAGTGCCGGATTGGCCTTGCCTTTCGTTTCCTTCATAATCTGTCCGACAAGGAAGCCGATCGCCTTCTCCTTGCCTGCCCGGAAGTCCTCCACGGATTGCGGATTTCTTTCGATCACGGCATCGACGATCGCCAGAATCGCGCCTTCATCGCTAATCTGTACAAGTCCTTGCTCCTCGACGATCCGACCCGGCAGCTTGCCGTTCTCCAGCATCGCCTTGAAGACCGTCTTCGCAATCTTGCCGTTGATCGTGCCTTTCTCCAGAAGTCCGATCATCTCGCCAAGGCCTTGACCTGTCAGCTTTACGTCCGACAGCTCCAGATTATTGGCATTGAGATAACCGAGCAGATCGCCCATGACCCAGTTCGCCACAGCCTTTGCGTCCTTCGTATAGGCAAGACTCTCCTCGAACAAGTCGGCAAGCTTCTTGGATGCCGTAATAACGTCGGCATCATAGGAGGACAAACCGTAATCGGCCTGGTAGCGTGCCTTGCGTGCATCCGGAAGCTCTGGTATGGAGGCGCGTACGTTCTCCTTCCACTCCTCGCTAATATGCAGACGGACAAGATCCGGATCCGGGAAGTAACGGTAATCATGCGCTTCTTCCTTGCCGCGCATCGAGAACGACTTGCCGACAGCATCGTCGTAGCGGCGCGTCTCCTGCACGACTTCGCCCCCGCCATCCAGAATCTCCGCTTGGCGTACCTGCTCGTACTCCAGACCGCGCTGCACGCTGCGGAACGAGTTCATGTTCTTGAGCTCGGCGCGCGTGCCGAATTTCTCTTGTCCGTATGGACGCAAGCTGATGTTGGCGTCGCAGCGCAAGCTGCCCTCTTCCATCTTGACGTCGGATACGTCGCAATACAGCATGATCGCGCGCAGCTTCTCCAGATACGCCTTGGCTTCCTCCGGCGTGCGAATATCCGGCTCGGAGACAATCTCGACAAGCGGCGTGCCTACGCGGTTAAAGTCGACTAGCGACGCGTAGCCTCCGTCCACATGCGTCAGCTTGCCCGCGTCTTCTTCCAGATGAAGACGGGTAATGCCGATGCGTTTCGTCTCCCCGTTCACCTCGATATCGATCCAGCCGTGCTCGCCGATCGGCTGATCGTATTGCGAGATTTGGTACGCTTTGGGCGAATCCGGGTAGAAGTAGTTTTTGCGGTCGAATTTGCTAATATCCGCGACCGTGCAGTTTAGCGCCATCGCCGCTTTCATCGCGTACTCTACGGCCTGCTTGTTCAGGACCGGCAAGACGCCGGGATGTCCGAGACAGACCGGACACGTATGGGTATTGGGCGGCGCGCCGAAGGCGGTCGAGCAGCCGCAGAAGATCTTGCTGTTCGTATGGAGCTCGACGTGCACTTCCAGCCCGACGACCGTCTCGTATTTGTTCGATACTGACATTCTTATCGTTCCCTTCCGTTCGAATTACAGCTGCGGACGCAGCTTATGATAGTCCGTGTGCGCTTCGAACGCATGAGCGGCGCGCAGCACCGTCGATTCGTCGAACGCCTTGCCGATGATTTGCAGTCCGATCGGCAAGCCGTCGGCTTGTCCGCACGGCACGCTGATGGCCGGAACGCCCGCCAGGCTGACCGGAATGGTGCAGATGTCGTTCAAATACATCGTGAGCGGATCTCCGACCTGCTCGCCGATGCGGAATGCCGGCGTCGGCGCCGTTGGACCGATAATGAGATCATATTGCTGGAACGCCTTGTCGAAGTCGCCTTTAATCAGCGTGCGAACCTTCTGCGCCTTCAAGTAATAGGCATCGTAATAACCGGAGCTGAGCGCGTACGTGCCCAACATGATCCGGCGCTTCACTTCCGGTCCGAAGCCTTGGCTTCGAGATTTGCGGTAAAGGTCGATCAGATTGTCCGGATTGTCCGCGCGCACGCCGTAACGCACGCCGTCGAAGCGCGCCAGGTTGGACGATGCCTCCGAGGATGCGAGCAAATAGTACGCTGCAATCGCATATTCCGTATGCGGCAGCGAGATCTCTTCCCATGTCGCGCCAAGCGACTCATATACGCGAAGAGCGTCCATAACCGCTTCCTTAACGCGCGGATCGATTCCCGCACCGAGATATTCCTTTGGAACGCCGATGCGGAGTCCCTTGACGTCGCCGGTCAGCGCGGCCGTATAATCCGGGATGTCCACCTTCGCGGACGTCGAGTCGCTGGCGTCGTAGCCGGCGATCGCTTGAAGCACGTAAGCCGAATCCTCCACGTTTTTCGTCAGCGGGCCGATCTGGTCGAGCGAGCTGGCGAACGCCACAAGGCCGAAGCGCGATACCAAGCCGTACGTCGGCTTCAAGCCTACGATGCCGCAATAGGCAGCTGGCTGGCGGATGGAGCCGCCAGTGTCGGAGCCCAGCGAAAAGTAGACTTGTCCGGCCGCTACAGATGCCGCAGAGCCGCCGCTGGAGCCGCCCGGCACGTAATCGGTATTCCAGGGATTGCGAGTCGGATGGAAGCTGGAATTTTCATTGGAGCCGCCCATCGCGAATTCATCCATGTTTAGCTTGCCAATTGTAACGGCGTCGGCCGCGTTTAGCTTGCCAGCAGCCGTTGAGTTGTAGATCGGCTTGTAATTGCTCAGGAATTGGCTTGCGCAAGTCGTGGTCAAGCCTTCCGTTACGATATTGTCCTTAATGCCGGCGGGCAGGCCGAACAGCAGGCCGCGTTCGCCGCCGGCTTGCAGCGTCTTGTCCAGTTCGGCGGCTTGCGTGCGGGCGCCGTCCTCGTTTAATGATAGAAAAGCCCCGATCGCGGAATCCGTCTTCGCGATCCGGTCGAACGAGCTATCCACGAGCTCCGCCACGGAAAGCTCCTTGCCCTTTAACTTGTTATGTACGTCCTGCAGGCGCAGATCAAACAATGCCAACAGTAGCTCCTCCCTTCAAATCCTAGCAAATTATGATTCAAGCACCGCAGGCACTTTGATTTGTCCGTCTTCTTCGTCCGGCGCGTTAAGCAGCACCTTCTCGATCGGCAGCGACTCCTTGCGCACGTCGACCCTCATGACGTTCGTGATCGGCAGCACGTGGCTGGTCGGCTCGATCTCGTCCGTATTCAGCTCGTTCAGCTTCTCCGCGTATTTCAAAATGGCGTTCAACTGGTCGGTAAATTGCGCCTTCTCGGCATCCGACAATTCCAGCCGCGCCAGATTAGCGACATGCTCGACATCCTTCAGCGTAATGCTCATCGGTAACTCTCCTTCTCTGCGTCAGTCATACCCATCATTATAGCCTACATTCGGCGCGTACATCAATTAGTAAGAAGCAACGAATCGCATGGGCCGAACAATTTCCCGCAGGGCAGCAAAAAGAAGCGGACACCAAAGTCCGCTCCTTTGAATTGCCTATTAGATCCAGGCCTTGAGGTTTACCTGGCGAATAAAGTCTTCCCGACTCAGCGGCTCCTTCGCCGCTACTTCATCCTCTTGCTCTCCGTCGCCCTTCATGATCCGATAGAACAGCTCTTCGTTATGCGTCGCAAGCGCGTAATCGATCAGCGCCTCCCGTTCGATCCGCTCCGCCTCTAATTGAAACAGCACTTCCTCCAGCTCGACGTCCTCGTCGGGCAGCAAGAAATTGCGATTCGATGCCGGAACTCTGACTACGTAATCGAACACGTTGTCGGCATTGCGGTCATAGGCAATAATATATCCATGCTCCCCAACGGGAAGATTCTGTTCGTATTGATCCGATATAATGATGACTTTGGAGCCCAGCTGCAACATCCAATCTCCCCCAATCGCCCTTGTCGTTGTAGTCTCTCTTTCCATTTCTATTATCCTACTAAAAAACGACATCGCTGTCCAATAGCAGGCGGAAGAGGATTTGACTTGCCAGAGTCTCATAGAGCGATAGTTGACGAGATGCTGCCCGCCTGGCGGATTATTCGGCTTCTTTGCCCAGCTCCAACAAAGCTTGAGGCAGTTGGAACGCCTTATTATTTAAGAACAATCGGGTTAGTTCCTCCGTATCGTCAGCCTGATTCTCCTTGATGACGGAGATTTCCCTATGCAGCCGCTCCATCTGCTGATCCAGACGATTAGCGGAATCCGAAGCTTCCTTAAGCTCCTGGATCAGCCTGGCCGGCACGGATTGATTGTATTTGTAAAAGATTTTATGCTCCAGACTTGCCCAGAAGTCCATCGCGATCGTGCGAATCTGGATCTCGACGCAGACGCTTTCGCTTCCGTCCGACATGTTGACCGGCACCTCCGCGAGCAAATGCAGGCTTCGATAGCCGTTCGGCTTGGGATGTTCGATATAGTCCTTCACTTCGAAGATATGAAGATTAAACTGATTTTGCAGCATATCACGGATCCGGTAAATATCCGAAATAAAGGAGCAAGTAATTCGCAGGCCTGCTATATCCTTGATCTCCCGTTTAATATCCTCCAGAGAGAACGCGATGCCCTTGCGGCCGATCTTGTTCATAATGCTTTCCAGCGACTTGACTCTCGACTTCGTATGTTCGATTGGATTATAGTCGTGCAGGAACTGAAATTCTTCCTTCACGATCTCGATCTTTGTCTCCAGCTCGTTGAGCGCAAATTGGTACATCATCATAAACCGCGTAACTTCGGTCTTCAGCTTCTTGAATTGCTCGATCTGGTAATTCGTCATGCTCATCTCTTCCATTCTCCTTCGTTCAAGACGCGGAGCGCGCCCTTGATGCTCGAATAAATCCATCATATTATGAACGAAGGCACCATTGCAAACAAGGTGAAACGACTGTCGCCGTCCTTTGGCTGCGCTGCTCGGTTCATTCCGGGAAATATAGGGAAAGTATTGCGAAGAATGCTTCCCTATATTTTAAAAGGGCTCGGCAAAAAGGCTTCTGCCCGCGAAGGTAGAAGCCTCTTTGCTTGTTTATCAAACGTTGACGTATGCGCCCTTGCTGTCCGCGGATCGAATCTCCGCTTCTACGATTTCGAGCGACTGGACGGCGCTCTCCGGCGAACAAACCGTAACCGGCTCTCCCGCCGCCACCGATTCGACGAAATACTTGATCTCGCGATAGTAGCCCATATCCGGGGATAGTTCTGCAACAAACCCTTCGCTATCATGCGGATTCACCTTGAGCACATTATTCTCGAATACGAGATTGCCGCGCTCAAAGTTCACCCGGAATGTCATCGAGAAGCCGAAGTCGCCGCCCAGCGTCCAGTCGGCCTGCGCGTTCAGCACCTTGCCGTCAGGATAGACATAGTTGGTCGATACGACGTCGTAGGCGCTGCCCGGCACTACGTTGCGCGCGATGGAAGAGACGCTCTCCGGCTTGCCGAACAGCCAGTTGATGACATCCGTATCGTGAATATGCATATCCACCATGCAGCCGCCGCTCAGTTCCCCGTTAAGGAACCACGGCTGAGGCAAGCCGCCTCCGCGGAAGAAACTCCCCGACGTTACGTCGCCGTAGCGTCCGTCCTCTACGCAAGCCTTTAAATATTCGTAAGCTGGCCAGAAGCGCAAGCATTGTCCGATCATCAGCGTATTGCCCGTGCGCTTAGCCGCTTCCGCCATGCGCCAGCCCTGCTCGGAGGTGCGGGCTACCGGCTTCTCGCACAATACATGAATGCCGCGCTCCAGCATGGAGCATGTCAAGTCCGCATGCAACGGCGTAGGCAGCGTAATGTCGACGATGTCCAGCTCCTCTTCCGACAGCATGGCCTCTATGGAATCGTACAGCTTGTACGGGGTCAGATCGTATACGGATTGCTCGGTAGCGATATTGCCCCAAGCGGCACCGTCCTTCAACTCCTCGATAAGCTTGTCGCAGATCGCCACAAGTTTAATGTCCGCCCCTTCCTGCATCAATCGTACATAGTTATCGAAGTGCATCCTTCCCATAAATCCGAAACCGATTAATCCGATTTTTAGCATAGATGTCCTCTCCCTTATCGCGTAATCCGCCCTTAGCGGTCCGTTCTGCCCAGTATGGCGTCCATAGCGCCCGAAGTGTTGTAGATGATCTGCTCGGCGTGATGGGTGTACGGAGGAATCATCTCCGCCGTCACGTAATTGTCATAGCCGATTTCCTTCAGCGCCGATACGACCGCAGGGTAATCCACGTCGCCCGCCAGCAAGTCGACGAAGCCGTGCAGTCCTCCCGCTTGACGGCGGTAATCCTTGAAGTGAACCTTTTTAATGCGGTCGCCGAGAATGCGGATCCAATGCTCCGGGTACCCGCTGTGCACGACATTGCCTACGTCGAAGTAAGAGCCCACATAACGGGAGCCATGCGCATCTATAAATGTTCTCAGCTCCAGCGGCGACAACAGGAACTTGTTCCATACGTTTTCGATCGCGATGGACACGCCAGCGCTTTCCGCATGCGGCACGAGACTGCCGATCGCTTCGAGCGCGCGGTCGTATGCTTTATCGTAAGGCACGACCTCTGCTCCCGGAATAAAATCCACGCCTACGGCGCCGGGGATGACCAAAATCGCGTCGACGCCTAGCGCGGCCGCGACCTCCAGCTGCTTCTTGCAGACGTCGACCGCCTTTGAGCGCATGCCGCTATCCTCGCTGGTCATGGCGTACGACCAGTAGAGACCGGTAGCAAGACCGGCAATCTCCAACCCCGCATCCTCCAGACGGCTGCGAACGGCGAGAATCTCCTTGTCGCCGGCATCCAGCCCCAGCTCGCCCGACTCGTTAAGGGACAGCTCGATGCCGTCAAAGCCCGCTTTTTTCGCAAGCGCGATAGCATCCGCAATAGAAGTCCCTTCCTTGAACGACCAAATATTAATTCCTTTTTTCATCGTCATTCCTCCTCGATAGTTGGATTGTCGCCTTGATCCAGAAACCGCAGCATCCCGAACCGCGCGGGCAGATGGAAATTGACCGCTCCCGTCGGACTCCATGCCTGGAATTGCCGAACGCCCTTCTCGTCCTGATCGATCCGGTAGGCGTTCATTCGCCACCATGCGCCAGGCGCCGGTTTCCTTGCGAAGCCCGCGGTCGGAATCGCAAGTTGATAGATGAGCTCGTTGCGGTGCCTGACAACTTCCGTCCGCAGTCCTTCCATATTCCATTCCACGTCAATACGGGCAATCCCGCCCTGGCCGTCGTTCCACACTCTTGCGTCGAATACCACATTATGCGGACTGAGTTCCAGTTCAACGTAAGGACCAGTCTCCTGATGCCCTTCTTCAATAAACAATTCCACAACGTCCTCCTCGTACAGAGGTTCGTCGCGCTGCGTGAAGCGCGAGACGATATGATGGTCCGTGCACCTGATCCGAAACCAGACATAATCCGGGCTCCAGCAGGCTTTGAACTCCGTAGGCTCTGTGACGGCGCCGCCGTCTACCGTTTCGGATAACGGCGCGGCTTCGCAACCGCTCCAATCAATCTGCCGCTCCTCTCCGACACTTGAGGTCCCTCTTCCGGAGACCCACTGCACCGGCATGCATAAGTACTGTTTCAGATCCATGTCCCGAGACATCGACGATCTCGCTCCTTTATCCATTTCCGTTTCGTTGCGATATCTCATTTTTTCTGTGATAATGCTTATATCATAAAAGATTTATGCGTGACTTTCTTTAGCAATACAAGCGAATATTTGCATGATTCCGTTATGTAATTTCTGTAACTTCTCTACAAAGAGGTGAAGCCGCTGTGACGATCCATAAAACGGTATTTCCCTTGCAGCGGACCGCTCCGTTTCGGGAGTGGTCCCCCGTCATTCATTATGCGAAGTCTCAAAGACTGGAACAGGGGAAGCTTGCGCCAAGGCGCATCTATAATTTCGAATTGTTATACGTCAGCCAGGGAGAAGCCGCCACGATCATGAACGGCCGGCGGTACGAGCTGTCAGCCGGGCACCTGATCTTCCTCCCGTCGGGCGTGCTGCATCAGAACGAAGTGGTATCGCCCGGCGGCACGCGTTTCCTCGGCATCCACTTCGACTTCTTCGGGGAGCTCGATATCCATACGGAGTACGATATGATCGTGGGCGATGCCGCTCCAGATCTTGTTCGATTCGCTACGGAGGCCGTCCCCGATGTGTTTCCGCCGCTGTCCCAGCAAGTGGTCTATACGCCAACTCTCGCATGCGTCACGTTAATGGAGCAGCTCGTGAACGAATTTACGATGCGTCCGCTTGGCTACGAGCTTGCATGCAAGGCGCTGATGCTGAACATTCTTGCTCATCTGCTGCGGCTCCCGCACTCCCGGTCGCACGCGTTCTCCTCGCAGCACGCTATCCGCTTGCAAGAGCTCGCAGAAGAGATCGAACGGCACCCTTCCGCCGCCTGGACCAACGCTATGATCGCCGAACGGCTCGATCTAAGTCTCGATCATGCGGCCAAGCTGTTCCGGGAGCTTGTAGGACGCCCGCCCGGCGAATATGTTGCTTCCATACGCCATCGCGAAGCGCGGAAGCTGCTGCGGGAGACCGACATGTCGATCGAAGAGATCGGCGACGCCGTCGGATATTCCGGCATCCATTATTTCAGCCGGCAATTCCGCAAGCACGAGGGCGTGTCGGCGTCCGAATACCGGAAGCTGTCGCAAGTCCTCTAGCCTTCTCAGCCATGCACCATGTACTGGGCGAAAACATACACTAACCTGGGCATTATGACACTTAAGTATCATGGAAGGAATGGATAGCCGATGGAAGCAACAAGCATGGATTACGCTGCGCCGAACACTCAATTCACATACGATTTGAGGAACAATGTATTCTTTAAGAAAGACGACCATAACTTCATTCTTTCGTTATCCGTCAAGCAGTTGAATACGCTGGGCAATTCCTCGCTGCTGGACATCTATCTGGACAAGGATAATTATGTGGAGCCGCATTATCACCAAAACGCGTCGGAGCTAGTGTACTGCATTGCCGGTTCCGCCGTCGTCTCGCTGATTAACCCTTTTACGAACGAGCTGCTTCACTTCCCCATCGGACCGGGGCAAGTCGCCAACGTGCCGCAAGGCTGGTGGCACTACGAGGTGGCGACTCAGGATAACACGCATCTCCTGGCCATCTTCGATGCTCCGGTACCGGAAGCGATCTTCGGCTCGGACATCCTGCGTCTTACGCCGGCTTCCGTACTTGCCGCCAATTATTGCCTCAATGAGGACATGGTAAAGGAGACGCTGGCTCCGATCGAATCCACCGTCGTCATCGGTCCTCCCGCCGGCTGCCAATCGTCCAATGGACCGGCTGCCATACTTGACGGCCAACAGCAAGGCGCCAGCTTGATGCCGGGGCAAACGCAGCAAAGCCACGGTTCGTATGCTTACCCGCTGCGGCCCATCGAGTCCGCCTACTCCCCCTACCCTCCTCCCTTTCATCCCGTTCCCTTTCTCTATAGATATTGGGATTAGGAAACAACAACACGATTGGCTGTCATGGGGCTGCTTCGAAAGGTCTTGACGGACCTTGCGCGGAGCAGCTTTGCCTCATTTATACGGAATGAAAGCAAGTGCTCCCTCCGCCTAATAATAATCACAAGAAAACGCTTGCGCTCTTTTGTCGAACTAGGTAGAATCATCCATAGCGGCCGGACGGAGCTCCGGTCCAATTTGCTCGAAGGAGATCTTACATACCATGAGAAAAAGCATTGGCGTTCACGAAAGACCGCCGCATCTTCAAAGCTTGATGCTGAGCTTCCAGCATCTATTCGCCATGTTTGGCTCAACCGTGCTCGTACCGAACATTCTGAAGGTGGATCCCGCGATCTGCCTGTTGATGAACGGCATCGGCACCTTGCTCTACATTCTGGTGACGAAGGGCAAAATACCGGCTTATCTCGGATCCAGCTTCGCCTTCCTTGGCCCTGCCGGCGCCGTAATCGCAAACGAAGCATCAGGCGGCAGCTATGCCGCTGCGCTGGGCGGCTTCATCGCCGTCGGCGTAATCTTTACGGTCGTTGCTTTTATAATTCAATATACGGGTACAGGCTGGCTAAACGTCGTGTTCCCTCCGGCAGCCATGGGCGCGATCGTCGCGATCATCGGCCTGGAGCTGATTCCGGTCGCGGCCAGGATGTCCGGCTTTATCCCTTACCCGGAAGATCCGCCGACTTGGACGATGGATACCGATGTCGTCATATTGGCCGTATCCACGATGGCGGTCACCGTACTGGGCTCTGTTCTGTTCCGAGGCTTCATGCGCATCATTCCCATCCTGTTCGGCATCATCTTCGGCTATGTGCTGGCTTACTTTATGGGCATGACCGACTTTAGCGGACTGGGTAAGGCTGGCTGGTTAGCCGCACCGACACTCACCTTTCCGGAGTTCCATTGGACCGCCATTATCGCAATCGCTCCGGCAGCCCTGGTCGTCATTGCGGAGCACATCGGCCACCTCATCGTAACCGGCAACATCGTGGAGAAGGATCTGTCCAAGGACCCTGGCTTGCATCGCTCCATGCTTGGCAACGGCATCTCGACCATTCTGTCGGGCTTCGTCGGTTCCACGCCGAACACGACGTACGGCGAAAATATCGGCGTACTTGCGATTACGCGGGTATATTCCACCTTCGTCATCGGCGGCGCGGCCGTAATCGCGATCATCCTGTCCTTCTCGGGCAAGTTCTCCTCCCTCGTGTCCGGCATTCCCGGTCCCGTTATGGGCGGCGTATCGCTTCTGCTCTTCGGCGTCATCGCAGCCTCAGGCCTGCGCATGCTCGTGGAATCCAAAGTAGATTACAGCAAACCGACTAATCTGTTCCTGACAACGGTCGTATTGGTTGTCGGCCTGAGCGGCGTCAAGCTGACTTTCGGCGATGTATCCTTCACCGGCATGGCGCTCGCGACAATCGTCGCGATTTTGCTCAGCCTGCTGTTCAAGCTGTTCGAGGTACTGCGTTTAACGAACGACTCCGAAGCCGGGGGCCACTGATCCGGCACTTCACGTTTTACAGCCAGCACCGGTTTCACTACCGGAAGCTGGCTTTTTTTGTTACGAACCCTTTTACAATATTCCCCTCCAATTCCACGAAACCGAAACATCATCCGTTTGCCAACGTACATAGGGATACACAAACAGGACGAAAGGAGAGTTGCGCATGTCGGGGTTCGGATTATTCGGCATATTTCTCATGTTCGGTTTCTTCTTATTCCTGATTAATATCGCTACGAGCGTATGGGCTTACCTGGATGCAAAGAAGCTGGGCAAGAGCAACGAATACGCGCTGCTGTTGCTGATCGGCACGCTGATATTCCCGGTTGCAGGGCTGATCGTGTATTTGATCATACGAAGAGCCTAGAAGCGCATTATTCATATAGAAGAGGAGGATACGCAACATGCTGCAGCATTACAATGACCGGTTGGCCGAATTAAAAAATCGGCAAAGACAGAAATCGAACTGGACCGCGAGCAGAGAGCAGTTGAAGGAGAGTCTGGCAGACGCCAAAGAGGATCTGGGCAGGCTTGAAGCCTGGCTTCAAGAGGAACAAAGAGACGTCGACCGGCTGAAGAAACTGTCGCTTGGCGGACTATTCTACTCCCTCATCGGCAAAAAACAGGAGAAGCTCTCGGAAGAAGAAGCAGAGCTGCTGCAAGCCAAGCTTCAATATGATGAAGCCTCGGATACGGTATCCGATCTCGAAAAGGAGCTCGCGGATATCGAAGCCAATCTCGCGCCAGTCCGCTATGTCGAGTCCGACATCGAAGCGGCCATGCGAGAGAAGGAAAAACACATCTACGATGCCCATCCTGCCTTGGCGTCGGAGCTAAAGCTGTGGTCTGACGAGGAAGCGGAGACGGAGGCGGACGCCAAGGAGCTGCGCGAGGCCGTTAACGCCGGCCGGTCCGTCATCTCCTCTCTGGATCGCGCCAGCGAACGTCTGCAGTCAGCCAGGAACTGGGGAACCGCGGACATGCTCGGAGGCGGTTTACTTACGACGATGGCCAAACACGGCCATATCGATGATGCCCGCTCGGCGATTCACTCCGCCCAGAGCTCATTGCGTCGATTCGAGAAGGAATTAAAGGACGTTCAGCGCGACGTTGGAATGACGATCGATATTGGCTCCATGATGACTTTCGCGGATTATTTCTTCGACGGTTTCCTGATGGACTGGGTCGTACAGGGCCGTATTAAGGACGCGGCGGAATCCGTGAGGGAGAAACGCGCGCTCATTCGCCGCATTGTTGCGGAGCTGGAAACCGAACTGGGAGCCAAGGATCGAAAGCTGGCGGAATTAAGACGGCGCCAATCCTCTCTTATCGAACAGGCTTAGACGGCTTCATGGAATTCTACCCTATTTATCCCCCGCCAACAGGCCCTTCGGGGCCTTTTTGCATTCCTTCTTCCTTCGCACCGCGGTGTCTTGCATATTTTAGCAGCAAAATGGAATAATAATGCCGATATTCCGGCCAGCGCCAGAAGGAGTTGCCCCTTGCTGGAAAACCTGTTAGTCGTAGTCATTATCGCGATGGCGCTCCTGTTCGCGGATAGGCGCAGCTTCGCACGGTCGGAGCGCGGGACGAAGGTACTGTATATTCTCCTTCTCCTCCCGGCTTCTTACTTGTCCTTATTGTTCATCCTGCAATTGCCTTGGTTCAACATCGGACATCTCACCAAAGCCATGTACGGATGGCCTGCCAGACAAATCGTCGCGCTGCTCAAATAATTCCGCGCGCGGAAAGGGATGTAGCTATGTCGTCCGATCGGTCCACCATCAACTTAAGGCAGCTGGCAGGTCTGTTATGCTGCTACGTGATCGGTTCCGCCATCGTGTTTATCCCCAATCCTCTTACGGCCGCGGCCGGCAATGATGCGTGGATTTCGATGACGCTCGCTTACGGCTTCGGCATCCTCATGTTGACTTGCGTCCTGTACCTTCATAACAGGCACGATGGAGCGAGCGTAATCGCATATAGCCGCAAACTGATCGGACGGACGGCGACCTATCCCGTAGGAATCCTTTATGTCTTGATGCTTTTTTTTGCCGTATGCGCCATTAATGCCAGCATCGGCGATTTTTTCACGAGCGTGATGATGAAGCGGACCCCTCCGTATATTTTTCATTCGATCGGCATGCTGCTATCCGCGCTGACGGCACGTGCAGGCATTCGCATCATGGCCCGCATGTTTTTTTTGCTGTTGTGGCTGATGCTCTTTTTCTCTCTGTTGGTCATGATACTCGCCATTCCCATCTATCAACCGGCAATGCTTCTTCCGTTGTTCGAGAACGGCATCAAGCCCATGCTTCATGGTTTGTTCATCTCGGCCGGGTTCCCGTTTGGAGAGATCGTAATATTCGCGATGCTGCTGCCGTTCGTGCGGCTTCAAACCGGACAATCCTTAAGCAAAGCAATGTACGCGTCCTATTCCTTTTCCGCGCTGATGCTGATCGTGCCGACGCTGTGCACCCTCATGGCATTCGGCCCGGCGGCCGGTTACTTTAATTATTCGCTGTACCGACTAGCCATCGAGATTCACATCGTCGAGCTGTTCCAGCGAATGGAAGCCATAATCGGCATTGCGCTTATTTTGGGCTCATATATGAAAGCGACGCTTCTGCTCTTCATTCTCTACCAATGTCTCATCCAGCTCTTTAACCTAAAGGACGATCATGTATTGATCTATCCCCTCTCGGTGACCTGCATCTTCTTATCGGCCACCATGTTTCAAAGTCCTGCCGACTTTCAGGAGCAAGTCTATACGATTTGGCCGTTCACGGTCATTGTCGTGGGATGCGGACTTATTCTCCTGTTTACCTTGATTACGTGGATCAAGCATCGATATCTTCAAGCGGAACGAGGCGATACTTCTTGACTACGGACAGTCGTACGACCAAGGCTCTTCATGACGACATCACATTTAATCGAGAGAAGCTTGAAGGCGTATTTTCCCGCTGCGGAGACGTACACTTCCAACAATGGAATTATGGCGACGGGTTCGCGTTCCAGGCCGTGTCCGTCTACTGCTCATCGCTCGCCGACTACTCCAGCCACCTCCTCCAGCGTGCTCTGGAAAAAATTCCTGGATACGAGAACGAAGACTGGAATAGCATGACGCCGGAAAAGCTGCGCCGCTGCTTGCAGGTTAATAATGCCTCCCTTCAACCGTTCTCGCTGCTGGAATCATTCGAAAACGTGTACGAGTCTGTCATGCACGGCTTCATTGTCATTTTGTTCGACCAAGTCAATCAAGCGTTAGGATTCCCGACGGAATCGGCAGCCAGAAGGCAAATTACGGAGCCTGTCAACGAACCTGCGGTGCACGGCCCCCGGGAAGGCACGACGGAAGACTTGTCCCTGAATCTGACCTTGCTCAGGAGCCGCATCCGCAATCCGGCGTTTAAGTTCGAATTTCTGCAATCCGGCGCAGTCACAAAGAGCGCGATCTGCTTCGGCTATCTGGACGGGGTCGTAAACCCCGACGTGCTTGCGGAATTCAGGCGGCGAGTCGAATCCATCACGGATTATGAGGTGCTGGAGACCTCCTACATCGATGATTGGATTCAAGAATCGACGTTGTCTCCGTTCCCGCAGGTCCGTTATACGGAGCGGACCGATACGGCCGCCGCGGCCGTGCTGGATGGCAAAATTATCGTGCTCGTGGAAAACTCGCCGATGATCATGATTTGTCCGGCGTTTCTGGTGGATTTTATGGGAACGGCAGAGGATTACTACGTGCGATCCATCTTCTCCTCCTTTATCCGAATGCTGCGTCTGCTCGCGTTCATCATCGCCTTGACGCTGCCCAGTCTCTATATTGCGCTGTCTACCTTCCACCCGGAGCTGATCCCGACCGTGCTGCTCCTGGCGATCGTCGATTCCCGCGAGGGTATCCCGTTTCCCGCCTTCTTCGAAGCGCTCGTCATGGAAGCCTCCTTCGAGCTGCTCCGCGAGGCCGGCATCCGGCTGCCAAGGACGGTCGGATCTGCCGTCAGCATCGTGGGGGCGTTGGTCATCGGACAAGCCGCCATTATGGCGAAGATCGCCTCGCCGATCATGGTGATCGTCGTGGCGCTGACGGGCATCGCCTCCTTCGCGATCCCGCATTACGATCTGGCGATCTCCCTGCGCCTCTTGCGCTTTCCTTACATGATCGCGGCCAGTCTGCTTGGCGGTTACGGGCTGATGGTCGTTTTCCTGTTGACGCTGCTGCATCTCACCAGCCTGCATTCGCTTGGCGAGCCTTATTTAACGTCGATTGCGCCGTTCAAGCCCAGAGATTGGCGCGATCTGTTTATCAGGGTGCCGCTTAAGGTCTTTCTGCGATCCCCGCGCAATCGCAAGCTGCTCCGGTTTGGAGGCAGACGTCCGCATCCCTGACATCGCGTGCAGAAGCGTCTTGCGCCAGATACAACCTCGAATAAGGAGGAGTTCCTATGCCGTCTCATAGCAAAGGAAAAGGATGGCTATCCGCTTGCTGCCTCTGCATGATTCCCTTCCTCCTATCCGGATGCTGGGACAAGCTGGAGATCAACAATTGGGCATTCGTGCAGGCAGCCTCCGTCGACCTGTCCAAGGACGGGCGGCTGCGTCTCACCAGCCAGATCTACAAGCCCGGTTCTACGGAGGCATCCAGCATGTCCCCCTCCACCGGGGCAACGTTCTTCAACATCTCCAGCGAAAACGCCACCGTCTATGGCGCCTCGCTGACGGCGGGCAACGAAACCGGCCGAAAGCTGCAGTGGAGCCATATGGAAACATTGATTATTAGCGAAGCTTTCGCGAGGGATCGCAACATCGGCGAAGTGCTGGATTTTTTCTCACGCTCCAACGAACCGAAGAGCACCTTGGCGATTGCGATCGCCAAGGGCGATGCAAGATCCCATCTGGATGCCAAACCTCTCGTGGAGAACAACGTCGGCACGCAGCTGGCCTCCAGTATCGAGAATGCCCAAATGCTTACGGGAATGTCGTTGTCCGTAAGCCTCAGGGAGCTTAGCATCCTGGCGAAGCAGCGAGAAGCGACGTTCGTTCTTCCTTATCTTCCTTTCACGGGAGCAGGCACCCTCCCCCATACGCCAACCTTGGCGCTGTTCCGATTTCCCGAGGGCAAGCTGATTGACGTCGTGCCGGTCTCGAAGACCCCATTACTGCTCATGATGATGAATCGTTATCGTAACGGTTTCGTCAATATCCCCTGCGGCGAAGACAAAAACAACGGTCAGGGAAGCGAAGCGTTTAAGATCGGGTCTCTCCGCAGCACAATCAAACCTCGGCTGATCAATGACCAGTTGACGGTACATGTTGGCGTGGAGATATCGGGCAGCGTCAAGGAGCTTGTCTGCACCAGCATCGCAACGCAAGGCGACGTGAACAGCTTCACCGACAAAATCGCCGGAAAGCTGGAGAAGCAGCTTGCCTCGACGGCGGCTTACTTGCAGGAACAGGAAGCTGATGTGATCGGGGTAGGCGAACACCTGCACCGCTGGCATAACGGCCAATGGAAAACCTTGCGGCAAAATTGGAGGGAACGCTTCAAGCAAGCAAAATTCGAAATTAACGTGCACGTACGTCTAACTAATACAGGCATCGATGCGGGCCAACCCTTCACTGCCAACGAGCCTTGAATCCCCGGCATACGGCTATATTCGAATATCAAAAGATTCGGAATAGCCGTCTGGCGGTTATGGAAAGATTAGAACGACAATTCTTAATGTGCGTGTTCAAAAAGTTCGGTTATCAGTACCGAGAAGATTGGATGAAGCTAGAACCTGAGGAGCGGAGCGTAGTGGAAGCTACGTGAGCACCGGAAGGTTCGGCTGCATTCAAGATTCGACGTCGAGTAGGCTTCTTGGATTACTTCGTAATGGGAAGCGGACTTTTTGAACAACCTCTAAAAGGAGCGATAGCATGAGCACAGCGGACAAGAAAACCGAAGGAAGAGTAGCCGGAAAAGTAGCGGTCGTTACGGGAGCAGGATCCGGCATTGGCCGGGCAGCCGCGTTGAGGCTTGCGGAACAAGGAGCAAAGGTCGTGCTGGTCGATCTTGTAGACGCGCGTAGCGAAGAGGTCGAAGCGGAAATTGGCGAAAAGGGCGGCGAAGCCCTCTTCGTCGACACGGACGTCTCTGATCCCGCCCGCGTCGAGCAAGCGATGAAGGAGGCGGCCGACAAGTTCGGACGCATCGACATTCTGTTCGCAAACGCGGGCGTAAACGGCACGCTGGCTCCGATCGAGCACATGGAGCCCGAGGACTGGGACAAGACCCTCGACATTAATCTCAAGGGAACGTTCCTGACTGCCAAATATGCCATTCCCCATATGAAGGAGAAAGGCGGCAGCATCGTCATAACCAGCTCCATCAACGGAAGCCGAAAGTTCACCGGCTTCGGCATGTCCGCCTATAGCTCCTCCAAGGCTGGCCAAGTCGCCTTCGCCAAGATGGCGGCGTTGGAGCTTGCGCAATACGGCATTCGCGTCAACGCCATCTGTCCCGGCGCCATCGAGACCAATATCGGCGAGAACACGCACAAGACGCCCGAGGTAGAGGAAATTACGATTCCCGTGAAGTATCCGGAGGGCAATCAGCCTCTGGAACATGGACCCGGCAAGCCGGAGCAAGTCGCCGATCTCGTGCTGTTTCTGGCATCGGACGAGTCCAGCCATATATCCGGCACGGCGATTTATATTGACGGCGTGGAGTCGCTTCTGTAAATGATCGAATAGTCCCGTTCAACTGAACGGGACTATGCTTAACATTACGGGGCGTTCGAAATCCTCATTTCATCGACTACCATGGATGTTCCCGCTCCGCCAATTTCAAACAGGACAATATCAAATTTTTTCTCCGAACTCCACCCTGTAAGAGCTGGGATATTGTATCTAAAACTCCCAGTCTCCAGTGTATCCGCTTGAATGACTTTGTCACCGGTTCCGTCATTGACTTTTAACGCCCATTTAGCGCCATTGGTCAGAGTCGGAACTTGAACAACGAGAATAGGATATCGATTTAAATCGTATTCCACCGCTCTGATCATATTTCCGTTAGGACCACTTACGGCGGAAAGGGTTGTAAGACCGTTCGAAGAGCTTGCAATGGCATTGTTACGGATCGGCCAATCCGCGACATTGCCGAAATCCTCCAGTGTGTAGGCAGGGCTCGATAGTAAATCGACTTTAAAACTCGACCCTGTTGGACCTACGACATATAACAAAATATCAAAGGTTTGTTTGCCGCTCCAACCCGTAATAGACTTCAGGTCATAGGTAAAAGTTCCGGTTTGAGAGGTGTCCGTCTGCACATTGATATCTCCAGAACCTTTGTTCACTTTTAATGCCCATTGGGTCCCGGTCGAAACCTGGGGTACGGTAATCTGCAATAACGGCGAATCCGTCAGATTGGCAGTTACGTTTTTTCTTACAGAACCATAAGGACCGACAGCAGCGGATACTGTAGCTACCCCCGAAGTTGTAGAGATGGATGCATTAAATGGATTCGTCCAGTCCGATACATGATTGAAATCCTCCAGTACTGTTGCAGGGATGGCATGGATCGTGTCGGCTTTTACCCAACCATTAACAGCAAACAGCTTGACTTTAAATGTCTTCGTACCGGACCACCCCGTGATCGCCTTCAAGTCATACGTGAACTCTCCGACCTGGGAGGTGGATGTCTGCAAGTCAATATCCACTCCGCCGTCATTGACTTTTAACGCCCAACTGCCTTGCACTTTATCCACCTTGATCGTCATTTGAGAGAATGCGTCTACGTCATAGGTAACTTGCTTGGCGCCATATCCGTAGTTGAGATTGTTGACGGAATAGTTGAATATCGTACCCGCTCCGCCGATCGCATACATACCTGAATTTACACGTTCGGTCCAGTCTTCCACATTTTTGAAATCTTCCACAGTAGGCATAACATTCGGAACATTCGGCAGGGAGAAGGCGGATGAGTTAAAAGCAAAGTTCGTAGCCGACCCGGAATCAATGCGAACGCCGTTCAACAACCAGGTAAATTCAATAACCGCGCTTGCCATAAACAGACTCGGCCGAACGCCGCCGACGGTCGGATTATTCGAACTGCCAGGAAGAAGCATCTCAGCAAAATCCGGGGCGCGTATCGCATCGCGCAAATTGGCTTCGATAAATTCCTTCGCTTGCTTGTGACCGCTATCATTCAACAGTCCATAAATGGTTAAGGAAGCGTTCGGATATTTCATTGCGCCAAAGCCGCTCATTTGCCCGCTTGGATTATGAATGCTTATAAAATAATCTTTTAACTTGGATAAAGGATTGGATGGCAAGCCATTAACCGCAAGCGCGCTAATTTTAATGTAGTCGCCCCCAAGGCTGACTGGACCCGATATCGTATCATAATATTGATAGATTTGCTGAGGCTCTGCGAAGAACCAGGACTCCATATTTGCAATCATCGATTGTTTTTTAGCTTGCCACATCGTGATGTCGGCTGTTATCCCTAGTTCGTTGGCTATTTTTATAGCAAAATCCACATCGAAAAGCCACGAGGCGACGAAATCCAAATCCCTGGACGTAGGCGGAGTATTGACCCCCTCCATAAACCAGTACGGGTGATCCTCGGCCCAATCGAGATGCCGTTTTAGTTTAGGGTATACGGTCTGCAGTTTGTTCAAATCGTTCGTATTTTTATAAAGCATCCATGCTGTCTGAGCTTTTCGAGTCGGCAAAGATTCTCCTGCAAGCGCTCCGTTTGAATCGACCAGACTCATTAAGCCCAAATAGGCGTTCCATGCTTCTGCAGGCATCATGTAAGAAAGAAACTGGTAACCGAACAGGCTCTCCCATTGCGCCGATCCCGGATTGCGCGGCTCGCCGAAATTCCATAAGGAAGGCTTGCCCGTCATCATTTGCGGATAGGGGAAAGAGGCAGCATTTTCCGGTAGCGCTTTCATGTAATTTTGCAAATAAAACGTCCAGGCCTTGTAATAGCTATCGCGATGCTGCTGAGCGGTTACCCCATAGGGGTTAACCGTGGAGAATCCCCAGACAGAAGGCAGCGGCGCTTTCCGGAGTTGCGTGTCCATATAGGCTTTGGCAGCCGTTAATCGATCGGTTACTTTAAGGGCAAACACATCTTTAGCACGAGAGATGGCTACGGTACTGCCTTCGGATGAGGAGGCAACGCCTATGCTAACCGCCATCCTCCCGCCTGAATTAAAATGCTTTCTAAAGCTCCATGTAGATGCTCCAAGAACAGGGACCTCATTTAAAGCTACCGGGGTTGTATCCGCAGTCAGGCCAATAAAATGAACGGCATAATAATAGTTGGCATCCGATACTAGCAGGACACGGTTGGTGCTGTCCCATTGTGCGCCGCCCGAGCCGGTGATCGTCCCTCTTACGAGAACATCATTGGGGACGCCCGAATTATTTTGGAGATAACGGACAAATGTGCCATTGTCATCCACAAAAAAATCGTAGCCGCTTAAGGATTGGTTGACCAAGCCGGAGTAAGTTGCATTAAAATCGATTTTGTAAGGATACCAAGTAGATTGAACGGTGCCGGCCGGGTTTCCGTTCGTTCCGGTAGCTACCAATCTTGTATTCACTACGGAAGGCCATTTGAAAGTGGATGATTGGAACCATCCGCCCAAATGAGCCGCTAATTCTCCATCCAATGCCCCCGGCGGCGTTGATGAGTCGCCCATGTTGGCGTTCAAAGATAGGCGGCTCCCCGGATAACTAAGCCAGCGGGGTTGTTGAGCGCTGCTGTCCGCAATACTGTCGCTGTTAAAAGCAGCGTCTCCCGCCATCTCCACATTACCAATCAGTGCAGCATGAGCTTTCATAGGTCCAAAGGAACTTTCGAGCAATGTTGCAAGAATCGCGAATACCAGGAAATACAGACCCGACTTTTTGGTTTTCCGCATCATTTCATGCTCCTCCCTATAGATTAAGATTTCATCCCGTTCAATCACCCTCGGCAGATGAAAAAACACAGTCAGCAGCGAGTCGCAAAACACACATCTCAGTAATTGCGACATCACCGCTGACTTTTAGGTGTACCTGTTATACTTCAATGAAGCTTTGACTGACGATACGCAGTTGATTGATCGTAATGGAAGCGCCCGGCTCGCCGATGACAAATATTTTGATCATGAACTCCTTCTCCCCGGTCCAGCCTAACATTGGTCCAAAAGTAGTCAGCTTGTAGTTGAAAGTACCAGCTGATCCGTCCTCCGGCTTCAGGGCCTGATCAACTCCAATGTCTAAGTTTTCGATTTTTACCGTCCAGTTGTTCACTGCCGCGGAGGTACGAATCTGCAGAATCGGCGTTTCATCCACATTCACTTTTACTTTCACTTTCGTGTAAAAATGTTGCCATGCCGGATCCGCCAAATCTGTTGTCGTTAATCGAATGCCATCCGCTCCGCCGTTTACCTGCTCGACTTTAATACCTCCTGGATTGAAGGAATATCCGTATTCCCACTGCTGCAAGTCTGTGAAGTCCGCTTGCCAGCCTAAACCTTCGGCCAGCACCGTCACTGGGAACGTCTTCGTCAACGAATGATACCCGGCCTTTGACAACGTCAACGTAACATTCGCTTCTCCCTCGGATATGCCGCTGATCAACAGTTCCCCGTCTTGTACGGTTGCCCGAACGATAGCGCTGTCGCTAGATAACGGAGCAATCGTTACGTCGCCTGGAACAGCAACAACCTGCACTCGTTTGCTCGCATCGACCGAAACATACTGCGGCGAAATATCGCCAACCGTAATAGCCGACGCGTTGTTGTCGAGATAGGTCTGGCTAACCATACGCAGCTGATCGATCGTAATGGAAGCGCCCGACCCGCCGACAAGATAAATCTTGACGAAAAATTCCTGCTCCCCGGTCCAACTATTCATCTGTCCATACTGTTTCAGATTGTAGTTGAATGTGCCTTCCGATCCGTCCTCCCCTTTTAAGGCCTGCTCCTCTCCGAATTCGCTGGTCCCGATTTTTACCGTCCAATTTTTTGATGCGTCGGAGGTCCGAATTTGCAGGATCGGCGTTTCATCCACGTTTACCTTTATTTTTGTGTAGAACGGTTGCCAGGTCGGATTCGCCTGATCGGTCATGGTTAGTTTAACGCCGCCCGCTCCGCCATCCATTTGCACGACATCAAGGCCGCCGGGGTTCGAGGAATATCCGGCATTCCACCGCTGCAAGTCTGTAAAGTCCGCTTGCCAGCCTAAGCCTTTGGCGAATACCGTGACTGGAAATGTCTTCGTTGCGGACTGATAGCCCGTCTTCGACAACGTTAACGAAATAGTCGCATTGCCTTCTGATACACCTATGATCGACAATTCCCCGTCTTGCACGGTTGCCTGAACGATAGCGCTGTCGCTTGATACCGGAACAATCGTTACATCTTCCGGAACAGCAACAACCTGCACCCGCTTGCTCGCATCGATCGAAACATACTGAGCCGCAATATCGGCAACAGTGACATCCGGAATGCTGACGTTCACATGAAAGGAGAGACTCCGATCCCCATAAAATTCTTTCTTCAATTGAATGGTTATCGTTGTCGTCCCTTCGCTTAGCGCTTGCAGCTTCAACTGATTCCCCGCCATCTGAGCGGTGGCGATCTCCGGATGTTCCGAGGTCAATTCATAGCTGACAAACCCCGGGGTAGTCCGTAACGAAATCATTGTATCCGTATAAGCTTCTACTTCGTAGTCGGCAATGCTTTGCATCGTGATCTCGGGCTTGCTCATCAGCTCCAACGTATCGAAGATTACCCGTCCGCCCAACTGCGAAGCGTAGATCCGCAGCTTGAATGTCTGCTGCCCCGTCCAGCCCGTCAATGCCTCCAAGTCATAGAGGTAATCGCCTGTTCCTTGTCCGATCTCTCTTACAACCACTTCTTCATTGCTTTCGTTGATCAAGCTGATCCCCCAACGAGCGCCAGCCTCTACAACAGCGAGCTTTAGCAGTTGGACCGTACCGGAATCGGCTTCAATTACCGTTTCGATGTAGTTGTTCTGCAACACGTCGAGCTGCAGCTTGCCACCGGCCTCGTTCACGTTTAACTTTCCGCGATCCCAAGTCCATGCATCCAAACCTGCCTGTTCATGCTGCCATCCTGTCGCTGCGGAAACACCCACATTGAAAGTTCGGATCGTATCCGAATAGCCATTTCGACTGGAAACAACGGTAATAACAGCATTTCCGGCAGAGAGGCCTGTCACAGTAAGTACGTTGTCAACCAACTCGACTGCCGCTGTCGTATTTTTGCTGCTCGCAACATGATAAGTGACCGCGTCTTGCAATTGGAGTCTCACTTGTTCGCCAACGACAATGATTTGATCCTTGAGCGGCGATTCCGTTATTGCCGGCAAATGAACGGGCCTATGATCAGGCGCATCAATAACGGCAGATGTGCCGCCCATCCAAGATCCCGACAAATTGATTTGCTTCTTGGAAGCGTCCAGTTTGTAGTTCAGCGTCGATCCATCCAATAAAATATTGGATACTTCACCGTCGGCCTCAAACAAGTTCGTAAACATCGGTTTGCCCATATCCATACGGTAGCCGTTACGCTGAAGCACGTTATCGACGAGCATAGTAGCTCCAAAAGAGGATGGACGTACGCCTTGCGGATATGGCACTCCCGGTACCGAATATTGTTCGGCGAAGAAATGGGCTTTGGTCACATCCCTTATCATGGTTTCAATAATCATTTTTGCGTCTTCTATTAAACCGTTGTCAATTAAACCGTATGTCAAATAACCAACATCCGGATGCTTCGGGATAAACAACCCTGCAAATGGTGCTTCCGGGTTCATATTAGCTTTCAGACGATTAAATAAACTGTCACGCAAAGTCGGGTCTAAATCGGTAATATACATTCCCGTGGAGGTCCAAAGCGGGTTGCCCGGCGTGAATTCGCCATTTACCACATTGTAATATTGGTACGGCACTCCATCCTTCCAAAAGGTCGTTGTATATTTTTTGTATAACTCCTTATATCTATCTTCCCAGAAGTCAATCTTGTCGGTGTACCCTAATATGCGAGAAATTTCGATTGCGAATTCGATATCCTTAAGTGCAGAGACTGCAAATTCCGCGTCAATGACATCCGGATTGTCGACGCCGGGCATAATCCAACGAAGATGATCAATTCTCCACAAGAGATACCGCTCTAAAGCGGGGTAAATCTCTTCCAAAGAATCCGCATCCTTGGATATATTATAAAGGATGAGCGCTGTTTGAGCTTTTCTGGAAGGCAAGCTTTCCCCTGCCATAAGTCCGTCGTCATCCACCAGGGACATCATCCCTTTAAACGCATCCCATGCCAGTTCGACGTCAATGTATGCATACTGTTGAATCGACAGCAAGCTTTCCCACGAAGCGGAATACGCCGCTTTTTGATCGCCATGTCCCCAGAGCGAAGCCTTCCCTGTCACGATTTGCGGATAGTTAAAGTCGACTTCGGGAGCAGCAGCCAAAATATTCGAAGCGGTAAACACCCAAGCTTTGTAATATTCCTGTTCAATCTGTTCGAATGTGACGCCTTGCGGATCAACATGTTCCAGTTCGAACTTACCCGGTTTAGGTACTTTGGCGAGATATTGATTCCAATTATCCAATCGTTCCTTAAATTTAAGATCGCGATCGTTGTTCACAAAAGGATTGCGAACGGCTTCCATAATACTAACCTCGCTGTCCGCTGACGTTCCAATACTGAATGCTGCGGATAATCCGCCAGGCGGCAACGTATGAAGTTCGAAATCCATCAGCCAGTACCCTTTGCCATGGGGTTGCGATGAGCCGTTGTCAATCAGCATATCCGCATAACTTTCGAAATATCGAATACCGTTAGAAGGCTGTTGCCCGAAGGAAATCGCATACTGCTGATCCTGCAAGGTTGTCCCCGTTGATACGTATAAGGTATTTATATCTTCATTCCATTGGGTATCCCCTTTGTATTGCCCAAACAAAGAGATGGAATTGCTAGTACCGTTTCGATTTGCTTTAATGGTTCGAACAACCGTGTTCTCGTCATAGAAGAAGTCTGACCCTTCCAGTCGCAGACCGCTATTGTAGTCCGCCCCGAAGGTTAGCTCATGCGGCGCCCATGTTGTCGTATAGTCGCTCGCTTCCGCTAATGTCGATTGAATCTCGACAATCTCCAACGTATCTATTTTGAGATAGCTGCCCTTGCCCACCTGGAAAATGCGCATCAATACATCCTTCTCGCCTGTCCAGTCCGGAACCATCTTGGCAATATCAATAGTTTCCGTTCCGTCAGCCGAGCTCTCCGTGCGTAATACCCGTTCATCTCCACGGTCGCCTTTGCTCAAGTCGTAGATCTTAATGGCCCAAGCTCCCGTCGTTTCTGTATGAAGCTGTAGTAATGGTTTCTTATCCAAATCTATGGCTATCGATTCGCTTGTTAGAAACTGCCAGGGGTATGTCGCATCGTTTTTTACAGACAATTGCATATAATCCGAATTGAAGTCAACAATGGCATCCTCGGGATATTCAAACTCGCTAATTCGCCATTTGTCCGGATCGTTAAAGCTTGCCGACCATATCGTGTCGACGGCCTGATCCGTATGCGACTTATCGAAGATTCCCATTACGTTCGGCAAGGAATACCCCTTGTAATTCGTTGGCCATGGGCTAAGAAATCCTATATTTAAGGGAAGGATTGGGCTGTTGCTGTAATGCGCCTGCGTCGTCTGATCCGGCTGATGAAAGTCAAAAGGATTGACGACAATCCTGCTTTGCGGCACACTCATCCAACGACGCTGCTGCGGACTATCCTCTTCTATTAACTGCTGACTTAGCATTGGATCTATTGGATCGGTAGGATCAGTTGGGTTTGTTGGATTAGAGCCACCCCCGCCTGGGGCAGTCGATCCCGCTTGATTCGTTAAGTTTTGGGATGTTACGTCCTTACCCGCAATCTTCACGCTTATACCTGGAGCGATAATGATCTTGCCGGGTTGATTATCCATCACCACTCCGCCAGCTTGAATATCGGCATTGTCTATCCAATTGGCTCCTGTTATTGTTATTGAAGCTTGTGCGATAAATTGCCCCACCCTTGATTGTTTATCGAGATGGAGCTCGCTCCCTGCTCCCTTGTTACCGAGAACCATATCGTTCACCTTGGAGTTGATTAAGCTAATGTTTGCGGGTTTCGCCAGATCCAGGGTGTCAATGACACTGTTCTCCGCAACGACTTTCATTTGCTCCTTGTTTACGATAACCTTGCCTTTAATTTGAGAATTGGCAATAGATATGCCTTCAAGCCCACCGCCGTTGATGATAATATTTCCTTCTACCTCGACCCCGTCCAGTGTGACGACACCGGCATCGACTCCAACCGTAAGATAGAGATCGCCTTTTATTTTCATGTTGGAAAGAACAACATGATTGCCATTAATGATGACGCTTTTTTGGTAGTCTCCTGAATATGTACCTCCATCGCTAATCAATTCATCTACGACATTATCAAAGATTTGAAAGGCTTCCGCACGGGTTAAGCGACCCTTGGGGTCGAATTTATTTCCGATCTTCCCCTTGATATAGCCTTTCCCTTGCATGGCTTGTACCGCTTGACGACTCCAATCGGCAATAAGCGCTGCATCGGCAAACTTCTGAGACTGTGATTTGTCGCTTGCTTGCAATTGAAATACCCGGGAATAAATGACCGCGGCTTCCTCGCGGCTAATAAAATCGAGCGGTCTGGCATGTCCGCTCGCATCGCCCAATATAAGTCCGGCAGCATACGCCTTCGAAAAGTCGGAAGCATACCAGGCATTGGAAGGTACATCGGTAAATGGCTTATTGCTCGTTTCTTTCAGGTTCAATATGCGTACGATAAAGCTGGCTAATTCCGCCCTGGTCATTGGATGATCAGGCTTATACGACTGTTTGGAATCTCCTCGGATGATCCCCTTATCTATCCATTTTGTCATTGCCCGTTGTGCCCAATGATTTTCCAATTCCGATTTCTGCGCTGAGACCAAACTCGGATAGGAAAACAAAAGACATGCGATAACAAGTAATGAAATAGGCCTGCTTAATCTCTTAAACCTAAACATAGAATCCCCTCCCTTTCTTCAAATCGATGATTAACTCGGCAAACCAATATTGAAACCGTTTATTATAAGCTGCTCCACAGTATCCATAGGTTGCATAGAACACTTAATCGTAACGCTCTCCCCTGGGAAAATATAAAGATAGTTATGATCAAATGATGTAAACCTGGAAGCTTCTTTTTCTTGAATCATCACGCCTACTGCTGTAATATCAGAGATGTTCCGAATCTGCAGTTGCTCTTCTCTCATAAGTTCCACGACTAACGATGCTTTAGGCAGCTGTCGCAGCGGTCGATAAGGGGAGAGCAAGTCCAAAGAGTACAGGTACGTGTTGGAGCTGACAACCGTATTCCCTTTATCCCGTACTTGCAATCTCAAGAAAAAGAGGGAGTACGGAGCTTCTGCGACAATCCAATCCAGCTCGCCTGCTTGCGTTGCAAGTTGTTCGGAAGTACAGGTAAACCGCTCTTGCTTATAAACCGTGCCATCGATCCCTACAATTTCGGCCTGCACATCAAAGGTCTGTCCGTTTGTTCCAAGCTCATCGTGCAAGTACAATTGACAGCTGAAACGCTCGCCTTCGCTAAAATTGACCTTGTCGTACTTCGCCGAAATATGGAGCGGGGAAAATGCGTTTTTAACGGCATAATAAGCGGGTTTAACCATCCCGTCATATTCGATTACAGATGTGTTCGAGTTGTTGGCAAAGGGTTCATTTCCCATCCAGATAATAAAACCGGATGCGTATGGCTCCCTTCTCCGAGTTGCTTCGATCGCATAACGAAGCGATTCCATCTGCACGTACCGGCTGGCTTGACTATATATTTGCAATTCATTATGATCCCGACTCCACTCGCCGAATAATCTGTTTAACTGCTCCCATTGAATCCACCATGCCCCCCGATGAACCCAATACGGATTTTCCTTTGTTGGAGGCCAAGCCGAACAGCCTATCGCATATTTCTCGATATTTTCCGCTCTTGAAATACCGGGGGTGCCCATCTCGGACAGCAATAGAGAGTCGTCCTTGTTAAAAAATTCGTAGTGGTCCGATTCCAAATATAACCAGGGTCCATGCACATCATGATGAAGCCCGTTGCCCATATGTTTGACATTAGCATTAAAGCTTGGGCCGGAGGCGCTTGTCGGCAAAAATCCACGGCCAGGATCAAACTCCTCGACAACTTTTTTTAGTCTCGCAATATTTGCATGTCTCTCATCGACAGGCTTGAACCCTTCCCACATGAGCTCGTTGCCCCCGCACCAGATGACAAGACTTGGATGCGATCTTTTTTCCTTAATGGCATAAATGGCCACTTGCTCCAAATCATCGAGAAACTTGGAATCATCCGGCGGTGTATTGTTGATTCCGCTGGAGGATTGCAATAATTCCTGCCACACCATAAGTCCATTGGCATCACAATATTGATAAAAATCTTGTTTTTCAATAATGGCGCCGCCCCAGATCCGCAAAATATTTACATTCATATCTTTAAACCGGCCAAGATAGTTGGCATATTCGTCCGCCTTGACATCTCCATAAAAAGGGCGAATAGGCACCCAGTTAACGCCTTTCATAAAGATCGATCTGCCATTGATTACGAGCGTATAAGGTAGAGCGCTTTCAGGGGAATTCGGATTATTAATAAATTCCACTTTACGGAACCCGATGAGTTTCATATCATGGCATATGGAATGGCTATCATTCGCGATATCGATTTCAACTTTATACAGAGGTTGATTTCCGTACCCGTTAGGCCACCATAATGCAATGTCAGCCACTGCAAGTTCGTATTCAATGCAACCCTTCCCGCATTCAAGCTCCTTTGTGTGAACGGCAATCTCCTTCTGTTCGCCTTGGTCTGTCATGACCTTGTAAGAGATTGTATAAGGGCCCCGTCGCTGAACGGTCACTTCCGTACGAAATCGCACATGGCCGTCGATCATGTTGTCCCCTACCATCGCATTGGGGTAGAAATCATTGATCTTGACCTCGCTGTAAGTTTGAAGATACACGTCTTTCCAAATACCGACCGGGACAATTCTCGGACACCAATCCCAGGCATAGTTGAAGCGAGATTTCAGCTTTCGAATTTGATTGGAATAACCGAATTGTCCGTCAATATCCGGCGCGGCATGAAAGACGACTAACAATCGGTTGGATCCATTTGTACGGATCCGGTCTGTTATATCCAGTCTCACGGGGATAAACATGCCTTCAAAACCCGCAACTTTGCTCCCATTGAGATAAATTTCTCCGGAGTAATCCAATCCTTCGAATACGAGTTCGCATCGCTCTTGCAGCCAGTCATCGGATATGCTGAAATTCGTTTCATATACCCATTCCCTGTTATCAACCCACTCGCCGTCCAAGCTGGCCAATCCTACATTGGGGTCCTTCAGCCACCCGTTCGCCATTAAATCCGTTTGCACACTGCCGGGGATACTTGCTTTCATATGTCCAATAGCAGGAATGATCTCATGACCGAGTTCCATGGACTCATATAGTCGCCATTGGTTTTTGTAAAAGCCCATTAATCCCCATTCACATTCATTTAAAGATACGGTGTTAGTCAGCTTTTACACTCCCAATCCTTGAAGTCTCTATGATCGAATACATTTCCTACAAATTCTCGACCAGCCCTTGCTCATGGAACAAATTCATCCGATAAGGCTTGCCGATTTCCAAACGATACCCGTTCTTCATGAGTACGCATTCTATTAATTGCGCACATCCGAAAATGGATGGCCTGACACCCGTCGGATGAGGTTTATCCTCCACATCATACTGCTCCGCAAAAAAACCGGACATCGTTACATCGCGGATACATACCTCGACAAGCTGCCGAGCCTCCTCCAGAAAACCCAACTGTATCAAGCCGTAAATGTCGAAGTTAATATCCGGATGTTTGGGATAAGCAAGACCTCCAAACGGTTTGCTCGGGTTGAATTCCCCCAAGAACCGGTTAATCAGGCTCTCCGCATAAGGCGTTTCCAAGGAAGGGAGGTAAATGCCCGTCAGCACCCAGGAGGTCCAACCCGGGTTTCTCGCTCCCGTGGCGGTATCGTAATATTGATTAGGAAATCCGCCCGGCGCGTCCCAGAACCATGCTTTGTAATTTTGCAATAATTCGGCATACGTTTCTTGCCAGATCGGAATCTCGTCCTGCATGCCGAGCAATTCCGCCATTTGAATGAAATAAGAAATATCGATAAGGGCGGACACGACGAACTCCGAATCTTTCGAATTCGGGTTATTAATCGATCCAAGAATCCAGCGCGGGTTGTCCACACGCCATCGTAAGTATGAACGGATTGACGGATATACGGACCGCAAGGCATTTATATCTCCGGTTAGTTCATATAAAATCATGGCCGTTTGCGCTTTTCTGGAGGGCAAACTTTCTCCCCCGAGCATGCCGGTCGGGTCAACCAAAGACATCAGACCTTTAAATGCTTCCCAAGCCACGTCAGGATCGATATACGCGTATAGTTGTATCGCAAAGAGGCTTTCCCATGCAGCCGAATAAGGCGCTTCGTGAGCCCCGGACCCCCATAACGAAGGTTTGCCGCAGCATAATTGGGGGTACGGATACCCAGCCTCCGGCGATATGTCCAGCACATTGGACGCCAGGAAAATCCATGCCTTATAATACTGCTCCTCCGCTTGAACGGGTGTTACTCCTTTGGATGGAACATGATCAAGCGAAAACAAAGAAGGCGATGGGACCTTTTCCAAAAACTCGTTCCAGTATCGTTCATTCTGTTGCCTTTTTTCCGTTAAACGTTCGTCAACCGACTCCCGAAGCGAAATCGCGCTCAAATTCCGTACCAGGCTCTCGACCGTTTCAAGCGGACCCGGGAAGGAGACCAATAGATGAACGCCTTCTCCGATACTCCGAACCGATTTTATCCGCATCTGCCAATACCCGTATTGCGGAGGCTCCTCCAATGCCCGAGTGCCGCTTAAATAGTCGCAATAATTGGCATAGTAAACCATCCCCTCAACGTGTTCTCCTAATAGTCGAATCGCGAAGGTATACCGTTTGTCTTTTACAACAAGCATGGCCAGGCTGGGATCATACGTCAGCTGTCCCGTATAACGGCCGCCCAAGATGATGTCGGCGCCCGACGCCTCTTGCGTACAAGTTATGGATCTGCACACCGTGTTCGTGTTATAGAAATAGTCTCGCCCTTCCAACGTCATATGATTTCGATAAACCGCTTGAAAGGCAAGTTCGTGGGGCGCCCACTCGGTATCATAGCGGATAGCATCCGCGTAAGGATTCAAAACACCCGCAATCTCCAGTTTTTCAAAGGTTATGGATTTGCCAAACCCATAAGCATATAACCTCAGCTTAAAACGCTTGCGTCTTCCCCATCCCGTCACTTCGGCAATATTAGCGCTAAAGACGCCCGAGTTGGAATTCTCCGTAATCAGTTCGATATCTTCTCTTGCAGACTCCGCCTCAAGCGGCGCAACTTTAATGCTCCATGCGGACAAACATTCCGGCACTTCCACATGCAGCATTGGCGCTTGATCAAGGTCAACCTCAATCTCCGTCGTAAGATACTGCCAGTAATCTCTTGCATCGCTATTGACCTTAATCGTAATACCAGAGACGTCGAACAGGGCGTTTCCATGACCGGGCACATCGTATTCGCTCATTGTCCACTGGGCCCGGTCAGATACATTTAATACACATCCTTCGATTCGCTGCGGTGAGTGATGGGCATCCGTGTGGATCATAATCATATCCCCAAACTCGAACCCTATCTCGGACTCGGGAATATGCGGAGTGAGATATCCGATATTCATTGGCATTGTAGATCGATTGCTGTAAGAAGAAGGGGACGTCGTCCCCGCCTTCTTGAAATTAAAAGGATTTACAACGACGCGACTACCGGGAAGGCTCAGCCACCGTTGCTGGTTGCCGCCCCTTTCCCGCAGTTTATCAACGGTCCAAAGTTCCGTCATTATTGCTCATCCAAGAACGCTTGCAGTTGTTGAACCAATTCCGCTTTGATTTTCTGAATATCTGCCTGGAGTTGCTTGTCTTTCAACAGATTCTGTTCTTGTTTGGCTTTGTTGTCTGCAATATTTTTAATGAGTCCCAGCTCAAAACCTGCGTTTTCGGCGGCCATTTTTGCAAATGAAGGGTTGGTCATTTCGGTTTTCACAGGCTCCCCGTTAAAAGTAAAGCCGGCGCTAACTTGTTTGAGGAACGTAGTATCTTGAGCAACATAACTGTAATACTCCACTACATCTTGCGGATAGGCTTCTGCAAGACGCATATAGTTCGGATTCCAAGTTAATTGGTATCCAGGAAATGCGTAGTTCTGGCCAGAATCCACTCCATCCGGAAGCTTGTATTTATCGTCCCCTACCGCAACCCAGTTTTTACCTTCGATTCCGTATTCAAATAAGTCGTGATTTTGTTGGCTTGCAAAGATCCAATCCAGGAACATCATAGAACGATCGGCATTCTTAGACGAAGCGGGGATGCTCAAGAAGTTCCAAAACTTAAATTCGGTTAGCAGAGAAGCCGGTTCCATGTTGCGCACGTTGTTTTCGTACACATATACCCCCAGCTCGCTTCCCGGCACTGCTGCTTTTAATGCGTTCTCTAGAGCGACATAGCTGTCTAACGTCTGCATGTACGAGCCAGCGGTGCCTGCGGTAAATTGATCTTGCGCATCCTTGCGGTTGATTGCATTGGATTCGATGTAACCCTTCTCGTTCCAATTCAATATCTCTTCATTGGTTGTGAAGTCGAGTGCATGAAAGGGCTCAGGAAAATCCTTCAAAGCATCCGTACTTTCCCCTGGCAAATAGGCTGCTTTAATCTTGTTGTCTACAATATGCAATTTGGCGACGCCAGCGGAGCCTGTCGATACTTCCCATATATTATTTTTGGCCTGATCGATTTTAATGGCTCTATTTCCGTCAATAATCCATGCTGGCGGGTATTGATCCTTATTAAAGATATATGGAGTAGTTCCAGGCTCATTATTTTTTACTGCATCAAAGTAAGCAATCATATCGTCATAGGACTTCAGTTCCGATATACCGTATTTTTGGGCCAAGTCTTTCCGGTAATACAGCGCATATACGGGAGCATAACCTTGACCAAGCGGTACCCCGTAAACATGCTGCTGTTTATCGGGACCAACAAATTTATTGTTGTTAAGCAAGCTTTCGCCGAACGCTTTTTGCAAGCCCGGGTATTGATCGTTATTAAAATACTTGTCCAATTCAATGTAGCTGCCGTTAGCGATCAAACCTGGCATGTTCAACCACGGTGCATCGAAAGCCAAGTCAATTTTTTGCCCGGCTGACAGCATCAGCTTTATTTTGTTGCCGTAGTCGGCCAGCGGCGTCCACGTCACGTTTAAGTCAATGTTCAAAGTATCTTTGGTCTGTCTTTCGAATTCATCGACAATCTCATCGAATTGCTTCGGCTTGTCTCCCCAGAGCATGACCTCCAGCTTTACAGGCTCCAACGGAGTCTTAACTGCGGGCGGTTCCGACGAATTGTTTTGAACCGCATTTGTCGGTGACGACTCGCCCTTATCCGGTGTCGATGGCGAGTTTTTTCCGGTGCATGCCGCAAGCAAAGAAGTACTCATGGTGACTGCAAAGATCAAAGAAAGTGTCTTCTTCATACCTTTTTTCATATTTAACCCCTCCGATATTTTTATATGCTAATTCAGCTTTGCTGATTGTAGCTGTGATTTATCCTTTTATCGCCCCGATTTTCAAGCCTCCTACAAAGTATCGCTGCAGGAACGGATAGAGAAAGATAATCGGACCAATTGTAACCATGGCGGTCGCAAGTCTTACGGTAAAAGCAGGAGGCCGCTGGGTGTTGATAACCGAACCGGCCGTACTTGAGACTGCGATATTCTGTGCAATGTCAATATTGCGAATAATCTGCATGATGATATACTGCAGCGAAAATAACTTGTCATTGTTAATAAAAAGAAGTGCCGGTTGCCAGCTGTTCCAATACATAAGGGCATAGAACAAACCAATGGTTGCCAACGCCGGCAATGACAACGGCAATACAATTTGCCATAAAATCCGCCATTCCCCCGCGCCTTCCAGCCTCGACGATTCGTACAGCTCTTCCGGTATTTCGTTAAAAAAGTTGCGCATGAGGAACATGTTCCATGGATTGAGAACAAAAGGGATAATATAAACCCAAATGGAGTCCGTTAGCTGCAAGTATCGGGTTACTAAAATATAAAAAGATACAAGTCCGCCATTAAACAGCATCGTGAAATAGAAAATGAAGTTAATGTGGTTACGGTAATACAGCTTTCGACCTGATAAGGCATAGGCGATCATGCTGGTAACAATCAAGCTGATAAGCGTACCCGCAACGGTTGTAAATATGGTTACTAGATAGGCTCTCGGGATCGTCGGAGTGCTTAATATGGCTTTATAAGCAGCAATGGACCAAGTTTCAGGAAACAGGGAGTAGCCGTTCCGTATCAATTCCACTTCATCGGTCAACGAGCTCGTCAATACGAGTACAAACGGATAGACGCAGGCCAGAGAAAACAATGCCGTAAATAAGTAAAATAAAGTAGACAACGACCACAAAGATGATAATTTCATTACTTTCATCGCTCCACTCTAGAAAATGGATGAATCTTTATCGAATTTTTTGACAAGTTGATTGGAGAGCACGACAAGGATGAACCCGATAATCGATTGATACAAGGCTACGGCCTGGGACATCCCGAATGAGCCTTGCGTACGCAACGCACGAAATACATAAGTATCTATCGTGTCCGTTGTCGGAAACAGGAAAGAGTTATCCCCTACCAACGAATAGACCATATCCAACGTGCCCGAGAATATTCCGCCTAATGCAAGCAAAAACAACATAATGATCGTACTTTTAAGCATCGGCAGCGTAATTCGGAAAATGCATTGGAGTCGACTGGCCCCGTCAATCTTTGCCGCTTCGTATAGCCCCCTGTCTATGCCCGCTATTGCCGCCAAGTACACAATGGCTCCAAAGCCCGCGCCTTTCCATAAGCTGAAAAAGAGCAAAATAACAGGCCAAATCGAAGATTCCATATAAGCATCCGAGATACCCAACCATTTCATAAGTCCGTCCAAGGTGCCCGTATCCGCAGTCAAAAAGGCTACGGAGAACAGCCCGACAATGGGCCAGGATATAAAGTTGGGCAAAATCATGATCGACTGCATGCCTCGAACAAACAAGCTTTTACCAAGCTCGGATAACATGATGGCAAGAGTGATGGACAGCAGTGTTCCAAATCCAATGAATAGAAGATTAAGAAAGACTGTGTTAAACGTCACGGTGAACCAATCTCGGCCCCGAAAAAAGAACTCGAAGTTTCGCAAACCAATGAATTCGCTTCCAAAAATACCTTTGATAGGGTTGAAATCTTGAAATGCCATCGTAATGCCTGCGAGCGGCAAATAAGAAAATATCAAGCTGAATAACAGAGCCGGGAGCGTCATTAGATATATGTAACGATTTTTCACCAAATCTCTTAAGCCCTTATGTTTCAATTTACTAACACCACCATTTTGTTAGTGCGAGGATCCAAACGCGTCAATCGCCCCAAGCACCTCATCAAGTTAATTTGCTTCCAATAAATCTCAAGCAACCTCCCCGTTCATTTTGTAACCTTACTTTTTTAGTAATTTCGAATAAATAACCTTTCGATGCAAGTATATGTCACTTCATATTTTTGTGTCAATACCTTTTATTTTGTGTTTACATTTTTCTTGTTTCCGCTTTCATTCATTGCTGAATAGCGATTAATTCAACAATAAAGACGATCAAACCACTTTGTTTATTTTGTTGACTTGTAAAGTTACAATATTATATAATTGCGATAATGCACATAAAGGTTTTTGCTATCTTTTGGAGGAGTGTTGAGTATGACTAAGGAAAAAGTAACCCTGGATAAGATCGCCAGTAAACTCGGGATTACTAAGGTTACGGTGTCAAAAGCACTAAAAAACCAGCCCGGCGTCAGTGAGGCTTTAAAGAAACAGATCATAGAACTATCCAATCAAATGGGATACGTAACCCGTAAAGAAAAACCGATTCAGACCGTCTATAAGTTGGGACTCATCGTCCCGAAACGTTTTTTTCTGGAGATCGATGATTTCTATACTAAGATCTTTTATTACTTGAATCGAGAGTGTGCCCTCTTGCACTATACTTTGAACCTTTACATCCTCGAACCAAAGGAAGAGGATGCCTTAAATTACCCTTTATCATTTACTCAAGATCAAAGCGAACTGAGCGGCCTGTTTATTGCGGGTGAAATTAAGAGCGATTATTTAAAATTGCTTTTGAATCTGCCCATACCAATCGTTGCGATTGATTTCTACAAAAACAACCTGCGATTGGATTATATCGTGTCTGATAATTACCGGATGGGTTATTTCACAACTAATTATTTGGTTGAAAAAGGTCACCATACTATTGGTTTTGTCGGTAACCCGAACTATACCAGCAGTGTAATGGACCGATACTGCGGATATTTTAGAGCCTTAACGCAGCACGGACTGGAAATTCGCAAAGAATGGCATATTGTCAATAACGATGAGTCGGGAAAATACCACTTCGACTTTTCGTTGCCGGACCAGCTCCCCTCGGCATTTGTTTGTTATTGCGATATGGCTGCGCATATCTTGTTATCCAAGCTCCAAATCAGTGGTGTTCGGGTACCCGAAGATGTTTCGCTTATCAGCTTCGATAATACGGAGATCAGTCAAACTATGGTCCCTGCGCTTACGACGATGCATATCGATAGATTCGAATTTGCAGAAAAGGCGTTAAAACGAATGCAGTGGAGACTCCAGCATCCCGATGAAGAGGCACAGTTTGTGTACGTGAACTCAAAGTTAATCGAAAGAGATTCCGTCAAATCATTATCGGATTCGCCCCCATTGATTCCTGATCCGGATTACGCCATCGGGGAACGTTAGTTGAATGACAACAGCGACAGCCAAGGACGAGAAATAAAGTCCTTGGCTGTCGCTGGTTCATTTTCCAGGCTCAGTCTAAATTATATTCCGTTCTAACCGTACCATCACCTGGGTATGTGAAAAACAGGAAAAAACCTAGGAGCTCATTTCTCTTTATTGAAGGTTATTACATCAATATAATTTATACAGGTCTTATCTATATTCACTATCGTCAAGAACGATATGAGGTGTTCGATTGTTGGAGCAAGTATTGCTTGTATCTATGTTTACTTTTATTATTCATCTTTCGGAGACTCTTACCTATTCTATTCGCCTCGCAGGTGTACGATTAGGGAAATTGGCGGTTGCTTTATCCTTATCGGGGATCATACTGCTCATTTCAAGAACAGCTAATATGCTACAGGCCCCACTTACAGGTAACATTATTGATTTATCAAAAAAATTCAATTTAGAATATAATCTAATTGATCAGTTTCGTATTATTATTGGTGCGGCAACAGTAGGAACTTTTACAGCATTATTGCTGTTTCCATCCGCGGTTTTTCTATCTTCGAGGGTAATCTCTCATTTAGAAGTTGCTGGATCCATACCTCAAATGGTCCGTTCTTCTGTTTCCTTTCAAAAGATAAATCATGCACGATATCATTTGCGATCCCCAAAGTTATCGATGCTGTCGCGATTGAGGGTTGGAGGTATTCCCAAAAGGCTAGTGGCTCTTAATTGTCTAGTGACAGCCATTTACACAATCGGTGTGTTAGCTGCACTACTGGCTTCAACTTTAACGACAGAATACTCGATTACCGCATCACAAGCATCTGGTCTAATAAATGGAATGGCGACCATTTTACTTACCATACTAATTGATCCGCAAGTTGGTTTAATGACAGATAAAGTCCTTAAAGGAGAAAAAAAGGTCGCTACACTTAATAAGGTTTTTGGTTTATTAATGATTTCCCGATTATTAGGAACTGTTTTTGCACAGGTATTACTGGTGCCAGCTGCTTACTGGATAAAATGGATTGTATCTGTTCTTTGAATAGGATTGCATCAAAAAGCCCAATCAAGCAAATGGTTTGGCTTTTCTTTATGATTACTCTGCTTCTCTGCGTACTGTAAAATAATTAACGGTAATGGGATTATTTCGAGTACCCGATCGTGTTATATGCAGGAGGCGAAAAAATGGAGAACAATTCTTTATTGCGTACGGATAAAGAATTGGCTGAACTATATCAACGGCATGTAGATCGAGTTTACAGGCTATGCTTTATCTATTTGAAGAATCCCGTTGATGCAGAAGATGCTGTTCAATCTGTATTTCTAAAGCTGATCAAATATCAAATGGTTTTCAATGACCGCGAGCATGAAAAAGCGTGGTTGACGGTAACGACCAGAAATTACTGTAAAGACGTTCTTAAAAATTGGTGGAAAACCCGTCGAGTCGCTTTAGACGCTTTACCTGAGGTTTCTTCTTGGGATGGCGATGAGCCATCGGGAAACGTGCTTGCAAGACTACTTTCACTGCCCGAAAAATACAAAACCGTTTTATATCTGTACTATTTCGAGGAGTACACCGTAAAAGAGATCTCTGAGATGTTGGGATACAAAGAAAGCACGATTCAAACGCAACTATTCAGAGGTCGTAGACGCCTCAAAATTGACCTGGGAGGGAAGCTCCTTGAGTAACAATAATATTAATCGGCTTTTCGAAGCTCTTACGCCAAATACCGAAAAAAAAGAAGAGATGTTTCATAACCTTTTAGTGCAAAGCAGGGATGGAAATAAAAAAAATAGGGGATTTATTCTTTCGAAACGTTTAAGACCCGCTTTATTGGTTGCTGTATTGACGGTTTGTTTAGCCACAACCGCTTTTGCAGCGGCATATATGAAATTAGATGATGTGTTTATGAGATTTCTTAATCCGGTAAACCAAGAGCAAGCAGAATATTTGTCAAATGGCGCTTATGTGGTTGATAAACAGGTAAAAAATAAGAACGGGACGCTTAAAATTAAACAAGTCATTGGCGACAGTAATCTGACCTATATCTTAATGGACTTTACTGCACCTGAAGGTACGGTATTAGACGCGGCACGGTACCGCTTTTTAAATTACGACATTACAACAAATCAGGACTATAAGAGCGTAGGCTTTAAAGTGCTTGACGATGGCAACCGCAGTGACAATAAAATTAGTTTGGCTATGAGCATCCTAACGAAAAACTCCATAGCTGGTCAAAACGTTCATTTCCAACTCAAAGATCTACAAGCGGCAGGTCCGTTTCCTGGCATTTTTACAACGGTCATACCAGACGTTTGGGAAACGGATTTTAAGCTGGATTTCAAGGAGTACTCTACTCCTTATGAAGTCAACAAAAACATTGCCATGTTTGGTTATGGAGCGGTACTAAAAACGATCTCCGTCTCGCCGATTTCGATTTCATTAAAGATTGAGAGCAGTTCAATGAATGAGATTAACGAAGCTGCTGGTTCATTAAAGGAAATTGGCGTTAACCAACACTTGGATAACTATCCGATCACGATAAAGTACCAGGACGGTACGTTGGAAACGACAAACCTGTTTAACGGATTGCATTTGACGGAGAATGGCGCTCAGTTATTTACGGTTAAAACATTTGAAAATGTGATTAATGACAAGGAAATCGTATCCATCGTCTTTTTTGATAAGGAAATACCGTTTAAAAACTAAATCATAGACAAAAAGAGTGAGCAAGAATCAAGGTACTTGCCCACTCTTTTTGTCATTTTTTGAAGGCTAGCTTTCTGAACTCTCCGCCACCATAGAAACATACAGTTCCGCTTGAGATAGAAGGCTTAATCGAAGAGCAGCCCTATGCGCAAGCGATACTAAGGGCCTATGTAAACGGGGATCCGTTCTTGTTCCAACACCCTATTTGAGGAGACTTATGGCTGAATATGTCTTTCGAAATCTTGCTTTTCCAATAGGATGTACGCGCGCGCTTCGTCTCCGGCGGTTATACTTGTAACAGAGGTGATCGCAGATGAACAGGGACGAAATCACTCCCCGTAAAACGGGAGATCGCCCTTCGGAGGCGGAATGGGAGGCTATCGTCGGCAACGATGGCGCAAGCGACGGAACGTTTTGGTACGCGGTTCGGACGACGGGCATCTTTTGCCGCCCCTCTTGTAAATCGAAACCGCCCATTCGGGAGAACGCCTCCGTCTTCCGGTCGCCGGATGCCGCCGGAAGCGCCGGGTACAGACCGTGCAAACGATGCAAGCCAACAGGCGTGAGTCTGCCCGACGAGGAATGGATCTTGACGATAACGGACTATATCCGTGAGCGGTACATGGAGCCATTAACGCTGGAGAAGCTGGCCGAGATCGGCCATGGCAGTCCGTATCACCTGCACCGGATTTTCAAGCGAGTGACGGGCGTTACGCCCGTCTCTTACATTCAGGAGTTCCGCATACGGCAGGCAAAGAAAATGCTTGCGGAGAGCGGCGTTTCCGTAGCCGAGATCGGCGCGCGGGTCGGCTTGCCGAACGCCCCTTATTTTATTACGTTGTTCAAGAAGGTTACAGGGTGCACGCCCGCCCAATATCGGCTATTACAGCGCAAGGAGGATGCCAATCATGAATAAACAAACTGGAGGAAGCCGTCTCTACTGGTCCCTCATTCCATTCGGGGACAGCCATATGCCTATCGCGGAGACCGAACGGGGTCTCTGTTATGCGGGGGCGCTTGGCGAACCTTTTGACGAAATGGCGGAGCGGTGTACGCGTCGATTCGGCCGCATAGAATGGATTCGGGATGACGAGCGGATGAAGCGCTATGGCAGCGAGCTTGCGGAATACGCGGGCGGGAACAGATCGCTGTTCGAAGGGAAGCTGGACCTGAGGGGCACTCCGTTCCAGCTTCGGGTATGGAAGGCGCTTCTGGACATCCCGTTCGGCGAGACCCGAAGCTACGCCGATATCGCGAAGGCGATCGACAGCCCTTCCGCCGTTCGTGCGGCAGGCACCGCGATCGGCGCCAATCCGGTACTCGTCTTCGTGCCCTGCCATCGCGTCATTGGCAAAAACGGGGCGCTTGCGGGCTATCGCGGCGGATTGCCGATGAAGAAGCTGCTGCTGGAGCTGGAAGACGGGGCTGTCCCTTCCAGTACAGGAGTTCATCTTGCGACGGGCTCATCCCGATGAAGGCGAAAATCGTCCGCAAGGAACCCAAGACGCTGCTGAACAAAGGAACGGGATTTCTGGAGGGCTACAGCCACTCCTTAAATCCCTATTCCGGCTGTTCGTTCGCCTGTTCCTACTGTTATGTGCGCGGCATGCCCGTCTCCTTGTTCCGGGGGGAGGAGTGGGGCTCGTGGGTGGATGTCAAGCAAGGCGCGGCGGACGTGCTTCGCAAGGAGCTCGCGAGGGACAAAGCCAAAGGACCTGTCACGATCTTTATGTCGTCAAGCACGGATCCTTATCAGCCGGCGGAAGCGCGGGAGAACGTTACGCGTTCGCTGCTGGAGGTAATGACTCAGCTTCCTCCCGACTTCCTGCTGGTGCAGACCCGCAGCCCGCTCGTAACGCGCGATATCGATCTGCTGCTTAAGCTTGGCAAACGCGTTCGGGTCAGCATGACGATAGAGACGGATCGCGAAGACATTCGCAGGGCGTTTACTCCTTCCGCTCCTCCGATCGCTGCCAGGCTGCGGGCGCTGCGCGAGTTAGCCGAAGCAGGCGTTCCCACGCAGGCGGCCATCGCTCCGCTGCTGCCGAGCAGCGAAGAATTCGCCGAGACTCTGCGCGCGGTCGTGGACCGTGTATGCGTCGACGATTATTTCATGGGCGATGGCAGCGGCGGCAAGCGAACGAAGCGGCTCGGCATCGATAAGCTGTACGATGAGCTTCAATTGCAGGAATGGTATACGCCTTCCGCCTATCGTTCCTTGCTGGAGCGATTGCGTCGGGCATTTCCGCCGGATGCCGTCCTTGTAAGCCAGGCCGGCTTTCTCCCCTGACAAGCCGCAATATGTGCCGCGTCTTGATCATGCGGTCTTCCGTCGGGAGGCGGGAACGCCCCCCCATTCCCGGCTTCTTCCACCTTTGCCCTCGAATATATGTTTAATATGTCCAGTATGTTCTATAGTTTCTTAAGCAAACGCTTACAACCCCCGCGATATAATGAAAGTCGGGAGGCTTGGCAAGGTCTGCCTTGCCTTGGCGGCATCCTGCCGCAGCTTCTACCACTATCCGCGAGGGGGAAAACTAGCAATGAGAAAATCGCTTTATAAGGTCATTGCGGTCGCGCTGACCATGCTGTTGCTGCTGCCGGCAGGCTGGCCAGCCGGGATTTCGATGGCTGAGGGCGCAGAATCGGCACCGGACAACATCGTATTGTCCCAAAGTTTCGAAGATGGACAGACCGGCGGCTGGGCATCCGTCTGGGGCGGTCCCGGCACTGTTTCCATCTCCACGGAACAGGCTTCGGAAGGCACTCATTCCCTGCTCTTTAGCGGCCGTGATACGCGCGACAACAGCCCCAGTCTGAATCTAACGGCTCTCATGACCTCCGGCAAAACCTACGACCTCTCCCTCAAAGTACGATCCGGCTCCGGCAGCGATACGTTCCATGTCGCCTCCAAGGTCGACTCTCCGCTTCTGGAGAACAAATACCCCTGGATCATCGGCAACCAAACGGTATCTTCCTCGGAATGGACGACCTTTTCGATCCGCAACTTCGAGGTTCCGGCAAACACAACGGAATTCCGTATTTGGGTAGAATCCGCCAGTGATTCCGTCTCTACGGCGGATATCTACATCGACGAGGTGCTGATCAAAGACGTGACGCCGGATACCTCGCCAGGCGGCGGCGACCTCGATCAAACCGGCTTGACGGCCGACTTCGAGAACGGTTCCGGCAACTGGGCCATCAGAAGCGGCAGTCCTGGCGAAAGTATCGCAGTCTCCGATGCAGACAATCATACCGCCGGCGGCGGAGGCAGTCTGCTGGTGAACGTGTCGTCCCAATACAACGGCCCTATTCTGGATGTGATGGGCAAGATGCACAGAGGGCATCAGTACAAGCTCTCGGCGTGGGTCAAGATGGCTCCCGGAGAGCCGCCAACCTCGCTTCGGCTCAGCGTACAAAGCGGCGACAGCACATATACAAACGTCTCCCCCAACGTGACCGCAATGGACGGAGACTGGGTTCAACTGTCCGGTTCCTTTACAGTCGCCACTACTCCGAGCGTATTAAAGGCCTATGTAGAGACGGCTCAGAAGCCCGCAGCAGCCGTTGCTTTCTATATGGATGACTTCGTCCTCTCCTATATCGGTCCCGTGGCGGCGCCGAAGCCGATTCAGAATTTGACTCCGATCAAGGAAACCTATGAGGACTACTTCCTGATCGGCAACGCGGTTGGAGACGCCGAGTTCGAAGGCAACCGCCTGGATCTCCTAAAGCGGCATCATAACGTCGTAACGGCGGAAAATGCGATGAAGCCGGACTATGCCTACAATGAGAGCAGGCAGTTCGACTTCGCAGCGGAGGATGCCCTGATCGCCAAGATCGAAGCGAACGGGCTTCTGCTGCACGGCCACGTCCTTGTCTGGCATCAGCAGATGCCCTTATGGTTAAGCACCGCGGAGGATAACACGCCGCTCAGCCGGGAATCGGCACTGGCCAATCTGCGGACGCATATCGAGACGGTCGTTGAGCACTTCGGCGACAAGGTCATCTCCTGGGATGTTGTCAACGAAGCCATGAGCGATAATCCCCCCAATCCGTCCGACTGGCGGGCTTCGCTGCGCAATTCCCCGTGGAAAGCGGCCATCGGCGACGACTATGTCAAGCAGGCTTTTCTGATCGCCAAGGAAGTCATTCTGGACAATGGTTGGGATATCAAGCTCTATTACAACGACTACAACGACGACAACGCGAACAAGTCTACCGCCATCGCCAATATGGTGAAGGAGCTTAACGATAAATACGCGGAGACGCATGACGGCGAGCTGCTCATCGACGGAATCGGCATGCAGGCCCATTACAATCTCAATACGAAGCCTGACAACGTGGAAGCGTCTCTTGAGCGTTTCATCGCGCTTGGCGTAGAGGTCAGCATTACGGAGATCGACATTACGGCCGGCGATAATGCGACTCTGTCCGACGCGCAAGCGAAGGCGCAAGGCTACTTGTACGCGCAGCTCATGAACATCTACAAGAAATATGCCGATCACATCGCCCGCGTGACGTTCTGGGGGCTTAACGACGCTTCCAGCTGGAGATCGGACAATAACCCGCTCCTCTTTGACAGGGAGCTGCAAGCCAAGCCCGCTTATTACGGAGTTATCGATCCCGATCAGTTTATCGAACAAAATCCTCCCGTAGACGTCACGGCCAAGGAAACGACGGCCCGTTACGGAACGCCTGTCGTAGACGGCTTTATCGACGGGATCTGGAGCACGACGGCCGACATTCCCGTCAATCAATATCAGATGGCGTGGCAAGGCGCCCATGGCACGGCCAAGGCGCTATGGGACAACGAATATCTGTACGTGCTATTCCAGGTCAACAACGCCGAGCTAGACAAGAGCAGTCCGAACGCCTACGAGCAAGACTCCGTCGAGGTATTTCTGGATCAGAACAACGGGAAAATTCCCTCCTATCAGAATGATGACGGACAATACCGGGTCAACTATGACAATGAAACGTCATTTAATCCGCCCTCCATCGCCGAAGGCTTCCATTCCGCAACCGCGATTAACGGAACGAACTATACGGTGGAATTGCGGATACCGCTGACTTCGGTCACCCCGGACATCGGTTCGAAGCTTGGTTTCGACGTGCAAATCAACGACGGCAAAAACGGCTCCCGTCAAAGCGTCGCGACATGGAACGATATGACAGGCCAAGGTTATCAGGACACCTCTGTCTACGGGGTGCTTGCCCTTCTCGGCCCAGGCTCCGGTAACGGCAACGGGAACGGGAACGGCGTAATTGTTCTCCCCAATTCCGGGGCTGTGATCAGCAAGGAGGGCGTCGTCACCATCCAGCCTCGAACAACTTTCAAGAACGGCCGTTCGACCGCCTTGGTAACTGGCGACAACTTAAAGGATGCACTGAAGCTGGCGGACTCCGGCGACGGAGGAGCCAAACAGATTTGGATTGAGCTGCCGACGCAGGCGAACGCGTCGTCTTACGAAATTGTATTGCCGACGGAAAGTCTGCGGGGCAAAGAATCCTTCGTGCTTGCAGTGAAGATGGGCAGCAACATGATCTATATTCCGAGCGACATGTTGTCCGGCGCGGACGGCTTATCCGGCGAAATATCCATTCGAATATCGGACACGGCTGAGACAGAGCTGGACTCTGCTGTTAAGACGCTGATCGGAGACCGTCCCGTCATCGAGCTGCAAGTGCTGGACGGCGACCGGATCATCCCTTGGCACAACCCGGAATCGCCTGTTACAGTAGTTGTTCCTTATACGCCAACGGCAGAGGAGAATCTGCACCCGGAAGGAATCGTGGTCTGGCATATAGATGGATCGGGTGCGCCTACTCCGGTCAAAAATAGCATTTACGACCAAAGCGAAGGCGCAGTCGTGTTCGAAACAACGCATTTCAGCACCTACGCGGTTGCTTATGCCAGCCCTGCTTTTCGGGATCTGGCGGGCGTGAAATGGGCCGAAACCGCGATTAACGCAATGTCGGCTCGGGATATCGTGAGAGGGATCGGCGAAAACCTCTTCTCGCCTAAAGCCTCTATCTCGAGAGCCGACTTCGTCGCTCTGCTGGTGCGAGCGCTGGAGCTGCAGCAAGCGGACTATGGGACGGAAATGTTCGACGATGTCCCTTCGGGCGCTTATTATTACGAGGAACTGTTAACCGCAAAGCAACTAGGAATTGCAGCAGGCGTCGGAGAGCGCCGTTTCAATCCGGATAGCCCGATCACTCGCCAGGACGTTATGGTGCTGACGATGCGCGCGCTGAAAGCAGCCGGGATCGAGGTTGCGGCTTCCGCGGAATCGACGTTAGACAAGTACGGCGACGCCGGAAAAATGGCCGGGTATGCAAGAAAGAGCGCGGAGGCGCTCGCGGACCTCGGTATCATTGTCGGCAAAAACGGCAGCCTGGCGCCAAGAGACATGCTCACCCGAGCCGAAGCCGCCGTCATTCTCTATCGACTCTGGCAGTTGTAAGATCGGATCTTGGCATATTTACAGACCGCCCTCTTCTGAAGTACGCTAGAGTTACTTGAGAGGCGGTGTCCCGTTGCAGTTGACCACAATGATTCTGTCGCAATTATGGAAGCATAAGCTTTGGACGGTGCTGTTCCTGTTGGCCCTTGTACTGGAAGTGGCTTATGCGGTAGCAGCACCGTACAGCTTGAAATTTATTATGGACGAAGCGCTGATTCCGCGAAATATGGAGGTATTCCTCCTTATCCTGGGCATTCTGCTGATCGGAGGCACAATCAGCGTGCTCGCGAATTTGCTGGGCGACTATTCGCTCGGCATTCTTAGCGGCAATACGATCCGGACCCTTCGAGCGAAGCTGTTCTCGCATCTGCAAAAGCAATCGCTTCCCTTCTTTCAGCAATATCGAATCGGCGACCTGACGACACGTTTCTCGTCGGACATGTCCTCGATTGAGGGCCTCGTCCGCTTGACAAGTCCTTCGCTGCTGAAGGAGTCGTTCTCGGTCATTCTCGGCTTGACGGCTCTTTTCCTGCTGGAGTGGAGACTGGCGCTCGCGCTACTCGCCGCCTCCCTGCTTATGATGATCGCTCCCAAACTGATGCAGAAGCGGGCGGAGGCCGCGACGATCGCCTACCGCGATGCGCAAGCCGACTTCTCCAATACGATTGACGAGATGATCAAAGGTCATCGGACGATCAAAGGTTTGCATCAGCAGGCACGATTCGCGGCCCGCGGCGGCAGCAACATAAAAGGGCTGTTCACTCTAGGATTCCGCCTGCATATGACGAGCTCGCTGATGGAAAGGATTCCGCTGGCCATCATGCTGCTGACAAACGGCGGTCTGATTGGCCTCGGAGGGTATCTTATTTTCCGGGAAATGATGAGCATCGGGGACTTTATGGCTTTCTTCACCCTATCGCTGACCGTTGCGCAAGGAGGAGCCAATCTGTCGTATCTCATTCCGGATTTCATCGATTCCGGCGTCAGCTTCCGGCGAGTGAGCGAGGTGCTGGAGGTAGAGCCGACCGTTCCGGAGGCCGACAACGCCATAACGCTTCCGCAGGAAGTCGGCACGTTTCGGTTAAACCAGGTGACGTTTGGTTATTCCGATACGACGACGCAGCTGCGGAATGTAAGCCTGGCCATTCCTTCCGGCAGCTACGTTGCCTTCGTGGGCTCCAGCGGCTCCGGCAAAAGCACGGCGCTGCAGCTCCTGGCCCGCTTCTACGATCCTCGCGAAGGCGCCGTGACGGCCGATAACCTGGACCTCCGCACCATCAGCGAAGTTTCCTTAAGACGGTACGTCACACTGGTTACGCAGGAAACCTTCTTGTTCAACACCACCATTCGCGACAATCTCGTGCTCGACCAGAGCGGCCTGACCGATGAAGAGCTGCGCGTAGCGGCGGAGAAAGCAAGAATTCACGCCGTTATCGAACGCTGGCCGGATGGTTACGATACGAAGGTGCATCACGAGGGAGGCACTTTGTCGGGCGGCGAACGCCAACGGCTTGCCATCGCGCGGGCGCTCCTCCGCAAACCGAGGCTGCTCCTGCTCGATGAGGTGACGTCCGCCCTTGATCCCGCGACGGAAGCGGATATTAACAAGCTGCTGCTGGAGCTTCGCGGCGATCATACCCTCGTATCCGTAACGCATAGGCTGGATTCCGCCGCACAAGCGGATCTGATCTTCGTCTTCGACCAGGGCGTCGTCGTCGAATCCGGTTCGCATCCCGAGCTGATGGAGCGCGGCGGCGTCTATCGGGGATTATGGGACAAGCAGCATGGCTTCCGCCTCTCCGAAGACGGCAGACATGCCGCCGTGCAGGGAGAGCGTTTGTCCAAGCTTGCTTTCTTTTCAGGTTTGGAATCGGACGCGCTGGAGGAGATCGCCGCCCATTTCGCGACCGAAACCTTCAAGGCAGGAGACGATGTCGTCACCGAGGGCGAGGAAGGCGACAAATTCTACATTATCGTCCGGGGCCGGTTCGAGGTACGCAAGGAGATCGAAGGGCAAGGCGAGATCACCGTTGCCGTGCTGCAAGACGGCGACCATTTCGGCGAGATCGCGCTGCTGCGGGACATTCCGCGCACGGCGACCGTCAGGGCTTCGGCATCCGGAACCGTGCTTTCGATGAACCGGGAGTCGTTCCTGGGCATCACCGCCAGGTACCCGCGGATCCGTTCCGTACTGGAGCAATCGCTGTTGGAGCGATCGTGATAACAAATTACCCGACAACTATTCGACAATTCCGAAAGCGTCCTGTTGCCTCCTAACGGACATAAACAACGTTATTCTTCAATTTTGCAGGTTTTCTAAAATCTAAGGGACACACACGACATTATCGGCATCATCCGAACGTCTAATTGCTTGTTTTCGACCATATAACGTCTCTCCTGTCTGTTAGATTTGGTTGAGGACAAAAAACGGGCAAATAGCGTCGATTACGTCTGTTAGAGTTTTATACGTGAAAGGACCTCGAACTCCACTGTAAGTGGAGAGGAGGTCCTTTTTCTTAAATCCGACTTAATGCGGGGCTCGAAAAATCACAAATTGACTTTTGTGGCTTTATAGATGCGTATGGAGGGGCCGTAAGCGGCACTAGCCTCGTTTGGATTGAAGCCACGCCTTCGCGAGTCCCTTAGGCGCGGCCAGCAGGTAAGCCTCTTCCAAGAGATCGGCGATCATTTCCCAGTCCTCGGGATGCCTTATACTGATCCAGCCATGCTGGCCGATGTAAGGAGTCCGAAAGAATCTCGCGTCTTGAAGCAAGATCTCTGCATTTTCCGTCGTAGACTTGATATGCATAATGCCATCCCGCATCATAATGAACGACTTGCTCTTCACCTTATAGACCGTGTGTCCATGGCCGTCGATAAGCTCGGTCGATTCGGGAAACTCCGCGCATATCGACCGAACCCGTTCCAGCATAGCCTGTCCTTCCTCCGTCTTCATGCCGCTATCCTGCTGCTCCACGTTCATCGCCGCCTTTATCGGGATTCCAGACTGTTTGCCGCCTCCGCGAATTGACGGAGAGCCTTCTCGAGAATAAACCTTGGGCAAGCCAGGTTGATCCGCAGCCAGCCTTCGCCTTCGCTGCCAAATGAAGAGCCTTCGTTGAAGACAACCTTGGCGCGCTTATACATCAAATCCTTGAGACCCTCCTTATCGAGTCCCAATTCCCTGCAATCCACCCACAGCAGATAGGTGCCGTCCGGCTTCATCGGCTTTACCGATGGCAGATGTTGCTGCAAGTATTGGAGCGCGTAAGCGAGATTGCCTTCCACATAGGCGAACATGTCATCCAGCCATTGCTCGCTCTCATTATAGGCAGCTACGACCGCATCCTGCGCGAAATGGCTGGCCATATGGAGAGACAGCGTATGGATCCGCTTGTCAAGCTTGGCTTTGAGCGCCTTATTGGAAACCACCATAAAGGAAGTTACAAGGCCGGGCAAATTAAACGTCTTCGTGACGGACAACGTCGTAATCGTAATGTCGGCAATCTCCGGAGACAACGTCGCGAACGGCGTATGGACATGCCCCGGGAACGTCAAGTCGCAATGGATTTCGTCCGATACGACGATGACGCCGTAACGCAAACACAGCTCTCCCAGCCGCAGCAGCTCGCTCCGCTCCCATACCCGTCCGCCGGGATTATGCGGACTGCACAGCAGCAGCAGCTTGGCTCCGCCCTGGAACAACGATTCCAGATGCTCGTAATCCATCTCATATCGACCGTCTTTGAGAATCAGCGGGTTCTTGGCGACCTTGCGGCCATTGCTCTCGATGACGTCGTAGAACGGATAATAGACCGGCGATTGCAGCACTACTTGACCTCCGGGCTCTGAGAATTGTTCGACGCAAAGGCTTAGAGAAGTAACGACGCTTGGCGCATCCCCGAGCCAGGCCGGATCGATATCCCAGCCATGGCGGCGTTTGAACCAGTTCACGATGGACGCAGCATAATCGTCCGTCCGGATCGCATAGCCGTAAGCAGCCAGCTCCGCGCGACGCTTAAGCACCTCTTGCACGGCGGGAGGACTCGGAAAATCCATGTCCGCTACCCATAGAGGAAGTATATCTTTGTCGCCAAACATATTTTCGGATTGATCCCACTTGTAGGATCTTGTATTCCGGCGGTCCAGCAATTCGTCAAAATTTACAGTCACGCGTTTCACCTCTTCTGCAGCGTACGGGCGCGAGTCTCCTCGCGCCGCCTATTGTTTGTCATCATTTTACCGATTCCGTCCCCGCTAAGCAACAGCTATATGGAATTTAGGTTCTTTGGATCCGCATATCTCCATCCAGCAGAAAAGCTCCCGCTCCGCCGTTGCTGCGGAATGGGAGCTTGGATCGGGGTTAAGCTTCGCGACCGAGGAAGCGCCAGAAGTTGCGATGATACATATCTTCCAGGTCGCGCTTGATCTCCTCGTCGGTCACGCGCCAGCCGCTTTCCAGCAGCTTGACATACTTGTCCGCAAGCACTTCGCCGACAATCTTGCGGGAATATTCCCACTTGTAGATAAGCTGCTCGAACACGCGGCAGTCGGAGTGGATCGGGATCATCGTCGTTCCCAGCAATTCGATCCGGAAGCGCGTCATCTCTTCCACGATGGAGTCCGTATTCAGGAACCACCAGCAGCCGAAAATCATCAGATTGCGGAATTTGCGGGCAAGCACGGCAAGCTCATGCTGATTCTCGCGGGCCAGCATGGTCACGATAAACTTCTGCTCCGGATACTTCCGGCTCAGCGCCTCCACCGCGGACACATCGGACTTCATGCTCATGTCGCCGGCAAGCTTAAGCCCTGGATTGGATGCTCGGCGCACGCCGATCATTAGCGCAAACGGAATGCCTTGCTCCTGACAGACCGGAATCATCACCTCGTCGATCATGGACGTGCGATGATGTTCGGCCGGATACGCGAAGTCGCCAGGCATGGAAACGGCCAGATACAACGCGTCCATGCGAATAATCCATTCTTTGAGAAAGCGGCGCACCTCGTTTTTGGTCCCTTCGGTCCATGCCTCTTCCACCAGGTAGCCTTGTTTGTTCAGCTCTTGGACCGCGAACGGCCAATTATTGAGCAAGGAATCGACGCGCAGGGCGGCGTAGAAACGAGGATCCTTTTTGCCGTTGCCGGCTTCCCAAACGGGACGTTCCAGCGGATCGAACGGATCGTTGGTCATGACGATTCGCTCTACTTTGGCGATCTCCATCACGGCGTCGACTTGCTCGTTCACGCTGCGCTTCGCGAAGGCCTCGCGGTAATCGTCCAGATTCCTGGACGATACGTCGATGCCAAGCCGATTAAGCATCGTAATAAATCCGCTTGCCGCCTCGCTCACCGGCGAATGATCGACGAACAGCCGCTGCCAGATCAGATCGGCCTGCTCCTTCTTGGATAAGGACCAGAATTCGTCGTAAGGCTGGTCTGTTCTGCGGAACGATTCCGACACCAAATAATGGTATACAAGCAACTCGTCCACGCCCCATAGCAACAGTTCCCCGTACTCAGGCGCGTACAGATGGGTGTGCATGTCGGTGACGGGCAGCGTGTTTGCCAGATGTACCGTTCTCTCTCTTAATTGCCGAATCTCTTCGTTCATCGGTTGGATCCTCCCCTATTCTCCTTGCTTGTCGCGGAACAGAAGCGATTGGAACACTTCCTGGTACACTTCCTCCAGCGAGACGCCGTATTTCCGCGCTGCCTTGGCCGCGTCCTCGTACTCCGGCGAAGACTTCACTAGCCGCTCGCCGTCATGCGCTTGCTTTACTTTGATCATGCCGTAACGGGTCTCCGCCTCTACCCAGCTTCTGTCCAGGATTCGTCTGTCCGCTTCGTAGCTGCGTACTCCGAACGTCGACGTTTCCCGCAGCAAAATGTCTTCGCAGGCAGCTTTGTCCCGCGCATGGCATAGGACGGTCAGCAGGACGCCGGGCCTGTTCTTCTTCATGAACACCGGCGTGTAGTAAACATCAAGCGCTCCGGCGCCGAACAGCTTCTCCATCGTATAGCCGAGCCGTTCTCCCGTCGTGTCGTCAACCTGCGTTTCCAAGACGGTGATTCGCTCCGACTGGGCCGCGTTCTCTTCGCGGTAAAGAACGGCACGCACGACATTGGGATGATCCATGTCCTTTGTTCCCGCGCCGTATCCGATCCGCTCGACCACGCCGGCAGGAGTCGGTCCGAACGAAGACGCCAGCGCTTTGACGATGCCGGCTCCCGTTGGCGTAGTCAACTCGCCTTGCGCCGTAAACGCCGAGATCGGCACGCCGGTCATTATCTCCGCCGTCGCCGGGGCCGGGATTGGATAAACGCCGTGCGCGATTCGAATACGGCCATGACCTACAGGCACCGGCGATACCACGATCCGGTCGATGCCTAGATTCTCCAGCGCCAGACATACGCCAATGATGTCCACGATGGAATCCATCGCGCCGACCTCATGGAAATGCACATCCGCCGGACTCATCCCGTGGATCTTCGCTTCGGCTTCCGCGATAACTTCGAAGATGGCAAGGCATCGCGCCTTGACCCGCTCCGGCAGCGCGGAATTCCGGATCATCGCCAAGATGTCCGAGGCTTTGCGATGCTCGTGGTCGTGATAATGATCATGAGTATGGCCATGGTCATGGCCGTGATCGTGTGAGTGCGAGTGGCCGTGGTCATGGGCGTGACTATGCTCGTGTGAATGCGAGTGGCCGTGGTCATGGCTGTGCTCATGTGAGTGCGAATGGCCGTGGTCATGGCTGTGATCGTGTGAGTGCGAATGGCCGTGGTCATGGCTGTGATCGTGTGAGTGCGAATGGCCGTGGTCATGGCTGTGATCGTGTGAGTGCGAGTGGCCGTGATCATGGTCGTGGCTGTGCTCGTGTGAATGCGAGTGGCCATGGTCGTGTCCGTGCTCGTGTGAGTGCGAATGGCCGTGGCCATCCTGGCTCTCTTCAAAACGAAGGTCGAGCCACTTGGCTGAGATGCCTTTGCGAATAACCGGCACGAACGCCATGGTGAATTCGTCGATGGGCAGCGTACGCAATTGCTCGCTAATATAAGCTGCATCCGCCCCCAGATCGACCAGCGCAGACAACGTCATGTCGCCGGCGATGCCGGAGACGCAGTCCAGGTATAACGTCTTCATTTTTCGCTCGCCTCCGCAACCAATTGCAAAATAACAGCCGCCTGGTAAGCGGCGCCAAACCCGTTGTCAATGTTGACGACCGTGACGCCTGACGCGCAGGAGGTCAACATCGCCAGCATCGTCGTTACGCCCTGCAGATTCGCCCCGTATCCCACCGAGGTCGGCACCGCGATGACGGGACGCCGCACGAGTCCGCCCGCAACGCTGGCGAGCGCGCCTTCCATCCCCGCAACAGCGATGACGACGGATGCTGCGCGAATGCGATCCATCTGAGCCAGCAGACGATGGATTCCTGCGACGCCTACGTCATAGATGCGGTCCACTTGGCAGCCCATCCATTCCGCCGTGCAGGCCGCTTCCTCTGCTACGGGAATATCGGATGTTCCCCCGGTCAGAACCGCCACGGTTCCGGGCAGCCGCTTCGGTTCGCCGTCCAAACGAATAAGCCGCGACACCGGATCGTAGACGGCTCCCGGGTACGCGGCCTGAATTCGCTCCGCCATTTCCGCCGAAGCCCTCGTTACGAGAGCCCGGCCATGAACCTCGGCGATGCGGCCGAAGATCGCTTCCGCTTGCTCCGGCGTTTTGCCAAGTCCGAAGATGACCTCAGGGAAGCCCGTACGCTCCTCCCTGTCCACGTCCAGCTTGCAAAAATCCATCTCCTCGTATCCGGACATTAGACGGCTCCTTCCAGCTTCAGCGCTTTGTTCATGCTGCCGCTCTTGTAACCGCCCATGTCCATCGATACGTACAGAAAGCCGAGCTTCTTAAGCTCGTCGGAAATAACGGACGCGTAACCGACCAGCTCGACCATGGATGAGGGCTCAACCTCGATGCGCGCAAGATCGCCGTGCACCCTTACCCTCACCTGGCGGATGCCAAGCGATCGGATGAACCGCTCCGCAGAGCCGACCTTGTTCAACTTTTCGATCGTAATCTCTTCGCCATAAGCGATACGGGAGGACAAGCAAGCGAAGGAGGGCTTATCCCAAGTCGACAGCTCCGCGCGCATGGACAGCTCGCGAATTTCTTCCTTGCCTAATCCAGCCTCTTGCAACGGTCCCCGCACGCCTTTCTCCTTCGCCGCCTGTACACCCGGGCGATGCTCGCTCATATCGTCGGCGATCAAACCGTAGACGATATGGCGATAGCGGCCATCCTGAACGAACGGCTCCAAATGCTCGAACAGGCTTCTTTTGCAGAAGTAGCAGCGATTGCCGTTGTTTTCCTTGTAGCCGGGAATGTTAAGCTCCGAGGTCTCGATGACGGCATGATTGGCGCCCATCTGAAGCGCAAGCGTCTTCGCAGCCTCCAGCTCTTCGGCCGGATACGTCTCGGAATCCGCGGTTACCGCCAACACCTTATCCTTACCCAACGTCTCCAGCGCCGCATAAAGGAGGTACGTGCTGTCCACGCCTCCCGAGAAGGCGACGACAACAGAGCCCATTTCGCGCAAAATCTCTTGAAGTCTCTCAACCTTTTCCTGAGCCATAACGCCCCTCCTTCATTGTGCTGCTTGTTGTGCCGCAAGCCGATAATTCAGCTTACAGCGCCGAAAGTTACTCCGCGCCATACTGTAACCCGATTTTCTCGGCTTACAGAGCCGAAAGTTACTCCCCGCTATGCTGTAACCCGATTTTTCCGGCTTACAGAGCTGAAAGTTACTCCACGCTATGCTGTAACCCGATTTTCTCGGCTTACAGAGCCAAAAGTTACTCCGCGCCATGCAATAGCCCGATTTTCTCGGCTTACAGAGCCAAAAGTTACTCCGCGCCATGCTGTAACCCGATTTTCTCGGCTTACAGAGCCCTGCAATGGGGCGGCTCGCTCGTTTAGATCGGCAAACGATCCATTTCATGCATGGACGGCTTCAATGCGTGATACAGGTTCAAATAAAACGGAAGCAGCTCGCTGTAGATCGCATGCGTGTCCATGTTGGGCTCGTAGGATACGCCGTTCGTCGCGTTCCAACGAAGGAGCGGGCCACGGCCCTCCTCCATGGCGAACAGTCCCAACTGAGCCGCTCCGAGACCGGAGCTCTCCACCGATTCCGGTATCGACACCGGCACGCCGAGAATATCGGCCAACATCTGGCACCATATCTCCGAACGTGCGAAGCCGCCCGAGGCGCGGATCTCCTTCACTTCGTTGCCGCATTCCTTCATCAGCGATACGATGGCGGCGATCTGGTACATGACGCCTTCCATCGCGGCGCGGAGCATATGTTTCTCCGTGTGAGCAAGCGTCAGGCCGAACATAACGCCCTTGGCCTTGCCATCCCAGAACGGCGCGCGCTCTCCCGACAGCAGCGGCAAGAAGAACAGGCCGTTCGCACCTGGCGGCACTTCCGCCGCAATCGGCATCACGTCCTCCATCGCCTTGCCGGGGAACAGCCGCTCCGCGGTCCATTGAGCGACGATCGCGCCATTGTTGGAAGCTCCGCCGATCATCCAATAATCATCCGCAAGCGCGTAGCAGAACAGGCGCCCTTCCGGCTCCAACAGCGGACCGCGAACAGCGGTGCGTACGGCACTGCTCGTGCCGATCGTGACGGCGGCAACGCCAGGCTCAATCGCTCCGATGCCGAGATTCGCCAGTACGCCGTCCTGTCCTCCAAGCACGAACGGCGTAGCTGCCGACAGCTTCATCCGCTCCGCGAACTCCGCTTTCAGCCCCTGGATCCGGCCCGTGGACGGCATCAGCTCTGGAAGCTGCTCGCGTTTAACGCCGGCAAGCTCCATATTTTGCGGATCCCAATCCAGCGTCTCTACATTGAAGAGTCCCGTCGCGCTTGCCATGGAATAGTCCGTGACGTATCTTCCGAACAGCTTATGCAGCAAATATTCTTTAATCCCGATAACATGGCTGGTCTTGGCCAGCAGGTCCGGGCGGTTTTCTCTCATCCAGATCAGCTTGGGCAGCGGCGACATGGGGTGGATTGGAGTACCGGAACGCAAGTAAGCGCCCAGCCCCTCGCCTATGACGTTCAGCTCATTCGCTTGCTCCGCGCTGCGCAAATCTGCCCAGGTGATGACCGGGGTCAGCGCCTTGCCGCTTTCGTCCATCAGTATCACGCTATGATTGGCGGAGCTGAAGCTTACGCACAGCACGTCATCCGCGCTCCAGCCCCCCTTCGCCATCAGTTGCGAGACACATTCGATGACAGCCTCCGACATCTCCTCCGGGTCCTGCTCCGCATAACCAGGCTGCGGCGTATGCAGGCGATAGCCGATCGAGTGGGAGCCGAGAATCCCGCCTTTGTAATCGACGGCCAGCGTCTTCGTGCTTGTCGTTCCGATATCGATGCTGATAATCAGCTTGGATTCACGATTCATTTCGGCAGAAATCCTTCCTCGTCGAATTGCCATTGATACGGGCCTTCCAGAATTTCGATATCGGGATGACCCTTGGCTTCCTCCAAAAGGCTCTCCGAAATTTCGATCTCGCCAAGATGCAGCGTATCCTTGATGCGAGCCAGACGAACCGTCGTATAGTCCAAAATATTGCTCGTCTTAATGCCCGCCTTAATGGCGTCCATGTCGTTCGCGAGCGTCGTCGCCTGCTTCGTCGGCGCGCATACGGTCGATGTCAGACCGTTGGCGTAGGTGCCTGGCCAATCCGTCTTGCCCACAAGCCGGCTCGTGGTGAAATCCGCCGTGCCGACGCCGTTGGCGTTGCCCTTGGACTCCTTCGTCAAGTCGAGTACGACGATCTTGTTCACTTCGGGACCGCCCGACGCGTAAGGAGTCGGATACCGTCCCGTTATATTGGGATCCATGCCGTCGCCGCTTATGTTCTTTCCGATATAGTCGACGACGAGCACGTCGAAGCTGTCGAACAGAAACTTCGGCAGGCGCGCTTTCGCTTCCGCGAGAAGCTCGCGTTCTCTCGCTTCCATGACGTCCGTCCCGACCACCTCTACGCGGCAAATCTGATCGTACGCGTTCTCCACGACCGCGACGCCGAAGGAGATCGGCAGCTTGTCGATCATAATGCGAGCCATCGCGGGAACGTTCTCGGCCATGTATTTGAAACCGAGCTGGTGGCAAGCTTCGGCACCCTTTTGCTTGCCGAGGCCGATCGCGATCATTTTGAAGAGGCCGCTCTCGATGGGGCCGCGGAACGCCGTGTGCGGCTTGATCCGATTCACGACCACGATGGCGTCGGCTTCCTCCGCCGCGATCTTGTCGCAATAAACGGGCAAGCCGTTCGGCAGCTGGTCAAGCTCGATCACTTCCATGGAGGAACGAACGGGACAGCCCATCGTCGATTCGTCGATGCCGAGATGAGCGAGGACGGCCGTCTGGCCTTCCGCCGTAGCGCTTCCGTGACTGCCCATGCAAGGTACGATAAACGGCTCGCAGCCCTGCAGCTTAAGCTCGTCCACGACGGCCTTGGTCAGCTCGTCGATTCGCGAGATGCCGCGGCTTCCGACGGCCAGCGCCACCTTCGCGCCCGGCTTGAGGGCTTGCAGCTGAGGGCTTTCCTTCAGCCCGCGACGAAGATCTCCTACAGGATCCTCCAGCTTGGTGCCATCAAATCGCTGACGGATACGGTATAGGCTCGGAAGCGGCGTTTGCTCGACAAGGCGTGTCAGCAGATCGCTCATATCGTCATCGCTCCGAAGCCGCCGTCAACACGCAAGAACGAACCCGTCACGAAGGAGGATGCTTTGGAAGAGGCCAGATAGACGACGGCGCCCTTTAGCTCCTCAGGCGTACCGAACCGGTCCATTGGCGTATGGCCCATAATGGATTCTATCCGCTCCGGCGACAAAATTTTGCGATTCTGCTCGGCCGGGAAGAAACCCGGGATAATGGCGTTGACACGCACGTTGTCCTTCGCGAATTCGCGCGCAAGGAACTGGGTAACCGAGTTGACGCCCGACTTGGACACGGAATACGTGAACACGCGGGACAGCGGGGGACCCGAAGATACCGACGAAATGTTAATGATAGAGCCGCCTCTGCCCTGGTCGATCATCTGCTTGCCGAACACTTGGCAGGCCAGCACGACGCTCTTCAGGTTCACGTCCAAGATGCGGTCCCACTCATCCATCTCCAACTCGAAGAAAGGAGTAGCGCTATTTGTGCCCGACGCGTTGATCAGCGTGTCTACGCTGCCGCCCCACTCCAGCACCTTCGCCAGTACATTTTCCAGATCGCCTTTGTTCGCCGCATCCGCTTTTAATGCGATCGCTTCGCCGCCCTTCTCGCGAATCGCTTCGCATACGCGTTCCGCCTTCTCCATATCGCGGCCGATGATGGCCACCTTAGATCCTGCTTCCGCCAGCGCCTCCGACATCGCGCTTCCCAACACGCCGTTGCCGCCGATGACGACGGACACGGTATTCTCCAAATTAAACATGAGAGCAACCCCTTCGCTCATAATTTACAACGTTGTAATTTCAATCATAATAGATTAAGCTAGTACTGTCCACCACAAAAAACGAAGTGTTCCGGATGCCTTAAACAATCGACTACATCTCGGCATGCAGCCGCAGATACGAGACAAGAAGACGATACATCAACTTCGATCCCGCCATCTACGCTAGATACGTTACAATTACTTTCTACACCTATTGTTACTCCAACATTATCCCCATAAGGAGAGAATATATGGTAACGATTAAGGACATCGCCAAACGCGCTGGCGTCAGCTTCTCCACCGTCTCCAAGGCGCTTCTGGGCAATCCGAATATTAAAGCGGATACCAAAGAACGGATCTGGGAGATTGCGCGCGAGATGGGCTACCAGCCCAACATCGCCGCCCGCAGCCTTGTATCGCGGAAGTCCGGCGCCATCGGCATCATCTGGCCCACCGTCGAACGCGGGGCCTTGTCCTCCTTGATCACGAAGCTGAATGACGAATTGGAGCGGCGGGGTTACACGACGCTGCTCTCCATCAGCCGGACGGAAGCCGCGATCGAATCCTTTAACCGCTACCGAATGGATGCCGTCCTGCTGTTCGGCGACCACAGCGGCAACCGCGACGAGCTAAGCGGGATCGGGAGCATGCAGTCGCCGCTACTTGTCTACGGGGCGGCCGGGTCGCATCCGTTCTCCACCGTCGACGTCAACAGAGGCCAGGCGATTCGCCTCGCCGTCCGTCATCTGGCGGAGCTTGGCCACTCGAGAATCGCCTACCTCGGCAGACCCGACGGCGACGACCCGATGCAGACCGTCAAGATCGAAGCGTTTCTGGGCGAAGCACGGAAGCTCGGTCTTTGCGTTGCCGACGAATCCATCTTGCGAATGGAAGGGCTCGAGACTCACGACGGCTACATCGCGGCGGAAGCTATGTTCGATTGGCCCTCGCCACCAACGGCGGTCATCAGCGGCGGCGTAGATCTGACGCGCGGCATTTACCGCGCTGCGCGCGAGCGGGGGCTTCGCGTACCGGAGGACTTGTCCGTCGTCAGCTACGACAATATTCCGCTGATGGAGGATCTCGACGTACCGACAACGGCAGTCGGCGTCTCCGTCCACGCGATCGCTTCCGTCATCGCCGAAGCGCTTCACAAATTGATTGAGATGTCGGACGAACTGCTGACGATTGCGCTCGAACCGGAAATCGTCGTCAGGAGTTCCTCCACCCGATTACAATAAAGCCCCTCCGACACAGAGCCTTCACTAAGGTAACCTCCTCACTTACAGCTCAACAGGCCGAAGCTGGAGTTTGTTGCTAGCCATGTGTATGGGTGTCTTCGGAAGCGGTCGCTCTAAATAAGCCCCATGTGCTCTTGGCACATGGGGCGGAACAGCCCATCTACTACTTCTTGCTTACGCAATCCGCAGATATTTGACTTTGCGTCCACATCGACATCGAAATGATATTACTGTACAGCGTATGAATCTTGGGAGCAGATGGTAGAAGGCGAGGGGAAGGATTTTGTGATTAAGTAACCTGTATCGACTCCCAGCTTGCCTAACAGTTGGCCGTGAATACCCCGTCCACTCCTACCTTGACCGATAATGACTGCTCTGAACCAACGTTCTCCCTTTAGCAAATCAATAGTTGCTGCTTTGAAGCGCTTCTTATGGGTTAGTAAGATGTTGTACGTGCTTCAGAGACCCACCTCGCAAAGGTTCGTGCTGGATGGCCAGTGATCTGCTCGACGGTCGGAACTACTGTATAAGCAGATTTTGGACGATTGGCATGCCAACCTATTACAAAGTCGATCGTTTCCTCATCGGCGCCTTTCTTCCGCATGCGTTCTCGCGCTTGCTCTTCGGTAAGCTCCTCGAAATCGATGTGACGTCCAATCGCTGCACTAATTGTGCAAACCTTCTCTTGGACTCTGCCCACAAAAGTGCATTGGACATAAACTCGCGTGAAGGGGTATGACCCTTACCACTCCCGATTGGAGCGTGTTATCTTGAAACCTTCCATTATCCCTCATGCCAACTACCAACAACTTGTCCTCCAGCAATTGCAAACGGCCTTTGGCGTTAACGGCACCGTCCTCATCAACAAAGATTGGCCTCTTGTACTGAAATGCTGCATGAACGACCTCTCGTCCCTCACGTCCTTCATGCAAGACCACTATTCTGCCCAAGGTCCTGCTCCTCGAGATCCTGCTTCTCTCTTTCGCTCGTATCTCTTGCTGCTCATGACCAATCCGACGATGGGACTTACCGAGTGGATTAATGAGATGAAGCGGACGCGGATCTATGTGATTCTCAGCGGGTTTGCAAGCGACGACGTTCCCGGCGTCGGCACCTACTACGACTACTTACGCGCCTATGGCCAGTTGAAGACAAGCATTTAAAACCTCAACGCTTGCCTAAGCGAATTCGCAAACCGAAGAAAGGCAAGAAGGGCAAAAAAGCGCCCACGACCTCGACCGGTCGTGTCAAGCGTCTTATGAAGTGGATCATGCGGCACGCCCATCGTCAGTCTGCCTTGCCGGCTGATCGCCTGTTCGCTTTCTTCCAAGAACGTTTCTCTCCGTCTCTGCTCAGCTTGCTTTGCTCGGGGATCTCTCTGCGATGACCGTCGCAGGCGATGGGACGCCACTGGTCACATCGGCGTATCCCCGAAGCAAGCCGACTTGCGGATTGTCGTGCCCTCGGCAAAGCCAATTGCAGCCACCCTCGTTTTTACTCCCAGCCCGATTGCAACTCGGGGTGGGACAGCGCCAGAGAAAAGTATTTCAACGGGTACCACATGTACATGATCTCTGCGGCGGACAGTAAACACGATTTACCGCTGTATCCCAGACTGCAGCCTGCCTCGCGGCATGATGCTGTCAGCCTGGTCGCGAGCTCAGCTGAATTTAAGCAACGATTCTCCTTGGGCACAGTAACTAAAATGCTCCTCGATGCCGAGACCATCTACCTGCCGCTTGACCACCAAAACATCGAGCCATTCATCGATCTGAATAGCCGGAGCAAGAGCAACATCGCTACGAACAGTGATATTCAAGTCTCTCCGAAGGGTATACCCATCTGCCCGAACGGCAACAAGATGAAGCCCAATGGTTATGACAAATCCCAGCTACGTCGCAAGTGGAGATGCACCCCTTCCTGCGGATGCTCTAACGCCAAATACGGCCGGACCTACCACACGCACAGCAACGACAACCTTCGCTTGTTCCCGAAGACCGTTCGCGGAACCGAGCAATGGAAGCTGGTCTACAAACGCCGCACATCCGTCGAGCGCTCCAACAAGCGTGAGAAGGTCGACTACAAATTAGAACGGGCCGTCACCGCTCGACGATGATGTGGTACATGCGTATCTACGGCATTTTGATTTGCCAGCATGTCGATGCTTGGTATGAGAGTAAGAAAGACGAGTGGTTTTAACACATATTGGAACTAACCTGTCCATTAGCTTAATCGGCCGATTGGCAAATATTTCATTTTCTCTATATAATCCGAGACTAATACTTAGCTTACAACCCAACACATTATTTTCTTTGAACAACAGGCACTAAAACTCAAACGCACAATCAACAAAAAACTTTTTCGCAGCATGTCGATTTCCTCCGGCATCAATCGTTGTCATAATAGAGACACACAATTCGGAAGGGAGCAACACTCATGAACACGGTAACCTCCAAGGACGGCACGACCATCGTATATGACCAAACAGGGCAAGGCCCGCCTCTCATTCTCGTCTCCGGAGCGTTCGGCTACCGCAAGTTTCCCGGCGCGGTCAAGCTTGCCGGACTGTTGTCGGAGCGATTCACGGTGTACAACTACGACCGACGAGGACGCGGCGACAGCGGGGACGCAAAGTCGTATGCCATCGAACGTGAGATCGAGGATTTGGACGCCGTTATCGCAGCAGCCGGCGGCAGCGCTTATGTCTGGGGGTTGTCCTCGGGAGCGGCGCTCGCCCTGCATGCGGCGGCAAGCGGCTCCGCTATCTCCAAGCTTGCGCTGCACGAGCCGCCTTTTATTGTAGGAGCCGCGGATCGCAAGCCTCCTAAGGACTTTCTGCGACATTTGCGCCAGCTCATCGCCGACGATCGCCGAGGAGACGCAGTCCGCTATTTCTTGACGACGGGGATGGGCGCGCCCTCCTTTGTGGTCGGCATGATGCGCATCATGCCGGGCGTATGGCGCAAGCTTACCGCTGTTGCCCATACGCTCCCATACGATGCCGCTCTGCTAGAGGGATATATGGACGGCCGACCGCTGCCCACGGACCAATGGACCGGCGTCGCCATGCCGACCCTCGTGCTCGCCGGAGCGGAAAGCCCGGAGTCGATGCGCCGGGGCGCCGAGGCGACGGCGGCCGCTCTCCCCCATGCCGCTCTAGTGTGCAGAAAGGGACTCGGACATATGAAGCAGCTTCCAGCCGAAGCGACCGCCGCAGAGCTAAAGGCATTCTTCGCGCCTGCACAACCAAAAGAAAGGAATTGATACTCATGTCGGCCTTCTTATCCGTATCCGCCAAATCTCGCGTTACCAAATGGTTGCTCAGATGCGGCATGTTATCCGCACCGCTATTCTACGCGGTTGTCATTGCCCAAATATTCACCCGCTCCGGCTTCGATATCCGTCGCCACGCCATCAGTTCCTTGACGCTCGGCGATGCCGGGTGGATCCAGTGCGCGAACTTTATCGTTACCGGCTCTCTCACTGCCTTGGCGGCGATTGCGATTCGTACCGTACTGCGGGGGCGCAAAGGCGGAACCTGGGGACCTCTTCTTACCGCTATCTACGGCAACGGCATGATTCTGGCGGGTTTATTCCGTCCGGACCCCGGACTTGGTTTCCCATCGGGGGCTCCCGAGGAGGCGCCGACGACGATGAGCGGCGAAGCCGCGATTCACTCCCTCGCCTTTTTTGTCGCGTTCCTTGCGCTGATCGCGGCGAATATCGTGTTTGCGCGGAGGTTCGCATCCATAGGTCAGCGGCGCTGGTCGTCTTATTGCATCGCCACGGCATGCTTGTCTCCCCTCCTCATCGTAGTCGGCATGTCTCTCGTCGGTTGGGTAGGCATCATCATGGGCATTGCAGGCATCGTTGCATTCGGCTTTGTCTCGGCGCTCGCAACGCGATTGCAACTCGAAGTAACCGCCGCTTGAACGCGTTGCGCTTGGCGGCAGGACATTCATCTTCCCCTATCGAAACCTAAGTAGACCATTAACGAAACCAAATTACAGGAGGTTTTACCCATGAGATTTATGATGATCGTGAAAGCGACAACCGATTCCGAAGCAGGCGTCAAACCAACCCCCGAACTGCTCGAAGCCATGCAAAAATATAACGAAGAACTGATCAAAGCCGGCGTCTTCCTGGCCGCTGACGGCTTGCAGCCAAGCGCGGGCGCCGTCCGGATTTCGTATCCCGAGCCCGGAGGCAAGCCGAAGGTCATCGACGGTCCCTTCACCGAAGCGAAGGAAATGATCGCGGGCTACACGCTCATCGAGGTCAAGTCGCGCGAAGAAGCTATCGTTTGGGCAATGCGCATGCCGGATCCCCACGGGTTCGGACAAGGCGAGATCGAGCTTAGACAAGTGTTCGAGATGGAGGAGCTTATGGAGAACCCGGACTCCATCGCAAGGGATGCCGCGCTGCGGGAGCAAGCAAAGGAACAGGCTAAAGCGTGAATGCCGACCGGATGGAGCGAACGATCGAGGCCATCTGGCGGATGGAATCGTCCAAGCTGGTGGCGGCGCTCACCCGGATGGTGAGGGATGTCGGACTAGCGGAGGATCTCGCCCAGGACGCGCTCGTCGTCGCGCTCGAGAAGTGGCCCGCAAGCGGCTTGCCGGATAATCCCGGCGGTTGGCTTATGACGACGGCGAAGCGGCGCGCGTTGGATCATATTCGCAGATCGAAGCTGCGCGATCAGAAGTACGTAGATCTGGCGCATGGCATGCCGCTCTACACGGAAGACGACGTGGATCAAGCGATAGACGGGGAGATCGGCGACGATCTCCTCCGTCTGATCTTTATGACCTGCCACCCCGTCTTGTCGCAGGACGCCCGCGTCGCTTTGACGCTAAGACTGTTATGCGGTCTCGCCACCGACGAGATCGCCCGCTCCTTCCTGGTCGCCGAATCCACGATCGCCCAGCGCATCGTCCGAGCCAAGAAGACGCTGAAGACGGAGCAAGTGCCCTTCGAGCTTCCTGCCCGCGACGAGCTTCAAGGACGCATGTCCGCCGTTCTCGAGGTGATCTATCTCATGTTTAACGAGGGATATTCGGCAACCTCCGGCGAGCAATGGACTCGCCCCCTGCTTTGCCAGAAAGCGCTGCGTCTCGGTCGCGTTTTGGCGGAAATAGCGCCTGCCGAGCCCGAAGTCCACGGACTGGTCGCGCTAATGGAAATCCAGTCCTCCAGGCTGCGAACGCGGGTGGACGCGAAGGGCGATCCCGTACTGCTGATGGATCAGAATCGGGCGGCATGGGACTGGCTCTTGATCCGGCGCGGACTTGCCGCGCTGGATCGATGCCGCTCTCTGGGACGGCCACTGGGACCCTACGCGCTGCAGGCGGCCATCGCGGCCTGTCATGCTCAGGCGCCTGCCGCGGAGGAAACGGACTGGCCCCGCATCGCCGCGCTTTACGAAGCGCTTGCTCGGGCAGCGCCCTCGCCGATCGTCGAACTGAACCGGGCCGTGGCCATCGCCATGGCTTTTGGCCCCGCTTTCGGGCTGCAGATGCTGGATGCGCTGCAAGACGAGCCTGCTCTAGCCGATTATTACCTGTTGCCGAGCGTACGAGGCGACCTCCTATTTAAGCTAGGACGCAGTGACGAAGCCCGGGCGGAATTTCTCCGCGCCGCGTCCTTGACCCGGAACGAACGGGAACGGGCGCTGCTGCTCGGCAGGGCGGCGAAATGCGAGTCGGCGCTTTAATATTTTTTTGCATGCGCATGTCGATTATGAGGTCTCCCGCTCGTTGCTATAATAAGGGAAGGCTGCAGCTTGAAAGCTCCTTCCCGCGAGGAGGGACGCTTACATGCGTTACATGATCATCATCAAATCCACGGGACATCGCGAGGCGGGCATTCCCGTTCGCGCCGAAGATGTCCATGCCGTCTCGGCCTTTCGGCGGTCGCTGGCGAAAGCCGGCATTCTGCTGGCTGCCGAGGAGTTGCTCCCCAGCTCGTTCGGCGCGAGAATCACGTATTCGGCAGACCGGGCTCGCCCCCGCATACAATCCGGCCCGTTCCCGACCGATGGAATGTTAGTGGCGGAAGTCGCCTTAATCGAAGTCGATTCGGAGGAAGAGGCGCTGAACTGGGCGCTTCGCGTGCCGGTGCCGGCAGGCTGCGGAGAATTCTTGATCGAGCTTCGCCGACTCAAGGAGCAGCCGGCTGCCGAGAAAAAGATTCAACATTCGACGCTTGAACACGATCTGGAGAACCATTTGCACATGTTAAGAAAGACGACCAATTCGCCAAATCCATCACGGAGGAGCGCCAAACCATGAACCAAGAAGTAACGGATTTTATCGAAGCTTTGCAACTGCCGTGGCAGAAGGAATTGTCATCCACTCTCCGAGGAACCGTCCTGCAGACGATACCAGAGGCAACCGAACGCATGCAGTACAAGAAACCCCATTTCCTCAAGAACGGCAAATACGCCGCCGTCATCTCGACCTCCAAAGACGCGGTCAGCTTCACCATCTTTAACGCGACTGGTCTCGAGTTCCCCGAAGGCCGTTACGACGGCCCGCCGGAGCGCAAATCGATCAAACTGCGCCAAGGCGATCCGGTCGACTTGGAGGAGATAGTGTCGTTGCTTGGACAAGCTTCGAGCTCGCTATAACTTGCAAGCGTAGATGCAGCCCGTCGGTAGACGCTACTGGCCCACGGTGTTGGACGATCCGAATGCGTCGACACACAGTATGGAGCATGCCAAGTGGATACAGGATGTCAAGAAGATCGTTATTTCCGGCACGATGGACAAGGTGGAATGGAACAATACGACGCTGATCAAAGACAATATCGCAGAGTAAATCAAGGCCCTTAAGGAGCAGCTGCTTACCATTTGTCCTGTCGTCCTGGGGGGCGGGGAATCGATATTCGACGGCAACGACGAGAAAATCAAGCTCAAGCTGCTGTCTAGCAGAACGTTCAATCGCGACCCGATATGAGTTGGAGAAATAACGTACAACGACGAGGAGTGAAGTAGTCGTTGTGCTGCCTAGCGCACCAGAAAACCTTCTCCTGACGATCAGGAGAAGGTTTCGGCGATTCGTGCCATGCGATTACAAGAAATAATATTTGCTCAAATCTTTGCCCGCGAGCGCATACCGCTTGTAGTGCTGGTAATGCGCGTTGTACAGCTGGCCGTTTTTCGACGGGGAATAGGTCAAATAAAGCTGCTTGCGGCTATTGTCCGAAGTGTTGGCTCCGCTCTGATGCGGCGTAAAGGAATGGAAGATGATGACATCCCCGGGATTGGTTTCGACAATCTCCCCTTTCCGAGGATCAATCTCGGCGATTTCCGCCGCGTTCATATTGCGCAACTCGCCCGGAGTCGAGCGGAAACGGTCATGATAACCGGGGAACAGCTCCAGCCCGCCATTTTCCACCGTCGCTCCGTCGATAGCGACCATGACGCTGATCAGCCCTTCGATCGGGAAGCCCTGCCACCAGGATGCGTCCTGATGCATGCTGTATCCGTTCGCTCCCGGCAGCTTAAAGATCAGCTTATCCTTGAACAGCAGCGGCTCATCCATATAGATGTCGCGCAGCGGCGACAAAATGCGCTCATCCTTCACCAGTTCGGCGAACAGCGGCGATATATCGTGCACCGGATCCATTCTTTCGATCTTCACGTCTCCATTGGCGTAGCTCTTGTAGCCGGCGCGAACGTTGCCGCTATCCAGGAAACGCTCCGTCGTCAGAAGTTTGTCGCATTCTGCTTGCAGGACGCGGGCTTCCTCCTCGCTAAATACATTGCGAAGCACAAAATACCCTTGCTCGTTATAGCTTTTCACTTGCTCGTCGGACAACAGCATAATGTTGCTCATCATCATTTCCCCTTTCCCCTTCACTTTTTTTTACGTTTGTCTTCTTGATACCTATAATAAACGCCGACATTTACTTTTTACATGCACTGCTTTATTCTATTTCATATACTTTTTTGCAAATATCGAGGGAAAGGGGAAAGCGACTTGCAAGCGTTGGAAATCAAGATTAGCTACATAAGCGGAGTCCGCGAGGAATTTAGGCTGGAGGAGGATCAATATGAGGACTGGGTGATGCTTGCCGCGTTGTCTGGACGGTTCGCCTTCGCGATGGACGATCGGGAGGAAGCCGACTTCGAGGAGGCCGCCTACGGCGAGCTTGTCCTCTGTCCGCCCGGCATGCGGCTGAAACGCCGTGTAGTGGAGCCCCTCTCCTTCCTGTTTATCGAATTCGCCTCCGAACAAGAGTGGCCGTCCGGCAAGCTTGCGATTCGGAATTTGCAGCGACTGGAGTCTACCTATCGTTATTTGCGCATTGCGTGCGCGCAATCGGAAGAAGGCGAAGGAACGGCCTACATTCGCCACTTCGTCGGCGACCTGCTGGCCGTCCTGTCGCTGGAGCAGGCATCCTCCGCGGACAGAGCCCGCAAAACGAAGCAGGACCCTGTCATGGGCAGGGTTCTGGCTTTTTTGGAGCGGCATGCTCTGGAATATGGCTGGAATCTTGGCCAGTTATCGAAGGAGCTGGGCATCGGAGCCTCTCAGTTGACCAGACGTTTTCGGCAAGCGTACGGCCAATCCCCAGTTGAATATCTGACTTCCATCAGGCTTCAGAAGGCGCGGTCGCTGCTTGTCGAAACCGACGATACGCTCGAACATATCGCCGAGCAATGCGGGTACCAAAACGCCTTTTATTTCAGCAGAATGTTCAAGAGCAAGTGTAAAATCAATCCGTCCGATTATCGTAAGAAACATCGATTCTGACGATCGTTTGGGGACATACCACCCTATTTTTCCGGAAGCACCGTCCTCGCGATACGGCCGTCGAGCGCCTCGTAATCCGAGTAACGGATCGTCTCGTACAGCTCCTTGCGCGTCTGCAGATCCGGCAGCGATGCGACTTGCGTGCCGCTGCGGGCAATCTCCGTGAAAACCCGTTCGTACGCCTTGGCCGCGGCGCGCAGCGAGGTGACGGGATAGATGACCATTCGGAAGCCCCAGTCCGCGAATTGATCGGCGGTATAATAAGGCGTTCGACCGAACTCCGTCATGTTGGCGAGCAGAGGAATACGGACGGCTTCGCTAAATGTCCGAAATTCCGCCTCCCCCTCCAACGCCTCGGGAAAAATCGCATCCGCGCCGGCGGCCGCATATTGTTTTGCTCTCGAGATCGCCGCCTCGAGCCCTTCCCCGTCCCTCGCATCCGTCCGCGCGACGACGTACAAGCTCGGGCTAACATCCTTGATCATCCGGATTTTTTGCGCCATCTCCTCCGCCGTCACAAGCCGCTTGCCGTTGAGATGACCGCACTTCTTCGGCATGTCTTGATCCTCAAGCTGGACGGCCGCCGCCTTTGCCTCCACCAGCTCCTTGGCTGCGCGGGCAACGTTTAATACGCCACCGTAACCGGTGTCGATGTCGACAAGCACAGGCAGCCCCGATGCCCGAACCAGCTCCCGCGTCCGCTCCGCCACTTCGTTGCTATAGATAAGCCCCAGATCAGGCAGCCCCCGGCTTGCCGTATAAGCCGCTCCGGACAAATACAAAGCTTGAAATCCGCAGCCTTTCGCCACCCTGGCCGACATGCCGTCATGCGTTCCCGGTATTTGAACGATCGGTCCGCTTGCGACAAGCGCGCGGAACTTCTGAGACAGCTCATATTGACTAGGCTCTTCTTCCACTAGCCATGACATCGCCCCATTCTCCCTTCCTCTCCATCTGCTCTGACTGCAAACGTCCGCAAATCTTTTTAGATAACCAACATTCCCATAAATTGCGTTACCGGCATGCCGGACAAGTTTTGAAAATCAAAGCCGGAGCCCACAATACCGGCAGTCCTGCCTCTCGGGAACCGGGTCAGCAGATTGGCTTCGCATTTCTCGATCACCTTCGGCAACCCTTCTTCGCGCCGTCTTCGATGTCCGATGGGGTATTCGCAGACGATCTTCTCCGTCTCTGTTCCGTCAGTAAACCGCACCTGTATGGCGTTCGCAATGGAACGTTTATCCGGATCCAGGTAGTCGCGGCTGAATTGCGGATCGTGTACGACGGTCATTTTCGCGCGAAGCGAATCAATTCGGGGATCGGCCGCCGCCTCGTCTTCGTAATGCTCCGCAGTGAGCGAACCGTAAATAAGCGCCACCGCGGCCATATATTGCAAGCAATGGTCCCTGTCCGCGGGATTGGCGAGCGGCCCCTTTTTGTCGATGATCCGAATGGCCGACTCATGTGTCGTCAAAGTAATTTCAGCGATATCTTCCAGACGGTTGACCACGATGTCATGCAGGGCGAACGCGCACTCGACGGCGGTCTGGGCGTGGAATTCGGCCGGGAACGATATTTTAAAGAGGACGTTCTCCATGACATAGGCGCCAAGCGGACGTGCAAGAGCAAGCTCCCGGCCTTGGAACAACACATCCTGAAACCCCCACTTCGCGGCCGTGAGCGGCGTATCATAGCCCATCTCCCCGTTCATCGCCATAAGCGCGTGACGCACCGCCCTGCTAGCCGCATCCCCCGCCGCCCAGCTTTTGCGCGAGCCCGTGTTCGGAGCATGCCGATAGGTTCGGAGCGCGCCGCCGTCAAGCCAGGCGTTCGATAACGCAGCCTCGATCTCCTTAACAGTACCGCCGAGCAGCGCCGTCGCCATCGCCGTAGAAGCAATGCGCACAAGCAGCACATGGTCGAGCCCCACGCCGTTAAAAGAATGGTTAAGCGCCAAAATGCCCTGGATTTCGTGGGCTTTCACGGCGGCTTCGAGCACATCCCTCATCGTCAGCGATTCTCCGCCTTCGGCCAGCCTTTTTCGGCTGACATAATCGGCGACGGCAAGAATGCTGCCGAGATTATCCGACGGATGGCCCCATTCTGCGGCCAGCCAAGTGTCGTTATAATCGAGCCAGCGAATCATGGTGCCGATGTTGAATGCGGCATGCACGGGCTCCAGCTCGAGCTGCGTGCCGGGCACGCGAGCTCCGCCGGGCAATACGGCGCCAGGGACAATCGGCGCGATATGTTTCGCGCATTCCGGAAACCGCAGCGCTAGCACCGCCGTGCCGATGGAATCCATAAGCATGTATTGGGCGATCCGCAACGCCTCTTCGCTTTCAACTTTGTACTGGGCCGCATATGCTGCCAGCTCGGTCAGCAATGAATCTCGTACCATGCGTAGACACTCCTTTCGCTTCTGCAAGATTGGAGCAGGCAAAATAAACCGGCCTCTAGCCTGGAGTAGCTGATAAGCGTACGTTGACTAAGGCAGATGAGCGGGCGTTTACTAAATGAGCATTCGGTGACTAAGGTAGATTGTGCGGTGACTAAGGCTGATGGGTGTGCGGTGACTAAATGAGCGAGTGGTGACTAAGGTTGATGGGTGTGCAGTGACTAAATGAGCGGGTGGTGACTAAGGCTGATGGGTGTGCGGTGACTAAATGAGCGAGTGGTGACTAAGGCAGATTGTGCGGTGACTAAATGAGCGGGCGGTGACTAAGGTAGATGGGTGTGCGGTGACTAAATGAGCGGACGGTGACTAAGGTAGTTGGGTGTGCGGTGACTAAATGAGCGGACGGTGACTAAGGTAGTTGGGTGTGCGGTGACTAAGGTAGATGGGTGTGCGGTGACTAAATGAGCGGGCGGTGACTAAGGCAGATGTGCGGGTAACCGACGTTTGCGACTCGCGGACTATGCCTAGTCATACGCGTACTTCAGCGTGGATAAGGTGAAGCGGCTGACGCCGTCCTTTGGCAGCGCAGCGCGTTTTATTCCGAGAATTGTAGGGCAAGTTTGGAGAAAACTTATGGCTTTCCTATAGTTTGAATAAGTGGAAAAACTCCCTTTAATGGGATTTCATTTCGTTTTTTCGGCGTAATTGAGGGAAATTTGGACCTCTGTCAAGAAAGTAGACACCATTTATGCCGCTTTTCTCTTATTAAATTTTGCAGCGTACCGGGCTGGTGACAAGTACCCCAGTGCACTGTGGATCCGTTTACGGTTATAAAAAAACTCAATATATCTGTAGATTTCTTCATAGGCCTGTTGCTTCGTTTTGAATCGCTTGCAGTAAACGAGTTCCTTCTTGAGCACGCTATGAAATGACTCGATACAAGCGTTGTCGTAGCAGTTGCCTTTCCGACTCATGCTGGCTCTCATTTTGTAGGCTTTGAGTTGTTTTCTGTAATCATCAGATGCATATTGACTACCGCGATCTGAATGATGCAGCAGCCCCTTCTTTGGCTTTTTAGCTTTATAGGCGTCTTGCAACGCACCAAGTACCAAGTCGGTCGTCATCCGGCTCCCTAGGCGCCAGCCTACGATCTCACGTGTACACAGGTCAAGAATACTTGCTAAGTATAAACGACCCTCTCTGCATGGAATATAGGTGATGTCTGCCACCCAGACCTTATTAGGCTTCTCCGTTTTAAACTTTTGGTTGAGTACGTTAGGTGCGATCGGCAAATCATGGCTCGAGTCTGTCGTCTGCACCTTGTACTTTCGAGAGACACAGGCACGCAGACCAAGCTCCTGCATGTATAAACCAATGGTCCGCTCTGCTACTGTGTGGCCTTCTTCTTGAAGAAGATACGTGATCTTTGGGGCACCGTAGCGCTGCTCAGAATCATGAAAATGGTAAGAAACCCGCTCCATTAAAGTCCGTTTTCGCAGTTCCTGGTTGCTCAGCTCTGCATTTTTCCATTTGTAGTAGCCGCTACGTGAAACACCCATGACTTCGCACATCTTCTCCAAACGAAACTCGGAGCGATGATCTTCTATGAACTGGAACCGTCGTTCCTTGGTTTGCTGAAGATGTGCACAGCCTTTTTTACAATCGCGAGCTCCTCCTCTACATCGGAAATCCTCTGGTCTTTCGCGCGGAGCTCACGTTCTTGCTCTTTAACGAGTTGCTCGAGCTCATAGAGGCGTCCCGAACTGGCAACGGGTTCATTCTTAAAATCTCGATATTTCGCTTTCCAGGCATGCAACGTCTTCGCGGGAATATCTAGTTCGAGGGCGATGTCCTCCACCGATTTTGTCTGCTCTTGCAGATATTTTACCGTCTGTTTCTTAAACTCTTCATTGTATCGATTCCGTTGTTCACCCATTGTGAACACCTCCTATTTCATTCATTATCGAATTCTCTTAACGAGGTGTCCACTATTTATTCTACTTACAATTCTCCCTCTAATCCAAGTAGAATGGAGGGCAGACGCCCATTAAATTGAAATTAGAGGGCGGTTTTCCCCTTAAAGCCGCAAAATCCGGTATAGCAGCGAGATTAGATGGCGGTTTTCCCTTTATCCAATTCATAACGGACTGCAACACCCACGATCCTTGCACAAAGGTTTGTGGCTACACGGATTAAGAAGGCATCGGCACCGATCAAGAAGGCATCGGCACCGATCAAGAAGGCATCAGCTCGGATCAAGGAGGCCTCAGCTCGGACCAAGAAGGCATCGGCACCGATCAAGAAAGCCGCAGCCCGGATCAAAAGGACCTCAGCACGGATCAAGAAAGCCGCAGCCCCCTTGGGCCCGTGTAGCTCACGCGAGGCCGAAAGAGCCGGTTGCTGGCATGCTGCTCGCTGACATGCGCGCACAGTCCCGCCATTCGTGCGGCCAGAAAGACGGGCGTAAACAACGGGACGGGTATGCCAAGCAGCGCATAGACCGGCGCGGCGTAATAATCCAGATTGGGATAGAGCCCTTTTTCCCGCTTCATGACCGCTTCTCCGGCGTCGCACATTTCGTACAAGTCCCGCCGTCCCTTGGCCTCGGCAAGCCTCGCGAGCGCTTCCTTCATCAGCAGTGCTCGGGGATCCGGCTTCCGCATATAGACGCGATGGCCGAAGCCCATAATCCGCTCTTTGCGCGCCAGCTTGCCGAGCATGACGGCCTCCAGCTCCCCGGGTGTCGCCGCCTCGCCCAGCATGGCCATGACCGCCTCATTCGCTCCGCCGTGCAAATAACCTTTGAGCGACGACACCGCTCCTGCCACCGCGCCGTACATGTCGGACATCGTGGAGGCGATGACCCTTGCCGCAAAGGTCGAGTTCGGCAGCTCATGCTCGCTGTAGGCGATGAGCGACTGATCGAAGATTCTCTCTTCCAGCGGCCCCGGCACCTTGGCGGTCAGCATAAACAAGAAGTTGCCGGCAAAGCTGAGATCGCCGCGCGTCTCTATGACGGGCTGCCCGGACAAAATGCGATGGCCGTTCGCCACCAAGCCCGGCACCTTAGCCAGCAGCCGGATGGCCTTGCGGCCGTTCGCCTCAGCGGAATGATCCTCCAGCTCGCCGTCGAAGCCTGCCAGCGCGGAAATGGCTGTACGCAACGCGTCCATCCGGTGCGTCCCTGCGGGAACATGAGCCAGCATATCGTAGATCGCGTCAGGAATGGCGCTAGCCGCCGACAATCGCTCCTCCAGCAAATCTCTTCCTTTGCCATCGGGCAGACTGCCGTTCAGGAGCAAGCCGGCCACCTCCACATAGGAGACGCTCCGCGCAAGCTCGATAAGATCATAACCCCGCAGCACAATTTGTTCCGCTTCTACATCCAGGTAGGAGATGTTCGTTTCGCTTGCGATCACATTCTCAAGACCAGGCACATAACGATGATCCGTCATAATGGCTTCACGCTCCCGTCTTTTCGCGTTCCCGTCTTGGTCAATTACCCTCGCAATCCATCATTCCTGCGATCTAGATTTCCGGCCATCTAGCGTTCCGGCGTTCCGGCGTTCCGGCGTTCCGGCGTTCCGGCGTTCCGGCGTTCCGGCGTTCCGGCGTTCCAGCGTTCCATCTACATGTTTCTCCTGTATTGTCCGCCAACCTCGAACAAGGCGGTCGTTATTTGACCCAGAGTCGCGACCTGAACCGTCTCCATCAGCTCCTCGAACACGTTCCCGCCGCCCAGCGCCGCTTGCTTGAGACGCTCCAGAGCTTCCTTGGCAGCCGCTCCATGCTTCTCCCGGAATGTCCGGAGATTCGCGAGCTGCGTCTCCTTCTCCTCCGTCGTCGAACGAGCCAGCTCCGGATCCGACGCCAGCGCTGCTGCGGGATTCGTATTAAGGAAGGTATTGACCCCGACGATCGGCAGCTCCCCGGAATGCTTGAGGCTCTCGTACAGCATCGACTCCTCCTGAATCCGGCCCCGCTGGTAGCCGGTATCCATCGCCCCGAGCACTCCTCCCCGGTGATGAATCCGCCCAAGCTCCGCGAGCACCGCCTCCTCTACCAGGTCGGTCAGCTCTTCGATCAGGAAGGAGCCCTGCAACGGATTATCGTTTCTCGCGAACCCGAATTCCTTATTGATGATGAGCTGAATCGCCATCGCTCTGCGAACGGAATGCTCCGTAGGGGTTGTAATCGCCTCGTCATAAGCGTTGGTATGAAGGGAATTGCAGTTGTCGTAGATGGCAAGCAGCGCCTGCAGCGTCGTCCGAATATCGTTAAAATCCATCTCTTGGGCATGCAGCGAACGACCCGAGGTCTGAATGTGGTATTTCAGCTTCTGGCTCCGTTCATTGCCTCCATACTTATGCCGGATGACCGTGGACCAGATCCGTCTGGCGACGCGGCCCAGCACCGCGTATTCGGGATCAAGCCCGTTGCTGAAGAAGAAGGAAAGATTCGGCGCGAATTCGTCGACGGCCATCCCCCGGCTCCGATAATATTCGACGTACGTAAAGCCGTTGGCCAGCGTAAACGCCAGCTGGGAGATCGGATTGGCTCCGGCCTCCGCGATATGGTAGCCGCTGATGCTTACCGAATAATAATGGCGCACGCCATGGTCAATAAAATATTGCTGAATATCGCCCATCATTTTCAGCGCGAACCCGGTCGAGAAGATGCAGGTGTTTTGTCCCTGATCCTCCTTTAAAATATCGGCCTGCACCGTGCCTCGAACTGTTTGCATGGTCCGCGTCCGTATGGCCTCCTCCTCCGCGGCGTCCGGCTTCCGGCCATGTTGAGCCGCGAACTTCGCAAGCTGTTGGCGGATCGCCGTATTCATATACATCGCAAGCAAGATCGGCGCGGGGCCGTTAATCGTCATGGAGACGCTCGTGGCGGGATGACACAGATCAAAGCCCCGGAAGAGCCGTTCCATGTCGTCCAGCGTCGGGACATTGACGCCGCTGTTGCCGATTTTGCCATAAATATCGGGACGTTCGCCGGGATCATGCCCGTACAAGGTGACGCTGTCGAAAGCCACGGACAACCGCTTCGCGTTATCATGCCTGCTCAAATAATGGAATCGCCTGTTCGTTCGCTCCGGCGTTCCTTCGCCCGCGAATTGTCGCTTCGGCTCCTCGTCGCTTCGCTTGAGCGGGAATACGCCGGCCGTGTAGGGCGGCTTGCCGGGCACATTCTCCGTCAGCAGCCAACGCAGCAGATCGCCCGGACAGGAATACCGTGGCAATGCGATGCGAGGCAGCGTCAGGCCGGAGAGCGTAGTCCAGTGCAGCCTCGCCTGAGGGGGCTTAGCAGCAGTTGACCCGGGCGATGAGGGATTAGCGGTTGCTGGTCCCGCATCCTGAAACTTTTTTGCTCCAACTCCGTAACCCTCCCGCAAAGCCGGCCACTCGTCCAGCAGCTTCTTGCAGGAGGGATGAAGCTGAAGCTCCAGCTCGGCCGCCATCGCTTCCAGAAGCACCGCGATTTGCCCGGTGTCGGCTTGAGCCAGGTTCGACTGCCCGGCAGGCGATCCATCCGCTTCGAGCACCACGGGTGGCGACTCAACCGCATCGGGTGACTGCGCAGCCAACGGCGGCATGGCTCCTCCTTGCTCCGCCGCTGGTCGCGATATCGCCGCATCTGGAAACTGAGCAGCTATGGGCGGCGCTTGCGAGGCGTCCCGCGCCTGAGATCTTGTACCTTGCCCCGACTGCCCGGACGCTGCCTCGCGCAATAAAAAACTTCCGCCATTCGCTTTCACCAGCATCCGCGCGCCTCGCAGCTTGCCGATCCGCCTCGCCAGCTCAGCCTGCTCCTCTACAAATGTTCGACGTTCCCGCAGCGTCTCGACGATCTCGCCCAGGTATCCGCTCCGCTCCCGCGGAATGATGGAGCCGGGAAGCGATAGCTTCAGCCATTTGGGAGCGATCCGGGCATCGTAGGCCGGCGACTGAGGTTCTGGAATCAGCGGCGATCGCGACGCCGGCTTCAAAGCGTTACGGACATAACGCTCCGCCGCTTCCGCAATGTCGCGGAACAAAGCATCGGTCGCCAAGTCGCCAAACCGGCTTGCGATCGTGCCGTAAACCGGCAGCTCTTCGTCAGCAATGTCCGTACCCATGCCGCGGCTGCGACGGTATTGCTTGCGGACGTCGCGCAGCGCATCCTCGGAGCCGGCACGGTCGAATTTGTTAACGACGATCATGTCGGCGTAATCGAGCATGTCGATTTTCTCCAGCTGGGATGGGGCTCCGTATTCGCTCGTCATAACGTACACCGCAATATCGCAGAGCCTCGTTATTGCCGAGTCGCCTTGACCGATGCCGCTCGTCTCCACGATGATCCAGTCGAAGCCCGCATGCTTCGCAAGCGCGACAGCATCCGATGTTGCCGCGCTCAGCTCCTTGCCCGAGCCGCGGGTCGCCATGCTCCTCATGTAAGTGCGGCCGTCCCCAATCGCGTTCATGCGAATACGATCGCCGAGCAGCGCGCCTCCTGTCTTCTGCCTTGTCGGGTCGACGGAGATGACGGCGATCGTTCCTGCCGCCTTCTCTCGCAGAAACCGCCTGACGAGCTCGTCGGTCAGGGAGCTTTTGCCCGCGCCGCCCGTACCTGTTATGCCGATTACCGGTACGCCGTGGGGGAGCTGCTCCCGAATGTCGGCAAGCCAAGCTGCCGACCCATTCGCCTCGGCTGCCGTGACGAGGAGTGCGAGCGCGGAGGGGTCGCGCTCCTTCAGACGCTCCAACTCCCTCGCCGGATCGATCGCCATCTCGCAGTCCGATTCGCGGAGCATCCACGCGATCATCCCTTCCAGCCCAAGCGTCCGGCCGTCTTCCGGCGTAAATATTTTGGATACGCCGTACGTTGCCGACTGCTCGGCTTCCTCCGGCGTAATGGCGCCCCCTCCCCCTGCAAAAATTCGAATATGAGCGGCTTCCCGCTCCCGAAGCAAATCCGCCATATAGCGCAAAAACTCCACATGCCCGCCCTGGTAAGAGCTGACCGCGATCGCCGCCGCATCCTCCTGTATCGCTGCCGATACGATCTCCTCCGCCGAGCGGTTGTGCCCGAGATGGATCACCTCGGCTCCCGCCGCTTGAAGCAGCCTTCTGATCAGATTGATGGACGCATCGTGGCCGTCGAACAAGGCCGAGGCGGTTACGAACCGAATAGGCCGTCTGGTTTCGCTGCCGTCCGCTTGCATTCCCGCTGGCTTCGTCATCCCGTCTGCCGCCTCCTATCGCCCTTCCTTGACCATATGCTTAAAAATAACCAACCGCTGGATCTCGTTCGTCCCCTCGTAAATTTGCGTCACCTTCGCATCCCGGAACAGCCTCTCCGCTGGATATTCGCGCATATAGCCGTACCCGCCGAAAATCTGCACCGCCTCCGTCGCGCACGACAAGGCCGCGTCGGAGCAGAAGCGTTTCGCCATCGCCGCCTCCTTGCCGCAAGGCAGTCCGCGAGCGCGCAGCGCTGCCGCCTGATAGACAAGCAGCCTTCCCGCTTCGATGGCGGTCGCCATGTCGGCGAGCTTAAAAGCGATCGCCTGATGGCCCGATATCGGCTTGCCGAATTGATGGCGGCTGCCTGCGTATTGCATCGAGCAGTCCAGGGCGGCCTCCGCGATGCCAAGCGCCTGCGCCGCGATGCCGATTCGGCCGGCATCCAGATGCGAAAGCGCGATTCGCAAGCCCTCTCCTTCTTTGCCAAGCAAGCAATCTGCTGGCACCTCCGCGTTGTCGAACACAAGCTCGGTCGTGCTGGAGCCGTGAAGACCCAGCTTTTTTTCGCGTTTTCCGACCGTCAGTCCCTTCGTGCCGCGCTCTACAATAAAAGCGGATATGCCCTTCATCCCTTTGCTCGGGTCCGTTACCGCGAACGTAATGTAAGTGTCCGCGTAACCTCCGTTCGTAATAAACGATTTCGTGCCGTTTAAAATGTAGAGGTCGCCGCGTTTCTCCGCCTTCATCCGCATGCTTGCGGAATCCGAGCCCGCGCTCGGCTCCGTCAGGGCGAAGGCCCCCAGCGCCTCGCCCGAGGCAAGCCGCGGGATGAACCGGCTTCGCTGGTTTTCGTTGCCGTCGTATAGAATCGGGCAAGTACCGACCGAGCTGTGCACGGACAGAATAACGCCAACCGCGGCGCTTGCCTTCGATATTTCATGGATGGCAATCACGTTCGAGACGTAATCCGCGCCGACGCCCCCATACTTCTCCGGCACGGCGATGCCCATGAGCCCCAGCCCTCCCATTGCGGCAATCAGCGCCTCAGGGAAGGCATCCCTTTCTTCCATATCGGCGACGCACGGCGTTACCTCTCTCCTCGCGAAATCCCGTATCATTTCGCGCATCGCTTCCTGCTCGCTTGTCAGTGGCGGCATCATGGCATCCACTTCCCCCGCTGTATAATCGTGCTGATTGGAATTTACGTTGTAACCGCTTTGTCGCAGACAACATCATGTGTCGTACAAATAGAACCCCCGCCCCGTCTTCTTGCCCAGCCAACCGGCCTGCACGTACTTGCGCAACAATGGGCACGGGCGGTACTTGGAATCGCCGAATCCCTGAAGAAGCACCTCCATGATGGCCAGGCATGTATCGAGACCGATCAGGTCTGCCAGCGCCAGCGGTCCCATGGGATGCCGCATGCCCAGCTTCATGATGGCGTCCACCGCCTCCGGCGAAGCTACGCCTTCATGCACGCAGCAGATCGCTTCGTTAATCATCGGCATCAGCACGCGGTTGGAAACGAAGCCCGGGCTGTCTCCCGCTTCGACCGGCGTCTTGCCTAACCTCTGCACGAAATGATGGGCCTCCCGGAAAGTTGCATCCGAGGTAGCAAGGCCGCGAATAAGCTCCACAAGCGGCATGACGGGCACCGGGTTCATAAAATGAATGCCCACGACCCGATCAGCCCGCCCCGTCGCGGCTGCCAGCTCGGTAATCGGCAGCGCCGACGTATTGCTCGCCAAGATGGTCGCCGACGGACAACGATCGTCGAGGCGGCGAAACAACTCACGCTTGGCCGGCAAACTCTCGACGATGGCTTCGATGACTAGCTCCGCGCGTGCCGCCGCTTTAATATCGTCGGCAATCATAATCCGCCCCAGCATCTCCGACGTTTCGGCCTCGTTCTTCCGTCCCTTGGCGACATCTCGTGCCGCTTGGCGGCGCAAGGACTCCAGCCCGTGCTCCGCGCGTTCCGGCGACACATCATGCAGAAGCACTTGCAGCCCCGCCTCCGCCGCCGACTGGGCAATGCCGCCTCCCATCTGCCCCGCGCCGACAACCATCAGCGTCCGAATACGATTGCTCATGGATGGCCTCCTTTCCGCGGTTCGGTTATCGTACATTCGGATATCGTACTTGGACTTAATGCTCCAAGCATTCCTTCCTGCATTGGTCTCGCATGCGTCAGAGCCGACCGGCAGACTTCATTATTCAAGTCGAACCGGCTCCATCCTGATCATGCCAGGGCAGCAATTCTACGATCGCTCCGCTCCCCGCAGACAACAGGGTTATTAACGAGCTACATGACTTCGAGCAAAACGGCATCCCCTTGGGCTGTTCCGCTGCATATGGCCGCGACTCCCAGTCCGCCGCCCCTACGGCGGAGCTCCGTCACGAGCGTCAATACGATGCGCGCCCCGCTTGCTCCGACGGGATGTCCGAGCGCAACCGCTCCTCCGTTTACATTCACCTTGGATGGATCGCATCCCAGCATACGCGCGCTTGTTAGAGTGACAGCCGCAAATGCCTCGTTTATCTCGAACAAATCAATGTTCTGGACAGAATGGCCGCTTCGGTCGAGCAGCTTACTGATGGCGGCAGCCGGGGCCGTCGCAATGTAAGGAGCCTCCAGCGCCGAAGCTGCGTGACCTACAATGAGGGCTATTGGCTTAAAACCAAGCTCATTCGCCTTATCTTGCGACATCATCAGCAGCGCGGCTGCGCCGTCGTTCACCCCTGGCGCATTTCCCGCCGTGATCGTGCCGTCAGCAGCAAAGACGGGCGCCAGGCGCGACAGCGCTTCCGCACTCGTATCGGCTCGAGGAGCTTCGTCGCTTTCGATAACGTTCTCCGCCCCATGCCTGCCTGGCGTACGAATGGCCATAATTTCTTCTCGCAGCTTACCGTCCTGCATAGCAAGTATCGCTCTCTGATGACTGAGGAGCGCCCACTCGTCCTGCTCCTGCCGAGTTACGTTATATTCCCGTGCCACCTTGCTGCCGTGCACAGCCATATGCACTTTATCGAACGGGCATTGCAGCCCGTCGTGAAGCATCAAGTCGACGATCGTCGCATTGCCAAGCCGACTGCCCCAGCGCATGCCGGGTATGGCATGCGCCGCCTGGCTCATGCTTTCCATACCGCCTGCCACGACTATGTCGGCATCTCCCGCTCGAATCATTCCGTCCGCCATCGTAATCGCCCGAAGCCCTGACGCGCAAACCTTGTTAATCGTCTCGGCAGGTGTGCTCCACGGCAATTCTGCATATCTCGCCGCTTGTCTCGCGGGATTCTGTCCAGCCCCGCCCTGCAAGGCCATGCCCATGATGACATGCTCTACCTGCTCCGGCCGCAGTCCCGCACGGCATACAGCCTCTCTGATGGCTTCACCCCCTAGTCGAACGGCTGTGATTTCCTTGAACACACCGCCGAGCTTGCCAAAGGGCGTCCTTGCTCCGCTGACGATAACGGTTGTCGAAGCCATGCTCCCATCCCCTCTCGCCTTGCCGATTGCTGCGCAACTTATGGTCCCCGCTCGTTCATGTGACGCTTCGGATCAAAGGCTGCCTAGTGATCCGGCATTTGTGACGTTTCGAATCATAGTCTGTCTAGTGGTCCAGCACTTGTGACGTACAAGCTATCTATACTCCAATCTATCTGTTTATCCATACTTATGTTTGCGATGCCGGCAACATGATATTTGTTGTTCACGGTACGTGTCCTGGACTCGCACCATTCATATGCAGATAGGCATCGCCCGCCATGGGATTTTACGTCTGCTGCGCCGACATAACTTCCATAAAAGCGGCGCTGACGACGGTTTAGATCGGCCGCGTCGACTTCAACTCCGTAAAAGCGGTGCTGACGACGGTTTAGATCGGCCTCGCCGACCTAAGCTCCACACATGCGGTGCTGCTGGCGTTTTAGATCGATCGCGTCGACTTAAACTCCATAAAAGCGGCGCTGACGACGGTTTAGATCGGCCTCGTCGACCTAAACTCCATAAAAGTCGCGCCGCTGGCGTTTTAGATCGGCCTCGCCGACTTGAACTCCACACAGGCGGCGCTGCTGAGCCCCCCGTGACATAAGCCGCATTAAGCCCCTACCCCGCTATTCATACAATCTATTAAGACGAGTTCGGAATAGAATAATAGATGCTTAACGGAAAGAGAGGTGTACCAAATGCAACGAATTGCACTAAATGAAGCGGCTTTGCGCCCGTATATCGGCAGGGTGGTTCAAGCAAGACTGAAGGACGGCTCTATGATTCGCGGAACGATCAAGGCGTACAAAAATGGCCGACTCTACTTCTCCTCTATCGACAAGGGTAAAGGGCCGACCTACAATCGTCTCAAAAAACGTCATGCCAAACGAGCCAAAACAAAAGCGCATGTATCGTTTTTCTTCTTTGGCGCGGCCATCGCGCTCGCGTTCATCGCGGCGTTGTTCATCGTTCCGTTCGGCTTCGGCTGGGGAGGCGGTTTCGGCGGAGGTTTCGGCGGCGGCTTCGGTGGAGGTTGCGGTTGCGGCGGCGGATGTGGCGGAGGTTGCGGCGGCGGCTTTTATTAACCGATAGACATCTCAGCGGACATCTATAGTTATTGGAAGCACTAAGAATGTTGGGTTTAGCCTGCAGCCTGCTTATCTTGCGAGATAAGCAGGCTGCAGTCACTTCACGCAGCTACCTCAGATCGGTTCCGACAAGCACTCGTCTCGAAGTGAAAAATCCGTCGACGTTCTTCGGCAGAACAGCATGTTGCATTCCTACTAATACAGTAAGGATGGAACGTATTTGCAGGAAAGTACAGTATTTATGCGGTTTAGAGTGTAAGCGTATAAAAACGAACAAAATCACCTGACGGGGTGTTAGCAAACTCATATGCGATCTACCGCCCAACTCTCTTCCTTTCACCCTTTTCTTTTCACCAAATTCGTTTGCGTTTCACTGACTTTGCCAGCACAGTGGCAGCAAAACTTGTACTTTTCGGCTTCAGACGCTATTTTCGCCTATGGACGCTAATCAGAGCACACTTTACGGTCCATCGGCGTTTTTAACGCCTACAGCTGCTCGTTCGCCTACTTTTTTGAGCCATAAGCGTTTCTAACGCCTATGGACGCTAATCTGAGTTATTTTACGATCCATCGGCGTTTTTAACGCCTACAGCTGCTCGTTCGCCTACTTTTTGGAGCCATAGGCGGTACTAACGCCTATGGACGCTATTCAGAGGTACTTTACGATCCATCGGCGTTTTTAACGCCTACAGCTGCTCGTTCGCCTACTTTTTTGAGCCATAAGCGTTACTAACGCCTATGGACGCTAATCTGAGTTACTTTACGATCCATCGGCGTTTTTAACGCCTACAGCTGCTCGTTCGCCTACTTTTTGGAGCCATAGGCGGTACTAACGCCTATGGACGCTATTCAGAGGTACTTTACGATCCATCGGCGTTTTTAACGCCTACAGCTGCTCGTTCGCCTACTTTTTGGAGCCATAAGCGTTACTAACGCCTATGGCTGATAATCAGAGTTACTTTCCGGTCCATCGGCGTTTTTAACGCCTACAGCTGCTCGTTTGCCTACTTTTTGGAGCCATAAGCGTTACTAACTCCTATGGACGTTTATCAGAGTTACTTTCCGGTCCATCGGCGTTTTTAACGTCTATAGCTGCTCGTTCGCCTACTTTTTGGAGCCATAAGCGTTACTAACGCCTATGGCTGCTAATCAGAGTTACTTTCCGGTCCATCGGCGTTTTTAACGCCTACAGCTTCTCGTTCGCCTACTTTTTGGAGCCATAAGCGTTTTTAACGCCTATGGCTGCTAATCAGAGTTACTTTCCGCTCCATCGGCGTTTTTAACGCCTACAGTTGCTCGTTCGCCTACTTTTTGGAGCCATAAGCGTTACTAACGCCTATGGACAATAATCAAAGTTACTTTCCGGTCCATCGGCGTTTTTAGTGCCTACAGTTGCTCGTTCGCCTACTTTTTGGAGCCATAAGCGTTGCTAACGCCTATGGATGCTAATCAGAGTTACTTTCCGCTCCATCGGCGTTTTTAACACCTACAGTTGCTCGTTCGCCTACTTCCTATACAACGAAAAAAGCCGAGCAAGGAAATCCCACGCTCAGCTTTTTCTCGCCTAGTACATACGGCTATATCTTCATCCTCTTTATGACTCCCGCATCATACCAAGCAGCTTCAGAATGGCCTCTACGGCCTCCACGCGAGTAGCGGCGGTACGCGGCAAGAACAAACTATCGTCGTCCAGCTCCATAATGCCGCCTCCCAAGACTTGATTGACGGAAGCCCGTGCCCAGTCCGCGACAGCCGCTTCGTCCTGATAGTTAACGGACTCATCCGGCACAAGCTGCGGCATATCCGCCCCTGCCAGGTACGCATAAGCTCGGACAAGCAAAGTCGCCATCTGTTCTCTGCTGATCGTCCGATCGGGGGCGAACCGCTCGCCGTCTACTCCGTTAATAAGGCCGGCCTCGAATGCCGCCCCTACCGCCCCGGCGTACCATGCGCCGGCAGCGACATCGCGGAACGGCGGCGCTTGGCCTGCAGCCGGCAGCTCTAGCGCACGGACAAGCATCGTGACGAACGCCGCCCGGGTGACTGGCGCTTGTGGCCTAAAGGTCATGTCCGCGTAGCCGGTAACGATGCCGCGCTCCAAGGCTTCCGCTATCGCCTCCCATGCGGGATGATCCCCCGCAATATCGCCGAACAACGGCGCCCGCTCGCTGTCGAAATCATTGTCCTCTTCGTTTTCGCCGTTGTCGCCACCGTTCTCCTCTTCGGTTTTGCCGCCCGACGAAGGCGGATCTGCCGGCGGCACGTATCCATTCGACGCATATACCGTCGATGCCGTCCGCTCCAGCAGTCCATGCTCCTCATCGTTGGCGTCGACGGCGACCACCTTGAACCCATAGGATGTTCCCGATGCGAGGCCGCTCACCGTATACGTCAGCACATCGCCCGCGACGCTCCCTTGCAAGCCGCCGTTTGCATAAATCCGATACCCTGCCGCTTCGCCGCCGGCAGCAGCGGCCGGCCAAGTCAGCCTAATGCTTGACGTGGTGGCCTGGCTGGCCGCCAGCTCGCTGCCTTCCTCCCATGCAGGAGCCGCGCTTGGAGCAGGCGTCACGGGCAGCGCGTACAGCCTGCCTTCGCCCGGTTCGAAGCTGGCCGTCAACACGCCCGTCGTCGCATTGTAGGAAGTTCCGACTTCGAGGCCGGTCGTCTTGGAAATTTCGGTTACGGCCGTTGGCGTGCCGGATAACGTAAATGACGCCAAATGAGCGTCCTCCAAATCCTTGTTGACGATCATCAAGTACTCGCGTCCGTCCCCATCCTCCAGCAGCGAAACGATCATCGGCATTTCCGGTGCGCCGGTTGTCGGCTGCCAGAAAAAACCGCTTGGCAAAGCCGTCGTATACGCGGGCGTTCCGCCGGTTTGGTAAACCTCCTTGGAGGTAAGGCCAAGCAAGGTGGAACCCAGATTCAACACTTCCGCGTTAACATCCTGGGCATAATAATACGTATCGTTTTTGGAACCGTCCGGCAAAATCAATCCGTTGTCCATCCCGTCCGGCGTATAGTAAGTAAAGTAGACATAACCTTTGGCCCCATAGGCCAAGGAAGAATAAATCTGGAAGCGCATCTGCTCTTCCGACGGCTCGATCATATTGTAATAGTCGTATTGCATCGCCTGGATATACACCCATAAGTCGGTATCGTACAGCAAGGAACGCTCGCGATAATATTCCAACTGCAAGTACCAAGCCTCATCGAAGCCGGTGCTATAGAACGGATAATGGTCGAACGAGATGATATCGGGATTGGTGTCCAGCCAGCCGTTGACGTAATCCTGGTAGCTGCCGCGAAGCGGATCGTCCGTGCCGCTGTAATAGTGCATGCAAGTCGGACATAATCCATACAGATTGGTGTACACCATATGATCCGGGTCGAGCGTGCGAATCAGCTCCGTGGCGGATTGCAGATGCGGGAACTGGTCGCCGAACGGCTCATCCACGAGATTATAGCCGAGCAAGGCGGGATGGTCTTTATAATGATTCACATAAGTGGTGAAGAAGTCATCCGATGAACGGCTCGTAGGCGAAAAAGCGGACCAGTTGCCTCCCCCGTCTTTCGGGAGCGTCATCTGAAAATAGAGATCGTTGCCGGCCGCCACGCCGTTCACATAGAGATCGCCATCTCCATACTTGTCTCCCGTGCTGGCGAGGAACGGGCCCAAGTCCGTGACAGAATCCGTCGTCAGCTCAAAATAATAGTCCGTCTCGGCCGCCACGACGGCTCCGTTAATCGTAAATTCCGGGAAGTCCGTCACCAAGGGACCGGGCAGCGTGGATGTCGCGATATGCGTTGTTTTGGCTGGGCTATCGTAGATGTTGAGCGTAACGGACGTCCCTGCCGGCCAAGCACCCGCTTTCTTGAAGCTAAGCTTCCAGACCGCCATCCCGGTAGCGTCCGGGGTCGTAAACGTCTGGCCGAGCGCCCGATCATTGCGCAGATACAGACTTGCATCCGTATCGTCGTTTTGGGAGATCCACTCCGATTGGTACCAGCGGATCCCGGTGTCCGTTACCAAAATTTTCAAATCGTTGTTTTGGGCATGCTTCAGCGCCCAATCCGTAGTCGCAGGCGTCGTCATCAGATTGGTAGACACGATGAAATTGGCATTCATCGCCCGGATATCCGCATAGGCACTATCTGTCGTCTCACTCGGCGGCGGGTTGTGGAAAATGCCGATCGGGAATTCGCCGTCGACGGTTGGCGTCGGGTTCGAGCTGGCTCCGGCCGTCAAGCCGGAGAATAGGGTCAATACAAAGGCTAATGCGGCAATGATGGGCAAGCGAATGCGTCTCATAACAAGCTTCACCTCTTCCATTGGTTTGAACTAACCTTCCATGCGATAGAGCTTTCCTTCGCCCGGGCGAAGGCTAACGCTCAGCACCCCCGTCTCTTTGTCGTAATCGCCTTCCGACAGAACTCCCACCTCCTTTTGTTGATGCCACTCTTTACCGTCCTCGTTACTCCACTCGCGGATAAAACCGGATTTGGCGAGGAAGCGCAAGCGGGCATCCTGCTGCTCAAGCAGTTGTTTGCTTACGATCATCACGAATTTGTCGCCGTTCTCCGCCGTAAAGAGCGAGATAATCAATGACGGCGACTGCTCCGCATTTTCGCCTCCCTCCGCCAGCTCGATGCCGGACTGCGGCGTGAGCTCCCGCGTGGCCGGGGGCAAGCTTCCGGTATGATAGACATGGTCCAGCGTCAAGCTCAACAAGGCCGGTCCAAGCTTCAGCACCTCGCGATTGATCGCAGCCGCGTATTGAAACGTATCGTTGCGTGTGCCATCCGGCAGCAGGAGGCCGTTATGAAATCCGGTTTCTCCATTGGTGTGCGGCGTTTCGTACGTAAAATAAATATAGCCTTTGGCCCCGTAAGCAAGCGATGAGTAGACATGAAACCGCATTTCGTGTTCGGTCGGTTTGGCAATATGGAACGTATCGTACGCGACCGATTGGATATATACCCACAGGTCCTTGCCATAAGCCGCGCACTGCTCGCGCAGGAACTCCAACGTCTGATAATGCACCTTCTCGTCCAGGCCGCTCGTCAGGAAGGGGTAATAGTCGTAGGACATTAAATCCGGGTTCGTATCCAGCCAGTCCGTCACGTAGGCTTCGTAACGCATCGGCGGCGTGCCCTCGAGCGAGAAATAATGTTCCCCCTCATCGTTAAGCGCGTAATGATTGACATAGACCAGCCGATCCGGATCCAGCGCCTTAATGGCTTGCGTCGTTCCATGCATGCTGGGGTAGATTTCGCCGAACGGTTCGTCGATCAGGTTGTATCCCAGAAGGGCCGGATTGTCCTTGTAATGGCGCACGAAGGTACGTACAAAATCATCGGATGGGCGGCTATCCGGCGCAAACGCCGAAATCGAGCCCCCTCGCGGAGAGGCCAACGTCAGTTGAAAATAGAGATCGCAGCTTAGCTCCTCGCTTCCCCTGTAGGCCGAGCCTCCGCTATACGCATCCTCACGGCTGGTCAGCAGCGGTCCGATCGGCTTATCGCTCTCCGTCGACAGCTCCATATAATAAGAAGCATCGGACGCCAGTTCATAACGGTTGGCTTCCCTCGACTGCGGGAAGTTGGCAAATACGAATTCCGGATAGCGGGTACCTGCCGCCGCATGCCAACTGGAAGCGGCAACCAATTCATTCTTGCCCGGGCTATCATAAACCGTGAGACGCAGCGTCAGCGATTCATCTTCCGGCGGCTCGCCCAGCTTGAAGGATACGAAGGCGAGGTTGAGCCCTTCCGCCGCCGGTGTCGTAAAGGTCTGCCCAATCGGTTCGCCCTTCCGCACGAACAGGGCGGAGCCGTCTTCGGCATCTTGCGCGATCCACTCGCATTGCACCCATCTGATGCCGGTGTCGGTCACCAGCATTTTAAGCCCGTTGGCCTCCGCCTGCTCCAGCGCCCAGTCGGTACGGGCCGGCGTCGTAATTTCATTGGTCGCGACGACAAAATTGGCATTCAGCTCGCGAATGGCTGCATAGGCGGCATAAGACGTATCCGCAGGCCCCGGAATATGGAAGACGCCGATCGGAAATTGGCCGCCTACGTCCCACTTTTTGCCCTCCGGCACGGTGCCGCCGCGCCTATTGTTAGCGTTCATTTCTTCACCTCGTTATGGATTGGTAAACAGATCGATGACCGTAATGCCCCTGCCCGGCACTTGCGTCGTAAATCGGTTGCCTTCGGGAAACAGCGGCACGCCGGGAAAATCGGTTATAACTTCGAGCTTGCCGATCGGCTGCGCCGCCTCGACTTGCACCGCCCGATATTTGGTATTCAAATTTCGGATGAATAGACGGTAATGCCCGTTGTCCAGCTGAAATCCCGCAAGCGGCGCCGTCTCCGCGAAACGGGTCACCGCTGGCGCATGGGCAAGCTTGACCAGCGCTTGTACGCAATCGCCGACGAAATCAGCGGGAAGCGGCGCATAAGCCAACGGCTGGATCCAGCTCAGCTTGTCATCCGTCTCATCGTCGGCCAGTTCCGCGGCAAGTTCGCCGGAAATCGCTTTGACGATGCGTCCCCCGGTTTCCCGGACAATCGCGAACCACTCGTTCCGTCTGCCCTTCATTTCCATGCCATGCCGGCGCAAGGCCGACTGCATCCGATCATCCAGCTTGGCAATGAGCAAAGCCCCGCCCGCCGTATAAGACAATGCCTGATCAAGCTGTTCATCGGGCCACAGATGCAAATCGGCCATGCAGATATTCCCTGTGATCCCCTCCAGTTGTTCGGCTCGCGCAATGGCGCCCATCGACGCTCCTTGCTCAATCAGGCTTTGCAGAAACTTGTGCGCCGGCCATTGCCTATTGTCCGAATATTGCGCCAATGACGGATACAAGGCCGCATCGCTCCAAACAAAGGTAGCTCCCGCGACCTGCCGCGGCACGCCGGCGAAAGCAGATTGCCAACGTCCGTTGATCCAGGCCCAGTTGCGCGCCTCGATGCCGTCGCCCAGGCAGGCCAGGAAGCCGTCCGCGCAGCGGCGCAGCCCATCCGGCTCGTGCAGATAGACGTTGGCCAACGTATAAATATCCCGTTCGATCAAGGTCGGGGCATGGCTGAGCACGTCCCATTGCTCCGTCGTATCTTGAATGCCGTTCAGGCAAATCAGCCCCGTATCGGGAACATACGCCTTCAGCGCGAGCAAGGTAGCCATAAACTCCGTGCTTGGCTCATATTCGATGCCATCCGCGCCGGCCGACAGTCCCGCCGCTCCGGATTCCACGATAAAGCCGTCTATCCCGGCTTCCGCCAGCAGCCTGTAATCGACTCCGTAGCGATACAAAGCCTCGAACGGCTCGCGTGTCCAAGCCGTATTCAGGTAGCCGGTTTTGCCCATCCGCCGCAGCTCCGCCATCGTCTTGCGCCAGAACCCGGCCCAGCGTCGGGCATAAAACCCGATCCATTCCATTCGCTGCCGCTTCCAGATCCAGTCCGCACGCCGCTGCATCGCAGCCGCATCGCCATCGCAGTTCGGCTCGAGCCCAGACTCAAGCGCCACGCCGCTTTCGGCGAGAAATTGCCCCACCATATCGTCAGAATAATCGGCATCTGCGAGACTGAGTCGCGGGCTCGTATAGCCATCCCCCCCATGCAGGCCGTCAAAGCCGAAATCGGCAATGACGCGCGCCAGATCGGCGACAAACAAATCTTCATATAACGTTCCGTCCTGGAGCCGTTTAAGCGGATTTATGACCGGGAAAGCCTCGCCCGAGCCGCGCATTTCGTACAGCTCCGGGTGGGCCGAGCACCATCGGCTCGCCGCCTGCTTGCCATTGTCCCGGTACAGGAACAGGTTGAAGAAGCTGCAGTAGACGGCGATGCCATGGCTCCGCAGCTGTTCGACCAAGCCGCGCAGCTGCCAGTTCGTCCACGGCTGGCGATTGCGCTCCTTGCCGTAAGGCCTGGCGGCATAGGAGCATGCCTCGATCGGCAGCTCCCACTCCCGCTCCATCCCCTCATGACCGTGAAGGAAATCGGGGGTAAACAGCAATAGCGATACGGCTTCGGGCACAAAACCCGCGTTTTTCAAATAATCGGCCACCCCGAAGTCGGGCGCCTGATGGTCGAAACCGATCAGCTCGATCCAGATCCATCTCTCGTAAGGCTGCGTTTTCATAGCTCTCCTCCGTCACTGGGAAATCCTTATCCTTTGACACTGCCGAGTACAATTCCCTTTACGAAAAAACGTTGCAGAAACGGGTACACGAGCAAGATCGGCAGCGCGCCCAAAAAGATCTGGGCCGCACGGGTCGTGCGTTCGGATATTTGGATAATGCCGCTTAAATTGGTGGGGTCCATCTTCATGGGATTGCTGTTGATGACCATTAATTGCAAATAGGTGGACAGCGGATAACGATCCGGGAAATTCATATAGATCAACCCGTCAAACCAAGAGTTCCAGTGCCCCACCAGCGTAAACAAGGTGATGGTCGCGAGTACCGGCATCGACATGGGGACAAACATCCGCCACAGCACCGTCCAGTGACCCGCCCCGTCCATAAACGCCGACTCCTCGATCTCCCTCGGCAAACCGCGGAAAAAATTAAGAAGCAGGATGACATTGAATACCGGCACGGCTCCCGGCAGCACGAGCGCCCAGATCGAATCCAGCAGTCCGGTATTCGAGACGATCAGATAAACCGGAATGAGGCCGCCGCTGAACAGGATGGTGAAAATAAAAAACCAGGCGTATACCGTGCGCAGGCGAAAATCGTGACGTTCCTTGGCAAGCGGGTAAGCGCATAATAACGAAATCAACATGTTGATCGTATAGCCGATGGCGATGCGCTGCATGGTAATGCCGAAGGATTGAATGAACTCCCGTTTTCCCAGAATGTACTTGTAGGAGGCCATCGTGAAGTCCACCGGCCAGAATTTGACCAGTCCGGCGGATGCCGCCGGGCTGGAACTGAACGAAATGGCCAATACCTGAATCAGGGGAAACAGGCATAACAGCGACAGTAGAATAAGAAACGCATAGTTGCAAAAAACGAATATTTTTCTGCCTAGAGATTGGACATGCATAACCTTTCCCCCTTCCTCAGAAAATGCGGTAGTTAGCTAGCCGGTAAGCCAAATAATACGAAATCGAAATCAGCACAAGCGATACGCAGGATTTGAAAAAACCGATGGCGGTCGCCACGCCGAACTGGGCATCCACCAGGCCGATGCGATAAATCAACGTATCGAGAATATCGCCGCTTTGGTAAACGCTTGGGCTGTACAGGTTAAACACCTGATCGAAACCCGCGTTAAGCACGTTGCCGAGACTTAATGTCGCCAGCAGGATGATGATGGGGACCATCCCCGGCAGCGTAATATGCCACACTTGCCGCGTATGGCTGGCCCCGTCGACGATCGCCGCTTCGTACAAAGCCGGATTGATGCCGGTGATGGCCGCCAGGTAGACGATGGTGCTGAAGCCAAACTCCTTCCACACCTCGGAAGCAATCAGCACGCCGGGAAACCAGCTGTTGCTGCCCAGAAAATAGACCGGTTCCAGCCCGACGGCTCCCAGCACCTGATTGACGATCCCTTGGGAAGGCGACAAAATATCGACGAGAATAGCCCCCAAAATGACCCAAGACAGAAAGTGCGGCAAATAAATCAACGTTTGTACCCCGCGCTTGATCAGGGCGTTCCTCATTTCGTTTAACAACAAAGCAATGGCAATGGGCACGATTTGGCCCACGATTATTTTCATGCTGGCAATAAAAACGGTGTTCCACAGCACTTGCCAGATGTCCGGCATCTGCAGCACGTAGCGGAAATTGTCCAGGCCGATCCACTTGGAGCCGAACAATCCGTTAATCGGAACGAATTTCTGGAATGCGATGACGACGCCCGTCATCGGGATATAACTGTATACGATCAGCAGCAGCGCGCCCGGCAGCAGCATAAAATGCAGGGGCAATTCCCGTTTGGTTTTGGCTTTTTTGTTCATTCGCCGTAACCCATCAGTCCGATATACGCCAGATTGGGCTGGGCAATATCCATGCGGCCGTATTGCAGCACGACTTCGATATTGCTGCGGAAACGCAAGGAATATTGGCACTGCCGCTCCAGCGCGATGCCTCCGATATCCTCCGGACGGTCCATGCGGAAGCACTTGACCCGCCGCGCCGCTACAGTGAGCGGGATGTCCAGATCGGGCTCGCGATCCTCATAGTAAATATCCATGGCGATATCGGCGTCTTCGTCGTGACAGTTCAGAATCATAATGGCTTCATGGCCTTCGAAAGGTTGGTCCATCACTTTGCCTTTATAGGGGAGATAGCCGTCGATTACATACCAGTTGCGCTTCCCTTGCTTCTCCATGTTACGATCTCCTTTCTATCTCGCTTCAATGACGCCTTCTTCACGCCAGGTTTTGCTCAGCTGCCGCACCAGCCCGGACATCGACCAATATCCCTCGTCCGTAACGAGCAAGCTCTCTTCGATCCGGTTCGAGCCATGCGGGTGCCCGAACAAGCTAACATCCGTATTGACCGTCATGCCCGCGGCAAACCGCGCTTCGCTGTGCTCGTCGGGGTACGGCGACTCCGCTTCCGCCAGCCCGCAGCCATGCATCGGGGGATACAGGTCGTATTCGGTTACGCCATGCCGGGCAAACCTTTCCTTCACCGCGCGAACCAGTTGTCCCATTGGAACGCCCGGCTTTAACTCGTTCAGCGCCCCTTCTTCCGCCTCCACCAGGATGTCGATAAACCGCCGCTGCCCTTCCGACATCGTCCCGGCCACAAACGGGAATCCAACGGTGGCGACATAACCTTCGTACTGCACGGCGATTGCCGCCATCACCATGTCTCCGTCCGCAATGACCTTGCGGGTTGGACGGCCGATGATGGTATCGACTCGCGCCCCGGTGGCAAGCACGATAAACGGCATAAACTCCGCGCCTTCCTTCGTGCATTCCCCATAGGCCAGCGCCGCCAGCTCGAGCTCCGTCATGCCGGGCCGCACCTCGCGGATCATCCGACGGTAGCCCGCGTCAGCGATGCGCGCCGCTTCCTGCAGGCAAGCGATCTCGCGCGCGGATTTGGTCATTCGCAGCTCATAGAGCAGCCCGCCGGCATCCGCCAGCTCCGCGTCTCCCGCGGCCGCCCGGATGATCGCCATAAGCGGCTCCGGGATGTCCTGCAGCCCGGCAATGCCGATGCGCTCAAGCGGCCCCGCCCCGCGAAGCTCCGCGAATATGGCTCCAAGACTGACATAATCGGCCCTGGGATATTCGATCGTGTCGGGCACCGTGACGCATGTAAACTCCTGCAGCAGCCTGATATCGCGCCAAGCCGCCATTTCCCTGCACAGCTGCTCCCCTTCCGGAGCCGCGATAATAATCGGTTCGCCGGTCGACGGCACCACCGCCGCTCCGCGTTCGAACAGCGGCCAATAGTTGCTTATATAACGCAGGTTTTCCTTGCGGTATTCGTCTCCGTAGACAAGACATGCTTGCATCCCCCGCGCTTGCATCAACGCCTGCAGCCGCTCCGCCCGCTCGCGGAATTCCGCCGCCGGGATGGATGCGCTGCCCTCTGTCCGTGCTTCGTTGCTCATGCTTCCCCGCTCCCTTCGTACACCATTTTGCGAATGCCCATAAAGTCGGCTACATGCGCAAGCTCGGCGGTCAGATCGCCGTATCCGATAATGCAGTGATGCGCGAAACCTTCCTTGATGAGCCGCCGCAGCAAAAGCCTGATGGGCTGTTCGAACTTGACGACGGCCGTAATTTCCTCGCACGGGATATTTTCGGGGATGTGCAGCGCCTCTCCCCGCATAATCAGCATTTTGTAGCCTTCCGCATCGTTGATCAGATGGCTGACCGTCACGACGCCCGGCTTCAGCGTATATTCGAAGCCGAAGCCGGCCCCTTCCAGCCCCCATTGCTCCGGCGACCGGTTAACCTGCACGCTGCCGCGGTCGGCGGCGTACGAGGGATCGGCGAAGCCATGATGGACCATGAGCAGCGCGTTCAGCTCCTCGTCAAACTCGCCCCATTCCGCATAAGCGGGCACTTTGCCCGTCAGCAGATGCATCAGCTTCATGATGATAAGCCCGTGCACGTCGCCTTCCGTGTTCGTCACGTATTGCGCTTCCTCATGAAGCAAGGTATGGGCCAAATAAGAGGTCGTTCCCGTCTTCTGCTCCACGTAATGCTGGCCGAGCAGCGTCAAGCCGTCGAGCCGGAAACGCTCCAGCGTATGGCGAAGCGCTACGTACATCCGCGCCGACTTGTCCATATCGTCCTGTCCCACGCCGACGATATGGAATTGCTGCCGGGCGGCGGCGACCGCTTCTTCCGTTTCCTTGTCTCCCGCCTGCTCGTATTGCTCCAGCAAGTGGCTTAATTGGACGGCGATCAGATTGGGACCGAGCGTGCCTTTCACCATCGTCTTGTCATATTCGAAGTCGTACATGCCGCGGAATACATGGCCGATAACGCCCAGGTTCACGCGTTTCAGCTCCTTGTAAGCCTTGAGGGCGCGGGCATAACAGGCTATTTCCTCATACGCGGCTTCATCGTCCAGCGAACCGACCACGACGTGCAAGTCCTTGTACCAGCCCATCTTGCGAAAGGAAGCCGCGAGCTGCATATTGGCAATCAAGGCGCTGTTGCGAATAATGTTTTCATAATTCGTTTTGAGATTGATGCGGTTGTCGCGTTGCGTATTAAACATCAGCACCGGCGCCTGCCGCACATGCTCCAGTAGCTGGATCGCCATGTAATCCGGACAATACGTGCCCGCCGCGTAAATGATCAGGTCGACCTGCCGCTCCGCCAGCTCAAGGCCGGCTTGCTCGGCCGCGTCCAGCGTGTCGATCAGCCCAGGCCAGACGATCTCGCAGAACGGGAGACGCTGCCGCAATTGATCATGCAGATGCGTCATGTCTCCGGTGACGTTGCCTTTCATCTCCGGGGAGAACATCCGCCAATACTCAAAGAAAGCGACGGTAACCAATCCGATTTTCAGCTTGCCGCCTTGCTCCCGCTTGGACAGCAAATCGCCAAACACATTCCCTTTTGCCGTTTCGAACGATTCGATTAATTGGGTCATTCCATTCATCCTCGCTTTGCTTTTCGCTGCAGCACTCCGCCGACCAGAGCTGCCGCGTTGTGATGTACGATATTGCTTATCTCGCGATCGTCGATGCCGGAGAACAGCACGCTGCCCAGCATGTAATGCGGATCGTACCAGGGAAAGTCCGTCCCGAAAACGACCTTCTCGGACGACGCTTCCCGAACCATCTTGGCGATCAGTCCGTTCAAGCGCCCGGTATCGCACAGCTCCAGATAGACATTGGGCAGAGAGGCCGCCGCTTCGATCGCGTAATCCGTTTCGCCCGGAGCGGAATGTCCCATCAGGAAACGAATATTGGGATATTTGACGGCCAGCTCGGCGATCATCCCCGGCGGATTGTAGCGGCTGTGCCCCCATGTATGGGAGAGCAGCAGCAGCCCGCGCTCATTAGCAAATTCATAGATCGGCGTAAATCTATCGCCTGTAAGCGGATACTTATGATAGTCCGGCAGCAGCTTAAATCCGACGTAGTTGTCGATTGCGTCATATTCCGCCAAATCCTCATGAATACGATCCGAGTAGTGAGGATTTACAGTATAGTAACCGTAAATTTTCTTGGGATGATCCGCCATCGCCGCGACAATCTCCCGATTGCCCGCGATGGGATCGAACAACGCGCTATGCGGCGCCGATACGATCCAGGCGATATTTTCCCGCTCCATTTCGGCCAGCATGCGCGGCAGCGGCGCCTCCGGCAAATAAGTGCCGTAGAACGGCCCCATATGCGTATGAATGTCGATAATCGGCAAGCTTTCCAGCCGGCCAAGCTCCATAAATTCCCGTGCAAGCCGGGAACGATTCGCCATCTCGGCTATGCCGGTCCTGCTCATAGGGCCACCTCCCCTAATAGGCGCAATAGATTGCGGCTAGCGATCGCGCTCATCGCCTCCTCCGAGATACCGCTCCCGCGGAGCGCCGCCAAGGGTCCGCCGATGGCGTTGCTCGGAAAGCCCGAGCCGAAGAGCAGCCTCTCCGGGCCGAACAGCCGGCAGATTTCCCGTATTTCGCCCGCAGTCTGCATATCTCCGGTTTCGATGTAGAAGTTCGGGTACGCCCGGAGCAGCGGAAAGGTCAACCTCGCGTGGCTCCACAATCCGTAATTGGTTAAGATTACTGTAAGATCGGGATATTCCTGCAAGACCTGATAGATCGGTTCCCACCCTTCGCTCGGCGACAAATAAAGCGGGATGCGCAGCGACGCGATTTCGCCGAGCAGCGGCTCCATCGCCACGCGCCCGAGCATGTAGCGATTGCGGGCCGGGTAGGCCCGCAGCAGCTTCACGCCGGCCGCCTGCATCGCCGGGAATAGCGCCGTCGGCGCATATTCCGGCTCGGTCACCGGCGGAGCGATCGCCCACGAGGGCAGCAGCCGGCCGCCCGACCCGGCCGCTTCCTCTGCCGCCAGCTTGTTGCCGTAGCCGGGATCGACATCGATCATGGCGTTATGGCTAATGACAGCCTGGCTGATGCCGCAAAAATCGAGCTCCTCGATCAACTCCCTGCCGTCTCGGGCCTGCTTTACCCGCTCCTGCACATAGAAATGCTCATGGTTAACGATCTCGTAATTGACCGTTCGATACCCGATGGCACAGCTGGCGTCAATGAATCGCATCGCGTGCCTCCTCCGCGGACTCCGATGCCGCCGGCGACTGCGGCGGACGCCCGTCGTCCAGGAAACGCGCCGGATTGACGCGCATCAGCATCTCGATTTCGTCGGCCGTAACGCCTTCATCCTCCAGCATCGGCACAATGTTCGTCAGCATATGATCGAAGCCCCAGCCTCCGTAATGCCGCAGCGCCGTCTTTAGGCAGACGTCGGTAGAAATCATGATCTGATGCGCGAACCCCTCGTCGATCAACAGCTTGATCGTCCGCACCCGGTCGATATCGCGGGCGAACAGCCCCTTCAGCACGCTCCGATGGCGGCGGTCCGCATAAAATTCCTTGCCGAAGTTGTCGAATTCAATAATGGCTCCGGCATGGAGCAGCGCCCGCAAATAATCCAAATGGATATCGACATCGACATGATTGATGCAGATTTTGTCCGGGGGCACGCCCTCGCCCGTCAAGATCCGCATCACCTCCAGCCCTTGCCTCGCCCACAGATCGGTATGAACGTGAACGCCGAGTCCGGTCTCCTGCTGGGCCAGGGCCGCCGCCAGCAACGCCTTGCGTTCATCGGGATGAATAACGGCGCTTGTGCCGATCTCTCCGATGACGCCGGCCTTTACCGCCGTGCCGTCCATGCCGAAGCGTATTTCCGCTACCATTTCTTCGGCTATGCCTTCAACCGTCCGCTCCTCCATGTCCGGCGGATGCGAAGCCTGGATATAGTAGCCGCAGCCGGCGACGATGTTCAGGCCAAGCTCCCGGGACAGCCCCGTCAGCAGGATGGGATCGCGCCCGATATCGCGCAGCGTCAGATCCACGATCGTACTGCCGCCCGCCTTTTTGAAGGCAAGCAATTCTTGCTTGATGACGTTCTCGTCCTCGATCAACGCATTGTCCAGTACGGCATAGGGATTCCGCTGCAGCACGCCCAGGTTGCCCATATGAACCTTCTCTTGCGCCAGTACCCTGCCGGAGATGGACTGCGGCTCGGGAACCAGCTTGCGCAAATCGATAAAGGCATGCTCATGCGGCAATACAATGCCGAGGCGGTCTGCCGATATTTCTCCAGTCACTGTCCTGACAGCCATGCCAGCCGCCCCCCTTCGTCAATTTCCGTTTTTGCTCTTCTGCCATGCCGCTACTTCTTCGGTAATGACGTCGCCGCCCAGCTTTTTCCAATCGCTTACAAAGTCGTCGAATTCGTCAATTGAAGCTTCGCCCATAACGATTTTGGTAAACGTCTCCAGCTCCATTTTTTTCAGGGTCGAATCCTTCTCGACCATCGTTGGCGTTGGACCGGCAATATATTCGGTCATCTGGTAGCCGTTGTTCTGGTTGTATTCATATAGCAGCTTCTGGGCGTCGTACACGCGGGTGTAGCCCCAGCCGCTCATATCGCCTTCCCTGAACTTGACTATGCTGTCGTAGAATACGTTCTGCCCTGGCGCATCGAAGCCCGACGTATCGTTTTTCTCCAGCCCTTCGGTTACTTTGACGTACATATCCAGGTTTTGCGTCGGATTGGAGCCGGTGACAAGCGCATAATGCCATTTCTCGATATCCCCGTCTTGCGTAATTTCGGTCGGCGGATATTTGTCCTCCCAGCCATAATGGAAAGCATTAAGCATCTTCACGGCCGCTTCCGGGTTTTTGACGCCTTTGCGGACCACGTAATAACGCCCTACGGTAAATGGCGTTTGCGGCTTGGCAACCTCTCCGTCAATGGACGGCAGCGGGAATGCCTTCCAGTCCATGTTCGGATCATTGGTTTTGCCATCCTGGAACAACAGCGGCGCATACATCAAGCCGTAGAACATGCCCATCTTGCCCGAGTTGACGGCCTGAAAAATTTTCTCCGCATCCTTGACTCCGAACTCGCGATCGATCAAGCCGTCTTTATACATCTGCTGCAGCTTGGAGAGCGCTTCTTTCATCTCCGGCTGGATGCTTCCGTAGACGAGCTTGCCTTCGTCGTCCTTGACCCAAATTTCCGGATAAGCGTGGTAGCTGTTAAAAAATCCTTGCAGCCCCGGCACCGCGCCGTAAAACAGTTTCTCGACGCCCAGTCCGTACGTATCCTTCTGTCCGTTGTCGTCGGGATCCTGATTGACAAAAGCGTCGGCAATCGCGAGCACGTCGTCCATCGTCTTCGGCTCGGGCAATCCCAGCTTCTCCAGCCAGTCGGTGCGCACCCACAGCAGCGGGGCATTGTCCGTATAGCTGCTTGCCAGCGGCAGACCGAGCAGCTTGCCGCCAAAGGTGGCGGAGTCGAGTCCCACGCCGCCGTCTTTCTCCAGCAGCAGCTTCGATTTCTCCGTGCCGTACTTTTCCAACGCTTCGCTCAAATCCTCGAGCTGATCCGCATCGACCAACTGCTGGAACTGAATGGCGTTGACCGGCATAATGTCCGCCAGCTTGCCGGATACCATGGCCACATTAAATTTCTGATCGTATTGGCTCGTATCCGCGACCCATAAATATTTAAGCTTGATGCCGAATTCCTGTTCATACAGCCGGTTCCAGGCATTGTTTTCAATGGATTCGCCTTCGGCGAATTTGGTCGTGGAGTCCAGCGGGCGAATCGCCGTTATTTCGACCGGCGGATCTATTTTGCCCATCGGGTCGATGACTTCCCCGTCATCTTTGTTGCCGGTGTCTGTGCCGGTATCGCCGTTTTTTACGGCACCGCTATTGCCGTTGTTCGGGCTGCCGTTGCTCGGGCTGCCGGAATTTGAGCAAGCCGAGACGATCACGAGCAGCAGCGACAACACGCAGATTGCTACCAGCTTGGCTTTTTTGGCTTTCATCGTGCATTCCCCCAAAAGTCGTATTTGCTTTCATATCTAGCTTAAGGGATCGGGTTTCCGCCCGCTATTTGCCATTGTTGTTTTTCTTAGCATCTATTGCGTAGTTTGATCATTGCCGAATGCGAAGTGTCGATCGCGGTACCCCTGAGGCGTCATCTGGCACCATTTCTTAAACGACCGGTTGAATTGCGGCGCGGCTTCATAACCGGCTTGAGAGGCAATTTCCTGAATTTTCATCGTCGATGAAGCCAGCAGCCGTTGGGCCAGCCTCATGCGCTCCTCCGTAATGTAATCCGACAGCATCGTGCCGGTAATCCGTTTATATTGTCTGGACAAATAGCTGGGGCTGTGGTGAACCTGCTCCGCAAGCCTGACCAGAGACAGGTCGCCGCCCAAATTGCTTTGGATATACCGGTGCAGAACCAGGATCAGTCGCTCCTCCTGCCCGTTTGTCTCTGCGCCGACATCCACTGAAATCGATCTTCGACTGGCCAGTTGCTCGGAATCCTGAATCAGCCACTCCTGCTCGCCATGCGAATGCTCATCCAGCAGCGCGGCCAAATGCTCGAACTGGCTGCCGAGCCGCTCCCATGCTACCGGCTCCCGTCCCAACGCTGCAGACAACGGCAGCTTGAGCAGTCTCCTGCATGTCTCCTGCACGGCCTCCATGATGTCGTACGCCCGCGAGGCAAGATGCTTCCACGCATGCGAATCCGCCTCCCCTTTGGACTGCATAAACCAAATAAATTGATGGCGACCGTATTGCACGGTTGCATGAACGATCGTGGGATCCAAATATTCCTCCGCAATATTTTGGCACGCAAACATCAGCAATTCCCAGTCCGCTTCGCTCCAGTCGGCATCGAGGGGATCCAGCCTCCCGATGGCCACAAGCAGCGGCTCCGATGGCGTCAAGCCGATTTCCGCCGCTTCGAGCTTGCCCTTGACGACGACCGGATCGGCGGGCAAGCTTCGCATCAGCTCGAACATCGTATCTTTGCGCAGTGCGGCGAGCGCGACATGGAGCTTGCCCTGCACATGATGCAAGTAGCTGCTCCTGTCCTCCAGCTCATCCAGTTCGGCAATCGCCTTCCGGACGGCCTCCACGATAACGCCGCTGTCCTCGTTCTTAAGCACATAATCGACCACCCCGCCTGTACGAATGGCATCTCGGGCATAGTGGAATTCGTTGTATCCCGTCACAAAGATAAACCGGCAGCGCGGCCAGCTCGACTTAATGCGCTGATGCAGCTCGATGCCGTTCATGCCTGGCATTCGGATATCGGACAAGACGATATCCACCCGGTTCTGCCCCATGCAATCCAGCGCATCGTACACATTAAACGCCTGATAAATCGTTAGCTCCCACTGCTTCTCCTCCCGCAGCGTCTGCTCCAGACTTTCGACTATCATCGGCTCGTCATCTATGATCAGCACTCGATACATCGTCATTCTCCCCTTCGATTGGAATAAAGAGCTCTACGCGCAGTCCTCCCAGCGTGCTGCGACTCACTTCAATGCCTCCCCGCTCCCCGTACCTCAACTTCAGCCTGCGGTGGATATTGATCAGTCCGGTCGTCTCCATCTCTTCGCCAAGCGTCAGCTTGCGGACAAGCCCGGCTAATTCGATTTGATCCATTCCCGTACCGTTATCTTCGACGATAAAAGCCAGTTGGTCCTTGCGAAGCTCAAAACGCAGGCTGAGCCTGCCCTCTGCCACCACATGATCCAAGCCATGCTCAAAAGCGTTTTCTACTACGGGCTGCAAAATGAGTCTCGGTACGGGCAGCGTCTGCAAGGAGAGGGGCAATTCGTTCGCCTCCACCGCGATCCGGTTGGCAAATCTCATCTTCTGGATTTCCACATAGGCGCATACATGCTTGAACTCCTCGCCCAGACTGACCTCCTCCAAGCCGTTGCGTGTAATATACCGAAAGTAATCGCCCAAATTCCGCGCGACCCGCTGGGCCGCCTCATTCTCATCATTCCGAATCAAATGCTGCAGCGTAAAAAAGCTGTTGTACAAAAAATGAGGGGCGATCTGCATTTGCAGTTGCTTTAGCTCGGACTGCTGCAGGCGGATTTTCTGGACGTACAGTTCGTCGATCAACTGGCTCAGCCGTTGAACCGTCCGATCAAACCGGTTAAACAGGTACCCGAACTCATCGCCCCGATGAAGCGGCGCTGCAATCTGCAAATTCCCTTCCTCCACGCTTCGGAACCGCTTGACCAATAGCTGCATCGGGCGGTGGATCAGCAAGTAGATGCCGTACGAGAACAGGATAACGATGACTAGCGAGCAGCCAATGAGCAGCCAGGACCATAAGCCGTAGTTTTTAAGCTGTCCGACAATAATATTTTCCGGAAAATAGAACAGCAGCGCGGTATCCAGGAAATACGATTTTTCATAGACCGCGAGATACGTGTCGCTGCCGATTTTGACCGGGCGGGTAAAATGATCCTCTTGAGCAATATACGGGGCCAATTGTTCCAGCATCGGCTGGAGCTGCGCGGTGTACCGGTCGTTATGAATTTGCCAATGCTCGTTGACCAATATGGCAGCGCCTTCCTGCGGAAAGGCAGCCAACGCTTTGCGCAGCGCATCGGTGGATAGCTCGATATTCTGCACGAAATGAGCCTGTTGTCCGGTTGCTGCAAGCGCTCTCAGCGGCGACAAATGCAAATTCAAATACAGGCGGTCTTTCCACCACGTCATCGGGGAACCGCTCAGACGCGTCGCCTCTACGATTTCCTCTGCTTCCTGGGCTGGGGACAAATCGCCGGTTGAGCGATTGGAGGTCATAAGGGTGCTGTCAATCGCTTTAATATACAGGCTGACATCCTGGATGTAGCCGCTTGAATCCTTGAGGACATGCAGCCTTTTAACCAATTGGTTAATCGCTCGCGTCCGTTGATATTCCGTCAGAACAGGCGTTTCGAAGCTAAGCTGGATTAAATCCTCGTCATTGATAAATTGCTGCTGGGCAAGTATGATCCGCTCCAGCTCTTCTTCCAGCGATTTAAAATAATAGTGGGTGTTCATGGAGATGGAATTTGAGATTTGACGTTTGACTTCCGATTTACCCAATTCATTGACAAGCAGGCCCAGCGCAAACAATGGTGTCATAATGCATAGGAACGTAACTAAAATCTTGTAAAATATCGACATGTTGGATATGTTCACGATTCTGCGCTTGATCATCCCACGGTCCCTTCCTCCCTTTCATTTGTTTATATACTAGCTTCTCTATTTTTCGTTGCCAAGAGAAAAAGATTGGAGCATGCCCTCTAAAACCTACGTTCGACAAAATCAGCCACATCCCCATTATCCACAGTTTGAGGTATGCAACAAAAAAGAGATGGAACAGTGCCTGTCAAGCACTGCTCCATCTCTTTATGACGCCTGCTACATCCACGTTGCTCTAAGCCAAGTAGTCGATCATCGAAGTCGCGGTTACGACTCCGGCTGCAGCCGGGACACTGAATGCCTGACCCGGCGCGCGATGCTGGAATTCCACCTCGATCGGCTTGCCCGGCACGACGTCGAAGAAGTTGTCGGAGAAGCGGCCCTCCCGCTCGGCGCGCAGCCACACCTGCTTCGCCAGCACGTTCGAGGAGACAAGGAAACGTGTCCTTCCGCTGCCTTCTACCTCCGTCACAACGACGGAGGCCGCTCCCAGCTTCAGCCCTTTGGCGTAAGCGAAATAATGCGTTTTCCAGCTCAGCAGCTTATCGCCCTGGACAAGCTCCGCGACGAGAACGATGCTGCCCGCGTCGCGGCCGTCAAGCCACTTCCCTTCGTCTGCCGCATATACAAGCGTCGACGTGTTGGCTCCGACCGTTGCCGCCAGCGTCTCCTGACCAAGAATCTCGCCGTCGAAAGCATGCAACGTCAAACGCAGCTCGCCTTCCGCCGGAGTCAATGAATCCGAGATCGCATAGACGCGAAGCTCGCCCCCCTCGGAGCGGTCGAACGACAGAATCGTGTCGGCGAAGCTTGTTTTGGCATAATACTGCAGCGCCTTCCATTTGCCGTAATAGTCCATGCCCGCCCATGAGGCGACCGGCCAGCAATCGTTCATCTGCCAGTAGAGCGTCCCCATGCAGTAAGGCATCCGCTTGCGATGGGCCTCGATCGCCGTCTTCATCGCCTCGGCTTGAAGCACCTGGCTCATATACAGAAACGAAGGAAAATCCTTGGGCTCGTTCATGTAGATATCCATATATTCCTTGATGAGCCTGTTCCCGTTGCCGTTTTTCTGATGCGCCAGCATAACCTTCGATTCCAGCTCCATGTCGCCTTCTTCTGCAAACGTCCGCACGCTGTCGTATTCCGGGAACGACTGGAAGCCGTATTCGCTCATAAAGCGGCCGACCTTGACGTTATAATTTTCGAACGGCTCCACAGAATGCCAAACGCCCCAGTAGTGGATATCGCCTTCCGTAGACAGCGGGTGAGCATGTTGGCCAATATCTCCAGTCAGATCGATCATTGGCGAGGACGGCCAATAATCGGCGCCTGGAGCCAGTTCGTTAACGGCTTCCGGCAATATGCGGTGGAAGATGCTCTCGTAGCCCGCCCAGATGTTCGCGCGCTGCTCCGAAGTATAATTCTTCTTCCAGCCCCAGCCTCCCGTCTCGTCATACTCCGCCCATGCGGAATCGATCTCGTTGTTGCCGCACCAGAGAACGATGGAGGGATGGTTGCGCAGCTTCTTCACATTCTCCCGCGCCTCGAGCTCCACGCTCTCGAGGAACGGTTCATCCCAGGGATACATGCTGCACGCGAACATAAAGTCCTGCCATACCATAATGCCGTATTCGTCGCAAAGCTCATAGAAGGCGGGCTGCTCATAGATCCCGCCGCCCCAAATGCGGAGCATATTCATGTTCGACTCGGCCGCCGAGACAATCTCGTGTCTGTAGCGCTCCTCCGTGATTTCCGTCAGGAAGCTGTCGTTCGGAATATGATTGGCGCCTTTGGCGAACACAGGAACGCCGTTCAGCTCAAAATAAAACGTGCCTCCCGCCTCGTCCTTCTCGCGAACCAAACGAACGGATCGCAGGCCCGTGCGAACCGACTTCTCGGCAATCGGCTCCGCCGATCCCGCTTCCGTAAACGTGGCGCGAAAATGGTACAGATGAGCCTCGCCCAGCCCTCTGCTCCACCACAGCTTCGGCTCCTCGATGAGCACGGGAACCTTCACGACAGTAACGCCAGGCTGAAGATTCACCGCGAGACTCCATTCCGAGCCTCCAGCTTTAATTTTTATGCTGCCTTCGGCGCCGCGGACGCTCTCCAGCTCCACTTCCACGGTCAGCTTGGCGGCTTCCGCCGATATTTGCTCCTGGTTTACGAACACGTCGTTCACGCGGACGTCGTTCCAGCCCACGACGCGAACCTCGCGCCAGATGCCGCTGGTGACAAAGCGGGGGCCCCAGTCCCATCCGTAATGATAAGGCGCTTTCCTTGCGAATACGCTAATCTTGTCTTCGCCGAGACCGCCCAGCTCGGACTGATCATTGCTTGCCGGCAGATTATAGCCCAGACGCTCGATCTTCGGCAGATCCTCCGTCACCGGCGAGCGGAAGCGGATATGAAGCTGATTGCCGCTCGGCTTCGCCAATCCCTTTACATCCGCTCGCCAGGAGCGGAACATATTGTTGACGGACAAGATCAGCTTGCCGTTAAACGTGACGTCCGCATACGTATCCAATCCGTCGAAAACAAGCTCCAGCACGGACATCGCCAGCAGGTCTTCCGTCAGATCGAAAACCGTCTCGTATTCCCAGTCCAGCTTGTCGATCCATTGCAGATCATGTTCGTTCGTCGCATAAAACGGATCTTCGATCATGCCGTTGCGGCGCAGGTCGGTATGCACGCAGCCCGGCACAACGGCCTGCAGCCACTCCGATTCCCGGCAAGCCTTGAACTTCCAATCCTTCAGCGCTGTTTGCACGGTCTCTTGCCCTACTTGGCTTGTTGTTACAGTTCTATTCATAATATCCTCTCCTTGCTAAATGCTGAGTGTTGTGTGTTGTGTGCTGTGTGCTTTGTGCTTTGTGCTTTGTGCTTTGTGCTGTGTGCTTGTGCTTGTGCTGAATCATGAATGCTGTCATCGCTTTTTCTGGACCTTGCATCATTTACCTATCAACATGTTCATAACAAATGATAACAAAACCTAATTTTATGGTCAATTGATATTTTGTTAGGTTTTGTTAGGACCGTCCACTCCTAATGGTTGCGATATTCCGGCGTTGAGTGCTACACTTAACGCAGACTATTGTTCCTGAATGGCCTCCTAACAAAATGCGAAAACCTCTACCTTCAGCCTTTCGAAGATAAATGACCGAACGACAGTTTTCAAAGGTAAGTTTTATCGCAGCCTAACGGACATATATGACGTTATTCTTCGATTTTTTAGGTTTCCGAAAATCTAACGGACATACGCGACCTTATCAGCTTCATCATTGCACATATTGGCTCCGTTACGACCCAATAGTGTCCCTCCTGTCTGTTAGATTTGTTTGAGGTTAAAAATCGGACAAATAGTGTCGCTGGTGTCTGTTAGATTTTCAACCTTTGTTCACAAGCCTGGCAGTTGCATAATTTCCTAAACGAAAATAAAGAGACATTGCGGCGAGATCCTATACTTTTTTCCTATATTTTGAATAAGGGGAAAAACTCCATTTAATTTACTCATCTTTGGTTTCCTCGATGTGTTAGAGGGAAATGGTCCCTCTATTTCAAGTTGAATGGATGGTATACGTCAATTGGATAGAGAATAGTGGGAGGTTTTCCCCATAAAGCTGCAAAATCCGGTATAGTCGCGAGATTAGAGGGGGATTTTCCCTTTACTTTTCTTTCAATTTCTTTTATTTCAATTTCTTTTCTTTTCTTTTCTTTACTGTGCGTTCAAGGCGAAACCGCAGCGCCGTTTAAATATACAATCTTGGATTCCCAATAAACGACGAGGAGAAGTCTAATGCGAGGCAAAATAACGATGCAAGAAATCGCCGAGAGCGTCGGCTTGTCCAAATATGCCGTATCGCGCGCGTTGGCCGGCAAGTCCGGCGTAAGCGCGCATTCCAGAGAGCTGATACTGCAGAAGGCGGCGGAGCTCGGCTACCGAAAGGGTATATCGCCCGCAGTAACGCCCGGGAGACGCGACGAGCAAGCGGAGGCGGCGGAGCTCGGCTACCGAAAGGATATATCGCCCGCAATAAGGCCCCGGCGACGCGACGAGCAAACGCAAGCGGAGACGGAACAGTGCGAATGGACGGGAACGGTGCTTGTCCTCTTCCCGGACGTAAGGTCGCAGAATCCGGAATCCGCATACTGGGGGCCGCTGTTCGAAGGGATATCAGCCGCGTTGAACCAGAAAGGCATTCATTTTGTTACGCTGGTCAAACCCGACATCCACTCGTTATTCTCGCTGTTGAACCCGGAAGCCATCATCGGAGTGCTTGCCGTCGGAAGCATCGCTTCGCCCATCCTGCACGAATGCCGCCGCCTAGGCAAGCCCGTTGTCATGGTCGATCATTGGGACAAGGACTTCCCATGCGACAGTATCTTCTCCGACAATCTGGCCGGCATCAACGAAATCATGTCGACGATGCTCGGCAGGGGATATCGGGAGTACCAATTCGTCGGCAAAATCGCCGATGCTTATAGCTTCTATGAGCGTTGGCTGGGTTTTAACGCCGCTCTGATGGATGCCGGGCTTCCCCAACATCAGATTCCGGCCCTGCTTCTGTTAGAATACGAGGGCTGCGACGAGGCGCTGCGAGAAGCATTTGCGACAAGACCGCTCCCTCAGGTTTTCGTATGCGCCAACGATTATTACGCAAGTTTGTTAGCCAAAGCGGTAAAGGAACTTGATCCATCCAGCGAAGGCGTAGTCTTTACCGGCTTCGACAACTCTCATGCCGGCGTAACGGTCGCAACGGTCAACGTCGAGGAAGAGATCCTGGGCGTAAGAGCCGTGGACCAATTGCTTTGGCGTATCCCCCATCCAACGGCAAGCTACGAGCGGAAGCTGATTCGGGGCCGACTCGTCGTCAACGAATAGGCGCATGTCAGCCAACAGAAATACCCCCGGAAACGGGCAAGCTCGGCTTGCTCGTTTCCGGGGGTTCTTTTTGTTGGACGGCAAAGTTATTTTTTCAGATGGTAAGGAACGGTCGTGACGATCACGTCCTTCTGATACAGAAGGCGGGTCCGGATATAGAAGCTGGTCTGGTTATGCAGGAAGTTATGCCAGCCCTTCTTCGGTATGAATTGGGGAATGATGACCGTCACCTGGTAGTGATTTTCCTTGGCCTTGCGGTCCACGACGTCGATAAACTTCATGAGCGGCTGTATGATACTCCGGTACGGCGAATGCAAGGTGACGAGCCTGACGTCCGGATGCAGCTTGCTCCACTTGTCCCGGAACGCGGCTTCCTCCTCCCGCTCGAACGGCACGTATACCGCGATGATCTGGCTGGCGGCAAGCGATCTCGCGTAGCTCAGCGATTGCTCCACGACATGAGTGATCCCTGCCACTGGCAGGATCAGAACGTTGCCTTCGATAGCCTCCACCGGCTCGCCCGTGGATAGGCCAAGCTGCTCGCCTACCGCACCGTAATGCCTGTTAATGCCGAGCAACAACCAGATCAGGACGGGCAGGAATACGAGCACGGGCCATACCTGCGGAAACTTCGTCAGGAAAAACATCATCGTCACCACTAGGCTGATCGCCGCGCCGACCGTGTTAATCGCGAGCTTGATCCCCCAGCCGGCCGGCTTCTCCCGAAGCCACTTGCGCATCATGCCGGATTGCGACAGCGTAAACGGGATGAATACGCCGACCGCGTAGAGCGGAATCAACTGTTCCGTATGTCCGCCAAAAAGCACGATGAGCAGGATGGAACAGATGCCAAGCATGATGATGCCGTTGGAATATCCAAGCCGATCGCCCCTCGCCGTAAACATTCTGGGGATAAACTTATCCTTGGCCAGATTGACCGCGAGCATGGGAAAAGCGGAATAACCCGTATTGGCCGCCAAGATGAGGATAAGCGCCGTCGTTCCCTGAATGGCATAATACATGAAGTTTCGCCCGAACGCCTCCTCCGCGATCTGCGAGACGACCGTCGCCTCCGCAATCGGCGCGATTCCGTACTCGTAGGCCATCACAACGATGCCCGAGAATAGCATCGCGAGCAAAATCCCCATCGCGGCAAGCGTTCTGGAGGCATTGACCGGCGCGGGTTTCCTGAAGTTCGGGATTGCGTTGGAGATCGCTTCGACCCCTGTCAGCGCGGAGCTGCCGGAAGCGAATGCCTTCAGCAGCAGGAAAAGTCCGATGCCCGCCACAGGCGTCCCTACGGGCGTATGCAATTCCTGCGGAATCGCTCCCGATGCCATGTCGTACAATCCTTTACCAATCAGAACGAACAAGGCAAGAACGAACAAATATACGGGATAGGCCAGGACGGACGCCGACTCCGTTACGCCCCGCAAGTTGAGCAGCGTGAGCAGAATGACGAATACGACGGCAATGGGCACCGTATACGCATGCAAACTCGGAAATGCGGAGGTGATGGCATCGGTTCCGGCCGAGACGCTGACCGCTACCGTTAGAATATAGTCGACCAACAAAGATGCGCCGGCGATAAGGCCGGGGTACTTGCCCAGATTTTCTTTGGAGACGACATAAGCGCCGCCCCCTTGCGGATAGGCGTATATAATTTGCCGATATGACAGAATAAGCGCCGTCAGCAGCAGCAGGACGCCGATTCCGATCGGAATGGAATACCAGAACGCGGCCATGCCGACGGTCATTAACACAAGCAGAATTTGTTCGGGGCCGTAGGCGACGGACGACAACGCGTCCGACGAGAGAATCGCCAGCGCTTTTGTTTTGTTTAACTTCTGCTCGCCAAGCTCCGTCGACTTTAGCGGTCTTCCGATCAACACTCGTTTAAGCGCGGATAACATCGGAGCCACCGCCCAACTGGAACCTTTTCATCGTTGTTTTTTTCAATTCGTCCATCTCCCCTGTGCAATGTTGGCTGGAAGGGAAGGTTTCTACTTCGTCTGCTGCGGCATTCCGGCGGGCCCATGCCGGTTTTTGCGCAGCAAAAAGCCGCAAGGCAGCACCTTGCGGCTTAACGAGCCGAAGTCATACCCATTCCAATAACGCTTACGAGGTTAGCTGACGGATTCGGGCCATTAGATAGCCCTACGGCGGTTGTTTTGCCGATTCACCCCTGACGCTTGTTTTTAACGATAAGCGCCGTTTGGTTCCCCCGCTCTTCTTCATTGTCCTCAAGAAGACTCAGCGAATTTATGATGTAGTGATCATAACTCGTTTATTGACGGGTGTAAAACGACATTTCGGCTCAAAAACGGTTGTTTCAATTCAAAGATGGCCAATAAAACGCTCGCAGCAGTTGCTTCTTATTCATTTGATCCCCGGATATCGTTTTTTCTCGCCTTTATCCGAGATCTCCTCGTAAATTCAAGCGAAGGACTTGTCCAGCTTGCCTCCGCGTCTACACATCATACTCCAACTGCTTCCTCGCCATGTCGATGAGCTCAAGCGGTGATCCAATGGTCTCCGCGTCATATTGATATTCGCCGATCCGCAGCTGGAATTCGACGCGAAAGCCTCCGTCACCCTCACGTTTATTAAACTGCTCCAGATTAGCTTTAATCCGGTTGGCCACGATTCTGGCGCCGTCGCCGTCCGTAAACAGCAAAAGTCCCCATGTCGCGTTCTCCTCGTCCAGCATATACAGGGAATCGTTGCTTCGAATGCTTGTTTCGCCAAGCTCCGATAGCTGGATCAGCGCTTCCGTTATGTCGCTCTCGCCGATCATCCGGCGAACGTCGCGCCAGTATCGAATCTGCATGACGACCAGCGTCAGCGGAATGCCGTAACGTACCGACAAAGCCATAAAGACGGTGGCGTCCTTTTGGAACAACAAGCTGTTGCGCAAATTCGTATGCCGGTCCATCGTCGCGAGGCGCCCATTTATCTCCTTTAACGACTGGGCCTCCGCCTGAAGCCGCAGCATGCCGCTTGTCATCATCCAGATCGCCCCCGTAAACAACGGCGTTAGCAGCAGCCAGAAGTACGACGACGCCGACAACGTGTCGCCAATAGCCATCGTCCGGTACAACGTATAGGTTCCGTATGCTAACAGGAATACGATATTGAGGACGAGCCCTGTCGTTACGCTCGTAAAATAGGTCAGAATGCCAATCATAAAGGCGGCGTTGAGCAGGAGAATATTGACCAGGTATTGATCCGGATCGCCCGATACGACAATAATTCCGAGAAAGCAGAGAATAATGAACGACAAGTAACCGCCGTCGGACATTAGGCTGCCGGCGTTACGTCCCATTGCCGCCACCTCTGTTCTTCCGGTATTTGCGCGCAAGGAGCGCGAGCGACAGGAGTACGAGAACGAGCACAAGCGATGCCGCCGTCACAAACGCAAGCGTATCCTCGCGTTCGACAATGCCAGCGAACGTCCTGACCGGGACCGCCCCCTTCTCCGGCTTGAACCGATACGGCTCCACCACCCCGTCGCGATCGGTCAGCACGGCGTCTCCGCTTACTCTCCAGCGCTGACTCTCCGAAGTCAGCAGCTTGATTGCGAGCAGGACGTCTTCCCCCTTCGAGCCGGTAATAGCCAGCAGTCCATTGCCAGGAGTCCATGGTGATTCCAGCAGCTGCAAGGTTCCGATGCGCGAACCGTAGTCGGGATCCAGGGTCTTCTTTTCATTGGAAAGAACCGTCCCTCCGTCTACTCCGAAACGGAAAAACAATTGATCGTTGACTCCACGTATCAACTCGTTATCCTTATAGGTTCCGATAACGACAACATTGCCGTCGCGATAACCCGCAGGATCGGCGTCGTCGTCATAAAATGCGAGTTCTCCCGTATTGCCTTCCGCATATTGCCCGAGCAGCGAGAAGAGACCGGCAATTGACGAGAGCACGTAACGATCCTTTGTTTTAGGCACGATAACCGCGGTTTTGTGATACAGGCCATCTCTCAGGAATGGATACGGGTAATTGTCGAGAAGAAGCTCGGTTCGATCAAGCGTATTCAGCTGCATCTCGGAATCGGCGCTCACAAAGGCCCATGGATTCTGCTCTTCGCTTTGGACGCAATAACCTTCGGGCAGCTCGAGGTCGAATGCCGCCGTAGCCGTAAAATTGCCGGTTACGAGCAAGTTTTTCGGAATCGGCAGCGTAATCGAATCGCCGTCGGCCCGCTCCTCGCTCAGCTTTTTACTCCCGACCGGCTTATCATTGATCAGGATCGTTACCAGGGAACGGGAGAAATCGAGATTGCCCGCGTATCGGAAGTCAAGCCTGATCTTGCTGGATTCCGCAATGGAACGATTGGCCGGGAGGGCAACGAAATAATGGCGCGCTTGATGATGCTCCCCAACCAGCTTGTCTCCTGTCTCCGTCAGCCTGACTGAGCGGTTAACGGAAACCGGCGGCGTATCGACGTCCGTATCCGCAGAGACCGTCTTGACCTTGCCGTTTAATTGGTATGCCAGATCCTCATTGGCAAGCAGACGCCCCGCCTTAACCAGCAGTTCCGGATCGTCGGATGTTGCGACCAGCACATGGCCCGCAGCCGATTCTACGATTTGAATACGAGCCTCGCCATTGTTTAAGCCGTTAAACTCTGCATGCAGTTCCGATGGCAAATGTTCTCGTAAGGATACGAAAACGACAAGCGGGGACGTTCTCCAGTTATTGTCCGAATAGGAGACAAGCGGGATCGTCTCCTCCTTTGACGCGCTTGCCCGGGCAAAGCCGGACAAGATGTGCGCCGCGGTCTCCAGCTCCATAATATCCGGATCGTCCGGCAACACAATAAACCGATTGTCCAATAGGCCGGCATCCACTCCGGTAAAGCGGTGATAGAAGTCCCGAATCGATCCATTCGGCGGTTTCGCCTCGTAATCGATATCGACTGCCGATGTTTGGAGCACATGGAGCCAGTTATCCCGAACGTCCTCGACAACGCATCCTTTCTCCGACTCGCGCGTTCGAAGGCCGCCCTGAATCGTCAGTTGATTGGACCCCTGTACCAGCAGCTCGTTCGGAATATCAAGCTGCAGACTTGTCCCGCTATCCCCGTCGACGACGGGACGAAAAGAGTGGAAGGGCGTTCCGTTTATAAGCAGCGTCACGCTGGATTGCTCCTTTATCGCAAGAGGCGTCGCCCTGTAGTCCAGTCTGAGCGAAATACTATCGACATTCCAGTAGTCGGGAATTTCGAAGTAGCTTTGTTCGTAAGCGAACGTTCCTCGCAGGGATACATCACCCGCAAATAAAGCTACGGAATACCGTTCCGCCGATGCTTGGCTGCTTGCAGGGGCGATTATCAGCATCAGCGCTAACGCCGCGCCGCTCATGACCGCCAAGTACGTTCTCCTCATTGCCCTTCCGCCTTTCTATTTGAACAACCTTTTCTAGAATCGTTCTGTCTTGTACCACTTCGTCTCTCTCTTCAAGATCATATCCCTTGCATAGGCATAGAGGCCGTATGCAGCTACAACCAGCCAAAGCTGGCAATAAGTAACGTACATAACCGCCACGATCCACAGATTGGACAAGTTCATCTCGCCTCTCTCCGTCGTGAGCGTAATATACGTCCCGACGATAAACAGGATGACGGCCAGCGTCCATAGAAGCGAGCTAAAGCCTGCTATCGTCGTGTGGACAAGTCCGATCGCATTCAGAACAAGAAGCGCGTCCGACATCAGAAGCGAGGTCAACAGCAGGAAGTAGATGGACAGGAAATAAACGAGATCGAACCGAATCCCTTTCCCCTGCCGCTTGAGTAAAAGAGGCATGTTTTTTACGATGACGTAGATATTGCCCTTTGCCCATCTGGATCGTTGTTTGAACCACACAGGCAGCGTCTCGGGCTCTTGTTCCCAGGTAACGGAAGCCGGCTGGAACTTGATTCGGTAACCCAATTGGTAGATGCGGAAGCTGATCTCCGTATCCTCCGCCAGCGCGTCTACGTCCCATCCGCCAATCGTCTCCAGAATGCTTCTTCGCATCAGATAGTTCGTACCGGGAATCGTACATAGTTTGAAGAGCTGCCACCTGCCTGCCTGCGCCATCCATTGGAAAGACAATGTTTCGACATTAATGAACCGCGTCAGAAGGCTCGCGTCGCGATTGCGGGTGCGAAACTTGCCGATAACGGCTCCAAGCTTTTCGTCCGCCATCTCCGCGGCCAAAATGCGCAGCGCTTTGCGCTCGGGGGTATTATCCGCATCGTAGACGGCTATCAATTCACCCTTGCACCGCGTTAACCCTATATTCAAGGCATTGGACTTGCCTTTGCCTCCCGTAACGGAATCCGTGTTCACGACGGTCAAGTTGCGGCCCTTGTACTTTTTCTGGAGCATGCCCAGCCTCTCCGCGCTATCGTCCGAGGAATTGTCGTTAATGACGATGATTTCATACCGGTCCCGGGGATAATCCAGCGCAAGCAGCGATTCCACGGTCGGTATAATAACTTTCGCTTCATTATGCGCGGGAACCATGACGCTGACGTACGGCGCCGCTCCCTGTATGAGGGTCTCGGCCTTTCTTTCGCACTTCACGTAATACAAGTATCCGGCAAGAATAAGCAGAACATTCACGAGAAGAAGCGACCAGATGCAGCAAACCGCAATGACCATGATTATATCCGCTGTCGTCATGAAGCCGTTAAACCTCCGTCATTTCATGAATTTCCGTTTGTAGATGCGATATCCGACCAGGAGTACAACGCCGAACAAGACGAGCGACAAACCGATGATCGCAAGGTAGATATAGTTTTGGACCGTAAATAAACGTTCGAAGCTTCTCGGCGCTTCGTCCCGATAGTCGTAATCCGGGTTAACGACTTCTTCCGATCGGCTAAAGACAACCTGCTCCCCATCGATAGACAAGATGCCGCCCTTGGATGCCATTCGATGATTGCTTGTCAGAGTTTCGTGCGTCCCCCCCTTGTAATCGGCGAATGGTATCCAACTGTCTTGCAGTTTCTGTATCGCTGTTTTCATCTCTTGTTCGCTCTCGTAGAATTCCGTCACGAACGCCACATCGACCGGCAGCGGGTAACGACGTCCCGCTTCCCAATAGGGCCCAAGCTCACTCCAGCGGACGGCCAGCATCGAAGAATCGAACAAACGGGGAGCAGGCCTTTCCGGACGCAACAGTCCGGCCGTTCGACCCGGCGGATACAACACCAGAGTATCGAAAGGAAGCAGGCCTTCATTCGAAATGCCCGAAGCGGCCTGCCAATACAGCTCGGCGCTGACTCCCATGCCGAGGGGGACGACTCCGGCTTCGCCCAGCACATTCAGGAAAAGCTCCGTCTTCTCCGCCAAATTCTCGCTCTGAATGCCCGCGACCTGCGAGACGTTCGGCGCGTCCGCGAATATCGCGCCATTCCGCGCTTGAACCACCCTGAGCGCTTCCAGGTAGCGATGCATGGCCGGATAATCCGTATTGGCATAAACCGGCCTGACAGAATAGATGAACGGAATTCCCGCCGCATACAGCGCATCGGCCGTACCCTTAAGCAAATCCAGATTCGTAAACGGATAGATGTCCTTATAGAGCAGATACGGCTTGCCTTCTCCCGGCAGCTGCATCCAATCCTTTAATACGTAAGCCATTGCAAGCTCCGAGGCGGCGTCGGCTCGAAAAAAGGGCACGGTTGCAACCGTTCCATTGACTGCTCCGAAAGGCGTCTGCCTGCCGGTGCTTAACCAGGCAATTCGGCCGAACGTATGGCCGTATGTCTCAGCTATGTAAGGAAGCCGCTCTCCCGCGGCTCCAAGCAAGGCCATGCGGATGGGGCCAATCGTCAGCTTCGCCGGTTCGGCCATCGACATGCCGATTTTAAGTCCCAACATATCCGCGTAAGTTTCCGGCATGCCGAAGCCTACATGCAGATAGCGGCCATCATAGCGGGCAAGCTCTGACGCCTCGAACCGCGAATAACTGTCCTCAAGCTCCGGAGCATTCCGCACGACGATAAGTCCTCTATTCGCCCTCAGACCGACATCCTCATCGTCCATGGAATGAATGGAAGCCGGCACGCCCAAAGCGCCAAGCAATCGAAGGAGTGACTCGACGTTGCCTTCGTTCGGAGTCCCGAGACCAAGGCTGTCGTAGACGACCATGACTCCGCTTCCCCCCGCCTCTCCTGCTGCTAGACGAATGTGATGCGGAAGGAACAGCAAGGTTGCAAGCAGCAGCGATACCTCGAGCGAACGGCCCCATCTCCTCATCAGATAATCGGCTCCCTTCCCACTGCTTTGACAGCTTCGGAAGCTTGGGCATCTTTTGCTTGACGCCAATATTTCCGCAGCATGAGATCGCCGATCGCCAGGAAAGTCACGATATCGAACATGACCGTGAACAGAAATAAGTGTTTGGCCAAATCCGCATCCCCCGCCCCGATGATCGAAACGGCTATCCCCGACAGCCCAATCAGGATAAGCATAAGCAGCATGGGAAGCTTGGTCGCGTCTCGTATGTTCCGCGACTTGACGGCAGCCGCAAATGAAGGCGCGTTGGAGCCTGTTACCATGCATATCCATAGGACGATAAATCCGAACGTCTTTGGCGCCAGATCCTCTTTCAGCATGCTGTATCCTGTGAAAAACCGCGTATGCTCCCCAAAGGGCTTTCCTGCTGCTTGCTCGTAGTTGCCCATCGCGGCGGGACGGATCGTAAAGGCATGCCTTGCGGCCAGGTCGAGCATCTCGATCGCTTCGGTGGGATGGGTCGCATAATACGCCACAAGCGATCCGAAGCCGTATTTCTTATAAAACCTCTCCGCGAGCATCGGGGACTCCACGTCTATCGTGGTGTACCTCTCGTAATAATTGGTCCCGGCGAGCAAAGCAAATTGATTGTCGATTCCGAATGTTTCCAGCATCGCCTCGGGATCTTCGGACAGCATCATCGGTCCTCTGGTCATGGCATGGTATTGGTTAATGTTGACGAATTGCTGAGGAATGAGCGCGTAAGTGGCAACTCCGGTGAGCAGCAGAACCGAGAGCGCGCCGACCGCGGCAATGCGGTATAGCTTTTTGGGACGCAGGTAGACGAACGCCAAACCGGCGATCGCGGAGATGATGCCAACCGGCGCGTTTTGCTGCTTGGACGTCGTCAGCAGCAGGACGCTAACCGCGAATAATGAGAGCATCACGTAATCGTTATAACGTTTCCGGTATATTAGAAGGATGGATGCCGTCATAAACAGTGCCATCAGGAGAACCACGCTTTCTCCGAAAAAAGAGTTGAAGTAAGCCGTATATCCAGTATCCGCGAACAAGAACACGGCCAGCAAAGCGAACGCATATCCGTATTTTCTCGGCACTCGCCAAGTCAATCCTTCTACGAGCAAATACAAAGCTGCCATCAAAAGCGCAACGTAGATAACAGCCTGAAACCGAATGTCGTAATCGGCAGCGCTGTAGAGCAAAATGTTTAACGCGAGAGACAGGCGAATAAAAATGGACTGCGAGGAAAAAAGAGCGGCGTATTCGTTGAAATAGTGAAAGATGCCGTACTTCCTGACGAAATAACCAAAAAATTGTCCGTTATAGTCCGGGGCATTAAAATAGAGTCCGTTCCCGTAGACAATGCGGGAGAAGTCCCCGTTGTCCGCCATGCCGACGTACGGCGGAACGAACAAAGCGGCAGACGCGACGACCCCGGCCAGAATCGCCGCCAGCAGCGAAGGGGACAAATAGCGGACAATAAACGCCGTTCTTCCGGCAGCTTGCTTGATTGTAACCGTCATGGCGAATGTCCTCCTTCCTCGTCTGCCTCTTGATTCATCGTGTGAGCGAGCAAAGCCATCAAATTGTCGAAGGAATACGATTGCCCCGTAGACGTATCGCCGAATCCACCGTACAAAGGGGATGCTTTTTCGAGAATCTGGAACTCCGACATTCTGTGCATCGCATCGGCGTATAGGACTCGATCCCCTATTTCGTATCCGATTTGGGCCGCAATCGCGTACAACGCCGTAGATCGCACATCGTTTCGAGGCTCCCCGTCTCTGGCATATTGACCATAAAGCGTTCCGCTTCGCACATAATCCCTTATAACATCAAAGCTTCTCTCCTTCGCCGCCCCGATCTCCGCCAGATGTAAAACCGTCAGCAAGGATTCGGCCATCTGGATCGTATCCGTGTCGTAACTCTTGCTTTCGTAAACATATCTGGTTGCATAAAAGGGAAACTCGTCGGACAGATAACCTTCCTCCACGATGTCAAGCAGCCGTTCGGACAACGCTCCTGCTGTCGGACTCGACTTCTCCAATCGCTCAAGCGTGCGGAAGTCCGCGTAGCAAAGCGTCAGAAATCCGTTTGTCTGATGGTAACGGGTATCGTAAAAATCATAGAGCCGGCTGCCGCTTGCGTTGCGCTTAAGAAACCGTGCGCCGTATCGCTCTGCCTCCTTGCGGTAGTCCTTGCTCTGAAAGATGTCGGCCGCCTCGAATAAAGCCCGAATGATCCGAAGATCGTCAACTGCGGCGTTTATTTCGTACAGCTTGTCCACTTTCGGGCTGTAGCGATAGCCGAAGATTTCCGGCTGGTCAAAGGTCCGCTTCGCTGTCAGCCACGCTTCAGCAAACTCTTCCCGCTTGCCTCGCGCAACGTAATATCTCATCAGTAGTCCTGCCGATTCGCTGAGCACTTCATGTCCGCTCGCCGCTTCCCCGGTCTGATCCGTCTCCAGCCGGTTCGTATGCACGCCATATTCGCCGGTCTGCTCCCTGCGAAGGTAGTCCAGCGCCAATTGCTCGGCCTGACCTGGTTCCGATTGTTGACGTACTGCATGCGGCTGAGATACGCAAGAAACAGAAGCTATTATTATCGCTAAACCTATGGCGACCGTCATTCGAACCATCATCAAATGCCCGCTTTCCTAATGCCGGTGTTCTTTGTCCCATGCCCGCTTAGTATATCCCGGTTCCGGGAATATCATAAAATGGAAACGACGGGAAGACGAGGCTTGGCAAATATCTCAGATCCCCCGCTTTCCCGCCAGGCTTCCACGCAGCAAATAAAGAAAAAACGGTGCTCCCAGCAATGTCGTGACCGCGCCAGCAGGCAGGCTCGTCACACGATGCTCCATGCCCGGCAACGAGAAGGAGAGCGTCGCGCTCCCCGCGATCCAATCCGCGGCAATCAGCAGCGTTCCCGCCAACAATACGCTTGCGGGGAACAGATAGACGGGATGCCGGCCGACCAGCTTCGCCGCAATATGGGGACCGATCAAACCTGCGAAGCCGATGGCTCCTACCGCGGACACGGATACCGCCGTCAGCGCCGCGGCAAGAAGCAAGAGGAGCAGCCGGGTACGAAAAAGGGGCAAACCGAGCCCGACCGCCGTCTCGTCGCCCAGTTGCAGCACCGCCGCCCTTCTTGCCATCAGGAGCGCGCAGGGAACAAGCGCCAGCGCCCATGGCCATATCATGTTCCAGTGCGCCCATACCCGTCCGTTAAGCGAACCGAACGACCACAGCAGGATGGACGCCAAGCCCTCCTGCTGTCTCAGCATAAGCAATGAGTTCGCCGCCTGCAGCACGGAAGCTGCCACGACGCCGATCAACGCCAATCGCGGGCCGCTGCCGCCGGTTCTCCCATTGATCATGTAAAGCATGCCAATCGTGAGCAATGCGCCTCCCAATGCGACAATCGGCATCCGTCCGTTTATGGGAATCGCGGCCGTCGAGAACTGCATCGTCAATATGACGGCTAACACCGCGCCTGCCGACACGCCGATCAAGCCCGGCTCCATGAGCGGATTCCGCATGACGACTTGAAGAATGGCTCCGGCAAGTCCAAGAAGACCTCCCGCCGTCATGGCGACAAGAGCTCGCGGCAGACGCAGATTCCAGACGATATGCCGGTGCCCGTCCTGCCCGTTCCCTGACAGGACAGCCATTATCTCTTCCAAGGCCAGCGGCGTTCGGCCGAAGGCAAGATGGAGCAGCACGAGCGCCGTCAGCATGGCAAGCAGGACACCGGTTACGATCCAAAATCTGCGGGAATGTCGGGCTGACCGTTCACCGATTCCGGGAATAGCCTTATTGTCCGCCATGGAATGCTCCTCCATTCCTTCTCGACAGAATCAACAGGAAGACCGTTCCGCCGACCAACGTCGTCCAAACGCCGACGGGCAGCTCCAACGGAGCGAACAGCAGCCGCCCCAGTTGATCCGCCAAGGCGAGCAAAACGGCTCCTATCAACGCCGAGACCGGCAATACGAGACGCGCGTCCTGCGATCGTATGACGGCTCGCGCCAGATGCGGAGCCAGCAAGGAAACATAGCCGATCGGACCGCACTCGGCGACCGTCGACGCCACTAGCATCGCGCTGGCAAGCAGGATCACAATTCGTGATAGACTAGCGTTGATGCCGAGCCCCGAAGCCGAATCGTCGCCAAGCTGCAAGAGATTAACCCGCTTCGCAAGAACGAACGCAACGGGAAGCATGGCGGCGAACCAAGGCAGCACGCGAAGCACTTGCTCCCAGCCGCGGTTGGCGAGCGAACCCAGCAGATACGAATAAAGCAGATTCACGTCATTGCTGGCCCCCATGGCGATCAGCACGATAAGCAGGCCGTTCAACATCGCGGTGACCGACATCCCGATCAACAGCATGCCCGCCGCACCACGGGTGATCCTTGCGGCCATGATAACGACGGCGCCACCGGCCAGCCCTCCCGCCAAGGCATACAGCGGCTGCAGCTGGTAGGGAACAGGCAGCCTCAGCACCAGAATCGCGGCCGCAGCAAGCGACGCCCCGGCGGACAAGCCCAGCAATTCCGGGCCTGCAAGCCGATTGTTCATCGCTCCTTGCATCAGCGTACCGGAGACAGCCAGCATGGCGCCTACCATGAGCCCCAGCACGACACGGGGGAGCCTAATTTCCGCTACGATCGTCCGGACCAAGGCATCTCCTTCTCCGAAAAGCAGCCCCGCCAACTCTCCCCATGACGGCGATGGGGTACCTCCCTTCAAGCCGACGGCGAAGACCGCGGCAATCGCGAAGAAACCAAACAACATTGCTGGCAGCAGTCTTCTTTGGGGACGCTTCTCTACGGGCTTCGGGATGGCAACAGTCTCGTTTGGCATATTCGAAACTCCTAGAATAAATCCGGATACAGGATGGCCAGCGCTTCGTCCATTAGAATGCCAAGCGAGCGGGTTCCTCGCCCGTCGCCCCAGATCGGCGAACGCACCTCATGCACTTGCCCATTCTGCACCGCCTTCAGCTTGCTCCAGAGCGGGGAAGCCGCGAGCTGCTCCGATACGGGCAGCGTGCCCGGGCTGTAAGAATAACTTTCGACGAAGATGACATCGGGATCCTCGACAAGCAATCGTTCCAGCGAATATGGCACGCTGCCCTCTCCGTAAGGATCGTCCTCCGCCTTCTCCACCTGCCATGGATAGTTCGTGAACTCCTTCATGACGGATCCTCCAAGCCCGGTTGCCGTTACAACCGAGAAGTTGACGTCAGAGCCGAAAAGAATGAGTGCCTTTTTGTCCATTGGGCTTTTCTCCTTGGCCGTTTCCAGCTTCTCCATGAAACGCGCCTTCGCGGCCGCCGCTTCATCTGTTCTGCCCGTCAGCTCGCCGATCTTTTCCAGAAATTCCAGTGAATCTTCATAGCTTTTTGGATTGGCGAGATAGAGCGGAGCTATACCGTCCAGCCCTTCCCTCAGTGTGTCGTGAACACCTTTTAGGCCAATAACAAGCTCCGGCGCCGTCGTCACGAGATCCTCCAGGCTAGGCTCGAAAAAGCTTCCGCCGATCGACGGGAGGGACTCTCCCTTGCTTCCGTAAAACTCCGGCGAGCTCGCGATGACCCGAACACCGCTCTCCGCGATAGCGGCCGGCTCCATGCCGAGCTCGGCCAGCACGTCAATACAGAGGGATACGATGCAAGCGACTTTTTCCACCGGCCACTCGAACGTGAGCCTGGTTTCTGTATCGTCCGTGACTTCGATTGTCCCGGCCTCTGCTGGGGCTTCTTCCCCTTGCTTCGACTCTGTATCGCCAGACTGAGACGATTGGGCCGGTTCCCCTGAAGGCGCGGTTGCGCTCTCCTTTCCATCGTTATTCCCTCCGCACGCCGTTGCCAGCAGGGCAAGGACGAGCAACATTATCAACCAACCGTGTTTCTTCTTCATGATTCTTGATCTCCTTTTGCGCTTAATGACCGGTAGCCGATTGCGCTTCATTTAAGCGTAATTATTACGATGTTGATGCAAAAAAAGACAGCTTTATTAGCCGGTTGTTAATTCGTAATAATTACTAATAATGAATGTTAACAAGAGACGGAAATGTTGTCAATTGCTTTTTCTCGGCTTTTTTCGTCTGCCTTCAGGCAAACAAAACACTTATACTGCCCAGTTGCCCCCCTCCGACAAACATTCGCACCACATGCCTGGATTAACATCCCCAATACACAGAGATTCGTTCTAGAGCTAACTATCGGCGATCCTCCTTTGATGAATATCCCCGCTACTCAGAAGATTCGTCCTAGAGCTAACTATCGGCGGTCCTCCTTTGATGAATATCCCCGCTACTCAGAAGATTCGTCCTAGAGCTAACTATCGGCGGTCCTCCTTTGATGAATATCCCGTCTATTCAGGACAAGTTACTACGCATTCTTGCCTGAACAAACGGGATATCGTTCAGAGGGGGTGAAGACGATCGCTTTATACCGAGTAACAGCAATGCTGAAAGAGATTTTCCTGAGTAGATGGGATATCGTTCAAAGGGATGCGTTTGGATGGTCAAAGCTGCTCGGCGACCTACAGCACGAACCCTCTACGAATTGCTTCCTCCCTCGGGGCGCACGACCGGCGTCCGGCATTACCACGAATAGCTTGTTGTAGAGCACTCCTCGCCGACTCACGTACTGATAGAGAAAGTATGGGAAAATGAAGTTTTCCTAAAAGTGAACATTCCTATACGTGAACCAAATCACCCTTACTGGCAATTTCGATCGCTCCGTTGTGCAAGGTTGTCCTTCTAACGGACAGGAGCGTCGCTATTCTTCGATTAAATGATGTTTCTAAAATCTAACGGACACACACGCCTCTATTTACCTCATCAGAGTAGCTTTTTGCTTTGTTTCGGCCATATAACGACGCTCTTGTCCGTTAGAATTTGATCCTTGTGTAAAATGGGCTATTAGTGTCGCAGGAGTCCGTTAGATTCTCAATCGGTCAAGAGCAAACCTGATCCGTCGGTAGCTCGGGAACGAGCCAAAGGTTGCTTTCCGATATCCCTTCCATTCGCGGACTCCCGCGCACACATGCTGCCAAAGAATCCACCGCCTTCGGAAAGCCTAAAACCTCCTTGCTTCCCGCTGCTCACTCCTCTGGCTCACACGGACGCCAGGCTTGCTCACAGCCACGAACTAGCTTTGCTTTACCCTGCTCATTGCTCTGGCGCACTCGGCTGCCATGCTTGTTCGCAACCACGAACCCTCCTGTTACTGCTATTCTCGTACCGCCGCCCGCTTGAGCATACGAATGCCGTTTACCTGCAGCGAGATGACCGATTCCGCCGCTTCGCCGCTCTCGAGGTCCGTGTAGAGCAGGCCGTCTAACTTGACTTCCGCCGCCCCAGCTCCGAAGTTCATAAGGAACACATAATCCCATTTCCCATCCGTTCTCAGTTGTGCCGTTACGCCGGCTGGCAGCTCCGACTGCAGCGCGCGAGCCGCGCCAGATTCGGCCGCAACCGACTTGTAGAAGTCGAGCAGGAAGTCATCGCCAAGCCGCGCCGCCATGTAATAGGCTTTGCCCTGGCCCAGCTTGTTAACGGTCAGCGCCGGTCGTCCCGCATAGAAGCTGTCCGTATAATGTCCCAGCACCTCTGCGCTTTCCGCATGCACCAGCTCGCAGATCTCGCGCGCCTCGTAGTTGCCTGACAAGCCCAGTTCATTGCCGTCAAGCAAGGACAGACCGTTGCGATCCTCGTCATACAGCCCTTCGATCTCTTCCGCCCAGATGCCAAGCGTCTTGCGGAGCGGACCGGGGAAACCTCCGAGATGGCACAGGTCATGCTCGTTCACGATGCCCGACCAGTATGTCGACACCAGCGTGCCGCCTTTCTCGACGAATGCCTCCAGCTTGCGTCCCGTCTCTTCCGTGCACAAATACAGCATCGGAGCTAAGATTAGTTTATACGGCGAGAAATCGTCGCCACTGCCGACGACGTCCATTATAACGCCCTGCTCCCACAACGCGCGGTGATGAGCCAGCACGGTATCCTCGTAATGCAGGCCCGCATTGCGCGGACCTTGCGCATCCTTGACCGCCCAGCGATTGTCCCAATCGAACAAAATAGCCGTCTCTGCAGGCGTCGACGAGCCCGCCACCGCAGAAATATCTGCCAGTGTGCCGCCCAGTTCGGCCACGTCTCGGAATACGCGCGTATGCTCATGCCCAACGTGATCCACGACCGCGCCGTGAAACTTCTCGCTGGAGCCGCGGCTTTTCCGCCACTGGAAGTACTGCACGGAATCCGAGCCATGCGCGATTGCTTGCAAAGACGAGAGTCGATGCATGCCCGGTTGCTTCAGCTTACTCACGGCTTGCCAATTTGTCTGGCTCGGCGTGCTCTCCATCAACAAGAAAGGCTTCCGCAGAATGGAGCGGTACAGATCGTGATAAAAGCCGATGGATGCCCCCAGCTTGACGTCGTCCTTCCCTTGATGCCAAGTCGGGTAAGCATCCCACGATACAACGTCCAGCACATCCGCGAATTGGCGATAATCCAGCCCTTCGATCATATGCATGTTGGTCGTTGCGGGGAGATCGGGGTTCGCCCATTTGACCGAATCGATCTCATGCTTGCAGAAGGCAATGGTCTGAGCCGTTACGAATCTGCGCCAATCCAGATTCTGGCCATGTACCATGTTCTCCCCGTGCGGCGACGGCGACTCCACTTGGCTCCAATCCGTATACGTGTGTGCCCAGAATGTCGTCCACCAGGCCATATTGAGCGCTTCCAGCGTGCCATATTTCTTTTGCAGCCACGCTCTAAACGCCTCTTGGCACAAATCGCAATGGCAGTCGCCGCCGAACTCATTGGAGATATGCCAGCCGATTACGGCGGGATGATCTCCGTAACGCTCCGCCAGCTTGCGGTTGATAATGGCGGTTTTCTCGCGGTAAGCCGGCGACGTATAACAATGGTTATGTCTCATCCCGTGGAGATTGCGGACGCGATTGGCGCCCACGCGGAGCACCTCGGGATACTTCGCGGACAGCCAAGCCGGACGCGCGCCGCTCGGTGTGGCGATCCAGGCATAGATGCCGTTATTCTTGAAACGCTCCAGGACGCCGTCCATCCAGTCGAATCGGAATTCGCCTTCGTTTGGCTCCAGCGACGCCCAGGAGAAAATGCCGATGGCCATTACGTTGCAGCCTGCAAGCTTCATCAGCCGGATATCCTCTTCCAAAACGGAAGGATCATGGAGCCATTGATCGGGATTATAGTCCGCTCCGTGCATGAATACGGGCAGCTTGGGACTTATTGGCTTATTGTTAATCATCATGTCGCATATTCACCTCATAATCGTAATATTCTCTTATCCTTCTTTGATCTTAGTTCAAAGGCACGTTATAATCATAGAACGGATCTGCCAATAAATCGTCTAATCTTAACATGAGGGGAATCTCGGACAATGATGCCTTTCCTCCTTGCCGACAACGCCAATTTGGAGCATCGTCTGCCGCTTAGCGTCATATGCGTCGGCAGCCACGAGCAGAAGGAAATCGATCGACGCGAGAACGGTTATCCCGCCCACCAGCTGTTCCTGACTCGCAGTGGACAAGGAACATTCCGTATGCTCGGCGGCAAAACATTTACAGTGTTCAAGGGCATGGCTCTGCTGCTGCCTGCTCATACCGGCCACCGCTACCGCTCCGACGACGAATCGGAGGAAGTATGGCATCTGGGCTTCGTCGCCTTCGGAGGCGGCATGGCGGACGCATTGATGTCGCAAATGGACGATCTCGTATTGTTTGCGGGAGAAGCGCCTAACTTCAACGAGCTTTGGCTGCAGCTCGAGGGCATCTGGCATACGATCAACAAAGGCGGAGAGCATGCCTACGAGGCTTCACGGCGTCTGTACGACCTGCTGCTCACCTTTATGGAGGGACATCATCCCGCCGCGCAATCGACCAAAAAGATCTACCCGACAGATCAGCCCAATCCCGCCCTGCAAGCCGCCGTCAAGCTTATCCACGATCATTATGACGAGCGATTGCTGCTGTCCAACGTGGCCAGAGCCGCCGGCTACTCTGTTCAGCATTTTCACCGGCTGTTCGTGGCCAACTATGGCATGACTCCGCAACAGTATGTGCTGCAGCTGCGCATGCGGCGCTCCGTGCAGTTATTTCAAGATTATCCGGGGATAACGGTAGATCGCGTCGCCGACAAGCTGGGGATGGACGCCAGCTACTTTATCCGCATGTTCAAGCGTACTTATGGCGTCACACCCAAACAATACGCAAAGGGCCAAATCGTTGCCGACGACTGCTGAGACGCGCAAACAAATAGGCGGTCGAATGGCGGGAAGTGGAGGCAAACAGGCGGTCGAATGGCGGGAAGTGGAGGCAAACAGGCGGTTGATTGGTGAGAAGTGGTGGCAGATAGGCGAGTGATTTGTGGGATGAGGATTGCATGTATTGAATAGAGGTACAAATACAACGAATAAGAGGAATCATTATGCGACCTGTAATTACGTTCGGCTTAATTGGAGGCGGATGGCGGGCAACCTTTTACCTCCGCATTGCAGCCATGCTGCCCCATCGGTTCCGCGTGAGCGGCATCCTGCTGCGTCATCCCGAGAAATACGAAGAGCTGTTAGCCAAGTGGAATGTCGCCGTCTACCGTTCTGCCGATGAATTGGCGAGAGACAGCGACTTTCTCGTACTCGCCGTGTCCAAAAACGGCGTCCCCGCCTGGCTCTCGGAGCTCTCTCAAGCGGGAATTCCCGTGCTGGCCGAAACGCCGCCCGCAACGAACTTGACCGAATTCGATCAACTGACGGCGATCGCCTCGTCGGATGCCCGCATTCAGGTCGCCGAGCAATACCCGCTGCAGCCTCATCATCAAGCCCGTACCGCCTGCTTGCAGTCCGGCGCCATCGGCGACGTGCACCACGTGCAAGTATCCGCTGGTCATGGTTATCACGGCGTCAGCCTGATTCGGAAGTGGTTGGCCATCGACCCGGCACAGTCTTGCGAGATCATTGGCAGTCGATTCAGCATGCCCATCGGCGATGTCCCCTATCGGGATCAGACCGTTCCGGATGACCGGGAAGGCGAAGAGGTGCAAGAGATCGCCATCTTTCGCTTCAGCTCGGGCAAGAGCGCCGTACTCGACTTCTCTCGTTCGCAATATTTCTCGCAGATTCGTGCCAATCGAATCTTGATTCGCGGTACGCTGGGCGAAATCCGGGACAATGCCCTCGTGCGTAAGACGGGGCCCGGCCTGTTCGAATCCTTAAGCCTCGAACGCGTACAGAACGGACAGGAGGGCAGCTTGTCTCCCCTGTCGCTGCTCGAGATCCGAGCGGGCGCGAATGTCTTGTATCGGAACCCGTTCAGCCCTTATCCGCTCTCCGACGAGGAGATCGGCATAGCAGACGCACTGGTCAAGATGGATACCTACCTGCGGCAAGGCGTCTCCTTCTACTCCTTGACCGAAGCATTAGCCGATGTTCGCCTCGCTTTGGCGATGGAACGCTCTTTTACGGAAGTCAAGCCGGTCGAGGTAGGATTTATCGCCAAATAGAACAAGCCTCTTCCCGCGAGAAGAGGCTTGTTCCTTGTTCAAGAAGCAGATCCGTCAGATAATCCGTCAAAAAAACAAGGGTGCCGACATGCAAAACCGTTATTCGAACTCGGCTAGCGTTCTCCTTTCGGCCAACGCTACCTCAAAAATATCGCCAGCGGCAGCAAATTCAGCTCCCGAATGCCCTCAGCGACCAGCTGCGCGATCCGAAGGCTGCCCCGCTCCTGGAAGTGCGTATTGTCCTGCACGCCGTTGGAGTAGTTGATCCATTCTCCCGGCGCTCCGAAAAGGAAGACGGACTTCGTCCCTTCCGGACCCAGTTCCTCGAACAATGCCTTGCTCTTCTCCGCCAGGTCTATCAGGGCGACGCCCTCGGCAGCGGCGAGTTCTCGGACGGCGTCGAGATATTCGCCATGCGTATCCAGCTGCCTGCCCCGCTCGTCGAAGCGGCGCCGATGGACGGACGTAATCAACACCGGAATCGCGTTTTTGGACCGCGCCGTCTCCACGTATTTCATGAGATATTCCGGATAGGTCGTCCTAGGGTCCGTATGCCGCTCCTCGTCGGTCTTCTGATCGTTATGGCCGAACTGGATGAACAGATAGTCGCCTTCCTTGATCAGCTCCGCGATAACGTCCAGGCGTCCCTCAGAGATAAAACTTTTGGAGCTTCGGCCTCCCCTCGCATGATTCGCGATGGCTACGTCGTGACGGAAACAATACGATAACATCTGCCCCCAGCCGGATTGCGGCAATCCCCCAAGCTCCGTGTCCGTCACCGTGGAATCCCCCGCCAGGAACAAGGTAATCTGCTCCGATGATGGCGTAATTTCGAGCGCGTTAATGCGGGGAGCGATGCCTTCGAACCGAATCCGAAACTGCCCTCCCTGCACGTTAACACCGAATTGTTGCCACGTATGTTGTCCCGCAACCGTACGGACATCCCTAAGCATAAGCCTTTCTCCGTTGCTTCGAATCGTCGTAACCGTAGGAGCCAACTCGTCCCCCATACAGATTCTAACGATATAGTTCCCGTCCGGCACATCCGTGAGAAACACCGAATCGAACGGGATGCAGAAATCTCCGACAAACGGTTCGCCGCTTCGTCTGATGCCCGCCACTTTCGATGTGTCCCCGAACCCATAACCTTGCTCAGCATGATAGAGGGCATCCGCCCCTATCTTGATGTAGCCCTCCTTCGGCTCGTTCTCCGTTCCGAAGTCGTATCGCCATGTCATGACCGTTCCCCCTGCCCGTTATTCATTATCCTCGCTACCACTGTAACGCAGTGATATGCCAGATTCAATTTTTTTTATTTCATTCCGAGAAATATAGGGGAAGCATGGCGAAAAAGCTATCTTAATTCGGCAAGAGCAGGGAATAACAAATTGTTCTCCAGATGTACATGGGTAAACATATCGCTCTCCAGCTCCTCCAATTTACGGAACGTAATGGTATACGTCATGCACGCCTCCTCTGGAAGCATATAGCCCTTTGTTGTCTCGCGCATGCGGCTAAGGAGGTCACCCGCCTCGTCATGCTCAGCCTCAAGGGCATCCAATATTTGAAGTGCAGCTAGAAGCGCGCTCGCCGATCCCTCTTCTTCGGCCTTGCGGATCGCGGGGAACAATTGCTGCTCCTCCTTGTTCAGATGCTCCAGCAGTTCCGCGCTTAATTGATGATATAAGACTTGCAGCTCTTTCAATTCCGGATGAACCTCGCCGTGCACCCGAGCAACCTTATTGACGAAATCACGTAAAACAGGAAGCTCTTTGCGTAGAAAATCATGATGTTGAAGAATAATATGCTCGGTTAATTTCGTCAATTTCCGATCATCCTGCTTCCAATCCAAAGGCCATGCCGGCCGCGACTCGGTGCAAACCTTGTTAAGTTGAAACAAAACCTCTTCCTCGTCGAGTCTCTTCTTTCGAACCGCATCGGATAAGGTTTGTTTGCCTCCGCAACAGAAATCGATGCCGAGCTCCTTAAAAACGTTGCTTGCTTGAGTATATTGCGCGACGATATCGCCAACCCGCTGTTCGCTTTGAATTACGGTTATCATACGATTCATCCCCTTCACTCATTAGGTTCGTCTTCATTATAATGAACCCTTGCAAGGAAAGGTTGTGATACCAATCACATGATTTGCGGCGATTCGTTGAACAGAAGTTGCGATAATTCTCTTATTTTTCGAACTCGGAGCGAATTCGGACATCGTACAAGTCTTCCGTGAATACCCACTTGTCTTTATTCTCCTTGTACCAGTCCCTGTACCATTGCTCCACTTGAGCCCCGTCCCCGTCCTCCCAGGCCTTGCGGGCATCTTGCACGGCTTGTTCGGCCGAATAGGCTTCGCCGCCCAGAATCGCCCGATTCCATATATCGAGAATGGCGCGTTCGGCATTGGAATCGATAAATTCGATCTCATTCGGCAATGCGGGCATATACCGATCAAGCGTAAATCCCGCGTAGGGACGTTCGGGACTGATATACAGCCCGAGCGCATCGCTTAGCAGGTCGTCCACTTCCCGGTCGAACGGCTTGTTCAGATCCATATCCTGCTTGTACTTCTCGAATTCAGTCGTATGGTATTGCGGCCCGATTGTGCGGAAGTCGCCGAGCCATGACACCTCTTTGTCGTACTTGTCCTTGTCGATCGTCACCGGAACGCCATTGTCCAGCCGGTAATGCACGCCTTCGAGTCCGTGCTTAAACGTTGCTTCCGTCGTTTCCTTGCTCATGAAGTCGATATACCGGATGACGCTGACCGGATCGTTCGCCTTTGCATTGATAACGCCGCTAAGCTGGAAGGGGGGGTTAAACTGCGCGCTGAATTGTCCGAAGGGACTTGCGGGCAGCGCGATCGGCGCGATAACGGCTTCCGGGACGTTGCTGCGAAGCCGCGCATACGCATCGTAAATCTCCTTGGCGTTTCCGGCGAACGCATAAAGTCCGATCTTGCCCTTTAAGAAATCCTGCTCCGCCTTTCTTCCATTTTTGTCCGTCAAATAATCCCTGTCGATCGCGTCCGCATCGAACAACGCTTTCTTGAACTGCAACGCCGCTTGCGCCCGTTCCCAATCGCGTACGATCTCTCCGTCCTCCAATACCCAGCTCATGTTCTGGAACATGCTGTTGATCACATCGGGCGCGAATCCGCTCATGTTGATGCCCTGCGTATCGTCCAACCCGTTGCCGTCCGGATCCTGCTTCGCAAACGCGATCGCGGTCCGAAGCAGCTCTTCCGTCGTGCGCGGCGCGTCTAGCTCCAGCTTATCCAGCCAATCCTCCCGAATGAACAAATACGTGAACGGGAAATACCCCTGCACCCTTCCCACGGCATACATATGCCCATCGGGTTGCGTGGACAGCTTCTTCAGGATCGGAAATTTCTCGAGCACATGCTTATATTCGGTACTGTAGGTCTCAATCAATTCGTCTATCGGCATGATCTGTTTCTGATTGTACAGTTTATGGATAAACTCCGAATCGTACTCGGTAATGAGATCGGGAGCTTCGTTCGACGCCAATAAAATATTGAACTTGGGCACCGACTCCCCCCGTGGAATGGCGACGTATTCGACATCGATGCCCGAGTTGTCCCGCACCCAGTCTACCCACATGTTCTGCGTGGGAGTTCCCATCTCTTCGGGAATGTTGCCCCGGTCGTACATCGATACGGTAATGCGATGTTCGCCTGCGACGGATGGCTCTGCCGCTTGATCGTCTGGTCCGCTCGCGCAGCCCGCTAAAGCAAGCCAAGCGGCGGCCAGCGGCAAAACAGTGCATACGATTCTTGTCCCATTCCAGATAAACAACCCTCTCACCCCTTATAGTGCCTATTGTATCATGAGCTAAAGCATAACGATCACCTTGAGATAACGATCCGGGTTGCGCTCGATATCTTGTATGGTCCGCGCGGCCTCATCCATAGGAACGGTCGCGGTAATGAGCTTGCGAACATCCACCTTGCGGGAATGGATAAGCTCGACAGCTTCCTCGAACTCCCCGGCGCTCGTACGGCATCCGACGATATCGACTTCTTTTCTCGTAATCCAATCCGTAGGCAGCGGCGTCTCCTGCTTGGGCCATCCGGTAAGCCCGATTCTCCCTGCATGGGAGACAAGATCCAGCGTCATCCGGACCGCCGCGTTTGCACCGGAAGCCTCGAGTACAACTTCGGCTTTTCTGCCGCCGGTTATACGTCGAATCGCCTCCTCGGCGTTCTCCGACGATGAATTTACGACATGCTGAACGCCCATGGCGCGCGCTTGCTCCAACCTCGCCTGCACGATGTCGATGACGATCGGAACCGCTCCGTATTGGATGGCGGCCATCGCGGCAAGAAGACCGATCGCTCCCGCTCCGATAATGGCGATGTGCTCGCCCTGCCGCAGACGAGTGCGATGCAGGCCGTGCAAGGCTATAGTCAACGGCTCCGCCATACACATGACATCCCAGGCCATGTCGTCCGGCGCCTTCACTAACATGTCGACCGGATGGCAGAAGTAATCCGACATGCCTCCGTCCACGTGAACGCCCAGCACCTGCAAGCGCTCGCAGCAGTTCGTTCTGCCGATTGTGCAGGGATAACATTGGCCGCAGTATAAATAAGGATCCACGATCACTTTGTCCCCCGGACGAATCCCTTTATCGTTAGGAGGGATGGCGACAACTTCCCCCGCGATTTCATGGCCGATCGTGCGCGGATAGCTGACCAGCGGGTTCACTCCCCGGTAAGCGCCGATATCGGAGCCGCATATTCCCGCCGACTTCACCCGAATCAAAGCTTCGTTCCCTTGCGGTTCCGGCATCGACGCATCAATCATCTTGACGGATAGCGGTTCAGCAATATGAATGGCTTTCATGACTCACAATCCTTTCGTTCCATGACTGGAATGGTTCTGCGCGATTCGTCTGAGCACGGGAGCCTTGCCGATCCCGGTGTCCTTTAATTGATATTCGTAAGCCCAACCGTCTTCGACGGTTCTCCAGGCATTAGGGTCGAAATACACCTCTCGCTCGTCGCAGTTATGCACCGTGCCGAATGTATTGATCCGGCTTCCGTAAGCTTTGATTTCGATGCGATGTACGCCGGGTTCATCAATGTCGAACTGGACAACGTACGGCGAGAATAGTATCTCTCCGATCGGCTTCCCGTCTACATGCACTTCCAGGAGCGGAGCTCTGAACTTCGTAACCTGAAGTTCGTATCCGCCTTGCTCCAGTTCCAGCTCGAACGAGTAGAAGGCGTTGCCGCCGTAGAACGGCATGCCTTGTTTCGTCAGCGATCCGAAGTAGCCGTCGGCTGACGGAGCAACGATTCTGGATCTTGCGCCGGCCGTCTCCACGCGGAAGGAGCCGAGCAAATAACAGGCTTCGACATTCGTCTTGCGTCCGAAAGGCAGGCTTAATACGATCGTATTCGCTCCTGGCTCAAGCGGGGGAAGCTTGCATATCTCAATGGAGCGGTCCACGTAATAGCCTTGCTTCTCCTTGCTCAGCTTTATGCCATTAACGATAATATCCGTCCCATCGATATTCTCCAAAGCCAGGCCGGCGTTCTCGCAGCGGATGTCCGAATGCACCGTGAACCTGAGCTCTAGCGTCGGGACTTCGCCGACGAACGACGCTTCCTGCGCCCATGGCTGCGCCAGCGCCGCCTTTCGTTCCGGGTACCCAACAATCGCGCGGCAAAAGTTATCGATGCGCAGGAGCTCCTCCGTACGCTGCCAACCCCCTCCGTTCAGACGATATTCAGCCAAGTCGAGCAGCAGCACGTTGTCTTCCTCCAACCGGATTTCGACCGGCACGTCGAACAGATTACGTTCTTCCAATACCCGCGAAGCTTGTCTCGCTTGCTCCTCCGAGTTTTCGCCATACTTTGCGTCTGATGCCGGGACAAGATGCAGCAACAGGCTGTCGTGGGCATACATCCTCCGCTTTAGAACAGTAAAGCCGTCCCCGTAACCGGTCTCGATAGGATGCAAATCACCTGAGAGGGTGTCGAGAAGCTCCGCCTTCCATTCGCCCGCGATCGTGATCAGCACTTGATCCTCCGATACAAGATCCTCGTTCGCCTCGGCTCTGCCGTTGGCAATCAAGAGCCAACGCTCCTCTCCTTCGCGGCGCATCTGATATACGTATTTGTCCGAACGCTCGCCGTCCCAATTTTTTTTGTGATTCGGTTTCTTGAGAAACTTGGGGCCATCGTACCGGATATCGATCGTCCTGTAAGCCTCTAGCGCTTGGAGAAGTTCATGTTTGGACAGCGAGACCCTGGTGCAGTCCGCTGCCAGCCGTGCGGGAGCTTCATCGGGCATCGCGTCGACGAACTTCGGCACTTCTCCGGCGAACACGATCTCTTTGCCCAACTTTCTCATGCGGTTCAAAAAAGCCAACGTCGTGCCGCGAATCGTCTTGCAGCCCGGAACGAGAATGACGTCGTATTCCATCTCGCCGAGCTTGGCGCCTGCTTCGAGCGAAGGAATCAACGATTCCGAGATATAATCGTAGTCGAGCATCCCGAAAAGCAGCCATTCGGTTACGTTCTTGAAGTTCGACTCCAACTGCTCCCGTACCAGATTCGTATGATTGTTGGGACCGTAATACAGCCAATACGATTCTACCGGATGTATGACGCCAACTCTAACCATAACCTTTCCTCGCGTCATAACCGTATGGATGCGGGCAAAATGATCCTCGATCAAAGCGTATTTCCTATACCATGGCGATTGCATGCCGATCGAAGCCGGGTAATCCCGCTTCGCTTCCCCGCCCATGCTCATCCATGTCAGGTGATGGACGCGGACGGTCACGCCCAAAGCGGCCATCCAGTCGCCCTGCAGCTTATGTTTCCTAAAGTCGAAATCCCAGTTCGTCACCCCGTAGAGCTCGCTTAATACGCCTTCGCGGCCGTATTGGTGCGCGATGCTCTGGGCTTGCTTGGCGGTGCTGTACTCGCGCTGATCGCATAACATGTCGATGCCCGGAAGATGGAAGCTGCGCAGGCTGCGCATCGCTTCTCCAAGCGCCTTGGTCTGCGAATGCAACGTAGGTTCTTCCATCATGTGCCCGCATAACATAAGGCCATGCCCTTCGCACCATTCGCCGATCTGGTCCGCAAAGGCTTGCGCAAAACGTTCCGCGATATGGTTATGATACCGATACCGGGCGACGGATACTTCGCCGTCGCGTCTCTCCCAGAACAATTCGGGCAGCCGCGCAATCAAACTTTCGCCGTATTGCTTCCGGTAGGTTTCGTCGAAGTCGGTTGTATAAGGCACGATGACATCCTGCTTCGCCGTTGCGTAGCCAAGAAATTGTTTATGCGGGAACTGCGGCTCGTCCGTAAACATCGCCGGCACGGTCGTGCCGAAATGATCTCCGACCGCCTCGTAATAACGTTCGTGAGTCACCTCGACGAATCGGCGGATGGCCTCCTTGCTTAGCGTATCGACATAGGCCTGGTTATTAAACCAGGGACTGTCCTGCCCCGTCTCCAAATAAGCATGCCAAATAGTCTCTCCGCCTACTGCTCGGGCATCCTCGTCGCAAGGCTCATAGCTGCTCAGATACCCTTCTTCATCCAGAAGTACCCGGAACGACGTCAGCCATGTTCCTTGACCATTCGCCGCTACGGCGGCACAGGAATCGAAGTTGCCCGGCACGATCTCGCGTTCGCTTTGCCGGAAGGGCGTCCAGACGACGTATTTGCTCCGATGCTCCGCATTCCTCGTGACGAAACCTCCGCCATAACCCGAAGGCCATCGGTCCTCGTCATACAGCCAGCATAACAGCCCTTTTTCCTCAGCCTGCTCGACGCACAGCTTTACCATATCCATATATTCCGAACCCAAATATTCGGTATCGAGTCCCACTCGCGTATGGATTTGGAAGCCTCCCATGCCCATCGCGGGAAATTGATCGATCTGCTCCAGCACCTGGTCGCGATCCAGCTTGGTGTTCCACGCCCAGAACGGGGCGCCCCGATAGGCGGCAGGCGGACTCCGGAACGTATTTTTGTCGAACGGCAGTTTTGGATACAACATCTTGTTCTCCCCCTAACCTTTTACGGCTCCCGCAGTAATGGATTGCACGAACGCTCTTTGCGCCAGCAGATAGATGATAATAAAGACGATGGCACTAACGGACAGCGCGGCGAATACCGGCGTATAACCAAGTATGGACGTTTTGTCGTTTAGCGTAGAGATGCCGACAGACAGCGTATATTGCGACGAGTCGCTGATCGAGATCAGCGCCCACATAAATTCGTTCCAAGCACTCATACCGCCGAGCACCATCAGCGTGCTCAAGATCGGCATCGCCAGCGGCACGATCATTTTGATCAAAATTTGCGCCGTGTTGCAGCCGTCGATTCTCGCAGACTCGATAACTTCGTCCGGAATGTTTCGGAAATAATTGGTGATCAGAATCAAGCCTAGCGGAGCGAAACCCTGGTAATAAGGGAAAACGATAGCCGCCAACGTATTTTGAATGTTCAAATCCAGTACCAGCAAGTACATTGGAAGTAAAATAATAGGCGTCGGAATCAATAAATTGATTAAAATCAGTCCATATAAACCTTTCTTGAACTTCATCCTCATCTTGGCGAAGGCAAAGCCGGCTAACGTAATAAACACAAGATCGACGACTAGCGTCGCAGCGGTATTGCGCACCGTATTCCAGAAATATTCCGATAGGTTCCCTTTCTGAAAGGCCGTCTCGTAATTCGAGAAGCTGAGGCTGGTTGGAAGCGACCAAATGCTGTTCAGAAACTCGCCTTCCGTCTTAAACGACTGCAAAATGGCCCAGATAAGCGGATATAACGAAATTACCGAATACATAGCGACGAGTATAAACACGATCGATTGCCCTATTTTTACGCGCTTCTTCATCGTCCTTTGCCCCCCATCCTTCCGGCCAATTGCGCAACGATCATGATCGTGACCATCACCAGCATCATAATGACCGAAGCGGCGGTGGCGGTTCCGAAATCCTGGGTGGAGAACGCTTTGCGATAGACATAGGATGTAATAACCTCCGATGCGCCTCCCGGTCCGCCTTGCGTCATCACCCAAACCATGTCGAACGCCTTCAGATCGGTTGTCACCGTCAACAGCAACAATGTGCCGAAGGTCGGCAGCAAGTAAGGCAAGATGATGTAGCGCAGCTTCTGCAACGGAGTCGCGCCGTCCATCTCGGCCGCTTCCAGGAAATCTCCCGGCATCGTCATCAGATTCGCGTAAATAATAAGCATATTGAACGGGATCGTATGCCAGATCCAGGTGAGCATAATGGCAGGCAGCGCCGTATGCTCGTTGGACAGCCAGGGCTGTGCCCATTCCGCGAGCCCGATCGCTTCCAGGAACTGGTTCAGCGGCCCGATCGTCGGATCGTAGATGATCCGCCAGATGCTCCCGATGACGACCATCGAGATCAAGTAGGGGATAAACAATGCCGTATTAAAAAACCTCTTTAGCTTGATCCCCTTGTACAGCACGAACGCCAGCAAAAACCCCGTGCCGATCGAAAACAGAGAATCTGCGCCGATCAGCTTGAACGTGTTCCAGAAGGCGGAATAAAATTTTTCGTCCCGCAATACTCTCCAATAGTTGTCAAAGCCGACGTAATCGGTCAGATCTCCGATGCCGTTGAACTTATACGTGCTAATGCGCAGCGCCTTGACGAACGGAATGTACAGGAATACGCAAAATACCGCAAAGGTTGGAAGAACAAGAAGGTAAGCCGGCACACTTTCGCGAATTTGCGACCAGAAGCCATGCTTGGGTTTAACCATTTCGATCACACCTTTCTAGAAAACCGCGCGCAAAACGAATAAGGCGATTGACAAGGTTTAGCATGCCAATCGCCTTGCCCGGTTGCTAGTTCTTGGTTGTTTCCTCGTACAACTTCTGCAATTGTTCGGTTATTTCGTCCAGACTGATCTTCCCGAACAAATAGTTTGGAAGCAGATCGGTCTTAAACGCGGTGCTGATCTGCGTATTGATCGTCGTCGGCACGAGAATGTCCGGACTGAAGCCGCCGGCCGCCGCATTGGTGAAACCGGACAGGAATTGCTCCAGCTCCGGCTCGCTTTCGATATTGTTCAAGCCGGCATTCGAATATTTAAGCGCATCCACTTCCGAGAAATGTGTTTTGGAAGTAATGAATTTAAGCAGACGAACAGCTTCTTCGGGATGCTCCGTCTTCTCGCTCACCGCGAACACGTTGCTGGATCCGCCGAGAGAGCGGCTCGGCAAGCCTGCAATGCCCGGCAGCGCAAAGGTTGCGAGCGACATATCTTGAGGCGCGTTGTTGATAATGTACTCCAGCTTATCCGGCGCGATCAGGAATTGGCCAAGCTTGCGCTGCACGAACATTTGCTGCATCGCCTGGAGCTCTGCCGTAATGCCATTGCTCGGGAAATAACCTTTGTCCCACAGTTCCTTGAACGAAACCAATCCTTGCTTCACGCTTTCGCTTGAGAAGGACATCGTACCGTCCTCGAACGCGTTCGGATTGCTCGTCAATTCGTCGCGCGTATATTGATCCCAGAACAAACGCGGGTACCAGTCGATCCAGTTGTTATGCATCGACAGAGCGGTGTAACCGGCTTGCTTCAGCGTTTCGTTGTTCGCCATAAACTCGTCCCAGGTTGCAGGCGGGGCGATGCCCAATTGATCGAAGATCGTTTTGTCATACATGACCGCGATCGTCGTCATCGTAAACGGTACGCCGTAATCGTAGTTGTCCCGTTCGCCTAACCCCTTCTTGACGACATTCCTCGCATTGTCGAGCAGCGCCGGAATAAACGTCTCCTCCCATACTTGATCGCCTTCATAGTTCTTCGTCTTCATTTCCTCGGATAGATCCTTCACCAGTCCTTGCTTGATCTGATCCGTATAAAAACCCGATTGCGTCCAGAACACGTCGGGGATTTCCCCGCCTGCTGCCAGAGCGGCGAATTTAGCGGAGTAATCGGCCGTCGGCACGTATTCATAATTGACCTTGATGCCCGGGTTTTGTTCTTCGAACAGCTCGATGGACTCCTCGCCAACGAGTGGATTGGTGGTCAAAAGACGCAGAGTGACGGTCGAATTTTTGTCTCCTCCGCCCGTGCTGGCGTTGCCGCCTCCTCCTGTACTATTGTTGTCGCTTCCGCATCCTGCGACGATCGTTCCGACCAGCGCGAGCGACGTCGCCAGAGTTAACGCTTTTTTATTCATCTTTTCCGCTTCCCCCTCGGGTTTATTGTGTGCGCGGCCATCTTGCCTCCCGGCCAGATAGCGGCGATGGCTCCACTTTATTAGAGAACAGGGGCCGCCACAATAAACACCTTTTGCGGGCAAGCACATCTTTTGCTCCCATAACGCCTGCAAATCCGCTATTGCAAATGATGTGGCCGCTATCAAGAAAGGTGGTCCGACTGCGAATCCATCATTTTGCGATATTGGCTAACCGGCATTTTCTCCAGCTTTTTAAACACGCGGCTGAACGAAAAATAATGCGTATATCCGACTTTTGCGGCAATTTCTTGCAGCGTATCATTACTATTCTCTAGCAGCGCCTTCGCTCGTTCAATTCGCACGCGAGCCAGCATATCGACAAAATTTTCGTTAAACTCTTCTTTAAACAAACGGCTAAGATAACTGGAATGGATCTCAAACTTCTCGCCGAGCATCGATAACGATAAATCCGGATCGTCATAATGATCTTCAATATAAGCTTTTGCCTCATATACAATGCTTTTGTTGCTCTGTTTCCCCCGGAACGCATAAATCCGCTCGGCCAACTCCTCCAAGGCGGCCTTGAACGGTCCTTCGATGTCTTCGATCGTCTCGACCGCATCCGCAGCCTCATTAAGCCGTTTAATAGGATCCTCGCCTTGCAAAGGCAAGCCGCTAATATCCTTATAGAGCTGGTAAACCAAATATTGCAGCAGGTTCGAAATATTCGTACGGCTGTATGATCTTTCCCTCATCGTTCCGATCAGCTCGTCCAACGTAGAAGACCACTTCGGATCTCCTTCCCGGAAGGAATGGCCAATAGATCGAATGACCAGCAAATGCTCGAACACCTCGCCTTGCCCTTTCGCGTCGATATTTTCGTACGCGATAACGGCATTGCTGCCGTAAACCGATTTGTAATCGAGCGCGTTCAACGCTTTATGGAACGACACATGCAGATGGTCGGCATTCTCCAACGTTTCCGTGACGCCTAACGTGACTGTGAGCTTCAAGTTTTGCCCGATCCAGGATTGAAGCTCTCGCCAACAATCGGATAACGCTTGGAGATGCTCCCGTCCCAGGAAAGCCATGCTCGCCGCCTGCTGCTGATTCATCCAATTCGTCCAGACCTCGACGCCTTGAGCTTCGAATATCTCCTTAACGACGCAGCTTATCGCGAATTTCATCAAATCCTGATCCCGTTCTACATACCTCGAACTGAACACGCTATAATTGTCGATCTCGATGACGAATAACGAGATTGCGGCATAATCGCCAGAATGCCCCAGCTCCTTAAGCTCTATCGCCCAGCGTGGCCTCGCGTGGGTGTCTTCGGCGTTCAACAGCTCCTGAAACAGCTGCTGTCGCCGGAAATTGATATTTTCCTTCAAATGTTGTTTCGATTGGCTGGAGTCTTTAATCAAATGCTGCAACGCGGATTGAATAAATGTAAAATCGTCATTTCTGTCTTTCTTTTTTTTGCCGAACGCCTGATCCACATAACTTAATATTTGCCGGGAAATCTCTTCTATTGGCTTCGATTGTTTGAACGAAATGAGGATGATGGCCAATGTTCCCATCAAAACCGCGCACAAGCCGAATACGATCCACCACATGGAAATCGTGGATGCCCATGCAAGCGAGCCAGACTGCCCGATCGAAGTGCCCACGGACCAGCCCAAGTAATCGGACCGGACCAGCAGCATATCCTTCCCCTGCTCGCCAAAAAGCGGCAAGCCTTCTTTGTCGTATAGATGGAGACTGCCGACATCGCTATTTGTCATTT